>OY969936.1:0-150000 GCA_963704745.1 uncultured Alphaproteobacteria bacterium
GGGCGGAGCGGCGCTACCGCGTCTTCGTCGATATCGAGCGGGACGTCGAACGCTTCCCTTTTGCGCGACATCACCGGCCCGATGGCTCGGTCGAAGATGTCGTGATCTGGTGCTCGAACGATTATCTGTGCATGGGCAGCCATCCGGACGTCATCGCGGCGATGCATGATGCTGCGGCGCGGCATGGCGCCGGCGCCGGCGGCACCCGCAATATTTCCGGCACCAGCCATCCGCTGGTCGCGCTCGAAGCCGAACTGGCCGATCTCCATGGCAAGGATCAGGCGCTCGTCTTCACCTCCGGCTGGATCTCCAATCTCGCCGCGCTCGGCACGATCGGCCAGCTTCTGCCCGACTGCCTGATCCTTTCGGATCAATATAATCACAATTCGATGATCGAGGGCATCAAGCGCTCCGGCGCGCAGCGGCAGATCTTTCGCCACAATGATCTCGACCATCTCGAAGAGCTTTTGCGGGCGGCCGGCAAAGAGCGGCCGAAGCTCATCGCCTTCGAGAGCCTCTATTCCATGCATGGCGACATCGCGCCGGTCGGCAAAATCGCCGCTCTCGCGCAGCGCTATCATGCCATGACCTATATGGACGAGGTCCATGCGGTCGGCCTCTATGGCCCGCGCGGCGGCGGCATTGCCGAGCGCGACGGGGTGATGAGCGAGATCGATGTCATCGAGGGCACGCTCGCCAAAGGCTTCGGCACGCTCGGCGGCTATATTGCCGGAGACAGCGCGATCATCGACGCGGTGCGCAGCTACGCGCCCTCCTTCATTTTTACGACGGCTCTGCCGCCGGCGGTCGCCGCCGCGGCGAAGACGGCGGTGCAGCTCCTGAAGCACGGCGCGATCTGGCGCAATCAGCATCAGCGCCAGGCGGCTCTCACCAAACATGCGCTGTCGGCCGCCGGCCTGCCGGTGATGCCCAATCCATCGCATATCGTGCCGGTCTTGGTCGGCGATGCCGAGCGCTGCAAGGCGGCCTCCGACATGCTGCTCGAGCGGCATGGCATCTATATTCAGCCGATCAACTATCCGACCGTCGCGCGCGGCAGCGAGCGGCTGCGCATCACCCCGACGCCGCTGCATACGGATGGCCATGTCGCGCATTTGGTCGACGCCATGGCCGATGTCTGGCAGGCGCTGCGACTGCCCTTCGATCATGCGCAGAACGTCGTCGAATTTCCGCGCGCCCATGCCACAACGGCGGGCCAATGCACCTTCTCGGATTTCAAAAAGGCGGCGGAGTAAACTTCGCATTCTGATCAAGGCGAATCCCTCCCCTTCAGGGGAGGGTGGCCGCCCAGCGGCCGGGTGGGGACCCCATCCGTCATGCTTCGCATGACACCTTCCCCTTTCAGGGGAAGGATTGGCGCAAGCCTTGCCGCCGTCATGGCCGGACTTGTTCCGGCCATCCATGCATTTGGCCCGGGCGACGCCCCTTCATCGCGGCACCTTCCTCATCGCCTCGACGACGGCCTGCGTCTCGACGCTCACGCGCGTGACGCGGGTCAGTAAATCAATGACCTTCTCTTTGTAATCCGCGAAGCGATAGGTGTTGAACTTTGCCCGGATCGTCGGGTCTTTCGGCGTCTTTTCCTTATATTGATCGAGAATCCATTCGAGCGCCGAGCGATTGCCCAGGCGATAGTCCCAAGCCTCTTTCGGGATGCCTGAAAGCTGCGTCTCGCTGTCCAGCACGATGATCCCGTGCTCTTTGTCGGCTTTCAGAATGGTCTTCGGGGCAAGCCCCGCCTTTTCTGACTTCTCATCCTTCACATCGGTGCGGTTGAGCGGCCAGGGCGCGACGCTCTCATAGCCGATATGGAGCTGCATCAGCGCTTCGCCCCAATCGGCCCAGCGCCAGAACTTTTCATAGAAAGGAATGCGCGGGAATTCGCGCTTAAGGTTCAGCGCATATTTTTCGCGATAGATCGGGTCATGCAGCACGGCATAGACATAATGAAAAATCGCGTCCTTGGTGATGGGGCGAGCATCACCGGCATAACGCGCGCAAAATTGCTCAAGCGCCCAATCGGTAATGTTGTCGAGGCGATCCGTACCCACAAAGCGATTAAGCGGGACCTGCTGGTAGGCGTCGACTGACGCGCCGAAATGAAGATCGGCAGGGCCATCGACCGCAAGCACACAGAAGGATGATCGGAATCCGACATCACTGAAACAAATCGAAATATTCTTTGCGCCTGCCGGGAACATGGCGCTGCGCGCCCCATTCTCATCGATAAAGAGCTGGGAGTCGTAGAGGCATTTTTCCGTAAAGGGACGGTAGGCAGCTCTCAGGATGCGATCTGACGAAAAAAGCTCTTTACGACCTTGTTCGAGCCGGCGTTTCAAATTGCGTGACCATTTGATACGTGGGTCGAACGCCGCGCCTGCCTTTTGCGAATGATAGACGTTCGAAAGCTCCTTGAGCTTTTTCGCCAGTGTCGCCTCATCGAAATCATAAACCCATTCATCGCGGTTGGTGGAAACCCCAAGCGAAAAGAGTGTGAAGACTGCTTTGTCGCCGGCTCCGCGCAGATCAGCCTTAATAGATTTATCGGCTAAAGGCAGGAATACATTGAAACCAACTTCACCCGCATTAATCCATGTTGCATTTTTATCTGGCTTGATTTCTTCGACCGCCAAAGACGAAAGCTTAGTCGTCGACAGAAACGACAGCTTGTCATCGGCCGTATCCATTTCAGGCCTACGAGCATATTGGATATAGCATCCCGACGCGCCTTTACGTTTGACCAGAAAAGAGATTGCCACACCGGTCTGAATGCCGAAGACATTATGCTTCGTGCCTGAAAGCTTCGGATTGTCGCGCACGTCGCCGCCGAGATCGACGATGCAAATTTCGTTGAATTCGCGCGCCACGACCTTACGGACTCCGTCGAACGTCCGCTTATCGACGAAGCTACAATTCGACACGAAAGCTATGATGCCGTCGTCTTTCAGCCGATCGCTCGCCCAGCGGAAAAAACGCGCGTACATGTCATAAAGCTTGGTCTTCTGCGCGGCGCTCTCTTTAATGTATGTTGCCTTGATCCGTTCATCTATGCGTTGATATTCACGGTTCTTATTATTGTCGTTCTCATTCTGCTGATTGGCATTGTAAGGCGGATTGCCAATAATGACGGAAATCTTGCGCTTATTCTGGCGCTTGATGCGCTCGACATTTTCATCCGACATCGCACCGAACAAATCTTCCTGATGGCCGGAAAATTTGCCGAGGCCCGCAACATTATCGAGCGTGTCGACGAAGCAGAGATTCGGAAACTCCGCATATTGGCCGGTGATCGCGGCATAGGTCGCTTCGATATTCAGATTGGCGACGTAGTAGGGCAGGATCGCCACTTCATTGGCATGCAGCTCCTCCTTGTATTTGTGGAGGAGCTTCTGCCTTTGTCCGCGAAAATGCTCCAGCAATTCGCAAATGAATGTGCCGGTGCCGGTCGCCGGATCGAGAATTTCGACGCCGCTGTCGATAAGATTTTTGCCGAAATGTTTTTCGCATAGCCAATCGGCGCTTTCGATCATGAAGCGCACAATTTCATGCGGTGTGTAAATCACGCCGAGTCGATCGGCAGCCTTGGGATTATAGACCTTGTAAAAGTTCTCATAGATGACCTTGAGAAAGGTCTGCTTTTCCACATGGCTCGAAATCTGCGCCGCAGCAGAGCGGATCGCCGCGTAATAGGGCTCCAACTGCTTCAGCGTCTGCTTCTTGGCGCTGCCGGTAAAGAATTTCTCTTCCAGCGCATAGAGCTCTTTCGCAATATTATTTTCGCGGTGAAACTGATCGTCGTCATAGACTTTTGAAAAAATTTCCTCCGTCAAAATATGTTGGATCAGCATCTCCCGCACATCGGCGGGCGTCACTGCCGGATTGATCGTCTCCTGGGCGTGCTTGAGGAATTTCAACTCTTCAGCGCGAAAGGCTGTATTGCTCTCAGCTGATCCCTCTATTTTTTCGCGCAATGCGTCGAGCACGGCAGGCAGGTCGGTTTTGAATTGCTCGACGGCCTTGCGAAATTCCGCGATTTCCGGCCGCTCATAGGCGAAATACAGATTGAGAAGCCGCTCTAGCTTTTGCGTGTCCTCAACTGACGTGCGGATAATTTCCTGGCGGTTTTGGATCAACACCGCCGTGCGTGAATCCTCGAAGATGATATTGGTCTGCGGATAGCCGCGACGAAACTTCGTCGCGATCTCTTCGTCGAGATCGTCCTTCTCGTCTTTGGCTTCCCAATAGCCGAAAGGCACACGCAAGGAATAGAGAAGCGCTCCATCGACGAGGCGCCGTTCTTTCGCGGGCGTGATGACTTCATATTCGGGGATAAAGACGAGCTCGTGTGACTTCGCCCAGGCCTTCAGCAGATCTTTGAAGGCCTCGCGGACCACGGTCTCGCGGTTCGTCCCCGAAACCGTTCGCAAGCGATCCAATTCGTTCAGAAATTGATTGATGAGCAACTGGCTCATGAATTGGGCCTTACTCCTGGAAGCGATTCGCTACCATAACCGAGTTTCAGCCGAAGCTCGCAGGATTCTGCGCTTCAGGCGTTCGGCTTCACTGCCTAGATGCCCGCGTCAAGCGCGGGCATGACGCTCCTCACCTCTTCTTCCCCTTCCACGCCCTTGTCCCGCCCTTGCCGGCTGAACTCCGCGGCTTGGCTTCGCCGCCGCCGAAATTATGCGGCCCCATTTCTTCGTCCGTCGGCCGATGCGGCCGGTTCGGCGGAAGGTTCGCGGCCGACCCATATTTGGGCTTGCCGGAATAGCCGCCGCCCTGCTCGTCGATTTCCGCTTGCCGCGCCAGCGGATCGCCGGCGACGGTCAGCTCGACCGCCTGCAGCCTTTTGATCTCATCGCGCAGCCTTGCCGCCGTTTCGAAGTCGAGATTGGCCGCGGCCTCGCGCATCTTCTTTTCGAGATCGGCGAGCGTCGCTTTAAAGTTATGGCCGATCAGCTCCTGCGGCGCGGCAAGGCCGGCATCGACCGTCACATGATCCTGCTCATAGACGGAACCCAGAATATCTTGGATCGCACGCTTGATCGAAGACGGCGTGATGCCGTTCTCGACATTGAAAGCCTGCTGTTTTTCGCGGCGGCGGCTGGTCTCCGCCATGGCCCGCGCCATCGAGCCCGTCACCTGATCGGCATAAAGGATCACCCGGCCGTCGACATTTCTCGCCGCGCGACCAATGGTTTGAACCAAAGAGGTCTCGCTGCGCAAAAAACCTTCCTTGTCGGCATCGAGGATGGCGACCAGCGCGCATTCGGGAATGTCGAGGCCTTCGCGCAGAAGATTGATGCCGATCAGCACGTCGAAGGCGCCGAGCCGCAGATCGCGGATGATCTCGATGCGTTCCAGCGTGTCGATGTCGGAATGCATGTAGCGCACGCGCACGCCATGTTCGTGCAGATATTCGGTCAGATCCTCGGCCATGCGCTTGGTCAGCACCGTCACAAGCGAGCGATAGCCGCGCAGCGCGACCTCGCGCACCTCACCGAGGAGATCATCCACCTGCGCCCGCGCCGGCCGTACCTCCACCGGCGGATCGATGAGGCCGGTCGGGCGGATCACCTGCTCGACGAAAATGCCGCCGGTGCGCTCCATCTCCCAATGGCCTGGCGTCGCCGAGACATGCACGCATTGCGGCCGCATCGCCTCCCATTCCTCGAAGCGCAAGGGCCGATTGTCCATACAGGAGGGCAGCCGAAAACCATATTCGGCGAGCGTCGCCTTGCGCCGAAAATCGCCGCGATACATGCCGCCGATCTGCGGAATGGTCACGTGCGACTCGTCGACAAAGACCAGTGCGTTGTCGGGCAAATATTCGAAGAGAGTCGGCGGCGGCTCGCCCGGCTTGCGGCCGGTGAGATAGCGCGAATAATTCTCGATGCCGGCGCAGGAGCCGGTCGCCTCCAGCATTTCGAGGTCGAACATGGTGCGCTGCTCGAGCCTTTGCGCCTCGAGCAGCCGGCCTGAGCCATAAAGCTCGATGAGCCGCTGCTTCATTTCCTCCTTGATGCCCTTGATCGACTGAATGAGCGTCGGCCGCGGCGTCACATAATGCGAATTCGCATAGATCTTGACGAATTCGAGATCGGCCGTCTTCTGCCCGGTCAAGGGATCGAATTCGACAATGGTCTCGATCTCGTCGCCGAAGAAAGCGATCCGCCAGGCGCGGTCTTCATAATGGGCGGGGAAGAGATCGATCGTATCGCCGCGCACGCGAAATGCGCCGCGCGAAAAATCCCCGGCCGAGCGTTTGTATTGCAAAGCGACGAGATCGGCGATGAGCTGGCGCTGGTCGATCCGCTCGCCCTGCTTCAAGGTGAAGGTCATCGCCGTATAGGTCTCGACCGAGCCGATGCCATAGATGCAGGAAACCGAGGCGACGATGATCACATCGTCGCGTTCGAGCAAAGAGCGCGTCGCCGCATGGCGCATGCGGTCGATCTGCTCGTTGATCGAGCTTTCCTTCTCGATATAGGTGTCGGTGCGCGGCACATAGGCTTCCGGCTGATAGTAATCGTAATAAGAGACGAAATATTCGACCGCATTCTCCGGAAAGAAGCTTTTGAACTCGCCATAGAGCTGCGCCGCCAGCGTCTTGTTGGGGGCGAGAATCAAGGCCGGGCGTTGGGTAGCGGCGATGACCTGGGCCATGGTGAAAGTCTTGCCGGAGCCGGTGACGCCGAGCAGCACCTGATCGCGCTCGCCGCTACCGATGCCGGCGACGAGTTCGTCGATCGCAGCGGGCTGATCGCCGCGCGGTTCATAATCCGAGACGAGATCGAAACTGATGCCGCCTTCGGATTTTTCCGGCCGCATCGGCCGATGCGGCGTCCAGGGGTTTTTGTCGCGAAGATTGGGATCGCCACGCTCGAGGAGATCCTTCAGCGACGCGATGGTCGCTTCGACGCCGCCCATGCCCGGCGGAGGTGCCATGTCGCCTTCCTCGCGGAAGCCGCTCGCTTCGAAAGCGCGCTGCGGCGCCTCGGCAAAGCCTTGCTGGCGTTCGTTGAGGGCCGGGTTCAGCAAAGCGGCGAGATGTTCGCCGAGCGGCTTCAGCTCGGGTTTCGAGGCTTTGGAGCGGGGAGTCCGAGACGCCGCCTCGCCGGGGGATGAATGGCTAGTGGATTTCGGCGCTTTGGGCATGGCCCCAATATGGGGCCAAACCGGCGCGGCGCAAAACGGGACCGGCCTGCGACGCCGACGCAGGCCCGCGACGCCAAGATTTAGGCCGCATTGCGCTGCGTGCCGGCAAACTGCCGATAGAAAAGGCCCGCGGCCATGCCGGAGAAGATCTCCATTCCAAGCCCGCCCGGCCCCAGGCCACCGCCCAGGGCAGACATGATCAGGGCCAAAGCCAAGGCGGCGCCACCGCCGCCGAGCATATAGTCGATATGCGACGTGCGGCCCATCCGCGCCAGCAGCCAATGCGCGACGAGGAGGCAGACGGCGCTGCTTCTGCCGCCGCTCCAAAGCGCCCCCATCAGGAGCGCGGCGGCAACAGGCAGCTTCGCCGAACCGAGCGAAAAATCGTTCAAGCCCGCCGTCGCATGCGCCGCAAAAGCGGCATTGGCCGCCGCATTGAGAATAGCGACGATCAGGCCGGCGAGAATCGCGGCACGAAAGGAGCGCGGAACTTTCCCGCCCCTATCGGTCGCAACCGCGGACTCAGTGCCGGGCGGATGCAGCAGGCTGGCAATGAGATCGGGAGGCAAGCCGTTCGGCTGCCGCGAGGCAGCGGTTTGGAGCGGGGGCGCGTCCGGACCGGCCGCCGACGCAAGGCCGGGACGCGATAAGCTCGGCGCGCGGCCCCGCCGGCCGAAGGGTTGAATTGGTTTTGTCGTCATGCGGGCCAGTCTAACGGCTGCTGGCTACCGAAAGGTTGCGGCGATCGAGGACTCGCGGCCGCCGCGCCGGACGAGGCGCAAAAAAAGGGCCGCGTTCTAGCGAACGCGGCCCCAATGCACGACTCCCCTACGGGGGGCTGTGGGAGTCGTGGAATGCTCGTCTCAGCAGCGGCGACTTCGTGCCGGCATCGCTGGCCGAGACAGCTTGAAGCCAGCTCCGGATCGCGGTCGGAAGTCCGGCAAAATGTACATTATGGATCTTGCTCGGCGCAGGTTGTGTGGCCGAAGCCGGCGCGTCGAAACGGACCAGCAGGCCGAGCGCAAAGGCAGCCAAGGCCAAAACCAAAATGAGCACGACCGAAACCTGAAACTGGCGGCGTGCGGCCTGTGAATCATACGTCCGGACGAACCCCGCGTCGGGCGTGTGATAGAAGTGATCAGCGATCGACATACTCAACTCCTTCGCGGCACCATCCCCGAAACGCGCCCCCAAGACGCACATGGATTACGACATCACGCCGCCCTCGCCTGTGCCTTTGCACACATATTCATGCTGTTCCGCGTGGGCGGCTTTGACCTTGCTCAAACTCATCGCCGAGGCCGATAAACAACCCGTTCGTCACCTTAACGCAACAACCCTACAAAAAGTTTCGCTGATCCGAATCATTGTCTTGACTGTTGCTTATGAGCTACGCTGTTTCGCAACATCAGCCGTTCAGCCTTGCCTTTTCCGACCCGGCGGGCGGTTCGCAAACGCCCATGGCGCGGCCCTCCGCTCTGGGCAAAGGCAAGGGCACCGGCGGCCTAAAGCGCGACGATCTATTTCGAAGTCAATAGGTTAGCGGAAAGCGCCCCGTTCCGGAGGCAGGCCGCCGACGTCGCCACCGCAGGCAAAAGCGTTTCGATAGCTATAATGCGGAGCGCGGGGGAGGATTGCGTTAAGCTCGTTTGCGGAGCGGGGAGCAAGCAAAAAATTTTGCGCCTTCTTGGTCAAAAATTTCATAGCTGTCTCCTTAAAGACACGCCGAATTGAACAATTCGGCCGGCCGGACCGGAAAGGCCGACCCATACTGTGCCGAGACCTCTTGCGAGAGTTGTAAGGGAGATTTTCGGGTTGCCCTTGGGCCACAGCGAACTTAAGGTCCGGCCGCCGCGGCGCGATCCGCCCGGGCACTGGCAAGTGCATCGGCATGTCTCGGAAAAGATCGGGAGATGGCCGAACGCCCCCTCCCCCTTCCCAATCGGAGCCTTCGTCCATGGCCTTCATTTCCGACGCCTTGCTTCGCGTGAAACCGTCCGCGACCATCGCGGTGACGCAGAAGGCGCGCGATCTGAAAAACGCCGGGCGCGACATTATTTCCTTGTCGATCGGCGAACCCGACTTCGACACGCCGGACAATATTAAAAAGGCGGCGATCGCGGCGATCGAGCGCGGCGAGACGAAATATACGCCGGTTGCCGGCATCCCGCCGCTGCGCGAAGCCATCGCCGCAAAGTTCAAGCGCGAGAACGGGCTCGACTACAAGCCCTCGCAAACGATCGTCGGCACCGGCGGGAAGCACATTCTGTTCAACACCTTCCTCGCGACGGTCAATCCCGGCGACGAGGTCATCATCCCGGCGCCCTATTGGGTGAGCTATCCCGACATGGTCGTGATCGCCGGCGGAACGCCGGTGACGATCGAGACCAGGATGGAGCATGGCTTCAAGCTGCGCCCGGAAGATCTCGACAAGGCCATCACGGCGAAGACCAAATGGCTGATGCTGAATTCGCCCTCCAACCCGTCCGGCGCGGCCTATACGCGCGACGAGCTGAAGGCACTCGCCGACGTCCTGCTCGCGCATCCGCATGTCTGGGTTCTCAGCGACGACATCTATGAGCATCTCATCTATGGCGATTTCGTCTTTACGACGCTGGCTGCCGTCGAGCCGCGGCTGATGGATCGGACGCTCACCATGAATGGCGTATCGAAATCCTATGCGATGACCGGCTGGCGCATCGGCTACGCCGCCGGCCCGGACCACCTCATCAAGGCGATGGATATGTTGCAGGGCCAGCAGACCTCGGGCGCCTGCTCGATCGCGCAATGGGCGGCCGTCGAGGCCCTGAACGGGCCGCAGGATTTCATTCCGGAGCGGCGCAGGGTCTTCGAAGAGCGACGCAACCTCGTCGTCTCCATGATCAACCAGGCGAAATATCTGAAATGCCCGGCGCCGGAAGGCGCCTTCTATGTCTATCCGTCCTGCGCCGAAGCCATCGGCCGCAAGACTCCCGAAGGCAAGACCATTGCGACCGACGAGGATTTCGTCTCGGCGCTTCTGGAAACGGAAGGCGTGGCCGTGGTGCAGGGATCGGCCTTCGGTCTCGGACCGAATTTCCGGATCTCTTATGCGACCGCGACCCCGGTGCTCGAAGAGGCCTGCGCCAAGATCCAGCGCTTCTGCGCCTCGCTCGTCTGAGCCGCGCGCGTTCACGAAAACTCGCGCAACGAAAAGCCCGGTTTCATCTCGAATGAAACCGGGCTTTTGCCTTCCCCTCCGCCTGCTTTCCAAATCGAGCCGTAGCCCCCCGGCCGGCTCCGCAGGTCGTCAGCCCTGTCTTTATATCAGCCAAGGCCTGCGCCGTCTGTTGCGCCGGCGCCACAGCGTGGCTGAAAAACATCGATTATCCAAGCCTTTGCCTGAACGGCGTCAAGGCGTCGAACGACAGCTCTGTGGCTTCTAAAAAGCTCTCCGTGGCTTGCGAGTCGGACATGCCGAAGATCTTTTATCGGCCGATCTCATCCAATTTTAACGTTAGGTCATTATCGCAACGCACCATGACCATCGATTCGGTGGTCTCCATCCCGCACCCGGCGCCTCGCGCTGCCGAAAACTTCGCATCGAGCGGGCCGGCCAGTGGAGATCGGCCGGTTGCGCGGAGCAAAGCTCAGGGATGCGATCGCGCCGGACTTGCAGGGGGCAGTAAGTGCAAATCCATTCTCGCAGCATCCGACCCATTCGGATCCCGCCTACCCCCATCCGACTTACGCATCGCTTCGCTCTCGTGATCGTTGCTTTTGCGATGCTGACCGGCATCAGCGGCGCCATCATCTGGACGAAAATCGTCGATCTGCAGAAGACGGATGCCGACATCATCAACCGCCAATATCCGGCGCGCGTCGCGCTCGGCGAAGCCAAAGCCTCGGAAGGCGTCTTCGGCGTGCTCGCCTATCAGCTGAAAGATGCGAAAGCGGATGATCTGCACGACATCCGCTATTCGATCAACGAGGAAACCCGGCGCTTTCGCAATTGGCTCACGACGGTCGGCGGCCTCTGCCCAGAAGCGTCGAAGGACATTGCCGCGGTTTCGCTGCGCTTCGACCGGCTGCGCAAATTCTTGGATGGTTTTCCCGCCCCCGGGGCGGAAACGCCGGAATTCCAATTGGAATATCGGTTCTCGGCCATACGCGACGACCTCGAGGCGAGCCTCACTCATCTTTCGCTCGAACTCGGACGCGAAGCGAAGGATCGCATCGAATATGCGCAAAATGTGAAATCCGCCGGCGTCCGCAACACGCTCGAGATTTTCGCCCTCGGCTATGTCGCCTTTTTCCTCGGCGCTGTGGCCTGGGCTTCGCTCGCCATCGCACGGCCGATGTTGCGGCTTGCCGATGCCATGCGCCGAATCGCCAATGGCCATTTCGACGCCGAGATCGGCTACACCGGACGCCGCGACGAGGTCGGCGAGGTGGCGCGCGCCATACTGGTGTTTCGCGACAAAGGGCTCTCGGTCCAACGGCTCGAACAGGAAACCGCCGCGACCGAGGCGCGCGCCGCCGCAGCCTTGGCCAGCGAACGCCAGCGCGTGGTCGAAGTCTTCCAGCAAGAGGTCATGGACGCCATTGGCGCGCTGTCCTCGGCCGCGACGGAATTGCAGCGCAATGCCGCGGTGATGCGCGACATCGCCGGGGCCACTGACGACCGAACCAAGAAAGTCGTCATCTTTTCCAAGGACCGGATCGCAACCACGGAAAGGCTCTTCGAGTCCTCGTCGGACCTCACCGCGACGATCGGCAAGATGAACGAGCTGTTCATGACGGCCGGCGAGATCGCGATGCTCGCGACTGGCGACGGAAGAGCGACCTCCAAACGAGCCAATGAACTGGTCGAAGCGGTCGAGACCATCGGCCAGATCGCCGATTTCATCGGCGGCGTCGCTTATCAGACCAATCTTCTCGCCCTCAATGCGACGATCGAAGCGGCGCGCTGCGGCGAGGCTGGACGCGGCTTCGCCGTCGTGGCGAGCGAGGTGAAAGGCCTGGCGCATGAAACCTCGCGTGCCGCCGCCGATATCGCGCAGCGGATCGAAACGGTGAAATCTGCCACCGACCAGGTCGTCGCCGCGATCGGCGTGACCGTCCACCGCATCGGCCGCATCGCCGACATGTCCGGCCAGCTCGGCGATGTGATGGGCCAGAAGGACAGGGCGAGCCGCGACATTGCGCGCTGTGCCGGTGCCGCCGCCGATGAGGCGCAGAATCTCACCGCGATCCTGCAGGAGGTCGGCCGCTCGACCAGCGAGACGCAGCGGATCGCCACGGAAATCCTGGCCGCCACGGACGAAGTGTCGTTGCAGTCGGAACGCCTGTTCCGACGGTCGCGGGAATTCTGTCAACAGATCGGCGCCGACTCCGGAGCGCCGAGCGCCGCCAGCGGCCCGGCGCCGGCCGTGGCGCCTGCGGCGATACCGGCCTGAGGCGCCGAAGCCCCGGCGCAGCGGAAACGAGTTGCGGCGCGCAAGCTATTCTGATTTGTTCGCGGCAAATGCCCGTCAGGCTGCGACATCGGCGTGGATCGATCGCAGCGTCGTTTGTTTTGAGGAATCCCCTATGTTCAGGGAAAATAGCGGCGGCGGCGGTCGCCGGCCGTCCCACAATGTGCTCGGCTCGCCGCTCGAATCTTGTTCGCATGCGCCTTTGACCGGCTTTTACCGCAATGGCTGCTGCGACACCTCGCGCGAAGATACCGCCAGCCACACCGTCTGCATCGTCTCGACTGAGGAATTCCTCGCCTTCTCCAAGGCTGCCGGCAATGATCTTTCGACGCCGGCGCCGCAATATGGCTTTCCGGGCCTCAAGCCCGGCGACCGCTGGTGCCTTTGCGCGCCGCGCTGGCAAGAGGCTTTCGAGGCAGGCAAGATGCCGCGCGTCGTGCTGCGGGCGACGCATGAGGGTGCGCTCGAATATTGCGCTCTGGAAGATCTGAAGCGCTGCGCCGTCGATCTGTCGTGAGCAGCCGCTGGTTGGGCTTGCTCCTTCTCCGCTTGCGGGAGAAGGTTTGCGCGCTACATCTCCATCAATGATAACGGTGCGCAGCGCGCAGCCCAAAACCTGCGGCAAGGAGTACCACGCCCCACATGGCCAAACGGACGGATATTTCGACCATCATGATCATTGGGGCCGGCCCGATCATCATCGGCCAGGCCTGCGAATTCGATTATTCCGGAACCCAGGCCTGCAAGGCACTGCGGGCGGAGGGCTATCGCATCGTCCTCGTGAATTCCAATCCGGCGACGATCATGACCGATCCCGACATGGCCGATCGGACCTATATCGAGCCGATCACGCCGGAAGTCGTCGCCAAGATCATCGCCGAGGAGCGCTACGCCGCGCCGGGCGGCTTCGCGCTGCTGCCGACCATGGGCGGCCAGACAGCATTGAATTGCGCTTTGTCGCTGAAGCGCATGGGCGTGCTCGCGAAATATGACGTCGAGATCATCGGCGCGACGGCGGAGGCGATCGACAAGGCGGAGGACCGCGAGCTCTTCCGCGAGGCGATGACGCGGATCGGGCTTTCGACGCCGCGCTCGCATCAGATCAAGACGCTGGCGCAGGCGCTCGCCATCCTCGACGATATCGGCCTGCCGGCCATCATCCGCCCTTCCTTCACCATGGGCGGCACGGGCGGCGGCATCGCCTACAACAAAGAGGAATTCATCGAGATCATCGAGCGCGGCATAGATGCCTCGCCGACGAGTGAGGTTCTGGTCGAGGAAAGCGTCCTCGGCTGGAAGGAATATGAGATGGAGGTCGTCCGCGACAAAGCGGATAATTGCATCATCATCTGCTCGATCGAGAACATCGATCCGATGGGCGTGCATACGGGGGATTCGATCACTGTCGCCCCGGCGCTCACTCTGACCGACAAAGAGTATCAGACGATGCGCGATGCCGCTCTCGCCGTGCTGCGCGAGATCGGCGTCGAGACCGGCGGCTCCAATGTGCAATTCGCCGTCGATCCGGAAAACGGCCGGATGGTCGTGATCGAGATGAACCCGCGGGTGTCGCGCTCCTCGGCGCTGGCCTCGAAGGCGACCGGCTTTCCGATCGCCAAGGTCGCGGCCAAACTCGCCGTCGGCTATACGCTCGACGAAATCGCCAATGACATCACCGGCGGCGCCACGCCCGCCTCCTTCGAGCCGACGATCGATTATGTCGTCACCAAGATCCCGCGCTTCGCCTTCGAAAAATTTCCCGGCGCCGAGCCGATCCTGACGACGGCGATGAAATCGGTCGGCGAAGTCATGGCCATCGGCCGGACCTTCGCCGAAAGCCTGCAAAAGGCGCTGCGCTCGCTCGAGACCGGCCTCAACGGTCTCGACGAGATCGAGATCGACGGCTTCGGCAAGGGCGACGACAAGAATGTCCTGCGCGCCGCGCTCGGCCGCCCGACGCCGGATCGCTTGCTCGTCGTCGCTCAGGCGCTGCGGCATGGGCTGATGCATGAGGACATCCATGCAGCCTGCGGCATCGACCGCTGGTTCATCGCGCGGCTGCAGGAGATCATCGATCTCGAGGCCAAAGTGCAAAGTTTCGGCCTGCCGCAGGACGAAGCCAATCTGCGGATGCTGAAGGCGGCCGGCTTTTCCGATGCGCGTCTCGCCGCGCTCGCGAATGTGACCGAAGCCGCGGTGACGGAGTTGCGCCAAAACCTCGGCGTCCGTCCCGTCTTCAAGCGCATCGACACTTGCGCCGCCGAATTCGCCTCACCCACCGCCTATATGTATTCGACCTATGAAGCGCCTTTCGCCGGCATATCCGCCTGCGAAGCAAATCCGTCCACGCGCGAAAAAATCGTCATTCTGGGTGGCGGCCCGAACCGGATCGGACAAGGCATAGAGTTCGACTATTGCTGCTGCCATGCGAGCTTCGCGCTGCGCGAGGCAGGTTATGAGACGATCATGATCAACTGCAATCCGGAGACGGTGTCGACCGATTACGATACCTCGGACCGGCTCTATTTCGAGCCTCTGACGGCGGAGGACGTGCTCGAAATTCTCGGCAAAGAAAGCGAGGCCGGCACGCTCAAAGGCGCCATCGTGCAGTTCGGCGGGCAGACGCCCTTAAAGCTCGCCCATGTGCTCGAAGACGCCAAGATCACCATTCTCGGCACATCCGTCGATTCGATCGATCTCGCCGAGGACCGCGACCGCTTCAAACGGCTGCTCGACAAGCTCGGCCTCAAGCAGCCGAAGAATGGCATCGCCTATTCGGTCGAGCAGTCGCGGCTCGTCGCCGCCGAACTCAATCTTCCTCTAGTGGTCCGGCCGTCCTATGTGCTCGGCGGCCGCGCCATGGCGATCATCCGCGACGAGGCCGCGCTTGACGATTATCTGCTCGGCACCTTGCCCGGGCTCGTTCCGAGCGATGTGAAGGCGCGCTATCCGAACGACAAGACGGGCCAGATCAACACGGTCCTTGGCAAGAACCCGCTGCTCTTCGACCGCTATCTCTCGGACGCGGTCGAAGTCGATGTCGACGCGCTCTGCGACGGGCGTGATGTGTTCGTCTGCGGCATCATGGAACATATCGAGGAGGCGGGAATCCATTCCGGCGACAGCGCCTGCTCGCTGCCGCCGCGCTCGCTGTCGCCCTTGGTGATCGCGGACCTCGAGGATCAAACCCGCAAGCTCGCCCTCGCCCTCAATGTCGGCGGGTTGATGAATGTGCAATATGCGCTGAAGGACGATGAGATCTATGTTCTCGAGGTGAATCCCCGCGCCTCACGCACGGTGCCTTTCGTCGCCAAGGTCATCGGCCTGCCGATCGCTAAGATCGCGGCTCGCATCATGGCCGGCGAGTGGCTCGCGAGCTTCGCTCTGAAGCCGCGGCGGCCCGACCATGTCGGCGTCAAGGAGGCGGTGTTTCCCTTCGCGCGCTTCCCCGGCGTCGACACCGTGCTCGGCCCGGAAATGCGCTCGACCGGCGAAGTCATGGGCCTCGACCGTTCCTTCGAAATCGCTTTTGCCAAGAGCCAGCTCGGCGGCGGCACCAAAGTGCCGACAAGCGGCACCGTCTTCGTCTCGGTCCGCGATGCCGACAAGCCGCGCGTCGTCGACTGCATGAGACTGTTGCTCAGCCTGGGCTTCCGCATCTGCGCGACAAGCGGCACGTCGCGCTATCTGGAGACAGAGGGCATTCCGGCGCAGAAGGTCAATAAGGTTTCGGAAGGCCGTCCGCATGTGGTCGACGCGATCAAGAACGGCGGCATTCAGCTCGTCTTCAACACGACGGAAGGCGCCCAGGCGCTCGCCGATTCCCGTTCGCTGCGCCGTGCCGCCCTCTTGCACAGGGTCCCCTATTACACCACTCTGGCCGGCGCGATCGCGGCCTCGCAGGGCATCAGGGCCTATGTGGCAGGCGATCTCGAGGTTCGCGCGCTGCAGGACTATTTCGGCTGAGGCGCAGTTTCGGCCCAGGCGCGAGAAACCGGCGCCAGCCGAATGGAGCCGGCGGCTGCCTTCCAGAGCATCGGACCCAAAAGTGGATACCGGTTTTGGGATAATCCGATGCTCTACTTTTTTAAATCTAGAGCATCTTATCCGCTTTCAAATGATCCCATTTGAAAGCGGGATGCTCTAGCCAGCCCCGCTTCAAGAGATAAACCCTTAAAAATCAACTGTATACCTTCTGGAAAACCCGCTCCACTTTTGCCCAACATGCTCTAATGTAGCGAAAGTCGAACCGCAGGTCGCAGCAGAAAGACGCGAAAGAGACTGAAGAATGGACAAGATTCCGATGACGGTGCACGGCTATTCCGCCCTTGAGCAGGAATTGAAACAGCGCCAGCAAGTCGAGCGGCCCCGCATCATTCAAGCGATCGCGGAAGCGCGCAGCCACGGCGATTTGTCGGAGAACGCCGAATATCACGCGGCCAAGGAGGCGCAGTCCCTGAACGAAGGCAGGATCGCCGAGCTCGAGGACAAATTGTCCCGCGCCGACGTCATCGACGTCACCAAGCTGTCGGGCTCGACGATCATGTTCGGCGCTACCGTCACCTTGATCGACGAAGATACGGAAGAAGAGAAAGTCTATCAGATCGTCGGCGAATCCGAGGCCGATGTGAAGGCAGGCCGCGTGTCGATCACCTCGCCGACCGCGCGCGCTCTGATCGGCAAGAAGGTCGGCGATTCCGTCGAGGTCAACACGCCGGGCGGCGGCAAGAGCTATGAGATTTTGAAAGTCGCCTTTGGGTAACTCGGGCGAGAGCCAACTCGATTATCTGGCGCCGGGCGGCTGGGTCTCCACCGCGCAGTCCGATGGACCTTACGCTGTCCTTGGAGGAGCGGCCTCAGTTAATCGGTTTCTCAATTCTATCGACGGAATGCCTATAAGAACCCGATAAACGGGCATGCCGTATTCAAGAGTGCCGCTATTGGCAAAAAGTCGTACATGGCCAACGAGAACCGGTATTCGCTTTTGCCATATTCCGCATTCTATCGTCACTCGATGAGGTATATCAGCCCCATCTCTGGGCGGCGGTCGCTCTAAAGATGAGCCGATGAAATATGATATAGCGGAGTACTTCCCTAGGATCAGATCGCGGATAGCAAGCGGCTTAAAGGAATCGATGCCGTATGCCTCGATCGCTGTACAGTATGCAATCTTCGCCACAGAACGCGCGAATTGCGCGGGATCTATTTTTCTAGCATCTGGACCGATCTGAAGAGTCTCGCTCGTTAATCCCAGTGTTTCTCTGATGTTGTCTGGGACATAATAAAAAATATGATGCGTTAACCCCGTGAACGCTGAGTTCGGCGGTTCGCATCTAAAGAAACCAGGAAATTGCCAAACAGGAAGAATTAGAAAATATGGGTGCTCATTAACGGGAAGGACAATCTTACTAAACTCTCCGTTGATGGCAACTCTCACCGGTAGTTCAATCAATCGCTCTTTCGGATGTCTCGTTCCAACGCCCTGATGTATCCGAAGATGGCCATAGATGTTTCGCGCCAAATGTGTTTCGAAATCACGCGTGATTTTTGCACAGTCTTCGCATGACGCATTTTTTAAGTATGCGTCACTGCCTAGCGCAAACGGGATAACGTGCTCCTTTTGAAGCCGTAAGCCCGCACCGTGCCGCCCGCAGTAGATGCAGCGCCCGACATCTCCGACGGGACCTTTTTTGTTGCGATTATCAACCGGCGGCCCGCTCATCGATATGATTCGGCGCCTATCGAGCGATAGAGAAACGATATTAATTTCAAATCGATAATGGTCGGAGTGAGAGGATTCGAACCTCCGACCCCCTCGTCCCGAACGAGGTGCGCTACCAGGCTGCGCTACACTCCGACAGGCCGCTCGCTGCGGCCAATGCCTTTTTTTAGACAGGCCGAGGCCTTATAATGGTATACGTGGCTGCCCGCAAGAGCGTCGAATGCCGTCATTGCGAGCGAAGCGAAGCAATCCAGGGTTTTCAACGAAATGGATTGCTTCGTCGCTACGCAGGCAGGTTTCCGCAGCCTGCGCAAACTTGCCTGCGATGCTCCTCGCAATGACGGCGCGCCGGATTAAGCCGCGCCGGCGCCTTCGCTCGTCCGGGCCGGCGAGGCTTCGACCTTCGCGACACCCGCTTTGACGGCGGCCTGCACCTTCTCGAAGGCGCGGACCTCGATCTGCCGAACGCGCTCGCGGGAAATGTCGAATTCATCCGACAATTGCTCGAGCGTGATCGGATCATCGGAGAGGCGGCGGGCCTCGAAGATGCGCCGCTCGCGCTCGTTGAGCACATTCAGGGCCTGCTGCAGAGCGCCGAGGCGATTATCCTTCTCCTCGCGATCGACGAGGAGATTCTCCTGGCTCGCGCCTTCATCGACCAGCCAATCCTGCCATTCGCCTTCGCCCTCCTCGCGCAAGGGCGTGTTGAGCGAGGCGTCGCCGGACATGCGGCGATTCATGTCGATCACATCCTGGTGGGCGACGCCGAGACGGGTCGCGATCTTCTCCACCTGATCCGGGCGCATATCGCCCTCGTCGAGCGCCGAGATCTGGCTCTTGGCCTTGCGCAGGTTGAAGAAGAGCTTTTTCTGGCTCGCCGTCGTCCCCATCTTCACGAGCGACCAGGAGCGCAGAATATATTCTTGAATCGATGCCCTGATCCACCACATCGCATAGGTCGCGAGCCGAAAGCCGCGCTCGGGCTCGAAGCGTTTGACAGCCTGCATCAGGCCGACATTGCCCTCCGAGATCACCTCGCCGATCGGCAGGCCATAGCCGCGATAGCCCATGGCGATCTTGGCGACGAGACGCAGATGCGAGGTCACGAGCCTATGCGCAGCCTCGGGATCCTCATGCTCACGCCAGCGCTTGGCGAGCATATATTCTTCCTGCGGCTCCAGCATGGGAAACCGCCGAATTTCATTAAGATAACGAGCAAGTCCATTGTCCCCCGAGAGGACAGGAAGCGTAGCAATTGCCATTTGAACCCTCCAAACGAACCCCCATTCTGGCAGGCTCGAACCGGCGGCCACCTTCCTGAAGTCGACCGCGCAACATTCCTATATAGGGAGCCCGGAGATGGGCTGAAAGAGGGCCGGGAAAGGGCCGGCTCCATTACAAATAGGTCATAAAGCGCGCCCCGGGCCCTCAGCCCTGACTTGGATCAGCACTGCGGTCAGAGCCCGATCAAATGAGCATCAGACTCCGTCGGCAAGGCGGGCGTGGAGCCGCTGGAGGTCCTCGGGCAAGTCGCTTTCGAACAGCAAAGCTTGTTCGGTCACCGGATGGGCGAACCCCAGGGCGGCGGCATGCAGCGCTTGGCGGCCAAGCTCTTCGAGCGCAGCCTGCGCCTTTGGCCCGAGCAAAGCGGCCTTGGTCTTGAAGCCGCTGCCATAGAGCGGATCGCCGAGCAAGGGGCAGCCGATATGCGCCAAATGGACCCGGATCTGATGCGTCCGGCCGGTTTCGAGCGCGCAGCGCAGCAAGCTCGCGGCCGGCTGGCCATTGCGGCCGGGAAAAGTCTCGCAGAGCTGCCAATGGGTAACGGCCTCGCGGCCCTGCTTTGAGACCGCCATTTTTTCCCGATCGGTCTTATGGCGGTGGAGCGGCGCCGCAATCGTGCCCGACGGCGCATCGGGGACGCCCCAGGCGAAGGCCAGATATTCGCGGGTGAAGGGCTCGGTCCGGCCGTGATCGGCGAAAAGCGCCGCCAGCCCCTGATGGGCGAGATCGCTCTTGGCGACGACGAGGAGACCGGACGTATCCTTGTCGAGCCGATGGACGATGCCCGGCCGCCGGACCCCGCCGATGCCGGAAAGCGCCGCCCCGCAATGGGCGATCAGCGCATTGACCAGCGTGCCCGTCTCATGCCCCGGCGCCGGATGCACGACGAGGCCCGCGGGCTTGTCGAGCACGATGAGATGTTCATCCTCATAATGGATGGCGAGCGCCAAAGCCTCGCCGCGCGGCACGGGATCGGCCGGCGCCGGAACGACGACGCTGACGCTCTGGCCGGCCCGCAGTTTGATGCCGGCGTCCGCCGCGATAATGCCATCCAGCGTAACCGCACCGCCCTCGACCAGGCTCTTCAGACGCGTGCGCGAAAGGCCGGCTTCCCGCGCCGGCGCGCGGCTTGCCAGAAAGCGATCGAGCCGCTCGCCCGCCGCGTCGGCGCCGACCTCGAAGCTGAGCCGGGAGCCGGAAGCATCAGCTTCTGCCGGAGCCATATCGAGGACACAATCGACATCCTCCTCTGCCTCCAAAGACGGCGAGGTCATG
The DNA here is from genome assembly GCA_963704745.1 of uncultured Alphaproteobacteria bacterium. GTDB lineage: Bacteria > Pseudomonadota > Alphaproteobacteria > Rhizobiales > Beijerinckiaceae > Methylovirgula. Next base: position 20,917 of record OY969936.1, read on the forward strand.
CCGAAAACCTTGTCCTTCTTTGCGGCCATGCCAAATCCATAAATTCTGAAACGGATTGTTTAGATGTTTGCAAAGGGAGTTGCCAGCATCATGCACGGGCAATCTGCAAGCGGCTTCCCACCGCCGTCATGGCCGGGCTTGTCCCGGCCATCCACGCCGTGACGAGGCTGCAATGAACGAGGGATGCAGGCGAAACGGTCCTGCATCGAGCCAAGTTGAGCCGCGTGGATGGCCGGGACAAGCCCGGCCATGACGGCTGATCGATTCGCTTTTTCTAGCGCGTCATCTAATCAATATAATCACTCGCAGCATTCGTCGAAAGTGATCCGGCCGCATGTCACTGCCCCGCCTCTATATCCGCGCCCTGCACCTCCTCGGCCATGAAACTGGATTGGGCGTTTTTCTCGTCCTCGGCAATCTCGCTTTGGCCTCGGCGCAATTTGCCGAGCCGGTGCTCTTCGGCCGCATCGTCGACCGGATGAATGCCGGCGAGGCCGCCCATCACAGCCCCGGCCTCGGCACGCTTCTGCCGCTCGTCTTGGCCTGGATCGGCTTTGCGCTTTTCGCCATTCTCGGCTCGGTCTTCGTCGGTCTGCATGCCGACCGCCTCGCCCATCGCCGACGGCTGGCCGCCATGGGCGCCTATTTCGAACATGTGCTCCATCTGCCGATGCGCTTCCACAGCGCGACCCATTCCGGCCGGCTGCTCAAAGGGATGATCGAAGGCACTGCCGGCCTCTTCTGGCTTTGGCTGTCCTTCTTCCGGGAAAAATGCGCGGCGCTCGTCGCGCTCACCGTGCTGCTGCCGCTGTCGCTCATCATCAATTGGCGGCTCGGCAGCCTGTTGATCCTGCTCGTCGCGACTTTCGGCGTGCTCATCACTTTCGTGGTGCGGCGGACCAATAGCTTGCAGCACGAGGTCGAACGCTACAACACCAATCTGACCGAGCGCGCCTCCGACGTGCTCGGCAATATTCCGGTGGTGCAGAGCTTCACCCGCATCGAAAGCGAGATGCGGGCGATCGCGAAGCTCATCGAAGCTGTGCTCACCGCGCAGCTTCCAGTGCTCAACTGGTGGGCGATCGCCGTCATCGGCGCCAAGGCTGCCGCGACCTTGACGCTGCTCGCGATCTTTCTCCTCGGCGTCGAGCTTCATGCGAGCGGGCTCGCGTCGATCGGCCAGATCGTCACCTTCACCGCTTTCTCGACTTTACTGATCGCGCAATTGAACGAGATCGTGAGCTTCATCAACGGGCTCTTTCTGCAAGCCCCGAAACTTCACGAATTCTTTCGCGTCCTCGACACGGATTCCCATGTCACCGAGCGCGTTTTTGCGCGCGATCCGGGCCGGCTGTCCGGCCATGTCGTGTTCGATCATGTCGCCTTTTCCTATGAGCCGGGCACGAAGGCGGTCGATGATGTGAGCTTCGTCATTATGCCTGGCGAGACCATCGCGCTCGTCGGCGCAACCGGCTCCGGCAAATCGACGACGCTCAATCTTCTGCATCGCGTCTTCGATCCGGATGAAGGCGCGATTCTGATCGACGGCATCGACATTCGCGACATGACGCTCTCGGGGCTACGCCGCAACATCGGCGTCGTCTTTCAGGAGCCGATGCTGTTTGCCCGCTCGATCGAGGAAAATCTGCGCATCGGCCAGCTCGATGCGACGGCATGCGATCTTTCGCTGGCTTTGGAGCGCGCCCAGGCGGCGGATTTCGTTGCGCGCCAAGCCAATGGGCTTTCGACCATGATTTCCGAGCGGGGCCGGTCGCTTTCGGGGGGCGAACGCCAGCGGCTCGCGATCGCCCGCGCGCTTTTAAAAAATCCACCGATCATGATTTTGGACGAAGCGACATCGGCGCTCGATGCTGAGACTGAGGCGCAATTGCAGAAGGCGCTCGCGACAGCTACGCAAGGCCGCACGACCTTCATCATCGCACATCGCTTTTCGACGATCCGCAATGCCGACCGCATCATCGTCTTCGATCACGGCCATGCGGTCGAAAGCGGCACATTCGACGAACTCGTCGCCGGAGGCGGAAAATTTGCAAAACTCGCGAGCCGGCAGTTCATCGAGGCCGCGCCGGAGATGGAGAGCGCAGCGGCAGAGTGAGCGATTCCCCCTCCCCCTTGTGGGGAGGGGTTAGGGGTGGGGGTCCAAGGCCGATCGGGCATTTTCCATTGTCATGCGACTCCGAAAGAACGCGATGACGGCGAGAAAAAACGCTGCGTTGAATGACCCCCACCCCTAACCCCTCCCCACAAGGGGGAGGGGAATGCGCCTGAAGCTGCCAGTTATGCTCCCCCACCGACCTTGCCCCGCGCCATTTCCGCGTGCATCCTAGCCTTGGCGAGTCCCGAAGCGGGAGGCGGTTCTGGTCAATTTCACGAAACGAGAAGAAGCCGAAGATTGGTTTCGCGCGCAGCGGGCCGAGGTCTGTGTAGCAATTGCCGCGCGAGCTGCCTTGCGCGTGCTACCGACCGTCGCCGTCGCTCGCGATGTTATTGATCAGCGTGCCTTGGCGCATCTAGTCGTCCTGCCGCTGTTTCGCGCATTATCAGTCGCATGGACAGTCGCAAATTGGGCTTCGTTTGAATTAGCGGATGAAGCTCACGCATGCGTAGACATGCTTGAAGCGAACTTTTCCAGCGCCTCTTGGCTCAAGAGTAGCGCGCCAGCCGGCGATGTCCCCATTGAGGCTCGCATTGTCGATTCCGCACGAAAGGCAGCTCACTGTGCCGTGCAATCTGTCTATTCCATTAGAGCCCATCGCCCTATTGGCTGTTGGGAAGGAATTGAGGCCGCGAGACAAGCAACAAGTTTAAGCGCAATGTTTGTTGGCATTGTGCCAATGGCTGGAGTTGGCCGCGCTGGTGTAATGAGGCCCGGCCTGACCAATCCGGGGGCATTTTTGAGCGGCGCTGTCGAGTCCGATACGGGATTATGGATTCCTGACAATAGACCCGATCTGTATCCACCAAAACTTTGGCCGGATTCTCAACCGAGCTGGATCATGGACCTTTGGACCCTATTGAAAAGTGACCTTATAGGCCTTGGAGAGAATTGGGATGTTTGGACTGACTGGTATGAAGAACGCCTCAATGGGATCCCTTCGATAGAGCCACTGGAACCTGCTCGAGCGTCGATTGCTGAAACCGATTGGCTGCAAGGCCCTGTCTTTGTGAATGGTAAAATAAGGCAACAGATCGACGAGATAGAAAAAGAGATTTTCGATTCTCCGTTCGAACCCGAATCGCAAGAAGATGACCTGTCACCCCCGCCTCCATTGGAGGCAATCCCAGAACAAACCCCCACAGCGACCAGCTTCGGCATCAACGCGCGCGGGCTCATCGATATTGTGCCCGATCCCCCCACCGATGAATCGCTCGCCGATCCTTCGCAACGCGAGCACTATGATGAAACGCGCTTTAAAGCATCAACCATCGTTGGACTTGGACCAAACCAACTTGGCGAATTGACGCAGGCAGCCGCTCGATTTCTCGAAAGCTTGCCTGAAGACATGAAAGACATGTCGATCAGCATCGCATGGTCGCGCGGCAATACATTGAGGTGTCGCCTGAAAGCGCACGACCTATCGATGACGCATACCGATCCAGATCCCGCGCGGCTAGTGCCCCTCGTCGCCGAAAGCCTCCGCGACCTCGTGGATTCATGGAATGTGTTCATCTTCGGCGACGGGAAAGGGCGTGAACTCGACGAGCGGCGGTTCGGGCCGCGAGAAGCCGAGGCCATTCGCAATACAGTTGCTTCGAGCAAAACGATCCTCGAAGCGATCGAGCATTCCGAAGATATCGCGACTGATCGAGCCAAAGAAGCTGTGGTCGAGCAAGCTCAAGCTGCTTTCGACGCACCGGCTGGACTTGATGGCGACCAAGCCAATGATCTGTCGCGCAAGACGACAGGCAATTTCGTCGCGAAGATATTGCGCATCGCCTATGCACCCCTCGGCAAAATGATGTCGGGCACCCGAGAAGAGGCGGCATTTGCTTGGAAGGAAATGCGCGGCGGCGTCTACAAAGCAGGCGGGGCAGCTATTTTCACTGCTGGCGCTGGCATGGCCGCGGTGAATTGGCCAAACATTGTATCTTTCGTTGCAAATAATGCGGAGGCTTTGAAGGCGTTTGTAATGACCAATTGGCATAATCCAACGCTTGTCGACATTGTCGAACTGATTGCACGCTCGATCGGACAATAGCATGCCGCCAGGATGGACCGCGTGGATGGCCGGGGCAAGCCCGGCCATGACGGGTTGTTTGTGGCTGGGCCTGGCCCCCCTCACCGCAAAAACAGCACCGTCACCAGAATAAACACCGGCACCAGCACGGCCCCCGACCAGGCCATATAGGCGAAGAAGCCGGGCATCTCGACGCGGGCGCGCCGCGCCAGCGCATAGACCATGAAATTCGGCGCATTGCCGACATAGGTCAAAGCGCCCATGAAGACGGCGCCGAGCGAGATCGCCTCGAGCGTCTTGGCGAGCGGCCCCATCAGCGCATGCGGATCGCCGCCGGCAAGGACGAAGAAGACGAGATAGGTCGGCCCATTGTCGAGAAGCGAGGACAAGAGGCCGGTCGCCCAGAAATAGGCGACATTATTCGGCCGGCCGTCAGCATGCGCCAAGAGCGCAATGACCGGCGCGAAAGGCCCATGCGAATTGGCGGCGAGCATCGCCATCACCGGAATGATCGTGATGAAGATGGCGGCGAAGAGCTTGGCGACCTCCTCGAGCGGCTCCCAAGAGAAATGATTGGCGGCGCGATCTTCTTTTGGCGTGATCGCGAAGGAGACGAGGCCAATGGCGGCAAGGCATGTGTCGCGCAGGAGATTCTGCAATTCGAGCCGCGTGCCGAGATAATCGATGGCAACACCGGGATGCCAAGCAGCGCTCACCAGAATGATGGCGACAGCCGCGACGATCAAAGCGAGATTGGGCAGGCCGCGGATCCCAAGATGCGGCGCTCCATCTTTTCCCGGCGCGATCGGCGCCTTCATTTCCTTTCGGAAGAAAGAACTGTCGATCAAATAGAAAATGAGGAGCAGCAACGCCGCTGTGAATAGAAGATGCGGCCAAAGCATGCGCAAGGGCCAGAAGAAGCTGACCCCGCGCAAGAAGCCGAAGAAGAGCGGCGGATTGCCGAGCGGGCTCAAGAGTCCGCCGATGTTCGAGACGAGAAAGATGAAGAAGATCACGACATGCACCTGATGGCGCCGCTTGGCATTCGCCTGCAACATCGGCCGGATCATGATCATCGAGGCGCCGGTCGCACCGATGAGGCTCGCGGCCAATGTGCCCACCGCGAGCAGCGCCGTATTGGTGAGCGCCGTCGCGCGGCGGAATTCGGACACGACAATGCCGCCGGCTGCCGTGTAGAGCGCAAAGAGCATGAGGATGAAGGGCAGATAATCGCCGATCATGCTATGGGCGAAAGCCGCGAGCGTCGGTTTGAACCCTTCGGTCGCGACGAGCAGGATGAGCGCGAGCGCCGCCCAGAACGCCGCCGCCGCGCCATAATGCACATGCCAGAGTTTTTTGGCGAAGACCGGCCCGAGCGCGATCGACAGCAGGAGCCCGGCGAACGGCAGGCCTTGCCACAGTGGCAGATGCGCGCCCTGGAGATGTTCCGCTGCCGCGGCGGCGGGAGTGGCGAGCGCGCAAGCGAAGATAAGCACGACGAGAGCTGCCCGGAATAATCCGGCAAGGCTTCGCATGGTGCTCGGCACCTTCTCCCGCAAGCGGGAGAAGGAAAGCGCCTGGCCCATCAATGCGCCTCATCCCAATTCTGCGCGGCTTTGGCATCGACATGCAGCGGCACGGCGAGCCGGACGGCGGGATGCGGCGCCTCCTCCATCACCTTGCGCACCAGCGCGATCGTCGCATCGACTTGCGCCTCAGGCACTTCGAAGACCAGCTCATCATGCACCTGCAATAGCATTTGCGCAGAGAGCTTCGCCTTCTCCAAAGCCGCATCCATCCGCACCATGGCGCGCCGGATGATGTCGGCGGCGGAGCCCTGAATCGGCGCATTGATCGCGGCGCGCTCGTTGAAGGCGCGCTCCGAAGGATTGGACGCATTGATGCGCGGATAATGGCATTTGCGGCCGAAGATCGTCGTCACATAGCCGTTCTCGCGCGCGAATTTTTTGGTTTCATCCATATAGGTGCGGATGCCGGGAAAGCGCTCGAAATATTTCTTGATATAGGCGCCGGCCTCCTCGCGCGGGATTCCCAGTTGGTTCGCGAGACCAAAGGCCGATATGCCGTAGATGATGCCGAAATTGATCGCCTTGGCGCGGCGGCGCACGTCCGACGGCATGCCTTCGACCGGCACGCCGAACATTTCGGATGCCGTCATCGCATGAATGTCGAGCCCATCGGCGAAGGCTTGCCGCAATTGCGGAATATCGGCGATATGCGCCAAGAGCCGCAATTCGATCTGCGAATAATCCGCCGAGACGAGTTGGTGACCGGGTGTCGCGATGAAGGCGCGGCGGATTTTTCGCCCGATCTCATTGCGCACCGGAATATTTTGGAGATTGGGCTCGGATGAGGCGAGCCGCCCGGTCGTCGTCGCCGCCAGCGCAAAGGAGGTATGTACCCGCTGCGTCGCCTTGTCGACATGATTGGGCAGAGCGTCCGTATAGGTCGATTTCAGTTTCGAGAGCTGGCGCCAATCGAGAATGCGGGCGGCGAATTGATTGCCCTCTTCGGCCAGATCTTCGAGAACCCCGGCCGCCGTCGACAAAGCGCCCGTCGCCGTCCTCTTGGCGCCGGCCAAGCCCATCTTGACGAAAAGAATATCGCCCAATTGCTTCGGCGAGCCGAGATTGAAGCTCTCGCCTGCAAGCTCGAAGATCTCAGCCTCCAACCGCGCCATGTCCTGCGCGAATTCGCCGGAGAGGCGCGACAGCATGCTGCGGTCGATCGCTATTCCCCGCGCTTCCATCCGCGCCAATGTTTCGACCATCGGCCGCTCCAGCGTCTCATAGACCGCCGTCATATGCTCGGCCGGCAACCGCGGCTTCAACACATTCCAGAGCCGCAAAGCGACATCGGCATCTTCGGCCGAATATTCGGCTGCCTTGTCGATCGCAACGCGGGCGAAACCGATGAAATTACGGCCCGAGCCGGCAACCTCGGAAAAAGCGATCGGCTTATGGTTCAGATGTCTCTCGGAGAGCACATCCATGCCGTGATCGGTGAGACCTGCATCGAGCACATAGGAGATGAGCATTGTGTCGTCGATCGGCTTAACTTCGATGCCGTGCTGGCGGAAGACGAGCCAGTCGTATTTCATGTTATGCGCGATCTTCAACACGCCGTCGGCTTCGAGCAGCGGCTTCAGCGCCGCAAGAACGGACTCGAGCGGCAATTGGCCGGGCAGCAGATCGGCAGAGCCGAAGAGATCGCCCTTGCCCTCGCTCCTATGGCCCAAAGGAATGTAGCACGCGCGGCCCGGCGCGATGGCAAGTGAAATGCCGACGAGTTCGGCCTGCATGGGATCGAGCGACGTCGTCTCCGTGTCGACGGCGATCTGGCCGGCTTCATAGGCCGCGGCGATTTCACCGGAAAGCTCTTCGAGAGTCGTGATCGTCCTGTAAGCGGAGCGATCGACCGGCGTCGCACGCGCTTCCGCGGCTCTTGCGGCGGCGAGTTCGCCAGGACCCGTCGTTGCGTGCTGCTTCGGCGTGATCTCGCCATAGCGTGCATTTTTGCGCGGCACCAGCACCTCCGGCGCGGCTTGCGTCGGCGGCGCTTCGGTCTCGACGATCTTTTCGCCGGCGCCTTCCGGCAGGACATCGCCCAGGACATCCCCATTGCGGCCGCGCCAGCCGGCCCCCCCGACAAAAGCGGGATCGGGCCCGATCGCGCCTGCATCGACGCCGTAAGTTTCGGCGGCACGTTTGGTGATGGTCGTAAATTCCATCGCCTTCAAAAAGGCGACGAGCGTCTTGGCGTCGGGCTGATGCAGGCCGAGCTCATCGAGCGGCACCTCGACCGCGACGTCGTCGACGAGCGTCACGAGCTCTTTCGAAATCCGGATCAGCTTGACGCTTTCGGGATCGGTCAGTGTCTCGCGCCGCTTCGGCTGCTTGATCTCGGGGGCGCGGGCCAGAAGCGTGTCGAGATCGCCATAATCGCCGATCAGCTGCGCCGCGGTCTTGACGCCAATGCCGCGCGCACCCGGCACATTATCGGTCGAATCGCCGGCGAGCGCCTGGACATCGATGACCTTTTCGGGCGCCACGCCGAAATAGGCGAGGACCTCCGGCGCGGCGATCTTGCGCTCTTCGCGCGCGCCTTTGGCGCCTGCTTCGCCGGATGCCGGATCATACATGGAAACACCCGGCCCGATGAGCTGCATCAGATCCTTGTCGGCGGAAATGATGAGGACATCGGCGCCGCGTTCGCGGGCTTGGCGCGCATAGGTCGCAATGAGGTCATCGGCCTCATAGCGGTCCTGCTCGATCGGCGTGAGGCCGAAGGCGCGCACCGAGGCCCGCATCAAGGGAAATTGCGGAATGAGATCTTCCGGCGGCTCGGGGCGATTGGCCTTGTAGGGCGGATAGATCTCCTTGCGGAAGGAATTTTCGGATTTGTCGAAAATGATCGCGAGATGGGTCGGCTTGATGCCCGCCGCGCCCTCGCGGATGAATTGGAAGAGCTTCGTGCAGAACAGCCGCACCGCCCCGGTCGGCAGCCTGTCGGACCGGTAATTATATTTCGCGTCCTGGCGGATCGATTGGAAATAAGCGCGAAAGACGAAAGAAGACCCGTCGACGAGAAAGACATGGTCTCCGGCTTGCACGGGGCGATGGGTCAGGGTCATGGGTTTTTTTAGGCGGCAATCCGCGCTCACGCCAGCATAAAGCAGCAGCAGCCAAGGCCTTCGGCATGGCTTTCACTGCGCGGCAGAGCTGTCGGCGCAATCGGCGCCGCCGCCGCAAATCATCATGTCATTCGCCTGGCGATGGCGCTATCGCATTGCGACGCAGCTTTGTCGCATTCGCGCCTCTACACCCCATAAAAATGCAGCCATATCATTGTAAGATAGGTAGAAATTTTCATTGCTGCGAGCCGCTCGCATTCCATATTGCGATGCAATATATAAGATTCCAGGGAGGCCTCCGGAACTTTGCCCGGCGCTCTCCATAAAGGTGGGATCATGCGCATGCTCGAAGTGATAGGACGGCATATGGATTTGGCCTTCGGCCGCGGCAACGCGGCCTGGCCGCCGCGGCGCCTGTCGCTGGCCTTGCAAGGCGGCGGCTCCTTCGGCGCATTCACCTGCGGCGTGCTCGACCGGCTGCTCGAAGAGCCCGGCCTCAGCTTCGACACGGTGAGCGGCGCCTCGGCCGGCGCGATCAATGCCGTGCTGCTCGCCGCCGGCCTCGCCGAAGGCGGTCCCGCCACCGCGCGCGAAAAACTCACGCGGTTCTGGCGGCGGCTGAGCCGCGCCGCCCCTTTCGTCCCTTTCGGGAGCAATGCCGGGCTGATGCCCGGCGCCGCCTCTCGAACTCTGTCGTTTTGGACGCGGCTGGTCTCGCCCTACCAATATAATCCGTTCGACCTCAATCCAATCCGCGCGCTTCTGAATGAAGAAGTCGATTTCGCGCGGCTGCGGCGGGCGAAGCCGATCGGTCTTCTGATCTCGGCGACGCGGGTCCGCGACGGCCGCGCCCGGATTTTCGCCAATGACGAAATCGATGCCGACACTGTGCTCGCCTCGACGAGCCTGCCTCTCCTGCATCATGCGGTGACGATCGACAATGAGGCCTATTGGGACGGCGGCTATTCCGCCAATCCTCCGCTTCATGAGCTCGTGATGGCGAGCGAGACGCCCGATATTCTCATTGTGCAGATCACCCCGACGCAGCAGGCGGCGACGCCGATCACCTCGCAGGAGATCATGCGCCGGCTCGACCAGATCACTTTCAACGCTTCTTTGCTGACCGAGACCGACCGGCTGGCCCAGCATGCCGATTTCTATCGCGGCATTTTCGGCTTGCTCTCCCGCGATGGGAGGAAATGGCGCCGGCTCGCCCTGCACCGCATCGTCGCAGAAGAGGAAATCACCGGCCTCTCGGAGGCCAGCGCCAGCAATCTCGACTGGAGCTTTCTCTCCCATCTTCGCGAACATGGCCGCAGGGCCGGCGAGGCCTGGCTCACGCGCAAAAGCCCCGAGCAGCCTCCCTTGCAGAGAGATGCGATGGCGAGGGCCTCCTAATGGGCATTCTTGAGACGAGACCAATCCTGCCCGTCACCCGATTCATGAAGCTTTGAAGATCGGCCGCGTCGAAAAAGAGCCGAGCGCAAGGCCCGGCTCGAAGTCGATGCGATCAGAAAACGCTCTAGCTCGCGGCGTCACTGGACCGGCGATGACGCAAGCGAAAATGACCCTATATTTCATATATCGGATGCTGTGGAGCTCGCGACGGGCCACTCGCGCGCCGCGTCGTCACTGGCCTTCGATCGCTTGCGTTTGAACAGCGTCCCGCCCGGAGCTTCCATGCGGAAAAGGGGATCTTTAGTGCCAAACTATCCTGACGTCTTGCTGTTGATCGACGGCCAATGGCGGCCTTCTCTCTCCGGCAAGACGATCGATGTGATCGATCCTGCGACAGAAGAAAAAATCGGCACGGTCGCGCAAGCCGGCATCGCCGATCTCGATCTGGCGCTAGCCGCAGCCGCTAAGGGCTTCGGCGCCTGGCGGCGCGTTGCCGCCTTGGAACGCTCCAAAGTGCTGCGCCGGGCTGCCGAAATTCTCCGCGAGCGCGTCGAACAGATTGCGCTGCTCATGACGCTCGAAGAAGGCAAGCCGCTGATCGAAGCGCGGCTCGAAATCCTCGCGGGCGCCGATACGCTCGACTGGTTCGCCGAGGAAGCAAGGCGCGCCTATGGCCGCATCGTGCCGGCGCGCAGCGAGGCGGTGCTCAATCTCGTGATCAAGGAGCCGGTCGGCCCGGTCGCCGCCTTCACGCCCTGGAATTTTCCGATCACGCAGATCGTGCGCAAGCTCGGCGCGGCGCTTGCTGCCGGCTGCTCGATCATCGTCAAGGCGCCGGAAGAGACCCCAGCCTCACCGGCCGAATTGATCCGCGCCGTCGTCGATGCCGGCGCGCCGGACGGCGCCGTCAATCTCGTCTATGGCGTGCCGGCCGAAATCTCCGCCTATCTCATTCCGCATCCGGTGATCCGAAAAATCTCCTTCACCGGCTCGACGACGGTCGGCAAACAGCTCGCCGCGCTCGCCGGACAATATATGAAGCGCGTGACCATGGAACTCGGCGGCCATGCGCCGGCCATCGTCTGCGACGATGCCGATCTCGATGTCGCGGTGAAGCTGCTCGGCAATGCAAAATTCCGCAATGCCGGGCAGGCCTGCATTTCGCCGACCCGCTTTCTCGTCCAGGAAAAGGTCTATGAGCCTTTCCTCGAAAAATTCATCGCTGTGGCGCAGGCGCTGAAGATCGGCAATGGGTGTGATGAGGACACGCGCATGGGGCCGCTCGCCAATGCGCGGCGCATCGCAACGCTGGAAAGTTTGATCGCAGATGCGACCGCGCAAGGCGCGAAACTGATGCTGGGCGGCAAGAGGCTCGGCAACAAGGGCTATTTCTTCGCGCCGACCGTGCTTGCCGGGGTGCCCGTCACCGCACGGGCCATGAATGAAGAGCCCTTCGGCCCCATTGCCCTCGTCAACCGCTTTCGTGATGTCGAAGAGGCGATCGCCGAGGCCAATCGCCTGCCCTACGGGCTCGCCTCTTATGCCTTCGCCCGTTCGACGAAGACGGCGACGGCACTCGCCCAATCGGTCGAGGCCGGCATGCTGACGATCAATCACATCGGCTTCGCCCAGCCCGAACTGCCCTTTGGCGGCGTCAAGGACTCGGGCTATGGCAGCGAGGGCGGCTTAGAAGCGATCGAAGCCTATCTCGCGACCAAGCTCGTCACGCAGGCGGGGGGATAGCGCAATCGGCGGCCGAGCGTCCTTCTCCCGCTTGCGGGAGAAGGTGGCCGGCGGAGCCGGCCGGATGAGGGATCTTGCAATTGGCACCAGCCCTCATCTGTCATGCTTCGCATGACATCTTCTCCCGCAAGCGGGAGAAGATTCGCGCGGCACGCAACGCTCACTTCATCCCCGCCAGAGCGCAGCTGTGATCGAGCAGATCCTCGCCATGCGCGCGCAACCCCTTCGCCGGGTCGGCACGCGCGGCCAAAAGGACGAAGCCATTGTTGTCTGGCGCGAAGGCGACGCCGGCGACGGCCAAAGTCTCATGCGCCATATTGCGGCCGGCGTCGGGCAGGCCGCTGGCCAAGAGCTTGAAAGGATCTTGCGCGGCGAGATCCGCCGCTGCGAGCCGGCGCACAAAATAACGCCGGCCGGCAAGAGCGAAGGAAAGCTTTGCCCATGTCGTGCCGATCTCGGCGATGTGCTCGCGCAATAAGGCGCGCACATCAGGGCGCAGGCAATCGATGTGAATATGCAATTGATCCTGGCTGCGCGCCGAAGATGAATTGATGGCGAGGCCGATCTTGTCCCAGGCGAGATGTTTTTTGGCGCGCGAAAGGACGAAGTGCCGATTGTCCCAGGCCGCGGCCCAATAGTTCGGGACATCCGGCGCGAGAAGATCGGGCGATTCGATTCCCGAAATCCGCCGCGTCGGGATCAGCAGGAATTGCGTGGCGCCGCGGCGATCCTTCAAGATCACATAGCCGCGCCGCACACCGCCCTTGAGATCGACACGCACGCAAGGCGCGGGATTGTGATGGATCTCTTCGTCCGGCACGCATTTGTCATGCGCGATCATCCATAGGGCATTGCGGTCTTTGGATATGGCGAGCGACAGGAACGCCGCGAGGCCAGCGCCGGCGAAGAGAAGCAGGATGACGAGACGGGAGCGCAAGTGCTGGTTTTCGCGAAGAAGCGACATTGTGGCGACCTGTCAAACGTCATTGGGGAGTCCATGCAATCTCAGCGCCGATGCAGCACCGCCGCCTGCGGCAGGCGTGTCTGCCAGCCATGCCGCTCCAGCTCGGGATCGAGATGCTCCTCCTCCGGCCGGCCGATGCAGAGATAGGAAACGAACTGCCATTCGCCCGGCACGTCGAGGATCGCGGCGATCGCGCAAGGATCGAGGATCGAGACCCAGCCGACACCGAGGCCGCGGGCGCGCGCCGCTAGCGCCAAATTTTGCACCGCGCCGACGACGGAATAGGCGAGCGTCTCCGGCATGGTCATGCGGCCGAGGCCGCGGCCGGCGATCGGCGCCCTGTCGCAGAACACGGCGAGATGGACCGGCGCCTCGCAGAGGCCGGCCAATTTGAGCTGCGCATAAAGGGCCGCCTCCTCGCCTTCATAAGTCGCGAGCGCCGCGCTGTTGCAGCGATTGAAATCGGCGATGACGGCCTTGCGACGTTGAGCATCCTCGACACTGACGAAACGCCAGGGCTGGCTGTGCCCCACGGAAGGCGCGAGAGTGGCGAGGGCAACAAGCTCTTCGATCACATTCGCGCCAACCGGATCGCGGCGGAAGCGGCGGACATCACGGCGCCAGCGGAAAAGCTCCGTCAGCAGGGATGTGAAGGTTTCGTCGAAGCAGGGCAGCTCGACATGACGGCGCGGCACGGCGGGCCCGGTCATGGCCGCACCCTTGGAGAGATGCGAGAAACGCAGTCGGTTTTGGCTTCGAAAGAACATAAATCCATCATGCGGCCCGCCGGCTCTCCTGACGCAGCGATAAGATGCCGCGCAGTCTAGCGATTGCGGCGGCAATCGGCAAAGATTGCCTGCCTCCGGCACAGATTCCGCCGCCGCGGGGCTGGTGCGGTCGGTGCGGCGAATTTATGATGTCGAGCGGCGCCGCACTTCGAGGCGGCCGAGCGAGGGGACCATGTTGCAGCTGCAGGATTTTCTCAATTTCGACCACTATCTCACGCCATCGATCATCCGCATCTTCTACCTGCTGCAATTGGTTTTGATCGCGCTGTTCGGCATTTCGAATATTTTCGCCGCCCTGGCGACCATGACGCATGTCTTCTTCTTCGGGCTCGTCTGGCTCGCCGGAACGCTGATTGGCGTCGCGATCGCGGCGATCGCGGCGCGCATCGTGACCGAGATCATCATGGTCCTGTTCCAGAACAATGAACATCTCGCCGCGATCCGCGCCCGCGCCGAGGGGCGTTGAGCGCGGATTCATGCTCTGGGTTTGAAAAAACGCATCGTTTGTTGCGAAAAACCGGCACGCACTTCTTCGCACGGTGCTCTAAGCAGCAACCCAACGGCCGCCACGATCAGGCGACCATGCTGCGCGTGCGCGCCGGGTGCGCTGCAACGCTTCGGCATCGGGCTGCGCAGCTTCTCCGTCATCGAGCAGAAGCGCCATGGTGAAGGCGTCGACGAAATCCGTCCCGCGACGCGCGAAGCGCCGGTGACGGCCCTCGATCTCGAATCCAAATTTCTCATAAAGCCGGATGGCGGGTTCATTGTCGCTGAAGACGGTCAATTGCAGTCGCTGCAATCCTACGAAGACTTGCCCCGTGGCGACCAGCATATGCATCAGGATCGAGCCGATCCCCTGTCCCTGAAATGCTTCGCGCACGCCGAGCATGAGCCATCCTGAATGGCTCTGCCCATCACCCAGCACATAGAGGCCGCCGAAGCCGACGAGTTCGTCTTGCAAAACCGCGACGATTTCGAATTTTTGCGCGGCCAGGACTCCGTCGAGCCAGATCAGCATATCCTCGCATGATGCGAAAGGCTCGCGCGCGGACGCACCGTGCAGGAATCGCTCTTCGTTGAACAATGCGAGAAGCCCGCAATTGTCCCGCGGTTCACGCGAGCGGAAGCTGAGGTCATCGCCTCGAAATGGTGCGGACGCCATGCGAATCCCCGCCGCTGCCATGGATGAGATCAAGCGGCGATATGTGATCGCACCGCAGTCGGGCTCGAAATCGTCGTGAGAAGATCACGCGAATCTTACTTGAGCCTTGCGCCGCAGATGCAGCATCTGTGATTCACGAATGATTCGCGTGAGATTGAAAGCTATGGTCGGCCGCGAGACGTGGCGTCTGGTTCAAGCAATGCAACCAGGCTAGGTGGATCATGCGCTCGATCAACAACATAAATACCGATCCAATTCGATTCATAGCCGATACGGAGATCCCGATACCGGTCATGGTTTGCTCGCACGAGCGGTCAGGCACGCATTTTCTGATGAATTCCATCGCCGACAATAGTCGATATAGCAATGATCCCTTCCTGAATTACGACTTGAAGCCATTAGGATCGTTTTTGAACTTCCATGACAAGAAAGATGTCAAGACGTTTTTCGAGCGTCTCAGGGAATACCGTTGCGCAAGCATCGTAAAGAGCCATTTCTCCGCAGGATTTTTTCTTGAGCGCGACGAAGAATTCATACTGAACGACCGATTGAAAATATTATATATTGTGCGCAACCCCGTCGAAGTGATGCTGTCCTATCATAGGTTCATCAAGTATTTTTCATGGCATGAAGGTCCAAAAACCCAACGCGCCATCGACTTCTCGGGCGCCGCTCCAGAAGGCCAAATGCTCAGGTATCAGACCGGCCAGGCCGATTCTATTTTGGAAAGGTGGAAACTCCATCTCCTCGGCTGGCTGAAGGTGGCCGCAGAAAATAAAGCCAATGTGCGGGTGATCAACTACTACGATCTCGTTCGCGATCACGGTGTCGTAACGAGACAAGTCCTGTCTTTTCTGGGCGTTGATTGCCCTGATGTTGTTACCAGACCAGATCGAACAACAAGGACGGTTCATATTCCCGAATTCCGCGTCATAGCTTTCGCGGAAAGAGAAGAACTGCGCAAATTCATAGTGGAAAGGATCGGACATATTGAGCCGATCGAAAGCCTCTTCCCAGAATTATATAAAATCACCGCATCTGACTGATCCTGCATCAAGCAACCAAGCCGACGCTCTTGCGCAGCTGCCTAAGTCGCAAATCTGAAGTGCATGATGTCGCCGTCTTGGACGACATAGTCCTTGCCTTCGAGCCGGAGTTTTCCGGCCTCGCGCGCGCCGGCCTCGCCGCCGCCGCCGATATAATCCTCATAAGCGATCGTTTCGGCGCGGATAAAGCCTTTTTCGAAATCCGTGTGGATGACGCCGGCCGCCTGCGGCGCCTTGGTGCCGATTGAAATAGTCCAGGCGCGCGCTTCCTTGGGGCCAACGGTGAAATAAGTGATGAGCCGCAACAGATCATAGCCGGCGCGGATGACGCGATTGAGCCCGGGCTCTTTGAGCCCGACCGCTTCGAGATAATCCCTTTGCTCCTCCGCCGGGAGAATCGCGATCTCGCTTTCGATCTTGGCCGAGACCACGACCGCGACCGCACCCTCTTCCGCCGCACGTTTCTGCACTTGCGCCGAGAAGGAATTGCCGCTGTCGGCCGCCGCCTCCTCGACATTGCAGACATAGAGCACCGGCTTCGAGGTCAAAAGGCCGAGGCCTTGAAAGCTCTTCAGCTCTTCGGGCTTCACGTCGACGAGGCGGGCCGGTCTGCCGTCGCGCAGAAGGCTGAGACAGCGGCTCATCAGATCAAAGAGCTCCTTCGCCTCCTTGTCGCCGCCCTTCGCCTTCTTCTCCAAAGGCAGGATGCGCTTTTCGAGACTTTCGAGATCGGCGAGCATCAATTCCGTCTCGATGATCTCAATGTCGTCGATCGGTGCGATCTTGCCTTCCACATGGGTGATGTCGGAATCCTCGAAGCAGCGCACGACATGCGCGATCGCATCGCATTCGCGGATGTTCGCGAGAAACTGATTGCCGAGTCCTTCGCCTTTCGAGGCGCCGCGCACGAGGCCGGCGATGTCGACGAAGGTCAGCCGCGTCGGGATGAGCTCTTTCGAATGGGCGATCGACGCGAGCTTTTCAAGCCGCGGATCGGGCACGGCGACATCGCCGACATTCGGATCGATGGTGCAGAAAGGATAGTTCGCCGCCTGCGCCGCGGCCGTCTGCGTCAGCGCGTTGAAGAGAGTCGATTTGCCGACATTGGGCAGACCGACGATGCCGCATTTGAATCCCATGGAATTCTCTTTTCAGATGGCGCGGGAGCGGATGGCTCTCGTGAGCGCTCTTTAAGGATATGTCTTCAGGAAAGTGAAGCGGTTTTCTGTAACGAGACGCCCAGCTCTCACTCGTTATGACCAGGCTTGTTCCGGATCAGGGTGGGGGAACCGCCATGGCGCCGATACCAAATTTCTTTGAGGGGAACCTGTGCCTGCCGTCGTCATTGCGAGCCAACGGGTCCTCGCAATGACGCCGCTGCAAAAGCGAAGCTCTTGATTTGTCGCTCCGCCCTCACTCAGCTGCAGCGCTGCCTTCCCGCAAAGCCGCGGTACCTGTCTCGAATTGCAGCCTGGCGAGCCGGGCATAAAGCCCGTTCTTGGCAACGAGCGACGCATGCGTGCCTTCCTCGATGATTTTGCCGTTCTCCATGACCAGAATACGGTTGGCCGACAGAACCGTGGCGAGCCGATGCGCGATGACGAGCGTCGTGCGATGGGCCATGAGCTTTTCCACAGCCGAGTGGACGAGAATCTCGTTTTCCGCATCGAGCGCCGAGGTCGCCTCGTCGAGGAGGAGAATCGGCGCCTCGCGCAGCATCGCCCGTGCGATCGCAATTCTCTGCCGCTCGCCGCCGGAAAGCGTGATGCCGCGCTCGCCGACCCGCGTGACATAGCCTTCGGGCAAGGCCTCGATGAAGTCATGCGCCGCCGCCTTTTTGGCCGCCTCGCGCACCGCCTCGTCGCTCGCCTCGGGTGAGCCGTAGCGAATATTCTCGGCGATCGTCGTGCAAAAGATCATCGGTTCCTGCGGCACGCTGTTGATGCGTTTGCGCAGTTCTTCGGGATCGGCGGTCTTGATGTCGATGCCGTCAAAAAAAACCCGGCCGCGCGCCGGATCATAGAAGCGCAGCAGAAGCTGGAAGATCGTCGATTTGCCGGCGCCGGAAGGACCAACGATCGCGACCGTTTCCCCGGGAGCGACCCGGAATGAAAGATCATGCACGGCCGAAATATCCGGCCGCGACGGATAGGCGAATTCGATATGCTCGAAGGCGATTTCGCCGCGCGGCGGCTCGGGCAGAGCCGTAGCCGGCACCGCGGCCACGATCTTCGGCTCGACGGCGAGGATTTCAGCGATGCGCCCGGCGGCGCCCGCGGCGGCGGAAATTTCGGCCCAGACCTGGCTCAGTTCGCCGAGCGCGCTTGCGCCCAGAACCGCGAAGAGCACGAATTGCGAGAGCAGGCCGCCGGTCATCCGGCCCGCCAGCACGTCATGTGCGCCGAGCCAGAGGACGACGACGACGCTGCCGAAGGCGAGGAAGATCGCGCCCGACGTCAGATAGGAGCGTGCCTCGGTGGCCCAGCGCGCCGCAGCATAGGACTGCTCGACCGCGGCGGCGAAGCGGGCATTGGTCGAAGCGGCCGCGCCAAAGGCCTGCATCACTCGGACCGCGCCGAGATTTTCGGCCGCATAGGCGCTCGCCTCGGCGAGCGTATCCTGCGCCGCGCGCGAGCGCCTGCGCACCGAACGTCCCGCCGCGTAAAGCGGCAGGACGATCACCGGGATCGCGAAGAGCACGAAGGTCGAAAGCCGCGGGCTCGTATCGACCATCAGCGCCACGGAACCGACGAGCATGAAGAAATTACGCAGCGCGACCGATGCCGAAGTCCCGAAGGTCGCCTTCAATTGCGTCGTATCGGCGGTGAGGCG
Source organism: uncultured Alphaproteobacteria bacterium (assembly GCA_963704745.1). Classification (GTDB taxonomy): domain Bacteria; phylum Pseudomonadota; class Alphaproteobacteria; order Rhizobiales; family Beijerinckiaceae; genus Methylovirgula. The sequence goes on from OY969936.1 coordinate 39,703, forward strand.
GGACATGAGTTCGCCGATCCGGGCAGAATCGAAAAAACCCGCATCGAGCTTCGAAAGATGCCGAAAGACCCGGCTGCGCAAATCCGCGACGATTCTTTCGCCGAGCGTCGTCACGAGATAATAGCGCGAGCCCGAGGCGAGCGCGAGGACGGCGACGACCAAAGCCATGGCGGCGAAATAGCTGTTCACCTTGCCGGCGCTCTGTTGCGAAAAGCCGTAGTCGATCATGAACCGAACGGCAAAGGGCACGGTGAGCGTCGCAGCGGCGGCGACGCTCAACGCGAAAACCGCTGCCGCGATTCGCAGCTTATAGCGCGACACATAGGGAAGCAGCGTCAGCAGGGCGCGAGGTGATGGCCGCGGCTTTGCGGCAGGAGCCTCAGTTTCGATTTGACCGGCAGTTGCATCGACCACAGCGCTGGCTTCCGCTCATGTTTCGACTTTGGAACATATTGGGACTATCGTGACCGCGGCCGGCAGAACGTCGGCGCCCGCAAGAGACCTTAAAGAGATCTTAAGCTGGCAACCGTCGTTCGTCAGCGAAGGCCATCCGATCATCTAGGGCCGATGCGCTCGCTGCGCCTCATTATCGCGTGTCATCGTGATGGCCGTCGGACATCCGGCCCACATCCCGCGTGGCCGTTTTCGCAGAACCGGACGCTTTCGCCAAGTCGCTCTCTCGTCGCGCCGATCTCGCCGCCGGCGGCATCGGGCCGCAATCAGGCGCCGCAGCCGCTGCTGGGCCGGCCCACGCGATGGTGATCGGCCACTTGCCAAAGCTTTCGGGACCAACGTATGAACATGCCGCACCGTCGCGCAGGATCGGCGCTGCGCCCATTTTGCCGCTGCTGGCGGGCCGCGACGACGCTCACGCGGAATTTGACGTTGCGCCAGTTGCCGATGCCGCAGCACGGATGATATGCCGCGCCAGAGCTTCTTTAGGCAAAGCTGGTCTCGGTCTGCCGTGCAAAATGCCAGGAATTCTCGGTCTGGCAGCGGTCCTGGCCCGGGACTCCTGCGCTCGAGCGAGTGGGATTCGGCCTGCGTTGCGGTTGCGGCGTTCCAATGTTGGCAGGACCGCGACGACGCGGTCGAAGCGACGATCTTTCCGAGAGGACAGCAGCGTGACGGGCGACAAGGTACTGATCACGGGAGCCTCGGGCTTCGTAGGATCGGCCGTCGCCCACGCGCTGGTTCGGGCCGGCTATGCGGTCCGCGGCCTGGTGCGTCCGTCGAGCTCCAGATGCAATTTCGCCGGCCTCGACATCGAGCTCGTCACTGGCGACATCTGCGATCGCGAGTCGGTCGGCCGGGCCATGGCGGGGGTCCGCTTTCTCTATCATGTGGCGGCCGATTACCGGCTGTGGGCGCATGATCCGGAACAGATCGAGCATACCAATCGCGAGGGCACCCGCAATCTCATGCAAGCGGCGTTGAGCGAGGGCGTCGAGCGCGTCGTCTATACGAGCAGCGTCGCGACGCTGGCCATCGCCGCAAATGGCGTACCCGCCGATGAAAGCTGTCGGCTGCCCATCCACGCCGCCATCGGCGCCTATAAGCGCAGCAAGGTAGCCGCCGAGGCGCTCGTCACCGCGATGGTCAGCGAGGATCGTCTGCCCGCGATCATCGTTCACCCTTCGACTCCGATCGGGCCGCGGGACGTCAAGCCGACCCCGACGGGCCGGATCATCGTCGAGGCCGCCGCCGGCCGCATGCCCGCCTATGTGGACACCGGGCTCAATCTGGTTCATGTGGACGATGTGGCCGCCGGCCATCTGGCGGCCCTGAAGCATGGCAGGATCGGTGAACGTTACATCCTCGGCGGCCAGAATGTGGGATTTGCCTGTTTGCTTGCAGAGATCGCCAGTTTGAGCGGCCGCCAGCCTCCCCGCCTGCGCCTGCCGCATAGCGTTCTTTACCCCTTCGCGCTGCTCGCCGAAGCCAAGGCTCGGTTGACGCAATGCGAACCGTTTTTGACACGGGATGGATTGCGCATGTCGAAGCAGCGGATGTTTTTCTCTTCCGCCAAGGCACAACGCGATCTCGGCTATTGCGCGCGGCCCTATCAGGAGGGGCTCGCGGACGCGCTCGCCTGGTTTCGTCAGCATGGTTATCTGCGATGAGCACCGACTTCGCCTTTGTCCCGACGAAGACCCATCGCGACGAGAATTTTCCGGTCGCCTCGCAATTGATCGCAGCCCGGCACCGGCCCGCCATCTTGGCCTTTTACCGCTTCGTGCGCGCCGCCGACGACATAGCCGACAGCGCCACGCTCACCGGCGACCAGAAGCTTGCGGCGCTCGACCGGCTCGAAGCCGCGCTGCTCGGCAAAGAGGATGGGATCGGGGCGGCACGGCCGCTCAGGACCGTGCTGGCCGAGCGCGGCCTGTCGCCTCGCCATGCGCAGGATCTCCTGCACGCCTTCCGCATGGATGCGGTGAAGAGCCGCTACGCCAATTTCGACGAGCTCATGCATTATTGCGCCTATTCCGCCGCCCCTGTCGGGCGCTTCGTCCTCGACGTCCATGGCGAGAGCGAGCGCAGCTGGCCTTCCTCCGACGCGCTCTGCTCGGCCTTGCAGATCATCAACCATCTGCAGGATTGCGCAGCCGATTATCGCAATCTCGACCGTGTCTATGTCCCGCTCGACGCTTTGGCGCGGGAAGGCATCGGCGTGGAAGCCCTCGCCGCGCCGCAGGCCTCGCCGGCGCTGCTGGCCTGCCTGCACAAGCTCGCGGCCCGCACCGACGATCTTCTGCGCGTCGGCAAGGAACTTCCGCGTCACGTCCAAGATCTGCGGCTCGGCCTCGAAACCACGGTCATCGCCCGGCTGGCCCAGGTCCTCGTGAATGGCCTTCGCCGGCGCGATCCGCTGAGCGAGCGGGTCCATCTGTCGAAGCCAGGCTTTCTCGCCTGGACCCTCGTCGGGATCGGCGAAGGCCTCGTCGCACGCGGCCGGCGCGCCGGATTGCGCCTCGCCTCGAGCGGCAAAGGCGCGTGAACATGGCGGCGACCTTGTCCCCCACACCCCCCGCCGAGACGCGGGCGAGCGGCAGCTCCTTCTATACGGCGATGCGCATTCTGCCGCGGGCCCAGCGCGCGGCGATGTTCGAGATCTATTCCTTCTGCCGCGCCGTGGATGACATCGCCGATGATGGTGGGCCGCGGCCGGCGCGGGCCGCCGCGCTCGCGCAATGGCGGCGGGATATCGAGGCGCTGGCCGCCGGCAAAACGCCGAGGGCCGAACTGCAAAATCTCGCCACGGCGATTCGCAGCTTCGAACTCGAGCGCGAGGATTTCCTCGCCGTCATCGACGGAATGGAAATGGACGTCACCGCCGACATTCAGGCACCCGACTACAAGACCCTCGATCTCTATTGCGATCGGGTCGCGAGCGCGGTCGGCCGGCTTTCGGTGCGCGTTTTCGGCGTGCCCGAGAGCGAGGGCAAGGACCTCGCCCATCATCTCGGCCGCGCCTTTCAGCTCACCAATATTCTGCGCGATCTGGATGAGGATGCCGCAGTCGGTCGTCTCTATCTGCCGCGCGAAGCGCTGCAAGGCGCCGGCATCACCGCGACGGTACCGCAGCAGGTGCTCGAAGATCCGGCCCTCGCCCGAGCCTGCGCTCCTGTCATCGCCATGGCGAAGGACCATTTCGCGCGGGCCGCAGCGATTATGGCGCGCTGTCCCCGGAATACTGTGCGGGCGCCACGGCTGATGGGCGATGTCTACTATTGCATCCTCGAGGGGGTGGAGGCGCGCGGCTTTGCGCCGCCGCGCAGCAGAGTTCGCGTTCCGCGGCATCGTGTGCTGCTCGCCTTGTTGCGCCATGGCTTGTTTTAAGGCGCCGGCATGATGACCTTTCCGATGCACGCGCGCCGTAGCAGGCCCGCTTCGGTTCGGATGGCGGATCTTTTGCCGCGCCGGCAGGGCCGAGGCTGATGCCGGCAAAGGTCCATATCATCGGGGCGGGACTTGCCGGCCTCGCAGCGGCATTGAGGCTCGCGCCCAGCGGCCGCCCGATCATCGTCCATGAGGCCGCGCGGCAGGCCGGCGGCCGCTGCCGTTCCTATTTCGACAGCACGCTCGGCATGCTCATCGACAATGGCAATCATTTGCTCTTGTCGGGCAATCATGCGGCGCAGGCGTTTCTGCGCGAAGTTGGGACGGAGACGCAGCTCGTCGGGCCGAAGACGGCCGAGTTCGCCTTCGTCGATCTCGGCACCGGCGCACGCTGGCGCTTGCGGCCGAATGCGGGGCCGATCCCCTGGTGGATCTTGATGCGGCGGCGGCGGGTCCCGGATACGCGGATCGGCGAATATCTGCGCCCGCTGGCCTTGCTCTTTGCCGCCAAGGGAAGCCGCGTCGACTCCGCCATGGCGTGCCGCGGGCGGCTCTACGAGCGGCTTTGGCGGCCGTTTTTCCTGGCCGCGCTGAACACCGAGCCCGAGGCGGCCGAAGCGAGCCTCGCGGCCGCGCTCCTGCGCGAAACGCTGATGAAAGGCGGCGGCGCTTGCCGCCCTCTCGTTGCGGCCGCCGGGCTTTCCGCCGCCTTCATCGAGCCGGCGCTGCAGCGGCTCGCGGCGCAAAACGTCAGCATTCGTTTCGACCGGCGCCTGAACGCCATCGACTTTTCCGCCGACCGCGTCCGAGGGCTCGATTTCGGCAGCGAATCGATTGCCGTCGATGCGCAGGACGAGGTCGTGCTGGCCATCCCGGCCACCGCCGCCACCGCGCTCGTGCCCGGCCTTTCGGCGCCTCAGGCGTTTCGGGCCATCGTTAACGGCCATTTCAAGATCGCGCCGCCGGCCGGGCTACCGGCCGTGACCGGCGTGATCAACGGCCTGATCGAATGGCTGTTTGCATTTCCCGACCGGCTGTCGGTCACGATCAGCGGCGCCGACCGGCTGATCGACGTGCCACGCGAGGAGCTCGCTGAAAAAATCTGGCGTGATGTTGCGCGCGTGACACAGATTGCAGAACCTCTGCCCGCGTGGCAAATCATCAAGGAAAAGCGTGCAACCTTCGCCGCAACCCCCGAAGAAGAAGTTCGGAGGCCGCAGACGCGAACGGCATTTTCCAATCTCTTTCTTGCGGGAGACTGGACGGCCACGGGGTTGCCTGCGACGATTGAAGGGGCTGTGCGCTCGGGTTTTCGGGCGGCGGACCAAATTCTTCAACCGCCGGGGAACGCCCGCCGGCACAAGACGTTGGCGCATCGCGTCGACGAAGGACATAGGCTCGCCTGATGAACGAACTCGCAGCTTTCGTGACCTCGCCGGAAAAGGCGAAGGCACCAGCCCCCGATGAGGTGGAGCGGGCCATCGCCGCTGCGACGGGGGCGCTGCTCGAGCAGCAGCGGCCGGACGGGCATTTCGTCTTCGAGCTCGAGGCAGATGTCACAATCCCCGCCGAATATGTCCTCTACCACCATTATCTTGGCGAGCCGCCACCCAAGGAGCTCGAGGCGAAGATCGCGCGCTATCTGCGGCGTCGGCAGTCCGACATGCATGACGGCTGGCCGCTTCTGCATGGCGAAGCCTTCAATATCAGCGCGACGGTCAAGGCCTATTTCGCCTTGAAGGCCATCGGCGATTCCATCGATGCTCCGCATATGCGGCGGGCGCGTGCCGCCATTCTCGCCCACGGCGGGGCCGCGCAGACGAATGTCTTCACCCGCGCTATGCTTGCCACCTATGGCATCGTGCCATGGCGCGCCGTGCCGGTGATGCCGATCGAGATCATGCATCTGCCGGAGTGGTTTCCCTTCCACCTCTCGAAGATTTCCTATTGGGCTCGCACGGTTCTCGTGCCGCTCATGGTGGTGATGAGCTTGAAGGGCAGGGCGCGCAATCCGCGCGGCGTGACCCTCAATGAGCTCTTCGACGTGCCGCCCGAGGCGGTCCGGCAATGGCCGAGCGCGACGGACAAGTCGTTTCCCTGGACCGAAATCTTCGCCGCCGTCGATAAGCTGCTGCGACTTGCCGAGCCCTATTTTCCCAAGCGTCTGCGCCAAAGCGCATTGGCGAAGGCGGCGGCCTTTGTGACCGAGCGGCTGAACGGGGAAGACGGGCTCGGCGCGATCTTCCCCGCCATGATCAATTCGGTCCTGATGTATGAGATACTCGGCTATCCGGCGGATCACCCGAATGTCGTCACGGCCCGCCGGTCGATCGAAAAGCTGCTGATCATCAAGGATGAGGAAGCCTATTGCCAGCCCTGCGTTTCGCCGGTGTGGGACACGGCGCTGATGGCGCATGCGCTGATGGAGGTTGGCGGCAGCGAGGTGGAAGCGCCGGTCGTGAGGGCGCTCGCATGGCTGAAGCCGCTCCAGATCCTCGATGTGGCCGGCGACTGGGCGGTGCGGCGGCCTGCCGCAGCGCCCGGGGGCTGGGCGTTCCAATACGCCAATCCGCATTATCCTGATCTCGACGATACGGCCGTCGTGGTGCTGGCGATGGACCGCGCCGGCAAGAGCTTCGACTCCCTTGCGCCCAATGAATATGCCGGAACGATCGGTCGCGCCCAGCGATGGGTCGAAGCGATGCAGAGCCACGATGGCGGTTTCGGCGCTTTCGACGCCGACAATGATCATGGTTATTTGAATTATATCCCGTTTGCCGATCATGGCGCCTTGCTCGATCCGCCGACGGCGGATGTGACGGCGCGCTGCATATCCATGCTCGCGCAGCTCGGCGAGACGCCGCAAACGAGCCCGCAGCTTGCACGGGCAGTGGATTACTTGCTGGGCGAACAAGAAAAAGACGGGAGCTGGTACGGCCGTTGGGGTATCAATTACATTTACGGCACATGGTCCGCGCTTTGCGCGCTCAATGCCGCCGGGTTCGATCATAAGAGCCAGGTGTTCCGCCGGGCGGCCGGCTGGCTCAAAGCCATCCAAAACGACGACGGCGGCTGGGGTGAAGGCGGCGACAGCTACGCGCTCGGTTACGCGGGCTATGAAAAAGCACCAAGTATGGCTTCCCAAACGGCATGGGCATTGCTCGGCCTGATGGCGGCTGGCGAGGTGGCCGACCCCTCGGTCGCGAGGGGCATCAGATATTTGCTGGACTCTCAAGGGGGGAATGGGTCTTGGCACGAGCAGAGTTTTACCGGGACCGGATTCCCGCGGGTGTTCTACCTGCGTTATCACGGCTATTCGAAGTTCTTCCCGCTGTGGGCGATGGCGCGTTTCAGGAACCTGACGCGCGCCAATCATCCCGGCCTACGCCCCGGCATGTGAGGGCCGGCACGATCCTCGCCGTGACCGGCCTGGTGGCGGAAGCGCGCGTTGCGGCCGGAGCGCATGTCGCGGTCGTCGCGAGCGGCGGCGATCGCACCCTTCTGCAAGCCAAGCTCGAAAAGGCGCTGCGCTGGAATGTGTCGGCGGTCGTCAGTTTCGGCATCGCCGGCGGACTTGCGCCGGGATTGAGCGCCGGAACGCCGTTGGTGGCGCGCGCAATCATCGGCGAAGACGGGCAATATTTCGAAAGCGACCGCTTTTGGGCGCAGGGGCTTGCCAATGCATTAGGCGGCGCCCCCATCGTCGATATAGCCGGCGTCGATGTCGCGGTCGCCGACCCGGCGCAAAAACGCGCACTTCATGTCGCGACCGGGGCCGTCGCGGTGGACATGGAATCGCATATAGCAGCGCGCGTCGCCGCTGCCTATAATTTGCCCTTCGTTGCCTTTCGCGTGGTCGCCGACCCGGCCGAGCGGCGGCTGCCGCATGCCGCGCTCGTCGGCCTCCGCGATGACGGCAAATTGGCTGTCGGTGCGGTCATGCGCTCCGTGCTGCGTGAACCGCGGCAGCTGCCGCATCTCATCCGGACGGCCCTCGATACGAGGGCCGCCTTCGTCTCTTTATTCCGCGGCCGAAAGATGATTGCCGGCGGGTTCGGGTTTCGTGATTTCCGAGAGCTTATGCTCGATGTTCCGTGCGAAGACGTACTCGGCAGATCTTTGCCGGTTTAGCGGAATATCGGGCGCGGTCGGACCTTCCGTAGCGATGCCGCGCAAGCCGACGGCGAGCATCTGCCAGGGGCGGGCGAACGCCTCTTGCACGGCGGTCGCTTCGAAGCCGCAATGGACCATGCAGTCGGCGCATTTTTCATATTTGCCGACGCCATAAGAGTCCCAATCGGTCGTCTCCATCAATTCCGTGAAGGTCTTGGCATAGCCCTCGCCCAAGAGGTAGCAGGGACGCTGCCAGCCGAAGACGGTGCGCGTCGGATTGCCCCAAGGCGTGCACTCATAGGTGCGATTGCCGGCGAGAAAATCGAGAAACAGCTTGGACTGGAAGAAGGGCCAGGCCTTGGCTCGCCTGCCGCGGCGAAAGATGTCGCGGAACAATTGCTTGGTCTTGTTGCGATTGAGGAAATGCTGCTGGTCCGGGGCGCGCTCATAGGCATAGCCGGGCGAGACGGTGATCCCCTCGATGCCGAGCTTCGTCACCGTGTCGAAAAAGCCGGCGACGCGCTCTGGGATGGCGTCATTGAACAAGGTGCAATTGATGGTGACTCGAAAGCCTCGCGCCGGGGCAAGTTTCAGCGCCGCAACGGCGCGGTCATAGACGCCCTCCTGGCAGACGGCCCGATCATGCATCTCGGCGTCGCCGTCAAGATGAATCGACCAGTTGAAATAGCGGCTCGGCTTGAAGCGATGCAGGTTCTTCTCGAGCAGCAGCGCGTTGGTGCAGACGGTGACGAACTTGCCGCGCGCGATGGCGCCTTCGACGATCTCCGGCAGCTCCTTGTGCAGCAAAGGTTCGCCGCCGGCGATGACGACGACGGGCGCGCCGCATTCCTCGATCGCCTGCAAACATTCCTCGACCGGCAGTCTGAGATTGAGGATCTCATCGGGATAGTCGATCTTGCCGCAGCCGGCACAGGCGAGGTTGCAACGATACAGGGGCTCGAGCATCAGCACGAGCGGGAAGCGCTGGCGCCCCCTCAGCTTTTGCCTGACCACATAGGCGCCGATCTGCGCCATTTGCAGGAACGGGATACCCATCTAGTGCCAACTCCTATCAATTGTAGGAAGCCGCCAGGCCGGGCCGAGCCCGGGTCTGCGGCTCCTGTCAAAAGTTCACGCGTCGAGAAGTTCGGGAGGCAGACGGAATTCTATGTCTTCCTCGACCCCCGGCAACATTGTGAGTTCAATGGGGCCGAGACTCCGCAACGCCTCGATCACCTCATGGACGAGAATCTCCGGCGCCGAAGCGCCAGCCGTCAAGCCCACCGTCTCGGCGCCGCGGATGAGCTGGAGATCAAGCTCGTCCTTGTCGGCGATGAGATAACTCGGTACTGAGGCCTCCGCGCCGATTTCCCGCAACCGATTCGAATTGGAACTGTTCTTCGCTCCGACCACCAGAATGACATCGACCAGCCGGCTTAATTGGCGGACCGCACTCTGCCGATTTTGCGTGGCGTAGCAGATGTCCTTGGTTTCCGGCCCGATGATGTCGGTGAATTTCTGCTTGAGCGCGACGATCACCATTTTCGTATCATCGACACTCAGCGTCGTCTGTGTAACATAGGCCAGCGGCGTGTCGGCGGCGAGAGCAAGCTTTGCAACATCGCTTTCGGACTGGACGAGATAGACCGGACCTGGAATGCGCCCCATCGTGCCTTCGACCTCGGGATGGCCGGCATGGCCGATGAGGACGACAGCACGGCCCTGGTCGACATAACGCTCGCCCTGGCTATGGACTTTGGCAACCAGCGGACATGTCGCATCGATCACCGGCAAGCCGAGGCCGCCGGCCTCCTCTTCCACGGCCCGGGCGACACCATGGGCGCTGAAAATCGTGCGGGCGCCGCGCGGAACCTCGGAAAGATTTTCGACGAAATGCGCACCCTTGGCTTTGAGACTTTCGACGACGTAGCCATTATGAACGATCTCATGGCGCACATAGATCGGCGCGCCATATTTTTCCAGCGCCCGCTCGACGATCTCGATCGCGCGGACCACGCCGGCACAGAAGCCGCGCGGCTGAGCCAAAATGACCTTCATCCGATATCCCCAAGCCCAGGACTTATCGGCCGCGTAAGTGGCAGATCGCGGCACAATGCCCATTTTCTCGCCGGACCAAAGCTTTTAAGGATGGCAATGACATTGTCAAATAGCCCTGCTGGCCCGGCCCCACGCCGCCCGATCCAAACTCCTGCCGCAACTCGAGAAACGCCATTCGGCACAATTTCGCCATCAGAAACCGATTGATAAGCTTAATCGAAGAGGCTGAGACAAGGTGCTCCATAGCTCATCACTATTTCGCGACGCAGCTTTCTGTCGGCACGCGTATCGATCATGACGGACGCCTCTGAAAGCACGGCCGCCGCGCCGCCGCCGGACCCCTTCCGGCAAGGTTTGATCAGCAGAGCCATTGTGGTCGTGGTCGATCTCTGCGTGCGCTACGCATGGATCGTCATCCTCTTGGCCGCAGCGCTGACGGTAGCGGGCGGCTATTATGCCGCCACGCATTTTGCCATCAATACCGACACCGATCAGTACCTGTCGGCGAAATTGCCATGGCGGCAGCAACTCATAGCCATGGACAAGGCGTTCCCGCAGCGGGCGCAACAGATCCTCGTCGTGATCAACGGCACGACGCCGGAACTCGCCGAAAGCGCTGCCGCCGGGCTCGCGAAGAAATTGGCGACCCGGCCGGATCTCTTCCGCTCGGTCGAGCGGCCCGACGGCGGCCCCTATCTCAATCGCAACGCCTTTCTCTTCCAGCCCCTGGCCAAAGTCTCGCGCACCATGGATGGACTTTTGCGGGCGCAGCCATTTCTGGCGACGCTCACGGCCGATCCGAGCCTGCGCGGAGTCATGGAGGCGTTTGCCTTCGTGCCGCGGGGCGTGCGCACGAAGGCCGGCAGCTTCGACGATTTCGATCGGCCGATGGTCACGCTGTCTGCGGCGCTCGAAGGCATCTTGGCCGGGCAGCAGGCGACATTCTTTTCCTGGCAGACGTTGTTCTCCGGCGAAAAGCCGAGCCTGCGCCAGTTGCAGCGATTCCTGATAGTCAACCCGGTGCTCGATTACGCGGCGCTGCAGCCCGGGCGCGTTGCCTCGGATTTCATCCGGCAAAGCGCCCGCGAGCTCGGCCTCGTGCCGACGAAAGGCATCACCGTCCGGCTCACCGGGCCTGTGCCTTTGTCCGATGAGGAATTCGCCACGGTCAAAGAGGGCTGGGGACTCAACGGAACGATCGCCGGCCTCGTCGTCCTTTTCATTATCTGGCGGGCTCTGAAATCGTTCCGCATCGTGGTGGCTGTTGCGCTGACGGTCGTCGTGGGCCTGGCAGTGACTGCGGCGGTCGGGCTGATGATGGTGAAGGCACTCAATCTGATTTCGGTCGCCTTCGCCGTGCTCTTCGTCGGCATCGGCGCCGATTTCGGCATCCAATTCAGCGTGCGCTATCGCTCCGAGCGGCATAAGGAGCCCGATATCCGCAAGGCGCTGCACCATGCGGCGTTCAAGGTCGGCCGCCCCCTCGCCCTTGCGGCGGCGGCGACGACTGCCGGCTTTTATTCCTTCCTGCCGACCGATTATCGCGGCGTATCGGAGCTGGGGCTCATCGCCGGCACCGGCATGATCATCGCCTTCTTCACTTCCATCTCCGTGCTGCCGGCTCTGCTGGATCTCTTTCGGCCGCGGGCTGAACGCGCGCCGGTCGGCTTCAAGTTCCTTGCCCCGGTCGACGCCTTTCTCAGCAACCATCGCCATGCGATCGTGATCGGAACCTTGCTCGTCGCGGTCGCCGGCTCGCCGCTCTTGCTGCACCTGCATTTCGATTTCAATCCGCTCAATCTGCGCAGCCCCAAAGCGGAATCGGTGGCGACCCTCCTCGATCTCATGAAGGAGCATAATGCTCCCATGAACCGTATCGAGATCCTCGCCCCGTCGCTCGCTGCGACGGATCCGATCGTCGCGAAGCTCCAGAAACTGCCCGAAGTCTCGCAAGTGTTGACGCTCGCGAGCCTGGTGCCCGCCGACCAGGACAAGAAGCTGCCGATCATCCAAAAGACAGCCTCTTATCTGTTGCCTCTGTTCGATCCGCAGCGCCAGTTCGCGCCGCCGACCACGGCGGAGGATATTGCGGCGATGAACAAGACCGCCGGTCAATTTGCGACGGCCGTCGGCAATGACGCCGGCAAGGGCGCCAAAGACGCGCGCCACCTCGCCGATCTCATGCGCAAATTGGCCGCCGCGCCGCCGGCAACGCGCGACCTCGCGCGGGCCGTTCTGCTGCCGAGCCTGCACACCATGCTCGACCTTCTGCATCAGGCGCTCGAAGCGAAGAAGACCGGCCTCGACCAGATTCCGGATGACTTGCGCCGCGACTGGATCAGCGCCGACGGCCAAGCGCTCATCGAGGTCGCCCCGAATGGCAATCCCAACGACAATAAATTCATGACGAAATTCGCCGAGGCGGTGACCAAGGTCGCGCCGAATGCCACGGGCGAACCGATCGCCGTGCAGGAATCCGGCAAGACGGTCACAAAGGCCTTCATCGAAGCCGGCCTTTGGGCTCTGCTCTCGATCAGCATTCTGCTTTATATCGTCTTGCGGCGCGTAACCGATGTGCTGCTCACTCTGGTCCCGCTGCTGCTCGCCGGCCTCGTGACACTGGAGATCACCGTTCTCATCGACATGCCGCTCAATTTCGCGAACATCATCGCTTTGCCGCTGCTGCTCGGATTGGGCGTCGCCTTCAAGATCTATTTCGTCATGGCCTGGCGGGCCGGGACCACGAATCTCCTGCAATCGAGTCTGACGCGGGCCGTCTTCTTCAGTGCGATGACGACGGCGACGGCCTTCGGCAGCCTCTGGCTCTCACATCATCCCGGCACCTCGAGCATGGGCGAACTGATGGCGATCTCGCTCGTCACCACGCTCGCGGCGGCGGTGCTCTTCCAGCCGGCCCTCATGGGGCCGCCACGTAAAAAGCAGCTTTGAAGCGCTAGCCGCGGCGGCGCAAGTGGCCGTCGCACGGAACAAAGAAGCGCATGCCCGCATGCCCGCGCAAATAAGGACGCCGCCCGGCGTCCTTTTTTCTCCGCTCGCGAAGAGGAAGCGCGGCACGCTCACGAGTCTTCGAGATGGCCGATATGCTTTTGGGCATAGAGCTGGACGCCGAGCTGGCGGATGAGCTCCTGTTGCGTCTCAAGGAAGTCGATGTGCTTCTCCTCGTCCTCGAGGAGACCGTCGTAAAGCTCCTTGGTCACGAAGTCCTGGACCGAGAAGCAATATTGCGCGGCCTCGACATAGAGCGCGCGCGCCGCAAGTTCGGCCGCGAGATCGCAGGCGATGATCTCCTCCACGGTCTGGCCGATCCGCAGCGGATCGAGAACCTGCATATTGGGAAAGCCTTCGAGAAACAGGATGCGATGGGTGATTTGATCGGCATGCCGCATCTCCTCAAGCGATTCTTCCCGCCATTTTTTGCCGAGGTCCTTGTAGCCCCAATTATCGAGGATGCGATAATGCAGCCAGTACTGGTTGATCGCCGTCAACTCGCTTCTGAGACTGCGATTCAAATAGTCGATTACCCTGTCGTCACCCTTCATCGCCTCGGCCCCGCGCAACTAGTCCATGAACCGCGACAGGCTAGTGGCAATGATTTGCTTGTGCAAGCAAAGGGCCCGTTTTGTGCGCCTGGATCCGCGCGACAGCGCCGAGCAAAACTGGGCGCGCCGGGGCTCTCTTGCCAGGCGAGATCGCCTGTCACGCTGCCGCCGATCAAAAGGCCGATCAATTTTCCGAATGCTGCGAAGCGATACCGTCTGGGATGCATCGGCGCCGCCGCGAGAGACGACCCGCTGCTTCATCGCGTCGATGCAGGGCTCTCTGGAAAAGCGTGTGAGGCTCAGGGCAAGGCGGCCATTGCGCCGCAGGAGACGGCGCAGCCACTGCTCGTTTCGTCACCCGCCTCGGCCAGCGCCTCACTGATGAGAGACTGGACCGTCGCAAGGCAGCGGCCGCAACTGGGGCTGCAGCCGAGACAGCGGTAGACTGCGCCCGGCGTGCGCGGACCGGTTTCGCCTTGGACCAACGCGCGGATCTCGGCGTCGGAGATGACATTGCAAGAGCAGACGATCACGACGGCACCCGAAGCAATGGGAAGCAGATGGGCCAAATAAATGGGCCGGGCAAATGGGCTAAGTGAAAGGGCTTGGAAAATCTCAGCAAGGCGGTTCAGGCAAAGCCGTTTGAGCAAAGTTGAGGCCAGCGAGCCGAAACATGCGCCGATCGGGCGAGACCAATTTTTCGCCTGTCGTCCGCACGCGCTGCGAAGCCGCGCCAAAAAGCGCGCTGCTCAAGGACGGCTAATAGCTTTTCACGCCATACCCAGGCAAGTAGAAATTAGTATTTTATATCCGTTCCAAAATAGAGATCGGCACTCTCTATCTGTATCCTGCGTGGTCTTTGTGCGTGCCGAAGGACGCCGCGGTGCAGCCGGAACGTGCATGAGCTCCGACGTCGCGGGAACCTTGGACCGCGGGAAGCGTTTCTAAACACGCGCCTGCCGACCCCAGCCTGACTTTTGTCAGTTTCCTAGAGCCGATCCCGATCATGTGGAATCGGCTCTTTGGCACATCGGATATGTCCGATGTGCTTGGATTACGATCGACATGATCGGGACAAATCGGCTCTACATCAAAGAAGTAGAGCATGTCCGTTATCGGAAAAGTCTGTCAACTTTTCCGGGACATGCTCTAGGATAGCAAAGCGAGATGCGCTGCAAAACGCGACGGCGGCCGCCGCCGCCGAGCAAGGCACTTTCGACCAAAATGCCGTTGCCGCGGCTCGCCGTTTGCTGTCTATCATCCGACGGGAGTGTCTCGCGTTCAAAACAAGCGTCCAAAACAGGGAGGAACTCATGCTTGCGAAGAGCCTCGAAGAGCTGAAGCAACAGGTGGCGCTGCGTGAGCGCTACGATAATTTCATCGGCGGCCGCTGGGTCGCGCCGGTCAAAGGCCAATATTTCGACAACATCAGCCCGATCACCGGCAAGCCTGTGTGTCAGGTCGCCCGCTCGAGCGCCGAAGACATCGAGCTCGCCCTCGATGCCGCGCATGCGGCGCGCGAAGCCTGGGGCAAGACCCCGGCTTCGGCGCGCGCCAAACTCCTGAACAAGATCGCCGATCGCGTCGAGAGCAAGCTGAGCCTGCTGGCGCTCGCCGAGACGGTCGACAATGGCAAGCCGATCCGCGAGACGACGGCGGCGGACATCCCGCTCGTCATCGATCATTTCCGCTATTTCGCCGGCTGCATCATCGCCCAGGAGGGCTCGCTCTCGGAGATCGACCACGACACGGTCGCCTATCATTTCCACGAGCCGCTCGGCGTCGTCGGCCAGATCATCCCGTGGAATTTCCCGATCCTGATGGCGGCCTGGAAGCTCGCGCCGGCGCTCGCTGCCGGCAACTGCGTCGTGTTGAAGCCGGCCGAGCAGACGCCGATGAGCATCATGGTCTTCGCCGACATGATCGCCGACATTCTGCCGCCTGGCGTCCTCAACATCGTCAACGGCTTCGGCGTCGAGGCCGGCAAGCCCCTGGCGCAGAGCAAGAGGATCGCCAAGGTCGCCTTCACCGGCGAGACGACGACTGGCCGGCTGATCATGCAATATGCCTCGGAGAACATCATTCCAGTGACACTCGAGCTCGGCGGCAAATCGCCGAACATCTTTTTCGAAGATGTCATGGCGAAAGACGATGATTTCCTCGACAAGGCGCTCGAAGGCTTCGCCATGTTCGCCTTGAATCAAGGCGAGGTCTGCACCTGCCCGAGCCGCGCACTGGTCCAGAAATCGATCTATGATCGCTTCATGGAAAAGGCGATCGCCCGCGTCGGCAAGATCAAGCAGGGTCATCCGCTCGATCCCGAGACGATGATCGGCGCCCAGGCCTCCAACGACCAGATGGAAAAGATCCTCTCCTATATCGACATCGGCAAGAAGGAAGGCGCCAAGGTGCTGATCGGCGGCACCCGCAATATTCTCGAAGGCGAATTGGCGGAAGGCTATTACGTCAAGCCGACGATCCTCGAAGGCAACAATAAGATGCGCGTCTTCCAGGAGGAAATCTTCGGGCCTGTGGTCTCCGTGACGCCTTTCGAGACCGAGGAAGAGGCGCTCGCCATCGCCAATGATACGCTTTACGGCCTCGGCTCCGGCCTCTGGACGCGCGACATCAACAGGGCCTATCGCATGGGCCGCGGCATTCAGGCGGGACGCGTCTGGACCAACTGCTATCATCTCTATCCTTCACATGCGGCCTTCGGCGGCTATAAGCAGTCCGGCATCGGCCGCGAGACGCATAAGATGATGCTCGACCATTATCAGCAGACGAAGAACATGCTGGTGAGCTACAGCCCCAAGGCGCTCGGATTCTTCTGAGCGGGTTCGACCAGAGCAGCAGGCGTGACCCCTTGTAAGTCAGATTGCCGCGACTCGGCTAGATTTGAAGTTGCGGTGACGGGCGGGAGTCCGACAACCCTTGGGTCTTTGAAGACCGTGGGAGAGCTTGGCACCCCGCCTGTCGTTCCATCGAACCCGAACAGTCGCCGGGGCCGCTCAGTGCGAAGCCCGATTAGGCAAGGATGGGTCGCCATGGACATCATCAGCGTTGGTATCGACGTCGCAAAAGATCGCCTCGATGTCGCCGTGCGTCCGACTGGAGAAGCCTTCGCGGTTGAACGCAATGCGGCCGGATTAGATCGGCTGACCGCCCGGCTGCGGGAGCTTTCGCCGCAGCTTGTCGCATTGGAAGCCACCGGCGGCTTCGAGACCATCGCAGCGGCGGCATTGGCTTTGGCCGATCTGCCGGTGGTGATCGTCAATCCAGCCCAAGTCCGGGCTTTTGCCAAGGCGCTCGGCCAGCGCGCCAAAACTGATCCAATCGACGCCGGCGTGATCGCCCATTTCGTCGAAGCGACCAAGCCCGAGCTGCGTCCTCTGCCGGACGACGCCACACGGCTGTTGGCTGATCTCGTCGCCAGACGGCGGCAGATCATCGAGATGATGAGTGCCGAACGCCAGCGCGAGAAGCGCATGACCAAGCCGCATTTGAAGAAGAGCATCACCCGGCTTCTCAAGGCCCTCGAGAAGGAGCTGACGAGCGTCGATGCCGACATCGACGATGCCGTGCGTGGCTCACCGGCCTGGCGCGAAAAGGAAGATCTGCTCGCCTCCGTCCCAGGCATAGGCCCGGTCATCGCGCGGACGCTGATTGCCGAACTGCCCGAACTCGGCCGGCTCGATCGCAAGCAGATCGCAGCTCTGGCCGGGCTCGCGCCCTTTACCCGCCAGTCCGGGCAATGGCGTGGCAAGAGTTTCATCGGCGGCGGCCGCAAAACAGTCCGGACAGCTCTGTTCATGGGCGCTATGGTCGCCAAACGACACAATCCCGTCTTGAAGCTCTTCTTCGATCGCCTCCTCGCCGCCGGAAAGCCGAAGATGGTCGCGCTCATCGCCACAGCCAGAAAGCTCCTAACCATCCTCAACGCCATTCTCAGAGACAATAGATCATGGCAAAACGCTTGACAGCTAAGACAGTCGCTCTCCCGCTTGCGGGAGAGGGTGGCTTGCGGAGCAAGCCGGGTGAGGGTTGGTGCCGCCTGAGAGACCCCTCATCCGTCATGCCATAGCCCATTGCTTGCGACGGGCGTCGCTTCGCAACGCCCTATGGCATGACACCTTCTCCCGCAAGCGGGAGAAGCACGCACGGCAGGCTTCGCATCACAATAACGAACAGGTGCGGTAATGGTCGCCCGCGTCGACGCGACAGAAGCAGCGTTGGCATTGATCGCCAAGCTCGAGACGATGCATGGGCCTTTGATGTTCCATCAGTCCGGCGGCTGCTGCGACGGCTCGGCGCCGATGTGCTATCCGCTAGGCGAATTCCGTGTCGGCGCAAGCGACGTCAAGCTCGGCGAGATCGGCGGCGCGCCCTTCTATATGAGCGCGGCGCAATTCGAATATTGGCAACACACCCATTTGACGGTGGATGTGGTGCCCGGCCGCGGCTCCGGCTTCTCCCTCGAAGCGCCCGAATCGGTCCGTTTCCTCACCCGCAGCCGGCTCTTCGACGCGGCCGAGACTGAGGCTCTGGCCAAGGCGCCGGTGCTGCGCGGCGATGGAACGCCGACCTGATCGCACCACTTTCGCGAATCTCTAAAAAAGCCGTGAAATCCTGTTATCTTTTCTGCGACGGGTTATTCCCAAGATTTATAGCCGCTCGCCGTGAACTTTTTGCCGCGCTCGTTCAGCGCCGGAACGGCTGTGTGGCAGAAAGCGCAGGGCTTGCCGGTTTGTTTGGCATAGGCCGGCGTTGCTTGCGCATCCTTGGACGCCATCAGAGCCGCACCCCACAAGATCGCCGCCGCCAGAGTGCTAACCCCTAACGCAGTTGCGGATGCCTGATCTATTTTCATGACACTCGCTCACGGATACGCCCGGGCGGACGGTTGCGTCCGCCGCCTAAGGTAGCGCATCCTAGTTTGATCGCGCATCGCCTTCAACGGATCGCTTTTTCCGCCCATAGGATATATCCGAGTTGTCGAGATCTGATTCCAGCCGATCGCGATCGGCGGCAAAAGGTCGCGTTCGTCGGTCATCCCGATAGGCGGCTTTTCAACTCATAGCCAAAGAAAGCGCTCATGCCCGTCCTGCCTTTGACCAAGGCCGCTTCCGGCGTCTCCGATGCGATGATCTTGCGGCTGCTCGCCGATTACGGCCGCCAGAATATCGGCGCCTATCTTCTGGCCGGCCTCTTGATGGCCGTTGCGGCGGCGGCCACCGCGCTCTCCGCCTATCTCTTGAAGCCCGTCCTCGACCATATGGTCGAGGCGAACGGCCTTGCAGCGCTCGAACTTCTGTCGCTGTCCATCGCCGGCCTGTTTCTCGTCCGCGGCCTTGCCACCTATTGCTATCTCGTCCTTCTCGCCCGCACCGGCAACCGCATCGTCGCTAATGTGCAAGCGAAGCTCTTCGACCACCTGCTGCGGCAGGACATGGCCTTCTTCCAGGATCGCCATTCCGGCGAGTTCATGGCCCGGCTCGCCATTGCGGCAGCGAACATAAGGGACACCTTGCAGCTTCTGATCGTGAGCGCCGGGCGCGACATTCTCACGCTCGGCGGGCTGATCGTCGTGATGTTCGTGCAGGACAGTAAGATGTCGGTGATCGCCATCGCGCTGATGCCGATCGGCGCCTATGGCCTCTCGCGGCTCGTCAAGAGCGTGCGCATGCTGGCGCGGCGCTCCTTCGACGGATCGACGCAGATTCTCGAGATCATGCAGGAGGCCGTGCAGGGCCTGCGCATCGTCAAAAGCTTCAATCTCGAAGATGTCATGCGCGCCCGCATGCGTGCCTCCGTGGCGCATGTCGAACAGGCCGCCAACCGCATGTCGGCGAGCATGGCGATCGCGAGCCCGCTCGCCGATTTCTTCGGCGGCCTCGCCATCGCGATCGTGATCTTTTACGGCGGCTGGCGCGTCTCCGTCGCGCATGCCGACGCCGGCTCCTTCTTCTCCTTTCTCGCCGCGCTTTTGATGGCTTATGAGCCGGCAAAGCGCCTCGCCCGCCTCAATCTCGAAATTCAGAACGGTCTCGTCGGCGCCAAGCTGGTCTACGAGATCCTTGATCGTCCGGCGGCGGAAAAACCGGCCGGCGTGTTGCCGCCGCTTTCGGTCTCGCGCGGGCACATCAGCTTCGAGAATGTATCCTTTTGCTATCGCGCGCATGAAAAAGTGCTCGACAATCTCTGCCTCACCGGTGAGCCGGGCAAGACGACGGCGCTGGTCGGCCCGTCGGGCGGCGGCAAATCCACCATTCTCGCTCTTCTTCAGCGTTTTTATGATCCTTTCCACGGGCGCATCTTGATCGACGGATCGGACATCGCCCAAGTCGACATCGCTTCGCTGCGCGCCCATATCGCCTTCGTCAGCCAGGATGTGTTTCTGTTTCGCGCCTCGATCGCCGAAAATATCGGGCTCGGCCGTCCCGGCGCCTCGCATGCCGAAATCACCGCCGCGGCCCGCAAGGCGCATGCGCATGAATTCATCATGTCCTTTTCCGAGGGCTACGGCACCTCCGTCGGCGAACAGGGGATGCAGCTCTCTGCCGGCCAAAGGCAGCGCGTCGCGATTGCCCGCGCCATGCTCAAGGACGCGCCGATCCTGCTGCTCGACGAGCCGACCGCAGCGCTCGATCCGGAATCCGAACAGGCGATCCAGACCGCGCTCGAAGATTTGCGCAAAGGCAGGACGACCATCGTCGTCGCCCACCGTCTGCAAACGATCGTCGGCGCCGATCGAATCTATATGATCGAAGCCGGCCGCGCCGTCGAATGCGGCAGTCATGCGGAGCTGATTGCCCGCGGCGGCAAATATCACGCTTTTTTCCGCATGCAATTCGCGGCCGCGGAAACTGGCGGCACGCTTGCCCTTCAGAAGTCGGGCTCCTGATCCGGCTCATATGCGTCTTCGAACTCGGCCTCGTCCTCGGCAGCCGGCGCTGGCGGACGCTTTGCACGCGGATGGGTTTTCACGAGCAGGGCAAGCGCGATCGCCGCTATGCTGTTCAATGTCATCCACCAGAGCTGAGTCGTCTCGGCGCCGAAGATTGCGATGACGAGGCCGGCGACGAGGCCGGCGAGGATGGCCGGGGCGGCATGCGCCGACATGCGGCCGGCGGCGAGAAACACGGCCGTCATCAAAAAGGTGAAGCCGGCGACGCCGACGACGCCCAGCTCGTACCACAAAGTGAAAATGATGCTCTGCGGCGTATCGGGCGGCAGCGCGCCGATCGCGATGAAGCGCTCCGCCACACCGAGTCCATGGCCGGTGATGAACCGCGGCCATTCATGCACGACGAGATCCGAAAACACGGCGAGCGGACCGGCATGGGATGCATGCGCCAAAATAAGGAAAGGATAGAGAAAGGCGGCAAACAGCGGCGCGCCCAGAACCAAGGTCGCAAAGCCATAGGCCAGGATGCGCGCAACAGGCATCGGGTTGCTCACCGCCGCGACATAGACGAGCGCGCCGGTCATGAGAGCGGCGAGGGCAATTTGCTCAAAACCAGCGAACATCGCGGCGGCGACCACGAGGGCAAGACCCGCAGCCATGGCAAAACGCTCGCGCAAGGCCAGAGCACCGAGCGCCGGCCAGAGCAGGACGGCGAGCGACATGATGCAGCGCTGCGCCAAAGTATAGTCGGGATTTGGCCCCTGCCAGAAAGACTGCGGCCCGAACAAGATCATCGAGCAAGTCGCCGCGGCGGTGAGCGCCACGCCGATCGGCAGCAGATAAATGTTCGATATCTTCGTCCGCTCCGGCAGAGCGATGATCGCCAAAACGGCGATGCCGCCGGTCAGCAGCGTGCGCCCGAGGTGGGCCGCGGCTTCGCCGGGAAATGGCGTCCAGATCAAGGACAGGGCGGACCAGAAGGTGAGAAACAGCAAGGCCACGCCGATCGGCGTCACGAGCGCGGCGACGAGGCGCCGCGGCGCCTGCTCGCCGCCAGCGAGCAGGCCGGCAATGACGAGGACTGCGGCGCCGACCGGCAAGAGCACGTAAAGCAGCCCATGCGACGCCACTTCCGCGACCGGTGCAACGATCATCAGAATGATGAAGGCCAGCCGACGCAGAAACCGCGCCGCTTCCGCAGCGGGGTCACCTAAAGGGGGGCGCGCAAGGCTCATGCGGCAGGATCCGATCGAAAACCCACCCTTGGCCGAAGTGGCGCCGCACGGCAACTCCAACAGAGCCGATGCTGCTGTAAATTCAAGGATGTGGTCGATCCGTCACAGGGCCTTGGGCGGGCCCTTCTATGTTCGCTTAATGTTCTTGTCAAACCAGGGCATCATGCTTAAGCTCGTTGGGGCTGGCGATCGGGGGCAGCCGCCGCGCGGCGCGCGCTCTGCGAATGTGGCATGGGGGCTAAACGATGGTGGTGCGGATAGCGACGGTCGCCTTCATCGGGATCGAGGCGCGGCCGGTCGATGTGCAGGTGCAGATTTCGAACGGCAATGTCGTGTTCATGGTGGTCGGCCTCGGCGACAAGGCGGTGGCCGAATTGCGCGAACGGGTGCGCGCCGCATTGAATGCTGCGGGCCTCGCTCTGCCGGCCAAGCGCATCACCGTCAATCTCGCGCCGGCCGATCTGCCGAAGGAAGGCAGCCATTACGATCTGCCGATCGCGCTCGGGATCATGGCGGCGATCGGCGCGGTGCCGGCCGACGCCTTGCAGAACTACACTGTGCTCGGCGAGCTCGCCCTCGACGGCACGATCACTTCCGTCGCCGGCGTGCTGCCGGCGGCCATTGCCGCCAATGCGCGCGGGCATGGCCTGATCTGTCCGCGCGAGGCGGGCGGCGAAGCGGCCTGGGCCTCGCAGGACATGGATGTGCTGGCGCCCTCTTCGCTCATTCAGCTCGCCAATCATTTCAAAGGCACGCAGGTGATGGGCCGGCCGCTGCCGGCGATGCGCGCCCAGGCCGGACCGCAGCCCGATCTGCGCGACATCAAGGGGCAGGAGAGCGCCAAGCGGGCGCTCGAAATCGCCGCCGCCGGCGGCCATAATCTTCTGATGAACGGACCGCCCGGCGCCGGCAAATCCATGCTGGCGGCGCGCCTGCCGTCGATCCTGCCGCCGCTCGCCCCGGCCGAGCTGCTCGAAGTCTCGCTCATCCATTCGGTCGCCGGGCAATTGGCCGGCGGCGAACTGACGGATCGGCGACCGTTCCGGGCGCCGCATCATTCCGCCTCCATGGCGGCGCTGGTCGGCGGCGGCACGCATGCGCGGCCGGGCGAAATTTCGCTCGCGCATCATGGCGTGCTGTTTCTCGACGAATTGCCGGAGTTCCACCCGCAGGCCCTCGACAGCCTGCGCCAGCCGCTGGAGACGGGCGAAGTGGCGATCGCGCGGGCCAACCATCGCACTGTCTATCCCGCCCGTTTCCAGCTCGTCGCGGCGATGAACCCGTGCCGCTGCGGCCATGCGCTCGATCCCGGCTTCACCTGCAATCGGCAGCCCAATGCCCGTTGCATCGCGCAATATCAGACGCGCCTGTCAGGTCCCCTCCTCGATCGCGTCGATCTTTCGATCGAAGTTCCCGCCGTGAGCGCGGCGGATCTGATGCTGCCGGCGCTGGCGGAGGGCTCGGCGGAAGTCGCCGCCCGCGTCGCGGCGGCGCGGCACCTCCAGGCGGAGCGCTATGCCGCGCTCGGCCTGCCCATGGTCGGCTCCAATGCCGCAGCGCCCGGCCCGGTGATCGAGGAGGTCGCACGGCCAGATCCGGCGGGATTGACCCTGCTGCGCGAGGCCTCGGAGCGGCTGGCCCTTTCCGCGCGGGGTTTCCACCGTATCCTGAAACTCGCCCGCACCATCGCCGATCTCGACGACGCAACGACCGTGGGGCGCCGCCATCTCGCCGAGGCGCTGTCCTATCGCGGCGAGAAGCCCAAGCAAGCGCGCGCGGCATGAGCCTAGGCGGGCGCGTGCGGCCTCGCGGCCGCTTGAAAAGCCGCACGCTCGAGGCGAAGGAGATGAAGAGCAAGCAAGGCCTGGTTCTCGTGCGCCTGTTGAAATAGGCGGCCGACTCAAGCCTTTAGGCAAGGAAATCTCAAGGCCTCGCGGTTAAACCTCTGTTTATGAGCGAGGCCGTCTCGATCTTTTCTTTTGCCTTGTCTTCGCCCGGCCCGCTCCTCGCCGCGGCGGCCGTCGGTGTCGCTTGCGCCATCCTCGCCTTTCTTTGCTTCCGTCTCATCGCCCGTCGACGCGCTTCTCTCGCGCCGGGCTGCACGCCGGCACCTGACGCGAATTGGGACTTGAAAGAGGCCGAGGAGGCGCGCGAGCGCGCCGAAGCGGCGAGCGAAGCGAAATCGCGCTTGCTGGCGACCATGAGCCATGAGATCCGCACGCCGCTCAACGGCATTCTCGGCATGGCCGAACTTCTCGTTTCAACCGATCTCGATCCGGAGCAGAAGAGCTATGTCGAGGCGGTCCGCAGCTCCGCTGCGTCGCTCGCCGCCCTGGTCGACGAGATCCTCGACTTCTCGAAGATCGAGGCCGGCAAATTCGAACTCACGCAAGCGCCCTTTAATCTCGTCAGCCTCGTCGAAGGCGTGGCCGAGCTCCTCGCGCCGCAAGCGCAGGGCAAAGGCCTCGAGATTGCCAGCGCGATCGATCCTGGCCTGCCCACGAGAGTCGTCGGCGATGCGGCGCGGCTGCGGCAAGTTCTGATCAATCTCGCCGGCAACGCGGTCAAGTTCACCATTGCCGGCGGCGTCGGCCTGCGCGTCATGTCGGCGGATGAGGGCATCGAATTCGCCGTGATCGATACCGGCCCTGGAATTCCCGCCGCGCGCCGCGAGGCGATCTTTGAAGAATTCACCGTCGCCGACCATCAGGCGCAGCCGCAGTCCGGCAGCACCGGCCTCGGGCTTGCCATTTCGCGCCGGCTCGCCGAGCGCATGGGCGGCAGCCTGCGGCTCGATGCGAGTTCGCCGGCCGGATCGACCTTTGTCATGCGCCTGCCTTTGCCGGCGGCTGCCGCCGCTCTGCCCATGCCCGTCCCCGCCGCATTGCGCGACAAGCGCGCCTTGATCGTCGCCGCCTCGCGTTTCGAGGCACCCTATCTCGCCGAGAAATTGACGGCGGCCGGCGTCGAAGTTCTCTGGGCTGCGAGCGAAGACGCAAGCCGGATTTTTCTGCGCGACGCCGCCCGGGCGGGACACCCGCCCGATATCGTCATCGTCGACTGCGCTCTGGGCCCGGAGGCGACGCGCTCGCTCGGTGAAGCCGCGCATGCCGCCGACGCGGGACAGAGTCTGGTCTTCTTCTCGCCCCTGGAGCGGCGCGCTTTCGGGGAAAAATCCCTGCCGGCCTTTGACGGCTGGCTCGTCAAGCCTTTGCGCATCCGCTCGCTCTACGCAAGGCTCGCCGCGGCGCCTGCGCAAGCCCGAAAGAGCGTGGCCGAAGCGGGCGCGGCAGACACGGATCTGCGCGGTCGCGAAATCCTTCTCGCCGAAGACAATGACATCAACGCCCTTGTCGTCATCCGCCATTTGGAGAAGCGCGGGGCAGAGGTTCTCCGCGTCACCGATGGCGTCGCCGCGCTGCAAGCGGCGAAAGACGCGATCAAGGGCCGGCGCCAAGGCTTCGATGCCATCATTCTCGACATCAGAATGCCGGGGCTCGACGGCATCGAGGTCGCTCGCCGCGTCAGGCAGGCAGAGCGGGCGGCGGGCATGGCGCCCTGCCGCCTCATTGCTTTGTCAGCCGATGCCTTCCAAGCTGCCGCCGACGCGGCCCGCGCCGCCGGCATCGATGAATTTTTGACGAAGCCGGTCGATCTCGTCCGGCTGGAGCGGGCGCTGGCAGCCGGCGCTCAAAGCGAGCTGAAGTGCGAGCCGTCTGTCTCGAAAGCGATTTGACGCGCCGAGAGTTAGCCGCTCAATTTCGCGAGCAGCGCGTCGGATACTTCGAAATTGGCATAGACATTCTGCACATCGTCGTTGTCTTCGAGCGAATTGACGAGGCGCAGGATCTTTTCGCCGGCCTCGTCATCGACGCCGATCGTGTTCTGCGGCTTCCAGATGATGGCGACCTTGCGCGGCTCGCCGAATTTCGCTTCGAGCGCCTGCGCCACATCGCGCAGCATTTCGAGGCTCGTCGTGATCTCATGGCCGTCAGGGCTCGAGACGACATCCTCGGCGCCGGCCTCGATCGCTGCTTCGAGCATCTGATCTTCGGTCGCAGCCTTGGCGTCATATTCGATCAATCCGACATGGTCGAACATGAAGGAGACCGCACCGGTTTCGGCGAGCGAGCCGCCGGCCTTGGTGAAATAGGAGCGCACCTCGCCGGCCGTCCTGTTGCGATTGTCGGTCAAGGCCTCGATGATCACTGCGACGCCGCCCGGCGCATAGCCCTCGTAGCGCACCTCTTCGTAATTCTCCGAATCGGCGCCCGCGGCCTTTTTGATCGCCCGCTCGATATTGTCCTTCGGCATGTTTTCCGCACGCGCCGCGAGCACGGCGGCGCGCAGCCGCGCATTCATATTGATGTCGGGCAGGCCGAGCTTGGCTGCGACGGTGATTTCGCG
Organism: uncultured Alphaproteobacteria bacterium; assembly: GCA_963704745.1. Lineage (GTDB taxonomy): Bacteria > Pseudomonadota > Alphaproteobacteria > Rhizobiales > Beijerinckiaceae > Methylovirgula. The sequence goes on from OY969936.1 coordinate 65,826, forward strand.
CGCGAGCTTGGAGAAGAGCTTGGAACGGATCGCGTCCTGCTTGCCCTTCTTATGCATGATGTTCTTGAACTGACTATGTCCAGCCATTCCTTCCTCGATCGGCAGGTCTGCTAGAGCATCGTGCGCAAAAGTGTATGCGGTTTTGCGCTTAAACGATGCTCTATTTTTTTAAATCTAGAGCATCTTATCCGCCCTCAAGTGATTCCACTTGAAGGCGGGATGCTCTAGGAAATTGCTCGAGCCGCTCTATAAGCCGATGGCGCCGTGAAATAAAGGTAGGGAATTCAACGCCCCGCGCTTCCCTATGCTCCCGATGGCCAGAACGCAGTCACGCCGCCAGCCGCCGAGCCTGCGGCGCTGTCATAACGCATCGCTCAATCCCAGAAATCCGGCCGCGCCGGGGCAAGTTTTCCGCCGATCCGCACCGGCGCGATCTTCACCGCGAGCCCATGTGCATCGGTCTCGACCGCCACGCCGCAAAGCGTGGCGGGTCCGGCCGCCGGCTCGAGCCGCCCGCCCGGCACTTTTCGCGTGAAGCGGCGGATCGGCTCCTCCTTCTCCATGCCGATGACGGAATCATAATCGCCCGTCATGCCGGCATCGGTCATGAAGCCGGTGCCTTGCGGCAGAATCTGATGATCGGCGGTCGGCACATGGCTATGCGAGCCGACGACGAGCGAGACGCGGCCGTCGAGGAAATGCGCGAAAGCCTGTTTCTCGCTCGTCGTCTCGGCATGAAAATCGATGATTGCGGCGTCGCAGGCCTCGCCCAGGGGGCAGGCGGCGATCTCGTCTGCGACAAGCGCGAAAGGATCGTCCAGCGCATCCATGAACAGGCGGCCGAGCGCGTTGACGACGAGGATGCGCGCCCCCGCCGCCGTCTCGATGAGGCTTGCGCCGCGCCCTGGCGTGCCCTTCGGATAATTGAGCGGCCGGATCAGCCGCGGCTGATGGGTGATGAAGGTCAAGGCTTCGCGCTGGTCGAAGGCATGATTGCCGAGCGTCACGCAATCGGCGCCGCTGCCTAGAAAATCATTGAGGATCTGCTCATTGATGCCGAAGCCGCCGGCCGCGTTCTCGCCATTGACGATGACGCAGTCGAGGCGCCACTCCTTGCGCAGTTTCGGCAGCTCGTCCTGCAGCACCAAGCGCCCGGCGCGGCCGACGACATCACCGATGAAGAGAAGCCGCATCCGGCCGTCCTATAGTTTCTGGCTCACCGACAGACGATCCATTCATGGTCGCTCAGCACATAATCGAGCTTCTCGTCATAGGCCTCGGTCGGGATCGCCGGCATCTCCTGGATGTCATAGGCGACGCCGACGGCGGTGATCTTTTTCACGGCCCTGAGCTTGGCGAGCGTCCGGTCGTAATAGCCTGCGCCGTAACCGAGCCTGTTGCCGGCCCTGTCATAGGCTGCAAGCGGCACGAAGAGAAGATCGGGAAAGACCTCCCGAGCGCTCGGCAAGGGCTCCTTGATCCCCCATTTGGCTTCGGCGAGCGGCTCGCCCGCTTTCCACAGGCGGAAGGCGAGCGGCGCGCCGCGCCCTTGCATGACGGGCAAAGCCGTGGTGACGCCCTGCTGGCTAAGATGTTCGAGGAGCGGAAAGGTCGCGGGCTCGTCGCCGATCGACCAGAAGGCCGAGACGGTGCCAGCCTGCTTCTCCGCGACGATGCCGGCGCCGATCTTGGCAAGGCGCTCTGCGAAGGCGCGGGCCTCGATCTCGGTGATGAGGCCGCGGCGCGCCAGGGCTTCTTTGCGCAGAGCGGCTTTGGCGGAACGACCATCCATGAAAGTCTGAGCGAGCGGGCAATTGCCGAGAGACCGCAATCGCCGAAAGGAAGCGCGGGGCCACGATGGCCGTGGGATTCGATCCCGGGAACCTACAAAGTAGGTGGGCGCCATATGCCCAAGCCCAGGGGCAAGGACAGGGACAGCTCCCGTCGAGATCGATAAGGCCCCGGGGAATATGATCCGCACGCGCCCCATAGCTCCGCAGAGGCAATGTAGAGCCGCAGGCTCCCAATTGCCAGAGGGGCAAGCAAATAAGTGCGGATCAGCCGATGCCATTCCACAGGCCGGGCCAGCGCATGTGCCAGATCGGCAGGCCGGAGCGCGGATTGACGCTCTCACTCACCTGCACAAAGCCGTGCTTCTGATAGAAGCGGATCGCGCGCGGATTATCCGCGTTGACAGCGAGGCTGAGACCGTCGCGGCAGCGCTCTTTGGCTGCATTGAGCAGGGACGCGCCGAGGCCGCTGCCGAAGAGATGTGGCGTCACGGCGATCTGTTCGAGAATTGCTTGCGGAATATCGATGAGGATGAAGCCCACAAGCGCGCCTTGCAGATCATAGGCGCAAAGCGTCACGCCGCCGTGCTGCTCGATCTCCTGGACATAGGTGCAAAACCAGTCGCGCCGCGCGGCAAAATCGATCATCGGCAGTGTGGCCTGCCAGCTCGCGACCCAGAGATCAGCGAGCTGAGCGACATCTTTCCGCGGCGCGATTTCATAGCTCGGCAGCACCCCCGATTGATTCCGCGGATCGCTGGACATGCACGGCCTCCGAGGTGCACACGATCGAGGTGGCATCTTCATCGCTGCGCTGACCGGCCGCATCCCCCTCCCCCTTGTGGGGAGGGGTTAGGGGTGGGGGTCATCGAAAAGCACAGTGATTTTGCGCCCCCGTCGCTTCTACTTTCCAAGCCGCGCTGCCATGGCAGATCCACAGTCGACATCGAGACACGACCCCCACCCCTAACCCCTCCCCACAAGGGGGAGGGGAACAGGTCTGCCCTCTCCGAGCAAAAATGTGATGCCATCTTCACGGCACGATCCCGCCACGCAAGGCCCTATGCCCTCCATCCGCCGGCTCGTGCTCGGTGATTTCCGCTCTTATGCCGCCTTGGATCTCGCATTGTGGCCCGGGCTCGTCGTGTTCACCGGCGAGAATGGCGCCGGCAAGACCAATCTCATTGAAGCCATCTCCTTCCTCTGCCCCGGCCGCGGGCTGCGCCGGGCGGAGCTCGCCGAATGCGCCCGCGCCGGCGGCGCCGGCGCCTGGTCGGTTTTCGTCGAATTGGCAACCGCCTCCGGCCGCCGCCAGCTCGGCATAGGCACGGAGCTGCAGGCCGAGGGAGCGCTCATCCGCCGCTACCGGCTCGACCGCGAGCCCGTCGCCTCGCTGAAACCTTTCGCCGATCTCATCCGCATCCTCTGGCTGACGCCCGCCATGGACGGGCTGTTTTCCGGCGCGGCCGGCGAGCGACGGCGGTTTCTCGACCGGCTCGTGCTCTCCGTCGATGCCGAACATGGCACGCGGGTCAATGCGCTCGAACGCGCTTTGCGCAACCGCAACCGCCTGCTCGAAGAAGGCCAAGACCGGCGCTGGCTCGATGCGGCCGAACATGAGGTCGCCGAACTCGCTGTTGCGGTCGCCGCGGCACGCGCCGAAACCGTGAAACATCTTGCCGCGCGCATCGGCGAGACGAAGCAAGAGGACTCACCCTTCCCCCATGCCGAACTCACCCTGCAAGGCGATGTGGAAGCCTTGATCGGCACAAGGCCGGCGCTCGAAGTCGAAGATTTTTATCGCGACACGCTGCGGCAAAACCGCGCCCGCGATGCCGCCGCCGGCCGCACTCTGATCGGCCCGCAGGCCGCCGATCTTCTCGTCCGGCATGGGCCGAAACAGACCGATGCCGCACGCTCCTCGACGGGGGAACAGAAGGCGCTGCTCGTCGGCCTCATGCTCGCCCATGCACGCCTCGTCGCCGAAGTCTCAGGCATCAAGCCGATCCTCCTGCTCGACGAGATCGCTGCGCATTTCGATGCCGCGCGGCGAAACGCTCTGTTTGAACAGCTTATGGCACTCGACACACAGGTCTTCATGACCGGCGCGGATGAAACGACTTTCGCGAAATTGCAAGGCCATGCGCAGATTCTGCATGTGTCGCCGGGACGGGTGGAGGAGGAGTGAACGACGCCGACGAACGTATTTCTGCTCAAAAATCGAAGCCATCGACGACACCGCTGATGAGATTGATCCGCAGCAGATCCTCCGTTGTCGGCAGGCGCCGCCGGGGCTTCATATGCTGCGGCGTTGTCGCAATCTCTGCCTCGAGTGCAAGCAATGCTTGGCGCGCGGCTTCGACATCGATGCGCATGAAACGGCAGGTCTCGCCCGGTCGCAATTGCGCCAGACGAAAAATGTCGGCGCGGGCGACATGGCCGAGCTTGGGATAGCCGCCGGTCGGCGGGTGATCCGCCATCAGCACCAGCGGCTTGCGATCGCCGGCAATCTGAATGGCGCCCTGCGCAATGCCGTCCGAAACGATGTTGAAGTCGCGGGCGTGCGCGATCTTTGGCCCATCGAGCCGATAGGCCATGCGGTCGACGGCATGGGTGAGCCGAAATTCGGCGCTGAAGAATGTCGCCAGCGCGTCGTGGCTGAAATGATCTTCTTGCGGACCGAGCACGACGCGCAGGGGCTGATCATTCTTGGCGAGCCAAGGCGCTGCGATTTCGGCCTCGGTTTGCAGCGGGAAGGATGTGGCAGAAAGCGGCAGAACATCGCCCTCTTGCAGCATGCGGCCGTCAATGCCGCCGAGATGCGCGCGCGTATGCGTCGCCCGGCTGCCGAGCGTGACAGGCGTGTCGAGACCGCCGGCCACAGCGAGATAGGCGAAGGCGCCCGAGGTTCCCGGCCGCGCCGAAAGCCGCTCTCCCGGCTGGAGCGTGAGCCGCATCGCGGCGCCGAGTGCCCGGCCGTCGCGCGTCCACGCAAAGGAACCGCCGCAAAAGGCGAGCAGCACGGGCGTGTCGTCGCAGCAGATGTCGAGACCGCCGAGGCCGATTTCGACAAGCGCGGCGTCGGGACCATTGCCGAGCGCCAGATTGGCGGTCCGGAAGGCCGCCCAATCCATCGGGCCTGCCGGCGTCACTCCATAGCGCCGATAGAAGCGGCGCCCGCCATCCTGGATCGTCGCGCCCGGTCCGGCGCGCAAGACGCGCAACGCAGCCATATCAGGCCCAGCGTCTGGCGACGGGCGCGCCGTTCCGTGCCGCTTGTTCCAAGGCGGAAAAAGTCGCCGCATCGATCGGCTCGAAGCTGATCCAATCCCCGATCTCGATGAAGCAGGGCGGCGCATGAGCGGCATCGAAGGTCACGACCGGCGTGCGGCCAATGTGATACCAGCCGGTCGGCATGGGATCATTGCCGATGAGCGCCTGGCCGCCTGCAATGAGCAGAGCGCCAGCGGGCACCGGCAGACGCGGCACGGCGCGGCGGGAAATTTTGAGCCGCTCCGGCAGGCCGCCGAGAAACACATAGCCCGGCGCGAACCCATACATATAGACGCGGTACGATGCGCCCGAATGCAGCGCGACGACCTCGGCTTCGGACAGAGACAGTACCGCCGCCACCTCGGCCAGATCTTCGGCATGGGAATGTTCATAGCAGGCGGGGATGATCCAATGGTTGGGCGCCGCCTGCGGGCCTATGGGCGCTGCTTCGAGGCTGCGAATCTCGTCGATCAGTTCCGCCGCCGACAAAAGATGCGGATCGAAATGGATCATCAGCGAGCGATAGGTCGGCACCGTCTCGACCACGCCAGCGAGGCCGGCTGCTGCGAGCGCCGCATCGAGCGCGCGCACAAGCTGATTGAGAGCGGGATCGATCGTGGCGCCGAATTCGACGACGAGCGCCGTCTCCCCGGCGGGCAGAAAGCGTGGCGCTTCCGTCTTGTCCATGGATCACCCACCATTTTGTTTTCGCATCAGATCTTTCCCGCAGCCGGTTTCCACCTGCGGGTCTGATGCGCTAGAGCATCCCGCTTTCAATTGGAATCAATTGAAAGCGGACAAGATGCTCTAAAGTCAAAAATGTAGAGCATCGGATGATCCCAAAACCGCGCACACTTTTGGGTCCGATGCTCTAGTTCGGCAGAAAGCCCATAAAGACGCCGGCAAGCAGGAAGATGCCCAAGACGAACCGATAGACGACGAAAGGCCAGGCCGAAAACCGTTCGAGGATGCGCAGCAGTCCCCAGATCGCAACGAATGCCGAGATCGATGCGATGACGAGCCCGAAGATGAGGATCGACCAGCCATGCAGGCCGAGATGCGCCTTGTGCAATTCCCAAACTTCCTTGAGCCCGGCGGCGGCGATCGCCGGCAGGCCGAGAAGGAAGGAGAAGCGTGCCGCCTCCGCCCGCTCGAGATCGCGGAACAAAGCCGCCGTCAGAGTCGAGCCCGACCGGGAGACGCCGGGGATCAGAGCGCCGACCTGGGCGAGGCCGACGATCAAAGCGTCTCGCAAACCGACGTGATCAAGTGTGCGCTTGTGCAGCGAATAGACTTCTGCAAGCGCAAGCAGCGCCGCCATGACGATGCAGGAGACGCCGATGACGCTCAAGGCGCGCAGCGGCGAATTGCAGGCATTGAGGACGGGCGCGAGCAGAATGCCGGCGACGATGATCGGCACAGTCGCAAGCACGATCCAGACGCTGAAGCGGAAGTACCAATCGCGGAAATCGCGCCTTGCAATCGCGCTGATCGAGCCGAACAGGAGGGCCTCCACATCCGACCAGAAATAGCTGACGACCGCGGCGAGCGCGGCGAGCTGCATGGCGGCGGAGAAGGCCGAGCCGGGGTCCCGCCAGCCGAGCAGCGCCGGCACGACGCGCATATGGGCGGTCGAGGAAATCGGCATGAGTTCGGTAATGCCCTGCAACACGCCGAGCACGCCGACCTTGGCATAGCCGAGCGCGACGAAACCCGTGTCGAGGCCCAGGGTGCAAGCATTGGCCATGTCTTTGCCGATCCGATTGCTGAGGAGACAGTTCGCGTGCCGCGCGGCGCCGTTCGGCGCCGGCGGTCGCGGTTGTCTCAGACAAAGCGGCCAAGATCAACGCCCGAGCCGCGGCCAGCTTCTCACCTGCGCACAAAGGTCAGATAGGCGGGCCTTCGTCCCGCAGCGAGCGCCTTCGCCTCGTAGCGCGTCCCGCCCCAGCCCGGCCAGGGCTCACGCCAATCGGCCGCCGTCTCGCCGCGCCACAGAAAATCGGGCGACCGCAGCACCCGCGCCAAGGTCCAACCGGCATTGTCGTCGATATCGGTGGCAAAGCGCAGCTCCGCGCCGGGACGCATCACACGGGCGAGAGACGCGAGCATGTCATCGGAGAGGAAACGCCGCTTGCGATGCCGCCGCTTCGGCCAGGGGTCCGGGTAGAGAAGATAGACGCCCTGCAGGGCGCGATCCGGCAGAGCCTCGATCACCGCGCCAGCATCGCCGCAATAGAGCCGCAGATTGGCAAGTTTTCGCGCCTCGGCGAGGGCGACCGCTTTGGCGAGGCCGTTCTGGAAGGGCTCGCAGCCGATGAAGCCGCGCTCGGGATGGCTTTCTGCTTCCGCGATCAGATGCTCGCCGCCGCCAAAGCCGATCTCGAGCCAGATCGCGCTGGGCTTACCGATGAAGAGGCCGGCCGCGTCGGCAATCGGGCGCGCCGGATCGAAGCTGAGGACCGGCAGCAGGGTTTCGAGCAGCGCGGCCTGATGCGCGCGCAGCTTCTTGCCCTTGCGCCGCCCGTACAGCCGCGATCCAGGCCGATCGGCTGGCGCCGCTTCGCGCTGGTCAGCACCGACGCTCATGGCCGAAGCACGCGTTCGTTTAGAGCATCCCGCTTTCAAATAGAATCATTTGAAAGCGGATAAGATGCTCTAGATTTAAAGAAGTAGAGCATCGGATCATCAAATCAAATCGGGCTTGCCCGATTTGATCATTCAAAAGCTGATCTCGGCAACAGCCGAGATCAGTACCGCTCACACTTTTGGGTCCGATGCTCTAGCCGAGGCTGGCCCTGAGCTTGTCGGCGAGATCGGTCTTTTCCCAGGAAAAACCGCCGTCCGCATCGGGCGTGCGGCCGAAATGCCCATAGGCGGAGGTCCGCGCATAGATCGGCCGGTTGAGCGCGAGATGGTCTCTGATCCCGCGCGGGGTGAGCCGCATGACATGCGGCAGAGCGGCTTCGATCTTTTCATCCGGCACATGGCCGGTGCCATGCGTATCGACATAGATGGACAGAGGCTCGGGAAAGCCGATCGCGTAAGCGAGCTGGATGGTGCAGCGGTCGGCATAGCCGGCGGCGACGATATTCTTGGCCAGATAGCGGGCGGCATAGGCGGCGGAGCGGTCGACCTTGGTCGGATCCTTGCCGGAAAAAGCGCCGCCGCCATGCGGCGCCGCGCCGCCATAAGTGTCGACGATGATCTTGCGGCCGGTCAGGCCGCAATCGCCGTCGGGACCGCCGACGACGAATTTGCCGGTGGGATTGATGTGCCAGACCGTCTCGGACGTGATCCATTCCTCGGGCAGAGTGGCGCGGATATAGGGCTCGACGATGCTGCGCACTTCGGCGGATGTCAGCGTCTCGTCGAGATGCTGTGTCGACAGCACGATCTGCGTCGCCGCGACCGGCTTGGCATTGACATATTTGATCGTCACCTGGCTCTTCGCATCGGGCCCCAATTTCGCGACATCGCCGACGCCCAGCTTGCGTTCGCGCGCCAGCGTCGCGAGAATCCTATGGGCATAATAGATCGGCGCCGGCATCAGATCCGGGGTTTCCCGGCAGGCATAGCCGAACATGATGCCCTGGTCGCCGGCACCCTCGTCCTTATTGCCCCGGGCATCGACGCCCTGGGCGATGTCCGCCGATTGGGCATGCAGCAAAATCTCGATATTGGCATTTTGCCAATGGAAACCGGCCTGCTCATAGCCGATATGCTTGATCGCTTGCCGAGCCGTCTCCTCGAGCGTCGCGACGGAGATCGCCGGGCCGCGGACCTCACCGGCCATCACCACCCGGTTCGTCGTCGCCAAGGTCTCGCAAGCGACCCGAATCTGGTAGGGATCGATACCGGCCTTCGCGCCTTCCCTGAAGAATAGATCGACGACCTCGTCGGAAACCCTATCGCAGACCTTGTCCGGATGACCTTCGGAGACGGACTCACTCGTAAACAGATAATTTTGGCGGGGCACAGACAAACTCCGACTTAGATCACGGTGGCTTTGGATGCGGGTCCACAACCGGCGCGGCAAAAACAGCCCTTTGCGGCGGACATGAAACACCTGGGAAAGGTCATGAAGTTTCCGACAACCCGTTCGTTTCGTCAAGCCGAACAGCAAAATACGTTCGATCTATCGAACGCCGCCATCACTTCCGTCACTTGTTGCCGTTTTTCGCGGCCAGCGCCGGCGGCTCGTCTTGCCCCGCAAGGCTGTTGACGAGCTCGATGATGCGCTTGCGTACTTTCGGATCCTGAATGCGGGCGAAGGCCTTGTTGAGGGCCAGACCCTCGGCCGTGGCGATGAAGTCGAAGACGAAGGCGGAGGAGTTCGAATCTTCGGCGAGGGCCGCCGGATGCCCATTGGCACCGTCGAGCGAGGGAGCGCCGTCGAAGAAGAAGGCCGGCGGCACACTCAGTGTTTGTGAAATTTGTTGTAGGCGGCTGGCACCGATGCGGTTGGTGCCTTTTTCATATTTCTGAACTTGCTGAAAGGTCAGCCCCAGAGCTTCGCCGAGTTTTTCCTGGCTCATCCCAAGGAGAATGCGACGCATACGGACTCGGCTGCCCACATGCCGATCAATCGGATTGGGAACCTTCTTCACGAATAGAGACCCCCTTAGTGTCCGTAATGCGCCGACCGCGTCAACGGTCATGGCAGGTTGAGCCTGAGGCTCGGTGAAGCCGGATGGGATTGTTGCGCCATCTTCTAAGTTGCCGTTTTTCCCGCCCTTTTTTAGGATACTCCTCCAAAAGTAGGGGCGATCGGGTCTTTTTACCATATAAATCCGGCTTGGTTTCATAAGTCAAACGAAGCGTCGCAGGACGATGGATGCGACGAGCGCGCAGAGCCAGGCGAGAATGCCCGTGAGCACCGGCGCATGCGTAAAGGGCGGCGGCGCAATCTTCTGCGGCAGCGCGCCGTCCACAACGCCCTCTTCCTCCAATCCCAATTGCGCCTCGATCCGGCCATAGGGGTCGATGATTGCCGAAATGCCGGTGTTGGCGGCGCGGATCAGCGGCAGACCTTCCTCGATCGTCCGCAATCTGGCTTCCGCAAGATGCTGATAAGGACCGGCAGTATAGCCGAACCAGGCATCGTTCGTCACATTGACGAGAAAGCCGGGCCGGCCCGGGCCGGCACGCACGGCCGCCGCCACCTCCTCGGGAAAAATCGCCTCATAGCAGATCAGCGGCGCCGCCTGCGGCAATCCCGGCAGGTCAAGGAGCGTGTGGGCCGCGCCTTTGCGGAAGCCGCCGGGAACGTCGACGAACTGGCGTATCCCCAAGCGGTCGAACAACCCCCGGAGAGGCAGATATTCGCCGAAGGGCACCAGATGCACCTTGTCATAGATGTCGAGAATCAGCCCGCCGCGCGTGATCACCTGGATCGAATTGAATAAATCGGCGAGCTCACGGCCATTCGCCGACATCCTGTCGGCGGTGCGGGCCGCCCCGGTCACCAGCACCGTCCCCGGCGGCAGGGCATCGCCGATCTTCGCCAGCGCCTGCGGCTCCTGCGAAAGGATGAAGGGAAAGGCGGATTCCGGCCAGACCAGCAGATTGACATCTGCAAGGCCCGTGTGCTCGGGACCGGTCGAACGGTCGGACAAGCGCAAATAACGGTCGATGACCTTGTCCTTGTTCTCGGGGGTGAATTTCGCATCCTGGGCGAGGTCCGGCTGCATGATCCGGACCTTGACGGCAGCAATCGTCGCCGGCCTTCCGGCGGCGAGCCGCAAGGCGCCGAAACCGCAAAGGCCAGCGAACGCCGCGGCGGCAACCACCACGCCCGGCGGAATCCATTTGCGGAGCGCGCGCCCGGGCAGAATTTTGCGGTCGGCGATGAGCGCCGGTGCGGCAAAGATCGCGATGGCGAGGACGGTGAGCCCGTAAAGGCCGCCGATCGCCGCAAATTGCGCCAGAAGAAGATGATCGCCGAGCGCCATGCCGAAGGCGTTCCATGGAAATCCTGTCAGCACATGTCCGCGCAGCCATTCGGTGAAGCCAAGCCCGGCGGCGAGCGCGAGAATGCGGCTTCCTCCCGGCGCCCAGACGAGGCGCGCAAGGGCAAAGCCGAGGGCCGGAAAAAAAGCGAGCGCCGCCGGCAGGGCGATAACGCCGAGCGGCAGGGCCCAGGCGAAATCGTCGGGATCGACGAGAAAGGCGGCGCCGAGCCACCACAAGCCGGCGACGAAATAGCCGAAGCCCCACCACCAGCCGGCGCCGAACGCGTTCTTCAGCGAAGTCGAGCGAAAGCCGCGCCTCCCGCTCGCCGCGCCATCCAGCTTCGATTCCGCGGCGCCGTCGATCAGCCACACGGCCACAGTCATCGGAATGAACATGGCGGGCAGGAAATCGAATGGGGCGAGTGCCAGCGCCCCGCTCGCCCCGCCGAGGAAAGCGATCAGGCGGCGGCGCCAGCCGCCCGAAAGAATGACCAGATCGGCGATTGAGGACATGCCGGCTCGCTGTGGGTTGGCAGACGGGTTCGCTTCGGAGTCGAAGGCTGATTTGGCAAAACTGAGGTCATTGGCGCATGACCCGAAGAAGTTGAAAGATTCTTCGTGGATAGCGCGACGTCTCTGACGCGGACCGCCGAATAGCGCGTGGAACCGTTCGCCGATCCAAATGCCGGCTCAGAGGGCGGCGCCCTTCGAGACCGTGGGACCGGCGTCGCCGCCTTCAGGCGGCGCGCTCTCCATATCGCCGCCGTCGCCGCCCTGCCCGGCGGAGGGCCGCTCGCTGCTCGGGCGAACCCTGATTCGTTTCGCCCGGCGCGGATCGGCATCGAGCACTTCGAATTCGAGCCCGGCTTCGACGACGATTTCTCCCCGCAAGGGGACATGGCCTGCGAGGCTCGTGATGAGACCACCCAGAGTGTCGATGTCCTCGGCATCGGATATGGTGGTGAGATCCTGACCGATCGCCTCCGAAACATCTTCGAGGCTGGCCCGCGCATCGACGACGAAATTCCCGTCCTCCTCGCGTTCGATCTTGGGGCTCTCCTCCTCGTCATGCTCGTCTTCGATGTCGCCGACGATCATCTCGACGATATCTTCGATCGAAGCCAGCCCGTCGGTGCCGCCATATTCGTCGATGACGAGCGCCATATGGGTGCGCGTCGCCTGCATCTTCACCAGAAGATCGAGCGCCAGCATAGAGGGCGGCACGAAGAGCACCGGCCGCACGATGCCAGTCTGCGCCAGGGTCATTTCGTCGAGGCGGAGATGGCTCGGCTGCGCCTCGGCACCGCGCTTGAAATTATCGGTCGCCGCGGCGATGAAATCGACGAAGTCGCGAATATGGACCATGCCGCGCGGATCGTCGAGATTCTCCGCTTGCACGGGCAGGCGCGAATGGCCGGCGGAGCGAAAGGTCGCGAGCACCTCCGCCAAAGTCGAATCGAGCCCGACGGAAATGATGTCGGCGCGGGGGACCATGACATCCTCCACCCGCACCTCATGCAGCAGCAGCACATTCTTCAACATCGCCCGTTCGAGCGGCGAAAAATCCGGTTCGGCCGACGTGTCTTCGAGCGCGTCTTGAATGTCGTCGCGGATCGAGGCGCCGCCGAGGCCGAACAATGAGCGCAGCCGATCGATCAGGCTCGGTCTGCCATGCGGCCTCTCATGTCCGGTGTCATTGTCTCCTGCGCGGTCGCTGTTACTCATGGCTATCCGGCAATGTCCACTAGAACCTGCCGATAGGGATCCTCGATCCCCAGCATGGCGAGGATCTCGCGCTCGAGGCGCTCCATGACCTCGGCCTCCGCCTCGTCTTGATGATCATAGCCGACGAGATGCAGGACGCCGTGCACGACGAGGTGACTGAAATGCGCCCGCAGGCTCTTGCCTTCTTCCTCGGCTTCGCGCGCCATGGTCTCGTAAGCGATCGCTATGTCGCCAAGGATGGGCGACGCGGCAGGATCGGCGGCGGGGAAGGAGAGGACGTTCGTCGGTCTGTCCTGGCCGCGCCAGCGGGCGTTCAAGCCGCGGATAAAGGCGTCATCGCACAAGAGAAGACTGATCTCCGCGTCGGCATGGAGCTTGGCATGCACATGCCGCAGCGCCGCGCCGATCGCGGTCTCGGCCAGCGCGCCGGCATCCTCGAAAGCGTCCCACAATGGGCTTTCGACGGCAATATCGACAGCAATACTCGGGCCAATGTCGCTCATCGGCGCGGCCCGCCATTCTGTAGCCCGCCATTCTGACGGCCCATCTCGCGCGTCCGCTCTTCATAGGCGGAGACGATGCGCTGCACGAGATCGTGGCGGACGACATCGCTCTCGCTGAACCGCACATGGCCGATCCCTTCCATGCCGCGCAAGAGACCGATCGCCTCGTTCAATCCAGAAATCTGGCCGGGCGGCAGATCGGTCTGTGACGGATCGCCAGTGACGATCATGCGCGAGCCTTCGCCGAGGCGGGTCAGGAACATCTTCATCTGCATTGCGCTGGTGTTCTGCGCCTCGTCGAGCAGAACGCAGGCATTGGTGAGGGTCCGGCCGCGCATGAAGGCGAGCGGCGCCACCTCGATCATGCCGGTCTGCATGCCGCGCTCGATCATGCGGCCGTCCATGAAATCATTCAAGGCGTCGAAGATCGGCCGCAGATAAGGGTCGACCTTCTCGCGCATGTCGCCGGGGAGGAAACCCAGCCGCTCGCCGGCCTCGACCGCCGGGCGCGACAGGATCAGCCGTTCCACGCTCCCCTGTTCGAGCAGCGAGACCGCATAGCCAACGGCAAGCCAAGTCTTGCCCGTGCCGGCCGGCCCTTCCGCAAAGCACAGTTCGTGCCGTTTCAGAGAGCGCAGGTAGAGGTCCTGCGCGGCATTCCGCGCCCGCACGGCGCCGCGGCGGCGCGTGCCGATCTGCTCGAAAACCGCGCGCCCGATCTCCGTATTGGGAAACAGGCTGCCTTGCAAAACCCCTTCCTGGATCGCACCGTCGACTTCGCCGAGGCCGATGGCCTGGCCGAGCTTCACCCGCGCATAGAGATTTTCGAGGACTTGGCGCGCCTGCTCGCAGGCGTCGGCCGGCCCCTTGAGCGTGACATGATTGCCATTGGCGTTGGCGAGAACGCCGAGGCGGCGCTCGACCTTGGCGAGGTTCTGGTCATATTGGCCGAAGAGCACCGAGGCGTGACGATTGTCGTCGAAGGCCAGAGTGATTTCGAACGGGTGGGTCGCGGCCTTATCCTGCATCCGCGGCGCGCCGTCGGATTGCAGCAGCTGGGATAGTGAACGGTCTGATGATCTCAAGCCCTGACCTCTAGAGCGGGATGAGGAAAAGTGGGACCCGGTTTTCCGGCGTAATCAAGCTTAGGCAAATTGCGTGACCTTATCTGCATATCCCGCTCTATCCTTTTGAATCGATCGCGTCTCTGACTTTGGATCGAATCGATCCAAAGTCATCGTGATCTAAGGCGCCGTTCTCGACTTTGCGGCGCCCGAACAAAGAATTCGCGCCGACCCCGGTGATCTCGACCGCGAGAATCTCGCCGATGAGATGCTCCGGTGCGGTGATCTGCACAGTCTGAAGATAAGGAGTCTTGCCCGCGATTTGACCGGCATGCCGGCCTTTTTTTTCAAAAAGCACCTCGACCGTCCGGCCGACCATGGAGCGGTTGAAGGCTTGCCGCTGCGCCTCGACCAGATCCTGCAGCCGGGCGAGGCGCTCGCGTTTCGCCGCTTCCTCGACCTGATCGGGGCTCTCCGCCGCCGGCGTGCCCGGCCGCGGCGAATATTTGAACGAGAATGCGGCGGCGAATTCGATCCTTCGGATGAGATCGAGCGTGGCTTCGAAATCCGCCTCGCTCTCGCCTGGAAAGCCGACGATGAAATCGGAGGAGAGCGCCAGGTCCGGCCGCGCCGCCCTGATCCGCGCGACGAGATCGAGATAATCCTTTCGCCGATGTTTGCGATGCATGGCGGCGAGAATCCTGTCGGACCCCGACTGCACCGGCAGATGCAGATAGGGCATCAGCTGCGGCAGATCCTTATGCGCGGCGATGAGATCGGCGTGCATGTCGGTGGGATGGCTCGTCGTATAGCGCAGCCGCGCTATGCCCGGCACCTCGGCCAGCCGGGCGCAGAGGCGAGCGAGCGACCAGACGCGCCCATCCGGCCCTTCGCCATGATAGGCATTGACGTTCTGGCCGAGCAGGACGAGCTCCCTCGCCCCGCCGGCGGCGAGATCCTGCGCTTCGGCGAGAATGGCGGCGACGGGGCGGGACATTTCCGCCCCCCGCGTATAGGGCACGACGCAGAAAGTGCAGAATTTGTCGCAGCCTTCCTGAATTGTAAGAAAGGCTGCGGGGCCGCGCTGGCGGGTGCGCTCCGGCCGCGGTTTCACCAGATGAGCGAATTTGTCCTCGATCGGAAATTCCGTGTCGACGCGGCCCTGCGCCTCGCCGCCGTCGCGGAGCAGGCCCGGCAGATGATGATAATTCTGCGGGCCGATGACCAGATCGACCGCCCTTTGCCGGCGCAGGATCTCCGAGCCCTCCGCCTGGGCGACACAGCCGGCGACGACGATCTTTGTCGAGAGGCCGGCCGCGCCCCGCGCCTTCTTCACCTTGCGCAGCTTGCCGAGCTCGGAAAAGATCTTTTCCGCCGCACGCTCACGAATATGGCAGGTGTTCAGGATCACGACGTCGGCATCATCAAAGCGCGGCGTCTCTTCGAAGCCTTCCGGCGCGAGGAGATCGGCCATCCTCTGCGCATCGTAGGCATTCATCTGACAACCATATGACTTAATGAACAGTTTTCCGCGTGGAGAGCCGCCCTGAGCAGGATTTTCCTGGGCTGTGGGCTCAGCTTCTGCCGCGCCAACGGGCATGTGCGAAAATTCGGTCATGATCCTCTTGAGCATCCGGCGTTCTTCTCTCGAGCGCCGACGAACGATGTGCTTCCTTTTACCGCGAATCGCGCGCCATTTCCATCATTGGCCTGCGCTCGGCAAGCTTGCCGCCAATTCCTCATGAAAAATCCCGGCGCAGCATAAGCGCCGCCGCAGCTGTGCCGTCGGCCCTGCGGTAATAGGCTTTGCGCTCGCCGATCTGGCGAAAATCAAACTGTGCATAAAGGGCCAGAGCGGCACGATTACCGGCCTCGACCTCGAGGAACAAAGCTTTGACGCCTTGCGCCGCCAGCCTGGCGAGATGGGCCGCGAGCAAGGTGCTGCCGATGCCCCTGCGGCGAAATTCCGGCGCCACGGCGATCGTCAAAATCTCGGCCTCGTCCAGCGCGCAGCGCGACAGGACGAAACCGGCGAGAGCCGGACTCTTCCCCCATCGTCCCGTTACCATGGCGGCTTCGGCGACGACGTCCCGGCCGGCCAGCAAGGTCTCAAAATCCATCGCTGTCCAGGGATGGGAGAAGGACAGCGCATGGAGCGTCGCGCAGGCCTGCGCCGATCGCGGCCCGATTCGCCGAATGTCGCGCCGGCGGCTATGGTCGAAGAAGCCGAACATGGATCAGGGCGGCGCCAGCACGATAGAATTGCCCGTCTGCGGCTTGGCATCGGGCGCTTTCAGGTAAAGCGGCCGCGCCGGCGTCATCAGCGGATCGGCGAGCAGGCCGAGCTTGGCGACGAAGACGATGTCGGGCGCGGCGGCATCGCCGACGAGTTCGACCATACGGCCCGCCGCCGCGGCTTCGATCGCGAGCATAGGCGCGCCGGAGCCGATGAGGCGGAGCCGACCGCCCTCCAAGATGCGCACCGCGTCGCGGAGGCTCGTCAGGCGCGGCAGCACAATGGCGCGCCCATCCGGGCCGAAGGCGGCGAGATAGATATTGCCGTGATGCGCATCGATCGCGGCCACGACGAGCCCCGGCTTCTCTTCGAGAATGAGCGGCGCCGCAAGAGCCGCAAGCGTGGCGACGCCGACCACCGGCACATGGCAGGCGATGCCGATCGCCCGCGCCGCGGCGATCCCTATACGAAGCCCGGTAAAAGAACCCGGCCCGACCGTCACAGCAATCCGCGACAGGGCCGGAAAGCCACCGGCCGTGCGGGCCATGACCTGGTCGATCAGCGGCAGCAGCGCCTCGGCATGGCCGCGCTCCATCGCGATCGTCTCAATGGCTTCGGGCGCATCGGCGCCGGCCTCGAACACGCAGGCCGAGGTGGCGCCAAGTGCCGTGTCGATCGCGAGGATTTTCATTCCGGTCATGGCTGCGATCCCCCTCCCCCTTGTGAGGAGGGGTCAGGGGTGGGGGTTAAATGAGCTGCAATCTGGATGACCCCCACCCCGGACCGCCATAGCCCGTCGCTTACGACGGGCGTCGAAAACGACGCCCTACGACGGTCCGACCCTCCCCACAAGGGGGAGGGTGAGATCAGATCTGCTCGACGGTGTGGACGGAGGGCACATAATGGCGCAACAGGTTTTGAATGCCGTGTTTCAAGGTCGCCGTCGAAGACGGGCAGCCGGAGCAGGAGCCCTTCATCGCAAGATAGACGATCCCGTCGCGGAAGCCGCGGAATTTGATGTCGCCGCCATCGCCGGCGACGGAGGGGCGGACGCGTGTGTCGATCAGCTCCTTGATCGTCTCGACGGTTGCGGCATCCTCGGCGGCGAAAAATTCGTCGCTCTCGGTCTGCGGATCGGCCATCGCCCCTTCCGCCAGCAGCGGCGCGCCGGAGACGAAATGCTCCATGATCGTGCCGAGAACGGCTGGTTTGATCTCCTGCCAGTCGCCGTCGGCTTTCGTCACGGAGATGAAATCGGCGCCGAAGAAGACGCCGCTGACGCCGGGAACGTCGAACAGCGCCTGGGCGAGCGGCGATTTCACCGCCGTTTTCCCATCGCGGATGTCGAGCGTGCCGCCCGGCATCACCGGCCGGCCGGGTAGAAATTTCAAGGTCGCTGGATTGGGTGTGGTTTCGGTCTCGATGAACATGATCCTCTCCCAAGCTGCCGGGTCAAGGCCGGAGTTGGATGTCTCAAAGGTTGAGAACGCTTCTAAAATAGGGTGTGGCGGGGCTAAGGGGCAAGTTGTTTCGGGGGGCGGGCCGCTCCGCGTGCCCACCTCGCGATCACGAGCGAGAGAGGCATCGCGCTCGATCATTGAGGTTCGGAACGATGGTGGGCCGGGCAGGACTCGAACCTGCAACCAGACCGTTATGAGCGGCCGGCTCTAACCATTGAGCTACCGGCCCGGTAGCGGAGCTTGGAGGGCGCGACCCTTCTCCCGCTTGCGGGAGAAGGCGGACGGCGGAGCCGGCCGGATGAGGGCTGGTGCCGCTCGCAAGTTCCCTCATCCGTCATGCTTCGCATGACACCTTCTCCCGCAAGCGGGAGAAGGAGCGCGCATTACATCAAAATTGTGCCTGTAAGCAACAAGCCGAGGGACAAGGCCAAAACCTCACCTTTCCGTCAGCTTCAATTCGATGCGGCGGTTCTTGCGATAGGCCTCTTCCGTATTGCCTTGATCGATCGGCTGATATTCGCCGAAGCCGGCGGCGACGAGCCGCTGCGGCTCGACGCCCTTGCCGATCAGATACTGCACCACGGCTATGGCGCGCGACGCCGAGAGCTGCCAGTTCGATGGGAATTGCGCCGATTGAATCGGCCGTTTGTCGGTATGGCCGTCGACGCGCAGAACCCAGGGAATTTCCGGCGGGATCTCATGTTCAAGCTCGACGATCGCGGCAGCGAGCTTGTCGAGCTCCGCCTTGCCGGCGGGATTGACATTCGCCTGGCCGGTGTCGAACAGAACTTCCGCTTGGAAGACGAAGCGGTCGCCGACGACGCGTATGCCCGGCCGGTCGCCGAGGATCTGGCGCAGCCTTCCGAAGAAATCCGAGCGATAGCGCGACAGCTCCTGGACCTTCTGCGCCAGCGCCACATTGAGCCTGGCGCCGAGATCGGCGATCTTGGCCTGCGATTGGCGATCCTTCGCCTCGGAGGCGGAGAGCGCGTCCTCGATCGCCGCGAGCTGGCGCCGCAAGGCCGCGATCTGCTGGTTCAATATCTCGACCTGGGCCACCGCGCGGGCGGAGATCTGCTTTTGCACATCGAGCTGCTGCTGGGCGCTCGCGACTTTCTGATTGGCGCCTGATGCGCCGGAATTCGCCGCGGCGATCTGGGCCTCGAGCCGTGCCTTGTCCTGCTTCGCCGAATCGAGGGTCGCCGTAAGGGCCGCCATCTCAGTCTCGGCATCGGCCTTGCCGGCCCGCTCCAGCGCCAGGAGGGAGGTCAGTTCGTCGATCTGCTTGTGGAGCCTCGTCAGCACCGTATCCTTGGTCGAGACCTCGCGGGCGAGAAAGAACTGCGCCAGCATGAAGACCGAGAGGAGGAAGACGATGGCGAGCAGCATGGTCGACAGGGCGTCGACGAAGCCGGGCCAATAATCGATATGGCGGGTCTGCCGTCTCCCCCGGGCGATCGCCATCAGTGCCGTTCCGTCTCGGAGGCCAGCCGTTTCAAGATGACCTTGAGCTCCTTGCTTTGATCCGCCTGCGCCTCGACCCAGTCGCGGATCAATTGCTGTTCCGTGCGCATGTGCTGGACGAGGCTCTGGATGCCATCGGCCAGATTGGCGATGGCGAGGGAGGTCGCGCGCGCATGGCTTTGATCGGCGGTCGCCGCGATCTTGTCGAGGGCAGCGCGCAGATCGCGCGGAAATCCCTCCGAAATCTGGCCGCCGCCTTCGACCAGAGTGTCGGTCGTGCTGGCGGTCAGATTCTCTTCGAGCTCGTTGTAGAAACGGTTCTGCGCCTGGCCCTGCTGAAGGTCGAGGAAGCCGAGGACGAGCGAGCCGGCGAGGCCGAAGAGCGACGAGGTGAAGGAGATGCTCATGCCGGCGAGCGGCGCGGCGAGACCATTCTTCAGATCATCGAACATCGCGCCGGCGTCGGCGCCGACCTGCATCGATTTGATGACGCCGCCGAGCGAGCCGACCGTCGCGATGAGACCCCAAAAGGTGCCGAGCAGGCCGAGGAAGATGAGGAGCGCGGTCAGATAGCGGGAGATGTCGCGCGCCTCGTCGAGGCGTGTGCCGATCGAATTGAGAATCGCGCGCAGGGTCAAGGTCGAGATCATGGCGCCGGCCGGCCGGTCGCCGAGCAAGGCCGCCATCGGCGCCAAGAGGATCGGATGCCGCACCTTGTTCGCTTCACCGCGCGGCAGGGCATTGACCCAGCGCACTTCGCGGAACAGCCGCACCACCTGCCGCAAGGCGAGAATGATGCCGAAGCCGAGGACAAAGAAGATCAGGCCGTTGAGGCCGGGATTGGCCATGAAGGCCGTCTCGATCTGCCGCTGCAGGATGAAGACGATGAAGCCGGCGAGAATGAGAAACACCAGCATGCGCACCAGAAAGATGCGCGGCGAAGAAAGCCTGTAGGGATCGACGTCGGTCGCCATTTTCAGTTCCGCCGCTTGCAGTTAAACCGCGCGCTTCGCGGTTTTTGGAGAAGAGGCTTCAAATTAGTGCAGATCCCGACGCGGCGGAAGCACCAAGCGGCGTCTCTCGACAGCTATGACGGCATTGCGCGTCTTTACCGTGACGCGGCCGGTTTCCGCCAGCCTTTCCTGGCATGGCCGGTCCGTCGGCATGGATCTCGTTCAGCCGGCAGACCGGATGAGCGCCAATAGTTGCGAATGTATGGCTTCATTGCCGGCGCAAACAGATCCTTTGGCCAGAAAGTCGGGGCCGCCGTCGGCATCGCTGGCATAGCCGCCGGCCTCGCGGACGATCAGCATGCCGGCGGCCATGTCCCAGGGCTTGAGGCCCCGCTCCCAAAAGCCGTCGTAGCGGCCGGAGGCGACGAAACAGAGATCGAGCGCGGCGGCGCCGAGCCGGCGCAGGTTCGAAGCGCGCGCCATCACGGCGGCGAATTCGGCTTTGAATCTCGGATGATCGGCGTGCTTGCCGAGATGCGGAATGCCGCAGCCGATCAAGGCATCGCCCATCTCGCGCCGCGCCGCGACCCGCAAACGGCGGTTGTTGAGATAGGCGCCCTGGCCCTTTTCGGCGACATAGATGTCGTCCGTCACCGGATTGTAGACGAGGCCGGCGACGATCTGGCCGTCGCGGGCGAGAGCGATGGAAATGGCGAAGATCGGCAGGCCATGAAGGAAGTTCGTCGTCCCGTCGAGCGGGTCGATATACCAGACATGGGCCTTGTCGGTCCCCTCTATGACGCCGCTCTCTTCCAGGACGAAACCATAGCCGGGACGGGCCTTGGCCAATTCGTCGTGGAGCGTTTTCTCCGCCTTGCGGTCGGCGGCGGAGACGAAATCGCCGGGGCCTTTGATCGAGACCTGGAGATTTTCGACCTCGCCGAAATCGCGCTTGAGACCGCGCCCGGCCTTCAGCGCCGCCGCGGTCATGACATTCATGAGGGCGGAACGGATCATGGGTGAAAACTCCGAAGGCGAGGCGGCGCGGCCCCGCTTGTCCGAACTTCAGGACAAGCCGGTCCTCGCTGAAGGCGATGGGGGATCAGGATGGCCTCATCTGCCCGCCGGGCGAGGGCAGGTCAAGCGATTTACGTCGCGGACGTGCGAAGGCCTCGGCTGATCGCTTGCCGCGACGCGAGCCGCCCCTCTCCCCGCTTGCGGGGAGAGGAGTAGCCCGGCGCCTAAGCCGCGGCCCCGCCCAGCTTGCAGATCAGCTTCCATTCCGCATCGCTCACCGGCTGCACCGAAAGCCGCGAATTATTGACGAGCACCATGTCTTTCAGCCGCTCGTCAGCTTTGATGGCTTCAAGCGTCACCGGCGTCTTCAAAGGCTTCACCGCCGCGAAATCGACCATGCCGAATTTGCCCGTAGGATCGCTGTCGTCGGGATAATAGGTCTTGATGACTTTCACGATGCCGACGATCTCCTTGCCCTCGTTCGAATGATAGAAGAAGGCCTCATCGCCGAGCTTCATCGCCATGAGGTTTTGCTTGGCGGTATGATTGCGCACGCCGTTCCAGAAGGTGCCCTTCTCGCCCGCCTCGACCTGCATCGCCCAGGACCATTTATTGGGCTCGCTCTTGATCAGCCAATGCGCCATGTCCTCTCCCGCTTCCACAGCTGTCATGGCCGGGCTTGTCCCGGCCATCCACGCCCGCGACAAGGCTTCAATGGTCGAATTTCAGAGGCACCGGCCTAAACAACCCACACCGCACTAAGTTGAACCGCGTGGATGGCCGGGACAAGCCCGGCCATGACGTGCCCCACAGCCTATCGGCCCGGCGCCAGATTGCCAAAGGCGAGTTCGGCTTTGGCGGGGCGGTTGAGCAGCGCCTCGATCGCCGCATCGATCTCGATCCGCTCGGCGAGCACCGCCTCGACGGCGGCGGAGATCGGCATGTCGATGGATTTTTGATGCGCGAGATCGACGAGAATCCCGCACGTATAGACGCCCTCGACGAGCTTGTGATCGGCGCTTGCCGCCGCAACGCTTGCCCCGCGCCCGAGAGCGAGGCCGAAAGAAAAATTGCGGGATTGCTCCGACGTGCAGGTCAGGACGAGATCGCCGAGGCCCGAGAGTCCCATCAGCGTTGCAGGATCGGCGCCGAAGGCCTGGGCGAAGCGGATGAGCTCGGCAAAGCCGCGGGTGATCAGCGCCGCACCGGCGCTGGCGCCGAGCCTTCGGCCCGCGGCAATGCCGCTCGCGATCGCCAGCACATTTTTCGCCGCGCCGCCGATCTCGACGCCGCGTATATCCGTTGAATGATAAAGCCGGAACCAGGGTGCGGCGAGCACCTGCGCCAATTCCGCCGCGCGCGCGCCATCCTGCGCGGCGAGCGTCACCGCCGTCGGCAGGCCTTTCGCCACATCGGCGGCAAAGCTCGGCCCGGAAAGGACGGCCGGCGGATTGTCGGGAAGAATCTCGGCGAGGACCTGACTGGGAAAGAGGCCTGTCCCGCGCTCGATCCCCTTGGCGCAGATGATGATGGGCGCGCGGGGCCTGACAAAAGGCGCCAAGGCGACGGCGGCGCTGCGCAGCGCCTGCGTCGGCACGGCGAGCAAAAGAATGTCGGCCGTCGCGACGGCGGCGAGGTCGGCGGTCGGCATAACCGTCGGGGCGAGCGGCACGCCGGGGAGCCGGCGGGCATTGACGCCGGTCGCCGCCATTTCCGCTGCATGGGCGGGATCGCGCGCCCAAAGCGTGACATGCGCGCCGGCCCGTGCGGCGAGATTGGCGAGAGCGGTGCCCCAGGCGCCGGCGCCGACAACCGCAATTTGGCGCATGCGCTGCATCGGCTTTCTCGTCCCCTCTCGGCAGCTTCAGGCTTTGCCGTGATGGGCGGCTTCGCCATTGGCGTCAAGCGGCCAGCGCGGCCGGGCGGGAAAGGTCAGATCATCGGTGAGCCCGAGCCGCAGCCGCTCGATGCCCGCCCAGGCGATCATCGCGCCATTATCGGTGCACAAAGACGGCGGCGGCACGACGAGCCGCAGGCCGGATTCGCCGCAAAAGCGCATGAGAGCGCGGCGGATGGCGCCATTGGCGGCGACGCCGCCGGCGACCACCATGGCATGGCAGGGGCCGATCTCCACGACGAAGCGGCGCAGCCCGGCGCGCAGCCGATCGATGAGCGTATCGACCACGGCGGCCTGGAAGGAAGCACAGAGATCGGCGATGTCGGCCGCGGTCAGAGGCTTCATGCGCTCGGCCTCGAGCCGCACCGCGGTCTTGAGGCCCGAAAAGGAGAAGTCCGGCTTGGTGCGGCCGAGCATCGGCCGCGGGAAATCATAGCGCAAGCCATTGCCTTTCAGGGCTTCGCGCTCGACCAGCGGGCCGCCGGGATAGCCGAGGCCGAGCATTTTCGCGACCTTGTCAAAGGCCTCGCCGACGGCATCATCGACCGTCGAGCCGAGCCGCTGATAATCGCCGATGCCCTTGACGGCGACGAGCTGCGTATGGCCGCCCGAGACGAGGAGCAGGAGATAGGGAAAATCGAGATTGTCGGTGAGCCGCGCCGTAAGCGCATGGCCTTCGAGATGGTTGACCGCGATGAAAGGCTTGTGCGCGGCAAGCGCCAGGGCTTTGGCCGTGGTGAGGCCGACGATGACGCCGCCGATGAGGCCCGGGCCGGCCGCGCCGGCAATACCGTCGAGGTCGGCGAGCTCGACTTTGGCATGCGCCAGCGCGCGAATGATGAGCCGGTCGATCACGTCGATATGGGCGCGCGCCGCGATTTCCGGCACCACGCCGCCATAGGCGCTGTGTTCGGCGATCTGGCTCATCACCTCATTGGCGAGGATCTCGCCGCCGCCCTCCGGACGCAGCCGAACGATTGCAGCGGCCGTTTCATCGCAAGTGGTTTCGATCCCGAGAACACGCATACGCCAACCTGATCTTGTCAACTTGAGATTTCATGCCGATTGAGATTTCATGTCGATCCCGCCGAACCGGCCATCATAGACCATTTTCAACTTGGTGGATTGGCGTTCGCGGCCGCAAACTGCGCCGGGAACGTGGGATTTTGCAAGGACCGCCGCATGCAACAGCCGCTCCGCCGGCAAAAATCGCCACGTGCCCATTTACAGTTCCGAGCTGACTATTTATGGGCCGGAGCGCCTGAAATCCATCCATGCCGCGAAACCCAGGACATCGGCCATCGCTTCCTCCGCCCCTCCTCTCCAGTCCTCGGCCCAGGCCGTGTCTTCGTCGCAAAGCCTTTCGCCGCTCAGGATCGGCACGCGCGGCAGCGCTTTGGCGCTGGCGCAAGCGCATGAGCTGCAGGCGCGGCTCGCAGCGGCCCATTCCCTCGACGCCGCGCATTTCCCCATCGAGATCGTCAAGACGACGGGCGATCTGATTTTGGACCGGCCGCTCGCCGAGGCCGGCGGCAAGGGTCTGTTCACCAAAGAGCTCGACGCCGCCCTCGCCCATGGCGCGATCGATATCGCGGTGCATTCGGCGAAGGATCTGCCGACGATCCTGCCGGCGGAGATCGAGATTCTCGGCTATTTGCCGCGTGAAGATGTGCGGGACGCATGGATCTCGGCTAAGGCTGCGCATCCGCGGACGCTTGCGGCGGGCGCAATCGTCGGCACGGCATCGCTGCGCCGCGGCGCCATGGTGAAGCGGCTGCGGCCCGATCTCAATGTCACGCTGTTGCGCGGCAATGTCGAGACGCGGCTCGACAAGGTCCTGCGTGGCAATGTCGATGCGACGCTTCTGGCGCTCGCCGGGCTCAAGCGGCTCGGCCTTGCGGACCGCGCGACCGCGATCCTCGACAGTGATGATTTCGTGCCCGCGGTTGGCCAAGGCGCGATCGGCATCACCGCGCGGCGCGGCGACGCAAGGGCCGCGGCGCTCCTCGCGCCTATCCTCAATTCTGAAACAGGCGTGGCGCTGCGCAGCGAAAGAGCGCTTCTGCGTATCCTCGACGGCTCGTGCCGGACGCCGATCGGCGGCTTTGCACGGCTTGAAGGCGCCGAGCTCGTCCTGCATGCGATCATCCTGCGGCCGGATGGTTCGCAATTTTTCGAAACCCGGCTGCGCGGGCCGCAATCGGAGGCGGAGCGCATCGGCGAGAGCGCGGCGCGTGAACTCCTCTCGCGGGCGCCCAAGGGCTTTCTCGAAGGGTGAATGTGTCTTAAGGGAGAAGACATGCGCATCTTGTTGACACGCGCGCGCGATGAGGCGATGCGCACGGCCGAAAAGCTCGCCGCCCACGGTCATCTGGCCATATTTTCGCCGGTGCTCGAAATGCTGCCGACCGGCGCGCAATGGCCGAATGGCGTCACGGATGCCGTGATCGCGACCAGCGCGCAAGCCTTCGATCTGGCGCAATTTCCGCCGCAATGGCCAGTTCCGGAAGCGCGCCGGCTGATGCCGCTCTTCCTCGTCGGCAGCAAGACGGCTGAAGCGGCGCGGCGGCGCGGCTTCGAAGGCGAAGCCGTCTTGGCTCCCTATGCGAAAGACCTCGCGGCGAGCGTCGTCAATGGGGTGCACCCGCCGGCGCGCCTGCTCTATCTCGCCGGCCGCGACCGCAAGAGCGATCTCGAAATCCGCTGCAGGGAGGCGGGCCTCGACATCATCGCGATCGAAATTTATGAAGCATGCGCGGCGGCACGATTGAGTGAGGAAGCCATCGCAGCCATCACCAAAGGCGAGATCGACGCGGTGCTGCATTATTCCCGGCGCAGCGCGGAAATTTTCCTGGCGCTCGCGCAGGCCGCCGGCCTCGATCCCATGCTTGTGCGCCACATGGCGATCTCGGCGGATGCCGCCGCGCCTTTGCAGGCTGCCGGCCTGCTTCGCCTCGCCATTGCCGCGGAGCCCAACGAACAAGCGATGCTAGCTTTGCTGTCCGCCGACAAAACAATGGGCAGCGCGGCATGAATTGTAATGATTATGTCAGGTGCTCGCATCGCTTTCTGACCGAAGTTTAACGTGGGCTATCTTGATAAGATTATCTCTTGCGGTCATCTTTGCGCCCCACGCCCTTCTTCGATCCGCCGAGCGCCATGACCCATCGAATCGCCCGCCACTTTCTGATCTTCTCAGGCTTGGTTGTTTTCGGCGCTGCTCTGGCGCTTTCGACAACGACACGAATTTCGGCGCAGACCGCTCCACCTTTGAGCGTCAAAGTCGGCTTTCTGCGCCAACAGCACAACAGGGATACGATCTCGATTCTCGACATACCTGCGCCGGACGATGGCTTCGCCGGAGCGAAGCTCGCCGCGGACGACGACAATACGACCGGCAAATTCCTCAATCAGACTTATTCGGTCGAAGATGTCGCGCTCAAACCCGGCCAGGATCCGGTGGCGGCGCTGAAGAGCTTGGTCAGCCACGGCGTCACGCTGGTGCTCGCCGATCTTCCGGCAGCAGATCTCCTGAAGATCGCCGATGCGGAGCACGGCAAGGATGTGTTGATCTTCAACATTACGGCGCCGGATGATTCGCTGCGCCAGCAAGACTGCCGGCGCAATGTCATTCAGGTGGCGCCATCGCGCTCGATGCTCACCGACGGTCTCGCCCAATATCTCATCTGGAAGCAATGGCCGCGCTGGTTCCTGATCAAGGGATCGCATCCGGCCGATGCGCTTCTGGCAGAAGCCTATGAGCATTCGGCCAGGAAATTCGGCGCCAAGATCGTCGGTGAGCGAACCTATGTCGACACTGGCGGCGGCCGCCGTTCGGATACGGGCATGGTGCAGACCCAGAAGCTGATTCCGGTCGCGACGCAGAATGCGCCGGCCTATGATGTTCTCGTGGCCGCCGACGAAAGCCAAGTCTTCGCCGGCTATCTGCCCTATAGGACCTGGGACCCGCGTCCCGTTGCCGGTTCCGGCGGATTGGTGCCGACGAGCTGGGCTGCCTCGATGGACCAATGGGGCGCGCAGCAATTGCAAAACAGTTTCATGGCGCTCGCCCATCGCTGGATGAATGCCCGCGACAACAATGCCTGGGTGGCGATGCGGATGATCGGTGACGCCGTCACCCACACCAATTCCAACGATCCCAAGGTGATCCACGACTATATTCTATCGCCCAAATTCGCCATCGCCGCCTACAAGGGAGAAAGATTGACGGTTCGGCCGTGGGATCAGCAATTGCGCCAGCCGATCCTCTTGAGCGACGGAAGAACAGTTGTCTCGGCTTCGCCGCAACCGGGATTCCTGCATCAAACCTCCATTCTCGACACGCTCGGCTATGACCAGCCGGAAACCAAATGTAAATTCCGCTGAATTGGGCTGGAGCAAGTCTTAGAACCAAGGCGGCGGTCCTGCGACGCCGGCTGCCGACCGAATGAAGGCCTCGAGGCTAAACCGAAAGATGTGACCCATGCCGTTGCATTCGCCGCTGCGCGCCGCCGCCCTGATATTATGTGTCCTGCCCGTCGCTCTGCCGCGGCAGGCATTGGCCTACACGGCCTATGTCACGAATGAGAAGGGCAATTCGGTCTCGGTCATCGATACCGACAAGCTCGCAACGACGAAGACGATCCCGGTCGGCCAGCGCCCGCGCGGGATTGCTCTCTCCCCCGACGGCAAGGAGCTCTACATCTGCGCCAGCGACGATGACACGATCCAGGTCATCGACACGAAGACCTTGGAGATCACCGGCAATCTGGAGTCTGGACCAGATCCCGAACTGCTGATCGTCAGCCGTGACGGAAAATATGTCTTCACGTCGAACGAGAACGACCATCTCGTGACCGTGATCGATGTGAAGACTCATCGGCGCGCGTTCGACGTCCTGGTCGGTGTCGAGCCGGAAGGCATGGCCATCAGTCCCAACGACAAGATCCTGGTCAATACGTCCGAGACCACCAATATGGCGCATGTAATCGATCTGGATAGCCGCAAGGTCATCGCCAATATTCTCCTCGATGCGCGGCCGCGCTTCGCGCAATACACGCCCGATGGCAAGGAACTCTGGGTGTCGTCCGAAGTCGGCGGCACGGTGGCCGTGATCGATCCCGTCAAATATGTGATCAAGCAGAAGATCCACTTCGATATTCCCGGCCTTGCGAACGAAGCGATCCAGCCCGTCGGCATCAATTTCACCGCGGACGGCAAGACCGCTTTCGTGGCGCTTGGTCCGGCGAACCATGTCGCCGTGATCGACACGGCAACGAAAAGGATCGAGAAATACCTGCTCGTCGGCCAGCGCGTCTGGCATATGGCGTTCACGCCGGACGGCAAATATCTCTATACGGCCAACGGCGTGTCGAACGACGTCTCGGTGATCGACGTCGCCGCTCTCAAGGTCATCAAATCCATTGCGGTCGGACAAATGCCTTGGGGTGTTGCGATCGGCCAATGATCCGAGGGTCGGCCTTGCGCCTGAGCGAGTGCCCGACCTGAGATCCGCTCCCGCGGGAGGAACAGCGCCTTGAAGCAAGACCAAAAGGCCATGCCAGCCAGCGGCGCGACCGGCACGCCGGCGCTCGAGGTCATCCACGTCAGCCATTCATACGGCAAGCGCAAGGCGCTCGATGAT
The DNA here is from genome assembly GCA_963704745.1 of uncultured Alphaproteobacteria bacterium. Taxonomy (GTDB): domain Bacteria; phylum Pseudomonadota; class Alphaproteobacteria; order Rhizobiales; family Beijerinckiaceae; genus Methylovirgula. The sequence continues at coordinate 94,803 of OY969936.1, forward strand.
GTCTCCTTTGTCATCGAGCCCGGACGTTTCAGCGTGCTGCTCGGATTGAACGGCGCCGGCAAGAGCACGCTCTTTTCGCTGATCACGCGGCTCTATGCGACGCGTGCCGGCACGATCAGGATCTTCGGCCATGATGTCGCCCGCGAAAGCGGCGAGGCGCTGCGCCGGCTCGGCGTCGTCTTTCAGGCGCGCACCCTCGATCCCGACCTGTCGGTGGTGCAGAATCTCATCTATCACGCCGCCCTGCACGGCATCGGCCCGCGCGAGGCGAAGCAGCGGGCGCAGGCGGTGCTGGCGCAGGTCGCGCTCGCCGACCGTGTGGCCGACAAGGTGCGCAATCTTTCCGGCGGCCAAATGCGGCGCGTCGAAATCGCCCGCGCGCTCCTGCATAATCCGCAGATCCTGCTTCTCGACGAGCCGACTGTCGGGCTCGACGTCAAGGCGCGCGCCGATATCGTCGCGCATGTACGCAGCTTGGTTGCGAATGCGGGCATAGGCGTGCTCTGGACGACCCATTTGATCGATGAAATCGCGATGACGGATCTGGTCATCGTCCTGCACAAGGGCCGGATCCTCGCCAATGGCGCCGCCGCCGACATCATCGCCCAAACCGGCGCACCGGACATGCGCCTGGCCTTCGCCAAGCTGACCGGCACGGAACTCGGAGACTAGGCATGTTGACATTCACGGCAAGGCGATGCCGGCGCATTTACCCTCCCCCTTGTGGGGAGGGTCGGACCGCGTAAGCGGTCCGGGGTGGGGGTCCGTCGAACTCAGCGATAGCTTCTCGACCCCCACCCCTAACCCCTCCCCACAAGGGGGAGGGGAAGCGCCTGTATGGCCTCGATCGTTGTCATGCCGCGAATGTCGACAGGCTTGAGAACGCATCTCGGAATTTTGGAGACGTAGCATGACTGCGACCGCGACGACTGAAGTCGGTGAAGCCTGGCCCGGCAAAGGTTTCAGCCTGCGGCAATATTGGATTTGCCTGCGGGGGATCGTCTGGCGCGAGGCGCTGCGCTTCCTGCATCAGCGCGAGCGCTTCGTCTCCGCTCTGGTGCGGCCGCTGGTGTGGCTTTTCATCTTCGCCGCCGGCTTTCGCTCGGTTCTCGGCGTCTCGATCATTCCGCCTTACGAGACTTACATTCTCTACCCCGTCTATATCACGCCGGGGCTCATGGCGATGATCCAGCTCTTCAACGGCATGCAGTCGTCGCTCTCCTTGGTCTATGACCGCGAGACGGGCAATATGCGGACCCTGCTCGTCAGTCCGTTTCCGCGCTGGTATCTCCTCACTTCCAAGCTCCTGGCCGGCACTGCCGTCTCGATCCTGCAGGTCTATGCCTATCTCGTCATCGCTTATTTCTGGGATATCACGCCGCCCTCGCTCTGGGGCTATGTCACCGTCCTGCCGGCGCTCGCGCTGTCTGGCCTGATGCTCGGCGCGCTCGGCATGCTGCTCTCGTCGGTGATCAAGCAATTGGAAAATTTTGCCGGCGTGATGAACTTCGTGATCTTCCCGATGTTCTTCGCCTCCTCGGCGCTCTATCCGCTCTGGCGCGTTCAAGAGGGCAGTCCCTGGCTCGCCTTCGTCTGCTGGCTCAATCCTTTCACCCATGCGGTCGAATTGATCCGCTTCGCCTTCTATGAGCAGGTGACGCCTCTGTCGCTCGGCGTCTGCCTTGGCTGCACCTGCGTTTTTCTCGCTGGCGCCATCATCGCTTACGATCCGGCCCGCGGCATGCTGATCCGCCGTGGCGGACCCGGCGAATGAGGATTGGCAAAAGTCAGATTTTCGTAAGGAATGGATGAGCGCCTGACTTGCAAAGTGACTCTGGTTCTGCCGCGACATATGAGAGGGTATGATTCATCATGATCACGGCGTCGCGTGCCGCATCACATCGAAGCCGATATGCGAGGATCAAAACAACGAAAAAGCGCTCCGACGGAGATCGGAGCGCTTGGCCAAAATCCGATTTGCGAAGCCGACTTTGTTTCCGGCCTCGTCGCCGATTTGGAAACGTCTCGCCTTCGCTTACTTCTTCGAGCCGTCTGCCTTGAACTGCGAGATATAGGCCCAGAGATCGTCGCGGTCGCTCGCCTTGGAAAGGCCCGCGAAAATCATCCTGGTGCCCGGAATGTCCTTCTGCGGGTTGGTGATGTATGTGTCGAAGGTCTTTTCGTTCCAGACGAAGCCGGTCTTCTTCTTCGCCTGATCCGCGTCGGAATAGCTGTAGCCCGCTTCGGAAGCGATTGCGCGACCGTCGAGACCATTCAAGTTGGGACCGACGAAATTCGTCGCGCCGGGTCCGATGCGATGGCAGACTTTGCACTTGTGTTGGAAAAGCGTCGCGCCGGCCGCTGCATCGGCGGCAAAGCTTTGTCCAGCCATTCCGACCATTCCGACCATTCCGACGAGGCTGGCAGCCGCGACGAAGAGAATATTCCTTGGTGTCATGTCCTTGCTTCCTTGTGCAATGAAGGCGCCGGCGACGCCCGGCCTTCGAACGCCTCGACGATCAGCGACATTGGTTGCGCGGCAATCATGTATCCGGATTGCCGGGTGTAATACAATGTCCGGGAGGGGTTCTCGATGATGCGCGTTTTCGGGATTTGGCTATGCTGCAACCTCCGATGATGGCTGCAATGCGTTGTTTCCACGTAACGGCTGCGAGGAGCCGCGGTCTTTGTCGCAAGATTGCGGCGTTTTGCCTCGTCAGTTTTCTGCTCGCTCTCGTGCAGCTCGGCCATGGCGAGGCGCAAGCCGCCGATAGGCTTCGTATCGCAGCGCAAAAGACCGGCACCTTCGCCTGGGAGCTCCAGATCATCAAGGACCATGGACTTGCCCAAAAAGCCGGCCTTGATCTCGACATCACCGAGCTCGCCTCGACGGATGCCGGCAAGATCGCCATGATGGGCGGCTCGGCCGACATCATTCTCTCGGATTGGCTGTGGGTCTCGCGCGAGCGCAGCCTCGGGTCGGATCTCACCTTCTATCCTTATTCGAGCACGCTCGGCGCCGTAATGGTGCCGCAGCAATCGCCGATCCGGACGCTGGCCGATCTCAAGGGCAAGAAGATCGGCGTCGCCGGCGGCCCGCTCGACAAGAGCTGGCTGTTGCTGCAGGCGCTGGCACAGAAGTCGAAGCTCGACCTCGCATCGCAGGCGACGATCCTCTATGGCGCGCCGGCGCTGCTCTTTGAAATGGCTTTGCAAGGCGAAACCGACGCGACGCTGAATTTCTGGAACTTCTGCGCCAATCTCGAGGCGCATGGTTTTCGCCGGCTGATCGGCATGGACGCGGTTGAAAAGGGGCTCGGCGCCACGGCCCCCGTCGCCATGGTCGGCTATGTGTTCCATGACAGTTTTGCGGCAAAGCACCGCGACGCGCTGCGCCGTTTCTTTGCCGTCACCCGGCAAGCCATGGAGATTCTGGCGACGTCGCCGGGCGATTGGCAGAAGCTGGCACCACGCATCGGCGTGACCGACGCGGCGGCGCTGGCGATCTATCGGAAGCGCTATCTCGAAGGGATGCCACAAAGATCCGCGGCGGCGGACGAAGCGGATGCGGCCAAGCTTTATCGCGTGCTGGCAGAGCTTGGCGGCGCCAAGCTCGTCGGCCCCGGCACGAAGCTCGATCCCGGAACCTTCTATAAGACCGAGACGGAAAAATAATGTCGTGCTGAGGCTTTTGTCGCTTCTGCTCTTGATCGCAATCTGGCAGATCGCTGCGACCCTGGCGGCTAGCCGCATGTTGCCGGAGCCGCTGGCCGTGCTCGCTGCGATGATGCAAGAGGCGCGATCCGGCGCCCTGTTCCTCAATCTCGGCGCGACGCTCGCCCGGGTTGTGGTCTCTTTCAGCCTGGCCATGTTCTTCGGCACGATCTTCGGCATCCTCATGGGCCGCAATCCGACGATCGATCGGCTCGGCGATCCGTGGCTCGTCATCCTTTTGAACCTGCCGGCGCTCGTCATCATCGTGCTCGCCTATATCTGGATAGGCTTGACGGAAACGGCCGCGATCACTGCCGTCGCGCTCAACAAATTGCCCAATGCCACGGCGACCATCCGGGAAGGCGCGCGCGCGCTCGACCCTGGCCTGCAGGAAATGGCGAGCGTCTTCGCCATGCCTTTGCGGACACGGCTGCGGCATGTGATCCTCCCGCAGCTCGCGCCCTATATAGCTGCTGCGACCCGCTCCGGCCTGTCGCTCGTCTGGAAGATCGTCCTCATCGTCGAGCTCTTGGGCCGCTCGAACGGGATCGGCTTCGAGATCGGCACCGCCTTCCAGCTCTTCGACGTCAGCCTGCTTCTCGCCTATGCCCTGCCGTTCATCGCCATCATGCTCGGGATCGAGACCTTTGTTGTACAACCTTTCGAGCGACATGTTTCCCGTTGGCGCCAGAAAGCCGCTTGAAATCACCGTCAGGCGGAAGGCCTTCCGCACCGCCTCCGGCGATGTGCGCGAAGTGCTGCGCGATTTTTCGATGACGATCGACGCCGGCAAGGTCTATGCCCTGGTCGGCCCTTCCGGTTGCGGCAAGACGACTTTGCTGCGCATCATCATCGGCCTCGACGGCGATTTCGAGGGCACGATCGTGATGCCGGGGCAGCCGCGGATCGGCATGGTGTTTCAGGAGCCGCGGCTCCTGCCCTGGCGCAGCGTCTTGCAAAACCTCCGTCTCGCCGCGCCGCAGGCGAGCGACGCGGATCTCGTCAGAATCGCGACCGATCTCGGTCTCGGCGAGCATCTGACCCATTTTCCCGGCGAATTGTCGCTCGGCCTCGCCCGCCGCGTCGCTCTGGCGCGCGCTTTCGCCATAAAGCCCGATCTTCTCGTCCTCGACGAACCCTTCGTGTCGCTCGACGCCGCTTTGGCGGAGCGGCTCCGCGACGAGCTCGCCGCTCTCGTCGAGCGAACGAAAGTGACGACTTTGCTCGTCACCCATGGCATAGAGGAAGCGATAAGGCTCGCCGACCGAATCCTCTTGCTGGCCGGACGCCCCACCGGCATCGCCGCGGAGATAGACATCAAATTTCCGCGCCGCGCCATGACGGATGATTATGCGGCGCGGACCAAGGCGGAGATCGGCGCGCTTCTCGGCCGAGCGGCTTCGGGTTGAGTGATGCTCGGGCGGAAAACCGGTTCCCGCTTTTCCTCATCCCGCTCGAGGGTTTCGGTGTGAGCCTGCTCATTTTCGATTGCGACGGCGTCGCGGCCCGACGGGGGCACGCCCCATGAAGCTGCTTCTCGTTGCCGCTGCGGCGCTCGTCGATAGCGATGGGCGGGTGCTGATCGCGCAAAGGCCGGAGGGCAAGAGCCTGGCCGGCCTCTGGGAATTTCCCGGCGGCAAGGTCGAGCCCGGCGAGCGGCCGGAGGTGGCGCTGATCCGCGAGCTCAATGAAGAGCTCGGCATCACGGTCGAGAAGGCATGCTTGGCGCCGCTCACATTCGCGAGCCACGCCTATCCGGATTTCCACCTCTTGATGCCGCTCTATATCTGCCGGCGTTGGCAGGGCCTCGTCGCGGCGCGCGAGGGACAGGCGCTCAAATGGGCGCGGCCCGCCGATTTGCGCGGCTATCCGATGCCGCCGGCCGATGCGCCGCTCATCCCGGCGCTGATCGATCTCCTCGGCTGAGCGATGCTGTCTATTGCCAGAATGGACCGGGCTGCCCGGCATCCGAATCGTCGCGTGGCCGCGCAAAAGGGAAGAAGCCGAAGGCCGCCCTCGGAGATGCTGCAGCGGCCCTAGAGTAGTAGCGCCCATGCCTGCCGGCAGAAGCGCGTGCGCGGCGGCGTGCCGGTAATCGAGATCTGGGCGCCTTCCGCTTTCACCATCTGGAACAGCAGGGCGGCATGTTCGGGCAAGAGCCTGACGCAGCCATGTGAGACCGGACGGCCGAGATAGCGGGTTTCATAAGTGCCGTGAATGGCATAGCCGCCGCGGAAGAAGATCGAATAGGGCATCGGCGACCTATGATATTTATGCGAATAATGCATGCGCTGCAGGCTTTCGGGCACGAACGATCCGCGGGGCGTCACATAGCCGGAACGGGCAGTCGAAACCCGCCAGGTGTAATCGCCCTCGTCCGACTGCACATACATGCGCTGCGCGCTGAGGTCGATCTGGATGCGCACGACCGCTTCGGCTGTGGTGAACCAGAACAAGCCGGCAATCGAAACGACCGCAACAGCCAATCTCAGAAAGCTCGAGTGACGCATGGCATCCCCCCACAGCCGGGCGAGAAGACGTCCGTCTCAAGGCAAGAATGCCATTGCCTTGGCAGTGGGTAAATCGGAAAATCTAAGTAAGGTTGATAGGATAGCTCATTGCGCCGGGCTGGCCTTCGCAAGCCTTGCACGTCATCGTCAGATCGGCAAAGCTTTGCCCTGTCGGACCGAATTTGATCGAAGCATGCGCCGATCATCCGGATCGAGGTCACTCCATGCGCAAACCGATTACGCGAAAGCTTCACCAGCTAGCGCCCTTTGCGGTCGCCATGGCGCTCCTTTGCGGCGGCGCCCTCTTCCCGCAGAAAATCGCTGCGCAGCAATTGGGGACGCTCGAACCGGAGCCGCCGCCGCCGCTCGCCTACCCCAACGATCCTTCGACCCCGGCGAAACAATTGTTCGGCCGGCAAACCGCGCCCGCCGATCTCGCCACCCGCACCATCGGATTTTACTCGCGCGGCTGTCTATCCGGCGGCGTGGCGCTTCCCGTCAATGGGCCGGACTGGCAAGTGATGCGCGTGTCGCGCAACCGCTATTGGGGCAATCCGGCTTTGATCGCTTTTCTCGAACATTTCGCCAAAAAAGTGCCGCGGGTGAGCCATTGGCCAGGCATTCTGGTCGGCGACATGTCGCAGCCGCGCGGCGGCCCCATGCTCTTCGGCCATGCGTCGCATCAGATCGGGCTCGACGTCGACATTTGGCTCAAGCCCATGCCGCCGCGGCAATTGTCACGCCGCGAGCGCGAGGACATGCTCTCGACCAATGTCGTGCGCGACGACGGGCTCGACGTCAATCCGGCGGTTTGGACGAAGGATGATGTCGCTGTCATCAGAGCCGCGGCGCAGGACCCGGAGGTTCAGCGCATCTTCGTGAATGCGGCCATCAAGAAGGCGCTGTGCCGCGACGCCAGAGGCGATCGGAGCTGGCTTGCGAAAGTGCGTCCCTTCTACGGCCACAACTATCATTTCCATGTCCGGCTTCTTTGCCCGAAGGGCGAAAAGGCCTGCCAAGGCCAAGCTCCGGCGCCGGCAGGCGAGGGCTGCGATCGCACCTCGCTCGCCTATTGGTTCTCGCCGGGTGTGCTGCATCCACAGCCAAAGCATTGGAAGCCGCGCCCGGCCCTGACGCTTGCCGATCTTCCCGCCCCGTGCCGGGCGGTGCTGACCGCGAAGTGAGCATCATGCAAGAAGGCGCCAGCAAAATCATGGCCGGACAAGCCCGGCCATCAGGCGCATCGATGCGCTTTTTCTGCGTGTCATCTCAGCCTCAAGCCCGCGCAGCAATGGCCTCGAGATGGTCTTGGTAGGCGGGCTCGAGCTCGATATCGACCGCGCCAGCCGCGGCAAGCAGCAGATTTGCGACAACGGCCTGATCGTTGAGATTGACTTCGAGCGCCGCCTCGATCGGCGCGACAGAGACGCGCGGATAGGACAGATTGAAACGCTGTTCTCTCAGGATCTGCGTCCATTGCTGGCGCAGCCATTTCGCCAGCATCACGGAAAGTTCCTGCACGAAATTGGATTTGCGGACCTTTTCGAGAAGGCGCAGGCCGGCGTTCCAGCAATCCTTGGCATCCATGGCTTGGCCGTCGAGCCGCGCCTGGACGAAGTGTCCGACGGCATCATCGAGCGCATTGCCCGTCTCGCGTCCATGCCGGCACAGAGCGAGCGCCCGCGCGCCGGGAAAGTCGAGGCCGTAATGATCGGTCAGCTCGGATTCCAGCCTGGCGACCGCCGCAGGATTGTCGTGCAGAACGGCGGCGATGCAAAAGGCGAAGACCGTGTCGTCGGCGACCGAGCTGATTCGGGGATCGCGCAATTGCGCAACCGACAAGCGCGGGATCGGCTGCTGGGCCGCAGCGCCGCGGGTGCCGACCGGCCGTGACTGCAGATGCGCCACCAATTCGAGCCATGCCGGCAAATGGCTGGCGAACAGCGCCGGATCGAGCCGGTTGATCGCCGAATTGATCCATTCCTTGCGCAGCTTCACTTCGTTCATCGCCGTCCGCCCCGCAGCAACCGCAGGAGAAGCTCTCGCTTGAGATTTGGCCATGCGCCGCGCCGCCCGGTTCGCAGCTTGCGGCTCTCTCGTCATGGACATGCCTCCGCCGGACGGACAAAATCGCCGGAGGCAAAAACGATGCAAGACCGCGACCAATTGGGGCCGCCGCTTCGGCGCACTACTCATTTGCTTGAGCATCGGATTTATCCCAAAAGCGGTTCCCACTTTTGGGTCCGATGCTCCAGGCGCCTCTTTCGGCTCTCCCTCGCAAGGCGGTTTAAAAATCCGTGCGGCTGCGGATCGCCGCCGCCAAAGTCCCTTCATCGAGATAGTCGAGCTCGCCGCCGACCGGCACGCCATGCGCGAGCTTGGTGATCCGCACCGGCTGACCGGCCAAAAGCTCGGTGATGAAATGCGCCGTGGTCTGCCCATCGACCGTCGCATTGACGGCGAGGATCACCTCTTCGACCGCTTCGGCCGCGACCCGGTCCGGCAGGCTCGCCAGATTGAGGTCCTTCGGCCCGATGCCGTCGAGCGGCGACAGCGTGCCGCCGAGCACGTGATAGCGCGCCGACACCGCCTTGGCGCGCTCCAGCGCCCAGAGATCGGCGACGGTTTCGACGACGACGAGCAGTCTGTGGTCGCGGCGCTCGTCGCGGCAGATCGTGCAGGGATCACAGCTGTCGACATTGCCGCAAACCGAACAGACCACGATTTTTTCGCGCGCCGATTGCAAAGCGTCGGCGAGCGGGCCGAGCAGCTCCTCGCGCTTGCGGATGAGATGCAGGGCGGCGCGGCGGGCCGAGCGCGGGCCGAGACCCGGCAGACGCGCCAGCAATTGGATGAGCCTTTCGATCTCCGGCCCGGCGATATGCGCCGCCATCAGCCTATGCTCGGGCGCAGGCGCGTCAAAACAGCTTCATCCCGGGCGGCAGCGGCAGGCCGGCGGTCACCGCCTTCATCTTTTCTTCCACCAGCCGCTCCGCCTTCTTGCGCGCATCCTCATGCGCCGCGAGGATCAGATCCTCCAGGATTTCCTTCTCATTCGGCGTCAGGAGCGAGGCGTCGATGGAGAGCCCTTTCATCTGCCCCTTGGCGGTCAAGGTGACGCTGACGAGACCGCCGCCGGACTGGCCCTCCATTTCGAGGCGCTCCAGCTCGGCCTGCATTTCCTGCATTTTCGCCTGCATGGCCTGCGCTTGCTTCATCAAGCCCATCATGTCGGGCATGGCGGTTCCTTTCGCGGGTTTCCTTGGCTGATAAGGGCAGCAAGCGCTGCAAAGCGCCTGCGGCCTCCGTCTCGACCGGCCTTCAAGACATGGCTCACAGATCGTCTTCCGTATAGGCCTGATCGGCATAGGCCACATCATCATCCTCGGCCGCACTCGTGCCTTGCGCATCAGGCGCGGCGGGCGGCTCCGCGCTGCGGACCTCGACGATGTCCGCCCCGGGAAAGAGATCGAGCACCTTGCGGACCAGAGGCAGCGCCTGCACGCCCTGAAGGGCGGCTGCGGCCTCGGCGTCGCTGCGCTCCCTCAGGCTCGGCGCGCCGGATTCATTCGAGATCGCCACCATCCAGCGGCTGCCGGTCCATTCCTGCAGGCGACGCATCAGGGTTTGCGCAAGCTGCGGCGAGGCGCCGGGGCTCGGCGAAAACTCGATCGAGCCCGGCTCGAAGCGCACGATCCGCACATCGCGCTCCAGCGCCATTTTCAGTTGGATGTCGCGACGTTTGGCGGCGAGGGCGACGACGTCTTCGAATGAGGTGAGGCGGGCCTCGGGCGCTTGCGCGGGCGCGGCGACGGAGGGCGCGGCGCTGCGGATGCTCGCGGCGCCCGATCCCGCCATTGCGAGCCGCGTGTCGCCGGTGGGAGATCGGCCGGCCGGCGCCTGGCTGGGACCCGGCGCGCCGCCGCCCGGCGCAAGCCCCGCCAGGCGGCGCAAGGCTTCGTCCGGCGTCGGCAGATCCGCCGCATAGCCGAGCCGCACGAGCACCATATCGGCGGCGGCGAGCGGCCTTGGCGATTCCTTCACCTCCTGCAGCCCTTTCAGGAGCAATTGCCAAGCCCTCGTCAGCACCGGCATCGACAGGCCTTGCGCAAATTCAGCCCCGCGGTGGCGCTCTTCCTCCGTCACGGTCGGATCTTCGGCCGATTGCGGCACGAGCTTAAGCCGCGTGACGAAATGAATGAATTCCGCCAGCTCGATCAGGATCTGGGCCGGATCGGCGCCGGCGTCGTAAAGCGCCTTCAAGCCGGCGAGCGCCGCCGCAATGTCGCCGGCCATGAGCTCGGCGAAGAGATCGATGATGCGCGAGCGATCGGCGAGGCCCAGCATGAGGCGCATGTCGCGCGCCAGGATCTTCGTGCCCGCCGCGCTGGTCGCATAGGCGATCGCCTGATCGAGAAGCGAGAGCGCATCGCGCACCGAGCCTTCCGCCGCCCGCGCGATCAGCGCGAGCGCCTCGGGCTCGATCGCGACCGCTTCCTTGGCGCAGATCGATGCGAGATGGCTGACCAGAACATCGGCCTCGATGCGGCGCAGATCGAATCTCTGGCAGCGCGAGCGCACCGTGACCGGCACTTTCTCGATCTCGGTCGTCGCGAAGACGAATTTTGCATGTTCGGGCGGCTCTTCGAGCGTCTTCAACAGGCCGTTGAAAGCCTGTTTCGAGAGCATATGCACTTCGTCGATGATATAGACCTTGGTGCGGGCGAGAACCGGCCGATAGCGGATGGCCTCGATGATCTCGCGCACGTCGTCGATGCCGGTATGCGAGGCCGCATCCATCTCGATCACATCGACATGCCGCGATTCGATGATGGCTTGGCAATGGATGCCGAGCTCCGGCATGTGGATCGTCGGCCGGCCGACCGCCGGATGCCCGTCACGTGCCGGCAGTTCATAATTGAAAGCGCGGGCGAGAATCCGCGCCGTGGTGGTCTTGCCGACGCCGCGCACGCCGGTCAGCATATAGGCCTGATGAATGCGCCCCAGCTCGAAGGCATTGGACAGAGTCTTCACCATCGCCGCCTGGCCGATGAGATCGTCGAAGCTCGAGGGCCGATATTTGCGCGCCAGCACGCGATAAGGCACGGCGGCCGAGGCCGGCGCCGCGTGATCCTGAAAAGAGAGAGCCGCTTCGGCGCGGCTGTCCTCGCTCATCGCTTTGGCCCTGCTAGAGCATCCCGCTTTCAAATGGAATCATTTGAAAGCGGATAAGATGCTCTAGATTTAAAAAAGTAGAGCATCGGATTATCCCAAAACCGGTATCCACTTTTGGGTCCGATGCTCTAGAAGGAATTCAATGACCGACCAGGTAGCGCCCTTCTCACGCTTGCGGGAGAAGGTGGCCCGACGAAGTCGGGTCGGATGAGGGATGATTGCAGGACGGAAAGAACCCTCATCCGCCTCGCATTCGCTCGGCACCTTCTCCCGCAAGCGGGAGAAGGGGGCGCCCATGCCTTTCTGACACAGCAGAACTAGCAGGCTTTCGCGACATGTACGAGCGGCATCCGACGCCTAAGGCCATCGGCAAGTGGGAGGCTGGACAGAGACCCGCCCGGTCTCGTTAGGGCTGCTTCCTTCCGGACCTGACCCGGTTGGCGAGTGGTGCGTCCACCGCCAACCTCCCGGCCCTTATTTGGACTATCGACATTAAATTCGCAATAGAGCAGGACCCCCGATAATAGGCAGACCGGATTTAACAAGGGAGCAAGATGATGACGACTTCCCTCGTCCTCTTTTCCGGTGGGCAGGATTTCGACCACCTGCCTCGCCTGGGCTCTCGCCCGCTTCGAGCATGTCGAGACGATCGGTTTCGACTATCGGCAAAGGCATAGGGTGGAACTCGATCAGCGCGCAGAAATCCGCCGCGAGATCGTCAAAATCGATCCCGCCTGGGCGGCCCGCCTCGGCGAGGACCATTGCCTCGATCTCGGCGTCCTCGGCGAGATCTCGGCCACCGCCATGACCCGCGACATCGCCATCATCGCGGACGAAAAAGGCCTGCCCAACACTTTCGTGCCGGGCCGCAATCTCATGTTTTTCACGCTCGCGGCGGCGGTCGCGGCGAGACGCGGACTGCGCCGTCTCGTCGGCGGCATGTGCGAAACGGATTATTCCGGCTATCCCGATTGCCGCGACGACACGCTGAAGGCCATGCAGGTCGCGCTCAATCTCGGGATGGAGAAGAATTTCATCGTCGACACGCCGCTGATGTGGCTCGACAAGGCCGATACGTGGCGCCTCGCTGAAGAGCTCGGCGGCCAAGCGCTGGTCGATCTCGTGATCGAAGAAACACACAGCTGCTATCTCGGCGAACGAACCCAGAAATGGGAATGGGGCTATGGCTGCGGTGAATGCCCGGCCTGCCGCCTGCGCGCCGAGGGCTGGTGGAAATATCGCGCAGGATCAACGCGATCACCCGCTCAGTGATCAGTCGCAGCAGCCGCCGAGAAGGTGGGCAGCATGATCGGCATCGAGCCATAAATCGAATTCGGATCGTCCGACTTGGGTTTATCGGCTTTCGCCTGATCGGTCTTGGCCTGATCGGCTTTCGCCTGATCGGTCTTGGCCTGATCGGTCTTGGGCTGATCGGTCTTGGGCTGATCGGTCTTGGGCTGATCGACCATCGGATGCTCGACCTTGGCCTGATCGGCTTTCGGCTGATCAGCCCCGGTCTGCTCCGGCTTCGAGCGCGCGAGGTTGGAATGCTCAGGTTTTGACGCGGGCTTGGCGTCATTGAGCTTGGCGACAGATCGCTGCTCTGTGCCACGAAGCCCCAGGCCACGCGTTTCTTGGCTCCGCGCCTCCATGCGCGGCGGCGGCAGAGGCACATCCGCCGGATGCGGCTCCGCGAGGCTATTTGGTACCGGCGGCGGCGCGGCCGGCGGTGACGCCTCGCCCGCAAAGAGCCGGCCGAGCCCGGACAGGCCGAAGCCGGACGGCTGGGGCTGCGGCGTCGGCTGCGGCGCGACCGGCGATGCAGCCGGATCCGCTTGCGGCGCGGGAGCTTGTCCCACCTGTCCTTGCGCGACTTGTCCTTGGCCCTGTCCCTGTCCCGGCATCAATTGGGGCAGGCCGAATTGGGGCTGCGCCGCTGGCGCCTGAGCCGCGCGCGTCGCCTCGGCCGGATCGACATAGGCATAAGCATGCGCTGCGGCGGCCTTCTCCCGCGCCGCTGCTGCCGCGGCCTCGGCTCTCCGCTTCGCCGCTTCCAGCCGGGCGAGCGACGGTGTCTTACCCTCATTGAGCGGGAGGTTGAGCGGCCCCTCGGCGAGAGCATCCGGGCGGCTCACATCATCCCGGCGCAACGTGAAGCGCGGATTTTGGCCGCCATCGGCATAGAGGGTCCGCACCGGCTGCACCCCTTCGGCCACGAGTTCAGCGACCTTCGCCTCATCGCTTTTCTCTTTGGCGGCGACTTCGAGCGCGACGGCGCGGTCCCGCTTCAGTACCGGGCACGGCCCGGTCGGATCGAAGGCCGAGCCGTCCGCCGGCTCGGCATTGAACATATAATGATCATTGCAGACGCCGACCGCCACTTCCTGCTTCGTGACTTCGAAATTGTCGTCGCCGGTCTTCAGCTCCTTCCAAAAGGCGATATTCGGATCGAGCCTGTATTTGGCGAAATTCTCCGGCGTCATATGGAAAGGATAGGATTGCATCTGAATGGCCCGCTGGCCGCCGGCGAAGGCGTCGCGCGCGATCGCATAGATCTCGGCGATCTGCTGATCCGTCATCGAGAAGCAGCCGGCCGAGGAACAGACGCCATGGACCATGATCTCGCCGCCCGTATAGCCATGGGCGCGGTCATAGGTGTTGGGATAGCCGACATTGAAGGACAGATAATAATTGGAGCGCGGGTTCATCTGCGCCGGCGTGATCGTATAGTAGCCTTCCGGCACCTGACGATCGCCCTCCCGCTTCTTCGGGCCGAGCTGGCCCGACCAGCGGCATATCGGATAGCTCTTGAGCAGAGTGTAGTGCCCGTCCGCCTTCATTTTCCAGATTTGGACTTCCGCCTCCTGCTTGAAGGCGCGAATGAGAACCGGCGCATCCTTGGTTGTGCCCTTTTCCTGCATCAGGGCAAGCATTTGCGGCGAGAGCGGCTTGTAGGCAGGGTCGCCGAAATCGCCGGGCGTCTCACCGCAACCGGCAAGCAGGACAGGGAACGCGACCGCTGCCGCGAGCGGGCCATAGCGGCGAAGGACAGTCACGCCGAGGCCAATCGCCAAAGCGAGCCGGTCTCGCTTGTTCGGTCGAACGCCGGATGGAAAACGCATCGACATCGCTCGTGACCCCGATCCTGCGGCAAAGGCTCGGACCGGTTATAAGCGTTATCCTTATCCGCCGGTTACTTCAACCCAGGCCGATCCACCCTGTGGTTAACAAAATCTTGCGGCAGCTTTGCCGCAATTCCATGGCTGCGCCACGCCTGCAACGCAAAAAGTGGCGGCGCCTCACCACCACCACCAGGGCCGCTGCAGCGGCGGCGGCGGCGGCAGCGTATCGGCATAGAGACCGCGGGAGACGCAGACCCAGCTCCGGCGAAACCGCACGACCTCGCCCGCAAGATTGGCTTCCGGCTGCGCCACGAGCCGACAGGGGCCTGCAACGACAGGCTGTGCGGCGTGACGATCGAGATCGGCCGCGAGGGCACCCGTGCCGGCGAGGCCGCAAAACAAGACAAGGCCGGCCGGGACCAGTCTCTCGCGCCTCGATGGACCGCGCTTTTGTCTTTCACCGCCGCGCATCGCATTCTCCAGGCTTCGCCGGATCGACACAAGGCCATCCGGAGCTGTCCTGGGACTCTGCTATCTGATTCGGGCTTGGCGATAAACGCGGCAGATGCGGCTTTGCCGATGCGGGGCAGGGCTGCTCAGGCTCATTCCTTCACCTTGAGATCCCTGAGCTTGGCGAAGACGGAATCGACGTCGAGTTCGGGCTGATGATCGGCCGGCGCCGGGCGCGCTTCACCGAAGACGCTTTCTTGGCTCTCGACATCGACGTCATGCGCCGCCGTCGTCACTTCGGCCGGAACCAGGGTCTGGCTGCGGTCCTCCTCCATCGGCATCCGTTCCTTTGCGGCGCGATTGACCTCGAAATCGAGATCCATCTGCGAGCAGAGGCCGAGCGTCACCGGGTCCAGCGGCGTCAAAGCGGCAGAGTTCCAATGGGTGCGGTTGCGGATGGCCTGCAAGGTCGTCTTGGTCGTGCCGACGAGCCGCATGATCTGCGCATCCTTCAGCTCGGGATGGTTGCGCAGCAGCCAGAGGATCGCATTCGGCCGATCCTGCCGGCGCGACAGCGGCGTATAGCGCGGACCGCGCGGCCGCTTGATTTCCGGCAGCCGGACTTTCGGGATGGCAAGCTCGAGCTGGTGCTCGGGGTCCTTTTCGCCGGCAGCGATCTCTTCCCGCGTCAACTGGCCGGAGGTGATCGGGTCGTGCCCTTTGATGCCGGCGGCGACTTCGCCATCGGCAATGCCCTTCACCTCGAGCGGATGCAGTTTGCAGAAATTGGCGATCTGATCGAAAGTGAGGGATGTATTCTCGACCAGCCACACGGCGGTCGCCTTGGGCATCAGCGGGGCATTGCTCATGGTGTCCTCCTTTGCCGCGGCGGCAGAAACAAGGCTGCCCTGCGGCCTCTGCCGCAGGACATGGCTCGCCGCACGGAGCGGGGCCAAATCGGTTGCATGACGGGGAATCAACGTCTTATAGGGAGCGCGGCCCGCTCGCGCAATGGTGCGCTCCACCTAAATTCGTCGCTTGCGCGATTTCGCAAGACGCCCGCCTTGGGCGATGATGGTTCGCCAGACAATTTCAGATCGGCACTGGTCCAAATCGGGACATGTCCATTGATATAGGCGTGGGTGGTGCAAACCCAAGACGCCCCAGTGCCGGGCCCGCGCCGGAAATTTCGCCTTTCGCGCGGCTTGTTGCCGCGCCGATTGGCGCGCCGCCGGTGATCTTTCCCAAAGATTGGTGTAGATTTCGGCTTTTCAGTGTCTCGGATCAGCTGTCGGAGGCCCGTCATGATTGCAGACGAGGAAAGCGTCGCCCCGCTCCGGCGAGCGGTGGCGGCGGCCCATGAAATCGGCCAGGCGATCGAAGATCTTTCGCTCGAAGAGATCGCTCTGCGCATCGAAGCTCTGCGCGCCGAGATCGAGCGGCTCGAACGGGCGCGGCAGAGCAAGGAGGCGACCCGCGCCGGCGCCGAAGCGCTCTTCAAATTCTGACCGCGCGAGATCACCAGGGCTTCGGCTTGCATCGATCCAAAGCCATGATCGAGCACGCCCCCGCCTCTTTGGCCGTGCGAGGCGTCTGCCCGGCGGCGGCACGAGCCTGCCGCTCCCAAACGGCGGAAGGAGGATTGCGAGCCGGCCTTCATCTTTTGTTAACATTTATGGATTATTTGATAATAGTTGTCGCTTAGGGCGTCCCTACTTCGCGTTCCCCTAAACCCTCATCCCCCCACAGCACTCCAAGAGCCGCTTCATGCGGCTCTTTTTTCGTTGCGGTGCTCTCCGCCGATCCTTCTCGCGGCGGCCTCGGTGCGGATCGAAGCCAGCGCGAAGGGAGCCCCGCCGTTAACCTTAGCAAAAGTTTAACGCCCGCCGGAAAGCCAATGGCCTTACTATTGCTGCGCAGACGGGCGCAGAATGACCCTGTGCCAAATGAATTCACCTTCGATTGAGCGGCAAGGACGCGCCATGGTCCAAGTGTTGAGTTTCGAGGAATGCGGAGCGGTTTCCTTCGCCGCAAAGCTGGCGACGTCCGAATCCTTCAAATCCTTGTTTCGCGAAGGCATGACTCTCGTCGAGGAAACCGCCGGCTACCTCGACGGCCTCGGCCGCGAGGAAGCCAAGCGCCTGCCGCGCCTCGCGGCGCTCGCCTTCGCCACCGAAAGCATGCGGCTCACCACGCGCCTGATGCAGCTCGCCTCATGGCTCCTGCTGCAGCGCGCGGTCAATGAAGGGGAATTGACCCAGGCCGAGGCCGCGACCGAAAAGCGCAAGGTCAAGCTCAGCGAGCAGCAGGTGGCGACGAGCCCCGAGGCGTTCGAGAAGCTGCCGCCGCGCCTCGTCGATATTGTCGACAAGTCCTTGCGGCTGCAAAACCGCATCCTGCATCTCGATCGCGCGATCTACCAGCCGAAGGATGAACAGGCGCGGCCGCGCCGCGCCGCAAAGCCGCTCGAATTGCAACGCGAATTGCTGCGTGCGGCCTTTGCCAATGCGGAATGAACCGAGGCCCGGCACATTCATCAAATAGAAAAGCCCGGCCATCATGCCGGGCTTTTCTTGTCATTTCAAAGAGCAGCGAACGGCTTACTTCTTCTTGCCGAAGCTCATATTGCCGAAGCGGGAATTGAAGCGCGACAGGCGGCCGCCGCGATCGAGCAATTGCTGCGATCCGCCCGTCCAAGCCGGATGCGTCTTGGGGTCGATGTCGAGATGCAGGCTCGCGCCCGCCTCGCCATAGGTGGAGCGGGTCAAGAACTCCGTCCCGTCCGTCATGACGACCTTGATCATATGGTAGTGCGGGTGAATGTCCGATTTCATCGGCGAAAATCCCAAATCCCTGATGATCGGCCATACGGCCTAGCCGCCGATGCGCAAAGCGCGCAAGCCGGGCAGGCCAACCGCCGCAAAGGCCATGGACAGCCCGGCGCCAAGCGCACGCAGAGCCATGATGATTGAGAGGCTATAAACTGTTCCGGCGCGGCTCACAAGCGCAGAGGCGCGTAAAATCCCTCAGCCTTTTCCGCTGCGCATAAAACCGCGCGCGTCCCTTGGAAGATGCCCGGCTCAGCGCGCCGCGGCGGTCTTGCGCGCGTTTTCGGCCATGGTCTTGCCGAGCGACCAGACCGCCCCCGGCACTTGATGGCTGTCGGCGACGACCTGCTCGAAGGCGCGTTCGATCCATTCGCAATCCGTTTCGGTGATGACGAGCGCCGGCAGGAGCTTCACCACATGATTGCCGTTGCCGGCCACCTGGACGAGGATCTTGTGCTCCTTGAAGAGCGGAATGGTGATGAGCTGGCAAAAGAGGCCGGATTTGACCGTCTCGAGCAAAGTCCAGGCGGCCTTCAGCTTGAACGAGCGCGGCGGCCCGAATTCGATGCCGATCATGAGGCCCTTGCCGCGCACCGATTTCACGAGTTCATAGCGCTCCGCCAGACGCTCCAGGCTGGCGACGAGCCGCGCGCCCATGCGGGCGGCATTCTGGACCAGCCGCTCCGACTGGATCACTTCGAGCGTCGCGAGCCCCGCCGCCATGGCGAGATCGTTCTTGGCGAAGGTCGAGCCGTGCACCACGGCACGATCCATGCGGCTGAAGACCTTGTCGAAGATCGGCTTGCGCATCAAAACCGCGCCGATCGGCACATGGCCGCCGGAAAGCGCCTTGGCGACCAGCACCATGTCCGGCTCGACGCCATAATGCTCGATGGCAAAAAATTTGCCGGTGCGGCCGAGGCCCGTCTGAATTTCATCGGCGACGAAGAGCGTCCCATATTTGCGGCACAGTGCCTGGGCGCCGCGCAGATAGAGATCATCGGCCACCTGGACGCTCTTGCCCTGGATCGGCTCGACGATGAAGGCCGCGACCTCGCGGCTCGCCAGCGCCTGTTCGAGCGCCGCGAGATCGTTGAAAGGCACTTCGACGCAGCCCGGCAGAAACGGACCGAATCCGTCGCGGAAGGTCGAATCGCCATTCAGCGACAAGGAGCCATAGCTGAGGCCATGGAAGGCATGGTCGCAATAGACGATGCCGGGGCGGCCCGTCGCGCAACGGGCGAATTTGATCGCCGCCTCGACCGCCTCAGTGCCCGAATTGGCGAAAAAAACCTTGTCCAGATAGGGCACGAAGGACAAAAGCCGCTCGGCGAGCAGACCCGCCAGGACCGAAACATCCATTTGCACGAGATTGGGCAGATCGGCCGCGAGCACGCTCTTCAAGGCATCGCGCAGCACCGGATGATTGCGGCCGATCCCAAAGACGCCCCAGCCGCTCAACAGATCGAGATAGCGGTCGCCCTTGCGATCGAAGAGATATTGGCCGTGTCCGGCGCGAAAACCGACGTCGTAGCCGATCGTCTGCAGAACCCGCACCATCATATCGTTCAGATGGCGGCCGTAGCGATCGTAGCGGTCCGGCTCCCAGGCCGCGAGCAAGCGAGAAAGGTCGAATGTGCTTTGCCCGTCTTCGCTCGCTCTCTCCTGGCCCACTCTCTCCTGGACCACTCTCTCCTGGACCGGCATATTCTTCACCCGTGACGCTCCACTCGATCATCTGCGCAAGTTGACGGTCTCGGAGAAGAAGGAAACCGCCCCGACAAGCGGCCGCAGTCGCCGCAGCCATGGCGCCCCGCGTGCGCCTGTCCTGGCCAATCGCAGTGAGATCTTGGCTACGGTCTGTTCCAGCCCAAAGCCAAGCTCTTGAATCACTTCGGCCTATTTATCCCGGTTGATCGCCCCGCCGCGAGACGAAACCGATCGATCCGCCATCAAAGATTCGCAGCATGGCCGAAAGATGGATCAATTCTTCTGCGACTCTTCTGCGACGTGGGCGCGCAATCCCCCGAGTTCATCGTCGCAGCGCCGGCACGCGGCTCGCTCAGGGTCCTAACGCGCGGCCAACTCAGCACAAAAGACCCGCAGCGGCAAGGCTGGCCAGAGTGGCGCAGACAAAGAAAGCTGATGAGATGCACAGAGGGCACGCCCCTGCCGCTGCTGCGGAAAAATGAGTTGGAGGTGCAACCACTCGGCTTTTCGCAATCCTGCTCGCAAAGACATGCGGCGTAGAGCATCGGACCCAAAAGTGGGAACCGGTTTTGGGACAAATCCGATGCTCAAACAAATCAGTAGAGCGGCGACTCCGATTCCATCGGAACATCCGCCGCTCTAGAGCATCCCGCCTTCAAGTGGAATCACTTGAGGGCGGATAAGATGCTCTAGATTCAAAAAATGGAGCATCGTTTAAGCGCAAAACCGCATACACTTTTGCGCACGATGCTCTAGAAACAAAATGCCCGGCACGAGGCCGGGCATTCGCGCAATTTGACGCACGCAGACCGCCCTTCTGCGGTCAATATCCCAGGCGCAGCTTTTCGGCGGCGATGCTGAAGCGCACCGTGGCGGAGCCACGGTGCCGTTCCGACATCTCGCGCCATTTGGCTTCGGCCTGAGCGCGCGTCGCGAGCGGGCCCACAAGCTTTTCCGTCCCGGCGATCATATCGTCGAAGTCGAGCGAACGATATTCCCCGCCAACGACCCAGAAACGTTGCGCTTCCATCGCGATCTCCTGCCGTGCAGTCTTACTCGGCCGCGGCAACCTGCGGCTTTTTGCCCTTGAACTGCGCTGCCTCGGTCGATTCCCGCAAGGCGATGGTCGAGGCCTTACCGGCGGAGACCGCCTCGGCGACGGCATCGAAATAGCCGGTGCCGACCTCGCGCTGATGCCGCGTTGCCGTGTAGCCATGCTTCTCGGCGGCGAATTCCGCCTCCTGCAGCTCCGCATAGGCGGCCATGCCGCGGTCGCGATAGCCGGTCGCAAGATCGAACATCGACAGATTGAGCGAGTGGAAGCCGGCGAGCGTCACGAACTGATATTTATAGCCCATGGCGCCGAGCTCGCGCTGGAACTTCTCGATCGTCGCGACATCGAGCTTCGCCCGCCAATTGAACGAGGGCGAGCAATTATAGGCCAGCAGCTTGCCGGGGAAGCGGGCATGCACCGCCTCGGCGAAGATGCGTGCTTCCTCGAGATCGGGATGCGAGGTCTCCCACCAGAGCATGTCGGCGACTTCCGCATAAGCGAGGCTGCGGGCGATGCAATGATCGAGGCCGGTGCCTTCCTGGAGGCGGAAGAAGCCTTCCGGCGTGCGGCTGTCCGGCTCGATGAAGCGGCGGTCGCGCTCGTCCACATCGGAGGTGATGAGCTTGGCCAATTCGGCGTCGGTGCGGGCGACGACGAAGGTCGGCACGCCGCAGACATCGGCGGCGAGACGCGCGGCGGTGAGGCTGCGCTCATGCTGGGCCGTCGGGATCAGCACCTTGCCGCCGAGATGGCCGCATTTCTTTTCCGAGGCGAGCTGGTCCTCGAAATGGACGCCCGCGGCGCCGGCATCGATATAGGCCTTCATGATCTCGAAGACATTGAGCGCGCCGCCGAAGCCGGCCTCTGCATCGGCAATAATCGGGGCGAACCAATCGCGCGTCACATGGCCTTCGGCGTGCTCGATCTCGTCCGAACGCTTGAAGGCATTGTTGATGCGGCGCGCCAGTTCCGGCCCGGAATTGGCCGGATAGAGCGACTGGTCGGGGTACATGGCGCCGGCGACATTGGCATCGGCCGCGACCTGCCAGCCGGAGAGATAGATCGCCTCGAGCCCGGCGCGCACCTGCTGCACCGCCTGATTGCCGGTCAAAGCGCCGAGCGAAGGAACGAAGGGTCGTTCCTTCATCAGCTGCCAGAGCCGGTTGGCGCCGCGCTCGGCGAGCGTATGGGCAATCGGGAACGAGCCGCGAAGGCGTAAAACATCGGCCGGCGCATAGGGCCGCCTGATGCCGTCGAACCGGCCCTTCGGCGCATTGGGCACGAGCTCGTCGAAGCTCGGATGTTTGGTCATGAATCAATCTCCGGCGTTGACATGAAAGATGCAGTGCGATGTCTTAATAACGAGTTTGACATTCATTGACAAAAGAGCGCGCCATAGGCCCGTCATCTCTCATTGGAATAACCAGGATCTCGCCGAAATTGGCAAGAGGCCAAAGCGGTCCGGGATGACGAAAACAGGTCAGCCTGTGAAGACACCACAATATAAATTTGTCATTGTGTAAAGTAATTTACTATCGTATGCAGTTTACAGCATGGCTGCCGAATCATCGAATGCCCGTAAAATCTTTGCCGGGCCGCGCCTCAAAAGGCTGCGGCGCGAGCGCCAGATCACCCAGGCGCGCATGGCCGAGGAGCTCGACGTCTCGCCGAGCTATCTCAATCTCATGGAACGCAATCAGCGGCCGATCACCGTCCAGGTGCTGATTCGGCTGGCCGATGTCTATGGCATAGATCCGCGCGAATTCATGGAGGGCGAGGCGGAGCAGGTGGTCGGCGAGATCGAGCAGCTGCTCGCCGATCCGGTGCTGCGCGAGGTCGGCGTGCCGCGCTCCGAATTGCAGGACGCCGCCGAACATTCGCCGACGCTTCTTGCCGCCATGCAGAAGCTCTACCGCGCCTATCTCGCCGCGCGCGAGGCGAGCGAGGCGGGGCTGTCGCAACGCGCCGACCCAGACCGTACCGAAGCGATCATGCGGGAGAGCCCGGTCGACCGCATCCGCGCCATTCTGCACGCGCAGCGCAATCATTTCAGCGAGCTGGACCAGGCGGCCGAGACCTTCGCCTCCGATCTCGCCCTCACCGGCCATGAGCTCTTTTTTGCGCTCTGCGAACATCTGCGGGCGCGCCATGGCATCAGAGTCCGCGTCCTGCCGCTCGAAGTGATGGGCGAGCGGCTGCGCTGGTACGATCATCACCGCCGCCAATTGATGATTTCGGAAGTGATGGATCTGCCCGGCCGCACCTTTCAGGTGGCCTATCAATTGGCCTTTGCCGATTGCGATCCTCTCCTCAATGAGATTGCGGGCAAGCTCGATCCGGGCGAGGAGCCCGCGCGCAAGCTCTTGCGCGTGACGCTCGCCAATTATTTCGCCGGCGCGCTGATGATGCCCTATGGCAAATTCCACGAAGCGGCGGAAATGGTCGGCTATGATGTCGAACTTCTCGCCGCCCGTTTCGGCGCGAGCTATGAGCAGGTGGCGCATCGGCTGACGACTTTGTCGAAGCCCACGGCGCGCGGAATCCCCTTCTTTCTCGTGCGCGTCGACAGCGCCGGCAATGTCTCGAAGCGATTCTCCTCCGGGCGTTTTCCCTTCGCCCATTTCGGCGGGACCTGCCCCTTATGGAATGTCCATGCGGCCTTCACCGAGCCGGGGCACATCTTGACGCAAGTCGTCGAGCTGACCGACGGCTCGCGCTGGTTCTCGATCGCCCGCACGGTTCGCCGCGCGATTACGCCCTATGGCGCAATCGAGCCGCGCTTTGCGATCGGGCTCGGCTGCGAGATGAAATATGCGAACAGGCTGATCTATGCCAAGCGGCTCGACTTGAATAGCGTCGAAGCCGTGCCGATCGGCGTCAATTGCCGGCTTTGCGAACGGCCCGCCTGCCCGCAACGCGCCGCGCCGCCCGTGCTGCGCCAGCTCCATGTGGATGAACAAACAAGGAGTGTCTCGCCGTTCAGTTTTAAGGATTTGTGAGAAAGATTGCACATGAGCCGTATGGATGGCCGGGTCAAGCCCGGCCATGACGCTGAACCGATTCGCATCAATTATTCGCGAGGGTTTACTTGTGCGTCCCCCCGGTCATGGCCGGGCTTGACCCGGCCATCCACGCTCAAACTTCAAATATGAATCACCCTTTGCTCCACCGCCAGCGCGGCTTCGCGCATGGCTTCCGACAATGTCGGATGCGCATGGCAGGTGCGGGCGAGATCTTCGGACGAGCCGGACAATTCCATCAGCACCGCGGCTTCGGCAATGAGCTCGCCGGCGTATGGCCCGACGACATGGACGCCGAGCACCTGATCCGTCACCGAGTCCGCCAGAAATTTTACAAAACCTTCGGTCGCGCGCATGGCGCGGGCCCGGCCATTGGCAGCGAAGGGGAATTTACCGACTTTGTAGGCCACATTCTTCGCCTGCAGCTCCTCCTCGCTCGCGCCGACAGAAGCAATCTCGGGGCTCGTATAGACGACGCTCGGAATCACATTGTAATTCACATGGCCATGCTGGCCGGCGAGGATTTCGGCAACGGCGATCCCTTCGTCCTCCGCCTTATGCGCGAGCATCGGCCCGCGCACGACATCGCCGATCGCATAAATGCCCGGGACATTGGTGGCGAAATGATCGTCGATGGTTACGCGGCCGCGATCGAGCGCGACGCCGACAGCCTCCAACCCCAGGCCTTGCGTATAGGGCCGCCGGCCGATCGCCACGAGCACGACATCGGCATCGAGTATCGTCACATTGCCGCCGGCTGAAGGCTCGATTGCAATCTTCACGGCCGATTTCAATTTGTCGATCTTGACGACCTTGTGCCCGAGCACAAATTTCAAGCCCTGTTTTTCGAGCAAGCGCTGTGCCTGCTTCGCCACTTCGGCATCCATGCCCGCCAGAATATGGTCCAAAAATTCGACCACGGTGACGTCCGAGCCCAGGCGGCGCCAGACCGAGCCGAGTTCGACCCCGATGACGCCGGCGCCGACGATGAGCAGCTTTCCCGGCACTTTGGCAAGCTCGAGCGCGCCGGTCGAAGAGACGATCTGCTTCTCATCGATCGCAACGCCCGGCAGCGGCGCGACATCTGAGCCCGTGGCGATGACGATCGATTTCGTTTGGATCGCCTGTTTGGCCCCATCTTCCGCCGTCACCTCGATTTTCCCGGGTGCAATGATCGTACCCTGCCCGATGAAGGCGTCGATCTTGTTCTTCTTCAAGAGAAAAGCGACGCCGTTCACATTAGCGGCGACCGTATCGCTCTTGTGCTTCATCATCGCGGTGAGATCGAGCTGCGGCTTGCCGGTGATGACGCCGAAGGCGGGCAAATCATGCGCGGCCTCGGCGAATTTCTCGGACGCATAGAGCAGCGCTTTTGAGGGAATGCAGCCGATGTTGAGGCACGTGCCGCCAAAAGTCTTGCGCTTTTCGACGACAGCGACTTTCAGGCCCAATTGCGCGGCGCGGATGGCGCAGACATAGCCGCCGGGGCCGGTGCCGATGATTGTGAGATCGTAGGACATGGGCTTCCTTAGCTATTCGCTTGGTCACCAGGGCACTCCTTCTCCCGCTTGCGGGAGAAGGTGGACGGCGGAGCCGGCCGGATGAGGGATTTTTCAAATTGGGCCGCCCCTCATCCGACCCTCGCTGACGCGAGGGCCACCTTCTCCCGCAAGCGGGAGAAGGAGCGCGCTCATTATTACAAATCCAACACCAGCCGCGCGGGATATTCCAGCTCTTCCTTCACGCGCACCAGAAACGTCACCGCCTCCTTGCCGTCGACGATCCGGTGATCATAGGTCAGCGCGAGATACATCATCGGCCGCGGCTCGATCTTGCCGGCAACGACCATCGGCCGTTCCTGGATCTTGTGCATGCCGAGAATGCCCGATTGCGGCGCATTGAGGATCGGCGTCGACATCAGCGAGCCGTAGATGCCGCCATTGGTGATGGTGAATGTGCCGCCCTGCATATCGCCGATCGTGAGCGACCCGTCGCGCGCACGCCGGCCGAGATCGGCGATCTTCTTCTCGATCCCGGCGATTGAGAGCCGGTCGCAGTCGCGCACCACCGGCACGACCAGGCCTTTGTCGGTGCCGACCGCAATGCCGAGATGATAATAGTTCTTATAGATGAGATTGGTCCCGTCGATCTCGGCATTGACCGCCGGGATCTCCTTCAGCGCGCCGACACAGGCCTTGACGAAGAAGCCCATGAAACCGAGCTTCACGCCATGCTTCATCTCGAAGACATCTTTGTAGCGCGCGCGCAGCGCCATGACTTCGCTCATGTCGACCTCGTTGATGGTCGTCAGCATGGCGGCATTGGCCTGCGCATCCTTCAGGCGGCGGGCGATGGTCTGGCGCAATTTCGTCATCCGCACGCGCTCCTCGCGGGCGGCATCGGCGGCGGCCGAAGGCGCGCGGGGCTGGACGGGCGGCGATGCGGGGGCTGACGGCGGCGGTGCGGACGGCGTTGGTGCAGGCTGTCCCGCGACAAAGGCCAAGACATCGCCTTTCAGCACCTGGCCCGCTTTGCCGGAGCCGGCGATCGTGGCGGTGTCGAGCCCTTGATCGGCGGCGATCTTGGCGGCCGCCGGCGAAGGCGGCCGCGCCATCGATTTTTCCGACGCGGCGGCTGCGGCAGCCGAAGCATTCGGCGGCGGCGCCGGCGCCGCGCCTTCGTTGATCGCGCCGAGCAAGGCGCCGGAGGCGACCGTCTCGCCGTCCTTGGCGGTGATCTCGGCGAGCACGCCCGCGGCCGGGGCATTGACTTCGAGCGTAACCTTATCCGTCTCGAGCTCGACGATCGGCTCGTCCATCGCGACGGCATCGCCGGGTTTTTTGAACCACCGCCCGATCGTCGCCTGGCTCACCGATTCACCGAGCGCGGGGACGCGAATTTCAACCGTCATGAGAATTCCCCTCGGGCGTTCCGCTTTGACGAAAAAGAATCGTCCGCGCGCAAACCTCTCTGTCAGACGCCGAAGGCTTCATCGAGAAAGGCCTTCAGCTGCGCCAAATGTTTCGGCATCACGCCGCTCGCCGTCGCCGCCGAGGCCGGCCGACCGACATAGCGCGCGCGTTTGGCCTTGCTGCCGATCTGGCCGAGGACCCATTCGAGATAGGGTTCGGCGAAGCTCCACGCGCCCATGTTCTTCGGCTCTTCCTGGCACCAGACCATATCGGCCTTCTTGAACCGCGACAGGGCCGTCACCAGCGCCTTCAGCGGGAAGGGATAGAGCTGCTCGACGCGCAGAAGATAGATGTCGTCGCTGCGGCGCTTCTCGCGCTCCTCGAGGAGATCGTAATAAACCTTGCCGGAACAGAGGATCACGCGGCGGATCCTGTCGTCCTTGACGAGCTTGACCATGTCGCCGGCTGCGGCTGCCGCATCATCATGGAGAATGCGGTGGAAGGTCGTGTCGATCCCCATTTCGGCGAGCTTCGAGACGACGCGCTTGTGGCGCAGCAGCGATTTCGGCGCCATCAGGATGAGCGGCTTGCGGATGTCGCGCTTCAACTGCCGCCGCAATATGTGGAAATAATTCGCCGGCGTCGTGCAATTGGCGACCTGCATATTGTCCTCGGCGCAGAGCTGCAGATAGCGTTCGAGCCTGGCCGAGGAATGTTCCGGCCCCTGGCCCTCGTAGCCGTGCGGCAGCAGGCAGACGAGGCCCGACATGCGCAGCCATTTGCGCTCGCCCGAAGAGATGAACTGGTCGAAGATGACCTGCGCGCCATTGGCGAAATCGCCGAATTGCGCCTCCCAGACAACGAGCGCATTGGGCTCGGCGAGCGAATAGCCATATTCGAAGCCCAGCACCGCCTCCTCCGACAGCATCGAATTGATGACTTCATAGCGCGCCTGGCCGTCATTGATGTGATTGAGCGGCACATAGCGCGCTTCCGTCTCCTGATCGATCAGCACGCTATGGCGCTGCGAGAAGGTGCCGCGCTCGCTGTCCTGGCCGGAGAGCCGGACGGAATGGCCTTCATCGATGAGGCTCGCGAAGGCCAGCGCCTCGGCCATCGCCCAATCGATCCCCTCGCCCGACAAGATCATCGTCCGGCGATTGTCGAGGAAGCGCTGAATGGTGCGATGCAGATGGAAGCCTTCTGGCACAGTGGCAAGCCGGGTGCCGAGGGCGCTGAGCTTTGCGATATCGACGCCGGTGCGGCCGCGCCGCGCATCATCGGCGCCATCGGCCGGCCGCAAGCCGGCCCAGCGGCCATCGAGCCAATCGGCCTTGTTCGGCCTATAGGAAAGGCTCGCCTCAAATTCCGCATCGAGCCGGGCCCGCCAATCGCCCGCCAGCTTTTCGACTTCGCCGGCGGTGACGACGCCTTCAAGGATCAGCCTCTCCTTGTAGATCTCGAGCGTCGTCCGATGCGCCTTGATCTTCTTATACATCAGCGGCTGGGTGAAGGCCGGCTCGTCGCCCTCATTATGGCCGAAGCGACGATAGCAGAACATGTCGATGACGACCGGCTTATGGAACATCTGCCGGAACTCGACGGCGATCTTCGCCGCATAGACGACGGCCTCCGGATCATCGCCGTTCACATGGATGATCGGCGCCTCGATCATCTTCGCCGTGTCGGACGGATAGGGCGAGGAACGCGAATAACGCGGATAGGTGGTGAAGCCGATCTGATTATTGATGATGAAATGGATCGAGCCGCCGGTGCGATGGCCCTTGAGGCCGGAGAGGGCGAAACATTCGGCGATGACGCCCTGGCCGGCGAAGGCCGCGTCGCCATGGATCAAGAGCGGCAGAACCTGCGCCCGCTCGACGATGTCGTTCTTCTGGTCTTGCTTGGCGCGCACCTTGCCGAGCACGACCGGATCGACGATCTCGAGATGCGACGGATTGGCGGTGAGCGAGAGATGCACCTGATTATTGTCGAAGTCGCGGTCCGACGAGGCGCCGAGATGATATTTGACGTCGCCGGAGCCTTCGACATCATCCGGCGTGAAGGAGCCGCCCTTGAATTCATGGAAGATCGCGCGATGCGGCTTGCCCATCACCTGGGACAGCACATTGAGCCGGCCGCGATGCGCCATGCCGAGCACGATCTCTTTCACGCCCAAGGCGCCGCCGCGCTTGATGATCTGTTCGAGCGCCGGCACCATGGATTCACCGCCGTCGAGGCCGAAGCGCTTGGTGCCGGTGTAGCGCAGATCGAGGAATTTCTCGAAGCCTTCCGTCTCGACGAGCTTGTTCAGAATCGCGCGCTTGCCTTCGCGGGTGAAGCTGATCTCCTTGCCCGGCCCTTCGATGCGCGCCTGGAACCAGGATTTTTCGCTCGGGTCGGAGATATGCATGAATTCGAAGCCGATGCTGCCGCAGTAGGTGCGGCGCAGGATCGACAGCATCTC
Organism: uncultured Alphaproteobacteria bacterium; assembly: GCA_963704745.1. Taxonomy (GTDB): domain Bacteria; phylum Pseudomonadota; class Alphaproteobacteria; order Rhizobiales; family Beijerinckiaceae; genus Methylovirgula. The sequence continues at coordinate 123,765 of OY969936.1, forward strand.
GCGGATGGTCGCGAATTCGAGGCCGAGAACCCTGTCGATGAAGATCTTGCGATCGTAATCGGCTTCGGTAAATCCGTAATTGGACGGATGCAGCTCTTCGTGATCCTTCGGCGGCTCGAGGCCGAGCGGATCGAGATTGGCGTGCAGATGGCCGCGCATGCGATAGGCGCGGATCATCATGATCGCGCGCACCGAATCCCGCGTCGCGCGCTGCAGATCCGCGGCGGAGATGGCGCTGCCTTTTTCCGCCGCCTTGGCTTTCAGCCTGTCGCCGACGGTCTTTTCGAGAGCGCTCCAATCGCCGTCGAGGGCCGCGACGAGTTCGCCATCGGCGACAACCGGCCGATGTGCCGGCTTCCACGCCGGACCCCGGGTATTTTTTTCAATCACCGCAGGGTCGTCATTCAAGCCGGCGAAGAAATCGCGCCATTCGGCATCGACCGCGGCCGGATCCTGCAAATAGCGGCCATAGAGCTGTTCGACATAATGGGCATTGCCGCCATAGAGAAAGGAGGTCGTCTCAAAGGCATTATTCGCGGCCGAGCGCGAGGCCATCGTGCCCGAACCATTGGCTCCGTTATTCGCATCCTGGCGTGCCATCATCGTCCTCCGAGCTTCCGCTCGCATGAGGTTCGAGCCTGTCGCGGAAAAGTCGACGGAGCTTTCCGATAGCGACACGCTCTCCTCATGTCATATCGAGCCAATGTCCCGTCCGTACGCAGCGCCTGGATCTTGCCTGCGCGCGCCATCTGAAAGCGGTCGATCTGGAAACCGCTTCCTGTGAGAGCGCTCCTGCCGTCGAAATCGGCTCCAATCAGTCGATCATTTAAGCATCGAAGGTGGGTATTTTCAGGCGAAGCCTGTTCGTCCGAAAAGGCTTGCGTCAGCTTCGCCTCCGCTCATGCACAATCTGCGCCCCTATCCGCCTCTCACCCGTTGAGCAGTTCGACGAGGGTTTTGCCGAGGCGGGCAGGCGAGGGCGAGACTTTGATGCCCGCCGCCTCCATGGCGGCGATCTTTTCTTCGGCGCCGCCTTGGCCGCCGGCGATAATGGCGCCGGCATGGCCCATCCTTCGGCCCGGTGGCGCGGTGCGGCCGGCGATAAAGCCGACCACCGGCTTCTTGCGGCCGCGCTTGGCCTCGTCGCGCAGAAACTGTGCCGCCTCTTCCTCGGCGCCGCCGCCGATCTCGCCGATCATGATCATCGACTGCGTCGCGGGATCGGAAAGAAACAGCTCCAGCACGTCGATGAATTCCGTGCCCTTCACCGGATCGCCGCCGATGCCGACCGCCGTCGTCTGGCCGAGCCCGGCGCGGCTCGTCTGGAACACCGCCTCATAAGTCAGCGTGCCCGAGCGCGAGACGATGCCGACCGTACCGGGCGTGAAGATGTTCGCCGGCATGATGCCGATCTTGCATTGGCCTGCCGTCACCACGCCCGGGCAATTCGGCCCGATGAGGCGGGATTTCGAACCCGACAAGGCCCGCTTCACCCGCACCATGTCGAGCACGGGAATGCCCTCGGTGATGCAGACGATCAGCGCGATCTCGGCATCGATCGCCTCGCAGATCGCATCGGCCGCGCCGGGCGGCGGCACATAGACGACGCTGGCTTTTGCGCCGGTGGCCTCGCGCGCCTCGCGCACCGTGTCGAAGACCGGCAGGCCGAGATGCATCGCCCCGCCCTTGCCGGGCGAGACGCCGCCGACCATCTGCGTGCCATAGGCGATTGCCTGCTCGGAATGGAAAGTGCCGTTCTTGCCGGTGAAGCCCTGGCAGATGACCTTGGTGTCTTTGTCGATGAGGATCGCCATGCCGCTCAGCCTTTCTTCACTGCGGCAACGATCTTCTGCGCGGCATCGTCGAGATCGTCGGCGGCGATGACGTCGAGGCCCGACGCGGCGATGATCTTCTTGCCGAGATCGACATTGGTGCCTTCGAGCCGCACCACGAGCGGCACCTCGAGGCCGACCTCCTTGACCGCCGCGATGACGCCCTCGGCGATCACGTCGCATTTCATGATGCCGCCGAAGATGTTGACGAGAATGCCTTTTACATTCTTGTCGGCGGTGATGATCTTGAACGCCGCCGCGACTTTCTCCTTGGTCGCGCCGCCGCCGACATCGAGGAAATTCGCCGGCTCGCCGCCATAGAGTTTGATGATGTCCATCGTCGCCATGGCGAGGCCGGCGCCATTCACCATGCAGCCGATGTTGCCGTCGAGCGCGATATAGGAGAGATCATGTTTCGAGGCCTCGATCTCCTTTTCATCTTCTTCCGCCTCGTCGCGCAGCGCGACGATCTCGGGATGTTTGAAGAGCGCATTGGCATCGAAAGTCACCTTCGCGTCGAGGCAGCGCAAATGCCCGTCCTTCGAGAGGATCAAGGGATTGATCTCGAGCATCGCCATGTCCTTGGCGAGGAAGGCGGCGTAGAGTTGCGCCGTGAGCCTTTCCGCCTGCCTGGCGAGATCGCCTGTCAGCCCTAAGGCCTTGGCGAGCCTGCGGCCATGATGCGGCATGATGCCGGTCGCCGGATCGACCGAGAAGGTGACGATCTTTTCCGGGCTCTTATGCGCCACCTCCTCGATCTCGACACCGCCCTCGGTCGAGACGACGAAAGCGACGCGGCCGGTTCCTCGATCGACGAGGATGGAAAGATAGAATTCCTTGTCGATCGCCGAGCCCGCTTCGATATAGAGCCGGTTGACCTTGCGCCCGGCGAGCCCGGTCTGCACTGTGACCAAGGTCTTGCCGAGCATTTGCTCGGCATGCGCCACGACCTCTTCGGCCGAACGCGCCAGCCGCACGCCGGAGCCCGCCCCCGCCGCCGCCTCCTTGAAGCTGCCCTTGCCGCGCCCGCCCGCATGAATTTGCGATTTCACGACATAGACGGAGCTTTCGAATTGCGCGATCGCTGCATAAGCTTCGGCCAATTCGGCAATCGGAACGCCGGGCGAGACCGCGACCCCGAATTCCTTGAGGATCGCTTTGGCCTGATATTCATGGATATTCATGTGTGTCTCTCAGTACCGGCCCCTCGGCCCGCGGCGGTGTCCTGCCGCTCTTCCTTCACTTCGCAAGAGCCGGGTTGACGGTTTTGCACGCCTCGACGAGGCTCTGCACCGACGCGACGGATCTGTCGAACATACGTTTCTCGTCCGGATCGAGGGCGACCTCGACGATTTTTTCGACACCATTGGCGCCGAGCACGACGGGAACCCCCACATAAAGACCTTTGACGCCATATTGGCCATCGAGCCGCGCGGCGCAGGGCAGAACCCGGCGCTTGTCCTTGAGATAGGATTCCGCCATGGCGATCGCCGAGGCCGCGGGCGCGTAAAAGGCCGAACCGGTCTTTAAAAGATTGATGATTTCGCCACCCGCCTTGCGCGTCCGTTCGACGATGGCATCGAGCCGCTGCTGCGTCGTCCAGCCCATTTTGACGAGATCCGGCAGCGGGATGCCGGCGACCGTCGAATAGCGGAGCATGGGAACCATCTCATCGCCATGGCCGCCGAGGACGAAGGCGCTCACATCTTCGACCGAGACATTGAATTCCTGGGCGAGAAAATAAGACAAGCGGGCGGAATCGAGGACGCCGGCCATGCCGACGACCTTGTTGGGCGGCAGGCCGGTGGCCCGCTGCAGCGCCCAGACCATGGCATCGAGCGGGTTGGTGATGCAGATGACGAAGGCGTCGGCCGCATATTGCTTGATGCCCTTGCCGACCGCCTCCATCACCTTGAGGTTAATGTCGAGCAGATCATCGCGGCTCATGCCGGGCTTGCGCGGCACGCCGGCGGTGACGATCACCACATCGGCGCCGGCGAGCGCCGCATAATCATTGCTGCCGGCGAGACGGGAATGAAAGCCATGCAGCGCCCCGGCCTCGGCGAGGTCCAGCGCCTTGCCCTGCGGGGTGCCCTCGGCGATGTCGAACAGGACGATATCGCCCAGGCCCTTCAATCCGGCGAGATGCGCGAGCGTTCCGCCGATCTGGCCGGCGCCGATCAGTCCGATCTTGTGACGTGCCATTTGTGCAGTCCTGATTGCGGCGGTGCCGCCGATTGACCTGGCCGGCACTGGTTCTGCCGAAGTCGGGGGGCTTATGCAAGGGTGAACGGCATCGGATGCCTTAGAGCCGATCCCGATCATGTGGAATCGGCCTCTTTGGCACATCGGATATATCCGATGTGCTTGAATTACGATCCACGTGATCGCGACAAATCGGCTCTACATCAAGGGAATAGAGCATCCCGCTTTCAAATGGAATCATTTGAAAGCGGATAAGATGCTCTAAATTCAAAAAAGTAGAGCATCGGATTATCCCAAAACCGGTATCCACTTTTGGGTCCGATGCTCTCGACAAAGGGCGGAAGTTGGGCGGAGATGGCGGCGCAGAAATTGAAGACCTTGAATTTTAAGACTCAGGGTGACCCGTGGCCAGGACAAGCCGCAGCAGATCCACGACGCTCGCGGCCCGCTCTTCCAGTTCTAGCCGCGGCTGATTGATGGCCCAGGGCACGGCGGCGTCGTTCAAGGATGCGCAGCGCCATGGCGCGTTCAGGTCTCGACGAGGCCGGTGGTCGCGCCCGAGCCGACCGAAGCGATCGAGCCGTGCGGCAGGCCGAGATAGGCCGCCGAGCGCATCTCTATGAGACGCGAGGCCGAGCGCGCGAACTCGAAGGCTTCGCGGCCGCTCTTGCCAAGATAGAGCTCGCCCGGCTCGGCCGCCGCCGAAGCGATGAGCTTGACGTGCTGATCATAGAGCGCGTCGATCAAGAGAATGAATCGCTTCGCCACATCCGGTTCGTCGGCGCGAATGACCGGAATGGCGTCGACGAGAAGCGTATGGAAATTTTCGGCGATCGCCAGAAAATCGCGTGGCCCGAGCGGCGCCACGCAAAGCTCCTTGAAGCCGAACCGCGCGACATGGGCCTTGGCCTGCGGCACGACGACCCTGCGGCCGAGCACATCAAGCGTCATCGACGGGGCTTCCGCCACCCCGGTCAAAGCAGCGAAAGCGCTCGTCAGCGCCGCATGCGCCTTGAAATCGGCAGGCACATGATAGACGGTCTCGCCGATGAGTTTCTCGAGCCGAAAGTCCGTCCGCGCGGCGAGCTGCAGAACCTGCATTTTTTCCCGCAGCAGATCGATGAAGGGCAGAAACAGCGCGCGGTTGAGCCCGTCCTTGTAAAGCGCCTCCGGCTCGACATTGGACGTCGCGACGACCACGACTCCGCGCTGGAAGAGATGTTTGAACAGCCGGCCGAGAATCATCGCATCGGCAATGTCGGTCACGCTGAATTCGTCGAGACAGATCAGCCAGCATTCATCCGCGATCGCTTCGGCGACCGGATCGATGGGATCGTCGCCCGTCGCGAGACCTTTCTTCATCTGCTGGCGAATGGCGAAGATGCGGGCATGGACATCGGCGATGAAGGCATGGAAATGCAGCCTTCGCTTGCGCGGCAGGCGCGTCGCCTCGAAGAAGAGATCCATCAGCATGGTCTTGCCGCGCCCGACCGAGCCCCAGATGTAAATGCCCTGTGGCGGCACGGCACTCGCACGCGTCCCGAGCAGCCAGCCGAGCGCCGGAGGCTTGCGGGTCGGACGATAGGAAGCAAGCTCCACGCTCAAGCGGTCGAGGGCCTGCAGCATATGCTCCTGCGCCGGATCATGCTCGATCTGGCCGCCCTCGACCCGCTCGAAATAGCGCCTGAGAAGAAACCCCGGCACACAGGCCTCGAGGTCGGCGACATCTCGGTGAACAGGCGCAATGTGCGACGCGATCCACGAAGCCGGCGCGCTCAAACCCTTGCTCATGTCCTTGCTCTTTTCTCGGCTGCGCCGCGGCTTTCTTTTTGGCGCTTGTCGGGCTCGCACGTTGCGCTTTGCCGCGCGAAAAGATCGGGCCTAGGCCACGGCGGCGCGACCCTGGCCGGCGCCGAAACATTGCATGAAGGCGGTGATTGCCTGGGTGCGGCGGTTGCAGCCGAGCTTGTCGAGAATAGCGGAGACATGGCTCTTGACCGTGCCTTCGGTGAGCCCGAGCTCCCAAGCGATCTGCTTATTGAGAAGACCGCGGGTCATGAGTTCGAGAATCTCGAACTGGCGGCTCGACAGGCGCGACAGGCGGGCGGGCACGCCGGGCTGCAGTTCGGTCTCGGGAAAATGGCTGCGGCCGGCGGCGAGATCTTCCGCCAGAGCGACGACCATCTCCGCTTCCGCGTCGGGCGCGAGCAGGCCGGCAATGCCGCGGCCTGACAACAGCTTCGCCGTATCGCGCCCGGCCGAAGCCAAGAGCCCGACGGTGGCGCCGCGGGCCTTGAGCGCCTGGAGCTGCGGCGCACCGCCAGGGCCTTCGAGCGCCGCCCAGGCGCTGGTGTCTAGAATGATGACGTCTCCCGGCCCGGCCGAAGCCAGCAGCTCCTCCGCTTCGCTCAAATTTGCAAATGCAAGGACTTTGCTTTTCGGGAACGAGGGCGACCCGCGCAGCGCCTCGACCAGGCCGAGCCGCATCAAGGGCACAGCATGAACGATGACGATCATGTGGCGAAGGGGGGCGGCCTCCCGCTGGGCTTGCAGCTTCAGCGCGGGCGTCACATGGTTCATCTCACTGGTCCTTTCCCGACCGAATATCATTGTCGGCAAAGGAGTAACGAAATCTGCTTTGTGAATCTCGCGGAAAAGGGACCGTTTGCGAATTGTTTGCATATCGCAATTGCAATGTTACAAAAGCCGATGCGCCAAAAATTCTTTGCCGGAACGCAAATTCGCAGGCTGCGCGAGAGCCAAAGCCTGACGCAGGCCTCCTTTGCCGAAAGGCTGGCGATCTCGGCAAGCTATCTCAATCAGATCGAAAACAATCAGCGCCCCGTCACCGCGCCGGTCCTGCTCGCTCTGGCGCAGGCCTTCTCGATAGACCTCGCCGAATTCGCCCGGGAAGATACGGAGCATCTGCTGCATGATCTGAAGGAGGCGCTGGCCGATCCGATCTTCGCCAGCGTCACCCCCAACAGTCAGGATCTGAAAGCGGTCGCCGCCAATATGCCGTGGTTCGCGCATGCCTTTTTGAGCCTGCACCTGTCGTTTCGCCGCATCAACGAGCGCACGCAGCTCTTGAACGAGGCGGTGTCGACCGGCCGCGTCGGCTCCGAGCAGGAGCCGGCGGTGCTCTTGCCTTATGAGGAAGTGCGCGATTTCTTCCATTACCGCGCCAATTATTTCGACGGGCTCGATCGTGCCGCCGAAGCGCGCGCCGAAGAGATCGTCATCGCGCAAAACGCGCCGGGCGCACGGCTGGCCGACTATCTTCTCGACAAACATTCCGTGCGGGTCGAAACCGAGCGGGTCGAGCCGGCGTCGCGTTTCATGCGCCGCTTCGACCGGATCGGCCGCGTTCTTTGGCTGCGCGAGGGGCTCGATCCCGCGACCCGCGGCTTTCTGATCGCCTATCAGATCGGCCTTCTCGAGCAGGAAGAAGAGATCGAATCGATCGTCGCTGGCGCCGCCTTCAAGTCGAGCAGCGCGGCGACGATCACCAGGATCGGGCTTGCCAATTATTTCGCTGCGGCGCTCTTGATGCCCTACGAGCGCTTCCTCGCCGCGGCGCGGGCGATGCGCTATGACGCCGAGCGGCTCGCCAATATGTTCGGCACCAGCTTCGAGCAGGTCGGTCACCGGATGTCGACCTTGCAGCGGCCGAATGCCCGCGGCGTGCCGTTTTATTTCGTCCGCATCGACCGCGCCGGCAATATCATCAAGCGGCATTCCTCGACACGCTTCCCGTTCGCCCGTTTCGGCGGCACATGCCCCTTGTGGAATGTCCATGAGGCTTTCGAGATCGGCGATCGCACTTCGGTGCAGATCGCGGAAATGCCCGACGGCATCCGCTATATTTGCGTCGCCCGCCAGGCCGGCAAAGCGATCAGCAGCCATTTGGCGCCGGCGCGCCATTATGCGCTCGGAATCGGCTGCGAGATCGCCTATGCGCAGGACGTCGTCTATGCCGACGGGCTCGATTTGCGCAACGCCCCCGTCACCCAGATCGGCGTCAATTGCCGGCTGTGCGAACGCAGCGATTGCCTGCAGCGCGGCGCGCCGCCGATCGACCGCACGCTCATCGTCGATCCCGAACGGCGCGATTTCGTCCCGTTTCGGTTTAGGTAAGCGGCGCGACCCTTGTCCCGCTTGCGGGAGAAGGTGCCGAAACTTGTCACTTCCCCGTCTTCACCCACATCCATTCCCGCTTCACATATTTCTGCACCGTCTGATCATAGCTCGTGACGGTGAACAGCCGCTGCATCGTCTCAGTGTCGGGATAGATCGCTTTATCGTTGAGAATATCCGGCGCCACGAAGGGCTTCGAGGCGATGACGCCATTGGCGAAATGGGTCGCATCGGTGTTGCGCGCAGCAATCTCCGGCCGCAGCAGAAAATCGATGAAGGCATAGGCCTCTTCGACATGCGGCGCATCCTTGGGGATGACGAGCGCGTCGAGCGACATCAGCGTGCCTTGCTTCGGAATCACATAGCCGATGTCGATCCCATTATCGGCCTCATGCGCGCGGCTGCGGGCCTGATCGGCATCGCCCGACCAGGCGACGGCGAGGCAGATGTCGCCATTGGCCAGCGCGCTGATATAGTCGGAGGAGTTGAATTTCCGCACATAGCGGCGCAGGCTCGCAAGCAGCAGGGCGGCGCGGCGCAGATCGGGAAAGCGCTCCGAATTCGGATCGAGCTTCAGATAGTTCAGGGCGATGGGGAAGAGATCTTCCGGGCTGTCGAGCACATCGATCCCGCAATCGGCGAATTTTTTTAACAGCTCCGGCTTGAAGATTATGTCCCATGAATCGAGCGCCATATTGCCGAGACGCTCGCGCGCCTTCTCGACATTGAAGGCGAGGCCGGTGGTGAACCACATATAGTCGACGGCATAGCGATTGCCGGGATCATGGACGGCAAGACGGGCCATCACTTCGGGCCAAAGGCCGCTTAAATGCGGCAATTTGCTCTTGTCGAGCTTCTGAAAGAGACCGGCGGCGATCTCCCTTTCGAGAAACATGCCCGACGGCACGACGACGTCATAGCCGGAATGGCCGGCGAGCAGCTTCGTCTCCAAAGCCGCGTTGGAATCATAAGTGTCATAGACGATTTTGATGCCGGTCTCCTTGGTGAAGTCCTCCAGCACTTTCGGGGCGATATAATCGCTCCAATTATAGACATTGACGACGCGCTCGGCCGCCATCGGCTGGCCGGCGCCGGAAAAGGCGAGCGCGAACAGAATCATGACTAGCGGAATCGGGAAGGCTCTCATTACGCGAATCTTCGCAGGAAAGGACGCTGCGCTGGTGTCGCGAGCGAAGGCGCAGCTTGTCAAGAGGCGATGGGCACGGGAAAGCGCCTCAATGTGAATTTCTGCTGCGGCCGGGAGCGGAGGCTCGTGCCGGTCGCGCATCGCGCCAAAAGTCTACTCGTCTGAAAATTTGATGCCGGCGGAAAATTCCTCCGGGGAAATTTGGCTACAGAATTTTACCGCAAATCCTATTTCGAAAGTGCGCGTTACCTCCGCCAAATGCCGATGCGCGCCGCGGAAGGTGATGCGGCTTTTGAGCGGCGGAACGATCCGCGCTTTGATCAGGGCATCGACCTGCGAAACGTTGACGACTACGCCCCGCCTCAACGTCCCCGTGTGGTCGATGAAGCTGCAGCTTCTGATGTTCGGTTCGATCCTCGTGAGGCTCGATTTCACGACCCCGGAAGCGTCGTCAAGGCTGACGGCGTGGGTGGCGACCATACGAGAGAGCTTGGTGCGCAGCATAGGCTTGCATTCGTCATCGACGGCAACCCGAAGCCCTTCCCGTTTTTTTGAGGCGACGACGCCATGCAAAGGGCCGATCTGATCGAGGTCGAGATGCACGGCCGATCCGGCTCGTATTTCATCCGATCGCTTGGTCGCAGGGCCGCCGGTTTGCACGTCATAGACGAGGTTGACGGCTTCCGAACTGATCGATGTCGTCCTGCATTTCGTGGAGCCGCCGTTGGGAATGCGACAAGTGCCCTGCAATTCCACCTCGATCAGAGGTCGAAAGTCATAAAGTGCCATCAAAGCCACGAGATTTTCGATTTGGATTGACGGCGCCGGTTCCGGCTTTTCCCGCTCCCCCGGCCCATTCCCGGTGAACTGCCAAATCTTGTAGCGATGCGTCGGTCGCTCATTCATCGGACTTCTCTCGAGCACGATCGATTGGCAGACGGGCGTGGGACTTCGCTCACATTGTATCGCCCCGATCTTCAGAATTATTTGCCGGAACATATCTTTTAAAAGTTAATGGAACGGTCGAAACTAGGCTTCAAACTCTCGACCGCCCGCTATTGATACGATGTTGTCCCGCTAGAGCCGATTCCGATCATGTGGAATCGGGCTCTTTGGCACATCGGATATATCCGATGTGCTTGAATTGCGATCCACATGATCGGAACAAATCGGCTCTACATCAAAGAAATGGAGCATGTCCGTCATGAGACGTCGGGTATACCCGATGTCTAAAATATCGGAAAAGTCTGTCAACTTTTCCGGGACATGCTCTATGCTGAGTGAGACTATTTTTCAGTGTCTCGTTTCGGGCCGCAAGCAGAAATGGGCCATGTCATGCGTGATACGATCATCATCGCACCCGCCGGGGCCGCCGTCATGAATGATGAATCCGCCGCGCCGAGTGCGGTCAAAAACCTTCTCGTCCTCGGTGGCGCCCGTTCCGGCAAGAGCCGCTATGCACAAAAGCTCGCGGAAGCCTCCGGCAAAGCGCCGATGCTGATCGCGACCGCCACCGCAGGGGATGCCGAAATGGCGGAGCGGATCGCCAAACACCGAGCCGATCGCGCAAGCCATTGGCGCCTGGTCGAAGAGAAGATCAATGTGGCCGGCGCCCTCTCCCGCGAGGCCGCGCCGGGGAAAGTGATCGTCGTCGATTGCCTGACGCTCTGGCTCAGCAATCTCATGCTCGGCTCCTATGATGTGGAGACCTGTTGCGACGCTCTGACGCGGAGCCTGGCTTCCCTTGCCGGACCGGCGATTTTCGTTTCGAATGAAGTCGGCTTCGGGATCGTGCCCGACAATGAACTCGGCCGCGCCTTCCGCGATGCGCAGGGCCGGCTGAACCAGATGCTGGCTTCGGCCTGCGACACGGTCGTGCTCGTCACCGCGGGCCTGCCGCTGCAGCTGAAGCCGAGCGCTGTAACGCTGCGACTCTAAGGCGACGCGCAATATTGCCCGATATTAAGTGCATCCGACGACCGGCGTCCCACAGCCGTCATGGCCGGGCTTGACCCGCCGTGACGCCCGATCGATTCCTTCTCTCCTGCGCGGCGCCTAGAGCATCGGACCCAAAAGTGCACGCGGTTTTGGGATAATCCGATGCTCTACATCTATGAATCGCGAGCATCTTACCCGCTTTCAAGTGAAATCACTTGAAAGCGGGAGGCTCTAAGGTGCTGCGCCATGACGGCTTTTAGGTTGCAGAGCCGGACGCTAGGGGCTAACTAGCCGCAACAGACGTGAAATGTTAGAATATACGAGATTAATTAGTGGATAACAGCCTATCGCCGCATCTGCGCCGGCTCGAAGCCGAAGCGATCAGCATCATCCGCGAAGTGGCGGCAGAATTCGAACGACCGGTTATGCTCTATTCGATCGGCAAGGATTCGAGCGTGATGCTGCATGTGGCGCAAAAGGCGTTCTTTCCTTCGAAGCTGCCTTTTCCCTTGCTGCATGTCGACACGACATGGAAATTCAAGGAGATGATCCGCTTTCGCGACGCGACGGCGGCGCGTCTCGGACTCGAGCTTCTCGTCCACATCAATCAGGAAGGCGTCGCCCGCGGCATCTCGCCGATCGCTTCCGGTTCGGCGCTGCATACGCAAGTGATGAAGACGGAAGGGCTGCGGCAAGCGCTCGACAAATATGGCTTCGATGCGGCCTTCGGCGGCGCCCGCCGCGATGAAGAAAAGAGCCGCGCCAAGGAGCGGATTTTCTCCCATCGCTCGGCAAGCCATGTCTGGGACCCGCGCAACCAGCGCCCCGAACTCTGGCGGCTCTTCAATACGCGGATTGCCAAGGGTGAATCGATGCGGGTCTTCCCCCTCTCCAATTGGACGGAGCTCGACGTCTGGGATTATATCGCGGCGGAAAACATTCCCGTCGTGCCGCTCTATTTCGCCAAGGAGCGGCCGGTCGTCGAGCGCAATGGTACGCTGATCATGGTCGATGACGAACGCCTGCCACTCGCGCCCGGCGAGGCGCCGCGGCTCGAAAGGGTCCGCTTCCGGACTCTGGGCTGCTATCCGCTTTCAGGTGCGATCCGCTCCGACGCCGACACGCTCGCCGACATCATCGCCGAAATGCGCGCCTCCACCACCTCGGAACGGCAGGGACGGCTGATCGATCACGACGAATCCGGCTCGATGGAGAAGAAGAAGCGCGAGGGCTATTTCTGATGGACAAGGCGGTCGAGATCGAGGATTTGCTGGAGAGGGCGCCGGCCGTGCGGACCGAGGCGCCGGCACGCGCGACTTTGCGTTTTCTCACCTGCGGCTCGGTCGACGACGGCAAGTCCACACTGATCGGGCGGCTGCTCTATGAGCAGCAACTGATCTTCGACGATCAGCTCGCGGCGCTCGAACGCGATTCGCAAAAACACGGCACCGTCGGCGCCGAGATCGATTTCGCCCTTCTCGTCGATGGGCTCGAAGCCGAGCGCGAGCAGGGCATCACCATCGACGTCGCCTATCGTTATTTCTCGACGCGAAACCGCGCCTTCATCGTCGCCGATACGCCGGGCCATGAGCAATATACGCGCAATATGGCGACCGGCGCCTCCAATTCGGATCTCGCCATATTGCTCGTCGATGCGCGCAAAGGCCTGCTCACCCAGACGCATCGGCATGCCGCGATCGTCTGGCTGCTCGGCATCAAACATGTCGTGCTCGCCGTCAACAAGATCGACCTCGTCGATTACGACGAACGGGTGTTCGACGCGATCGTGAAGAGTTTCGAAGCTTTCGCGGCGCCGTTCAAATTCGCGACCTTGGCCGCCATCCCGCTTTCGGCGCGTTTCGGCGACAATATTTCGGAAAAGAGCGCCAAGACGCCTTGGTATCATGGCGCGCCGCTCGTCTCCTATCTCGAGACGCTAGATGTCGAAGATCATCGCGCGGCGCTTGCCTTCCGCATGCCGGTGCAATGGGTGAACCGGCCGCATCTCGATTTTCGCGGCTTTTCCGGCACGATCGCGAGCGGCGTGATCAGGCCAGGCGACGATGTGATCGTCGCCGGCTCCGGCAAATTGTCGAAGATCGCCCGCATCGTCACCGCCGACGGCGATCTCGATGTCGCGGGCGCCGGCGATGCCGTGACGCTGACCTTGGCCGATGAGGTCGACATCAGCCGTGGCGATCTTCTCGCCACGCCGCAGGCGCGCCCCGCCGTCGCCGATCAGTTCGGCGCCCATCTCATCTGGATGAACGAACGGGAGCTCTTGCCCGGCCGCCCCTATCTCATGAAGATCGGCACCCGCACCGTGCCGGTCACGGTGACGGAGCTCAAGCACAGGCTCGATGTCGACACGCTCGCCCAGCATGCGGCCAAGACTTTGGCCCTGAACGAAGTCGGCTATTGCAATCTCGCCACGCATGGGCCGATCGCCTTCGATCCTTATGCGGAAAATCCGGTCACTGGCGCCTTCATCCTCATCGACCGCTACAGCAATGCGACAGTGGCGGCGGGCCTCATCGCCTTCGCCTTGCGACGCGCGACCAATGTCCATCTTCAGGATCTCATCGTCAGCAAGGAAGCGCGGGTGCAGCTCAAGCACCACCGGCCTTGTGTTCTGTGGTTTACCGGTCTTTCCGGCGCCGGCAAATCGACGATCGCCAATCTGGTCGAGGCGCGCCTCAACGCCTTCGGCATGCACACGATCCTGCTCGACGGCGACAATGTCCGACATGGACTGAACAAAGACCTTGGCTTTGCCGCCGCCGATCGCGTCGAAAACATCCGCCGTATCGGGGAAGTCGCGAAACTGATGACCGATGCCGGCCTCATCGTGCTCTGCTCCTTCATCTCGCCCTTCCGCGCCGAGCGTCGGCTCGTGCGCGAGACCTTGGCGGATGGGGAATTCATCGAAATCTTCGTCGATACGCCGCGCGAGCTTTGCATCGCGCGCGATCCGAAGGGCCTCTACAAGAAGGCGCTCGCCGGCGAGATCAAGAATTTCACCGGCATCGACCAGGCCTATGAAACGCCCGAGGCGGCCGAGCTCATCCTCGGCCGGCAGAGCGAGACGCCCGAGCAGGCGAGTACGAAAGTGCTCGCCTATCTCGCCGCGCGCGGGCTCGTCCCGGATTTCGACGCATTCCGCGACTGGTCGATTTGAGATTTATGGATTTCGATGATCTCTGATGCAGCCGCGCCTTCCTCTCACCGCTTGCGCAGGGCTGTCCGGGCAAAGCGGAGGTGAAGCGAAAGGCAGCAGCGGGCGCGTGTTATTTTTTGCAGTCGATCTTCGCTTCGTGCATCTCGGATCTGCCTCGTTACCCGAGTGCCGCAGCCATCGAGACTGGCATGCGATTGCCGCCCCAACGGCCGGGCGAGGCCGCAAATATGCCGGCGCAAGGGGTCCCGCATCTGTCGCATTTGCCATCAGCGGTGAGGTGCCAGGCCGTGATCTCGTATTGGTCGCGCCCAATCAGCAGCGCCTGGCAGTTGTGGCAATAGGTCGCCTGGCCGATTGGATCGCGGACATTACCCGTGAAGGCATAACGGACACCGTTCTTGATTGCGATGGCACGGGCACGAGTCAAGCTTGCAGCCGGCGTTGCCGCAATATCTCGCATCCGCCAATCGGGATGGAAGGCCGTAAAGTGCCACGGCACGTCCGGACCAAGGTTCTCAACGACCCATTGCGTCATCTGCTCGAGCTCCGCATCCGTGTCGTTAAGACCGGGAATAAGGAGAGTGGTGATCTCGAGCCAGACGGGCGTCTCGTGCTTCACATAGACGAGCGTATCCAGCACTGGTTGCAGCTGCGCGTAGCAGATCTTCTCATAGAACTCCTCGGTAAAACCCTTCAAGTCGATGTTGGCCGCATCCATATGGCGGCAAAATTCAGCCCGCGGCTCCGGGCAGACATAACCGGCGGTCACCGCGATGCTCTTGATGCCAAGCGCACGGCAAGCAATCGCCGTGTCGATAGCATATTCGTGGAAGATCGTCGGATCATTATAAGTATAGGCGACGCTTGGACAGCCGAGCTGTTGTGCCTTCCGGGCGATATCCTCGGGGCTCGCGCGCTCCGCGAGCACATCATACTCGCCCGCCTTGCTGATGTCCCAGTTCTGGCAGAACTTGCAGCCTAGATTGCATCCGCTCGTTCCGAACGACAGCACGGGTGTTCCCGGCAAGAAATGATTGAGCGCCTTCTTCTCAACCGGATCAACGCAAAACCCGCTTGAACGGCCGTAGGTCGTCAGCACGATCTGGTCGCCTTCGCGCGCCCGCACAAAGCAGAAAGCGCGCTGGCCCTCATGCAGCTTGCACAAGCGCGGACACAGGTCGCATTGGATGCGACCATCCTCAAGCCTGTGCCAATATCGTGCGGGATGAAGACTAAATGAGTCCGCCATTATGTCTCCCCGGAGCTATGACACGCTTGACATTCAGCCGGCCTTCTTCTCATTGCACCCGTCCGGCTGATAGGCTTGCGGAAAATTCTCGAGCAGGTCCTTTTCTTCCGCCAAGCGGTCCTCTCGATCGGCATTCACATGCACATGCACGTGGGTGGCACCTTTCGCATCGATACATGCGACGGCATCAGGGATTACGTCTGCTCGCTGCGGCAGCTCGCCGTGACCGATAAAGATCGGGATCCATCTTCTATGCTCATCCAACTTCGCATAGATGTAATTACACGGCTCGTTAAGCGTCAGCTCTGGATGGCGCATGTGGACATCATAAATGTACTTGTTGCCTGAGGCGCCGGTCCAAGTGCAGGTTGCGTGATTGGCCACATTTCTCTCCATGCTCAGACATGGTCACATAATTGACGGGCTGTGCTCGCCGGCGATTATCGAAAAAGTCTAACAACAGCTGGTCAGGATGAATTTGATCAGCCTCAATAGCCAGCACTTACGCTTAAGCTGTGAAGGCAAGAAGTGATCACGCCACAAGCCTTCGCAGCCGGTCCTGGACGGCATGCCGGTCGCAACGATCAGCAATTCTGACAGCGTGGGCAGCAATAGGCGGTGCGGCCGCCCAGTTTGAACATCTTCAGCGCCGATCCGCAGCGGGGGCATCGGCCGCCTTTCTTGCGTTCAGGCAACAGAGAACCTTTGGGCATGCGCTCGATGAATTCTTCTGAACCGGCACCAGAGACAATTGCCGCCTTGAGCACTTCGCGCATGGTCAGAAACAGGCGCTCAAGCTCGCTCGCAGAAAGCTCGTCCATGCGTGCAGCTGGGTTGATGCGCGCCTGAAATAAAATCTCGTCTGAAAAAATATTGCCGATGCCAGCGATGATTTGTTGATCCATCAAGACCGATTTTGCATTACGCTTGATGCCGGTCACAGCCGTCTTGAACGCTTGAAAATCGAACTTCGGATCGAGCGCGTCCGGCCCGAGTTTTTCCTGCGCAACGAAATCGGGCGCATCCTCGATCAGGCTCACGCGTCCAATCATTCTCTTGTTGGTGTAAGCAAGAGAGCCATCATTGGCGAAATCGAAGCGCACGCGCGTGAAGGGCGGCTCTTCGGCGCTTTTCGGGATGAAATGGAGAGCCCCGGTCATGCCGAAATGCAGGACCAGCCAGCCGCCGCGATCGACACTTGCCATCAGATATTTGCCATGCCGCCGAGCCGCCGTGAGCTTGGCGCCGCGCAGCCGCGCAGCGAATTTCCGAGCGGAAAGATCGCCAAGGATACGCGCATCGCTCACGACGACACCGTCGATCGTCTTGCGCAGGGCATTCTTCACAAGCACCTCTTTGAAGCCTTCGACATCGGGCAATTCAGGCATGACGGCGTCCATCCATTCGACGAAGAAAACTGGCTTTCAGGCGCTGACCGCCACAGTGACTGACTACATGGGCCACACGCTTGTCAGCTCGCGCTAGCCCCGATCAACGGGGACAAGGCCGCTGAGCCGAACGCCGATCAATCGTACCTCCTTCACGAGCGCGATGCGCGCCAGGCGATGCCGCGCAGCGCGTGCGATCCTCCGCCCTCTTCGCCCAAGGAACTGATCGTCGATCCGAATGCTCGCGCGGGAAATGTGCGCTATGCCGGGTGGAGCAAAAATCTCCCAATGCGCGGGCCAACTTGCGGCGGGACTTTCTTGATAATCCGCCGCTTCGATCCTATATACGCTTCAAACACTCGCGGCTGTGGCTATGGCGAGAAGCTAGGGCTATGGCGAGAAGCTAGGCCCTAGCGCGACGGGGCAAGTTTATCCAGACATTATGAGTGCTTGACCGCGAGCGGCCAGAAAAGTGGCGTCGTCGATATTTTCGTATTCGAGATCATTGGCGGGCAAGCGCCGCCCATTGCGAAGCGAGTGCGCTTTGATTGATCGAAGCGCTCTGAGGAAATCGCAAACGGGCAGCAATCGATCGCGCAGCCGCATCACGGCCAAGGGCGGCCCACGGCGCGGCACCGCCGCCGCAGTCGCAATTGACAGATCAACCACCACTACAGACGGAGGGCAGCCATGCAAAATGGCTCACGGAGAAATATGAAAACACATAGACAGGGGCCCAACACCGGGCCGTCTGCTGAGCGTTCCAACACGCCAGAGCGCCAGCCGAGCAGCTCGGCCGCAGCTCGGCTTGCTGATGCCAAGAAGAACTATGAACGCTATATGGCGCTCGCACGCGCCGGCGCATCGACTGGCGATGCAATCCAAATCGAGAACTATTATCAGCACGCAGAGCATTATCTGCGGGTGATGAGGGAACAAGCAGCCTAAGCGCTGAGATCCTACGGCGTCCGCGATGCCTTTGCCCATACTGCAGGCGGCGATTTGCCGGAGTCGGCACCAAAGTGACCGTTGCCGCTTTTCCGCCTTAGAGCATGTGCCGGAAAAGTTGACAGACTTTTCCGATACCGGACATGCTCTACTTCTTTGATGTAGAGCCGATTTGTCCCGATCATGTGGGTCGCGAACCGATCCACATGATCGGGATCGGCTCTAGAGCATCCCGCTTTCAATTGGAATCAATTGAAAGCGGACAAGATGCTCTAGATTCAAAAATGTAGAGCATCGGATGATCCCAAAACCGCGCACACTTTTGGGTCCGATGCTCTAGCATCTCGACGAACCGCGGCCAGGGCTGTGGCGATTCTCCACAATCGCACTAAGGAGATCGCTCAGATGCGCTTCGGCGGCTGAATTTTCCACCCCCGCGATCACATTCGCGCTTCCCCGCCCTGGGCGGATGAATTCATTGTAGAAGGTACCAAAGTCGATCTGTCGTTCTCCGGCAGCACCCGTATCCCCTTCAGAGGCGCGGGGGCCGACTTCATCTTCGACGACAACACTCAGCAGCCAGCCCTCACTTGTGTGCAGCGGCGCAATTTCCAGTGTTGCAGTGGTCGCGACTTCGCTCAGATCCTCGCGCTCCACATCGCCGAGATGAAGCTCCTTCCGAAGGGGAATCTCCTCCACTTCGCTGCTTCGCCTCACCGTGATCCTGAAAGCCGGTTGCGCAGCGTCATATTCCGCCTTGACCCACCGAACGACTTGTTCGGCATCGATATCAACGGGATAGGTTTCCATTTATGGCATTCTCCGAGACGACTCACGCAGGATGCCGGACTCCGCCGGAGTCGACATAGATCCGGATAGCCACTATCCGGAGTTAGGTGACTTCGACACCCGGCCAGGGCAAGTGATATCTCAGCCTGCGGTCCTTGCAAGGACGCTTACATGCGCTGCTTGAGCTTGGCCAGAATATCAGCGACCTCATCTTTGAGCTTGAGGCGCTGCTTCTTGAGCCGTTCGAGCACATCGTCGGTAGTGGGCTCTTCTTCTGACTCGATTTGATAAATCTGACGGTTTACCTCGTCATAGCGCGTCGCAAGTTGTCCGAACTCACGGTCGGTTCGAACCAGCCGGTCGATAAGCGACGTGTCTTGGGGAAACTCATTTTGCAGTTCGTGCGGAATACGCATCACGGCATCGTTTCTCCGTTTCACATCATCATCTCACCCGCGCTTCGCGGTCAAGCCATGGCACCGCAGGCAGCCTTAGTCGGACCGACTGATTTTTAAATTGATCTAAATCATTCTCCCGTCGGCCATGTCGTCTCTGAGACATTCCTCTCAGCTTCGGCTTGGCTCACTCTGGCCTCACACCGGCACGCGCACGCTGGCCCGCAGGCCGCCGAGCGGGCTGTCGGCCAAAGTGATGTCGCCGCCGTGCGAGCGCGCGATGTCGCGCGCAATCGCCAGGCCGAGGCCGGTTCCGGTCTTGCTCTCGTCCTGCGTGCGCGCCTCGTCGAGGCGGAAGAACGGACGGAACACTTCGTCGCGCATCTCGGCCGGTATGCCCGGCCCGTCGTCGTCGACATGGATGGTGAGAAAGCGCTGATCGCGCTCCGCCTCAATATGGATCTTCTTAGCGTGGCCCTGTGCATTGGCGACGAGGTTGACGAGACAGCGCTTGAAGGCATCTGGGCGCACAGTGACGAACGACTCGCCGGCATAGAAGACCTTCGCATCGCAGCCGTGCCGCTCGGCATCGCAGCGCAGCGCTTCGAGAAATTCGCGCATATTGATCCGCGCCGCCGGCTCGCCCGCATCGCCGCGCACGAAGGCGAGATAGGCTTCCAGCATGCGCTGCATTTCGGCGACATCCTTCTGCATGTCCTCCGTCTCGGACTCGTCGCCCATCAAGGCCAGCGAGAGCTTGAACCGCGTCAGAATCGTCCGCAGATCATGGCTGACCCCGCTGAGCATGGCGGTGCGCTGCTCGATCGAGCGCTCGATGCGCCGCTTCATCTCGACGAAGGCATAGCCGGCCTGGCGTACTTCGCGCGCGCCGCGCGGCCGAAACTCGGCGTCACGCCCCTTGCCGAAAGCTTCCGCCGCCGTCGCGAGCCGCAGGATCGGCTTGATCTGATTGCGCAGGAAGCCGATGGCGATGACGATCAGCACAAAGGAAGTGCCGAGCATCCACAGAATGAAGATATAGGAATTCGAGGCATAGGCGGCGCTGCGATAGGCGACCACGCGCAGGATCGAATGATCGAGCAGAATCCGGATCTCGATGAGATTGGAGCGGCCCACCGTATCGAGCCAGAACGGCCGGCCGATCTGCCGCCTTATCTCGTTCGAGAGCGCGACATCGACAATCGAAAAGAAAGGCTTCGGCAAGGGCGGCGGCAGCGGTCCCTTGGGCATGAATTCGATGTCGATGTGCATGCGCTCCATGGCGATCCGCGTCAGCATCTCGTCATTCTTGTCCTGCGGATAGGATTTATGAATGTCGATGACGGCGGCGATCTCCTGCGTCAGCGCGGTCGAGAGCTGATGGGTGACGAGCTGCCAGTGCCGCTCCATGAAGACATAGGTGACGACGGTCTGCAAAATCACCATCGGAAGGATGACGATGAGCAGCGAGCGCGCATAAAGCCCCTTGGGCATCATTGACGCGATCTTGCGCGTGAATCTGCGCCAGAGCGAGCGCGGCTGGGCGAGATAGGCGGGAAGCGCGAGGCTCATCGGCAAGCCCTCCCGTCAGCCGTCGAGAAGGAGGCGATAGCCGGTGCCGCGGACCGTCTGCAGATGCAGCGGATTGGCCGGATCGCGCTCGATCTTGCGGCGCAGCCGGTTGACCTGCACATCGACGGTGCGTTCATTGCCGGCGCCGCCCGGCCCGGCCAAAGCCTCGCGCGTCACCGTCTCGCCGGCGCTTTCGGCCAAGAGACGCAGCATCTCGCGCTCGCGCTCCGTCAGCCTGATGAGATCCTCGCCGCGCCGCAGCTCGCCGCGTCCGAGATCGAAACTGAAGGCGCCAAAGCGGACATGCGTCACATGCGTCGGGACCGGATGCGGTTGTGCTCGCCGCAGGATGGAGGCGATGCGCAAAGAGAGCTCGCGCGGCTCGAAAGGCTTGCCGAGGAAATCGTCGACGCCACTCTCGAAACCGAGAATCCGATCGCCCGTCTCCGTCCGCGCCGTGAGCATCAGGATCGGAACCTGCGCGACATCGGTGGACTCGGCCCGCAGCGCTGCTGCGAAATCGAAGCCGTTCTGGCCCGGCATCATCACGTCGAGAACGATGAGGTCGAAAGAAAAATTCTTCAGGCAGGCGAGCGCCTCTTCGGCACTGGCGGCGAGCGTGACGCGATAGCCCTGTCCGGCGAGATAGCGCTGCAGCAAGACGCGGATACGGCGATCGTCGTCGACGATCAAGAGATGCGCCGCATCATCTGCTGGGATCGGCAGCGCCGGCGCTGCGGGGGCCTCGGTCACCACGTGCCATCCAGAGAAGCATCGCCAAAAGCGGGGAGCAGCGAAGGAAAGCGGGCGCTCGAAGCCACGAGCGCGGCGACCTTCTCCTGCTCCGGCGGATCGATCATCGACAGGAGAAAGGCGATGGCAGCCGGGCGCGCATTCTCGGGGGATGCCGAAAAAACCCGGCGGAACCGTCGCGATTGCAGCCGGGCGATGTCGAGCGCCAAGGCGCCGCCGATTTCAGTCGGATAGAGCTGGCGCTGGCGGCGGTCGGTCAGGCCGGCACGAGCCTCGACATAGCCCTTGTCGAGAAGTTCCTTGAGCACCCGATTGAGGCTCTGCTTGGTGATCTTCAATATGTCGAGCAATTCGGCAATGGTGAGGCCGGGCCGGCGAGTGACGAAATGCAGGACCCTGTGATGGGCGCGGCCAAAACCATAGGCCTCGAGCAGACGGTCGGCGTCGCCGACAAAATCGCGATAGGCGAAAAACAGGAGTTCGATGAGATCGAACAACGGTTCCGTTTCTCTCGTTTCGGCCGCCTCGCTTTCGGCCGCAACAGCGCGTTCAGGCGAGGCTGCCCGATCGGCGCCTTTGATTTGCGGCTCAGAATCCATCATTTGCCCCTCTTCCGGGATCGCTCGCTGGGATCGTCGCGACCGCCCCGCAAGGCCAAGAGCTGTCATTGGCAGGATCGATTTAAGTCAGCGATATTGACATATTTCAGCAAGATTGCTACCCGTCAAGAGAGTTCCGGCGCATCATGGCAGAGCTAAGGTGCCAGCGTTTTCCTGTGCCGAGTGCAACCCGGTTCAAGCTGCTCCGCCGCTCCGCGGAGCCGAGACTCACAAAGCTCCATGCCAGAAAAGCCGGCGAGATGCTGCCTTCCCTCGAGGCGATCCCAGAGGAGTATGATTTGATGTCCGTTGTGCCATTCGACCAGCGCGAAGGCTTCATCTGGATGAACGGCAAGCTCGTGGACTGGCGGGATGCGAAGCTTCACGTCCTGTCGCACGGCCTGCATTACGCCTCCTGCGTTTTCGAGGGCGAGCGCGCCTATGGCGGACAGATCTTCAAATCGACGGAACATTCCGAGCGATTCAAACGCTCCGCCAATCTTCTCGATTTCGAAATTCCTTTCTCCGTCGCCGAGCTCGACGCGGCGAAGCAGCTCGTCGTCGACAAGAACAGTCTTTCCGATTGCTATGTGCGGCCGGTCGCCTGGCGCGGCAGCGAGATGATGGCGGTCGCGGCCCAGAATTCGAGCATCCATGTCGCCATTGCGGTATGGCCGTGGCCGAGCATGTTCGACGTCAATGAAAAGATGAAGGGCATAAGGCTCGACGTCGCCGACTATCGCCGGCCTGATCCGCTGACCGCGCCGAGCTGCGCCAAGGCGGCCGGCCTCTATATGATCTGCACCATCTCCAAACATCGCGCCGAGCGGCGCGGCTATGCCGACGCGATGATGCTCGACTGGCAGGGCCGCGTCGCCGAATGCACCGGCGCCAACATTTTCTTCGTCGCCGAGGGAGCACTCCACACGCCGATCGCCGATTGTTTCCTCGACGGCATCACGCGGCGCACGGTGATCGATCTGGCACGCCGCCGCGGCATCGAGGTCGTCGAGCGCCGGATCATGCCGGACGAGCTTGCAAGCTTCCAGGAATGTTTCATTTGCGGGACCGGCGCGGAAGTCACGCCCGTCTCCGAGATCGGACCTTATAAGTTCACGCCGGGCGCCTTGTCGCGCAGCTTCGTCGAGGATTATTCGGCCGAGGTGAAGCCGAAGCAGAAGGCGGCGTGAGGCGGCGCCAAGTCCTTTCGAGCGTCATTGCGAGCGAAGCGAAGCAATCCAGAGATAAAAGCTGGATTGCTTCGTCGCTTCGCTCCTCGCAATGACGGCGGCGGACGCTGGCGCCAAGTCTCACAGCCGCCGGTGCTCTTCCCTCTCCTCCTCCCAGCGATCCCGCGCAGAACTGCGCATCCCGCGCCGTCGTTCGAACAGAGCGCGGGCGATCGACATGAGCGGCGAGGTCAGGCGGCTCAAATCCTCTGCGCGCGCCACGAGCCTGCCGCCGCGCGTCAATTCACGGTCGAGCGCGGCCATGGTTGCGGCGAGGCCCGGATCATCGTCGGAAAACCAGGTCGAGAGCACGCGCCGCCAGGCCATGGCGAGGCCTTGCAGCTTGAAGGCGCCGACCGGGCCTTCCGAATCGATGCCCGCCGCCTCGAGCATGAAGCGCATCGAATTGATCATGAGCCGATTGACCGCGGCAGCAGCCAAAGGATCGCGCGCCGTCCATTCGAAAACGCCTTCGACGCCGAGCCGATAGGGCGCGAGGACGTCGAGGCGGCGCATCAGGACATCGAAGAGTTCTTCCTTCGGCGGCTCGTCGGCGAGCTCGTCGCCGAGGCCGTCCAGCACTTCGCGGTCGATCTTGCGCACGAAGGCGGCGAGCACGGCGCCCTTCGACGGAAACGACTCGCGGAAGGTCGAAAGCGACACATGCGCCCGGGTCGCGACATCGGAGAGCGAAATATCTTCCCAATTGCGCTCGCCCGCAAGCTCGAGCAAGGCGGCGACGATGGCGTCCTTCGGGTTCACCGCAGGAGCGGCCGTTTCGGGTGCCGCTGGATCACGTCCGCTATCATTGATGTCTTGCGTCATGAATGCCTCCCGGATGGCGTGCCCCCGAATGGGGCTGACCTTACCGCTCCGAGGGCGACATTCCAAGGCGGCTTATCCGGCTCAACTAACTGTCTGTGAGTGCCATGCGAAGCCCCGCTGAGACGAACTCGACCGCCCGGCAAGGCGATATCTTAGCCTGACAACGCCCCGGCGCGTCTCTTGGCAGCGAGAACCGCTTTTTCGATCAGCGGCTTCAGACCGTCTCCGCCCATCAGGACATCGAGCGCCGCCCCTGTCGTGCCCCCTGGCGAGGTGACGCTTTCGCGCAGCTCTGCTGGCGATTGATCCGTCATGCGCGCCAAAAGCGCGCCGGCGCCCTCGACGGTCGCACGCGCCAAGCGATCCGCGGTGGCCGGCGGCAGGCCGGCAGAACGCCCAGCCTCGGCCAGACATTCGGCGAGATAAAAGACATAGGCGGGGCCGGAACCGGATACGGCGGTCAGCGCGTCGATCAGCGCCTCATCTGCGAGCCATTCGACCGCTGCCACCGCTGCGAGAAGCGCATCGGCGCTTTGGCGCTGCGCCGGCGTCACCGCGGCATTGGCGACGGCGCCGGTGATCCCATGCCCGATGGCGGCCGCCAGATTGGGCATGGCGCGCACCATGGCGCGCGCCCGCGGCAGGCAATCGAGGACATTTTGCATCGTCTTGCCGGCGAGGATGGAAATGACAAGCGTCGCCTCTTGCGCCAAAGGCACGAGGGCCGGGGCCGCGGCTTCCAGCATCTGCGGCTTGACGGCGAGGACAAGCACCTCGGGCGGCGCGGCGGGCAGAGCGAGCGCGACGCCGCGCTCGGCACAGAGGGCGCGGATTTTCGGTGCAGGCTCCGGCTCGACCACGCTGATCCGTGCCGCCTCGAGGCCGCGATCGAGCCAGCCCTGCAACAAAGCGCCGCCCATCTTGCCGGCGCCGACGAGAACCAGGGAGGCGGGAAAAGACACCCCGCCGGATGCGTGCATATCAGGCTTCGCCTTTGGTTTCGATCATCGCCGTATCGAGCGCCTCGCGGCCTGTCTTGCCGGCCCAGATCACGAATTGAAAGGCCTGATAATAGCGTTCGCAAGCGATGACCGCATTGGTCAATGCCGATTCGCACTGCATCGTATTGAGCGTGGCGCCGCCGGCGAGGAGAAGCGCGTGGCGAAACATGATGACGCCGTCTTGCGGCCAGATGTCGAAATGCCCGATCCAGAGCTGCTCGTTGATCATCGAGATCAAGGCCAGCGATTCGTTGCGGCGCGCCAGCGGCACCTTGAGATCGAAAGCGCAGGCGACATGCAGAGCTTCGAGTTCAGGCAGCCAGGTGAAGGCGATGTTGTAATCGCTCCAGCCGCCCGTCACCGCGATCGATATTTCATCCTCCTCGTCACGATCGAACGACCATTGCCTGTGGACGGCGAGCCTTTCGATCAGATCGACGGGATTCTCACTCTGCGCGAACTCGATTTGCGAAATCGACATGCCAATGCCCTGAGACGAATTTTGCGACCCGAGAGCCTATTCCAGCAATCGAATGGTTCCATTCGATCGCTGGAATACGCTCCAGATCAATAACCTGAAGCATGTCCTCGATAAGACATCCCAGATACCCGATGTCTAAAACGGCGGAAAAGCGGTTCCTACTTTTCCGGGACATGCTCCGGTCGCGGGAGGAATGCCGAAACGCGGCAGCACTGCACTCCAAGCCCAATTCCCTCTCGCACAGCCGAGCGGCCCATGTGCAAAGCCCCGCGGCGACCGCCTCGGACGAGACGCTCGCGACTCGCATCACCGACTGCCGGCAGGACAGAATCACATCGTGGAGCCATCATGCAACAGCTCCACGACATTGCGACTTCGGCGTCGCGAACATGTTCTTGGAAAATGGAGCCTGGTTTTCTGGGCATGCTCCGAAATCGTGGAAGGAGAGCCGATTCCTCCGGCGTATTTCGGGTCGCGAGCGGCGCCGAAGGAATCGGCTCTAAAGTCATGGATCGAAGGTGATTCGTCCATGCCCTCAGACCGCTTTCCACAGCCGTGACCGCGGGCAGC
>OY969936.1:157500-3150729 GCA_963704745.1 uncultured Alphaproteobacteria bacterium
GCAAGGCTCCCGCTGCTGGGTCATCAGCGACGGCAAGATCGGCGACGAGATTCAATGTCTCGGCATCGCCGAGGCCCTGGGCATCCCGGCCGAGCTCCGCCGTATTGCGCCGCGCAAGGGCTATGCCTGGGCGATGCCCTACGGGCCGATCGATCCGTGCGAAGCGCCGCGACAGCCGGGAAGCCCGCTCGCCCCGCCGTTCCCAGTTCTCGCCATTGCCGCAGGCCGGTGCGCGGTTCCCTATCTGCGCGCCGTAAAGCGGCTCTCGAAAGGCGCGACCTTCACGATCTTCGTCAAGGATCCCTATTGGAGCCGCCGGGCGATGGATCTCATCGTCGTGCCCGAGCACGACCGGCTGCGCGGCAAAAACATCTTCGCGACGGCGACCCCGGCGCATCGGCTGCATGCTTGGCGCCTTGCGGCCGCTTGGGCGGCGCCCGATCCGCAGATCGCCCGGCTGCCGCGCCCGCGCGTCGCGCTCGTCCTCGGCGGCGTGAGCCAGCATCATCGCTTTGAGGACAAGGATATAAAGGCGCTTGTCGGGATCGCCCTTCTCCTTGTGCGGCAGGGCAAGGGGCTGATGGTGACGCCGTCGCGCCGCACGCCGCCGGCCCTGCTCGATGCCGTCGCCGCAGCACTTGCTGCGCTGCCGCAGCATCTCACGAAAAATATTTTTCTTTGGAGGGGCAAGGGTCCCAACCCTTACGTCGCTATCCTCGCCAATGCCGATGCGATCATCGTCACCGGCGACAGCGTCAATATGGTCGGCGAGGCGGTCGCGACCGGCGCGCCCGTGCATGTCTATGAGCCCACCGGCGGGCATAAAAAGATCACCGCCTATCTCGCCCGCCTCGAAGCTCTGGGCGCGATCCGGCGCTGGAGCGGAAAACTCGAAGACTGGCGCTATCCGCCGATCAACGCGACGCCGGCCATCGCGCAGGAGA
This sequence comes from uncultured Alphaproteobacteria bacterium, assembly GCA_963704745.1. Classification (GTDB taxonomy): domain Bacteria; phylum Pseudomonadota; class Alphaproteobacteria; order Rhizobiales; family Beijerinckiaceae; genus Methylovirgula. The sequence goes on from OY969936.1 coordinate 158,445, forward strand.
TCGCAAGGCGGTATCGCGAGTTTCGGGCGCGCGTCTCCTCTCCCCGCAAGCGGGGAGAGGAGCGGCAGCAGCGCTAGAAGGCGAACGCATAAATGGTTCCGTCGGCGCCGACATAGAGACGGTCTTGCGTCGCAATGAGGGTCTGGAAATGGCGAAGGCCTTTAAGCTCGCGCTCCGGTCCGCTGAACAGAACCTCGCCCGTATCGCCGTTGAACGCATGCAGCCGATTGTCGCCTTCGGCACCGATATCCCAGACGATCGGGTTCGCCTGACCAGCGGTCGTGGTCACAATTGGCGCCCCCAGACCGGCAACTTGCCCACACCAGGCGGTGGTGAGCGCCGGCGGGCTGCCGCCATGGATGCCGATCACCACGAGTCCGCGCCGCCTGTCTCCGCTGGGACAGGCGATCCCTGTTCCCGGAAAAGCGACATAGACCGAGCCGGCGACAGGATAAGCGGCCGCGGCCGCAAAAATCCCGCGCATTGAGACTTTCGCGACTGTGAGCGCTCCGCCGATGCCGCCGAGATCCCGCCGATCGAGGAGATATGCCTTGCCATCCTTGCCAAGCGCGACAACGAGATGCTGATGCACTTTTCCGGCAGGGACATCGATGGGCAGAGGCGCCGTCCCGCCGAGGTCCGCATCAGTGTCGTCGAGATTGCGCCAATCGGCCGGCGCAAAGAAATCCTTCTTGCCGGCGGGACCTTGCAGATCGAGGGGAAGACGGATCACCGCCTCGCCGTCCTGCCAGCCCTTCGCGTCGAATGTATTGCCGGTCGCAACGAAGAGCGACGCCCCATCTGAGACGACACCGCCTTGCGCCCAAATGCCCCCGCCGACGGCGCGCGTCGCCCAGCGCGTGACCTTGCGCGGGCCGGAAAGCGAAATGCCCACCACGGTGCCATGATAGGCGCCGCAATCGCCGTCATGGCCGCTGAAGGGCACATAGAGCGTGTCGGCGACGATCAGCAGACCGCCACGCTGGTTTTGCTCGCGCGCAACGAAGGCGGGCTTTTGCCCCGCGAGCGCTGCCGCCACATCGACCGGCCAGCCGGGCAAGACCGCTCCATCCTTCAGTGACAAAGCAAAGACCAGATGATGCGGCCCCGAGGCTTGCGCAACGGCGGCGTCCAAATAAAGCGTCCCGCCCGCCGGATCGATGACCGGCGTGCCGGTGATGCCGAGCGGAGAGATGTCGCCGCAAGGCAGTGAAGAGCGTGCGACGGGCGCGCCGAGTTCCCGCCTCCAGACAGTGCGGCCGGTCTGCGCATCGAGCCCGTAAACGACATTGTTTTCGGTCGCCGCAATGAGCAGCGGCGGGCTCGCTCCCGGCGGCTGCCAATAGAGCGGCTGCGCATAAAGATGGCCGGACAGCTCGGCCTGGAAGTTGGTATCGAGATGGATCGACCGCGCCCGATCGAAGGTCAAACCCGGGACGATGAAATGCCCGCTGCGAAGCGAGTCGCCATGATAGGTGAGCACGGAAGAAGAAGGATCGGCGCGCAGCGGGCCTACAGCAAACGAAGCAAAGGCTGCAAGAAAGACAAAGGCAATCATTTTCATTTTAGCTTTCATCGTAGCACCAATCAATTTGCACGCCGAGCGACGAAGATCACGCCCGGCCGCAAGTTGCCGACAAAACCCGCGACTGCGGCCAAGGTTCCAGCGCCTTGCGCAGCGTTACAGCAAAAGGCCGTTATGCCTGGTCACAAAAATTTGCTCGGCCAGATGATCGTCCGCCACATATGGGCGCATGGGCTGTCATCGAAGCCGAGGCCCTCTTCGGGCTCTTTGAAATTGCGGCCGATGATGTCGGTGAAATCCTCCAGATCGGCCGTCACGTTGGGATCGAAGGCATAGACATCGTTCAAGGTGATGAGCCGCGCGGTCATGTAATATCTATGCGCGCGCATCTTGCGATAGGCCGCCTCGACATAAGGTTCCGGCCGATAGTCCGGCCCGAAGAATTGCACATAGGCTTCGGGATAAGAATAGCCGACAGATTCGTCGGCGAAGAAGCGCAGCACCTGATGCGCCCTTATCGCCCAGGCGACTTCCTCGTCGACATAAGGCTCGACGAGCTGCGCGCCCCAATAGCCATGCTCGCTGCGGATGAAGCCGATGACGGCAATGTCGTGCAAGAGGCAGGCGAGCACCACTTTCTCGTCATGCCCGGCGTTCAGCGCGAGCCTCGCGCTCTGCAGGAGATGCATTGCGGGGGCAAAGCGATATTTGAAGAAGTCGAGCAGCTTCGGCTTCTCCGGCATAGGCTTCAGGCGCGGATCATCGCCCATGAGCAAAAGCTTGCCGGCAAGACTCGCCGGCGCCAGATCCGGAAATTGCGTCGGATCGGTTTCGCCTGAGGCAAAGAGCACGGATTTGATGACGATTTTGTCGAGCGCCATCGTCATTTGGCGTTCGAGCGCCTCGGCGCGATCGATTGAATTTTGAGAGGGAACCGCCTCGCCGGCTGTCGGCAACGCGGCGGATTGGGGCATAGGTTTTCTCCAGAGCTGCGAAGCGATCAGCCGAAGGATATTCGGGGAGTATATAAGCTGCTGGTGCAATGAAAGCCATTGCGGCAGCGGGCTCGTCCACCGCTATAGGCCGACTTCAGTATTCCCAGCGCTGCGCGCTCGACACGAGAAAATCGCGAAAAACCTGGACGCGGGCGACATTCTTCATCTCTTCGGGATAGACGAGAAAGCATTCGAGCGTCGGCATCACCGCATGCGGCAGAAGCTGCACGAGCCCAGGGCCCGGAATGTTCAGATAATCGGGGAGGACGGCTATGCCGACGCCGGCCTCGGTCGCCCGTTGCAGCGCGGTGATATTATTGACCGACAGGGCCGCTTCGCGCGGGTTCTTGGCGTCGCGGCCGGTATAGAGCAGCGCATTGAGATCATCGAGAAAGCTCGCGCCGGTCACCGCATAGGCGAGCAGTCGGTGGTTGTCGAGGTCTTCCAAGGTCTGCGGCTGGCCGTGCCGTTTGAGATAATCCGCCGAAGCATAGAGATGATAATGGACATTGAAGAGCCGCCGCCTGATGAGGTCGGGCTGCTGCGGCTCGCGCAGGCGCAGCGCGACATCGGCCTCGCGCATGGCAAGATCGAGCTCTTCGTCGGTCAACAGCACCTTCAGCCTGATGTCGGGATAAAGTTCGAGAAATTGCCCGAGCCGCGGCGCCAGCCAATTGGTGCCGATCCCGAAGGTCGTGGTGACGCGCAATTCGCCATGCGGCTTCTCGCGGCTGTCGGTCAGGCGCATGCGCGCCGCCTCGAGCTTTCCCATCACATCTTGCACCGTGCGGAAGAGCACATCGCCCTGTTCGGTCAGGATGAGGCCGCGCGCATGGCGGTGGAACAGCGGCACTTCGAGATTTTGTTCGAGCGCGCTCACCTGCCGGCTCACCGCCGACTGGCTAAGCCCTAGCGCCTCGCCGGCATGGGTGAAGGACCCGGCCTGTGCCGCCGCATGGAAGATGCGCAGCTTGTCCCAATCCATGCCTTAACCTTTCGGCTCCAGTTGGAGCTGGATCACTTGGTACGCGTCATGCGCGGGCTTGACCCGCGCATCCAGGCATCAAACTTTGATCTTGATCTTCCAGGCCGCTCGTCAAGGCAATGATCGCTGTTCCTGGATGCGCGGGTCAAGCCCGCGCATGACGCGGTGATGGCAACGGGCGTTTCTAGCTCCGGTCTGATTTAGACATCCGCCACTCTTGAGATTTATTCGGCCGCGGCCCGCTGATGCGCTTTTGCGCTGAGAAAGCGCTCGGCCTCGAGCGCCGCCATGCAGCCCATGCCGGCCGCCGTGACCGCCTGACGATAAATATCATCGGCGACATCGCCGGCGGCGAAGACGCCCGGCACATTGGTCGCCGTCGAAAAAGGCGCGGTCTTGATGTAGCCGTTCGGCTTCATCTCGACTTGGCCGAGAAAAAGATCGGTCGCCGGCTTATGGCCGATCGCGACGAAGACGCCCTCCGCCGCGACATCGCGAAAGCCGCCGGTCTTGACGTTCTTCAAACGGACATGGGTCACGCCGGGCGGCTCGCCGCCGCCGCAAATCTCGTCGATGGCGCTGTCCCAGATCACTTCCACATTGGGTGCCTTGAAGAGCCGCTCCTGGAGGATGCGCTCGGCGCGAAATTCGGCGCGGCGATGTACGATCGTGACCTTGCTCGCGAGATGGGAGAGATAAAGCGCCTCCTCGACGGCGCTATTGCCGCCGCCGACGACGACGACCGGCTTGCCGCGGTAGAAGAAGCCGTCGCAGGTCGCGCAGGCCGAGACGCCATAGCCCTTGAACTTCGTTTCGGAGGGAATCTCGAGCCATTTCGCCTTGGCGCCGGTGGCGATCACCAACGCGTCGCAGGAATAGATTTTCCCGCTGTCGCCCTGGAGCAGGAAGGGCGTGCGGGAAAGCTCCACCTTCACGACGTGGTCGGCGACGAGATTGGCGCCGACATGCTCGGCCTGGAGCCGCATCTGCTCCATGAGCCAAGGACCCTGGATCGGCGCGGCGAAGCCCGGATAATTCTCGACATCGGTGGTGATCATCAATTGGCCGCCGGGCTCGAAGCCGGCGATCAGCATCGGTTCGAGCATGGCACGGGCGGCATAGATCGCCGCCGTATAGCCGGCAGGACCGGCGCCGATAATGATCAATTTGGCATGGAGGGGAGCGGCAGCGACATCGGTCATGAAGGCCTCGAATAGGCGCGAAAACGGCCGCGGCGGAACCGCAGGCTTTACGCTTTCGCGAGCAATCTATGGGCCGGCCAGCGCCGCTGCAACCCTCAGACCTTGATGATCGTCTGGCCATAGGCGGCGAGTTGTGAGATCTTTCCCCTGTGACCCTTCCCTGCCCGGCCGAGATTGCCGCCTCTTTCTGCCGCAGCCTCGCCGGCGCGGCGCGCTTTGAGGCGCCCTATCCGCATTTCTATGCCGATGATCTCTTGCCCTGGGCGGTCGTCCAGGCTTTGGCAGGTCTGCCGCTGCCCGCGCCTGTTCGCACCGGCACATCGGGGCGGCGCGAGGACAATGCGGCACGAATTTTTTTCGGCGCTGCCGAAATGGCGCGCTTTCCCATCATGCGAACTTTGGCCGAGGCGCTGCAATCTCCCGCCGTGATCCGCCGGATCGGCGGGCTGTCCGCCGCGCCGCTGCGCGGCTGCCACTTGCGGCTCGAGTATGCGACCGACGAGGAGGGCTTTTGGCTCGAGCGCCATACGGATATCGGCGTAAAGAAATTCACTTGTTTGATTTCACTGGCAGATGACAAGCGACAGTCAAATTTAGGAACCGATATTTACAACTCTGACAACACAATTTACAAGCGCGCGCCCTTCCGCCGCAATGGCGCGTTGATATTCGTGCCGGGGACCGAGACCTGGCATGGCTTTGCGCCGCGGCCGATCGAGGGCCGCCGCAAATCGCTCATCCTCAATTATGTCGGGCCGGCCTGGCGCGCCCGCGACCAGCTCGCCTTTCCCGAAGAGCCGGTCGGGCTCGCCGAGTAAGGGACGACGGGCGGAAACGGCGCCTTCAAGGGTGGCGGTGCCAATGCCGATGCCGATGCCGACGCCAATGGGGCGGCGGCGCGGGTTCGAGCATGAGATCGCCGACGCCGGCAGCGATGTTCAGCCCGGTATCCGAGCTGACCGAGACCGGCTGCAGGGCGATGGAACGGGCGCTGCCGCCGATCAGGACATTGCCGCCGAGCCCGGCGCCGATCGCGACATCTCCCGTGGCGCCGACATATTCTCCCGCGAGTGCATAGCGAACGCCCGGCGCTGCCGGAGCAAAGACGCCCCATACAAGCTGCTGCGGGCCAGAAAACCCGATGTCGAGGCCGAATTTGCGGATGGTCCCGACATAATAGCTGGTCCAGCCGGAAGCCGACCGAAAGCGACAGGACAGGGCCTGGTCGGAGGTAATGACGAATCCCGCCCCCGGCGCGACATTGCACTCGAGGAGCCCGACCTGATCCTGCGCCTTCGCCGGCAGGGCGGAAAAGAGACCACCCGCCCCAAGGCCCAAGCCGAGACCGGCGATGAAAGCAGCGCGAAAAGAGTGCCGCGAAACCATGCATGATCCTCCTCTGCTCAATCGCAAAGACAACGGTCGAGCTGGGGCTTGGGTTCCAAGCGCCGACGCCGCACTTTCCTCATTCCGCTCTACGGCCATTTCACCAAAGGGGGCATGGAAGAGAGGATCAACTCGACATTGCCGCCGGTCTTCAATCCGAAGATCGTGCCCCGATCATAGAGCAGGTTGAATTCGACATAGCGGCCGCGCTGGACGAGCTGTTCGTCGCGTTCGGCTGCGTTCCAGGGGCTCGCGAAATTGCCCCGCACGATCTTCGGATAAACGCTAAGGAAGGTTTCGCCGACCTCGCAGGTGAAGGCGAAATCGGCGGCAAAGCCTGCTTCGCTCGCAAGATAATCAAAAAAGATCCCGCCTATGCCGCGCGGCTCATTACGGTGCTTTAAAAAGAAATAGTCGTCGCACCAGCGCTTGAAACGGGCGTAATCGGCGACCTTATGGCGGCCGCAGGCGGCTTCGAAAGCCGCATGAAAGTCGCGCGAATCGCGATCCTCCTGCGTGCGGCGACGCGCCAGCATAGGCGTGAGATCGGCGCCGCCGCCGAACCAGGCTTTGCTGGTCGCGACGAAACGCGTGTTCATATGCACGGTCGGCACATGCGGATTCCATGGATGGACGATGAGCGAGATGCCGGACGCCCAGAAGCGCGGATCTTCCTCCGCGCCGGGAATCTGCTTGGCGAATTCGGGCGGAAAATGGCCGTAGACGGTCGAGACATGCACGCCGGCCTTTTCGAACAGCCTGCCGTGCAGGATCGCCATCGTGCCGCCGCCGCCGTCTTCGCCCGTATGATCCTGGCGCTGCCAGGGTTTTGTGACGAACCGGCCGGGCGCAGTGACATCGCCATAAGGGCCGGGACACTCGGCTTCGAGCGCTTCGAGGCTGCTGAGGATTTTTGTCTGCAGAGTCTCGAACCAGGCGCGCGCTTCGGCCTGACAGAGTGAGAGATCATTCGTCACGCTCATCGGCAAAACTCTTTTCGACTTCGACCGCCGCCCGCTTCGAACGGGATGCCGATAAGCCTATCACGAATGGGCCTCAGATGCCTTGCGCATGGCGCAGTCCCTCGCCGTCGAGATAGCAATCGAACACCGCGCAGACCGAGCGCACGAAATCGCGGCCCTCGCGGGTCACATCGACGGTCGATCCCGCCAAAGTCACGATTCCGTCCGCCTCCATCTCGGCGAGCCCCTCATATTCGCGACCAAGATCGTCGAGCGAACGGCCATGCCGCGCCGCGACCTCCACGAGATCGACGGAAAAATCGCACATCAGCCGTTCGATGATCTCGGCGTGGAAGCGGTCCTCCGCCCCGAGCGCAATTCCGCGCGTGACGGGAAGCGCGCCCGCTTCGATCTGGGCCCGCCATTGCGCGACATCCGCGGCATTCTGGGCATAGCCCTGCGGTAGGCGGCCGATCGCCGAGGCACCGAAGCCGAGCAGGACATTGGCGGCATCGGTCGTATAGCCTTGGAAATTGCGGCGCATGCGCTGCTCCGCCGCGGCGCCGGCGAGCCGGTCTTGCGGCCTGGCAAAATGATCGAGGCCGAGGCGGCGAAATCCAGCCGCCTCGAAAAGCGCCGCCGCGTGACGCTGCATGGTAAGCCGCGTGCGCGCATCGGGCAGATCGGCATCGGCGATGAGCTTCTGATGCGGCTTGAGCCAGGGCACATGCGCATAGCCGAACAGAGAGAGACGATCCGGCGCCAGCGTCAGCGCCTCGGCGATGGTCGCCTCGAGGCTCGTGAGGCTCTGGCGCGGCAGGCCGTACATCAGATCGAGATTGATCGAGCCGATGCCGGCTGCGCGGAGACTTTCGGCTGCGCGGGCGACGAGCTCATAGGGCTGGATGCGATTGATCGCCGCCTGCACCTGGGCACAAAAATCCTGCACGCCGAGGCTCGCGCGCTTAATGCCGGCGCGCGCGGCTGCTGCGATCCAGTCGGGCGACAGAACCCGGGGATCGATCTCGACCGCGATATCGGCCGCATCCGCGAGATCGAATTTTTCCGCAAGCCGGCCCAGAATCGAAGCGAGCTCATCCGGCGACAGCATATTCGGCGTGCCGCCGCCGAAATGCACGGAGCCGATGGCGAGCCGTTCCGACAAGGCGCCGGCGACGAGATCGATCTCGGCCAGGAGATCGCCGACACAGTCGCCGATCGGCGCATGCGAATTGACGATTTTTGTGTGGCAGCCGCAATACCAGCAGAGCTTGGCGCAGAACGGCACATGGATATAGATCGAGAGCCCGCCGTCGGCGCGGTCGAGCGCGGCAAGCCAGGCGCGATAGTCGGCAGTGCCGACCGCGGCGGAAAATTGCACCGCCGTGGGGTAGGAGGTGTAACGCGGGACGCGGCCGCCATATTTGGTGATGAGATGATCGAGGCCATCGATATCCCCAGCGCCCGTCATATCGTGCAATCGGATCAAGCTGAGCCCTTTTGAGAGCGCGTTCGGAAAAAGGGGAAGCCGGTTTTTCGTGTCAACGCGCTTACTTATTGAATGCGATCCGTCGTTTTAACGCGAGGACTGCCCGCTTCGACCTTGACGCGCATCAAGGATTTTCGACACGCGAGGTTTTGCCGCAGGAGATCCAACTCAACTCCAGGGCTGGACGCGGGAGGCCTCGCGGATCTGCCGCAGCGCCTCGCCAGCCACCATGGCGGCGGCGACAGCGACATTGAGCGAGCGCATCGCCGGCCGGAGCGGAATGACGACGCGCCCGTCGGCGCTCGCATGCACCGCCTCCGGCACGCCGGCCGATTCGCGCCCGACGAGGAGAATGTCGCCTCGTGCGTAGGCGAAATCCCAATAGGGCAGGCTGGCCTTGGTCGACAACAGCACGAGCCGCCGCCCGGCGGCGCGCCGCCAGCCGTCGAAAGCCTCGAAATTGAGATGCCGCGCGATGGCGACATGGTCGAGATAGTCCATGCCGGCACGGCGAAAGGCGCGGTCGCTGACGGGAAAGCCCGCCGGCTCGATGATCGCGGCATCAAGGCCAAGACAGGCGCAGAGGCGCAGCAAGGTGCCGCAATTTTGCGGAATATCGGGCTGGTGCAGCGCCAGGGTGAGCGGGGGCGGCAGAGCCATGCGCATGCGATGCCGACAGAGGGGCGTTCTCGTCTTATCTTGTCTTCAAGATCAAAGCGGTGACCGATTATCTCGGTTGCTTGGCGATTCCGGCCGGATGTTTTCTATATTTCTTTGCGGAAATGAGGTGGAAGCGAGGCTTTAAGGCGAAAAAGAAGCTGCGCTCTAATCGCGGGAAATAAAATATATGGCGAGAACAATTAGGACAACGGTAAGAACAAGCGCGGACTCAAACATCTTAGATTTCTCCAGGTTGATGAAAAAGGCCGATACGCGAGCGGCCTTTTCCAGAAATCAGACTTGGATAATCAGACTTGGATCACCTTATTGCGGACTAACGAGCGCCGGATCAGGATATAGCTGACGGCGATGATTGCAACGGTGACAACAATATCGAATATGCCGGTCATTGGCATATGGCTTTGGACATAAGGACCGTTTGGATAAGTCCCCGATATCCATGTATAGCGCTCAAGCCAAGTGCCAAGCATAATGCTGCAGGCGACCAATACGATCGCGGTCGGCGAATGGCGGACATAGGCAAACACAAGAAACACAAACGGTATTACAAATTTACATGCAAAAAATATCCACCATAGCGCCGAATAGTCCCCGTTTTGCATGATGTCAATACGATTTCGTTCGTCGGGAATATTGCCGTACCAAATGGTTAGATATTGAGCGAAGAAGAGGTAAACCCAGAGGATAGTGAAAGCCAGCAGCATCTGGGCAAAGTAGTTGTAGACGTATTCCGGCATAGGCTTCAAAAGCCTGTTATTTTTGCTGAGGAAATAAATCAGTGTCACCGCGAAGGAAAGGAACATGCCGAAATTGCTGACGAAATTATACACGCCATAGATCGAACTTTCCCAATCCGGCAGCATCGTCATTTCGAAATCCCAAGCCACCATAGTTCCGTAGGCCACATAGGCTACGGGGATCCAATAAGCAATTTGTTTGAAGCGGTTCGAGTTTTCCTGATTCTGATCGCTGACGGCCTGTAGTTTGATAAAGCGGGCATAAAGAAAGGCAACGAGCGCGAAACCGCCAATTTCGCGGATAACGAGGAAAGCGTAGTTGTGCCAGGCCGGCAAATGTTCGTGCGCGAGAATCCGGCCGGACGGATCGTTCAGATAGTGCATGGTCAGCCATGGAAAGGTGATCTTTCCTGCGGCCAGCAGGATTATCAGCAGCAGAAGTGCGATCGGGTATAGCGCAAAGGAGGAGACCGCAATATTGCGCACTTCATAGCGCCATTTCGCACCGCACAGACGCAAGAGAGCCGCAAGGGTGACCCCGCCCAGCATTAAATACAGCACGATCACAAAGTCAGCGGTCAACACCGACCAGCTCTCGAACCAAGCCATGGGCGCTCCCTATTTCGTCTGGTTACCCGCCTGGACGGGCGCGGTCGGCTTCAGACCATGATGGACAAAATTGATCACGTGCCAACGCTCGGTGGGCGACAGATCGTTGGCGTAACTCGGCATGACCACATTTCCAAACGTTATGATTCCAAAAATAAATCCGTCAGAAAGTGATTGTACGCCGTCGCTGGTCAGATCAAACGGACGGATTGTCAGTTTTTCGCCGACCGTCCCATTGCCGGTGCCGGACGCGCCATGACAGGCGGTACAGTAAATCGTGAACAGCTCCCTCCCCTTTTCCACCGACGCGGCCGTCGGTGGAATTGGGTTCGGCATCTTCTCCGCATAATCCTGGTTGGGCACGTAGGTGGTCGCTGTGCCGGGGACGGGAACCGAACGCGGTGGAAAGGGTATCGGATCTTGCTGTGGCTTAATGCTGATCTGATCCATCATGTCCTTCGACCACGGCCATGCAAAAGCGACGGAAGGGATCAAGGGAATGATCAGCGTCGAGGCAAACAGGATGCTCTTTATGCTCTTTTTCATTCGACGGCCTCTTCTTCGATTTTCAGAGCATTATGCCGTTGAAAGATTTTCTTGATTTCATCAATGCAATTTTTTTCGGCCTTGACCATCACGCCGATCTGATCTTCGGAAATTTTTACGTTGTACAACGAGCTTCTCATCCGTGCCGGCAGTCCCGCGCAGATCAGAAACGCAAATACGGTGACGTAGACGCCGCCGAGTATCAGCATCTCGTAAGTGAGAACGAAGTCGGGGGGCAATGGAATAATAGGCTTCCCGCCCTTCATTTGAGCATAGAAATTGCCTTGCGAAGCCGCCACAAATAGGAAGCCGAGCGAACCGCCCAACAGTGCCCCGATCAGCGTGTACTTGCGCACGGGAGTCGGACGCGGGCCCAGCAGCTCCTCAATATCGGGGTGTTCAATCGGCGATTTAATCGTGATGTTGTCCACGTCCAACGTCGGCAGATTGGCTGCGCGCACTTCGCGGACCGCATTCGAGACGGCGTCAAAATGATCGAACAGCGCCAGAATACGCCGGGTGCTCATGCTTCCCTCGCCACGGCCTGTTTTTGGGTGAGCGCGCGGTGATATACCATTTCCTTGACCTCATACATGGATACGGACGGCACCAGCTTGCAAAACAACATGAACAATAAGCCGAACCATCCGAAACTGCCGAGCACGATGCCCCATTGAACAAGGCTCGGCCACTGCTGATGGTTCAGGAGCCATGGGTCGTAGTCATGCGAAAGAGTCGGCATTATGATCATCCAGCGCTCCAGGAACATCCCCAAATTGAGCAGCAGCGATATGATCAGCATGGCCTTTAAATTGGACCGGATTGTCTTGAACAGCAGGGTGAACGGCAACACCGAACCCAGAAAATTCATTGCCCACCAATAAGGAGCGAGCGGGCCTGTTGCTTTTTGCATGAGCACTTGCTTGGCAAAAATATCGTGACCGTACCATACGGAAGCGTATTCAATCAGATTGAGATAGGTCCACGCCATCGCTATCGCAAATGTCAGGCGTCCTATCTTGTCGAGGATAGGCATCGTCATATATTCCTCGAAGCGGAACGTATGCCGTAACACAATGAACAATGTGATGATCGCGGCACAGCCGGAATAAAGCGCGCCAGCCACGAAGTAGGGTGGGAAGGAAGTAACGTGAAATCCCGGTTGTTGCGACATCGCAAAATCGCCCGCCACGATCGAGTGCACCGACACCGCCAGCGGGATCAAGAAGCAGGCGATCGTCAGGTAGGAAATACGAAAGTTGCGCCATTGCCGATCGGTCCCCATCCAGCCTAGCGCCAGCGCAGTGTAAAAGTTCTTGCGCCATCCCTTGGCGTTGTCGCGGCAAATGGCGAAATCCGGAATTGCGCCGACATAGAGGAACAACATCGAAGACGTCAAATAGGTAAAAACCGCGAACATATCCCAGGCGAGCGGCGACTGGAAGTTTGGCCATGCCCAGCGCTCATTGGGATAGGGCAGTGCATAGTAAACTTCCCACAAGCGACCTAAATGAACGAGCACGAACAGCCCGGCGGTCATCAGGGAAAACGTCGTCATTGCCTCGGCAAAGCGGTAAATCGGTTTGCGCCAATCCGCGTGGATGATATGCAAAATCGCCGACAATAGCGTACCGGAATGGCTCATTCCGATCCAGAAGATGAAGCTGGCGATGTATAAATTCCACATCACGGGATTATCCAAGTTCGCCACGCCGAGCCCGGTCTGGTACTGATAGACCTCGCAACCTACGCCGATGGCAAACAAAACTCCCGCAAATGCAAATAGATACCAGAAAGTCGCGCGTGGCTTTCGGATGCTTTGCAAGACATCCTGGTTGATCTGCGCCCAGGCGATGTCGTCGCGGATGTCTTTTTCTGTGCTGAAATCTGTCATCGGGGTTCTCGCTTGGCAGCCGCGGCAAAAAGAGGCGCTCTATCGTGCTCCGAAATCAGGCCTTCGTATCGCGCACGCGCTCAAGATACATAATTGAAGGATAGGGACGTAATTCTTCGAAGACACGGTACCCCCGGATGCCCTCGGGATTGCCGTCCTTATCCTTGTCCTGGACGTCCTTATAAAGATCCACTCGCTGCTGACGCCACATTTTTGCGACCCTCGAATAGGGATCGAGCAAGTTTCCAAAGGTGATGGCGCCGGTCGGACAGGATTGAGCGCAGGCGGTCGTTACTTCGCCGTCCTTGACCAGCCGCCCGTCGGTACGCGCCTTGCTTTTGGCCTCGTACAGGCGCTGTACACAGAAGGTGCATTTTTCCATGACCCCCTTGGTCCGCACTGTGAGATCCGGATTGAGCTGCATCGGCAAAGGATCGGGCCATGCATGCTCCTGCTCGGGGTAGTTGTAAAAATTGAAGTAGCGTACTTTATAGGGACAATTGACCGAACAATAGCGCGAACCAATGCAGCGGTTGTAAACTTGGGAATTGAGGCCGTCGGGCGTATGGTTGGTCGCGCCTACCGGACACACCGTTTCGCACGGCGCCGCTTCGCACTGCTGGCAGAGCATCGGGATAAATTGCGCCCCGTGCTCCGGGGTCTCCAGATCACCAGCGTTCCAGTAGCGTTCAATGCGCATCCAGTGCATCGCAAAACCATGTGAAAACTTTTCCTTGCCCACGACCGGAAGATTATTTTCGGCATAGCAGGCCACCACGCAAGCGTTGCAGCCGGTACATGTGTCAAGATCAATCGCCATTGCCCATTTGTATCCGCCCGGATGATCTTTACTCGTATCAGGCGAAGGAATCGTGGAACGATATTTCGTCCAATCGTTCAACATGTCACTAATTGACATTACTCATTCCTCCCCGAAGAGTTTTACCTTATCGGCCGCCATGGTGACGACGATCTTGCGGTCCTGCTGAGTCATAAGCTTGCCGGTATGCCAGCCTTCATCCTTGACCACGACAACGCTCTCACCCGTCTTGTTGATTTTGACGCGGGTCCCATAGCGCGCCAATTCCCCGGTGGATTTTTCAAAAACCGGATCAAGGATTTTGAATGGATTGACGCCCACTCCCTTGGCGTAGCGGCCCATCGCCTCATGGCCTTGTCCGAGCGGTATCGCTAGGGTATTGCGATCAATGCCCGGAAATAGATAGGCCTGTGTTTTGACCGAGCCGTTTTTTGAAGCGATTTCCAGAATATCGCCCTCTTGAATGCCCAGACGCTTTGCCGTTTCCGGATGAATCTCAACCCATGAATCCCACACGATGGTGGTCATGGTGTCGGGTGTCTCTTGCATCCAAGGCAAATTAGCATGGCGGCCGTCGCGGAGGCTGGGACGGATTGATGGCACCAGCTGAAATGGAAACTCTTGGTCCGGCACAAAGGCATCGGGCAAATTGACGTTCACGATGCCTGGAACGCTGGTCAATTGCTGTTCTTTCGGAGCGGCGACATTGAGGACGCCATGACTCAATGTTTGGTACCAAAACAATCCATCATCGGCGGCAGGGTCCTTGAAAGCGGACTTGTTATTGGTTATCGCGCTTTGCAGATAGCTGTAGTAGTCCGGCCATTGCTTATAGTCGTCAGGATGCTTTTGCTTGAGCAACTCGAGCAACAGCCCGCCAAAAGAGCGAGTACCCTCCGGGTACATTCGCTCCATCAACGGCTGCTGCATTGTGATAGTGATCCCCTCGGGCTGATATGCGGCGATATGAGTGCCCCAGTCTTCCAAGCCGGAATCCAGCGGCAGCACCAGGTCGCATTCCTCCGCGGTTTCATCCCGGTAGTTGGCAAACAAGACTTTGAACGCAGCTTTTTTCAAATTGTCCCGCAGCTTTAGGAATGCCGGCGCCGTAAAGACGGGATTGACGTCATGCATGAACACAGTCTGAAAGCGGCCTTGCGCCAATCCGTCATTAAACGAATTAAGCGCAGCGGTATCTCCGTCTGCGAACGCCATTTGCGGAAAGGGTACCATTGCCGGCGCGGTGACGGTTTTGCCGACATTGCCAAGCACGAAGTTAAGCAGCATGATCGCCGCGGCGTTTTGGGCGCCGTGAACATGGCCTTCAGCCGAAGGGCCTGACAATACCAGACTTGGCTTACGCTCGCGCAAGAGCGCCAGAAGACGATCGAACACCTCGCCGCTGATACCTGTCACTTGACTGGCGCGTGTCTTGTCGTAGCCGCGAACGGCGGCGGCGACCGACGACGGCACATTCTTGGCGTAGGCGGGATCCTGCAAGAGAGCATTGGCCAGTCCCAGCGCGAGCACCCCTTCGGTGCCAGGGCGAAGCGGAATCCAGCGATCGGCGTTGGCGCCGGTTAAGGTCATTTTGGGTTCAATTTGAACCAGGACGCCGCGCGCTTTGTCCTCATTCGCTTTGCGGAAATCGGCGTACTGGGAAGAGAAATGGACCGGCGACAGCCAGGTATCGAGAAAATCAGCGCCGAACGACACTACCAGCTCGGCCTGGTCAATGTGATAGCAGGGCATTGCGACGCCATACATCTGCTCATTGACCGATCGATTGATCTTATTGGCCAGCGGGTCGTAAATGAGATGATTGCGCGAGCCCAAACTCTCGACATAGTTTTGCACCAGAACCTTGAGATGCCCGCTTAGCGGGCCGGTCAGGAACGCAAATTTATCGCCGGCATTCATGGTGTTCTCAGCGAGAAGAACCATCGCCTTGTCCCAGGTCGTGGGCGCCAATACGCCACCCTTACGCAGCAACGGTTCCTTCAAACGATCCGGGTTATAGTGATGTTGCACCAAAGCCTGGCCGAGGCCGCATAACCGACCACGGTTGGGCGTTTCGGGGTTGCCCTCCATTTTCAGGACGCGCCCCTCGCGCACGCGGCCGTGGATGCCGCATCCCCCTTCGCATTGCGTGCAGGTGGAGGCGTAATAAATGCCGATGCCAGGCACCACAAAATCCTGCGGCTGGACATAGGACTCAACCGTTTCGGCGCCGGATTGGATCGAGGTGTAGCCACAGCCGCTGACACCCAGCGAGGCGCTGCCCCAGCCGAGCACTTTCAAGAAACCTCTACGATCAATATTGCTCATGGGTTTGTAATCCTTGTGCGCCGGATTCGCACATGGGTTATTTATGGCAGGCCCAGCAGTCGTGGGGACCGTGGCTGGTCGCGGCGGAGATATTGTTTATCAGATGATCCTTCTCGTGGCAGGACGCACACCAGCCCATCGTGAGCGGTTTGACCATTTCAGCCACGGTAAAGGATTTAACATCGCCATGGCAGTAGCCGCATACTTCCGCTATCGGCCGTTTCTGCCAGAAATAAAAGCGCTGGATATGGCGCTCGTGATTGAAGCGCACGAAGCCGGGTTCGTCATGCACTTTCTTGAAGGGGATCGGCTGCTTCTTTTCCCAATACTCGAACAACAGCTTGATGCGCGGCGTGTCTCTGACTGATGGAATGTTTTGATGACAACCGATGCATTTCTGCAACGGCGGAATGCCGGAGACCATGCTGCGTCGCGCATAGGTATGACAATACAGACAGTTTATCCCCAATCTCCCTGCGTGAATATCGTGCGGGAACTCGAGGGGCTGCTCTATCTTGCCGCCTGCAACTGCACCAGAAATGCCGAGCGCGCTCCACGCGAGAAGCACCGTTGCGGCGGCACAACAGCACGCAAAAAACAACGCCTTCACGGCGCGTGAAAATCTCGTCAATTATGACTTCCTCCCTGGCGATCCGATTTGGGTCGGCTAGCCGATTGTCGCGTATCGACAAATTTCGTTGTTGGGCAGAAGTATAAGCAGGGGAAAAGGCGAGGGTCAAGACAGGGGCTCACAAAAAATATCAGACGGCGCGCGCCGATATTCTCGACACTGGAATTAACCTGCGCGGCGATCCTGCCGATGGCACTCACCGAATCCTGCGTGAAGACGAGCTCGACGCCTTCGGTTTGCATCAAAGCCTCATATTGCTTGACGAGGCTTGCTTCCGTCGCAACGAGAATGCGGCGGAAATCCGCCTCGTTCAACGAGACGAGCTCGACGCCGATTGGCAGCCGTCCCTGCAGCTCGGGCAGAAGATCGGAGGGCTTGGCGACAGGAAGGCGCCCGAGGCGATGAAGAGCACATGATCCGTCTTCACCGCGCCGTGCTTCGTCGAAATGATCGTGCCTTCGATCAAAGGCAGAAGATCGCGCTGCAAGCTTTGCGCTTGTCCTGCTTCACCATGCTGATCGCGATTTCGACGAGGTCGTGGATGATCTGCTCGACATCGCGGCCGACATCGCCGACCTCGGTGAATTTGGGTCGCCTCGATCTTGATGAAAGGCGCATTGGCGAGCTTGGCGAGGCGCGCGAAATTTCGGTCTTGCCGCAGCCGCCGCCAGCGATTGCGCAAGGCGATCGCGACGGCAAAGCCCGCCGGCTCGACGGTCGCGACATCGCGGCCGAGACAGGCGCAAAGCCGCAGCAAGCTCCGCCGTTTTGTGGAATGTCGGGCTGATAGAGCGCTGCAATGAGCGCCGCGACGGGCTCGGGCGGCACAGCCATGCGCATGCGATGCCGATGCCGATGCAAAGGGACGTTCTCACGCAACGGGCGTGGTGCCGACGATCAAATCGCGATCGAAAAAATCTATCCGCTTTTGCGGCATGAGCCGCGCCATGACTGAATGCCTAGCCGGCACTCAAAAGGCCATCATTTGAAGCGTTCCCCCCTAGTACCAACTTTCTTTGAAAGTTGGGACGTCGTAATGTTTATAAATCAATAAAGTGGAGCATGTTCTTATCGAAAAAGTCGCGCAACTTTTTTGGAACATGCTCTGAGTGGCGATCGGTCGCATTGCAGTGCAACCGGCTTGCGCCTATCCCGGCCGCCAACCGGCGTGAGGGCCGGCAGGGAGCACAAATGTTGCGCTCCGGCGCTTCCCAATGCGCCTAAACCAACGTCATCAGGAAGGCCGGCCGGCAGAGGCCGTTTTGATCTGAAAGCGCGTCGGCTGCTCTTCTGCCTCGCTTCAAGGAACGCATCATGGCCAGCAGTGCAAGTCTGGGCGAACCGACCCGCCGGGATTTTCTCTATGTCGCCACGGCAGCAGCCGCGGTCGTCGCTGCCGGCGCCACGGTCTGGCCCTTGATAGACCAGATGAACCCGGACGCTTCGACGCTCGCGGCCGCATCGACGGAAGTCGATCTCGGCAATATCGCCTTAGGCCAGATCGTCACGGTCAAATGGCGTGGCAAGCCGGTCTTCGTCAGACACCGGACACCGAAGGAAATCGAGGCTGCCCGCGCGGTGCCCTTGAGCGAGTTGCGCGACCCCGCGACCGACGCGTCGCGCGTCGAAAAACCCGAATGGCTCGTCGTCATCGGCATCTGCACCCATCTCGGCTGCGTGCCGCTCGGCCATCAGGGCCTTTATGACGGCTGGTTCTGCCCCTGCCATGGCTCGGTCTACGACACGTCCGGCCGCATCCGGCAAGGGCCGGCGCCTTACAATCTCATCGTTCCGGCCTATAAATTCACTTCCCCGACAAAGATCACGATTGGTTGATCCGGCGCGCCGCGTCGCGCGCCGAGCGATCGTTGAGAGAGCCAAATCATGAGCGGCCATTCGACCTATGTTCCGAAAAGCAGCTTGGCACGGTGGCTCGAAAGCCGTCTGCCGATCCTCGGATTGATGCATTCCTCCTTCATCGTCTTCCCCAATCCGCGCAATCTGAATTATTGGTGGACCTTCGGCGGCATTCTCTCCTTCATGCTCGTCGCCCAGATGGTCACCGGCGTCGTCCTCGCGATGCATTACACGCCGGAGTCCTCGCTCGCCTTCACCTCGGTCGAGCACATCATGCGCGACGTGAACTATGGCTGGCTGCTGCGCTATGCGCATTCCAACGGCGCCTCCATGTTCTTCGTCGCGGTCTATATCCATATGCTGCGCGGACTCTATTACGGCTCTTATAAATCGCCGCGCGAAGTGCTCTGGCTTTTCGGCGTCATCATCTACCTCCTAATGGTGGCGACCGGCTTCCTGGGCTATGTGCTGCCCTGGAGCCAGATGAGCTTCTGGGGCGCGACCGTCATCACCAGCCTCTACTCGGCGATTCCGCTCTTCGGCGATCAGATCACGAACTGGCTCTGGGGCGGCTTTGCGGTCGGCAATGCGACGCTGAACCGCTTCTACTCGCTGCATTATCTCTTGCCTTTCATGATCGCCGCCGTGGTTGTCTTGCACATCTGGGCGCTGCATGTGGTGGGCTCCAACAATCCGACCGGCGTCGAGGTGAAATCCGAGAAGGACACGTTGCCCTTCCATCCCTATTTCACCATGAAGGACGGTTTCGCTCTCGTCTGCTTCCTCATCTTCTTTGCCTGGTTCGTCTTCTATGTGCCGAATTATCTCGCCCATGGCGACAATTACATCGAAGCGAACCCGATGCAGACGCCGGCACATATCGTGCCGGCATGGTATTATCTGCCCTTCTATGCGATTTTGCGCTCGGTCCCGTCGAAGCTCGGCGGCGTCATAGCCATGTTCGGCGCGGTCGTGATCTTCGCTTTCCTGCCTTGGCTCGACACCTCCAAGGTGAAATCGGCCACCTATCGGCCGCTTTATCGGATCTTCTTCTGGATCTTCGTCGCCTGCGTGGTCGGCCTCGGCTATATCGGCGCCATGCCGCTGGCAGGCGCCTATATCCCGGTCGGCCGAATCCTGACGGCCTATTATTTCCTGCATTTCCTCGTGATCCTGCCGCTTCTCGGTTTCATCGAGACACCGCGTCCGCTGCCGGCATCCATCGCCGAACCGGTGCTCGAAACAGCCCCGGCGACTGCCGAGGTCTGAGCCGCAGGGATCTGGGATGGATCGGCTTCAGATGGACTCGTTCTTGGGAAAGAAGACCATGGTCCTGCGTAAGACATCGAGTCTCTTCGGCCTGGCGCTCGGCGCGCTTATGCTCGGCGGGTTTGCTTTCGGCGGGCTCGCCGTCAAGGCAGCCGAAACCGCCAGTTCGCAAACAGCGAGCGGCCATGGGCCAGCCATACCGCCGCGGCAGAGCTGGAGCTTTGCCGGGCCTTTCGGCACTTTCGATCAGGCACAGCTGCAGCGCGGCTTCAAGGTCTATCACGATGTCTGCTCGAATTGCCATTCGCTCAACCTGTTAAGCTTCCGCAATCTCGGCGAGCCCGGCGGGCCGGATTTTTCCGTGGCGCAGGTCAAGGCGCTCGCCGCGACCTATAAGATCAAGGATGGCCCGAACGACGCCGGCGAAATGTATGAGCGGCCGGGCCGGCCATCGGATCATTTTCCCTCGCCATTCCCGAATGAGCAGGCCGCCGCGGCCGCCTTCGGCACGGCGCCGCCCGATATGTCGGATCTCGCCAAGGCGCGCGGCATTCCGCGTCCCTTCCCGCTCTTCATCTTCGACCTGTTCACGCAATATCAGGAGGGGGGCGCGGATTACATCGTCGGCCTTATGAATGGTTATACGCACCCCGATGATCCGAACTGGAACGAATATTTCCCAGGCCATAAGATCGCCATGCCGAAGCCCTTGAGCGACGGCGCCGTCCAATATACCGACGGCTCGCCGCAGACGGTTCAGCAATATTCGAAGGATGTTGCGGCCTTTCTCTATTGGGCAGCCGAACCCACGCTCGACGATCGCAAGAAGATGGGCTTTCGGGTGATCCTTTTCCTGATCGTCTTCGCCGGTCTGATGTATTTCACCAAGCGGAAGATCTGGTCGAACATTCCGCATTGAGGGTGCGCGCCAGCCCCCAAGGGGCGCGTCATGCGCGGACTTGATCCGCGCATCCAGGCGCTAATGATGCGGTCATGAAAGCGCCGGTTTGGGCGCTGGCTCTTGCCTAGTTTCGCCACGCCGTTCCTGGATGCGCGGATCAAGTCCGCGCATGACGGCGGCGCAATGGACGGCCTCACATGAACAGTTTCTCGCCCGTCATCCCTTTATAGAGGCCGGCCACTTCGTCGGCATAGCCGTTGAACAGAAGCGTCGGCCGGCGTTCGCCGCCGGTGCCGAGAATCTCGTCCGTGGCTTGGCTCCAGCGCGGATGCGGCACATTCGGATTGACATTGGCCCAGAAGCCATATTCCGAAGGCCCCAATGTCTCCCAAAAGGTCTTCGGCCGCTCCGCAACAAAGGAGATGCGGGTGATCGATTTGATCGATTTGAAGCCATATTTCCATGGCGTCGCGAGGCGCAGCGGCGCGCCGAAACATTTGGCGAGCGGCTTGCCATAGGCGCCGGTGACCATGAAGGCGAGATCATTGCTCGCCTCCGCCATGGTCAGCCCCTCCACATAGGGCCAGGGATACCAGAACTGCCGCTGGCCCGGCGCGATCTTCGGATCCATGAAAGTCTGCATCCGCACATATTTGGCGCCGGCGAGCGGCTTGGCATAATCGACGAGCGCCTTCAGCGCAAAGCCGGTCCAGGGGATCGCCATGGACCAGGCCTCGACGCAGCGATGCCGATAGAGCCGCTCCTCGAGCGGCATGTGGCGGATGAGATCGTCGATCGCCACCGTCCGCGGTTTCTCGACGAGGCCGTCGAATTGCACCGACCATGGCCTGATCGGCAAAACCGAGGCGGCTTCGCCGGCATTCTTGCTCGTGCCGAATTCGTAGAAATTATTGTAATGACTGTTGACCGCCTCGGGCGTCACCGGACGGTCGAGCCCATAGGCATTGTTGCGCTTGGCCGGATAAAGATCGGCGGTCGGATCGGGGGCCAACTCGCCTGCCGCGAAGAGCCGCTGCGGCCAGAAAGTCTCGGCGACAAGCGCCGCCGCCCCCGCCTTCAAGAGGCTGCGGCGGGCGAGGAACAAAGCTTCCGGCGTCGCCTCGCTTTCTGCGATTTCCCAACGTTTCTTGCGACGAATCAGCATGGCCTCGCTCCTTTTCCGCGGCGTCGCGCCTGCCCGGAAAGAGCGGACTCGCTCTTTCGAAGGGACAGGCCGAGATCCTCCCGGAAAGCCCAATCCGCCGTGCGCGATCGGCGTCCCGCAAAAGCGGATACGCACCCTCCGTCGTCTTTGTTTCTTGCAGCCTGCCGGCCGCGCGATCACATTTTCTCGATCGGTCCCTCCGGCCGCGCATTCCGCCGGGCAGCTTCCGCTTCCTCGCCGGACATTCCTCCACCTCGCCTCCACCTCGCCTCCACCTCGAGCCGATTGCCGTGACCGCCCGGATCGCTTACGCATTCGAGCTTGGCGGGATCGGTTCCCGCATATCGGATCATGACCGCATGACCAAAGCGATTATCGGCATCATCGGCGGCTCCGGCGTCTATCACCTGCCGGGTCTCGAAGATTTGCGCGAAGAGCTTGTTTCGACCCCGTGGGGCGAGCCTTCCGACGCGCTGCGCTTCGGCCGGATAGGGGCGACGGAGGTTGTCTTTCTCGCCCGCCACGGTCGCGGCCATGTGCTGTCGCCTTCGGGGATCAACTATCGCGCCAATATCTATGCGCTGAAAAGCGCGGGCGTGACCGATATCGTCTCGGTCTCGGCCTGCGGCTCCTTCAAGCAGGAGCTGGCGCCCGGCCTTTTCGTCTTGGTCGATCAATTCGTCGACCGCACTTATGCCCGCCAGTCCTCCTTCTTCGGCAATGGCTGCGTCGCGCATGTCTCGGTGGCGCATCCGATCGCGCCGCTGCTGCAAGCCCGGATCGCCGCGGCGGCCGAGGCCGAGGGCATCGACTACGTCAAAGGCGGCACCTATGTCGCCATGGAGGGGCCGCAATTCTCCTCGCAGGCCGAATCCTTGAGCTACAAGGCCTTGGGCTATGACGTGATCGGCATGACCGCCATGCCGGAGGCGAAGCTCGCCCGCGAGGCCGAGATCTCTTACGCGACGATCGCTATGGTCACCGATTTCGATTGCTGGCACCCGGACCACGACCATGTCGATGTCGCCACCGTCCTCAAGACCGTGACGGCCAATGCCGACAAAGCGGCGCGGCTGCTCGCGCGCTTGTTGCGGGATTTTCCGGCCGAACATCAGGCCTGCCCGATCGGCTCCGACCGGGCGCTCGATGCGGCGCTTATCACGCCTTCTGCATCTCGCGATCCGGAGCTTCTGAAAAAGCTCGACGCCATCATGAAGCGGGTCTCCCAGCCATGAATATGCAAACCGATCTGAAGAGCGCGATCAGGACCATTCCGGACTATCCGAAGCCCGGC
The DNA here is from genome assembly GCA_963704745.1 of uncultured Alphaproteobacteria bacterium. Lineage (GTDB taxonomy): Bacteria > Pseudomonadota > Alphaproteobacteria > Rhizobiales > Beijerinckiaceae > Methylovirgula. Next base: position 181,721 of record OY969936.1, read on the forward strand.
ATCATGTTCCGCGACATCACCACTTTGCTCGGCAATGCCTGCGCCTTCCGCCGCGCCGTCGATGAATTGGTGCAGCCCTTTGCCGGGACCAAGATCGACAAGGTCGCCGGCATGGAAGCGCGCGGCTTTATTTTGGGCGGCGCCGTCGCCCATCAGCTCTCGATCGGCTTCATTCCGATCCGCAAGAAGGGCAAGCTGCCGCATAAGACGGTGACGATCGGCTATTCGCTCGAATATGGCGTCGACGAGATGGAGATGCATGCGGACGCACTGATGCCCGGCGAAAAGGTGATCCTCGTCGATGATCTCATCGCCACCGGCGGGACTGCGGAAGGCGCGGTGAAACTTTTGCAAAAGCTCGGTGCGGATGTCGTCGCGGCCTGTTTCGTCATCGATCTGCCCGAGCTCGGCGGCGCCAAGAAGATCGAGGCGCTCGGCGTGCCGGTGCATACGCTCATCGCCTTCGAAGGCCATTGAGACGCTTTTTTAGAGCGGGATGAGGAAAAGTGGAAACCGCTTTTCCGCTTGCATCCCGCTCTAAACTTTTAAGATTGATCGCGTTTATAAGACATCGGACCTATCCGATGTCTCGCTCATGACTTTGGGTTGATTGATCCCAAAGTCATCGTGATCTAGAGCATGTCCCGGAAAAGTTGACAGACTTTTCCGATAAAGGACATGCTCTACTTCTTTGATGTAGAGCCGAATTTGTCCCGATCATGTGGATCGCGAACCGATTCCACATGATCGGGATCGGCTCCGGCGTGATGGACTTCGCAGCTCGCCCCGCCGATCGAGCTTTTGAACAATATCGTCAGTTCAGCCGGGCGACCTTAAGCTTTGCGGTCCCTTGGCTGATCATGCCGAGCGCTGCCGCAGCACCGCGCGCGAGGTCGAGACCCCGGCCGCGCACAAAAGGTCCGCGATCATTGATCCGTACGGTCACCGAGCGGCCCGTCATCGGATTGGTGAGACGCAGCCTGGTTCCGAAAGGCAACGTACGACTTGCCGCAGTAAATCCATTGGGATTGAAACGTTCTCCTGAGGCCGTGCGATGACCACTCGAATAGTATGAGGCTCTTATATAAGTTGCATCGTAGGAATGAGCCGATGCAAACCCAGCGGAAAACACGGAAATAGACACGAGGCCTAAAGCGATACTGACCAACCTCAACATTCTACCCTTTCTGTTGTTGCAGGAAGGGCCGGTTGGTATTGTCGCTTTATGTCGAGAAAATGCGCAGCTTTAGGCAGGAAGAGGTCTTATTTTGGATCTGCCGCGCCAGATCGCCGCGCTCGAGCACGGTCTTGTCCGGCGATTTAGGCGAACGGAATAGGCGCTGGCTCACCGTTCCGATCGGCGGACGTTTGCCGTGCCAAGATGCATGCCGCAGGAGCTCATGTCGAAGAGACTGATGCGGACGAGCGCGACGCGCATGCCGGCGACATCTCGATAATTCAATTCGCCGCGGTGATATTTGCCGGCGGCGATCCGTCCGAAGCTTTCGAGATGGGCGAGAACGATCGTCTGGCGGTCATGCAGCGACGCATTTTGCAGACCGAAATAAGCATCGATCGCGTCGTCCGGGATGAAGGCCTCGACCAGCATCGGCTCGTCGCGCGCCATCAGCATGACGCCATCGCCCTTCGATGTGACATATTCAAAGGCACTCAACGCCATTTTTTCTGTCCTCTTTTCTATCCTCGCTTTTTTGCCGCCATACCAGATCATCATCGGCAGACTAGAGCATCCCGCCTTCAAGTGGAATCACTTGAGGGCGGATGAGATGCTCTAGATTCAAAAAATAGAGCATCGCTCAAGCGCAAAACCGCATACACTTTTGCGCACGATGCTCTAGAGCATCCCGCCTTCAAGTGGAATCACTTGAGGGCGGATGGTCCGAGATGGATGAGCTCACCCGGCTGATGACGAAGTTCCGGCTGTCGGAGGCGTCGGTCGGCGACGACATGAAGGCGCGGCCGCATCCGGTGCTGGCGGCGCAAGCGTGCATCGCCGGTGCGCTGCGCAAGACCCGCTGATAAAGACCCCTCTTCAGCGGCGTGACATCGCGATTTCCGTTTGAATGTTTCGATCCGGCGTCATCGAATATTCATCGCGCATGCCGCATTCTGCCGCCGTCGTCGTCCAAGGGTTTCGCCGCGCCTCCGGCGCAATCTTGCCGGCGGCTGCGGCCTCGGCTGGCATCGCGGCCCCTAAGGCGGCTGCCGGCGGAACTGGGGCGGCTGGCGGCGCTGCTGGTGGCGCCACACGTCCTGGGGACCGCGGCGCGTCTGCCGCTGGTGAGATTTGGCCGATTCCGGTTTTCGCAAAGAAAAACCCCGCGGTCGCGCGGGGTTTTTTGCTCTTGGGCAAGGAGAGAGAGCCGCGTTGACAACGGCTCTGCTGCGGAGCATGAGATGAATTCTATGGCAAGTGAACGCCGGATATCGCATCTAGTGGATGCTAAAGCCGCAGCGGCGATCGTTTCCGGCGATCATGGAGATCCATTCGCGGTGCTGGGGATGCACCGCTGCGAGCCTGTTGGCGGCGTGGTGGTGCGTGCTTTTCGCCCCGACGCCGACTCCGCCGCGGTCGTCGATGCGCGGACCGGCGAAATCCGGATCGAACTCGAGCGCATTCATCCCGGAGGCCTATTTGCCGGCCGCTTGGATGCCGAAGGCCCGTTTCCGTATCGGTTGCGCTTCACGATCGGCCACGACCGTTTTGAAGTGGAAGACCCATATCGTTTTCCTCCTTCGCTCAGCGAGCTCGATATCTATCTGTTGGCCGAGGGGACCCATTGGCAGGCCTATAAAAAGCTCGGCGCCCATCCCCTGTCCGTTGAGTGCGTCACCGGAGTGAGCTTTGCCGTCTGGGCTCCTAATGCACGCCGGGTCAGCGTTGTCGGCCCGTTCAATCAATGGGACGGGCGGCGCCATCCGATGCGGCGCCACCCATCCTGCGGCGTGTGGGAAATATTTATTCCCGGCATCGGGGCCGGCGACATTTACAAATATGAGATCAAGGCCGCCTCGGGCAAAATAATGCCGCTCAAGGCCGATCCTTTTGGGCTTCGTGCCGAGCGCCCGCCAGCGACGGCCTCGATTGTCCACGACCTCAATTCTTACCGCTGGAGAGACGCCGCTTGGCTGGGGCGCCGAGCCCGCGTCTCGACGCGTGACGCGCCGATGGCCATCTACGAGGTTCATCTCGGATCCTGGCGGCGCCGCCTCAATGAGGGCGGGCGCTATCTCACCTATCGAGAGCTGGCTGATGAGCTGATCCCTTATGTTCGCGATCTCGGCTTCACCCACATCGAGCTCATGCCGGTGAGCGAGTATCCATTCGACGGCTCATGGGGCTATCAGCCGATTGGCTTGTTCGCGCCGACCAGCCGGTTCGGGTCGCCCGACGAATTCCGCGAATTCGTCGATCGCTGCCATGGCGAGGGCATCGGCGTCATCATCGACTGGGTGGCCGGTCACTTCCCAACCGATTCGCATGGGCTGGCACGGTTCGACGGCACAGCACTTTATGAGCACGCCGACCCGCGCCGAGGCCACCACCGCGATTGGGGCACGCTGATCTTCAACTACGGCCGCCGCGAGGTAACGAACTATCTTCTATGCAATGCCTTGTTCTGGCTCGATCAGTACCACATTGACGGGCTGCGCGTCGATGCCGTCGCCTCCATGCTCTATCTCGATTACAGCCGAGCGGAGGGCGAATGGATTCCTAACCGCTTCGGCGGCCGCGAGAACCTCGAAGCGATCGATTTCCTTCGGCGCATGAACGAGGCCGTTTATGGCCGCGGCAATGGCGCCGTCACCATCGCGGAGGAGTCGACGGCCTGGCCGATGGTTTCGCGGCCGACCTATGTCGGCGGCCTCGGCTTTGGATATAAGTGGAACATGGGCTGGATGCATGACACTTTGCTCTACATGAGCAAGGATCCCGTGCATCGCAAATTCCATCACGACAGCCTCACCTTCGGGCTGCTTTATGCTTTCACCGAAAATTTCATTTTGCCATTGTCCCACGACGAGGTCGTTCACGGCAAGGGCTCGCTGCTCGCCAAGATGCCAGGCGATCGCTGGCAGAAATTCGCCAATCTGCGTGTCTATTTGACTTTCATGTACACCATGCCGGGCAAGAAACTCTTGTTCATGGGTGGCGAATTCGCGCAGGAGCGGGAATGGAGCCATGACGCCGGGCTCGAGTGGAAGCTGCTTGATGACCCAAAGCACGCAGGCATGCAGCGCCTCGTGCGCGATTTGAATCGGCTATACCAGGGCACGCCCTCGCTTTACGAGCGCGACTGCGAGCCAGAGGGTTTCGAATGGATCGATTGTCACGATGCCGAGCAAAGTGTCCTTTCCTACATGCGATGGGCTAAGGATTACCGTGAGTGCACGGTCATCGCCTGTAATTTCACATCGGTTGTGCGCTACGAATACCGTATCGGCGTGCCGCGCCGCGGCTACTATGAAGAGGTTTTCAACAGCGATGCGCAGGCTTATGGAGGCAGCAATGTTGGCAATTTCGGCGGGTGCTTCAGCGATCCGATACCGTTCCAAGGCCGACCGAACTCTCTGGTGCTGACTTTGCCGCCGCTTGCAGCCGTAGTGCTTACTTTTGCGCAGACCCAAGTGGCGCTTGAGGACGTCTCCGAGCAGCGGCAGAACGTATTGGCAGCCGATCGGAACAGCCTTTGCCCAGCCGATCGCGATGACGGCGTCAATTAAGGAACAGCCGCCTACCCGCCGAGGATTTCTTGATCCGCATCAGATCGCGCGCCATGATTCTCTTGGCATTATTCTTCCCGGCGGTGTCGCGCTTTGTCCGGCCGCAACGAGTTTGTTGCAATGGAGACCCTCGGTTTGGGAAACGGCTCGACGCGGCGCCGGCGCCAAACCGTAGTTGCCGGTTTTGGCTGGTCGACAGTTCCTTCTTCAAATTATGGGCGGACAGCACAGACACTCCTGCCGGGGCGAAGATCGCAGCTATTGGATGATGTCGCGTTTGGTCGTGTGACGATGGTAAAGCGATGTATGTAGTCATGGTGGCGCCGGAATGTGCCCCCGTCGTCCAGGTCGGAGGCCTTGGCGATGTCGTGTCGGGGCTGAGCCGCGAGCTTGAGATTCGCGGCAATGATGTCGAGATCATCCTGCCCAAATACAACTCCATGCGGTACGACCGCATCTCGGATTTGAGAATCGACTATCATGACCTTTGGGTGCCCTGGTGCGGCGGCGCGATCCATTGCACCGTCTATTTCGGTATGGCGAACGGCCGCAAATGCTTTTTCATCGAGCCTCACTCGCGCGAAAACTTTTTTCATCGGCCGGCCGCCTATGGCTACGCCGACGATGTGATGCGGTTCGCGTTCTTCAGCAAGGCGGCGCTTGAGTTTATGCTCAAGGCGAACAAACGCCCCGACGTGATCCACTGCCACGACTGGCAGACCGGGCTCGTGCCTGTCTTGCTGTCCGAGATCTACAAATTTCACGGAATGGAAAACCAGCGTGTCTGCTTTACCATCCACAACTTCCGTCATCAGGGCCAGATCGGAGCAGACCTGTTGTGGGCGACGGGGCTGGGCCGGCCCGACTATTATTTCCATTACGACCGCCTGCGCGATAATTTCAATTCCGGCCTCTTGAACCTTACCAAAGCCGGTATCGTGTACTCCAATTTTGTCACGACCGTATCGCCCCAGCATGCCTGGGAAGCCCTCAACACCGGCCAGAATTTCGGCTTGGGGCACACGCTCTCGATCCACAGCGGCAAGTTCGGAGGCGTCCTCAATGGTGTCGATTATGATGTGTGGAATCCCGAGATCGATCCTTTCATCGCGCGGCGCTATACGAGCGACTGCCTAGACCTCAAATACGAGAACAAGCGCGCTTTACGTGAGCGGCTCTGGCTGCGTGACGGGTTCAAGCCGATCGTCGCCTATGTCGGCCGGCTTGACAGCCAGAAGGGCGTTCATCTGGTACGCCATGCGCTTTTCTATTCATTGTGGAATGGCGCGCAATTCGTATTGCTGGGCCCGAGCCCCGAGCCGTCGATCGACAGCTATTTTTGGCACCTGAAGAAACATCTTAACGACAATCCCGACTGCCACATCGAGTTGCGCTTCGATGCGGAACTGGCGCATCTTATCTATGCTGGGGCGGATTTGCTGGTCATGCCGAGCCTTTACGAACCGTGCGGTCTCGTCCAAATGATCGCGCTGAAATACGGGACGGTTCCGGTAGTTCGGGCAGTAGGTGGCCTTGCCGATACGGTCTTCGACCGCGACTATTCCTGTCATCCCTATGAAGCGCGGAACGGCTACGTGTTTGCCCACCCCGATGAGCCGGGCATCGAGTCGGCGCTGCGCCGGGCGCTCGGATTGTGGCATTCGTATCCCGAAGAATTCCGCAAGCTCATGGTGAACGCAATGCGTTATGATTATTCGTGGAACGGCCCCGGCCGGCATTATGGCAATATCTACGAGTACATCCGGCATAAATAAATGAGCTGCGGACGAGGAAGTGGCGGCGGCCGCCGAAGCTGGTGAAAGCGATGGATCACTTGCCTGCAATAGTCGATGGGCTCCCCAATATTTGCGGCGCGGAAAGCGCCATAGCAGACGCTATCAGGCGCGCAATCGGCCGTCCGGCATTCTTGGCCGAGAGCACAATTGATCTTTCGCGCATCCGCAGTGCGTCCGCGATCGCGCTGCACATGCATCAACCGCTCATCCTCGCAGGCGGTGCCGATCTTCATAGCGCCGAGATCATCAGCAATCTGAAACAAATGACGGAAAGCGCCAGCGACGAGCAGCATTACAACGCTGGCATCTTCCGATGGTGCTACAAACGGATGGGAGAATTTATCCCGCAACTGATAGAAGAGGGAAAGCAGCCGCGGGTGATGCTTGACTACTCAGGCACTTTGCTCTGGGGACTTCAGCAGATGGGGCTCGACGACGTGCTCGGGTCTCTGCGCGCCATAACTTGCGAGCCGCATTACCGCGGCTGCGTCGAATGGCTTGGCTCGGCCTGGGGGCATCCGGTCGCGCCGTCGACTCCGGTTCAGGATTACAGACTGCATGTACGCGCGTGGCAGCACCATTTCGCTGCTCTCTTCGGTCTGGAGGCACTCACGCGCGTGCGCGGCTTCTCTCCGGCCGAAATGGCGCTGCCGAACCATCCCGACGTCGCCTATGAGTTCGTCAAGACGCTCAAGGAATGCGGCTATCAATGGGTCCTGGTGCAGGAACATACGGTCGAATGCCCGCAGACCGGCGGTGGGCCGGACCGCAAACACCTGCCGCATCGGCTCTCCTGCCGCAACTCGCAGGGCGAGACCGCCGAGATCATTGCCATCATCAAGACTCAGGGCAGCGACACCAAGCTGGTGGCGCAGATGCAGCCTTATTATGAGGCGCGCGGACTCTCGCACTGGGATCTGGCCGGGAGATCGGTTCCTCCGCTCGTGACCCAAATTGCCGATGGCGAGAACGGCGGCGTGATGATGAACGAGTTTCCCGAAAAATATATCGACGTCGTGCGGGAATGTTCCAACTCTCAAACTCCTCTGATCAATGTCACCGAATATCTTGAGCACCTCTTTGCACTGGGCATCAGTGAAGCGGATCTGCCGCTCCTCCAGCCGGTCTTTCAGGGGCGGATTTGGGAGCGTTTCAATCCAGGGGACGGCGCTGCGAAGCTCGCCGATGTGATCGAGCAATTGCACAAAGAGGACTCGCGCTTCCAAATGGAGGGAGGAAGCTGGACCAACAACATTTCATGGGTCAGAGGCTATGAAGGGCTCCTCGGCCCCATGGAAGAGCTGAGCTCGCTCTTTTATGAGAAAGTGCTCAGGCCTGGTCTGCCCAGCAGCGGACTTCGCTACCGCAAAGCCCTGTTCCATCTGCTGGTCTCGCAAACCAGCTGCTACCGCTATTGGGGCCAGGGCATTTTTTTCGATTATGGGCGCGAAATCTGCCGCCGCGGCATTGAGATTTTGACTCATGAGTTCTGAACGCCGCCAATCGCATAGCGGCGGATTCCATGGCGCCTGCCGCAAATGCGAGACTAAAACGATAGGGTGTTTTGGCCGAGTCTGGACGGCTTTCTGGTGCCGCAAGAGGGATTTCGAACCCCCGACCCCCTCATTACGAATGAGGTGCTCTACCAGCTGAGCTATTGCGGCGTTCCGCGCCCGTCGAAGCAGCGGGCGCCATCTCTTATGCCAGTTCGCCGCGGCTTGGCAAGGCGCAGACCCCTGTTCCGCCGCCGCGGTCTCCCGGTCAGCAGAGGTCAGACGCGGCCGATGCGGCGGATCTCGGGCGGCTCATCCGGGCCGGGATCGTCCGGCGCCCCCGCCATGGGAAACACCACTTTTTGCAAGGCCCGCGGCCGCGCCCGCCCGGCCGCAGGCATTTCGGAGGGAGTTTGAGGCTGGGCCGGAGTTGCCGCCTCGCTCGGCGCCATTGCCGCCCCGGGCACCGGACGCAGCGCCGGGCGCGGCTCGGCGGTTGCCTCGATCTCCGCCGGCGCCTTCTCCTGCCGCAGCTCTTCCGCAACAATTGCTTCGATCACCGGTTTTTCCTCCGGCATTTCGGCCGGTTTTGCCGGCAAAGACCAATGTTTCGTCCATTCCGGCGCCTCCAGATCGGCGCCGAGCCGTTCGGGCGGCCGCTGCCAGACGAAAGCATCGAGGCGGCCCGTCACCGGCGATACCGGCGCCCAATGCTTCGAGGCCACGCCGTCGGCGATCCAGACCGGATCTCGCGGCGCCCGCGCGCTCCGGGCGAGCCAGGCGCGCACCTGCCCCGCATCACCGAATTCGGCATCTTCGAGTTCCGCCATGATGAGGCACATCCGCACGCTCGGCTGTTCGCCTTCGGCGACGAGCGGCGCCATCGCAGTGCGGGCAGTCTCATAGTCGCGCGCGGCGAGCGCCGCCCGGGCGACGATCATATGGCTTTCCGGATCATGCGGCGCGAGCCGCGCCAGCGCCCGCGCCTTGGCAAGCCGATCGGCATTCGAATCGCCCGGCCGCAGATCGAGATAGGCTTCGGCGAGCTCGGGATGACGTTGGCGCGGCCAGGCGGCTTCGATGAGCCTGGCGGCCTTGTGCACCTCGCCTTTGCGGCTCAACAGCCGCGCCGCCAGCGCCGTCGCCGGGACGAGATCGGGCGCCCGGGCCAGCGCTTGGCGCGCCAGGCGCAAGGCCTCGTCCGGCGCGCGATCGGCCTTGTCGAGCGCAATGGCTGTTTCGAGAACCGCGCGCTGGCGCTCGCCGGTTCTCTTGTCGACGAGCTTTGCCGCAATATTGCTTTCGAGCGTGGCGAGCGCGCCCTCCCATTGGGCATGGGCGGCGCGATGCTCGAGCACCGCCTTGGCCGACCAGGGCAAAGGCGCGATTTGATGCGCCTCATGCGCATAATGAAGCGCCGCATCCTGATCGCCGCGCCGCTGCGCCTCGACATGCAGGCCGCGCAGGCCGAGCAGCCGCGTCGCAGGACTCTGCGCCAATTTCTCGAAAGCGGCGACCGCGGCGGCGCGATCGCCGGAAAGCTGCGCCGCCTGCGCCGTCAGGAGATGCACGAGCGGCTCATCTAAAAGATATCTGCCGGCTTCCGCTGCCAATTTCCGCGCGAGCCGCGCATCGCCCGCCCCCACGGCGATCATGCCGCGCGACAAAGCGCTGAGACCTTTGGCCTGCCACCGCGCCGCCGCGCGCCGCGCCATCTGCCCGGGCATCCGAAACAGCAAGCGGAAAACGCCCCAGATGACGGCGAGCGCCGCCGCGCTCAGGAGCAGAACGCCAAGAGCGACGCCTACCGAGGTTTCGACGCGATAGCCCTGCCAGGTCAAGACGAGATTGCCGGGCCGATCGACGATCCAGGCAATGCCGAAGGCGGCACAAGCCAGTAACAGAAGAAAAACGAGAATCCGGAGCATGGAGTGCAGGCCAGGCTAGAGCAGGAGCCCAAAATGGGTCCGACTTTTCGTATAACAGGTGACATGAAAAATCGGTTCGGCCGCGGCGTCGCACCTCTGCGCCGCGCCCGAGCCGAACGGATCAACCACGCAAGCTCTACAACACAAGTCGAACCACAGCCTTAAGGCATGATCGCGTCAATAGGCCCGCGCCTCCTTCATCGCATAGGGGAAATGGCCGTGGTTAAGACTTGACCTTTGCGAGCGCCGCCAAAGCATCGGCTTCGATGCTCGTCGCGGCGCTCACGGCAGCAAGCCGGCGCTGCGCCGCCACGCCAAAGGCCTGCGATTTGGCTTTCGCAGCGGCAGGCAGATCGTTCCATTCGTTCAAGGCCTCTGCGACCGCGCCGCTGTTCAGCGCTGCCCTGATGCGGGCGACATGCGCGGCAAGATCATCGCCTGTGGGAGCGCCGATCTTGCGGATGCGGACGAGATGGCCCGCATCCTGGGCCAGACGGCCGAAGAAGCCTTCGGCCTTCGGCTCGGGCTCGGTCGCGATAATGTCCGCTGCGAGAGCCGAAAATTGCTTGGCCAGCGCCGCGGGCGTGGCGACGCCGGAGGCAGCGAAAGCCTGGAGAGGAGCGAGCTTGGCTCTGTCGACCCCCCGATTGGCGAGCGCCGAAAGATCATCGGTAAAAGCGGCGCCCGCATCCACTTTGCGGCGCAGGCTGGCGGCGATGATGGCCACCGCATCGGTCTCGGCACGCGCCGTGGCGGCGCGCGCGGCGCGATCTTTCGCAGCCAGCGCTGCGCGGGTCAGCCCTTCGAATTTACTGGCGAGGTCGCCCAGCCTCTGATCGAGCGACGCCAGTCCGTCCTCGAGCTTGCCGACGCGCGCCGAAAGCGGCGCGAGATCGACCGCGGCAGGGCCCAGCGCCGGGCTGGCGGCAGCGGCTTTTTGCGCTTCCTGCTGTTGCGCCACGCCGAGTTGTTGAACGCTCTGCTGCAGGCCTGCCAATGTCGCAGCCGTCTTGCGCATGCCGGACTCGAGCGCGCCGATTCTCGTGCCAAGCGCCGCCGTGTCGGCCTGCAGCGCTTGTGTCGTTGCTTGGCCATGTTCGAGCGCCGCGACGCGCGACTCGAGCGCGGCCAGCGACTTCGGCGTCGTGTCCAAAGAATGCAGACCGAAGGCGCCGCCGACGGCGATGAGGGCACCAATCACGATTGCCACCGCGAGCGGCCAAGGATTTCCGCGCCGCGCGGGCACAAGCTTCAGCGCCGAGGCCGGAGCGGCGCTCTCCATTGCGGAGGGTTCGGCATCTTCGGCGCGCGCGGCCGCCTCAGGCGCGCCAGCAGACGCAGCGGCCTCCGAGTCAGGCGCCGCGCCGGCAACGTCCGGCGGCGCGTTTTGGGATGATTCTTTTGATGTGCCTACCGCGAGCTTTTGGATCTCGGCACGCTTCGTCTGAGGTTCCCGGGTCTCCGCCTTGATCGCCTCGCCCTCGATCAGCGGCTTTTCGCGCGGCGGCGCGCTCGCGCCCTGAAGCGAGAGGGCCGGACCGCCGGACCCCGCCGCGGGCGGCGCGCTTGCATCATCTTCGGCCTTGCCGTCACCGGCCATTTCATTCCCTCAGCTTCGCGCGTGCTTGTAGCGGAAGTGTCAGGCGAGGGCAAACATTCGTACGCCCACTTTTGTGGCGAAGGCACCGGCGAGAGATCCCGCTTCTCAGCCGTTGATCGCCTTCGCCTTGTCGAGCAGCGCTTCGGCCATTCTGATGCTCGCTATATCGATCAGCTTGCCGTCGAGCGAGACGGCGCCCTTGCCTTCCTTGGCCGCCTGCTGCATCGCCTCGACGATGCGGCGCGCCTTTGAGACCTCCGCCGCGGATGGCGTGAAGACCTGATTGGCGAGATCGATCTGCGAAGGATGGATCGCCCATTTGCCTTCATAGCCGAGCACTGCGGCACGCTTTGCCGCGGCGAGATAGCCGTCTGGATCCGAAAAATCGCCGAAAGGACCATCGATCGGCCGCAGCCCATAGGCGCGGCAGGCGACCATCATGCGCGTCTGTGCGGCATGCCATTGGTCGGCCCAGAAAAAGCTGCGCCTGCCGTCGGCATCCTTGTCCGACAAAACGCCGTAATCCGGATTGACGCCGCCGATCACCGTGGTGCGGGCTCTTGTCGAAGCAGCATAGTCGGCAACGCCGAAGGACATGGCCTCGAGACGCCGGCTTGATTGCGCAATGGCTTCGACATTAGCCATGCCGAGCGCCGTCTCGATCAGCACTTCGAAGCCGATGCGCTTCGTTCTCTTCTTGGCCGTCTCGATCTGGGTGACGAGCATGTCGAGCGCATAGACATCGGCCGGCACGCCGACTTTAGGAATCAGGATCATGTCGAGCCGCGGGCAGGCTTCGACGATATCGACGACATCGCGATACATATAATGGGTATCGAGCCCGTTGATGCGGACCATCATCGTCTTGGTGCCCCAATCGATATCGTTGAGGCCGGCGATGATATTTTTCCGCGCTTGTTCCTTGTCATCGGGAGCAACAGCATCCTCGACATCGAGAAAGATCACATCGACATTGGACTTCGCCGCCTTTTCGAACAGAGACGGATTGGAGCCCGGAACGGCAAGTTCCGAACGTTGCAGACGCGGCTGCGCCTGTTCGATCAGTGTGAAGCTCATGGCGGGTCCTTATGGGATTTTTGAAGAACGGGGTGGCGCGCCCTTCTCCCGCTTGCGGGAGAAGGTGCCGAACGAAGTGAGGCGGATGAGGGGCGGTGCAAGTTGGAGGAGCCCTCATCCGTCATGCCTCGCACAACTCCTTCTCCCGCAAGCGGGAGAAGGAACGCATCGCCTCACCCGACCGCGCGGCGCGTCTTGCTCTGGCCCAGAACCAGCGCCATGGTCGAACCGAAGTCACCGGGGCTCGGCGCCACGACCAGGCCATAGGAGCGCATGATCTCGGTCTTTTCGGCGGCGCTGTCGCCGACGGCCGAAATAATGGCGCCGGCATGGCCCATGCGCCGGCCTTTCGGCGCCGTGAGGCCGGCGACGAAGCCGACGACCGGCTTCGACATATTCTCTTTGATCCAGGCGGCGGCTTCGGCCTCCTGCGGGCCGCCGATTTCGCCGATCATCAGCACGGCCTCGGTCTCCGGATCCTCCTCGAACAGAGCGAGATGATCGGCAAAGGAGCTGCCGTTGATCGGATCGCCGCCGATGCCGACGCTGGTCGAGACGCCGATGCCGAGCGCTTTCATCTGCGAGGCGGCCTCATAGCCGAGCGTGCCGGAGCGCGAGATGATGCCGACTGAGCCGCGGATATAGATATGCGGCGGCATGATGCCGAGCATCGCCTTGCCGGGGCTGATGATGCCGGCGCAATTGGGGCCGACGAGCATGGTGCGCCGCTCTTTGGGATAGCGCCTGAGATAGCGCTTCACGCGCATCATGTCCTGCGCCGGTATGCCATCGGTGATCGAGCAGACGAGCCTGATGCCGCCGTCGGCGGCCTCCATGATCGCATCGGCGGCGAAGGCCGGCGCAACGAAGACGATGCTCGTCGTGGCGCCGGTCGCCGTCACCGCCTCTTTCACGGTGTTGAACACCGGCACGCCGATATGGACCTGGCCGCCCTTGCCGGGGGTGACGCCGGCAACGACATGACTGCCCGCACCGATCATCTCCTTGGCGTGAAAGGTCGCCTTTTCGCTGGTGAGACCCTGAATGAGGATCGGGGTTTTTTCGTCGATGAGAATGCTCATGGCGATTGACTCGAATGTTAATGGATGGAAGCGGGCGCGCTGCCGCGGCAGGCGGCGACGGCCTTTTGTGCGGCATCGGCCAAAGTCTCGGCGCTGATGATCGAAATGCCGCTCTCGGCAATAATCTTGCGTCCTTCCTCGACATTGGTTCCGGCGAGTCTCACGACCAAAGGCACGCCGATCTGGATTTCCCGGCAGGCCTGCACGATGCCTTGCGCGACCCAGTCGCAGCGATTGATGCCGGCGAAGATGTTGACGAGCACGCTGCGCACTTTGTTGTCGGAGAGCACGAGCCGGAAGGCTGTGGCGACACGATCGGGCGACGCGCCGCCGCCGACATCGAGGAAGTTCGCCGGACTGCTGCCGGCGTGCTTGATCATGTCCATGGTCGCCATCGCAAGGCCGGCGCCATTGACGATGCAGCCGATCTCGCCATCGAGCCCGATGTAGTTGAGATTATGCTCGGCGGCCTGGGCTTCGCGCGGATCCTGCTGCTGCGCATCGAACATGGCAGCAACATTCGGGCGCCGGAACAGCGCATTGTCGTCGAAGGACATTTTCGCATCGAGCGCGAGAATGCGCTCGTCGGGCGTGACGACCAGCGGATTGATCTCGAGCATCGAGGCATCGCAATCGCGGAAGGCGCGATAGGCACCGAGAATCGTCGTCGTCGCGCGCGCCACCTGCTTGATGTTGAGGCCGAGCTGAAAGGCGAGTTCGCGTGCCTGAAAAGCCTGAAGGCCGACGGCCGGCTCGACGATCACCTGCAGGATCGCGGAAGGGTCGGTCTTGACGATTTCTTCGACCTCCATGCCGCCGTGGCGCGAAGCGATGACCCTGATGCGCTCCGCCTTTCGGTCGAGCACATAGCCGAGATAGAGTTCACGCTCATAAGGGTCGGCCACTTCCACATAGAGGCGCTGGACGGGCTGGCCTTCCGGACGGGTCTGCGTCGTCACCAGACGTTTGCCGATCATCTCCTCGGCGGCTTGCCTGATTTCCTGATAGGTCTTGCACAGCCTGATGCCGCCGGCCTTGCCGCGGGCACCGGCATGAATCTGCGCTTTCACGGCCCAACGCCAACCGCCGAGCTGAGTCGCGGCATAGACCGCTTGCTCGGGGTTGAAGGCGACAGCCCCAGGCGGCACCGCGACGCCGAAACGTGCCAGGAGTTCTTTCGCTTGATACTCGTGAATATTCATTTTCCTGTCCCTCGCGGCCGCCAAAACATCATCGGATCTGACCCGTTAGCCGAGTTTGATCGCGACCGCCAGAGCTTGATGCGAGTCAAATTTCAATTTCGCAAACCCGTTTGCGCGGCCTCACGGAAAACAGGCTGCGATGCGCCTCGTTCCTGCTATTTGGCATGCAAGACAAAGATTTGCGCCGCAACATCGTGCGGCGTTGCCGAAGGGGCCGCCGCGACGAAAGATCGGGACGATCTTGGGAGCTCACATGACAAATATATTGCAGCGCGCAATATGCCGCGGCGCCGCCGCGTCGCAACGGAAACGCTGCGCATGAGCCGTGAAGAGCAGCCATGGCTCGCCGGGCTCGATGGCTGCCGGGGCGGCTGGATCGTGGTATTTTGCCGCTCGGGCCGTCCCGAGAAAGCGACGGCCGAAGTGCGGCGGCATGCTCGACTCCTTTGATGTGGAGCCGATCGGGCCGAGAGGATTTGGAGCCCGTCGGAGAAAAGTCTATCAGCCTTTCCCGGAGATGTTCCAATCCTGACCGACCATTGCCTTCCTCCGATGCGAAGGGGCCTCGCCATGTCTGCTGTACCGAAAGATGTCTCGGAAGGCCGCGCTCGCACTCTCTTGCCGGCACGCCTCGTCGAGGGCTATGAGGTTTTTCTCGGCGGCCGCTTCCGGCGCGAGCAAGAGCGCTATAGCGAGCTCGCCAAGACCGGACAAAAGCCGAAGGTGCTCTTGATCGGCTGTTGCGATTCGCGTGTCTCTCCCGAAGTCATCTTCGATGCCGATCCCGGCGAGATCTTCGTCGTGCGCAATGTCGCCAATCTGGTGCCGCCCTATGTGCCGAATGAGGATCTGCATGGCACGTCGGCAGCGCTTGAATTCGCCGTCGTGAGCCTCAACGTCGAACATATCGTCGTCATGGGCCATGCAAGCTGCGGCGGCGTGCGCGCCTATGTCGAAAATGCCGCCGATCCGTTGCGGCCACCGGCGCCGGGCGATTTCATCTTCCATTGGATGTCGCTCATCGGGCCGGCAGCAGAACGGATCGGTGCACCCGCTGAGCCGCTCCACCTCTATGCCGAGCGGCTCGCCAAAGCGTCCATCATCCATACGCTCGCCAATCTGCGGAGCTTTCCCTATGTTCGCGAATGTGAAGCGAGCGGCATGCTCGCTCTGCATGGCGCCTATTTCGGCGTCGCCGACGGCCATCTGCTCGGACTCGACGAAAGGCGCGGTGAATTTCTGCCGATCGCCGAAGCGGCGCATGCCAAGGCCTTCTCGGCGCCGCGGTTTTGAGCGCAGACGCGGGCCCAGCCGCCGATCCCCCGCGCTGATCCATGGCTGATATGTTGTTCGTGCTGACGCTGCCGCATGTCTTCTATGTCGCTTATTTGCGCTTCGCAAAAAACGACGGCTGGGCGATCGCCAGCCATGTCGCGCTGACGATTTTAATGTCCATGTTTCCGTTTCTGATTTTCATCACCGCGCTCGCCGGCTTTTTCGGCACCAAGGAACTCGCCGATGAAGCAACCCGCATGCTGCTGCAGACCTGGCCCGAGCAGGTGGCGCGGCCCTTGGCGCAGGAGATCAACAATGTCCTCACTCAGGGTCACGGCGGTCTGCTCACCTTGGGCATGGGGCTCTCGATCTATTTTTCCTCGAGCGGGATCGAAGCCTTGCGGGTCGGTCTCGACCGAGCCTATGAAGTGAAGGATTTGCGGCCTTGGTGGCGGGCACGGATCTTGTCGATCTTCTTTGTGTTCATCGGCGCGGCGGCGCTGCTGGCGCTGGGCTTTCTGATCGTGCTGGCGCCGCTGATCTGGGCAACGATCCTGCATTTCGCCCCGGCGATGCGCCCGCTCCAACTGCCCGTGACCTATGCACGGTTCGCGATCGCCGCGGCGCTGCTTCTTATAGCGCTGATCATCGTCCATAAATATTTGCCGGCGGGGCGGCGCTCGCTCGCCGATATTGCGCCGGGCATCGCGCTGACGCTTTGCCTCTGGATCGAAACCGGCTATTGGTTCGGCGTCTATCTTGCCGAATTCGCCCGCAATTATGTGAACATCTATGCCGGCCTCGCCTCGGTGATGATCGTCCTGGTGTTCCTCTATACGCTGGCGGCGATCTTCATCTATGGCGCCGAGCTCAATGCGGCGATCATGCATGTGCGGCGAGAAAGGCGCGCCGAGCGCGCCGCCAAAGTCGATGCGGCGGCACGCCGGTGAGGCCCGATCGGCGACCGCATCGCGATTGCCGTCTTAACGCCGCAGTCCCGGCTATGCTTACGCGACGGATGGGGTGCGACATACGATCGATGCAGAGGGTGATCAGGCCGCTTCTCGCTTTTGCCGTGCTCTGCGGCTTTGCTGTCGCTGCGCAGGCGGACGATATGGCCGCGCCGGCGCTGCCCACGCTCGCTTTGAACCCGCCGGCACCGCCAGCCATCGGCCCGCAGGCTCCGTCGATCTGGAACGGGCTTTATGTCGGCAGCGAGGTTTTCGCCGTCTCGGGCGGCGGCGCAAAAGGCCGGGTGGGCGGCGCGGGCTTGGCCGGCTACAGCCACGAACTCGCCAATAATTTTGTGGTCGGCATCGATAGCGAGGCCGGCTATGCGCCCGCCTTTTTCGCGCATGGCCCGTTCAAGGGCTATGATTTCGGCGCCGCCAATGTGAGGCTCGGCTATGACATGGGCCGGCTGATGCCCTATGTGACGACCGGCGTCGTCCTCGCCAAGCCGACGCTCCGCAACGGCTCCTTCGATGCCGCCGATTCGGTCAACGACCTCTTCACTCCGACAGCGAATTTGAAGGCGGCGGGCGATGTCGGCGTCGGCGTCGATTATGCGATCACCCCGCATCTGATGGTGAATGTCGGCGCCACCGTCGGC
Organism: uncultured Alphaproteobacteria bacterium; assembly: GCA_963704745.1. Taxonomy (GTDB): domain Bacteria; phylum Pseudomonadota; class Alphaproteobacteria; order Rhizobiales; family Beijerinckiaceae; genus Methylovirgula. The sequence continues at coordinate 199,532 of OY969936.1, forward strand.
CGCGGCCCGGCTGCTTTCGGGCCGTAGATCCGGCAGTGACAACGGTCTGGCGACATTCATTGTGCGCCTATGAGAAAAGACGAGACCGATCCCTTTGACCTCCAGCGCTTCGTCGATGCGCAAGCATCGATCTACGCGCAAGTCTGCGCGGAGCTCCGCGACGGCCGCAAGCAAAGCCATTGGATGTGGTTCATCTTTCCGCAGATCGAAGGCCTCGGCCACAGCGAGATGGCGCGCCGATTTGCGATTTCATCGCGCGACGAAGCAGTGGCCTATCTGGCCCATCCGGTTCTCGGGCCGCGGCTCAGAGAATGCACGAGCCTCGTCAATCGCATCGAGGGCCGCACGGCGAGAGAAATCCTCGGCAGCCCCGACGATCTGAAATTCCGCTCGTCGATGACTCTTTTCGCCGCGGCGACGCCGGACAATGAAGTCTTCAAGGAAGCGCTGCAAAAATATTTCGAAGGCGTCGGCGATCCGGCGACGCTGGAAAGGATCTAGTCGTTCGCGTGCCTGCTGCGGCGGGCAACCAGCCTGCCATCTATAGAGAATGGATCATTTTATCGCCTCATGACCTCGTCAGCCCAAACACCTGTCTCAGGACCTCATTGACGTTGCTTGCGTGGCATAGGATGTCACCTGTCACCCGATGAGAATGGTCATTCTCCTCTTCGAAGCGATATGAGGCCTCAAAATCCGAATAAGCCGCGGATGACGGGTTTATCGCGAAGCGCTGAATCGCTTCAAAGACGTCGACCGCACAGTTGAAAACACAGGGCTGGATGTTGACGATCGAACCATACCACTTGAAAGCGCTCAAAACAGCGCTCAAAATTTTGTCCCGATATTTTCTCTCCTGTTCTGCAGCCCGCTCAACCAGGGTGCGTTCAATCAGGCAAACAAAGGCTAGATCCGTCGTAATTGGAAGCCCGGTTGCCGAAACGACCCTTATTTTCTGCAACAGTTCGTCTTCGTGGTGAAAGAGGTTGCGAAGCGCTTTGAGGGCCAGAAAATTCGGAAGGGCAAACAAGTCACTTTTTGTGACTTCCCTAAACTTATCGTGGAAACTGTGGAGGGCGTTCAGCAGGTTAAATAGAGTGTCTTCGTCAGGCGCGATGCAATGCTTCTTGTAGGCCCTGAAAAACCGGTCTGTCGCCGCATCCATCATATTCATCACGTGTCCGGATTTCACGAGGTCGAACGCATGCATGATGAGCGACTATGCCCGTCGGGGAGATATAGTGCCTCTAGGAAATTCCATGGTTTTCTGCTGGCGTATGACATCTCTTCTCGCTCGTTGTATGAATGGTACGGCCAATCGGTGTTTGCCGTAATCGCGCACGAAGGCCGGGGATGGTAATGAAGGCTCTTAAGCTTGCTGGAATTCTCGTGGCGGTCCTGTCCGGCGCTGCGTTGTTATCTGTATTTATAGGGACAACCCTATTCTCGGAGAAATTATTTAACCTGTACGTGGGGCGGTTAGATAAATGGGTGACGAGTGGCGCGCCAACGTCTTCGATTCAATCCGAAGTTATTGAAAATTGCGGAAAGCTCGCCATGAGCCAAGCCGGCTTCTTCGGATTTCTATCACTCTACACATTTGATCGCGCCGAACTCAACTTTCGTGTGGACGTCTGCGCTAAGATGACCGTCAATCGTGCTTACAAACAGCCTGAGTTTGACAATCCTAGAACCATTCAATTGCTATGTGATGGGTCGCAAAAGCTATTTAGACGACTTTGCTCCCGGTCTGGTCTAAAGGAATCCGATTAGTATAACCTACGGCCCACACCAGAGCGCTCTGTCTCGCTCCGCTGAAGTTGCGTCATGCCCGAATCGTCCTCTGTCCATCATAATGTCAGGTGACATAGACCTCAGCTCAGTCGACACCAATGAATTTGGGGGCGCCGGGCGCCGCAAACTCGATGGCCGCTAAGAGGCTCGGCACCAACGGCCTGAGATCGGCAAGCCGGTTCGTCTTCGCCCGAAGCACAATGACGGCGATCGAGAAGCTGTCCAGGTTCTGTTGAAAGGACAGGTTCCGGTCCACAGTGACGAATACCTCGAAGTGCTCCGAAGCAAGGCTCAGCAACGCGCCGTTCTCGATCGTCGTCCAACCCATCTGGCGCGCCGTCTTGACGTCATGTCCCACGATGTCGCGCGCGAGACGCCAATCTATACATTCGTCGAGAAAAATCCTCACGACGCGGCTTCGATCACTCGGTCCTTCGCTTCCTCCAAGAAAGCGATGACATGCTCTCGCGTCACGGACGGAAACCCTTCGAGAAAATCGTCGATGGATTCGCCAGCTTCGAGATAATCCAGCAAGGTCTGCACAGGAACTCTCGTTCCGTGGAACACGGCAGTGCCCCCCATCACGTCCGGGCTGCGTGAGACGACTGGATGCTTCATGGCGGGAGATTACGCCTCAACGGGGTCACCATGCAACGCTGCGCTCGAAGGACATGGGATCGGCAGTTCAGCAAAGCCGCTTTTTCGCGAAAGCCTTGCCCGAGCCCGATTTGAAATATCGTTCGAGCCGTCGAGCGTTGCCTTCGGTTGTCACGGCGACATAACATTTGACCGCTGCGAGCAGGAACGGCCGTGTCGACGCAACTTGTCCAAGCGCATGGCTTCTATAGCGACGTTTCAAATCATTAGAGCATCGTGCGCAAAAGTGTTTGCGGTTTTGCGCTTAAACGATGCTCTATTTTTTAAATCTAGAGCATCTTATCCGCCCTCAAGTGGTTCCACTTGAAGGCGGGATGCTCTAGTCGAACCGACGTAAATGTCGCCATTCTGGAGTTCAAGAAAATACACGTACCACAAGGTCCACCTGCGCTAAAGCTTCGGTGGACACCCTACAAGTCCTTGAGTTGGGTGTCAGTCCACCTAAAGGTGGCCTGCCACCCGGAGCTTTAGCGTAGGGTGGCGTCCCGGAAGGGATTCGAACCCCTGACCTACGGTTTAGGAAACCGTTGCTCTATCCTGCTGAGCTACCGGGACTTCTGCGACAAGTCTGGGCCTTGCGTTCATTCGCAATTCAGCCGCGGCTGATTTAGCATAGGCGGCAATCGCGTGCCAGCGGCGCGGCGCGGACGAGGGATGGCGGCAGGATTCGAAGAGCGGCATGGAAAGGGCGGGCGCGGCCGGGCTTTCGGCCCGATGCTCGCTCTCGCGCTTTGTCTTCCATTCGCGCCGGGTTTTGCCGCGCCGGCTGCGCCCGTCGCCGCCCCAACCTCCGCCTGCCCGACCGCCGGCACGCAAAGCGCCGTTGTCGGGAGGGTCGATGAAAGACTGGACATCAGTTTGAAGGACGGCCGCAGCCTGCATCTCGCCGGCCTCGATCCGCCGCAGCCGACGCCGGACGGCCCGGATTTCCCGCTTCGCGCGAGGGATGCGCTGGCGGGTGAATTCACCGGCGGCAGGATCTTCTATCTGCCGCTGGCGGCAGTGCCGGACCGCTGGGGCCGGATTGCCGCTTTCGTGTTTTTCTCGCCGCCCAGGCCCGGCGCAGCGCCGGCCTCGGCAGCGATCTTCCTGCTCGCACAGGGATTCGCGCGCTTCATGCCGGTGCCGGAGGCGCATCCTTGCCGGAGCGCTTTTCTCGCCGCCGAAGGAGAGGCCCGTGCGGCCAAGCTCGGTCTCTGGCGTGATCCTTACTATGCGGTCATGGAAGCGACAAATCGCGCGGCTTTCGCCGACAAAGCCGCCACCAATATCATTGTGGAAGGCCGTCTCGTCGCCGTAACATCCGGCCGCTATCGGACTTCGCTCGAATTCGCGCGCCGCGAGTTGGCTCTCTCGGTCACGGTCCTGCAACGCAATGTCGCCATATTTGACCGGTCTGGACTGGATTTCCGTGCTCTCATCGGCCGCAGTTTGCGAGTGCGCGGCCTTCTCGACCTGCGCTTTGGACCGCATATCGAAATATCGAGCCCCGACGATATCGAATTGATCACCGACGGACAAAACCCAGGGGGCAAGGCCAGGCAAGGCGAGACCGACGCCACGCCGCCGCCCACAAGACAACCATGAAGTCGCGCCCCAGTTTCCGATTGACCCAGCAAACCGGCCTCAGTGCGGCCGGTGCCCGCCTGCGGCGGAAACTGATTGAGGTCGGACTTCAGCTCGGACTTCTTCTGGCAGCGCTCGCGCTTGCCGGCTGCGCCATGATGGAACACCAGGGCGTCAAGCCGCTCACGGCGGAGATTCCAGCCGCCGCGCCGCGCACCCTCGGCGTCGAGACGCTCTCCTCCGCCGAACACAAGAAGATGATCGCGGCCTTCGGCGGCGAATATAGCTATCCCTCGGCCGAGCGCTTCTTGAACGATATGCTGGTCAAGCTCGCCAAAGCGGACACCGAATCGTCGGAACCCTATAAAGTCACGATTCTCAATTCCCCCATCGTCAATGCTTTCGCCCTGCCGCCCGACAAGATCTATGTGACGCGCGGCCTGCTGGCGCTCGCCAATGACGCGGCGGAGGTCGCGGCCGTGATGGCGCATGAGATCGGCCATATCACCGCCCGTCACGCCATGTTGCGTGCCGAACAGGAAAGGCGGGCCGCCGTGATCACCGAGGCCGCCAGCGTGATCCAGAGCCGGGAGAGAGGTCGTCAGGTCGCGGCCATCGAGCAGCGCACGATCGCCCGTTTCTCGCGCCAGCAAGAGCTTGATGCCGATCAGATCGGGATCGCAGCCATGGCCAATGCCGGCTACGACCCTTATGCCGCGTCGCGTTTTCTCAACACGCTCGGACGGGCCCGCCAGCTGCATGCGGCCGAATTCGGCCAGGCCACATCGTCCCAGCCGGACCTTCTGGCGACCCATCCTTCGACACCCGAGCGGGTCGCCCGCGCCATTGCCGTCGCGCACCAGTTCGGACCGCCCGACACCGGCACGACCGACCGCACCGCCTATCTCGCCGCGATCGACGGCATGATGTATGGCGACGATCCCTCCGACGGCGCCGTCCGCGGCCGCACCTTCATCCATCCGCGCCTCGGTTTCGTCTTCGTCGCGCCGGCTGGCTTCGTCCTGGAAAATTCCGCCCAAGCGGTGCTCGGCGTCAAATCCGGCGGGATCGAGGCGCTGCGCCTCGACAGCGTCCGTCTGCCGGCGACGACTTCGCTCGAAAGCTATATCGGCTCCGGCTGGATCGACGGCCTCCTCCGCAGCTCCGTCGAATCGCTCGACGTGAATGGGATGCCGGCGATCACCGCCACGGCCCGCGCCGGCGAATGGAACTTCCGCATCGCCGTCATCCGCTTCGATTCGACGCTGGTTTACCGCCTGATCTTCGCCATCCACAGCCTGAGCGACGACGCCGAAAAGCGCTTCCGGGCGTCGATCGAATCCTTCCGCCACACGACGCCGGAAGAAGCCGCCCGCGTCCTGCCGCTGCATGTCGTCATCGTCACTGCGCGCCCCGGCGACAAAGCGGAGACGCTCGCCACCAAAATGGCCGTCATCAATCGGCCGCTCGAAAATTTCGAGCTGCTCAATGACCTCCACCAGACGGGACCTTTGCCGGTCGGCGAGCGTTACAAAATCGTGACCGAGTGAGTACGTTGCGGCGCAGCAGGCGACGGAACCGGGCGCGACCCGGAACGTTTACGGGTGTCGCTTCGCAATGCGAGAGATGGGTGCGGCAAAGGGGCGCTGACGCCTCGAGGGCATGATTTCCGTTCTGACGGCTTCGGGGCCGGCGGACGGCGTCTGCCCACGCCCGGGCAGGGACGTTTCGATCATTCCGGTCAAAAGGGCCCGATACCAGCCGCCACTCAATTTCGCCTGCAAGAACGACAATGGCAAGACAACGGCAGAGAGGGGCCGGAGCGGCAGAGCCGTCGCGATGCTCCCCTTGCCTTTTGCAGTGCTCCAGACACGGGGGCGGGCCGATTGGATGGGCGGCGGAGCCAAGCCGGCGCGGCCAGCCATCGATTTTCCCCCGATCCCGGCCCGCTGCGAATCGATCAGGAACGACCATGGCATATCTCGCGGGTGTGGGACGGCAGCTTGTCGCGGCGGCCAAATCGGCACCTTTTCTCGGCCGCGACGAAGAACGGGAGTTGGCGCTGCGCTGGAAGACGCAGCGCGACGAGGATGCCTTGCATCAGCTCACTCGCGCCCATATGCGGCTCGTCATCGCGCTGGCCGTCCGCTTCCGCCATTATGGCCTGCCGATCGCCGATCTGATTCAGGAAGGCCATGTCGGCCTGCTCGAAGCGGCTGCGCGCTTCGATCCCGGCCGCGAGGTGCGGTTTTCGACTTACGCGAGCTGGTGGATCAGAGCCGCGATACAAGACTACATCCTGCGCAACTGGTCGATTGTCCGCGGCGGCACCAGCTCGGCGCAAAAGGCGTTGTTCTTCAATTTGCGCCGGCTGCGCGCCAAATTGGCGAGCGGCGGCGGCGGATCGGCCGTGGTCTTCGATCGAATCGCCAAGACGCTCGGCGTCTCCCGCAGCGATGTCGAATTCATGGATTCGCGCCTCTCCGGCCCGGACGTCTCGCTCAACGCGCCAATGTCCGACAGCGATCCGGCCATGCCCTCGCAGCGGCTCGATTTCCTGCCCGACGACCGGCCGCTGCCCGACGAGATCGTCGGCGCCGCGATCGATGCCGACCGCCGCGCCGGCTGGCTCGCCGACGCGCTGGGACATCTCTCGAAACGCGAACTCGATATATTGCGAGAGCGTCGCCTCGTCGAAAATGCCGCGACCCTCGAGTCGCTCGGCATTCGGCTCGGCATATCGAAAGAGCGCGTGCGCCAGATCGAAAATCGCGCCCTCGAGAAATTGCGGCGGGCACTGATCGATCAGCATCGGCAAGATGGCAGGGGACATGCGGCCTAAAGCATCGGACCCAAAAGTGGGAACCGGTTTTGGGACAAATCCGATGCTCAAACCAATAAGTAGGGCGGCAAGCGATGGAGCGCAGTTCAAAACGAAAGGCCCGGCGTGAGCCGGGCCTTTTTCTTCCGCGACAGCTACGAGTGCCGATTTGTGCCGCGGTCAGGCGGCTTCGTCGATGTCGCCATCCTCGGCTTCGGCCGCTGCGGCATCGGCATCTTCGCCCTTGCCCCGGCGCGGGCCCTTTTGCAGCTGCGCCTCGATCAGCTTCAGCGATTCCGTTTCCGTCAGCTTGTGCACGACGGCGATCTCGCGCGCCACGCGATCAAGCGCGGCTTCATAGAGCTGCCGCTCGGAATAGGACTGCTCCGGCTGCGCATCCGACCGATAGAGATCGCGGACGACTTCGGCGATCGCGACGAGATCGCCCGAATTGATCTTGGCCTCATATTCCTGCGCGCGCCGCGACCACATGGTCCGCTTGATGCGAGCGCGGCCGGTGAGCGTGTCGAGTGCCCGTTTGACCACCTCCGGCCCGGCGAGCTTGCGCATGCCGACACTCACCGATTTGGGGGTCGGAACTTTCAGGATCATCTTGTCCTTGACGAAGCTGATCACATAGAGCTCGAGCTTGAAGCCGGCGACCTCCTGCTCCTCGACTGCCATGATCTGGCCGACGCCATGGGCGGGATAGACGATGTATTCCGTCGGCTTGAAACCCTGCTTCGCAGCCGGCGGCTTGGCCGGCTTGGCTGCCGCGCCGGGTCTTTCGACCGGCTTCGCCTCGGCGGCTTCCACCTCTGCCGCTTTGATCTCCTTGACGACGGGCTGCGGCTTGCTCGGCGGCGCTGCCGGGGTCTTTTCGGCTTCTGCCTGAACCGGCATGGCGGCCCGAGTCTTGGCCATCGCCGGATGGGCCGTCACAGGCGCAACGGCACCGAGGGATGGTGCCGCCGGCACTTTCTTCTGAATTTTCTGAATCACTGGACGCTGACCGCCGATTTCGATGGCTGCTGCAACGGTTTGGCCCTTGGCCGGCGCAGCTCCGCGAGGCGCGGGAGAGGCCGCGGCTTGGCCAGGCAAGGGACGCAGGGCAAGCCGGACCTCCGGATGCGCTGCCAATTTCGAAGCCGCCTTTTTGGCGACGGCCACGGTTTCTGCGGCACCGGCCGCCTTCGCCCGCCGCGGTTCGGCCGCAGCAGCCGCTTTGGTGGGGACCATGCGGGCAGCCGAAGCCACTCCGGTCTTCGCCCTTGCGAGACCCGCCGACTCGCTCTGCTTTGCCTTGATGCTCCCGGCCGTGTTGCGCCCGCGCTTGGCGGTCGCCGCCTTTCCAACCGCAACAGCCGATTTGGCGGCGGGACGTGCCGCCGCCTTGCGCGGCGCGACCTTTGCCGCCGACCTTGTGCTCGGCACGGTCTTTGCTTTCGTACCGCGTATGCGGGCCGGGGCGCGCACTGTTTTGGCCGAGCTCGCCTTAGCCGAGCGCGCAGCGCTCGTCCGCGCCGGCTTGGTGGCGGCTTTCGCCTTGACGGCGACCCTGCCCTTGGCCGGGGTCTTGGCCTTCGGCCGCGCGGCGACCGTCCGCGTTGCTGTCACACGCGCCTTTTTCGAGCTCGGCTCGGCGCTGCGTTTCGCGGTCCTGCCGCGCCCCATGCCCGATTTCGCGGCTTCCGCCTTGGCCTGCACAGCCTTCGATTTAGGGGATTTTGCGATTTTTTTGACGGACGACATACGCGGCGCACTCCTGTTTGGCTCCGCTTTGGAGACGGAACACAGTGGCAACGGCGGGATCGGCTCCAGCCGTTTAGATAAGCCATCACCCGCCCCGCCGGGACGGATCGGCTAAAGCCTCAGATGAAGATCATCCGCGTACGGCGGCACGGGCAAGCGCCCTGAACGCCGATCGCTTGAGGGGAGGAACCACCGCCTTGGAAACTTCCGCCGAGCGACGAAGGCAAGTTCCGGATGACCGAAATTTGGCCGTGAAAAACAATAGCATGAAAAGGCGAGGAAATCAAAAAAAACCGCGCAACCATCCCCCTGCGACCCCGCGCGGGGTGCCGCTCTGCCGTCGCGCCCGAACTTCCGACCCTTCAATCGCCCTTGCCGGGCTCCGGCGAAAAATAAGCTTCGAATTTCCCCGGCTTGCCGTCGAATTCCTTCGCCGACGGGTCATGCTTGCGCTTATGCGAGATGTTCGGCCAGGTCTTGGCCATCTCCTTATTCAGCTTGAGCCAATCCTTGAGGCCCTTCTCGGTGTCGGGCTTGATCGCTCCGGCCGGGCATTCCGGCTCGCAGACGCCGCAGTCGATGCACTCGTCCGGGTGGATCACAAGCATATTCTCGCCTTCGTAGAAGCAATCTACCGGGCAGACTTCCACACAATCCGTATATTTGCACTTGATGCAATTTTCCACGACGACATAAGTCATAATGTCCCTCCGGGCCGATCTGTGCCTCCTGCAAAGACCTGCTTGTCCAGGCGGTTTTGCTAGCGCCTTTGCTGCAGTTAGGCAAGCGATCGCGCCGCGGACACGAACCGAAGCTCAACTTTCGATCTTGCCGGCCGGGTTCAAATCTTCGAAGAGCAGGCGCGCCTCGCTGGAAGGGCCGCGGCGCGCCGCAATTCCGACGATCCGCAGCACGGCGACCCGAGTTTCCAACGCGATCGTCAGGACATCGCCCGGCCCGACCGGTTTGGCTGGCATCTCCGTCCGTTGGGCATTGACGCGCACATGACCGTCCAAAACGAGCTTCGCGGCCAAGGTCCGCGTCTTGACGACCCTTGCGAACCAAAGCCATTTGTCCAGCCGCTGTTTGTCGGCCATGCCGCCTCGTCGGCCTCGATCACGCCGCTCCTCGCTAAGCTATGATCGCCGCGCGGCGATACAAGGCGCGTGGAAGCGCGCGGTCGCCAATTAATCTTGCGGCTGTCCTTTTGCTTGCGCCCCGGATCTGCCGATCCGGCCGAGATGCGTCGATGCGAAGCCCTCGGCATGCTTCAGACCATAGCCGAGCGTGCGGTCGATCCCGATATGGGCGGCCCAAACGAAAGCGCTCGCCAGCGCCACGGGAGAGGCCACCAGCAGAGCCAAGCCGCCGAGAAGCACGGGGCCGACATAGATGTGCACAGCATTATAGACCAGCGCGCCGGCCCGCGGTCCGGCCAGATATGCCAGCATTGAGAGATCCGGCGCGAGGATCAAGCCCGCAAACAGCCACCAGGACTGGCCAGTGCGGCTGAAGGCGATGACCGCGGCCGTCGCCAAGGCAAAAGCCTCGGCTCTCAGAAAAACGCGCGGCAGCCCGGCGACGAAACCCGTCGGCTGCAGCGGCGAAGACGCTTGCCGATCCATTATCACCTCGTCATCGCCGCGCCGGGGGCAGGCCCGCGCGCAGTTTCCGCTTTGCTCGATATGGGTCGCGCTGTTCATTATAACAGAAGCGCAAGCCATTGGCGGGAGCATTATCCGGCCCGCTTGATCGGAACAAATCCGCTTTACATCAGAGAAGTAGAGCATGTCCTCTCTGAGACATCGGGTATACCCGATGTCTAAACCGATGAGACATCGGCTATACCCGATGTCTAAACTGCTGAGGCATCGGCTATGTCAGATGTTTTAAGTCTTGGAAAAGTCTAGCAACTTTTCCGGGACATGCTCTCGGGCGAAAATCGGTTTAAAGCGTGTTCCGAAGCCGAGCGAAAGGACCGCATGCCCGCCAAGAAAGTCACCGAGCCCCCCCTGCGCGCCGTCGCTGGCCTCGGCGCGCTGTTGCTTGTCTTGGCCTGCGCCGGCTTGGCCTTCAGGGCGCATTTCCTCGCCGCGCCGCTCGCCGCGGGCCTTTTCGCCGCGGCCACTATCGCCTTGGCGCAATCGAGCCTCACCAGACGGCTTCCGACTCTCGCCGAGTTTTTCATCGATGCGGCCGCGATCACGGCGATAGCGGCCGCGCGCGACCCGGCCATGGCCGTCTGGCAGATCCCCGCCGATTGGAGCGAGCTGCTGCGGCTCTCGACCCCCGGCGCCGTCATCGCGACGACGATTTATTTCATCAGCGCCATCGGCGTGCAGGCGCGCGAGAACCGGCATCTCGCCTGGCATGAATCCGTGTCGCTGCTCTTGATCCCCTTGCTGTTCAACCTGCTGCTGCTGCTCGGCGCCGAATCGCTGCTGCGCGAGCTGGGGGAATGGGCGAGTTCGCAAATGCTGCACGAACAGACGGCCGTCAGCCTCGGCCGCGCGCTCGCCCTTTTCGCTTTTGTCGAATTGCTCGTCGGGGCTCTGGGCTTTTCGATCACCGGACGGTTCTCCCGCGACCGGCGGCTGCATCTTCTCCTCGCGGCCTGTTCGATTCACGCGGTGCTGAGCATGCGTTTTGCCGAGCTGCCGCAGGCCTTGGCCGATGCGCCATGGCTGCAGGCGCCCGTCGCTGTTCTCTGTGCGGCTCTGGCGCAATCCGGCCTTTGGGCCTTGGTCTATGTCGCGACGGGCGTCGCGATCGAAGCCGTCGCCGGCCGGCCACCGACCTTCGCCGCGGCGCGCCTCCATTGGCGAAAAGGCATCATCAAGGGCGCCATTTTCGGCGCGTTGTTCGCGGCGCTTGCCCTCCTCTGGGGCTTCATTCTCGTTTTCACGCCGCAGCTGCCGGCAGGGCTCGGCGCGCGGGCCGTGCTTTTGACCACCGCCGGCGCCATTCTCTTTCCCTTCCTCGCCACGCTCGTCGCGAGCGCCGACGAGGCGCCGCCTTTCTTCGCGCGGCTTTTTGCCAGCTACCGCTCGCCCCGCGCCTATCTGCGCGGCGCCGTCAGCGGCTTCGGCGTCTTTCTGGCCATGCTGGTCGACCTGCCGCATCGCGACGGGCTCACGCGATTTGCTGTGGCTTTCGCCATCGGCGGTCTCGCCTATGGTGGCGTCGACTTCGTCGCCCGGGGCTTCCGCATCCTCGAACGGCGCGGGCACAAATTCGCGACCTGGCGCGTTTACGCCCTCTGCTTTCTTCTCGGCGGCTTTGTCGGCGGCGCCCTGGGCTGGTATTTCGATTCCGCGCAGATCAATGTCGTCGCGGCCAAATTCCGCGCCTATGCCGATCTCTCCTATACCGCCAGCGGCCGGCCGACCAATCATTATGTGATCTATCCGCTGTTCAGCAAATGGGGCGTGATCGATCTCGGCAACGTCAACGGCGGCATCAAGCTCTTCTTCACCGAATCTCTCTCGGGCGTCATCAATTGGTCTTTGGCGGCGCCTTTGTTCGGCATCAATTTCGTCATCCTCTCGGCGCTGATCGAGAGAAGTCTGCGGCCGCTGCGCCAGCTTTTGAGCCGGGAAGGACTCGACGGCCTCGTCGTCCAGACCGTCCGCGTACTGCGCTGGGGGCTTTGGATGGCCCCGGTCATTTTCACTTTCCTGAAACTCTCGCCCGATCCCACCTGGTACAATCAGGACGGCGCGGTGCGCTCGATCATCGCGACGATCAACGCTATCTTCATGCCGGCGCATGCGTTCCAGGCGTGGAGCCTGGTTGTTTTCACCGGCCTGCTCGCCTATGATTGGCTGCGTATTCTGATCTGGTTCGATCATATGGGGCTGCGCGTCGCGACCTTGGTCAATCTGACCTTTGTCGGCGGCGACAAGGCCGATGAGGCGGCGGCAAGGCTCGCCGGCCATGCGGCGCCCACGCATTTCATGCCGGAAGGCATCCGCCGCTTCGCGACCTGGATGCCGCTTCTCATCCCCTTCTATATTCCGCGCGGCGCGCAATGGGACCAAGCCTGGACCGGCGCCGACAAGATACGCCACATGCCGATGCCGGGCGAGGTCGCCGGCCTTCTCGGTGCTTATGCGCTCGCCGCGCTTTGGGGCGCCGGCATCATCGTGCTCGTCGCGCAACATTGGACGAGGCTGCGCGCCTCGCGGGACGCACTCATGCCGGGCGTGCCGCGCTCCCTCAATGTCGGGCGTACGCGGTTCAGCCTCTCGAACGGCGTCATCGGCCTCGAGCTTCTCGCCGATGGCCGCGGCCACCGCCACATCTATGAGACGGCGCGGCCCGGCCCGCCGATCGATCTGACGCCGCGGCCGACCGATCCCATGCAGGCCCGCGGCCTGTTCTTCTATATCCGCGACCGCGCCACGGATTTTGTCTTCAGTCTCGGCTATGAGCCCTGCCATGTCGCCGCGCCCGACTATGGCGTGAGCGAGATCCGGCCCGGCACGTTGAGGATCACCAATCACCGCGCCGCGATCCGCGCGGAAGCCGAGATCCGGCTCGCCGAAAGCGATTGCGTCGAACTCTGGAGCCTGCGCCTCGTCAATCTTGCCGAGCATCCGCGCCGCCTCGCCTTGACGAGCTTTCAGGAGCTCGTCCTGACGGCATTTCCGAACTATGTCCGCGACCACGACTTTCATGCGCTGCATGTCGCGACATGGTTCGTCGGGCCGCTCAACGCCGTCTTCGCCCGCAACCGGCTCTTGCGCGACGGTGCCGCAAGGCAGGCGGCGCGGCGGATGTCGCGCGAGATCTTCTTTCACGCGGTGCGCCTGCCCGAAGGCGCAAGCTTCGAAGGCTATGAGGATTCGCGCATCCGTTTTCTCGGGGCACGCGATATCCGGCATCCGCAAGGCATCGAAGACGGCCGGGCCCGTCGCCCCGACGATCAGGGCCTGCTCTATAGTTTCGACCCGGCGGCGAGCCTCACCGTCGGCATCGAGCTGAAGGCCGGAGCAGAATGCGAATTGCTTTTCGTCAACGGCCACGCGGGCGACGAGCGCCAGGCGGCGACGCTCGCTGCCAAATATGTCGGCTGCCCCGTCCCGGAGGAAGCGGCGCTCTCGGCCATTTTGCGCAGGGCGCGCGGCCTCGACATGGCGCCGCCGCCGGCTTCGGGCTGGCCCTTCGCTTTTTCACCGAGGGGCGATGAATTGACCTTGACGCAAGCAACGCCGCGGCTCTGGGCGCATGTGCTCGCCAATCCTGTGGGCCATGGCGCGATCGTTTCGAATGACGGCGAAATCCATTCCTTCGCCGGCAATGAACGGCAAAATGCTCTGACGCCCTACACTTTCGAGCAGGTGCCGAGCGCTCTGCCCGGCCAGATCATCTATGTGGTCGATGTCGACCGGGGCGAGGTTTTTTGCGCGACTTTCGTGCCCTTGCGGCGCAAGGACACGCGCTACGAAGTCGTCTATGAAAGAGGCGCCGCGACTTTCCGCAGCTTCGGCCCGGATGTTGATCTCGATCTCACGCTTTTCGTGCCGCCGGACTGCCCGGCCGATGTGCGCCTCCTCATTGTGCGCAATAAGGCCACGGAAAAACGCCGGTTCCGCATCGTGCCCTATTTCGATCTCGCCCTTGGCGAAACCACATTCGAAAGCGCCGGCCGGATCGAGACCGCAAGAGAGACGAAGACGGATACGCTCTTCTTCAACAATCCGGCGAACGCCTTCTACAAGGGCTGGGGCTTTGCCGCGACCAATCTCGATATCGCGCATGCGGAAACGATCCGCGCCCGCTTCATCGGCGCCTCGGGGCGCGATCTCACGCGGCCGGTGATGGCCGTGACCGGCGCGCCAGACCCGCATGCCGGCGACGACGGACGGCGCATTGCCGCCTGTACCGGATTGATCGACATAGAGGCGGGCGGTGAAGCCGAGATCGCGGTCGTCTTCGGCCAGGCGGCGAGCCGCACGCAAGCCACCACCACCGCGCAGACCCTGCGTGAGCCGGCGCGGGCGCGCATCGCGCTTGCCGAGACCCGCGATTATTGGGCAACGCATGGTCCCGCGATCGAGATCGAAAGCAATCATCCGCATTTCGATCGCCTTATCAATTACTGGCTGCATTATCAGGCCGTGGCCTGCCGGCTCTATGCCCGCGGCGGGCCGAACCAGCGCAGCGGCGCTTATGGATTCCGCGACCAGCTCCAGGATGTCCTGCCGCTCTTCTTCAGCGATGCAGCCTTCGCCCGCAAGCAAATCCTCTTACATGCGAGCCAACAGTTTCTCGAAGGCGATGTCCTCAAATGGTGGCACCCGACGCGCGACGGCCGCACCGGCCTCGGCCAGCGCAGCCGCGCCGCCGATCCGCATCTCTGGCTGCCCTATGTCACCGCCCGCTATGTCGCGGCGACCGGCGATCAGTCGATACTGACCGAAAGGACACCTTATCTCGTCGGCCCGCGTGTTTCGCTCGATACCGATTCGCTGACTTTCGTGCCGCGCATCTCACGCGAGGACGGTGATCTCTATGAGCATTGCCGGCTGGCGCTCGACTATACGCTCGCTCGTTTCGGCGCGCATGGCCTGCCGCTGTTCGGCACGGGCGATTGGAACGATGGGATGGATCTCGTCGGTTTCGCCGGCCATGGCGAGAGCGTCTGGATGGGTTTCTTCCTGCATGGCATTTTGCGCGACTTCGCACCGATCGTCGCGGCGCGGGAGGGCCACGCAAAAGCGGGGCGCTATCTCGACCGGGCCGAAAGGCTGAGCGCCGCGCTCGAAAGGACCTGGGCGGACGATCATTACATCATCGGTTTTGCCGATTCCGGCGCCGTGCTGGACCGCTACGGCACGATGACGGCGGCCTGGCCGATCCTGACTGGTGCGGTCGGCTTGGCGCGCGGCCGCGCGGCGCTCGAAGGCGGCCTTGCGCATGTCGAGAAAGCCGATCGAATCCTGCTCCTGGATCAGCCCTTCGACGAATTGTCCTCGCCCTTCCCGGGCCGCATCGCCGACTATCCGCCGGGCCTGCGCGAGAACGGCGGCCAATATTCGCATGGCGCGTCCTGGACCGTCGACGCCTATATGCGGCTCGCCGAAATGGCCGGCGCGAATGGCGACGCAGCGGGCGCCGCGCATGACAAGGCGCGTGCTTTCGAATTATGGAAGAAAATCTCGCCGCTCGATAAACTCGATCCTGAAAAGCTCGCCATCTATGGCCTTGCGCCGCATCAGCAGGCGGCCGACATCAGCGATGGCCTCGGCCATTCCGGCCGCGGCGGCTGGAGCTGGTACACCGGCGCTGCCGCACGCATGCTGTCTGCGGCCTATGCGCTTCTCGGCCTGCGCATGCAGGCCGGCGAGATCCTGGTGCCGGACGATGTTTTCACGCCCAAGGGCGAACTCCTCATCAAATCGCTGCGCGTGCGCGGCAAGACATTTTCCGCGCCGACACCGCATGACATGACGCCGCATGTCTGAGAGCGCGACATATGACGCATTGATCATCGGCGCCGGCCACAATGGCCTCGTCTGCGCCTTCTATCTCGCCGCCGCGGGCCTCAAGACGCTCGTGCTCGAACGTCGCGATAAAGTCGGCGGCGCGGCAGTGACGGAGGAGTTTCAGCCAGGCTTCCGCAATTCGGTTGCCGCCTATACGGTCTCGCTGCTCAACCCGAAGATCATCCGCGACCTCGATCTTGCCCGGCACGGGCTTAAAATCGTGCCGCGCAGAATCGACAATTTTTTGCCGCTCGACGATGGCCGATACCTCAAGCTCGGCCCCGGCCGCACGCAGGCGGAGGTCGCGAAATTTTCGAAGGCCGACGCTTTGCGTCTCGATCCCTATGGCGCGCGACTCCAAGCGCTCGCCGATCTTTTGCGCGCCTTCGTGCTGGAGACGCCGCCCAATCGCGTCGAAGGCGATTTTTTCCGCGCCTTGCGCGAACTCATTAAGGCTGGCCGTCTCGCCGATCGGCTGCGTAAGCTCGGCCTCGAAAAGGAACGCGACATCATCGAGATCTTCACCGCGTCAGTCGGCGATGTTCTCGATCATTGGTTCGAAAGCTCAGCCGTCAAGGCGGCCTTCGGCTTCGACGGGATCGTCGGCCATTACGCGAGCCCCTATGCGCCGGGCTCAGCCTATGTGCTGCTGCATCATTGCTTCGGTGAGGTCAATGGCGAGAAAGGCCGCTGGGGCCATGCGATCGGCGGCATGGGCGCGATCAGCGAAGCCATGGCGAAGGCGGCCAGAGAGAAGGGCGCCGAGATCAAGGTGTCCCGCGCCGTCAGGGAAGTCGTGATCGAGAAAGGCCGCGCGATCGGCGTCGTGACGGAGCAAGGCGAGATCTTCCGCGGAAAAATCGTCGTCGGCAATGTCAATCCGAAACTGCTTTATCGCGATCTCGTCGATCAGGCCGCCTTGCCGGCGGATTTCAACGAGCGGATCGCCAAATGGCGCTGCGGCTCCGGCACATTCCGGATGAATGTGGCGCTGTCGGAACTGCCGGATTTTTCGGCCCTGCCCGGCCGCACCGTTGCCGAACATCACACGGCCGGCATCATCATCGCGCCGAGCCTCGCCTATATGGAAGCGGCCTATTTTGACGCGCGCAAATATGGTTGGGCGAAAAAACCCGTCGTCGAAGTGGTCATCGCCTCGACGCTCGATCCGACGCTCGCGCCCGAAGGCCAACATGTTGCGAGCCTGTTCTGCCAGCATGTCGCGCCGGTGCTGCCGAATGGCGCGTCATGGGACGATCATCGCGAAGAGGTCGCCGATCTGATGATCGCGACCGTCGACGCCTATGCGCCCAATTTCAAGAATTCCGTCATCGCCCGGCAGATCCTCACTCCGCTCGATCTCGAACGGACGTTTGGGCTGGTCGGCGGCGATATTTTCCATGGCCAGCTCGATCTCGGGCAGATGTTTTCCGCCCGCCCCATGCTCGGCCATGCGGATTACCGCGGCCCTCTCGCCGGTCTCTATATGTGCGGGGCCGGCACCCATCCGGGCGGCGGCGTCACCGGCGCGCCGGGCCATAATGCGGCGCGCGAGATCCTGCGGGATGTTCGGCGCAGGCGATGAGCGCTGCGCCTCACTTGAAGGCGCAGCCGGCCCTCAAGCCCAATCTCTTGAAGATCATCGCCGCCGGGCAGAATCCGGTCACCGACGCCTGCATCAGGTTGAGGGCTACGAAGGCCAGCAAAAGCAGCCAATAGGGCGAAACCAACCACGCCAGCAGGACGCCAACGAGATTGACGACGCCGGCGAAGGCGAGGACGGCACGATCGACGTTCACACGCGAAGTTTGTTCGCTCGACATTTTTTCTTTCCTTTTTCCGCCGTTGCTTTCACGCCGCAAGGTTGCTCTTGACCCACGCGATGATGCTGTTTGCGTCCCTTGCCCCGGCCGTATGGGCGAGGACGCGACCCCCCTGAAACAGGAACAGGCTCGGAATGCCGCGCACGCCGAGGGAGCGCGCGACATCGGGCTCTTCATCCGAATTGAGCTTCAGCAGCCGAACCTTCGGTTCGAGCACCTCCGCCGCGCGTTCGAAATTCGGCGCCATGGTGCGGCACGGCCCGCACCAGGGCGCCCAGACGTCGACGAGCACCGCAATGTCGTTGCCGCGCCGGTGTTTTTCGAATTTCGTCGCATCGACGGAAGCCGGATGGCCCTGAAACAAGAGCTGATGACAGGCGCCGCATCGCGCCTCGCTCAAAGGCTTGTCGTCCGGCACGCGATTGGTCGCCGCGCAATTCGGACAGACGATATGACGTGAGCTCATGACTTCCTCACCTTTCACGCCGGCGGCTCAAGCGCTGCGCTTCACCTTGCGGAGCTGCAATGTCTCCATCAGCATGCGCTCGTAGAAAGGCTCGCTTTCGCCGCGGCGGATCTTGCGCAGAAAATATTTCTCGAAGGCGATCTTCGCATAATGCACCCAAAGCCCCTTCGAGGCCCAGTTGACGTTGCGCGGCGGGATCTGTGGCTGCGCCACGAAGGCGACGCCGCCGTCGCCGAAATCGGCGAGGCAGATGGCGTTCCAAGTGGCTTCCGCGCTCGGCGTCTCGCCGCGCAGAAGCGCGCCGATATTGGCGGCGGTCGCGGTCACCATGGATTCGATCATGAAGCCCGTCTTCGGCACGCCGACCGGCACCGGTGTCGGGCCGACCGGCGGGATGGCAATGCAGACGCCGACGCTGAAAATATTGGGATAGGTGGCATTGCGCTGTTTTTTGTCGACGAGAACAAAGCCGCGCGGATTGACCAGTCCGTCGATGCCGCGGACCGCGGCGACGCCGCGGAAGGCCGGCAACATCATGGCATAGGCGAATGGCAGATCATGCAGCTTCGGCGCTGCGCCAGCCTCGCCGATTTCCTCGACATGGATCTTGCCTGCTTCGACCGCCGTGACCTTGGCATTGGTGATCCATTTGATATGGCGGGCGCGGAATTCGGATTCGAGGAGGCCTTTGGTGTCGCCGACGCCATCGAGGCCGAGATGGCCGATATAAGGTTCCGAGGTGACGAAGGTCATCGGCACGCGGTCGCGGATCTTGCGCTTGCGCAGCTCGGTGTCGAGAATGAAGGCGAATTCATAAGCCGGGCCGAAGCATGAGGCGCCTTGCACCGCGCCGACGACAATCGGGCCCGGCGCCTCGACGAATCGGTCGAAGGCCGCCTTCGCCTTGACCGCGTGGTCTATATGGCAGATCGACTGCGTGTAATGGTCCGGTCCGAGTCCGGGAATTTCATCAAAGGCGAGATCGGGCCCGGTGGCGATCACAAGATAATCGAAAGGCAGCGCGCTGCCGTCTTCGAGCTCGACCTTCTTATTGGCGGGATCGATGCGGCGGGCGCCGGCCGCCACGAAATGAATTTTCTTGCGGCGCATGACCTCATCGAGATCGATCTCGATGTCGCGGCGCTCGCGCCAGCCGACCGCAACCCAAGGGTTCGACGGGACGAAATGATAGGTCGAGCCCTGCCCGACCAGGGTCAGATGATCCTCCGCCCGCAGATATGGCACGAGCTCATACGCCATGATCGTGCCGCTGAGGCCTGCGCCCACTACAATTACCTCGGCCATTTCATTCCTCCCACTTTCCTGTCATTTGATTGGCAATGGGCACGAGCGGCAAGCTATTGCGAGGCCCCGCCAGGCGAGATTGCCTGCATCCGATCCGCGCTCGATATCTCATGCGGGATCGGCAGCGACGGTTGACATATATACGGGTATCCGTATATTCGCAACTATGAATATTAATATGCAAGCCATGGCAGGGCGAGCCGAAGATGCCGCGGAACTCCTCAAGGCCCTCGCCAATCGGCATAGGCTGCTGATCCTCTGCCAGCTCATCGAGGGCGAGCGCTCCGTCGGCGAGCTGGCGGAATTCTTGCGGATTCGCGATTCCACCGTGTCGCAGCATCTCGCGCTGCTGCGCAGGGATGGGCTCGTGACGGCGCGCCGGGACGGGCAGACCATTTGGTATTCCATCGGCAGTGTGCCGGCCCGCGCCATTCTCGAAACGCTCTATGGCATTTATTGCACGCCATCCGGCTGCAAGAAGTCAACCCGATAAAATAACACGCGCGGGAGGCCCATGTTGAGGTGGGTCAAAGACCTGGGTTTTAGCCGGTGCCAACCCCTTCTCCAGCCGCCGGCCTTCGCCTGCGGCGTCTGAAAACGACGGGAAAATTGATGCGTGCCATGATTCTCGCGGCCGCCTGGCTCGGCCTGACCGCCGCGCAGCCTGCTCTCGCGCTCGAAACCTTGACGGTGGCGCCGACCACCATCGCCGACGAAAAAGCGGTGTTCGGCCAGGTCGAAAGCGTGCACATCACCCAGGCTCGCGCGCGGATCGGCGGCACCGTTGCCGCCCTCAACGTCCGCGAAGGCGACCATGTGGAGGCCGGGCAAGTCGTCGGCATGGTCCGGGACGAGAAGCTGGTGCTGCGTTTGAATTCGCTCGCCGCGCAGATTGCCGGGCTCAACGCGCAGCTCACCCAGGCACAGACGGATCTGGCGCGAGCCCAACAGCTCTTCGCGCATGGCACGATCCCGCGGGCACGCCTCGACCAGGTGCAAACCGCCTATAATGTCGCCATCAATGCGCAGCGCGCCCGCACCGCCGAGCGCGCCGTCGCCGAGCAGCAGCTCGCGGAAGGCAATGTGCTCGCCCCGACCACCGGGCGCGTTCTCACCATCCCCGTCACCCCCGGCATGGTCGTCCTGCCGGGCGAGCCTTTAGCCACCATCGCCGTGCAGAATTTCGTGCTGCGGCTGCGGGTGCCCGAACGCCATGTCGGCTTCATCAAGGCCGGCGATCTGATCCGCTATGAAGCCACCGAACTCGGCTCCTCGAAGTCGCAGTTCGGCCATATCAGCCTCGTCTATCCGGAAATCGAGGATGGCCGAGTCATCGCCAATGCGACGGTCGCAGGCCTTGGCAATTATTTTGTCGGCGAGCGCGTCCGCGTCTGGGTCTCGGCCGGCACGCACAGCGCTTTCATCATTCCCGACAGCTTCATCGCGACCAAATTCGGCCTCGATTACGTCCATCTGCGCACGACCGGCAACGCTTTCGTCGAGATCCCGGTGCAGCGCGGCAGGCCGACGCCGCGACCCGACCTTCCCAGCGGCATCGAAATCCTCTCCGGCATCAAGGCCGGCGACGTGCTGGTGAAACCATAAATCTCGGCATCTCCGGCCGTCTGACCAAGGCGACCATCGCTTCGCCTTTGACGCCGCTCTTTCTTCTCGCGGCGCTCGGCATGGGCCTCCTCGCTCTCCTCACTATTCCGCGCGAGGAGGAGCCGCAGATCAGCGTGCCCATGGTCGATATCACCGTGCAAGCCAATGGGCTGAAGGCGCCCGACGCCGTCGAGCTGGTGACCAAGCCGCTCGAAGCGATCGTCAAAGGCATCAATGGCGTCGAGCACGTCTACAGCCAGACGCAGGATGATCGCGTAATGGTCACGGCGCGCTTCCTCGTCGGCACCAGAGCCGATGATGCAATCTTGCGTGTGCATGAGAAGCTCAAGGCCAATATGGACCGTATCCCGGTCGGGATTCCGGAGCCGCTCGTCGTCGGCCGCGGCATCAATGATGTCGCGATCTTCGTCGTGACCCTGTCGCCGAAGCCCGAGGCTGCCGCGCGCTGGACCGAAAAGGACGTTTACGATCTCGCCGACAAGCTGCGCAACGAATTCATCAAGGTCGACAATATCGGGCTGAGCTATATCAGCGGCGGCGACCCACAGCAGATCAGGGTCGAGCCGGACCCGGAAAAGCTCGCGCTTTACGGCGTCACCTTGCAGCAGCTCGTCGCCAAGGTGCGCGACGCCAACCGTTCCTTCCAGGCCGGGCTCGTGCGCGACGAAGGGATCATGCGCACCGTCGTCGCCGGGCAGACCTTATCCGGCGTACCCGACATCGGATTGCTGCTGGTGACGACGCGCGACAATCGCCCCGTCTATGTCCGCGATGTCGCGAAAATCGTGATCGGGCCGAGCCCGCAGGAACATCATGTCTGGAATCTCGCACCGCAGCCGGCCGGCGGCGGCAAGAAGATCTGGACGACCGTGCCGGCGGTCAGCGTCGCAATTGCCAAACGCGCCGGCGCCAATGCCGTGACCGTGGCCCGTGATCTGCGCGCCCGCCTCGCGACTCTGCGCGGCACGCTCATCCCCGCCGATGTCAATGCCGTGGTGACGCGCGACTATGGCCACACGGCCAATGAAAAGGCCAATGAGCTGCTCTTCCATCTCGGGCTTGCGACCGTCTCGATCGTGATTCTCATCGCGCTTGCCATCGGCTGGCGCGAGGCCATGGTGACGGCCGTCGTCATCCCGACGACGATCCTTCTGACGCTCTTCGCCGCCAAGACGATGGGATATACGATCAATCGCGTCAGCCTGTTCGCCTTGATCTTCTCGATCGGTATTCTCGTCGATGATGCGATTGTCGTCGTCGAAAACATCGCCCGCCATTGGGGGATGAGGGACGGCCGCGATCGGGTGACCGCGACCATCGAGGCGGTGTCGGAGGTCGGCAATCCGACGGTCGTCGCGACGCTCGCCGTGGTCGCCGCGCTTCTGCCCATGCTGTTCGTCTCGGGCCTGATGGGTCCCTATATGGCGCCGATCCCCGCCAATGCCTCGGCCGCCATGCTATTTTCTTTTTTCGTCGCCATGGTGATCGCGCCCTGGCTGATGCTGCGTCTCGCGCCGCGCACTCCGCCGCAACATAATGGTCATCATGGTGAAGGCTGGCTCGGCCGCGCCTATCGCTTTGTTGCGGCGCCGATCATCAAGACGCGCAAGAGCGCGCTGACCTTTCTGCTCGTCGTCGGCGGCGCTACGCTCCTGTCCATGGGGCTTTTCGCGACCAGGTCAGTGACGGTGAAACTTCTGCCGTTCGACAACAAATCCGAAATCGCCGTCGTGGCCAATCTGCCGGCGGGCGCCAGCCTCGAAGCCACGGAGCGCTTGCTGTTCGCCGCCGCCCGCCGCATCGAACCTCTGCCCGAGGTCGTTTCGATCCAGGCCTATGCCGGCACCGCCGCGCCTTTCAATTTCAACGGTCTCGTCCGGCACTATTACATCCGCCAATCGCCGGAGCTCGGCGATCTGCAAATCAATCTCTCCCCGAAAGACGAACGCGGCCGCACCAGCCATGCGATCGCCCTCGAGATCCGCCAGAGGCTGAAAGGACTTCCGCAGCCGGAAGGCACCGTCATAGAGGTCGTCGAAGTGCCGCCGGGGCCGCCGGTGCTCGCAACGCTGCTCGCCGAGATCTATGGGCCAGATTATGCCACCCGCAGGGCCGTCGCAGAGGAAGTCAAAAAGATCTTCCACTCGGTCCCCTTCATCGTCGACGTCGATGATTCCTATGGCCACCCGCAGCCGCGCGTGCACCTCTCCATCGATCAGGATCGGCTCGAATATTTTGGCGTCGAGCAAAAGGATGTCTATGACACGATCCAAATGCTCTTCGGCGGCATTACGGTCGGCTATTCGTATCGCGGTGCGGACCGCAATCCGATCGAGATTTCCGTGGGCCTGCCGAAGCACGATCTCTCCTGGTCGCAAGCGCTCGCCGCGACGCCGATCCCGGCCAATGTTCTGCCCGGCAATAAGACGATCGTCGAGCTCGGCGATGTCGTGCGCGCAACGAAGGAGCTGGGATCGCCGGTGATCTTCCGCCGCGACGGTCATTTCGCCGATATGGTGATGGCCGAGCTCGCCGGCGCCTATGAAGCGCCGATCTACGGCATGCTCGAAGTCGACAAGCGCATCGACCAGCATGATTGGGGAAAGCTGCAGAAGCCTTCCATCGGCTTACATGGCCAGCCGCTCGACGAATCGAAACCGTCGCTCCTCTGGGACGGCGAATGGGAGATCACCTATGTGACCTTCCGCGACATGGGTGCGGCCTTCGCGGTCGCAATTCTCGGCATTTACATCCTCGTCGTCGGCCAATTCCGCAACTTCAAATTGCCGCTCGTGATCTTGACGCCGATCCCGCTGACTCTGATCGGCATATTGCTCGGGCATTGGCTGTTTCACGCGCCCTTCACCGCGACATCGATGATCGGCTTCATCGCGCTCGCCGGCATCATCGTGCGCAATTCGATCCTGCTCGTCGATTTCATTCAGCATCGCCGCGCCGATGGACGCGATCTGAGGGAGGTGCTGCTCGAGGCCGGCGCCGTGCGCTTCAAGCCGATTCTTTTGACCGCGCTCGCGGCGATGATCGGCGCCGCGACAATTCTGGTCGATCCGATCTTCCAGGGGCTGGCGATTTCGCTGCTGTTCGGTCTCGCTTCATCCACCGCGCTGACGCTGCTCGTGATCCCGGCGATCTATGTCGTGTTGCGGGAGAACGCGAGCGGCACGAGATCGAGCCTCAAGAATTAGATTTTCGTTCAGCAAGGACAGGAGCCTGGAAATGAGCAAGGACTTCAAGTCGATCATCAACGATATCAGCGCCTACACCGCGGAGCTGCGCAAGCTTATTCCCGACACGATGAATGGTTTTGCCATGATGAGCAAAGCTGCAACGCAGACCAGAACTCTAGATGAAAAAACCAAGGAATTGATTTCGCTTGCGTTGGGCGTATCGACCCATTGCGATGGCTGCCTGGGCTTTCATGCGAGAACGCTCGCTCGCCTGGGTGCCTCGCGAGAGGAGATTGCTGAAGCTCTCGGCATGGCCATCTACATGGGCGGTGGTCCATCGCTCATGTATGCAGCAGACGCTCTGCGTTCATTCGATCAGTTCTCGGCCCAAACTCGCAACGCAACTGTCGCTGCGATCTCTGGCGGACGCGAATGATCTCGCGATCCCGCGCGGCTATCGTCGCGCAGTCCGGGCGCGCCTTGCCGACAAGGATATTTTCCAGATCGTGCCTTTTTTGAAGGAAATGTGATCGCGCCGGCCGCCGCTCTTCGGGCGCGGCCGCGCTGCGACGGACTGACGACATTGCCGCGGCACCCTTGGGCGCGGCGCGTTTGTTTTCTGTCCGACAAGGGTCCGACGCCCATCAACAAACTGGTTATCGGCCCGAGTCGTCTCCATCATTGGCCGACTCCGGCGTGCCCCGCAGCCGCTCGCGAAATTCTTCGAGCCGGGCGCGATAGCCGTCGGCATCGCCATATTCGAGAAACTCGTAATAGCGCAGGTGCGGATCGGACATTCTCAATGCATGCTTGATCGGGCACCAATATTGTTCGGTCCGGCTGCCGATCTCCCGCACATAGGCGACTACGCCATTGGCATAGCCGCAATAGAGGCAGTTGAGCGCCTCGATCCAGTTCAGATAGGCGAGGCGCTGCCGGTCGAACACGACGTAGGTTGCGCGCTCTACCCGGGGAATGCGGTAGGCGCGAAAGCAGATCGCCTGATAGAGGCTTGCCCATGCGTCGATGATCAACAGCGGAATGATCAGCGAATAGATCATCGGCGCGGTCACGATTGCGCTCATCGGGGAGTGTGCAAGGAAGCTCGTGACACTCATGCGCAGACGGCGATGCTCGGTAACGATCCCCTGCTCGAACTCGACCATATGCTCCTTGACGTGCCAGCCGAGCGCTTCGCGACGTTTCTCGATCTCGCCCTCCAATTCGGACTGAAGCCGGAGAATCTCGGCTGCCAGCTCCTGCATGCGTTGCGTCATCGGCAATCGGCTCCTGTGTCTAGCGGATGTCCACCATGCGGCATCGCAGCGCCAAGCGGCATGCTCAACTGCCGTAAGCGTCGAGAAAGTCGGTCAAGGCAAGCAGCTTCGAGGCAAACAGCTGCCACGTCTGTCTGCTTCGTAACTAGACGGCTTTCAATCCTGCGAAGCGCGGAGCGCGAAGCAGGATGGCGGAGGGAGCGGGATTCGAACCCGCGATAGGGTTTCCCCTATACACACTTTCCAGGCGTGCGCCTTCAACCACTCGGCCACCCCTCCGCAAGCAATGAGCTTCGCGCGGCGCGGCCAGTCTGGCGACGCCGCCCATCGGCCCGAAAGCCGGAATCCTTCGGCCTCGCGAAGCGCGCCACTATAGTCGGGCGAAGGCCGAGCGCAAGCCGCGGTGTGCAGGATCGCCGCGGCGCACATGGACATCAGCCGGCGTCCGGCTTATGGAAAAGCCCCTCGCGATCAGAACACGGGCCGCCATGT
The DNA here is from genome assembly GCA_963704745.1 of uncultured Alphaproteobacteria bacterium. Lineage (GTDB taxonomy): Bacteria > Pseudomonadota > Alphaproteobacteria > Rhizobiales > Beijerinckiaceae > Methylovirgula. The sequence continues at coordinate 225,789 of OY969936.1, forward strand.
TCCGCTTCTTCTTCCGCAGCGTCGGATTCTTGCTCCTGGCCGGCGCTTTTGCCGCTCTGGTCATCGACGGAACCCGCAGCATCGCCAGCGGCATGCTTTCATGGACGCCGCTCGGCCAGACGATCGCCTGGCTCGCGCCCAACGAAGTGCAGGCCCTGAAGCCATCGATCGACCATTTCAATCGCTTCCTCTGGGATCCTTTGATGGTCCACCTCCTGCTTCTGCCGACCTGGCTCGTCATCGGCATTCTCGGCACATTGGTCATGGCGCTGACCCAGAAGCGGCGGCCGACAATCGGCTATTCGAGCCGCTAAGCCATTTGGCTGGTCAAATCGCCGCCGCTTGCCCTATGGCCCATGCCGCGCCATTTTGTGGCGAGTCCACTCAACCGAGGACAGACCGATGTTTTCCGCCCGCAAGCGCCTCACTTTGCCCAATGCGCAGGACGCATTGCCCGGCCGGGCCGAGCCGATGGCCACGGCCGAGCCTCATTTCGTCAATGGCCATGCTTTGAAGCCGCCCTTCCCGGAAGGGATCGAGACCGCTCTCTTCGGCCTCGGCTGCTTCTGGGGCGCGGAACGCAAATTCTGGCAGCTCGGGGACGGCATATGGGTCACGGCCGTCGGTTATGCCGGCGGGCCGACGCCCAATCCCACTTATGAAGAGGTCTGCTCGGGCCTAACCGGCCATAATGAAGTGGTGCTGGTCGCCTTCAATCCGGCGATCCTCCCCTTCGAGAGCCTGCTCAAGACTTTTTGGGAGAGCCATGACCCGACCCAGGGCATGCGCCAAGGCAATGATGTCGGCACTCAATATCGCTCGGGGATCTATGTGACGAGCGCGGCCCAGCGCGCGGCGGCGGAAGAGTCGAAGCGGGTCTATGGCAAGGCTCTGGCTGCCCGCGGCTTCGGCGAAATCACCACCGAAATCCTCGACGCGCCGCCCTTCTATTATGCGGAAGCCTATCACCAGCAATATCTGGCCAAGAATCCTTCCGGCTATTGCGGCCTGGGCGGGACCGGCATCGCCTGCCAGATCGGCACCGGCGTCGCCGCGCAATAGGCTTCAACCATTAAGGGCCGAAAGGGTCGCGCGGCGTCGAGAATTCGACGAGTGGGTACATGCTACCCGGCACATAGAGCGGCCGCGGCATGGCATCTTCATGGAAGCGGCTCGGGAAATAGGCTTCGTCCGGCGTCTGGTAGAAATAGCTGCCCTGCGCCACATAAGATTCCTCCGAGCCGACCGGGGCGACCGGGCCCGGATCGAGCCAGCTCCGCTTGTTGACGGTGAGCGGCGCCTGCCTGTCACGATAGACCAGGTGACCGCGATGCCGGTGATGATGCAGGGGCCTCGCCGCGGCCGGCGCATTCGCCGCGGCGAGCGCAGCGAGGGCGAGGCCGATGGAAACCAAAGCCGTTGATGTCTGACGCATGTGAGTTCCCCTATTTCCTGGATAACACCTTAGACTGATTTTCGTTCGCCGCGAAATACAAAGCCGCCCGCCGGTCCCCGTGAAAGCCGCTCACAGCAGTTTTTCGCCTTTGAGTGGCGGCGGCGCATCATTTTGATCGAGCCAGCTCGCCCGCGCCGAAGTCGGACCGAGCGCGGGATCGCTTTCGGGCCGGGCTTGGCGGAGCGCCGGCGGGCCTCGCCTGACCCGACTCGTGATTGCGGCGAATGCCGTGCTGGCCTATCTACAGCGGAACGCCAGGTCCTGTCCCGGCCGCAAGAAGGAGAAACAGATGGGTTTCAAAGTCGCCGTCGTCGGCGCCACCGGCAATGTCGGGCGCGAAATGCTCGACATTCTCGCCGAGCGTCAGTTTCCGGCCGACGAGGTGGTCGCGCTCGCCTCGTCGCGCTCGCTCGGGACGGAAGTCTCCTTCGGCGACAAGATCCTCAAATGCAAGGCGCTCGACACTTATGATTTTTCCGGCACCGACCTCTGCCTGATGTCGGCCGGCGGCGCCGTCTCGAAGGAATATTCGCCCAAGATCGGCCGCCAGGGCTGCATCGTCATCGATAATTCCTCCGCCTGGCGCTACGACTCCGACGTGCCGCTGATCGTGCCGGAAGTGAATGCCGATGCGATCGAAGGCTTCGCCAAGAGGAATATCATCGCCAATCCGAATTGCTCGACGGCGCAACTCGTCGTCGCGCTGAAGCCTTTGCATGACGCCGCAACGATCAAGCGCGTCGTCGTCTCGACCTATCAATCCGTCTCCGGCGCCGGCAAGGAGGCGATGGACGAGCTTTTTGCGCAGACCCGCGCCATTTTCGTCTCCGATGCGGTCGAAACCAAGAAATTCCCGAAGCGCATCGCCTTCAATGTCATTCCGCAGATCGACGTCTTCATGGAGGACGGCTCGACCAAGGAAGAATGGAAGATGATGGTGGAGACGAAGAAGATTCTCGATCCGAAGATCAGGCTCACCGCGACCTGCGTGCGCGTGCCGGTCTTCATCGGCCATGCCGAAGCGGTGAATGTGGAATTCGAGAAGCCGCTTTCGGCCGAGGATGCACGCAATATTCTGCGCGAGGCGCCCGGATGCCTCGTCATCGACAAGCATGAGCCGGGCGGCTATGTGACGCCGCATGAGGCGGCGGGCGAGGATGCGACCTTTATTTCCCGCATCCGCGAGGATGCGACGGTCGAGAATGGCCTGAATTTCTGGTGCGTCGCCGATAATCTGCGCAAGGGCGCGGCGCTGAACGCGGTGCAGATCGCTGAACTCTTGGTGAACCGCAAGCTGATCACGCCGAAGATGAAGGCGGCGTGAAAGGCGAGAGCGGGATGCATTTTAGCAGTCCTGGAGCGGCACACGATGAAGGGGACATCGCAAGACGGAGGTTCCAACACCGATTCGGATCGGAATCTCTCCTTACCCAACATAAGGCTATCGGATACCGATCGGCTCGAGGCATTCAGCGATGGCGTCCTTGCGATAACGATCACTCTTTTGGTGGTGGATATCGTGCGTCCGGAGTATGCGTCCGGCCACCTCTTGGAAAAGCTGCAAGCGCAATGGCCGAATTACATCGCTTTCCTCGCGTCATTCTTTTACGTCGGCATTATTTGGCTCAATCATCGCTCCGTTTTTTCGCGCGTCCGCTACTGTAGCCGCAGCCTGCATTTGGCAAATCTCTTGCTGCTGCTGACCTCGGCACTGATCCCATTTCCTACGGCGGTTTTGTCCACAGCGCTGCAACATGGAAGTCCGGTCGACGCCACGGTGGCCGTTGTGCTTTACGCGGCGGTTGGATGTCTGATGTGTCTTTCGTGGCTGTTCCTGTTCCACGTTCTCAGTATCAATCCGCACCTTCTCGAGACTCATGTCGAGCTGAGTTTTTTCCCTCAGGAAAGGCACCGGGCGCTCTTCGGAGTGGCCCTGTATATTTTGGGCGGCATCACAGGCTGGGCTATTTCGCCCACGCTCGCGCTGATGTGTTTTTTGGCATTGCCGATTTTCTACGCCGTTACGAGCGAGGGGTTGGTAGAAACCCGCGTAACATTGCTCGGTAGATTGGCTCCTGGCCGTGGCCGGCGCGAAGCTTCGCGACCGACGCATAGCGCCACCGCCCCAACTGATGCGCATGAGTAGCGCCATCTCATGGCTCCAGCCGGGTGCCCTGATGGGCGACTCTGCAACTGGCGCAAGGCGGCATGAACGCAGTTCAGATCGCGGAGCTTTGGAGCTTTAGTGAACCGCAAGCTGGTCGCGCCGAAGATGAAGGCGGCGTGAGGGGGAAGGCAGCCTCGGCCGTCAAGCTTTGCAAGGACGCCGGCCGCTCCTCTCCCCGCTTGCGGGGAGAGGTAAGGTGAGGGGCCGGGGGATTTGCTGCAACGTCTTCCGCGACGAGCTGATCTTGCCCACCGCCTGACGCGATCTGTATCGCGGCCAATCACCAAGCCCCTCACCCTAGCCCTCTCCCCGCACCCAACTCGGGCTTGCCCGAGTTGGGCATTTGAAATGCGCAAGTCGGCAACAGCCGACTTGCGTTCGGGGAGAGGGGACCCTTCACGCCGCCATAGCGAGCCGCTTCGAGACGAGCTCGCGCAGCGCCTGCATGTCGCGCGAAAAAATCCTGATGCCTTCGGCGAGCTTTTCCGTCGCCATAGCATCTTCATTCAGCATGAAGCGGAAACTCTTCTCGTCGAGATACATGCGGGCCGGCGCGTCTTTTGCCGCGCTTGCGGGATCGAGCTTGCGCGGCAGCGGCCCGAAATCCTTCGCCAGCGCCTCGAGCAGCGGCGGCGCGATGGTGAGACTGTCGCAGCCGGCGAGCGCTTCGACCTGGCCCTGATTGCGGAAGGAGGCGGCCATGATCACTGTCTTGATGTCATGCGCCTTGTAATAGGCGTAGATCTGTCGGAGCGAGACAAGTCCGGGATCGGTGTCGGCCGTATAGCTCTTCCCCTCGTTCTTCACATACCAGTCATAGATGCGGCCGACGAAAGGCGAGATGAGATATGCCTTGGCGTCCGCGCAGGCTGCCACCTGCGCCAAAGAGAAGATGAGGGTGAGATTGCAGTCGATCCCATCCTTTTGCAGGATGGAGGCGGCCTTGATGCCTTCCCAGGTCGCCGCGATCTTGACGAGCACGCGGTCGCGGCGCACGCCCTGCTCGACATAATCCTCGATGATGTCGCGGGCCTGCGCGACCGTGCCCCCCACATCGAAGGAGAGATCGGCATCCACTTCCGTCGAGACGCGGCCGGGCACGATCCGCGTGAGTTCGGCGCCGAAATTCACCGCAAGCCGCATGGCGATCCGGCTCGCCGTCGCATTATGGTTGAGACCCCAGAGGATCGCCTCTTCGACGAGCGATGAATAGGCCTCCATCTGCGCGGCCTTGAGGATCAGCGACGGATTGGTCGTGCAATCATTGGGCGCATAGGCGCGGATCGCCGCGATGTCGCCGGTGTCTGCCGTCACGACGGTCATCGTCTTCAATTGGTCGAGCTTCGAATTCATGCCTTTGTCTCGATGTCTGCCACGATCTAGAGGGTCTCGCAAAATGACGCGATCCGATGGAAGCGCCGCGCCGATTTCTCCAATACGCGCAGGATTTTCGCAAGAGCCGGATTTTCATAAGGCTCGTTCTTGCTTCTATGGGTTAAGATTGCGCCGAAAATAATTCGCAGAGAATTCCGATAAGGAGGGGGCAAAGCCCATGCAGGAACTCAGCCATTTCATCGGCGGCCAACATGTGAAAGGCACCTCGGGCCGCTACGGCGACGTCTTCACGCCGATGACCGGCGAGATTGCGGCAAAAGTGCCGCTGGCTTGCTCGGCCGAAGTCCGCGACGCGATCGAAAACGCCAAGGCGGCGCAGCCGGCCTGGGCCGCGACCAATCCGCAGCGGCGCGCCCGGATCATGATGAAATTCGTCGATCTCCTCAATCGCGACATGGATAGGCTCGCCGATTGCCTCGCCCGCGAACACGGCAAGACGATCCCCGACGCGCGCGGCGACATCCAACGCGGCCTCGAAGTCTGCGAATTCGCGATCGGCATCCCGCATCTCCTCAAGGGCGAGTTCACCGACGGCGCCGGCCCCGGCATCGATATTTATTCGATGCGCCAGCCGCTCGGCGTCGTCGCCGGCATCACGCCGTTCAATTTTCCGGCGATGATCCCTTTGTGGAAATTGGCACCCGCGATCGCCTGCGGCAATGCCTTCATCCTGAAGCCGTCGGAACGCGATCCCTCCGTGCCTTTGAAGCTCGCCGAGCTTCTCCTCGAAGCCGGTCTGCCGGCCGGCATTCTCAATGTCGTGAACGGCGACAAGGAGGCGGTCGACGCGCTGCTCGACGATCGTGACATCGCCGCGATCGGCTTCGTCGGCTCCTCCGCCGTCGCGGAATATATTTACGCCCGCGGCGCGGCATCCGGAAAACGGATGCAATGTTTCGGCGGCGCCAAGAATCATATGATCATCATGCCCGACGCCGACATGAACCAGGCGGTCGATGCCTTGATCGGCGCCGGCTATGGCTCGGCGGGCGAACGCTGCATGGCGATCTCGGTCGCCGTGCCGGTCGGCGAAAAGGCCGCCGAAGAATTGCTGAAGCGCCTCGTGCCCCGCGTCGAAAATCTGAAGATCGGACCATCCACCGATGCCTCCGCCGACTATGGCCCGCTGGTGACCAAAGAGGCCTTGCAACGGGTGCGCAATTACGTCGAGATCGGCCTTAAGGAAGGCGCGACGCTCGCCGTCGACGGCCGCGGCTTCAAGATGCAAGGCTATGAAAACGGCTTTTATCTCGGCGGCTGCCTCTTCGATCACGTGCGCAAGGACATGCGGATCTACAAGGAGGAGATTTTCGGTCCCGTCCTCTCGGTGGTGCGGGCGCAAAGCTATGGCGAAGCCCTGGCGCTCGCCAACGAGCACGAATATGGCAACGGCGTCGCCATCTTCACCCGCGACGGCGATGCGGCGCGCGACTTCGCCTCCAAGGTCCATGTCGGCATGGTCGGCATCAACGTGCCGATCCCGGTGCCGCTCGCCTATTATACGTTCGGCGGCTGGAAGCGCTCGGCCTTCGGCGATCTCAATCAGCACGGCCCCGATTCGGTGCGCTTCTATACCAGGACGAAGACGGTCACCGCGCGCTGGCCTTCCGGCGTCAAGGAAGGCGCGAATTTCGGCATGCCGGTGATGTGACAGGTGCCGGGAATCAGAAATTCCCGGCACGTCGCTCTCAGGCCGCCGTGAAAGCAGACGCGGCGGTTTCAGCCGGCGTTCTTGCGCTTCAGCCCTTCGTCATAGGAAATCGTTTCATAATCGGAGACCGAAGCATATTTTAGCCCGACATCGGCGAGCGCATCGAGCTTGGCCGAAGTATCGAATTTTTTGAGCTTCACCTTGTCGACATAGAAGCTGTCGATCAATTCATTATAGACCGACGTGTCGTCGATGAAGACGATGAAGATCTTCACGTCGCCGAAGGGGATGTACCAGCGGCTGCCGCGCGGCAGATCGCCGACATAGATCAAATATTTGCCTTCGCCGTCGAGCAGCGGGCCGAAGGATTCGACGAGCTTGGGCAAAGTCTCGAATTGCTTGATCGAGCCGGCGAGGAAGCCGATCGCCGGCTTGCCGGTCTCGGAGACCGCGAAGACTTCCTTGATGAAGACTTCGGGGCCGTCATAGGCGATGTCGCCACGATAGCCGAAGCGGCCTTCGACATGGGTGTCGGCCTTTAATTGCGGTTTCAGGAGCCGGCCTTCCGCTTCCAATTTGCCGAATGGCGTATCGGTGATGGCTGTCATGTTCTGTGTCCCTCGATCTCGTGAATAAGTTTCGCCTGCGAAACCGCGAGCGTGCTCAGGTGATCGAGCGCGCGGTCCGGCGAGATCGATGGAGGAACGAATGCGTGGGGCCCCGATCTTCGTTGACCGGTGGTTCACCACGATTGGGCTACGTCGTTCTCTTGACGCCGTTCATCGACGCCCGTGCGACCGGCGTCGGTTTCCCAAATCGCCCATGGCTCGGGCTTCAAATTCTGGCCCGGCGAGCATAGGCTCGTTCATCCGGCGACGCAATAAGGCCGGAACTATTCCAATCTGCACGGGCCGGTTCAGCGCGGCCGCTCATTTTCGATGACGACCCTTTCGCTCAGATTAGGCACGTCGAAGCCGAAGACGCGGCCATAAAAATCAAGCTCGAGTTCGAGCACGCGCTTCAAGGTCAAGGCTTTGCGAAAGCCATGGCCTTCGCCTTCGAAGGCATAATAGGCGACCGGCAGGCCGCGCGCTTCCATGGCGGCGACCATGGTCTCGGCCTGGTTCGGCGGCACAGTCTTATCGTCCATCCCCTGAAAGAAAATGATCGGGCAGGCGAGACGGTCGAGATGATTGATCGGCGAGCGGGCACGATAAAGCGCCTCCGCCTGCGGCAGAGGACCGATGAGCCGGTCGAGATAGCGCGATTCGAATTTATGGGTGTCGCGGGCGAGCAGCATCAGATCGGCAACGCCATAGAGGCTCGCGCCCGCTTTGAAGACGGTGGAAGAGGTCAAGGCCGCGAGCGTCGTGAAGCCGCCAGCGCTGCCGCCGCGAATGACGATTCGATTGCGGTCGACGAGGCCGGCTTCAGCAAGATGCACCGCCGCGGCGATGCAGTCTTCGACATCGACAATGCCCCATTGCCCGTCGAGCCTTCGGCGATAGGCGCGGCCGAAGCCGGTCGAGCCGCCGTAATTGACATCCACCACTGCAAAGCCGCGCGTCGTCCACCATTGGATGCGCAAGCCAAAACCATTGGTCGTCATGCTCGTCGGCCCGCCATGCGAGAGCACCACGAGCGGCGGTAATTCGCCTTCGGGCGCCGCGTAATCGCGGTTTCTCGGCGGATAGAAGAAGCCATGGCCGAGCGTATCCTGCGTCGGAAATTCAATCGGCGCACCGGCCGAGATCGACTCATCCGGCAGTACGGACGGCGAGCCGGCACGAATCACGATGGCCGGTGATCCGGTCGGCTTGATCGAGACTGAAGGCGGCGCATCTGTCGGCGTGGCGATCACCGCAAGCCGTTCGCCGAGCCCATGGCCGAGCGGCAAAGGACAGTCCAGAACTTGACCAAGATCGCGCTTTTCATAATGTCCCTGCGCGATCATCGCCACCGTGCGCAGGCCATTTGAGACGACGGCGGCGAGAATGCCGCCATCCTCCAAGAGATGATAGGAGCGCTGGCCGAAGACCCAATGCGGCCCGCCGATCTCGGCTTGGATCGGCGCGACGGCTTCGATCCCGTTTTGCCGCGCCACATAAAGATTCCACCATCCAGTCCTGTCGGAACAAAAATAGAGGCTGCCATCGGCCGCAAAACGCGGCTGCACGATCAATTCCTCCGTCCCGCCGGCAATGAGTTTTTCCGGGCCGAGCCTGCCGTGCGCCGTGACCTCTGCAACATAGAGCCGCGTCGCGTCCCAAGGCATATTGGGATGGTCCCAGGCGATAAAGGCGAGCGCCTTTCCATCTAGTGAGAGCCGCGGCGAACTTAAAAAATCCGGGCCTTCGACGAGGATGGTTTCTTCACCGCCATCGAGCGGCAGAGAAACAATGCTCGCCCTTGGATTTGTGGGCGGGCGATTGCGGTGATCCTCGCAGATGGCGAGCATACGCCGGCGCAACAGATCGAATTCGAAATCGGCATAGCGGCAGCCCTCAGGCGTCGCGATCCGGCGCGGCGGCTGCGCGGCTTCGATCAGCCAGAGGCTGCCATCGCGGCGCTCGCTGAAGATGATCGTGCCGTCTAAGACGGCATAGGCGCCGCCGCCATATTCATGCACGCGACTGCCGACATCGATCGGCATGGGCGTGACATCGGCGATGGAACCGTCGGGCTTGCGGCGGCAGAGACAGGTGCGGCCCGATTCCGCCGGGCGGCTTTCGAGCCAATAAAGATCCTCGCCATCGACGGCGAGCGCGGAGAGGCCGATGGCAGCCTCGGTCATCATCTGCGGCGTCACCGGCGAGACCCAGGTGCCATAGGGCGCGATCGTCTTTTCGGTCATGAGGGCCTCGGTGCTCGCGGCTCGGGGGAGCCGGCGGACCCATATAAACGATGTTGCGCGATTGAGCACAGGCCGGCGAAGGTCTCGCTCGACGGCACCAAATATGCTTCTAAGTGCCCATCACCGGCCATTCGATAGTGGGCGCCGGTGGCTGAGAGATGCGACGCGCTCCCGCCTGCTGCAAGGGAGCGCCCATATGGGTCTTCGCGCACCGCATCATGCCTATATTTCCGGCATCGGCCCTCGCGAAAAAGAAATCATCCTCGCCCGCGCGGCGCAGATCATCGAAGAGCCCTATAATCTCTGTCGCGAGACCGCGATCAAGCTGTCGGACGATTTGCAGAGCAATGGCTTTTCCGCCGAGGTGATGCGCTGTCACGGACTCAAGACCGATGCGCCGGACGCCGATGCGCGCTGGCTGGCGCTCAGCGTCCAAAGTTTCTGGATCCATTTCGTCGTGAGAATCGGCGCGGATGTCGTCGATCTCACGCGGCGGCAATTTTTTCCGCTGAGCGGCTTTCCCTTCATCCAAAGTTTGAGCGCCTGCGAAGCCGAATGGGATTCGGTCGGGCTCGACGTGCCGCGCTCGCGCTTTCGATCGTAGAACTAATCCTGACAAGAAGCATCATGGCCGTCCCCGGACTTGATCCGGGGACGGCCATGACACACGGGTTCACAAGCGTCGCTCCATTCCGCCGCTTCTTTGAGCGCGCAGATCTCTTCGAATCTCTCCGCAGGAATTGCGAATGTGCCGCGCCCGCCGGCGAGCGGGCGATAGCTTGTGGATTGTCTGCAAAGAAAATCGAACCAGTCCTGCGGCTCCATATTCGCCGGGCGATGGTTGATCATATTGACGAGGCCGTTCGGATGGAAACGCACGTCGATGACGACTTTACCCTGAACGGCGACACTGGTGTTTTCTTGAGTCTTGTCTTTCATGGGACCCTCTTTGGTCGAACCGCGAGGGTCTAGGAGTTGGCTGCGGCGCAGAAAATTCCGGCAAATGCCTTACGTATATTTACGGAGATTTGCGATGAGGCGAGGGGAAGCCGCGAGTTGACCATTGGCGTCATTGCGAGCGAAGCGAAGCAATCCAGAATCATAAGAGCTGGATTGCTTCGTCGCTTCGCTCCTCGCAATGACGAGCCCTCACACATAAATCTTGCCGCCCTTTTCCAAAAACTCGGCGCTCTTTTCCGCCATGCCTTTTTCCCGCTCGGCTCGCTCATCATCCGACCGTCGGGACCTCAAAACTGAATTGCTTGAGCGCCTCGGGATCGTCAGTCCGCTTCGCCGCATCGAGAATTTCGACGCCGACAATGCGGCCTTCGTCATCATAGTCCACGATGATGCCGTCGGCGACTTCCGCGCTGTCCTTGATGGGACGGTCGGTCAGGTTGAGATAGACCGCATCCGCCGCATGATCGACTCTCACCCGCATGGTCTTTGTTTCTTCGTCATGGCCGGGCTTGTCCCGGCCATCTAGGAGAGCGGCTGCGATATCAGCCTGCATCCTACAGGTGTGCGCGCGCAAACAGCTACCGTTCGGGGAGGGAGACCTACTAGAAGCCTATAGTCGTCGTGAGGCTGACAGTGGCAGCATTTCGCTTCTCTGCTTTGTCCCATGTCGGCTTGAGTTTCTTAACGGCGTCAATTATGTCCTCGAACCCTTCATTTATACAATATTCACTCAGACCCGGATGTATGGAAACTTGGTAGAAATAATATCCGAACGCATCTAAATCTTCTGCCTTTATCGTTTTTAGCTCAAGACAAGCGTACGCAATCCGCCAGAGAAAGTTCAGATAATTCTCCATTGCCATGCACATCGCTTTTTGTTCATCGGTGCCAGTCTTTGATTTCATCACGCTCAGAAATGTTTCGATGGTGAAATCTGTTGCGAAGCCATAAATAATTTTATTTGATAGTTGCATTGAAGGCTCAGTTTCTAAAAATCTCAGATTCTCAAAAATGAATTTTGTACGTTCCAACGCTAACGTATTCCGATGTGTGTATAAATACGAGCATATCGCCCAAACCAGTCCCGCGGCTGCGATCACCCATGGAACAAGGGTTTTGACCAATTCCACGCCAACATACTCCCAGCATTCAATTCACAAAGTGCCTCGAATTGGGCGATTAGAAATATCAAGTATCCCTTATTTGATGAAGCGACGCGGAGTTAGCGGCTGCGTAACATCCTATCCGGAGTCCCTTCATGCCTGGATGGCCGGACTAGGCCCTGCCATGACGCGGCGGGCGAGCTGCCTCACACATAAAGCTTGCCGCCCTTTTCCAAAAACTCGGCGCTCTTCTCCGCCATGCCTTTTTCGCGCTCGGCGATCTCGGCAGCTTCGGCCCGCAGATCCTGGCTGATCTTCATCGAGCAGAATTGCGGCCCGCACATGGAGCAGAAATGCGCGACCTTATGCGCCTCTTTCGGTAGCGTCTCGTCATGGAATTGCGCCGCGGTCTCCGGATCGAGGCTTAGATTGAACTGATCCTGCCAGCGGAAATCGAATCTTGCCCGCGACACCGCATCGTCGCGGATCTGCGCCGCCGGATGGCCTTTGGCGAGATCGGCGGCATGCGCGGCGATGCGATAGGTGATGACGCCCGTCTTCACATCGTCGCGGTCGGGCAGGCCCAAATGTTCCTTCGGCGTGACATAGCAGAGCATGGCGCAGCCATACCAGCCGATCATCGCCGCGCCGATCCCCGAAGTGATGTGATCATAGCCCGGCGCGATATCGGTCGTCAGCGGCCCAAGCGTATAGAAGGGCGCCTCGTCGCATTCCTTCAGCTGCTTTTCCATATTCACCTTGATCTTATGCATCGGCACATGGCCGGGGCCTTCGATCATCACCTGGCAGCCTTTCTTCCAGGCAATTTTGGTGAGCTCGCCGAGTGTTTCGAGTTCAGCGAATTGCGCGCGATCATTGGCATCCGCAATCGAGCCCGGCCTGAGCCCGTCGCCGAGCGAGAAGGAGATGTCGTAAGCGCGCATGATGTCGCAGATCTCGTGGAAATGCTCGTAGAGAAAGCTCTCGCGATGATGGGCGAGGCACCAGCGCGCCATGATCGAGCCGCCGCGCGAGACGATGCCGGTGGTGCGTTTCGCGGTCAGCGGCACATAGGCGAGACGCACGCCGGCATGGATCGTAAAATAATCGACGCCCTGCTCGGCCTGCTCGATCAGCGTGTCGCGGAAAATCTCCCAGCTGAGCTTGATCGGATCGCCATCGACCTTTTCGAGCGCCTGATAGATCGGCACCGTGCCGATCGGCACCGGCGCATTGCGGATGATCCAATCGCGGATATTGTGGATGTTGCGGCCGGTCGAAAGGTCCATCACCGTGTCGGCGCCCCAGCGGATCGCCCAGACCATTTTGTCGACTTCGTCCGCAACTGAAGAGGTCACCGCGGAATTGCCGATATTGGCATTGATCTTCACCAAAAAATTGCGGCCGATGATCATCGGCTCAAGTTCGGCATGATTGATGTTCGCCGGAATGATAGCGCGCCCGCGCGCAATCTCGTCGCGCACGAATTCGGGAGTCACGAAGGCCGGAATCGAAGCGCCGAAGCTTTCGCCGTCGGCGAGACGGGCCTCGGCATCCTCCAGCATTTTTTCACGGCCGAGGTTTTCGCGCTCAGCCACATAGATCATCTCTTCGGTGATGATGCCGGCACGGGCGAATTCATATTGGGTGACCAGCGCGCCATCGCGTCCGCGCCGCGGCGCCCGCACCGCCGGGCAAAGCGGTACCAGCTTGTCGTCTGCGACATTGCCATTGTCCTCGGCGCGCAGCGCGCGTCCGACATAGCTCTCGAAGCCTGCGCGCTTTTTGAGCCAAGGCTCGCGCAGCGGCGAAAGACCTTGAGCGAGATCGATACGCGGTGCGGCTTCGGTATAGGGGCCAGACGCATCATAGACGCGCACCGGCGGCTCATTGGCAGAGGGATCGAGTGCGATCTCGCGGAACGGGACCTTGATGTCCGAATGGCCCTGGGGCTGATGATAGACCTTTTGCGAGCCGGGCAGCGGACCGCAGGTGACGCTGCGCGGAACAAGGCTCTCGGGCTTCTGAAGAATGTTCATCGCGCGCCTCCCACGCTAGGGGCGCAAGGTCCGCGGATGACGACTGAGTTTGGGCCGATCGCCCCCGTCGTTCTGCCGGTCCCTGCGCTGGCATTACCCAGGTTCAGGTTCAAAGGGTCTGATCTCAGCCGCCGAAAGCTCGGCAGCACCCCTTGGCGGCGAAAAGATAGACCCACTCCGCCGCTTCGACAAGGCCGGGTCTTGGAAGAACGCATATTTGGAAGAGCGCGTCCGAAGTGTTTCGTGAACGCGCGGGGAACGAAAGCAGGGATGCGACGTTGCCCCGCTGGTTGACGAATGGATCGGTCCATCGCGCGAAGACGATGCCCCGACAAAGGTTTGCGGTCGATCGTCACGCCGCGATCCGGAAGCTTGACGATGATGATGAACTGGGATGACACCGAACGCAATCGGCATCACGCCGAGGTCGCCGAATGGTCGTGGTATTTGGTCGAGCGCGCCGAGTTGCCGGCCTATGGAGGCGCAGGCGCGACGACACTCGCAGGCCAGATCGGCGAACGGCTGCGGCTCATCTATAGCGTCACGCGAATCTCCGATGAGCCGGCTGCCGTGCGCCATCTCATGGAAGAGCTCGAAACGAAAGGCGTGTGACCGGCGCCCCATCTGGTTCGGGCCGGCAGCCCACCGCGCCTGAACTCGATATCGTTCCGAATTCAAAGGCGCCAATATAAATGCCGCTCTGCCTCAGTCCTTCGCCCGCTCGACATAAGAACCGTCTTCCGTCTGGACGATGACGCGCGTGCCGGTCGAAATATGCGGCGGGACCATGATCCGCACGCCATTGGACAGCTTGGCGGGCTTGTAGGAGGAGGAGGCCGTCTGGCCCTTCATCGCGGGCTCGGTTTCGACGACTTCGAGCGTCACCCGCGCCGGCAATTGAATGGCGACCGGCACGCCGTTGAAGATCGACAGAATGCAGCTCATGCCCTCCTGCAGCCAGACGGCCTGATCGCCGATGATATCCGCCGGCACCACGACTTGATCATAAGTCTCGGCATTCATGAACGTGTAGCCGTTGGCGTCCTGAAAGAGATAGTTGAAGCTCATGTCCTCGACGAAGGCGCGCTCGACCTGTTCGGTCGTCTTGTAGCGGTCAGACACTTTCACCCCGTCGGAGAGACGGCGCATGTCGATCTGCGTCGTCGGCGTGCCCTTGCCGGGATGAAAGCTTTCGGCGCTCAGGACGACATAGAGATTGCCGTCCTCCTTCTCGATGATATTGCCTTTGCGAATCGAACTGGCGATGACTTTCACGACGAATCCTTACCTATTGATGCGCGATGGCCGAGCCGAGCATGGCCTGCGAAAAGCCATGGATTTGCCGCTCGACATGTTCTAAGGCCTTGATATAGAGCTGAAAGCGGTTCCGGAGATCGCTTTTGCGAAGCCTGACCGCGGATCGGCCCCCTGGCGCACTCTCGCTAGAGAATGTCCCGGAAAAGCTGTTAGACTTTTCCGAGAAAGGACATGCTCTATCATTCTCAAATAGAGCCGATTTGTCCCCATCATGTGGATCGGAATTCAAGCACATCGGATATATCCGATGTGCCAAAGAGCCGATTCCACATGATCGGGATCGGCTCTAGCCGTCTTCGCGGGGAGTTTTCAAGCGAAATGAGGAAATGAGCAAGCCCTCTTTCTGGTGGCGGGCTTCGGTCCATGCCGAGCGCCGGCGATTTTTGACGGTTCGCGCGGCGCTCATGCAGGCGGTCCGAGGCTTTTTCGCGGCGCGCGACTTCATCGAAATCGACACCGCCGTCCTCCAGCTCTCGCCCGGCAATGAGACCCATATTTCCGCCTTTGCGACCGAACTTGTCGCGCCCGACGGCACCGCCTCGCGCCTCTTCCTTCACTCCTCGCCCGAATTTTCCGCGAAAAAACTCCTCGCGGCGGGGGAAGAGCGGCTGTTCAGCCTCGTCCATGTCTTCCGCAACCGGGAGCGCGGGCCGCTCCATCATCCCGAATTCACGCTGCTCGAATGGTATCGGGCCCATGAGCCCTATCAAAAGCTGTTCGAGGATTGCATGGGCCTGCTCGCCGCCGCCGCCAAGGCCGCGGGCGTGGCGCGCTTTGCCTTTCGCGACGCCAGCGCCGACCCATATGCAGCGCCCGAGGTTCTCTCCGTGACTGAGGCCTTCCGCCGCCATGCCGGCATCGATCTCCTCGGCACCTATGACGCCGCCGGCTACGATCGCGCGGCGCTTGCTGCGCAAGCCGAGGCGATCGGCCTGCGCGTCGTCGAAGACGACAGCTGGTCCGATCTCTTCAGCAAGATCTTGTCGGCAAAAATCGAGCCGCGGCTCGGCCGGGGCCGGGCCACTCTGCTCGTCGATTATCCGGCACCCGAGGCGGCCCTCGCCCGGCTGCAGAAGGATGCACGCTTTGCCGAAAAATTCGAGCTTTACGTCTGCGGCGTCGAGCTCGCCAATGGCTTCGGCGAACTGACTGACCCCGCCGAGCAGCGCCGCCGTTTCGAAGCGGAAATGGAGGAGCGGCAGAAAATCTACGGCAACTCTTATCCGATCGATCCGGATTTTCTCGAGGCCCTCGCCAGCATGCCGGAGGCGAGCGGCATCGCGCTCGGCTTCGATCGTCTCGTCATGCTGGCGACAGGCGCCGACCATATAGAGCAAGTGATTTGGACGCCGGTCATCGAAACAGGGTCGCAAATATGAGCAAGCCGGAGGGCGCCATAACGCCGCGGCCCACAAGCCACATGGACCGGGCGCCGCTGCGCAGCGCCGATGATCTCGTCGCGGCGGGGCTCATCCCGCAAGGCCGCCGCGCGATGACGGCGCAAGTCGGAGAGCATTTCGCCATCGCCGTGAGCCGGCCGCTCGCAGCGCTGATCGATCCGGCCGATCCCGATGATCCGATCGCCCGGCAATTTCTGCCCGATCCGGCCGAGCTCGTTGTACTCCCGGAAGAGCGCAGCGATCCGATCGGCGATGCCGCGCGCAGCCCGCTCGAAGGCCTCGTGCACCGCTATCCCGATCGCGTCCTGTTGAAACTGATCAATGTCTGCCCGGTCTATTGCCGCTTCTGCTTCCGCCGTGAAACGATTGGCCCCGGCCGCGATGCGCATCTTTCGCGCGAAGCGCTCGCCGCCGCCTTTGCCTATATTGCGCAGCATAAGGAGATTTTCGAAGTCATCCTGACCGGCGGCGATCCTTTCCTTCTATCGCCGCGCCGGCTCGGCGAGGTCGCGGCGCAGCTCGCCGCAATCGATCATGTGAAGATCCTGCGCATCCATACGCGCGTGCCGGTCGCCGAGCCCTCGCTCGTCACCGCGGCGCTCGTCGATGTGCTGCGCGACGCGCGCCAGACGGTCTATGTCGCGCTTCACGCCAACCATCCGCGCGAATTGACGGCAGAAGCCCGTGCCGCCTGTGCCAGGCTGATCGATGCCGGCATTCCGATGCTGAGCCAAAGCGTCCTCTTGCGCGGCGTGAACGACGATGTGGAGACGCTCGCCGAACTCATGCGCAGCTTCGTCGCCATGCGCGTAAAACCCTATTATCTCCATCATCCCGATCTCGCCCGCGGCACCGGCCATTTTCGGCTGTCGATCGCGCAGGGACATGCGCTCGTGCGGCAATTGCGCGGGCGTCTTTCCGGCCTCTGCCAGCCGCAATATGTGCTCGACATCCCGGGCGGCTTCGGCAAAGTGCTTCTCGGCCCAAGTTTGGTCACCATGGAAGGCGAGGCCGTTCGGGCCGAAGATTTCTGCGGCGAGATTCACGACTATCCGCCGCCGGCGGGCGCGCCTTGAAACGCTGGAGCCGATCCGGATCGCGGCAACGGGGCGAAGCGGAGCAGACCTTGACGAGGACCATGCCTTGCTTCGGATTCATGAAAGGCTCCTGGCTCGCCGCCGCCATTTTGTTTTATCTGGCGCTCGGCGCAGCCGCCGCCGCGCAGATAGCGCCGCCGGGTTCGCCGCCGCTTCCGGCTGCACAGACATCGCCGCCGCCCACGCTGGAAGCGGCCGAATCTCGCCGGCTCGACCAAAGCGCCGAGGCCTTGAAGCAGATCGAAACGGCCCTGCAAAGGCGTGACGTGTCGCAAAGGCAGCTGCAAGCGCTGCGCGACAAGGCTGCGCCCTTCACCAGCGAGCTGCAGCGCATCCTCGGTCACCTGAACCAACGGCTGAGGGCGGCCAAACTGCGCCTCGATCAACTCGGGCCGCCGCC
Source organism: uncultured Alphaproteobacteria bacterium (assembly GCA_963704745.1). GTDB lineage: Bacteria > Pseudomonadota > Alphaproteobacteria > Rhizobiales > Beijerinckiaceae > Methylovirgula. The sequence continues at coordinate 243,628 of OY969936.1, forward strand.
CAATGCCAAGGCTTCCCCCGAAAATCCGCAGGTGACGAAAGAGAGGCAACAGCAGCAGCAGGACTATGACAATATCGACGCGCTCGTCAAAAGGGCGAGGCTCCTCGCCGTGCAGGCCGATCAGATCAACGCGCGGATCGCCGAGCGCCAACGCGCCAAATTCACTCATTCCCTGTTCGCCCGCGGGCCGAGCATAGCCAGTCCCGGCCTATGGCTCGATGTGATCGCGCAAACGCCGCGCAATTTCGAGGCGGCGGAAGGCGCCATCAGCGACTGGATCGGCAAAATCGACAAACGGCTCGCGGGCTGGCGGGCACCGCTGTTCTGGGCCTTGGTGTTCGCCGTCTTCGCTCTTTACTGGCCGGCGTCGGTCCGCGCCCGGCAAGTGCTTGCGCATGAATCCGCCGCCGCGAAGCCCAATCGGCTGCACAAGATCATCGCCGCATGGCGCGTCGCTCTCGTGATTGCCGGATTTCCGGTTTTGGGGCTCTTTGTCATCGCCGGAATTCTCGCAGCTTTCGGTCTGTTCGACGCGCCGATGCAGGCCGTCTTCGCGGTGCTCCTTACCGCCGTTTTCTGCGTTGCGGCCGCTGCCGGCTTGGCGCGCGGACTGCTCGCGCCGAGACATGCCAACTGGCGGCTCGTCGCGCTCGATGATGCAACCTGCCGACATGCGCAGCATGCCGTCCTCGCGGTCGCCATTCTCGTCGCCGTCGGCCATGTCCTCGTCTCCTTCAGCGAGGCAATCGGCGCAGGCTGGACCTCTCAGACGACATTGCGCGGCATTGCCGCGCTCTGCGTCGCTCTGGCGATCGCCGCCGCATTCTGGCGCCGCAAACCGGCGGAATGCAACTCCGAGGAGATCTTCGGCCCGCGCCTGACGGCGTCGCGCGATTGGTTCGGTCTGTTGCCAATCCTGCTCTGGGGCGCGGCCATAACCATCATCATTGCCGTTCTCACCGGCTTCATGGCGCTCGCCGGCTTTCTCGCCGATCAGATCGTCTGGGTGGCCGGCGTCGGCGTCGTCGCGGCGATGTCAGAGATTCTCGCCGAGGAAGCGATCGCTGCCGGATGCACGCCGACGGCTCCCTTCGGCCGCGCCTTGATGCGGAGCATCGGCCTGCATCGCAATTCGGTCGATCAGCTCGCGATCCTCCTGAGCGGCGCGGCGACGGTTGTGATCTTCACCGCCGCCGTCCTGCTCATGCTGGCGCCCTGGGGCATTCAATCGACTGATCTGCCGAGTTATTTCCACGCGGCCTTTTTCGGCTTCCGTGTCGGCGACATCACGGTTTCCCTGTCTTCCGTCATGATCGCCATCGGCATATTCATTGCCGGGACCACGGCGACGCGGGCCGTCGAACGCTGGCTCGATCTCCGGTTTCTGCCGCATACACGGCTCGATCGCGGCCTGCGCAATGCGATCAAGACCAGCTTCGGCTATCTCGGCTTCGTTCTGGCGCTGGGATTTGCCTTCGCCTATCTCGGCCTCAGTTTCGAAAAGCTCGCCATTGTCGCCGGCGCACTCTCGGTCGGGATCGGCTTCGGCCTGCAATCGATCGTCAATAATTTCGTCTCCGGCCTCATTCTCTTGTGGGAACGGGCGATCCGCGTCGGCGATTGGATCGTCGTGGGCGGCGACGAAGGCCTCGTCCGTCACATCCATGTCCGCTCGACCGAGATCGAGACCTTCGACCGGGCGGCGGTGATCGTACCCAATTCCAATCTCGTCGCAGGCGTCGTCAAGAATTACGTCCGCACCGATCGCAGCGGCCGAATCCTGATCAATATCCCCGTCAATCCCGCCGCAGATGCCGAGACGGCGCGCGATATTCTGATCGAGATCGCAAAAGGCCACCCGCTCGTCATGCTTAGCCCGCCGCCGCAAGTGATCTTCGCCGCAATCACCGCATCGGCCTTCAATTTCGAGCTCTATTGCTTCGTTGCCGATGTCGCGACCTTGGGCAGCGTCAAAAGCGATCTCAATTTCGAAATCTACCGCAGGTTCAAGGAGGCGGGCTTGTTCGCCGCACCGCCGCCCGAAAGCGTCGTGACCATCGCGGGGTTCGAGAAATTCGAGCCGCTTTTGAAGGATGTCGCGTCTTCTGCGAGCAGCGAAGGGCTAGGCGTTGCGAAGCGGACGGGCTAAGTAATACCAAATCTTTGCAGGGATGACTCATGCCATGTCTCGAAGATGACGATCATGGCGATTGGGGGCGTCATTGCGAGGAGCGAAGCGACGAAGCAATCCAGAAGCTCTGGAATGAGACTGGATTGCTTCGTCGCTTCGCTCCTCGCAATGACGGCGGCAGGCACAGCTTCTCATCAGAGAGCTCTGGCATTATCCCAACAGCTCGCCCTGCGCAGGCCGCAGCGGGCTCTCCGTCAGCGCGGCGCGGTCGGGCGTATCGGGCGAGGCGATGTTCGCAAAGCCCTTCCACAGGGCTTCGACGAAACTCGGCTCCATGTCATGGAGAATGAAGACGATGCGCGTCGTGTGATCTTCATCCGGCCAGGCTTCGAGCCGCACTGGCGGATGAAACATATGCTGCACGCCGTGAATGACGAGCGGGTGCGTCGGATCATCAGATAGCGCGACGATACCCTTGACGCGCAACAGATGCGCACCATGGGCGGTGCGTAAAAGTTCGAGAAACATTTCGAAAGCGGCAGCCGGCATGGGTTCGGCATGGGTGAGCGCAAAGGCACGGATCTTGGCATCATGCCGATTGACGTCATGCGCGTGAGACTCGTGGCCGTGGCCGTGATGCGCATGATCATGATCCGCGAGCGCTTCCGCATTCAGCCAGCGCCGCACATCCGGGATTTTGCGGTCGGGATCATAAAGCCCGATGTTGATGAGCTTTGCGGCAGCGGCTTCGCCACGGGCAGCATCGAGCTGCAACGCCGTCGGGTTGAGCGCCCCAAGCCGCGTCCGCAATGCTGCTGCATCATCATCCGCATCGAGAAGATCCGTCTTGGTGATGACGAGGCGGTCGGCGACGGCCGCCTGTTTGACGGCCTCGGCATGCCGGTCGAGAATCGCCGCGCCGTTCACCGCATCGACGAGCGTCACCACGCCGTCGAGCCGGAATCGCAGCATCAGATAGGGATGGTAGATCAGCGTGTGCAGCACGGGCGCCGGATCGGCGAGGCCCGTGGTCTCGATCACGACGCGGGTGAAGGGCGCGATCCTGCCATTGTCGCGCCGGCGCAGCAGATCTTCGAGCGTCGCGGAAAGATCGCCGCGGATGGTGCAGCAGAGACAACCGGTGGTCATCACGATCATGTCGCCGTCGAGCTTTTCCACGAGCAGATGATCGAGGCCGATTTCGCCGAATTCATTGATGAGGATGAGCGTGTCGGCGAGCGCCGGGTCCTGCAGGAGGCGATTGAGCAGCGTCGTCTTGCCGGCGCCGAGAAAGCCGGTGAGCACCGTCAGCGGAAAGGGCGCGGGAGGCCGCCGTTGCGGCTCATTCATGGTTCACGACCGCCGCGCCTTCACTGCGGATCCGGCGCCGCCGGCCTGGCGGGTTTGGATTTGCCGGTTTCGCCTGCGGCCTCATGCGCCTTGGCCGCCAGCTTGGTCGATGATTTGGCCTTGTGCGTCCTGCCTTTGATCGCGGCATGCTTATGCTGATGCTTCTCGGGTTTGGATGCCGCAGTGTCGGCGAGCTTGACGGCATGCTGTCGCTTGAGGACTTGCCGTTTTGCCGAAGCTTTGTCCGCCGTGACGGCAGGCGTTGGCGCCGCGGCTGTCTTCCCCTTCAGCCGGGCGGTCCTGTGGTGCGCCATCTTGGTCCGGGCTGTGTGCCTATGCGCCATGTGGCGCCGCTTGACCTGCAAAGCGGCGACATCAGGCTTCGGCGGGCCATTGGCGCTGGCAGCTTCCGGCGGCGGCGGAGTGCCGACCGGCGAATGCGGCGGCCGCGCCTCGGCGACCGGGCCTTGATAGCCGGGCGCCGGCCCGACATAGACCGGCACGGGATCGAAGACCGGCTTCGGCAGCATGGCAATGGTCGGGGCGACGGGCGCCAGCCGGTTCAACACCGCACCGCCGGTGAACAAAGCGAGGGGGGCTGGCGCAGCCGCCGGCGCCTCGGCGAGGAGCGGCGCCTCGAGGCGAGTAATCTCCGCCTGAAAAGCCGCCGCCGTCTTGGCACGGTGCCGGCAGATCATATTATGCATATCGGGTGCGGCGCCCGGACTGCCGCCTTCGAGCGCTTCGAGCTTGCCTTGCGGATGATCGATCCCATCGAACGCGCGATCGAGAAGGACTGCCATTTTCAGCATCCGCAAACGGACGCTCGGCGCGCCCAGCACGACGGCGATGTAGCGATGGCCGCTCCTCTGCGCGCTGGCGACGAGATTGAAACCGGCGGCGCAAGTAAAGCCCGTCTTCATGCCGTCGGCGCCGGGATAGCGCCCGAGCAGCGTATTATGCGTCGGGATGATCTCGTCGCCGAGGCGCAAAGCGCCGATCCCGAAAATTCCCGCTTCTTTGGGAAAAGCGAGATAGACGGCGCGGGCGAGAATGGCGAGATCATGCGCCGATGACACATGCTCGGGATCGGGCAGCCCGTTCGGATTGACGAAATGGCTTTGCTCCATGCCGAGCTTCGCCGCGGCGGCGTTCATATCCTCGGCAAAGGCTTCGACCGAACCGGCCACACCTTCGGCAATCGCGATGGCGATGTCGTTTGGCGATTTCACGATCAGCATCTTCAAGGCATTGCCGAGCGTGACTTCGGTGCCCGGCTTGAACCCCATCTTCGAGGGCACGGCGCGGGCGGCGCGGGCGGAAATGACGATCGGCGTATCGAGGCTGATCTTATGGTCGCGGACCGCGCTCAGCGCGAGATAGAATGTCATCAGCTTGGTGAGCGAAGCCGGATACCAGGGCTGCGTCGCCTCTTCGGCATAGAGCACATCACCAGTCGCGGCATCGACCACGAGTGCCGGACTCGCGACGGCGGCCGACAAGGATGCGAGGCCGAACGCTCCGCACACGGCAACCAAGACGCCGGCGCGCAGCACATGGCTCCAACGATGGCGCAAACGCCCGAAAATCGCCCCGAAAATCAGACGGACGAGGCTGAAAAGGCTCACGAATGAGCCGCCGAAATCTGCACGGCGCATGAGTCTCGCCTCGATCGGTCGGAAGAACTGAGCGGCGACTGCCGCCATTCCCACTACGCCCAAGCCTATCCCGCCCAAACCGATCTGCAAAGCGCAGCAATTTCACGCTGCCGCTGCGTCGCAGAACCGGCTCGATTTTTGTTCCTGCAACGGATTCGCAACTTTTCTGTGGCCGCATGGCTTCGCCGTCCCGGTGCATCGGCTCACATGATCGCTCGGCCCGGGCGATCGAAGAGCGAGGATCGCTGCAGACTGCGCTTTCAACGCGGCAGATCTACGGCCAGGGCGCGCTGTCAGGCGCCTTTCGTCATGCGCGCCTCGTTGTCATCGCGCACCGGCGCGGCTCGGGCAGCGCCGAACAAGCCGGCGACCCTGCGGCCGGGAACCGCCGGCAAATGCGGCATTCACTCGCCCGGCGCTTTCGCCTCTATGGCCAGCGCATGCACGCTGTCGGCCAGTTCGGCGGCAAGAAGGCCGTTGATCGTCCGATGACGATCGACACGGCTCTTGCCGGCGAAGGCCTCCGACACCACTTTGATGTGGAAATGGGTTCCACCCGAGCCGGCGGCCGTACCGGGGCGCATTACCGCATGCGCATGCCCGGCATGCTTGTGCAACTCGTCGATCACTTCGAGCGAAACCGGCGCCAGCGCGGCTTGCAATTTTTTCGTGATGCGAAGCGTCATGGTGGGTTGACTTTGCGCGCTCATAGCGCCTCCTCAGCGTCTTCGGCAGATTGAAATGACGTTTGAAACCCTTTTGCGATTTTACCGGCGCGCGCCGCTTGCGGCCACCGCAAAGACATTCATAATGCGGCACCATGAATCTGAATTCTCCCCTCTTCGATCGCATCAGGGTCAAATCGAGACCCAAGCAAGAAGTGCGCAACGCGACGCCGCGCTGCGACCATCCGGGCTGCACCGCGGCGGGGGGATTTCGCGCGCCGATGGGCCGGTTGAGGGAAGGTGAATATTTCTGCTTTTGTCTCGAGCATGTACGTGAATATAACGCCTCCTACAACTATTTCAGCGGGATGACGCCGGAGGCCATGGCCCGTTACCAACGGGACGCGGCGGTGGGGCATCGGCCGACCTGGGCCATAGGTGGGCTCGATGGGTCCCCGGCCTGGCACCTTCCGAGCGACGATCCGTCGCGGCTTGCCGATCCGCTGGACATGTTCGGCCGGCGCGCGCGCCCTTCCGCCCCGGCGGCGGAGCCGCCGAAGCCGCGCTATGGGATCGCCGCGAAGAAGGCGCTCGATCAATTGGGGCTCGACGAGGCCGCCGATGCGGACGCCATCCGCGCCCGCTACAAGAATATGGTCAAGCGCTTGCATCCGGATGCCAATGGCGGCGACCGGTCGCGCGAAGCCAAATTGCGAGAAATCATCCGCGCCTATAATTATTTGAAATCCATCAAGCTCGCCTGAACCCCGGGCGCCCCGCCGATCCCTCTGCCGCAGCATCGCGCGCAAGCCGGCGCAAGCCGGAACGGAGGACGAATGTCAAATGCCCCTTTGCTTGGGGAGGGCCAGACCAACAAGTCTCTCCCCGACATGAAAATTTCGGTCCGACAAGTGTTCGGGATCGATTGCGACATGGAGGCGCCGGCGTTTTCGACGCCGGAACAGCATGTGCCCGATCTTGATCCCGATTATATCTTCGACCGCGACACGACGCTTGCGGTTCTCGCCGGCTTCGCCAAGAACCGGCGGGTGATGATCACCGGCTTTCACGGCACCGGCAAATCGACGCATATCGAACAGGTCGCGGCGCGCCTCAACTGGCCTTGCGTGCGGATCAATCTCGACAGCCATGTCTCGCGCGTCGATCTCGTCGGCAAGGATGCGATCGTCCTGCGCGACGGCAAGCAGGTGACGGAATTCCGCGACGGGATTCTGCCCTGGGCCCTGCAGAGCAATGTCGCGCTCTGTTTCGACGAATATGACGCCGGCCGCCCGGATGTGATGTTCGTGATCCAGCGCGTGCTCGAAGTCTCCGGCCGGCTTACCCTGCTCGATCAGAGCCGGGTGATCAAACCGCATCCGGCCTTCCGCCTGTTTGCGACGGCGAACACGATCGGCCTCGGCGACACCTCCGGCCTCTATCACGGCACGCAGCAGATCAATCAGGGCCAGATGGACCGCTGGTCGATTGTCGCGACCTTGAATTATCTGCCGCATGACAAAGAGGTCGGGATCGTTCTCGCCAAGGCGAAATCCTATCGGGCGACGAAAGAGGGCCGCGACACGATCAATAAGATGGTCCGTGTCGCCGATCTCACGCGCAGCGCCTTCATGGCCGGCGATCTCTCGACGGTGATGAGCCCGCGCACAGTGATCACCTGGGCGGAGAATGCCGAGATCTTCCATGATCTCGGCTTTGCCTTCCGGCTCACTTTTCTCAACAAATGCGACGAATTGGAACGCAATCTCGTCGCCGAATTCTATCAGCGCTGCTTCGGTCAGGATCTGCCGGAGAGCGCCGTCAATGTGGCGTTGAGCTAGCGCAAAATTGACCGAGTGAGAGACGAGTTGTGAGCGGTTCGAATCAAAGGCCATCTGCGAAGGTGGAAGCGCCGCAGGAGCCGTTCAAGCGGGCGGTTGCCGGCTGCATGCGCGCGCTTGCCCATATGCCGGAGCTTGAGGTCGCCTATGCGGCCGAAAAGCCCAATCTCAGCCGCAGCGGCGGCGTGGCGAAGGCGCGCCTGCCGGAGCCGTCGCGCAAGCTCGACCCGCGCGAGGCGGCGGTCCTGCGCGGCTATGCCAATTCCATGGCCCTGCGGCTGGCCTGCCACGATGTTGATCTGCACCGGCGCATGATGCCGCAGGCGCCGACGGCGCGCGCCATTTTCGAGGCAGTGGAGCAGGCGAGAGTCGAAGCGATCGGCGCGCAGCGGATGCAGGGCGTCGCGCAAAATCTCGATGCCATGCTCGACGATCGCTGCCAGCGCGCGCATCTCTCCGAGGTCAAGGAGCGCTCCGAAGCGCCGCTCGAAGATGCTTTGGCCTTCATCGTGCGCGAGCGCCTGACCGGGCTGAAGCCGCCGAAACATGCGCAAAAGCTCGCCGACCTCTGGCGGCCCTGGGTCGAGGACAAGGCGGCGCGCGATCTCGACCGGCTCGTTGCCGATGTCGACAATCAGCGCAATTTCGGCCATTCGGTCCATGGACTCCTTGCCGCGCTCGACATGGCGGAGGACATGGGACTCGACCAGTCCGCCGAGGAGCCCGAGCCGGGCGACGACAATTCGGCGGTCGGCGAGGATGGCGAGACCCTGCAGAGCGAGCCGGACGAGGCGGGCGAGGCCACGCAGACGGAAAGGGCCGAATCCTCGGCCGAAGCGGCCGACGCGGACACGATTGAATTGGGCGAGGCTCCGACCGGCGAATTCGACGAGGAAGAGGGCGACTTGTCGGAAGGCGAGCAGCCCTCCGAGGCGCGGCGCCCGGCGGCCGGCGGGCGCGCCGAGCAACGCGGCCCCGATTACAAGGCCTATACGCGGCGCTATGACGAGATCGTCGCCGCCGAAGATCTTTGCGAGCCGGAAGAACTCGAGCGGCTGCGCGCCTATCTCGACAAGCAATTGAACAATCTGTCCTCGATCGTCGCCCGCCTCGCCAACCGGCTGCAACGCCGATTGATGGCGCAACAGAGCCGGTCCTGGGAATTCGACCTCGAAGAGGGCATGCTCGATCCGGCGCGGCTCTCGCGTGTCGTCGTCGATCCGCAGCAGCCTCTGTCGTTCAAACGCGAGAAGGATACGGATTTCCGCGACACGGTCGTGACGCTTCTCCTCGACAATTCAGGCTCGATGCGCGGCCGGCCGATCACCGTTGCGGCGACCTGCGCCGATATTCTCGCCCGCACGCTGGAGCGCTGCGGCGTCAAGGTCGAGATTTTGGGTTTTACCACGCGCGCCTGGAAAGGCGGCCAGGCGCGGGAAGCCTGGCTGCAGGCCGGCAAGCCGGCCGGTCCCGGACGGCTCAATGATCTGCGCCACATCATCTACAAGGCCGCCGATGCGCCCTGGCGGCGGGCGCGGAAGAATCTCGGCCTGATGATGCGTGAAGGTCTCTTGAAGGAGAATATCGACGGCGAGGCGCTCGAATGGGCCTATCGGCGCCTGCTCGCCCGGCCGGAGCAGAGACGGATTCTCATGATGATTTCAGATGGCGCGCCGGTCGACGATTCGACGCTGTCGGTCAATCCCGGCAATTATCTCGAGCGCCATCTGCGCCATATGATCGAGGAGATCGAGACCCACTCGCCGATCGAATTGATCGCGATCGGTATCGGCCATGATGTGACGCGCTATTACCGCCGCGCCGTCACCATCGTCGATGCGGAAGAGCTCGGCGGCGCGATGACCGAAAAATTGGCCGAGCTGTTCGACGAAAAACCGGTGCCGGCGGCAATGGCAAAGCGTGCGGCAGGGCAGAATGGGCGCCCCGCCGGCCGGCGGCTGCATTAATGGCCGCCGTCATTGCGAGGCGCGCAGCGCCGAAGCAATCCAGAAAGGCATGAAGAACTGGATTGCTTCGCTTCGCTCGCAATGACGAGCGTCACAGGAGTCGGAAGCTCAGGCGCTCGCCTGCTGCTTTTTCAGAATTTCGCGCTTCAGCGTCAAAGCGCCGGGCGACAATTCGAGATCCTTCGCCTTGATCAGAAAGGCGTCGAGCCCGCCGCGATGCTCGACCGAGCGCAGCGCATGCGCGGTGATGCGCAGCCGCACGGCGCGGCCAAGCGCCTCGGAGAGCAAAGTGACATTGCAGAGATTGGGCAGGAATCGCGTCTTCGTCTTGCGATTCGAATGGCTGACCAGATGGCCGGTCAAAACCGCCTTGCCGGTCAATTCGCAGCGGCGCGACATGGATCTACCTTTCGGGCATAAACGATGAACCCGGCCATCTCTGGCACATCGGGTATACCCGATGTGCTTAACTGGCCGGGCGGAAAGCGAAGCCGGTTTCCTAAGCGAGGCGGGCGGCGGCGTCAAGAGCGAAGCATTGGGCGCGCCCTTCTCCCGCAGGCGGGAGAAGGTCGGCGCCGCTCACAACCACGGCCGCTCTGCCTTCACCTTGTCCTCGAAGCTCGCGATCTTGCCGGCCTTTTTCAAAGTGAGGCCGATGTCGTCGAGGCCGTTCATCAGGCAATGTTTGCGGAAGGGATCGATGTCGAATTTGACCACGCCGCCGTCGGGGCCGCGGATCTCTTGGGCATTAAGATCGATCGACAGCGTCGCATTCGAGCCGCGTTTCGCATCATCCATCAGCTTGGCGAGATCTTCCTTGCCGACCTTGATCGGCAGAATGCCGTTCTTGAAGCAATTATTGTAGAAAATATCGGCAAAGCTGGTCGAGATCACGCAGCGTATGCCGAAATCCAAGAGCGCCCAAGGCGCATGTTCGCGCGACGAGCCGCAGCCGAAATTATCCTCAGCGACGAGGATCTTCGCCTTGCGATAGGCCGGCTTGTTCAAGATGAAATCCGGGTTTTCCGACCCGTCTTCCTGATAGCGCAGCTCGGCGAAGAGGCCGCTGCCGAGCCCGGTGCGCTTGATCGTCTTCAAATATTGCTTCGGGATGATCATGTCGGTGTCGACATTGGTCATCTCGAGCGGCGCCGCGACGCCGGTGAGCGTGGTGAATTTGTCCATGAATGCCGGTTTCTTCGGATTTCGTGAGCCTGCGACGTCAGTAGCGGCAATCTTCGTCGAGGCCAAGAGCCCGCTGTCGAGATAAAAAGGCGGCCCCGCGGCGCTGGGCTCGGCGGGGCCTTTTGTCCTTCGTCTTGCGAAGAATTTCCATATATGCGGAGTTTTTCTCGAAACCTCGGGCGCTTGGCCTTTGCACCTGCGGTTTCGCGCAGCTTTCAAATTGTCGGCGGCCCGCGAAATAGACTGAGCGCTTCAGCCTAATTCCCGGACCGTGACCGTGGTCCCTGCCACGGTCCGCATTCCTGACCCGGTGGCATCATGCTCCCGCCTATGCTGCAACGTCTAGGTTAACCGCTCGCCGTCATGGCCTCCGAGGCGGGCGGCGCTACCCACAGGGCAAAGACGCCATTCGGCATCCCGGCCGTGCGAGGTGCGGACAACCCATATGTTTTGCCTGATCGGATCGGGAGTCAATAAGTTTCGTCGTCAGGCGGCGCGGTTTTCGATGGCTTCCATATCGGCGTCGGAAAGGCCGAAATGATGGCCGATCTCATGGACCAGCACATGGGTGACGACGGCGCCGAGCGCCTCGTCGCTCTCCGCCCAGTAATCGAGAATCGGCCGCCGATAGAGCCAGATCATGTTGGGGGCCTGACCGGAATCCGGCGTCGCCCCCGCTTGGGCGAGGCCGGCGCCGCGGAAGAGGCCGAGAAGATCGAATTCCGTCTCGCAATCCATCTCGTCGAGGATCTCGTCGTCCGGAAAATCCTCGACCTGGATGACGAGCCCGTCGCAAAGCGTGCGAAAACTCTCCGGCAGATCGGCGAAGGCCGCTTCGGCGATGCTTTCGATGGCCGCAAGCGAAGGCGGCGAAAGCGCAGCCCAATCAGGGGTCGGCGTCGACATGGGATTCTCCTGGAAGACGGTGGTTGCAGGGGGAGATGGGGATTGGCGGTTTTTCTATGGGCAACCCGAGCGGACCGATCGTTCTCCCCTATAACATGTCGAAGCCTCTTACGCTGGCAAGTCGACGCGCGATGGTGAATGCAAGCCGAAATCCCGGCTCGCGCATGGCGGCACACGCCTTTGAGAGCCTCCCGAGCAACTTATCGGCTTGAAGCGTGATCTACGAGCCACGCCGCTCACGGCGGCGCAAGCGGACATAGAGGGCGCCCGCGCCGCCGTGCGGGCGCGACGCTTCCTCGAAGCCCACAACCAGGCCGCGCCAGTCCGCCGCCCCGAGCCAAAGCGGCACGCTGCGCCGCAAGACGCCGCCGCTGTAATCGTCGACGCTGCGGCCTTCACCCTTGCCGGTGACGACGAGCACGAGTTTCGCGCCATTGCTCTGCGCCCGCAGAAGGAATCGGCGCAAAGCCGCATGCGCCTCCTGCTGATGCAGGCCATGCAGATCGATCGCCGCATCGACCGCGACCTGGCCGCGCGTCAGCCGCTGCTTGAGGCGGCGCTCGAGCGGCGCGAGCCGCGGCAGCATAGCGCCGCGCGGCGGCGGCGTTGGTTGCGCAACGGGCGGGCGTGGCGGAGCTGCAGGCTTTTCCGGGATCGGGACGGTCGAAGCCGGCAGGACCGCCTCCGGCCGCGGCGTCACGCTGCGCGTGACCGCGAGCCAAAGCGCGATTTCGTCGTCGTTCAGCCGGCGCAAGCGGCTGCGGCCGGGCGGCGCCCCATCTGCCATCAATGTCCGACCTCCCCGGCGGCCTGCCGATCGCGCGGCAGCAGCACGATAAAGGCGCAACCATGCCTGATGCTGCCCGCGCGCGTCCCCGCCTCGGCACCGCTGCCGAAGAAAATATCGGCGCGCGCCGGACCGACGATCGCCGAGCCCGTGTCCCCGGCGATCATCAGACGCTGAAACGATGTTGCGGATGGCGCCTGCCAGGGCAGCTCGGCCGCGAGCCAAAACGGCAGGCCATAGGACCAAAGACCGCGGTCGACGGCAATCGAACGCAGGGGCGCAAGACTTCGAGCCGGCGCCGCCGATCGGCCCATCATCCTCGTGCAAGTCGGTATTTTGCGCAAAAAACACATAGGATTTGTTGCGCAACATGAGCGCCGCGCCGGCTTCGCCGGGCGCCTGTCCGTGCGCTCTTATCCAGGCTTTCACTCGCTCGAGACCCATGTCCTCTGCGCGAATTTCACCGGCCTCGGCCAGCATCCGGCCGATCGAGCTATAGGGATGGCCGTTGCGGCCGGCATAGGTGAGGCGGAGCTGGCGCCCGTCGGGCAGGACGATGCGGGCCGAGCCCTGAATCTGCACGAAGAAGACTTCGACCGGATCGGCGAGCCAGACGAGCGGCTTCGCATGGCCGGCCATCGCGCCCCGTTCGATGGCGGCGCGGTCGGGGTAAGGCGCGTGGCTGCCGTCCGGCAGACGCCGGCCCGCGCTCAGGCCGGGATCGAGCCCTGGCAACGTCGCACCGGGCGACAAAGTGACGAGATCATCCGGACGGCTCAGGATCGGCGCGCTGAATGTCGCCGATCGGCTCAGAGATCCGGCAAGGATCGGCTCGTAATAGCCAGTGACGAAGCCCTGGGTTGCCGACCCCCGCTCGGGCATGACGCGAAAGGGAGCAAAATGAGCTTCGAAGAAGCGCCGCGCCGCCGCCTGCGTCCGCGGCGGGTCTTCGAGTGCAAGGCGGAAGACGGCCCGCAAGGCGGAAGACGGCGGACAGGCCGGCCGAAGCGCGGCGTGGTGGCTCAGGATCGCCGCCGCATGCTGCGCAAAAAGCGTGAAGGCTGCGAGGTGGTCGTCGCGCGTGAAGCCGGCGAGATCGGCGAAGTTGAGCGGCAGCAAGCCCGGCCGCGGCGCAGCGGCAGCAGGAAATGTCATGCTCATCCGCTCTGCCTCCGCGCTGGATGGCATGGCCATCATCCCGACCGGAACCGATCTAGAGCGGGATGAGGAAAAGTGGCAACCGGTTTTCCGCCCGCATCCCGCTCTAAGTTTTTAGAATCGATCACGTTCATGGCTTTGGATCGATTCAATCCAAAGCCATCGTGATCTAATGTCCGGTCTGGGTGGCGATGAGCTTCCAATTCGGATCGCGCGACGCGATATCGCGGGCGAAGGTCCAGATGTCAATCATCTCGACCACGCGTTCCGGACTGCCTTCGATCGTCGCGCCCGAGGCGTTCTCCGTCGCGCTCATCAGCTTGGAGGCGAGGCGCAAAGTGATCTGCGCCGTCTTGTTGCGCAGGCCCGCCTCATCGATGCCGACCTTGTCGATCGACACCACTGTCGTCTTCATGGTCTCGCCGCGGCTTTCGCGTGCCGCTATGGCGGCCGCGAAGTTCTCATAGACGTCCCGCTCGAGAAGATTGTGCAAGGTCTGCCGATCACCGGCGGCAAAGGCCGTGACGATCATCTCATAGGCCGCTTTGGCGCCGGCGATGAAGCTTTCGATCGCGAAGCCCGGATCGGCCCCGGCGATGGCGTCGAGGCCCTCCGCGACTTTCGAGCCGGGCTCGGCATAATCCTTCCAGCGATCGGAAGCCGGGGACGCCGGACGCCCGAGCGCCGGGCGCGCCTCCTCCGCGGCGCCAAGGAGAGGCACGACCTTATTGTCGTTCGTCCCCGTCGTCCGCCGAAAAAAGGCATTGCCCGGCGGCTGCTTCTCATTGCCGGTGCGCGTGCCGAGCACGGAGCGCAACTTCCACAGGATGAAAATCGCGAGAAGCGCGAAGATGATCGTCGAGGCGTCGAGCGGGTCGTACATGGAGATCTCGCAAAATCTCGGGGACAAGGGAGCAAATAGGTCACCTTGCTATCATATATGCATCGAAGGCGGGAGGGCAGGCCAGATTGTGCAGCAGCATTAGGCCGAGCAACAGGCTTGAGCGTTGGATGGGAGAGGAAGGATGCCTCTGATCGTTATTGTTTTTTCGGGCTTGGCTTTGTGGCTCATCGGCGAATTCGTGGCCTTCAGCCTTGTCGCCGAAGCGATCGGGCTCAATGGTGCGATCATCGCCACGCTCGCCACCAGCTTCGCCGGAGCCCTGCTTCTGCGGCGGCTCGGGAGCGCGGCGCGACAAAATCTCGTCGGCATGCTGAATCCGCGCGGGGCATCCGGCGGCTTCGCACTGGAGCGCTTGCAAGCCGGCCTTTCCGCGGCATTCGGCGCCGGGCTCCTCATCCTGCCGGGCTTCTTATCGGACAGCATTGGGCTGCTGCTCGTGGCGCGCGCGGCGCTGGCTTGGATTTCCTCCGGCGGAAGGCGACCGGGCGGCGAGGCTGACGATGTGATCGAGCTTTCGCCACGCGAGTGGCGCCATGTCGAGGAGACCGAGCGCCCTTGATGCCGCATGCCGGATTGGCCGCCTGGCGCGGCGCGTGGCTTGTTTGCACGCACCATCCATGCTACCCGGCAGCGAAAGCGTTTTGCCGGCCGGACTTTGCCGGCCTTCGACAGGAGTGAGACATGGCCAATGGGAACGGCGGCGACGCGGCCGACAATTCGCCCGCGCTCAATGCCATGGTGCAATATACGAAGGACTTTTCCTTCGAAAATCCGAATGCGCCGCGTTCTCTCGGGCCGCAGCCCAAGGCTCCGAACATCGCCATTCAAGTGAATGTCAATGTCCGCCAGATGGCCGAGATGGATTTCGAGGTCGAGCTGCTGCTCGAAGGCTCGGCCGGCGAAGGCACCGATATTCTGTTCAAATTCGAATTGAATTATGCCGGGCTGTTCCGGCTCGTCAACATTCCACAAGAGGAAACGCATCCGATCGTCATGATCGAATGCCCGCGGCTGCTGTTTCCCTTCGCCCGGCAGATCGTGGCCGAAGCCGTGCGCGGCGGCGGCTTCCCGCCGCTCTACATCGATCCAATCGATTTCGCCGGGCTCTATCGCCGGCGGCTCGAGGAAATGTCGGCTCAGCAGGGCGAAGGCGCACCCATCGCATCGGCTTAAATCGCCGGATCGACGTCCGAGCCCGGCGAAAAATAAGCTCGCCACAAGGCCTTTGCCCCCAAAGTCTCGATGAAAGCGGCGTGTGCGGAAAATTCCGCCGCGGTCAGCAGCGGTGCCAGCACTTCGCCGCGGTCGCGATGCAGCCCTGCCGGGGCCAGCGCCCCTTCCATTGCAGCAGGATCGAGCGAAAGCCTCGCCTGCCGGCCGCCCAGCAATTCCGCATAGACTTCGGCGAGGATCTCCGCATCGAGAAGCGCGCCATGCTTGCTGCGGCGGCCGAGATCGATCCCGTAGCGCTGGCAGAGCGCATCGAGGCTGTTGGCGGCGCCCGGGTGGCGCCGGCGCGCCAATGCGAGCGTGTCGATCACCCGCTCTGCGCCGATCGCGGCAAGGCCATGCGCCGCCAGTTCGGCATTGATGAAGCGCATGTCGAACTCGGCATTATGCGCGACGAGCGGCGCATCGCCGACAAAGCCTATGAAGGCTTCCGCCACTTCGGCGAATTTCGGCTTGCCGGCCAGAAATTCCGCCGAAATCCCGTGTACGCGAAAAGCTTCCTCGGGCATGTCGCGCTCGGGATCGAGATAGGCATGATAGGTCTGCCCGGTCGGGATCGCATTGACGAGCTCCACACAGCCGATCTCGACGATCCTATGGCCGGCCGCCGGATCGAGCCCCGTGGTCTCCGTATCGATGACGATCTCGCGCATCTTTCGCTTCAGTCTTTCCCGCCCGCCGCCTCGGAGCGCCGGCGGATTTCGCGCAGCAAATCCTCCACCTGCCGTTGCGTATCGGCATGACCGGTGCTCGTGTCGATGATGAAATCGGCGCGGCGGCGCTTTTCTTCGTCCGGCATCTGCTTTGCCATTATCGCCGCGAGCTTTGCCGCCGTCATCCCCGGCCGCGCGGAAAGACGCTCTTTTTGCACTTCTTCCGGCGCGGTGACGACAACAACGGCATCGACCTCGTCTTCGGCGCCGGTTTCGAACAGCAAAGGAATGTCGACCACGACCAGCCTGTCGCCCCGCGCCCGTGCTTGTTCGACGAAGGCCGTGCGGGAGGCGCGCACCAGCGGATGGACGATCGCCTCGAGCCGCGCCATGGCTTCGGGATCGTCGAGAACCTTTGCCGCCAAAGCGCTGCGGTCGACGACACCGTCACGCACCGTGCCTGGAAATGCGGCTTCGATCAAAGCTGCTGCCGCGCCGCGATAAAGCGCATGCACGGTCGCATCCGACTCATGGACCGCGACGCCGGCGGCGCGAAACATCTCAGCCGTCGTCGATTTGCCCATGCCGATCGAGCCGGTGAGGCCGAGCACGAACATCAGGCTTCGCCCGCAATGTCTTGGCCCGCAATTTCTTGGCCCGCAATGTCGCGTGCGACGAGGGCCCGCAGCTCCGGCGTCACGATCGGCCGCTGCCCGAACCAGCGCTCGAAGCCCGGCACCGCCTGATAGAGCAGCATGCCGAGTCCACCGGAAGTTTTCAGACCTCGCGCGCGCGCCGCTCGCAGAAGCTCGGTTTCGAGCGGGACATAGACGATATCCGCGACCAGCGCATGATCCGGCAAAGCGTCGAGATCAATGGCGAGCTTCGGCTGACCCGCCATGCCGAGCGAAGTTGTATTGACGAGAAGATCGGCGCCGGCGAGGCATTGCGGCAGGCTTGCGAAATCATGCAGATCGATGCGCTGTTTCGGGTCGATGCTGCGCACCAGTTCAATCAGTTCCTCGCCGCGCGCGCGGCTGCGATTGACGAGCAGGATATGCGGACGGCAGCGGGTCATGAGCGCGAAGACGATGGCGCGCGCCGCGCCGCCTGCCCCCAGCACGACGGCTTTTTCACAAGCCTCGGCCCAATGTGGCGCATCCTCGTCGAGACAGCCGAGAAAGCCTGCGACATCCGTATTCTCTCCACAGAGTTTTCCACCCTCGATCCACAAGCTGTTCACAGCTCGCAGCCGTTGCGCGCAAGAGGTCGTCTTCGCGCAGAACCGATAGGCCATCTCCTTATGCGGCAAGGTCACATTGCCGCCGACGAAGCCCTGCCGCGGGAATTGGGCGAGAAATTCCGCGAGCGCTTCGGGCCGCACGGCAATCCGCTCATAGGCGCCGGGAAGCCCGAGTGTCGCGAGCCAATAATGATGGATCAGCGGCGAACGCGAATGCGAGATCGGCCAGCCGATGACGAACGCGCGCGGCGCCTGATCTTGCATCGCGCTCATCCCAGAAGACTGCCTTCGCGGCGCAGGAATGCGAGAAGCGGCAGAAGCGGCAGGCCGAGGATGGTCGCATGATCGCCCTCGACCCGCTCGAAGAGATGAATGCCGAGGCCTTCGATCTGATAGGCGCCGACGCTGGTGAGCACGGCATCGCCCGCCGCTTCGATATAGCGATCGATGAAATCTGCATCGAAGCTGCGGCAGCTCAACCGCGCCGGCGCAACGGTCTCGAACAAGGTCAGCCCGTCGCGCGCCACGCAGAGCGCCGAATGAAGCTCGTGGGTTCGGCCCGAAAATCCTGCGAGCTGCGCCCGCGCCTCGGCAATCGTCGCGGGCTTTGAAACTATTCGACCCTCGAAGGACAGGGTCTGATCGGCGCCGAGCACCAGCCGGCCACGCTGCAGCACCGAGACGGAATGCGCTTTGGCCCGCGCCAGATGCGTTGCGATCGCCCTCGCCGAAGCGCCCTGCTCTCGCAATGGCGCTTCGGCCAGGCGTTCATCGATCGTGCCGGCAACGCTTTCGAAAGGGATCTGCGCCGCCGCGAGAAGCGCCTGCCGCGCACTGCTCCTCGAAGCGAGCACGAGAGGTCTCCTGCCTTGCCAGAGCCCATGCATGTGATCCACGCCTCGAAACGAGTGATTGCGCGCCTAGAGCATCGTGCGCAAAAGTGTATGCGGTTTTGCGCTTAAACGATGCTCTATTTTTTTGAATTTAGAGCATCTCATCCGCCTTCAAGTGATTTCACTTGAAGGCGGGATGCTCTAGCCCCGGGCGCTTGCGCGATGAACCCGGTAAAGATCGATGACGGCGGCGGCGGTCTCCTCGATCGAACGCCGCGTGACATCGATCACCGCCCAGCCGTTTTGCGCAAAGAGCCGGCGCGACTGCGCCACCTCCTCGCTGACGACGACACGATCGACATAGGGCGAATTGAGGTCGGCATGCAAGGCTTCGAGCCGATTCTGGCGGATCTGAATGATCCGTTCGGCCGAGGCGATGAGCCCGACGATCAAGGGATGTTTGAGCTCGAATATCGATCTCGGCAACGGAACATTCGGAACCAGGGGAATATTCGCGGTCTTGATGCCGCGATTGGCGAGATAGATGCTCGTCGGCGTCTTCGAGCTCCGGCTGACGCCGATCAACAGAACATCCGCCTCCTCATAGGTTTCCGCCATCTGCCCGTCGTCATGATTCATCGTATAATTCAAGGCGTCGATCCGCTTGAAATACTCGGCATTGAGCATGTGCTGGGCGCCGGGGCGCGGATTGGCCGCCGCGCCGAGATAGGATTGAAACAGCGTCAGGATCGGCTGCAGCACCGAGAGGCAGGGCGCGCCGATCGCCCGGCAGGCGGCCTCGAGCTTCTCCGCCAGCGATCGATCGACCAGAGTGAAGAGCACCATGCCCGGTGCCGCTTCGATCTCGGCGATCGCCTTGTCGAGCTGCGCCTGCGAGCGCACCAGAGGGTAGAGATGTTCGACCGAGGAGACCCCGTCGAACTGCGCCGTCACGGCGCGGCCGACGGCGATCAGAGTTTCACCTGTCGCATCGGAGACGAGATGCAGATGGAAACAGCTGTTCGGCAAGGAGGATGTCCCTTTATCCCCTTTCCCCAGGCCGGGCTGGGGACGGCAGTGAATAACTCGGGGCATCGCGCCAAGCGGCGGCGACATCTTTCGGATTCACAGCCTGATCGTCAACAAGCCTGCCGCGGCGCATCGATATCGTGCCGGCGCCGGGGATTGCGGGCGACGCGAGGTCAAGCTGTGGGCAGATTCGCCACCCTAGCTTCCAAGTCTTTGGCTTGGTTAACGAAACCTTAACGCTGCGGCAGCAATTTCGCCTCTGTGGGCAAGCCGCACAACTGCCGCGAGCCGGGCCGCGATTGTGCAAAGGCGGGAATGAGATTAATCCGAGGCCTAATAAGAACTATAGGATTCAAAGATAAGGATTCTTTTGATTTGGCGCAGCCGAAAGTCGAAACCCCCAAGAATCTGCTGCGCGTGCTCGATGGCGAGGCGATGGCCAGGCCGCCGATCTGGCTGATGCGCCAGGCCGGGCGTTACCTGCCCGAATATCGCGCCTTGCGCGCCAAGGCGCCGTCGTTTCTCGAATTCTGCTACGCGCCGAAGCTCGCCGCCGAGGCGACCTTGCAGCCGGTCCGCCGCTTCGGCTTCGATGCCGCGATCCTGTTCAGCGACATCCTCGTCGTTCCCGATGCTTTCGGCCAGAAAGTCAGCTTCGAATCCGGCAATGGACCGCGCCTGCCGCCGATCTCGAATGCGGAAGACCTCTGCAGGCTGCGCGAGACGATCGATCTCGACCATTTGAGCCCGGTGTTCGAGACCATCGAACGGGTGAAGGAGGCCTTGCCGCCGGAGGTGGCCTTGATCGGATTTTGCGGCGCGCCTTGGACGGTCGCGAGCTATATGATCGCCGGCCAGGGGACGCCGGATCAAGCGCCGGCGCGCCTATTCGCCTATCGCCATCGTGCGCTGTTCGAGGATCTGATCGACCGGCTGATTGCCGGCTCGGTCGACTATCTGGCGCAGCAGATCAGGGCCGGGGCCGAGGTCGTGCAGATTTTCGACAGCTGGGCGGGCGTGCTGCCGGCCGACGAGTTCGAGCGCTGGTGCGCGCGGCCTGTGGCCGCCATCATCACGGCTCTGCGGGCGCGATGGGGCGCGGCGAAGGTGATCGCCTTTGCGCGCGGCGCCGGGCCGCATCTCGAGAATTTTGCCGCGCGCACGGGCGCCGATGCGCTCGGGCTCGATACGTCTGTCGACCCGGCCTGGGCGGCAAAAAGGATCGAGCCGCAAACCGTGCTGCAAGGCAATCTCGATCCTTTGGCGCTGCTCGCCGGCGGCGAAGCGCTGCGCGAGGCGACGACGCAAATCCTCGCGGCATTCGACGGCCGTCCGCATATCTTCAATCTCGGCCATGGGATATTGCCGGAGACGCCGGTTGCGCATGTCGAAGCGCTCGTCGCTCAACTTCGTGCGGAAGTCTAGGATCTGTTGACATTCACGGCATGGCTGCAGGTGTTCCCCTCCCCCGCGCAACTCGGGCTTGCCCGAGTTGCGCTGTTCAAAAGCGCAAGTCGGCAACAGCCGACTTGCGTGTGGGGAGGGGTCAGGGGTGGGGGTCGATATTGTCGCGAAATTTGATGACCCCCACCCCGGACCGCATAGCCCGTCGTTTACGACGGGCGTCGCAAACGACGCCCTATGGCGGTCCGACCCTCCCCACAAGGGGGAGGGTAAGCCCGTCGCGGCCTCCGTCGTTGCCCATGCTGAATGTCAACAGGCCTTAATCCGTGGAAAGCGTCTATTTCTGGCTCAAGGCCTTGCACATCATCGCGGTCATCGCCTTCATGGCGGGCATGCTCTATCTGCCGCGGCTCTTCGTCTATCATGCCTCGGTCGCCAAGGGCTCGGCGGAATCGGAAATCTTCAAAATCATGGAACGCCGGCTGGAAAAAGCGATCATGCGGCCAGC
This sequence comes from uncultured Alphaproteobacteria bacterium, assembly GCA_963704745.1. Taxonomy (GTDB): domain Bacteria; phylum Pseudomonadota; class Alphaproteobacteria; order Rhizobiales; family Beijerinckiaceae; genus Methylovirgula. Next base: position 265,080 of record OY969936.1, read on the forward strand.
CCTTGTGGTCGTCCTTCTCAGCGGCGTTGCGCTGGCCTGGGAGGGCCACTGGTTCGGTGCCGGATGGCTTTGGGCCAAGCTCGTGCTCGTTGCCGCATTGGTCGCGGCCTATGGCTATCTGATTCGCAGCAACTCGGCCTTCGCCGTTGATGCAAATCAACACTCGACTTTGTTCTATCGGATAGTGAATGAAAGCGTCACCGTGGCGCTGATCGGCATCGTGATTTTGGTCGTCGTGAAGCCGTTTTGAGGCTGTTCTTCTGTGGAATGCGAGAAAAGCTTGGGATTCGCGAAATGATTGTAGCTTCGATGCCACAGCTCTCGGCGAATCGCTGCAAACAGTGAAATTGCGGTTGTACCCAGGCAATTTCAGGCTACCGTAGAGTTCTCGGAGCCTTTTCGGACCAATGAGGATTGGGGGAGCAAGACAATGCTACGTACACTTTTGATATCGGCCGTTTCGTCGGTCGCGTTGGCCACGGCGGCCTTTGCTGCCGACCTGCCGAACACCAAGGGAGAGGCGCCCTTCATGCCGCCGCCGCCGCCGCCGGAGTTCTCCTGGACCGGCTTCTATATCGGCGGCAACGCCGGCCTCTCGGGCGGCGATTTCGACACTTTGTTCAGTTCTTCCGTCAGCTCCGATTGGGCGTCATTTGGGGCGACATCGAGGGGATTCTCCGGCGGCGGCCAGATCGGCTATAATTATCAGTGGCCGACATCGAATATCGTCGTCGGCGTGGAGGCGGATTTCCAAGGCTCGACGCTCGAGGGAACTTATTTTAACGGGACCCTTGGTGACGCCTCAGGTCCTCTCTCAGGGGAGAAGACGCAGTCCAACGTCGATTGGTGGGGCACGGTACGGGGCCGCATCGGCTATGCCTTTGGCAATATCCTGCCTTATGCGACCGGCGGCTTCGCCTATGGGCGCGTCGACAATTCCTATACTGCGTGGGATCCCAGCGGTTCCTTCAGCTACTCCTACGGCGGGACGCAGACGGGCTGGACCGCTGGCGCGGGCGTCGAATATGCTCTGACCCACAACCTGACCTTGAAGGTCGAATATCTCTATACGGATCTCGGCTCATTTGATAATACGTTCCCGGGTGGTGATTATACAACATATGAAAGCACCAGGACGACCTTCAGCACGGTCCGCGCCGGCCTGAACTGGAAGTTCGATTTCATGGCGCCGTTTATGCCGGCGCCGACGCCGGTTGTCGCCAAATATTGAGGCGCCAATAGCGAGGCGTCCGGACGACACCTCCGCTCCGAGACAAACAAACATGGCCGGCAACCTGGTTGCCGGCCTTTTTCTTTGCCGGTTTTCTGGGCGGCCCCACCCGTCAGTGAAGCGCAGCTTCACCGACACCCTGCCCTTTCAGGGGAGGGATTCGCCGGCCGCCAGACGCGCGCCATCCCTCCCCGGCACGGGGAGGGTGGCAGCCAAGCTCGCTTGGCTGCCGGGTGGGGTCTTCTGACGGGTTGGGCTTAGACGCACGCCAATCCGAAATATTCAAGCGGCCGGAGCGCCGATCGCAGGGCGCCGGCGGCTTTGCTAAATGTGTTCGGGCCCAAGGCCGGCGTGACGGCACGTAATGATTGTTGCATGATTGTAACACAACCCAGCGAATTGCGTCTCTCGCACGAGTTGCGATTGTCAAGACGCCGGTGATCTTTATTCTCCTCTCATCGGCAGCGATTTTGGGGGAGAGAGATAATGATACGGGCGTTTTTGATAGGCACTGTCTCGTCGATGGCCTTGGCGTCCGCGGCCTTTGCCGCGGACCTGCCGAATACCAAGGCAGAGGCGCCTTATATTCCGCCGCCGCCGCCGGAGTTTTCCTGGACCGGCTTCTATATCGGCGGCAACGCCGGCCTCTCGGGCGGCGATTTCAACAAGAACAATTTTCTGAGCTATTACGAGATCTCTGAGAGCTATACGGACGACTATGGTCATAGCGCGACGTCGCGCGGCTTCTCCGGCGGCGGTCAGATCGGCTATAATTATCAGTGGCCGGCAACGAATTTCGTCGTCGGCCTGGAGGCGGATTTCCAAGGCTCGACGCTCACCGGAACTTATTTTAACGCGACCATCGGTGACGGCTCAGGTCCCGTTGCAGGGGTGAAAGGGCAGTCCCAAGTGGATTGGTGGGGCACGGTGCGCGGGCGACTCGGCTATGCCTTCGGCAACATCCTGCCTTATGCGACCGGCGGCTTCGCTTATGGGCGCGTCGACAATTCCTTTGATGCTTGGGCGGATTCCAGCACCTACAGCTACTCCTACGGCGGGACGCAGACGGGCTGGACCGCTGGCGCGGGCGTCGAATATGCCCTGACCCATAACCTGACCTTGAAGGTCGAATATCTCTATACGCAGCTCGGCGGCTTGGACCGGTACAACTCGTGGACTTGTGACGTCGACCACAGCTGCTCTGCGAGCGATTCGACCAAAACGACCTTCAGCACGGTCCGCGCCGGCCTGAACTGGAAGTTCGATTGGATGGCGCCGTTTGTCCCGGCGCCGGTCGTCGCCAAATACTAAGCGCGCAAAACGACGCTTGCTCCTAGCTCCGAACTCGGCCGGCAACCAGTTTGCCGGCCTTTTTCTTTGCCGGTTTTGGGGGCGACCCTTCTCCCGCAAGCGGGAGAAGGGTCGCCCCCGGCCGCTGTTCCCGCGGTCAATCGGAAATCTTCAAGCTGCCGGAGGCCGATCGCAGGGCGCCGGCGGCTTTGCTAAATGTTTTGGCGCCCAAGGCCGGCGTGACGGCACGTAATGATTGTGGCATTATTGTAACACAACCCAACGAATTGCATCTCTCGCATGAATTGCGATTGTCAAGACGCCGGTGATCTTTATTCTCCTCTCATCAGCAGCGATTTTGGGGGAGAAAAATCATGATCCGCGCGTTTTTGGTAGGCGCTGTCTCGTCGATTGCCTTGGCGTCCGCGGCCTTTGCCGCGGATCTGCCGAACACCAAGGGGCCGGCGCCCTATATTCCGCCGCCGCCGCCGGAGTTCTCCTGGACCGGCTTCTATATCGGCGGCAACGCCGGCCTCTCGGGCGGCGATTTCGACACTTTGTTCAGTTCTTCCGTCAGCTCCGATTGGGCGTCATTTGGGGCGACATCGAGGGGATTCTCCGGCGGCGGCCAGATCGGCTATAATTATCAGTGGCCGACATCGAATATCGTCGTCGGCGTGGAGGCGGATTTCCAAGGCTCGACGCTCGAGGGAACTTATTTTAACGGGACCCTTGGTGACGCCTCAGGTCCTCTCTCAGGGGAGAAGACGCAGTCCAACGTCGATTGGTGGGGCACGGTACGGGGCCGCATCGGCTATGCCTTTGGCAATATCCTGCCTTATGCGACCGGCGGCTTCGCCTATGGGCGCGTCGACAATTCCTATACTGCGTGGGATCCCAGCGGTTCCTTCAGCTACTCCTACGGCGGGACGCAGACGGGCTGGACCGCTGGCGCGGGCGTCGAATATGCTCTGACCCACAACCTGACCTTGAAGGTCGAATATCTCTATACGGATCTCGGTTCTCTTGACAATACCCTGGTGGAGGGTTGTGTGGCCTCCTGCTACACCTCTGTATATTCGAGCACCAGAACGACCTTCTCGACGGTCCGCGCCGGCCTGAACTGGAAGTTCGATTGGATGGCGCCATTTATGCCGGCGCCGGTCGTCGCCAAATATTGAGCGCGCAAAACGACGCTTGCTCCGACAGAAGCACGGCCGGCAACCACTTGCCGGCCTTTTTCTTTGTCGGTTTCTCATGGGATCCTAGCCGGCAGCGACACCGGCATTGTCCAGCCAAGATTGCACCATAAGGAAACCGCATTGGGATGTTTCAATCATGTCGCGGCAGGGTGGTCGCAGCGAGAATGGGGATAAACGCCCTCTCGAAAAAAGAGGTGCCTCAGAGCGTTTTCTGATCGGATGGAATCATCCGATCAAAAAGAAAACGCTCAAAATCAATAAAGTGGAGCATGTTCTTATCGAAAAAGTCGCGCAACTTTTTCGGAACATGCTCTAGCGGCCGTGGGCGACCCATGGTTCTGGTTGTCAAAGCGCCCAAAACACCCTATCTTGAGCTTCCCTCCTCGCAGTGACGAGCCGGCGCGACATCTTGCGCTTTCGGGCTGATGGACAGCAATCGATATTCGGGACAAGGGCGCGCAATCTTAAGAGATCGAGCGCTGTTGAGTCTCTAGCCGTCGATATCCATTTGGGCTGAACGCGCGCTAGAGCATGTTCCGGAAGAGTTGCAAGACTTTTCCGATGAAGAACATGCTCCAGATTTTGATATAGAGCCGATTTGTCCCGATGGCGTGGATCGCTTTAGCGTTCTACGCGATCGGGATCGGCTCTAGCGCGCCACATCATAGCGATCGCCATTCCTCCTTTAAGGGTCTGGCGCCCAGGCGGGCCTTCCCTATTTTGCGCGCGACTTCATCGCGCCGTCTTCCAAGGACTGGATCCCGATGCGGGATATTAAACTTCAGGATTTGAAAGCCAAGTCGCCGACCGAATTGCTGGCCTTTGCCGAAGAGCATGAGGTCGAAAACGCATCGATCATGCGCAAACAGGAATTGATGTTTGCGATATTGAAGCAGCTTGCGACTCGCGACATTGAAATCGTCGGCGAAGGCGTCATCGAGGTTCTGCAGGACGGTTTCGGCTTCCTGCGCTCGCCCGATGCGAACTATCTCGCCGGGCCCGACGATATTTATGTTTCCCCTTCGCAGATCCGGCGCTTCGGCCTCAGGACCGGCGACACGGTCGAAGGGCTCATTCGCAGCCCCAAGGAAGGCGAGCGCTATTTCGCGCTTCTCAAGGTCAACACCATCAATTTCGAAGACCCTGAAAAGGTCCGGCACAAAGTTCACTTCGACAATCTCACGCCGCTCTATCCCGCCGAAAGATTGAAGCTCGAAGTCGATGACCCGACCAAGAAGGATCTGTCCTGCCGCGTGATCGATATCGTCGCGCCGATCGGCAAGGGCCAGCGCGCATTGATTGTTTCGCCGCCGCGGACCGGCAAGACCGTGCTCTTGCAGAACATCGCGCAATCGGTGACGGCGAATCACCCCGAGTGCTACCTCATCGTGCTGCTCATCGACGAGCGGCCGGAAGAAGTCACCGATATGCAGCGCTCGGTGAAGGGCGAGGTCGTTTCTTCGACCTTCGACGAGCCGGCGGTGCGCCATGTCCAGGTCGCGGAAATGGTGATCGAGAAAGCCAAGCGGCTCGTCGAGCACGGCCGCGACGTGGTGATCCTTCTCGATTCGATCACGCGACTCGGACGCGCTTACAATACTGTGGTGCCGTCATCCGGCAAGGTGCTGACCGGCGGTGTCGACGCCAATGCCTTGCAGCGGCCGAAGCGCTTCTTCGGCGCCGCCCGCAATATTGAAGAGGGCGGCTCGCTCACCATCATCGCGACGGCCCTGATCGACACCGGCTCGCGCATGGACGAAGTGATCTTCGAAGAGTTCAAAGGCACCGGCAATTCGGAAATCATCCTCGACCGCAAGGTTGCCGACAAGCGCACCTTCCCGGCCATCGACATCACGAGATCGGGCACCCGCAAGGAAGAGCTTTTGGTGCCGCCCGATATTCTCAAAAAAATGTATGTGCTCCGCCGCATCCTCAATCCGATGGGCACGGTCGATGGCATCGAATTTTTGCTGAACAAGCTGCGCGAAACGCCGAAGGGCAATGTGACTTTCTTCGAGGCGATGAATACGTGATCCTTCCCCTGAAAGGGGAAGGTGTCATGCGAAGCGGTGGAGTGGGCGTGGATCCGACGGGTCGCAAAAAGCAACCTTGAACGAAGGGCTTCACCTCTTGTCAAAAAAGACTAGGCGTCGAGCCTCGACGCAGCCACCTTTTGCTCTCCAAGCGCAATTGCAGATGGGATTGGCATTTCATCAGCAGGGCAGACTTGCTGAGGCCGAAAGGATTTATCGAGAAATCCTTCAAGGAGCGCCAAATCACTTCGACGCGCTTCATTTTCTCGGCGTGGTCGCTTGCCAAACTCGGAGCTACGAGCGGGCTGTTCAGTTGATCTCGAAAGCCATCTCGATAAATCCCAACATCGCGGCAGCTCACTATAACCGAGGCAATGCTCTCAAAGAGATCAAGCGCCTTGAAGATGCAATCGCCAGCTACGATCGAGCCATTGCCCTAGCACCAGATTTTGTTGAGGCTCACTCTAATCGCGGCATCGCTCTCCAAGCGCTCAAGCGGCTTGAAGAAGCACTCGTCAGCTACGATAAAACCATTGCGCTAAAACCGGATTTTGCTCAGGCTCACTTTAATCGCGGCAATGCTCTCAAAGAGCTCAAGCGTCTCGAAGAAGCGCTCGTCAGCTACGATAAAGCCATTGGGCTAAAACGAGATTTTCCTGAGGCTTACTCTAACCGAGGCAATGCTCTCTATGAGCTCAAGCGCCTTGAAGAAGCACTCGTCAGCTACGATAAAGCCATAGCGCTAAAACCAGATTTTGAGGATTACTACAATCGCGGTATTGCTCTCAAAGAGCTCAATCGCTTTGAAGAAGCACTTGTCAGCAATGATAAAGCCATTGCGCTCAAGCCGGATTTTGCCGAGGCTTACTCTAATCGAGGCAATGCTCTCAAGGAGCTCAATCGCCTCGAAGAAGCACTCGTCAGCTACGATAAAGCCATTGCGCTCAAACCGGACTTTGCTGAGGCTCACTCCAATCGCGGCACTGCTCTCAAAGAACTCGATCGCCTCGAAGAAGCACTCGTCAGCTGCGATAAAGCCATCGCGCTCAAGCCAGAGCTCGCTACCGCCTACAACAACAAGGGCAACGTTCTCAAAGACCTCGGTCGGTTGGATGAGGCACGAGCGGCCTTTCTGAAGGCGATCGATATCGATCCGATGAGCGCCGACGCCTATTTCAACTTCGCGGATTTGAAAAAATTCGGGCCCGGCGATCCGCATCTCGCCGCCATGGAGAAGCTCGTGGCGAAACCGGAGGGGCTGTCCGAGGCTGATCGCATGAAACTCGATTTTGCGCTGGGCAAGGCCTACGGCGATCTCAAGGATCATCGCCGCTCGTTCCAGCACCTGCTGGCCGCCAATGCCGCCAAGCGCGCGACAATTTCCTATGACGAAGAGGAGGTCCTCACGCGGTTCGACGAGATCGAGAGGACTTTTGCCCGTGAGCTGATCGCGGCGAAGTCCGATGCCGGCGATCCATCGCAGCGGCCGATCTTCATTCTGGGCATGCCGCGCTCGGGCTCGACGCTGGCCGAGCAGATTCTCGCCAGTCATCCCATGGTGCACGGAGCAGGGGAATTGAAGACGTTCGGCGAGATCGTTCTTGCTATCCGCCAGCCAATCGACGCGCCGGTCCCCTATCCCGAATTCGTGCCGGTGCTCGACGCATCCGCTTTGACGAGCATCGGGACGCGCTATCTCGCCTCTGTGCATGAACGCGCGCCAGACGGTGAGCGAGTGACCGACAAGATGCCGTCGAACTATTTGTTCGCCGGCCTGATTCATCTCACGCTGCCGAATGCCAAGATTATTCACACGGTCCGCAATCCGGTCGATACCTGCATTTCGTGCTTCTCGAAACTCTTCACGACGGGACAGAACCACACTTACGACCTTGGTGAACTCGGACGCTATTACAAACGCTACGAGCATCTGATGGAGCATTGGCGGCGCGTATTGCCGCCCAGCCGGATTCTCGATGTCCAATATGAGGACGTTGTCGCAGACCTCGAAACGCAGGCGCGTCGCATTCTTGCCTATTGCGAATTGCCTTGGGACGATCGCTGCCTTTCATTTCATGAGACGGATCGGCCGGTACGGACCGCGAGCGCGACGCAGGTCCGCCAGCCGCTCTATAAGAGCTCAGTCGGCCGCTGGCACGAGTATGAGGAGTTCCTCGGTCCGCTACTGACGGCGCTCGGCGTCCCGTCAGCGAAGACGGAGTTCTGAAGCAATCGCTTAAATCCAGTCGGACCGCGGCCCGCACCGATGGCCGCTTCTAGGTGGCGCGCAGACCGGGCCATGACGGGCGCGTTCATGCTTAGACCACTTTTGCGCCGCTGCTTCTTTCTTCCACCAGCTTCACCAATTCCGCCGGATCATGCACCGGCAGCGAACAAGTTCCGCTCGAGCAGACGAAGGCTGCTGCGCTGCCTGCGATCTTCGCTTGCGCCGCGGCAGGATGCGTCTCGGGTACGGATTCAGGCTCATCCAGATCGAAGACGATCCGGTGATCGAAGGGGATGGCGAGCGCTGCCTCGTAAAGCGCTTTGCGTTCCGGCCCGGCGGTGACGATCTCGATGCCGTTGAGGCGGAGATCGAGCGCATTCAGAATTCCCGCATGGCCGACGAAATTGCCGCGCACGACCGGCGCCAGGCTGGCAAAGAGCTGGTCCGCGAGCGTGAGCCAGCTCTCATCGCCGGTTAGACCGGCGAGGCGAATGAGAGCCGACAAATAGACCGGATGAGCGTTGGGAATGGCATCATCCGCCGTTGGCGCGAGCCTGATGATCACATCATCGGCATGGGAGGCAGCCATGGCGATGCGGCCGGTCTTCGGATCGAGATAATCGTCGCGGACCGCCTCGGCCCATGCGATGGCATCGCCGCGATAATCGCGCGGGGGCAGCGCGACGCCGGTCGTATGCCGGGCCTCATGCAGCGCGAGCGCGGCGCGCATCATGGCGGCATGGTCGAGCGCGAAGCCGGGCTTCACGATGACGCCGGCGCGGGCGCTATGGGCGAGGCGCTTGCGTCCCGCACCATCTTCATAGAGCAAGAGATCGATGATGACGGAATAGGCTTGCGCCGCGAGCGTGACCCATGACGGCTCGCTAAGCGCCGTTCCGGCATTGACGAGGGCTCCGATCATCAGCCCGTTCCAATCGGCCATGATCTTGTCGTCGAGCCCCGGGTGCACGCGCTTTTCGCGCACGAGGAAGAGCTTTTCCTTCAATGGCGCGAGCCGCGCCTCGTCCTCTGCGGTCGCGGGCTTGGCTTCGAGCTGGTTGAGAATGGTGACCATCTTGCCATGCGGCTCTTCGGCCCAGTTGCCGATCCGTCCGGCGCCGTAGAATTTGCCGAAGAAGCCGGCGTCCGCCTCGCCGAGGACGGCAACGAGTTCCTCCCAGGTCCACACGTAGAATTTGCCCTCCTGGCCCTCGCTGTCGGCATCGAGGCTGGCGCAGAAGGCGCCCTCCGGCGTCGTCATGTCGCGTTCGAGCCAGCTGACGATCTCAGTCGCTCTCCTGCGCAGCAAGGGATCGCCATAGTCGCGATGGCAGAGCGCCAGAAGCTCGAGAAGCTGCGCATTGTCGTAGAGCATTTTTTCGAAATGCGGCACCAGCCAATGATCATCGACCGAATAGCGGGCGAAGCCGCCGCCGAGGTGATCGTAAATGCCGCCTTGCGACATGCGGGTCAGCGTCAGCCGGACGAGATCGCGATACGGCGTCTTGCCGAGCCTTGCGCCGGCGCGCCACAGCAGTTCGAAGATGGGCGTGTTCGGAAATTTCGGCGCGCCGCGCAAGCCGCCGTCGGTCTGGTCGACGAAATTGATGATCTGCGGCGGCAGAGTATCGAGAAGATCCGGCGTGAGGCTGCCGCTGTCGGTGCGCCCCTCGTTGCTGAGATTCTCCCGCACCAGCCTGGTGTTGTGCGCGATGCGCTCCGGCTCGGCGCGAAAGGCCTTCGCCACCGCGTGCAGAACCGTCACAAAGGCCGGCCTTCCATATTGCTCGGTCTTGGGAAAATAGGTGCCGCCCCAGAAGGGCTCGCCGGTCGGCGTGAGAAATACGGTCATCGGCCAGCCGCCGCGCTCGCCGAAGGCATGCAGTGCCGACATATAGATATGGTCGATATCGGGCCGTTCCTCGCGATCGACCTTGATGTTCACGAAAAGTTCGTTCATCACCGCTGCCGTATCGGGATCCTCAAAACTCTCATGTGCCATGACATGGCACCAATGGCAGGCGGCATAGCCGACCGAGAGGAGAATGGGCTTGTTCTGCTCTTGTGCCTGGCGCAGCGCCGCCTCGCTCCACATGCGCCAATGGACGGGATTGGCCGCATGCTGCAGCAAATAGGGGCTCGCGGCGCGGCCGAGTTCGTTTGAGGACATGATAGGTTCCTGGACAGAGGCGAAGGCAAAACGCCTGAGGAAGCTTTAGACGCATCGGCCGCAAGTTTTACGCCAAGATGACCCAAGATGACCATCGAGACGATTTTTGCTCTCTCCTCAGGGCTCGGGCGCGCCGGTGTCGCAGTGCTGCGCCTGTCGGGTCCCGGCACCCGCGACATTCTCGCGGGCGTGATCGGTCATGTGCCGGCGCCGCGGCGCGCAACACTGGCGCGCTTCACAGATCCGAGATCGGGCGAAATGATCGATCGCGGGATCGTTCTCTTCTTTCCCGCGCCGGCGAGTTTTACCGGCGAGGATTGCGCCGAATTCCATTGTCATGGCGGCCCGGCGGTCGTTGCGGCCATGCTGCGGGCGCTGGGCGGTTTTGCGGTCACGCGGCCGGCGGAGGCCGGCGAATTCGCCCGCCGCGCTTTTGAAAACGGCAAGCTCGATCTGACGGAGATCGAAGGTCTCGCCGATCTGATCGAAGCCGAAACCGAGGCGCAGCGCCGGCAAGCTCTGCGGCAGACGCAGGGGGAGCTGGGCCGCAAGGCCGAAGAATGGCGAAGCGCCTTGCTTGAGGCCTCGGCCTATGTCGAAGCAGAAATCGATTTCGGCGAGGAAGCCGATGTCGGACAGATGGTGAGGAATGAGATCCTCGGCATCGTCGCCTCCCTCATCGGCCAATTGGAAAGAGAACTCGCCGCCGCCCAGGCAGGCGAGCGGCTCCGCGAGGGCTTGATCGTCGTCATCGCCGGGCCGCCGAATGCGGGCAAATCGACGCTTCTCAATGCGCTGGCGCGGCGGGAGGCGGCGATCGTCTCGCCCATACCGGGCACGACGCGCGATGCGATCGAGGTCCATCTCGATCTTGCCGGGCTGCCGCTGACTTTGATCGACACTGCGGGGCTGCGCGAATCGCAAGATCCGATCGAAGCGATCGGGATCGCGCGGACGAAGGCCAAGGCGGGCGAAGCCGATCTCGTCCTCTGGTTGTCTGAGGCCGCGTCGCCGGCATCGCCGGCGATCGCGGCTGAGGTCGAGATCTGGCCCGTGTTCAGCAAGCTTGATCTGTTCGAAGGAAAAAGCCCGGATGATCGCGACGGACTCTGGCTCAGCGCGGCGAGCGGCGAAAATATGGATTTGCTGCTCGCCAGGCTCACGGAATTCGCCAAAGCGGCGACCGGCGGCGGCCAGGGCGCGCTGATCACGCGGGAGCGCCATCGCCGGGCCATGACGGCGGCGCTTGCCGCGCTCGGACGGGCTCATGAGGAGCATATTTTCGCGGCGCCGGAGCTTCTGGCCGAAGATTTGCGCTGCGCGGTCAGGGCCCTCGAGAGCCTGATCGGCAAAATCGATGTCGAGGATGTTTTGGGTGAAATATTCGCCCGATTTTGCATCGGCAAATGATATGTTTCACGTGAAACGCAATTCGCACGGCATTAGCCGTCATGGCCGGAACTGCAGAACTTCGTCATGCCCGGCCTTGAGCCGGGCATCCAAGCCAAAGCGCATAGATGGCCGGGTCAAGCCCGGCCATGACGACGGAGACATCGGGCTAAAGGACAATGGCAATCCGGGACAGACAGAGTTTCGATGTGATCGTCGTGGGCGGCGGCCATGCCGGCTGCGAAGCAGCCGCCGCGGCTGCCCGCATGGGTGCCGCGACCGCGCTCGTGACGCTCTCTTTCGCCACCATCGGAACCATGTCCTGCAATCCTGCCATCGGCGGGCTCGGCAAAGGCCATCTGGTGCGCGAGATCGATGCGCTCGACGGCTTGATGGGCCGGGTCGCCGACGTCGCGGGCATCCAATTCCGCGTCCTCAATCGTGCCAAAGGACCGGCGGTCCGTGGGCCGCGCGCGCAAATGGACAGAAAGCTCTATCTCGCCGCGATGCAGGCGGCGATCGCGGCCGTCCCCAATCTCAGCGTGATCGAAGGCGAGGCGGCGGAGCTTCGGATCGCCGATGGCCGGATCAGCGGTCTCATCCTCGCCGATGGCCGCGAACTCGCCTGCGGCGCGCTCGTGCTCACCACCGGCACTTTTTTGCGCGGCATGATCCATATTGGGAAGGAACGCATTCCGGCCGGCCGGGCCGATGAAAACCCGGCGGTGCGCCTGTCGGAGAGCCTGCGCGCCGCCGGCTTCGAATTGGGCCGGCTGAAGACCGGCACGCCGCCACGCCTCGACGGACGCAGCATCGATTGGGCGGGATTGGAACGCCAAAGCGGCGACCCGGAACCCGAGCCTTTTTCGATGCTGACCGCTGGGATCGATCGCCCCCAGGTCGATTGCTTCATCACCAAGACGACGGAAGAGGGCCACGCGATCATCCGCGCCCATCTCAAGGACTCGCCGGTCTATTCCGGCGCGATTTCCGGTCCGGGGCCGCGCTATTGCCCCTCGATCGAAGATAAGGTCCAGCGTTTCGCCGACCGCGCCGCGCATCAGATTTTTCTGGAGCCCGAGGGGCTCGATGTGCCGACAGTCTATCCGAACGGCATTTCCATGGCGCTGCCGGCCAATGTGCAGCTTGAATTCTTGCGCAGCATTCCGGGCCTCGAACAGGTCGCCATGCTTCGGCCCGGCTATGCGATCGAATATGACTATATCGATCCGCGGGAGCTGAGGCCAAATCTGGAGACAAAACGAATCACCGGGCTTTTTCTCGCCGGGCAGATCAATGGCACCACGGGCTATGAGGAAGCGGGCGCCCAGGGCCTGCTCGCCGGCGTCAATGCGGCGGCGCTCGCCGGCGGCGGGGCGTCCATCCTGTTCGATCGTTCCGAAGCCTATCTCGGCGTGATGGTGGACGATCTCGTCACGCGCGGCGCCACCGAGCCTTATCGGATGTTCACCTCGCGGGCCGAATATCGCCTGACCTTGCGGGCCGACAATGCCGATCAGCGGCTCACCGAAAGAGGCATTGCGGCGGGCTGCATCGGATCTGAACGGCAAATGGCTTTCCGCGCCAAGGCAAAGGCCTTGGAGGCGGCGCGGGCGACGCTCGATGGCGTCAGACTCAGCCCGAACGAGGCGGCGCGGCGCGGCCTGAAGATCAATCAAGACGGCGTGCGCCGCTCGGGCTTCGAGCTCCTCGGCTTTCCCGATGTCGATTTCGCCGCTTTGAGGACATTATGGCCGGAGCTCGCCGCAATCGACGACGCGACGGCGGCGCAGCTCGAGATCGACGCGAAATATGCCGTCTATCTCAGCCGGCAGGCGGCGGATATCGCCACCTTTCGCCGAGACGAGGCATTGGTCATTCCCGATAGGCTCGATTATGCGCGCCTGCCCGGCCTCTCGAATGAGGTTCGCCTTAGGCTCGCGGCGATCCGGCCGCGGACGCTTGGCCAGGCGGGCCGGATCGAAGGCGTGACGCCGGCGGCGCTTACCCTGCTTGTGGCGCTGATAAAGCGGCGAGTAGGCCCGGCGGCCAAAGCCGCGGGAGAGTAGCTGGATGGCCGGGTCAATCGGCCATGACGCTGAACAACGATTCCGCTACAGCAAGTTGGCTCGTTTCATTGCCATATCCACCGCGTCATGGCCGGGTTTGACCCGGCCATCCAGGCCCAAATGTCCAAACGAAAAAGCATAGGAGGCGAAGAAGGAACGGTGGCCGATCGCGCTGCCGCGCTCAAACTCTTTCCTGTCCCGCCCGAGATCGAGGCGCGCTTGGCCATCTATGCCGAGCTGCTGCGCAAATGGCAGAGGACGATTAATCTGGTGGCGGCTTCGACTTTGCCGCAAATGTGGACCCGGCATTTCGCTGATTCGCTGCAAGTCCAGGCGGCAGCGCCCATGGCGCGGATTTGGGCGGATCTCGGCTCGGGCGCCGGTTTTCCCGGCCTCGTCACGGCGATCCGGCTTGCTGAGACGCAAGGCGCACAAATCCATTTGATCGAGGCCGATCGGCGCAAATGCGCCTTCTTGCGCGAAGTTTCACGTGAAACATTGGCTCCGGCCCTGGTCCATCAGGGCCGAATCGAGGAAATTCTGCCCGAGATCGGCGCGCCGATCGAGGCCGTGAGCGCAAGGGCGCTCGCGCCTTTGCCGGTTCTTCTCGATTTTGCGGGCGATTTGCTCGAAAAAGGCGCCGTCGGGCTCTTTCTCAAGGGACAACGCCTTGACGATGAATTGACCGATTCGCGTCGGCTCAGTAGAGATTTCGAGACTTATGATTTCGCGTCGATTCGAAGTGCGACCTCGGGCTCGGGCAGCCTGCTGATCGTCAGGCACAAGGGCGTGCAGCCTCGGACGGATCTGAAGTCTTAAAGGAGCCCTCGATCTTTTCGTTTAGGGAGAAGAGGCGTGCCGCTGTCCCCAAGCCTACGCGTTCTGGCTCTCGCCAATCAAAAAGGCGGGGTCGGCAAGACGACGACAGCGATCAATCTCGGCACGGCCCTCGCCGCCATCGGCGAGCGTGTGCTGATCGTCGACCTCGATCCGCAGGGCAATGCCTCCACAGGCCTCGGCATCGATCGCCGCAATCGCGGCACCTCGACCTATGAAGTGCTGATGGGCGACGCGCCGCTCAAGGCCGCGATCCAGGCGACGGACGTGCCGCGGCTTTCCGTGGCGCCCTCGACTCTCGATCTGCTCGGCATCGAATTGGAGATCGCGGCGCAGCGCGACCGCGCCCATCGCCTGAAAACGGCGATCCAGCGCCTCGCCGAAGAGCGGGAGAGCCTGTCCGAGGTGCTGCATTTCTCCTATATCCTCATCGACTGCCCGCCGTCGCTCAATCTCCTCACCATCAATGCGCTGGCCGCCTGCGACAGCGTCCTCGTGCCGCTGCAGTGCGAATTCTTCGCACTCGAAGGTCTGTCGCAGCTCCTCTCGACCGTCGATCAGGTCAAAAAGACGCTGAACGCCAATCTGACGATCCATGGCATCGTTCTGACCATGTATGACCCGCGCAACAATCTCGCGGCCCAGGTCGTCGCCGACGTCCGCGGCTTCATGGGCGACAAAGTCTATGAGACGATCATCCCCCGCAATGTGCGGATTTCCGAAGCGCCGTCGCATGGCAAGCCGGTGCTTCTCTATGACCTCAAATGTAGCGGCAGCCAGGCCTATCTGAAGCTCGCCTCGGAAGTGATTCAACGCGAACGGCAGCTCACTGCTGCGTGAGGTTTGGCGGCCGGAATTCTTGGATAGATGGGTGCGAAGACATGAAAGCGGCGAAAATGGCGGAAGAAGCCCGGCCACGTCTGGGGCGCGGCCTTGCGGCCCTGATCGGCGATGCCGGCGACGAATCTGCAGCACTTGCGCGGGCGCGCGGCCAGAAGAAGATTCCGATCGAATTTTTGCGGCCCAATCCGCGCAATCCGCGCAAATCCTTCGCCGAGGCCGAGCTCGAGGACCTCACCCATTCGATCCAAGAAAAAGGGATCATTCAGCCGATCCTCGTGCGCACCGTGCCGGGTGTGGCGGATTTCTATGAGATCATCGCCGGCGAGCGGCGCTGGCGCGCCGCGCAAAGGGCGGGCCTCCATGAGGTGCCGATCATTGCCGTCGAGGCCGACGACAAGCAGGCCCTTGAGCTGGCGATCATCGAGAATGTTCAGCGCACGGATCTCAATCCGCTCGAAGAGGCACTCGGCTATCAGCAGCTCGAGCGTGATTTCGGCCATACGCAGCAGGAGCTCGCCAAGATCATCGGCAAGAGCCGCAGCCATGTCGCCAATACGCTGCGGCTCTTGAAATTGCCGGAACGGACCAAGCATCTGCTTGCCGAGGGTGCGCTCTCGGCCGGCCATGCGCGGGCGCTGCTGACTCTGGCCGACGCGGATGCGATCGCCGACCGCATCGTCGCGCAAGGCCTGTCGGTGCGCGATGTCGAAAAGATCGCGCAGACATCAGCCGAACGCTCCGCTCGCAAATCCGTGAATGTCGAGGCGAAGGATGCCGACCATAAAGATGCCGACACGCGGGCGCTCGAAAAATCGCTCACTGACGCTTTGGGGCTTTCGGTGACCATCGCCCATCACGGCGAGGCCGGGGAACTGCGGATTCGCTATAAGACGCTGGAGCAGCTCGAGGATGTCTGCCGCAAGCTGAAGAAGTAACGTTGTGCTTGGATGGCCGGGTCAAGCCCGGCCATGACGCGCTGAGATGGGCGAACAAGCCTATCGATCTTTCACGATGGCACGCGTCTTTCAACGTCATGGCCGGGCTTGACCCGGCCATCCACGGAAATATGTCTCATCCTTTGCTGCATGCTTGTTGCGTAGCAAGCCATTGACATAAGCCGAATTTCTACCCTGCTCTGCTCCGCGCCGCGAGCGCGACCGCCCAAAGCGCGCGGACGGCGATCATGTCGGCGAGCACCGGCTCGCGCCGCGCCTTGCCGATGGCTTGACCTAAAAGCGCGATGACCCGGGCGAGCTTGGCCGAGGACCAGGCGCGGATGTGGCGATCGAGCGCTGCGCTGCGGCGCAATCCGCCGAAGCCGGCGGCTGTCGCCGAACGTCCGGATTCGGCGTCGAGCCGCATGCGATGCAACAAAGTGGCGTGGCGCAAAGCGGCGCCGAGCAGGATATTGTAATCGCCGCCTTCCGAAAAAACCCGCTCCGCAGTCGCCTCCACGGCGGCGAAATCACCTTCAAAGGCGCCGTCGATCGCTTTATCGACGGCCAACGCCGAGGCATCCGCGACGATGGCTTCCACATGCTCGACGCTCACTTCTTTCGCGCCGTGGGCGTAAAGCATGAGCTTGCCGAGTTCGGCGCGTGTCGCGAGACGATCCTGGCCGAGCAGCGAGATGAGCAAGGTTTTGGCCTCCGGCTCGATCGACAGGGCTTCGGCGCGAAGCTCGGTCTCGACGAGCTGGGCGAGATCCTTGGCGGAATCGGGATAGCATTCGAGGACAGCGGCGTTGGCGTCCTTTTCGCACAGCCGCCGCAACGGCGCGTCGCGCTTGAGGCTGCCGGCTTCGATCACGATGGTGCAATCGCGGGGCGGCGCGTGCAGCACGGCCTCGATGGCCGCGGTGAAACCCTTGCCTTGCGCTTCGATGCAGATCGCCCGGCGGCCGCCGAACAGCGGCATGGTGTTGGCTTCATCGGCCAGGCGCAGCGGATCGGCGGCAAGCTCGTCGCCGCTCAGCCGAAGGAATTGAAAGGGATCTTTCGGATCCTCGACCGCCCGGGCGACGATCGCCTGGGCCCTTTCGCTGACGAGGCCGGCGTCGGAGCCGCAGACGAGATAGAGAAAAACATTCGGCGGCGGCTTTTTGAGGAAACGCTCGGCCTCGGAACTCTTGATGCCGACCATGTCAGCTGCGTGTCGCCAGCGTAGCGGCGAGCTGGGTGCGGATCTGATCGGCGAGCTGGCGGGCCTCGCGCTCCTCCGCATTGCGCCCCGCGCGCATATTGGAATATCTGTTGCTTGTCTCGTCGAAGCTGGCTGTGGCAAAGGCGCTGCCTTTGACGATGGGCGCGCCGCCGTCGATCGGCACCAGAGTATAGGTGGCACTGACAACCACTGTGGATCCCGTCGCGAGGCCGGTCACCGTGTCGATCAGCGGCGTGCGCGTGGCCTCGCTCGTAGTGACGATCAGTCTATATTTGGCCGGCACATGCGCGCCGGTGCCGTTCAGGCCGAAGATCAATTCGTCACCGAGATAATGTCCGAGGCGGGCCGAGATCGGCGCGACCTCGATCGCCTTCAACTCCTCGACGACATGGCCGCCTTCGCCGACCGTCCCGTAAAGCGGATGGAGACAGCCGGCCAGCAGCAGCGCCGGCAGAAAGGCGAAAAGAGGCGGGAGAAGCCGAAGCCGCTGCATCATCACGCGCTTGCCCCTTTGATCATGCCACGACATTGACGATCCTCTGCGGGACGATGATGACTTTCTTCACCGATTTGCCGTCGAGCGCGCGCTGGACGGCATCGAGCGCAAGCACCGCGTCTTCGATCGCTGCCGCATCGGCATTGCGTTCGATGACGAGATCCGCGCGTTTCTTGCCGTTCACCTGCACCGGCAGGCCGATCATATCTTCGACGATGAGGCTTTGCTGTGCAATGGGCCAGGGCGCTTCGGCCACCAAAGTTTGATGGCCGAGGCGGCCCCAGCACTCCTCCGCGAGATGCGGCATCATCGGCGCGAAAAGTCGCACGAATATGTCAGCCGCCTCGCGAAAGCTGAAAGCGAGATCGGCTGGGATGGCCGGGTCGTCAACGGCGCCGATCGCCGCCGACAGCTTGTTCGCCAAGTCATAAATATGGGCGATCGCCCGATTGAACCGCAGCCGGGCGATGTCCTCATCGACCTTGATGAGGGCGCCATGCGCGGCTTTGCGGATTTCGAGCGCCGCAGCCGAAAAATGATTGGGGATGGCGGCATCGGCCGGCGCGGCCAGCTCGGCCAATTCGCCGGTGAGGCGAAAGGCGCGCTGGACGAATTTCGCGGCGCCCTGCACGCCTTCCTCGGTCCAGATCACATCGCGTTCGGGCGGCGAATCACTGAGCATGAACCAGCGCGCGGTATCGGCGCCATAGGATTCGATGATCTCGTCGGGATCGACCGTATTGCGCTTCGATTTCGACATTTTCTCGATCGGGCCGATCGCGACCGGCGCGCCACCGTCCCAAGCAAAAGCTTTGCGGCCTTCGGCGTCGCAATCGATGCGCACTTGCGCCGGCGAGAGATAGGTTCCGTCCTCGGCGCGATAGGTCTCGTGCACGACCATGCCCTGAGTGAAAAGCCCGGCAAAGGGCTCCTTCAGATCATCGGCGTGATTGGTCTTCTGCATGGCTCTCGTGAAGAAGCGCGAATAGAGCAGATGCAGGATCGCATGCTCGATGCCGCCGATATATTGATCGACCGGCAGCCAATATTGGAGCGCTGCCGGCGTGGTCGGCGCTTGCGCATTCCAGGGATCGGTGAAGCGCAAGAAATACCAGGACGAATCGACGAAAGTGTCCATCGTATCCGTCTCCCGCCTTGCCGGCGCGCCGCAATGCGGACAGGCGACATATTTGAAGCCCGGATGCCGGTCGAGGGGATTGCCGGGATGATCGAAGGAGACATCCTCGGGCAGCCTCACCGGCAGATCGGCCTCGGGCACCGGCACGGCGCCGCAGGACTCGCAATGGATGATCGGGATCGGGCAGCCCCAATAGCGCTGCCGCGAAATGCCCCAGTCGCGCAGGCGGAAATTCACCTGGCGTTTCGCCTGCGGCTTTGCGTCGATGAGCCTCGTTTCGAGCTTGCGCGCGACTTCCTCTTTCGCCGCATCGATGGAGAG
Source organism: uncultured Alphaproteobacteria bacterium (assembly GCA_963704745.1). Taxonomy (GTDB): domain Bacteria; phylum Pseudomonadota; class Alphaproteobacteria; order Rhizobiales; family Beijerinckiaceae; genus Methylovirgula. The sequence goes on from OY969936.1 coordinate 284,489, forward strand.
ACCGTCGAGAAAGCGCGAATTGATCAGAACGCCGTCGCCGTCATAGGCCGTGTCGGTGATCGCGAATTCCGCCGGATCAATGTCAGGCGGGCAGACGACGGGCGTCGCGCCGAGCCCATAAACATTGGCGAAATCGAGGTCGCGCTGATCATGCGCTGGGCAGCCGAATATGGCGCCGGTCCCATAATCCATCAGCACGAAATTGGCGACATAGACGGGCAAGAGCCAAGTGTCGTCGAAAGGATGGCGGACCCTGAGACCCGTGTCATAGCCGCGTTTTTCGGTGGTCTCGATCGCCGCCGCCGAGGTGCTGCGGTGCCGGCATTCTTCGATAAAGGCGGCGAGCGCCGGGTCTTCCTGCGCGGCCGCTTCCGCCAGCGGATGATCCGCCGCGAGGGCGATGAATTTTGCGCCGAAAAGCGTGTCCGGCCGGGTCGTGTAGACTTCGATCTCGTTTGCTGGGACTTTTGCCGGAGCGGCGAGCGCGAAGCGGATGAGGAGGCCCTCGGACCTTCCGATCCAATTCTTCTGCATCAGCCGGACTTTTTCCGGCCAGCGCTCGAGCCGATCGAGGCAAGCCAGAAGCTCCTCGGAAAAATCCGAGATTTTGAGAAACCATTGCGTCAGTTCGCGCTGCTCGATCAGCGCGCCGGAGCGCCAGCCGCGCCCGTCGATCACCTGCTCATTGGCGAGCACGGTCTGATCGACAGGGTCCCAATTCACCTTGGATTTCTTGCGGTCGACGAGGCCGGCAGCATAGAAATCGAGAAACAGCTTTTGCTGATGCTTGTAATAGGCGGGATCGCAGGTCGCGATCTCGCGCGACCAGTCGAGCGACAGGCCCATGGATTGGAGCTGCGCCCGCATGGTGGCGATATTGGCATAGGTCCATTGGGCCGGATGCGTCTTGTTCTGCATCGCGGCATTTTCGGCCGGCATGCCGAAGGCGTCCCAGCCCATCGGGTGCAGAACATTATGGCCGCGGGCGCGCATAAAACGGGCGATGACATCGCCCATCGCATAATTGCGCACATGTCCCATATGGATCCGGCCGGACGGATAAGGGAACATTTCGAGAACATAATATTTCGGCCGCGGATCGTCATTGGCCGCGCGGAAGGTGGCGGCCGCGGCCCAGATCTTCTGCCATTTCGGTTCCGCTTCGCGGGCGTTGTAGCGCTGCGCGTCCATGCTATCAGTCGAGGCCTTCGCGGGAAGTTGGGGCGATACACAGCATTATTTGGCCCATCGGGTCAATGTATTGCAATGCAAAGAGGATCAAGTGGCGGCGACCGAAAAAGCGATGGAACCCGCGGGGGACGCAGGGGCGCGTCTGGCCGAAATCCGGGCGCGGATCGCGCAGGCGGCCAGAGATTGCGGCAGGTCACCGGAAGAGGTCACGCTCGTCTGCGTCTCCAAGACTTTTGCCGCGGACGAGATCAAGCCGGTGCTTGAAGCGGGCGAGCGCGTCTTCGGCGAAAACAAGGTGCAGGAGGCGCTTTCCAAATGGCCGGCGCTGAAGCACCTTTATCCGCATGTCGAGCTACATCTGATCGGGCCTTTGCAGACGAACAAGGCACGCGAGGCAGTGGAGTTTTTCGATTGTGTCGAGACTCTCGACCGGCCGAAGCTCGCCGCCGCGCTCGCCAAGGAGATTCTCCGCACCGGGCGGCATCCAAAACTTTATGTGCAGGTGAATACGGGCGCCGAGCCGCAGAAGGCGGGCATCCTGCCGCAGGACGCGGATTCCTTCATCGCGGCCTGCCGCAAGGATTATGGGCTCGAGATTTCCGGGCTGATGTGCATCCCGCCGCTCAATGAACAGGCCTCGCCGCATTTCGCTTTGCTGAGCCAGATCGCCAGGCGTAATGGAATCGCCATTCTCTCCATGGGCATGAGCGGCGATTTCGAGCTCGCCATCCAGTTGGGCGCGACCCATGTGCGGGTCGGGACTGCGATTTTCGGGAAGAGATGAGAGATCCATCAAAGCAATCGAGAGCCGCTATGGACACTGACCGGCAAACCCATTGGGACAATGTCTACGCGATCAAGGCTGAGACGGAAGTGAGCTGGTTTCAGGAAAGTCCGGCCCCTTCGCTCGATCTCATCCGGTCCCTGGGCGCGACAGCAAAGACCTCAATCATCGATGTCGGCGGCGGCATGTCGCGCCTCGTCGATGCGCTGATCGGCGAAGGCTTCGAGCGCCCGACCGTGCTCGACCTGTCGGAAAACGCGCTCGCGGCGGCGAAGACGCGGCTCGGCCCGAGCGCACGAAAAGTCCAATGGATCGTTGCGGATGTGACGACATGGGAGCCGGCCGAAACTTATGATCTCTGGCACGACCGCGCGGCCTTTCATTTCCTGACGGAGGCAGCGGACCAAGTCGCCTATGCGGAACGCGTCGCAAGAGCCGTGCGGCCCAGCGGCCATGTCATCATCGGCACGTTCGCGCCTGACGGGCCGGAGCGCTGCAGCGGCCTGCCGATCATTCGGCATGATGCGGCTTCGATTGGTGCCATGCTCGGCGATGGTTTCGAACTCGTCGATACGCGCCGGCACGATCATCTGACGCCGGCTGGAACAATCCAGCGGTTTCAATTCAGCAGCTTCCACCGCCGATAGGCATTTACCGCACCACCAGCACCGTCTTCCTTGCCAGCCTCGGCAAAAGCTTGCGCAGATCCTCCCGCCGCAGGGCGATGCAGCCGGCGGTCGGGGCGAAATCCGGCCGTGCGCAATGCAGGAAGATGGCGCTGCCGCGTCCTTTGCGCCGCGGCCATATGTTGTAGTCCAGGACGATGATCAGATCATAGAGACCGTCCTTGCGCCACAATTTCTCGCAACTGTAGCGGCTCGGCAGGCGCAACAGGCGATTATAGGCGGGCGATTGCGGGTCATCGCACCAGCCGTCGGTCTCTTGGATCACCCGCAACGGCCAAGGCGCCGCAGGACGTGCGGCGGTCGGCTTGAAAAATCCGCCAAGCAGGCGAAACCGCCCGGCCGGGGAGGCGAGATCGCCCTCCCGCTTGCGGTGGCTCAGGGAGGCGGCGCCGATGGCACAGGGAAAGCTCGCGCCGCCGGCATATAGCCGGCCGCGCGGAGGGGCGCCGAGGGACGTCTTGGGCAGCAGCGTCGCCCCAAGATGGCGCAGTTTTCCGGGCGCGCATATGCCGGCCGCCGACAAGCGCTTGGGCTTGGCGGCGAAGCTGGAGGAAACGCGCGGATCTTGGCCATTGTGGCGGGTCATGGGTCGGTGCGGCGATAGGGGCTCGAGTTTTTCTTGCGTCTAGACGCCGGATTGATCAATTTGACGCGGGGCTGAGGGGCTTGCAGGGCGCGGCCGGTCTGCATGGCTGCGCGAGAATTGTATTATAGGATGATCCATGATGCAGCTTCGCAAGATCCTGATTGCCGATGACGATGACGATCTCCGCGGCGCGCTCGGCGAGCAATTGGCGCTGCATGCGGAATTCGCCGCTCTGCATGCGCCGACGGCGGGGGCCGCCTTGGACCTTGCGCGTGACGAAGCGCCCGATCTCGTGATCATGGATGTCGGGCTCCCCGACATGGATGGGCGGGAGGCCGTCAAGCTTCTGCGCCGGCAAGGCTTCAAAAATCCCATCATCATGCTGACCGGCCATGATTCGGACGCCGATACGATCGATGGCCTCGAATCGGGCGCCAATGATTATGTCACCAAGCCTTTCCGCTTCTCGGTTCTGCTCGCCCGCATGCGGGTTCATCTGCGCCAGCATGAGGCGAGCGACGATGCGATGTTCCGCATCGGTCCCTTCACTTTCCAGCCCGGCTCCAAACATCTCGTCAACGAAAAGGGCGGCAAGCTCCGGCTCACCGAGAAAGAGACGGCCATCCTGCGCTTTCTCTACCGGGCCGGCCAGGCGGTCGTGACGCGCGACGTTTTGCTGCGGGAAGTCTGGGGCTATAATTCCAGTGTCACCACGCATACGCTCGAGACCCATATCTATCGGCTGCGCCAGAAGATCGAGCGCGATCCCGCTAAATCGCAGCTTTTGATCACCGAGGCGGGCGGCTATAAGCTCATGCCCTGAGGCTCCGCGCGCGTTTGCATAAGTCGGGCGGCGGGAAAGGCATGGCGCAAAGATATGGCGCAAAGATATGGCGATTGAGGACGACATCCGTAATCTCGCCCGCAATCCGACCCTCGCCACGCTCGATCCCGAGGCGCTGCGGCAGCTAGCTGTTGCCGCGGAGACGCGGATTTTGCGCAATGGCGAGGTGCTGTTCCGGCGCGACGAGCCGTCGGACGGCGGCTATGTCCTCGTCTCGGGATCGATCGCGCTCGATCCGTCCGATCATGGCCAAGGGGTGCATGGCCAAAGGGTGCATGGCCAAGCGGCGCATATCGTGCGTCCGCCGACGCTGATCGGCGACATGGCGCTGATCGCCAAGACAAAGCGGCCGGCAACAGCCATTGCGCGCGAGCCGACCACCACTTTGAAAATCTCGCGGACGCTTTTTCACCGCATCCTCGACAAATCGCCGCGCAGCGCCGAGCGCCTGAAGCGCGTGCTTTCGGATCGGCTGCTGCAGTTTCTGCGCGAGCTTGAAGGAATCGCGGCAAGCGAATCCGAAGACAGATAAAGCTCGGAGGTGTCGATGGCGACCAAAGGATCGAAAGCCTGCGTTGCACTTGTCCTTGTCATGGCGCTCGCCTGCCTCGTCCCGCAGGCGGCGCTGGCGATGAGCGCCTCCTTCTCTTGGGCGGGCATCGCCCCTTGCAAGCGTGTCTCGCCGGCTTTCGTCATTGAAGACGCGCCGCCGGGCACGAAGCGCCTGCGCTTTATGATGCATGATCAAGATGCGCCGCATTTCCATCATGGCGGCAGCATCGTGGCCTATACGGGATCGAATGTCCTACAAGGCGCGATCCGCTACACCGGTCCCTGTCCGCCGCCGGGCGACGCGCATCATTATGTCTGGACGATCGAGGCGCTCGATGTGAAGGGCCATGTGCTCGCCAGGACGAGTGCGGCGGGGGTGTTTCCGGTGAAATGAGGTTGTGTGCAGTCCGTGCATGGCCGGGCTAGACCCGGCCATGCAACGGACGCGCAACAGTTCGAATTTCAGCTTATGACCCAAAGGGGACATCGCCCCAACCCGCGTCCGCCGCCCGAAACTCTCGGTCGGCGCGCGGCGCCGAAGGCAATCACCTAAAACAGCGCAACGTCCCATTGGGCATACGAACGGCGGGATGGCCCGTATGTCTCAGGCACCAGGCTTGATTTTGACCGCCCCATACGCATCGGCCCCACCCATTGCGATGGCCGTTCGGACCGCAGCCGCCCAACGCGAACGCCGGCGCAACCGCCGCCGATAAGATGGCGGAAAAAATCGCGACACCGAGCAACACATTGCTGAGCGTTTTCATGAATACCTCCCTTTAATGGGCGACTGTCGTAAATCGTGGTTCTATTAGCACTTCAAGTGAAAGATCGCGCTTGACCGCAAACTAATTTGCCGACGCTTTCCATTTGGCCGGTATCTGTTGGCAGACAAAAAACATAAAAATCGGCAGATATTGCGTGTCGCGCCCTTTTTTCCCAGCCAGTGGAAACGCCAGCATAGAGGCAAATTTATTGCTGCGGCAAGAGCGGCGCGGCATTTTGCCAATCCTAAGATGCTTAAAGCTCGAAATGCGCCAGCACCGGCACATGATCGGACGGGCGTTCCCAGCCGCGGCTGTCGCGCAAAACCTGCATGCCGGCGAGATTGGGGCCCAGACTTTCGCTGACCCAGATATGATCGAGCCGGCGTCCTCTGTCGGAGGCTGCCCAATCGGCGGCGCGATAGCTCCACCATGTATAGAGCTTCTCTTCCTTCGGCACGAAGCTACGCAGCGCGTCGATCCACGGCCCGGCCGAAAAAACGAGCCCAAGCTTTTCCACCTCGATCGGCGTGTGGCTCACGACTTTTAAAAGCGCCTTGTGATTCCAGACGTCTTCTTCGAGCGGCGCGATGTTGAGATCGCCGACGAGAATCGCATCACCGGCGGCGATCTTATCGGCGCGCGTCCAGGTCGCCATTTCATCGAGGAAGGCGAGCTTATGGGCGAATTTCGGATTGATCGCGGGGTCGGGCTCGTCGCCGCCGGCCGGGACATAAAAATTGTGCAGAGTGATCGGCCGATGCTGCAGCGGATGAAATTGGACGCAAATATGCCGCGCATCGCCGACGGCGCAGAAATCGCGCTTGGTCGTCGAAGCGAAGGGCAGTTTCGAGGCGATGGCGACGCCGTGATAGCCCTTCTGGCCGCTGATCGCGAGATGCTCATAGCCGAGCTTGCGGAACTCGCCCGCCGGAAATTCGGCATCCCGGCATTTGGTCTCTTGCAGGCAGAGAACATCGGGTGCGTTTTCGCGCAAAAACCGCGCAACGAGATCGATCCGCAGCCGCACGGAATTAATGTTCCAGGTCGCAACGCTCAGGCGCAAGAGACATGACCTCCAAAAAGACATGGCCTCCAACAAGATTTGCCGTTGATTGACCATTTAAGCGCGGGCGGCGCAAGCCGATCAGCAAGTGAAGCCACAAGTTTCAAGCCCGATTTGACGCCGCGGCGCCAAACCCACGCAGCCTTTCGCCGCGGCCAATTCCGGCGCTTGCCGTCCTCGGACGAAAGGGGCATATGCAGAAAGACTGCGGCGATCCGAGCACGGCCGATCCCATGCACAGCCATTCTCTCGAAACCTTCCGGCATAGCCATGATTTTCTGGGCGCCGACCATGCTCGCAACGAACGCCGCAGCTGGATGGTCATCGCTCTCTGCGGGGCCATGATGGTGGCCGAGATCGGCGGCGGCGCGCTCTTCGGTTCGATGGCGCTGATGGCCGACGGTCTGCACATGAGCACCCATGCCGGCGCGCTTCTGATCGCCGCTCTGGCCTATGGTTTCGCCCGCCGCCACCGCGGCGATGAGCGCTTTGCTTTCGGCACCGGCAAGTTCGGCGATCTCGCCGCCTTCGCTTCCGCCATCATTCTCGCCATGATCGCTCTGCTGATCGGCTGGGAGAGCATCACACGTCTGTGGCAGCCAGTGCATATTGCCTTCGACGCGGCGATCCCGATCGCCTTCCTCGGCCTTGCGGTGAATGTCGCGAGCGCGCTTCTGCTGCGCGCGGATCACGACCATGGGCATGTACATGGTGGCGAGCCGCATCACCATCATGACCATGATACGCAGCACCAGGACCTCAATCTGCGCGCCGCCTATCTGCATGTGCTGGCCGATGCGGCGGTTTCGATTCTCGCGATCATCGGCCTCGTCGCCGGCCGGCAATGGGGATTGATCTGGATGGATCCTGTGATGGGGCTCATCGGCGCCGGCGTCATCGCCTCCTGGTCCGCGGGCCTTTTGCGCAGCGCCGGCGCGGTGCTGCTCGATCTGCGGGCCGATCCGGCGCTCGCCGCCGAGATTCGTTCCCGCCTGCAGGCCAGTGGCGATGACATCGTATCGGATCTGCATCTTTGGCGGGTCGGTCCCGGCCATGCCGCGGTCGTCGCATCGCTGGTGTCGAGCGCGCCGCAGCCGCCTTCGGTCTATAAAGCGCGGCTCGCCGACCTCCCCGGCTTGAGCCATGTCACGATCGAAGTCCTGCCCTGCCCCGGCCATTGAAGGGCAAAGCCACGTCACGCGCGGCTGCTTGCACGCGCCGCAGGCTTCGTGCCACTCTCTGTCCCGGCGACAGCGCACGGCCGGTTGCGAAAACTCTCGCGCCCTAGAGCATCGGACCCAAAAGTGGATACCGGTTTTGGGATAGTCCGATGCTCTACTTTTTTAAATCTAGAGCATCTTATCCGCTTTCAAATGATTCCATTTGAAAGCGGGATGCTCTAGCCGAAATGAGGAGGAACGCATGGAAAAGCCAAATCTCAATCAGCGCCATCGCGATAAAAATGGCGAGATCAGCCGCAAGCACGGCAACACGCTCATCGGGACGCTGCGGAAAATCTATGGGCCGTCCTTCGCCAAGGGCTTTGGCGATCGGGACAAGCTCTCGGATGTATTGGCCACGCTCGAAGAGCACTCGTTGAGCGAATTGGTCAAGCATCACGAGGCCGGAACACTGGCTGCGAAGATCAGCCAGCATTCGTAGAAAATCGTTTGTCCTTTGCGCCAGAGCGGGAAGAGGAAAAACAGGAACTGGTTTTTCGCCCGCTCTTTGTCCCGATCGAGTGGACGCGCGGCCTGAACCCCAACGAGCGGTCGACGCTGTGCTCGACCTCATCGAGCGGGCGCGGCTATGTCGACAACAGGATCGCTGACACCGCTTCCGTGCTGGCGATGATCGAGACGCGCTTTGGGTTGAAGCCGCTGCAGAAACGCGATGCCAATGCCTATAATTTGCTCGACGGGTTCGATGTCGCACAAGCCCGCGCGAGCCGAATTTCGGGTGAGGCCTCAATGCGCTCGCTTAGGGGCGCGGCGTTTTCATTTGCGAACGCTGGCGCCCTCGGGCTTCTCGTCACCACAGACGTTTCTTGGCGAAGGCGTGGCCAGAGCCAGATTTGAGATAGCGTTCAAAAGATTCGGCGTTCGTCCGGTTGGAGAACGCGATGTAAGTGACGACACGCCACGGCCTGAACTTCGACGTATGCAGAGACTTTCCCAGCGTTGTGATCTCGAAGCCGGCTTTTAAGGTCGCTGGTTACCCCGACATAGCGTTCGCCGACAACAGCCATGCTTTCGATAAGATAGACATAATGCACGATCGGCCCTTCTTCGCTGAAGCTTCGAAGGGCATCCTGCTTCGCTGCTAGGAGGCTGGCAATCCTGCGAAGCGCGGAGCGCGAAGCAGGATGGCGGAGAGGGGGGGATTCGAACCCCCGATAGGCTTGCGCCTATGCCGCATTTCGAGTGCGGTGCATTCAACCGCTCTGCCACCTCTCCAGGCCGGCATGGCTGCCCGCTCAGGAAGGGCAGTCTCAGGCTGCGGCGCAGATAACATGCGGCCCAGCCTGTTACAAGGCGCGCCGTACCGTCTCGGTGACCTCAATCTTCGCCCTCGGAAAACAGGCCGAACTGCTGCGGTTCGCGCATTGGCGGCTCGAGGCCGAGATGGCGGAAGGCATGCGCGGTCAGGAGTCGTCCGCGCGGCGTTCGTTGCAGAAAACCCTGCTGGATCAGATAGGGCTCGATAATATCCTCGATCGCGTCGCGCGGCTCGGAGAGCGCCGCGGCGAGCGTATCTATGCCGACCGGGCCGCCGCCGAAGGAATTCGCGATCGCCCCAAGATAGCGCCGGTCCATCTGATCGAGGCCGCATGGGTCGACGTCGAGCAGCGCCAGCGCCCGATCGGCGACGGCGCGGGTGACCTCGCCGGCACCGGCGTCGACTTGCGCGAATTGGACTTGCGCGAAATCACGCACGCGGCGCAGCAGCCGCCCGGCGATGCGCGGCGTGCCGCGGGCGCGCTTGGCCACCTCATTGGCGCCATCCTCGCTGATCTTGATGCCGAGGACGCGGGCGGCGCGCCGGACGATCGTCTCGAGTTCCGTCACGGAGTAGAAATCGAGGCGGATAGGAATGCCGAAACGGTCACGCAGCGGCGTCGTCAACAGGCCGGCCCGCGTCGTCGCGCCGATCAGCGTGAATTTGGCGAGATCGATCTTGACCGAGCGGGCGCCCGGCCCTTCGCCGATCATTAGATCGAGCTGGAAATCCTCCATCGCCGGATAAAGGATCTCCTCGACCGCAGGGTTGAGCCGATGGATCTCGTCGATGAAGAGCACGTCGCGCTCTTCGAGGCCGGTGAGCTGCGCGGCGAGATCGCCGGCCTTGGCGATCACCGGCCCCGACGTCGCGCGGAAATTGACGCCGAGCTCGCGCGCGACGATCTGCGCCAGCGTCGTCTTGCCGAGGCCGGGCGGGCCGACGAAGAGCACATGGTCGAGCGCCTCGCGGCGGCCCTTGGCGGCCTCGATGAAGATCTTCAGATTATTGCGCGCCGCCTCCTGGCCGGTGAAATCGGCGAGCGCCAGAGGCCGCAGCGAGACCTCTCTGTCATCGTCGCGTTGTTCGGCAGCAACGAGGCGGGGCGTGCTCACAGACTGGGTTTCTCCTGCTGCGGCGCGCTTCCTCACAGCCGTTTTTCCGGCCAGCGGCAAAGATCGGAAATCAGGCATTTTTCGCATTCCGGCTTGCGCGCCTTGCAGACATAGCGTCCGTGCAGAATCAGCCAATGATGCGCATCGCGTTTGTATTCGTCCGGAATGATTTTCTCCAAGCCCAATTCGACGTCGAGCACCGTCTTTCCCGGCGCCAGCGGAATCCGGTTGGAGATGCGGAAAATATGCGTGTCGACGGCGATGGTCGGGGCGCCGAAGGCGATGTTCAAGACGACATTGGCGGTCTTGCGGCCGACGCCCGGCAGGCTCTCGAGTGCTTCGCGCGTCTGCGGCACCTTGCCGCCGAAATCCTTTATGAGCCGTTCCGACAGGGCGATCACATTCTTCGCCTTGGTGCGGAAAAGCCCGATCGTCCTGATCATTTCGCGCAGTCTGTCCTCGCCCAGCGCCAGCATTTTCTCCGGCGTGTCGGCGATGGCGAAGAGCGGCCGCGTCGCCTTGTTGACGCCGGCGTCGGTCGCCTGGGCGGAAAGCACCACGGCGACGAGAAGCGTGTAGGGGTTGACATGCTCCAATTCGCCGCGCGGATGCGGATCGGCGGCGGCAAATCGCCGGAAGATCTCGGCGATCCTGGCGGCATCTGGCTTTTTCGTCCGGCCGCCACGCCGCTTGGCCCCGCCGCCCTTCGGCGCGGCCATGGGCGATGCCGATCCCGCGGAGCGGCCCCCTGGAACTTTTCCCGCCGGTTTGAGCTTACTTCTGATGTGCGCTGCCATCAGAGCGTTATAAAGTTCAACATGACTGGAGAGAAGGGCTAAGGCCCATGCCGCAGCTAGCCATCGACACCGCTCAGGGCACAGAGGCAGAGGATCCGTCCGTGCGGCGGATCCTGTCTGTGCGGCTTTACCGGCATCGTTCGCTGACGGAGCGCAATTTTCATATCTTGTGGATGCTGTTTTCGACTTTGAGTTTTGCCGGGACCCTGCCTCTCGTAATCATGGGCGCTTGGCCCGTGCCGGGCTTCATGGGTCTTGATGTGGCACTGTTCTATTTCGCCTTCCGCGCCAATTTCCGGGCCGCCCGCGCTTATGAGGAAATCCGCGTCACGTCCCTTGAGCTGCTGCTCGCCAAAGTCTCGCCAAAGGGCGTGCGGGCGGAATGGCGGTTCAATCCCTCTTGGGTGCGCCTCCACAGGGAAGATCACGAGGAGTTCGGCGTCCAGAGGCTGGCGCTGGTCTCGCGCGGCCAAAGCGTCGAAATCGGCCATTTCCTGGGCCCGGACGAAAAGGCACATTTTGCCGAAAGCTTGTCGCGAGCCTTGGCCGAGGCCCGCCGCGGACCGCGCTTCTCCTGACTGGCGAACTCGGTCGCCATCAAGCAAAGAGCGCCTTCTTGCGAAGACGCTCTCCACTTCAGCCTGGCTTAGAGCGTTTTCTGATCGGATGGAATCATCCGATCGAAAAGAAAACGGTCCAAATCAATAAAGTGGAGCATGTTCTTATCGAAAAAGTTGCGCAACTTTTTCGGAACATGCTCTGGCGGGCGACCATTTGCCCGCATCTGCCCGCATCACTGACGCTTGAGGTGGTGCGGCGCCAGGGCGAAGAAGCTGGGCTGGCGTTCAGCGGCGAGATTGCGGGAGCATTCGATCCCGCAAGGCACGCCGTCCAGGTCGCGGCTGAAAGCCCAATAGGCGGGGTAGCTTCCGTCCGCGTTGACATAAGAGCTGCCGGACATGGGCTGCCCTGCCGCCAAAGCCATCGACGGTGTCCAAGCGGCGCCAAGCAGACAAGCGGCCACCGCCAAAATCGAGAGATTCCGTTTCATCATCATCTCCTAGCTAGCCAGAGGCGATAAATTGCCCCTGCGACCGACCAACGGTCTTTGCCCATGCGATCTGTCCGCCGCTGAAAGGAAGCTGGGACATTGTCAGCCCTGTCAGCCCGCAAAACTCGACCCTGGGTGGGCAATGGCAACACCGGCCGCCACGACCGGCCATTGGCCCTACACGCGTCGCCTAATCCTTTAGAGTATTCCCAAGTTCCATTCATTTATTTCAATGATGGCATGCAAATTCTTCATGCATCAACTCAAGAACGCGAGAAGATGATTTCTTAAATGTGATGCACCAGCGCTTATGATGCGTGCAAAACGTCGTGAACACATCTGGAATAATGCTGCAGTATACTTATGCAGCTCAACCGTTCGCTGAGCCTGCGCTGTTGAGAAGAGGCCGGCTGGTGTCGCGCAGAATGGAACGATTCGGCTGAGCGTCGCCGAGCAACGCGCGCAAGCGCCAGCGAGCCGGCACCACGGCTCGCGCGCCTTTCACATCCAAGGCCGATGGAGCCGATGGGCGGCGCGATCTTCAAATTCTAGAGCATCGGACCCAAAAGTGGATACCGGTTTTGGGATAATCCGATGCTCTAGGGGCGGATAGGGTGCGATCGGATCCCAAGCGGCGATCCTAAGCGGCTTGGAACCTTTGGATCTCGTGTCAAAACCCGGGGCGCGAGACGCTCGCTCCAGCCGGCGCTCCGCTTCGTTTTCCGAGCGCCGCCGGTCCTACCGAGCGCCTCGCAGCAGCATCAATGGGGATAGGGATAGTAATAATAATAGCGATAGTGGGGGTGCGGGTGGGCTGGAATCATGCCCCAGCGTATCTCCGCTCTGCGCGTGCACTCGATGCCGCAAGGGGTGCCCCAAAGCGCTTGGCTGAAGTCCCCATAGGACGGATAGCTTCCGTCCGGGTTTTGCCAGTAGAAGCTCGGCGGCGAGCCATTATACCACCTCACTTGCGCCAGCGCCGGTGTCGCTACGGCGGTCACCAATCCGATGACGGCGAGCCAGGCCAAAATCTTTGATCGCATGGTCACATCCTATCGTCACGCTGCGTGCAGAAGAATACGCCCTATTTGCAGCTTGCGCATCAAACCAACCAGTCGAAGACGGGACGGGTTCCTTAATGTTGCTTTTATATAACATTGGCGGTCGCGAGGCATCCGTGCCCGACCATGCTCTGTTTTCAGAGCGCAGGATCGTCCGAATGCCTCGCGCCAGCATCAATAGCGGTCGTAATGATCATAGTGATGGTAGGCGTCCGGCTTGGCCGGAATCATCCCCCAGCGCACCTCTGCTCTGCGCGTGCACTCGAGGCCGCAGGGGATTCCGCGAATCGCGCGGCTGAGGTCCGAAAGGGAATCATAGGTTCCGTCCGGGCCCTGATAGTAGAAGCTCGGCGGTGCGCCACTGTACCAGGGCGCCTGCGCCATCGCCGGTGTCGCAGCCGCCGTCATCAATCCAATGACGGGCAGCCAAGTCCAAATTTTCGGTCGCATGGTCATGTCCTCTCGTCAGGCTGGACGCGGACAAATATCCCGCATTGCAGCCTCTGCCAAATCAACCGATCGAAAGGCGGGCAAGTTCCCTAATATTGAATTTATGTGACATTGTCGGAAGCCCAGAGTTTTCGTCGCCAGCCGGCGCACCGGCAAAACAGGCAGTTTCCCGCGCGCCGGCTTGCCGCAGCGCCCCGGCACCTCGGGCGGGCGCCCACGCGCGCCTCGGCAGTTCGGCTTGCGCGGAAAAATCGCCCTCTTATATAGGCCATAATCTTGCGTCGGCAGATGGCGCCACCACATTGAGATTCATCGGGGACCGGGCGGCGCGCCGTCCGCCCAGGAGCCGGATCGCTGCGGGGTCCGGTGGTCTTGCGACACGAAATATGAGGAAGAACGACATGGGTAAAGTTATTGGCATCGACCTTGGAACCACCAATTCCTGCGTAGCAGTGATGGAGGGCACGACCCCGAAGGTCATCGAGAACGCGGAGGGCGCCCGGACCACCCCATCGATCGTTGCTTTCACCGACGACGGCGAGCGCCTCGTCGGCCAGCCCGCCAAGCGGCAGGCCGTCACCAATCCGGAAAAGACCTTCTTCGCCATCAAGCGGCTCATCGGCCGTACATACGACGATCCGATGACCAAGAAGGATATGGACCTCGTTCCCTACAAGATCATCAGAGCGCCGAATGGCGACGCCTGGGTCCAGGCCGACGGCAAGCAATATTCGCCGTCGCAGATCTCTGCCTTCATCCTGCAGAAGATGAAGGAGACGGCGGAGGCCTATCTCGGCCAGCAGGTCACGCAGGCGGTCATTACCGTTCCCGCCTATTTCAACGACGCGCAGCGTCAGGCGACGAAGGACGCCGGCAAGATCGCCGGCCTCGAAGTCCTGCGCATCATCAATGAGCCCACTGCGGCCGCACTCGCCTACGGCCTCGACAAGAAGGGCTCGGGCACGATCGCCGTCTATGATCTGGGCGGCGGCACGTTCGATATTTCGATTCTCGAGATCGGCGACGGTGTCTTCGAGGTTAAGTCGACGAATGGCGACACTTTCCTCGGCGGCGAAGACTTCGACAATCGCATCGTCAATTATCTGAACGACGAGTTCAAGAAAGAGAACGGTATCGATCTCAAGAAGGACAAGTTGGCGCTCCAGCGTCTGAAGGAAGCCGCAGAAAAGGCCAAGATCGAACTCTCCTCCGCGGCGCAGACCGAGATCAACTTGCCCTATATCACCGCCGACGCCGCGGGTCCGAAACATCTGACCTTGAAGCTCACGCGGGCGAAGCTCGAAGCCCTGGTCGATGATTTGATCCAGCGCACCGTCGAGCCGTGCCGCAAGGCTTTGAAGGATGCGGGCCTCAGCGCTGGCGAGATCAATGAAGTCGTTCTCGTCGGCGGCATGACCCGCATGCCGAAGGTGCAGGAGGTGGTGAAGCAATTCTTCGGCAAGGAGCCGCACAAGGGCGTCAACCCCGACGAGGTCGTGGCGATCGGTGCGGCGGTTCAGGCCGGCGTGTTGCAGGGCGACGTCAAGGATGTCCTGCTCCTCGACGTGACGCCGCTGTCGCTCGGCATTGAAACGCTGGGCGGTGTCTTTACCAGGCTGATCGAGCGCAATACGACGATCCCGACGAAGAAGAGCCAGGTCTTTTCGACGGCGGAAGACAATCAGACGGCGGTCACCATCCGTGTCTTCCAGGGCGAGCGCGAAATGGCCGCCGACAACAAGCTGCTCGGCCAGTTCGATCTCGTCGGCATTCCGCCGGCGCCGCGCGGCGTGCCGCAAGTCGAGGTCACTTTCGACATCGATGCGAACGGCATCGTCAATGTGACGGCGAAAGACAAGGCGACCAACAAGGAGCAGCAGATCCGCATCCAGGCCTCGGGCGGATTGAGTGAGTCCGACATCGACCGGATGGTGAAGGATGCCGAGATGCATGCCGCCGATGACAAGAAGCGCCGTGAGCTCGTCGACGCCAAGAACCATGGCGAAGCGATGATCCATTCGGCCGAAAAATCCTTGGCGGAATTTGGCGACAAGGTCGCCCAAGCCGACAAGAGCGCTATTGAAAGCGCGATCGGCGCCTTGAAGACGGCGCTCGAGGGCGATGATGTCGCAACGATCAAGTCCCGGGTCGACGAGCTCACCCAGGCCTCGATGAAGCTCGGCGAAGCGATGTACAAGGCCCAGGCCGGCGGCGAGGCCGAGCACGGTGCTCCCAAGAACGAGGATGTCATCGACGCCGAGTTCAAAGAGGTCGGGCCGGACGACAAGAAGAAATCGGCGTAAGTGAATCTCGCGCCCGCCGCTTCGGCGCGCGGGCGCGAGGATCCGATCGCCGGACCATCTGCTTGTCCGCGATCCTGCCGCCCCACCTTGCGGCGGCAGCTGCGATGCGGCACCCTTTTTGCCACTGTGGGCAAAGACTAGAGCATGTTCCGAAAAAGTTGCCCGACTTTTTCGATAAGAACATGCTCCACTTTATTGATTTTGAGCGTTTTCTTTTCGATCGGATGATTCCATCCGATCAGAAAACGCTCTAAGCGAGCCTCGCCCCCGCGGGGCGAGGCTCTTCTTGCGAGCCGGAGCATGTCCCCGAGGCAGAGTTGGGGAAAGCGTTCCGCCTTCTTATGTGATGCATGGTTATGTGATGCATGGCATTTGCGGATGGAGAATCCCGCGTTCCGTTATGCCAAGGATGGATAGAATGAGATCGGCACCGCGTCCGGCGGCAGAGGGGCCCGAATGGCGACCGTGAAACGCGACTTCTATGAAGTTCTCGGGGTTTCGAGAACCTGCACGGACTCCGAGATGAAAGCCGCCTTCCGCAAGGCGGCGATGCAGCATCATCCCGATCGCAACCCCGGCGATGCGGAGGCCGAACGCAAGTTCAAAGAGATCAACGAGGCCTATCAGATCCTGTCCGATACCCAGAAGCGCGCCGCTTATGACCGCTATGGTCATGCGGCCTTCGAGGCTGGTGGCGGCTTCAACAGCGCGGCCGAAGGCTTCGGCGCCTCCATGGCGGATATTTTCGACGATCTGTTCGGCGATATGATGGGGCGGCGCGGCGGTCGCAATGGCGGCGCGGCGCGCGGCTCGGATCTGCGCTACAATCTCGAAATCACGCTGGAGGAGGCCTTCACCGGCAAGACGGCCAATCTCACTCTGCCGACCTCGATCGTCTGCGAATCCTGCGCCGGCAGCGGCGCCAAGCCGGGCGCCAAACCCCGGCCCTGTCCGACCTGCGGCGGCTATGGCCGCGTCCGTGCCCAGCAAGGCTTCTTCTCGATCGAACGGACCTGCCCGCATTGCCAGGGGCAGGGCGAGATCATCGACAATCCCTGCAGCGTCTGCTCGGGCTCCGGGCGGGTCACGCGCGAGCGCAGCCTTGCCGTCAACGTGCCGGCCGGCGTCGAGGACGGCACCCGAATTCGCCTCGCCGGCGAGGGCGAGGCGGGGCTGCGCGGCGGCCCGCAGGGCGATCTCTATATCTTCATCGCCATGAAGCCGCATCCTTTCTTCCAGCGCGACGGCGCCGACCTGTTCTGCCGGGTGCCGATCTCGATGGTGCAGGCGGCGCTCGGCGGCGAGGTCATGGTCCGCACCGTCGACGGCGGCGAAGCCAAGGTCAAAATTCCGGAAGGAACCCAGTCGGGCAAGCAGTTCAAGGTGAAGAACAAGGGCATGCCCGTATTGCGCTCGCGCGATGTCGGCGATCTCTATATCCAGGTCACCGTCGAGACGCCACAGAATCTCACCAAGAGGCAGCGCGAATTGCTCGCCGAATTCGAAGCTTTGTCCTCGCATACGACGCATCCCGAGGCGTCGGGCTTCTTCGCCAAGATGAAGGATTTCTTCGAAAATCTCGGCGGCCAGTGATTGCGCTTGCGCCGCCGCGCTCGCGACACGATCGGCGGTTTGCCGGCTATTGTGAAGCTTTCTTGACGTGAGCTTCTTTGTCGGCAATTTTACTCGGCAGAGTCGGGCATTCCCAAAACCGTTCCCCAATGCGGATTGGCGCGCCGCCAATTGCGCAACCGGATGACTTTGGATCGATTCAATCCAAAGTCATCGTGATCTAAGTGAGGATCAAAGCATTTGCGTAGCGAGTCCGCGCGTCCCACCCGTGCCCCTTTGTCGAAGCCGAGCTTGCGGATCGAGGACCGTCTGGCCGATGAGGCGCGGTTCATCAGGTCCTGGTTCGACAATCCGCTTCTCACCGGGGCTGTGAGTCCTTCCGGCCCGGCGCTTGCGCAAATGATGGCGCGCGCCATCGATCCCGCCGCGACCGGCCCGATCATCGAGCTTGGGCCCGGCACGGGCGCGATCACTCAGGCGCTTCTCGACCGCGGCGTCGAGCCGGGCCGGCTCGTTCTCGTCGAATTCGACGAGAATTTCTGTACGCTTCTCGCGCAGCGCTTCCCCGGCGTGCGCATTGTCCGTGGCGATGCCTATGATCTGGCGACGAGCCTCGGCGATCGTCTTGACGCGCCGGCCGCGGCCGTCGTCTCGAGCCTGCCCTTGCTGACCAAGCCCGAGCGCATCCGGCTCGCTCTGCTCGCCGATGCTTTCGATCTCATGGCGCCGGATGGGGTCTTCGTGCAATTCACCTATAGCCTCAATTCGCCCATTCCGCGCAAAGCACCGCCGATCGCCTTCGAGGCGGAAGCCTCGCCGCGCATCTGGCTCAACCTGCCGCCGGCACGCGTCTGGGTCTATCGTCGGCCGAGCGAAGGCAGGCACATGCCGCGCGCGAGGTGCGCCGAAGCCGGGATTTTCCAGCGGCTCAAGAGCGGCGAAAAATCGCGTCGGAATTTCAAGACCGAATTCGACAGCGCCGTTTCGAGGCTCCAGAAGCTCACGGGCGCGCTGGCGCAAGCGGTTTGCGGCGGCCGAGGAAAGCCGCCGTTCAGGGCCATTCGGGTCGAGCTTCGGCAATCGCCGATTGAAACTGGCGGCCGCGCGTCTCGCGGAAAAGTCGATGGACTTTCCTGATAAGGACATGCTCTAAGCTCCGATCTCGAGGCCGCCGGGGTAAGAGGCTGGGCGTTTGCGGCTCGCCCATCGCGGCAGCGAGACAGCGAGCGAATGCGCGAGAAACCCAACTCCTCCGAGCGCCTGATCGTCGCGCTCGATTTTTCCGATCCGGCTCGTGCAGAGGCACTGGTCGAGCGTCTCGGACCGTCGGTCTCCTTCTATAAGATCGGCCTGGAGCTCGCCTTTGCCGGCGACGCCGGCAACAACGGCTTTGCTTTGGCCGACCGGCTCATCGCGCAAGGCAAGAAGGTCTTTCTCGACCTCAAGCTCCACGACATTCCGAACACGGTCATGCGCGCAACGGCGGAATTGGCACGGCGCGGCTATGAATTCCTCACCATTCATGCCTATCCGCAAACCATGGCGGCGGCGAAGGAGGGGGTTGCCGGCTCTTCGCTCAAGCTGCTCGCCGTGACGGTGATGACATCCTATGACGACGCCGATCTCGCCACGGCCGGCTACAATTTCTCGGTGCAGGATCTCGTGGCGCGCCGCGCCGCGCAGGCCTGGGGGGCCGGCATCGACGGTCTCGTCCTCGCCGCCGCCGAAGTGCCGGCGCTGCGTCTGATGGTCGGTGATGAAATGATTCTCGTGACGCCGGGCATTCGGCCGAAGGGCGCCGAATTGGACGATCAGAAACGCGTCGCGACACCCGCGGCAGCCATCGCGGCAGGGGCCGATTATCTCGTCATCGGACGGCCGATTACGGAGGCGGAGGATCCTTGCGCCAGCGCCGCCGCGATCCAGAGCGAGATCGCCGCGGCTTGTCAGTGATTCTTTTCCCACTTCAGGCCGGACATGCTGGCTAGAGCATCCCGCTTTCAAATGGAATCATTTGAAAGCGGATAAGATGCTCTAGATTCAAAAAAGTAGAGCATCGGATTATCCCAAAACCGGTATCCACTTTTGGGTCCGATGCTCTAGACTTTTCAATCCGAATGCGGCGCCTTATAGAGTGGCGCATCATGCGGTGGGGATAGGAGAGGCTCGCGATGAGCGATATGCGGCTGATCGTGGCCGGAGCCGCCGGCCGCATGGGCCGCGCGCTCGTCGATCTGATTGCCGAGACCGAGGGCGTCACCCTCGTCGGCGCGCTTGAAGGCAGCGAGAGCCGGGCGCTTGGGCAAGATGCCGGCGTTCTGGCCGGCTGCGGCCAGCTTGGCGTTGCGATCTCGAGTGATCCGCTGGCTTGCGTCATCGCCGCCGACGGAATTATCGATTTCAGCACGCCGCGTGCGAGCGTGGAACTGGCCGCGCTCGCGGCGCAGGCGCGGATCGCGCATGTCATCGGCACCACCGGCTTCTCGGGCGATGATCTCACCGCGATCGAGGCGGCGGCCCGGCATGCGGTGATCGTGCGCTCGGGCAATATGAGCCTCGGCGTCAATCTGCTCGCCGGCCTCGTCGAAAAAGTGGCGCGGACCCTCGGGCCCGACTACGACATAGAGATCGCCGAAATGCATCATCGCATGAAGGTCGATGCGCCTTCCGGCACCGCCCTGCTCTTGGGCGCTGCGGCGGCGCGCGGGCGCGGCGTCGATCTCGCAGAAAAATCGGTGCGCGGCCGCGACGGCCACACCGGCGCCCGCCAGCCCGGCAGTATCGGTTTCGCCGCCTTGCGCGGCGGCACGGTCGTCGGCGACCACATGGTCATTTTTGCCGGCCAAGGCGAAAGGCTCGAACTCGTCCATCGCGCCGAAGATCGCGGGATTTTCGCGCGCGGCGCGCTCTATGCGGCGCTATGGGCGCGCTCTTGCAAGCCGGGCCTTTACACTATGGCCGATGTCCTGGGCCTCGCCAATTGATCCGAGTGGCGGCGGGCGCAGGCCAAATTCACGTCGAAGGATGATCCATGCCACGTCTACTTGTCCTCGTGCGGCACGGCCAGAGCGAATGGAATCTGAAGAATCTCTTCACCGGTTGGAAAGACCCCGATCTCAGCGAAAAAGGGATCGAGGAAGCGCGTGCCGCCGGCCGAATTTTGAAGGAAAAAGGCTTCCGCTTCGACCGCGCCTTCACCTCGAGTTTGGTCCGCGCCCAAAACACGCTGAAGCTGATTCTGGCCGAACTCGGGCAGCAAGACATTCCGACGGTTCGCGACGAAGCCCTGAACGAGCGCGACTATGGCGATCTCGCCGGCCTCAACAAGGATGATGCCCGCGCGAAATGGGGCCAGGAGCAGGTGCATATCTGGCGCCGCTCCTATGATGTGCAGCCTCCCGGCGGCGAGAGTCTGAAAGATACCGTGGCCCGCGTGCTGCCCTATTACTGCCAGGAGATCCTGCCCGCCGTGTTGCGCGAGCAAGCCATTCTCGTTTCGGCGCATGGCAATTCGCTGCGCGCGCTCGTCATGGTGCTCGACCGTCTGACGCCGGCGACCATAGTGAAACTGGAGATCGCGACGGGTGTCGCGCTCGTCTATCGGCTCAATGCCGATTCGACCGTCGAGTTGAAGGAGGTTTTGAGGCCGTGAATGCCGCGCTGGCGCACTGTCACGAAGAGATGTTCGAGGCCCTGCCCTCGCGCGCGCAAGCGCGGATCTACGACAATGGCCTCGTCCATATCCCCGGCTATCTCGATGCCGAGACCCAGTGTGCCCTCTTGTCCGAGATCGAAACGGCGCTCGCGGCAGCGCCTTTGTTTCAGCCCTTGATGCCGAAGACCGGCAAGGCTTTTTCGGTGCGCATGAGCAATTGCGGCAGCCTCGGCTGGGTGTCCGATCGCGACGGCGGCTATCGCTATCAGGCGACGCATCCGCAGACCCTGCTGCCCTGGCCGCCGATCCCCGCGCTCGCCTTGCGCGCCTGGGACGAACTCAGCGGCTATCCTTTTCCGGCGGAGGCTTGTCTCGTCAATTTCTACGATGCGGCCGCGCGTATGGGCCTGCATCAGGACCGCGACGAGGCGGATCTCAAAGCGCCCGTCCTGTCGCTATCGCTCGGCAGCTCATGCGTGTTTCGTTTCGGCGGGACCGCGCGGGGCGGCAAGACAATGGGTTTGGAACTCGCCTCGGGCGATGCTTTGCTGCTCGCAGGCGCGGCACGGCTTGCCTATCACGGCGTGGCGCGGATCCTTCCCGGCACATCATCCCTGCTGCCGGCCGACAGCCGCATCAACCTCACCTTGCGGCGGGTGACGCGGCCTGCCGGATTGGACTAATTGCTCGCGGCTTTCGGGCCGCCGCGGGAAATGCCGACCTTGGCCGGGCGCAAAACCCTGTCGCCGATCTCATAGCCGTCTTCGACGACCTGCACGACCGTGCCGCTCGGCACGCTCTCGTCCGGCACTTCGAACAGAGCCTCATGGCGGTTGGGATCGAATTTGGCGCCTTGCGGCTCCAGTTTCTTCACCCCATGCCGGGCCAGACGGGACAGGAAGTCCCGTTCGGTCAGTTCGAGACCCTCGATGAGCGTCGCCACCGCGTCGCTGGCGCTTTCGCGCAGCTCGGGCGGAACATTGTCGACGATCCGCCGCAAATTATCGGCCAAAGTCAGCATGTCGCGCGCGAAGGAGGTCACGCCGTAGAGCTTGGCATCGGCCACTTCCTTTTCGGTCCGGCGCCGCAGATTCTCCATCTCAGCCAGGGTGCGCAGCAGCCTGTCTTTCAATTCCGCATTTTCCTGCTGCAGCTTCTGGAGGACGAGATAAGGATCCGGCTCGGTGCCTTGAGCCTCCGGCGCCTCGCCGGGCGCACCGGCTTGCGCCGGAGGGTCGATTCGATCGCTCTCGTTGAGTTTTGGATCGGCCATACTTGGTCCCGCTGCTGTCATGATTGACCTCCGATATCAGGTCGCAAATGGCAAAAATCAAGCTGTGGCCGGTTGCTCTGTGGGGGATTCCGCCGGCTTTTCGCTCAGCGCCCGAAGCAGCTTGCGCTTGATCGTTGCGATTCTTGCGTGGGAGGTGATCTTGGCGCCGCTCAAATCCGTCACGTAAAAGACGTCCGCCGCCTTTTCGCCGAAGGTCGCGACATGCGCCGACCCGATATTGAGATCGAGCTCCGACAGCGCATGGGTCACGTCATAGAGCAGGCCGGGCCGGTCCCGGCAGGACATTTCGACGACGGTGAATTTGCGGGAAAGGTCGTTGTCGATCAAGACTTCGGGCGGCACGTGAAAGGCCGTGCCGCGGTCGCTTAAGGCCCGGCCCTTGGCCCTGATCAGTTCTTTGAGCCGGATTTCCCCGCGCAAGGCCTGCTCGATCGCGATCGCGATCTTGTTGGCGCGGCGCAATTCATCGTCATCGCGATCGAAGGCGCGCGACAGAAAGATCGTGTCGAGCGCGAGCCCGTCCGTGGTCGTGAAAATCTGCGCGTCGACGATATTGGCGGCAGAGGCGGCGCAGGCACCGGCGATGGTCGACAAGAGCCGCGGATGGTCCGGCGCGATCACCGTGAGTTCGGTGACGGCGCGGAAGGCATCCGTCGCAATGTCGGTGATCGCGGTCGGCATTTCGACCTCGGTCATATTGAGAAGTTTCGCGTGGCGGATCTTGTGCGGCAGATCGACCTTCAGCCAATAGGCCTGCTGGTGGCGCGCCGCATAGGCCGCGAAATCGGCGTCCGTCCAATTCGGCAGTTGCTCGCGCAATTCCGTTTCGGCGGCTTCGACACGTCTCGTCCGCTCGCGGGCCGAATGGCCGCCGGCGAGCACCACTTCCGTTTCCCAATAGAGCGTGCGCAGCAATTCGCCCTTCCAGCCGTTCCAGACCCCGGGGCCGACCGCGTAAATGTCGCAGACCGTCAGAACCTGCAGCATTTTGAGCCGCTCGAGCGTCTGCACGCGGGCCGCGAAGGTCTCGATCGTCCGCCGGTCGCCGAGATCGCGCCTCTGCGCCGTGTCCGACATGATCAGATGGTTTGCGACGAGCCAGGCGACGCATTCGGTTTCCGCTTCGGAAAGCCGGAAACGCGCGCATAGACGCCGGGCCACTTCGACGCCGGCCACCGAATGATCCTCGCGCCTTCCCTTGGCGATATCGTGCAGGAACAAGGCAAGATAAAGCGCGGTGCGCTTTTCGATCGAGGCGACGATCGCGCTCGCCAGCGGATGCTCCTCGACATAGCGGTGCGCTTCCATATCGGCGAGATGGCCGACCGCCCGCAACAAATGCTCGTCGACGGTGAAATGATGGTACATGTTGAATTGCATCAAGGCGACGATGCGCCCGAAATCGGGGATGAAGCGGCCGAGGACGCCGGCCTCGTTCATCAGCCGCAGAACCACTTCGGGTGAATTGCGCGACGTCAGAATATTGAGAAACAGGCGGTTTGCCTCGGGATCGGCGCGCAGCTTGGCATCGATCAGCTTGAGCGAGGAAATCACCGCGCGTTTCGCGTCCGGATGGATCGCGAGCCCGCTGCGATCGGCAAGCCAGAAGAGGCGGATGAGGTTGACGGGATTGCGCGCGAAGAGCTCGGCTCCGGGCACGCTGATGCGGCCGTTCTCGATCGCGAAGCCGGCGCCCTTGACGAGCTTTTCCTGATGCGGCAAATGCGCCGCGAAACGGTCGAGAACGGCGGCCGGCTTTGCCTGCTTTTCCTCGAGCGCCGCGCAGACGACGGCGGTCAAATCGCCGACATCCTTGGCGACGAGAAAATAATGCTTCATGAATCGTTCGACACCGACGAGGCCGCCGCGTGCCGCATAGCCGAGGCGCTCGGCAATGATCCGCTGCTGGTCGAAGCTCAGGATCTCCTCGGCGCGGCCGGTCGAAAAATGCAGATGGCAGCGCACCCGCCACAAAAATTCCTCGCAGCGGCAGAACAGACGATATTCCCGCGGCGTGAACAGCCCCGCTCCGACGAGATCTCCCGCATCGCGGACCCGATAGACGCATTTGGCGATCCAGAAGAGCGTGTTGAGATCGCGTAAGCCTCCCTTGCCCTCCTTGACATTGGGCTCGACGAGATAGCGCGAGCGTCCGGCGCGCGAGATCCGCGCATCCCGCTCGGCGAGTTTGGCGGTGACGAATTCGGCCGCCGCAAGATGCACGACTTCCGCCTCGAACCGCGTCCGCATGGTTTCGAAAAGCCGTTCATCGCCGAGGACATGCCGCGCCTCGAGCAGTGCGGTGCGCACTGTCATGTCCTCCTTCGCCTGGCGCAGGCATTCTTCGATCGAGCGGGTCGAATGGCCGACCTTCTGGCGCAGGTCCCAAAGCGCATAGAGGATCGCTTCGGCGACCTTCTCGCACCATCTGTCTTTTTCGGCCGGCAGGAGAAACAGGAGATCGATGTCGGAGCCCGGCGCCAGAGTGCCGCGGCCATAGCCGCCGACGGCGGCAACGGCCAAGCGATGCGGGGCCGCGCCGGGCGGCGGCGGCCGCAGATAAGTGACGACGAAATCGTAAAGCGCGCGGATGAGCTCGTCTTCGATCAGCGACAGATTGCCGGCGCAAGCCAATCCGCCGGCCGTCGCTTCGAGCGCCTTGCGCGCCAGCTCGCGGCCCGCTTCGAGCGCTTGCCGCATGAGGCCGAGCGCTTCCTTGCGCAGATTGTCTTCGGTGAGGCCGCGCGCGGCGGCCGCCGCGATCGCTTCGCCGATCGCAGCGCGGTCGAACAGTTGCGCGGGGGTGAACGCCCATTCCCGGCGCCGCGCCGCGCCATAGGCGGGAGCAAGGGCGATCATAGCTGTCATGGTCTTGCGCCTTGCTTATCCTTCTTTGCGGAAATTCGCTCGCGATAAATCGCCCTCGCTGCGGCTCGGCTCACGCCTGCTCCGCGCGTTGCGGCGGCGCTCGCCGCACCGCCAGCCGGCTTTCGATCGCCTCCCATACGGCGACGGCGAGATCCGGCCCGCCGAGGCGCCGGATCGCTCTGATCCCGGTCGGGGAAGTGACATTGATCTCGGTCAGAAATCCGTCGATCACGTCGATTCCAACCAGCAGCAGGCCGCGGCGCTTCAATTCCGGCCCGATGGTTTCGCAAATTTCCCTTTCCCGCGGCGTGAATTCGGTCGGCGCCGCGGCGCCGCCGCGCACCATATTGGACCTTATGTCGTTCTTCGCCGGCACGCGGTTGACGGCACCGGCGGCGGCGCCGTCGACGAGAATGATGCGCTTGTCGCCCTGCGCGACCTGCGGCAGGAAGCGCTGCACGACCCAGGGCTCCTTGAAAGTGGCGGCGAAGAGGTCATACAGTGAGCCGAAATTCGGATCGTCCTTGGTCAGCTTGAAAACGGCGGCGCCGCCGTGACCGTGCAGCGGCTTCATCACTATCTCGCCATATTCGGCCAGAAAAGCCTCGATGGCGGGTTTGTTGCGGGTGATGAGGGTTGCCGGCATGAACTGTGGAAATTCCATGACAAAGAGCTTTTCCGGGGCATTGCGCACCGAAGCCGGATCATTGACGACGAGAACCTCGGGCGGCAGGCGTTCGAGGAGATGCGTCGACGTAATATAGGCGAGGTCGAAGGGCGGGTCCTGGCGCAGCAAGACGACGTCCAGGCCCGCCAGATCGAGGCGCTGCTCCGGCTCCAGGGTGAAATGATCGCCCTTCACGTCGCGCACCGAGATGGCGGCCGCCTCGGCGACGACGGCCCCTTCGAGCAAGGAGAGCTTGTCGGGCGTGTAGTAGAAGAGACGATGGCCGCGCGCGGCGGCCTCCAGCATCAGCGCGAAGGTCGTGTCGCCGGCAATATCGATCCTCTCGATCGGGTCCATCTGCACCGCGACGGTGAGGGACATGAAGGGCTCCTTTCCAGGGCGGCGCCGCGGCCTTGAAGCGCGACGCCATCGGGTCGAATCGCGATCACGCCCCAAATCAATCGGCCGACGCGTCATCTCATCCGAAAAGCTTACCCCTTTTCGGGATCATGCTCTCGTCACGCGTCCAGCGCCGAAAGAGCGCCACACCTTCCCTGCCGTTAACCTGGCATGAAGAGCGCCGCGTTAGGATTTGCCCCGGCGCCGCCAAAGGATTCGTCACGGCGCATTGAGGGCGATATTCATGGTTCGTTTATCCATTGGCGGAAGCCTCGTCCTGAGACAACTGCTTTTCATGGCATTATTGGTCGTATTGGGCGTCGTTGCCTATGTCGCCGCGCTGGACTTGCGCGCGCTGGCGCACGCCGTGGCGATTTCCGATCCGGCGACCGCCGTTCGGCGAGCGGCCCAACTCGAGGCGGCGGCCGGCGCGCTCTCCAACAATCTTCTCTTCGGCACCGGCGTCGGCTGTCTTTTGATCGTTGCCGTCTCCATTCCGGTGATCCAACGGACCATAGCCAATCCGATCGAAATGCTCGCCCGCCAAATGGCGGCGCTCGCCGCCGGCACCACCGAGATCGAGATCGAGACCGCGCAGACGAAGCGCAAGGACGAGATCGGCGCCATCGCGCGGGCGCTCTGCGTGCTGCGCGATGCGGTGCGCACCAACAACGCTCTTGTGGCGGAAATTCACGCCCGCGACAATCGCGAGGCGCGCCTCATGCGCGAAGCCGCGATCCGCGCCAAGGTGGAAAAATTCTCGCTCGACCTTTCGGCGACCATGGTTCGGCTCGGTGCGATGACGAAACGCATGGCGGCCGCGTCGGAAGCGACGATCGGGGCGGCGCGCAGTGCGGCGGAAGGGTCGAATCAGGCGAAGATCGCCTCGTCCCATGCCGCGTGTGACGTCTCCTCCGTCGCGATCGCATCCGAGCAATTGCTCGCCTCGATCGAAGAAATCAGCCGGCAGGTGGTGCAATCGACGACCGTCGTCAAAAAAGCCGTGTCGGAGAGCGTCGAATCCTCCGCCGGCATGGAGCGGCTCGCCAGCTCGGCCCGCCGGGTCGGCGATGTGGTCAGCCTGATTTCGCGGATCGCGGCGCAGACCAATCTGCTCGCCCTCAATGCGACGATCGAGGCGGCGCGGGCGGGCGAGGCGGGCCGCGGCTTCGCTGTCGTCGCGCAAGAGGTGAAAACCTTGGCGACGCAGACGGCGCGGGCGACGCAGGAGATTTCGGGCCAGATCGCGGATATGCAGGCGGCAACCGAAAGTTCGGTCGCCGCGATCGATACGATTCAGAGCAAGATCAGCGAAATCGAGCAGATTTCGGCGATCATCGCCTCGGCCGTCCAGGAACAAGGCGCTTCGACCCAGGAAATCACTCGCAATGTGCGCTCCGCCGCCTCGGGCACGACGGCCATGTCGACCTTTGTCGAAGGCGTCGCCAAAGCCGTCGCGGAGACGAGCGAGAGCGTCGAATCGGTCGTCGATCTCGCCCGCGCCCTGGATGAACTCGCCGCGACCATGGCCAATGATGTGAGAAGCTTCGCCGACGCGCTGCAGGCGGCTTAGAGCGGGATGAGGAAAAGTGGAAACCGGTTTTCCGCCCGCATCCCGCTCTAAACTTTTAGAATCGATCACGTTTATGACTTTGGATTGATTCAATCCAAAGTCATCGTGATCTAGGGTCCCTGCTGGCAATCCAATCAAAAGCCGATATAGGTTCGCCCGCCAGCTGCGGACCCTTGCCAATGAAAATCTCCCTCATCCAGATGAATTCGCGCGCCGACAAAGCGGCGAACATCGCCGCCGCCGTCGCGCTGATCGAGCAGGCTGTCGCGGAAGAAAGACCGGATTGGGTCGCGCTGCCGGAATGTTTCGATTTTTTGGGCGGCAGCCGTGCCGACAAGCTCGCCGCGGCCGAAATTCCGGGCCAAGGACCGGCCTCCAGCACCCTGCAAGCGCTCGCCAAGAAACATGGCATCTTCATCCATGCCGGCTCGATCCTCGAGCGGATCGACGGCCAAGAGGGCGAAGAGCTGGGCGAAGAGCGCGTCCATAATACGACGCTCGTGTTCGACCGCGCGGGCGAGGAAATCGCGCGCTATCGCAAGATCCATATGTTCGACATCACGGCGCCGGACGGCACGCAATATCGCGAAAGCGCCGCCTTCAAGCCGGGCGATGCGGTCGTGACTTATCAATGCGAAGGCATGACCATCGGCTGCGCCATCTGCTACGATTTGCGCTTTCCCGATCTCTTCCAGGCGCTCGCCGCAAGAGGCGCCGAGATGATCGTCTTGCCGTCCGCCTTCACCTTGCAGACCGGCAAGGATCATTGGGAGGTGCTCTGCCGCGCCCGGGCCATCGAGACGCAGGCCTATTTTTGCGCCCCGGCGCAATGCGGGACGCATAGGGTCGGCGATGAGACGCGCGCCACCTATGGCCATTCGCTCGTCGTCGATCCCTGGGGCCATGTCATCGCCAAGGCCTCGGACGGGGTCGGCATCGTGTCGGCGAGGGTCGAGCCGAAGCTCGTGGCGCAGGTGCGGGCGCAGATTCCGGTGGCGCAGCATAAGGTGCAGCTGGGCTAGCTATCGATTCTGCGGGCGCCAAAAGATCTGCGTCAGGTTGATTTTAAGGCGCAATTCCGGCACTTCAAAGCGCATGATGGACGACGACGCAATCCTGGCCGCCAATGCCGCCTATTACCACGCCTTCGCGGCCGGTGATTTTGCCGAAATGTGCGGCATCTGGGCAGAAGACCAAGTCTCCTGCGTCCATCCCGGCTGGCCGGTTCTGATCGGCCGGCAGGCGATCCTCGAATCCTATCGAAGCATTTTGCGCAATCCGCAGCAGGAGCCGATCCAGCACCACAATGCCACGCCGCTGATCTCCGGCGACGATGGCAGAGTGTTCTGCATCGAGATCGTCGGCGGCATGGCGCTCGCGGCGACCAATTGGTTTCGCCGCATCGATGCCACCTGGCGGATGATCCATCACCAGGCGAGCCCGATCGCCACGAAAGTCGCGCCGGAGCCCGAGCGGCAGCCGCCGAGCCGGTTGAATTGACACATGTTCTCCGGGCCATACCGGACTAAACGCGCGTCATGGCCGGGCTTGACCCGGCCATCCAGGCGCAAAAGCGCGTCCATCGAGGCACAAAACAGAATGATGGCTTCGACCCAGAGAAATGACAGATGCGCATCCGTCGTGCTTGGATGGCCGGGTCAAGCCCGGCCATGACGCGTGGAATGCGCGCGTGTCTCGCCGGCCTTTTATGCGCTGCGCTGTTCTGGAGCGCCCAAGCTCTCACCGCCGCGCCCCATGAGCCCGAACAGATCTGGCGCCGCGGCGCGAGCGGCGATCCCGGCTCGCTCGATCCGGCCAAAGCCTCGACCGTGATCGAGGCCAATATCCTCGCCGAGCTTTTCGAAGGTCTCGTCAGCCTCGATGCGCAGGGCAGGATCATCCCCGGCGTTGCCGAAAAATGGACGGCGAATGAAGCTCGCACCGTCTATCGCTTCAGCTTCCATCCCGATGCACGATGGTCGAACGGCGACAGAGTCGTGCCGGAAGATTTCGTCTTCGCCTTTCGCCGCCTGATGAATCCGGCGACCGGCGCCCAATATGCCAATATCCTCTACACTTTGAAGAATGCCGAGAAGGTCAACAAGGGCGAATTGCCAGTTGAAGCGCTCGGCGTGCGCGCACTCGGCGACACGGCACTCGAACTGACGCTCGAACATCCTGTGCCCTATCTCCTCGAACAGCTCACCCATCTGACGGCGCTGCCGCTCGATCCGCGCAATGTCGAAACCTATGGCGACACATTCACCAAGCCCGGCCATTTGGTCAGCAACGGGCCGTTCATGCTCAAATCCTTCTTCCCGGACGACAGGCTCGTGCTAGTTAAGAATCCCTATTACTGGGATGCCGCGCATGTAAAACTCGCCCAGGAGATCTTCATTCCGCTCGAGGACCGCGCGGCGGCGCTGCGCCGGTTCATGGCCGGCGAGATCAATTCCTATGACGATGTTCCGGTCGATCAGATCGGCTTCGTCCGCGCGCGACTAGGGGATGAGTTCAAGGTCGCGCCCTATCTCGGCGGCTATTACTACGCCTTCGACACCCGCCACCCGCCTTTCGACGATGCCCGCGTCCGCCGGGCGCTGTCCATGGTGGTCGACCGCGAATTTCTGGCCGACAGGATCTGGGGCGGCACCATGCAGCCGGCCTATAGTTTCGTGCCGCCGGGCATTCTATCCTATGGCGCGCCCGCCAGCGTCACCTGGAAGGACATGGATTCCTTCGCCCGCGAGGATATGGCGAAGCGTCTGCTGCGGGAAGCAGGCTATGGTGCCGGCGGCAAGCCGCTCGATGTCGAAATCCGCTTCAACATATCGGAGGCCAACAAGGCCACCGCCGTGGCGATCGCCGATATGTGGAAAGTGCTCGGCGTCACTGCGCGTCTCTATCAGACCGATGCGACGAGCTATTACGCCTTCCTCCATTCCGGCGCGCGGTTCGATGTCGCGCGCTTCGGGTGGTTTGCCGATTATGCCGATGCGCAGAACTATCTGTTTCTCGCCGAAAGCGACAATCCCGGCCTCAATGACGCGCATTTTTCCAATCCCGCCTATGACGCGCTCATGCGGGCGGCGCGCCGCGCCGCGCCGGAGCCGCGCATCGCTTTTCTGCATCAAGCGGAAACGTTGCTATTGAAAGAGCAACCCTATCTCGTGCTGCTCTTCGCCCGCTCGCGCAATCTCGTCTCGAAGCGTTTGCGCGGCTGGCTGCCGAATGTGCTCGACCACCACCCCGGCCGCTATATTTCCATCGCGGGCGGCAGTTACATGGGCTCAGCTGTATCCGCTGAGCGTGTCGCAAAAAGAAGGGCGCCCGATCATTGATCGAGCGCCCTGGAGCGAGACGTTTGCCGGGAGGGGTCCGGCAAGGGCCGGCCTGACGAGACGGGGGGATACGTCAAGCCGGTGTATCGCTCTCCAGGAGAAAAGATAGGGAACGCTCTTTGCGCCTGCAAGACGCCGCGCGAAAATTCATTCGCCGCGTCGGTCTCAATTATTCGTATTCGACGAGGCGTTTTGGTAGATTTGGAAGAGGGCGGGATCCGGCTTTTTGGTGAAATCCTGGTTGAAGAGCGAGACCAGCGTCTCATAGCCCTGCGGATCGGTGACTTCCCATTGCTTCAGCGTGAACGTGGCCGTATCGAACATCAGCTTGATGTAGGTCGTGCCGCCGAACACCTGCTTGTCCTCGACCAGGATCGAGACAGTATCCGGGTCGCTCGTCACATTGAGGACCTGCACGTCGCGGTTGAGGTCGATATTGTCCTTGAGCAGGAATTTCAGCGGCGTCTGCCAGATGAAATATTGCTGGACGCTGTTGACCTTGCGGTCGACCACCACGACCGTGGTGCCGTCGGCGATGACATCGAGCGTGGCCGGGGCGGCATATTCGAAGCGCAGCCTGCCGGGCTTTTGGACGAAGATTCTGCCTTCGGCGCGGCGGCCGTCGCTGCCGAGTTGGACGAAATCGGCGATCATCGTCGCCGTCTTGTTGAAATAGGCATTGGCTTTCTGGATCGCGACCGCCGGATCCAGGGGCACGAAGGGCGCTGGCGGACCGTCGACCGGCTTGCTCGGCTGCGCTTCGGGAGTCGGCGCGTGCAGCGCCGCCGGAGCATCTTCGGCTTGGAGCGGGGCGGTGATGGCGAAGGCGCCGCACGCCAGCGCCAGGGCGAGGCCGAGCATCAAAAATGTCTTGCTGGTCATAGGTGCATCCCCCGCGCGCAGGCCGGTGCGAGCAACTCTTAGATCACGATGACTTTGGATTGAATCAATCCAAAGTCATAATTGAGACATCGGATATATCCGATGTCTTCAGAAACGTGATCGATTCTGAAAGTTTAGAGCGGGATATGCAGATAAGCTTGCGCAATCTGCGTAACCTTGATTGCGCCGGAAAACCGGTTTCCACTTTTCCTCATCCCGCTCTAGAAAACTGCCGGCCGTCTCGCCGAGACGGCATGCGCTTGCTCCAGATTTTTGGCGGCGAGCCAATTCGCGGCCTTTTCCGGTGCCGCTGCATCAGCGCTAGTTTGCCGATGTGGCGGCAATAGGACCGCGGCGGCCGGTTTCGCGTCCGGAGCATGTCCCGGAAAAGTTGAGAGACTTTTCCAACACTTTTTAGACATCGGATATATCCGATGTCTTCTCATCATGGACATGCTCCAGATATTTGAAATAGAGCCGATCCCGATCACGTGGATCGCAAGCAATTCCGCGTGATCGGGATCGGCTCTAGCGTCAATCATCCCCATTGGGATCGAAGGCGCCGCGGTCGATGCCCCCGCCCACGAGAATCGTCCTTTTGCCGGAATGATTTGCGGCGCTGACGACGCCTTCTTTTTCCATCCGTTCGACCAGCGAGGCCGCCTTGTTATAGCCGACCGAGAGCCGGCGCTGGACATAGCTGGTCGAACATTTGCGGTCGCGGAGCACGATGGCGACCGCGCGATCATAGAGATCGCCGGATTCTTCGCTTTCGCCATAGGCGGACGCTTCGCCATCCCCGCCGCTATCCTCATCCTCGACCGTGATGGCGTCGAGATATTCCGGCTTGCCCTGGCTCTTCAGATGCGCCACGACCTTTTCGACTTCGCTGTCGGAGACGAAGGGGCCGTGAACGCGGATGATCCGCCCACCCCCCGCCATATAGAGCATATCGCCCTGGCCGAGCAATTGTTCGGCGCCCTGCTCGTTAAGGATGGTGCGGCTGTCGATCTTCGAGGTGACCTGGAACGAGATGCGGGTCGGAAAATTCGCCTTGATCGTTCCGGTGATCACATCGACCGACGGCCGCTGCGTCGCCATGATCAGATGGATGCCCGCCGCGCGGGCCATCTGTGCAAGCCGCTGGATCGCGGCTTCGATGTCCTTGCCGGCGACCATCATCAGATCGGCCATTTCATCGACGATGACGACGATATAGGGCAGGACATCGAGATCCATCGCCTCCTGTTCATAGACGGCCTCGCCGGTCTGCCGGTCGAAACCCGTCTGCACGGTGCGGATGATCACGTCGCCCTTCGCCGCGGCCTCGGCGACGCGGGCATTGAAGCCGTCGATGTTGCGGACGCCGAGCTTCGACATTTTCTTATAACGGTCCTCCATCTCTCGGACCGCCCATTTGAGCGCGACGACCGCCTTTTTCGGATCGGTCACGACCGGCGTGAGGAGATGCGGGATGCCGTCATAGACGGAGAGTTCCAGCATTTTCGGATCGACCATGATGAGCCGGCATTGGTCCGGCCGCAGCCGGTAGAGCAGCGACAGGACCATCGTGTTGATCGCCACCGATTTGCCGGAGCCGGTGGTGCCCGCGACGAGGAGATGCGGCATGCGCGCGAGATCGACGATGATCGGCTCGCCGCCGATCGTCTTGCCGAGCGCGATGG
This sequence comes from uncultured Alphaproteobacteria bacterium, assembly GCA_963704745.1. Lineage (GTDB taxonomy): Bacteria > Pseudomonadota > Alphaproteobacteria > Rhizobiales > Beijerinckiaceae > Methylovirgula. Next base: position 318,174 of record OY969936.1, read on the forward strand.
CGAGGCTGTGCTTCGTCTTCTCGAAATCCTGCGACGCCAGGAGTTCGCGCAGATAGACGATTTCCCGCCGCTGATTCGGCAATTCTATGCCGATCGCATTGCGGCCGGAGACGACGGCGACGCGGGCGGACACCGCCGACATGGAACGGGCGATATCGTCGGCAAGGCTGATGACGCGGGCGGATTTGATGCCGGGCGCCGGCTCGAGTTCGTAAAGCGTCACGACCGGCCCAGGGCGCACATTGATGATCTCGCCGTTGACGCCGAAATCCTCGAGCACGCCCTCGAGGAGCCGGGCATTCTGCTGCAAGGCATCTTCCGACACTTTGCCGCCGACGGGCTTCTTCGCCTCGGCGAGCATCAGGAGCGGCGGCATTTGATATTTGCCTTTTGCGAAGCGGTCGAACATCGAGGGCTGGACTTCGCGCGCCAGGCGCTGCCCGCTCTTCAGGCTCGGCGCCGCGGGCGTGATCTGCGCCCGGCCGTCGGCCGGCATAGATGCTTCCGCAGCGCTCTGCGCGGCGGCGCGCGCCGCGGGCGGCGCATAGGCGCTCGCTTCGAACAGGGGCGAATCGAAATTGGCATCACCGCGCGCAAAAGGCTGATCCAGCGCCGGGCCGGCGCGGCGCGTCGCATATTGCCAGGGCGCAAGATTGTCGCTCGCCCGCTTTCGGCGCCGGTTTCTGATCTCGCGGGCGATTACCGCCTTGAGCGACAAGACAGCGTGGATCAAGCCGCCGAGGACGACGAGCGCGATGCCGGGCTCCCCCGCGCCGTCCTCGTCTTCGCCGCTATGCTCCGTCCTGAGCGGCTCCGCTTCTTCCAAATCCTCGTCGCCCGGCGCGGCGCCTTCCTCGCCATGACGGGCGACAGAGGCGGAAAGCGCCAACACGGCGAGCCCGGCGAAGCCGCATGCGACGAGGAGCATGGCGGGGCCATGCCCGCCCAGGAGCCGGCGCGGCAAGGCGACCAAGCTATCGCCCAAGACGCCGCCGAGGCCGGTCGGCAAGGGCCAGCGGCCCGTGACCGGAAGAAGCCCGGCGAAAGCCGCCGTCGCCAGGCAGCCGACGAGCCAGAACAGCAAGCGCCAGCCGATCCGCTCGAGATGGCGCCGGCGCAACAACTGCCAGCCCCAGATGGTGAGCGGCAGCAAGAACACGACCGCGGCAAGGCCGAGCATCTGCATGATGAGATCGGCGACGATCGCGCCCCAGGCGCCGAGCAGATTGTGAACCGGTCCGTTCGAGGCGTGGTTGAGGCTAGGATCCTGAACTGACCAGGTGACGAGCGCGAGCGCCAAGGCGCCGCTGCCGGCAATGAGGGCGAGCCCGGCCAGTTCCGCTGCGAGGCGCGCAGCGAAGGCGCGCAGCGGGTCGGGAATATGATCCAAGACCGTGGAGCTGGTCGTCGTGCGCATGAAGTCCCACTGCCGCCGAAGTGCGAGGCTCGCGCATGGTTCTGCCGGCTGGTCGGCGGGAGCCTAAAGAGCGGCGGTTAAGGTCGGTTTAACCCTGAAAGGAAGTGGTTTTTTACGGCGCCGGCGCGCAGGCCTTGTGGCTTCTGTCACTTAAATCGCGGGCAATCTGGAATGCGGACCGCAGGTCCGCGTTCCGGACCGCGGACCTTTGGTCTGCAACACACTCAAAATGAGCGCTCAGAGCGCGTCGAGATCGCGCTCGCCAGTGCGGATGCGGATGGCGCGGTCGAGCGGGCTGACGAAAATCTTGCCGTCGCCGATCTGGCCGGTGCGGGCGGCCGCGGTGATCGTATCGATCGCCTGATCGACAAGCTCGGGAGCGACCGCGACTTCGACTTTCAGCTTGGGCAGAAAGCTCACGGCATATTCGGCGCCGCGATAGATTTCGGTATGGCCCTTCTGCCTTCCATAGCCCTTCACCTCGGTCACCGTCATGCCATGGACGCCGAGCGCCATCAGCGCATCCCTCACTTCGTCGAGCTTGAACGGTTTGATGATGGCCGTCACGATTTTCATTTTTTTCGTCCTCCCGTTGGGGCGCTGGCGCCGAGGCGACGCATTTTGGCCAAGCAGGACGTCCGCCCGTGCCGAGCGACTGCGATAAGCAAGGTTACGGCGAATTGCAAAGATAGGCAGGTGAAATGTCAGCGAAAGGGCAGCTGGCAGCGGGTACCACAGCGTGTTTCTCCGGGTTCATCCGCCAAGCAAGCTGTGCGCCAGTGCAGGCCGCGCCCGCCTCAGCGCGACGCCGGCCTCACGCGGATCAGCCCCTCCTGTGCGACGGAGGCGACGAGGCGGCCGTCTCGCGCGTAAATCAGGCCGCGCGTCAGGCCGCGGGCGCCGCCGGTGTTCGGGCTGTCCTGCGCATAGAGCAGCCATTCATCGGCACGGCACGGCCGATGGAACCAGAGCGCGTGATCGAGGCTCGCGACCTGCAGATCGGGATCGAAGAGCGTGCGCTTGTGGGCGACAAGCGCGGTGTCGAGGAGGGTCATGTCGGACAGATAGGCGAGCACGGCGTTGTGGATCTCCTGATCGGCGGGAAGCCGCTTCGCCGCTTTCAGCCACACATATTGCGCGGGCGCCATCGCTCCCTGCCCCAGGTAGCGCAACGGATCGACTGGCCGGAATTCGACCAAGCGGTTGGTGCTCTCCAACCAGCGGCGCATCGCCTCCGGCAGGAAACGCGCATATCGCTCATGCAATTCTGTCTCGCTCGCGAGATCCTCCGGCTTCGCCACCTCCGGCATGGGCAGCGCATGTTCGAGTCCGGCTTCCGCGACTTGGAAAGAGGCGGAGAGGGAAAAGATCGCCCGTCCATGCTGGATCGCATTGCAGCGCCGCGTGGTGAAGCTGGCGCCGTCGCGGATGCGATCGACCTCATAGACGATCGGCACTGCGGGATCGCCAGGGAGCATGAAATAGCCATGCAGCGAATGCGGCGCGCGCCCTTGGACCGTGCGGCTGGCGGCGACGAGCGCCTGGGCGACGACGAGACCGCCGAAGACGCGCTGCCAGCCGACCTGCGGACTATGGCCGCGGAAAATGTTGTACTCGATCCTTTCGAGATCGAGGATTTGCACCAGGCCATCGAACGCGTCGGACATTGTTCATCCGGGATCGGGTTCAACCGGAACCATGCGGCTGGAGCATGTTCCGAAAAAGTTGCGCGACTTTTTCGATAAGAACATGCTCCACTTTATTGATTTTGAGCGTTTTCTTTTCTGATCGGATGAGTCCATCCGATCAGAAAACGCTCTAGCCGTCGGGCTTTGGGAATTGCAAACCGGAAGAAGCGTTCCGAATTGCCAGTGGGGCTGCGGTTGCGGCGCGGCGGGCGGGATCTGCCGTCGCATCGGCCGTTCATTCTTCGAGAATACGGGCCTCTTCCGGCAGCATGATCGGAATGCCGTCGCGAATCGGATAGGCGAGCTTGGCGGCGCGGGAGATCAATTCCTGATGGGCCGCATCATATTCGAGAGTCGTCTTGGTCACTGGGCAGACGAGGATTTCGAGCAGCCGCGGATCGATGCGCGAAGGTTCGGCCGCAGCTTCGCTTACCCCCGGCTTTAATTCTTTTTCGGGCATGATGGCGCTCCGGTTGATGATCATTGCAGCGGCGAGGATGCGCTCTTGCCGCGCGCCAGTTCGATTTCGGTGATCGCGACGAGAACTTCCGCGCGGGCTTTCAAATCCGGCGCTTCGAGGAGCGCCTGTTTCTCCCTGGGGCCATAGGGGCTCATCATCGCGAGCGCATTGACGAGCGCCTCGTTCGGCGCCTCATGAATGCTCGTCCAGTCGATCTGGAGCTGATTGGCCTCGGCGAAGTCGCGCAAGGTGCGCAGCACGCTGTCGCGGTCGACGGCGTTTTCGCCCATTCTCGGAGTGAAATCCGCGTGAAAGGCGGAGAAATCGACGCGGCATTGCCGGTAGGGCGTCGCCGCGGCGATTTCTTCGACGATGCGGAAGCGGGAGATTCCCGTGAGCGTCAGGACATAGCGTCCATCGCCGGTTTCCGCGATCTGGGTGATGCGGCCGGCACAGCCGACGCTGAGCAGACCCGGAGTCCCGCGATCGGACGCGCCCTCGTCGGGCTGGATCATGCCGATGATGCGATGCGACTTCATCGCATCATCGACCATGGCGAGATAGCGCGGCTCGAAAATATTGAGCGGCAGCTCGCCACGCGGCAGCAGCAGGGCGCCGGTGAGCGGAAAGACGGCGATCACATTGGGCACCTCTTCGGGCGCGCCGTAGGGATTGTTCATGGCCATCGGTTCATGCCCTTGCCTGGAGCCGCTCCGCAACGAGGCGCGAGACCCTGCCGAGGCGACAGGCTCCATGTTCTCTATGTCGAGCGGCGGCTCGACCTCTTTGTGCCGACGCCTGATCGTGGCCCAAATCTCCGCACTTTTTCCAGCTCATGCGCGCGCATCCGCCGTTCAGGAAAACAGCAGCGAAGAGAGTTTGCGGCGGGCCGCGATCGTAGCTGGGTCCATGCCGCCCCAGGCTTCGAAGAATTGCACCAATTGCCGGCGGGCGCCGTCATCGTTCCAACTGCGGTCGCGTTTGACGATTTCGAGCAGCGCATCGGCCGCCTCTTCGCGCCGCCCTCGCGCATTGAGCGCGAGCGCGAGACCGAGACGCGCCTTGTGATTGTTCGGCTCCGACAGGAGAAGGACCGCGAGTTCCGACAGATCGCCGACGGAGGCCGCCTGAACCGCATTTTCGAGCGCCGCGCGGGCGGCGGCGATCGGGGCGCTCTGCACCGCCGCCGGTGGAACCTGCGCCAGCAGATTCTTGGCCGTCTCGAGGTCCCCCATCGCGACATGGCTCCTGACGAGTCCGCCGAGAGCCGCCGCATCGGTCGGATCCTGGGCGAGTGCTGCCGCGAAGAGCTCCGCGGCGCTCGCGGCTTCGCCCTTGGCGAGGGCGGCTTCGGCTTCGGCCATTTGATCGCCGCCGTCGCCGAGCGGCCCGACGAGACGCTCGATGAAGCCGCGGATCTGGCTTTCCGGCAGCGCGCCCATGAAGCCGTCGACCGGCTGCGATTTTTGGAAGGCGATGATCGCCGGAATCGAACGGACCCCGAGCCGTCCCGCAATCTGCGGATGGTCGTCGATGTTCATCTTCACGAGCTTGACCTTGCCGCCGGCCGCCTTGACGACTTTTTCGAGAACCGGCGTCAATTGCTTGCAGGGCTCGCACCAGGGCGCCCAGAAATCGACCAGAACCGGCTGATGCGCGGATTCGGTCAGGACGTCGGCGCCGAAACTCGCCGTGGTCGTCTCCTTGATGATCGGCGTGGCGCCTTCGCGCGCGCCTGCAGGTGAGACATCCCGAGCTGCCTGTTGCGCCATTCGCGGCTCTCCTCTTCCATCGCGATCCGATGCCCGCCCTATAGCATGCAAAAATATGTCACGGGGCATTTCCGCGGAAGGGCGAGCCGTCGGCTGCGCCAATATGCTCTCATTTAGGAACTTTGATCACGTTCAGCCAGAAACGGCGGCGCTGAAACGCGCCTCTGTCACGGCCGAACGCCCGGGGCCGTTGGAGCATGTCCGCGCCGGAAAAGTCCACAAGCTTTTCCAGGAAAAGTGGCACGTGTCCGAGCCTTGTTGCAATCGGCTTCGGATTGCGCCATATAGCCCCGACGCGGCGCGCCGCGCACGGATGCGGGTGTAGCTCAGGGGTAGAGCACAACCTTGCCAAGGTTGGGGTCGAGGGTTCGAATCCCTTCGCCCGCTCCAAAATTTCCCGGGGAGATCAATATCTTAGAACGGTCGCTCGGGGCGGTTTTTTGCTTCCCCGCCCCGGTCTCCGAAACCGGGGAAGCATGGGGGAAGCAGGTTGCAGCGGGCGCGCGGCGGCCGTTGGCATTGGTATGGCCCCGACTCTGTCGCAGCCGAGCGCTTCCAGCGAGTACGCAAGCCCGCTGGATAGCTTGTCGTCGGTGCGGACGCGGATGCTTCCCCGAAGGCCGATACCTCCTTGGTTCTGCTTCCCCGAGCGCTTCCCCGGCATCGTCGGTGAATGCAAAGACATCATCGTTCAAACCCCACCCCTGCCTGACGCATCGGCAGAACGAGGCGCAACGAGTCCGGTAGACGCACGAAGCCATGCGCCGCGTAGAAGCCGGCTGCCGCCTCGTCCAGCGCGTCGACTATCACCATTGAAGAGCCGACGCTGCTGGCGCTCTCGAATGCGCGCTGCAGCGCGTCGGCAAGCAGGATCGAGCCGAGATGTTGACCCTGTTTGTCCTTCGCCACCGCCAGCCGGCCGATCAGGGTGCAACTGACGAGCGGGTAGCGGGGGACATGCTTCCGAGCCGCTTCTGGCACTTCGCCCTGAGAGATCGCCATTGCGCAGAGCGTGTAATAGCCGAGGATACGCTCCGGCTCGGCCTCGAGGCTCAGCACGAAGACGGCGTTCGCCTTCCGACGAACATCCTGGCCGGCCTGGGTCTTGAGATAGTGATCCAGACTTTCCACGCTGCAGGTAAAGCCGGAGCGGTCGTGCACCTCGCCAAGCGGCACAATCCGTAGATCCGCAGATGGCCGTTTCGCCATTCACCGCACGACCCGGCGCTTATGTTCCGCGAACGCCCGTTGGAGACGCTCGTTTGGTGCCGGCGGGTTGACGAGGGTGTCGAAGAAGACCGTGCGATCGCGCTCCGACAGCACAATTGTTTCGTGCTCCGCGATGGTGCGTCGGGCGGCGTCCGTTAGAGCGGTCATGCAGAAATCGGTCAGCTTCCGCCTCTCAAGCTGCGCGGCGCGTTCAATCAGGGCCTTCGTCGGCTCGTCGACGCGAAAGCCCAGCCTCTCTTCGCGAAGTCGGTGTTCGCGTTTCGCTGTCGTAGTCATCCTTCACCTCGCGAGGAATGTACGTCGGTTGGACTAACTTGTCAAGGTACAGTTCCTCGACCATACAGATCCCTCCGTCAATCTTCTCAACAATGAGGCGATCGCGACAACAATCGTGAAGCTCTTGCGCGACCGGCCTGATCGGCCCGTGACCGTTGGCGTGCATGGTGATTGGGGCGCCGGCAAGTCCAGCGTGCTGGAGATGATCGAGGCCGGCTTTGACGGCGAAGGCAAGGCCCTCTGCCTCAAGTTCAACAGCTGGCGGTTCCAAGGATTTGAGGACGAGAAGATCGCGCTTATCGAAGGCATCGTCACCGGCCTCATCGAGAAGCGTCCTTTACTGACCAAAGCCGGCGAAGCCGCAAAAGACGTCTTCCGGCGCATCGATTGGCTCAAGGTGGCGAAGAAGGCGGGCGGGCTCGCCTTCACCGCACACCGCGCATCCCGGAGCCGATTATCGCGCCTCTTCTCGCGTGGTCGCTCAAGTACATCACTGCGTTCGCCCGGATATTTTTGCCGCGCGCGACGAACTCACCAAACTCGAGATGCGCTGCGCAGCTCTTCGGGCCGATGATGCTGCGTTGTCAAGCAAAGAACGACGTGCTCTGCACTGCGAGCGCCTTGTCGCATTCATCGAGGACCGACGATGGCACAGACGCGGCGTGCCGATCTGGACGACCGCCCATAACGGCGCAGTTCGTCAAGATGCACGCACCGGCCTGGTCACGCCGCCGGTCAACATGCATCTCCTCCATCTTCACGTCGGTATCGACGCTGTCGCCGAACCCAAAGCACATCTCCAACTCGCCACAGGCGCGCCAGATTTGATCACCGCCGCAATCAACGAGCTCGGTGTCGAAGTGGGCGGCATGGATTCGCGGATCTCCATCAACCCGGATACGGGCCACCCGTGGCGGTCCCGTTTCGACGTCAAGACACTGCTCCACGAAGAGCGCATGCTGCAGGCTGCCGCCTATCTCGTCTGCGCCTACCTCACCGGCATGCGTGACTGCGAAGTGCAGGCCATGCGCTCAGGCTGCCTGTCCCTCACCCGCAGCGAAGACGGCCTGATCTTGCGCCATCGCGTGCGCTCGGTTGCGTACAAAGGCAAGCAGAGCGTCGGCGAACCAGCGGAATGGATCACAATCGCGCCGGTCGCAGAGGCGATCGAAGTTCTTGAACGTCTCTCGGCCCGCGTGGCCGCGGCTCGAGGGACCGACACGCTCTGGCCAGTTCTCGTATCCAGGGCCGGCTCAAAAGACTATGTTTCGGCGGAGATCGTCCGCCAGCTCAATGCCTACCGGGATCACCTCAACCTGCTGTTCGGGACCGATGGGGCACCGATCATTCCACCCGGCCCGGACGCTCTGCCATGGCGGATCACCACGCGGCAGTTCCGTCGCACTATCGCTTGGCACATTGCCAACCGTCCCTTCGGAACGATCGCCGGCATGATCCAATACAAGCATGCCTCAGTCGCTGCCTTCGAAGGCTATGCCGGCTCCAGCAAATCGGGGTTCAGCGCCGAAGTCGAGGCGCAGCGCGCCCTTGGCCAGCTCGATGATGTCCTCGTCTATTTCAATGAGCGACGTACCGGAAAGCCGCTCCACGGTCCAGCAGCTCCCCGGATCGCCAAGGCTATGGACGCGGCCGCTAACGAGCTCGATCCGCTCCCGGCTATGATCGCGGACCGAGCGAGGCTTCGCGCGATGCTCGCAAGCCTCGCCCGCACATTGCATGTCGGCGTTCTGGCCGATTGCTTCTTCGATCCCTCGACTGCCCTCTGTCTCAAGCATGCTGAGGAACCCGACCGCTCGGCCCCATTCGTCGCACTGTGCGAGCCGACCCATTGTCCCAACGCCTGCATCACCGAACGCCATAAGCCGGTCTGGGCGCAGGCCGCGGACGACGCCCGGACCCTGTTGCGCGAAAAGCGGCTGTCCGCGCTTCAACGCTCGGCGCTACGCCGCGACCTCGATCGCATCGAGGCCATTCTCGATGGAATCACGACACCGGTGAGCGCCGATCCGCCGCAATCCTCTCCGATCTGACGAAGCTCCGCAACCGGTCCCTCCCCGGCATGGCTCGACGCAAGCGGTTGCGCCGCGCGCCGGCCCCCGCAACGGCTGATGCCGTCCTCCACTTCGTTCCGGCCTTACGGTGCGCGCGCCGGCTCTTCGCGGCGCTTGACCGCTCCGCCCCCGGGGATTGGCCCCGGTGCAACGGAGATCACGTCATGTCCGTATTAAACCGCACCGACATCTATACTCGCATCACCGCCGAGATCCTTGCCGCCATCGAGAATGGCGCCGGCGAATGGCGCATGCCTTGGCATCACGACGGCAGCACCATTGCACGGCCGCGGAACGTCGCTTCTGATAAGGGCTACCGCGGCATCAACATTCTGACGCTCTGGGTTGCAGCCTACCGCTCCACCTACACGAGTGGCATATGGGGCACATATCAGCAATGGTCGCAGCTCGGCTGCCAGGTCCGCAAGGGCGAGAAGTCGACGACAGTCGTGTTCTGGAAGGAGACGCGCAAAGGTGATCACGAAAACGCAGAGTCCGATCGCGCCGACCGATCCAACGGCGACGAACGCGAAGGGCAAGCGCAATTCTTCGCTCGCGGCTATAGCGTATTCAACGCCAGCCAGGTCGACGGTTATGTCCAGCCAGATCTGTCCCGCCTTCCTGAGACCGAACGTGTTGCACGCGCCGACGCGTTCTTCGCCGCGCTCGACATTCCGATCATCATCGGAGGCGACCAAGCCTGCTATCGACCCGACATCGACACGGTGTTCATGCCTCCCTTCGAACGCTTTGTCAATTCTGCAAGCTTCTATAGCTGCCTCGGTCATGAAACGGCCCATGCCACGGGAGCAAAGCATCGCCTCGACCGCGATCTCACCGGACGTTTCGGTTCGGCGAAATACGCCATGGACGAGATCGTCGTCGAATTGACAAGCAGCTTTCTAATGGCCGATCTCGGAACGACCCATGAACCCCGCCCCGAGCATGCGGCTTATATCGCATCATGGCTCAAGGTCCTGAAGGACGATCCGCGCGCGATCTTTACCGCGGCCAGCAAGGCGCAGGCCGCCGCCGATTGGATGCACGCGCAGCAGCCGGTGCCGCTCCGGATTTGAAAGTCCGCTCCTGCCACCCGATGCCGCGCCAAGCGGCGATCGGGCGGCATCCAAATATTCCTATGTTGAGAGGTCTACGATGAACGACGTTACCAGTAGGCCTCTCCCAAAGACACGTTCGCCGATCGCTTGGGAACATCGATCAACTCGATTCTCGGCAAGAGACCAAAGGGGTAACCTACGGCATCCTGGGCATCCTTTACTGACTCATCTCGCCAACTCCGATAAGTTCGTCCACAAACGGTCGGATCCGTCAAAGGGACAGTGCGATGAATCAAGCGAATACGCATTTCGGCTTTCTGCGTGAGCTGACCTGGAGCCATCTGGCACTCACTCTGACTGTTCTCGTCGGCTGCAGCTTACTCATCCTCGCTGTGCGCCGCATCGTCCGCAGCACCGCCGAGAGCGCGCCGTCGCACCGGCGCCTGTGGATTCTGCGGATGGCGCCTCTGAGCCGATTGCTGATCTGGATCGGCGGGATCGCGATCATCATCCCGGTGCTGGTCGAGCCCACCTTCGAGGATTTCGTGGCGGTGGTCGCGACCGTGGGATTGGCGCTCGCTTTCGCGCTCAAGGATTATGTCAGTTGCCTGTTTGCCGGGGTTGTAACGATCCTTGAGAACACCTACCAGCCGGGCGACTGGATCGAAATCGATGGCGCTTATGGCGAGGTGAAGACCATCGGCACCAGGGCCGTGCACATCGTAACGGCAGACGACACCGAGGTCATTATTCCCCACGCACGGCTCTGGTCGTCCAACGTGTTCAATGCCAGCAGCGGTCAGCAAAGCCTGCTTTGCGTAACGAATTTCTACCTGCATCCAGATCATGACGGCGCCGCAGCACTTCAGGTCTTGACCGAAACCACCGAAATCAGCAGCTACCGGAAGCCCGAGACGCCCGTGAAGATTGCCGTCACGGAAATGCCCTGGGGCACGCACTACAAGATCAAAGCCTATGTCGCAGACAGCCGCGAGCAGTTCGCCATGATCACCGACCTGACAATCCGCGGCAAAGAGCGGCTTCGCTCAATGGACATGGCATTCGCTCAGGCGCCTTATGCAGAGACCCGACACGCTTGAGCGCCGTGGCCAGGAGCATCGTATAGAGGAGACTGTCCGTCCCGACCGGGCGCTTCTAATTTCAGCTTGACTGTCAGGATAAGTGGCCGAGATGAACGCCGCATTTTGTTGCGCCTCGCTCGGCATCGTGCCGACGGTGCGCCACGCCGACTACATCGGCTCCTGGCTCGAAGTTCTGCGCGAGGACGATCGCGCCATCGTCCGCGCGGCCTCGCAGGCGAGCAAGGCCGCAGACTTCCTCCTTGCGTTTCTTCCCGGGGACGGCGCGCGGGCCTCCACCGCGAACGGGCGGGAGGCCGCGTGATGCCCTTCCGTTGCGGTGATGGGCAAGCCGTCACGCAAAGCCGGATGTGTGCGCATGCGCATCTCCGGCTCGGCGGGTCTGCGGCGTTCCAGAGGAAGAGGGCTGCGCCGGTCTTCGTGACGGGTTGGCAGCCGAGAGAGAGTCTTTCGGCGCCCGTCGCGGAGACCATTCCGATGGCTACTGCCGTTCAGAAGATCACCCTGTCGTCGTCGCGCGACATCCCCTTCAACAAGCTTGTTCTGTCCCAGTCGAACGTCCGGCGTGTGAAGGCCGGTGTCTCGATCGAGGAGCTCGCCGAGGACATCGCCCGACGCACGCTCCTGCAAGGCCTCAACGTCCGTCCGGTTCTCGACGCCGACGGCATCGAGACCGGCATGTTCGAGGTCCCGGCCGGCGGGCGGCGCTACCGGGCGCTCCAGCTCCTCGTCAAACAGAAGCGTCTCGCCAAGACCGCGCCGGTGCCCTGCGTCGTGCGCGATCCCAGCGTCGACATCTCCGCCGAGGAAGACTCGTTGGCCGAGAACGTCCACCGCGCTCCGCTCCATCCTCTCGACCAGTTCCGCGCCTTCCAGGCGTTGCGCCGGAAGGGCCAGTCCGAGGAAGAGATCGCCGCCGCCTTCTTCGTCGGCGTGAACGTGGTGAAGCAGCGGCTGCGTCTCGCGGCCGTGTCGGAGAAGCTGCTCGACGTCTATGCCGAAGACGGCATGTCGCTCGAACAGCTTATGGCGTTCACGGTGACGACCGATCAAACGCGTCAGGAGCAGGTCTGGGACGCGCTTCAGCGCTCCTACAGCCAGGAGCCGTATCAGATCCGCCGCATGTTGACGGAGCGCACCATTCGCGCATCGGACAAGCGCGCCCTGTTCGTCGGCCTCGACGCCTATGAGCAGGCGGGCGGCATCGTCATGCGCGATCTCTTTCAGCAGGACGATGGCGGCTGGCTGGAAAATGTCGGCCTGCTCGATGGCCTGGTCGCCGAGAAGCTGAAGGCCGAAGCGGAGAAGATCGCCGCCGAAGGCTGGAAGTGGATCGAGGTGAATGTCGACTTCCCATTCGGCCACACCCATCGTCTGCGCGAACTCGAAGGGACGCCAACAGACATCACGGCCGAGGAGCAGGCAACGATCGATGCCTTGCACGCCGAGTACGCCAAACTTGAAGCCGAATACGAGAACGCCGACGAACTGCCCGACGAGGCGGACGCGCGCCTTGGCGAAATCGAGACGGCGCTCGCCGCCTTCGAGGATCGGCCGGTCAGCTACGACCCCGCCGAAATCGCCCGCGCCGGCGTCTTCGTCTGCATCGACTCGGATGGCAAGCTCTCTGTCGATCGGGGCTACGTACGCCCCGAAGACGAGCCGCCAGCCACCGTGGACATCGATGGCGGCCCAGAAGCCGACGGTGATGCCAGTGAGCCGTCGGCACCCGCCGTCCAGCGCGCCGTCATCACGATCGGCGGCCAGCCCGAAGCCGAGCAGGACGAGGACGACACAATCAAGCCACTCCCCGACCGGCTGGTGAGCGAACTGACCGCGTACCGGACGCTGGCGCTGCGGGAGGCTGTGGCGAACAACCCGCATGTCGCGATGACGGCGCTCCTGCACAAGCTCTGCCTCGACACCTTCCAGCACGCCGCGTCAGGCAATTGCCTCGAAGCGTCGGTCCACCAGGTGCTCTTCTCGATCCAGCCGGCGGACCTGAAGGACAGCCCGCCCGCCAAGGCGGTCGCGGAACGGCACGAGGCCTGGAAGGCCGACCTGCCGAAGGATGACGCCCAGCTCTGGGACTGGCTCGCCGTCCTCGACGACACCAGCCGTGCCGCTCTGCTGGCGCATTGCGTCTCTTTCGGCGTCAATGCGCTCTACGAGAAGGGCGACCGCTATGGCGGTCCGGGCGTGTCCATCCATGGCGTCCAGCGCCGGCTCGTTCAGGCCGACCAGCTCGCGCGCGCTGTCGGACTCGACATGGTCGAAGCCGGATGGCGGCCGACGGTCGACAATTATCTCGGCCGTGTGACGAAGCCCCGCATCCTCGAGGCGGTGCGCGAGGCCAAGGGCGAGCAGTCGGCGCAGCTCATCGACCATCTGAAGAAGGCGGAGATGGCGAAGGAAGCCGAACGGCTGCTCGAGGGCACCGGCTGGCTCCCTGAACCGTTGCGCACGCCGGAGAGCGAACCTGCCGACACAACCGATGGCAATACCGGTGAGGACACCGAAGCGCTGCCCGCCTTCCTCGTCGACGACGAGGAAAGCACCAGCGACGAAGAATCCGACGAGCCGGCCGTGATCGCCGCCGAGTGACGGCTCCGAGCGGGGCGGCGAAAGCCGTCCCGCTCACATCTCCATCCATCCCCAGCACGCCCGGCCATCGCGCCGGGCGCTGTCGTTTCAGGAGACCATCATGATCGACACCTTCGACACCGCGACCAGCACCGGCGGAGCTTCCGATTGGGACGCCAAGCGCGCGGCCCAGGATCGGCTGCATGCCAAGCTGTAACCCCAGAATCAGGCCGCATTGTTCGATGCTCTCGCGGCCGCCGGCGTCACGCTCATCGTCGTCACTTTCGACGGATATGGCGACTCCGGCCAGATCGAGAATATCGAGGCCAAAGCCGGCGACGCGGTCGTCGCCATGCCCGCCGGTGAAGTCGAATTCGCCGAGGCGATCTGGGACCAGCCAGAGCCCAGTCGCTCCACCGTCAGCATCGCCGATGCGATTGAGCGTCTCGCATACGACTTGCTCGAGCAAACCCACTGCGGCTGGGAAAACAACGACGGCGCCTATGGCGATTTCACGTTCGACGTTGCCGAACGGATGATCACGCTCGACTACAACGAACGCTACACCGCGTCCGAATACTCGCAGCACGTGTTCTGAGGAGGCCGCGATGGGACATTGCTATCATCATGCGCTCTTCTCGGTGAGGAAATGGGGCGGCGTCGCGGAGGATTATCTGCCGCTGCATCAGTGGTTCGACGAGTCCAAGGCGATCACCGCCGATTTTCGTCATCGCGCTCTGCGCCACCATGCCGAAGGCATCTTCATGCTGGAGCGCTTCTTTGGCACGACTGTCGCGGTCTCGACGGGTCGCATCGTGCCGGTGCGCCTGATCGGCGAACAGCATGTAGTCGAGGATCTCGGCTTCATCCCGAGTTTCGCCGACTGGGTGCGCTGCATCCGGCCAGAGCCATGGATGGGTCGCGCGCAGCCAATCCACAAGCAGGTCGATCCATTCGCCGCGACCGCAACGACGGCAGGCGCCTGACCATGTACGGCACCTATCTACGCCTCAACGTCACCGTCCATGACGGCTGGCGCACCGTCGTTCGCGCCGCCGCCAGGAAGCTGACCGCGCTCGCGCGCCGGGACCCGGCGTGGCGAAAAGCACGGCATCGCTTCTATCGCGAGATGCTCGCGCATCACCAAGAGGCGCAACGCCTCGTTCGAACCTGGCGTCTCTGACGCCCATCGCTTCCCCATGGTCCACCCGAGCCCGGTCCCGCCGGGCTTTTTGCATTTTTAAGGAGGTCATCATGCCCCGCTTCACCATCGAAACCACCTATCGGCTTCCGGTCTATCGACAGCGTAGCTACGAAGCCGAGACGCTCGAAGAAGCCTGCCGGCTCGCCGTCACCGACGACGACTGGTCCGAACAGAAGGAAGACTACGAATCCTCCGGCGAGACCTACGTCACCGGGGCCTGGCCAGGCGAGGACACCGCCTATCGCATCGCCGCGCTAGCCCTCCCTTCGCAGTTCGGCGAGATGCTTCAGCGAAAGGCCGATCACTACGAAACCCTGCTCGGCATTCTGAAGGTTTTGGCGCACACGCCGGAGGCGCCGTTCTGGCGCAAACGCGCCGACGCCGCGATCGCCAAAGCCGAGGCGATCCTCGCCGGCGCCCCCGATGCGGAAATCGCGGGAGGCGAGCCATGAGCGAATACATCGTCAAGATCGGCTTCTGGCTGCGCGCCTATGATGGTTTCACGGTCGAAGCCGAATCCGATGCCGATGCGATCGAGCAAGCCAAGGCAGCGGCGAAGACGGCGATGGAGTCGGGCGCCTATCCCGAACACATCGACATTGAGGAGCGGCGAAAAGGCATCATCGCCTTTATCGACCGGATCACGCCCGACAGCCGACAGGCCGTGATCGAGTCCGTCGAATTCGATGACGACCGTATCCACGACGTCTCGCCTGCCTGACCACCGCATCTCCTCAATAACCCGGAGCCCGGCCACGCGCCGGGCTTTTCATTTCTGGAGACCGACATGGCTGATTTCTTCACGCACTTCTCGTGCGTGCTCGATGTCGGCACGCCCGACAATGCAGCGCGCGCCCTCGAGCTCTACCAAGCCTTCACGGAGGAAACCGCGCGGGAGGACGTGCCCTCCGATGGCTTCCTGCTGTCGATCCAGCCGGAGCACGGCGGCACGACCCTCTGGATCCGCGACGAGGTGACCGGCGATCCCCAGCAGGTGATCCTTCTCGTCCAGCGCTGCGCGGAGGCTTTCGGCCTGACCGGCCGCTGGGGCCTCCAATGGGCGAACACCTGCTCGCGGCCGCGCGTCAACGCCTTCGGCGGCGGCGCGCATGTGCTCGATCTCGCGACCGGCGAGACCGTCTCCTGGACCGACACGAACGGCTGGCTGGCCCGAACCCTCGCACCACCTCGCGGGAAACGAGGTCGGCGATGAGCATCCCCGACCACGCGCGCGCAAACTTTCGGACACTGCTCCGCGCGGCAGCAGATAGTAATCTCGCGCTTATGGAGTGCATCGACGCCGTGACCCGCGAACCGCGCTACGTGATTTGTGCGGTCGGCCGCGATGGAACGGATTTCCTGTTCACGCCCTTCGGCCATCTCGCCGACGGCAACCCGTTCGACGCCTATCTGCCGCCGTCCGAACCCTCGGCCGACCCATCGGCCTCCTGATCCCGCCGCTCCTTGGCCCGTCTGAGCGCGGCGGCTCCCGGGTCAACGGACGAGCCGTTCCCGCATCGTCGAACATCCGATGCGTGACCCGCGAACCCTGAACCGCGCTCTATCGCCAGCCCGTCGCTTAAGGATCAGGAGGCCAACGCGATGTGCAGGGTTCTCAACAAGCATCATGCAGGCGTACCGGCGGGCGCCGTCTACATCGGCCGCGGCAGCAAGTGGGGCAATCCGTTCCGGATCGGCCCCGACGGGGGCCGCGCGGCGGTGGTCGCGCAGCACGAGTGCTGGCTTGCCAATCAGCATCCTCTCTTGCGCGCACTCGACGAGCTTCGCGGCCGCGATCTCGTCTGCTTCTGCGCGCCGCGGCCCTGCTACGGCGATCTGCTGCTGCGGCTCGCGAACGCCACGCGCGACGCGCGGATCACGTGGTGGCGCGCCGTGAAGGCCGCGGCGTGAAGAGAGCGAGAGGCCGGCCGGGACGGGTTTGAGCCGGTCGGGTCGAGAGAGAGCGCCCGGCAGCTCGTCCCCATCCGCTCTCCCGAGGTTTCCTTCATGACGAGTACTTCCAGCTCCGCGGCCGCCCGCCCGGCCGCGCCATCGCTCGCGCCTGCATCCGCCGCCATCGCCCAGGCCGCGCGGCTTCTCCTTCCCGATCTCGAATGTGGTCGCCGCATCGACGCCGGCATCCTGCGCACCGCGATGGAGGCGGCCTTCGGCGCCTCCGATGCGACCGGCGCCTGGGATTGGAAAACCGCCTACGACGCCTGCGAGGCGGCGACGGTGCTGTTCCTCCGCAAATACGGCAAAGTGCTTCTCCGTAAAGCCGGCTCTCCGGCCGCCGCACTGCCGATGCTCGCGAAGATCGCGGGCCTTCTCCCCACCCACACGCGGCGCTCCGAGGAGAGCCAGGCGCTCCAGCAGTTCTCGACGCCGGTCCCGCTTGGCCTCGCGGTCTCCGCCGCGGCGGCCATCACGGCGGCCGATCGCGTTCTGGAACCCTCGGCCGGCACCGGGCTGCTCGCCATCCTCGCCGAGATCGCCGGCGGCTCGCTCGTGCTTAACGAGCTTGCCGAGACTCGCGGCGCGCTGCTTGAGCGGCTTTTCCCGGACGCTGCTGTGACCCGCTTCGATGCGGCGCAGATCGACGACCATCTCGATGCCGCGATCGTGCCGAGCGTGGTTTTGATGAACCCGCCATTCTCGGCTCTCGCAAATGTCGATCGCCGCATGGCCGACGCCGCGTTTCGCCACATCGCTTCCGCGCTCGCAAGGCTAAGCGACGGCGGCCGTCTCGTTGCGATCACAGGAGCGAGCTTCGCGCCCGGCAATCCAGCCTGGACCGACGCTTTCGTTCGCCTGCAAGGCTGCGGCCGCATTCTCTTCTCCGCCGCCGTCGACGGCTCCGTCTATGCGAAGCATGGCACCACCATCGACACGCGGCTCCTGGTCATCGACAAGCAGCCTGCTGCCGATGCGAGCATGTTCCCGGCCTCGCCGGGCGTAGCGCCGGACGTCGCCACGCTGCTTGCATGGGTGAGCGAACAGGTCCCGCCGAGGCTGCCGCTGGCTGCGCCCGTCGTCGCGATCGCCCGTCCGGCTGATGGCCGCAAGGTTCATCCGCGCGAAGTTAATGCCCGAATTGCCCGCACTTTGGCGCCGGGTGCCTTGTCGGCTCGAGAAATCAGCGAGCCGGCGGCTGTCGAGCTCGACTACACCACCATCGACTCCGGACCCGCGGAAGGCGCGCGGCTCACCGATGCGCTT
Organism: uncultured Alphaproteobacteria bacterium; assembly: GCA_963704745.1. Lineage (GTDB taxonomy): Bacteria > Pseudomonadota > Alphaproteobacteria > Rhizobiales > Beijerinckiaceae > Methylovirgula. Next base: position 336,253 of record OY969936.1, read on the forward strand.
TACGAGGAATACGGATTGCAGTCGATCCGCATTCCCGGAGCGCAGCCCCACCCCACCAAGCTCTTGCAATCGGCGGCGATGGCTTCGGTCGCCCCGCCGAAGCCATCCTATCGGCCGCACCTGCCGCCGCACGTCGTGGCGAATGGCTTGCTGTCGGACGCGCAGCTGGAATCGGTCATCTATGCCGGCGAGGCGCATGCCGGCTTCCTCGCCGGATCGTGGACGGTCGATGCGACTTTCGATGTCGTAACCGCCGCGCCCGACGACGCCACGAACGCCATGCGCTTTCGCCGTGGCTGGTTCCTCGGCGACGGCACCGGCGCGGGCAAGGGCCGCCAGGTCGCCGGCATCCTGCTCGACAATTGGCTGAAAGGTCGCCGCCGCGCCCTCTGGGTTTCAAAATCCGACAAGCTGATCGAAGACGCGCAGCGCGACTGGTCGGCGCTCGGCATGGAGCGCCTGCTCGTCACGCCGCTGTCGCGTTTCCGCCAGGGCACGCCGATCCGGCTCGCGGAAGGCGTCCTCTTCACCACTTACGCGACGTTGCGCACGGAGGAGCGCGGCGAGAAGCTTTCGCGCGTCCGGCAGATCGTCGACTGGCTCGGCGCCGGTTTCGACGGCGTGATCGTCTTCGACGAAAGCCATGCCATGCAGAACGCGGCCGGCGGCAAAGGCGAACGCGGCGACCAGGCCGCCTCGCAGCAGGGACGCGCGGGGCTCAGGCTCCAGCACGCCTTGCCGAACGCCCGTGTGGCGTATGTCTCCGCCACCGGCGCTACGACCGTGCATAATCTCGCCTATGCGCAGCGGCTCGGCCTCTGGGGCGGCGTGGACTTTCCCTTCGCCACCCGCGCCGAATTCGTCGAGGCGATCGAAGCGGGCGGCGTCGCGGCGATGGAAGTGCTGGCGCGCGATCTGAAGGCGCTTGGCGTCTACGCGGCGCGCTCGCTTTCCTATGAGGGCGTCGAATACGAGCTCGTCGAGCATCAGCTCACCGACGAGCAGATCCGCATTTACGATGCTTACGCCGGCGCGTTCGCGATCATCCACAACAATCTCGACGCGGCGATGCGCGCCGCGAATATCACCGGCGAGTCCGGCACGCTCAACGCGCAGGCGAAATCCGCCGCACGCTCCGCCTTCGAGTCCGCCAAGCAGCGCTTCTTCGGGCATCTTCTGACCAGCATGAAGACGCCCTCGCTGATCCGCGCGATCGAGAGCGATCTCGAGGCCGGTCACGCGGCCGTCGTGCAGATCGTCTCGACGGGCGAGGCCCTGATGGAGCGCCGCCTCGCCGAGATTCCGACCGAGGACTGGAACGACGTCCAGGTCGATATCACGCCGCGCGAATATGTCCTCGACTATCTCGCGCACTCGTTCCCGGTGCAGCTCTACGAGCCCTTCACCGACGAGGAGGGCAATCTCTGCTCGCGCCCCGTTATTCGCGACGGCCAGCCGGTTGAAAGCCGTGAGGCCGTCGCGCGGCGCGATCGCCTGATCGAGAAGCTCGCCTCGCTGCCGCCCGTGCCAGGTGCCCTCGATCAGATCGTGCAGCGCTTCGGCACCGACCTGGTGGCCGAAGTGACCGGACGCTCGCGGCGCGTTGTCCGTAAAAGCAATCGGCTCATGGTCGAGAACCGCGCCGGCTCGGCCAATCTCGCCGAGACCGCCGCCTTTATGGATGACGCCAAGCGCATCCTTGTCTTTTCGGACGCGGGCGGCACCGGGCGTTCCTATCACGCCGAGCTGTCGGCGAAGAACCGGCGGTTGCGCGTCCATTATCTGCTCGAACCCGGCTGGAAAGCCGACGCGGCAATCCAGGGCCTCGGCCGCACCAATCGCACCAATCAGGCGCAGCCGCCCTTGTTCCGGCCGATCGCCACCAATGTGAAAGCGGAGAAGCGCTTTCTCAGCACCATCGCGCGACGTCTCGACACGCTCGGAGCGATCACCCGCGGACAGCGCCAGACCGGCGGGCAAGGCTTGTTCCGGCCGGAAGACAATCTCGAAAGCCATTACGCACGCGACGCCCTTCGCCAGCTCTATCTGCTTCTGGTCAAAGGCAAAGTGGAAGGCTGTTCGCTGCAAGCCTTTGAGGACGCAACCGGCCTCAAGCTGATGGACGCCAACGGCATCAAGGACGAGTTGCCGCCGATCACTACCTTCCTCAACCGTATGCTGGCGCTGACCATCGACCTGCAGAACGTGTTGTTCACCGCATTCGAGCAATTGCTCGCCGCGCGCATCGAAGGCGCCATGGCATCGGGCACTTACGATCTCGGGCTCGAGACGCTGCAAGCCGAGAGCTTCGTCGTCACCGAACGCCGCACGATCTATACCCATCCCGGCACCAGCGCCGAGACGCGGCTCCTCACCGTCGCGCAGCGCGAGCGCAATCGCCCGGTGACGTTGGACGAGGCCCTGGATCGGCTTTCCGATCCGCGCGCCGTGCTGCTCGTCAACGAACGCTCTGGCCGCACGGCCGTGCAAGTCCCAGCGCCGAGCCTGATGCTCGATGACGGCGAGATCGAACGGCGTGTGCGGCTGATCCGGCCGATGGACAGCCACGGCATACCTCTGAAGACGATGGCCGAGAGCAATTGGGTCGAAGCGGATCGCGACGTCTTCGCCGCCGCCTGGCAACGCGAGCTTGCCGAGGTGCCCGAGTTCACCGACAGCACGATCCATATCGTCGCCGGATTGCTCCTGCCGATCTGGAAGCGGCTGCCGGACAAATCGACGCGCGTCTATCGGCTTCAGACCGATGCCGGCGAACGCATCATCGGCCGCAAAGTCTCGCCTGCCTGGGTCGCGACTGCGCTGGCGGCGAGCGCACCGACGCTCACACCCGAGGACGCCTTCGCCGCGCTGATGGATGGCCGCACTATCCTCGATCTCGCCGAAGGCCTCCAGCTCCGCCGCGTCCGCGTCATGGGCGCGAATCGCATCGAGCTGTCCGGCTTCACCGACACCATGCGCGACCGGCTGAAGGCCTACGGGCTCTTCCACCAGATCATCTCCTGGAAGTTGCGGATGTTCGTGCCCACCGATGCGAGTGGCGTCAGGGTGCTCGCGAAGGTCCTCGAGCACTATGCGATCGAACGCATCGGCGAGCGGGAGGCCGCGTGATGCCGCGCGATGCTTCTGAACTGGCGCACCGTCTCGCGCGAGAGGCCGACGCGGTGTGCCGCTATTATCTCTCCAATGGCAGACGCGAGGGGCATTATTGGCTCGTCGGCGACGTGCGCAACGCACCGGGCCGTTCGATGTTCGTCCGGCTCAGGGGGCCGGAATCTGGGCGCGGCGCCGCCGGCAAATGGACCGACGCGGCCACCGGCGAGCATGGCGATCTGCTCGACGTCATCCGCGAAAGCTGTGGCCTGCTCGACTTCCACGACGTCGCCGACGAAGCACGGCGCTTCCTCAGCCTGCCCCGCTCTGACCCGGAGCCGGCGCGGAAATCCAATCGGTCGCCTGTCCAGACGGGATCGCCCGAGGCGGCGCGGCGGCTCTTCGCCATGTCGCAGCCGATCGCCCGGACTCTCGTGGAAGCGTATTTGCGCAATCGCGGCATTACGGCTTTGCACGAAGCGGGCAGCCTGCGCTTCCACCTGCGCTGCTACTATCGTCCCGACGAGGACGCGCCGACCGAGACCTGGCCGGCAATGATCGCCTGCGTCACCGATCTCGACGGCCGGATCACCGGCGCACACCGCACTTGGCTCGATCCGTCGGGATGCGGCAAGGCGCCGATCGACACGCCGCGACGCGCGATGGGCGATCTTCTCGGCAACGCGGTTCGCTTCGGTGTGGCGAACGATGTGCTTGCGGCCGGCGAGGGCATCGAGACCATGCTGTCGCTACGTTGCGTGCTCCCGACCTTGCCGATGGCCGCGGCGCTTTCGGCCAATCACCTCGCCGCCATTCTGCTCCCTCTGACGCTGCGCCGGCTCTACATCGCCCGCGACGTGGATTTGGCTGGCGACGCGGCGGTGACCAGCCTGACCCAGCGCGCAGAGGCGGTCGGCATCGAGACGCTCACGCTATCGCCACGACTGGGCGATTTCAACGAGGATCTGCGCACGCTCGGCATCGACGAGTTTCGGGCGGCCTTGCGCACCCAACTCGCTCCCCAGGACGTAGTCCGCTTCATGCTGTGGGCGACCGCCGAGACGGGATGAGCGTCGGCGGTTCGGGCATCGTCACGGCCGGTCGGGCGAGGCCCAGCCCGCCGAACAGAGTCGCGCCCTGGCCTTCTAGAGGGCGATCGGACGGCAGGCGGCCCGGCCCGGCAATGGCTGCGCCCGGCTATTTTCCGCCGGCGCTAACGCGCCTTTGCAGCGCGAAGCAAAATAGCCGCGCTCCGCCGTCCTCCGCTGGCGCTCCGGCCCTCCGCTTCGCTGCGGGTGCAGGTCCGTTCCGCCCGCCGTCTGGTGATCGCCACGAAGGCCGCGATGGGCGCGGCCGATCCGCCAAAGGAGCTCACCATGGCGAGCGATCACGACGACACCGAATTCGAACCGCCGCATAGCTCATCCCCGACCGATCACGTCCTCAACGAGCTTCAGCTCTATGGCTTCCGTCCCTTCCACGACGAGCCCGATCCGAGGCCTCTTCCCGAAGGCGATGCCGTCGCAGGCGCCGTCGCCGACATCTTCGACGCCCTGGTCTCGACCCTGAGCGACACACGTCTCGAACCCGACCTCGAGGACCTGCTTTGGTCGACGGTCAACCTGTTCCACCGCGCGGCCCATCGCATCGAACGCGAGCTCGACGATAACGAGCAGGCGCAGCAGAAGAGTCAGCGGGAGCAGAACGGCTCGGAGGTTCGATCGGTCGAACTCGAGCGGCTTACCGCCGAAGGCATCACACTGATCGAACGCCGCAACAGCATGGAGCTCTTCCGCGACCAGGCTGCCGATCGCTTCGAGGTTCACACCGGATCGGCATGGCGTCCGCGCTCCGGATCGCTCGTCAACCATCGCGCGCTCACTGCCGCGATGATCGACAGCCGCGACTTCCTTACCGCCAAGCGTCGCGCAGAGACCGAGGTTTTGCTGCCGGTAGGCCCGAAAATCGCCTTCACCGGCGGACTCGACTTCAACGACCATCGCCTGATTTGGGACCGGCTCGACAGGGTCCACGCCAAGCATCCCGACATGGTGCTGCTGCATGGCGGATCGCCGAAGGGCGCCGAGCTGATCGCCGCGAAATGGGCGACGAACCGCAAGGTGCCGCAGATTGCCTTCAAGCCCGACTGGACGAAGCACGCGAAGGCTGCACCCTTCAAACGCAACGACGCGATGCTCGAGGTGCTGCCGATCGGCGTCATGGTGTTCCCGGGCACCGGGATCCAGGGCAACCTCGCCGACAAGGCGAAGAAGCTCGGCATCCCGGTCTGGAAATTCGGCGAGGGCGGCGCGTGAGCGCCGCCGTTACCCGATGATGTTGCGCCTGTCATCAAGCGCCCATGACACAAGCACGATCGGGCTCGGTTCCAAATAGCGCTGGATCCGCGACACCGGGAAGTCACTCTTTTCCACACACTTGGGCATCGTCTCGGCCTCTCCGCACCGGGGCCCGTCGGACGCCCGCGGTCGCTGCAGGAGTCGGCGAGGAGGGATTACCCCTCCCATCGCCGCTCGCGGTTGGCTATACTTTGCATCGCGCCGCGGTGGTGGTGGAAGGCGCGACCGTCACATCTTTTGTCGCGGAGGCTGCCACCATGCTTGTCATCGGACTCATCCTCAGCATGTTCGGGATCGGCCTGTTCTGTTGGCTGATCTTCACCCTTGCTGTCTACGCCTTGCCGTTCTTCGTTGGACTGACGGCCGGCATGGCGGCGTTTCACAGCGGAGCGGGCGTCATTGGCGCGTTGCTCGTCGGCGTCGTCGCCGGCGCGCTCACTCTCGCTGTCGGCCAGATCGCCTTCGCGGTCGTTCGCCCATTGGTCCTTCGTGCCGTCATCGCGGCCGCCTTCGCCGTTCCGGCGGCGATTGCCGGCTATCACGCGGTCCTCGGCCTGTCACAGATCGGTGTACCGTCGCTCGTCTGGCGCGAGGTCTTTGCCTGGATCGGCGCGATCTTCATCGGCGGCACGGCTTGGGCGCGCATGACTGTCTTCGCGGAGCCCCTCCCGCTGCGGTCCGGCGGGGCGTCGCGGAACGAGCCTCAGCCAGTTTTGACCGGCGCCACGCATCAAGGATAGGTCTCGCCCTCCTCGTTTGATTGAGGTCGCCCGGATGATCGGGCGATGGCTGGAGCGTGTGCTTGAATCGGTAGCAGAGCCCTCCTTCGGAACCGCGCTTCGCCGATGCCGTCTCGCTCATAGGCCGGCCCGTAGCCCCACACGGCAGAGGTCGTCATGCGGTGATTCAGCGGCGAGCGATTTCGCCTTTTCCTACGCTATGCCTTCTTTCTCTACGCCCGAACTCACCGACATCTTGTGCGGGACACCCGACATCCGCCACGTCTTCTCCCGAGGATGCTGTTCAGCGCACGCGAGCACCTGGCCTCTCCTTGGCGTGATCTGGCCGAAGACCGGCTGCGCCTCGATCGCCAGAGCCGCAACGCCGTCGGGTCGACTTTCTTCCCCTGGGGGACCACCCCACGCGACAAGTCGCGCGGGGACCCCAGCCCGCCCATTCCTCGCGAGGCAAGAAAGTCTCTCCGCCGTCATCCTCCGCTGCGCTCCGGCCCGGCTCACCCCATCGCGCAGGCGCGATGGGGACCCCGAGCTGCGGGTGCGTCGTCGATCATCCTCGGCCTCTCGATCGCCATCGAGGCCGCGGTGGTCGCGGGCTCGAAAACAGCAAGGAGAAGTGACATGGCTAACATCGGTTCTTTCAAGAAGGTCGGCAGCGACTTCCAGGGCGAGATCGTTACCCTGAGCCTTCAGACCAAGGGCGTCCGCATCGTCGCCGAGACCAACCGCTCCAACGACAACGCCCCCAGTCACCGGGTCTATGTGGGCCGGGCCGAGATCGGGGCCGCCTGGTCGAAGCGCTCCAACGAGGGCCGCGACTACCTCTCGGTCAAGCTGGACGATCCGAGCTTCAACGCGCCGATCTACGCCAACCTCTTCGACGACGAGGACGGCGAGGGTTTCACCCTCATCTGGTCGCGCGGCCGCAAGGCCAACGGCGAGTGAGCCGCACGCTCCGATGCCCCGCTCGGGAAACCGGGCGGGGCTCTTCTGCCACATCAAGGCTCGGTGCCCGTCGTTCGAGCCTTTGCGCCAAAGCCTGCCGCTCGTCCACGCGCCACTGTCGGGAAATCGATTGCTGGAGGGCGTGATCACGGTTAGGCGTATTTACGTCTCCGTGCCTATCCGGTTTTGCGGGTGCATCAATTCTTTTTGGACTTCCCGCGTCGAGCGCCATCCGCCAGCGCCTCTTCATCAGGCGAAATCAGCGCAACTGGCTCGACGCCGAGCGCCTGCGACAATTCGAATAGGGTTACGACCGTCGGATTGCGGCGCCCGCGTTCGAGATCGCTCAAATATTGCTGGGTGAAGCCGGAGCACTCGGAGAATTGCTCCTGGGTCAGGCCCTTTTCGAGCCTGATGCGTCTCACATTCCGTCCAACCAATCGCCGCATGTCCATGCGGACAGGCTGGACGGCTACACACCGCGAGGTGTATCCACTATAGTATGTATTTACGTCTCTCAGTCTGTTTCGTCGGATTCTCGAAAGATTTGTCGATTAATATGCCAATTCTCGCGGCACCGCCGAAGGAACAACAAAACCGTGAGCCCCGCCCAAACGCAGTCCATCGCTGAAGAAGCGCCGTCCGACGCGCAATTGACCGACTACGATCGCGCGCATCTTCCGATCTATCTGCGGCTTCTCGACGCCGCCGCCGAAGGTGCGGCATGGGAGGAAGTCACCCACATTGTGCTCGGCATCGACCCCGCCCGCGAACCAGCTCGCGCGAAGCACACGCATGATTCGCATCTCGCGCGCGCACGATGGCTCAGCGAGCATGGCTATCGTGATCTGCTGCGGCGTGGCTGATTCGCCCAAAAGCGTGACATCGGATTTGTGGCAATCCTGAGAAGCACAGACCCACTTTTACGGCATTACTTAATGCCGTAAGGCGCTCTCTTCGTTTAGATTTCATTGGCCATGCTTTTCTCACAGTGCGCGCGTAGCGCCACATAGGAGACGAAGCTGATGCCGAAAGAGGATTGGCGGTCGCCAACCGCATATGATTATACGAGAGACTTGAACTCGTCTGATTTTGCTTGGGAGTTTCTACGCCGGAACCCGGACTATCGTGCCGATTTTTCGAATGACCGGGCCGAGGTTGTTTCGGATGAAGGTCTGGGAAGGCGATGGGGGTTGCGATTTCCTGAGCGACCCCGCGCTGAGGGCCGACGAAACAAATGTCTTCTGGCTCCCGGAACTCAACGCAAACGCCGTAATCCTCGCGGCAGCCCCGGCTAACATCGAAGCCCTGAGATTCGCGCCGGCCGAATGGGCGGACGTACTCACACGTCGCGCTGCTGACGACGGAGAGCATCTCATCATCCGCATAGGCGGAGAAGCATATCAGCTCTGGCTGCCCGATCCACCCGCCGAGGGCGGCACCATCGCGGCCGTCATCCCACTCAATGAATTGACGCCTCAGCGAACCGAGGCGGCCTTGCGCTTTTGGCGTCACATGGAAGGCGCACAAGCACGTGCCGGGCCGAGAAGCCGGGAGAAGAGCCCGCGCGTGGTGCGCGTGCTGCAAGCGCTCGACGGCCACTTGAATGGGGCGACCTATCGCGCCATCGCAGAGATCCTGTTCGGTCCTGCGCGTGTCGCCGCCGAGCCATGGAAGACCGCATCCGTTCGAGATGCCACGATCCGCCTTGTCCGTAATGGCGTGGCCTTCATGCGGGGCGGTTACCGCGACTTGTTGCGCCGGCGGAACCTCGTATGAACCGCCGGCGGTTGGGACAGGGGGTGGCGAATTCGGCACCCGTCATCTTCGCCATCCCCCTTGCCGGTCTTTCTCCGCCACCGTGATCGCCAGCAGCCGCCAATTTCCGGTGGCTTTCCCTGGCATCACAGAGGCTCGATCATGTCCCCCGCAACGACCCAATTTCCGCCGCGCTATCTGCGCACGCCCGAGGCAGCGCGCTTCCTCGGCCTTTCGGGCCGAACCCTCGAGAAGCATCGCACCTACGGGACCGGCCCGCGCTATTCGAAGCTCGGCGGGCGCGTCGTCTATCGACTCGAAGACCTGCAGGCCTGGGCTGAACTCGGCATCAAGGCTTCGACCTCCGATCCGGGCATCGGTCAGGTGCTTCCTGCTAAGCGCCATCACGCTGTCTCGCCAGCCCATGCTCATCAGCCGCGCCGCTGATCGGCTCCTGGCGGCTCCCCCATGTCGATGCGACATCGCACACGATCGGAACGCGAGCAGCTCGAACTCTTTCGCGCGCTCCCCGGCGATCTGGCACCGCGCGACGCCCAGGACCTCATGGCCTATCCTTTCTTCAGTCTCGCCAAATCCCACCGTACGACACCGATCGATTTTCGCGCGGGCGATATCGCGATCCGCGTCGAAGCCGTCCCCGAGCACGGAATGGCGACGATCTGGGACGCCGATGTTCTGATCTGGGCCGCTTCACAAATCGTCCAGGCGCGCAATTCCGCCCTGCGCACGTCACGTCTGATGGCGGCAACACCCTACGAGATCCTGACTTTCATCGGCCGCGGCACGTCGCTTCGTGACTATCAGCGGCTGAAGGCTGCTCTTGACCGATTACAGTCGACGACGGTCGCGACATCGCTCCGCCAGCCGACCGAGCGGCGGATGCACCGCTTTTCCTGGATCAACGAATGGACCGAGCGCGCCGACGGCCATGGCCATCCCTGCGGCCTCGAATTGATCGTGCCCGATTGGTTCTACCGCGCTGTACTCGACGATGCGCTCGTCCTTACAATCGACCGAGCCTATTTCGCACTGACGGGCGGATTGGAGCGCTGGCTCTATCGCATCGTTCGTAAGCACGGCGGCAGACAGCGCTCCGGTTGGCGCTTCGATTTCCATCATCTCCATCTGAAGTCTGGCAGTCTTTCGCCCTTCAAACAATTCGCGTTCGAACTGCGCGACATCGTCCGCCGCCAGCCGCTCCCTGGATACACCCTGTTCCTTGAAGTCGAAGCAGGTGGCCGCGCGTTGCTCGCCTTCGAGCCGATGCCCTGTGGACAACCTGTGGAAATGTTCGTGCTATCGGGAACCGGCACTATCGTGCCATCGGGAACCCGACCCTCGTGCTATCAGGAACCGAAATCGCATCTAAGTCACGGACGAAGCAACGAAAATCGCTCCCCTAACTTAGAATCTAACAGAGAATCTAACTTTACTGCCGCTGCCACCGAGGAAAACGATCCCGAACCGCAGCATCCCGGGAAGGAATGGCGACGCGGTCAGGGTCAAAGTCAGCGCACGTCTTTCCGTAAAGCCGCTTCTTCCTCTCAATCCGATTCTTCGGCGATATCCGAACTCCCCTTCTCTTCGAAGCGAGGAGGCGCGTCATGATCGTCGCGCTTCTCAATCAGAAGGGTGGCGTCGGCAAGACGACGTTGGCGCTCCATCTCGCGGGCGAATGGGCGCGCCGGGGGCAGCGTGTCATCCTCATTGATTCCGACCCGCAAGGCTCGGCTCTCGACCGGTCGGAACAAAGAACTCACGAAGGTCTTCAACGTCTCTTCGGTGTCGTTGGGCTCGCGCGCGACACGCTCCATCGCGAAGCGCCCGAGATGGCCCGCGATGCCGATCATATCATCATCGATGGCCCGCCGCGCGTCGCGGGATTGATGCGCTCGGCGCTGCTCACCGCCGATCTTGTCCTGATCCCGGTTCAGCCGTCGCCCTTCGACGGATGGGCTTCCGGCGAAATACTGAAGCTGATCGAGGAAGCACGCATCTTTCGGCCGCAGCTCGCCGCTCATTTCGTGCTCAATCGATGCGACCCGCGCACGATCATCGCCCGTGAGACCGCCGAGACATTAGCCGATCACGACCCGCCGGTCCTCGCCGCCACGATCGGTCAGCGTGTCGCTTTCGCCGATACCGCGCGCACCAGCCGGCTCGTTTCCGACGTCGACATGACCTGTCCAGCCGCGCGCGAGATCGCAGCGCTCGCCACAGAAATCGGGAGGATCTCCCGATGACCGGCCGCGATTCGAGACGCAGTTTCGTATCTCGCCCTGGTGATCCAGGAAGCTGGATCAAAGCATCCGACATGCCGCCCGCTGCACCGTCGAGCGCCGATGCTTTCACCGCACGTCTGACCGTCGACATCACGCCCGAACTGCGCGGCCGCATCAAGGTCACGGCCTTTCGACGCTGTGTCACCGTCGCCGACATGCTGCGCGAACTGCTCTCACGCGAATTCCCTGAGGCCAATGGAGATGCATCATGAACAACACCGAACGAAACCATGCCCGCGAGGGCACGACGCATGTCGCGCACCCATCTGCTGCTCTTACGCGCGTCGAGCTGACTCGTGTCGAACTGACTTGGCTCGAGAAGAAAATCGAACATTGGATTCGATTCGGCAATTTCGCCGAGGAGAAGATCCTCGACCGCCGCCGGAGGGTCGTCAGCTTTTGCCCCGACAGCATTTTCGCCTTCGTCCGCTGGGCGTCCAACGACTTCGGAACGATCGTCTCGCGCATCGATATCGTGCGGACGGTGGCCGCTGGAGAACCATACCAGACGCTGCCCTTTGTGCGTCCCGGTGGCGAAATCCTGTTGCGCGTCGATGGCTGGCCCAAAGTCGAACGCGTGCTGCAAGCGATCGACATCGTTGAGGCGCTTGCTATCGATCCGAGCACCATCGCGCCAGATCACTGGCGGCACATCCACAACCGTCTGATCGCCGGTCAGCGACCACGACCCTATGCGCGCGAACAGCATGAGGCTTGGCTCAAACGCAAAAGGGTTGCGCCATGATACGCTTCGGACCGATAAGGGTCGTCGGCGTCGCGCTTCTGACCATCGGCATTTCCACGATCGTGCGCCCCGCGCCCAGATTCATCTGGAACGACACGGCCAGTACGCCGATCGGATTTTATGCGCTGAGATCCGCGGACACTCTCCATGTCACGGATTTGGTAGCCGTGATGCCGCCTCCGCCTATCGCGCGCTTCCTAGCCGCAGGCGGCTATCTGCCAGAGGGCGTGCCGCTCCTGAAGCACATTCTCGCTCTTCCCGGGCAGATCGTCTGCCGCCGGGATCGCACGATCACGGTCGACGGTATCCCGGTGGGCAAGACGCATTTGCGCGACAGCCGGGGCCGTGAACTGCCGGTTTGGCAAGGCTGCCAAACGATCGCCAGTGGCGAGATTTTTCTCATGAACTCGCAGGTCGCCGACAGCCTCGACGGCCGCTACTTCGGTCCTTTGCCCACGCGTTCGGTCATCGGCCGCGCCGTGCCGCTGTGGACCGATGAGACCGGCGACGGCCACTTCGAATGGCACGCCACCGAACACTGATCGTCCATCCGTCACCGGCAGAAAGGCATGCACCATGGCGCAAATTGGAACCTTCATGCGTTCGGCGAACGGCTACACAGGCCAAATCAAAACTCTCACACTTGATATTGAGCTCAGCCTCATCGCGACGGATGAGACCGAAGTCGCAAACGCGCCTGACTACCGCATCTATCTCGGCACAAATGACGACGGACCTGAAATAGGCGCGGGCTGGAAACGCAAAGGAGACAAGGCTGGCGATTATGTCTCCTTGCTGATCGACGATCCCGCCTTCATGCAACCGATCCGAGCCAATCTTTTCCAGTCGGACGCCAAGGGAAAGAGCTTTCACCTGCTTTGGAACCGCCCGTCAAAACAGACGGAACGGCGGTGACATCATGGGAATCTTGATCCTGTCACTACGAAAGCGTCGCGCATATAGATGCCTCCCGTTGCTCGCGAGCAAGGCGCCACGTCACGTTGTCTCGCTCAACGATCAGAGCGCCGACGGGCGCCGCGCCGGTTCAGGGCGGCGGCTGGGCCAGCGCTTTAGCGCCTTGCCTTGGGCGGACACGAGCCCGAAGGCACGTTTGATCGGTAATCGGATAATGGTCTCCTTTGCGGTGGCGTTGCTGCTCCTGCCAGTCATGGCGACGAGCGCAGAAGCATTCACGTACAGGCATCATTCGGAGCGCCGATCGGCCGCCATTCCCCTTGCGAGCTTCATCACGGAAGCTGCACAGCGCTTCGGCGTCCCTGTGGCATGGATCTATGCCGTCATCCGCGTTGAAAGCGGCGGCAATGTTCATGCAATCTCTCCGAAAAGCGCTATGGGCCTGATGCAGATCATGCCGGAGACCTATGCCGAATTGCGCCTTCGTCATGGCTTGGGACGCAATCCCTATGACCCACGCGACAACATATTGGCAGGCGCCGCCTATTTGCGAGAGATGCACGACCGCTACGGTTCGCCCGGATTCCTCGCAGCCTATAATGCGGGCCCTGGCCGTTACGAAGAACATGTGGAGACAGGACGGCCGCTTCCAGCTGAAACACGCGTTTACGTGAGAACGATCGCTTCGATGTTAGGTCTCAAGCAGATCGACCGCATCACGGGTATCACATTCGCAGCTGCCGATCCGACGCCTTGGACCGGCGGACCGCTGTTTGCCGTGCAAGTGATCATCCATCAGTTGCTGTCCGATCGCGATACCACGCGAAGCGATAAAAGATCGCGCAAACTGCGGCCTCATCGTAGTTCGAATATGCGCTTTGCTGTCGATGTTACGGCGCTTGTGCCGCAGAAGACGGGTCTCTTCGTGCGTCGAAGCGCTCAGGAGGCACTGCCGTGAGGAGGAGCGTGCCTTTGCGTCATCTGGCGTGCTGCATCGAAGGAGATGTGGGAAGTGCAGGACGGTGGAAGCCCACGACCGGGCGAAGGCAGGATAAAAGCCGGCAATGTGCGGCGCGGTCGGGGTGTTGTTTTCTTTGGGCCTACACGCAGCTTCGACAATGTGTGCCCAATCCGCGCAATGTGCGCGAAGATTTCAACTCTCTGCCAAGACTCTCTTTTCTGCACATTTTTCTGTTCAGCGCCGAGGCCGGCGATGACGCGTGACGATGATTTTCATGTCCGGCCTGGTCGCATCCGTTCCTCACGCGCGCAGCGGGCGAAGCCATTCATTGCCCAGGCGCTCGCCGCCGCGCAAAAGGCCGGCGGACATATTGCCCGCGACGGCGCGATCGGACGCCGCCGCGGCTCCCGCTTCAGCCGGGGCAGGGTCGCAGCCGTCTGCGCCAACAGGTTGCTCACCAGCCGCTCGCGCGGTGCCGTCGTTAAGAGCCGCTTCGTGCGTCATGCGACCCAGCGCGGCAAGCTCGCCGCGCACTTGTCCTATCTCCGTCGCGAGGGCGTCACGCGCGATGGGGAGAAGGCACGTCTATTCGGTCCCGAGACCGAGAACGCCGATCCGAAAACCTTTGCCGAACGCTGCGAGGATGACCGGCATCATTTTCGGTTCATCGTTTCGCCCGACGATGCTGTGGAGATGGCGGACCTCAAAACCTTCACCCGCGATCTCATGAGTCAGGTCGAGAAGGATCTTGGTACTAAGCTCGACTGGGTCGCCGTCGATCACTGGAACACCGAGCATCCCCACATCCATGTCATCGTTCGTGGCCGGACCGATGACGGCCAGGACCTCGTCATCGACCGGGATTACATCAAACAGGGCATGCGCGACCGGGCATCTGACCTTATCACGCAGGAGCTGGGGCCACGCACCGATCATGAGATCCGCCGCGTCCTCGAACGCCAGATCGAGGCGGAGCGCTGGACCAATCTCGACCGGCAGCTTTCGCGCGACGCCTACCGTACCGGCGTCATCGATCTCGCTCCTCATGCCGATCGCCAGCCGGACGAGTTCCATGCGCTCAAGATCGGGAGACTGCGCAAGCTCGAATCCCTCAGCCTTGCCGACCAAATCGGACCCGGCCAATGGATCATGTCGGAGAATGCGGAGGCGACGTTGCGCGAACTCGGCGAGCGCGGCGATATCATCAAGCGCATCCACCACAGCCTGACGGAACATGGCATCGAGCGCGGGACGGCCAGCTATGTGCTGGCCGGCGAGAGCCTCGATGTGCCCCTCATCGGCCGGCTGATCGACCGCGGCCTCGACGACGAGCTGAAGGGCACGGCCTATGCTGTGGTCGACGGCGTCGACGGCCGGACCCATCATATCAAGTTGCCTGATCTGGACGCGGCCGGCGATAGCGCGCCCGGCTCGATCGTCGAGCTGCGCAAGTTTGATGATGCTCAGGGCCGACGGCGCGTGGCGCTCGCTGTGCGTTCCGACCTCTCCATCGAAGCTCAGGTGACGGCAACGGGCGCGACCTGGCTCGACCGTCAGGCGGTCGCACGCGAGCCGGTCGCCCTCGGTCAAAACGGGTTCGGCGCCGAGGCGCGCAACGCGATGGAGCGGCGGGCCGAACAGCTTATCGAGCAAGGACTCGCGGAACGGCAGGCCCGCGGGATAGTTTTTGCGCGCAATCTGATCGGCACATTGCGCCGCCGGGAGGTGGAGGCGCTGGGCGAGCAGCTCGCGGCCGAGAGCGGGCAGCCGTTCAATCCGTCCGCCACCGGCGAGTATGTCGCCGGGACCTATCGGCAGCGCTTCGCGCTAGCGTCCGGTCGCTTCGCCATGATCGACGACGGGCTCGGCTTCCAGCTCGTGCCTTGGTCGCCGTCGTTGGAAAAGCAGCTCGGTCGGCACGTCTCAGGTGTCGCCCGCGACGATGGTGGCATTGACTGGGGCTTCGGTCGGACCCGGGGGCTGGGGCTGTGACCACCTCAGTCACGCGGGGAGTTCAACAAGGCGCAGCCGCCATATCGGCGACTAAAATCCTCTGGGGTCAGGTCATCGCCGTGTTCCTTATCGTTCTGCTGACGATGTGGACCGCAACGGAATGGACGGCCTGGCGCCTCGGCTTCCAGCCGGAACTCGGACGGCCTTGGTTCGAGCTGCTTCACTTTCCCTTTTATTTGCCGCCCGCCTTCTTTTGGTGGTGGTTCGCCTATGACGCCTACGCGCCGTCGATCTTCGTCGAGGGCGCCTATCTCGCAGCGTCGGGCGGTATCATCGCCGCGGCGGTCGCAATCGGCATGTCGGTGTGGCGCGCGAGAGAGGCCAAGAGTGCCGAGACCTATGGCTCGGCCCGCTGGGCGCAGCCGAAGGAGATCGAACGAGCTGCGTTGCTGAGACCCGATGGGGTGGTACTCGGCAGGTATGAACGCGGCTATCTTCGCCACGACGGACCTGAGCATGTGTTGTGCTTTGCGCCGACCCGCTCCGGTAAAGGCGTTGGTCTGGTCATCCCCTCGCTGTTGACTTGGCCCGGCAGCGCCATTGTCCACGACATCAAGGGGGAGAACTGGCAGCTCACTGCCGGCTTCCGCGCCCAGCATGGCCGCGTCCTATTGTTCGATCCGACCAACGTGAAGTCGTCGGCTTACAACCCGCTGCTGGAAGTTCGCCGCGGCGAATGGGAAGTGCGCGACGTCCAGAACATTGCCGACATCCTGGTCGACCCGGAAGGAAGTCTGGAGAAGCGAAACCACTGGGAGAAGACCAGCCACGCGCTCTTGGTCGGCGCGATTCTGCATGTCCTCTATGCCGAGGAAGATAAGACGCTCGCTGGCGTCGCCGCCTTCCTCTCCGATCCAAAGCGGCCGATCGAGGCGACGCTTGCCGCCATGATGCAGACGGCCCATCTGGGCGAAGCGGGCGTTCATCCAGTGGTCGCGTCTGCGGCGCGCGAATTGCTCAACAAGTCCGGAAACGAGCGGTCGGGCGTGCTCTCCACCGCGATGTCGTTCCTGGGCCTCTATCGCGATCCCATCGTCGCTGACGTGACGCGGCGCTGCGACTGGCGAATTACCGACATCGTCAACAAAGATCGGCCGACCACACTCTACCTCGTGGTGCCGCCGTCGGACATCAATCGCACCAAGCCGCTGATCCGCCTGATCCTCAACCAGATCGGTCGGCGCCTGACCGAAGATCTGCAGGCCAAGGCGGGTCGGCGGCGGCTTCTCCTGATGCTGGACGAGTTCCCCGCACTGGGGCGGCTCGACTTCTTCGAATCGGCGCTCGCCTTTATGGCGGGCTACGGCATCAAGAGCTTTCTGATCGCGCAGTCGTTGAACCAGATCGAGAAGGCTTATGGGCCGAACAACTCGATTCTCGATAACTGCCATGTCCGCGTGAGCTTCGGGACCAATGACGAGCGCACCGCCAAGCGCGTGTCCGATGCGCTCGGCACCGCGACTGAATTGCGCGCCATGCGAAATTATGCGGGCCATCGCCTTTCGCCCTGGCTCGGCCATCTAATGGTCTCGCGCACTGAGACATCGCGACCCCTGTTGACTCCCGGTGAGGTCATGCAGCTGCCGCCGGCCGACGAGATCGTCATGGTGTCGGGTCTCCCTCCGATCCGCGCTAAGAAAGCCCGTTATTACGAGGACGCCCGTTTCCAAGAACGCATCCTGCCACCGCCGGTTTTGGCGAGACAGAAGGAGGCGCAGCAGGACGATTGGAGCGCGCGGTCGCTGGCGCCGCGTCCCGATATCTTCGATCCGCCGCACGTTGAACATATGGACGATGACGATCCAAGGGCTGCCGATCGCCGCCATCAGCCGGAATTGGAGAGACGCAACACCGTCGAGAAGAAGGAACCGCTCGACAATGAGTTCGCGCCCGATCCCGCCGACGATCTGGACGAACACGCACCACGGCTCGGCCGCATGAATGAGATCATGCAAGGTGTCGCCCGCCAAGCCTCGCTCGATCGAGGCGATGATATGGGACTGTGAGACGTCGATGACTGCACGCTCGAAGAAAGTGCCACTCTCCGTCTATCTCGATCCGGATCTCATGAAAACGCTGTCGGCTTATGCAGCGCGACGCGAGCAGCCCATGTCGTTGATCGCCGAGGCCGCGATCGCGTCCTTCCTGTCGCCCGATGCGGACGAGCGGCGCGAGGCTGCGATCGCCAAGCGTCTCGATCAGATCGACCGCCGCATCGCACGGCTCGAACGTGATATAGGGATTTCCGTCGAGACCTTAGCGCTCTTTGTCCGTTTCTGGCTCACCACAACGCCGGCGCTGCCGGAGCCTGCGGCCCAGGCCGCGCGCGCAAAAGCCGGATCGCGCTACGACAGCTTCGTTGCCGCGCTTGGCCGAAGGCTTAGCCAAGGACCGAAGCTGCGGCAGGAGATTCCGGAAGACGTGCCGACGGGTTCACCCGTTCATGGCAAAGCCGAGTGAATGCCTCATCAGTCCGCCGAGCACCTAATCCCGCTTCTGACCCAGACGGACGTCACGTCTGACCCGCCGAATGACTACTTTGCGCCCATTATGGACGAAGGTCCCCATAAAATGGGTTGCTTGAAAGCGGACGTTCCCCGAAGGGCTAATGACGTTGTGTTGTGTGTCGCTTTGATGCCAGAGTGACAGCCGGGACCAACCGGATACGGATTCCGAGCAGCCGGGTGGGGCGATGGCATGACGAAGCTATGTTGGATTTGCAGCGGCCCGGCTGAAACCCGGGAACACAAGTTCAAGAAAACGGACGTTGACCGAGCCGGTGGCGGCTGGACGCTTGGGGAACGTCCGCATTTCTTTGGCGCGAACGGATTGTCGGTGATCCGCGGACCGGACAGCAAGCTCGTCAAGTTCGTCAAGGTGCTTTGCCAAAACTGCAACTCAGCCCGCACTCAGCCTTACGACAACGCTGCCCTCGCGCCGGCAGAGCTCGGCAATGCTGTCTTCGCCACGAAGACCTTGCAACACGATGCGGATCTTTTCTTCCGCCGAGAACTGGCGACGGGTCGCGCGCCGGATATCCTTTACGACTTTTTCTGCCGGCGCTTTCTCCGGCCCGGATTTCTGTCTCATCTTCGCTCCTGATGGCTACGATGATCCAGAAATCCTCCCTTCCTGCAAACCGTAAATCTGTCTCACAACCCCTGACGGCGAACAATCATGAAAGCCTCAACAATCTCACCCCTGCCGACGTCTACTTCGGGCGCGGCCAAGCCATTCTCCTCGAACGCGAAAGGATCAAACGCCTGACCATCGCCAATCGCCGCTTGCAGCATCACGTGCACGCCGCTTAATATTAAACAAGGATGAGCCAGAGCCTCCGTTCCCAACAAACGGAAATCGTCTCAAATCACCTGACGACGGACAGCCGCTGCCTATAATCTGGTACGGCTGCCGAAATTGATCGAGGCGACGGCGCCATGGTGGCCCCCGGAGGGTCGGCGCGTCCCGAAAACGCCCATCGAGCTCCCGCCGTCGGCAGGCCCGTCCTCAAAAAGTCGCCGGCAAGGTCAGTGCGCGCCTGAAGCGCTATAATTTTTCAGCAGCCTGCTAGTGCCTAATAGGGGTCCAACGTCGCCGTCGGCAGGATTACTGTAGGAAGCTCACCTACGACTGCTCTTCGCGCCCAGTGCTCAATGTGTCCCGGAGCGGCAAATCAAGATCCCTATTCTTGTCAGCCTGTTTCGCTAGCCTCGCCCAGTGCAGAGCCATGTTGGTCAAGCTTCCCCGCACAACATCATCGGTGGTGTCAGCTGCCACCGAAAGGCAATCAAGCGCGGCTTGGCAATATGTTGCGGCACGGTCCCAAGTCTTCATAAGCGCACTCTCTGATGGGAAAGTTTGGATAAACCATGGCCGTCCAAATCCACGATTGAACGATAACGGTCTTGCCAGATTTGCTTGTCGTCGTGAGGCGCGTCCGGAAGCCCTTCGCCGCGGAGAATCTCGGGATGCACGCGGACGATCAGCACTTCCTGGTAATACGATCAGTTGAAAATACCGATCTTCCCGCGTGCCGGTAGATCGCCCGTCGTGCGCCAGAGGAAATCATGTTCTAGCTCGGCGGGGCTAGGATGTTTGAAACTGAACACCTGGCAGCCTTGCGGATTGACCCCGGACATCACATGTTTGATAGCGCCGTCCTTTCCCGCCGCATCGGTCGCCTGAAAAATCAGAAGGATCGCATAGCGATTGGATGCGTAGAGAAGCTGCTGTTGCGAGCTCAGTTGATCAACGTGCTCCTTTAGAATTGTTTCGTATTGATCCTTCGACTTGTACACGGGGTCGACGATCGTCGACCATTTGTCGAGGTCGACCTTATCTCCTTCGCGTACGCGAAAATCCTTTGAATTGATCTTCATTTCTACTCTTTCGCGGGCGCGCCTCGCCCTAGGTGATCCCGAGACGGGCGAATACAGGAAGCTTCACCAGATCCAAGACGACGGCGAGGGCAATTGCCGCGGTAAGCATTCCAACCACGACCGTAGCCGACAAGGCCGTCATTGCAATTCCGCCCACGGCCAACGTCGACGCGATCAGAACATCGGTTACAGATGACAACGCAAGCCAAAAGCTTGGGCGAGAGCCCCACAGGTGCCGGCGTTGACGAATGGCATAGAGGATCGCCTGACTCCCGAACACCAGGGCTATAAAGGCGAGGGTTCTTAGGGCCTCAATCTTGAGGCCCATCTCAAATTTACCGACGGCCAGGACCCCGCTGCAGAAGGCCAGCAGGCAGATAGCCATGACAACTCCTGCCATTGTCAATCTGCCAATGCGCCAGGTATTCGGCATGGGTGATGCCCGAACATCGTCGGTCGTCAATGACATCGCGAGGAAATCCCCGGCGATCAGCACAATGACCATCAGCAGCGGAGTCGAGAATCGCATGCCCGGTCATGATCAGGCCGACGATCAGGAAAAGAACCGTCACGATCTTTTTGATCACGGAGTTCAGCGTATAAGTCAGAATGCGCTGGAACGTCACGCGCCCTTCCTTGACCGCGGCGACGATGCCGGCGAGGCCGGGCTCGGTCAGCACCATGCCGGCGGCCGATTTGGCCACGTCGGTTGCCGTCGAGACCGCAATTCCCATTTGCGCCTGGCGCAGCGCCGGTGCGTCGTTGGCGCCGTCGCCGCACATGCCGACGGTGTGTCCGCCCTTCTGAAACGCCTTGACGAGCTTGTACTTGTCCTCCGGCAACACACCGGCGAAGACCGCGAATTGCTCGGGGTGTACGGCGTCGGGGATCGGCCCAGGCGGACAGACGGCGCCATCGAGCCCCACCGCCTTCGCTACGATAGCTGCGGTCGCCGGCGCATCGCCCGTCACCATTACGGTGCGCACGCCCAGTCCGTGCAATTCGGTGACAAGCGCCGCCGAGTCCGTGCGCGGCGGGTCGCTGAGCGCGATCAACCCTGCGAGCTTCATCGCATTCGGCGGACCGGCCGCGACAGCCAACACTCTGAAACCCTTTCCTTCGAGTTCGTTCGCTGCCGCCGTCGCGCTCGATGACGGCTGGGCGAGGCCTATGACGACAGCGAAGGCGCCCTTCACGATGCGTTGCGGGTTTCCCGTCGAATCCGTTGCGCTCGCTTCGGACATTTTCTTCGCTGGATCGAAGGCGGCAAACTTGATCAATTTCGGCGCGTCGGAGACGGCCTTGCTCGCGGCGGCGGCGCGAATGGCTCCATCGACCGGATCCTGCCCGCCATCCGAGCTGGCCAGCGCGGCCAGCGCCAGAACGTGCGCCTCGTCGAAGCCGGGCATAGGATGGACCGTCGTCACGGTCAGCGCGTTTTTCGTCAGCGTGCCGGTCTTGTCGGCGCACAAGACATCTATCGACGCCGCTTCATCCACCGCGGAGAGGCGGGTTGGAAGGACGCCCAGCTTTGCCAAGGCGCGCGCGCCGAGCGCCGCCGCGAGGGTGAAGGTGGCCGGCAGCGCAACCGGGATCGATGCGAGGATCGCCGTGAGGACGAGGGGGATGATCTCGGCCAGAGGCATCTTGAGAAAGGTGGCATAGGCCACCAGCAGCACGATGACGACGCCGTTGAACGCAGCAAGATTGCGCACCACGCGCAGCACCGCTTTCTGCTGTGAGCTCACGACATGGGCGGTGCGAACGAGCTCGGCGGTGCGGCCGAACTTGGTGCGCGCTCCGGTCGCCGTGACCTCCGCCACCGCCTCACCGCGCCTGACCAACGCCCCGGCATAGGTCTGCACCCCGGCGCCGGCTTCGATGGGGACGGATTCTCCGGTGAGCATGGATTGGTCGAGCAGGACTTCTCCCCCGGTGAGGCGCACATCGGCAGCAACCACGCCGCCGAGTGAAAGCTTCACCACGTCGCCCGGCACCAGCTCGGCCGCCGGCACGGTCTTCCAAGCGCCGTCGCGGCGAACCGACGCGCTCAGCGCAAGCCGCGACTTCAGTGCGGCCAGGGTCGCCTGGGCGCGGCTCTCCTGAAGCAGCCCGAGAGCGGCATTGAACACCAGTAGAAGGGCGATGATTGCGGCCTCGACATACTTGCCGAGCACCAGTTCGAGCGCGATTGCGGCCTCGAGCATCCACGGAACTGGTGCCCAGAATTTTTCGAGCGCCATGCGCAACGGATGCAGGCTCGTATCCGGCATTGCGTTTGGCCCGAACTTCTCCAGCCGCCGGCGCGCCTCGTCGCTCGTCAGGCCGGTTGGCAGTTCGACCTTGGCGGCGCTTGCCGACTTCGGAGGTGAAATGCTTTTGGCAGAGAGCCTTGTTGCCATGATCCTAATCTCCCTCAGGGCGAACGAGTGCTAGCGTGTGCTGCGCGATCATTAGTTCCTCATTTGTCGGAATGACCCACACCGAAACTCGGCTGGCCCCGGCGGAAATGCGCGGCCCGTTGCGTGCGTTCGCTGCCGTATCCAGTGTCACGCCGAGCCAGCCGAGGGCGCGGCATAGCCCCGCCCGCACAAGAGCTGAATTCTCGCCGATGCCGGCGGTGAAGACGAGCGCATCGAGGCCGCCCAGCACAGACGTGTAGGCGCCGACGTATTTCGTCATGGCATAGACGAAGAAGTCGATCGCCGCGGCGGCGCGCGGATCATCGCTTGCCTCTAGCTCGCGCATGTCGTCGCTGATGCTGGAGAGGCCGAGCAGGCCCGCGCGTTCGTACAGCATCTTCTCCAGCGACGCGTCGTCGAACAGCTTGCGGCGCAGCAGATAGAAGAGGAGATCTTGCGGCACATCGCCCGAGCGCGTCGCCATCGGCAGACCGGTCAGTCCGCCGAAGCCCATCGTCGTTTCGACGCTCTTTCCGTCCAGCATGGCGCACATGCTAGCGCCGCCGCCGAGATGCGCGACGATCACCCGCCGCGCGTCAGGCGCGTATCTCGGCACCTGCCGGCTGATATAGTCGTAGGAGATGCCATGATAGCCCCAATGTCGCGCACCGGCGTCCAGCACCTCCTTCGGGAGGGCATAGATCTGCGCCACCTCCGGCATCGTCCGATGGAACGAAGTGTCGAAACAAGCCACCTGCGGCAGGCCGGGGAATGCCGCGGCCAGCGCGCGGGCGCCGCGCACATTGTAGGGCTGGTGTGACGGCTCCATGATCACCAGCGAGTCGAGATAGGCCAGCACATCGGCGTCGATCAACACCGGTGCCTCGAACCTTGTGCCGCCGAGCACTATGCGATGACCGGCCACAACCACCTTCATGCTCGCAATGTTTTTCTCAAGCCAGGTGATGACGAAGTGCAGCGCTGTCTTGTGGTCGATCGCGTGGCCGGCACCCCAGTCATGAGTGTCCAACGGCTTGCCGTCCGGGTTCTTGGCGACGAAATGTGGGTCGTCCTGCACGCTGTCGATCTGACCGCTGCAGACCAGGGGGAGCGACCTGGCCGCATCGACCGTATAGGCAGCGAACTTCAGACTGGTGGAGCCCGCGTTGATGACGACGATAGCCTCGCTCATGGCCGATCACTCCGCGGTTTCGGGCAGCAGGATGGCGGGGTCGCGCGCCAGCGCAGCGGCGTAGAGCGCGCCGGCGGCGGCCGAGAAGCGGCGTGCCGCGGCGGTGTCGGCGCGGCTCGTCAGGATCACCGGCACACGCGCCCCGACGACAAGGCCCGCGACCTGCGCATCGGCCATGAAGGCGAGATTCTTATAGACCATATTGCCGGCTTCGATGTTCGGCGCGATCAATATGTCGGCGAGGCCGGCCACGGGCGATGTAATGTGTTTGATCCGCGCGGCTTCCGCGTCCACTGCTGCGTCGAGATCGAGGGGTCCGTCGACGATGCCGCCGACGATCTGGCGGCGGTCGGCCATCTTAGCCAAGATCGCGCCGTCGAGAGTTGCCGGCATTTTGGTCCGCACCATTTCCACTGCCGCGAGCACGGCCACTTTCGGGACCTCGATGCCGAGCGCCCGGGCGAAGCCGATCGCATTCTGGCAAATGTCGCGCTTCTGGTCGGTATCTGGCGCGATGTTCAGGGCGACGTCGCTGATGATGAAACGGCGCGCATAGGTCGGCACCGACATCATCGTGCAATGGCTGATCAACCGCTCGCTGCGCAGCTTCGCTTCCTTCTGCATGATCGCGTGCAAAAGCACGTCGGTATGGAGGCTACCCTTCATCAACGCCGCGACCTCGCCGGCACCAGCAGCCATGGCCGCCTTTTGTGCCGAATCCTCGGCCCCCAGCGTGGCCACGATCCGATATTTGGCGATGTTGAGATGCGCCTGATCCGCGATCTGCCGGATCTCGGCCTCGGGACCAAAGAATACGGGCACGATCAGCCCGGCCTCGGCGGCGTCCACCGCGCCGGCCAGTGCCTCGGCACTGCACGGATGGACAACCCCCGTCTGCATCGGCCTAAGACCGTGACAACGCTCAATGAGCCCCTCGAGCCGATGTTCCGCCACTTGGCGCGTTAGCCGCGTCGTCGGTGCCAGGACCTCCAGAATTGCGGTTGCGACGAGCCGACCCGCCGGGTCGGTGCACTGGCCATCCAGCACGACGATCCCTTGATCCGATCGTTTCTCGCGCACGACGAGGCGCGCCGTCATCGCCACGCCGATCGGCAAGGCACCCTTGATCTGCACTGACGTCGTGCGGATGGCGCTCCCGGGTCCAGGAAGTGCCGAACCGACCAGCGCTGTCAGGATAGAAGTGACGATGCCGGCCGCCGCCTGGCTTTCGCCAAGCCTGCCGAGCATCTCCGCATCGCCGAAGGCGGCGTCCCAGGCCCGCACGTCGCCGGCCTGCAAGCTGCGCTGGATCGATGCAGAGTCGCCAGGCGCGACCTCCTCGAACGTCTTGTTCACGATGGTCTGCATTACGGCAGCTCCGTGGGGTCAGGCGCATGCGGGTGGCGACATTCGAGACGCGCACCCCGGACAAAGCGCGGCGTGACCGAACCATTCCCGTTCAACCGGGCACCGCGGCGGACGGGGTCGCTTTCGCAGCGGTGACGGTTCGGCCAGATGTCGCAAGCGCCAATGGCTTCTCGATCGGCACCGCCAGCACCTGCGCCAGTCGGTCGATGCGGTCGCCCTCGGCAACAGTCGGGGAAGCACCGGCGCCGACGATCGCGCGCACCTGTTGCATGAGTTCCTTCCGCGCGTGTGCCGCCGGCAGCATAGTCGCAAGCGCTTCCGCCGCGCGGTCGCGGTCGAGCTGCAGCACGAAGGCCTGGTCGCGCACCAGCGCTTTGAACTCGGCGAGCGAGAGATGCATGAGCTGCCGGCGCGCGACGTTCAATGCGCAGGCGCAGCGCTGGTCGAGCTTCCGTTCCGCCGCGTTGACGTAGAGCACGGCTCGGGTCAGCGCCTCGTCGAAGCCGCCGGTCTGCAGGTTTGCCGCGGAGGCGTCCGCGCGGGCTTCCCTTTCCGCCAGCTTTTCGGGCGAAATGCCGGGGAACGGACGCACCTCGCCTTGGTCGTTGAGTCCAAGAAGCGCCTGCACGAAGGGCGATCCATAGAAGCCGAAGAACATCTGCTCGGCGAGTTGGTCACGCGCCATGCGATAGGCGTCCAAAGCGGCAATGATCTTGTCCGAGACCTGCGTTTGCAGCGCGAGGAACGGATTGTCGGGCGCCACCGGCTTGCGGTCCGCGGCCACTTCGGCAGCCAGCTTCTGCACGCCCTTCATCCAGGGGTTGCTGTCGGCAAAGATCGTGTAGCTGAGCCTCAGCGGATTGAGCGCATGGGCCATGTCCGCTGCCGGCTGGTTGGCGAGCGCGCGCACCAAGGGCTGCATCGAGGTCCGGTAGATCGAGAGATTCAGTTCCGACAGCCGGGCCACGGCGGCGAAGGCGCGATCGTCCGCGGGACTGTTGCGCCCGAGCGCGCGAATGTCGTCGAGCGTGCGGGCCTCGAAGCGAGCCGTCCAGTCGCCGGTGACGAAGCCGCCTGGGGGCTCGTCGGCCGGCCGCGGCGAGATAAGCATTTCATAGAGACCGGGCGGCAGGCAGTCGATGACGTCCATCAGCTGCACGAACTCCTCGTCCTCCTTCGCCCCCACCTTGGAGGAGACGAAGAGGGCAAGATGCCCGATCTTGTGGCCCAAGGAGTATACGATCGTCCGGCCGGTGGCGCGGATGTCGTCGACATCCCGATAGAGATCGAGGATAAAGCCGAGCGTCTGCGGCGGCGGGCTGATGTTGTCTTCCGTCGAGGTGAACACGATGATCGGCGAGGTGATGTTGCGGACATCGAAGGTCGTGCCATCGCGCGACTGCAGCTGGTTGCGGGTCAGCTTGTCGCCGATGAAGAGGTTGTCGACCAGGAATTGCAGCTCGTCGCCGTTCAGCTCGATGAAGTCGCCCCACCATTTCTCGAACTTTAGGTAGCGATCCGCCCCGGTGTCGATGTTGCTATAGACCTCGTATTGCTTGCCCCACAGCCAATTGGCCGGGTTTAAGATGTCGAAGTTCAGGATCAGCCCGGTCCCGTCGAACTTTCCGTTGCCGAGGTCGCTGGTCATCGCGGTGAGCCAGCTGCCGCCGAGCAGGCCGCCGGAATAGCGCATCGGGTTCTTCCCGTGTACGCCCTGCCAGTACGACATCGGCGAGCCGGCAACCAAGCAAGGCCCGAACAGGTCCGGCCGCAGCATGGCCACCATCAGCGTCTGGTAGCCCGCCTGGCAATTGCCGATGGCAAATGGACGTGGTGCGTCGGGATGGCGCTCGACCACACGCTCGAGGAACTTAACCTGTCCCTCGACGACGTCGAGGAATTGCTGGCCGGGTACGGGCTCCGCACCGAAGCCGATGAAATAAACCGGATGGCCCGCATTGAGGGCATCGCCGATCTCGCTCTCCGTCTTGAAGCCGCCGATGCCCGGCCCTTGGCCGGCGCGCGGGTC
Source organism: uncultured Alphaproteobacteria bacterium (assembly GCA_963704745.1). GTDB lineage: Bacteria > Pseudomonadota > Alphaproteobacteria > Rhizobiales > Beijerinckiaceae > Methylovirgula. The sequence continues at coordinate 363,468 of OY969936.1, forward strand.
GATCACCACGACGGGGCGCTTGCGCGGATCGGTCGCGGGTCCTGGCGGCGGCAAAATCCGCGAGAGCGCATAGTTCATCGGCCGCGGCAGCGATCGGCCGCTCATCAGCACTTCATGATCGAAGCTGAGCACGGTCGCCATCGGCCGCGAGGTGATCTCGATCTCTTCATTGCCTCGCTGCCGCAGCAGATCGAGGAAGAGGGTGCTGCGCTGGAGCGCATCCACCATGTAGGCCGGCCAGGCTGTCATAGAGTTGCCGGAAGACGCTGCGGAGGCGTTCGGAAAGGCGGGCAATGCGACGCCAAACGGGTTTGCTGTCGATGCCTCCTTTGCGGTTAATTCGGCCATCATCTTCATGGATTTGTCCCTTCACATTCGATTGGTCGGCGCGTCTCTGATTCAGTATCGATTGGATCGCCGGATGGCTCATTGAGACGGATCACTTTTCTCCGACCTGGTACCCCGTGACCGCTTCGATGCTGCGGAGATGTGGGTCGTCATCGCTTCGCTCAGTATCGGCAAAAGCCTCCTCGCGTTCACTAGACCCCCAGGGGCTAGATCCCTGGACGCCAGGGGCTGCCTAAATCCTAGGGACGGTGCCACCGCAACAGCGTCGCCAGCATAGCCGTAGCTGTCCGCGAAAAGGTCGTTGCTCCAATAAGGACTCCAGCCATAGTAATCGTAAAGGCTGGTTTCGATCTGCCGCGATACCGGCCGATCGGTGTCGACATCCGGGCTGTCCTTGACCTGCTGCATGGTCAATTCAACCGAGAATTCGCGTTCCTTTGGATTGAGTCGCCCCAAGACAAATGGCGACAAAAGGACTTGCGACCGGAGAGCCAATTGCCGGTATCGACGACCAGCCAACGAACCAACCAACTTGCGTCGTCGAACAGAAAGTCGCTGACGGTGCCAAGCCGACCATCACTTGCCGCGATGGCGTAGCCATTGACCACTGACGCATTCCACAACATCGCGCGCTCCTCTTAGTGTCTACGTCTGCCTCCAATCGAGGGGCTTAAAGATGCTTTCTCGATTGAGGGGAGCGCGTAGCGTGGCAAACGCGCTCCCGTTGAAGATCTACGCGAACTCGATCAGGAGTTGCTGGGGTACTTATATTCCGGCGCCGCCTTGAGCTGATCGGCGTTCGTGTCGATCATGGTGCGCCATGTTTTGCTGTCGGCATTGTAACTGAGGCTGATGGCCGAAGGCCGTACGGCAACGTAATGGCCTCCCATCCCAAGGAAGCCACCGACACCGACGATATAGGCTTTCACGCCCGCGGCGTTGAAGGCGATGTCCTTGATCGTGCCGATATCCCGATTGGCGTTGTTGTAGACCTCAAGGCCAACCACCTTCGAACTCAAGTCATCCGTGGCTGGGATGTCGGCGAACATGCCGCCGGCGACCCCGCCTTTCGCATTCTGGCCGGTTGAGTCATCGATGATTTCGGTCAGGGAACCCGGGCTAAGGAGCATGGTCACCGGATTACCACTCTTGTCCTTGGCTTGGATCAGGAAAGAGTCGGCCATGATCTTCACACTTCACATCGGTGAAGCCAGACTTCTGAAGATTGGTGGTTAGTTCCTCTCGGATGCCGACTCCGATTGCCACCGCTTTCAGGGGCGCACTTGCAGCCGTCGCGGGAGCGGGAGTTGGATTGGTCTGAGCGAAAGCCACTGAAGACATGGTCATCAGCACGGTGGCACCCGTAAATAGGGCTCGTTTCATTGTAAAACTCTCCAGGGTCCATTCTCTTCCCCGCCAATTGAACTGGTTCGAGATCAGTAAGTTCCTCTAAATTCCGGTCATGAAATAAAGTTTATTCTTGATAAGTTGTCCTACAATACACAGTAGACTTACCGCTATGCCGAAACCGAAGTTGGGAGCGGAAGAACCAGTAACAGCACGAATGCGGGTGTTTACTGCCAACCATCGCCAGCTGCCACGAACATGTGCTCGAATTATTTTGGCGCGGGCTCGCGGGATTGCTGTCGCGCCACTATCTCCTCATCAGTAAGGCGCACGTCGTAAATCGAGCGCGGCTCGATGGTGCGCGCAACAAGCGTAGCGGTCGCGACCCAGCATTGCCGGTTTCGATCGTCTCGGTTCAAGCGACGCAAGCTTGTCAAACCGCCGTAAGCGCGCGCTCCCATAAATATAATATTAAGAAACCAACTTCAGCAGCCTGCTAGATCAGTCTCAACCACGGAACCAGCCAATCGGTTATTTGATGACCGGACAAGAAGACACGGTTGACATCGATCTCGGTCGTGGACCGCGCGCAGCTATTATGGTGAGTTTCATCCTACTGGTGCTCGCCGCGTTGGGAGCAATCATCTTGGCGCTTTCTGGCGCTAAAGCTGAAAAAGGGGTGACCCGTTCCCTTCAAGTTCGTGAGGCTCAGGCTCTTCTTTTCAGCACGGTGCAGGACGCGGAAACAGGTCAGCGGGGGTATCTCCTGACTGGTGACAGCAGTTACCTCGACCCATTCAACAGAGCGCAAGAACGCATTCCAGAACTGAAGCACACGCTCTCAAATCTGATCATGAACGATCCGGCGCAACGACGTCGTCTCGAGGATCTCGACGCAGACATTGACCACAAGATGCGGGAGCTTGAGCGGACGGTCTCACATGCCAAGGCAGGCGACACCGCGGGAGCCTTGGTAATTGTGAAGACGAAGGAAGATCGCATGCTTCAGATCAGAAGCAAGAGCGCGGCTTTCGACAAAGCTGAACTCGAAACCCTGGCCTCGCGGCGGTCGTCCGCGGCGTTTCAACGGAACCTTCTGGTGAGTCTGATAGTAGCGGCTCTGTTGGTCGTAGGTCCGCTGGCGTATTTCGTAGGACGCGAAGCACGGCGTATCACGGCGGAGCTAGCGGATCGGAACAGGGCTCTTCGAAGCGAGATTGTTGAACGCGGCCGAGCGGAGGCCCAGCTCCGGCAAGCCCAGAAAATGGACGCGCTCGGACAGCTTACCAGCGGGGTCGCTCATGATTTCAATAACATGTTGACGATCATTGTCGGGAACCTCGACATAGCTGTTCGCAAATTCCCTATCGAAAACGAACGGCTTCGAGGAATGATCGAGAATGCCCTCGGTGGCGCGACCCGAGCAGCAGCCCTTACAAAGCGCCTCCTAGCATTCTCACGGCTTCAGCCGCTCGACCCGCGTACGACTGATGTTAACAAAAGCGTGGCCGACATGTCGGAGATGCTTCGACGCGCGCTGGGCGAGCACATCGCTATTGAAACCGTTCTCGACGGCGGCCTTTGGGACGCTTTCGTTGACTGCCCGCAACTCGAGAGCGCCATACTCAACCTGTCGGTTAACGCCCGTGACGCCATGCCGAACGGTGGACGACTGACGATTGAAACGTCGAACGTCGCGTTAGACAGAGCATACGCTGAGGAAAACACCGAAGTTGAACCGGGCCAATATGTGCTGCTTGCGATCACTGACACAGGTTCCGGCATGACGCCAGAAGTGCTCGACAAGGCATTTGACCCCTTTTTCACTACCAAAAACACGGGTGAAGGCACCGGTCTGGGTCTCAGTCAAGTTCATGGCTTTCTGAAGCAGTCGCGCGGTCACATCAAGATCTACAGCGAAGTCGGTATCGGGACTACGGTCAAGCTCTACTTACCACGTGACACCAATGGTGCTGTCATGCCAGAAAAGGGCCCTGCAATAGGACCGTCCGAGGTCAACGAGCGGTTCAAAGTACTGATCGTTGAGGACGATCCAGCGGTCCGACGCTTCGTTGTAAGTGCCGCACGAGAACTGGGCTTTACCGTTGCGGAAGCCGACAGCAGGGCGGCGGCTCTTGAACAGTTAGAACAATACCCCGAAATTATGGTGCTTCTCACCGACGTCGTTATGCCCGGCGGAACCGGACGTCAACTCGCCCATCTTGCGCTTTCTCTACGTCCAGACCTTCGGGTCATTTACATGACGGGCTGCACACGCGATGCGATCGTTCGCAACGGCACGCTGGATCCAGGCACGCGGCTGATCACAAAGCCCTTCGCCGTGGATGATCTGCACCGAAAATTGTGCGACGCGATGGCCGGCCTCTAAGTCAGGATGCGCCGAAGATTGCCATGTGTTGGAACCGATACCGACATGAAAAGGGGAAATCGAGATGAGGAAACCCAGCTCTCTGCCAAGCTTGATCTTCGTCGTCATCCTCGGCATCGGCTTGGCATTCGCCTATTCAAGCTTTGTGCTTGGCGGCTACCAGGAAAGCGTGTCGATCGCCGTCGGTTCCGTGATCATTGCCTCCATTGTCTCCTACTCCGTCAAGGTCGCGGATCAATGGGAACGGGTCGTCGTTCTGCGGCTCGGTCGCTTCCGTTCCCTTGAGGGGCCGGGCTTGTTTTTCATCATTCCGATCATCGAGACCGTCGCCTATTGGATCGACACCCGTGTGATCACGAACGCGTTCAGCGCGGAAAAGACCCTCACCAAGGACACGGTGCCGGTGGACGTCGATGCCGTGCTGTTCTGGAAGGTCGTCGATGCGAAGCGGGCGGCGCTCGACGTTGCCGATTACGTCAGCGCCATCAATTGGGCCGCGCAGACCGCGCTTCGCGACGTCATAGGCAAGACCATGTTGTGCGACATGCTGGAAGGCCGGGAAAAGATCAGCACCGAGTTGCAGAAGATCATCGATGTGCGGACCGAGCCTTGGGGCATCAATGTCATTGCGGTGGAGGTCAAGGATGTGCTGATCCCTGCTGCCTTGGAGGACGCGATGTCGATGCAGGCGCAGGCGGAACGCGAACGCCAGGCGCGCGTTATCCTCGGCGATTCAGAGCGCCAGGTCGCAGAGAAGTTCGGCGAGGCGGCAAAGACCTACGCCAATAATCCGACCGCTTTTCATTTGCGGGCGATGAATATGCTCTACGAAGGATTGAAGAGCAACAACGCCAAGATCGTCATCGTGCCGAGCACGGCGGTCGAAACGATGCAGCTCGGCGGCTTGGCCGGGATAACGGCTTTGACTGCGACGTTGGGTCAAGAACCCGCACCGCCGGCGGGCGCCCCGGGTCCATGGTCCGGCGCCACCCCGTGAAACCGTCATCGTATCATCGCGTGGCGTCCTTGACCGGCCGGCGTTTAAGGGAGACCGGCATTTGCAGGCGCCTTGCGCGCCTCCAACGCCATGGCGATGAGCGTCGCACCTCCGAACACCATATCGATGCCGACGAGGAGGCCGAGCGCCCAGACGAGCGTGCCGGGCAGGCCGGAGATGATGATCCCGGCGAGGATCAGATCGATGATGCCGTTGACCATCATCCATTCCCATTTGCCCGACAGCTCGCCGCGATGGGCGATAGCGAGGATGATGGTCAAAATGCCGTCGACAATGAAAAAGATGATCAGAACATAGGTCAGGGTGACCAGACCCTGGAGCGGATTCCATAGCAATATGCCGCCCGCGATCAAAGCCGCGAGTGCCGAAAGCAGGGACCATACAAATCCCGGCGCCTGTCGCCCTCGGAATGTGGCGAAGAGGCCCAGGATGCCGGCGAGGAGGAACAGCCATCCCAGAAAGACGGTGGCGGCGAGACCTGCGATGGGTGGAACGACGATCGCGGCAAGCCCGAGCAGGACTAAAATAATCCCCTCCGCCAGAAAGGTTTTCCAATGGTCGTGGATCGATTTGGCGAGAGCGGTGGCCATTTCGGAACTGGCCGATGGCTGTAATGGAGACACGGTTCGTCCTCCTGCTTCCCCTGACATTGTCCCACAGCATTTTCAGGCGAAGTGATGAGAGGCTTGCCGCCTAAAAATGCTCTCACTCTTTAATGTCGAATGCGGCGGAGCAAGGTCTCCAATTGCTTTGCCTCTTCTTCCATGCCCATCCAATGCAGTTTTCTGATCCGTGTGACTAGCTCGTTCGATGCGCTCTCTTCGGCCGAAACGTCGGGGCGCTCCAGGCTCTTGGACTCGAGTTCCATGGACAAGGCTCCCTGCTGTTATTTGATCGGTCGCTGCCTATCTTTCGATCGATAAGCGTCGGCAGAACGGCAAGACGACCGCGTCCACTTCCGCACTGACCATAGCGTCGATGGGGATCATGCCTGCATCTGAAGTCGGCGGGATTTTTCGCCAATTTTCGTGGCCGATATTCGAAGAGAGCGAAACGTTGCCGGCCTTCTCACGTCCAAATACGACAGACAGGGCCTGTGGGTAGTCGAAAAGGAAGAGTCGCAGCACTACGAGCGAGTCCGCGGCTCTTTGCAGAGCTCCAAGGTCGAGGAAAGAGCGCAGATCGGCGACGATCATGTCGCGCACGGCAATCGCACCACGATCCAGGTTGAACAGGTAACTCGAAAGCAGTGCACGGTGGCGGGCAGTTAGGGTCCCGCCCAAAATGACTTCGTCGGGAGCGAGGCCGGTGAAGTCAAGGCGCTGCGAGATAGTGATCATCGTCATCAGGGCACTCCACACAGGTACTCTTATCATTTATTCCCATCCTAGATATTAATATTATCTTTAACGCAATAACGGATATCATTGTCAAAAAAGATGTTATGATTCGTAGTCGACATCCGCCGGATAGCAGCCTTCTTGAAGCTGAGTTTGCCGCCGGTGACGGCCTTTTGCAAGACGGACGCGTCGCTGCGGGTTGCAGATGCGCTTGGGAGGGCGCCGGCGCGCAGTCGGGGGCCGACTAACGGCAAAATTTCTGTCATCAAGACGCAGCTCTCCCGTGGTTCTTGATCGAACGCGTGACAAATCGAACGCCTTACGCTGTTGACATAAGCGGTGGCGGCCGTAGTTCCGCGATCAGCCGCAGGATGTCGGCGAAGAGGTTTCTTGGAATGGCGACTTCGGCCATCTGGAACGCGACATAACGACCGTGGCTGACGACCTTTGCGCCGATCTTGATCAGCTTTTCCTTCAGGCTCGTCAGCGACCAATCTTTGATGGGCTCGGGCGTCGCCAGAGTGCGCAGGAAATTGCCGAGATTGTAGGCGAGCGCATGAAGCTGAAGGCGGACGACGTTGGCAGCGAATGTACGGCATGAAAGCCGTGTCCATCGAATCGCGCCCTTGCCTTCCTTAATCCATTGCTCGCACGTGCCGCGTTTGTTGTAGAAGGCGACGACATTCTCGGGCGGCCGTGACATGTTGGTGACGATGAAGCCGACGCGCGGATAAAGCTCGCCCGGATGCCACTCGACCTTGGCGATCACCCGACGCGGCTTCGTCCAGCTTCCGGCTTGGTAGGTGAAGTTTGCATAGGAACGCCGCACTTCGTTCGGCGGACGGCCGACTGGCCGTTTGAGCAGGTATCCGATCCGCTCCTGCAAGACGCTGTTTTTCGGCAGACGGATCGCATACTTGATCTCTTCAGCTTCGAGGAACTCGTAGACCTCGGGATTGGCGAAGCCGGCGTCGGCGCGGAAATAAATGCGCGAGACCTTGCCTTGATAGCGCGCCACGACCGGCTTCAGGACGCCGTCCCAGCCATCGGCGTTGTGAACATTGCCTGGGCGCAGGGCGCAGCGCTCCAGATCGCCGAACTGGTTGAACACGAACAGCGGATGATAGCAGGTGCAGTCATAGTGCCCGTTCCAGACGCTCATCTCCTGTTCGCCATGGGTTGGGCTGACGCTCGAATCCATATCGAGCACAATGCCTCTGGGCGGATGGCGGCCATGAACGCGGTCGATCCATTGGCCGGAAAGATCGGCGAGCGCGGAAAGGTTCTTTTCGGCACTGAGCCAGCGCGTTTCGAAACGCCCCATCTGGCTTGCCGATGCCGCGCATCCCGAGGCCGCTTTCCCGCCGACAATCCAACGCATCGCCGGATCATGGCGAAGACGTTCGGCGTCGTTCACATCCTCATATCCAGCGAGGCGACCGAATACCGATTGCCGTAACATTCCGACAAGCGCATGCCGGCCGTTCTTGCCAGTGCGGGAATCCGCGAGCCTCTCGCCAGCCATCTCCGAAAGGCCGAGCGCATCGTCGAGTTCACGATAGGCAAGCAGCCCAGCATCCGAGGTAACCACCGAACCGCGAAACTGGAGCGTCAGTCTGCGGTCGAAATCGAGCCTGAGAACGCCCTCGCACGATTCACCCGTCGGGTTCGCCATGAAAGCCGCCTTCAAATCAGCATAACATACTAATTATAATAGATGAATCGCGGCCAAGACGCCAGAAATCAATGTGCTATACGGCGAATGCGGGCTAAGGGCGACGACGCCGAAACCCTTACGACCCAAACTGCCTCTTTGCGCCCTTCAACGTCGTTCGGCGACACGGCAGGCGCCCCTGAAAGCAGTCGCTCGCCCGGCTCAGTCTGCGCTAGTCTTGACCATAATTTCCCGCTTGACGTGATCCACTCTGAAAGCATGAGGGGCTTCGATAGCTTCGGCCAACGTTTGCTCTGTTGCCGGCTTTCCATTCACTAGCGCGGATTCGATTTAATCCGGTTCATATCCTGCGGCGGCGAAGAAGTTGGCACATTCTGTAGGGGTGAAGGCGGGCAGCAGTGCTCCGATCCTATCCCAAAGATCGTCGAGGGTTCGCTCCGCAGCTTTGCGCAGCAGCGCCTTGAGTTTCGAGAAGGCCTTCTCGATCATCGTACGGACGATCCCGGCCAGTGATGCGTAATCCCAGTGTTCGATCTTCTTCTCCGCCCACGGCGTATGGGGCGCTAGGTCAAGGAGGCTCACTCCCCGCGTTATCAGAACCGTGAAGATGACCGAGGCATAAAAATGCCGTGCCGTAGGTGAGGCTATGCCCGCGTAATTTTTAGAGACAGAGATGCACTCCCGGACAACGTTATCGAGAAGATCAAGCCTCTTCATGTATTCTTGGGATGGTTCGGGACCTACATTACCGTCGTCCACGACCGCCTGTAGATCGTAATCATCTTCGTTTGACATTCTTCCCAACAAAGCCTCCAAGGGCAGCTTATCGTGTCCGCCGTTCGAAAGCGACCAGGTCGATTTCGGCCCAGTGCCCTTGCCCATAACGGGGTGCCGCGTTCTCTTGTCGGCCTATGGTGGCCGCAAAGGAGAAAGGCTATGGGACATTCAGAGTATGATCCAGGCGCCAAGAATCGACGGCCATGGAATGCCGGCCGGACAATCGGAGCCAAGAGAGCATTGAAGCCACAGCAGGTTTGGGCGATCCGGTTCTGGCTCGACCGCGAGCGACGGCTACGCGATCGTGCGATGTTCGATCTGGCAATCGACAGCAAGCTGCGCGGATGTGCCATCGTCAAAGTAAAGATCGGTGATCTTGTCAGCGGCGGCCGGGTTCGTTCACGCGCAATCGTCATCCAGCAGAAGACCGGCAGGCCGGTGCAATTCGAGCTTTTGGAACCCGCGCGAGGCAGCATCCAGGCTTGGCTGGAGCGTCGGGGAGGTGCAGTTGACGACTTCGCATTTCCAAGTCGGATTGACCATGCAGATCACATCAGCACCCGTCAGTACGCTCGGCTTGTGGATGAATGGGTGGCTGGGATCGGACTGCGAGCGGAGGACTATGGCACGCATTCACTGCGCCGAACCAAGGCGTCGCTAATCTATAAGCAGACAGGTAATCTTCGTGCCGTGCAGATCCTACTCGGCCATACCAAAATCGAAAGTACCGTTCGCTATCTCGGCGTCGACATCGAGGACGCGCTCGCCCTTGCTGAAGGCACCGAGGTGTAGCTACTTGGAAGAACTCCTCGGCTTTTGCTCCGGGGAGTTCGGACGTCAACGATGCAACAGAGGCGCCCATCTCGGGCGCTCAGGCACGCTGTGGGTTCTCTCTAAAGCGGACACAGTCGCGCAGCGCCTACCCAATGCTATGAATTTGGGGTCTGGAGTTCGAATCCCTTCCGGCGCGCCAAGTAACGGCAAAATCAAAGCCAAATTAAGTGGACTTCCAAAAGGGCTGTCCGGCCTTTGGTTTGCTCTTTTGCGTCGCCGCGATCATCGAGACGAGCTTAGTCAGGGCGTGCACCGTTCGGTTCGGCCTTTTCGCTGTAGGGCTTGGCCTCTCGGATGTCGTCATGGCCGCGCACGGCCATGCTTTGCCGGGCAGAAAACGCTTCAACAAATTCATACTTGCGAATGTATGAATATATTTCTATCATTAATAATATCTGGGTGGGCTTTTGAAGCTCGCTATTGCCAGAGCGGCGCGGTCAACAGCTATGGAGATTTTGATGGGATTGTTGAGCAGGTTCTTTGGCTCGCAAAATGCCGCCGAGGCGTCGCCCGTGCGGGAGATTGACGCGACGACAGTGCGGGAATGGCAGCAGCAAGGTGCATGCGTGCTGATCGATATCCGCGAGGACAGCGAGCATCGGCGCGAACGCATCGCGGGCGCACGTCTTGCTCCCTTGTCACGGCTTCAGCAGGCGCTGCCGACTTTGCCCGCTGGCACAAAGGCTGTGTTTCTGTGCCAGAGCGGCATGCGCACGCGCGCTCAGGCCGTTCGCCTCGCCGGTTGCGGCTTTGCTGAGGCCTATAATCTGGCGGGCGGCATGATGGCCTGGAAGGCTCGCGGCTTTCCCGTCGAGCGGGGGTGATCGCCGCCGACACCGCACAGGCATATCAGCGAGCGGCTGGCATAACATGCCCAGCCGCTCACGCGTCTTTGGAGGCGACAGAATGGACTATGCGACAGAGCTCGCGGCGTGGGATGCGCGCTTCGCGGGTGAGACCTATTTCTACGGCACTGCGCCTAACGCCTTTCTCGTTTCACAAAGCAGCCGGTTGAAACCCGGCATGGAGGCCCTCGCCGTGGCGGATGGGGAAGGGCGCAACGGCACATGGTTGGCGGAGCAGGGCGTCAACGTGCTCTCGGTCGATTTTTCCTCGACGGCGCTTGCCAAGGCGCAACGCCTGGCCGCTCAGCGCGGTGTCTCTCTCAAGACGCACTGCGCGAATCTCGCCACCTGGGACTGGGGTCCAGCGCGATTTGACCTCGTCGTTGCGATCTTTATCCAATTTGCGGCACCCGCTTTGCGCGAGGTGATCTTTCGCCGTATCAAGGAGGTGCTGCTGCCCGGCGGAATTCTCCTCCTGCAAGGCTATCGGCCGGAACAGGTCAACTATAAGACTGGGGGGCCGCCGCAGGCGGAGAACCTCTATGCCGCGCCTTTGCTGCGCGAAGCTTTTGGCGACTTCGGGATCCTTCACTTGGCCGAATATGATGCCGAGATCGCGGAAGGCAGCGGTCACCACGGCATGTCGGCGCTGATCGACTTGGTTGCGCAAAAGTGACGCGGTTCTGCCGCGCCTGGCAGGATCATTGCCATATGAAGTTGGCACGGTGAACGTGGGCGCCAGCTAGAGCATTTTCCGATCGGATGGACTCATCCGATCAAAAAGAAACGCTCAAAATCAAGAGACTGGAGCATGTGTCGAGCTTCGATAGGCCTAAAGAGTTTGCAAGCGCAAACCATCCGTCGATGTCGGTGACTGCCGAGTGAAATGCGCGGCTCATGCGCCGAACATGTTGCGCGGGCGCGATAGACGACACTGCCGCCGATGCGGCCACCGACGATTCCGCCGGCAAGAAACAGGGCAGCCAGGCGCCAATCGACGAGCCGGACAGCGCATAATTTGCGGCGGTTGTCATCCCAAACACGGTAACAGAGACGAGCGAGAAGCCGATTGCCAGCGATACACTCAAACGGATCGCAGCGTTTTAAGCGATCGAAAACGATATCCGCGGCCGCAGTGCGGAGGAGCGGCGCGCCGTTCGCCGAGTGCGGACCTGGCCACTTCTCACGGCACTTGAATCCTGGTTGCGCTAGAAACTCTCCGTGATCGGCCAGAAGAGCAGCTTGGCCGAGGCGATCCGCTATGCGTTGTCACGCCGGGATCGCGTCACATGCTTCTTCGACGACGGACTCATCGAACGCGGCTTCAACACCGTCGAACGTGCCATACGTCCGATCACGCTCAATCGCAAGAACGCACTCTGCGTCGGCGTCGATCGGGGTGGAGAGCATTAAAGGATCATCGCCTCGCTAATTGAAACGAGAAACTTCGCCGCGTCGATCGAGAGATCTACCCTGCCGACACAATCACGAAGATCATTAATGACTATCCAAATGACCAAAGCGACGACATATTACCACTGGCCTGGGCACAGCTCGCGCCGCTTAGCAACGCGGCATGAAAACATCGCTCACGCTGTTGTGAGTAACGGTTTCCTTGCACCGTGGTATTTGCATATGTGCATATATATGAATGTATTCATATAGAGGCGCGGGTGCCTGCGGCGCCCGGACGACGCAACAGGGATGATGGCCCGCACATCACGCGAGCGCTCCGATGACTGGCCTGCGTTCAAATTTTCCTCGTTTACGGATGGCTCGTTATGACCGATTTTTCCCAAATTCTGCGGGCGACGGCGCGGCTGACCAAAACCGCCGGCACCGCCACCCTCGGCATCGCGCTGGCGTGCTCGGCGGCGATCGCGGCGGAGCCGGCGACGCAGGTCAGCGCCGAGTTCGCCAACCAGTTTCTGCCAGAAAATCTGCCGCCGGCCGATATCGCCGCGCTCTACCCGCAGGACTGGACCACCTATGCCGCGACGCCGGGGCGCAATGCGGTGTTCCCGCTGTCCGAAAAGGCGCCCGCTGCGTTGCGTCAGGGCGTGCACTGGGCATTCGCCGGGGCCGGCGCGCTGCCGCTCGACGGGCCGCCGCTGGCGGGGAATTTCAAGACCACCGCCTATACGGTCGGCATGCCGGTGGGCGTGAGCGTAGTCAGTGGCATTGTCTTTGTCGGTGACGACAACGGTTATACCTACGCGCTCAACGCGGAGACCGGAAAGCTGGTCTGGGCGCATTACGGCTGGAACATGACGATGAGTAATCCGCTCGTCGCCGGCGACAAGGTGTTCGTCTCAACCGGCAATGCGTATTTCAATTACGCGAATACGATGAAATATGTGAAGGGCGAGCGTCCGACCCGCGGACCCGGCCTGAACACGATCTACGCGCTCGACCGCCGGAGCGGCCGGCAGATCTGGGCGTTCCACCCGCCCGGCGAGGCGATGCCGACGCCGTTGCTGGATGGCGGATATCTCTACGCGGGTACGGGCGATGGTCACGTCTACAAGCTTTCCGCCGAAACCGGTGCGCTCGCGTGGAAGACGGACGTGGTGTCGTTCATCAGCATGTCGTCCCTCGTGAAAGGCGACGGACGGTTGTTCGTCGGAGGCACGAATCCGAACTTCCTTTACGCGATCGATGAGGCGAGCGGGCGGATCGCGTGGAAGGCGACCATCCCCGACCTCGTCGCGACCGGCATCGGCGACTGCACTCCGGCCTATGCCGACGGGATCGTGGTGCAGGAAATGACCGTCAAGAGCCATGACAAGGACCGGCCGGTCGCCAATGTCCTCCTCGCCATTGATGCAACGGACGGACATATCCTTTGGCAGGCGCGATTCCCCGACGGGCCGGTGCCGCCCGCGATGAAGACGGCAACCCCTGTCATCGTCGATGGCGTGGTCTATGAAGGCAGCCCGGTTTCCGGCGACTACTATGCGCTCGACCTGAAGACCGGGCATCAGCGCTGGAAGTTGCATCTCGGCAGCCAGATCCGCGCTGGCGCGGCAATTCTCGACGGCGTTGCTTACCTTCCCTACCACGCTGGTGACATCGCAGCGATCCGCGTGGCCGACGGTACACGTCTCGCCACCACGCATATCGGCGGTGCCTTCGGGCCGTCATCGCCCGTGATTGTCGGCGGCACACTCTATGTCTCGAACGTCTATGGTTGGGTGACGGCGATCCCGCTCTCCGACCTCAAGGGCTCGCCGGCGGCACATTAGAGCGGCCTCGTTTCTGATTGCATCGAAGAAGTTCCCAAGTCAGCTGGGATCTTATTCAAGCTGTCGGCCGGCGAAGCCCGCCGGCCGCCGGTCGAAGAAGTCTCTTTCGCTTGACCTTCGTGAACGCGTTGTAGCTGCTGTGGCGGGCGGAATGTCGCGTCTGCATAGGTCTTAAGCGAGACGCGCCCAGCAGCACGGCTCATGCGCCGAGCACGTTGCGAAGGCCGCGATAGACGACATAGCAGCCGACGGCGGCGACGATCACCGCAAAGATGATCGACAGAGCCTGTTTCTCTTTGGAGAGCCTGACGACGACGCTGCCGCCGATGAGGCCACCGACGATTCCGCCGGCAAGGAACAGGGCTGCCATACGCCAATCGACGAGACCGGAAAGCGCATAATTGGCGGCTGTCGTCATCCCGAACACGGTGACGGAGACGAGCGAGGAGCCGACGGCCATGATGAGCGGCATGCGCGTCGCAGCGACAAGTCCCGGCACGACCAGAAATCCGCCGCCTATGCCGAAGAATCCCGACAGCATGCCCACGCCGAATCCATAGAAGATGAGCGGCGGCATTAAGCGCCGCACCGTGTCCGGACTCAAACGGACCTCCGCATTGCCTTCGATCGAGCGTCGCCAGAACATCTGCGTGGCGATGACGATCATGACGATGCCGAAGAGGAGAAGAAGCTTCTGGCCATCGAAATCCTTGCCGATCGTCGATCCGAGGCTTGCGCCGATAAAGCCGGCAGCCGCGAAGACGAGCGCGCAAGACCATTTGACATGACCTCTGCGGGCATGACCGATGAGATTGACAAAGGCGTTGGCTGCGACGGCGATCGCGCCGGTCCCGATCGCGACATGCGGCGAGCTCACTCCGACGAGATAAACGAGGAGCGGCGTCGCGAGCACGGAGCCACCGCCGCCGATGACGCTGAGCACGAATCCGACGAGCGATCCGGAGAACAGGCCTAAGAGATTGCTCGAAAACGGCATCGCAGGCCCGTGCTGTGAAGTTCGGCCGGGATGGCCGCTGGCGCAGGCTTATACAAGACACTTCTGCATGTGTGAATGCGCAACTGCGGTTCGATCGGCAATCGCTAGTGAGCTTCCCGCGTGGCGGTTCGAAAACTTCGGCCGCGCATTGACATGTACGTATCCGAAGATATGAATATTTAGATCGGGTTTGCTCACATTGCCTCCGCATTGCATTCAAGCAGCGGCAGATAATGATGCAAATGCTCCAATCAAACGGACCCTTCGATCAAATAGATCGGTTGAACAAATAAATGTAGTTGCCGGATTTGGGTAAGTACGGCGACGCGCATCAACATGAGCAGGAGGGAAAACCATGGAGGAACCCATTCATCGACGCAGAGCGCTCATCAACACAGGGCTCGCGCTTGCCGCGGGGGCCGCGACATTGGTTTCGCCGCCGGCGCAGGCTGCGGAATCCGCCGCGACGATGGTGCCGTCCGGCGCCAAGACTTTGCGCGAGCTCTTGGCGCGCCTCGCCAAGGCGCCCCGCCGCCGTGACTTCAAGACCGTGCCGATGGTCCTCAATCATCCGTCGCAATGGGACGACGAAGCCCTGTCGGAAATCTTGGCCTATCGTGGCAATCCGAAGCAGGTTTATGACAATACGGATATCAAGGCGCCCTTCCTCAATGTCATGCGCAATGCGCTCAATGCGCAGATCTGGTCGTTCGGCCATCCCGATTTTCTTGTCCTTTCGGGGACGCACGGCTCCGCCCATCTCGCGCTCTATGATCAGGCGATGTGGGACAAATATCAGCTCGCGAAACTGGCCGGCCCTAAGTTCGCGAGCAACACGCTGATCGTCGAGACGAAGATGGGTTCGGAAGATCCGGCGCATTATGAGGACCCGGAAGGTGCGTTCTCGCCGCACAACAATTCGATCCCGGCGATGCAGAAGCGTGGCGCTGTGTTTCTCGCCTGCCATAACGCGATCTGGGAAGTCTCGGAAAAGCTCATCAAGGCCAATATCAATCCGGATAAGCTTTCGCATGACGCGATGGCTGCGGAGCTGACCAATCATCTGATTCCGGGCGCCGTGCTGACGCCGGGCATTTCTGGGACCCTGCCTGAATTGCAGCGCGTCGGCTTCTTCTACATTAAATGAGGGCGACGATGTTCAAGCTTTTTCGCGGCGCGATGATCGGCGTTGCCCCCGCACTGCTCGCCACGCTTCCTGTGGTGGCGCAGCCGGGCGGCACGGGCAATGAGGGGGTCTTCCCGCCCTGGCAGAGCGGCATCAACAATGATGTCGCCGAGCGAGGGCTCGAGTTCACCGTGCCGGAAGTCGACAACCTTCCGGATTTCCACGGCGATCCCTTCGGCGCCAAGCTCATCCTCTATGTCGGCGGCAATTACTACTTCGCCATGGCGCCGCTGGTGGCCGAGTTCGAGCGTCAGAATCCGGAGTATAAGGGGCGTCTCTATTGGGAGACGATCCCACCCGGCCTGCTCGTCAAGCAGCTCAAGGCGCGCGGCACAATCACCGTCGGCAACATGACCTGGACAGCCAAGGCCGATGTCTATTTCGCCGGGCTCGCGAAAGTGAAGCAGATGATCGACGACGGACTGCTCGTCGGTCCTGCCGTGCCCTATGTGACGAACACGCTGACGATCATGGTGCCGAAAGGCAATCCGGCGCATATCACCGGCCTTGCCGATCTCGGCAAGCCGGGGGTGCGGCTCGTCATGCCCAATCCCGAGTTCGAAGGCATTGCGCGGCAAATCAAAGCGGCCTTGGCCAAGGCCGGCGGCCAGGCGCTGGCCACCGCCGTCTATGACACCAAGGTGAAGGACGGCAGCACCATCCTGACCCATATTCATCACCGGCAGACGCCACTCTTCCTGATGCAGGGCCGCGCCGACGCTGGAGTCACCTGGCAGTCGGAAGCCATGTTCCAAGAGCAGGTGAAAAATCCGATCAGCCATGTCGACATTCCCGATTCCGAGAACTCGACCGCGATCTATGCCGGTGCGGAAGTGAAGGACGCGGCGCATCCAAAGGCGGCCAAGGCTTGGCTCGCGTTCATCCATTCGAAGCCGGCTCTCGCCATCTTCGAGCGCTATGGGTTCAAGCCCTATATGCCAGCGAAGTGAGACGCAGGCGCAAAAACAAAATCGAGACGATGAGAAAGCCGGGAAGGCAACTCCAGGGAGGCGACGATGATGATGTTGATGGCGGAACGGATGACCAAAGGCGACGAGGTGGCTGCCGTCGGCTCGCGCGACTGGCGTATGGCCGCCATCGCCATGCTGTCGGTGCGCGTCATCCAGGGCTTCATCTATTGGGGCGGCGGCTCCCGCCGCTTCATTTACGCACCGTCCAAGCTCGATCCGACGCACCACACTTGGATGGCGAATAAATTCCAGACCGCCATGCCCGGCGCGCTGCTCGGCCTTGATCACGTCATCGCCTATATGCTGCAGCACTTCTGGCTGCTCTATGCCAGCATCATCTTTTTCAGCGCTGTCGAGCTCGTTGCCGGTGTCGCGCTCATGGCGGGGCTGATGACGCGTGCCGCCGCAGTGGTCTCTGTGGGTCTCTCCATCGCGCTGATGCTGATGTTCGGCTGGCAGGGCGCGACCTGCATCGACGAATGGACGATGGCGGCGTGCAATCTCGCGATGGGCGTTGCGCTTGTCCTCGCCGGCAGGGGCGCCTTCTCACTCGACAATGTGCTGCTGCGGCGTAATCCGGCGCTGGCGGACAAAGCCTGGTTCCGTTGGGCCGGCGGCAGTCTGAAGCTGCCGCTGAGCGATGTGGGCTTCCGCAATCTCGGGCTTGCGGTGCTTGCCTTCGTCGTCGTCTTCGATGTCGGCACCTACAGCTATTTTCGCGGCTCGGTCGTCACACCTTTCCACCCAGGGCCGGTCAGCCCCAGCAAGCATCATTTCACGCTCTCCAATGTCGCGCTCACGAGTGACGGCGGCGTGCGCTTCGAGATCTATCTCGACGGCGGCACGCCAGATACGCCGGCGCATGTGATGCAGGCGGAACTCATCGGCGCGGACGGAAAGACGCTTGCGAGCTGGAACACGGAGACGCTGACCAAATTGTCCGCATCGGCGATCCGCAACGAGTTCGCCTATAACAAGTTCAAGGCTGGGCCTTATGGGCTTGTGGCGGGAATGGGTGCGCGCGCTGTCGTGACGCTCCCTCCGGCACCGAACGCTCCGCAGCCCGAAGGCGCCGCCGCCTTGCGCCTGACCGATGTCAACGGCAGCCATTTTATGGGCAAGCTGGCAGCTACAGCTGGATCGTCCTGACCGCGCGAACGCGCTGTCATACCGGTTTGCGCATTCGCCTTCATTGAAGGCGGATGCGCTGCGGATTGCGGGCAGTTTCGGCCGACGCTGGTTCCATTGAGCTTGCTGATACCGAGCCTCTTGAGGGCGGCGGTCTCGTAAGAGGGGCCGCTCTCGCCGTGGTGCATTTCATAAAGAAGATATTTTTTGAAGCCGAATTTGCGGCGTGCCTCCGTTGGCCGGAGGCCGGCCAGTTCACTTTGCGCGGCCGGGTCTGTGGCCGAGGGCGGCTATTGGCTTTACGTGCGGCGCTTGAGAGTTTACCATGCAAATAATCGAATAGAATGATCGAGAGAATCGAATAATGGCCCTCCCGAAAATACAAAGTCTGGACAGTTCGTGCGAACTCGAACGGATGATGGACAACGCCGGGCAGGCGAGCGACTTCCTCAAGGCGCTGTCGCATGAGTCGCGCCTTATGATCCTTTGCGTTCTTGCCGAAGGCGAGAAGTCCGTCGGCGAGCTGGATGAGTTCCTCTCACAGCGGCAGTCGACTGTATCGCAGCAGTTGGCGCGGCTGGAGCTATGCGCGAAATTTGGTGACGGACCCTTTGGTCAGACGGCGACTTTGGGTTGATGTGTCGTCAATTCGATTCCGTCCTTGAATGCTACATCGGCGATGAGCTTTGGCAATAGGTTTTTCCCGTCGAGACGCCGCCATTCTGCTATCGGCCCTCCTCGGTTCCGCACGGCGCCCAAGCCGGACGTCGAGATGCGCTGTGCTCGCCATCAACAGCGGACATTCGATCAGCGATGGCTTTTCGTCAAAGATTGAGGGGTAAAACGGAAGAAGCGTAAGCGATTGCATTCGAGAGGCACATCTTCGGCCTATTCTCTTTTCTGTAAATCATATTCACGGATTACGCGGCAGCCGGATCGCAAGGTGAATTGTAGGAGCTGCACTGTTCCTTCGACGCTTCGAAGGCAGCCAACGCCACCGACAACAGGGCGCAACGAGCCATCACCTCCATTAGCCGACCGTTCTCCCACGTCTTAATTTCGAAAATCTGATCATCATCTTATCGTGGTCTCTGCCTTCTGGACAAACTCGGCATGAAAAAGCCGCCCGGAGGCGGCTTCTGATTGGTAGGCAACGGTAACAGCGTCAACGACGTTCGCCTAAGCCAATCCCTAAGATACCGGCTCGACGCCGTAGCGCTCCCACCGTGCGCTTCATCTCTTTGGAGATTTTTGCAACTGGCGTCCGCGCCTTAGAATGGGCCTTGAGACTGCGGACATCGTCTTTCGTCCACGGTCTGATTACACGCCGCGCCGTTTTGTGCGACGCTGTCTTTTTCGCCGCGATTTTCTTTGTTGTTGCCTTCTTGGCCATTTCGATCCTCCAATTGAAAGATCGATATGTAGTCACAAAACTGTTAGTATCAAGCTAACAGCGCAACCTATCGGGCCGGGAGGCTGAAAAGCGCTTTCGCTCTTATCGCGACATTTGGTCCGTCCATGAGGAAATTGAATTTTGGTAACACGCGCTATGCGGATCGCTCAATTCGCGACGGATAAAGAACCAGAGTCGGACGCCGACTTGGAGCTATTGTGCGAGGACCACAATGGCACTTACCCGCTTCCGTTTCCCTGCCGTCGTGTGGGCGGTGAATGGTGCAATCAGACGCCAGATCATCGAGGCCGAGATCGTCGGTTGGCGGGCCTGGAAGAACGCTTGACCGCAGCCCCGGCGCGGATTGGACCGGGTATGCTGGCCTACGGCTTTTTTCTGGCAAATATGGCTATAACGACTGCTGCCGTTCCCGCGGTGACGGCCAAATGCGCTTTCAGCCAATCCAATAACGCAAGAGTGCTTAACGGGCTTCTTTTGTTCGGCGCTGTGGGACGCCGCGTTCGACCGTGCGCTCGTGACTTTCGATGACGAAGGGAAGCGTGAATTCTCCCCGACCCTCAAAGAACCGGGGAAATGGTTATTCGAGCAAGAAAGTCATCACCGAGACTTCGAAGGTCGATATTCGCATCCCGTGCAACCGGGACGGCACCTTCGATCCAAAACTGATCGCCAAATTTCAGCGCCGCTTTCCCGGCTTCGACGAAAGATCGTGTCGCTGTATGCCCGCGGCTTAATGCTCGACGAAGGGCTACTTTCCACGCTCTTGTCCTCAAAGCGGTCGTCCCGGAACCGGCCCGATCCGGCAATTCATCGCATCAAATCGAATGTCCGCTCACAGGTTTCTTGCTCATTCGCCTATTTGAGATCGAAAGTCTGCATTGGCCGTAAATTGTCGAACCTTCCGTGCATATAACTCCGCGAGGGCGAAAGCTCCATCCCGCGCTTTAGCAATTTAAGCACGACGACAAACAACTCCGCATCCGGCAAGTATTTTTTCGCTGCTCTACGCCACGCTGCGACAGCATCTGAAACCTTGTTGATCTCCTCCTAATTCTGCCTTTTCTAATGATCCCCGTCGCCGGTCGCTGAATGTGACCGGCATCGCACGGGGGCGATGATGGCGATTTCTTCTCTGCAATCCGAAGCAAGATTGCGTGGCGCACGCATGCTGCGCACGGCACTCGGTCCCGCGATTGCCGGCTTTCTCGATGATGTGTCGATCGTCGAAGTGATGCTCAATCCTGATGGACGGTTGTGGATCGACCGGCTGTCAGGTGGATTGGAAGATACAGGCCAATGGATGTCGGCCGCCGATGGCGAGCGGATCGTTCGCTTGGTCGCGCATCATGTCGGCGCCGAAGTGCATCGCGGTGCGCCGCGGATTTCGGCCGAGCTTCCCGAATCGGGCGAACGCTTCGAAGGCTTGTTGCCGCCGGTCGTCGCCGCTCCCGCCTTTGCTATTCGTAAGCCTGCGGTCGCCGTTTTCACGCTCGACGATTATGCCGCGGTCGGCATCATGAGCTCTGCTCAGGCCACAGCGCTTCGAGGCGCAGTCGTGGCGCGGAAAAATATCCTTGTTGCGGGCGGCACCTCGACCGGCAAGACGACGCTGACCAACGCGCTCTTGGCGGAAGTCGCAAAGACTACAGATCGTGTTGTTCTGATCGAAGACACGCGCGAGCTGCAGTGTCGGACCCCCAATCTTGTGACGCTGCGGACCAAGGATGGCGTCGCCTCGCTCTCCGATCTTGTGCGCTCGTCGCTCCGGTTGCGCCCCGATCGCATCCCGATCGGCGAGGTGCGTGGCGCGGAAGCGCTCGATCTCTTGAAGGCTTGGGGCACCGGCCATCCGGGCGGCGTCGGGACGATCCACGCGGGTTCGGCTCTCGGCGCATTGCGGCGGCTTGAACAGCTGATCCAGGAAGCGGTGATCACGGTTCCGCGCGCGCTGATCGCCGAGACCATCGACGTCATTGCGGTGCTGGCGGGCAGGGGATCGCAGCGCCATCTCGCCGAACTCGCTACCGTCACTGGCCTCGACCCGCAGACCCAAGACTATCTCATCGCGCCGGCCGTTGCGGCTGATGACGACAGCGATATGGGCAATGCCGAGCCTGCACGAGACCAAAAAGCTGGAGATCAGGAATGATGATGCGCGTCTTTCGTTTGAAGTGCCGCCTTGCGACGGCCGTCGTCTTCAATGTCGCGATACTCGCACTTGCGGCGCCGGCCCACGCGTCTGGTTCGTCCATGCCGTGGGAAACACCACTCAATCAGATCCTGGAATCGGTGCAAGGCCCGGTCGCCAAGATCATTTCGGTGATCATCATCACCGTCACAGGATTGACCCTCGCCTTCGGCGACACGTCGGGCGGTTTTCGTCGCCTGATCCAGATCGTCTTCGGCCTCTCGATCGCCTTTGCAGCTTCGAGTTTCTTTCTGTCCTTCTTCAGTTTCGCGGGCGGGGCGCTGATCTGATGGAGAGCGACGAACCCATCGCCGGTTTTGCGGTGCCAGTGCATCGCGCATTGACCGATCCGATCCTGCTCGGCGGTGCACCACGATCGGTTGCCATTCTCCTTGGCACGCTCGCAGCGGTCGTCGCATTGGGCCTCAGGCTCTGGATCCCCGGCCTCGCTCTTTGGGCCGTCGGCCATGGTGCTGCCGTCTGGGCCGCGAAACGCGATGCGCAATTCGTCGACGTCGTGCGCCGGCATCTTCGCTATCCGCCACATCTCAAAGTCTGAGGTCTTCGCGCTATGATAAATCTCCGCGAATATCGCACTCGCACCGCAGGCCTTGCCGATTTCCTGCCCTGGGCCGCCTTGGTCGCGCCGGGAATCGTCCTCAACAAGGACGGCTCGTTTCAGCGGACAGCTCGCTTTCGCGGACCGGATCTCGACAGCGCTACGCCAGCCGAGCTCGTCGGGGTGACAGCACGGCTCAACAATGCGCTGCGCCGGCTCGGCTCCGGCTGGGCGATTTTCATCGAGGCGCAGCGCGTTCCGGCGACCTTCTATCCAGAAAGCTTCTTTCCTGATCCGGCCTCGGCACTTGTCGATCTCGAACGGCGTGAGATGTTCGAGGGTGGCAACGATGATGGCGCGTCACCTTCAGCGGCGCCCCTATCGGCCAACGCGCATTTCGAAAGCCGGTACTATCTCACCTTCCTCTGGCTGCCGCCGGCCGAGGAGGCGGCTCGTGCCGAAAACTGGCTTTATGAGGGCCAATCGCATTCCGGTCTCGATCCATGGGAGTCGTTGCGCGGCTTTGCCGATCGCACGGATCGTGTCTTCCAGCTGATTGAGGGCTTTGTCCCGGAGTCCCAATGGCTCGATGACCAGGAGATGCTGACTTATCTCCATTCGACCATCTCGACCAAACATCAGCGTGTCCGCGTTCCTGAGATCCCAATGTATCTCGATGCGCTGCTGGTGGATGAGGCGCTGACCGGCGGATTGGAGCCGCGGCTCAGCAACACTCACATGCGCACTCTGACCATCATCGGCTTTCCGACCGCGAGCCATCCGGGCATTCTCGATGAACTCAATCGGCTTGCCTTTTCCTATCGTTGGTCGACGCGCGCCATCCTTCTCGACAAGACCGAAGCCATAAAGCTTCTGACGAAGATCCGAAGGCAATGGTTCGCCAAGCGCAAATCGATCGCGGCCATTCTGAAAGAGGTCATGACCAATGAGGCCTCGGTTCTCGTCGATTCGGATGCAGCGAACAAAGCGGCCGATGCAGATATGGCCTTGCAGGAATTGGGCGCCGATGATGTCGGGCAAGCCTATGTGACCGCCACGGTGACCGTCTGGGATGACGATCCCGCAATCGCCGCCGAAAAGCTGCGGCTCGTCGAAAAGGTGATCCAAGGCCGCGACTTCACCGCTATGGCCGAAGGCGTCAATGCGATCGAAGCCTGGCTCGGGTCTTTGCCGGGCCATGTCTATGCCAACGTAAGACAGCCGCCAGTTTCGACACTGAACCTCGCTCATATGATTCCGCTTTCGGCGGTCTGGGCAGGCCCCGAGCGTGACGAGCATTTCCAAGCACCGCCGCTGTTCTTTGCCAAGACCGAAGGCTCGACGCCTTTTCGCTTCTCGCTTCATGTTGGCGACGTCGGACATACCTTGATCGTCGGGCCGACGGGCGCCGGCAAATCGGTGCTGCTGTCCTTGATGGCCCTCCAGTTCCGGCGCTATCATGGTTCGCAGATCTTCGCCTTCGATTTCGGGGGCAGTATCAGAGCCGCCGTACTTGCAATGGGCGGCGACTGGCACGATCTCGGCGGCAGCCTTTCGGAAGGCGCCGAAGACAGCGTCGCTCTCCAGCCCCTGGCCGAGATCGACGATGAGGCGGAACGTGCCTGGGCGGCGGAATGGGTCGCAGGCATCCTCGCGCGCGAAAAGATCGCCATCACCCCCGACGCTAAGGACCATATATGGTCGGCGCTGGCGTCACTGGCTTCCTCTCCCATTGAGGAGCGGACCCTCACCGGTCTCGCGGTGTTGCTGCAATCGGGAGCGCTGAAGCGGGCGCTGCAGCCTTATTGTGTTGGCGGACCTTTCGGTCGCTTGCTCGATGCCGAAGCCGAGCGGCTCGGCGACACCTCGGTCCTCGCCTTCGAAACCGAAGGGCTCATCGGCGGCGGTGCTGCGCCAGCGGTCTTGACTTATCTCTTCCACCGGATCGAGGGCCGGCTCGATGGGCGCCCGACGCTGCTGATTATCGACGAAGGCTGGCTCGTTCTCGATGATCCCGCCTTCGCCCAGCAGCTCCGCGAATGGCTGAAGACTCTCAGGAAGAAGAACGCCTCCGTCGTCTTCGCAACCCAGTCACTCTCCGACATCGACGGCAGCAATATTGCGCCCGCCATCATCGAGAGCTGCCCGACACGCATCTTCCTTCCCAACGAGCGTGCGATCGAGCCACAGATCACCACCATCTATCGGCGCTTTGGTCTCAACGATCGTCAGATCGAGATCATCGCACGGGCAACGCCGAAGCGCGATTATTACTGCCAGTCCCGGCGCGGCAATCGTCTTTTCGAGCTGGGCTTGGGACCCATCGCGCTTGCCTTCTGCGCGGCCTCCTCGAAGACCGATCATGCCGCCATTGCGCGGGTAATTTCTCAATATGGACGTACGGGCTTCACAGCGGCCTGGCTGGCTGATCGCGGCCTCGCCTGGGCGTCAGAGCTCATTCCCTATCTCACCAATGTTTGGTCCCCGGAGCTCGCGGTTGAAAGCGCACTTCGAGATTTTTCGTTCGACAGCGGCCAAAGCGATGAAGGCACGGCTCAAGAGATCGGGGAGGTCAGCCCATGAGCCGCAAAGCAAGACCGACGGGTCACTCTGGAACTATAGCGAATATCGTCCTGGCCGCGTCGCTCATCATCTCGCCGCTGGCGGATCGTGCTGCTGTCGCGCAATCGATCGTCTTCGACCCAAATAATTATGCGAAGAATGTGATGACCGCGGCCAATACGCTGCAGCAGATCACAAATCAGGTCAAAAGCCTCACCAATCAGGCGCAGATGCTGGTCAATCAGGCGAAAAATCTCGCAAGCCTGCCAACCTCGACGCTCGCGCAACTTCAGTCACTCACGCAGCAGACCCAGACGCTGCTCTCGCAAGTGCAGATGCTTGCCCTCAATGTGCAGAAGATCGAAACGGCGTTTTCCGGCACCTATGGATCGGTTCCGGCCAATGCATCCAACGCGACGCTTTTCGCCAATGCGCAAACCCGCTGGCAGACTTCGATTGCTGCCTTCGAAGACAGTTTGAAGATCGAGGCTGGCGTCATCAGCAATCTCAACGGCCATGCAAGTGCACGAACGACTTTGGTGTCGTCGAGCCAATCCGCATCCGGTGCGCTACAAGCGGCCCAAGCGGGCAACCAGCTTCTGGCGCTGCAATCCCAGCAACTCGGCGATCTGATCGCCGTGCTCGCAGCGAAAGGCCGCGCCGATGCACTCGAACAGGCCCGATCCGCAACGTCCGAAGCCCAAGGCCAACAGCAATACAATCTCTTCTCGACCCGGACCGGCTATGTGCCGGCGACCGTCACCATGTTCAGCGGCAGTTGAGGAGGTGGCATGGACAAGAAAGCGATGCTGCGCACATCAGCTGTCGTTCTCGCAGGAACATGCCTCTTGGGCATCGTCACCCTGCTGCATCGCCATTCAGGCGAAGCGCCGCATCAACCAAAGGTCGTTTCCGCACCGAGCTCCGATGATCTCTCGGCCGAACTCAAACGCTGCAACGCGCTTGGCCCCCAAGACCCGGATGATCCTGCTTGCCGGACTGCTTGGGAAGAAAACCGCCGCCGCTTCTTCGGTCGATCGGTGCAGCCGCTCATGCCTGCGACTTCGGTGACACCTTCGACGCGATCAATCGTGCCGCAAAGACCTACGTCTCTATCTCTCGTGCCGCCGACCGCCGTATCTCCTTCAAAGCCGTCATTGCCGGCTCAGGATGGGCGGTGAGCGCATGAACAATGTCGGCGTCATTGATACCTTCCTCAACACCTTTACGACCTATATCGATTCCGGTTTTGGCCTGCTTAAGGGAGAGATTGCTTATCTCTCTTCGACCCTGATCGTCATCGATATCACCCTCGCAGGTCTCTTCTGGGCCTGGGGTGCCGACGAAGACATTCTGCAACGGCTCGTCAAGAAGACGCTCTATGTCGGCTTCTTCGCCTTCATCATCGGCAATTTCAATTCGCTGGCTGGCATTATCTTCAACAGCTTTGCTGGCCTCGGGTTGAAGGCTGGGGGCTCGACCCTTTCGGCCACAGATTTTGTGCATCCCGGCAAGATCGCCGAGGTCGGTCTCGACGCCGGCCAGCCCCTGCTCAATGCCGCTAGTCAGCTGATGGGCTTCACCAGCTTCTTCGCCAATTTCGTGCAGATCGCCGTGCTGATGGTCTCGTGGCTCATCGTCCTGATCGCCTTCTTCATTCTCGCCGTGCAGCTTTTCGTGACCTTGATCGAATTCAAGCTGACGACGCTCGCTGGTTTCGTGCTGATCCCTTTCGCGCTTTTCAACAAGACTGCCTTCCTCGCCGAAAAAGTGCTCGGCAATATCGTTGCCTCCGGCATCAAGGTGATGGTGCTGGCCGTTATCGTCGGCATCGGCACAGGACTCTTTTCTCAATTCACCAGCACCTATGCCGGGGGACAGCCGACGGTCGAGCCGGCGCTCTCCGTTGTGCTTGCAGCCCTATCCCTTCTCGGGCTCGGCATTTTCGGACCCGGCATTGCCACAGGACTGGTTGCCGGCGCGCCGCAGCTCGGCGCAGGTGCTGCCGTCGGAACCGGAATCGCAGTTGCGGGTGCAGCCGTCGGGGCAGGCGCGCTTGTGGGCACCGGTGGTGCTGCGCTCGCCGGTGGCGCTCGTCTCACGGCCGCAGCTGCACGCGGCGGCGCATTGATCTCGCGCACCACTTTCCAAGCTGCAGGCGCCTTTCGAGACAGCATTCTGTCTTCTGCCAGAGGTGTTGCCGCGAGGGGAGAAGCAGCTGGCTCCGCTGGCGGTGGGGCGGCGACGCAAGCGGGCGACTTATCCTCTGCAGCATCATCGCCGCCCGGCTGGGCGCGTCGCATGACGCGCTCTCATGCCGTGCGTCACGGCGTCTCCGTCGCCAGCGACGCGGTCCGTTCCGGCGATAGCCATAGTGCCGGTCATTCCGTCGATCTATCCGAATAGGAGCCTAGATGTCGATCTTTCGCAGATCATCGGTGCGCTATGGCCGAACCTCAGCACCTGAGACGCCATACCAAAAGGCGGCACAAGTTTGGGACGAGCGGATTGGGTCGGCCCGTGTCCAAGCCAAGAACTGGCGGCTAATGGCCTTCGGCTCCTTGTTCCTGTCAGTAGGTCTCTCCGGGGGTCTCATTTGGCAATCGGCCCGCGGCACGATCGTTCCCTGGGTGGTGCAGGTCGATAAGCTCGGACAGGCGCAGGACGTCGCACCTGCCGTTGCCGATTATCAGCCGGATGATTCTCAGATCGCCTGGTATCTGGCGCGTTTCATCGAAGACGTGCGTGGGCTTCCTGCCGATCCCATCATCGTGCGGCAGAATTGGTTGCGCGCCTATGATTTCACGACGACGTCGGGTGCCGTCGCGCTCAACGATTATGCCCGCGCCGACGATCCGTTTGCCAAGCTCGGCAAACAGCAAATCGCGATCGAAATCTCGAGCGTCATCCGTGCGTCCCCGTTCTCCTTCCGGGTGGCCTGGATCGAGCGCCGCTATCAGGACGGCGCGCTCGCTCAGACCTCCCGCTGGACGGCGATTCTGACGATCACGATCGAGCCGCCGCACGATGCCGATGCGCTCCGCAAGAACCCGCTCGGCATATTCATCAATGCCATCAACTGGTCGAAGGAGCTGGGCTAATGAGAAAGCTGTTTTGTCAAATTATGGCGACCGATGCCCAGGCAATTCGAACCGTTGCAGTCCTTCAGGCTCGTCGAACGTATTTTCCATCCTTGCCGAGTCTGGCATTCCCACTGGCTCTGATGTCGGCGAGCGCGCTTGCGGGCTGTGCCTCCAAATTTACGCCGCCGGATATTTCTTATGACGACGCAGCGCCGGCGACGCTGTCTGCTGAACCGCCGAAGCCGGTGAAAGTGGTGGCACTCCCAAAGCTCTTGCCGTTGCCAGGCCAGCTGAAGCCGCTGCGGGCCCATAAAATCGAGCCCGAGCCGAAAGACCCGAAGCAACGCGTCAATCTCGCCAATGCTGCTGCGCGCATCCAGCCGGTCCGCGACGGCTTCATCAATGCGGTTCAGGTCTACCCCTTCTCGCCGGGTGCCCTCTATCAAGTCTATGCCTCGCCTGGCGATATTACCGACATTGCCTTGCAGTCGGGCGAGCAGCTGACCGGCTCTGGTCCCGTCGCCGCCGGCGACACCGTGCGCTGGATTATTGGCGATACGGAAAGCGGCAGCGGAACGGATCGAAAAGTTCATATTCTCGTCAAGCCGACGCGCCCAGACTTGATGACCAATCTCGTCATCAACACGGATCGGCGCACCTATCTGATGGAACTGCGCTCGACGGAAAGCACCTATATGGCGTCCGTCTCCTGGCAATATCCGGAAGACCAGCTGATCGCATTGCGTCGTCAGAACGTTCTTGCGGAGGCGGCCGAGCCGATCGCTGCCGGCGTCGACATCTCCAAGCTGAATTTCCGTTATGCGATCGAAGGCGATAATCCCGCCTGGCGACCGATGCGCGCCTTCGATGATGGAACCAAGGTCTATATCGAATTCCCATCGGGCATCAGGCAAGGTGAGATGCCGCCGCTCTTCGTCATCGGACCTGCCGGCGGCTCCGAACTCGTCAACTACCGCGTTCGCCAGAACTATTACATCGTCGACCGTCTCTTTGCTGCTGCCGAGTTGCGCTTGGGCGATAAGAATAGCGAACGCCGTGTCCGTATCGTCCGTACCGACGGAAGGTGGCGTTCATGACGGAGGACAACGACGGAAGAGACGAGCTTCGAGCGAACCCGGATCTGCGGCTGCGGCCGAATCCACCGCGGGTCATGCGTCTCTCTCGCAGAGTGCTTATGGGGATGGGGTTCGTCTCCGCCCTCGCGATCGCCGCTGCGATGGCCTATGCGCTCCAAAGCGGCAATCGAAACAGCGGCGGCAAAGAACTCTATTCGACCGCCAACCGTCCCAAGGCCGATGGCCTTGCCGCCCTGCCGCGCGATTACACGGGTCTACCACATAATGTGCCGCCGCTCGGACCGCCATTGCCAGGCGATCTCGGGCGGCCGATTTTGAATGCGCAGACCAAAAGCTTAGCACTGCCAGGAAGCGAGGAGAGCGAGCAGCGCCGGGTACAGGAGCTCGAAGCCGCGCGCGTCAGTCAGCTTTTTGCCCAAACGCAGAATCATTCGCCGAATTCCACCGTCGCTTCCGTCGTTGCTGCCGCGACCGGCGCGCCTTCAGCCGTTGCGGACAAAGTCCCCATCGACGCAGGTTCCGCTCAGAACATGCAGGATCGCAAACTTGCGTTCCTCAATGCTTCAACCGATCGTCGCACGGTCAGTCCCGATCGGCTTGCTGGGCCCGCTTCAACCTATGTGGTGCAAGCCGGCACCGTCATCCCGGCGGCGCTCATCACCGGCATTCGCTCAGATCTGCCGGGCCAGATCACGGCACAAGTCACCGAGACCGTCTATGATTCCCCAACAGGCAAATATCTGCTCATTCCGCAAGGGGCGCGGCTGATTGGCCTCTACGACAGCTCCGTCGCTTTCGGACAAAGCCGGGTGCTGCTGGTCTGGACACGGATTGTCTTCCCGAATGGAAAGTCGATCGTTCTTGAGCGCTTGCCGGGCGCCGATGCTGAGGGCTACGCCGGGCTCGAGGACGACGTCGATTATCATTGGTGGGATCTCGCAAAGGCCGCCGCGCTCTCGACGCTCCTTGGCGTCGGCGCCGAGGTCGGAACCAGCACGGATGAAAACAATCTCATTCAGGCGATCCGAGGCGGGGCGTCGAACAGCATCAGCCAGACCGGCCAGCAGATCGTTCAACGTCAACTCAATATCCAGCCGACGCTCACGATAAGACCTGGGTTCCCGGTGCGCGTCATCGTCAATCGGGATCTCGTCCTCGAACCCTATAAGGGCTGATCCATGCCGAAATTGAAGATCAGCGCCATCGCCGACGACAAGCCTGTCAAGCTCAGCATTGAACTTCCAGCTGCAGTGTTTCGGGATCTAACTGCTTATGCCGAAATCCTTGGCCGCGATACGGGTCAGAAAGTCGATCCATCGAAATTGATCGCGCCTATGCTCGAACGATTCATTGCTGGCGACCGCGCCTTTGCCAAAGCACGCAATCTCATGAAAGGCTCGAGGGCGACTCAGGGGAAGGCCGGCCAGCAGACATCGAACGCGCCAGACTGAGCAGACGCCGTAGCGCCGGATTGTCGTTATGAAGCCACCAGACCGCGCTATAGGAAATCATATCCTCGACGGCGGCAAGCGGCCGAAACACGATCTCGGGATAATTCGTTCCAACTGATGATTCGGTCACCAGGCTAATTCCGAAGCCAAGAGCAACCATATGGATCAAAGTCTCGCGGCCGACTGAATGCCGCTCAACGGACGGATTGAACCCGAAATCGGCCAGCCGCTTGACGATGTGATTGTGCATTTCTGGGCCGATCGCATCGCGACTGATGATGAAATGTTCATCCATCAGCGCTTCCCATTCGATGCTGTCGAACGCCGCGAGCCGATGGTTCTCCGGCAGGGCCACGAAAAGGCGGGCGGTCCAAAGCACTTCCATCTCGCATCCTGGCGCTGGCGGCGTGCCTTTCACAAATGCTATATCGAGACGGCGTTCGCTGATCCGCGCAATATGCTCACGCGGGGAGCCCTCGGCGAGTTCGATTGCAACGGTAGGATGTGCCTCACGATAGGCTCGAAACACTTCGCGGACGAAGCCTTGGGATATCGAAGAGAAAATGCCGATTCTGACAAGGCCATCGGCGCCACACCCCGCACTAGCGGCACCTTTGACCGCATGGTCGAGATCTGAGAGTGCCGATCTCGCTCTGTCGAGAAATCGCCTTCCTGCCACCGTCAGCCGCACGCCACCCCTGTGTCGTTCGAAGAGCGACACTCCAAGCTTGTCTTCCAGTGCCTGAATGCGTCGGCTGACCGCCGATTGACGGATGCCGAGAACCAGTGCCGCACGGCTGAAACTTAGATGCTCCGCAACAAGAAGCGCGTGGGAAATCGATACGAGGTCAAGTATGGACCAGCCTCCAATGCGATTCGCGAGTGCGGCAATAAAGGCGCCTAAGAGGCCTCGTTTTGGTGGCAAAAAAGTGGCGACACAGGTGAAAGTAGTGTTCTGTTAGCCCATGCTTCTGCGTCAGTGGGAGACAGAAAGGCTCGCTTATTTCAGGCAGCAACGGACGATTTCCTGGAAGATTTTTTCGACTGCCGGCTTGCCGTCGCACCGTCGAGCATTTGTGCGATTTCTGCAGAAACACGATTTGCCGCGACAATGAGCGCCGTGTCTAAGTGAACGTAGCCCTGCGTAACCCCGCGCGCAGAATGGCCGAGCAGACCCGCAATAGTCAGCTCGGAAAACCCGAGATCGCCAGCAACGCTCGCGAAGGTGTGCCGAAGGACGTGCGGTGTTACGTCGTCCAATTTTCCTTTTGCGCACATTCGGTCGAGAACGCGAACAACACCGATGAAATGCCCATCGCCCCAATCAGCCGGGAAAAAGAAAGGAGAACCGTCACGAGTTGGTAGGGAGTCGATGCAGGCCATGGCAGCATCCCCAAGGACTCGGATCTGAGCACCGCTTTTGGTGTCCGGGAAACGAATGCAGTGTTTTTCGTGGTCGAGCCATTCCCGCTTGAGCCCCAATGCTTCCATCCGTCGAAATCCCGTAAGAAGCATTAAGCGGATCGCGCCTAATCCCATAGGATGCTCCCCTTCAGCGGATGCTTCCCTCATAACCTGCCCAAGACGACGCAGTTCGTCATCGATCAAGCGACGCTGCCTCCTCTCACCAGCTAGCTGCCGAACACCTTCCGCTGGATTTTCCGAGATAATCTTGAGGCGAGCAGCGTGACCGAGCAAACTCCGTAGCGTTCCAACCGTGCGACTTGCAACGCCGGCACCGCCAGTCGTTCTGCCGCCGCGGCCTTTGCGACCCCGCGCTGACTTGCCAGCTGCAATATCAGCCTGCATGCTTTCAATGTCATGTAATGTAAGGCCGCTCACCATTCTTGAGCCCAGCAGTGGCTTGATGTGGCTCTCGATTCTGCTGCGATCCATTTGGAGTGTAGACGCTTTAATCGGCCGACGATTACGACCAAGGATGCGACCGGCCTCCGCTTGTTCCAAATACCAATCACAGACCTCGCTCACGGTCATGCCAACGCGAGCGGCGTGACGATCGGCGGACGGATCCTCCCCCTCGGCCACGGCGGTGAGTTTCTTGCGCGCGAGATCGCGTGCGACTTCCGGCGTAAGTGCGCCATATTGACCGAGCACTAGGCGCCGCGTCCGGCCCTCCAAATTTCGGTATTGAATTAGGAAACTCTTCATGCCCGAAGGCTTCACACGGAGCCCAAATCCCTTGAGTTCACTGTCCCATGAGAAAACGTCGCGGCCGGCCTCTGGCACCAGTGAGTCTACGAGGCGCTTCGTAATCTTGGCCATAATCGGCTCCCAAATCAGTGTTCTATGACTGTTCTCTTTTCTGCTTCCCCGGCTTTCCTGGCGGTGGTCGGGGAAGCAGGGGGGAAGCACGAGAAGGAAAATCGCTGGTTGGATGCAGGATACGGGAGCGTAGCCTTCTGGCAAGAAAAGACTTTATAATATAGGAGCTTATAGTGCAGTGGCGTGCAAATAGAAACTCTGGCGAAAACCGACTGGGAACCTTGCCAAGGTTGGGGTCGAGGGTTCGAATCCCTTCGCCCGCTCCAGTTTTGCGCTAACCACCCGTCTTTTCCAGGGTGGTCATCATCGGCGTTTCCGCAAGCTAGAGCATCGTGCGCAAAAGTGTATGCGGTTTTGCGCTTAAACGATGCTCGATTTTTTTAAATCTAGAGCATCTTATCCGCCCTCAAGTGATTCCACTTGAAGGCGGGATGCTCTAGGCGAAGGCCCAATAAAACTCAGCTTCGCTGCTGACGCCGGCGAGGGCGCGGACGCGTTCCTCGTCCTTGATGAATTCGCTGGCCTCTCCCGAATAGACGACGCGCCCCTCGTCGAGGACATAGGCACGGTCGGCGATGGCGACCGCGGCCCGCACGTTCTGCTCGACGAGCAGGACTGAAATGCCTTCCTTGCGTGCCGCTGCGACCACCTTGAAGACCTCTTCGACGATCAAGGGTGCGAGCCCCTGCGAGGGCTCGTCCAACAGCAGCAGCTTCGGGTTCAAGAGCAGGGCGCGGGCGATCGCGAGCATCTCCTGCTCGCCGCCGGAAAGCTGCCGGCCCTTGTTGTTCTTGCGCTCGGCGAGCCGCGGGAAGAGCTTGTAGACGCGCGCAATGTCCCAGGGTCCGGGCCGGTCGATCGGGACCTTCAGATTCTCTTCGACCGTCAGGCTCGGAAAGATGCGTCGTCCTTCCGGCACATAGCCTATTCCGAGCCGGGCAATCCGATAGGGTGGCCAACCCGTCGTGACATTGCCGAACATGCGGATCGTGCCTTGCCGCGCTCGGGTCAGTCCGACCAGGCTTCGGAGGGTCGTGGTTTTGCCGGCGCCATTACGCCCCAAAAGGGTGACGATCTCGCCTTCGCGGACCTCCAGATTCACGCCATGGAGGATGTGGCTCTTGCCGTAAAAAGTGTGGAGGCCTTCTGCCTCGATCGCGAGATCGCTCATGCCGCTGCGCTTCCGAGATAGGCGGCCTGCACGGCCTCGTTGGCGGTGACTTCCTTGGGCGTGCCGTCGGCCAGCATGTTTCCTTCCGCGAGAACCATGATCCGGTCGGCGAGGTGGAGGATGACGCGCATGTCGTGCTCGATGAGCACCATCGAAAGCTTCTGGTCGTGGTGCAGCTTCCGGATGAGCTGGGTGATGTCGAAGGTCTCCTGATCGCCCATCCCCGCAGTCGGCTCATCGAGCAGCAGCAGGCGCGGTTTCAGGGCCAGCGCCATCATGATCTCGGCGGCACGCTGGTCGCCGTGGCTCAGTTCGCCCACCAGCCGGTGGGCCTTGCCGCTCAGGCCGCTCATCTCGAGCAGCTCCTCGGTGCGGGCGCGCACTTCCTTCGTCTCGGCTTGCGACAGGCGTATGCGCAGCCGGAAGCCGGCCGCCGCTTCGACTGCGATCTGCAGATTTTCGAAAACCGTCAGTTCGGGAAAGACTTCGGTGATCTGAAATGTGCGGGCCATGCCGCGCCAGACGCGCCGTGCCGGCAAGAGGCGGGTCACATCTTCACCGTCGAAGATGATGTGGCCCGAAGTCGGCGTCAGAAATCCGCTGATGAGATTGAAGAAGGTGGTCTTGCCGGCGCCATTCGGCCCGATCACGGCCCGCAGCTCGCCGGGCTCGACCTTCAACGACACGCCATTGACGGCGATGAGGCTGCCGAAGCGCTTGGTGACGTTTTCAACGCTGAGCAGGCTCATGGGGCGGTCTTCCGACGCATGATTCCGAGCACGCCGCGCGGGAAAAACAGAACGACGAGCACGAAAAACAGTCCGATGAACGACATCCAGTTCTGGGTCATGGTCGACAGATAATCCTGCAAGACGACGAAGATCGCGGCGCCGATGAGCGGTCCCCAGAACGATCGCATCCCGCCGAGGACGGCCATCATGACGAAATCTCCCGACTGATCCCAGCGCAGATCGTGCGGATCGGCAAAATTGTTGAGCAGCGCGTAAAGCGTGCCGGCGAGGCCTACGAAAGTGCAGGAGACGATCCAGGACAACCAGATGTGGCGGTCCACGGGGATGCCGAGAAAACGGGCGCGGCGCTCGTTCTCGCGTATGGCGAGAAGCGTGCGGCCGAATGGCGAGCGCAGCAGCGCCGCCATGATCGCGACGGCGACCGCGAAAAAGAAGAGAACGAAATAATAAAAGACCAGATCGTTATGAAGGATATCGAGCTTCGCAACCCCGAAATCGATCGGCAGGCGGCTCCAGCCCGACAGACCGTCGTCGCCGCCGGTGACGCCATTCCAGCGATAGGCGATAAAGTAAAACACCTGGCCGAAGGCGATGGTCACCATCGCAAAATAGATTCCGCGCAGGCGAACGATCAGCAATCCGATGATCGCGGCGGCTGCCACCGCGGTCAGAATGCCGACCGCCATGCCGGCGAGCGTGCTGGGGATCAGATATTTGATGGTGAGCCCGGCGCCATAGACGCCAAGGCCGAAATAGGCGGCATGGCCGAACGACAAGACGCCGGTATAGCCGAGCAGGAAGTTGAGCGCCGTGGCGGCGAGCGCCATGACCAGGACGCGCGTGCCGAGCTGGGTATAGCCGCCGATCGCGTTGAGCCAGAACGGCATGGTCAGCAACAGCAACCAGATCGCGGCATTCGCGGCGTATTTTTGATACCGCTTGTCCATCAAAAGCGCCCTTCCTCACCAAAAAGCCCGCGCGGGCGCACCAACAGAACAAGCCCCATCATGACATAGATCACCGCTTCGCTGGCGGAGGGGAAGAACACGCTGGTGAGGCCGGAGGCGACCCCGATCAACAACCCGCCCACCAGCGTTCCCGGCAGGCTTCCGAGGCCGCCGATGATGATGGCGACGAAGCTCGGCATGATGAGCTCGCTGCCGATCGTCGGCTGCAGCCCCAGCATCCCGGCCGCGAGAACGCCGGCCAGCCCGGCCATATAAATGCCCAGCCCGAAATTCAGGCTGCGCAGGATTTTGACATTCACGCCGAGCACCGACACGGTCTCGAGGTCGAGCGTGCCGGCACGGATGCGCATGCCGAGACGCGTATGGTTCAAAACGACGAACAAGACGACCACCGTCAGCGTGACCAGCACCACCATGAACAGACGATAGCCGGTCAGGAAGAAATACTGGCCGCTCAACGGGCTCGACAGCCAATCGGGAATCGCGAAGGGCAGGGTCTGCGGCCCCCAGATGAACCGCGTGCCGTCCTCGATCATGAAAGCGAGGCCGAATGTCAGCAGCAGGCCGTAGAGCGGATCGCGGCCGTAGAGCGGCCGGATGAGCCAGCGCTCGATGATGCAGCCGAAGATCGCGGTGAGGATCGGCGCGATCACCAGCGCGCCCCAGAAGCCGACGAAGGGCATCAGCATAAAAGCGAGATAGGCGCCGATGGCCAGGAAGCCGCCATGGGCGAAATTGATCACGCCGGAGAGATTGAGAATGAGCGACAGGCCGAGGGCCATGAGGGCGTAGAACGCACCGATGATCAGCCCATTGAACACATTATAGAGGATCAACGGTGCCGTCTCAATTTGTGTTGGAATTGACTTTGACGCGATCTCCAGCGTGACGAGGTTATCCGATCATGCGGCGAGGTCAATGCTCTGATCGAAGGGATTTTCGGTAAGGCTCTCCCAGCCGTCGACTTTACGCATGACGATCTGGCCTGAAGCCAAGAGCGCCCAGAACAACATTGCGGCGGTTTCTGCCGAAGGCAGGACGGTCTGCGTCTTGATCCGGCGCTTAAACTCTTCATGCAAGCGCTCGATCGCATTCGTCGTCCGCGTCGATTTCCATTGGCTTTTCGAGAAGCGCGTGAAGGTGAAGAGCTTGTCGCCAGCCTCAGCGAGACTGGTTGCGACGGCCGGACATTTCAGCCGCCACTTGCGAATGAAGGCTTTGCGTTTGGTGGCAATCTCTTCCTTCGTCTCCGCGTAGATCATGTCCTTATAATCAGCAGAGATTTCCTCATGCAGCCGCTCCGGCGCATGCGCCAAGAGATTGCGATGCTTGTGCACGGTGCAGCGCTGGATCAGGACATTCGACCAGAGTGCGTTAAGCGCCTTCTCGAGGCCAGGAGCCCCGTCGACGATCACGAGTTCGGGTGTCCGCAATCCACGCTTGACGAGATCGTCGAGAAGCGCCCGCCAGGCCGCCTCGCTCTCGCCGCCCATGTTCTTCACTGCCAGCAGAACTTTTTGCCCATCTTGCCTGACGCCGAGCGCAACCAACAGGGAGATCGACGTCGCTTTCTTGTCGAGCCGGACGCGCACGACGGTGCCGTCAAGGATCAATCTGATGATCGGCTCCGCGGCTAGCGAACGCGCATTCCACGCATCCCAATCGCTTTTCACCTTGCGCCAGACGCGGCTGACGACATCCTTGCCGATCCCGTTGGTGAAGAGGCTGGCGAGCACGCGCTTGACCCGCCGCGTGTTGGTCCCCGATAGATAGGCCGAGGCGATCACAGCGTCGATTGTCGCAGTGCGGCGTTGATAGGAGCGCAGCGCCTTGCTCTTCCACTCGCTCGTCTTGCC
Organism: uncultured Alphaproteobacteria bacterium; assembly: GCA_963704745.1. GTDB lineage: Bacteria > Pseudomonadota > Alphaproteobacteria > Rhizobiales > Beijerinckiaceae > Methylovirgula. Next base: position 400,952 of record OY969936.1, read on the forward strand.
GTCCTCACCCGCGATCCTCGCGCGCGGCACAGCGATCTCGGTCTGCCCGAATGTGCCGCTCAGCTTTCGGATCCGGTGCCCGTGCCGATGGCCGACGATTGTCGGTGTCATTGTCGGTGTCGTGGCAGAGTCCGATGTCGGTTCAAAGCGGCGTCCGTAACGCGGCCGCGTCAGGGCCGTCTCCAGCTCTTCCTCGATCATCGTTTCGAGAAAGCCGCGCACCTTGCTACGTAATATTGTTTCGACGGGATCGAACCAATTGTCGAAAAGCTTCTCTTCGGTCGCTTCGCCGGCCGGCTCCGTGGTATCTCTCTTCATGGCGTAATCTCCATCGGCGTTGGCGCGCCAATTCGGCTTGTTTGAGAAAACCGGAGATTACGCCACCTTCAAATTCCAACCACTTCCGAGACGGCACCGGATCAACTGCGTCATGTTGGCAAACTTCTCGATTGCCCGCGCGGCTCAAGCCACGCGGGTTATCGCTTCTGTTGTTTTGCGGTAAGGGGGAAAGCGGGGCGCCGGTGCGAGGGCGGCGCTCGGCTCGTTTCAGGCGGGCCATTTGAGGTGACAGCCCGTCTCCGAGACGGGCAGCGCCACGTCGATGCCCTTGACGACTTGGTCGACGTGAAACAGGTCCTCCGGGACCGGACCCTTTGCCACCGCGTGACCGACATAGAGATCGGGCATGAGCTGGTGGTCGCCAGCCCGGTAGAACACCTTGTGCGGCATCAAGGCGACTTCCGGCGGCAAAGTGAAGCCCTCGAGTCCCTTGGCGAGCACCCTGGCGTCAAGGCTCTTCTTTTCGTTGGCGATCAGCGCGCAGGTCCATGTCGCAGCATAGCCGAACCAATGGCGGGCGGTCGGCACTTTGCCGCCGGTCTTCTGCTTGATCGCGGCGACGAACTCCTTCACATGCGGAACATTCGGCTGGTTCCAGTACCACTCGAACACCCAGGTGCCGATCCGCGCCTCGGGCGGCAAGCCTTCGAGGACTTCCAGCTCCTGCTGCGCGCCGCCGATGTGGAACTTCTTGTCGAGGCCGAACTGCACCGCCTGTTTGAGCGCATTGATCATGTCCTGGCCGGCGTGGAGGAAGATGATCACGTCCGGATTGGCGGCTTGCGCCTTGATCAGATAGGAGGAGAAATCGGTCGTGCCGAGCGGCGTCAGAGAGGCGCCGACCTCGGTGCCGCCGAACGTCTTGAGGCTGGCTTCGAAGCCCTGCTGGAGCGTGTGTCCGAAGGCATAGTCCGGCGTGATGAAGTACCATTTCTTGCCGAATTTATCGAACAGCAGCTTGGAGACCGAATTCGTCTCCGTCCGCGTGGTGTTGCACACGCGAAAGACGTTCCAATGGCAGTCGGTGCCGGTCACCGCATCGGTGTGGCCGCCGGTGACGATGTTCAGGACGCCGGCCTGAGACGTCACCTGGCCAATTGCCAGGGCCATCGCCGAATTGACGTTGCCGAGCACGAAACTGACCTTGTCGCGCTCGATCAGCTTATGGGCCTTTTGCACCGCGGTGCCGGTATTGGTGCTGCTCGAGTCCTCGGCCAAGAGTTCGACCTGGCGGCCGAGGATGCCGCCTTTCTTATTGATCTCTTCGACGGCCAGCTGACAGCCGATCTGCTCGTTCTTGCCGAGCTCGGCATAGGTCCCGGTGAATGTGTCGTCGAGGCCGATCCTGACCGGCTCCTCGCCGAGCGCCTTCACCACGAACGGGCTCGTCACCTGCATCGCGCCGATCGCGAGGCCGGTCTGCAACACTCTGCGCCGCCCGATCGGGCGGCTGAAGATGTCCTCGGACATTGGGCTTCCCCCTTAATATTGTTCTACCGGCCGCAAAACCTACCATGATGGATAGGATCACGGACTGACTCATGCCTCGGCAACTATGCCGTCGCGACACGCGCTGGCATTCATTGCGTCGTGATGCCAGCGCGGCGAGGTTAGCGCATCATGCGCCGACGTCAATGAGCGATCGGCCGGTCTTTCGATGAGATCGACCCAGCCAGCGGCTTCGCGCATCGTGATCCGTCCCAAGGCCGATAGAGCCCTGAACGAAGATCGCGCCCGTTGCCGCCGTCGGGCAGGCCGGCGTGGGTCTTGATCCCTGCTTTGAACTCGTCGTGCGATCGCTCGATCTTATGGGGCGTTCCGCTTGATTTCCATCGCCTTTTTCGGCGGTTGGGTCAAGCTGAGGAGCTTGTCTTTCGGACGGCCGGCCCCGCCGGCCAACTTTTCCGGAACATGCCTCGAGAGACCTGCTCATTGTTGCCACAGAATGAGCGGAAGCTCCGTGGGAACTATTGCTGCGGCATGGCGAGGAACGATGCGTACCGTATAGTCGCTGGCTGGTCGGCTTGTTTGCACATGTCCCGTATAGATGTAGCCATTCATTGACCCGACGGTCGCCCCGTCGCGTGACAACTCGATGATTTCCGCCGGATTTCCTTGATCCCGATCCGCGTAGAGCTCGACGCAGACATCATCGACGGACATTTCACCGAGATAAATCAACGCCGAGAATGTCCAGCCGCTTTGCGTCCGTACAACGGTTGGGCGGCTCGCATGCAAACTCGTCCAGTGCTGCCGGACCCGTTCCTCCCACCGCCACAGCGCTTGCGCCAAGCTGCCGTCACTGTCGATTCGGCTTCGTAATTCCTTGGCGGCTCGAAGATATGCGCGTTCCACCCATTCTCCGACCATTCGGGTGCTGCCATATGCTGGCGTCAGCACAGCCATGCTCTCGCGCACCCGCGCCAGCCAAGGGCGTGGTATGCCGGCGCGGTCGCGGTTGTAGAACTCGGGGACAACTTGGTTTTGCAGGATTGCGTAGAGCTCTTCTGCTTCGTGATCGTCCCACCCCGGTTCGGAGTGTTCGCGACCATCACCGATAGCCCAGCCGCGGCCCGGTGCATAGGCCTCTTCCCACCAGCCGTCGCGTTCCGAGAGGTTGATGCCGCCATTGACCAGGATTTTCATCCCGCTCGTCCCGCAGGCCTCCCAAGGCCGCCGCGGCGTATTGATCCAGACATCTACGCCCTGAACCAGTTCCTGCGCGAGCTTGATGTCATAATCCTCCAGGAACACGAGGCGGCGACGGAATTCCGCGCGTTGCGCGACGGCGACCCACTCCTCGATCAGCCGCTTGCCTTCCGCGTCATCGGGATGCGCTTTGCCGGCGATGACGAGTTGCAGCGGCCGCAGCGGGTCATTCAGCAAGCTTGCCAGCCGCGCGGGATTTTTGAGGAGCAGGTTCGGGCGCTTATAGGCCGTGAAGCGCCGCGCAAAGCCCAGCGTGAGCAGGTTTGGATCGAGAACCTCTTTCGCCTGCGCCACGGTCGCCGCGGGGCAGCCACGGCGAGCGAGCTGCCTCGCCAGACGTGATCTGACGCTGCGAACCAGAGCCTGTCGTCCATTCGCGCGCATCTCCCAAAGGATCTCGTCCGAAACCGTGGCAATGAGACGAGGCAACTCGTCCGGCGCACCTCGCCAACGGTCTTTGCCGCAGGCATCCGTCCAAATCCGGTCCGCCCATTTCGAATCCCAGGAGGGAAGGTGGACGCCATTGGTGACGTGGTCGACAGGCACTTGGTTCCTCGGCCAGCGCGGGAACAGAGGCTGGAAGAGGCCCTGGCTGACGCGGCCGTGGAGCCGGCTGACGCCGAAGGTCAGCAGGGAGGCTCGCAAAGCCAGATAGGCGGGGTTGAACGGCTCGGCGTCATCATCGGGATCGGCGCGCCCCAGCGCCAAGATCGCCTCGATGGCGGCCTCCCCGTCGAGTCCCGACCAGACATGATGGCCCATATATTTGCGGACGAGTTCAGCGGGATAGCGACCGAATGCGGCGGCCACGGGAGTGTGGGTCGTGAATACATTGCCGCCGCGCGTCGCCCACAGCGCCTCCCGAAAGCCGAGGCCGGACCGGGACGCGAGCTCCAGCGCCCGCTCGACCACCGCGAATGCCGTATCCCCCTCGTTAATGTGGCAGATCTCGGTATTCGGACACAGGGCTCGGACGACGCGCCAACCGGCGACACCGAGGACGATCGCCTGCATGAGGCGGATTTCCGTCCCGCCGCCGTAAAGCTTGCTGGTGATGCCGCGATCGGCCACTTCGTTCAGCGGATCATTGGTGTCGAGCAGGTAGAGCTTGGTGCGGCCGATTGAAGCTTGCCAAACCCGCACCGACAGAGTGCGTCCCGGAAGTGCCAGCGGTATGCGCAGCCACCCGCCCGCCTGGCTGAGCACCGGCTGGATCGGCAGGCTCGAGGGCTCGTTATAAGGATAAGCCTCTTGCTGCCGCCCGGAGGCGTCGAGCATCTGGCGGAAATAGCCCTCCTGATAGAGCAGGCCGATTCCCGTCACCGGCACGCCGAGGTCGCTCGCCGTCTTGAGAAAGTCGCCGGCGAGAACGCCGAGCCCGCCTGCATAGAGGGGCAAGGCTTGGCCCAGGCCGAACTCCATGCAAAAAAATGCGACGCCGCCGAGTTGTTCCGCACCATATGTGGCTTGAAACCAGCTCTGTCGGGTCAAGTAATTCTCTCGCATCGCTACAAGGCGTGCCAATTCCTCCGTGAAGGAACGATCGGCTGCCAACGCGTTCAGCCGCTGCTCGGAGATGTCCTGAAGCAGGGTCCATGGGTTGCGTGTCCGACTCCAGGCTTCCTCGTCGAGACGCTTCCAAAGCTCGTCGGCTTCGTAGCTCCAGGTCCAACGCAGATCGAGCGCGAGGTCCCCTAATGCGGAAATTTCTCTTGGCAATTCCCGGAGGAAGAACCCAAACATCGCCGTCGCCATGACCGCGCAGCTCGCGCAACTTTTGTTTTCTTACCGATCGAGTGCCACGCCATCGCCGATCATCTCGATGGCCCGGCAAGCGGAATATCGATCCGCTCAGGGCGGTTGGCAGGCTCCGCTCGATGCGCGGTTGGTCGGCGTCGGCCAGCGGCAGCTCAAGCGGCCGTCTCCAGCCCCACCACGACGGGGTCCTGGCTCGTGCCCGCATCGCTTGCCGGCGGCTCGATTGCAGGCTCCTCGACGACGGCGGAGCCTGCAACCAGCGCTCGGTAAAGGTCGACATAGGCCTGCGCCGGGCGTTGCCAGCCGAAGTCCTGCCGCATGGCGGATAATCGCATCTTCCGCCAGGCGATCGGCTGACGGTACAGCGCAAGGGCGCGGCGGACACAGGCGATCAGATCGTCAGCGGTTGGGCGCTCGAAGGCAAAGCCCGTCGCGGTCTCGCAACGGATGGTGTCCTCGATGGCATCGACCACGCTGTCGGCCGTCCCGCCGCTACGGCGTACGATGGGCAATGTCCCGTAGCGCATCGCATAGATCGGCGCGAGCCCGCAGGGTTCGTAGCGCGAGGGGTGCAGAAGCATATCGGCGCCGGCAAGCAGCCGATGGGCCAGCGGCTCCTCATAACCGATGCGGACACTGACGCGGCCCGGATAGCGTGCGGCAAGATCGCGGAAGCCGAACTCGTAGCCGGCCTCCCCTTCCGCGACCAGGGCGAATTGGATGTCCTCAGTAAGCAAAGAAGGCAGGGCTTCGAGCACGATATCGGGCATCTTTTGGTGGGCGAGCCGGCTCTTGAAGGCGATGATCGGGCAGTCCGGCGCGGCATCGAGCGCCATTTCCTCCTGCAAGGCGATCTTGCTCGCGCGCTTGGCCGAGAGTCGGTGCGGCCAATAGGGGCTGGCGAGATGCGGGTCGTGTGCGGGATCCCATATCCGGTAGTCGGCCCCGTTCAAGATGCCCGACAGGTGGCAGGCGCGTTCGCGCAGCAGCCCATCGAGGCCGCAGCCATATTCCGGGGTGAGGATCTCACGGGCATAGGTCGGACTGACTGTGCTCAGCGCGTCGGCAAAGCCGATCCCCGCCTTGAGAAAGGAGAGCCGGCCAAAGAATTCGACAGCCGCATAAGCGTCCGGATGGCTGAGGCCGAGCCGGTCGAATTGCTCCAGCGGAAATATGCCCTGGTAGGCGAGATTATGCAGGGTGAGCAGCGTCGGCGGCCGCGGGCGTGCGCGGCCTGCCATCAGCAGCGGCACCAGGCCGGCGTGCCAGTCGTGACAGTGGACGACATCCGGTCGCCAAGGCTCGTCGCCGAGCCCGTCGGCAATCAGCGCGGCAACATGATTGAGCAAGGCAAAGCGCAAAGCGTTGTCACGCCACTCTGCGCCCCGTTCGTCCTGGTAGACTCCGCCGTTCCGGTCATAAAGTGCAGGACAGTCGATGAGCCATACCGGAACGCCGCTGTCGGGCAGGCGCGCCGCCAGCAGGCGCACGTCTCCGCAGCCGAGCAGAGCGCCGAGTCGCGCGACCTCCTGCACACCGGCTGCGCGCGCGATCGCCTGCCGATATCCCGGCAGCAGCAGTCTCATATCGACGTCGAGCTTGCTCACCGCGACTGGCAGTGCTGCCGTGACATCCGCGAGGCCGCCGGTCTTCACTAAGGGGAAGACCTCCGAAATCACGCACAACACGCGCATACTCGCCTCCGCGGCTCGCCGTCTATTATGTCTATGCTGCGATCATGGCTGGTCGCCAAACTGCCGCGAGGTTAATTTTCGGGCGGGAACGACATGGACCGTTTGACGTAGATCAAGAACCCTGGTGCAGACTCGGCAAGACAATAGGCTTGGATCAAACGCTCCAAAGGGATCGACCGGTGCGTCAATTCAGCCATGATTTAATGGCTTCGACAAGGGCGATGTTGGAGCCTCCGCTGATCGCCGCCCCGACGATCGCCGGTCGTCGGAGGCGATTGCCAACGCCGATCGCCAGGACCCCTTCGGCATTCTCGGCATGCACTGCCAGAATGGTGGCCCGTTTGTCCGCTCTCTTGCCCGGCGCACGGGTTGTGCGGCGGATCGACGCATCCACATGCGCGCCAGCGGGGGCGCTCGCGGTGGCCCATGCGGCCCGCGAACAAAGAGACCGACCCAAGAGCCGAGCAAGAACCGAGGATGAATCATGGCCGACGTGAGGATCATCGAAAGAGACCGCGAAGCTGTGCGGGAGACCATCACCGAAGCCCTGCGCCATCACGGCGAAACCCTGCCGGCGCCGGAGCGGGCGGAAGACTTCGGACATGCGTTCAGCCGCTTCGGCGATGCCCAAGTGGTCCTTCTGGGCGAGGCGACCCACGGCAGCTCTGAGTTCTATCGGGCGCGCGCGGCCATCACGCGGCGGCTCATCGAAGATCACGGCTTCACCATCGTGGCCGTCGAGGCCGATTGGCCCGATGCGGCGCGCATCGACCGCTATGTCCGCCACCATGAGCCGAAACCGGCGCGCGGCGAGGCCTTTGCCCGGTTCCCGACTTGGATGTGGCGCAATATTGAGATGATGGACTTCATCGATTGGCTGCGCGCCCATAATGAGGCGCTGCCGGTGGAGCGCCGGGCCTCTTTCCACGGGCTCGACGTCTATAGCCTTGGCGCCTCGATCGGCGCCGTGCTTGACTATCTTGACCGCATCGATCCCGAGGCGGCCAAGACCGCCCGCCGCCGCTACGGCTGCCTCACGCCTTGGCAGGAGGAGCCCTCAGACTACGGCCGCGCGGTGGTGATGGGCAGATGCGACCCATGCGAAGACGCTGCCGTCGCGCAACTCGCCGAACTGCTGGGCCATCGCCTCACCTACATGCATGATGACGGCGAGGCCTTCTTCGACGCCGTCCAGAACGCGCGCATCGTCCGTGCGGCCGAGCAATATTACCGCGCCATGTATCGTGGTGCGCGCGAATCCTGGAACTTGCGCGACCGGCACATGTTCGACACGCTGCAGGCCCTCCTTGCCAATCGTGGCGCCGGCCCCAAGGCCGTCGTCTGGGCGCATAACTCGCATATCGGCAATGCTGCCGCGACCGCGATGGGCTGGGAAGGCGAATTCAACATCGGCGAACTCTGCCGCACGGCTTTCGGCGGCAGTGCCGTCCTCATCGGCTTCGGCACCGATCGCGGAACGGTGGCTGCCGCGCGCGATTGGGGTGCGCCGATGGAAATCAAAACGGTGCTGCCGGCCCGGCCGGACAGCTACGAATATGCCTTTCGCAAGACCGGGCTCGGCCGCTTCTTGACCGACTGGCGCGGGTCGTCCAAGCGCAACCTTGCGGATGCCTTGCGCGAGCCGATGCTGGAACGCGCGATCGGCGTCATCTACCGGCCGGAGAGCGAGCTCACGAGCCATTATTTCGCGGCCGTGCTGGCCGAGCAGTTCGACGCCTATGTATGGTTCGAAGAGACACGGGCGGTGACGCCGCTTGCGGCGCCGCCCCCGCAAGGCGTGCCGGAGACCTATCCGTTCGGGTTATAACCATAAGCGCATCGCGCGAATCCTGATCCGTCGGCGCCTTGGCGCTGACGGCCATCGGCATGCCGACGAAGCGCGTAATCGAGGACGAGGTCCGTGACCTGCTGCACGACGTGAAGCCGGCGGCGGCATTCAACGATCCGAACATCTGAAGCAGACTGCTGCGGCCGCCGGAAAATGAATCGTCGGCACACCAACCCGGCGTGGCAACCCATCCGGCCGCGACAGGAAGATTGTTCAGGGTCCCCGGTCGCGATTATCTCATTGATCTCCGTCGGCTTCGTCGTAATGTCCGAAAAGTCGGATACCTCGTGCGGCCGTGGCGCACGAGGGGCTCCACTTCGGCCTTCAGTCTGGGGATGCCAAGCGCGGTGAGCAATCGATGATCATTGATCTTGCCGACGCGGGCTTCGGCCTCAAATTTCCGCCCGCTTGCGTCGAGCGCGAGGACATCAAGCGCGGGCTCATCGCCAGCATGGTCCAGCAGATGGGGCGCGATCCGGCGTTTGCGTCGAAGCAAGACTGGTTTTTTGCTTTGGCCTATTTCTTACGCAGCCACTTGAGTTCCGCGCGCATTCGCACATGGCGTCGCAATTTCGAATATGGCGCGAAATGGGTCTATTATCTTTCCCTCGAATTCCTTCCCGGGCGCCTGCTCAAGACATGCCTGCTGTCGCAAGGGCTCTACGACGACTGCCGCCAGGCGTTGGCCGACTTCGACATCGACCTTGAAGTCCTCTTGGCCCTCGAGACCGAGGCGGCGCTTGGTAATGGCGGGCTCGGGCGGCTGGGCGCTTGCCTGCTCGAATCGATGGCGACCTTGCGCTACGCCGGCATCGGCTATGGCATCCGCTATGAATATGGAATGTTTCGGCAAAAGATCGAAGGCGGCAAACAAGTCGAGCACCCTGAGAATTGGCTCAAATACGCCAATCCGTGGGAGTTCCATCGTCCCGACGTCACCTATACGATCCACTTCAACGGCCACGTGACCCAAGTGAATGATTGGCGTGGCGAGATGGTTTGCCACTGGTCTGATACCGACGACGTATTGGCGACCGCCTACGACATTCCCGTCATCGGTTACGGCAACGACCATGTGAGTTCGATCCGCCTCTGGTCCGCGAAGGCGACGAATGATTTCAACCTGAGCTACTTCAACCGTGGCAACTATATTGAAGCGGTCGAGGAAAAGAGCGAATCCGAGACACTGTCCAAAGTGCTGTATCCGAGCGACACCACGAGCATGGGCCGCGTGTTGCGTCTGAAGCAGGAATATTTTCTGGTGAGCGCGTCGCTCCAGGACATGCTGAGCCGCTTTCACAGGAGACATTCCTCTCTCGATCAACTTCCCGAGACCGTGGCGATCCAACTCAACGATACGCACCCGACGCTCGCGATCCCGGAATTGATGCGCATCTTGGTCGATCACTATCGGCTGGACTGGGAGCACGCGTGGAGCATCACCGTGCGCACGATGTCCTTCACCAATCACACGCTGCTGGGCGAGGCGCTGGAAAGCTGGGCCGTGGAACTCCTGCAAACGATCCTGCCGCGACATCTGCAAATCATTTACGAAATCAATCATCGCTTCCTGCGCGACGTCATGCATCACCATCCGGGAAATCTGGATCTCATGCGCCGGATGTCGATGATCGACGAGACTGCGCCCCGCTCCATTCGGATGGCGCATTTGGCCGTCGTCGGAAGCCACAAGGTCAATGGCGTCGCGCAGATGCATACGAGCATCATGCGAAGCACGATATTCAAGGACTTCGACGAGCTGTTTCCCGATCGGATCGTCAACATAACAAACGGCATGTCACACCGGCGATGGCTCAACGAGGCCAATCAACCTCTCGCGCGGCTGATTACTTCCCGCATTTCGGACAAATGGATTTCCGATCTCGAATATCTTCGAGAGCTGGAGCCTCTAGCCGACGACGAGGCCTTTCAGACGGAATTTCGCGCCACGAAACAAGCCAACAAGAACCGGCTGGCGCTTCTGATCAAAGAGCGGACCGGCGTACTCGTCGATCAAGGATCCTTATTCGACGTACATATCAAACGCATCCATGAATATAAGCGCCAGTTGCTCAATCTTCTACAAGCGATAGCTCGATACAATCGCATCCGTCAGCTGCCCGATGAGGAGGTGCAGCCGCGGACGGTCATTTTCGCCGGCAAGGCGGCGCCGGGTTATGAGATGGCGAAGCGAATCATCGAGCTTATCAATTTTGTCGCCGATATCATCAACAACGACCCGACCGTGGACGGGTTGCTCAGAATCGTGTTCATTCCGAACTACGATGTCCAAACTGCCGAGGACATTATTCCGGCTGCCGATCTGTCTCAGCAAATCTCCATGGCAGGCACGGAGGCCTCAGGCACCGGCAATATGAAGCTGGCGCTGAATGGGGCCTTGACGATCGCCACCCATGACGGAGCCAACAATGAGATTGCCGAGGCTGTCGGCCGTGAGAATATTTTCATGTTCGGTCACACGTCCAAGGAGATTCAGGATCTCAGGCGCGACGGATATGATCCGGCTGCGATTTATGAAGCGAATGCCGAACTCCGGCAGGTTCTCGATATGATCGGCGACGGCTATTTCTCCCCGACGCAGCCGGATTTGTTCGCTCCCATCGTCAATGCTCTTCTCCGGCAAGGCGATCATTACATGTTGCTTGCCGACTTCGATTCCTATCTCGCATGCCAGGATCATGTCGATTCGATCTCGGCTGACCAGCGGGATTGGACCCGCAGAGCCATTCGCAACGTCGCCAGGATAGGCCGTTTCTCCGCTGATCGATCGGTCCGCGAATATGCCACAACCGTGTGGGGCGCCGCGCCCGTCATCGGCGAGACGAACCGCGCAGCGAAGGCCTATCTCTAGACGCTGCTCACTTGTTTGAGCATCGGATTTGTCCCAAAACCGGTTCCCACTTTTGCGCACGATGCTCTAAGCGTTGCGGATGCGGCCGCGTCTCCATTCGGCACAGCTTCGTGCGACCTCGCTGATCGCCTCGACAAGGGCGGGGTCGTCGAGAGCCGCCGAGAGCTTGCGCCGCCAATTGGGATATTCATTGATGGTGCCCGGCATATTGAGTTGGTCGAGCTCGGCAAGGAGATCGTCCAGCTGAGCGAAGAACAGCTTCGCCGACGAGGCCGCGAGAAAGCCGTGCACGGCGTGAAGAAACGGTGCCGGGTCTTCGCCATCAGCCGCATCGGAAGGAATCTGAAAGCCGGCGAGAGCGAGGGCCTCGAACAAATGCTGGCAGTCGCGTCGCCTTTCGGCGAGCAGGCTCTCCGCAGCCGCTGCCGTATAGACGCCGAGCCGGCGCCTTACCGCGATATCTTCGCCGCGCCAATAGCCGATGAGCGTCGGCAAATCATGTGTCGAGGCGGAAGCGGCAGCCTCCCGAGGATACGCGTCCGGCGCCTTGAAGCGACCATTCTCCGCGCGCTCGAAGTAAAGGACGGCGCAACCGAACGTCGTCTTTTCGCGCATGCGGTCACGAAATCCCTCCGGGACGGTTCCGAGGTCTTCGCCGATCACCATGCAGGAATTGCGCTGACTTTCGAGCGCAACAATGGCGGCCATCTCGTCGAGCGGGAAATTGACGTAGCATCCCGCGCTCGGGCGCTCTCCCGCGGGCACCATGAAGAGCCGCTGCAGGCCGATGATGTGATCGATGCGCAGGCCGCCCGCATGGCGCATATTGGCGCGCAGCATCGCTATAAAAGGCGAATAGTCCCGCCGAAGCGCCAGCGGATGCAGCGGAACGACGCCCCAGTCCTGGCCCTCGGGCTGGAAATCATCGGGCGGCGCGCCGCATCGCAACTTCAATCCGAATGCCTTTTGGAACATCCAGGCATCGGCGCCGTCTGGACTGCCACCCAAGGCGAGATCGCGCACGAGCCAGCTTTGCCGACCGTTCTGCGCGGTTCGGTCCGTTGCCCATTTCAACTGGCGATCGGCAAGATATTGCAGATATTTGTAGAAGGTGATGCGATCCGCCTGCGCGCCGATGATGCCTGCTACCGCCGGCGAATCGGGTGCGCGATAAGGCTCAGGCCACTCCGTCCACGGAACGCCGCCTCCGTCTCCGCTTCGATGCAGCTCGTCAAGAACCGAGAAGGCGGCAAAATTCTGCAGTGCGGCTCCGCTCTCGGCGATGAAACGATGGAAGTCTGCGACCTCCGGCTGCGTTGCATCGGCATGTGTGAGACGGCGCCGAAACGCGGCAAAAAGCGCCTCCAAAGCATGAAGCTTGACGGCCCAGACCTTCGGATAATCGACCAATTTGGTGTCGCGCAACGCCGCAAGCGTCGCGTCGCCGACCTGGGCGGCCGAGCATTCGGCAAATCCCGGCACCGCGGTCGTGTCGATATAGATTGGATTGAGGAAGAGGCGGCTCGAGGGCGCATAGGGGCTGGCCTCCGCCGGACGGTGCGGAAACAGCGCGTGAAACGGGTTCGTCGCCACCGCCGCAGCGCCGTGCTCGCCGGCCAGCCGGCACAGGCGGGCGAGATCGCTGAAATCCCCTATGCCCCAGTTGTCGCGCGATCGCAGCGTGTAGAGATGGGCGGCGAGACCCCATAGGCGGCCGCCGTCTTCCTCGAGGCGGGGCGGCAGGCAACAGCGTGGCGGCGCTATCACCAATGTGGCCTCGGCGATGCTCTTTCCGAGGATACGCAGACGATGATAGCCGTTCGGGACGGCCTCCCGGATTTCCAGGCGGCGCTGCTCGATGCGCCGGCCATCGACGTTGCGAGATGCCAGGAGAGCAAGATCTTGCGGCCGATAGCTGCCGCCTGTGACTTCGCCGCCCTCCAGGACGAGCTGCCAACGCCAGTGATCATGCGCCTCTGCGGCAGGCAAAAAGAGATCGATCGCGACGCAGGGCGTTGGCCCCGTTCTCACCACATAGGGCGCGAGCCTTTCTCGCCACGGCGCTTCGTCGATGGCGCATAAGGCTGCCTCGAGAGCCGATGGCGACGAAGTGTCAAATCCCAATTCCGACAGAAGGCGCAGCTTCGTCGGACCGGAGGTCTCATGGCGATGCCCGAAAATGTCGAAATAGGCGGGCTCGATACCCACGCGAGCCGCCAGTCGCGAAAGCAAATCTTCCCAAAGCGCTTCTGTCATTTCCGTCTCGCCTCAGCCTCGCTCGGCGAGGACGATGAGCGATCTTGGCGCAAGCGGCCATGTGGCGCCTGCGAATGGCTTATCATGGCCCGCGCCGCCCGGCTCGGCCGTATCGAGCAGGCAGAGCCAAGGCCCGGGGCGTTCGATGGCCAAAGAGAAGTCCAACGGTTCCGGCCCGGCGTTGAAGAGCAATAGGTAGCGGCGCGCGCGACCGTCAGCATCGGCTTCGCAAAGCATGCAGCCGAAGGCCTGAAGATCCACATCGTTCCAATCGGCGCGCTGCATGTCCGCCCCGTCGGACCGCAGCCAGACGATGTCGCGACACGAAGACGGCCGGTCGGCCTCTCCGGTCAGGAAGATGTCGCGTCGGAAGATCCGATGTTCGCGGCGCAAGAGGATGGCTCGACGAACGAAACCATAAAATGCCGCGTCGTCGATGCCGAGCGGACGCCAATCGACCCAGCTCGTCTCATTGTCCTGGCAATAGGCATTGTTGTTGCCGGCCTGGCTGCGCCCCAATTCATCACCGGCCGTGAGCATCGGAACGCCGAGCGACAGCAGCAGCGTAGCGATCAGATTGCGCTTTTGTCGAAAGCGCAGCGCGCGCACAGAAGGGTCGTCGCTCGGCCCTTCGAGCCCATAATTCGCGCTGAAATCCTCGTCAGGGCCGTCGTGGTTGCCTTCGCCATTGGCGAGATTGTGCTTTCTGTCATAGCTGACGAGATCCTGCAGCGTGAAGCCGTCATGTGCCGCGACATAATTGATGCTGGCCAAGGGACCGCCCTCGCGCATGACATCGCTCGATCCGGTCAAGCGTGTCGCCATATCGGCCACTTGGCCAGGATCGCCGCGCCAGTAGCGGCGGACGGTATCGCGAAAGCGGTCGTTCCATTGCGCCCAGGGAGGCGGGAACTGGCCGAGACGATAGCCGCCGGGGCCGACATCCCAGGGTTCGGCGATGAGTTTTAGGGACGCTAAGATCGGATCATCGGCGATGCCGGCAAGGATCTTCGCATCGGCAAGAAATTCACCGCCTTCGCGCGCCACAGCCACAGCGAGATCAAAGCGGAATCCGTCGACGCCCATCGAGGCCCAATATCGCAAACTGTCGAGAACCAGGGCGCGGACTCGCGGATGCTCGACGTTGAGGCTGTTGCCGCAACCGCTGTCATTGATATAGCGACCGCGATCGTCGGCATCGAGACGATAATAGGATGCGTTGTCGATCCCGCGGAAGCACAGCGTCGGCCCGAATTCGTCGCCTTCGCCGCTGTGGTTGAACACGACATCCATGATCAGCTCGATCCCAGCGCTGTGCAGCGCATCGACGAGAGCTTTGAATTCGGACGGCCCATCGCAGACCACATAGCGCGGTTCGAGGGCGAAGAAGGCGATCGAATTGTAGCCCCAATAGTTGCGCAGCCCGAGTTTGGCGAGACGGGGCTCATCGGCGATCGGATGGATCGGCATCAGCTCGACCGCGGTAATGCCGATGTCTTGCAAATGCGCGATGATATGCGGCGAAGCGAGACCTGCGAGCGTGCCCCGCAGGCGCCCCGGGATCGCGTTGCAGCGCTCGGTCATGCCGCGCACATGCAGCTCATAGATGATCGTGTCGCGCCATGCGACCTTGGGATGCGAAGCCGTCTTGCCGAACTCCGCCGCATCGTGGGCGATGATCTTGTCGGCGATGACGATGCATTTCGGCATGTCTTCCGCGTCATCGCGACGATCGACGCCGAGACTGCCGGTCGGATCGCCGTGACGATAGGCGAATTGCGTGTCTTTCAACCGCAGACGGCGGTCGAGCGCACGCGCGTAAGGATCGACGAGCAGCTTCTGCGGGTTGAACCGGTGACCGCGGGCCGGGTCATATGGCCCATGGACGCGATATCCATAGCGTTGTCCGGCCCTCACGCCCCGAAGATAGCCATGCCAGACATCGTCGGTTCGCATCGGCAGCGGCACCCGCGCCAGCTCTCGCCGGCCAGCGGAATCGAACAGACAGACTTCGACCTGCTCTGCGTTTGCCGAGAACAAGGCGAAATTGACTCCGCCATCATCACATGTCGCGCCGAGCGGCGCTGGTCGACCTGCCTCGATTGCCGGGACGCGCATGGCGGCCTACCTGCCCGCCGGCTCTGGGCTGGGCACAATGGTCGTGCGTAACGGCAAAGCGAGGGCGACCGGCTGGCCATGGCCATGCGCGGCCACCGGCTCGGCCTGCAGATGATCGAGATTTCCGACATCGCTTCCGCCGCAAGAGGAGGAGTCGGTGTTCAATGGTGAGCCATGCGTGATTCTGGGTTGCGGGCCAATGAGGCGGCGTTCCTTGACGGCGTTTCGCCGATTTCGATAGCATCGATGAAGCTGACACCTCGGACCACTTTCGGCAACTGATTTTCACCCTTCAATCGCCGCCAGCTTTCGCCGCGGCCATGCTCAGCTTGGACGCGATGCGGCATCGCCCGGTTCCGCTTCGCTGGTCCGCCCCTGGCTCGCCGCGTCGGTGCCGCCGCTGCCGTCGCCGGTGCGGTCGTGCCGGCGAGCGCGAAGATGATCCGGAAAAGCCGCGGATTTTCGCGGCTGCGACAATGTGTTAAGCAAGTGAAGCGAGGGTGATCATGACTCCGTCATTAGCGAGTCATACGCCGCGCCATATGCGCGATCATCCCGAGGCCGATTCGCGCGTCGCGACGATATCGGTTTCAAGGCCGGGCGGCGCCACTCTGTGCATCGGCCTTGCGATGACCGGCGTCGAAGGCGATGCCTCGCGTCGCCTTTCCCGTCGAATGCAGGAAAGCAGCGCATGCATGAGATGGCGATGAGCGAAAGCCTGGTCGAAATCGTCGAAGAAGAAGGCCGCAAACATGGGTTCACGAAAGTGCGTACCGTGCGCATCGAGCTCGGCGCTCTCGGCTATGTCGAGCCTGAAGCCTTGCGTTTCTGCTTCGATGCGGTCGCCCGCGGCACGATCGCCGAAGGCGCGCATCTCGATATTGTCAGCGTCGCGGGTGCCGGATATTGTCCCGATTGCGGCCAGACCGTCGCGCTCGCTGAGCGGTTCGGCGCCTGTCCAAGCTGCGGTGCCCATCATGTGCGGATGACTGCGGGCGACGATCTGCGCATCAAGGAATTGGAGATCGACTGATGTGCGCGCTATGCGGTTGCGGAACGGAAAGTGTCGCGCGTTCTCATGATCATGCCCACGATCATCATGATCACATGCATGCGCATGGTCACGCCCATCACCACGGCGATCCGCACGATCATGCACATGAGCATGACGGCCATCACGATCATCGGCATGACCAGGGCTCGGCGGCGCTCGATTTCGGCAGCGGGCCGGCAGCCGTTCACGTTCCAGGCCTCGCGCCGGAGCGTATCATCCGGATCGAGCGCGACATTCTTTCGAAGAACAATGCTCATGCCGCGGAGAATCGCGCAAAATTTGCGCGCAATGAAATTTTTGCGCTCAATTTCGTCTCGAGCCCGGGCTCGGGCAAGACGTCGCTGCTGGTGCGAACCATCGAGGACATCAAGAGCCGTTTCCCGATCAGCGTCATCGAAGGCGATCAGCAGACGGCTAATGACGCGTTGCGAATCCGCGCGACGGGCGTTCCGGCCATCCAGATCAATACGGGCAAGGGGTGCCACCTCGACGCACATATGGTCGGTGTCGCGCTCGACAGCCTCGATCTCGCCTCCGGCGGGCTGCTCTTCATCGAAAATGTCGGCAATCTCGTCTGCCCTTCCGCCTTCGATCTCGGCGAGGCGCATAAAATCGTCGTCCTGTCCGTCACCGAAGGCGAGGACAAGCCGCTCAAATATCCCGACATGTTCGCCGCCGCCGAGCTGATGTTGTTGAATAAGGCGGATTTGCTGCCGCATCTCGATTTCAATGTCGGTCAATGTCTGGCCAATGCGCTGCGCGTCAATCCGCGCCTCCAGACATTGGTCGTTTCGGCCCGGACAGGCGAGGGGATGGCTGCCTTCCATGCCTGGATCGAGGCGCGCGCGGCCTTGGCGGCGCAGGCACGCCGCAGCCTCGCCGCTCAGGCAGGATGACGCCGACGCCATGAACCGCTGGCCGTATGATCCGACGCAGACGATCGGGGATGCCGCCGTCTTCGGCCTGCGCACGACGATTGCCTTCTGAGCGTGATCGCGAAAAGTTGCCGGCCCCCGGATTAAATCCGGGGGTTCGGATGAGATCATGCGCTAAAATAAAAGCGCGCGGTTGCGATCGAACCTCATCCAATGACACGCGAGCGATGCATGAATTTCTATGATCGCTTCATCCTGCCGCCGCTGCTCGATCTCGCGATGCGGCAGAGCCAATTGGCGAAATATCGCCGCGCGGTGGTGCCGGCGGCGCGCGGACGCGTGCTCGAAATAGGCATCGGCTCCGGCCTCAACCTGCCGCTTTATGGCGGCAATGTCGAGGCGGTCATCGGTCTCGACCCTTCCGAACGATTGCTGGCCATGGCGCGGCGGCGCGCCGCCGAGGCCGGAGTCGCGACCGAGCTGACGCAGGGCTCGGCGATGGCCATTCCCTTGGCGGATCATGCCGTCGATGCGGTGGTGATGACCTGGAGCCTGTGCTCCGTCACCGATCCGCTTGCCGCGCTCGCCGAAATGCGCCGCGTACTGAAGCCGGGCGGCTGGTTGTTCTTTGTCGAGCATGGGCTCTCGCCCGAGCCTTCCGTCGCCAAATGGCAGCACCGGCTGACGCCGCTCTGGTGCCATATCGCCGGCGGCTGCCATCTCGATCGCAAGGTCGACGATCTGCTGCGCGGCGCGGGCTTCGACATCGCCGAGCTGCACACCGATTATTCGCATGGGCCGCGGCCCATGACTTTCATGTATCAAGGCCGGGCGCGCGCACCGGATTAGCGTCATCGTGAAAAATCGGTCCGACTTTTCAGGATTATGTTCTATCCGCCGGTCTTGGTCTTGCCTTGCGGAGCAGGGGCAGCATTGGCGGCGCTGCCGATCACGTTGAAACGCGCCTTTTGCTCATCGTTCAGCGTGTCGTAAAAATCCGTCAGGGCCGGCTTGACGATCGCGACGGCCTCGGCCAGCGCATCGAGCCGTTTGCCGACAGCATCCAAGCGGTCGGCCAATGTCTCCGGCACGTCCGAAGGGCAGGACGCGTCGAGGTTTGCGGCCGCCTTGGTCGAGGCGGATTTCAGCGCCTCGAACGCCGTCTTCTCTTGTGCGGTCGGCTTGACCGTGTCCTCGATGCGCTGCACCGGCAGAAGCGTGAAGCTCGCCGCCTGCTGTTTGCACAGCGCAGCGAGATCGTGCGCCGGCGCTTCCTTCACCGCAAGGCCCCTCTTGCCGCGCTTGCCGAGCGCCGCCAATTGATCCTTCTGCTTGTCATCCAGGGAATTGTAGAAGGTCGTGAGGGGCGCGCGCAGGATCTGCACTGCCTTGCTCATGGCGTGGAGCCGGGTGTCGACCGCCTCGAGTTGGCTGACCGGCGTGAGCGGAACTTCGCTCGGGCAGGAGGCGCGCAGAGTGGCATTGGCTTTTGTCGATGCCGCCTGAAGCTGGTTCAGCATGTCCATTTGTTGATCGGTCGGCTTGATCGCCTTCTTGATCCGTTCGATCGGCAGGTCCGCGACGCCGGGCGCCAGGGCGCTGCAGCTCGCCGTGACGCTCGTCCCGGCCCCGCTGCTGGCGGCGGCCACCGCATGTCTTCGATGCTGCCGATGCTGCCGGCCGTGGTAATAGCCATAATAATTCCCGGCCCCTAGCGGATCGCCATAGACGTCGAAGAGCGGATAATAGCCATAGTCATAGGGACCATAGAGAGGCCCCGGCCAGAAGATGGAGGCGAAAAGAAAATCCGGCCCATAGGCGAAGAAGGGGTCGTAGAGATCATAAGGCCAAAGCGCGAAGGTCAGCACATCGCCGTAGAAGAAGGGCCAGAACACCGGGCCGGCCCAATAGCCCCATCCATATCCCCAATAGTTCCAGCCGGCGCCCCAATTGCTACCTGCCCAACGGTTCCAGCCCGCCATGCTGCCGAATGCATTGCGGTTGAACCCGTGCCGCGCAAAGCCATGGATCGAGTGGAAGCGGCCGAGCCCGGCGCGGCCCAATTGATTATGGGCAAGCGCCGTTCCGTGGCGCGATCCCGCTCTGCCGAAACGCCTGCCCGTGAGGCCGTGCGCGACATGCCCGCGGCCGAAATGTCGCCCGCCGAAATGCCGCCCGGCAAAATGCCTTCCGCCAAAATGCATCCCGCCGAAGTGCCTGCCGCCGAAATGCCCGAAATGGCCTCCGCCGAAATGGCCTCCGCCAAAGTGGCCGCCGCCGAAATGGCCGCCGCCGAAATGGCCGCCACCGACATGGCCTCCCCCGTTGCGGCCGAAGGCAAAAGCCTCGCCCGTCATCCCGGGCATAAAGGCGATTTGCAGCGCGAAGCAGAGCGCGATCGCCACGCCGAGAATCTTCGCCATTCGACGGATCATCGCTTTTTGCATGCATTTTCTCCACGCCACGCGTCGGTTTCGCCCAAGGTGAACGCTCAAGCGCCGCCGCATGTTCCGCGGATTTTCTGTAAAAATGGCTTTATTCGTCCGCTTGCCCTGCGTCCCAGCGGAATTATCGGCGCGAGCGTGCATGGCTCGCAACTCATGGTTTTCGCCGGCGGCGATCGGCCCGGACTGGGTTGCGGCGCGTATCTCGGATATCTTTATCACGCCTCAGACGCTTTCATGACCCGACAAAGCTTCCATCATGCTCCGCCATAGTCTCGCGCGTCTCTCCGCCTCGGTTGCGACGCTCTTCGTCGTCATCACCATTGCGTTCTTCCTGATGCATTTGGCGCCGGGCGGCCCGTTCGAAACCGAGCGCGGGCTCGATCCGCTCACTTTGCAACATCTCAAGGCGCTCTATGGGCTCGATCTTCCGCTGCCGCAGCAATTTGGGCTCTATCTTTGGGGCCTGTTGCATGGCGACCTCGGCCCCAGCCTGCGCTGGCGGGATTTCACCGTCGCGGAGCTTTTCGCCCGGGCGCTGCCCGTCTCCCTGACCTTGGGCACGGAAGCTTTGATCGTCGCGCTCTTCGGCGGCATCGGGCTCGGCCTCACGGCCGCCGTGCGGCGCCACGGGCTCGCCGCGCGGGCGGTGGCTGGCTTCGCGCTTCTGGCGATCGCAGTTCCGAATTTCGTGATCGCGCCCCTCTTGCAGCTCGTCTTTGGCCTGGCGCTCAGGAGCCTGCCGGTCGGCGGCTGGAGCGGGGGCGCCTGGCAGAACCAGGTGCTGCCGGTGGCGACGCTCGCTCTGCCGCAGATGGCGGTGATCGCGCTGCTGCTCACGGCCTCTTTGGGGGATTCGCTCGGCACGCCTTCGATCAGGACCCTGCGGGCGTTCGGCCTGCCGGGGCGCGTCGTCTATGCGCATGCGCTGCGCGGCGCCTTTCTGCCGGTCCTCTCTTATCTCGGTCCGATGGCGGCGAATTTGCTCACCGGCTCCGTGGTTGTCGAGACCGTCTTCGGCATTCCCGGCATCGGCCGCTATTTCGTCACCGCCGCGCTCGGCCGCGACTATACGCTGGTGCTCGGCACGGTGATCGTCGTCGCCACTCTGGTCATCCTCTTCAATCTCCTCGTCGATGTCCTTTATGGATGGGTCGATCCGCGGGTCCGGCAAGAATGACGCAAATGGCAAAAGCACTCGATGCTTCGGTTTCCGCCGGAGGGCATCCGAGCTTCATGCGCAAGCTTCTGCGCCGCAGGGGCGCGCTGGCGAGCCTTGCGGGCCTCGTCTGTCTTGCGCTGGCCGCCCTCGCCGGGCCATGGCTCTATCCGCATCCTTATGACCGCGTCTATCGCGATTTCGTGCTCATTCCGCCGTCGCTCGCCGCGCATCCGACTGAGACGGAGACGGCCGCCGCCCTCGCCGATTTTTCCCGCGCGATGCATGTCGGCGTTGCGAGTGCTTCGGCCAGCGCCGAGGCCCTCAGGCTCACGCTTGCGGCGGCGACACCGATCGACGAACGCGTGCTGCGCTATTTCGAACATTCCGACATTTTCGCGCCCGCCCAGATCATCGCGCGCGCCGATAGTGGCCGAAAGCTCACCGTCGATGCGCCGCTCGATCGCCTCGTCTTTCCCTTCGGCACCGATAGCAATGGCCGCGATCTCTTGGCCCGCATCTTCATCGCTCTGCGCATCTCGCTTGCCGTGGGCTTGCTGGCGGCGCTCGTCGCGCTCTCGCTCGGCGTCGCCTTCGGCGGCATCGCCGGCTATGTCGGAGGCCGGCTCGATCTCGCCATGATGCGCCTCGTCGAGATCATCTATGCGCTGCCCTTTATCTTCTTCGTGATCCTTCTCGTCGTCTTCATCGGCCGCAATTTCGTGCTGATCTTCGTCGCCATCGGCGCGGTCGAATGGCTCGACATGGCGCGCATCGTCCGCGGCCAGACCTTGTCGGTGAAGCGCCGCGATTATGTCGCCGCCGCCGAGGCCTTGGGCGCCGGCCCGGCCGGCATCTTCTGGCGGCATATTCTGCCGAACATGCTGGCGCCGATCGCGGCCTTTCTCACACTTCTCGTGCCGCGCGTGATGCTGGCCGAGAGCTTCGTGTCTTTCTTGGGGTTGGGCGTGCAGGAGCCTCTGACGAGCCTCGGCCTCCTCATCGCCGACGGCGCAAGAACGATCCAGAGCGCGCCCTATCTTCTTGTCTTTCCGGCGACGATCCTGGCGCTCACTCTGGCGGCGCTGAATATTTTGGGCGATGCCTTTACGCAAGCCGCCGAGGGGCGCTCGCAGTGAATGAGGCGCTTCTTTCTCTGCGCGATCTTCGCATAAGCTTTCCCGCACATGCGGCGGTGAAAGGGCTCAGCCTCGATCTGTCGCGTGGGGAGACCCTCGCTATTATCGGCGAATCGGGCTCGGGCAAGAGCCTTGCTGCGCTCTCCGTGCTCGGCCTTTTGCCGGAAGGTGCGGCGGCGAAAGGCTCCATATCTTTCGAAGGCACGGAGCTTCTGCATGCGCCGGCAAAAACGCTCGATAGGGTCCGCGGCCGGCGCATTGCGATGATCTTTCAAGAGCCCATGTCGGCGCTCGACCCTTTGTTTCCGGTCGGCCGCCAGATCGCGGACGTCCTGCATCTGCGCGCCGGCTTTTTCCGACGCGCGGCGAAGACCCGTAGCCGCGAGCTGATCGAAATGGTCGGCATCGATCAGCCGTCGCGGCGCTGGCATTCCTATCCGCATGAATTGTCCGGCGGCCAATGCCAGCGCATCGCCATTGCCATGGCGATCGCCTGCAATCCGGAAATCCTCATCGCCGACGAGCCGACGACCGCGCTCGATGTGACGGTGGCCGCGCGCATTCTGGAACTGCTCGCGGATCTCAAGGCGCGGCTCGCTATGGCGATGATTTTTATCAGCCATGATCTCACGCTCGTCGGGCGCTTTGCCGACAGCGTGCATGTCATGCGGGCCGGCGAGATCGTCGAGAGCGGCCCGGCGGAAAAGATTCTTACAAACCCCGTGCATGAATATACAAAGGAATTGCTCGCCTCTCTGCCACCGGTGCGGAAAGATCGCACGAATCCGGATCAGCCTGTCCTTCTCGAAGCGCGGCATATCAAAGTCAGCTTTTATCTGCGCGGCGGGCTCTTCGCGCCGCGCCATGAGATCAAGGCCGTCGATGATGTGAGTATCCGCCTGCATCAGGGCCGCACGCTGGGATTGGTCGGCGAATCGGGCTCGGGGAAATCAACTCTCGGCCGCGCGATTTTAAAACTCGTGCCGGCCTCGGGCCTCATCTCTTTCGAGGGGCGCGATCTGAGCGCTTTTGATCGGGCAAGCATGCGGCCCTTGCGGCGCTTCATGCAGCTCGTGTTTCAAAATCCCTATGGCGCGCTCTCGCCGCGCATGAAAATCGGCGAGATCGTGACGGAGGGCTTGCGCATTCATGCGCCGCAGTTGAGTCATAGGGAGCGCGACGCGCGCGCGGTCGAAGCGCTGGCCGAAGTCGGGCTCGATCCCGCAGCGCGCTTTCGATATCCGGCGGAATTTTCCGGCGGCCAGCGCCAGCGCATCGCGATCGCGCGGGCGCTGATCTTGAAACCGAAGCTCGTCGTGCTCGACGAGCCCACTTCCGCGCTCGACCGCGCCATCGCCGTCGATCTCTTGAAGCTGCTTTTAAAGCTGCAAGAGGCGCATGATCTGACTTATGTGTTCATCACGCATGATCTTTCGATCGTGCGCGCGATGGCCGATGAGATCGCGGTGATGAAGGAAGGCCGCATCGTCGAGCAGGGGCCGACGGAAGCAGTGATCGCGAACCCGAAGGATGAATTTACAAATGCGCTGGTCGCGGCGGCGGGGGCTGGATTGACAGCACCTTAGTTGAGTGTGGACGTAAATCATTCCATATTATAATATTTGCTGGCATTCGGCTCGTGACGAACCACGATAAATATCCATATCTTTTCATCTCATCTTATCATCTTGGGATCCGCGGGATAAGATAATGTTCAAATATATAGGCGACCAGGCCGAGAGGCTGGGTGGCGGGTTAATTGGCGCCACCCTGGGTGTTATCTTTGCGATGTCAACTCGGTCTATTGGTGCTGCTTTGGCGTTTCTGCTTTCGTTTTTCGTGTTGTTTTGCGTTCAAAGCTTGCCAAAATACTTCACTCAGAAGCGGAACCGCGAGAGTGTTTTGCATGCTTTTTTGACGTTCATCGGCTTTCTTGTTCTTTGGGTTCTCGCGACTATATACTTTGGGAATATTCTTATATTTCAAAAGGGATGGGTACAAGAGGATATGGATGTCCGTGTGATTACGGCTCTGGGCACACTTTTTATAATTGCTATCGTCTCAGTAGTGTCCGCAATCTTAGAAGGGCTAACGCCAGGGAATGATCAGGTAGGCGCCAATGAATGACCCAGTCGGTGCTTGGATTGTAACTTCAATAATAATAGCAGGAGCGACCGCGATTGTGCTCCTGGTCAAACGTTGGACAGGTACAACAGTGCGCGAGATTTTATTTGAATGGGACCCGCGTCAAACCAGACCAAAGCGTCCCAATTTAATACCCCCTAGCGGAACAGAAACACATGAACCCGGAACTACTCCGCCTACGCTGACCTTGCAGCTAGGAAGAAATCCAAAGCAGCAAAGATCGTTCGAGTCCTATTGGCATACAGCGACCCAAGAGTTCGGCCGTGGTAATGAAACAGGTGTGAGGGTTGCTAAGGTGTTAACGCATTTCGAGCGCGATGTTCCGGATCTAACCGAGGGCACTCAAACAGAAAATATCAAGGAAATACACATCGTTGGTGGTGCAAGCAATCGATACAACACGAGGCGTCCGAAAAAATTGCCGCAAAACCGTGGAACGCCACGCGGGGATCGGCAGCATGCGTTCCGGTCGTCGTGAAATTACTATTAGCCATTGAGCCTAAGAGTGAGGAGCCCGCTTTGGCAGCCATTCCGAGCACAAGTTATTCGGGAATCGACGAAGGCGTCCAAGCTATCTTTGATCTCGATTTAGATGCGACAAGAAAGCTTGTTCAGGAAGCTAATGGCAACGTTGAATTTATTGTAGCCCACGTTGATAAAGCTGCCCTACGAGCTGCAGTGGCCTTAGAAGACGAGACACTTTTTGAGCGCTTTTCCAAAGCGCACCCAACTCAACTAATTCCTGTGCTTACCCAGGCTAGAGAGCGTGTGCGGAGTGTCTTGGGAGATATTTTGGCAAATACTGAAAAAAGACAAGAGCTGGATAAAGCAATCGATGAGGCGATAGCTGAAGGTGAATTTGAGGAATATTGGTCCAATTTAGATATTCTTCAGAGCATCCATATCTCATCCGAGTGGGCATTTAAGGATGGTGAAGTAACACCCCGATTGCGCGTTCACTTCACCGCGTTGCGCGAGCGCATAATATTTAATTCTGCGCTTGATTGGGATGACATAATTTTTGTCGCCTATCGGCTCCTTCTGTCACTAAGAGATGACATGGAGAATCTCAAGTTGCTGTCCGAAGAACCCCGCAGCCAAATTAATATAAAGTCAGATTACGGTGACAGATTAGCCAAGCGACTTTCAAATATCAGAAGCAATTTGGATGAAATTCGAGACCAGCTTTGTGCTTTAGGATTTTCTAAGGAAGACTTTGGTTTTTGATTACGAGCTTATAACTGGCATAAAATTTCAACTCTTCGTCACCCCTCCGTCAGCGTCAGCAAAATATCCGCATACCAGGCGCAATTGAGCCCCAGCGACTGGGCGCGCAATCCCTCCCCTTGAAAAGGGGAGGGTGGTCGGCGAAGCCGACCGGGTGGGATGAGCGCCGCGCATCAGATCCCATCCGTCGGCGTCGCTCGCCCCATCCGCCTCACTTCGTTCGGCACCTTCCCCTTTCAGGGGAAGGATAAGCGCGTCATCTTTTGCGCTCTTTTGACCGACGTACTCACCCCATCCGTCACCGCCGCTTCGCGCCACTGCCACCTTCCCCTTTTAGGGGAAGGATTCGCGCTTCGGCTTCTCGATAAATCGTCTCGATAACGCCCGCGAGATCTTCATTGACCTCGTTGTTCCAAAATCGGAGCACCTTGAAACCGGCGGCTGCGAGCCGCGCACCGCGTTCGGCATCGCGCTGCGCGTTGGTTGGTTCACCATGCTGGGCGCCATCGATTTCGATGATTAGCTTCGACTTCAAACAGGCAAAGTCAGCTATAAATCCCTCGCGTGGCACTTGCCGGCGGAAATGAAGACCTTGCTCCTTTAGTGCTCGGAGATGGACCCACAGCTTCACCTCCTGTGGCGTCATTGTCTTGCGGAGGCGACGTGCGACTTCATTGGCCATTAGCAAGCCTCCAGACCCCATCCGTCAGCGGCGCTTCGCGCCGCTGCCACCTTCCCCTTTCAGGGGAAGGATTCGCGCCCTCACCCATCCGTCAGCGTCAGCAGAATATCCGCATACCAGGCGCAATTGAGCCCCAGCGCTTCGTCCAATTTCAGATCGCGCGTCACGTCGAGCCGCGAGGAATGGATGCCGAGCAGGACCCAGGGCAGATCGCCGAGCGCCTTATCGCGCCCGAACATGCGCATCACGACGGGCGCGCCGCTGGTGCCGCGATGGGTGCGTGCATCGGTCAGAAAATAGCCCTGGCCCTGGAAGCGAAGGCCGAAGGATGAGGCGAGCCCCGCCTGGCGCGCGACAGGCATGTGATGCAGCGTATCGTGAAAGCCGAGCGGAAAGCCGATCACCAGAAGCGAGCTGCCGATCTCGACATGTTCTGCGGGATCGAGGAGATGTTTCGGCGTGAAGGCGCGATAGGCGGCAGTCTTCGGCAGTGCATTGCGGGTGATTTCGATTGCCGCCACATCGATCTCGCCGGCCGCGTCCATGCCCTGACGCCAGACGGCCTTGCCGCCCTGATAGAGCGGAATCGAAAAGCCGGTGGATTTGGCCATATTGCCCGGATCGATATGCAGCTCGATCTCGATGCGATCGGGAAAATGCTTGCTCGGCGTGTCGATCATCACATGCCGGCTCGTCACCAGAAACAAGCGCCTGTCGCGCTCGAAGAAAAAGCCGGTCGCATTGGTGAGGCCTTGCGTGCCATTGAAGGTGCAAATGCGTGTCGCAGTGAGCAGAAGCGGATCGATCATGGGTCTGTCATTGTTTGTCCGTGAGCCCTATAGAACCGGCGTGCTCTGATTAGGTTCCGGGACGTTCATCCCTTTGCAGCAACGCCGGCCGCTCCTCTCCCCGCAAGCGGGGAGAGGTAAGGTGAGGGGCCAGGGGAGTTGCCTCCACCATTGCGGCCAATCACCTTGCCCCTCACCCTAGCCCTCTCCCCGCTTGCGGGGAGAGGGGACATCACACCAGCGCGAGCGCGGCGACGAGTTTTCCGTAATCCGCTTCCTTGCGATGCACCGAGCGGCGATAGGAGAAGAAGCGCGCCTCGTCCGCATAAGTGTCGAGCCCGAGATCTTCGAAATGTCCGACGCGCGCGCGCTCCAGACGAAAAGCGATGAAGCCCGGCAGATCGAACATGAAACGTTTGTCGCGCGATGACGGCGCAAAGAAGCGCGCGTAATCCCGGTCTTCACTGACGAAGCGATCGAAAAATTCCGGCCCGACTTCATAAGACTTTTGGCCGATCGTCGGGCCGAGCGCGGCCTTGATTTCTTTCCGCGTCGCACCGAGCCTTTCCATGCTCGCGAGCGTGGATTCCAAAATGCCGTCGAGCGCGCCTTTCCAGCCCGCATGCGCGGCACCGATCACTTGCGCGCCTTCATCGGCGAAAAGCAGAATGCCGCAATCGGCGCCCGTCACGCCGAGCGCCATGCCCCGCGCGCGCGTCACGAGAGCATCGCAGCGCGGCCTCTCTTCCGGCGCAAAGGCCTTTTCGACGATCATCGCATCCGGCGAATGGATCTGAAAGGGGACGAGAAGATGGGTGACACCCAAATGCGCCGCCATGCGCCGGCAATTCTCGGCGACGGCTTCGGCATCATCCGTCGAGCCGATGCCGCCATTCATCGACGCATAGAGGCCTTGCGAGACGCCGCCCTGACGCGTGAAAAAGCCATGCGCGATGTTTTTCATGTGCAGCACTTCGCTGTGGATCGGCTCGGTCATGAAGCCACTCGTGCCGCATCATTCTCGAAGCCCGGCGGGGTCGGCAGGCCGGGCATTGTCACGGCGAGCACTTTGAAGAGATCCGCCATGCTGGCCGCGCGCCCCGCGACCGGTCCAGGCTGTGCGAGCCGCGCCAGCGCGGCATCGATCGCCGCCGCTTGTGCGGCATCGGCCTTGCGCTTCAAAGCTTCGGCGCGCCGGACGATGCCGAGCCGCGCGAGAAAAGTGCCTTGTGTGATGGGACCATGCACATCCGCGCCGGCGGCCTTCGCGGCTTTGGCCAGCGCCGCGAAATCGACATGGGCGGAGAGATCGGCCTCGCCCGGCGCCTGCAACGGATCAGTGTAGTCGTGGCCGCGCACGGCTTGCAAAGTCTCGCCGCCTTGCGTCTTCACATAGCCGTAATCGATGACGAGAGCCGCGCCGGCCTGCGTCGCTATATGCTCGGCGAGGCGGCTCATCAATCGTTGCGCGGCAATGCCGATTTCGAGAATCTGGCCTTGCTGCGCATCACCCATCAGCGCGATCTCCGGCCCCGGCGCGAGGCCGAAGCAGAGCTGTCCTTTTTGATCGAGGCCGATGAGCCGTTCGTGCCAGCCGTCCTTGCCCTTGATATAATGGCGCACCGGCAGCGCATCGAAAAATTCATTGGCGAGGATGATCGTCGGCCCCGGCGGCAGAGCCTCACTATCGCTATGCCATGTGATCGGCACATCTTCCGCGGCGAGCGCGCGGCGCTGCTCCTGCGCCAGAATCTCGCTCGCCTCGACGAGATGCACATCGAGGGCCCGGCGAAACTCCGGCACGATGCGCGTTGCGCGCAAAATATCGGCCATCAGAGTGCCGCGGCCGGGGCCGAGTTCCACGAGCCGCACCGGCGCCGGCGCCCCCAGACTATCCCAGACTTCCGCCGCCCAGAGGCCGATCAATTCGCCGAACATTTGATGGATTTCCGGCGCGGTGATGAAATCGCCGCGCGCGCCGATCGGCACTCTCGTTTTGTAATAGCCGTGCCTGGCGTGGAGAGAAGCGAGCGTCATGAAGCGCTCGAGGCTCATCGGCCCATCCTGCGCGATCATGGCGGCGATTTCCTGTCCGAGCGGCGTGGTTTGCAAACTCATGCCTTGAGGTCCCGCCGCTTGCGCAGCGCAAAGGCCATGAACCCCGCGCCCGCGGCAATGAGCGGCAGCGACAGAATCTGACCCATGGTCGCGCCCGCCCAGAGATAGCCCAGTTGCGGATCGGGCTGGCGGAAGAATTCGCAAGTAATCCGGGCGATCCCATAGCCCATTGCGAAGATCCCTGTCGCCAGCCCCGGCCGGCGCAGCGCGCCGAGCCTGATCGCGAGCGCGAGGACGAGGAACAGAACCACGCCTTCGAGCCCCGCCTCATAGAGCTGGCTCGGATGCCGCGGCTGGCCATCGGAGCCCGGAAAAATCATCGCCCAGGGGACATTGGTCGGCCGGCCCCGGAGTTCCGGCTTGATGAAATTGGCGATGCGGCCGAGCAAGAGGCCGATCGGCACCGCGGCGGCGGCGATGTCCATGACGGTCAGCACCGGAGTCCGGGTCCGCCGGGCAAAGAGAATAATGCCGATCGCCGCGCCGATGAGGCCGCCGTGAAAGGACATGCCGCCCTCCCAGAGCGCGAAGATCTGCAAGGGATGAGCGAGATAGAGCGGCAAATTGTAGAAGAGAACATAGCCGAGCCTTCCGCCGAGAATGACGCCGAAGGCGACATAGACGAGAAGGTCGTCGATGCCGGCCACGCTCGGGCGCGGCAGGCCCCGCCACAGCGCTTCCGTCCTGACGAGGTGGCGCACATAGGCCCAGCCGAGGACCAGCCCGGCGATATAGGCGAGCGCATACCAGCGGATCGGGAAGGGCCCTATGTTGACCAGGACCGGGTTGATCGCAGGATAGGGAATGACGAGAAACATGGGGGTCCTGTCTGCAGGGCCGCGCCCGCCGGGCCGTCATGCGATGCCGGCAAACCCGCGTCAAGTTCGCCGCGTCAGGCCTGCACTCCGCTTGCGGGCGCCCGTGAAACGCGCGACATAGACCGCTGATACGCAATTCGCGTGATCGCTTTGCGACGACATTGGCGCAAGTTCAAGGAGGTCGGCATGCCGGAGACCCGTGGACGAATGTTCGAGGATTTTTCGCGGTTCATGAGCGATGCGGCGGAGATGGCGCATGGCGTGCGCCGCGAGGCCGAGCAGCTGATGAAGGCACAGGTCGAGCGGCTGCTCGCGAGCATGGACATTGTGAGCCGGGAGGAGTTCGAGGCCGTCAAGGCGATGGCCATCAGGGCGCGCGACGAGAATGAGCGGCTGGAGAAGCGCATTGCCGCGCTCGAGGCGCATCTCGGCCTGACGCCGCCCGCCGCCCCCGCCGCCGACACGGGCGGCGATCCTTCCATCTAATCGCGCGCGGCGATGGCGCGGGCGTTGCGGGCCGCCGCGGCCCGCAATTTGCCTGCTCGAGCCTTGCCCGGACGAGCGGCGCCGGCAGCGAGCGAGGCGGCAGACGAGCCGAGGCGATGGCCGTGAACAAGCCCGAAATGGAAGATTACCTCGATCTGTTCGGCCGCTATCAGAAGGATTTCGGCCCCGCCTATATGGAGCCGGAAGACGAGCGCTATCGGCTTCTGTTCGATCAGATCTGCCGGCTGTTGGCGCAGCCTTCCGATTTCAACCTGTCAATGCCGCAGGAATTCCGCCAGACCGCACAGCGCTATCTTGCCGGCGACGAAATCACGGTCGCCCATATGCGCGACCCGCAGATCCGCCATTTCATGCTGAGCGACCTCTATGATTACGTTCATCTGCGCCACAAAATGGGCGGTGCGCCCTGGTGAGCGCTCCTCTCCGCGCGAGCGCAGCGAAACGGGGAGAGGGACGGCAGGCATTGTGGTTTAGGCCGCCGGAACGGCGTCGTGGTGAATCCCGTCGAGCAGGCGTCGCGCTTCCGCCGTCCCTTCGGGAATATGCCGGCCCCATTGGTTCCAGAAGAAGGGCGTGCCGGCCTCTGCACATTGGTCACGCAGCGCGCGCGCCCAATCGGGATGGCAGGCGCTTGCCTGGGCGCCCGTTTCGCCGCCGGCCACGACCCAATCGAGCCTCGGGCCGGAGCCCGGCGGCTTGAGCCAAGCGCCGAATTTGAGATCGAGCTTTTCCAACAAAGGCTCGGCGGCGATGAAGCGCAGCGCCGCGGGCGTTTCGAGGAGAAGCGGAATGCGACGATCCGCTTCTTTCTGATTTTCGGCGGTGACCCCGAGCCAGAGATTGGCCAGCGGCCAGCCCGGGGCCTCATGCCCCGTGCCGGGCGTGAACGCGTCCATCGCCTTGCCGATGCGCCCTGGTGTCGCTGGATCGGCAATATAGAGCTGGACGGTCTTCGGCCGCTTGGTGAGCACCAGATAGATGTGCTGCGGCGCCAGCGCCATGACGGCGAAGATTTTATCGATCACCGCATTGTCGAGCAATTCGTGAAAGAGATCGGACAGTGAATTGACGAAGATGCGGCGGCCCTCCTCCCAGCCGAGCGGCAGGGTCAGCCGGTCTTCGCGCAGTTCGATCTTGCCGGACCAGCCGTCTACGCCGGCAAAGCCATGGCCCCATTGTCCCGGCTCGGCATTCGCCGCCGTCAGAGCCTCGGCATAGCAATGTTTGCAGGCAGCGCTCTTGCGGGTGCAGCCGACGAGCGGGTCCCAGGCGATCTCCGCCCAGGCGATGTCGATGTCTGGCCCCATGAGTCCGTGCCTCCCGCGTGATGGAATTGCTCGGCCTTTTGAGACAAGCATGTTCCAGGCCGGCCTAAACCGGCCTCGGCCGAGCGGGGCAATTGAATTTGCAGTGCAGAAGGGCGTAGATCCTCTCCAAAGAGCATCCCCGCCGCAGCGGCTGGATGAAGGAGCGTTCATGGAGGGCATCGGCGCCGAACAGGCCGCCGAGATGATCCTCGCCGATGCGCGGAAGCGAGGCGCGTGACGGCCTTCCGGCGCGCCCCGGTTCATGCAATCAAATGCGGTCGGGAGACCTCACTCGATGGCCTTGCACAGCGAAGCTGTTACGCCGAAGGATGGCCGCCAGTCGCAAACGGCTCTCCTTGTCGCGCGCGGCACGCGGCGGCTGTTGCGCAGCCGCAAATTTTCGACCTTGACGGAGCTGGCGCTCGCGAGCGGCCGGCGCGCCGATATCGTCGCGCTCGCGCCGGATGCGACAATTCTAATCGTCGAAATCAAATCCTCGATCGCCGATTTTCGCGCCGATGCGAAATGGCCGGATTATCGGGCTCATTGCGACGGGCTTTATTTTGCGATCTGTCCAGAAATCCCGCCTGAAATCATGCCCGAGGATGCGGGGCTCATCATCGCTGACGGTTTTGGTGCCGAAATTTTCCGCGAGGCACCCGAACATCGCCTCGCTGCGGCGACAAGGCGCAGCATGCTCCTGCGCTTCGCCCATGCGGCGGCGCATCGGCTGCACGGGTTGAGCGATCCGGAGATCTTGAGCTTTGGGCCTTCGTGACCCGGCGCCACTAGAGCATGTCCCGAAAAAGTTGGCGACTTTTTCGACGAAGGACATGCTCTACTTCTTTGATGTAGAGCCGATTTGTCCCGATCATGTGGATCGCAATCCAAGCACATCGGATATATCCGATGTGCCAAAGAGCCGATCCCACTTGAACCGGGATCGGCTCTAAGCCTCCGCGTCTTGCGCGCCCGAAAGGGGTTGAGCTAAGTCGTTGAGGCAGGTCAATGACCCCATCTCCCACACATGATTCCTGAGGGCACGAAGTCTCATGCCGGATCGGACCATCGCATTGCGCGCGGAACCGCAGCTTGAAGCGACGCTCAGCGGCCGGCGCCTCGCTCTCGCGGCAAGCGGCCCCTGGACGGCACATCATGCCGAACAGCTTGAGCATTTGACCGAGACCATTGTCACGGAGCCGCCGGCGGGCCGCGAGCGTCCGCAAGAGGTCGCCATCGACATGGCTGAGGTCGATGCGCTCGACACTTACGGTGCCTGGCTCCTCGAAAGGCTCTTGCGCCGCTATACCGACACCGGGCGGCAAGCGCGCCTTGTCGGCGTGGCCGAGCGCTATCGCGGCCTCATCGCTGAACTCCATGGCGTCAATCGGGAGAAAGCCGTTGAAAGCCCGCGCGAAAATCGCGCGCTCATGGCGCTCGAATCGCTCGGGCGCAGGGGCATCGATAGCGGCAATGATCTTCTCGAGCTGCTCGAAATGTTAGGTGCGCTGTTTCGCGCCTTTCTGCGCGTTCTCATCAATCCGCGTCGCCTGCGCCTGACCTCGACCGTGCATCATCTCGATCGTGTCGGTTGGCAGGCTGTGCCAATCATTCTCGCGTTCACTTTTCTCATCGGCGCGATCATTTACCAGCAGAGCACATTTTATTTCCGCAAATTCGGCGCTGGCGATTATGCCATCAATTTCGCCAGTGTCCTCGTGCTGCGCGAGCTCGGCGTGCTGCTCGTTTCCATTATGGTCGCCGGCCGCTCCGGCAGCTCCTATACGGCGGAACTCGGCACGATGAAGATGCGCGAAGAGATCGACGCGCTGCGTACGATGGGGCTCGATCCGGTCGAAGTGCTGATCCTGCCGCGCGTCATCGCGCTCATCATCGCTGTGCCGGCTCTGACCCTCCTCGGCTCTCTAACGGCGCTCTATGGCGGCGGTATCGTCGCCTACTTCTATGCCGGAATGAGTCCTCAGATCTATCTCACCCGTCTTAACGAGGCGGTCTCGATGACCCAGTTCAAGGTCGGCATGATCAAGGCGCCGTTCATGGCGCTTGTCATCGGCGCGGTCGCCGCCTGCGAGGGCATGAAAGTGAAGGGCAGTGCCGAATCGCTCGGCCTGAAGACGACGGCTTCGGTCGTGAAATCGATCTTTCTCGTCATCGTGATCGATGGCCTCTTCGCGATCTTCTACACCTCGATCGGATGGTGAGCATGGCCGATGTCAGCGAGGCGGTGGACGCAACTACGGCGGCACCCGACATCGTTATCCGGGTGCGCGATCTCGTGGTCGGCTTCGGCGATACGATCGTGCTCGATCATCTTAATCTCGATGTCATGCGCGGCGAGATTTTGGGTTTCGTCGGCGGCTCTGGTGCCGGCAAATCCGTGCTGCTGCGCACGCTCATCGGCTTGTTGGAGAAGAGATCCGGGACGATCCAGCTGTTCGGCATCGACCTCGATCACGCCAGCATCGAGGACATGGAGGCGATCGAACGGCGCTGGGGCATATTGTTTCAGCAGGGCGCGCTCTTCTCGTCGGTGACGACGCTGCAGAATGTGCAGTTTCCGATGCGCGAATATCTGCATCTGTCGCAGCGGCTCATGGACGAGGTGGCGATGGCGAAGCTCGAAATGGTCGGGCTCACTCCTGAGGACGCGGCGAAATTCCCCGCCGAGCTCTCAGGCGGCATGGTGAAGCGCGTCGCGCTCGCGAGAGCGCTGGCGCTCGATCCCGAAATCGTCTTTCTCGACGAGCCGACCTCTGGTCTCGATCCGATCTCGGCGGGCGATTTCGACGTCTTGATCAAGACCTTGCAGCAGACCTTGGGGCTCACCGTGTTCATGGTGACACATGATCTCGACAGTCTGCATAACGTCTGCGACCGCATTGCGGCGCTCGCCGACGGCAAGGTGGTCGCCGAAGGTTCGATCGCAACCATGCTTGCTTGCGAACATCCTTGGGTGAAGGCCTATTTCCGCGGCAAACGGGCGCGCATATTGATGCCCGGTCCGCAACATTGAGGCGCCGCGATGGAGATCAAAGCACGTTATCGTCTGATGGGGCTTTTCATGCTCGCCGTCATCGGCCTGGGCTTCGGCTTCGTCTATTGGCTGCAGAATGCCGGCGGTCTTGCAGAACGCAAGACCTATCAGATCCGCTTCGAGGACACGGTCGGTGGCCTGCAGGTCGGTGCTCCGGTCCTGTTCAACGGCATCCGCGTCGGCGAGGTGACGGGCGTCAAGCTGGATGCCGATCCGCATGTGATCTTCGCGACGATCGCCATCGACAAGACCACGCCGCTACGGGCGGACACTTCCGTGAGCATCGATTTTCAGGGGCTGACGGGCTCGGCCGCGGTATCGTTGAAGGGCGGCTCGGCCAATCTGCCGGTGCTCAATACGATGGCCAATCCGCCGCCGCTGCGGGCCAGGCCTTCCGCCGCGCAGGGTCTTTCCGACATGGCGCGGCAAGTGCTGGGCCGGCTCGACAAAATCTTCGCCGAAAATTCCACCGATCTTCACGACACCATTGCCAATTTCAAAACCTTTTCGGGAGCGCTCGCCAAGAATTCCGGCCGGATCGACACAATCCTCGGCGGCCTCGAAAAGACCTTCGCGGCGCCGCCGAAGCCGGTGATGGCGGTTTATGACCTCTCCGCGCCAAGCGACTTCCCGCTGCTCAAACAGGCGGTGCTGCAACGCCAGCTCGCCGTCGCCGATCCGACGACGATCCTGACCTTCGATACGCAGCAGATCCTGATCAAGCCGCAGCAAGGCCCGACGCATGCGATCGAAAATGCGCAATGGGGCGACAGCCTGCCGAGGCTGATCCAGGAGAAAATCATCCAGAGCTTCGAGAATGCGCATTATCTTGGCGAGGTCACACGACCGATCGAGGGGCTCGAAGCCGATAATCGGCTCCTCATCGATCTGCGCGCCTTCGACATTGCGCCGAGCCCCGAACCGCATGCGGTGATCGAATTCACCGCCAAGATCCTCTTGAGGAACGGCAAGCTCGCGGGCGCCCGCCTATTCCATGCCGAAGCGCCGGCTAAAGCCCTCGATGCCGCGGCAGCCGTGGCGGCGTTCAACGAGGCCTTCGACAAGGCTGCGACGGAACTCGTCACCTGGGCAGCACCCCTGGTGTTCGAAGGCAAGCTGCCGCCGAAGGGCAAGCCGGTCCAGAGCGAGCTGCCGTGATTTCGGCGCGCGAGAACCCCGGCGCAATGCCATTGGATCGCACGCCGTCACACTCGAACTCGTTCTTGAAAACTTCGGCCAGCTTTCGTCAGCATGCTCAGCGCGGGGCGCGCTTGGCGAGGATGCGCTGCAAGGTCCGCCGATGCATGTTCAGCCGGCGCGCGGTCTCGGAGACATTGCGGCCGCAGAGCTCATAGATCCGCTGGATATGCTCCCAGCGGACGCGGTCGGCGGACATCGGATTTTCGGGCAGTTCGGCCTTAGCATGATGCCTCGCCATCAAGGCCGCGTAGATTTCGTCGGCGTCGGCGGGTTTGGCGAGATAGTCGAAGGCGCCGAGCTTCACCGCCGTTACCGCGGTGACGATATTCCCATAGCTCGTCAGAATGATCGCCCGCGCATCCGGCCGCTTGGCCTTAAGCTCCGAAATGACATCGAGACCATTGCCGTCCCCGAGCCGCATATCGATGACGGCGAAGGCCGGCGCCTGCTTGGCGATGGCGGCGAGCCCTTCGGCGACCGATTGGGCGCAAGTGACGAGGAAGCCGCGGCCTTCCATGGCCCTCGAGAGGCGCGAGAGGAAGGGGCGGTCGTCGTCGACGATCAATAGGGTCTTGTCCAGGTCGGCCTCGCCGAGATCTGGAACATTTTCCACCTTCGGGCCGACACCCGCTTCTGGGACGTCGCTTTTCATTCTTGGATGCCTCGCTGTCTCCACATAGCTCTTCCGTCGTTTGCCGGCTCCAAAATGGGGAATATGATTAAAATAATTTGTCTTTTCGCGCTTTTGCAGGGGTCGCGCCGCGCCGATCCAATGCTGCTTTAGCCGTTTCATGCCGATTTGGCACTTATTTTCCTCGTCTCATCGAAAATGCGGCCGGTCCGCCGGCCTTGCTCGAAAGCCGCGCGCGGCCAGCGGATCGTGATGCGCGCGCCGGTGGTCGGTGCGGTCCGATTGGTCGGCTTGACGGTGGCGCCCGAACGCTCGAGCAATGTCTTGGCAATAAACAGTCCGAGGCCGAGGCCGGAATCTTCTTCCGATTTGGCGCGGCGGTCCTTCTTCGTCGTCACATAGGGCTCGCCGAGGCTGCCCATCACTTCCGGCGAAAAGCCGGGGCCATCGTCTTCGATCGCCACTTCGATGGTCCGGCTTGTCCAATGCGCTTGGATCGTCACTTCGGAGCGGGCGAAATCGATCGCATTTTCGATGAGATTACCGAGCCCATAGACCATTGCCGGGTTACGGCGGCAGACCGGCTCGGGCCCGTCGCCTTCGCTTTCGACGGTGATCTTCAGCCCGAAATCGCGATGCGGCCCAGCCGCCTCTTCGAGCAGAACGCCAAGGCTCATCTCGCCCAAGAAGTCACCCGATTCATCATCGAGCGAAGCCAGCTTGCCGAGAATGCCGCGACAGCGCGTCACCTCCTGCGCAAGAAGCGCGACATCCTCCTCAAAGGGGCCGCATTTCGGCAATTGCTCCTGCAATTCCCTGACGACCAGAGTGATGGTGGAGAGCGGGGTGCCGAGTTCATGCGCGGCGGCGGCGGCGAGACCGTCGAGCTGCGTCAGATGCCGCTCGCGGGCGATGACGAGCTCTGTCGCGGCAAACGCATCGGCGAGCTTGCGCGTCTCTTCCGCAACCCAGGAGGCATAGATCGCGATGAAGACGGCGCCGACGGTGATCGCTCCCCAGATCCCGGCGGTATAGAGAAACGGCAGCTCCAACTTCAGGCCGGGAAACCAGGGCAGCGGATAGTGCACAAAAGCGAGCACCGTCGCCGCGGCGATCATCAAAAGCGTGAGCCTGAGCGTGGTGCGGCCGGAGAAGGACGCGGCGCCGATCATGATCGGGACGAGAAACAGCATGGAAAACGGGTCGGTGAGACCGCCGGTCAGGTAGAGAAGCAGCGACAGCTGGATAATGTCATAGGCGAGCATGGCCGCCGCCGGCCGCTCGTCGAGCCGGTGGCTGCGCCCGAACCGAAGCCGCAGAAAAATGTTCAGCCCAGCTGACGTCGCGATGACGAGGAGGCACAATCCGAGCGGAATCGGAAAGCCCAAGCCGAAATGGACCAGCAAGACGGTGATCGTCTGGCCGCAGAGGGCGAGCCATCTGAGCCGGATGAGCGTGTCGACGCGCAGCCGACGCGACTTTCTCCCGAGGTCGAGTTCGCCGGAATCGGCCATAAGATCCTCTTGCGATCGCCTGATCGCTCATGCGGTCGCAATTGATGATTGACCGCCGCGTGGGCACCACTCTTGTGCCACCATCTGTCCTATCGCGGGGCGATGGGTCTTTCGCCCGTGTGAGCAAAGCCTGAGAGCATGTCCCGGTCGCAAAAGTCTAGTAATTTTTCCGGCCACGTGCCGGTCGAGAAGGTCAAAGAAGGGGATCGTCGGCGATGAAGGATGCCGAGCCAATGCCAAGCGGGCTTGCCGGGAAGGCCGAGCCGGCGATCGAAGTCGCGCATTTGACCAAGGTCTTCGACGGCATCACCGCGGTCGACGAGCTGAGCTTTGCCGTCGCGCGCGGCTCGGTCACCGGCCTGCTCGGCAGCAATGGCGCCGGCAAGACGACGACCATCGGCATCATCATGGGCCTCATTCTGCCGACCTCCGGCACGGCTCGCGTGCTCGGCACCGACATGCGGCGCGATCGCTACCGCGTGCTGGCCAAGATGAATTTCGAGAGCCCCTATGTGGACATGCCGCATCGGCTCACCGTGCGGCAGAATCTTTTGGTGTTCGGCCGCCTTTATGCCGTCGCCGATGTCGACGCGCGGATCGCCCGTCTTGCGCGAGAGCTCGCGTTCGAGGATCTGCTCGATCGGCCGGCGGGCCAGCTCTCCGCCGGGCAGAAGACACGCGTCGCCCTCGCCAAAGCCCTTTTGAACGAGCCGGAGGTTCTGTTGCTCGATGAGCCGACCGCCTCGCTCGATCCGGACACCGCGGATTGGGTGCGCACGCATCTTGAAAACTATCGGCGCCAAAAACAGGCGACCATTCTTTTGGCCTCCCACAATATGGCCGAGGTCGAGCGGTTGTGCGACCGGGTGATCATGTTGAAGCAGGGACGCATCGTCGGCGATGGAAGTCCCGCCGAGCTTCTCGAACGCTTCGGCCGCAGCACGCTCGAAGAGGTCTTTCTCGATCTCGCCCGCGGGCGGCGGCAAACCGCGAGCGCTGGCGAGTGAGCGGAGCAGGCTCCATCATGCGGGTGAAGGCCGCTTGCTTGTCCGGCTGGCTCTCCAGCTTCTCCTTTGGCCGCGTCGCGGCGATGGTGGCGCGCTATCTCTATCTGCTTCGCTCGTCCTGGCCGCGCGTCTTCGATCTCGTCTATTGGCCGCTCGTCCAGATGCTGACCTGGGGGTTTCTGCAAACCTATCTGTCGAAGGCTGCCAATGCCGGCGCTCTGTCCGGTCGTCTGGGGCTGGCCGCGGGCACGCTGATCGGCGCCATGCTTTTGTGGGACATATTGTTTCGCGGCCAGCTCGGCTTTTCGGTCTCGTTTCTCGAGGAAATGTGGGCGCGCAACATCGCCAATCTGCTGATGAGCCCGTTGCGGCCGAGCGAATTCATCATGGCGCTGATGGCGATGAGCCTCATAAGGCTCGCCATCGGCTTCGTGCCCGTGACCCTCCTGGCGATCCTGTTTTTCGGCTTCAATCTTTGGGGATTGGGGCTGGCGCTCGGCTTCTTCTTCGCCAATCTCATCCTGACGAGCTGGGCGATCGGCCTTGTGTGCTCCGGTCTCGTCCTGCGCTACGGCCTTGCCGCCGAATCGCTGGTCTGGACGATCATGTTCCTGATGCAGCCTCTGGCCTGCGTCTTCTATCCGCTCGCCATTCTGCCGCGCCCGCTGCAGCTCCTGGCCGCGCTGTTGCCGCCGACCTATGTCTTCGAGGGACTGCGGGCGCTGCTCACCCGCCATGAATTGCGCCTCGATCTAATGGGCGAGGCCTTCGCACTCAATCTGCTTTTCTTCAGCGCAGCCGTGGCGGCCTTCCATCTCTTGCTGCGCAGCGCGCGCCGCGCTGGAACGCTGCTGCAAACCGGCGAGTGAGGTTCGACCGGCGAAAGTGGCCGCGCCGGCGTCTCCTTTGTGCACAGCACAGCGAAGATACAACAGTCGCCATATTAATGGATTGCTCACTGTGTAAATTGTGAAAATTTTGTGAATCTCTGCTATATAAAGCCTTGATCGCATTGATTTGCGACTTTTGCCCTTTATGGTTTGCAATGCAAAAGCTGCAGACGAAAACGCGAGACGGATGCAAAGCGGGCCGCCGCATGCTCGGAGCTTCACTTCACCTCCCCATCTTTCCGTCGCTCGGCGACGCAAGCGGGCGGAACGAGATGCGGGCGAACCGATGAATCGCTATTCCTATCAATGGCATGAAATGGCCTATCTGGCGATCGCGCCGGCCCGCGCCATGTCCGGGATCACCCGGCTCTGGTTCAACAATCCCGCCAACCCGCTCGCCCATACCCATATGGGCCGCAACGTCGCCGCCTCGGCGGAACTCTTCGAAAGGTTGACGCGGCGCTACGGCAAACCGGCTTTTGGCATCAATTCGGTGATGATCAACGGGGTTGAGGTGCCGGTTCACGAGACCGTCGTGTGGCAGCGCGACTTCTGCCGGCTCCTGCATTTCGAGCGCGAGCTTCAGCCCAATGCGCAAAGGCAGCCGAAGCTTCTGCTCGTCGCGCCCATGTCCGGCCATTATGCCACTCTGCTGCGCGGCACGGTCGAGACCTTTCTGCCTTATTACGACGTCTATATCACCGATTGGGAGGACGCCCGCATGGTGCCGCTCGCCCTCGGCACCTTCGATCTCGACGATTACATCGATTATGTCATCGAGATCTGTCGGGTTCTCAGCGCCCGCTATGATGATATTCCGCTGCATACGATCGGCGTCTGCCAGCCGGCGGTGCCGTTGATCGCGGCGGTGGCGCTGCTCGCGGCGCGCGAGGATCCGCACATCCCGGCCTCCATGACCTTGATGGGCGGGCCGATCGACACAAGGCGCAGCCCGACGGCGGTCAACCTTCTCGCGCAGTCGCGCGGCAGTGCCTGGTTCCGCGAAAATTGCGTCCATCCCGTCCCCTACCCCTATCCCGGGGCCAGCCGCGACGTCTATCCGGGTTTTCTGCAGCTCTCGGGCTTCATGGCGATGAATTTCGATCGGCACGTGAACGCCCATATCGAGATGTTCAATCAGCTCATGGAGGGCGACGGCGATTCGGCCGAAAAGCACCGGGAATTCTATGACGAATATCTCGCCGTCATGGATCTCACGGCCGAGTTCTATCTGCAGACGGTCGACACGGTCTTCGTCGAGCACCTTCTGCCGAAAGGGGCGATGCACCATCGCGGCAGCAAGGTCGACCTTGCCGCCATCCGCCGCGTCGGGCTGATGACTGTGGAAGGCGAGAAGGACGATATTTCCGGCCTCGGTCAGACCTATGCCGCCCAGGAACTCTGTCCCAATATTCCGCCCGAGCTCAAGCTTCACTATGAGCAAGAGAATGTCGGCCATTATGGCGTCTTCAACGGCTCCCGTTTCCGCCAGCAGATCGCGCCGCGGATTCGGGCCTTCCACGCCGAAGTCGCGCCGGTGTGAACGACTAAACGCCGGACGCGCAAGCCCCTTCTATTGCTAGGCTCAAGCTTAAGCCTGGGCTCGGCCGGCGAGCCGACCGGCCGCCGTTGCCGAGCGACGAAGGTGCAATTGTGACCTGTCTGCCACCCTAACCCAGTAGCGACTCGCGCCTGCTCAAGCTAATCTCGGCCTATGCTGAGCTCTTTGCGAAAGACCGCGCCACGGACCTCCGAGATCACCCATCTCGAGGTGTCGCATGCGGGCGAAACCTATCGCATTACGTTGAAGCGCATCGCTTCGGCGCGTCGCTTTACCTTGCGGGTGCGGGCGGCGACGCGCGACGTCGTTTTGACCATGCCGCCACGCGGCTCGATCGCCGGCGCCCGCAACTTCGCCGAGGCGCATGCCGCCTGGATCGGCGTGCGACTGCAGCGTCTGCCGAAACCCATGCCCTTCGGCACTGGCGAGGTCGTGCCGATCCGCGGCGTCAATCACATCATCGTCCACCGGCCGCAGCAGCGCGGCACGGTCTGGATCGAGTCCGGCCGCAAAAGCGTCGGCGCGAGCATGCTGGCGCAGCTCTGCGTCGCCGGCGATCCGGAACATGTCGCAAGGCGCGTCAAGGATTTTCTCATGCGCGAGGCCAAGCGCGATCTCGAAGCCGCTGCCATGCGCCATGCCGCAAAGATCGGCGTAACGCCGCGC
Organism: uncultured Alphaproteobacteria bacterium; assembly: GCA_963704745.1. Lineage (GTDB taxonomy): Bacteria > Pseudomonadota > Alphaproteobacteria > Rhizobiales > Beijerinckiaceae > Methylovirgula. Next base: position 443,334 of record OY969936.1, read on the forward strand.
AAGATCAATCTGCGCGACACGACGAGCCGCTGGGGCTCCTGCTCGTCGACGGGCTCGCTCAGCTTCTCCTGGCGCCTCGTGATGGCCCCGAACTATGTGCTGGATTATCTCGCCGCGCATGAGGTCGCGCATCTTCTCTACATGAATCACTCGCCGAGTTTTTGGAAAGTGGTCGGCAAGCTCACCGCTCATGTCGATCGCGGCGAGGCCTGGCTGAAGGTGCATGGAGCGGGCCTTTTGCGCTTCGGCCCGTTCAAGGGATGAGGCCGCCTGGCGCCTACCCGGCGTGACGGCATCGACGGCGGGCGCCGCATGCCGCGGGCGTTTTGCCAGCGATGGCTGGAGCCCTGTTCGCCGCCCCTCGACAGCGCGCCGCCGCTCGCGTATAAGCGCCGCTTCAACTCAAAACAGCGTCCCGAAACGCTCGCCGGAGCCGGCCAGATCCATTCTTCTTGGCCAAAGCTCAAAGGCAAAACGGCAGGTATCGATCGTGAATATCATCGAAGAACTCGAGGCGGCCCAGGCCGCCAAGCTCGCCGCGGTGCGGGCCATCCCCGAATTCCAGCCGGGCGATACGGTCATCGTCAATGTCAAGGTGAAGGAAGGCGAGCGCAGCCGCGTTCAGGCCTATGAAGGCGTCTGCATCGCCCGCACCGGCGGCGGCCTCAACGAGAGCTTCACCGTCCGCAAGATCTCCTATGGCGAAGGCGTCGAGCGCGTCTTTCCGGTCTATTCGCCGATGATCGATTCGATCAAGGTCGTCCGCCGCGGCAAGGTGCGGCGCGCAAAACTCTATTATCTGCGCGACCGGCGCGGCAAGGCGGCGCGTATCGCCGAGAAGATGGAGACGCCGGCGGCAAAGGCCGCCCGCGAGGCCGCGAAGAAAGAGGCCAAATCTGCCAAGAAGGCGGGCGAGGCTGCAAAGGCAGCGGCGAAATAAGCTCCGGCTTCGCCTACAGCGGCGCATTCAAGATCCAGCGGTGCCCGAAGGGATCGCGAAAAGTCGCGACCCGCGTGCCCCAGAATGAGTTCGTCGGACTCGTCTCGCCCTTCGCCCCGAGCATGGTCGCGCGGTTGAAGATATCATCGACCTGCTGCGCCTCGGCAAATTCGAGGCTGACCGACATGATCACCGGCTCGCCGGGGATCGGCACGCGCGTATTGCCGAACTCGGGAAAGGCATCGGCGAGCATGATCGAGCCGCCATTGACGAGAAGCTCGCAATGCATGATGCGAACCCCGTCGAGCGCCGGCATGAGCGCCTTTTGCTCGGCACCGAAGACCGCCGTATAGAAGGCGATGGCCGCCATGGCCGGCGACACGGTGAGATAAGGCGCGACAGGCGGGCGCATGGCTTCTCCGCTCAAGACCCAGACTGGGCCGAGGACATTCCGGGGGACTTTTCCCTTAGCCTTCTTGCGGTTAAGAACCTAGAGCATGTCCCGGAAAAGTTGACAGACTTTTCCGATGAGGGACATGCTCTACTTCTTCGATGTAGAGCCGATCCCGATCATGTGGATCGTAACTCAAGCACATCGGATATATCCGATGTGCCAAAGAGGCCGATTCCACATGATCGGGATCGGCTCTAGAGCAAGTTTCACCGACAGCTTTGACACAAGCGTCGCAGCCGGTGCCCCTTCGCACGCAAAAGAGTCACGACAGCACTATGGCCAAGTCGCAAACGCTCTACGACAAGATCTTCGAAGACCATGTGGTCGATCGCCAGGAAGATGGCACTTGTCTTCTCTATATCGACCGCCACCTCGTCCATGAGGTGACGAGCCCGCAGGCCTTCGAGGGGCTGCGCCTTGCCGGCCGCAAAGTCAGGGCGCCGGGCAAGACGCTCGCCGTCGTCGATCACAATGTGCCGACGACCGACCGCTCGCATGGGATCGATGATCCGGAGAGCCGCATTCAGGTCGCGCAATTGGCCGCCAATGCACGCGATTTCGGCATCGACTATTTCGACGCGCTCGATCATCGGCAGGGGATCGTCCATATCATCGGCCCCGAACAAGGCTTCACTCTGCCCGGCACGACGATCGTCTGCGGCGACAGCCATACCTCGACGCATGGCGCTTTCGGCGCGCTCGCGCATGGCATCGGCACTTCCGAGGTCGAGCATGTGCTGGCGACGCAGACCCTGATTCAGACGAAAGCGAAGAACATGCGGATCAGTGTCGAGGGCAGGCTCGGCGAAGGCGTTTCAGCCAAGGACATTGTGCTTGCGATCATCGGCGAAATCGGCACGGCCGGCGGCACCGGCTATGTCATCGAATTTGCCGGCGAGGCGATCCGGGCGCTGTCGATGGAAGGAAGGATGACGGTCTGCAATATGACGATCGAGGGCGGCGCACGTGCCGGCATGATCGCGCCGGACGAAAAAACTTTCGCCTATATCGCCGGCCGGCCGCGGACGCCGCAAGGTGCTGCCTTCGATCAGGCGCGACGCTATTGGGACACGCTTCACTCGGATGAGGGCGCCCTCTTCGACAAGGAGATCCGCCTCGATGCGACCAATCTGCCGCCGCTGGTCACCTGGGGCACGAGCCCGGAGGATGTGATCGCCATCACCGGAAGGGTCCCGCATCCCGAGGAGGTGGCCAACGAGGCGAAAAGAGCCGCGGTACGCCGCGCCCTCGACTATATGGGCCTCAAAGGCGGCGAGAAGATCACTGATGTCGCAATCGACCGCGTCTTCATCGGATCCTGCACCAATGGACGAATCGAAGATCTGCGCGCCGCAGCGGCAATGGTCGAAGGCAAGACGGTCTCCGCCCGTGTCAACGCTCTTGTGGTGCCGGGCTCGGGCCTGGTGAAAGAGCAGGCGGAGGCGGAAGGTCTCGACCAGATCTTCAAAGCCGCCGGCTTCGAATGGCGCGAGCCCGGCTGCTCCATGTGCCTTGCCATGAATCCCGACCGCCTGGCGCCCGGCGAACGCTGCGCCTCGACGTCGAACCGCAATTTCGAGGGCCGGCAAGGTTTCAAGGGCCGCACCCATCTCGTCTCGCCGGCCATGGCGGCGGCGGCGGCGATCGCCGGCCGCTTCGTCGACATCCGCGACTGGAAATAGGGTTGGCGGCCGGGGTTGCGAGCGCTCGCGCGATTCTATAGGTGAAGGTCCGGCCCCGCCATTGCGGGGCCGAAGATTTGCGGGCGTGGCGGAACTGGTAGACGCGCCAAACTCAAAAAGGGGTTTATTTACCACGCGGCGGCTTGTCGCAGAGATGTGAAAAGTTTTTTGATTTTAGGAGTTTAGTCAGGTAGGTCGAGAACTGTCGAGTTAAGGCGGACACCGCGCCAGGTGCAGAATAGGTGCACAGCGCGAGTGTGGCTGTCGGCGGCGATATGCGGGCGTGGCGGAACTGGTAGACGCGCTGGATTCAAAATCCAGTTCTGGTGACAGAGTGTCGGTTCGATTCCGACCGCCCGCACCACACCACCACCTAAATCTTCTTGCCAAGGTTGGGGTCGAGGGTTCGAATCCCTTCGCCCGCTCCAAAATCTCTCATAGAGATCAGTGGCTTAGAGCGGTCCTTCGGGGCCGTTTTTTGCTTCCCCGCTCCATGCCAGAGAGTCGGGGAAGCAGGGGGGAAGCAGCAGAAAGCGCAAAGTAGCGGGCTTGGGGCTGCTTTCGGCATCGATGCCGGCGCGAAGTCATGGTTTTCGGCGCGCACAACAGACCACAGTACGACCTGGCCCACTCCGGGGCGAAGGCACTCCCTGGGCAACGCCGCGCTTCCCCGAGGACCAAAGCGAGCCGTTTTTTGCTTCCTCGGGCGCTTCCCCAGCGCCCTTCGCGAGGTGGCGAGTGTCATCGTTCAACACCCTCCGAAAAGGACCATAGAACAGATAGGGGAAGGGCCACCCGACCGGGCCCGAACGAGAGCACCTGGTCGCCAAGGTAAACCACGAAGGCAGATCCCTTGTACGACTTGCCCGGTCCTTCCGTGAAGAACCAATCAAGATGGCGGAAATCGTCGGCGCCTACGGTCGTCGATGCCTTCATCTCGAACAAAGCGAGCGTCCGCCCGGGCGCCTGGGCGATGATGTCAATCTCCCGAGGAGCGTAGCGCCAGTGATACAGTTCCCAGCGCCGCTTTAAAAACGGGAGCGACTTCTCCAGCTCACAAAAAACGAAACTCTCCAAGACATGGCCCAACGCGACCGGATCGGCGCCGAGGCCGAAGCTTGTTGCGTCCTCGCCCCGCAGTGCCGTCGCGCAGCCGGTGTCCATGAAATGTAGCTTGGGAGACCTGACCTCCTTGCGGGCGCCGGAAGCGGTCCAAGCGCCGAGACGGTGAACAATCCCGAGACGGGAGAGCACATCAAGATAGGTCGTGACCGTTTCCTTGCGCGCCCCTAGCGCACTGCAAAGGCTCGTAACGTTGAGCTCTTCTGCTGTCCGATGAGCAAGCTGATTGATTAGCCGTCGCAGTGTATCTGGCCGGCGCACATCGGCGACGGGTGCGATGTCGCGCTCCACGATGCTGCCGACATAGGATTCGTAGCGCGCCATGCGGTCTCTATCTTCGAGAGGGCGGATCTCCGGAAAGCCGCCACGCACAATCAGGTCGATCGCGTCGGAACGCTGAAAACGTGCTGGCGAAGGGAGACGACTGGCAAGGGCGGCTGGGTCGTCGTCGATAGTGTCCAATAGCCGGCATGGGCCGGAACGCATTATCTCCGCCGCACTAAGCGGCCGGAGCGTCAGCGTCGAGACACGCCCTGCGAGGGTATCGAGCGCCTTGGGCGTCGTGAAAATATCCGAGGAACCGGTGAGAACGAACTGCCCTGGACGCCGGTCGCGGTCTACGATCCGCTTCAATGCCAGGGTAATCTGCGGCAAGCGCTGGACCTCGTCGATGACGATCGGCAACCCGGACTTTTGGGTCTCGGCCAGGAGCGTGCCGAGTTGCCCATAGGGGTCCAACGCCAGGGACCCGAGAAGACTCTCGTCATCGAGGTCGAGGAAACGAGCCGCCTCGACCATGTCGCGGACCAGAGTCGTTTTCCCCGTCTGCCGGGGACCGACGATATTGATGACGCGGGTAGTCCGCAGAGCGCTCACTACCCTCGCGGTCAGATGCCGGGGAATGATGTCCATGAAGAAGCGGCCTCGGAAAATCCGCTATTAGCTATGCAGAAATTCGGCGATTTATCAAACGGAAAATTGCCTATCGGCGGCCAATGAGCTACGGTGCTTAGCAGGGGCGAACTGCTCGGCTGTCGATATGGCCGCCTCCATATGCGAGAGGGTCGTGTGCTGCAATTTGACGACATCAAGCCCGGTTCACGTCTCCGCGGCCTAGATTCTGCCGGGGTCGCGGAGGTGGTTCAGGTCGCGCGATTCGGCGCCGACGCGCTCAATCTGGTGTTCCGGGTCGACGGCCGGGTAGGTGAACGTCTGGTCTATCGCGGCGAGGAAACTTCGTTCGAGTTCGTCGAAGCCGGCCGTGCCTATGCCTTCGACGCTGATGGCGGCCTACTGCGTCTGGCGTCTGAAGCCTACCGCATCCGCTTGGCGCACCTTTTCGACCCCTACCTCGCCGTCAGCGCCTCCCAGATCGAGGCGCTCCCGCACCAGATAACGGCTGTCTACGGCGAGATGCTGCCGCGTCAGCCTCTGCGCTTCCTGCTGGCGGACGATCCCGGCGCCGGCAAGACGATCATGGCCGGTCTTCTCATCAAGGAACTGCTGATCCGTGGCGACCTGGAGCGCTGCCTGATTGTCGCGCCCGGTGGCCTGGTCGAGCAGTGGCAGGAGGAAATGGCCGAGAAATTCAGCCTCGGCTTTGACATCCTGTCTCGTGATCAGATCGAGGCGTCGATCACCGGCAATCCATTCGTCGAACGCAACCGCCTGATCATGCGTCTGGATATGGCGGCACGGTCTGACGAGCTGAAGGCGAAGCTCGAAGCCGCCCCGGATTGGGACCTCGTTATCTGCGACGAGGCCCACCGGATGGCCGCCTCCTATTTCGGCGGCGAGGTGAAAGAGACCCAGCGGCACAAGCTCGGCAAGCTCCTCGGCACCCGGACCCGGAACCTGCTGTTGATGTCGGCGACGCCGCATAACGGCAAGGAGGCGGATTTCCAACTCTTCATGGGTCTCCTCGATGCCGACCGCTTCGAGGGCCGCTTTCGGGAGGGCGTCCACAAAGCCGACGTCTCGGACATGATGCGGCGTCTGACGAAGGAAGAGCTCTACCGATTTGACGGCACGCCGCTCTTCCCCGAGCGGTGCGCCTATACGGCCAGTTACGCGCTGTCGCCGATGGAAGCCGACCTCTACCAAGCGGTCACGACCTACGTCCGTGAGGAAATGAACAAGGCCGACCGCAGCGGCGACAACAGCCGCCGGAGCAATGTCGGCTTCGCGTTGCAAATCCTCCAGCGCCGGTTGGCGTCCTCCCCCGCGGCGATCCACCGATCGCTGGAGCGTCGGCGCAAGCGCATGGAGGAACGGCTCCGGGAGGAACGCGGACTGCGCCAAGGGGGGGTCAGCCCCGCTGACCCGTGCGCCCGTGCTTCCGGCCTACGACCCTGACGAAATCGATGAGGCGACCGGGGCCGAGGCGGAGGAAGCCGAGGAACAGATCCTCGATTCAGCCACGGCGGCTCAGACGCTGATAGAGCTGGAAGCCGAGATCGTCATCCTCAAAGATCTTGAAGACCGCGCCTTACGTCTGAAGTTGTCGGGTCAGGACGCAAAATGGCGCGAGCTTGAGTCGATCCTCGACGATCCGATCATGCTCGATCCGGCGTCCGGTCTACGGCGCAAGATTCTCATCTTCACCGAGCCCAAGGACACGCTCGAATATCTCGCGCACAAGATCACGGCGCGCTTCGGCGATGCCTCCGCCGTGGTGGTCATCCATGGCGGCATCGCCCGTGAGGCCCGTCGCGGTGCGATCGCCGCCTTCAACAGTGATCCGGTCGTCCGTGTGATGATCGCCAACGATGCGGCCGGCGAAGGTGTGAACCTTCAGCGCGGCGCCCACCTGATGGTGAACTACGACCTGCCTTGGAACCCGAACCGGTTGGAGCAGCGCTTCGGTCGCATCCACCGTATCGGACAGACGGAGGTCTGCCATCTCTGGAACCTGTGCGCCTCGAACACCCGGGAAGGCGAAGTCTACCGCCGGCTTCTGGAAAAGCTTGAAGAGGCGCGCGCCGCGCTGGGCGGCAAGGTCTATGACGTGCTTGGCGAATTGTTCGAGGGCCAGGCGCTACGCGACCTCCTCGTCGATGCGATCCGCTACGGCGATCGGCCGGAGAAGAAAGCCGAACTGTTCCGAAAGGTCGATGGCGCCGTCGATGTCGATGCGATCGAAAAGCTGGTTGCCGAACGCAAGCTGACCTCGGAAGGCATGGACCCCCACGCCGTCTCGGTGATCCGGGAAGAGATGGAACGGGCGCAGGCGCGCCGTCTTCAGCCCCATTTCATCGGCGCCTTCTTCCGCGAGGCATTCACGCTCCTGGGTGGCCGTATCGCCGAACGCGAAAAGGGCCGCTTCGAAATCCTCCGCGTCCCGTCGATCCTCAAGGAAAGGGATCGTTTGATCGGCCGCGGCGATCCTGTGCTCGACCGCTATGCAAGGGTCACGTTCGAGAAAACCCTGGTGGTGGGTCAGCCGCAGGCTGAATTGGTCGCGCCCGGCCATCCCCTCCTAGAAGCCGCAGTTGATGTCGTCCTCGAACGATTTCAGCCGTTGCTCGGCCAGGGTAGCGTATTGGTCGATGAGGCCGATGAGGGAGTCGAACCCCGCCTCCTTGTCTATCTGGAACACGCGATTCGCGACGGACGCTCGGTCAGATCCGGCGAGCCGCGCGTGATATCGCAGCGGCTGCAATTCACCCATCTGAAAGAAGACGGATCCGCCGTTGATGGCGGGTCGGCCCCCTATCTCGATTACCGTCCGGCGACGGCCGAAGAAAAAATACTGACCGCCGACGCAATCACAGCGCCATGGCTCTCGGCCCGCGTTGAGGATCGCGCGCTCGGCTACGCCATCTCAAGCCTGGTGCCTGACCACTTGGCTGAAGTGAGGGGCCGCAAGCTCGCCGAGATCGACAAGGTCGAACGCGAGGTTCGCGCCCGCCTGAATCGCGAGATCAACTACTGGGATGCCCGAGCGGCACGGCTCCGCGAGGAAGAACGCGCCGGCAAGGAGCAGCGCATCAACGCATCCAACGCCGAAGCAACCGCCCAGCGATTGGTCGAGCGGTTGCACAAGCGGCAGGCGGAACTGGAGCGAGAACGTCAAATCACGGCGCTGCCGCCGATCCTAAAGGGCGCGGCGCTGGTGATTCCCAAGGGCCTCCTTGATGCACGGCGAGCGCCGGCCGAGGCGCCCAATTCGTTTGGCTTCTCCGAAGATCCGGCGGCTCGCGCAGCTGTCGAACAGCTCGCCATGGACGCCGTTATGGCGGCGGAACGCACACTCGGAAACATGCCGAAGGATGTGTCGGCTGAGAAGAAAGGCTGGGACATTGAAAGCCGCGATCCGAATTCCGGCCATCTGCGCTTCATCGAGGTGAAGGGACGCCACGTAGATGCGCGCGACGTCATCATCACCAAGAACGAAATCCTGGCGTCGCTCAACGCGCCGGATGCTTTCATTCTGGCGCTTGTGCGCGTCGCCAACGGCTTTTCACATGAACCGATATACGTCCGCCGCTTCTTCAAGCGGGAACTCGGCTTCGCGGAGACCGCCGTGGTGTTCAACATCGCCGATCTGATATCCCTTGGTCGCGTTTCCGATGCTCGGTCCGAGTCTCAAATGGAGCCCGGAATCGCATGACCGCCTCCTCATTCATTGAATATCTGCCTTGGGTTTTGACATAGTGGCGATACAGGCACGCAAGAAACTGATTGAGGTATCCATCCCGCTGGAAGCGATCAATGTCGCTTCCGCGCGAGAGAAGTCGATTCGCCACGGTCACCCGTCGACACTGCATCTTTGGTGGGCGCGGCGACCGCTGGCCGCATGCCGCGCGGTGTTGTTCGCGCAACTGGTGGATGATCCTTCATCGTGGCCGGATCGCTTCCCGTCGGAGGAGGCGCAGGACGCCGAGCGTCGACGCCTGCACAAGGTGATCGAGGCGATGGTGCCGTGGGAGGCGTCCAACAAAGAGGCGATCCTGAACGCGGCGCGGTGGGAGATCGCACGCTCCGTCGCCTGGGGCCTGGGCGAGGAGCCGCCGGCGCAGGGCGATGGGCCGGCGATCCTAGACTATCTGCAAACCAAAGCGCCCCCGGTCTATGATCCCTTCTCGGGCGGTGGCTCGATCCCGCTGGAGGCGCAGCGGCTGGGCCTGCGCGCCTACGGCTCGGACTTGAACCCGGTCGCGGTCCTGATCGGCAAGGCGCTGGTGGAGATCCCGCCGAAATTCGCGGGCCGCCCGCCGGTCAACCCGAAGTCCCGCGCCGAAGCCGCCAACGGCCAGCTCCGCGCCTGGAAAGGCGCGCAGGGCTTGGCGGAGGACGTCCGCTACTACGGCGAGTGGATGCGCGACGAGGCGGAAAAGCGCATTGGCCACCTCTATCCCAAGGCGACGCTGCCGAACGGCTCAAAGGCGACGGTGATCGCCTGGCTGTGGGCTCGCACCGTTCGCTCGCCCGACCCTGCGGCGAAGGGGGCGATGGTGCCGCTGGTATCGTCCTTCATGCTCTCGACGAAAGAAGGGAAGAAGACCTGGATCGAACCAGTGATCGACAAGGGCGCTCAGGACGGTTGGCGCTTCGAGGTCCGTACTGGCGCTCTCTCGAAGCTGGACGAGGATCGTCTCAAGACAGGAACGAAGGCCGCCAAGGGCCAGGCTTTTGTATGTGTGCTTACCGGCTCGTCGATCGACAGGACATATATTCAGGCTGAAGGAAAGTCCGATCGGCTCGGGGTGCGTCTCATGGCGATCGTCGCGGAAGGAAGCCGCAGCCGGATATACCTCGCTCCCACAGACGAGCATGAAGACGCTGCCCTGTCAGCTTCGGAGTCGCCTGCCGTTGATGACGCACGCTCTGGATTCCTGTCTCCTAAGACCCCAACCCGTGCGATGGTGCCGTCTCAATTTGTGTTGGAATTGACTTTGACGCGATCTCCAGCGTGACGAGGTTATCCGATCATGCGGCGAGGTCAATGCTCTGATCGAAGGGCTTTTCGGTAAGGCTCTCCCAGCCGTCGACTTTGCGCATGACGATCTGGCCTGAAGCCAATCATCGTTTCGAGAAAGCCGCGCACCTTGCTACGTAATATTGTTTCGACGGGATCGAACCAATTGTCGAAAAGCTTCTCTTCGGTCGCTTCGCCGGCCGGCTCCGTGGTATCTCTCTTCATGGCGTAATCTCCATCGGCGTTGGCGCGCCGATTCGGCTTGTTTGAGAAAACCGGAGATTACGCCACCTTCAAATTCCAACCACTTCCGAGACGGCACCATTGGCGATCGCCAACCGCATATAATTATACGCGCGACCTGAACTCATCTGAATTTGCTTGGGAGTTTCTTCGCCGTAACCCGGATTATCGCGCCGATTTTTCGAATGACCGGACCGAATCTGTTTCGGAAGAAAGTCTGGGGAGGCGCTGGGGGTTGCGATTTCCTGAGCGACCCAGCGCTGAGAGCCGACGAAACGAAGATCTTCTGGCTCCCGGAACTCAACGCAAACGCCGTGATCCTCGCGGCAGCCCCGGCTGATACCAAAACCCTGAAATTCGCGCCCTCCGACTGGGCGGAGGTGGCCGCGCGCCGTTCTGCTCACGATGGCGCGCATCTTATCGTGGAGGCAGCCGGCGAAGCGCATCAGCTCTGGCTGCCCGCCCCGCCTGTTGAGGGCAGCCCAGTCGCGGCTGTCATTCCGCTCGATGATCTGGCACCCCAGCGGAGCGACGCGGCCTTGCGCTTCTGGCGTCATATGGAAGGCGCGCAAGCGCGTGCCGGGCGAACAACGAGACCACAGGATCTCCCGCGTGTGATGCGCGCACTGCAAGCGCTCGACGGCCATTTGAACGGGGCGAGTTATCGCGCCATCGCAGAGATCCTGTTTGGTGCTGCCCGTGTCGCCGCCGAGCCATGGAAGACCGCGTCCATTCGCGATGCCACGATTCGTCTCGTCCGCAGTGGCATCACCTTCATGCAAGGCAATTATCGCGACCTGTTGCGTCGGCGGAATCACGACTGATCCCGTCGGCGTCCGGACGGGGGGTGGCTAATGTGGCACCCTTCACCTTCGCCATCCCCCTTGCCGGTCTTTCTCCGCCAACGTGATCGCCAACAGCCGCCCATATCCGGCGGCCTTCCCAGGCATCACGAAGGCTCGATCATGTCCGCCGCAACAACCCAGCTCCCGCCGCGCTATCTGCGCACGCCCGAGGCCGCGCGCTTTCTCGGCCTTTCCGGCCGCACCCTCGAGAAGCATCGCACCTATGGCACCGGCCCACGCTATTCGAAGCTCGGCGGCCGCGTCGTCTATCGCCTCGAAGATCTGCAGGCCTGGGTCGAACTCGGCGTCAAGGCCTCGACCTCCGATCCCGGCATCGGCCAGGTGCTGCCCGCCAAGCGCCATCCCTCCGTCTCACCGGCCCATGCCAGTCAGCCGCGCCGCTGATCGTTTTGGTGGCTCCCCTCATGTCGACGCGACATCGCACCAGATCGGAACGTGAGCAGCTCGAGCTGTTTCGTGCACTTCCCGGCGATCTCGCGCCGCGCGACGCGCAGGACCTCATGGCCTATCCTTTTTTCAGTCTCGCCAAGTCCCACCGCACCACGCCGATCGATTTCCGCGCGGGCGATATCGCGATCCGGGTCGAGGCCGTCCCCGAGCACGGCATGGCAACCATCTGGGACGCCGATGTTCTGATCTGGGCCGCTTCGCAGATCGTCCAGGCACGGGATTCTGGCCTGCGCACGTCGCGTCTGATGGCGGCGACACCCCATGAGATTCTGACCTTCATCGGCCGCGGCACCAGCTTGCGCGACTATCAGCGGCTGAAGGCAGCGCTCGACCGGCTGCAATCGACGACGGTCGCGACATCGCTCCGCCAATCAAACGAACGGCGGATGCACCGTTTCTCCTGGATCAACGAATGGACCGAGCGCGCCGACGAGCACGGCCATCCCGGCGGAATCGAATTGATCGTACCCGACTGGTTTTACCGGGGCGTGCTCGACGATGCGCTCGTCCTTACGATCGACCGCGCCTATTTCGCGCTGACGGGCGGATTGGAGCGCTGGCTCTATCGCATCGTCCGTAAGCACGGCGGCCGCCAGCGTTCCGGCTGGCGCTTCGATTTCCGTCACCTCCATCTCAAGTCGGCAAGCCTCTCGCCGTTCAAGCGCTTCGCGTTCGAGCTGCGCGACATCGTCCGCCGCCAGCCGCTCCCGGGATACTCACTGTGCGTCGAAGTTGAAGCGGGCAAGCGCATGCTGCTGGCTTTCGAACCGGTGCCCTGTGGACAACCTGTGGATAGCCTCGTGCTATCAGGAACCAGATCACACGTGCTATCAGGAACCCACCGCTCGTGCTATCAGGAACCGAAATCTGTCCTAACTCATGAGCACAAAAGAGAAATTCGCGCCCTTAACTTAGACTCTAACAAAGAATCTAACTTTAGAGCCGCGGCGCCTGTGGAAAATGACGCCGATTTGCGGCATTCCAGGAAGGAATGGCGACGCGATCAGGGTCAAAGCCAGCGCAGGTCTTTCCGTAAAGCCGCTTCTTCGTCTCAATCCGATTCATCGACGAGACCCGAACTCCCCTTCTCTCCGAAGCGAGGGGGAGCAGCATGATCATCGCGATCCTCAATCAAAAGGGCGGTGTCGGCAAAACGACGCTGGCGCTCCATCTCGCCGGACAATGGGCCAGCCAAAGGCAGCGCGTCATTCTGATCGATGCCGATCCACAAGGTTCGGCCCTCGATTGGTCTGAGCAAAGAGCCCGCGAAGGTCTGCAACGGCTATTCGGCGTCATCGGGCTCGCGCGAGACACATTGCATCGCGAAGCCCCGGAGCTCGGCCATGATGCCGATCATGTCATCATCGACGGGCCGCCGCGCGTCACCGGGCTGATGCGGTCGGCGCTGCTCGCCGCCGATCTCGTCCTGATTCCTGTTCAGCCGTCGCCCTTCGATGGTTGGGCATCAGGCGAGATACTGAAACTGATCGACGAAGCGCGCATCTTTCGACCGCAGCTCGCCGCGTATTTCGTGCTCAATCGGTGCGACACGCGCACGATCATCGCGCGCGAGACGGCCGCGACATTGGCCGACCACGATCCGCCTGTCCTCTCTGCCACGATCGGCCAGCGCGTTGCCTTCGCCGAATGTGCCCGCACCGGCCGTCTCGTCTCCGACATCGACGAAAACAGCCCGGCTACCCGCGAGATCGCGGCGCTCGCCGCCGAAATCGCGAGGATCACCCGATGAAAGGCCGCGATTCGAGACGCGGCTTCGCCACGCGTCCCGGCGATGCCGAGAGCTGGATCAAGGCATCGGACGTGCCGCCCACCGCTCCACCGAAGGCCGATGCCTTCACCGCGCGTCTGACCATCGACATCACACCAAAATTGCGCGGCCGCATCAAGGTCACGGCCTTCCAGCGAGGCGTCACCGTCGCCGACATGCTGCGCGAGCTGCTCACCCGCGAATTCTCGGAAGCCGATGGAGATGCATCATGAACAACAACCCACGCAACCATGTCCGCGAATACCCGACGCACGTCGCGCACCCGTCTGCTGCCGTTACACGTGCCGAGCTGAACTCGTGTCGAACTGACTCATGTCGAACTAACTTGGATCGAGAAGAAAATCGAACATTGGATTCGCTTCGGCAATTTCGTCGAGGAAAAGATCCTCGACCGCCGGCGGCGGATCGTCAGCTTCCTTCCCAGCAGCATTTTCGCCTTCGTCCGCTGGGCCGCCAACGACTTCGGAACCATTGTTTCGCGCATCGACATCCTGCGCGCCGCCGTTCCGGCGGAACCCTTCCAGACACTGCCCTTTATCCGTCCCGGCGGCGACATCCTGCTGCGCATCGGTGGCTGGCCCAAGGTCGAGCGCGTCTTGCAAACGATCGATGCGGTGGAAGCGCTCGACATCGATCCAGCTGCGGTTGCACCTGAATATTGGCGCCATGTCAGCGCTCGCCTGACCGCCGGATACGAACCGCGGGCCTATACACGCGCACAGCATAGCGCCTGGCTTTTGCGCCAGAGGACGCAGCCATGACGCGGTTCTTATGGGTCATGGCGACCTATTTTTCGGCGGTGGCGACGACGGGCATGGCCCTCATCACTGCGCCACCGAAACTGATCTGGAACGTCAGCGCCAGTGTACCTGTGGGGCTCTATGCCGTGCAGCCGGCAGACGCTCTCGAGGTCGCCGATTTGGTGGCTGTCATGCCGCCCAAGCCGGTCGCAAGCTTCCTTTGCGGTCGCGGCTATCTGCCTCGCGGCGTGCCATTGATGAAGCGCATTCTCGCGCTGCCAGGACAAACAGTTTGTCGCGAGAAGTTCCGCATCACCATCGACCACGTCGAGGTGGGCGAGGCGCAAGCCCGCGACAGTCGCGGGCGTGATCTTCCCGTCTGGGAAGGATGTCGAACGCTTCGCGTTGGTGACGTCTTCTTGATGAATCTGGGCGTGCCAGACAGCCTGGACGGGCGCTATTTCGGGCCGCTTCCAACCACATCGATCATCGGTCGCGCGGTTCCTTTGTGGACCGACGAAGAAGGCGACGGCCACTTCGTCTGGCGCGCCGCGACCAACTGATTGCATCCACGAAGCAAACCGGAAAGGACGTCCCCATGGCTCATATCGGCGCTTTCAGTCGCCCCCCCGATGGCTATTGCGGCCGGCTGCGTACGCTCTCCCTCGATGTCGAACTCACCCTCGTTCCGGCCGATGCTGGAGATGGCGAGAATGCACCGAACTATCGGGTTCACGCAGGCGACAGCGCCGACGGCGCCAATGTTGGCGCTCGCTGGAAGCGCACCAGCGAGAAGGTCGGAGATTACGTTGCGCCACTGATAGACGATCCGGTCTTCACGCAGCCGATCCGCGCCAGACTGGTCAAAACCGACGCGAAGGGATTGACTTTTCATCTGCTGCGGAACCGACATTCGAAAAGTGAAGAGCGAGCATGACGCCATGCGGTACAGCTCGCCAGTCAGCCATTTCTCCTGTCGCCAAAGTCCCGCTCTTTCGGTGCTCCGGGATTCAGTCAATCGTTTCCTTCCGCTCGGTTTCATCATCGCAGTGATCAGCGTGCCAACCACAACGCCGCTCGCATTGTCAGCGCACGCAAAAGATCTCTCGCGAACGGTCGCACATCCCGCTGATCGCTTCGCGGTTTTCGTCGCCGAAGCGTCCCAGCGTTTCGGTGTCCCCGTGTCGTGGATCCGCGCGGTCATGCATGCCGAGAGCGGGGAAGACATCCACGCCATTTCACCGAAGGGTGCAATAGGCCTGATGCAGATCATGCCGTCGACCTGGGTAATGCTGCGTGCACGTCATGGCCTCGGCGCCAATCCCTATGATCCGCGTGACAATATTCTCGCCGGCGCGGCGTTTTTGCGAGAGCTGCACGATCGCTACGGATCGCCGGGGTTTCTCGCCGCTTACAATGCCGGTCCCGGTCGCTATGAAAGCTATCTGACGACGGGCCGACCCCTGCCGGCCGAGACACGGGCCTATGTCGCCGCGATCGCGCCCCTGATCGGCGAAAAACCGTTGGCCGGAATGATCATTGCTGCTTCACCACCGCATTCGTGGACGAGATCGTCGCTCTTCTTTGTGCGCAATGACGGCGCTTCGCCCGGCGATCGAACTCAGAAATCGCTGCAGTCGAACTGTCGATCAAATGACGTTCGCGTTGTCGATCTGTCCGGCATCGTGCCGCGAGCTGGCAACCTGTTCGTGCAGCTCTTTGCTCGGGCGCCGGCGCGATGAACCCCTGCAGGTCTCAGCGCGCGTTGGCGTGGTTCATCGTGCATCAGGACGTGGACGGAAGGGTCCGCGGGATCTCGACAGACAGACGGCGAGATAAAAGGGCATCGCCGGTCACAAGACAAGCCCTTGAATGGGCTTGTCTTTCTCCGTGCCGGTCGGTCGGGTCGCGTGCCGCTCCGTGGCAAAATGGCAATCATTCCAACAGTGTTTTCGGCACCGACCGCATTCTGCTGTCCCGGAGATGGCTGCCATGAGCGGCAGCGGCGAGGATTTCCGCATCCGGCCAGGGCGCGTTCGCAGCACCCGCATCCGCAAGCCGAAGAGCTTCATCAATCAGGTGCTGCGGGCCGCGAAGAAGGCGGGGCACACCGCTGCGCCTTTCGCCGCTGGTAAACGGCCCTCCGGCCTCGGCCGCTCGACCTTCGGGCGGGGCCGGATCGCCTTCAGCCGCAACCGTCTGTTCTCGACGCAGCGCCGCGTGGTGGTGAAGGCGCGTATCGCCCAGCATAAGGGCCGCGCCTTTCGCTCCGCACCGATGTCAGCACATCTCTCCTATTTGAAGCGCGAGGGGGTCACTCGCGCCGGCGAGAAGGCGTGCATGTTCGACGCCGGGACCGATCGCGTCGACGACGTTGCCTTCGCCGATCGAAGCAAGGACGACCGGCATCATTTCCGGTTCATCGTCTCGCCCGAAGACGCCGCCGAAATGACGGACCTCAAAGCCTTCACCCGAGACCTTGCCCGGCAGATGGAAGCCGATCTTGGGACCAGGCTCGATTGGGTCGCCGTCGATCACTGGAACACCGACAATCCGCATGTCCACCTGCTGGTCCGGGGCGTCGATCAGGACGGCCAGGACCTCGTGATTTCCCGCGACTATATCAGCCGGGGTTTGCGCTCCCGGGCCGAAGAACTGGCCTCGATCGAGCTCGGCCCGAAGCCCGAGCACGAGATCCGCTCCGCGCTTGAGCGGGAAGTCGGCGCCGAGCGATGGACGCGGCTCGATACTGAGATCCGCATGGCCACGGACGAGACCGGCACCATCGACCTTCGTCCCGGCAATCCTGGTGCCGACGATCACGAGATACGCCGTCTGATGATCGGCCGGCTTCGGCATCTCGAGACGATGGGTCTCGCCGCGCCCGCCGGCCCCGGCGAATGGATGGTCGGCCTCGAAGCCGAAAGGACCCTGCGCGACCTCGGCATGCGCGGCGACATCATCAAGACAATGCACCGCACGTTCACCGAGCGCGGAGAGGCACGCGGGATCGCCGATTATATGATCGAGAGCGGCGCGTCGAATTCACCGATCGTCGGCCGGCTCGTGGACAAGGGCCTGCATGACGAATTGACCGGGGAAGCCTATGCCGTGATCGACGGCACGGATGGCCGCGCTCACCACGTACGGTTTCAAGATACCGAAGCCTTCGCGCACGCCCCGCCGACTGGCGGCATCGTCGAGGTGCGTCGTTTCGGGGCCGCAGCCGACCAGCGGCCGACGCTCGTGCTGGCCAACCGCTCGGACATCGACCTTGCCCAGCAAGTGACGGCGCCGGGTGCGACCTGGCTCGATCATCGGCTGGTCGAGCGTCAGCCGATGCCACTCTCCATGGGCGGCTTCGGACGCGAGGTCCGCAACGCCATGACGGTACGCGCCGAACATCTGGCCGACGAGGGCTTCGCCCGCCGGCAAGGTCAGCGCATCGTTCTCCAGCGCGATCTCCTCGACACGCTGCGACGGCGCGAGCTGAGCGCAGTTGGAGCCAGGCTGTCGGCCGAGACGGGATTGCCATATCTCCAACCCACCGCCGGCGAGCATGTTGCCGGGATCTACCGTCAGAGCCTGACGCTCACCTCCGGCCGGTTCGCCATGATCGACAGCGGTCTGGGCTTCCAGCTCGTACCCTGGTCTCCGTCATTGGAGAAGCGGCTCGGGCAACACGTTGCCGGGGTCACCAAAAACGGTGGCGGCATCGAGTGGGGATTCGGGCGGAAGCGGGACTTGAGTATGTGATCACCTCCGAAGATCGCAGCTCGGTGAGGTCGCTACCCTTTGGAGTGATGAGCTAAGTGCGACCGCGCGTTCCCCTGCCTTATTCTTCGACGGCCATCGTCTTCGCCCAAAGCTCTTCGTCGGACGAGATGACGTCGACGATTCGTTCCAGTTCGGCGCCGGAGAATCCCTTGAGGCCGAAGATCTGCCGGACCTCTTCGCGCTCGCCGCTCGGTTCCAGTGCAATGTGTTTTCGCTCGATGTCGAGCAGGCGTCGATAGTCGTCCAACTCGGCCTTGGTGGCGCTGTAGTTGCCCGCTCGCATCGCAAATCCGTCGGCGATGAGATTGGCCAAGCCGAGCACTAGCACGACCGTGCCAGGTAGGTCGGCACCGACGACTCCGGCAACGATCGCAAAGGTCGTGACCGTTCCATCGATCCCGCCGTAGATCCAATCCCGAAGATAGTTGCCACGTGTGTCTCGAGCGAGACGCTCCTGGATCTCTTCTCTGGTGTGATTGTGCTCCAGCCTCACGCGTGACGCAGAGAGATTGTTACTCATGACCGACTAACCGATTGATGGTGGGAGGGAGTCGCGAGATCGCCAGCGGTGAAGCGCTCGGCGTCTCCTTCCACCGTTTTCCGAGGCCTGATTCCACGCAAAATAACATTTGACCTATTGGGCCGGAAGATGGACGAATCTGTGTCAGGTGATCGGCAAGGTCAAATGGCATCCGCGCGAACCTCATACGGCGAGCCGGATTTTCGAACGGCTTCGGAGCGAGCATGCCTTTTCTCGGCGGCTATACGGTCGTGAAGGATTACGTTTGGATCGCCCGCACGAGATCACGCGAGGTCTTCGTCCCGCTCGCCCATCCGCCGGGCCCCGCCCAGGTCGATTTCGGCGAATGCATCGGCGTAATCGGTGGCGTGCGGATGAAGTTGCACGTGTTTTGTTTCGACCTATCGCAGTCGGACGCATGCTTCATCAAGGCCTATCCGGGGGAGACGACCGAGGCTTTTCTGGACGGGCACGTCTCGGCATTTGCTTTCTTTGGCGGTATCCCGCTTTCGATTTTGTACGATAATCTCAAGATCGCGGTGGCCCGTATTCTGCGCGACGGTAAGCGGCAGCGCATCCGTGCCTTCACGGAGCTGAATATTATTTCACTGATTGCACCCTCGGAACCGACCCGTTCGCTCGGCTCGGCGGCGGGCCCCCCGTGGCCAGCCGACGCGCCCGCTACTACCAGAGAATTGCTGGTGACCAACCCTCAGCGACACCATGCCACGAGACATGATCGCTGCGAAACGAAACGCTTGCCAATTTTGCCAAACACTGCAAAATCCGTCGCCGAGATCGGGGCCAAAGAAACCCGGTCCGGGGAGGACAGTTCGAAAAGGTTGCGGCTGGGCCGATTGTCCCTTGGACTCATTCGCGCCTATGCCCTTTTTCCTTCGAGTCGAGTTCTCCATCTCTCGGGCAGAGTTTCATCTGCCCGATCGGGAGGACGTGAGTGGAAAAACAGCAGCGGGCAATCCGCCGCGCCTGGGAAACCTTTCTGGCGAAAGGTGTGAAGCCGGCTGGCGTACAGCCTTCGCTGGTCGCGTCGTGGGAACGATCGCGTGCCTCTGAAGTCAGCGTGAGCCGAGTCGCAGCGCCGATCGCTCTGGAGGCTGAACTTTTCCGCCGCCGCAGCGTCACTGCCTCTCTGCTGACCGCGGCGCGCCCGGCGCTCGAGCGCTCCCGCCTATCTCTGCCCGAAGAAGCCTCATCGATGATGATCCTCACCGATGCAGACGGCCTCATCCTTGATACCGCCGGCGATCCGCGCACCCTCGATCATGGCCGCCATAATCATCTAGAAACCGGCGGCCGATGGGAGGAAGGCGTCATCGGCACCAATGCGATCGGCACTGCGCTGGTCGAAGGCTTGCCAGTCGAGGTGAGCGGCGCCGAGCATTTTTGCGAGGATGTGCAGCGCTGGTTCTGCGCCGCGACGCCGATACGTCATCCGCTCGACGGCGAATTGCTCGGCGTGGTCGATATTTCCGCGCCCATCGCCCATTATAATCCGCAAAGTCTCGCGCTGGTGGTCTCGATCGGCCAGGAGATCGAGGCTTCGCTGCGCGCCGCCGCCAAGGCCGAACATGAAATTCTGCTGCGCCGTTTCGTGTCCAAGCGCTCGATCTGGCTCAGCGAAGACATATTAGTCGTCGACCGGCGCGGGCTCGTCGTTCATACCGCCGATAATGCGCGCCGCTGGCTCGAAGCGCGCAAAGCTGATCTTATCCAAGATCTTCGCCGAATAATCGGTTCGGCAGAGCGCGAAGCCTGGGAGGTGAATTGCCGCCAGCTCTTCCCCAATGCCAGCGTCGAGATCGTCGATCATGACGGCCAGGCCATGGGCTGTCTCATTGTCGTCCATCGTAGCCGTTCGAAGCCAGCACCACCAAGCGAAGTGCAGGAGCCGGAGATCGACTTCGCACAGATCATCGGCGAAAGCTTACCGATGCGCGAGGTGCGCGAACGCGCGCGCAAGCTTGCGGCTAGCAACTTGCCGATTCTGATCGAAGGCGAAACCGGCGTCGGCAAGGAATTGTTTGCCCGCGCGATCAAAGCGGCGGGGCCGACAGCCGGCGGCGCCTTTGTGCCGCTGAATTGCGGCGGCATGCCGCGCGATCTCATCGCCAGCGAATTGTTCGGCTATGCCAAGGGCGCCTTCACTGGTGCGGATGAGAACGGCCGTGCCGGCAAGATCGAGAAAGCTGATGGCGGCGTGCTCTGCCTCGATGAGATCGGGGAAATGCCGCTCGATTTGCAATCCTATCTCTTGCGCGTGCTGGAGGACGGCATCGTCTATCGCGTCGGCGATCATATCTGTCGGCGTGTCACTGTCCGTATCGTCTCGATGACCAATCGCGACCTCGCCGCGGAGATCGAGGCAGGGCGGTTCCGTCGCGACCTTTACTATCGCGTGGCAGCGGCAAAATTGACGATACCGCCCCTGCGCGAGCGCGGCGACGATGTGCTCCTGCTGGCTGAACGCTTCGCCTCGGCCACAGCGAGGCGGCGCGGGAGAAGCGCCCCGACGTTCAGTGAGGAAGCGCGGACGCAGCTGCTCGCCTACGGCTGGCCCGGTAATGTTCGTGAACTGCGCAATGTCATCGACTCGATCATCGCGCTGTCAGCGTCGAATTGCCTGGGCGAGCATGACCTTCCATCTGAAATCCGGTTTCATACCCCCGCTGCGGCGCCATCGCCCTACGAGACCGCATCCGATTTGAAGGCGATCGAGCGCATCGCCATTCTGACGGAAATCCAAGCGTGCGGCGGCAATCTGACCAAAGCGGCCGCGCGCCTCGGCGTCGCTCGCTCGACGCTCTATGTGCGCCTTGCGGAATATGGCCTCGGAAAGCCAACCCGAAACTGATCACCCGCCAAGAAATGCCTGCGCGCACCAACCTAACGCGCGGGCAACGCATTCGACCGCATGACGCTCGTCCGAGCTATGGGCAATTCGTCCGACGGAGCGTCCGCGATTCGGACGCTCGCGCCCGCAATAAATAACGAGCATGTGCGGTAAGTTATTGAGAAAGCGAACGCGACCGTTTGCCACGATCTCTGGCACGCAAGCTGCTGCCTCCTAAATGAACCGGCTCCGCAGAGACCGGCGGCATTCGAGGAGGAGCCCCGTGAATATAGTAGCGCGGAATACACGCAGCGTGCAGGTGCTGGGCATCGACGCTGGTGGCACCATGACGGACACATTCTTTGTTGATTCCGAAGGCGAGTTTGTCGTCGGCAAGGCGCAAAGCACGCCGCAGAACGAGGCGCTTGGTCTGATCGCATCGAGCATCGACGGGCTGGCCGGATGGGGCCTCGATCTCGACGAGGCCCTGAAGGACCTGCAAACAGGCGTCTATTCCGGCACGGCGATGCTGAACCGCGTCGTACAGCGCAAAGGCCTGAAGTGCGGTCTCATCGTCAATCGCGGCATGGAAGATTTTCACCGCATGGGACGCGCGGTCCAGTGTTACCTTGGCTATGCCTATGAGGATCGGATCCATCTCAATACGCATCGCTATGATCCGCCGCTGGTGCCGCGAAACCTCACGCGCGGCGTCACCGAGCGCATCGACATGTTCGGCGCGGTGGTTATCCCGCTTCGCGAGGAAACCGCGCGGGAAGCCGCCCGCGACCTGATCGCAGCCGATGTCGAAGGCATAGTCATCAGCCTCCTGCATTCCTACAAGAATTCCGATCATGAATGCCGCGTCCGCGACATCGTGATCGAGGAAATCAAGGCCAGCGGCAAGACGATTCCGGTGTTCGCGTCCGCCGACTATTACCCCGTGCGAAAAGAGACTCATCGCACCAACACCACCATCCTTGAAGGCTATGCGGCCGAGCCCTCGCGCCAGACGCTGAAGAAAATCTCCGACGCCTTCAAGGAGCATGGCACCAAATTCGACTTCCGCGTCATGGCGACCCATGGCGGCACCATCTCCTGGAAGGCCAAGGAACTCGCCCGCACCATCGTCTCCGGCCCGATCGGCGGCGTCATCGGCGCCAAATATCTCGGCGAGGTGCTGGGCTACAACAACATCGCCTGTTCCGACATCGGCGGCACGTCTTTCGACGTCGCGCTGATCACGCAGGGCGAATTGACGATCAAGAACGATCCGGACATGGCTCGCCTCGTTCTGTCGCTGCCGCTTGTCGCGATGGATTCGGTCGGCGCGGGCGCGGGCAGCTTCATCCAACTCGACCCCTACACCAAGGCGATCAAGCTCGGTCCCGATTCGGCCGGTTACCGCGTCGGAGTCTGCTGGAAGGAAAGCGGCATCGAGACCGTTACAATCTCAGACTGCCATATGGTGCTCGGCTATCTCAATCCTGACAACTTCCTTGGCGGCGCCGTCAAGCTCGACCGGCAACGCTCGGTCGACGCCATCAAGGCGCAGATCGCCGATCCGCTCGGGCTCACCGTCGAGGACGCGGCGGCGGGCGTCATACAACTGCTCGACTCGGATCTTCGCGACTATCTGCGCGCCATGATCTCCGCCAAGGGCTATAGCCCCGCGAGCTTCGTCTGCTTCTCGTACGGCGGAGCGGGCCCCGTCCACGCGTATGGCTATACAGAGGGCCTCGGTTTCGAGGACATCATCGTGCCGGCTTGGGCGGCGGGCTTCTCGGCCTTCGGCTGCGCCGCCGCCGATTTCGAATATCGCTACGATAAATCGCTCGACATCAACCTTGCCGAAGATGCGCCGGAAGGGCAAAGGGAGAAGGCGGCGAAAACCCTGCAGACAGCCTGGCAGGAGCTGACACGCAACGTTCTGGAGGAATTCAGGCTGAATGGATACGAGCCGGATCAGGTGACGCTGCAGCCAGGCTACCGGATGCAATATCGCGGACAGCTCAACGACCTCGAAATCGACTCTCCCATCGCGTCGGCCGACACCGCCGCTGATTGGAATCAAATGGTCGACGCGTTCAACGCGACCTATGGAAGGGTCTACGCGGCCTCGGCCCGTTCGCCAGAACTCGGCTTCTCCGTCACCGGCGCGATCATGCGCGGCGCCGTTCCCATCCCGAAGCCAAAGATCCCCGCCGAGCCGCTCTCCGAACAGACCCCGCCTGAAGAAGCTTACACAGGCACGCGCAAATTCTACCGCAAGAAGCGCTGGGTCGACGCCAAGCTCTACAGGATGGAGTCGCTGTTGCCTGGCAACCACATCCACGGGCCTGCGATCATCGAGTCCGACGCGACGACCTTCGTCGTGCCCGACGGCTTCGAAACCTTCCTCGATACGCACAGACTGTTCCATCTCAAAGAAGTCTGATCGACCGCCGCAGCGCCATCACATTCTGAGGAGACATCGTTATGAACGTCAATATCCGTGAAAAGGACATCACACAACCGCCAGCCCAGGCGCGCGGCATCGTGCGGGGCGGGGAGACACTGAAACAACATCGGGATCGCCTCATGCAGGCGACGAAGCGCACCAAACACTACGCCGGCCTGGAGCGCCTGGAGCTGCGCGACAGCGAACCGATTCAATACAACAAATTGTTCTCGCGGCTGCGGGCGGGCGTTGTCGACGCCCGCGAGACGGCCAAGAAGATCGCCGCATCGCCGATCGTCGAGCAGGAGGGCGAGCTTTGTTTTACCCTGTACAACGCTGCTGGCGACTGCATCCTGACCTCGACGGGCATTATCATCCACGTCGGCACCATGGGCGCCGCGATCAAATACATGATCGAGAATGACTGGGAGTCAAATCCCGGCGTCCATGACAGGGACATCTTCTGCAACAACGACTGTCTGATCGGCAACGTCCACCCGTGCGACATTCATACCATTGTTCCAATCTTCTGGGTCGGCGAATTGATCGGCTGGGTCGGCGGCGTCACCCATGTCATCGACACCGGCTCCGTCGGCCCCGGATCGATGTCGACCGGGCAGGTGCAGCGCTTTGGCGACGGCTACCAGATCACCTGCCGCAAGGTTGGCGCGAACGATGCCTTGTTCCGGGACTGGCTGCATGAGAGCCAGCGGATGGTGCGTACGCCGCGCTACTGGATTCTCGATGAGCGTACCCGCATCGCCGGATGCCACATGATCCGCAAGCTGGTCGAGGAGGTAATCTCCGAGGAGGGCATCGACGCCTATTGGAAGTTCGCCTATGAGGCTGTTGAACATGGTCGCGTCGGTCTGCAGAACCGCATCAAGGCGATGACCATTCCGGGTAAATACCGGCAGGTCGGGTTCGTCGACGTGCCCTATGCGCATGAGGACGTGCGCCTCCCCTCCGACTTCGCCAAGCTCGACACCATCATGCACGCTCCTTCCGAGATCACGGTCCGTGGCGATGGCACGTGGCGCCTCGATTTCGAGGGGGCCAGCCGGTGGGGCTGGCACACTTACAACGCCCATCAGGTGAGTTTCACCTCCGGCATCTGGGTGATGATGACGCAGACCCTGATCCCGTCGGAGATGATCAACGACGGAGCGGCCTACGGCACTGAGTTCCACTTGCCCAAGGGCACCTGGATGAATCCGGACGATCGCCGCGTCGCGTTTTCGTATTCCTGGCACTTCCTCGTATCGGCTTGGACGGCGTTGTGGCGAGGCCTCAGCCGCTCCTACTTCGGGCGCGGCTATCTTGAGGAGGTCAACGCGGGCAACGCCAACACCTCCAACTGGCTGCAGGGCGGAGGCTTCAACCAGTACGACGAAATTCACGCCGTCAACTCGTTCGAATGCGCCGCGGACGGCACTGGCGCCAGCGCCGTGCGGGATGGCCTCAGCCACGCCGCCGCCATCTGGAACCCGGAAGGCGACATGGGCGACATGGAGATCTGGGAGCTGGCCGAACCGCTCGTCTATCTCGGCCGCCAGATCAAGGCGAGTTCAGGGGGGGCCGGCAAATATCGGGGCGGCTGCGGGTTCGAGAGCCTGCGCATGGTCTGGAACGCAAAGGACTGGACCATGTTTTTCATGGGTAATGGCCACATGTCCTCGGACTGGGGTCTGATGGGCGGCTATCCGGCAGCGTCCGGCTACCGTTTCGCCGCGCACAAGACTGGGCTGAAGGAGCTGATCGCGGAGGGCAAGCCGATCCCGCTCGGCGGCGACACGGACCCTGAAAATCCAGTCTGGGATGCCCTCATCAAAGACGCTGTCATCAAGCGCGACAAGCAGGCGATCACCACTGAGGAAATGTTCTCGGACTACGACCTCTACCTCAATTACATGCGTGGGGGGCCCGGCTTCGGCGATCCGCTCGATCGTGAACCACAAAGCGTCGCCGACGACATCAATGGCGGCTATCTGCTCGAGCGCTTCGCCACGCAGGTTTATGGCGTGATCTTGAGCAAGGCGGCGGACGGCGTTTTCACAGTCGACGCCTCCGCGACCGATGCGAGACGCAAACAGATCCGCAAGGAGCGGATCGAGAAGTCGGTCCCGACGCGCGAATGGATGAAGGGCGAGCGCGAAAAGATTCTGGCGAAAGCGGGCGCCGGCGATCACGTGAAGCAGATGTTCGCCGCCTCCTTCAAACTCGGACCCCGTTTCCTCGCCGAATTCAAGGAATTCTGGGAGCTGCCGGAAAGCTGGGAACTGCTGGAGGAAGAAATCGGCGTGCCCCACTACGGCTCCACCTATCACATGGACGTCTCGGAATTGCCGGACGTCAAGACGGTCCAGTTCGTCGAAGAATAGGCTACTCGAAGGGCGCCAGTCATTGTTGGCGTCCGGTCGCCTCGAAAATACATGACGCAAGACAAATAGCCGGAGGAAACATTATGGCATACACGCGAGCCAAGATCGCCGATCTCCTCGATGGCAAGATCGATCGAGATACCTTACATCAGATGCTCTCTACCCCGAAGGATCCGGAGCGTTTCGCGACCTATATTGAGATCCTGCAGGAGCGCGTGGGCTGGGATGACAAGATCATCTTGCCGCTCGGGCCGAAGCTCTACATCGTTCGGCTCAAAACCTCGAAGGAATGGGTCGTTCGGTGCGAATGCGGTCACAATTTTTGTAACTGGAAAGAAAACTGGAAGCTATTCGCCAGGGTCCACGTTCGCGACACACAGCCTAAGCTGGAGGAGATCTACCCGCGCCTGATGGCTCAGACCCCGACATGGCAGGTGCTGCGCGAATACTATTGCTCTGAATGCGCGACGCTACACGACGTCGAAGCGCCGACGCCTTGGTATCCGGTCATCCGCGATTTCGAGCCGGACATCGACACTTTCTACAAGGACTGGCTCGGCCTGCCGGTGCCGGAACGCGTCGACGCCTGATCGCGGCGCACGCAACGACAACGAGAAGACGGACCGGTCGCGACGGTCCGTCGCAATCCAAAAAACAACGGGGGAAACGTGAGGAGGATGTCCGTTAAAAGGATCGTCTATGGCCTTGGCCTGACATCCGCGCTGGCAAGCGCCTCGGCGGCTTTTGCCGATCCGGTGAGCCCGACCGGCTGGACCTCGAATGTTCAGCTCGGCGCGGTGCTGCCGCAGGGCCTCTATTTCGACGATGAGGCCTATTATGTCGACCGAGCCGGTCCCGGCCTCGCGCCCGGCTTTCGCGAGGTCAATGCCTTCGTGAACATTCCGGTACTCGCCTGGTCTACGCCGGCCGAATTTCTCGGTGGCCGGGTCGAGGCGATCGGCTTTACGCCGGAACTGACAGTCGGCGTCAATCCGGGTGGCGGCCCGGGATCCGCCTCTTATCGTGCGTTCTACAATCCGGCGGCGCTCGTCGGCGAAGCCTGGAACCTCGGTGGAGGCTGGACCATCTCTAATTTTGTCGGCGCTTTCGTACCGGTCGATACCGCGATCGGCGGTCTGGGGCTGGGCGGGAATTTTTGGACCTTCATCGATCTTCCCGCCATCGCCTACAACAGCGCCGACGGCTGGAGCCTAAGCGCCAATTTCATCTACCTCAAGAGCTTCGACAATATTTCGTCGGGGCTGAAGACCCAGGCCGATACGATAGACGTCGATTGGGCCGCGATCAAACATATCGACAAATGGGAAGTCGGAGCGATCGGCAGCGCCGCGACCGATATCGGCCATTCCTCCGGTAATGAATGGGGCGGCAAACCCTTCAGCCAGGTCTCGCTCGGCGGCCTCGTGGGCTATACGTTTGGCACGGTGACCACGGAAGTCTTTACCACCCGTAGCGTCGAATCGCGCAACCAGATCGCACAAGGCTATGACACGCGCGTCTGGTGCCGCATCATCATTCCGCTTTGGAATCCGCCCGCGTCCGTCGCCGCGAAATATTGAGCTTCCTTCTTGACAAGCGCCCCCCGAATGGCGCGCTTGAGAACAAGGTTCACGCACAGCAGCTTCGCGGCGAGTCGTCGCCGGGCAATGGATCTCTCGCCATCGGGAGATGCGACATACAACAGGGAAAGGGCCAGATCAAGCCGCCATGAATAAAGTCTATCCGAACGCCAAAGCCGCTCTTTCGGACTTGCTCCAGGACGACATGATTATCATGTCCGGCGGTTTTGGCCTCTGTGGTACACCCCAGAGCCTGATCGAGGCGGTGCGTGATCTCGGCGCCAAAGGCCTCACGGTCGTTTCGAACAATGCCGGCGTCGACGGGGTCGCCCTCGGCATCCTGCTCGAGACGAAACAGATCAAGAAGATGATCTCCTCCTATGTCGGCGAGAACAAGCTCTTCGCCGATCTCTTTTTATCCGGCGAACTCGAACTCGAATTCAATCCGCAAGGCACGCTGGCCGAGCGCATCCGCGCCGGCGGTTCGGGCATCCCCGCTTTCTTCACCAAGACCGGCGTCGGCACGGTCGTCGCCGAGGGCAAAGAGCTGCGCGAATTCGACGGCGAGACCTATGTGATGGAACGCGGCCTCACCGCCGATATCGCATTGGTGCATGCCTATATCGGCGATACGGAAGGCAATCTCGTCTATCGTAAGGCCGCGCGCAATTTCAATCCGATGATGGCCATGGCCGGGAAGGTGACGATCGCCGAAGTGGAGCATCTGGTGGCTCCCGGCGAGATCGATCCGAATGCGATCCATACGCCCGGCATTTTCGTTCAGCGCATCGTGCATGTGCCTGGCGCAGCAAAGCCGATCGAGAAACTTACGACACGCCAGAGAGCAGCGGCCTGAGGAGGATATTCTATGGCCTGGACCAGGGAACAGATGGCCGAGCGTGCCGCGAAAGAGCTGCGCGACGGTTTTTACGTGAATCTCGGCATCGGCATTCCAACGCTCGTCTCGAATTTCATCCCGACAGGCATGCACGTCCAATTGCAGAGCGAGAACGGCATGCTCGGCATGGGACCTTTTCCTTTTGAAGGCGATGAAGATCCCGACCTCATCAATGCCGGCAAGCAGACTGTCACCGAACTGCCGACGACGAGCTATTTCTCCTCCGCCGACAGTTTCGCCATGATCCGCGGCGGCCATATCGATCTCGCCATTCTCGGCGCCATGGAAGTGGCCGAGAACGGCGATCTCGCCAATTGGATGATCCCCGGCAAGATGATCAAGGGCATGGGCGGCGCGATGGATCTCGTCGCCGGCGTCAAGCGCGTCGTCGTCGTGATGGAACATACGGCGAAGGGCGAGCCGAAAATCCTGCGCCGCTGCACTCTGCCGCTGACCGGTTCCGCCGTCATCGACATGATCATCACCGATCTTGGCGTCTTCACCATCGATAAGGCCGGCGGCAGCGGCATGATCTTGATCGAGCTCGCACCCAAGGTCACGCTGGAGGAGATCGCCGCCAAGACGGCCGCCGCCTTCAGCGTCCATCCCGAGCTGACGTCGCGCGCGGCGAGCATCAGCTCGAACTGATGCGCTGGGGCGTGCCTTGTCCGCCTCAGTATGGCGGGAAACCGGTCACGAACGTCCCAACAAGAGCCAACATTGGAGCCGCTGCCTCGGCCCGGCTTTCCTGATGCGTTTTCATGCGGATCCTCTTCACCCGCACGACCCGCTTGGGTCCAAGCTGCTGCGTCAGCTAGGCTAGGAGGCTGAACGTCTGAATGGCCCAGAAGCAGTCCCGTGGATGACTGCGGCGAAGGCGATTGACGCGTGGGCCACGTCCGTTTCTTTGAGCGAAGCCGAGGGCCGCTTTTGTGCATCTGCGCCAAGATAGCTGCTTTATCGAACGACTATTTCCCACACTTCGGCAACGGTGCCGTCTCGGAAGTGGTTGGAATTTGAAGGTGGCGTAATCTCCGGTTTTCTCAAACAAGCCGAATCGGCGCGCCAACGCCGATGGAGATTACGCCATGAAGAGAGATACCACGGAGCCGGCCGGCGAAGCGACCGAAGAGAAGCTTTTCGACAATTGGTTCGATCCCGTCGAAACAATATTACGTAGCAAGGTGCGCGGCTTTCTCGAAACGATGATCGAGGAAGAGCTGGAGACGGCCCTGACGCGGCCGCGTTACGGACGCCGCTTTGAACCGACATCGGACTCTGCCACGACACCGACAATGACACCGACAATCGTCGGCCATCGGCACGGGCACCGGATCCGAAAGCTGAGCGGCACATTCGGGCAGACCGAGATCGCTGTGCCGCGCGCGAGGATCGCGGGTGAGGACGGCAAGACGAGCGAGTGGAAGAGCAAGGCGCTGCGCTCCTATCAACGCCGCACTGCGACAATCGACGCTGTGATCGCCTCGGCCTATCTATCGGGGACCAACACGCGGCGGGTCAAGCGCGTGCTCGCCAGCCTCTTCACCAACGGGATCGGCAAGGATGTCGTCAGCCGCGTCTGGCGCAAGGTGAAAAGCGATTGGGATGCGTGGAATGCGCGTTCGCTAGCCGCGGAGCCGATCATCAGATTGATCCTTGACGGCACCGTCGTGCGCGTCCGGCTCGACAAGAAAGCGACGTCGATCTCCCTGTTGGTTGCGCTCGGCGTCAGGCAAGATGGGCAAAAAGTTCTGCTGGCAGTGAAGAACATGGGCGGCGAGAGCGAGGCGGCCTGGCGGGCGCTTCTCGACGATCTCGTCAAGCGTGGATTGCGGACACCCGAACTCGTGATCGTCGACGGGGCTCCTGGCCTCGAGAAGGCGCTTAACGCACTCTGGTCGAATGTCCTGATCCAGCGCTGCACCGTGCACAAGCATCGCAATCTCTTGGCGCATGCGCCGGAGCGGCTGCATGAGGAAATCTCTGCTGATTATAAGGACATGATCTACGCGGAGACGAAGGAAGAGATTGCCACCAAACGCAAAGCCTTCATTCGCAAGTGGCGGCTGAAATGTCCGGCCGTCGCAACCAGTCTCGCTGAGGCTGGCGACAAGCTCTTCACCTTCACGCGCTTCTCGAAAAGCCAATGGAAATCGACGCGGACGACGAATGCGATCGAGCGCTTGCATGAAGAGTTTAAGCGCCGGATCAAGACGCAGACCGTCCTGCCTTCGGCAGAAACCGCCGCAATGTTGTTCTGGGCGCTCTTGGCTTCAGGCCAGATCGTCATGCGTAAAGTCGACGGCTGGGAGAGCCTTACCGAAAATCCCTTCGATCAGAGCATTGACCTCGCCGCATGATCGGATAACCTCGTCACGCTGGAGATCGCGTCAAAGTCAATTCCAACACAAATTGAGACGGCACCTCGCCAACCTTCAGGTTGGTGTCTGTCAACGTTCGAGTTGTTTCAACTTGCGTCATTTAGAGCACTGAGCCAACAGTTTCCCCGAAGGCATCAGATGGATCGCACCATTATCTAACCGTGTGCCTCACGCGATTTCCCGTCTTTGCACGACATTCGCGCCAATCCTCCTCTTGACAGCAGCCGCATCTTGTAATCGGCGAGATCGTGCGGACCTTGGTGGTGTTTGCCGCCAAGGAGGCCGCTTTTGTCCGCCACCAAAATCCTCTGGGGCCAGATCATCGTTGTCTTCTTGATCGTGCTCTTCACGATCTGGGCCGCGACGCAGTGGACCGCGTGGCGGCTCGGCTTTCAGCCTGAACTCGGTCAACCCTGGTTCGAGCTGGCACGTGGCGCGCCGGTGTATCTCCCGCCAGCCTTCTTTTGGTGGTGGTACGCCTATGATGCCTACGCGCCGCCGGTCTTCGTGGAGGGCGCCTATATCGCCGCGTCCGGTGGCTTCATCTCGATCGCTGTCGCCATCGCCATGTCCGTCTGGCGTGCTCGCGAGGCGAAGAACATCGAGACCTATGGTTCGGCCCGCTGGGCCACGCCAGTCGAGATCAAGGGCGCGGGGCTGCTGGGGCCGGACGGCGTCGTGCTCGGAAAACTGGATCGCGAGTATCTCCGCCATAACGGTCCGGAGCATGTGCTCTGCTTCGCGCCCACGCGGTCCGGCAAAGGTGTGGGCCTCGTCGTCCCATCGCTGCTGACCTGGCCGGGTTCCGCCATCGTCCATGACATCAAGGGCGAGAACTGGACGCTCACCGCCGGCTTCCGCTCATTGCATGGCCGCGTGCTGCTATTCGACCCGACCAACTCGGCGTCCGCGGCCTATAACCCGTTGCTCGAGGTTCGACGCGGCGAGTGGGAAGTCCGCGACGTCCAGAACGTCGCCGATGTGCTGGTCGATCCCGAAGGTTCCCTGGAGCGCCGCAACCATTGGGAAAAGACCAGCCACTCGCTGCTGGTCGGCGCAATCCTCCACGTCCTTTACGCCGAGGCGGATAAGACCCTGGCCGGCGTCGCCGCCTTTCTGTCCGATCCCAGGCGGCCGATCGAAACGACGCTGCAGGCGATGATGACCACGCCCCACCTGGGCGACACGGGAACGCATCCCGTGGTGGCATCCACCGCGCGGGAGCTTCTGAACAAATCCGACAATGAACGGTCCGGCGTGTTGTCGACCGCCATGTCGTTCCTCGGCCTCTATCGCGACCCCGTCGTGGCGCAGGTCACGCGCCGTTGCGACTGGCGCATCTCCGACCTGATCGCCGACGAGCGCCCCGCGACGCTCTACCTCGTCGTGCCGCCGTCTGACATCAGCCGCACCAAGCCGCTGATCCGCCTGGTACTGAACCAGATCGGCCGGCGGCTGACGGAAGACCTGCATGCCAAGAATCGCCGGCATCGCGTGCTGCTCATGCTCGACGAGTTTCCAGCACTCGGCAGGTTGGATTTCTTCGAGAGCGCCTTGGCCTTCATGGCCGGCTACGGCCTCAAGGCATTCTTGATTGCCCAGTCGCTGAACCAGATCGAGAAAGCCTATGGCGCCAACAATTCGATCCTCGACAACTGCCATGTCCGCGTCAGCTTCGCGACCAATGACGAGCGCACGGCCAAACGCGTGTCGGACGCGCTTGGCACCGCCACCGAGATGAAAGCGATGAAGAACTACGCCGGGCATCGGCTTTCGCCGTGGCTCGGCCATCTGATGGTATCGCGGTCCGAGACCGCGCGGCCGTTGCTCACGCCCGGCGAGGTAATGCAGCTCCCGCCCGCCGATGAGATCATCATGCTGGCGGGAACGCTTCCGATCCGGGCGAAGAAGGCGCGGTATTTCGAGGATAAGCGACTGTCGGAGCGCGTCTGGACCCGGCTCATTCTGCCGAACGGCAAATCGATCGTGCTGGAGCGCCAGGAAGGCGCCGATACCGCGGGCTATTCCGGGCTCGGGGATCAAGTCGACAATCATTGGCTTGCGTTGTTCCAGGCGGCGATACTTTCGACCATGCTCAGCGTCGGAGCGGAGGCCGGAACGAGCAACAGCGAGAACAATCTCGTGCAAGCAATTCAGAGCGGCGCATCACAGAGCTTCAATCAGACCGGCCAGCAGATCGTCGGCCGCAATCTCAACATTCAGCCGACTTTGACGGTCCGGCCGGGATTCCCGGTTCGCGTGATCGTCAATCGCGATCTCGTACTCGAACCCTACCAAGGTTGAGGAGGCGACAGATGACCAAACTGAAACTTGGTGCAATCGCCGATGACAAGCCCGTGAAACTCACCATCGAACTCCCCGCGGCGCTTCATCGCGATCTCGTCGCCTATGCTGAAATCCTCAGCCGCGAGACCGGTCAGAAAGTCGAGCCGTCGAAAATGATCGCACCGATGCTTGCCCGATTTATCGCCGGCGACCGCGCCTTCGCCAAAGCCCGCAATTTCATGCGACATTCTCCAGCGTCGCAGGCAAGGCTCGGCCCGCGGACATCGAACGTGCCAGACTGAGCAGGCGCCGAAGCGCCGGATTGTCGTTATGGAGCCACCACACCGCGCTGCAGGAAATCACGTCGTCAGCCGCCGCAAGCGGACGAAAAACGATTTCGGGATATTTCGTTGCAACATTTGTTTCGGTCACGAGGCTGATCCCGAATCCAAGAGCAACCATGTGCATCAAAGTCTCGGGTCCAACCCCGTGACGCTCGATGGACGGATTGAACCCGAAATCGGCCAGCCGCTTGACGATGTGATTATGCATTTCCGGGCTGGTCGCGTCGCGACTGATGATGAAATGTTCATCCATCAGCGCTTCCCATTCGATGCTGTCGAACGCTGCCAGCCAATGGTTCTCCGGCAGGGCCAAGAAGAGGCGCGCAGTCCCCAGCACTTCCGTCTCGCACCCAGGCGCTGGCGGCGTGCCTTTGACCAACGCTATATCGAGACGACGCTCGCAGATTTGGGCGATGTGCTCACGCGGCGAGCCCTCGGTCAGTTCGATCGTAACGGTAGGATGCGCGTCGCGATAGGCGCGAAGCAAATCGCGGACGAAGCCTTGAGATATCGACGAAAAAATGCCGATCCTGACAAGACCATCGGCGCCGCAGCCCGCATTGGCGGCACCTTCGACCGCGTGATCGAGATCCGAGAGTGCCGATCGCGCTTTATCGAGAAATTGCCTTCCTGCCACCGTCAGCCGTACGCCGCCCCTGTGCCGTTCGAAGAGCGACACGCCGAGCTCGTC
The DNA here is from genome assembly GCA_963704745.1 of uncultured Alphaproteobacteria bacterium. Taxonomy (GTDB): domain Bacteria; phylum Pseudomonadota; class Alphaproteobacteria; order Rhizobiales; family Beijerinckiaceae; genus Methylovirgula. The sequence continues at coordinate 477,689 of OY969936.1, forward strand.
TTCCAGTGCCTGAACGCGCCGGCTGACGGCCGATTGACGGATGCCGAGAACCAGTGCCGCGCGGCTAAAACTTAAATGTTCCGCAACAAGAAGCGCGTGAGAAATCGATACGAAATCAACTATGGACAAGCCTCCAACGCGAACCCCAAGCGTAACAGCAAGTGCGCGAAAAAGGAATCCTTATGGTGGCAAAAAATAGCGGTACACTCGATAGTAGCGCTTTACTAATGCTTGGTTCCAGGTCGGTAGCAGACAGCGTTCGAGACCGCGTCGCCCCCCGTTAGGCAGCGACAAACGGTTTTCTCGAAGGTTTTTTCGAATGCCGATTTGCCGCCGGACCATCGAGCATTCGTGCAATTTCCGTAGCAACTCGATTTGCCGCGACAATAAGCGCTGTGTCCAAGTGAACATAGCCTTGCGTAACACCGCGCGCAGAATGGCCGAGCAGACCAGCGATGGTTAGCTCGGAAAATCCGAGGTCGCCGGCAACACTCGCGAAGGTATGCCGAAGGACGTGCGGCGTCACATTGTCCAATTTTGTGACCAATGACCGAGCTCATGAAGGGCAGTCCGGTGCCAGTTGATCGATTCGAAATAGGCCTGAGGCGGTGGCACGCGAACATAATCGTTGAGAACGTCGTAACAGGCGCGATCGCCTCCAATGCGTCACATCGGCACCGCTCACTTGTATCAGCGCCTCTGCTTGCGGCAATATGAGATTAGGTTCGACCGGTGGCGCAGCCACGACGAGCTCCTCAGGCAGTCCTTCGCATTGCTCCGCATTAAAAACGGTGAATCGTTTGAGAAAGGGGATGGACTGAGGCTCTTCGCCCGACGCTTTGGCACGTTTGCGTTCGTCGTCAGGAATGAAGCGGTCGGCATAGACGACTGTCGTAGCTTGCTCACCTTTACAGACATGGCCCCTGAGATCGGAATCTGGTCTTGGTCACAGAAGGTCGAGCTCAAGCGGATTGTTTCCTTCGCCGCGTCTGACTCGCGGGGGCGACATCAGCAGTCTGCAACGCGTCGCCGATTTGCTGCAGACGCAGTGCTGGACGGTCTGGCAGCTTCACCACCAACTCCAGTTCACCGCCAACCGCTTCGACATAGCTGCGCAGCGTCGACAAATACATGTCGGTCTGCTTCTCGATCTTGGACACCGATGGCTGTTTGATATTCAGGGCCGTCGCGATGTCGAGCTGGGCCTTGCCGACGATCTGACGCAGCTCGCGCAGGCTCTCGACCTCCTGTCGCAGCTCCTGATAGCGCGCTTCGATGCGCTCCTGCCGCTCGGGCGGAAGCTCGGCGATAATCTGGTTCAGGTTCCGGCCCATCTCACTTTTCTTTCTTCGCGGCTTTGAGGCCTTCCACGTGTGCGGAAAACCGCAAATCCGCTTTGGCGATGAGCTGCTTGTAGAAACGTTTCTCGCTTCCGCCGGATTTGTCGCCAGCCACAAGCACGATCGCTCGTCGTTCGGGATCGAAGGCGAAGGCAGCGCGCCATTCGCCCTCTGAAGCCGCGAACCGAAGCTCCTTCATATTGGCGTGCTTCGAGCCCTTGAGTGTGTCGACATACGGCCGCCCAAGCTGCGGGCCAAAGTCCACCAGCAACTTGGAGACAGCAAGCAACGCATCCTGGACTGACTGCTCAAACGCCCGGAACTCCGCCTCGAAGGCGTCATGAAATTCCACATCCCATGTCATCTATATAGCTTTCAAGCTATGTATGGTCAATGGGATTGGATGCTAGTGCTGTCGCGGCTGTCGTCGCTCGTCGGCAGCTCGCCGCCCAGACGTCGAGGTCGTCAACGGCATAGCGGACCCATTTGCCAAACTTGTGGTAGACGGGGCCGCCGCCGATCGAGCGGTAGCATTCCAGCGTATGAGCCTCCAGCGCGAGATAACGGGCCGCTGCTTCGGTGTTGACGAAGCGGATCGGTCCGGCGTCCTTCACGAACTGCGCCCGCCGGAGGATTTCCGGCTCCGGCCAGCGACGTTGCTGGCTGGACTTATCTCCTCGCATCAGCCGCCTCCTGCTTCACGCGGGCTGCGCGTTTAGTACCTGGGGGGACCTCCCGGTTCTCGCCGCTGCGGTGTCGAAACGGTCGGTAGTTTCCAAGCTTGGTGCGAGAGCTGTAGTTGCCGTCCTCAAACCCGAGCGGACTCTGACCGGCCGCGATCGCCGGCGTCTCAAGAAGCTCTGGGGCGATAGACGGCGGCGCGATGATCGGCGCGGAAAGGGGCTCCGGCACCGGCGTCGTTACGCCGCCGCCGATCAGAGTTTGGCGCCGCAGCGCTACGACGTCGGCCGCCGCTCTCACTGGGTCGTCCTCGGTGTGGACGTAGCGCATGAACATCGTGACGGTCTTGTGCGCGGTGAGTGCCATGCCGACCTTCACGGGGATGCCGGAATTGGCGATGTCGGTCGCCGAGCGATGCCGGATGCTGTGGGTGCCAATGCGTTGAAGCCCTGCACGCCCGAGTATGCGTCGCCAGCCTTGGTAATAAGTGTGCTTTGACATTGGCAGGTTCGGGTCGAAGACCGACGGGCAAACGTAGGACGACACTTCCAGGCGAGGCGCGGTCTTGAACAGGCGGACCGCCTCGGCGCTCATAGGTTTGGACATTCCACCGGTCTTGCTTTCGGGCCATTCGACGCGGCGATTGTCCAAATCGACCCAGGACCATTCGAGCTTCAGGATTTCGGACATCCGGGCCGCGAATTCGAACTGGAGCCGGACGGCGAGGAGAATGAACGGGTGTTCCAGGCCATCGGCCTCTGCCTTGTCCAAATAGGCATAAAGCCGCTTCAACTCGGCGTCGGTGATCAGCCGGGTCTTTCCGCGTTCCGGGAACTTCGGGATATGCCGGCACGGGTTCGAACCATCGGGACGCATGCCCCAGACCTCGGCCATGTTGAACATCTTGCGGACGGCCGAGAGCACACGGTTAGCGTTCGTCGGGGTCTTCGACATCTTCTTCATGAGGTTGGCGATATCCGCCCTCGTGACATCGGGCACCTTCATCTGGCCAAGATGGGGGATGATGTAGAGCTTGCCGTAGCCTCGGTTGGACTCGACCGTGGATGGCTTATTCCGCGACTCGGAATAGTCGGCGATGAAGCGGTCGAAGAGTTCCTTCACGGTCGGCGCTCGGCGGGCGGCGCTTCGTTCGACGCTTGGGTCCTTTCCCTTGCGGACATCGGCCAACCAGTCCTGGGCGATGGTCCGGGCCTGGTCAACTGTGATCTCGCCGAAGCGGCCGATGGCGGGCTTGCGGCGTTGGCCATTGTTGGCGACGTAGGCTACCATGAAGATCTTGCGACCAGCCGGCGTGACTTTGAGTAGGAACCCCGGTATCGCTGTGTCGCGAAGTTCATAAGGGTCGCTCTTGGGCTGGGCGGCGTCTACAACGGTCTTCGTGAGCTTGAGTTTTGGCATTCCTAACCTCCGACGAGGCGAGATCTCAGGTGCAGAATAGGTGCGGCCAGAAATCCAACCGTGGCGTAAAGCCGGCTAGGACAGGAACACAATACGATGCGAAAAAGCTAGATACTACAAATCGCTATCGTACTGCGGCGGTCAACCGGATAGGAATAGGATAGGCTATATCCTGCCCCTCAAAATCTGGTTCTGGCAACAGAGTGTCGGTTCGATTCCGACCGCCCGCACCATGCCTCCATTATGCCGCCACGAGGCTCCAAAGCCGCCGCACAAAGGCATCGGCAAAAGGCATAAGGAGGACATTCATGCATGCCCCGTCTTCATCTTTCCTGCGTTCCGCATTTGTCTTTCGCCGTGGTCTTTCGATGGTCTGCGTCTTGGCCTGCCTTGCGGCGGGACTAGGCTCGTCGAGCGGCAGCGCCCATGCGGATGAAACCGCCTGCAAGGCGCTCGAAGCTGCGATGATAGCCAATACGAAGACGCCCTATCACAGTTTCGCGACCATCACTTTCATCTATGCGGCGCCGATGACCGTCGCGCAGCGTAATCTCAGGCTGCCCGCATCGCAGTCCAGCGAGACGATTTTTACCGGCAGTGCGGTCTATATCCGGCTCACGCCCGGAAAATGGCAAAATCTTCCCACCTCGCTGGCGCAGTTCCGGGAGCGTGTGCGCGCCAGCATCGCGGACTTCAAGGACTGCCGGCACCTCGCCGATGACAAGCTGAATGGCGCCGTCGCGGCGGTCTATGAGGGCGACAGCAACACAGTCCAGACCAAGGTCTGGGTCTCGGCACAAGGCGTTCCGGTCAAATCGGAAACCGATATAGAAATCGGCGCTACGCCCGGCGGCGACATGGTCCATCAGCATCTGTCGACGCGCTATGAATATGGCGATGTCCACGCCCCCGCCCTGGACTGAGAACGACGGAAGCCGCCGGCTATCAATCGCGCCATTTCTCCGCCGATGCCTCGTCTTCCGCCCTGGCCGCGACCCAGGCGCCGGCCTTCTCGCCATGCTGCTTCTTCCAGAATGGCGCGCTTGTCTTCAAATAATCCATCAGAAATTCCGCCGCGGCAAAAGCCTCAGTGCGATGCCGGCTCGCTGTTGCGACGAGCACGATCGGCTCGCCCGGCCGGATCAGACCGCAGCGATGGATGACCAGCACGGCTTCGAGCGGCCAGCGCGCGCAGGCTTCAGTGACGACGCGGCCGATCTCCTCTTCCGCCATGCCGGGATAGTGCTCGATTTCGAGCGCCGACAATGTCCCGCGCTCATCGCGGCAGAGGCCGGTGAAAGTCACCAGTGCGCCGATGTCGCTGCGCCCGGCCGTGAGAGGCGCGGTCTCGGCGGAGCTGTCGAAAGGCTCCTTCTGCACGCGCAGGATTGTTAAGGGCATGGCGCGGCGGAAACGGTGTGCGTTCCCCTCCACTTTGCAGCAGGGCAATGCGGAGCAATGTCATGGAAGGCGAATACCGAGTGATCGGAGTCTTCTTGCGTCTTTCCGCCGTCATGGCCGGGCTTGTCCCGGCCATCCACGCGGTGACGTTCCAACCATAGCGATGGGCAAAAGCGCAGCGGATCGGCGTGGATGGCCGGGACATAGGGCGTTCGGAAGAACGCCCGTCTTCGACGGGCTACGCCGGCCATGACGCGCCTGAAATGCTTTGGTCCACGTTCCATGATCATTTCCTTCCCAGGACAGCGCTGCCCTTTAAGGGAAATCCCTCACCCTCCCGTCATCGGCGGGAAGAAGGCGATCTCCTTGGCTGCAGCGATGCGCGCATCGGGCTTTGCATGGGCACGGTCGAGCGCCGCCCGCACCGTCTTTTCATTGGCGAAAGCCGCCGCGTAATTTTCGCCGCGCGCCTTCAGCCAGGCGACGAGATCGGCGACGGTCTCCACATTCGCCGGCGGCGCGATCTCTTCCTCGGCGATTCCAATGCGCTCGCGCACCCAAGCGAAATAAAGCGCTTTCATTCCGGTTCGGCCTCGCTCACCGTATGTTTGACTCCGGCCTTCATATAGTCCCAGCCGGTGTAGAGCGTCAGCAGCGCCGCAAGCCATAAAAGGCCGAGCCCGATCATCTTCGTGCCGGGGATCACGGCTTCGCCGGCGGGACCGGCGATGAGAAAGCCGAGCGCGACGAGCTGCAGAAAGGTCTTCCATTTCGCCAGCCTGCTGACGGGCACGGAGACCTTGAGCTCGGCCAAAAATTCCCGCAGGCCGGAGACCAGGATTTCGCGGCAGAGGATGACGATCGCCGCCCACAGCGAATAGCTGGCGATCGAGCGGTCCGCGACCAGCATCAGGAGCACGGCCGAGACGAGCAGCTTGTCGGCGATCGGATCGAGCATCCGGCCGAGCGAGGATTGCTGCGACAGGGCGCGGGCCAGATAGCCGTCGAGAAAATCAGTGATCCCGGCGGCAACATAGATGCCGAGCGCCGTCCAGCGCATGGTGAATTCCGCCGGCCAGAACAGACAGGCCACCACGACCGGCACGGCAAGCACCCGGCCATAGGTCAGAAGATTGGGAAGGTTGAAACGCTGGTCGAGGCCGCGGGAGATCGAAAACGCCATGTCTGGAAGGAACATTTCCGCAGGCGAAAGGTCAATAGATCAATCCCGCGGCGCAGGCGCAGCGGCCCGGATATGGCCCCTATGGCCGCCTGGATGCGCCCCACCCGGCGACGCAGCGCGCGCGTCGCCGGCCCGATATTCCCGCCAAGCCTGCCGCAGGATCTGTACCGAAGATGTCAGGAACAGAGACGCCATGAGGGCGGCGACGGCGAGATCGGGCCAAGCCGTATGGCTGCCCCAGACGCCGAGGGCGGCGGCCATCACGACGACGTTGCCGATCGCGTCATTGCGCGAGCACAGCCAGACCGAGCGTATATTGGCGTCACCGTCCTTGTAACGCATGAGCAGAAGGACGCTCGCGGCATTGGCGGCGAGCGCGAGAAAGGCGATGCCACCCATCACTTCGGCGCGAGGCAGCGCGAGGATGAGGCTGTGATAGACGGTCGTGCCCAGCACCCAGAGCGCCATGAGCGTGAGGCTCGCGCCCTTCAAGAGCGCCGCTGACGCCCGCCGACGCGGCGATGTCCCGATCACCGCCAGGCTCAGGCCATAAGTTGCGGTATCAGCGAGAAAATCGAGCGCATCGGCCTGCAAAGCCTGGGAGCGCGCGACGGCGCCGGCCGACATTTCCAGAAGAAACATCGCCGCATTGATCGCAATCACCGTCCAGAGAATGCGCTTGTAGCGCTTGTCCAATCCGTCGAACCGCGGGCTGCCGTGGCAGCCGCAGGCGGTCGGCGTCGTTTTGGCCGTCGAAGAACAGGTCACGGGGCAGCTCGCCTTTCCATTTGCCTCTTTCCACTTGCTCGGGGCGAGCCTACATGCTCCAGCGACTAGAGGATCAAGAGCCATGTCCGACCAGGCCATCCAAAGTGACGTCATGCAAGGCGACATGCCGATCGGGACATTGGCGCGCGCGACGGGCGTGAAAGTGCCGACCATCCGCTATTACGAAGCGATCGGGCTTTTGCCGGCGCCGCCGCGCAGCCGAAGCAATCGGCGGCTTTATGCCGCGCGCGACGCCGCGCGCCTCAGCTTCATCCGCCATGCCCGCGAATTGGGCTTTGAGCTCACGGCGATCCGCGCCCTCATCACGCTCCAGGACAGGCCGGAACAATCCTGCACCGGGGCCGACACCATCGCCCGCGCCCGGCTCATCGAAGTGGAAGAGAAAATCGCGCGCCTTTCAGCGCTCAAGGCCGAGCTCGAACGCATGCTGGACGGCTGCGCGCATGGCCGAATTTCCACCTGCCGGGTCATCGAAGTGCTGGCCGATCATGGCGAATGCCGGCATCATCAGCCGCCTTCGCCATGAAAAAAATCATAGACGAGCCTGCCCGTCGCGGCATTGATGCCCGGCACCTTCTCGAGATCGCCGAGGCCGGCGCGCGAAATCGCCTTGGCGGTGCCGAAGGCATGGAGCAACGCCCGCTTGCGTGCGGGGCCAATGCCGGCGATCTCGTCGAGCGGGCTTTTGGTGAATTCCTTCTTGCGCCTTGCGCGGTGCGTGCCGATTGCGAAGCGATGCGCCTCGTCGCGCAGCCTCTGCACGAAATAGAGCGCCGGATCGCGCGGCGCCAGGCGGAACGGCTCCTTGCCGGGGACGAAGAAGGTCTCGCGGCCGGCATTGCGATCCGGCCCTTTCGCGATCGAGGCAATGGCGACATCGTCGATGCCGAGTTCGGCGAGCACGGCTGAAGCCGCGTCGAACTGACCTTGACCGCCGTCGATCAGGATCAGATCCGGCCGCTGCGGAAAGGCATCAAGATCTTCTGCTTTGTCTTCCGATGCGGTGTTGCGCTCTTCCTCTTTCATCAGTCGCGTAAAACGCCGGCGTAAAACTTCGCGCATCATGCCGAAATCATCGCCCGGCGTCAGCTCATCACCCTTGATGTTGAAGGTCCGGTATTGCGCCTTCATGAATCCGGCCGGCCCCGCGACGATCATCGCGCCGACCGCATGCGTTCCCATGATGTGGGAATTGTCATAGACTTCGATCCGCCTGAGCGGCTTGCCGATCCCGAAGGCTTCGGCAAGCGCGGCCAGCAGCTTCTCCTGGCTCGCCCCTTCCGAGAGCTTGCGCCCCAAAGTTTCCCGCGCATTTTGTGCCGCGTGCTCCACGAGATCCTTCTTCTCGCCGCGCTGCGGCACGGCGATCTCGATCCTGTGGCCGGCGCGTTCGCAAAGTGCGCGTTCCAGCACCTCGCGATCCTCGATGTCATGCGAGAGAAGGATGAGGCGGGCCGGCGGCATGTCGGCATAGAATTGCGCAAGAAACGCATCGAGCACTTCCGCTTGCGAAAGGCTCTTGTCGGCGCGCGGAAAATAGGCGCGATTGCCCCAATTCTGATAGGTGCGGAAGAAGAAGACCTCGACGCAAAATTGCCCCGCGTCTTCGGTGATCGCGAAGACATCGGCCTCCTCGACCGTCTTCGGATTGACGCCCTGCGCGCCTTGAATGGCCGAGAGCGCGGCGATGCGGTCGCGCAGCCGCGCCGCGCGTTCGAATTCGAGCCCTTCCGCGGCTTCGCCCATTTCATGGGCTAAGGAATCGCGTACCGCACGGCTCTTGCCGGAGAGAAAGTCGCGCGCCTCGCGGACGAGTTCGCCGTAGTCTTCGGCGCTGATCTCGCCGGTGCAAGGTGCCGAGCAGCGCTTGATCTGATAGAGCAGGCAGGGCCGCGTCCTGTTCTCGAAATAGCTGTCCGAACACGAGCGTAGAAGAAAGGCGCGCTCCAGCGCATTCAAAGTGCGATTGACCGCCCAGACGCTGGCGAAGGGGCCGAAATAGTCTCCCTTGCGGCCACGCGCACCCCGATGCTTGGTAATCTGCGGCGCCCAATGATCGCCGGAGAGAAAGATATAGGGGAAGGATTTGTCGTCGCGCATCAGGACGTTGAAGCGCGGCTTCATCTGCTTGATGTAATTGGTCTCGAGCAACAGCGCCTCCGTCTCAGTGGCGGTCGAGACGAAGACCATGGAAGCGGTCAGCGCGATCATCCGCGCGATTCGGTTGGGATGGCCGGCCGGCCGCAGATAGCTCGCGATGCGCTTGCGGACGCTCTTGGCCTTGCCGACGTAAAGAACCTCGCCGTCGGCGCCGATCATGCGATAGACGCCGGGACCGGTCGGCGCATGTTTCCAATGCGCCTTGATCGCCGCAACGCCGCGCGCAAGCGAAACGGGCGCTGCCGTGTCCATCGATTCGAGGGCGGCGCAAGGCGATCTTGCATCGGTCCTCTCTTCAGCGCCTGCAGCGCGATCGCCTTGCGGCGCCGCGACGGCGTTCAAATCGGGGTCCGTTGGGGAGCGAGACGGGCTCATATGCGAGATTTAGGCGGCGGCGCTGCGCAGCGAAAGTAGCAAGCCCACATTCGGCGCGGAATTCGCGGCGGCGGCGCCTCTGGCGCCTCTCTGGACCTCAAAGCGGATTCGGTTTAGCTCTTGCCTCGTCCGCCCTTGCCCGGATCGAGGCCGGGCGGCCTCGGGCGGGTTCGGACCTGCCCATGGAAGATCGCATGGATCATCGAGGGGGCATAGACCGAGGGGACATGGATAGAGGGGACATGGATCGCAGCTTTTTTTCGCCGGGAGCGGCGCAGGAACCGTCGGCCTGCGGCGCGGTGATACAGCCTGCGATCCGGCGCGGCCCTCTCCACCGCCTTGGCCGCAGCGGTTTTGCGCTGGCCTCCTTTTGTCTGCTCGCCAGCTGCGTCGACAGCTATGTAGCGGCGCAAGCGCCGCAGACGCCGCCACCACCGCGTCCGACCAATATGGCGCGCCGCCAAGGCGTAAGCCCGAGCGGAGCGAGCGTGGCAGTGGCGAGCTTCGTCGGCGGCCCGGACGGGGTGCGCGACCGTTTCACCGCCGCCTTCGAGGATGCGGCCGAAGCTCAGGACATCGTCATGGCGGATTCGGCGGCGGCAAATTATCTCGTTCGCGGCTATTTGGACGCCGTGCCGGAAGGCGAGGACACCGCCGTTACTTATGTCCTCGACATCTTCGATGCGAACAAGCACCGCACGCAGCGCGTGGAAGATCAAATCACCGTCAAGGCCAAAGCGGCCGATCCTTGGTCCGTCGTCGACGATCACGTTCTCGCCGCCGTCGCGGCGAAGAGCGCGGCGGCGCTCGCCGCGGTCCTGACCAATACGCCGGAGGCCATTCTCGCCGCTGCCCGTGCGAACCCCGCCAATGCGGGCGGCGAGACCGGCCGCACCATCGTCGCGGCGACGCCCCCAGTCGGGCCGCCCGACAGCGCGCCGCCGGCCGGAGGCCTCGGACCCGTCGCGCTCCATTAGAGCATCGGACCCAAAAGTGGGAACCGGTTTTGGGACAAATCCGATGCTCAAACAAATAAGTAGAGTGGAGCTCGAGAAATTGCCGAGGCCGCCGACGAGATTGCCCGCCAGGACGATGTTCTTGCGGGTTCGACCGCTGATTCAATCCAAAGTCATCGTGATCGAGCGTCGATTAACATCAACAAAGGGATAGACCATGAAAGTTTCGCCGATCGTCACCGCCACCGGCTTCCTTGCCATGCTGCTTGCTACGACTGCGGCACTCGCAGACCCAATCGGCGAATGGCGGGTGGCCGATGGCACGGCCACGGTCCGCATCCACCATTGCGGCAAAGCTCTCTGTGGCTATATAGCGACGACCGCCACGGCGCCGGGAAAGGACGATAGAAACCCCGATCCGCGCAAGCGCGGCCGATCCGTGCTCGGCCTCGAAATCCTGATCAATATGATCGCGGCGGGCGACAATCGCTGGACCGGCACGACCTATAATGCGCAAGACGGACAATATTATTCGGCCGCACTGTCGATGGAGGGCGAGCGGGGCCTCAAGATCCAAGGCTGCGCTCCCGGCGGCGGCGTGTGCGGCTCGGAATCCTGGTCGCGGGTGCGATGAGTGCGACGCTGCAGAGTGCGAGCGCCGTGGCCACGCCGCGGCGGATCGTGACGAAATCTGAATGGCCTGCGCGATGAAGATCCTGTCCGGCAATTCCAATCGCGCGCTCACCGAAGCCATCGCCGCCTATATCGGCGTGCCGCTGACCAAATGCCAGGTCCGCCGTTTCGCCGATATGGAGGTCTTCGTCGAGATCCAGGAGAATGTCCGCGGGCAGGACACATTCGTCGTCCAGTCGACCTCCTTCCCGGCCAATGACCATCTCATGGAGGTGTTGATTATGACCGATGCGCTGCGCCGGGCCTCGGCGCGGCGCATCACCGCGGTCATTCCCTATTTCGGCTATGCGCGGCAGGACCGCAAACCTGGGCCGCGCACGCCGATTTCCGCCAAGCTCGTGGCCAATCTGATCACCCATGCAGGCGCCGACCGGGTGCTCACCGTCGATCTCCACGCCGGCCAGATCCAGGGCTTTTTCGACATTCCGACCGATAATCTTTTCGCCGCGCCGGTGATGGTGCGCGACATCAAGGATCGGATGCCGCTCGACAATCTGATGGTCGTCTCGCCCGATGTCGGCGGCGTGGTGCGCGCCCGCGCGTTCGCCAAGCGCATCGATGCGCCGCTCGCCATCATCGACAAGCGCCGCGAGCGTGCCGGCGAATCGGAAGTGATGAACGTCATCGGCGATGTCGCCGGCAAGACCTGCCTGCTCGTCGACGACATCGTCGATTCGGGCGGCACGCTCTGCAATGCCGCGGACGCGCTGATCCGCGAGGGCGCCGAGGAGGTCCGCGCCTATATCACCCATGGCGTGCTCTCGGGCGGCGCCGTGGCCCGCATCGCTTCTTCGCATCTCAAGGAGCTCGTGCTGACCGACACGATCCAGCCGACCGAAGCGGTGCGCATCTCGAGCAACATCCGCGTCATTTCGATCGCGCCGCTGATCGGCGAAGCCATCGCCCGAACGGCCAAGGAAGAAAGCGTCTCGAGCCTGTTCGATTGAGCCTGTCTCACTCCGCAGCCGCCGGCTGCAGCCGCTCGGCCGGCTGGCGCGCGGCGCCGGTGAACAACGGCCGCAGCGAGCGCGCAAGAACCAATAGTCCGCCAGCGCCGAGCACGAACCAGGCCGGCCGCACCGCATAGGAAAAGTCGAGATTGGCGGCAAAAATCATGAGCATCGGGGCGCCGGTCTTATGCGAATACCAGAGCGCCTCGCCGCAGGCCGTGGCGAGAGCCGCGGCGCAGGCGAGAACGCCGAGCGCCGGCGCCGATAGATCGCCGAACAAGCGGCGTGCCAGCCTTTCGCCGAGAAGCAGCGCAAAAATCCCGCCCATGACGATCGGCTCGCTCACATCGAGCTTCGATTGGATGAAGAAATGCACGGTTCCGAGCACCGCGATCGCATAGACGCTTTTGTGCAGCAGGCTCCAGCGGCGTGACCCGAGCCGGCGGATCATCGCATCGGTCGAGGTGACGCCGAGGATGATCAGCCCGCAGAGCGCGGCAAAGCCGATCGTCAGATAGAGGCGCAGCACGATCTCGGAAGCGATATGCGGCAGATTGCCGTGCTGGTCGACACCATAGAGCACGAGATGGAGAAGCGCATAGAAGAGAACCGAAAGGCCGAGCATGCGCCTAACCCCGGCGAGCCGGTTGAACCGCATCGCATAGCGCAGCGGCGTCATCGCCAGAGTGGCGGCGAGCAGGCGCACGGCCCAAAGCCCCGTCTGATGGATGGCCTCGGTGTCCGGGCGCGGGCCGAGCGTGTGATTGAGCGTCCTCAGCAGGAGCCAAAGCACTGGCGCGAGCACCAACAGAAACACGATCAGCCGGAGCGGCGAAAACCGCCCCGCCCGGTCGTACCAAGGGAAGAATGAGGCTCGCATTTCGCTCTCCGTCGCCGCCACCTGCCGCTTCTACGACGCCGGCCTCCTCTTTGTTTCGCGGTTGCTTTCACGAGGATGTGAGGGCGGGCTCGGTGCCCGCCGACCAGAGCATCCCGCTTTCAAATGGAATCATTTGGAAGCGGATAAGATGCTCTAGATTCAAAAAAGTAGAGCATCGGATTGTCCCAAAACCGGTTCCCACTTTTGGGTCCGATGCTCTAGACCAGCATTCTTCGGAAAGGCTGCGATCGCCGAAACGTTCATGACGGCAGCCGCGCGTCGCTGCGTTCAACTGTCCTTCCGGCTGCGCCAGGGTATGCCACCGCCGAGCGCCTGGTAGAGCGTGACGGCGGCTTGGAAATACGCCAGACGCGCCACGGAGAGCGAGTCGAGCGTCGTGAACAATGTCTGCTCGGTTTGCAGCAGGGTGACGTAATCGATCGTCCCGGCCTGCAATTGCTGCTTGGCGAGATCAAAGGCCGTGCGCGAGGCCACGAGCGATAGTTCCAGCGCGACCTTCTCGCGGCGCGTTTCGCGCATGGCGACGAGCGCCTTTACCACATCCGAAAAGGCCGATGTGACCGCCTTGCGATAATCGACCAGAAGCTCGTCCTGCACGCCTTTCTGCTGCTGGAAAGTGCCGAGCAGGGCGCCGCCGTCGAAAATCGGCTGGGTGAGGCCCGCGGCGAGCGAATAGGCGGCGAATTGCGGGGCGAACAGGGTTTGCAGCGCCGGACTCGCGAAGCCGCCGTAGCCGGTCAGCGCGATTTGCGGAAAGAAGGCCGCGCGGGCGGAGACGAGATTGGCATGCGCCGACAAGAGCTGCGCCTCGGCGGATTGAACATCCGGACGCTGCAGTAGAATCTGCGACGGAAGGCCCGGCGCGATGCTGGGCATATGGAGGTAAGTCAAGGTGTCGGCGGCAATGCTGAGGCGCTGCGGCGGCTCGCCGAGCAGCAGAGCCAGCGCCGCAATATTCTGGTCGGCGGTCTGCTGCAAAGGCGGGATCGACGCCAAAAGATTGTCGACGAGAGCTTCCTGCTGGGCGACATTGAGCGCGTTCGCCGTGCCATAAAGGGCGCGATCCTTGATGAGTTTGAGGATTCCCGTCGCATCCTTGAGGTCTTGCCGCGCATAGGCGATGCGCTCGCGCGCGCCGAGGATGGCGAAATAGGTGGTGGCGGCGGAAGAGATCGAGGTGAGCACGACCGTGTCGTGATCGTAGCGGCGATAGTTTCCAGTCGCGACGGCGGCTTCGAAGGCGGCGCGATTCTTGCCCCATAAATCGACGACATAGCTCGCATTAAACAGGGATGAATAAACCGTCTGTGGTCCGGCGCCGACGGTAAGATTGAGGCTTTTCGTCACCGAGTCATTGGCGCTAAGGCTCGGCAGCAGAGCCGCGCCGACGACGCGCGCGGCGGCATCCGCCTGAACGATCCGCGCCACTGCCGCGGCAATATCGAAATTGCTCGTGACAGTCTGTTCCGTCACCCGGTCGAGTTCGGCAGAGCGGAACCCGGTCCACCAATCGGCTTTGGGCGGCGCCGCCTCGTGGCCGGGGCCGCCGGCGCGATAGCTCGCCGGCACGTCGAGCGCCGGATTGGGCACGTCGGCGGTCGGGATGCAGCCGCATAAGGTCGAGGCCAATAGGACGAGCCCGGAGCCGCGCCAGAAGGACGGGCCTTTGGCACATGCGCTGGAGACTGGGAGCCGGCGCTGTAGGATTTTCATACGCGACCGAACTCCACTCCTGGCCGGACACACGGGGTTGGCGCGTCACAGCACCATGACGGAGCCTCGCCTGCCGACGCGGACCAGCTGGACCGAAGATCGGTGCCGCGCCGCCCGAACTCGCCTCCCGCCTCCGCGAGAGCCATGATGATCTACGCAATCTCGACCGTGGCAAATACCCATTTTTTGATGTTTCGAGCAATGCACTGATGTGTGAATGTCGGAGACGAAATCTGTCCGTTCATGCCGCCACCGCGGCGCCCGGCATGTTTTCAGGCGGTCGTCACCAGGGCATGAGCTAAATGCGCCCCAATTCTTGACTTAGCCATTCAAAATGGCGAGGGTTCCGGCCATCCCGCCCCAGCCGCAGCGCTTCATGCCCAGCTATTTGGACTTCGAAAAGCCGGTCGCCGAACTCGAATCCAAAATCGAGGAGCTTCGGTCCTTCGCCGCTGCGGATGGCTCCGAGGCGATCCGTGAGGAACTGATGAGGCTCGAGCTCCGGGCGACGAAAGCGCTCAGCGAGCTCTATGCCAATCTCAGCCCGTGGCAGAAGACGCTCGTCGCCCGCCATCCGCAGCGGCCGCATTGCTTCGACTATGTCGCCGGTCTGTTCACCGATTTCACCGCGCTTTCCGGCGACCGGCTGTTCGGCGAGGACGCCGCGATCGTCGGCGGCTTCGCCCGGTTTCGCGGCAGCCCCGTCTGCGTGATCGGCCAGGAAAAGGGCTCCGATACGGAGTCGCGCCTGCGCCACAATTTCGGCATGGCGCGGCCGGAAGGCTATCGCAAGGCGGTGCGGCTGATGGATCTCGCCGACCGCTTCGGCCTGCCCGTCATCTCGCTCGTCGACACGGCGGGCGCTTTTCCCGGCGTCGATGCGGAGGAGCGTGGCCAAGCGGAAGCGATCGCCCGTTCGACCGATAAGGCGCTCTCGCTCGGCGTCGCCAATGTGGCGGTCATCATCGGCGAAGGCGGTTCCGGCGGCGCCGTAGCGATCGCGAGCTGCAACCGCGTCGTGATGCTGGAACATGCCATCTATACGGTCGCATCGCCGGAAGCCTCCGCCTCGATTCTCTGGCGCGACGCCACAAAAGCCCAGGAAGCCGCCACCAATATGAAGATCACGGCTCAGGATCTTTTGAAATTCGGGTTGATCGATGTGATCGTTCAGGAGCCTTTGGGCGGCGCCCATCGCGATCCAGAGGCTGCCATCTCCGCCGTTGGCGAAGCGATCGCGACGGCCTTGGCAGGGCTCGGAAATCTATCGCCCGACGCGCTGCGCGAAGCGCGCGCCGACAAATTTTTGGCGATGGGCCGGAAAGTCTGATCTGCGCTAGAGCATCCCGCCTTCAAGTGAAATCACTTGAAGGCGGATAAGATGCTCTAAATTCAAAAAAGTAGAGCATCGTTTATGCGCAAAACCGCTCACACTTTTGCGCACGATGCTCTAGCCGAAGACTTCAGAAGCTGCGCTCTTGCGTCGCTCAATATTTGCCGATGAGCGGTGCCGGCGTCCCTATATCGAAGCGATAGGCGAGGCCGATCATGGCGGTGTAGCCTTTGTGTCTGACCTCGACCGGTAGGGCGGTGCCGCCTTCGTCCGGCGAATAGTCGTCTTTGCCGAGGTCGAAATAGTTTGTCTCGGCGCGCACCGACCAATCTTTGTTCAAGGCGAATTCGGTGCCTGCTCCGATCGTCCAGCCGACCGAGGTCTTGGACGCGCTTCCGCCGGGACAACCCGTATCGCAAGAATATGTCACCGTGAAGTTGCCGGCCGCCAAGCCAGCCTTAGCATAACTGAGGATCCGATCGCCCCAGAAGGTATAGCCCACGCGGCCTGTCGCCGTAGCGAGCCAGTCAGCCTGGTTTTCGCAGGTGAAGGACGCGCCGTCCAGGCATCCGGCGGCGCCTTGCGCATTGGTCCAGCCCATATCCGCGCCGGCGCCGATCACCCATTTGCCGATCTGGTAATCGTAGCCGATCAAACCGCCAGGAAGAATTCCGGCAAAACGCGGGCTGGTGGCGGTGCCGTCGGCGAAGCTCCAATTGCTATAGCCCCAATCGGCGCCGAGCACAGCGCCGACACGCAGCCCGGTCCAATTGTAGACGGACACGATCGGCTCGGGCTCCGGCCCCTTGGTGATGAACGGCCGCCCCACCATGTCCGGCGAGAATTGGTAGCGCAAGCCACCGCTCACGCTCCAGCCTTGGATATTTTCGCCAGTGCGGTAATCGGCGCGAATATAGCCGAGCCAGCCGGTGTCTTTGAGCTGGCCCGCGAGGCCAAGGCCGAATTGGCCATAAGTACCGAGGCCAGTCATGGCGAAATTTGCAGACGTGGCCGGAGGTCCGTCAGCGTTGACCGTGCCGGTCGGATTGCCTTCGAACTCACGGAAGACGCTCGCCGTGCCGAAGGGCTGCAGGATGATGTTGCCTGTATCGACGGTCGTGCCAGCCTTGACGCTCAGACGCCCGATCGCATCATAGATTTGGCTGACCGTCACGACGCCCGGCAAAGTCGATAGGGCCCCGGATTCATGCAGCGGATCGAGCTCAGTCGTCGACCAGATGAAGCCGGCCGAAGGCTCGATGAACCAATTGTCCTGAAGCTGGAAATTATAGCCGGCGTCGCCATTGACGGCGAAGCTGCGGGCATCGAAATGCTGGCCGAAGAGGCTGGCCTGCCAATCGGAGGCGGTATTTTGGAAATAGAGCTCGCGCGCCATGCCGTCCAGGAAGAAGCCGCCCTTGGTAACCGAGGCATAGACGCCGGCGAAGGGAATCTCGAGACTGTCGCTCAGAGTTCCGCCCAAAGGACTGCCTGAGCCGGGGCTCGTCACGTCCTTACCGGTCGCGCCCAAATAGCCCAGGGTCGAGCCGAGATGGATATTCCAGCCGTAAAAATTCAAGGTGGAGATGTCGGTCCCGATCTGAACCCCGGCGAAGTCGAGCAGTGTCTCCGTTTGGCAGCTAGTGGTGCCAGCGACCGGATAATTCGTTGTTGTCGTGCCCCGGGTGGTTTGTTCGCCGCCGATGCCGCGCGCCCAGACGCCGCCGCCGGTCTGATCCGGCTGCGGATTGGCAGGGCTTCCGACGATAGCCGTCGATTCGGTCAGGAAGGCCGTGTCCGCGGCATTGATTGCCGAGAGCAGCACATTGACCGAGTCCCCCGAGACGAGGTTGCCATGATTGGCGCATGTAGGAAGAGGCAACGCCTGTGCGCCTGTCGCAGCAAAAAGCGCCGCCGCCAGAGCCGCGACTGACACCAGCCCGGCTTTGCCCGAGCCGCGCGCGAATAGGGCGCGCCGACCCCTCCGACCGGATCTCTCGGCCGTCGCAACGCAGACCAAATTGTACATTCCAGTCCCTCGAAAGCGCCCCCTCAAATTGAGGAGCGCAATTCCTGGAGGAAGTTTAAGGGG
Organism: uncultured Alphaproteobacteria bacterium; assembly: GCA_963704745.1. Lineage (GTDB taxonomy): Bacteria > Pseudomonadota > Alphaproteobacteria > Rhizobiales > Beijerinckiaceae > Methylovirgula. The sequence goes on from OY969936.1 coordinate 495,675, forward strand.
CCAAGCCGGCACGCGAAATCGATCTTTCGGCTCGCGGTGCTCTTATGCGGCTTATTTGTCGCCTTGTGCTATTTTCACCACAAGCCGGCGGCTGCGGCCAGACCCATAAAATCCCGCCACGTTATTGGGCTTCCGCGTCAATGCGCGCGCGTGACGCGGCCGGCGATGCCCTCGAAGGCGCCCTCGGCGAGTTCGCAATAGAGCAGCCGTTCCGGATCGACGGGCCCGACGAAGCGCAGCCGGCCTTCCGGCACCGGCTTGAATCCCATCCGCCCGTAATAGGCCATGTCGCCGACGAGCAGCACGAGCTTGTGGCCGGCCGCGCGCGCCGCCTCGATCGATTTCATCACCAGAGCCTCGCCGATGCCGCCGGACCGGAAGGCCGGCTCGACGCTGAGTGGGCCAAGGAGCAGCGCCGGCCGATCGCCGCAGAGGATAGGCGTCATCCGATTGGCGCCGACGAGAAGCGTGCCGACACGGGCGACATAGGAGAGATGATAATCTGGCGGAACGCCCTCGCGCAGACGATAGGCCGAGCGGGCGAACCGTCCCGGCCCGAAGGCGCGCTCGTCGAGCTTTTCGATCGCGGCATGGTCCGCCGGCGCTTGCGGCGCGAGAACGAGAGAGAGATCGGCCATGATGAGCTGCGATTATCATAGCGATGCAGAACATGTCCACGTCGCGGATGCCGGTATAGCTGATGGGCGAGGCATCATCGATATTCGTTTTGCGCCGGCGCCTGCCGCTCCTCTCCCCGCACCCAACTCGGGCTCGCCCGAGTTGGGCTTTTGAGTTGCGCTAGTCGGCAACAGCCGACTTGCGAGCAGAGCGATGCGGGGAGAGGTAAGGTGAGGGGCCGGGTGGTTAGCTTCCAACATCTGCTATGACCAAGTCGGACAAGTCCGACTTGGCTGGGCGGCTCATCACCTTGCCCCTCACCCTGACTCTCTCCCCATTTCGCTAGCGCTCATGGGGAGAGGCGCGCTCCATCACCAAAGCTCGGACACCGGCGCGCCGCCTAAAACCTCGTCGATCCGGGCGCGTGTCGCCCTTGTCGTCTCCGCCGGCAAGGCGTCGATGGGAAAGAAGCGCATTTCGGCGATTTCGAGATCCGGCGCATGCACCGGCCGGCAGCGAAAATCTTCGATGACATAGCAGGCGACATGGTCGCGGCGCGAAGCGACGGGATTGAAGAAGAACCCGTGCAATCTCGGAGCGCCGAGGATCTCGACGCCGGCCTCTTCGGCGAGTTCGCGGGCGAGCGCGCCGGGCGCCGATTCGCCCGCCTCGACGCCGCCGCCCGGCAGATACCAGCCGGCCACATAAGTATGGCGGACGAGAAGAACATGGTCACAGCTCCCCTCCCGCCGATCGACGACGAGCCCGCGCACCCCGAGCCGCAGCGGCCGAGCCAGGCGCTTCGCATGTTCGCCCAGTCGAGCGAGCCAGAGCAAACCGGCCATGCATTCTCCTCTCAAGGCCACAGCCCATTCACTGTCGCGACCACGCCACAGTTTTGGCTTAATTAGAAGGGTTCAAAAGAGCTGGGACGCCACGCCTGCTTTAGCTACAGGATGGACCCGAAAAGACCAGAGAGCTTTCCGATCGGACATGCGGCAAATCTTTGCCGGGTCGGCGCAGCGACCGGCGCCGGAGCGGGCATCACGCAGGCGCATTCAGAAGAGGAGATTGCCTTGAAGAACTTTTCGCAGCTTGACGAGCGGGAAATTCTCGCCGTCGCGATCGATTCCGAGGATGACGACCATCGCGTCTATATGTCCTTTGCCGAGGATCTGCGCGATCGTTATCCGGCGACCGCGGCAATGTTCGAGAGCATGGCCAAGGTCGAGGCGACGCATCATGACGCGCTGCTGCGCGCCTATCAGCAGAAATTCGGTCCCAATGTCTTGCCGATCCGCCGCAACGACGTGCGCGGCTTCGTCAAGCGGCGCCCGGTCTGGCTCGTCCGCAATCTGTCGATCGATGCGATCCGCCGCGAGGTGGAGGTGCGTGAAGCCGAATCCTATGGTTTCTATCATAACGCTGCCGCGAAGGCGAAGGACCCGGAGATTCGCGAGCTCCTGAACAATCTCGCCGCTGTCGAACAAGGCCATGAGGCGCTGGCGACCGAGATCGAGGCGCAGGCCGTGCCGAAGACCGAGCGCGAGAAGGAAAGCGAGATCAGCCGCCGGATGATCGTCCTGCAATATGTGCAGCCGGGCCTGGCCGGGCTGATGGACGGATCGGTGTCGACGCTCGCGCCTTTGTTCGCGGCGGCTTTCGCCACTCACAACACTTGGGCGACCTTTCTCGTCGGCCTCGCCGCCTCGGTCGGCGCCGGCATCAGCATGGGGTTCGCGGAAGCTCTGTCCGACGACGGCTCGCTGACCGGCCGCGGCTCGCCCTTGTTGCGCGGCGCGGTCTGCGGCCTGATGACCGCCCTGGGCGGCATGGGGCATACCTTGCCCTATCTCGTGCCGAGCACCGTGCCGAACGCCTTTCTGATCGCCACCGGCATCTCCGGGGTCGTCGTCTTCATCGAACTCTGGATCATCGCCTGGGTGCGGGCGCATTACATGGATACGCCGCTGTTGCAGGCGATTTTCCAGATCGTCCTCGGCGGCATCATCGTGCTCGGCGCCGGCATTCTCATCGGCACCGCTTGACGCAAGCATGATCCCGAAAAGTTGGCTCGACTTTTCGGACGAGATCATGCGTCGGAAAAAGCGCATGATCCCGAAAAGTTGGCTCGACTTTTCGGACGAGATCATGCGTCGGAAAAAGCGCATGATCCCGAAAAGTCGGCTCGACTTTTCGGACCAGATCATGCGACGTCAAAAACCAGGAGTCGTGACCGCTGCATGAGCCTTATCCTCGCCCATCTGTCGGATGCGCATATCGGCCCTCTGCCGCGCCCGCAGCGCTACGAGCTCCTCGGCAAAAGGCTCACCGGCTATCTCAATTGGACGCGCGCCCGCGCCCATATCCATGACATGAATGTTCTCGCCGCGCTCGTCGCCGACATGAAGGCGCAGCACCCCGACCATATCGCCATGACCGGCGATATTCTGAACATCGGCCTCAAGGCGGAATATCCGCTGGCCCGCGCCTGGCTCGAAACGCTCGGCACGCCGCATGAGGTGAGCTTCGTTCCCGGCAATCACGATGCCTATGCGAAAGGGACGATGCCCGATCTCGCCGCGACCTTCGCGCCTTGGACGAAGGGCGATGAGGGCGAGAGCTCCTATCCCTATCTGCGGCTACGCGGCAATGTCGCCCTCATCGGCCTCGCCTCAGGCGTGCCGACACCGCCCTTCATCGCCTCCGGCCGGCTCGGGCGGCAGCAATGCGAGGCCGCCGCGAAACTGCTCGCCGAGGCCGGCCGCGCCGGCCATGTCCGCGTCGTCATGATCCACCATCCGCCGCACAAAGGCGGCGCCGCGCTCGGCCGGGCGCTCGCCGATGCGGATGAGTTCGAGGCCGTGATCCGCCGCATCGGCGCGGAGCTGATCATCCACGGCCACAACCACCGCCAGTCGGTCGCCCATATGGAAGGTCCGGATCGGCCGGTGCCGGTCGTCGGCGTCGCCTCGGCCTCGGCGATCCGCGGCACCTTGGAGCACCGCGCCGGCTATCATATTTTCGAGATCGAGGGGACAACCAAAGAGCCCCGGATCAGGGCCCGCGCCCGCGGCATTGGCCCCGTCGGCAAGGCCGAGATCGGCGATCTCGGGCCGATTGGGCTGTAGTGCCTGATGACGGCTTGCTGCGATTTAGGAATGGTGCGAACGATTGGGCGCTTATCCTTCCGCATCGCAAGTCGGCTGTTGCCGACTTGCGCATCTAAAATGGCCAACTCGGGCAAGCCCGAGTTGGGCTGGGGAAGGTGGCAGCGAAGCAGCGCTTCGCTGTCGGATGGGGTTGTGCTTAGGCGGAGACACCCCACCCGCCCCGCTTCGCGAGGCACCCTCCCCTGAAGGGGAGGGAATGCGTCGCCCTAGCTTCCGAGCTTCGCCTTCACCGCCGCGCTGGCGACCGCAAAATCCATGCGGCCGGCATATTTGGACTTGAGCAGGCCGATCACCTTTCCCATCTCCTTGATCGAGGTGGCGCCGGCCTCGGCGATGGCGGCAGCGATGGCGGCCTCGACTTCCGCCGGGCTCAAAGGCTGCGGCAGAAAGCTCTGGATGATCGCGATTTCTTCGCGTTCCTGGGTCGAGAGATCGATGCGGCCGGCCTTTTCAAAGATTTCGGCCAATTCCTGCCGGCTCTTCACCAGTTTCTGGAGCAGCGCGAGAATGTCGTCGTCGGAGACGGTCTTGCCCTGCCCGCGCGCGTCAATGTCTCTGTCCTTGAGCGCGGCATTGATCATCCGGATCGTCGCGACGCGGCGCTTGTCGCCGGCCTTCATCGCCAGTTTGAGTTCTGCGTTGAATTTTTCGCGCATGGCGTCTCCTGACATCGGCTGAGCTCCGCTTGGAAAAGTTGACGAAGGAGGGCGGGATTGACCCCGGTGCTGCTTCTCCCTAAGGCATGTTTCACGAAGGACACAGACGAATGGAAAGCGCCCAATAAGGCGGCTCGTCCTTAAATATCGCAGAGACGATCATCTTCGAACTGAATTTCGACCCGGCGCATGGCGAAGATGCGCCGCGGACGAGCATGAGGGGCTAGGGTGTAGTGCGCGCATGACGCAGGATCAAGACCAACAAGAAAGCTGCGGCTGGGCGAAGCCCGTCACAACGGCGCTGCTCGTGTTGGCGGATGGCACCGTGATCGAAGGCTTCGGCCTCGGCGCCACGGGCGAAGCCGTCGGCGAAGTCTGCTTCAACACGGCCATGACGGGCTATGAGGAAATTCTCACCGATCCGTCCTATGCCGGCCAGATCGTCACCTTCACCTTTCCCCATATCGGCAATGTCGGCACCAATGAAGAGGATATCGAGACGGTCAATCTCGCCTCTACCTCGGGCGTGCGCGGCATCGTCGTGCATGCGCCGATCACCGATCCTTCAAACCATCGCGCGACGCGCCATCTCGACCAATGGCTGAAGAGCCGCGGCATCATCGGGCTTTGCGGCATCGACACGCGGGCGCTCACCATCCGCATTCGCGAAAAGGGCATGCCCAATGCCGTGATCGCCCATTCCCCCGACGGAACCTTCGATCTGCCGGCCTTGAAGGCGAAGGCGGCGCAATGGCCCGGGCTTGAGGGCATGGACCTAGTGCCCATGGTGACGACAAGCCAGCGCTTCACCTGGGACGAGACGGCCTGGACGCCTGAGCACGGTTACGGCCGGCAAACGAACCCGAAATATCATGTCGTCGCCATCGATTATGGGGTGAAGCGCAACATATTGCGCCTTCTCGCTTCGGCCGGCTGCGCCGTCACCGTCGTGCCGGCGACGACCTCTGCCGCGGAGATTCTGGCGCTCGCGCCGGACGGCGTGTTTTTATCGAATGGGCCGGGCGATCCGGCCGCGACCGGCGAATATGCGGTGCCGGTGATCAAGGATCTGATCGATCGAAAAATCCCGACCTTCGGGATTTGCTTGGGCCATCAGATGCTGGCCATCGCGATCGGCGCCAAGACGATGAAAATGCGCCAGGGCCATCATGGCGCCAATCATCCGGTGAAAGATTTTTTAACCGACAAGGTCGAGATCGTCTCGATGAACCATGGCTTTGCGGTCGATCGCGACACGCTGCCGGATTTCGCGATAGAGACGCATCGCTCGCTCTTCGACGGCTCGAATTGCGGGATCGCGCTCACCGACCGGCCGGCCTTTTCCGTGCAGCATCATCCGGAAGCCTCGCCGGGGCCGAGGGACAGCCATTATCTGTTTCGGCGGTTCGTGGAGATGATGGAGAAGGCCAAGGGATAATCGGAGATGTTATGAATAAATTTCTCGCTGCTTTACTGATTTCGATATTTTTAAATGCGCCAGCTATTGCTCACTCGCCAACTGCTCAAGAAGCTATCGCTATGTTTATGTTTGGGCAGAGCGACAGCAATCATGTAGTCTCCAAAGGACTTTATGGGCTTGATAAACTTGATGCCACAATAGGCATCAGAGCCGATGGTAAATGTCTTTACACTTTGAGCAGTGGCGCAGAATCCGAAACAATAGACTTCAACCAAGTTAGTGAGATTCGGATTACCTTACAAGATGATTTTCAGTCAGCGCTTGAGGCAGGTTTCTCTGCTGCGCTTCATTCAGAAAAAGTAGGGCGAATTGAAAAAGCCGTCTGGGTCCAAATACTCGGAACACATACGGCTGTGTGCTCAAAAAGTGAATGTACTGGCAAGCGGCTCTTCCTGTTTCATGATATCGACCAGATCGATCGAGCAACGCGAGCAGCAGCTTATTTTCGTCAGCATTTTTGTCCAGGTCGTGCATTCTAAGTCGCAAGCGGGCGAGGGTCGCGCCCAGCCGCCGCGGGTCACAGATGAATGCCGCCGGCACAGCGATAGTTCGACGTCAGAGCAAATCTTGGTATAGAGCTTCGGCGACAAGGGACGGGAGTCGAGCCATGGGCAAAACAATTTCTTATACCGCTCTCGGCCCGATCGCCCTTCTCCTTCTGACAGCTGTGCCGGCCCGCGCTTTGCCGGCCGATGCCCACCGTGGCGAGGTCCTCGCCAAGCATTGGTGCGCCACCTGCCACCAAATTTCGGCGGAGCAGAAGACCGTCAACTCTGACGTGCCCAGCTTTCTATCGGTTGCCCGCAATAAGAAACTGACGCCGAAAGTGCTTACGGCCTTCCTCAGCACGTCGCATCCGAGAATGCCTGACATGCATCTTTCGCGCAGCGAGATCGCCGACATTGTGGCCTATATCAAAAGCTTGGCGCATTGAGGCCAGTCCCGCTGGCCGATCCGGCCTCGGCCAAGGCTTTCTTGACGCCACCGCGCCGCGCGCCTAAAAGGCCCCTATCTCGCGAGAGATGTCTTGTTCACAACCGACCGGCTCAGGAAGCTTGGCGGTTCCCGTCCGGCAGCGCGTCGCGCCCCCGGGCGCGTTTTGCGTTGGGGCTTTGCGTCATGCGCGGACTTGATCCGCGCATCCAGGCGAGGTGTTCCAGAAGCGATCGGGCGTCAGTGTCTGGATGGCCGGGTCAAGCCCGGCCATGACGCGCTGGCAGAGACGGCCCCCGGTCGGCTTGGTCGCCGGGCGCCTCTCGACGCATAAATGTCGAAGATGAAGCGCTTGCTCGGGGCGATCTCCCGAGCCGAAGGATAAAGCAATGTTCGAAGGGCTTTCGGAAAAGCTCTCCTCAATTCTCGACGGTCTGACGCGGCGCGGCACGCTGTCTGAGGCCGATGTCGATCTCGCGCTCCGCGAAGTGCGGCGCGCTTTGCTCGAAGCCGATGTCGCGCTCGATGTCGTGCGCTCTTTCGTCGACAAGGTGCGGGCGCGCGCCATCGGCGCCAATGTCGTCAAATCGGTGACGCCCGGCCAGATGGTCATCAAGATCGTCAACGACGTGCTCGTCGAGACCTTGGGGACTTCCGGCGAGCCGATCGCTCTCGATGCGCCGCCGCCGGTCGCCATCATGATGGTCGGGCTTCAGGGCGCCGGCAAGACCACCACCACGGCGAAGATCGCAAAGCGCCTTACCGAGCGGATGAAGCGCAAGGTGCTGATGGCCTCGCTCGACGTGAAGCGGCCGGCGGCGCAAGAGCAGCTCGCCGTGCTCGGCCGTCAGGTCAATGTCGACACTTTGCCGATCGTTCCCGGCCAGACGCCCGTGCAGATCGCGCGCCGGGCGGAGCAGGCGGCGCGGCTGCAAGGCTATGATGTCGTCCTCCTCGACACCGCCGGGCGCACCCATATTGACGAAGCCCTGATGGGTGAAATGGTCGAGATCAAACAGGTCTCGAACCCGCATGAGATCCTGCTCGTCGCCGACAGCCTGACCGGCCAGGATGCGGTCAATCTCGCCAAGAATTTCGATGATCGCGTCGGCATTACCGGCATTGTTCTGACCCGGGTCGACGGCGACGGCCGCGGCGGCGCCGCGCTCTCGATGCGCGCCGTGACCGGCAAGCCGATCAAGCTCTTGGGCATCGGCGAGAAGATGGATGCGCTCGAGGATTTTTATCCCGACCGCATCGCCAATCGCATTCTCGGCATGGGCGACATTGTTTCGCTCGTCGAGAAGGCGGCGCAGACGATCGATGCGGAAAAGGCGCAGAAGATCGCCGAGAAGATGCGCAAGGGCAAATTCGATCTCGAAGATCTCGCCGATCAGCTCGCGCAGGTGGAAAAGATCGGCGGCTTAGGCGGCATCATGGGGATGCTGCCGGGCGTCGCCAAGATGAAGGACCAATTGGCCTCGGCCAATCTCGACGACCGTATCATCAAGCGCCAGCGCGCGATCATATTGTCGATGACGCCGCCCGAGCGGCGCAATCCGGATATTCTCAAAGCCTCGCGCAAGAAGCGCATCGCTTCGGGCTCCGGCACCAGAGTCGAGGACGTCAATCGGCTCTTGAAGCAGCATCGCCAGCTCGCCGATATGATGAAGCAAATGGGCAGCGCCAAGCGCGGGCCGATGGGCAAGATGGCATCGATGTTCGGCTTGGGCAGTGGGATGCCGAGCCCGGACGAGCTCGCAGCCATGCAAGCGCAAATGGGGGCGCCGGGTAAAGCGCCCGCGATGCCCGCGAGCCCGGCCAAGGCGCCGGCGCTGCCGGCAGGCCTGTTCGGCGCCAAGCCGCCGGCGGGTCTTCCCGGAGGTCTGCCTGGTCTTGGCGGCGGCAAATTACCCGGATTGGGCGGCGGAAAATTGCCAGGTCTCGGCGGTGCTATAGGCGGGGGGAAGAAGAAGTGACCAACCCGTCATGGCCGGGCTTGACCCGGCACAAGGCCGGCCATGACGTAAAACTGTAATCGATTGCTGAGTTCAGAAAGGAAACAAAAATGTCTCTAAAAATTCGTCTGTCGCGCGGCGGCGCGAAAAAACGTCCCTTCTATCGCGTGGTGATCGCCGACGCCCGTTGCCCACGCGATGGCCGCTTCATCGAGAAGATCGGGATTTTCGATCCTTTGAAGGCGAAGGATGCGGCCGACCGTCTCGTGCTCGATACGGAAAAGGCCGCCGCCTGGCTTGCCAAAGGCGCGCAGCCGACGGATCGCGTCGCAAGGCTCCTCGACAGCCTCGGCGTGTTGAAGCGCGAGCCGCATAATAATCCCAAGCAGGGCCAGCCGAAGAAGAAGGCGCAGGAGCGCGCCGCGGCGGCGGCCAAGGCGGCCGAGGCTGCCGCCTAGCCATGCTGCAAGACCGCATCCTCGTCGGCCAATTTGGCGCCGCGCATGGCGTCAAAGGCGAGCTGCGGCTCAAATCTTTTACGCAAGACCCGAAGGCCATCGGCAGCTATGGCGGGCTCTTCGATGCGACCGGCGCGCGGCAATTCGAGATCGAAGCGCTGCGGCCACTGAAGGACGATCTCTTCGTCGCCCGCATCAAAGGCATCGCCACGCGCGAAGCAGCGGAAAAGCTCACCAATGTCGGGCTCTATGTCGCGCGGGAAAATCTGCCCGCGGCGGAAGAGGACGAGTATTATCATGCCGATCTCATCGGGCTTACGGCCAAGACCGAAAGCGGCGAAGAGATCGGCGAGATTGTCCGGGTCTTGAACTTCGGCGGCGGCGATATTCTCGAAATCGCCTCGCATGAGGGCGGCGAGACGCTGCTTCTGCCCTTCACCAAAGCGGCGGTTCCGATCGTCGATCTCGCACAAGGCTATGTCATTGTGGTGCCACCGGTTGAGATCGAGGCTTCCCCTCCCCCTTGTGGGGAGGGGTCAGGGGTGGGGGTCGAGAATGCCGCTCGTATTGGCGACCCCCACCCCGGACCGCTCACGCGGTCCGACCCTCCCCACAAGGGGGAGGGTGACGGGGCCGCATAGCCATGTGGCGCGCGACGGTCTTCACGCTCTTTCCCGAGATGTTTCCAGGGCCGCTCGGCCTGTCGCTCGCGGGCGACGCACTCGCCCGCGGCATTTGGGGCCTCGAGATGCAAGATATCCGCGCCCACGGTCTCGGCCGGCATCGCGCCGTCGATGATACGCCGGCCGGCGGCGGCGCCGGCATGGTGCTGCGCGCCGATGTGCTGGCCGCGAGCCTCGATGCCGGCCTTGCGCCGGGCGATGCGCGCCCGCGCCTTCTCATGTCGGCCCGCGGAAAACCGCTGAGCCAAGCGCGTGTGCGCGAATTGAGTCGGGGCGAAGGCGTCGTTTTGATCTGCGGGCGCTTCGAAGGCGTCGACGAGCGGGTGATCGAGGCGCGGGGCTTGGAAGAAGTCTCGATCGGCGATTATGTGCTCTCGGGCGGCGAGCTCGCCGCGATGGTCACGCTCGATGCCGTCGTGCGGCTGCTGCCGGGCGTGATGGGCAAGGCAGCCTCGGGCGCGGAAGAAAGTTTCGAAATCGGCCTGCTCGAATATCCGCAATATACAAGGCCGCGCGACTTCGAAGGCCGCGAGATCCCGGAAATTCTGCTGTCCGGCGATCACGCGAAAATTGCCGCCTGGCGCAAGGCCGAGGCGTTGCGGATCACCAAAGAGCGGCGGCCGGATCTCTTGGGTCAGGCGCAGGAAAAAACGGCGCCGAAAAAGCCGTGACGGCAAGCTCGGCAATGCAAGCTCGTCAATGAAAGACGTCATTGCGAGGAGCGAAGCGACGAAGCAATCCAATTTCAGCACGCATGCCTGGATTGCTTCGCGGAGCCTGTCATCGGGCCGGCCAAAGGCCGGACCCGTTGGCTCGCAATGACGCCGCGCCGAAGTCGGCATGACCTTGTCGGTCTTACTCCCCGATCAGTGCGAGCACGATCTCGCGGCGATGGCCGGCGCTGCGGTGTTCGAAGAGATAGATCCCCTGCCAGGTTCCAAGCACCATGCGGCCTCCATCGACCGGGATCGAGAGCTGGGTCTGCGTCAGCGCGGCGCGAATATGCGCCGGCATGTCGTCTTGCCCTTCGGTCTCATGGACATAGAGGCCGCGGCCTTCCGGGACGAGCCGCTCGAAAAAGCTTTCGAGATCCTGGCGCACATCCGGATCGGCATTCTCCTGAATGAGAAGCGAAGCGGAGGTGTGCCGGCAGAACAGGGTCAAGAGGCCGGTCGCCATCGCTTGGGCCGCGATCCAGTTGCGCACCGGCTCGGTGATTTCGACGAGACCTTTGCCCGGCGTGACGATCGCAAGACGATGCAGCGCCTGGCGCATCACTCATCCTCGCCGAACCGATCGGCGACGAGCTTTGTCACGGCGGTGAGGACGCCGGCGGCATCCGGCCCCTTGGCGGCGACGCGGATCGTCGCGCCGGGACCGGCGCCGAGCGTCAATATGCCCATGATCGAGGTGCCGCCGACGGTTTCGCCGCACCGGCTGACGAGCACTTCCGCATCATAGGGCTCGATGCATTGGACGAGCTTTGCGGTGGCCCGCGCATGCAGCCCCTTGCGGTTGATGATCGTCAGCTCGCAGGCGCGAAAACCCTCGGGGAGCGGCTCCAAGGGGCGGCAGTCATCGAAATCGGGGGGTGGAAGATCGGTCTTGCTCATTTCTCGCCGAGCACTCGGCTCGCGACATAGATATATTTGCGGCCGGCGTCTTGGGCCTGAATGACGGCCTGTTCAAGGCTCGCCGCGTCGCGGACAGAGGCGAGCTTGATGAGCATCGGCAGATTGATGCCGGCGACGACCTCTATATGGCCGCCGTCCATCACGGAAATCGCGAGATTTGACGGGGTTCCGCCAAACATGTCGGTCAGCACCACGACGCCGTCGCCGGCGTCGACCTTCTTGACCGCGTCGAGAATGTCCCGGCGCCGCTGTTCCATATCATCTTCGGCTCCGATCGATACGGTCGCGATCTGCTTTTGCGGGCCGACGACATGTTCGAGCGCCGCGCGGAACTCGGTCGCCAGATGTCCATGGGTCACAAGGACCATTCCTATCATCGAACGCACCGGCTCATTCGCCACCTCCGCGCGTAGCCCGCTCCATCGCAGCGCGTGTCGGCGTTGGTTCAATGCTCACGTCGGCACCCTCCGGCAAGGAGCGCCCTGGCGTCGAGGCGGCCTTTATAGGGATCGAGACTCGGGATGACTTTCGGGATGACCCGCGCCTTGCCCCATTTGAGGCGCCATTTTGTGCGTTGCGATGCAGTTGGCAAGTGAAATGACGTGGCTTGGCGTCAGATTGTCCTGGCGTGTTGAAGATACGCCATGGTGAGGCAGGCGCAGTCATAGCTGCTCCTTTTGCTCGGTAAAGCCAAGCGTGGCAGTTTTGCACCACAAAGCTCGACATGGGCGGCCTCGACGTCGGGATAGCGCGCCACTTCCTCTGCCGGGAGGAGATCGACGATGAGACGCAGGACGACGGCCGGCTCGTGAGGAAGGCGGAGGATGCCTTGGCCGCGCAGCTCGATCATGCCCCGGATCAGAGGATGGCCCCGGGCGATCAGCCGGCCATTGCGGCAGTCGAGTGCGATGCGATCGTCACCGACCAGGCGTCCGAAGCGCCCGGCTTGCGCCGCCGCCGTGAGCAGGCTGATGGCCAAGCTGCTTTTGCCAGAGCCGGAGCGGCCGCGGATGAGAATCCCGGCCTCCGCCACCGCAACGGCGCTCGCGTGGATGGTCGGCGCTGCCGCGCCGGTCGCGTCTTGCCGCATGGCTCCCGAAGCCTCGCTGGTCAACGTGCGGCCCGCAGCCAGACAATGAAGCGGGCGCCATGGATGCAAGGGCCGGAATTGTCCTTGGCCGGGCCGGATCGGTTCATGGCCCGAATCCGGCCGCCATGCGCCTCGATGATCTGGCGCGAGATCGACAGGCCGAGGCCGGAATTCTGGCCGAAGCCCTGGCTTGGCCGATCTGTGTAGAAACGCTCGAAAATGCGTTCGAAGGCATCGGCCGGTATGCCCGGCCCGTCATCATCGACGATGACCTCGAACCCCTCGCCCGGCAGACCGTTTTCCGCAGCGCCTTTGGCCGGGCGCAGCGCGACGCGCACGCTGCCGCCGGGTTCCGAAAAGGACTTCGCGTTGTCGATCAGATTGTTGAAGACCTGCCCCAGGCGCGAATCATGGCCGAGCACTTTGAAGTTGATCTTGCGCCCGTCCTCGTCCGGCGCGCCGGGCGCGACATCGAGCGTGACACGGACGCCAGTGCTTTGGCCGAGCTGGTTCGATATCGCCACCACCGTCGTCAGGACGTGGGCGAGATCGACCGGTGCCATATCGGCGCGGGCGAGTTCGGCGTCGAGACGCGAGGCATCCGATATGTCGCTGATGAGCCTGTCGAGCCGGCGGACGTCATGCTTGATGATGGCGAGCAGCCTCTGGCTCGAATCTTCGCTGCGCGCATTGGGCAGCGTCTCCACCGCGCTGCGCAAAGAGGTCAGCGGATTTTTGAGCTCATGCGCCACATCGGCGGCAAAGCTTTCGATCGCATCGATGCGGTTGTAGAGCGTCCGCGTCATGTCGCGGAGCGCGCCGGAGAGATGACCGATCTCGTCGCTGCGCGCCGTATAATCCGGAATCTCCTGCCGTGACTTGATGCCGCGGCGGACGCGCTCGGCGGCTTCCGCGAGCCGGTGCATCGGCTCGGCGATCGTTCCGGCGAGGAAGAACGACAAGAGCAGCATGACGAAGGCGGAGACGAGAAAGATGCGGATGATCGCCCAGCGTTCGGAGGCGATGATGGCATCGATGTCGCCGCCCCGCGTCGACAGCAGCAAAGCGCCGCGGACGGTGCGGAAGAGCTGGATCGGCACCGCCACCGAGACGATCGTCTCGCCCCTGGCATTGAGGCGCACGATGGATTGCGCCGTGCCGCTCAGCGCCCGCGTCACCTCGGGATAAGCCTTGCCATTGCCGACGCCGATATCCTCATATAGAGGCAGGTTGGAATAGCCGAAATAGCCTTTCAGCGCGTTCCATACGCGCTCGATCCAGCTCGTCGAATCCTCTGGCAGCGCTGCCGCCGGCAGATCGTAACGCAAAATATTGGCGCGATCGGTCAGAGCGCGGGAATCGAGCAGGAGATCGCCGTCGCGATCATAGATGCGGGCGCGGGTTTTCGTCGGCGACACGAGGCGACGCAACACCGGTCCGATCCGTTCGGGATTGATCGAAAATTCGAGCGACGGCCGGCTCTCGTCGGAGACGCCATAGCTCTCGCCCGGCGCCAATTGCAGCAGCTTTTCCGGATCGATGGTGATCGTGTCGGTCTCGACCGTGGCCGAGGCCGCGATCGCCGCAGCGATGATTTCGCCCTGCGTCTGCAGACTTTGCAGGCGCGCGTCGATCAGGCCTTCGCGGAACTGGTTGAGATAGAGAAAGCCGACGAGAAGCGCGACGAGGCCGCCGAGATTGAGGACGACGATGCGGCGGGTGAGGGAAGAGGAAAATCGGTTTGCGACGGCCCGTTCGATGGCCCGGGCCCGCAACAAGAAACGCACGACGACATTGCGCCTGATGCGCCGCGCCCGGCGCCGTGCGATGATCTCCCTCCGGATCTCTGTGTTGTCCCGCGCTTGGACGCTCATCCGCATTGCGACCCTTTTGCCTGCCTATCCGAGTTGCGTGCACGCTTCACGCATTCACAAGACCCTGCAGGACGGTCAGGCCTCTGCGGCGGCCTGACCCGCGCGCCACACGTCAGGCGCACTCCTTGAAGCGATAGCCCACGCCGTAAAGCGTCTCGATCATCTCGAATTCTTCGTCGACGGCCTTGAACTTCTTCCGCAGCCGCTTGATGTGGCTGTCGATGGTGCGGTCATCGACATAGACCTGATCGTCATAGGCCGCGTCCATCAGGGCATTGCGGCTCTTGACGACGCCCGGACGGGTGGCAAGCGCCTGGAGAATGAGAAATTCGGTGACCGTGAGCGTGACCGCCTCGTTCTTCCACGTGCAGGTGTGGCGCTCCGGATCCATCTTCAAAAGGCCGCGCTCGAGGATCTTGGCTTCCGATTCCTTTTGCGTCGCCGCTTCCTTCGGATTGGCGCGCCGCAGAATGGCGCGGACCCTTTCGACCAGAAGCCGCTGCGAGAACGGTTTGCGGATGAAATCGTCGGCGCCCATTTTGAGGCCGAACAATTCATCGATTTCGTCGTCTTTCGAGGTGAGGAAAATGACCGGCAGATCGGATTTCTGACGCAGCCGGCGCAACAGCTCCATCCCGTCCATGCGCGGCATTTTGATATCGAAGATCGCGAGATCCGGCGGATTGGTCTTCAATCCGTCGAGGGCAGAGGAACCATCCGCATAGGTCTGGACCCGATACCCCTCGCCTTCGAGGGCGATCGAGACGGAGGTGAGAATGTTGCGGTCATCATCGACCAGGGCAATTGTCGGCATTCAGAGTCCTTGTGTTCGAAGATGAGCCTCAATGCTCCAGAACGCGCCTTTCTTGCGAGCAGCCTCGATCAGCGACCCGAACGCCGCATATCGCAATCAACTCTCGCACGCAGGACCTCGCGCAATGAGTCCGGAGAGGCCGAGCAGTTATCGCTCCACATAGTCGATTTGAGCCGGTCCCGGAAAAGCGGTGAGACTTTTCCCATGGGACATGGCGCAATTCTTGATGTAGAACCGATTTCTTCTCGATTGCCCGGCCCGCAGCGCGTCCGCACAATCAAACCGGCTCGGGGCGAACCTCAATTGGGCTTGACAGCCAAAATGTGTCCGGTCGCCGCTTGCGCATTTCTCGACATCACGCCGTTCGCGACTCGAACGCCACCAGGTGAAATCGACGCAATTGTGATCTAAATAACCGGAAAGAAGCCAAATGTCACCCGTTTATCACAACGGGTGCAAATCGGTGATGACGGCCTTGACAGACGATCAGCAAATTCCCGCCGCGAAATTCGATGCGGTGGCCGAAGCCAAGCTCCTCTTGCGCAGCACAAGGGCGGCGGCGCTCGCCACGCTCGCTGCCCCATCGGGCGATCCCTTCGCTTCGCTCGTCAATGTCGCGACCGCGCCCGATGGCAGTCCGATTCTCCTCATGTCGCGGCTCGCTGCGCATACGCGCCATCTCGACATTGATACCCGCGTGTCGCTCTTGTTTTATTCGGCGCTCAATATGCCGAGCGGCGGCGATCCGCTGACACATTCGCGCCTGACAATTCTCGGACGTGCGGAACGGGTGAGCAATTCGGCAGAGCGCCTGGCGCTGCGTGCGAGATTTCTCGCGCGGCATCCGAAATCGAGCCTTTATGCCGATTTCGCCGATTTTTCGTTTTTCCGAGTCACAATGGAGGTGGCGCATCTCAACGGCGGATTCGGGCGTGCTGCGAATCTTTCCGCCGATTCGATTTTCACATCCCTCGACGGCGCCGCTGAACTCGTCGCGGAAGAAGCCAGGCTCCTCGCAGAGATCGAGAGCGCCGAGCCGCAGATCGCGAATGCGCTCGCTTCAGCCCGGGGCGGCAGCGGCAACTCGTGGCGCGCGATCGGCTTCGATCCGGAAGGCATTGATGCGAGCGACGGGGAAAAACTCATCCGCATCGTTTTTCCGACGCGGGTTGCGAGTCCCGCGGAGCTGCGGCAGGCGGTCGCAGTTCTCCTTGCCGAGGCCGTCGTGAATCGAATCCGGCGTGAGCCAACAGCATGATGCGCACCCCCTTCGGGGAGAAGATGCGCATCGCTGATCTCAATGCCGCGCTTTCTCGATCTGTGGCAGGATCGTCTCGCGCATCAACTCCTCGCTCATCGGGCCGACGAGCTTGTAAGCGATCTTGCCGTCGCCTTTGATGATATAGGTCTCGGGCACGCCATAGACGCCGAAGTCTATGCCAGTGCGGCCGCTCGTATCGGCGCCGATGCGGGCATAGGGATCACCGGCCTCGCCGAGAAAGCGGCGGATGTTCTCGGGATTGTCCTTATAGGCGATGGCGACGATTTGCACGCCTTCCTTGGCCAGCGCCGCGTCCTGGGCGAGGGCGAGAAGGACGGGATGTTCCTGGTGGCAGGGGACGCACCAGGAGGCGAAGACATTCAGGATCGTGACATGGCCCTGCCGCAGATCCGCATCGGTGAGGCCTGGACGACCCGCGAGGCCTTCGATCGGCGGCAGAGCGAAATGCGGCACTTCCTTGCCGATGAGCGCCGAGGGCAGGCGCGAATCATCGCCGGCGAAGAGCCGCAGCAGAAACAGCGCCGCGAGCGCGGCGAAAAAGACGAGCGGCAACAGGATTAGACGCGGCCGTCGCTGCTTCTGCGCCGGCGCCAGGCCCGTGTCCTCGGCAGCCGCAGGCTCGCTTGTTTCGCTCATGCCATTTCGCTCATGCTGAGATCAATCTTCCAAGGGGCGGCCGGTGCGCGCGGAAAGCCGCGCCAGCACGCGTTTCAGATTGCGATAGTCGGCGACGGTCGCGACGATCATGCCGGTGATGACCGCAAAGGCGACGAGATAGGCGGCGAGAATGAAGCCGAAATGAGGATCATTGTTCATTGCGCCGGCTCCGGAATGACGCCGTCCACGGGCGCCTCGCCGGCGCTTGCCGCAAGCATGGAGAGGCGGCGGATACGGCGGCGCAGAATCTCATTGCGGATCGCCATCAGATGCAAAACGACGAAGAGCAGCGTGAAGGCCAGCGCCATCACGATCAGCGGCCAGAGCATGGTCGGCGCGATGGTCGGCCCGCCCATGCGGAAGACGGAGGCCGGCTGGTGTAAGGTATTCCACCAAACGACCGAAAAATGGATGATCGGAATATTGATCGCGGCGACGAGGGTGAACACGGCAGCGATCCGCGCCGCCTTGCCCGGATCTTCGATCACCTGCCAGATCGCGACCAGGCCGAGATAGATCAGAAACAGCACGAGGACCGAGGTCAGCCGCGCATCCCAGACCCACCAGGTGCCCCACATGGGTTTGCCCCAAAGCGAGCCGGTGACGAGGCAGATGAAGGTGAAGCCGGCACCAAGCGGCGCCGCGGCTTTTTGCGCCGCGTCGGCAAGCGGATGGCGGAAGACGAGCGTGCCCAAGGCCGACGCCGTCATGACCGTATAGATGAACATGCCGAGCCAGGCCGCCGGCACATGCAGATACATGATCCTGACCGTCTCGCCCTGCTGGTAATCCGCCGGCGCCACGAAGAAGGACAGATAGAGGCCGATGGCGAAGAGAATGGCCGTCATGATCGCCGTCACCGGTATGGCGGTCCGGGCGAGGCGAAGGAAATCCGACGGATTGGCGGGATTCAGCATAGGGTTCATCTAAACCACAAATGCGGCGGCTTCAACGGGCCGGTCGGGCGGTTGTTGGTTCCTTCCGGCTTTCTATTTTGCCCAGGCGGATCGCGGCGCCGGAGCCCGCGAGCGCTTCCCCATAAGCTTGTTTCAGGCTGGGACAAGGCCCGTCGCAATCCGGAATAGAAACTGCCCAGCTTTGCGGAACCCGCATCGGCCTAATCTTGAACTATGCCATGGCCCATCATAGTGTCCGGTTGCTCGTGAACGACTGGGACGAGTGTCGCTATTCGGCAACGCAATATCGGGCAGCACAATGGCGTCATCGATAAAGGGAAGATTGAGAAACGCAGCGCCGAACTGGGCCGTGGCGATCTGGCGGCACCGGCAAGCGCATGGCGCACTTCCCAATATTGTCCGGCCAAGGACCTTCAGCGAAAAAATTCTGCACCGAAAGATTTTCGACCGGCGAGAATGGCTGACCGAAGCCGCCGACAAATATCGAGTGCGCGATCTTGTGCAGCAGCGACTTGGGCCGGAAATCCTGCCGCAGCTGCTTCACGTCACTCGCGATCCGGCGACTATCCCTTTCGACGATCTTCCCGGCCGTTTCGTGGTCAAACCGACGCATGGCTCAGGCTGGGTCGCGATCGTTGCCGACAAGACGGCGCTCGACAAAGCGGCGCTGCTCGAAAAATGCCGCGCATGGCTCAACTCGAACTTTTACGACGTCAATGGGGAATGGGCCTATAAGAACATCCTGCCGCGCATCTTGGTGGAAGAGGTTATCGATGATGGCAGCGGGACCGCGCCGAAGGACTATAAATTGTTCGTTTTCCACGGCAGAGTGGCGTTTGTCCAGGTCGACAGCGGGCGGTTTACTGAACATCGGCGGCGCCTTTTCAGCCGAGCCTGGGAAAAGCTCGAGGTGATCTATGAACATCCCGATATTATCGGAGACGTGCCGCCCCCAAGGCATTTCGACGAGATGATTCGCGCCGCCGAAATCTTGGGACAGGACGAGGCATTCGTCAGGGCCGATTTCTACGACACCGACGCGAAGCTCTATTTCGGTGAGCTTACGACCACGCCAACGTGCGGTCTCGGCCGCTTTCATCCGGCGGAATTCGACCGCCACTTTGGCGCATTATGGAAGCTGTGAACGCCGAGGAGTGGAGTGGCTCGCTCACTCCGCAGCATTGCGCAGCGCCAGCGCGACGGCAAAAGGCGCCACGGCGATCGCGCCCAGAGTCAGGCCGCAGAGGATCAGAAAAGGCATCATGAAGGGGGTCAACCCTTCGGTTTGGGCCGAAGCCGCCGCGACACCGAAGATCAGCACCGGCACTGAGAGCGGCAGCACGAGGATTGACAACAGGAGGCCGCCGCGGCGCAAACTCACGGTGAGGCCGGCGCCGATCGCCCCGATCAGGGTGAAGGCCGGCGTGCCGACGAGAAGCGACAGCGCCACCGCCCCGAGCGCCTGCGGCGCAAGGCCGAGCATCAGGCCGAAGAAGGGGCTTGCGATGACCAGCGGCAGGCCGGTCAAGAGCCAATGCGCCAGGCATTTGACGAGAACGATCAATTCGAGCGGGGTTTCGCCGAGGAAAAAGAGATCGAGCGAGCCATCATCATGGTCGGCTTGAAACAGCCGGTCGAGGCCTAGCAAAGTCGCGAGCAGCGCCGCGATCCAGAGGATCGCCGGGCCGATGCGCGCCAGAAGCTTGAGATCGGGGCCGATCGCAAAAGGCGTGATGGTGACGAGGCAGAGGAAGAAGACGACGCCCATGCTGGCCGCGCCGCCGATGCGCCGGCCGATCCGCAATTCGCGCATGAGCAGAGCGCCGAGGCTCGAGGAACCGCGGGCTTTTTTCATGCGGCGGCGCCAAGAGCGAGTTCGCGCGCGGGAAGCCCGAGCGGCGCATGGGTCGCGGCGATGATCATGCCGCCTTCGTCGAGATGCGCCGCCAGCATGCCGCCGAGCACTTTTTGCGAGGCGGCATCGAGCGCCGTCGCCGGCTCGTCGAGCAGCCAGAGCGGACGATGGACGGCAAGGAGCCTGGCGAGCGCGGCGCGGCGCTTCTGCCCAGCGGAGAGATAGGCGGCGGGCAGATCGGCGATCCTGGCCAGGCCGAGCCGCGTCAGCGCCGCCTCGATTTTTGTCGCGCGATCGCCGGCAACACCCGCTCCGCTGGCCAGAAGCGCCGCCCAAAATTCGAGATTTTCAGTGACCGTCAGGCTCGGCTTGAGCGCATCGTCATGGCCGACATAATGGCAAAGCTCCGCCAGCCGGCCGCCCTCCGGCGCGACCGCGATCCGCCCTTTTGCGAGCGGCAGCAGCCCGGCGAGCGCCCGCAAGAGGCTCGATTTGCCGGCGCCATTGGGTCCTGTCACCAGAAGCGCCTCACCGGCGCCGAGGCGAAATCCTATATTGGTGAAGATGATGCGGCCGCCGCGTTCGATGGCGAGAGCCGAGGCCTCGATCTGCATGGGATGTGTTCGTCAGCGCATTTCCCCTCCCCCTTGTGGGGAGGGGTAAGGGGTGGGGGTCGGCATTGTCCTCGACTTGGCCGCTAAATTTGCTGACCCCCACCCCGGACCGCTCGCGCGGTCCGACCCTCCCCACAAGGGGGAGGGTAAAGCGCCGCCTCCTGTGCGGCTCATCGGTCGAGTGTCAACAGACCCAAATCTGAAGCATGTTATTTATCGGAGGGGTCTTTCAACTCGTCCAAGACATCCTCTAGCGCAGCTGCCGCTCGAGCGGAAGTCCGCCATCATGCCGGCCAGTGGAATGCCAAAATCATGCATAAGGATGAAACCCGATCAATTCTTGCCGCGCCTCGCTGCGCCCTTTGGCCGTGTGGCGGCGGCTCGCAAAATTCTCTATAAGCCGGCATCCCTTCTTTCCCCACCTATTCAGGGCGTGATTATGGCGTCGCTCGACAGTTTCAAATGCCGGAAAAAGCTCAATGTCGGAGCCAAGACCTATCATTATTTCTCGCTCAAGACGGCCGAGAAGAACGGGCTCGCCGGCATTTCGCAACTGCCTTTCTCGATGAAAGTGCTGCTCGAAAATCTGTTGCGCTTCGAGGATGGACGCTCGGTCACCAAGGAGGACATTCAGGCGACTGCCGAATGGCTCGTCAATAGAGGCAAGGCCGAGCGCGAAATCGCGTTTCGGCCGACGCGTGTCCTGATGCAGGATTTCACCGGCGTGCCGGCCGTCGTCGATCTCGCCGCCATGCGCGATGCGATGACCACGCTCGGCGGCGATCCGCAGAAGATCAATCCGCTCGTGCCTGTCGATCTCGTCATCGATCATTCGGTGATCGTCGATGCCTTCGGCACAGCCAAAGCGTTCAAGACCAATGTCGATCTCGAATATGAGCGCAATGGCGAGCGCTATCGCTTCTTGAAATGGGGCCAGAGCGCCTTCGACAATTTCCGCGTCGTGCCGCCCGACACCGGCATCTGCCATCAGGTCAATCTCGAATATCTCGCCCAGACCGTCTGGACGCGGAAGGAAAAGCATAAGCCGGCACGCGGCAAGGCGGAAACGGTCGAAATCGCCTATCCCGATTCGCTCGTCGGTACCGATTCGCATACGACCATGGTCAACGGGCTGTCGGTGCTCGGCTGGGGCGTCGGTGGCATCGAAGCGGAAGCCTGCATGCTCGGCCAGCCGCTTTCCATGCTGCTGCCGGAAGTCGTCGGCTTCAGGCTCATGGGCGAATTGAAAGAGGGCGTCACCGCGACCGATCTCGTGTTGACCGTCACCCAAATGCTGCGCAAGCATGGCGTCGTCGGCAAATTCGTCGAATTTTTCGGTCCCGGCCTCGGCCATCTCTCGCTCGCCGATCGCGCCACCATTGCCAATATGGCGCCGGAATATGGCGCGACCTGCGGCTTCTTCCCCGTCGACGACGAGACCTTGCATTATCTTGAGACCTCGGGCCGCACGCCGAGCCGGCTTGCTCTTGTCGAGAAATATGCCAAGGCGCAAGGTCTGTTCCGCACCGAGGCGACGGAAGATCCGATCTTCACGGATGTGATCGAACTCGATCTTCAAAGCGTCGTGCCCTCAATGGCCGGCCCGAAACGACCGGAAGGCCGCCTGCCGCTCGAAGCCGTCGGCCAGGGCTTCAAGACGGCTCTCGCGAGCGAATATAAGAAAACGGAAGATGCCGAGACCCGTTATCCGGTCGAAGGCAAAAATTACGATCTCGGCCATGGCGATGTCGTCATTGCGGCGATCACTTCCTGCACCAACACATCCAATCCCAATGTGCTGATCGGCGCCGGGCTTCTCGCCCGCAATGCGCTCGCCAAAGGGCTTTCCGTCAAACCTTGGGTGAAGACATCGCTCGCGCCGGGCAGCCAGGTCGTCGCCGAATATCTGGCGAATTCGCGCCTGCAAAAAGATCTCGACAAGCTTGGTTTCAATCTCGTCGGTTTCGGCTGCACGACCTGCATCGGCAATAGTGGGCCACTGCCGGCAGAGATCTCCAGGATCATCAATGAGCGCGGCCTCGTTGCCGCGGCGGTGCTCTCGGGAAACCGCAATTTCGAAGGTAGAGTGAGCCCCGATGTCCAGGCGAATTATCTCGCCTCGCCCCCGCTCGTCGTCGCCCATGCGATCGCCGGCACGGTGACGAAGGACCTCACCAACGAGCCGCTTGCTTTCGACAAGAAAGGCCGGCCCGTCTATCTGCGCGAGATCTGGCCGACGAGCGAAGAGATCGAGGCCTTCATCTCCAAATTCGTGACCAAGAAGATTTTCAAGGCGCGCTATGCCAATGTCTTCGAGGGCGATGCGCATTGGCGCAAGGTGAAGGCGCCGGCGGGCGAGACCTATCGCTGGGACATAGGCTCGACCTATGTGCAGAACCCGCCCTATTTCGAAGGCATCAGGAAAGAGCCGGAGCCCGTGAAGGACATTGTCGAGGCGCGCATTCTCGCGCTCTTCGGCGACAAGATCACGACCGATCATATTTCGCCCGCCGGCTCGATCAAGGCCGCCTCGCCGGCCGGGCAGTTTCTGCTGGAGCGGCAAGTGCCGCAGGCGAATTTCAATCAATATGGCACGCGGCGCGGCAATCATGAGATCATGATGCGCGGCACTTTCGCCAATATACGGATCAAGAATTTCATCCTCGCCAAGCAGGACGGCACTGTGCCGGAAGGCGGCATAACGAAACATTGGCCGGACGGCGAAGACATGTCGATCTATGATGCGGCGATGAAATATCAGGCGGAGGGCGTGCCGCTGGTCGTCTTCGCCGGTGCCGAATATGGCAATGGCTCGTCGCGCGACTGGGCCGCGAAAGGCACGAAGCTCTTGGGTGTCCGTGCGGTGATCGCCGAAAGTTTCGAGCGCATCCATCGCTCCAATCTCGTCGGCATGGGCGTGCTGCCCTTGACTTTCGAGCCCGGCACGAGCTGGAAGACTCTTCAGCTCAAAGGCGACGAGCAGGTGACGATCAAGGGGCTCAGCGAAGGGCTAAAGCCGCGCCAGATGATGGAAGCGGAGATCAGATATTCGGACGGCAGCGTCAAATCCGTCCCGCTGCTCTGTCGCATCGCGACGGAGGACGAGCTCGAATATTTTAAGAACGGCGGGATTTTGCCTTATGTGCTGCGGCAGCTTGCGGCGGCGTGAGGGAGAACGTCGCCGTCATGCGCGGACTTGATCCGCGCATCCAGGAACGCGGTTGCTGAAACGGGATGAGAATGCCGACGCTCGAAACAGGGGCAAGGCGACGAAACAAACCCTCGATTAGCGCCTGGATGCGCGGATCAAGTCCGCGCATGACGCGCTACCAGTTCAGTGTCTCGTAAAGATCAGCCCAATCGGGGTTCATTTCCTGGATCAGAGCGAGCTTCCAGACGCGCGGCCAATGTTTCAAGGTTTTCTCGCGCTGAATGGCCGCACGGACGTCATCGAAGCTTTCGTAATAGACGAGACGATGAAGACCCTAGCGGCTTGTAAAGCCTTCCGTCAGCTCTTCGCGGTGCTCATGGATGCGGCGCGATAGATTACTTGTCACGCCGATATAAAGCGTTCCATCGCGTTTGTTGCTCATGATATAAACAAAGCCACCCATGGGCGCAGAATAAAGTTAAATTGCTCGGCCGTCATGCGCGGGCTTGAGCCGCGCATCCAGGAACGTGGTGGCCGCGTAAAGACGATTGCCGACGTGCGGCTATGCCGATCATTAGTGCCTGGATGCGCGGATCAAGTCCGCGCATGACGCGGTTCCCCTGAGGTGGAGCGAATTCCCCATCTTGCCGCCTGCCGCCCGACCTGCTTAAAGACCCAAAAAGCAGGAGCCAAAATGTCATCCTACAAACTCTTCGTCCTTCCTGGCGACGGCATCGGCCCGGAAGTCATGGCCGAG
Organism: uncultured Alphaproteobacteria bacterium; assembly: GCA_963704745.1. Taxonomy (GTDB): domain Bacteria; phylum Pseudomonadota; class Alphaproteobacteria; order Rhizobiales; family Beijerinckiaceae; genus Methylovirgula. Next base: position 520,279 of record OY969936.1, read on the forward strand.
GTCGAGAAACTCGCCGCCTTCTTCACCAAGCAAGGCATCGCCCGTTTCGAGATCGAGCGTGGCCTCGTCGGCGGCGCCGCCTATGATGCCCATGGCACGGCGATCAGCGAAGCCGACATGGCGCGCGCCAATGCCGCCGATGCGATCCTCTTCGGCGCGGTCGGCGGCCCGAAATGGGATGGCGTGCCTTATGATCTGCGCCCCGAAGCGGGCCTGTTGCGGCTGCGCAAGGACCTGGTCCTTTTCGCCAATCTGCGCCCGGCCATCTGCTATCCGGCCTTGGCCGACGCCTCTTCGCTGAAGCGCGAGCTCGTCGACGGGCTGGACATGATGATCGTCCGCGAATTGACCGGCGGCGTCTATTTCGGCCAGCCGAAGGAGATCGTCGATCTCGGCAACGGCCAGAAGCGCGCCGTCGATACGCAGGTCTATGAGACTTACGAGATCGAGCGCATCGGCCGCGTCGCTTTTGAGTTGGCGCGCAAGCGCCGCAACAAAGTGACCTCCTGCGAAAAGCACAATGTGATGAAATCCGGCGTGCTCTGGCGCGAGGTGATCATCGACCTGCACAGCCGCGAATTTCCCGATGTCGCGCTCGAGCATCAGCTGGCGGACGCCTGCGGCATGCAGCTCGTGCGGCGGCCGAAGCAGTTCGATGTGATCGTCACCGACAATCTCTTCGGCGACATCCTCTCCGATGTCGCTTCCATGCTGACCGGCTCGCTCGGCATGCTGCCTTCGGCTTCGCTCGGCGCGGTCGATGCAAAGACGGGGCATCGAAAGGCGCTCTACGAGCCCGTCCATGGCTCGGCGCCCGATATCGCCGGCAAGGGGCTCGCCAATCCGATCGCTATGATCGGCTCCTTCGGCATGGCGCTGCGCTATTCCTTCGGCCTTATCGAGCTTGCCGACAAGATCGAGACGGCGATCGCCGCGGTGCTGGCCAAAGGCCTGCGCACGGCCGACATCAAGGGCGATGCGCAAAAATCCGTTTCCACCGCGCAAATGGGCGATGCGGTGCTCGAGGCGGTGAAAGCTGGGATGTGACGACCGTGCTGATCCCTCCCCTTCAGGGGAGGGTGGCGGCGCAGCCGCCGGGTGGGGCCCCATCCGTCAGCGCTGCTACGCAGCGCTGCCACCTTCCCCTTTCAGGGGAAGGATAAGCGCGCACCTTACCCCAACAGCGGTCCCCAGGCGGGATCGGAGGCATAAGACGGCGTCGGCACCAAGAATTCGGCGCGGCCGAACAGATCCCGCATATAGATCTTCGGGCCGGCCTCGCCGCCCGGATCACGGAAGAACATCAGGAAAAGGCCATTCGGCGCCCAGGTCGGCCCTTCATTGTGGAAGCCCTCGGTCAAGATGCGTTCGCCCGATCCGTCCGGCTTCATCACGCCGATGGCGAACATGCCCTTCTCCTGTTTCGTGAAGGCGATGAAATCGCCCCGCGGCGACCAGACCGGCGTGGAATAGGTTCCTTCCCCGAAGGAGATGCGCTGCGCGGCACCGCCCGTTGCCGGCATGACATAGAGCTGCTGATTGCCGCCGCGGTCGGAGTCGAAAACGATTTGCGAGCCATCCGGAGAATAGCACGGCGAGGTGTCGATCGCGGTCGAGTTGGACAGTCGCGTCGTCGTGCGCGAACGCAAATCCATCGCGTAGAGATTCGAGACGCCCGCCTCCGACAGCGACATGATGACTTTCTGCCCATCCGGGGAGAAACGCGGCGCGAAAGTCATCCCCGGAAAATTGCCGACGACTTCGCGCTGTCCGGTTTCGATATTGAGCAGCAGAACTCTGGGATCGGACACGCCGAAGGACATATAGGTGACGTCTTGCGACGAGGGCGAAAAGCGCGGCGTGACGACGAGCTCGTCGCCGCGGGTCAGATAACGCACATTGGCGCCGTCCTGATCCATGATCGCAAGCCGCTTGCGCCGGCGGATGCGCGGACCCGTTTCATCGACGAAGACAATGCGGGTGTCGAAAAAGCCCTTCTCCCCGGTGATGCGGCTGAAAATGGCATCGGAAATGATATGGGCGACCCGCCGTGCGTTGTTGGGGTCGGTGACATATTGCTGGCCGGCGACCTGATTGCCGGCCGAAACGTCCCACAGCCGGAACTCGGTCTGCAGCCTGCCGTTGGCGCCCGCCATGGCGCGGCCGGTGACGACGAATTGGGCGTTGATTGCCTTCCACGACGCCATCTGCAGCGGCACGTCCGGATTGCTCGGATGGTCGACGAAGGTCTTCGGGTCGATCGGGGCGAGAAAGACCGAGCGGTTGAAATTATTGGTGATGATGCCGGTGACCAGCGCCGCGGCGGGATCGCCGGCAAATTGCGTCACGGCGACGGTGACCGGCTTGAATTCGGCGCCGGGCCGCACCTCGAAATAGCGGTCTTGCGCCAGACTCGACCGCAAAAAGGCGACGCCGGAGGTTGCGCCGAGAAGGAGCCCGCAGGCGGACCGTCGCGTGATGGATGCAAGCATGGTTTTCACGTTGGCTCGAATCGAAGAGATCGGCAGTCTGAACCGCCGTGATGACATGACCGTGGAGAAGCTGTCTGCCGCATGCCTGAGGCGTCACAAAGCATCGTCGTTGAAACGAACGATTCGGCCGCTCCATTCATCGTAATAGGGCTTGAATTGGGCAGGAACCGGGAGAGGATCGCATTCGTGAATCGCCCTCATGGCGCTTTCGGCGAGCGGCCGCCAGGCCGGATCGCTCGGCGGGTTGAGCAAAGTCGGCTCGCCGGCAAGCGAACCATCGAGGTTTAGAGGTACCCGGATCATCGGCACATATTTGGGGCCGGGCGGAATGCTGATCGGCTGCGTCCAGCAGCCGCGGAAGCGATCCTGGAACCAGCCCTCCATCTGCGCCATCAGCGACGGCGACATGCGCGGCGCCGAAGCGGTCGGTGAGCCGAGCGAGGCAAGCTGCTCGAGTTGCCGGTTCGTCGCGGCTTTGCGTTGCGGATCCTCATGGCTCAACAGCCGGCTGATGTCATCGACATCGAATTTGCGCTGCCGATCCGGGTTTTCATCGCCCGACTTCGGTTTGGCCGGTTTCGGCGGAAGCTTGAACTTTTTGTTGTCGAGCAATTTCGCGATCTGATCCAATTTGAATTTCGGCTCCTGCTTCTTCGCCTCTTCCTTTTTTTCCGCCTTTTTCGGGGGATCGATCTTCGGCCGCGGCACGGGCAGCGGCTCGCTCGCGTCGGCCTGCTCGGGCGGCGGCTTGACGTCCGGCTTGGCCTCGGGCTTGGCGGCTGCCGGCTTCGCCTCCTCCGGTCGCAGCGGCGGCAGGACCGCCGCCTGCTGCGGGTTCGGCGGCGCTTTGTCCGCTTCGCCCGGGTCGGCCAGTTTCTTGTCGGGCGATGGCGGCGTCGGCACGTCGCGCTTGGCCTCGGCGAGCGGCGGCTTCGGCTTGATCTCGGTCGTGTCGGCGATCTTGTCGGCCCTTTGCTTGGGCTGGACTTGCTTTGCGGTCTTGTCGCCGCGCATGATTTGATTCACGTCCGATGCGCTCACCATCTCGATCGGAATCGTCTCTTGCGCATCCTGGAGCTTCGGCGTCCGGGACAACGACAGCAAGGTCGCAGCGAGCAGCGCGGCATGGGCTGCGCTCGACACGACGAGGCCGGGTTTTTCCGAAAGCGACATTGCTGCTCAATTCTCGGCTGCTCAATTCTTGCCGGCTCAATTCTTGGCCGGCTCGGTGACCAGCGCGACCTTCTTGTAGCCGGCCGTGGTGATGATCGACATGACCTCCGCGATCCTGCCGTAATTCACCTCATTGGAGCCCCGCACATAGACCCGCTGGTCGAATCCGTCATGCGCTACCTCCTTCAATTTGTCGGCGAGCTTGTCGATCGGCACCGGGTCGTCCATGACGAAGATGGCGCCCTTTTCATCGATCGCGACCGACACCGGCTTCTGCTCGATGTTGAGCGCCGCCGCCTTGGTATGCGGCAGATCGATCGGCACGCCGGTCGCGAGCAGCGGCGCCGCGACCATGAAGATGATCAGAAGGACCAGCATGACGTCGATGAAGGGCGTCATATTGATCTCGGCCATGGCCGCATAGCGCGGCACGCCGCGACGGCTGCCGCGTCTGCCGCCCTTGCGCGCCTGCGCTGCGCTCATTCCCATTTTGTCCTCCGCATTGCGCGAACGCCGGCTTGCACGGAAAATCGAACCGCCCTGTCTTGGGCGCCGCTATTTTGGGCGCGACGCTCTTGGCGCAGCGCGTCACCAGACAAAGCGTCATCCGCGCTGTGGCGCGCGCCGCCGTCAGGCTGCACGGTCGCGGACGGCATGCTGATCGATCTGCCGCGACAGGATCGAGGAGAATTCATCCGCAAATCCTTCCAGACGCGCCTGCTTCTTGGCGACGTCGCCCTGCAGCTTGTTGTAGGCGATGAGCGCCGGAATCGCCGCGAAGAGGCCGATGGCCGTGGCCAACAGCGCTTCGGCGATGCCAGGCGCCACCACGGCGAGCGAGGTATTGCGCGAGGCGGCGATCGAGCTGAACGAATGCATGATGCCCCAGACCGTGCCGAACAGGCCGACGAAAGGGCCGGCGGAGGCGACGGTCGCGAGCACGATAAGATTCAACTCGAGCTTTTCGACTTCGCGAGAGATCGACACGTCGAGCACTTTCTCGATGCGCGCCTGAAGCCCCATGAAGGAACCGCTCGCCGTCTGCACCGAGCGCTTCCACTCATGCATCGCGGCGACGAAGAGGCTCGCCATGCCGCTCGTCGGCCGCGCCGACAATGTCGTATAGAGCTCCTCGAGCGAGGTGCCGGACCAGAAGACCTGCTCGAACCGGTCCATGGCTTTTTGAAATTTCGTGAACAAAATCGCTTTGTTGATGATGATGGCCCAGCACCAGATCGAGGCGCAGAGCAGCCCCAGCATGACGAATTTGACAGCCAGTTGCGCCGTCCAAAACATGCTCAAGAGCGAGACTTCCGCTACGGGCGCGGCTGCCGCAGATGCGGCCGCTGCGGATGCGGCGATGTCGGCAGGATTCATTTCTTTGGTCCTTGCAAAATGGGCGGCAGGCAGTCTCGCCGCATCGAGTCGCGGCGAGCGCGGCCTACGTTCCCGGTCCCCGTCCACTCGCAACACCGAAATCCCGATGCCTGGCGCAGACTTCCGAATGGCGGCTTTGAACACCTGTCCCGGAATTCCGTCATTTCTTGGGCTTTTCGGCAGATCCGATGGCTTTAATGCCGTCGTCTGAGTTAAGCCGCCTTTCAGGTTGACACAAAGTTACCGGCCGGTGGCGCCGCGGCAATCGCGACGGCGCCAATGTCGTTCCTTGGCCGCTTTCCTCAGTGCATATGCATTTCCTGTGGCGCCCCGGCGCCGACGCCCTTGACCGTGAATTCGACATTGACTTTGCCGGCTTTTTCGAAATCGAGCGTCGCTTTGATGCGCTCGCCCTTTACGAAGGGGGCTTTGAGACCGACGAACATCATGTGATAGGAGCCCGGCTTCAGCGTCACCGTCGCGCCGGGCGGAATGGCAAGGCCGCCCACGGCCGCGCGCATGCGTGCGACATGGTCGCTCATGATCGTCTCATGAATCTCCACTTTGGCCGCTGCAGCCGGGGCCGAGGCGCCGACCAGCCGGTCAGGCGCCTTCGTCGTATTGACGATGGTGAGGAACCCGGCGCCGACCTTGGCGCCTGGCGGAGTCGCCCGCGCCCATGCGGTCTCGATCTTCAGGCCATCCACATCGACCGCCGGCGCGGCCGAGCTCTCGGCAACCTTGATCAGGGGCATGGAGGGTTGCCAATCTTCGCTACTCGCCAGCAATCGGGCGCCGGCAAAGGCGAAGCTCGGGATAAGAGCGAGAGCGAGCGCGAGGCCGGCGCCGCGGCCACGACGGAAATGATACATCAGGCGTTCTCCTTTGGTGCCGATCGCCATCACGCGACACGCTCGCGCGTGATCGCAAAAATCAGCTCGATGTCAAAGACTCAGAACTTCCGCCGGAGAAGCTTGGCGGCTTCCCGGGGACAGGTCTTGGGCTGTGATGGCAAGCCTACACTGCGCCGGAGACTGCGCGGGCGCAAGGCGGCGGGACGGCGCAAGCCTGCGCGCCGCCGCGATAGAGGCCACTAGAGCATCGTGCGCAAAAGTGTAAGCGGTTTTGCGCTTGAACGATGCTCTAGCATTTTGAATCTTGAGCCTCTTATCCGCTTTCAAGCGATTTCGCTTGAAAGCGGGATGCTCTAGGCGCTCGCGAGTTTGGCGAGGATCGCCTGCGGCAGCCGTTGCGCCCGGCCCTCCGCGACGGCGGCGACGCGGACTTGCGCCACGACCAACGGTTCTTCACCGCGCAGGATGCGCTGGGCCATTTCGATCGAGGCGCCGCCGATTTTGGCGATGCGGGTTTCGATGGTGAGCTCTTCGTCCATGCGCGCGGGCTTCAGGAATTCGATGCTCATCTTGCGCACGGCGAAAGCGAAAGGGGCGCCGGCTCCCGCGTCGAACAGCGAGGTGTGATGAATGCCATGCGCGCGCAAAAATTCGGTCCGGCCGCGTTCGAGAAAGCGCAGATAGGAGGCGTGATAGACGACCCCGGAGAAATCCGTGTCCTCGTAATAGACGCGAACCGGAAACAGCTGCGGTGCGTTCATTGCCGGATGCTCATTGGCGAGACGCTCATTGGCCGGCTCACAGCGCGACGAGGCTTTGCCGGCGGTCGTCATAGGTGAAGAGCTCGGCGTAACGGCCCCAGTCGATGATGACGCGGAAGGTCTTCTCGGCGTCACTGCGGCTCAGATGATCTTCAAGCTCGGTCTCGAAGCGCAGCTTCGGCGCGCTGTGGCCGGCGCGCTCGTCGAGAATGCGTTTGATATGGCCGGCGAGCGGGACAAAATTCAACAGATGTTCCTTGAAGACTCGTTTGCGCTCCTCGGTGTCGGCCTCGGCAAAGACATGGCCTGCGGCCGTCAAAGTGAGCGTATCCGCTTTCAATTCGGCGAATTCGAGAATATGCAACGCCTCCGCCGTGGGAAAGAGTTCGTCGAGCTGCAGATTGAGCATGTGGCGGAGCTTGGCAAGCTCCGCTCTGCCGTCGCAGGGCGGCCGCGCCAAGCTCTCGATGAGGCCCGAGATCCGGTTGATCGAGGCGCGGGGCAAAGGATGAACCATGCCGCCATGCATGTCCTTATGGGCGCTGATGGCGGCAAGCGAGCGCGATGTCAGAATCGCGTAGATCTCGTCGACGATATCGCGAAAACTCGAATCGAGCCGGTCGCGCGGTTGCGCTAAGGTGACGGGAATCTCGGCGGCGATGCGTCCGGGATCGGAGGACAGGACGAGGATGCGGTCGCAGAGAAGCACGGCCTCCTCGATATTATGGGTCACGATGAGGATCGCTTTCGTCGGCAGCCGGTGACTTGTCCACAGATCGAGCAAATCCGTCCGCAGCGTTTCGGCCGTCAGCACGTCGAGGGCGGAAAAGGGCTCGTCCATCAACAAGACATTCGGATCGATGACGAGGGCGCGGGCAAAGCCGACGCGCTGGCGCATGCCACCGGAAAGTTCGCGCGGATAGGCGGCTTGAAAGCCGTCGAGGCCGATGAGATCGATGGCAGCCATCGCCCGGCGCCGCGTCTCCTTCCGATCGATCCCGAGTGCATCGAGGCTCGCCTCGACATTTTCCTGCACAGTGAGCCAGGGAAACAGCGCAAAGGTCTGGAAGACAATGGCGATCCCTTCCGCCGGCCCGTCGACTTTCTGGCCGCGGTAGGTGACCTCGCCCGCACTCGGCGCAAGGAGCCCGGCGGCGATCCGAATTAAGGTCGATTTGCCCGAGCCGGAACGGCCGAGCAGGCCGAGAATTTCGCCCTCGCGGAGGGTAACATTGATGTCCTGGAGCACGGGCAGGGGTTCACCCGAGGGCTTGGCGAAGTCCTTTCTGACATCATGGAGATCGAGGACGGCGGCTTTTGCGGCTTTATCCATCATTGCTCCTCAATCGAGCCGCGTACGGCGTTCGGCATAAGCATAGAGCGGCCGCCAGATGAGCCGGTTCATTGAGACCACCATGGCGGACATCACCGCGATGCCGAGCGCGATGCGCGGAAAATCACCGGCCGTCGTCATATGCGCGATGTAGGCGCCGAGCCCGCCGGCATCGAGCTTGGTATCGCCCCAGCTCACGACTTCGGCCACGATGCTCGCATTCCAGGCCCCGCCGGCTGCGGTGATCGCCCCGGTGACATAATAGGGGAATATGCCGGGCAGCATCACATCGCGCCACCAGCGCCAGCCATGGATGTGGAAGGTCGCCGCGGCTTCCTTGAAATCGCTCGGATAGGCCGTGGTGCCGGCAACGACGTTGAAGAGAATGTACCACTGGGTGCCGAGGATCATCAGCGGCGGCAGCCAGATGGCCGGGTCGGCAGAGAAATGGACGATGAGCACGACCGCCACAGGGAAGAGGAGATTGGCCGGGAAGGCGGCAAGAAATTGCGCCACCGGCTGGACCTTCTCCGCCAGCTTCGGTCGCAGGCCCACCTGCACGCCGATCGGCACCCAGATCAAAGTCGCAAGCACGATGAGAACCGCGACGCGAAACAGCGTCAAGACTCCGTTGCTGACGACAATTTGGACATCATGCCAGGTCAGCGTCGGCGCGATGAAATGCAGGAGCTGCAGGACGATATAGATGGTGGCGGCCGCCATGCATGCGAACCAGACCATATCTCCGGCGCGCTGCGGCAAAACGGGATGGCTCGGGCGCGGAACCCACGCGAAGGGCGTGAAACGTTGCCGCACGATGAAATCCAGCGCGGAGCCGATCGGCGCGCCGAGACGGCGCATGAACGTGGAGCGTCGAAACAGATCGAGCACCAGGCTTTTCGGCACGACTTGCGCCGCCGTCTGCTCGGCGCGGAACTTGTCGCTCCAGGCGACGAGCGGCCGAAACAGCAGCTGATCATAGAGGAGAATCGCGATCGTCATGGCGACGATCGCATAGAAGACCGCATGCAGGTCGCGCTCGGCGATTGCCTTGGCGACATAGGAGCCGACGCCCGGCAGCGTATAACTGATGTTGCCGACGGAAATCGCCTCGGAAGCCACGACGAAGAACCAGCCGCCCGACATCGACATCATCATGTTCCAGATGAGGCCCGGCATGGCGAAAGGCACTTCGAGCCGCCAGAACCTCTGCCAAGCGGAAAAGCGAAAGGCGCGGCTCGCCTCGTCGATGTCGAGCGGAACGGTGCGGAGCGTCTGATAGAAGCTGAAGGCCATGTTCCAGGCCTGGCTCGTGAAAATGGCAAAGATCGCGGCGAACTCCGGCCCGAGGACGGAGCCCGGAAACAGCGACACGAAAAAGACGACGGTGAACGAGAGATAGCCGAGAACCGGCACGGATTGCAGAACGTCGAGAAGCGGAATGAGCACCATTTCGGCGCGCCGGTTCTTCGCCGCCAAAGTCGCATAAGTGAACGTAAAGAAAAGCGAGGCGGCAAGCGCGATGAACATGCGCAAAGTCGTGCGTAAGGTATAGGCGGGAAGAGCCCAGGGCGACAACGATATGTTCCCCGGCATTGCGGAGGCGACAGGCGCCATCATCTGACGCAATCCGAGGCCGAGAAGGACAAGGAGAGTGAACACGACGAGGGCCGCGACGAGATCGCGCCAAGACAGCATGCGCCGGGCGAAAACGCCGTATTTGTAAAATTCCGTTCGCTGCTGCACGGCTAACCCTCGTCGCGCCCCTGGACATGCGCCGGAAGGAAAGGAAAGATATTGAGATGCCTCAAAGCAGCGGGTGCTCTAAGGCCGATGCTGGTGCGGGCTTCGAGGCCGCTGGCCTTGGCCGAAAGCCGGCCAATGATGATCCCGACGCATGAATCTGTGTGACGGGGAGAACCGCTGTGGCGCAGGGCCACGGAGCGTGCTATATATAAAAGGGAATAGCGTTGGCGCCAACCTATGGCAGGCCGAAATGGATGGGCTGATGGGCGTCGGTCAGCATGACTAGTTTCGATCCGGCGCATCCGCTCGGCTTCTTTCTCGCATTGCAGCGCGATTTCGGCGCCATTCTGGCGCAAGAGCGCGGCGCGCCCGATCTCGCCGCCGCACTAATGCGGCAGGTTTTCGAGATTTTCGAAGACAATGTCGCCCGGCAATGCGAAGGCCAAGCGGCGCTTGCCTGCCGCGGCGGCTGTGCCGCCTGTTGCACGCTGCGGGTCACGGCGACGGCGCCGGAGATCCTGATCGTCGCCGCGCATCTGCGCAAGATCGCGGCGACCATGCCGCCCTTCGGCCGCATCCTGCGGCAAAGGATCGAAGCGGCCGCCGAAATGGGCCGGCTCGATGATGCCGAATATTTGGCGCTGGCGCGGCCATGTCCATTCATCGTCGACGGTCATTGCGTCATCTACGAGCTGCGGCCGCTCGCCTGCCGCGGCCACGCGTCCTTCGATGAAGAAGCCTGCCGCGCCGCGATCGCGGGAGAGGCCGGCGCGGTGCCGATTTCAAAGCCGCATCATCTCCTGCGCTCCTATGTCCAGAATGCGATGCAATCGGCCTTGCGCGAGGCCGGGCTTGCCTGGGCGATCCATGAATTCGTCCCGGCTCTCGCCATCGCGCTGCAGGCGGATGTGATCGAGGCCTGGACCGCGGGGGAGGATCCGCTGGCGGCGAGCCGGGCCGAGGATGTGAGCCTCGAAGAAATGGCCGCCACATTCGACGAGATCAAAGTTCTGGCGCGATGACGGCTGCAATGGCAGCGGGAAAAAGGACCGACGTGCCGGAGCCTGTCCCGGCCGTTGTCCGCTCGGCTGAAGCGGCATCCGCTGCACCTGCGATCCGGCGCCGTGCAGAGCGGGATTTTTGCGCTCGAACGCGGCTCTGTGCTAAAGTGGCATCAACAGTTTCCATGCCATTTCAAGAGCGCAGACAAGCTCATGTACAGCCGCGTAACTCAAGATATTGAAATCACCGTCCTGACGGAATTCGTGCCGGAACGGTCGGACGCCGACGAAGCAACATTTTTCTGGGCCTATACGGTCGAAATCGCGAACCAGAGCGATCTCACGGTTCAATTGACCGCGCGGCATTGGAAGATCACCGATGCCAATGGGCGGCTCGAAGAAGTGCGCGGCCCCGGCGTCGTCGGCGAGCAGCCGGTCCTGAAGCCGGGCGAAAGCTTCCGCTATACGTCGGGCTGCCCGCTGAGCACGCCTTCCGGCATCATGTGCGGCAGCTATCGCATGGTGAACGAAAAGGGCGACGTCTTCGAGGCCGAAATTCCGGTATTCTCGCTCGATTCGCCCTATGCGCCGCGGGTCCTGAACTGAGCCGCAGGGCCTTTTGCAATCGGTCGTCCTGGAGACCCATCATGTCTCTTTTTGGCGCCAGCGGGCCGGATGAGCGGCTCGCGGCGACGCTCGCCATTCTGGAAAGGCTCATCGGCTTCGATACCGAGAGCTCGAAATCCAATCTCGCGCTCGTTGCCGATGTCGAAGCCTATCTCGCGAGCCTTGACGTCGATTATGTGAAAGTCCCCAACCGAGAGGGCGACAAGGCCGCACTCTTCGCGACGATCGGCCCCAAACTCGACGGCGGCGTGGTGCTTTCCGGCCATACGGATGTCGTGCCCGCCGAAGGCCAGAGCTGGAGCTCCGATCCTTTCACCTTGCGCCGCGCCGCGGGCCGCGTCTATGGCCGCGGCACCTGCGACATGAAGGGCTTCGACGCCATTTGTTTGGCCATGATCCCGGAGTTTCAGCGCGCGAGGCTCGCGCGGCCGATCCATATTCTCCTGACCTATGACGAGGAAATCACCTGCCAAGGGCCGCTCGATACGATCGCGCGCCTCGGCCATGATCTGCCACGCCCTGCCGCCGTGCTCGTCGGCGAGCCGACGCTGATGCAAGTCGCCGATGCGCATAAGAGCGTCGCGACCTATCACACCATCGTGCATGGCCATGAGGCGCATTCGGCCAAGCCGTATCTCGGCGCCAATGCGGTGGCGACCGCCTGCGAGCTCGTCGCCGAGCTCTATCGTTTCGGCGAAGAGCTGAAGGCGGCGGGCGATCCATCAGGCCGTTTCGATCCGCCCTGTTCGACCGTCCATGTCGGCATCATCCATGGCGGCACGGCGCGCAATATTCTCGCCAAGCGCTGCGCCGTCCATTGGGAATTCCGGGGCCTGCCGAATGTGCCGCAAGATCTGGCGCTCAAGCATCTGCAAAACTATGCGGACATGATCGCGACGCCGAAATTGACCCGCCATGCCAAAAAGGCGCATATCGAGATCATCACCGAGACGGAAGTGCCGGGGCTGGCGGCGGATCCGGGCTCAACGGCCGAGACGCTCGCCTTGAAACTCGCTCAGCTCAACCGGACGATCACCGTGCCCTTTGCGAGCGAGGCCGGGCAGTTTCAGCGCGCAGACATTCCGGCCGTCGTCTGCGGTCCCGGCTCGATCGATCAGGCGCATCAGCCGGACGAATATATCGAGATCGCCCAGATCGAAGCGGGCATTGCCTTCATGCGCAGGCTCGCGGCGGAGCTGGCGTGAGCGAGGCTTCGAGGATGGAGACACGCGCGTTGGTGCGGACCTCTGGTCCGCGACACGCTCAGAGTGCGATCGACCTCAAGACATGTTTTGGACTCAAAATCGATGACACAAGCGACCGAGCAAAATGATCACGCAAAGGCCGATATGGTCTTGGATCAGCATGACCCACGCTGGCATCGATTGCGCGAGATTATTTTAGACAGATCATTGAAGATCGGCGACTTTGTTTTGACATCCGGCGGGACCAGCAAATACCTGTTCCAGCTTCGCCAGACGACGATGCTGCCCGAGGGCGCGGCCCTGATCGGCGAAATCGTCATCGACTATATGCGGCGCAACGGAATTAGATGCGTCGGCGGCCTCGAGCTTGGAGCGGTGCCGCTCGTTTCGGCGATTTCCGTCGCAAGCCATTATAAGGACTATCCCGTCGATGCTTTCTTCGTGCGCAAAGCTGCAAAGGCGCATGGGGCGCGCGAGCGCATCGATGGTCATGTCCGCGTCGGTGAGGAAGTTCTCGTCACCGACGACGTTGCGACATCGGGAAAATCCATCCTCGCTACCATCGAGGCCGTGAAGGAGGAGTATCCGAGTTGCTCCGTGCGCCGTGCCTTCGTTGTGGTGGATCGGCAGGAAGGCGCGGCTCAGAATCTCGCTGCCCGTGGGGTCCAGTTGGTCTCTCTTTTCAAAAAGACCGACTTCCCGATCAAGGCATGAGCCTGCGGACCGGAGGTCCGCGGTCCGGAGCACGGACCTCCGGCCCGCACCTAGCTGCTTTACAGATAGGAATTGTCGTCGTCGTCTTCCTTGTCGTCGACATCGACCTCGCCGACAGGCACGCCCTTCAATTCGTCTTCGAGCGCGAGGCAGCGTTCGAAATACTCTTCATCGGCGGCCTCGGTCACCGCGCCTTGCACTTCGGGTTGTCCGGCGGCGCGGATCGCACAGGATTCACAGGCCGCATCGCTTGCCAAATGCTCGGCCGGGTCGACGATCGCCATGCTCCAGGTCTTGGTCTTGAGATCGAGCAGGCTCAAGACGGCGCGCGCGCCATCGCTGAGGATCTCGGCGTGACAGCCGCATTCGGCGGCGACGTCCTTGCCGGTCATGCCCTTAAAGACGGGTGCCATATTTGCCGATTCCGAAAATCAATTTTCGCCGGTCCGTGCCCTAGGTTTGCCCCGTCATTGCGAGGAGCCAACGGGTCCGGCCACTTTGGCACATCGGATATATCCGATGTGCTTGAATGGCCGGACCCGTTGGCTCGCAATGACGATTAAAGCTCGCGGCCGATCGCGATCGCCGTGACCGGCGTCTCGAAGGTCTCTAGCGCGTCCTTCTTTTTCGGCCGGAAGCGGTTCTTCTTGCGGATTTTCGCCGTCAATTGCTTTTCGACCATGATGACATCGGGGAATTTGGCCATGCTAGCCTTGAATTCGTCGTAGCGCTCTCTGTAATCCTCGACATCCTGCACCCAGTAGCGCAACTGGGCGGAAAAGACGCGGCCATATTTCTGCACGAGATGGTCGCGGACCGCCGGACCTTCCGGCACGAGCCAGCGCGGCTCGAACTTGCCATCGTCGCAGCTGAGCGCCCGAATGCCCGTTTCGAGCATATAGAAATAGCCGTCCGGATTGCCGTTCGTATTGATGGCGACGAGCGCGCCCGTATCCGGATTATAGAGATCATAGCCGGTCTCGACCTCGTGCGCCGTACTCGAGGCGAAGACCTCGAAATCGCCGAGATGCGCTTCATCGACTTCGAGAACCTTCTCGGTCACGCCTTCGATCATCTTGCAGGCACTGGCATAGATGAGGCTGACCCCGACATTGCAGTTCTTGGTCCAATCCGCGTAGGAATTGTCGATGAGTTTCGCGAGCCGCACTTCCACCGGCAGGCCGAAAAACGCGCGTGCATATTTGATGTCGTAACCGGTCGCCATGACGATCGAGATCCCGTGAGACTGCGCCAAACACGCATATCCCGGAAAAGTGGGGCGCATTTTTCCGGGATATGTTCCAACTTTCTGGGGTCAACGATAAAGCAAGGTTTGTGCCGCTTGCGTCCTCAAGGGGCACGAAAGCGGGACGCAGCTCACAGGCGCTTGCCGATGAAGGTCATGCGGGCGCGGTTATGGCCGATGTTCTGATCGAGCCGTCTCGCTTCGAAGCCTTCGATCGACAACAGCCGCAGCATCTCCGGAATCGTGAAAGTGGTGAGCCCGACACGGGCGCGCAGGCGACCATATTTGGAGAAGAATGTGAGGGCGAGGCCGCGCAAGGCCGCCAGGAAAAATCCGCCGCGGTAAGCGAAATCGAGAAGCGCCAGCGAATCGGCGACGACATCGACATGCGGCGGGATCACGTCGCCGACGAGAATCCTTCCGCCGAGCTTCAATTTCTTGGCGGCGAAGGCGACGAGCGCGCGACATTCCTCGCGGGTCAAATATTGAAAGATCGCATTGCAGATGACCATGTCGAGGGAGCCGTCCGGCAAGG
Organism: uncultured Alphaproteobacteria bacterium; assembly: GCA_963704745.1. Classification (GTDB taxonomy): domain Bacteria; phylum Pseudomonadota; class Alphaproteobacteria; order Rhizobiales; family Beijerinckiaceae; genus Methylovirgula. Next base: position 535,343 of record OY969936.1, read on the forward strand.
CTTTCAGCGCCGCCTCCGAAAGCACGATGATCTTCTCCGCATGGGCGTAGCGCTGCCGGAGCGAGGCCTCGATCTTAGGCGCGCCGTCATAGAGATAGAGGCGGCCGCATTCGGCAGCGAGAAGACCCGCGGCCATGGCCTCGCCACAGCCATAATCGAGCACGACGGCGTCGGGCGCCGGAATCAGCGCCGCCACATCCTTGGCGACCGTTTCGAAATACAGGAGACGGTGGCGTGCGTTGACATAGATCGCGTGCCCGCCGTTCCAGAATTCGCGCCAGTTCATGATGCGCCTCACGCCGTCACGGACCGCGCCTGCGTGGCGGCACCGGTCCTCCGACCCGCAGAACCCCGCCGTGCCACCACTTGCTCTGCTGCAACCCGTCTTGCCGCCGAGCTTGCCCCATCCTGCGGCCTCCTGCCAGCCGGATCTATCCTCGCCGGTTCGAGCTTTCCATGGATTGGGATGTAGAGGCGGCCAATAGGTTCAGACAGGCTGGGCCAGGAGGCAAGGCGCCCCGGCCTGGAGCGGCGTGCATTCAAATAAACTCGGCACCGCCGCCATATTCTTTTGTTGGAGCATCGGATTATCCCAAAACCGGTTCCCACTTTTGGGCCCGATGCTCTAGCCGTGCGGAGAAGCCGCCCTCACCTGCCCCTCATTTGAGAAAAATATAGATGTCGACAGCGAGATTGGGATCATCCGCGCTCTTCAGATCGGTCTGATAGTCCTCGACGAAATAATCCTGCGCCTCGAGACCCTTTTCATCAAGATAGGCGGTGATGAGATCATAAGTCGAATCAATGTCGCTATAGGGGCCGTGGTGCTGAAACTTCATCGCCTTGCCGGAAGGCGAGGACCCGAGCGTCACCGTGTCGGATAATTCCGTCTTGCCCGGCGGCTTTTCGGCGAGCGGCAGCATGGCCTCGTAAGAGAAGCCGTTATCATCCGTCTGGGTGAAGACGGTCAGCGGACGGCCGGCGGGCTTGAGGCCGGCTTTCTCGACCGCCGCCTCGAGCTTGGCCTGCAACTCCTTGATCGAGGCGAAGGCGTCGTCCCATTTCGTCTTGGCGCTCAGAATGGCCGTCGGTCTGGCCGCCACATTCATGGTCTGGGCGGCGGCATTGCTCGGCACGCCGGGCATGTTGCGCTCGGAATCGGTGGGGTTGGGAGAAGCCGGGGTGGCGGGCGCCGCAGAAGGTGCCGGCGAAACTGGCGTTGCAGGCGCAGGCTTGGCTGGCACCGGTGTCGATGTCGGCGTCGATGTCGGCGCGGGGGTCGGGTGATCTTCCGCTCGCGCCGGAGCCGCAAGACAGAGGGCGACGCCAAGGAAAATCGCCGAAGCCAGACCGGTGACGCCGGGCCGTCCTAAATCTATGCATGTCATCAGCCATTCCTCCCTGGCTTCGGCGGCTAATTTTGAGCGTCCAATGTCCTATCGAAGATTTCCTTGCTCAGCGCCGTGCCAGCCGACGGCCGCTTTGGCTCCAGCGCCGCCCTTGCTCGGGCAATTGTTGGACAAATTCTTGGCGGGCGGAGCGAACTTTCTATATGAACGCCAGGTTGAGACGAATGGAGCGATTATGCATCCTTTGGCGGGCCGGCAGCTGACAAAGATGAACGGTCTCGGCAACGTGATCGGGATTCTCGATCTGCGCGGCGCCTCTTGCACGCCCGACGCGCCCATGGTGCGGGCGATTGGCCGCGCCGCGGGGCTCGGCTTCGATCAGCTCATGGTGCTTCACGATCCCCGCTCGCCCGGCACCGAGGCCTTCATGCGCATCTACAACAGCGACGGCTCGGAAGCGGGGGCCTGCGGCAATGGCACACGCTGCGTCGCTTGGCATTTGTTGCGCGGCACGAAGCGCGAGGCGCTCATGCTCGAAACGGCCGCCGGCCCGCTCGCATGCTGGCGGCGCGGCGAATGGCGTTTCGCTGTCGACATGGGCCGGCCGCGCTTCGCCTGGCAGGAGATTCCCTTGCGCGATCCGGTGCCCGACACGAGCGCCATCGCCTTCACGCTTGCCCCCGCCACGCCGCCGCTCTTGGCCGCAATGGTCAATATGGGCAATCCGCATGCCGTGTTTTTCGTCGAAGATCTCGCTGCCTTCGATCTCGCGGCGATCGGCCCCGAGCTCGAACATCATCCGCTATTTCCGGAACGCGCCAATATTTCCCTGGCGCAGGTCGTCGCCGCCGATCATCTCATGGTCAAAGTCTGGGAGCGCGGCACGGGCCTCACCCGTGCCTGCGGCTCGGCCGCTTGCGCCGTGCTCGTCGCCGCAGTCCGCAAAGGCCTTTGCGGGCGCAAAGCCACCATCAGCCTGCCGGGCGGCGATCTTGCGATCGCCTGGCGCGACGATGACCACGTCGTGATGGAAGGCCCGGTCGAATTTGAATTCGAGACGGTGCTCGACGCGGCGCTTTTCGAGGATGCGGCGGCGTGAGGCCGCGCCCGGAAAAGCAATCCGCCGTCGAGGTGGTGAACTTCGGCTGCCGGGTCAATCTCGTCGAAGGCGAAGCGCTGCGCCGCGCCGCGCTGGCGCAGGGGCGCAAAAATCTCGTCATCGTCAACAGCTGCGCGGTGACGGCCGAGGCCGCCCGCCAAGCGCGCCAGACGATCCGAAGGTTGAAGCGCGAGGCGCCGGAGCGCGAGATCATCGTCACCGGCTGCGCGGCGCAGATCGATCCCGATTCCTTCGCCGCCATGCCGGAAGTCGCCCGCGTCCTCGGCAATGGTGAAAAGACGCAAGAGGCCGCTTTCGCCGAAGCCCAAAAGTCGCGCGTCGCGGTCGGCGACATTTTTGCGCGCAAAGCGGCGGATCTGCCCTCCGTCGAAAGTGTCGAAAACCACAGCCGCGCCTTTCTCGCCATCCAGACCGGCTGCGATCATCGCTGCAGCTTCTGCATCATTCCCTTCGGCCGCGGCGCCTCGCGCTCCATGCCGCTGCCGCAGCTTCTCGAAGCAGTCGGGCGCTGCCTCGCCAAAGGCTTCCGCGAAATAGTGCTGACCGGCGTCGATCTCACCTCCTATGGCAGGGATTTTTTGGACGCGCCAAGTCTTGGGTATGGTCTTGGGCATGCGGTGCAGAAGATTCTGGCCGCGGCGCCTGAGCTCGCACGCTTGCGCCTTTCGTCGATCGATTGCATCGAGGCCGATGCCGAACTCTTCGAGGCCATGGCGAACGAGCCGCGGCTGATGCCGCATCTGCACCTGTCGCTGCAATCGGGCGACGACATGATCCTGAAGCGGATGAAGCGGCGCCACAGCCGCGCCGATGCGGTACGTTTTTGCCAGGAGCTGCGCCGGGCGCGGCCTGACATTGTCTTCGGCGCCGATCTCATCGCCGGCTTTCCGACCGAGACCGATGCCATGTTCGAGAACACTCTCGCGTTGATCGAAGAGTGCGGGCTCACCCATCTCCATGTCTTTCCCTTTTCCGCCCGGCCCGGCACGCCGGCGGCGAAAATGCCGCAGCTCGCCTCGGCGATCGTCAAAGAGCGGGCGCGGCTGTTGCGCGAGGCCGGCGAAAAGGCCTTGCGCCGGCATCTCGATGCGCAGATCGGCAAGAGCCTCATGCTTCTGACCGAGCGCGGCGGGATCGCCCGCACAGAGGATTTCAGCAAGGTTCGGATCGCGGGCATAGGTGCGGGCCAGATGATCGAAGCGCAGATCACGGGCCATGACGGCGAGGCGCTGATCCCGGGTCCGGTCGCCCCGCTTGCCGGGTGAGCGCGAGCCCGGTAGCAGGGGTGAAGAGACCCTTGCCGGAGCGCCGCCGCAGCCCGTGCCAGAGCGGGACAATTCGATCAAAGCGGGGACGAAACCGGCACGAATCACTTGTCTGCAGGGGCATCCGCCCGTCCTTGATTTGTTCGGGACCCTAGCCGCCTGCGGATGCGCCTCATGGGGCTTTTCGGCAATTTCGATTACGGCGCATTCATGCTAGAGCGCCTGCGCCGCTCAACCTCCGGAAAAACGCCCATGCCCGAAAAACTTCGCCCCATCACGCGCGCGCTCCTGTCCGTCTCCGACAAGACTGGGCTTCTCGATTTTGCGCGGGAGCTCGACAGACGCGGGATCACGCTCATTTCGACCGGCGGTACGAGCAAGGCGCTCGTCGAAGCCGGCCTTGCGGTGGTCGATGTCGCCGATCTCACCGGATTTCCCGAGATGATGGATGGGCGGGTGAAGACCCTGCATCCGAAAATCCACGGCGGTCTCTTGGCGGTGCGGGAAAATCCGGCGCATGAGGCGGCGATGCTGGCGCATGGGATCACGCCGATCGATCTTCTCGTCGTGAACCTCTATCCTTTCGAGGCGACGGTCGCGCGCGGCGCGAGCTTTGCCGATTGCATCGAGAATATCGATGTCGGCGGGCCGGCGATGATCCGCGCGGCAGCGAAGAATTTCGATGCGGTGACGGTGATCGTCGATGGCGAGGATTATTCGGTCCTGCTTGCCGAACTGGCCGCGCATAATGGCGCGACGAGCCTCGGCTTCAGAAAAGCCCTGGCACAAAAGGCCTTCGCCCGGACGGCCACCTATGATTCGGTCATCTCGAACTGGTTCGCCGAAGCGATCAATGAGCCGGCACCCGCCTATCGCGCCTTCGGCGGCAAGAAGATCATGAGCCTGCGCTATGGCGAGAATCCGCATCAGAGCGCAGCCTTCTATGCAAGCGCCCATCAGGGCATCGGCCTCACCTCCGCTCGGCAAATGCAGGGCAAGGAGCTTTCCTACAATAATGTCGCGGACACCGACGCGGCTTTCGAGCTCGTCGCCGAATTCGACCCGGAAAAAAGCGCTGCGGTAGCGATCATCAAACATGCCAATCCCTGCGGCGTGGCGACAGCCGCGCGCCTCGATGAAGCCTATAGGCTCGCCCTGCGCTGCGATCCCGTCTCCGCCTTCGGCGGCATCATCGCGCTGAACCGGACGCTCGATGCAGCGACGGCGCAGGAGATCGTCAAGATCTTCACCGAAGTGATCATCGCGCCGGCGGTCGAGGATGAGGCTTTGGCGGTTCTCGCGACGAAGCAGAACCTCCGGCTGCTCGTCACCGGCGGCCTGCCCGATCCGCGCCGCGCCGATATCGTTTTCAAGCCGGTCTCCGGCGGCTTTCTCGTCCAGAGCCGCGACAATGCCGTTATCGAAGACATGGATCTGCGCATCGTCACCAAAAGAGCACCGACAGACGCCGAGCTCGCCGATCTCAAATTCGCCTTCCGCGTCGCCAAACATGTCAAATCCAACGCCATCGTCTATGCGAAGGACGGCGCGACGGTGGGCATAGGCGCCGGCCAGATGAGCCGGGTCGATTCATCGCGAATCGCCGCGCAAAAGGCTACCGATGCGGCGCGCGCGGCGGGCCTTTCCGAGAGTCTCGCGAAAGGATCGGTCGTGGCCTCCGATGCTTTCTTCCCCTTCGCCGACGGTCTGCTCGCGGCCGCCGAAGCGGGCGCCACGGCGGTGATCCAGCCCGGCGGCTCGATGCACGACAATGATGTCATCAAGGCCGCCGATGCCGCCGGCCTCGCCATGGTCTTCACCGGCTATCGGCACTTCCGCCATTAGCGCGCCATCACGAAAAATTGCAGACCATTCGGGCGCAATCACGCATCACAACAAACTGTTACGCGCGATCGCATTTTCCTTGGACGTCATCATGCACCAAAGTTGATCGGCGCGCCGGACCCGCGCTTGCTGTGGCCCGCTAACCACAATCCGTTCTTGTTTGGCCCGGATGGCAGCGGCCAGGCGCAGGATTAAGCGCTTGGCAACACTCTTTCTGTTTCAATTTGAATCAAATCGGAAGCAAGCGGCGCCATCGGCTACGTCGGCCGCGACAGATTCAGCTTGAGTTCAGCTCCGCCGTGCACACTCGAGCTGAGATGGCTCAATGACAATGCCGTGAGGCGCCGCATCATCGGCCAAGTTGCGCCAAATTTTGCGGCCATGCATTGGCGTGGGTGCGCGGGTACACAGCCCGCCGCTTCAAAAATGAAAACTGGGAGGAAGGAAGGCTCGATCCCGAAACGGGCTTGAAACGCGCGAACTGCAACAAAGGGATGAGATGATGCTTATTAGTGCGACGAGCCAAATCGAAGGCGGACGGATCAGCACTGAGATCGGCAGGATCGAGGCTGCTTCGACCTGGCACGCCGCGCGCAACAGCAGGCTGGAGGCGCAGTCGCGCGAATATGCGCTGCGCGCGCTGATCAGGCGCGCCGAAGACATCGACGCCGATGCGATCGTCGGCATCGAATATGATGTCGATGCCGGCCCGCCGATGGAGGAAATCGGGGTCAGGATGCAGCGCGTGCGCGTCAGGGGCATCGCCGTCACCCTCGCGGCATAGAGCGTTTTCTGATCGGATGGAATCATCCGATCGAAAAGAAAACGCTCAAAATCAATAAAGTGGAGCATGTTCTTATCGAAAAAGTCGCGCAACTTTTTCGGAACATGCTCTAGAGCATGATCCCGAAAAGTTGCAGACTTTTCGGATGAGATCATGCGTTCAAATAAAGATCGAAGCGCGATTGCGAATCAGTTTGACTCTGTCGCGCTGAGCCGCGGCTCAAACGCCAAAAGCGACGAGCGCCGCGCCCGCCGCGATCAAGACAATGCCGAGCCAGTTCGTGCCCGTCAGTTTCTCGCCGAGAAAGACCGTCGCGAAAATCGCGACGAGCACGGTGCTCAATTTGTCGATCGGCGCGACTTGCGCCGCCTCGCCGAGCTGCAAGGCGCGAAAATAGCAAAGCCACGAGGCGCCGGTCGCAAGCCCCGACAGGCCGAGAAAAATATAGCTCCGCGGCGAGACCGAGCTGAGCGGCTGCGCTTGGCCCGTCGCGGCGAGAATGCCGGCGACCATGGCGAGAATGACGAGCGTGCGCAGAAAGGTGGCGAAATTCGAATTGATCGCCTCGACCCCGACCTTGGCGAAGATCGCCGTCAGCGCCGCGAAGACAGCGGAAAGAAAAGCCCAGAACAGCCAGCCGAGATGTGGTGACCTCACGACGCGATCCCCCCGAGCAATTTCATAGATCTAGATTGGTGCGGACCGGAGGTCCGCGATCCGCAACGCTAGAGCATCCCGCTTTCAAATGGGATCATTTGAAAGCGGATAAGATGCTCTAGATTCAAAAAGTAGAGCATCGGATTATCCGAAAACCGGTATCCACTTTTGGGTCCGATGCTCTAAGGCTTCTGGCTTACGCGTAATTTCCGCAATCAGGACTTCGCCTCACCCTGCGGCCCGCCGCGGCGCGCTTCGGCGAGCCAGCTCGCGATCACGCTGCCGAGCAGGAAGACGAGGCCGAGGAGGCCAATGCCGATCGGCGTGACGCCGACGCCCTTTATTTCCGCCGCGCCGGTCCGCTTGATCGCGGCGTAATCGGAGCCGCCATAGATCGGGCTGTCCCGCATCGCGACGATGCGTGGCAAAGCGATGTCGCCCTTGGCTCCCCTGCCGATCCGGCGTACCGTGCCTCCGGTGGCTTCCGCCAAGGGCCGCAGCCTTCCGGTCGTCGAGACGACATCCTGGAATTCGCGGGGATTTTCCGGCCCGACATTGGCAAGCGCCGTAAGATCGCCATCGGTCAACCGGTAGAGCCCCATTTCCGAGACTTTGACATTGGCCCGCGACAGGCCGGGCTCCGCCGGAGTCAAAGTCACCGTCTCCACTTTTCCCGAAGGCGAGGTGATCCGCACCGGCGGGACCTTGTCCTTGAGACTCTGCCGCTCGATTTCGATCTGATGGCCCGCGACCTTGGCGCGCAATGCCTCCTCTTCGAGCTCGGGCTCCTTCATCAGCCAATGCGCCAGCCGGCGCAGCAGCGCGAGGTCGGGACCGCCGCCCTCGAAGCCGCGCGCCCAGAGCCACATCTGATCGGAGAGAAGCAGCGCGACGCGGCCTTCGCCCTCGCGCGAGAGGACGAGCAGCGGCTTTCCATTGGCCCCGGAGAGAACGCTCGTGCCGCGTGTGACATCGGCGTCGACCTGCCGGAACCAGCGGCTCCAGGCGGGCGGCGTCTCGTCCGCGCCCGGCAGACCGCGCGTGACCGGATGTTTGGCGCCGTCGGCAGTGACGGTCGGGCGGAAGCCTGTCGCCGTTTCCGTGACCGAGCCTTCCGGCCGGGCCGGGGCGATGCGCCCGAGCGGGGTATAAAAGGAGCCTTCCGGATCGGCGAAATCCGGACCGGCGGCGATCAGCAGCGCGCCGCCATTGCGGACATAGCGCACGATATTGTCGAGATAGATCGACGGCAGCACGCTCTGATTCGAATAGCGATCGAAAATGATGAGGTCGAAATCCTTGATCTTGCGGCCGAAGAGATCGGCGGTCGGAAAGGCGATCAGGGAGAGCTCATTGATCGGCGTGCCATCCTGTTTCTCCGGCGGCCGCAGGATGGTGAAATGGACGAGATCGACGTTGGCGTCGGATTTCAGAAGATTGCGCCACATGCGCTCGCCGGCATGCGGCTCGCCGGAGACGAGCAGCACCTTCAGCTTGTCGCGCACGCCGTCGATCGTCAGAACCGCCTTGTTGTTGATCGCGGTGAGCTCATCCGGCAGGGCTTCGACTTCGATCTCGACGACATTCGGACCGCCATGCTCGATCTTGACCGGCAGGCGGATGCGCTCGCCCGGCGCGGCGGTGACCTCGGCAATTGGGTTGCCGTCGCGCCGGACATGGATCACCACCGGCTCCTTCCCGGCCGCTGTATCGAGCACCCGCAATTGAATCGTCGTTTCCTTGCCGACGATCCCGAAGCGCGGCGCATCGAGAAGCTCGATCCTTCGGTCACGCTCGCCCTCATGGCCGGTGATCAAGCCATGCAGCGGCGCTTTGAAGCCGAGCGCGGCGGGATCGGCCGGAATGTCGTCGACGAGTCCGTCGGTGATCATGAAGACGCCGCCGATCCGCTCGGCCGGCACGTCGGAAAGGCCGTCATTCAGCGCCGCGAAGAGCCGCGTGCCTTCGTCTTCGCTGTCGCTGCGGCTGCTTTCAATGACGCGGACATCGACATTGCCCAGCGCTTTGAGACGTTTGACCAGCTCGTCCTTGGCTTTTTCCGTCTGGATCGGCCGCTCGCCGATCGTCTGGCTGCCGCTTTGATCAACGACGACGGCCACCACATCTTTCAGCACCTGCCTGTCCTCGCGGACCAAAGCCGGATCGAAGAGCGCCAGGAGGATCAGCGCAAGGCCGACCGCGCGCAGAAACGTGCCGCGCCGGCGCTGCCAGAAGCCGAGCGCCGTCACTGCCAGCGCAACGGCCACGAAGACGCCGAGCAGCGTCAAAGGCAGAAGCGGCGTGAAGGAAAGGCTGAATGCGTTCATTGGCGGCTTATGTGGGTCGTTTCATCGGGGCGCCAAGCTCGGATTTCAGCTCAGGGCCGCCGCAAGCCGCAGGCGATGCCTCCGGCCCGACGAAGCCTTCGGTCGGGACCATTCCGCCGGAAAATGATCTAGAGCATCGGACCAAAAAGTGTGCGCGGTTTTGGGATCATCCGATGCGCTACATTTTTGAATCTAGAGCATCTTGTCCGCTTTCAATCGATTCCAATTGAAAGCGGGATGCTCTAGCGCGGCTGCGGCGCGCCGGCTGCGCAGGCAAGGATCGCATAGGCGGTGATCCTGTGCCAAGCATAGAAGCGCGGCTCTTCCGTCATTTTGAAGTTCGGCACCGCCGGGTGCCATTCATGCGCCGCCAACCCTGGCGGAATTATGGTGTCCTTATAGATCGGTGCGACGATCCAGGCGGGCGCGTGGGGCCGGGCGCAGAGATGCGCGACATTGGCGCGGGTCAGTTTCGGCAGATCCGCCGCCGAAGGGATCTTGAAGACCGAAAGGGAATTTTTGTCGGCGAGACCTTCGTCGACGAGAAATCGCATGCGGGCGTGCCATTCCCGCGCCAGCGCAGGCGAGAAGACGCTGCTGACGCCCTGCTGCGGCGAGGCCCATTGCGGCCGCCCGGCGAGATACCAGGCCTCAGTCAGGCCATCGATCCATAAAATTTCTCCGGGCCGGGCCGCGATCAACGCCGTGAGCGCCGCCGGATGCCGGCCTGCGTCGATCATCTTCTGGAACGGCCCGCGGCCGTCCCAGAATCGAAGGGCGGCAAAGGTGAGGAGAAGCGCGGTGAGCGCCGTCGCGACAGAGATGAGCCGCGAGGGCTGTCCCGAGAAGGCCAGGAGCAGCACCATGCCGAGAATCGGAAAGGCGACATAGCGGCGAGCCCAGAAATAGACGATCGCATGCGGCGCATCGGCCGGGATAGCCGCCATGAAGCCGGCATAGCCGATGAAATAATGCACATTGATGGCGAGAGCGACGAGCCCAACGAAGCCCCAGAGGAGGGCGGCCCCAGCCCATGTCATCGGCAGGCGCCGTCCAGCGAAATGCACGCCGAGGGCACTACAGGCGAGCAGCACGGTGCATTCCGGTGTTTCGGTCGAGAGCCAGGTCATCGCGAGAAGCGCGAGGGTGATGTGGCCACGCGGCCCCCGCGTCCAGAGTTCCAGCGCGCCAAAGGCGAGAGCCGCCGCGCCGAGCGCCGCCATCAGCCAGGCCATGCGCCAGAGCTGTGCCTGGACGACGAGAAGCAGCGAAAGTTCATCGCCGAGGAGGGCCTGAGCCGCGACACCGCCGAGGCTGGCGAAGATCGCGGCGATGAGGATCGACCGGCGGCGGCCGGCGACCAGGCTCGCGGCGATCACAAGGCTCGCCGCCTCGGCGAGAATCGGGCCGAGAAAGCCGATCGGCCATAAGGTCGGAAAGAGATGCGGGCTGCGGCTCTCGGCAAAGGCCTTGAGGACGGGATCCATCGCCATGAAGAGGCGGTGGAGGAGCGGCACACCCACCGCGGCGCCCGCGACGGCGAGCAGCGCGGCGCCGACAAAACCCGCACACCAGCGGCGATCCTCGATGCTCAAGACCAGGGCGAAGACGCCCCATCCGGCGAGCGCCACCAAGGGATGGATCAGGCTCGCAGCGAGAAGGCAACAAAAGCCGAGCCGTGTGCGGCCGCCGGCCAGCGCCGCCAGCGCCGCCAGAACAAAGGCCTCCGCAAACGGCCGCGGAACCGCCAGAACTTCCGAAAAGCCGAAGCGCAGAGGCGCGCCATAGGATATCGGCAGGACGGCGACGAAGATGATGACGATGGCGATGAAGGGCTTCGCCACATAGCGTCCCGCGAAAGCCGCGAGCGCCGCGACCCAGGCCGTCATGGACAGCAAAGCCAGCAGCATGCCGGTGCGCGCCGGCCCCAAGGACGCGACAAGGTGATCGAGCATGAGCGGAAAGACGCTGAAGCGCGATTGCCCGTCATGGACGAACATCATGTCGCGGCCGACGCCGGCCGGATCGAGATCCGCCAGCGCACGGCCGATATAGATGCTGGCATCGCCGACAATGCCCGGGTAGGAATGGGTCGAGGCCCAAAGCGCCACGGCGATGAGCGGCAGAAAGATCAGGCCTGCCGGCCGTTCGGCCAGGATCGGCAAGGATTTTGCGGGCGATGCCATGGGCTCGCGCGCGGCGCCGGGCCGTGGCAGCATGGCGCGCAGCAGCGCCGTCTCATGCTGGCGCGGAGCGCCAGGCGGGATGTCGATGGTCTCTGCCTCTGTCGTCATGCCGGCCGCTACCCTCAATCGAGATCAATAGCCACGCCCGGCGGCGATGCCACATCCGGCAAAATGGCCATGACCGGTCTGCCGGCGAAAAGCAGCGTCCGCCGCATCAGGAAATTGAACAGGAAGACGCCGATGGCCGTCGGCGCTTTGGCAAGGCCGACGCCCAGCCCCAAAAACTTGACGAAGCCGAAGAGCAGCAGAACATTGACGAAGAGGCCGGCAAAGCCGATCAGAAAGAAACCGATCGCCTCGGCAAAGACCGGACAGCCGCGCCGCCCGCGATAGACGAAGACAATGCTGCCGACATAAGCGACCACCATGCCGGCGAAGAAGCTCAGCGCGGCGGCCGGCAGATCATTCATGCCGGCCTTGACGAGCCCGACGAGAAGGCTCCAATCGAGCGCGAGCGCGACGCCGCTCAACAGCCCATAGCGCCAGAGATCGGCCAGGAGATCGGCCATGAGAGAGGCGATGGATCGCGCGGCGCGCGCGTCGCCAAGCGCCGCCAGCCGCGCCGAAATCGATCGAAGCGCCGGCACGCTCAGGCCGCCTTTTTCGGGACGAGACGCAGGCTCTTCAAAGCCTCTTGCGCGCCGGAGACGCCGGCTTCGCCATATTCGGCGTCCTCATTGACCTGCCAGACGTCATAGAGCGGCTCGCCGGCGACGATATTGGCCGCCGTCAACAGGCCTGTCATCATCGCATGGTCCTGATTATTGTATTTGTGCATGCCATTGCGGCCGACGAGATGCAGGCTCGGATAGAGGCTCGCGAGATCGCGCCGGATCAGCGCCATGTGATCGGCATAGCTCTCGTCATAGACGGGATAGGCTTTCTTCTGCCGCACGACGCAGGCATCGTGGACATCGGCTTCGTCCATCAGGCCGATCTCGCCGATCTCGCGCTTTGCCAGCGCGATCAGATCTTCATCTGCCGAAGTCCACAGGCCATCGCCCTCGAAGCAGAAATATTCGAGGCCGAGACAGGTCGAGGCCGCATCCGGCACCATTTCCGGCGACCAGGAGCGGAAATTCTGCACGCGGCCGACCTTCACCTTCGGATCGTGGATATAGATCCAATTGTCGGGCAGCTCGGCGGCGCTCTTGCCGATCAGCACCACGGTCAGAAAATCGCGATATTTGAGCTCGCGGGAATGCAAGAGAGAGAGCGGCGCCGGCCGCAGCGCCGCCATCAGCTCGCGCACCGGCGCCGAAGAGACGACATTTTTCGCGAGATAAGTCTCGCGAGCACCGGCGCCGCTCAGCGTCTCGATCGCCCATAGCTCTCGCTGCGCATCGAAATTGAGGGAAGCGAGCTTGCGGTCCATCACGATCCGGCCGCCGCGTTCTTCGATCTTCTGGGCGCAGGCCTCCCACATCATGCCGGGGCCGCGGCGCGGATAGCGGAAGGATTCGATCAGGGTTTTCGCGACCGCGCCGCGCTTCTGCCAGCCGAGCGAGCGGCGCAGGCCGTCGATGACGGCGGCGCCGAGGCTCAGGCCCTTGATCCGCTGCGCCGCCCAATCGGCGGAAATCTCGTCGCAGCCCATGCCCCACACTTTTTCGGTATAGGTCTTGAAGAAGATCGAGAAGAGCCTTTCGCCGAATTGGTTGCGCACCCATTGATGGAATGTCTTCGGCGCCTTCACTGGAAAGGCGCGCGCATAGGCGAAAGAAGCGAGGCAAAGGAAGCTTTGAAACGGCCCGAGATTGGCGAGCGCCTCGAAGGCCTTCAGCGGATAGGCGTAGAATTTGTTGCGATAGAAGATGCGCGAGAGCCGCGGCCGATCGAGAAAATCGTCCGGCAGGATCTCGTTCCAGAGATCGACGATCTCCTTCGATTTCGAGAAGAAGCGATGGCCGCCGATGTCGAAGAGAAAGCCCTTGTAGTTCACCGTCCGGCTGATGCCGCCGACATAGGTCGGATCCTGCTCGATGACGAGAACGCTGCGGCCGGATTTGGCGAGGCTATAGGCCGTGGTCAGACCGGCCGGGCCGGCGCCGACGACGAGGGCGTCGAGTATCTTCAAGGGTTCCGCTCCGCGCGTTATGAGGCGCGGGAAGCAGACCATCAATAGGTTAAAAGGCCCCTACGGCGATCGAAGAGGGGCGACGTCGATGGCGTCGATATTGAGAAATCGGGTAGCGCCGGCGGCAAAATGGCGCTTGTCGCGGGACGACGGCCCAGGTACCGGCAGGGACAGGCGATTTTCACACGAAACATGTCCGCTCAACGTCATGGCCGGGCTTGTCCCGGCCATCCACGCGATTATCCGCACCAAGCGCTGCCGGCGCCCTCCGAATGTCGTGCGAACGGGCCTCTACGGCGCAGGAACGTCGAAAAAATTTCGAAAATGACCAACAACGCCGCGCGGCGACGTCCGATGCCAACTTCCAATTGAATAAGCTATCTATTGAGATAAGAATAATTGCCCCACGCGGTTCAGCGCTGAAGCAGAGATAGCGATGAGTGCAAACGAATCCCATCTAACGGACGCTTTGGCAAGAGCCGGAGCAAAGGGCCTTTCGCGCACTGCAATAGCCAAATTAGTGAAAGTGCCCAAAAGCCAATTGGACTCGTTCCTCAAAGACTGCCGATCCCGCGGTCTCATCCACGGCCCCTTCAAAAAAGCAAGAGCGCAGTATTACTTCGACAGCGCAAACGCCCCTTCGCGCCATATGGCAGAGGCTTACATCGAAGGCATTCTCCGCAGCTCGGGCATCAAATTGGTTAGCCGGAGTTCGCTCGATGGGGAATTTAAAGTTCTATTAAAACCCTTCCTCGCCGATGCGGTCAGCGCGCTCAAGAGCGAAGGCAAGATCATCGAATTCAAACATGGCAACTCGTTCCTTTATGCCCATCGCGAGCCGATTTTGGAATTGTTGCGAGTGGACGAAGGCCTCGCCCACGCATCGCGAACGGCGCCGCTGACTCTTGCCGATATCCGCCCGGCCTATGACAAGCTGAAGGCGCAACAGGGCGGGATCAGTGTGGTCAAGATCTTCGATCTTCTTAAAGCTACGGGTGTCGCGCGCGATGAGCTCCACGCCTTGTTACGCGCGGAGGCACGCCAAGGCCGCGTGAGCCTGCATCCGGCGACCACGGTGCATTACCCAGCCGAAGTCGTCGAGGCAGGCATCAAGATCGAAGGCGAGCGTGATCCTAGGGTCACCGTCGTCTTCGAGGAGGGCACATGAGCAATGCTTTCGCCCAGCTTGGGATCAATCCGTTCGATAACGACATTATTCGAGCCCCGAATGAAGTCTCTTTTTCCGTCGCCGGGCTCAATGACAAGCCGCTCGACCAGTTGGTCGCGAAATTTGAACAATTAACACAAGGTGCTTTGCCTCGACCGCCTATCAAAGCCTCAAAAGCCCAGCTCGTCCTTTCACCCGACGCTGGTTATGGCAAGTCCCATCTGCTCGGGCGCCTGTTCGAGAAACTGGGGGAACGCGCAACGCTCGTTTATCTTCGGCCCTTCCAGGCTCCAGCCAAGGCTTGGCATTCAATTCTCTTGACCACGGTCCAGGCACTCAAAAGTGCCATCGGTACGGATCCACAAATCCGCTCGCAGCTCGATGCTTTTGCTTTAGGGGTTCTCGCCCATGTCGCAGCCGATTATCTCGCCGATCAGCCCCTTGAGAATGAGGCTCTGAAGTCTGCCTTGAGTTACGTGCGAGAAAACCCACTCAAAGTGTTGGCCCCGTCGCAAAGCAACAATGTCCTAACGGACTGGCTTAGGTCGGCGCTCGACGACAAGAATTTGGCGATCAAGCTTGCAAGTTTGCTCAACAACCGGGAAATCGACCTTCACGGACGCGAGAAAGCCTGGCTCAAAGTTTTGGGTGCCTTCGCATTCGCCGAAAATCACAGTCTTGAGCGGGACGTGGCGCTCAAATGGATTCGCGGAGAACCGCTCGAGGACGAAGAACTGAGCCTCCTTAAGCTGGATGCCGCCGACAATGAAGGAACGGGCAACTCATCTTCCCAGGAAATAAACGATCTCTGCTTGCGCCGGCTTCGCGGACTTTGCGCGCTTTCCGCCTATTTCCGTCCGGTCATATTCTGCTTCGATCAGACGGAAAATTATGCGATTGAAAAGGAATTGATCAGCGCTCTCGGGCAATGTATCCAAACTCTTGTCGACGAGGTTCCAAATCACCTGACAATCGTCACTGTAAATTTAACTAACTGGGACGTTGATCTCTTGCCAAATTTAGCGCCTGCGTACCGAGCGCGATTTTCGCCGGGGTCGGTATTAAACGGAATCGATCTCGGTCAAGCAACAGCACTCATCACGCAGCGCATGAAGGAATGCGGCTTGCCCGAGTCGGCAATCGCCAAATTTCTGAGCGGGAACTGGCTCGACTCGAAATTCTCGGCCGGCAAGCTCGGTGTTCGTACATTGCTCATTACAGCCGCACAGCATTTTAGCCCTGAGATCGGAAAATTGTCCCTGGCGGACCTATTTGCCAGACATGTAAACGAGATTCGCGCCACAGAGGCGTTGCATCAATATAATCAAGACTGCCTGATGTGGTTCGCACAGGAACTTATCAACGGCTACGACAGCGTAACGGTCACAAAGGCGAAAAACAAATACTTTTCAGCTTCTTGGGACTGGCAGGATCGTTCCATCTTTTTCGCCTTTGAAGAGGGTGATCACCACAAGAGATGGGAATATATTGCCAAAGAAGCTGTATCTCTGTCACAGCAAGCCGGAAAGCACGTCACGTCAATTGTCTTTAGAACGCCTGATCTCGAAAAAATCCCGAAGCCGAGCTGGAATAAAATAAGACCGCAAATCGATGCAGCCAAGACAAAAGGATTTCGGATCATCGAACTGGAGCTGGACGAAGTCTGTGAGCTCTACGCCGCGCGTGAATTCTATTCGAATGCTTTGCAAGGCAATGTGGATTATGCCGCCCATGAGGTGATGGCCTGGTTGAAGACGCGCTTTGTCGGCTGGTTCGAGAAATATTCAAAGCCGATTCTCGAAGATGAATCAGAGCCCGCGGCAATAGCGGCGTCCCCAAACGCGAGCCTGCATGATCTCAGCGACGCTCAACTCGAAGATGTGACAAGCATAGTGAAGCAACTTAGACTCGTCGACATCAGACAAGTGCTGCAAAAGCTGGGATCGGTTTCGTATCAGCCAGCGCTCCTGCGCGCGGTTGAGCAAAGTCCTAATCTCCGAGCCCATCCAGGCCCCCAAACGATCTATCTCCAATGGCGCCACACCGCATAACCGTCACCGAGCTTAAATGCGCGGTCCTCGACAAAAAATGGCGGCGAGACTGGCTCGCGGGCAAAAAGCCCAGCACGATGACATTCGGGCCGGCCGGTTCCGTTAAAGTTCATGGGGCGAGGTTTCATCAAGAGACCGAACGCCTCGCAAAATGGTTGACAGACCCGTCGAATCTCGTCCAAGCGGCGGCGATAGAAGCTCCCGACGAGATTCTCGATGTAGCCTGGATGACTTCGTTACAGTCTTTCACCGACGAACTCTTCGCTGAGAACTAAAGGGGAAGAGGCTGCGGCTTTCGTCGCGCGCATGCGCAGCTTCTGCGAAAGATTGATCGAACTCAAAAAGCGCACGAAGAAATTTGAAAATTGGCAGGACGTCTTCATTGCCGCCGAGCAAAGCCTGGAGCACATTCGCGTTCAGGTCGGCGGCACGACGATTGAAATCGCCGCCCGGGTCGATGCGATCCGATTTCATCCGCAGCATCATCTGGAAGTTGTCGATTATAAGCTCAGCCGTGGCGGGCAGCAAAAGTCGGATCTCGTCCAGCTCGCAATCTATGCGTATCTGCTGCCGCTCTGGCGACCCGGCTGCGAATTTTGCGGCACATTAGAATATTATTCGCCTGACTTTATGGACGTGATGCTCACAAAGGAGGAATTGGCGGATATTTACGCAGACCTCGTCGCTCCGGTGTTGCAGGAAATGTTCGCCCCGCGCGCCGCCGTCGAGGAAGAGAAAATCGTCGTTCCGCCTGCGGCGAGCGGCATCATAAGCGATGAGGAAAGGCGAGTTGTCGAGGCGTTCAAATCTTTCAATCTGGAGGTAACGTCCGACGGCATCATTCGCGGCCCGCAAATCATTCGTATCAAGATACGACCGGCCGCAGGCGTCAAAAAATCTTCGCTCGCGAACCGCGCCGAAGATTTGCAAATTCATCTCTCTCTCGGTGCACCACCGTTGATAACAGCAGCGCAAGGATATGTGGCTATTGATTTGCCTCGCAGCGATCGAGAGACCATGTATCTGCTCCCCGCGCTCGATGCAGGAATCATCAAAGACAATGCCAGCTTTATGGCTTTCGCGGTGGGAGTAGGCATCAATGGCGAGGCGATTGGCTCCGATTTCTGCGACGCGAACACATGTCATATTCTCGTGGGCGGCGGGACAGGTAGTGGCAAGAGCGAATGGCTGAAAGCTGTCATCGCTAGCCTCGCTTATCGAAATCCCCCGGATCGCCTACGATTTGCGCTGATAGATCCCAAGATTTTGACCTTCAGCAATGCAAGGACGAGTCCGTATTTATGGCGACCAGTGGCAACTGACATCGGAGCTGCGCTTGCCATCTTGAGGGACGCCGTCGCCGAGATGGACAGGCGATACGAGACGCTCGGCAAGGAAGGAATTCTGAATTTAGCGGACCGTTATCGACAAGGTCTCACGGATATTCCATTCCTCATCCTCGTATTCGACGAATTCGCCGATCTCGTCCTGGCAGGAGGCGAGGAAAAGAAAGTGTTCGAGACTCTGATAGCACGATTAGCCGGAAAAGGCCGCGCGGCCGGCATTCATCTCGTCCTTGCAACCCAACGCCCGGATCGCACAATCGTAACGGGACTTGTCAAAGCAAATCTGCCGATGAAAGTTTGTTTGCGCGTCGCCAATGCGACGAATTCACAGATCATCCTCGATGAACCCGGAGGCGAAAGCCTGCTTGGTAAAGGCGATCTCATTTGCGACTTGGGCAAAGGTCCGATGCGCGCGCAAAGCTATTTCGTGCCGCAATCGGATTTTCTCAGGCTTCTCAGAATATGATGTGGGTGGGCAGGAATGAAGGCGCTTCAGCTTCCTCCTTGCGCAGCGCCGTTGTGCCTCATGCCGCCGCCGTCGCGGTCAACTCCCCTGCGGCCTTCATTTCATCGTGCAGCCGGATGGAATTGAGATCATAACCGTTGGGCCAAGTCAAAACGCCGAGGGAAATAAAGACACGCTTGAAAAATTCCTTGTCTCGCAACGGCTCGACCATGGGGCCGGGCTCCGAAACGATCTCTGTAAAATCATGCGCGCCGCACGATCCATCAGAGAAGTGCAGTCGCAACCGATAGTCCTCGAGCGCCTCGACCTCAGTCACATGAATGATCTTGATCATTCGACATCCGCTCCTGGCACCGCGTTGAACGGTTCATGCCGGCGCCCCTTCTCCCAGTTCTCAAGCAACTCCGGCTTTCTCGACCGAACCCAGTCTTGAATGATCTTTAGAGCCGCCTTGGGGAGGGCACCAGCAATGACTCTGCCGCTGTCGATAGCGACAAGCGCTTCGCGGCCCTGATACCAGACATGAATGTGCGCTGGTTCATGATCGCGCCAATACATCTGAACGACGCAGCCGAAGTATATTGAAATCGTCGGCATCGTCGCCCGTTCAATTATCCAAGAAGCTCCGCAGCTTCCTGCTCCGTGACGGATGCTTCAGCTTCCTCAGCGCCTTCGCCTCGATCTGGCGGATGCGTTCTCTCGTCACCGAGAACTGCTGGCCGACTTCTTCGAGCGTGTGATCGGTGTTCATGCCGATGCCGAAACGCATGCGCAGCACGCGTTCTTCGCGCGGGGTGAGCGAAGCCAAAACACGCGTCGTCGTCTCGCGGAGATTGGACTGGATCGCCGCATCGATCGGCAGGATCGCATTCTTATCCTCGATGAAGTCGCCGAGATGCGAATCCTCTTCATCGCCGATCGGGGTTTCGAGCGAGATCGGCTCCTTGGCGATCTTCAACACCTTGCGGACCTTTTCGAGCGGCATGGCGAGCTTCTCGGCAAGCTCCTCCGGCGTCGGCTCGCGGCCGATCTCATGCAGCATCTGGCGCGAGGTGCGCACGATCTTGTTGATCGTCTCGATCATATGCACCGGGATGCGGATGGTGCGCGCCTGATCGGCAATCGAGCGGGTGATCGCCTGCCTGATCCACCAGGTGGCATAGGTCGAGAATTTATAGCCGCGCCGATATTCGAACTTATCGACCGCCTTCATCAGGCCGATATTGCCTTCCTGGATGAGATCGAGGAACTGAAGGCCGCGGTTCGTATATTTCTTGGCGATCGAGATGACGAGGCGCAGATTGGCCTCGACCATCTCCTTCTTGGCCTGGCGCGCCTCGCGCTCGCCCTTCTGCACCACATGGACGATCTTGCGGAATTCCTGAATCTCGAGACCGGTCTCGGTCGCGAGCCCCTGAATATCCGTGCGGATCTCCTTGATCGGCTCCTTGGCGCGGCCGACGAACTCCTTCCAGCCGCGGTTGCCGAGCTTGGAGACGCGCAGCAGCCATTTCGGATCGAGCTCCGAATTATGGTAATTCTTCAGAAAATCCTCGCGCGCGACGCCGCATTCCTCGGCGTGACGCAGGAGCTTCGTCTCGAATCCGATGAGCCTTTTATTGATGTCATAGAGCTGCTCGACCAGCGCATCGATGCGGTTCTGATTGAGGCAGAGCGATTTGACGTCGATGACGATCTCTTTCTTGAGCGCCTTATATTTGCGCTCCTGCGCCGGCGTCAGCGTCTCGTTCTTGAGCTTGTTCCCGACATTTTGATCCTGCAGCCGGCGCAGCCTCTTATAGGCAACGGCAATCCGGTCGAAAGTCTCGACGACCTTCGGTTTCAATTCGGCTTCCATGGCGGAGAGCGACACGGAATTTTCCATGTCCTCCTCCTCCTCGAAGGCCTCTTCCGGGATCGGCATGTCGCCTTCCTCGTCGGGCCCGCGCAGGCCGACGGGTGGCGTGAGCGGCGCGGTCGCCGGCGCCCGCTGGCCGACGAGCGGATCGGCCAATGGATTGGCTCCTGGTGCCGTCATGTCGATCTTCGGCGTATTCTTGCCGTCGGGACCGGCATAGGTCGCTTCGAGGTCGATGATCTCGCGCAGCAGAACCTTGGCTTCGTTGAGCTCGTCGCGCCAGATGATGATCGCCTGGAAGGTGAGCGGGCTCTCGCAGAGCCCCGCGATCATCGCCTCGCGGCCCGCCTCGATGCGCTTCGCTATGGCGATTTCGCCCTCGCGCGACAAAAGCTCGACCGAGCCCATCTCGCGCAGATACATGCGCACCGGATCATCGGTGCGGTCGGCCGGCTCCGAGGCGCGCGTCGCCGGCGCCTTGGGCTGGCTGACCTCGACGAGATCTCCCCCTTCGGCCTCCTCTTCCTCGGCCGCCTCTTCGCTCTCGCCCTCGTCTTGCTCCTCGCTCTCGATGACATTGATGCCCATCTCGTTGAGCATCGCCAAAATGTCTTCGATCTGCTCGGAATTCACTTCCTCCGACGGAAGCACGGAGTTCAATTCGACATAAGTGACAAAGCCGCGCTTCTTGGCGAGCTTGATCATCCGTTTGACGGCAGCATCCGACAAATCGAGGAGAGGGCTGTCCGTCGTCTCGACAACCACCGCTTCGCCATCGGCCTTTTCATTATCTTTCTTTGCCATCAAACATCTCCGAACCAGAATGCGCGTGGCGCCCGGCCACGGCTTGGTACTGGTCTTTCCACACCATCACACGTGCAAATCTTGCACACGCCAAATCTTGCACACGCCAAATCTTGCACACGCCAAATCTTGCACACGCCAAATCTTGCACACGCCAAGTCTCGTCGAAACGCGCCTTGGCGACTCTCGAACTCTTGCTTCTTTGTCTCCCGCTTCATCGAGGCGAGAGCAAATTGTCGCGACACGAGCCGGCGGCCGCAGCTCCCTCGTCAGCGGGAACGAACCGCCGCGCATCTATTGCACGGGAGTCAGCAGGAAAATGCGCCCAACCGATTCCAGCGTCCCCCATATATTCACTGGCCCATATATTCCCTGGGCCGTTTCTGTCGACGCCTTGGTTTCGCCGGGTCACGCGAGAGCGGATTTCGGCGCCCGAGGTCCCGATCACAAGGCTCCACTGGGCCTGCCCGAAGCCACGCCGAAACCTTCGACCGCCGCCTCCGTCCCGGCCAGCACCGCCAATTGCTCCTGAACATCCTTCAAGCGGGCGAGGTTGATCTCGCTTCCCTCCTGCGCGAGGGCAGCCTGCGCCAATTTCAACTCTCTATTTAGAGCCCGCATCTTACGATGCAAGGCCAGCGCTTGCTTCAGTGCCTCTTCGGCGTCCGGATCCGCCGCCTCGGGCGACACGATCCATAAAGAAGCATGCGCCTTCAGCGCCTCCAGGCGCCGCCGCGCGGCGCCGAGACCGCAGCGCTCGATCTCCGCGTGAAGCTCCGCATGGTCGGGCAGCCCCCCTTGGCCCCAGAGATCGAGCAACTTTTCACGCAGCGTGATGGCGTCGGCGCTCGCCAGATCGAGTTCTGCAAGCGCCTCGCCATAGCTCTCCAGCAGGCTCGGATGAGTCAATAAGATCAAAAGGATGATCGCCTCGCGGCCGGACGGGCCGCCGGATTTTGGGCGCAGCAGCGGCGATTGCGCGAGACCGAGCCCGATCTGCGGCGGCGTTGCGAGATAGCTCGGCGCGGCAATCGGCGCGAAGGCGAACGGATCTCGCCGCGGCCTTTGGCCGGCACGTGCCCCGCCGGCACGCAGCGGTCCGGCTCGGCCGGCGGATCCAAAAAGTGCTGCAAGGCGGCTTTGAAAATCCGCGGCATAATAGCGGCGCAAGGTTTCGTCGGTGATGGCACCGCAGAGTTCGGTGAGCCGGCGTTCGAGTCCCGCACGGCGCTCCGGCGTCGCCAGCGCCTCGCCCTCTGTCTCGCGCAACCAGACGAGATCGACCAGCGGCAGCGCCTGGCCGAGCACCTCCTCGATCGCCGCCGCGCCGCCGCTGCGGGCGAGATCGTCCGGGTCCTGGCCGTCCGGCAGAAGCGCGAAGCGCAGCGAGCGCCCTGGCCCGATGAAGGGCAGAGCGACATCAACGGCCCGATAGGCCGCCTTGCGGCCGGCGCGGTCGCCGTCGAAGCACAACACCGGCTCCGCCGCCATTTTCCAAAGCTGCGCACATTGCGCTTCGGTCAAGGCCGTGCCGAGCGGCGCGACGGTGTGCGGAAAGCCGGCGGCCGACATGGCGATGACGTCGACATAGCCTTCGACGGCGATGACCGTGCCCCGCTCATGCGCGGCCTGGCGGGCATTGTGCTGGTTATAGAGCAGCGCGCCCTTGTGGAAGAGCGGCGTCTCCGGCGAGTTCAGATATTTCGCCGGCACGTCTTTTTCGAGGGCGCGGCCGCCAAAGGCGACGACGCGGCCGGAGCGGTCCGAGATCGGGAACATCACCCGATCGCGAAAGCGATCATAGGGAACCGCAATGTCTTCACCGGCGATGAGGAGCCCGGCCTCGACCAGAACCTCCGGCGAGGCCCCCTTGGCGGCGAGCGCGTCACGCAGCGCGAATTTTTCCGAAGGCGCATAGCCGAGGCGAAAGCGCTTCTGGGCCTCGAGGCTCACGCCGCGGCCGCCAAGATAGGCGCGCGCCTTGGCGCCGCGCTCACGGCTGAGCTCAGCTTCGAAAAAGCGCGCGGCGAGTTCGAGCACTTCATGGAGCCCGGCGCGGCGCCTTTCCTGCTCTTCCGCTTCGGGCGAGATTTTGGGCAGGGGCAGGCCGGCGTCGGCGGCGAGCCGCTCGACCGCCTCCGGAAAGCTCAAGCCTTCGGTCGCCATGAGAAAATCGAAAATATTGCCATTGCGGCCGGAGGAGAAATCGAACCAGGCCATTTTCTGGTCATTGACGAAGAAGGACGGCGTCTTTTCCGAGGTGAAAGGCGACAGGCCACGCCATTCCCGCCCGGCCTTCACGAGCTTGACCTTCCGCCGCACGACCTCGGAGACGGTGAGCCTCGCCTTCAGTTCTTCGAGAAAAGAGGGTGCGAATCGCATCGGCATCTTCAGGTTCGGTGCGGCGCATTATAGATAAGAAGCGGCGCCCGACTGGGATTATTCACGAGATTCACAGGCCCGGCGGCCATTTTCCATGCGAGCTGAGCGCGGACGCGACGAGGAATTTGATCCAGATGAGCCAAGTTTCCCGTTTTTTCGAGATGAAGCGCAGGGCCGAAAAGATCTCGATGCTCACCGCCTATGATTATCCGACCGCCAAGGCGGAAGCCGCAGCGGGCGTCGACATCATCCTAGTCGGCGACAGCGTCGGCACCAATATTTTGGGCTATCAGAGCGAGCAGGAAGTGACGCTCGCCGATATCGCCCATCATGTGCGGGCCGTTCGCCGCGGCGCGCCGCAGACTTTGATCCTCGCCGATCTGCCCTATCGCACCTATGACACGCCGGAAATGGCCGTGGCAAATGCCAAAAAACTGCGCGAGGCCGGCGCCGACATCGTGAAATTCGAAGGCCCGCATCCCGAAATCGCGGCGGCGCTCGTGAAAGCCGGCATCGATGTCTGCGGCCATCTCGGCCTCGAGCCGCAGCATCATCTGGAAAAGCGTCTGAAGGGCCGCTCCGCACAAGAAGCGAAGTCATTGCTTGCTCAAGCGCGCGCGCTCGATGCCGCCGGGATTTCGATGCTGGTGCTTGAGCTCATCCCGGAAGAAGTCGCGGAAAAAGTGACGACGGCCATCAGAGCGCCGACGATCGGCATCGGCGCCGGAAGGAATACCGACGGGCAGGTTCTGGTGATCTGCGACATGCTCGGCTTCACGCCGGTGAATTTTAAGCACAACCGCCGCTATCGCGACCTCGGGCCGCTGATCGATGAGGCGACAGCGCATTATGTCCGCGATGTGCGCGAAGGCCGCTTCCCGGCGGAAGCCAACGTGTTTCACATGCCGCAGGACGAGCTGTCGATCTTTACCGGCGATGCGGCGTGAGCCAAGAGGTCCGGTTCATCTAGCGGCCGCAGCACGACCGGTGCTAACATGAGACATTGGATGGTTACGGATTCAAGAACGACCCGCACGAGAAGTGCGTCCCAATGCCAAGGAAAATAGCCACATCACCCCTCGGCCAGCGCACGGGTTCTCCCAGGTGGCGGTAGCCGCCCGCTCGTGTCTGTCTTGCGGGAAGGTCGCAAAAAGCGCGAATACTCACGCTCATTCGGGACTCATCCGGGAACCCCGTCAAATCCTCTTCTCAAGAACCGTTGCGCTTCACGCCGGAATCCAGCTATTTGAAAATCAATCTTGAGTGAAGGGCTTCCACCGTTGTCAAAAAAACATAGGCGTCAAACCTCGATACAGCCACCTATGGATCATGTGCTTCATGCACAACTGCAGAGGGGGTTCGCGTTTCATCAGCAGGGCAGACTTGCCGATGCTGAAAGGATTTATGGAGAAATAGTTGAACGGGCGCCAAATCACTTCCATGCGCTTCATCTCCTCGGCTTGATAGCTTACCAAAATCGAGGCTATGAGCGGGCAGTTCAGCTCATCTCAAAAGCCATCTCGATAAATCCCAATATCGCGTCGGCCTATTCAAATCGCGGCAACGCTCTTCACGAACTCAAACGCTACGAAGAAGCGCTCGTCAGCTACGACAAGGCCATTGCGCTCGAGCCAGATTTTGTTGAGGCTTACTCTAATCGTGGCCTTGCTCTCAAGGAGCTCAAGCGCCTTGAAGAAGCGCTCGTCAGCTACGATAAAGCCATTGCGCTCAAGCCGGAGTTTGCTGAGGCTTACTCTAATCGGGGCCTCGCTCTCAAAGAGCTCGAGCGCCTCGAAGAAGCGGTCGTCAGCTACGATAAAGCCATTGCGCTCAAGCCGGAGTGTGCCGAGGCTTACTATAATCGAGGCAGTGCTCTCAAAGAACTCGAGCGCCTCGAAGAAGCGCTCGTCAGCTACGATAAAGCCATTGCGCTAAAACCAGATTATGCGGAGGCTTACTCTAATCGCGGCAATGCTCTCCGCGAGCTCGAACGCTACGAAGAAGCGCTCGCCAGCTACGACAAGGCGATTGCGCTCAAGCCCGATTACGCGGAGGCCTACTCAAATCGCGGCATCGCTCTGCGCAAACTCAAACGCTACGAAGAAGCGCTCGCCGGCTACAACAAGGCAATTGCTCTCGATCCCGATTATGCCGAGGCCTACTCAAATAGGGGCAATGCCCTTCATGAACTCAAACGCTACGAAGAAGCGCTCGCCGACTACAACAAGGCAATTGCGCTCAAGCCCGACTACGCCGAGGCCTACTCAAATCGCGGCACTTCACTCCACGAACTCAAACGCTACGAAGAAGCGCTCGCGAGCTACAACAAGGCCATTGCGCTCAAGCCGGATTACGCCGAGGCACACTCAAATTGCGGCGATACGCTTCACGAACTCAAACGCTACGAAGAAGCACTCACCAGCTACAACAAGGCCATTGCGCTCAAGCCCGATTTGGCCGACGGATTTTCATTTCATATCAGAACGAAGGTCTGTGACTGGGCGGATATTGAAGATGACATCGTTTCTTTGGAGAATGCAATATCCGCTGGAGCCAGCGCGTTAAACCCATTTGCGGTTTTAGCATTCTCTCCCTCGCCAGCATCGCAACTCAAAGCAGCGAGAAGATTTGCTGAATTGCGGTGCCGCAAAAATGATCGATTGGGCGCATTTCAAAAACGTCAAAGGCATAGCAGAACACGCATTGGCTATTTCTCCGCCGATTTTAGAAATCACGCGATGTCCACTTTGATGTGTGGCGTCTTCGATCGACATGATAAAGGCAGGTTTGAAAGCTTCGCATTTTCGTTTAATCGCAGCAATGATTCCATGACTTCGCGACTGCGTCAGTCCTTCGATCATTTCATCGACGTTCGCAATCTGTCTGACGAAGATGTCGCATTACTAGCCAGAGAGAACGAGATCGATATTGGTATCGACTTAATGGGCTTCACCTCCAATTGCCGCCCGGGAATATTCGCCAACGCAACTGCCCCGATCCAAGTCAACTATTTGGGTTTTCCAGGGACCCTCGGGTCAGATTACATCGATTACATAATATCCGACCAAGTGATCATCGAGAAATCGCAACGGGCTTTCTATGCTGAGAAAGTCGCTTACCTTCCAGATAGCTATTATCCGACCAGCTATCGCGATGATTTGTTTTCGTCCGAAAAGGCTTACACACGCCAAGAGGCTGGGTTGCCCGAGGCGGGGTTTGTGTTTTGCTGCTTCAGCAATAACTATAAAATTACGCCTGACGTTTTCGAGATCTGGATGCGAATATTAATGCAGGTCGAAGGTAGCGTGCTCTGGCTGTTGGAGGACAATTCCAGTGCGGCTACAAACTTGCGGAAAGAGGCGAGCCGTAGACATGTCGAACCAGCTCGGCTGATCTTCGCGCGTCGAATGCCCTTGCGTGAGCATCTAGCACGCCATCGTCTTGCCGACCTTTTTCTCGACACGCTGCCATATAATGCGCATACCACCGCGAGCGATGCGCTTTGGGCAGGAGTGCCTGTGTTAACGAGGATTGGTGAAACCTTTGCGAGTAAAGTCGCGGCAAGTTTGTTGACCGCGATCGGGCTGCCTGAACTCATCACTACAAGCCCTGAAGCATATGAAGCCCTGGCGATTGAACTTGCGGCCGATCCCGAGAAATTGTCTTCAATCAAGAATAAACTGGCTCAAAATCGCCTGACGACCTCGTTGTTCGATACTGAGCGCTTCACGAGGCATCTCGAGGCGGCTTACACTGCCATGTATGAGAGGTATCAAGCCGACTTGCCGCCGGACCATATCTACGTACCGCTGCTGACCCCCGCAAATTCCTCCGAATGAGGATGGAGTCGGAAGGGACGCCGGGGGCCGGACGATGAAGGTGCCGGCGCTAGTCCTGGGCGATGCGGCGTGAGGGGCTATCCTTCCCCTGCAAGGGGAAGGTGGCAGCGGTGCCATAGGGCGCGCTTTTGCGCGCCCGTTTAGACGGCTCGCGCGAATGCGCGAGCCTATGGCGACGCTGACGGATGGGGTTGCGCAGCCTGCTTGCTTCGTTGGGACACCCCACCCGGCCGGCTTCGCCGGCTACCCTCCCCGTTCCGGGGAGGGATTGCTGCGGCGAGCGTGTGAGCCCGATTCCCACGGTTGCCAAACCGGGATAAAGTCGGGTTATGCCCATCATCTTCAAAATCGTCCCCGCAAATCTCTGGCGCGAGGCCGAGGCGCAGGGCATGTTCAAAGGCTCAGCCGTCGATCTTGCCGACGGCTTCATTCATTTCTCGACTGCCGCGCAATTACGCGAGACGGCGGCAAAACATTTCGCCGGGCAAAGCGATCTTCTGCTCGCCGCGATCGATGCGGAAAAGCTAGGCGACGCGCTGCGTTATGAACCATCGCGCGGCGGTGCTCTCTTCCCGCATCTCTATGCGGCGCTGCCGCTCAATGCCGTCGCCTGGGTGAAGCCTCTGTTGCTCGGCGATGACGGGCAGCACATCTTTCCGGATTTCATTCCGTGATCGAATTTTTGGATGCTCTCGCGCGACCGCTGCTTCTTAAACTCGATCCAGAGACGGCGCATCGTCTGACGATCGAGGCGCTGTCGCTTTGCCCGGCGCGGGCTCCGCAGCCCGATGATCCGCGTCTCGCCGCCTCCGCCTTCGGCATAGATTTCTCGAATCCGCTCGGCCTTGCCGCGGGCTTCGACAAGGATGGCGAAGTTATCGATGCCATGCTGGGAATGGGTTTCGGCTTCGTCGAGATCGGCACGGTCACGCCGCACCCGCAGCCAGGCAATCCGCGCCCTCGGCTTTTCCGTCTCGTCGATGACCACGCGGTGATCAACCGCTTCGGTTTCAACAGCTCTGGCCATGAGGCGGTGCGGAAGAGGCTCGCGCGCCGGCGGGTGAAGGGCGGGATCGTCGCGGTCAATCTCGGCGCCAACAAGGATTCGAGCGACCGGGCCGCCGATTATGTCGAAGGCGTCAAGGCCTTCGGCGCGCTCGCGAGCTTCTTCGTCATTAATATTTCTTCGCCCAATACGCCGGGCCTGCGCGATCTGCAAGAGACCCAAGCGCTCGATGATCTTCTCGCCCGCGTCCTCGAAGCGCGCGACGCGATCGCGGCAGACTACGGGCGCAAGCCCGTCATCCTCAAGATCGCGCCCGATCTTTCCCTCGATGAACTCGATGCGATCATCCGCATCTGCCGCGCGCGCCGCATCGACGGCCTTTCCATTTCCAACACGACGATCTCCCGGCCGCCGGACCTGCATGATCGGGCGCTGGCGAAAGAGGCGGGCGGGCTGTCCGGAAAACCCCTTTTTGCGCTTTCAACGCGCCTTTTGGCGCAGGCCTATCTGCGCGTCGAAGGGCAGTTTCCGCTGATCGGTATCGGCGGGATCGACAGCGCCGCGACGGCGCTCGGCAAGATCGAGGCGGGCGCCAGCCTCATCGAACTTTATTCCGCGCTGGTCTTCAAAGGCCCAAATCTCATCTGCGAGATCAAGAGCGGGCTTCTCGCGCGGCTTGCGCAAGATCAGCGTCAGCTTGCCGATGCGATCGGTGTCGCCGCGGCCGATTGGGCGGCGGGAAAAATTTTCGCCGCGGATCTGCGCTAGGTCGCCGCCTGTCCGGCTCTATCTCGGCCCGCGCGTGTTGAGCAGCCGCAGGACGAGCCAGATCGGCACGACGATCAGCGCGCCGGCAAGCAGATAATTGCCGAGTTCGCGGACGGCATTGAAGCCCATCGCCCAGATGCGATGGAAGAAATGCAGCACTCCTTGGATGACGTCGGCCGGCTTGATGTCGAGCCACATCAGAAGAGCGCCGACGATCAGGGAGAGGAAGAAGAGGCGCAGCACGACATTGACCGGCGTGCCGCCGAGGAAGCGGTTGAGCGGCGAGCCCGGCCGCCGCCAGCGCCACGCATCGGCCGCGCCGCCCTTGTCCCAAAGGCGTGCATCATCGGCGCGTTTTTCATCGATCATGGGAAACCTCGTTTGTCCGGCGGGGCGGACTGTTATGCGCGCCCTAAAGTCTCGGCAGGGTCAGCGGTGACGATATCGCTTCTTGTCCGCCCTGCGACACCTCCCTATGCTCTGGCGGGCTGCTGCCGCCGTGATTTTCTGATCGATAAGCAGTAGCGCGCTTATTTTCCATCCAGATGTCGGGCCTTGCAAGCGCGCCATCAGCCATTGGATCTCTATGTGACCTGGCACGATATCTCGGACGCCCAAATCGACCGCGCCCGGATCGACGGCGGATTCGGCTTCGCACTTGCCGCCTTCGCCCTCGGTCTCGGTCTCCTGGCCGTGCTCGAGCGGATCGGACTGCCGGATGGGCTGCTGCGGATCGGGATGGTCGCACTGATCTTTTCCGGGCTGGTGATTGTCGCCCTCCTCCTGCGCACGATGCGGCCGGTGGATTTTTATGCCGGCGGACGCCGGCTGCCGGCCTCTTATGCCGGCCTCGCCTTCGCCGGCGTTGCCTTCGGGCTTTTCGTGCCCTTCCTGCCGCCGTCGCCGCCCGGGATCAGCTTCCCCTCCGCCGCCGCCGGCTTCGGCATCGGCTGCCTTTGGGCGCTGTTTGCCACCGGTCCCATTCTGCGGCGCAGCGGCGCTTATTCCTTTGCCGATCTCATCGCCTCGCGATTTCCGCACATATTGGTCCGTGGTCCGGTGATTCTGCTGATGGCTTGTTGCGCCGCCTGCGTCGCGCTCGGCGGCTATGAGATGGCCTTGCGCGGCCTCGATGCAGCGACCGGTCTCGACCGCAGCCTCGGCGCCGCCGTTGTCGGCGGCCTGCTCATTCTCCTCGTCGTTCCCGCCGGGCTTTCCGGCGTCCTATGGGTCGCGGCGGCTGCCGCCGTCGTCACCGTGGCGGCGCTGATTTTGCCGCTCGGCCTCGGCTTCGTCTCCGGCAAGCCGCTGGTTCTGCCGGTCCTCGGCGATCAGGCGCTGTGGGCAAAAGCGGCCGCTCACTTCGCGGCTTTGACCGGCACCCCCTCGCAAGCGGCCTTTGAACCGCCCCTCGTCATCGCCATCGGCCTCGGCTTTGCGACTCTGGCGCCGCTTTTCGGAGCCTCGATCGCTGCGCGCGACGAGGGCGCGGCCTGGCGGTCCGGGCTTGTCGGCATGGCCTGGCTCGCGCTCGTCGCCGTGCTTGCAGCCGCGAGCATTGCCGCCTCCACGCTGGCGCTCGATGCCGGCGTCAGCGGCCGCGCGCCGGCGAAATTGCCGAGCGCCATAATCGCCGCCAGCGGCCGCGGCGAGATCGCGGTCTGCGGCGTCCGCACGCGCGATCCCGCGGTTTTGACGCGCTCCTGCGCCGCGACAGCCGGGCCCGGCCAGCCTCTGCGCATTGACGATCTCGAGGCCGACGGCGACTATCTTCTCGAAAGCCTGCCGGCGCTCCGCGGGTCGGAGCCGACGCTCGCCCGGCTTGCCGCGGCCTTCATGATCGTCCTCGGCATGGGCCTCGCGGCTTCCGGCATTCAATTCGTCATCACCAGCCTCGGGCATGACATTCTGCATCCGCGGCAGCGATTTGGTCCGGTCAGCCGGCACCTGGCAATCACGCGCCTGCTGGCGATCGCTTTCATCGTGCTCGCCAGCCTGTGGCTCGCCGGCCGAAGCGTGGACGCATGCTGGCTCTTCACCATTGCGCTGATGCTCTCGGCCGCGCTGGTCACCCCGCTTCTCGCCCTGGCGCTGACGCCCCGCGCCATGTCGAGCAGCGCCTTTGCCGCTCTCTGCGTCGCGGCCTTCGTGACGGTGCTTTTTCTGCGCTTCGACGCTGCCGTCATGGCCCCCGGCGAACTTGCGACAGATGCGCTCTTCGCGGCCTTCGACGGCCTGGCGGTCGGGCTCTTCGTCAGCTTTCTGCCGAAGCGACAAGCCGCGGAGCCAGTGGCCGCCGCATCCGCGGCTTCACCCCGGAGCGAGGAACCACCCGATTCGGAATGACTGCGGACCGGCCGGCCGAAGCGCCGGCGTCGCTTCCCGCTTATTGCTCTCGCGCCAGCAGATCCGCCTGGTGCTGGGTGATCAGCGCATCGATGACTTCATCCAGCGCTTCGCCGGCCATGACCTTGTCGAGCTTGTAGAGCGTCAGATTGATGCGATGATCGGTCACCCGCCCCTGCGGAAAATTATAGGTGCGGATCCGCTCCGAACGATCGCCTGAGCCGACCTGCGAGCGGCGGTCCGCGGCGCGTTCGGCATCGAGCTTCTGGCGCTGCGCGTCATAGAGTTTTGCGCGCAAGAGCCCCATCGCCCGCGCGCGGTTCTTGTGCTGCGAGCGCTCGTCCTGGACGAAGACGATGGTGTTCGTCGGCAGATGGGTGATGCGGATCGCCAACTCGGTCTTGTTGACATGCTGGCCGCCGGCGCCTTGGGCGCGCATCGTATCGATTTTGAGATCGGCCTCGTTGATGTCGACATCGACATCTTCCGCCTCCGGCAGCACGGCGACGGTTGCCGCCGACGTATGGATGCGCCCTTGCGTTTCGGTTTCCGGCACGCGCTGGACGCGATGGACGCCCGATTCGAATTTCAGCCGCGCAAACACGCCGCGGCCTTCGATCTCGGCGATGATTTCCTTGTATCCGCCCATCGTCCCTTCATTGGCCGAGAGCACTTCCACGCGCCAGCCCTTGATCTCGGCATAGCGCTGATACATGCGGAAGAGATCGCCGGCGAACAGCGCCGCCTCGTCGCCGCCGGTGCCGGCGCGGATTTCGAGAATGGCGCTTTTTTCGTCGGCCGCATCTTTGGGCAGGAGCGCCAGCCGCAGCCTGTCCTCGAGCCCGGCGAGCCGGGCGCGCGCGTCGTCGCGCTCCGCTTCGGCGAGTTCGCGCATCTCGGCGTCGAGACCGGGATCGGCCAGCAACGCTTCGATGCCTTCGACCTCCTTCATCTCGTTTCGGTAATCGCGGATGGCCGCGGCGACCGCGTCGATCTCGGCGAGCTCGCGCGACAGCGCGATGAAAGTCGCCGATTCCGGGCCGGCCGCGAGCCGATCCGAAATCTCGGCATGGCGGCGAAGGATGAGATCGAGTTTTTCTTGCGGCAGCATGATTAGAAAATGGGGCTTTTGGGCGCGGCGTGCAATCGTCGGAGAGAGCAATTCAGGTTGACGCCTGACGCCTGTGAGCAGCTTAGCCTACCCTCTCCCACCGAACTCGGGCTTGCCCGAGTTCGGTACTTTGGGAGGCGCAAGTCGGCAACAGTCGATTTGCGTGGGGAGAGGGTGGCCGCGGAGCTGCCGTGGGTGACGGTTAAGGTACCTTCTTTTGGGAAAGATCGCGACTCCGCGTCCGCTCCGCTCTATGGAGCGCAGTTCGGCGTAAAGACCGTGAACAGTTCCGTAAAATCGGAGCTGTAGCCGGGGTCGGTCGGAATCGGCATGAACGGCTCAAAGTCAAAGGGCAGATTGCCGAAGCTCTCAGCGGTGAAGTTCATCGCAAATCCGTTAGTGATCTTCGCCTTCGGGATATGGATGCGAATTGAAGTTTTGTCGACGGCATCGACACCAATGATTTGAACACCAAAGGTCTGGTTCATCGCGGTGGGATCGGCATCGAGACCGAGCGCATACGCCAGGTTCCGCGCGGTCATTTCGTAGATCTCAGCCGACATTTTGACCGACTGCTTGTTGATCATCAATTCGACCACGACGTTGGTGACCCCTTGGGTCAGCTCAACGAAGGAAGTGTCCTGGGCGAACTGCAGGTTCTTGACCAGGCCGATGGCATGGTCCTGCGGGTTCAGGGCGAACCCCAGCGACTGCGGGCCAATCATGATCGTCGCGGTCGTGAACTGAAAGGCGGTAGTGCGGGCTTCGCCGGGCATCGGAAATCCTTCCATGGGAAGAGGCGGTTTGCGCTTCCTCCAACGTAGGAATCAGACCCACGGCGTTCCACTGCTTGTTGGAGCTGATGCCATCAAGGTGTGGGAATCAACTCGCCAGATGCGTGGATCGACACGACGGGGCCGGTGCGCGCGCTCTTGCGCGTGGTCCTAAACATCAGCTAGGATTGCATGGAAATAACTGAACGCCATGCGGGGGCGGGCATGAAACGCGCAATAGCGATCTTGGTGGGGCTGCTGCTGGCGACGCCGGTGGTGGCCAATTCGAAGAAAATGGTTGATCCAGGGACGTTTTTCGTTGGGATCGTTCCAGAGATGTCCACCGAAGTAGTGGAAGCCCGGTTCGCGGCTCGGGGGCGCGCACAAGGAGAGATCGTGACGAATGAATCCCCAACCGGGTTGACGCTGGACAAGACGGTCGGCACCGCGGGGGCGGTTCGTGCAATCTACACCTTTGTTCAGGTGGGAGCCGACGTAAAGATCTATGAAACTGATTACTTCATTACACTGCCGTAATCACACCGCGCGCCTGAGCGCATCGTCAATGGATTTCGTGATGACGGCCGGCATGCGGCGAATCATCCAGTAGGCGAGGGAAGGGCCGACCCACGGCCGCTTGCGCTCTACCCGGCCGCGTCCCGGCCCCTTCGCATAATTGTTCAACTCGGCCGCCGTCCGCCTCGAAAGATATTGGACCAGCAACGATCGGTCGTCGGACGCCGCGGCCCAGTTCCCCCGGTTAAGAGCATCCTTGAATACCCCGACATCACTGGGATTTCGGAACACCCGGATCTTGATCTTTCCGACCGTGGTGCCTGTGATAAATTTCCCTGTCTTCGGGTCACGGTCGGGTGGGCCGGTGAACGTCACCTCCGGATTGAACAACTGTTCGATGATCTCACCAAACGCACTCCCCATCACCTGGCGAAGCACATCGTTGTAGATGAAGTAGCGTCGCACCTGCGCCGCCCTAGCGATGCTTTGCAACTCCGAAACCTAGACTGGAATATCCTGCGCTTCGGCGAATCCGTGCAATTGGGGGCGCAGCGAGGCGCTGCCATCCGAGCCATCTATGAGCGGCATCAGAAAGCCTTCCGCCGCAGCAAGATCGGTCGCAAGAATCATAGCTTTCACCGGCCCGATCGAGGCCGGCGACATGGACAGACTGCGGAAGCCGATGGCCAGAAGCGCCAAGGCCTCGATCGGCTGGCTGCCCATTTCGCCGCACAGGCTCAGCGGCGTATGATTTGCCTGCGCTTTGTCGACGATGCGCTTCAACGCCCGCAGAATCGGCGCCGACAACGGGTCGTAACGCGCGGCGACGCGCTTGTTGTCGCGGTCCGCGGCAAAGAGATATTGCACGAGGTCGTTGGTCCCGACCGAGACAAAATCGACCCGCGCGCAAAGCTCGTCGAGCTGCCAGAGCAGGGCTGGAACCTCCAGCATGACACCGAGCTTGAGATCGGCCGGCAGCAGATAATCGCGGCGTGCGAGATAGGCGACCTCGCGCTCGACGAGCGCCTTGGCGCGTTCGAATTCGCCGATGGTTGCGATCATCGGAAACATGATGCGCAATTCGCGCCCGGCGGCAGCCCGCAGGAGCGACCGCAACTGCATGCGCAAGAGCCCTGGCCGATCGAGGCCGATCCTGATCGCGCGCCAGCCGAGCGCCGGATTTTCTTCCTCGACCTTGGCCATGTAAGGCAGGACCTTGTCGGAGCCGATGTCGAGCGTGCGAAAGGTGATCGGCTTACCGGCGGCCTCGGCGAAGGCCGCTTTGTAGAATGCCTCCTGCTCGCGCAGGCGCGGGAATTTCGACACCACCATGAACTGGATCTCGGTGCGAAACAGACCGATCGACGCGGCACCCGTCTCGGCCATGTGCTGAAGATCGACCAGAAGCCCGGCGTTCATGTTGAGCTCGATCGGCACGCCGTCCCTGCTGACGGCGGGAACATCGCGGAGCTTGCGATATTGCTCCTGCCGGCGGGCGCTCAGCCGCGCCTTTTCGGCATAGGCGCGCTCGACATCGGGCGGCGGCCGCACATGCACCGAGCCGGAGGCGCCATCGACGATCAAGGCATCGCCCGGCTCGACGAAATCGATGATATTGGCGACCTCGCCGATCGCCGCTATGCCCAAGGCACGCGCGACGATTGCGACATGGCTCGAGGCGCCGGCATCTTCGAGTACGAGGCCGCGCAGCTTGGTGCGGTCGTAATCGAGCAGCGCCGCCGGCCCCATGGTGCGCGCGACGATGATCGCATTGTCCGGCAGATCGGCATGCGCCGTCACGAAGCTGCGCCCGGTGAGCTGATGCAGCAGCCGATTGGCGAGATCGTCGAGATCATGCAGCCGCTCGCGCATATAGGGGTCGGTCTGGCGCTGCAATTTGGCGCGCGCGTCGTTCTGCACACGCTCGACCGCGGCCTCCGCGGTCAAACCCGTGGCGACGGCTTCGCGCAGCCGCCTGATCCAGCCGCGGTCATGCGCGAACATGCGGAAGGCTTCGAGGACCTCGCGATGTTCGCCAGGCCCCATGTCGCCGCCTTCGATCAGATGATCGATCGATTGGCGCATCGCCCCGATCGCCGTGTCGAGCCGCTCGAACTCCTTTTTCAGATCCTCGGCGACCAGCTGTTTGATGATGATGCGCGGCTCGTGCAAGACGACATGGCCGAGCCCGACGCCATCGGCGATCGGCACGCCCTGGAGCGCCAGCGGCCGATGCAGCACAATGTCATGGTCCGGCAGGCCGATCGACTGCAGCTCGCCCGAGGCGATCATTTCGGCGAGCAGCATCGCCGTCGTCTGCAGCGCCTCGACCTCCTCTTCGGAATAGAGGCGCCGGGCCCGGTTCTGCACGACGAGCACGCCGAGCGTATTGCCGCCGCGCAAGATCGGCACGCCGAGGAAGGAGGAGTAGATCTCCTCGCCCGTTTCCGGCCGATAGGAGAAGGAGGGATGGTGCTGGGCATCGGCGAGCGCCAGCGGCTCGGCCGTCTCGGCGATCAGACCGACGAGGCCCTCGCCGGCCCGCATGGTGGTGAGATGGACCGCTTCGCGATTGAGGCCTTCGGTTGCGAAGAGTTCGAGCCGCCCATCCGCCCGCAGCACATAGACGGAGCAGACCTCCGCCACCATATTGGCGGCGATGTGAATGACGATCTTGTCGAGGCGTTCCTGCGGGCTGATCGGCTCCGCCATGACTTCGCGGAGTCGGCGCAGCAACTGTCGCGGTCCGCCGAGAGGGCCAAACATGGCTATTTCCTTCTCGGGCCCTTGGGCCTCATAGTCATAGATCGGCAAACCGGATCACTCCGAGGCGCATTTCAGCCTGATGATCCGATTCGGGCGAATGCATCAGTTTCCTCCGAATGCGGATCGCGCGTCGCGCGCCCTTTTTCAATATGATATCATGACATCGATTATGCGCAGTGACCGCCGCGGCGCCCGCGAATCTGCGTGATCGGCTCGCTTCAGCAGATCCCAAGGGGCTGGCCATCGGCGCGCCCATCCCGATGATTCTGGCGCACCTTGCTTCTGGCTCGCCATTTCTGAAAATGGCGTGGACCGAGCGGCACGCCCTTTGGCCCTTCTCATTAAGGATGGGCGGCGGCGGGCGCAACATCCTGTCGTCGGTTATCGGCGCCGGAGCAGCCGGATCGTCCCGCGCCTGCGGCACGCTCACGCCGGCCGAATCGTCCTAACCCGTATAACCAATGCAAACTCCAGACCGCAAGCGTGACCTCAACCAGGAAGAGCGAAATGCCCACGCGGCGCAAAGAAGATCTCGAAACGCGTCGCGATTTTACCGTCGCCGACATGCGCCTCGGAGAGGCGCAGGCCAAACGCCCCGTCTCAGCCTTTGTCGAGACCATAGATCGCATGCAGCGTCCGCACCGCCAACTCCGTATAGGCGGCATCGATGAGCACCGAAAATTTGATCTCGGACGTCGTGATGGCGCGGATGTTGATGCCTTTTTCGGCAAGCGCCCGAAACGCGCGCGCGGCGACGCCGGCATGGCTGCGCATGCCGATGCCGATCGCGGAGATCTTCACGACATCATTGGCTCCCTGCAATGCAGTATAGCCGATCTGCGGCTGCGCCTTTGCGAGGATCAGCCGGGCACGATCGAAATCCGCGGTCGGCACGGTGAAGGTGATGTCGGTCGCGACCGTATCATCGGAGGCGACCTGCACGATCATGTCGACATTGATATTGGCCTCGGCGAGCGGCATGAAAATGGCCGCCGCGACGCCCGGCCGATCGGCGACGCGGCGCAAAGTGATCTGCGCCTCGTCGCGCGAGTAGGCGATGCCGGTGATGACCTGCTGCTCCACAATATCCTCCTCGTCGCAAATCAATGTGCCGGGCTGCGGATTGTCCGGATCGTCGAAAGAGGAGCGCACGAAGGTCTTGACCTTATGGACCATCGCGAGCTCGACGGAACGCACCTGCATCACCTTGGCGCCGAGCGACGCCATTTCAAGCATTTCCTCGAAGGCGACACGATCGAGCCGATGGGCCTTGGGGACGATGCGGGGATCGGTCGTATAGACGCCGTCGACATCGGTATAGATGTCGCAGCGGTCGGCCTTGATCGCGGCGGCGATGGCGACCGCGCTCGAATCCGAACCGCCGCGGCCGAGCGTCGTCACCCGGCCTGTCTCCCTGTGCAGGCCCTGAAAGCCGGCGATGACGGCGATTTCATTGCGCGCGGCGAAGCCATCGAGAATCGGCGTGCCATTGACATCGACGATCCGCGCCGAGCCATGCGCATCGGTGGTCAGAATCGGAATTTGCCAGCCGAGCCAGGAGCGCGCCGCAAGCCCTTTTTCCTGCAAGGCGATCGCGAGCAGGCCGGCGGTGATTTGCTCGCCGGAGGCGACGACTGCGTCATATTCGGCCTGATCATAATGTTGCGAGGCGTCCCTGCACCAGGCGACGAGCTCATTGGTCTTGCCCGACATGGCAGAGACGACCACGGCCAGTGAATGGCCGGCGGCGGCTTCGCGCTCCACATGGCGGGCGACATTGCGAATATGATCCATGTCGGCAACGGAAGTGCCGCCAAATTTCATTACGAGGCGGGCCATAGGGTCCGGATAGGCTTTCTCTCGGTCGGCGATGGTTGGGCTGCGGGCGGACGGGATGGCTCGCGCCTTTCCGGTGAGGCGCGTATACATGACGAACCTGGCCCCGCAAAGACATTTCGCCCTGCAACGGTTTCAACACGAGGGCGGCGTTCCACCCTTTTTTGAAGCCGCTCTTATTCAAAGGGTTAGAGCAATATGCGCCGGCCATCGCCGTGCCGGAGGAGCTGACATGCTGCCGAACGAAGATACGCAAGCGGCGCCGAGCGTCGATCCGGACGAAGTCGCCCGTTTCGCCCGCTTCGGCGAAGACTGGTGGAATCCGCGCGGACCGATGCGGGCGCTGCATCGGTTCAACCCGGTGCGCATCAATTATCTGCGCCGCCTCATCGCCCGCCGCCGCGCGCGTCTCGAAGGGCGGGCGACGGTGCCTCCAGGCCGGCCGCTGGAGGGGCTCGACATTCTCGACATCGGCTGTGGCGGCGGGCTCTTGTCGGAAGCGCTGAGCCGCCTCGGCGCCAAGATGACGGCGATCGACCCGGCGCCGGCCAGTATCGGAGTGGCGCGCCGGCACGCCGAGGCATCGGGGCTTGCCATCGATTATCGCTGCACCACGGCGGAGGCGCTCGCCGCCGAGCGCAAAAACTTCGACGTGGTGCTCGCCATGGAGGTTATCGAGCATGTGCGTGACGTCGAAACCTTTATCGCCCTCGCGGCCGGCATGGTCCGGCCGGACGGGATTCTGGTCGCGGCCACGCTCAACCGCACTTTGAAGAGCTATGCGCTGGCCATTCTCGGCGCCGAATATGTGCTGCAATGGGTCCCGAAAGGCACCCACAGATGGGCGCAATTCGTGAAGCCGCGCGAGCTTGCCGCGGCGCTTCGCGCCGCCGGCCTCCATGTCATCGACGAGACCGGCATCGTCTTCGACCCGTTCGGCGGGAAATGGTGCGAAAGTTCGGACATGGATGTGAATTATATTATGGCGGCGGAGCGGAAAAATGCACCCCTCTTCCCGTGAGCGTCGCGAAACGGGGAGAGGCTGGGTGAGAGGCGAGGTGATTGGCCGCGAGGTTGAAGCAAATCCCCCGGCCCCTCACCTTACCTTCCCCCGCAAGCGGGGAGAGGGCCGGCAGGCGCTGCGGCGGAACGATCAGCTCGCGCGATCCGGATCTCTTCGACGGCTTCGACGACTTGGGCGACGACCTCGTCCCAATCGCCGGCCGCAGTCTGGCGGAAGAGCCGCATGGTCGGATACCAGGGTGAATCCGAACGATTGAGCATCCAGCGCCAATCGGGAATTTTTCTTAAGAGAACGAAGGCCGGCCGGGCGAGGGCGCCGGCCAGATGCGCCACCGACGTGTCGCAGGAAATGACGAGATCGAGATTTTGCATGACGGCGGCGGTATCGATGAAGGCATCGGCACCGCCGTCGAAATCATCGCCGAGCGTCTCGAGCCTGACACCCTGCGGCAGGCTCTCGATCTCCCCGAGCCCGTGATGTTTCTGCAGGCTGATCACGCGCACGCCGGCAAGCGCCATGAGCGGCAGAAAAGCCTTAAGCGGAATCGACCGGCGCGGATCGGCCCGCACATTGGGATTGCCGGCCCAACAGAGGCCGATCTTGAAATCATCGGGCCTGCCGACCGGCGCGAGCCGCTCGGCCCAGGTGGCCACAAGCTCGGGCTCCGCCGCGAGATAAGGAACCCTGGCCGGAACGGTCGAAAGCCGCGTGCCGAGCGCGTAGGGCAGGCTCGACAGCGCAATCCGGCTGTCGAAGCGCTCGTCGGGACCGAAATCATCGACGCAGCGGATCGCGTGGGGCAGCCCCCGCAACAGGCGCAAAGCCTTGCTCCGGCAGAAGAAGGTGACATCGACGCCGGCCGCGGCGAGCAACGGCAGATAGCGGCAGAATTGGATCGTGTCGCCAATGCCCTGCTCATCGTAAGCGATGAGCCTTTCGCCGCGCCGGACGACGCCCTGCCATTCGGGAATCGGAAATTCCAGTTTGGATTTATCCGTCTGGCCGACGATCCAGCGATATTCATAACCTTCGAGGCCATGTTCGAAATCGCCGCGCAGGAGTTGCAACGCCCCCTTGTTGTTCCTGGCATGTGCCGAATCGGGATTTTGCGCGATCGCGACATCGAAGGCCGCGAGCGCCTCATCCATGCGGCTCAATTCCTTGAGCGCGACCCCGCGGCCGACGAAGCAGTCGGGATAGATCGGGCGCAGAGCAATCGCCTGATCGAAATCCGCCAGCGCTGCTAGCGGATCGGCGGCGCGCAGGAGCACCGTGCCGCGATTGAAGAGGGCCTCCGGAAGATCTGGCCTTGCCGCGAGCGCCGCATCGAAATCGGCGAGCGCAGCATCGAAGTCGCCGGTATCGATGAAGACGACGCCGCGATTGTTGAAAAGCTCGGCATGGCCGGGGAAAAGCGAAAGGCCATGCGAAAAAGCTTGGAGCGCTTCCTCGAATCGTTCGAGCCGACGCAGGAGATTGGCGCGATCGAGCAGTGCTTCGAAGAAATCCGGTCTCGACCGCAAGGCGGCATCGAAAAATGCGAGCGCCTGCTCATGCCGTCCGGCCTCGCTCAGAATGAGGCCGCCGACCCGCAAGGCCTCCGGATAATCGGGCTTGATCCGCAGCGCCCGATCAAGCGAGGCGATCGCCGCATCGCGCCGGCCGAGCCCGCGCAGGACGATGCCGCGGTTGTAATAGGTCGCGGCATCGACAAAACCTTGCTCGACCGCGGCATCGAAGGCGGTGAGTGCCTCCTCGAGCCGGCCGAGCGCGAGCAGGGCGGCACCGGCATGGGCAGAAGCCTGCCAATAATTCGGCCGCAGAAGCCTTGCCCGTTCGAACCAGACGAGCGCGTCGGCTGCCATTTTGGCGCCGAGCAGGACGAGGCCGGCGAGAACACAGCGCTCGGGACTTGCGACGAGATCAGGGATCAGCCCGCGCAGGCGCGCGACGGCCGCCTCGGCGTTGCCATGGCGAACCGCGTTCGCCGCCTCGTTCAGCAGTGCATCGATGGCGGCATCCGAGACGAGCGGCGCCGGGGAGGCTGGCGCCGGGGCGGAAGGAGACGACCAAGCCATGCGAACCGATCCCAAGAGAGGGCACAAGAAACCTATCTATGCGCACAACAGACAACCCTGCGGCCGCGCGCACCGCGACCGCTACGGGCATCATGGGCTAGGAATGCTTGCCCAGGGCTGACGCGGCGCCGCAGAGCCAACAACGCTTGCGAAGATTGGATACTCTAATAACGTAGGCAGTCAGATGATCGTGAAATTAGCTTGACCCGTCAGACGCACCAAAGCAAAGGGGTATGCCTTGCAGCTTTTTCCTGGCGAAATAGAAATAGACCTCACCGAAGGATTTACTCCTCAGAAAGATATTTTTGGGCGCAAGGCTTTTGGCGACCAACTGACAAGAATCGTACGGGCGCTTGAAAACCCCAGCGTATTGCTTCTTGACGCTCCATGGGGAACAGGCAAGTCCACTTTCGTAAAAATGTGGCGCGGGGAACTCTTAAAAGACCGCATCCCTTCAATTTACTTCGATGCCTTTGCAAACGACTACCAAGAAGAGGCCTTTCTTGCAGTGGCGAGCCACGTCATTGCTGAGGCCGAGCGCCAGGCCCCTCGAGCCGAAAAAGTACTGAATAACTTTAAGACAGGCGCATTGCAGGCAGCGAAAGTCCTTGGCCGCGCCTCGCTCCGGATTGGAATTCGTGCTGCGACCGCTGGCCTAATCGAGGGAGAAGCCTTTGAGGAGGCTGCCGCGGATATAACGAAAGCATTCGGGGAGGAAGCGACAAAAGTTCTCGATGAGGCTCTTAAGGCCCGATTAGAAAGCCACGAATCAGATCGCAAGGTATTTGAAAATTTTAGAGCTACGCTCGGTCAACTAGCGGTCGCGCTTTCGCGCCAGCAGCAGGAGGATACATCAGACCTGCACGCCCTACCGGCCAGCACGGAATCAGCTCGACCACTTGTTTTTATCGTCGATGAGCTGGACCGATGCCGTCCAACTTTTGCGTTGGAGCTGTTGGAAAAGATAAAGCATTTTTTCTCGGTGCCTGGTGTAATATTTCTCCTAGTAAGTAGCCTTTCTCAGTTGGAAATGGCTGTACGCTTCGCTTATGGCGAAGTTGATGCTCACACTTACTTAGAAAAATTCTACCACCTAAGAGTTCTGCTGCCAGTGGGAGGGCTTCATAAGCCCGACTTAACGGCTGCGACATATCTGCGCCATATAGGCTGCAATAGAAACGTTGCCGAAATTGTCGATGAATTTTCGCGTGTATATCCGCTTTCTCTTCGGACCCTGGAGCGCATAGTTACATATTCTAAAATAATTGAGGCAAGTATACCGAAAAATGGGCTGCTGGTGCCGCAAATAATTGCGGTACTGTGCGTTATTAGAGTCCTCAACCCCAGCTCTATGAATCAATTCGGAGATCGCAGGCGACGTTTAGGCAGATCGACGATCTCATGCACTTCAGCAGTTGGCGTAGTGAATATAACACCGCCGAAAGGTCGGGGATAAGTGAACTGACCGAGAAATGGTGGTTTTTCGCCCTCGGCACATTGGCTGACATGCAAGAATTTACAAGGTTTCAGCGGTGGCTGTGGCAATATAATATGGAAGCGTCGCGTATCATAACTTATTTCTGTGAGCTGGCTGATGGCTTCGCGCTTCCAGATACGGCAGCTCCTTAGAGCCGATCCCAATCCGGACGATGCGATCGCGCAAAAAGCTCGCCCGTTCCAAATTGACGCTTGGCGACGTCAGTCCTGATTTTCGTGCGGGGCTCAGGCGCGCGGCTTCAGCGCGTCGCCGATCGTTCCTTCAAAGACCTTTTTGCCGTTGGAGTTGCGGCTCATCAGCACAAATCGTCTGTCTCGGCGCTGACCTGCACCGGCCGCCGCATGAGGAGCGCCGGCTGCGACGCTTCATGTCATATGAGAAAGCGCAATCCGATGTTACGGCCTGTGCGCGCAATTTCCGCGGCACCTCGCGTCTGCCGGCGAGAGATCATCCAATCCAGGCGTCCTATGGAGAAAAGCCAATGAACATCTATCGCCTAGACCCGATCGATCCAAACGATCCATCCTGGCAAAACTCAATCGAAAAAGACAGCGTCTGGGCCTGCGCCCCGACGCCGAAAGAGGCGCGTGATCTGGTTGCCGAAAAAACCAAAGCTGGTGTGCCGGGCGCGTTCGAGTCTAAATCGCCTTGGCAGGATGCCTCCGTCACATCCTGCGTTTGGGAGCCATCGATGACCACTGTCGACCCTTGGACGGTTGCCAGGGGAGACGGGAGCATTGTCAGCATTGACGAGTAGGGCCTCGCGTCCGCGAGCGGACGAGGCACTATCCGCTCACCGCGCCAGATCGGCGAGCAGCAGATCGAGCTTGCCGTCATAGTGCAGCTCATAGAGATCGTCGCAGC
The DNA here is from genome assembly GCA_963704745.1 of uncultured Alphaproteobacteria bacterium. Classification (GTDB taxonomy): domain Bacteria; phylum Pseudomonadota; class Alphaproteobacteria; order Rhizobiales; family Beijerinckiaceae; genus Methylovirgula. Next base: position 579,513 of record OY969936.1, read on the forward strand.
CGCCGACATGGGTGTCGCCGAAGAAGATCTGCGGCACCGTGCTGCGGCCGTTGGCGCGCTCGGCCATTTTCGCCCGCGCCTCGAAATCGCCATCGACGCGGATTTCCTCAAAGCTCAGATTTTTCTTCTGCAACAGCTCTTTCGCCCGCCGGCAATAGGGGCAGGTCTTGGTCGTGTAGATGGTGATTTCGACCGGCGTCGGCATTCCACTTTTCCTCATCCCGCTCTAGCTTTTGCGCCAATATGGGCATTCAGGCACCGGTCACAACCCGGGCGAAGACGAGCACATCGACGCGGGCGGCGCCGGCCCGCAGAAGCGCCCGCGCCGCCGCATTGATGGTCGCTCCCGAAGTCAGCACATCGTCGATGAGGACGATGGCCCGGGTTTCGACGAAGGGCTTCGCCTCTTCCGGCACGGCGAAGGCGCCTTGCACATTGCTGGCCCGCTGGGCGCGCGAGAGCCCGACCTGCGGCGCCGTCCGCTTGACCCGCCGGAGCAGGAAAGGATCGACCCTTTTGCCGCAGGCGCGCCCGACTGCGACGGCGAGCGCCTGCGCCTGATTGAACTGCCGCCACATCAGCCGGCGCCGATGCAGAGGCACGGGGACGAGGAGATCGGCCGCTGCCAGAAGCTCATGGCCGGCCCTTGCCATCCAGGCGCCGAGCGGTTCGGCAAGCTCCATCCGGTCATGATATTTCAGCCGATGCACCAGCTGCCGCACCGGCCCGTCCTCGAAGCGGGCGACCGCGCGGGCGCGCGTATAGACGGGCGGATTGGCCATCGCCTCGGGCGACAGCAGCCCCGCGATCCCGAGATCATAGGCAAAAGGAGTGCCGAGCCTGTCGCAAAAGGGCTTTTCGATGAAATTGATGCGGCCCCAGCAGGCCGGGCAGAGCGCGCCATGACTCGCAATGGCCGCGCGACAGCAGAGACAGGCAGGCGGATAGACGACATCGAGGGCGAAGGTCGCGAGGCCCTGCCAGAGGCGCAAGCCGCGCAAGGCCTTCGTTCCGAAAGTCTCGGTGGCCAGATTTTCCGTGCTCATGCGCCGAACCTAAGCCAGCTCCGCGCCACTTGCCAGCCGGGCGCAGCGGCTCGAAACTCAAGCCATCAGCGGCAGGAGCCAGGGGAGGACATGGGGGAGGACATGCCGAATTTTGCCAAAGCCTTGCGCTTGGCCGTCGCCAGCCTTTTAGTTGCGGGCACCGCCTGCGCCCAAGAGATGCTATCGCCCGGCGGCCTGCCGCCCAATTATTACCCCGGCATCGCCAATGGCGTTCCCGCCTTTATGCATGAGCAATGGCGGCAATGGGCGCATGCCAGAAAGCCGGCGATCTTGGCGCTATGGGCACGGATCAAGGCGGCGCAGGCCAGCGGCCAAGTGCCCGGCTGTATTGGCCAAACGGTCGAGGATTGTATCGTCACATTGGCGCAGGATCTGGCGCTTGCGGACGATTATACCCGTCCGTCGCTTCTGGATCCGGCGCAGATCGATGTCAACGGCAAGCTGATCATTCCGAAATTCATCGGCGTCTTCGCTTTTCGTCCCGGCGCGCCCGGCCAGTCGCAACCCAAGACGATCTCCTATCTACAGGAACGACATCTCTTGTTTCTGCGCTTCTCCGACGCAAATAAGATCAATGAAATCGATATGGCCGACGGGTCAAACACCCTGCTTCGGGCAAGAACCGAAACAGATTACGAGCACACGTTCGTTTATGAGATTTTGCGGCCCTTGACCCGCGCGCAATGCCCGCAACTCGCGAAATTGGAGCTCGACCGCTTCATCGAGAACAGATTGAAGCCGCCCGTCCGCAATGCGGCGGTCATTGGCGCTTCGACCAACTCGCGGATCAATGTTATGAGCTCGTCTCTGCTGCCTTTTTGCGGACGCAAGCTCAGATTGGAAGTCACGACGGAGAGGCCGCGATATCATCCGCACGATCTGCTGATCAACACCCAACTCATCATCCGATGAAGGGCTCGGACCGAGACGGCGCATGATGACCCAATCGCCGCCCCCGATCTTCGACCGCGCTCTGCAACGCCGCCGGCTCGCCCGTGCCGTCGCGGCGGGCGCGGAAGATTTCCTCCTCGATTGGGCCGTAGAAGAGCTTTGCGAGCGGCTCGCGACCGTCAAGCGCCGCTTCCGAATGATCGCTGATATCGGCACGCCCTTGCCGCAGCTCGCGCAAGCTCTGGCGGCGCGGGACCAGGAGGCCTGCGTCGTGCGGCTCGCGCCTATCGCCGCGACACGTGGCAGCGCGCCCGTGCTGGCGCTCGTCGGCGATGAAGAGGCGCTGCCCTTCAAGCCGGAGAGCTTCGATCTCGCGATCTCGGCGCTGGCGCTGCACATGATCAATGATCTGCCCGGCGCGCTGGTGCAGATCCGCCGCAGCTTGCGGCCCGACGGGCTCTTTCTCGCCGCCATGGCCGGCGGCCGCAGCCTCGAGGAATTGCGCCAGGCGATGGCGATGGCCGAGGCCGAGATCACAGGCGGCGCGTCGCCGCGCATCGCACCCTTCGCCGATGTCCGCGACATGGGCGGCCTGTTGCAGCGGGCGGGCTTTGCTTTGCCCGTCGCCGATGTCGAGCCGCTCACTCTGCGCTATGCCAATCTCTTTGCGCTCGCCGCCGATCTCCGCGCCATGGGCGCGACCAATGCACTTGGCGAGCGCCTGCGCAGACCGACGAGGCGGCAGATTTTTTTGCGCGCGGCGGAAATCTATGGCCAACGCTTCAGCGATCCGGATGGCCGCATCCGGGCGACATTCGAGCTGATCTTTCTCTGCGGCTGGGCGCCGCATGAGAGCCAGCAGGAGCCGCTGCCGCCAGGTTCGGCGCAGATGCGGCTCGCCGATGCCTTGGGCGCCAAAATTATTGACCCGAAGTGATCGCCCCGGCGAAGCTGCTGCCTTACGGGCTGAGTTCCCAGACGACCTGCACTTGCGTCTCCAAAGTCTGCGTGCCGGGCTCGATCGGAATGTTCACCGGCGCCGCCGCAGGCCCGAGGCTGGCGGCGCTCGCGTAACGGGCGGCTCAGTTCTGGAGATGCGCCGCGAAAGATGTTAGATGAGGAAGATGACTTTTCAGGATCAATCGGCGGCGACGCTTCCAGCTCGGGACTGCAGCCTAGCTCCCGCTTGCGCCGCTGAGCCGGACAAGCTTTCGCTCGTCGGTGCGACGCGGGCCGAGCTCGCCGATGCCTGCCGCCGCGTCGGCGTGCCCGAACGCGAAATCGAGATGCGTGTCGCCCAGCTCTGGCATTGGATCTATTTCCAGGGCGCGACCTCCTTCAATGTCATGCTCAATATCGGCAAGGCGCTGCGCGCCCGGCTCGCCGAAAATTCCAGCCTGACGCGGCCTGAGGTCGTCACCGAGCAGGTCTCGCAGGACGGCACCCGCAAATGGCTACTGCGTTTTCCGCCCACGGGCACGGATGATCGCGGCGCCGAAGTGGAATGCGTCTATATTCCGGAGAGTGACCGCGGCACGCTCTGCATTTCGAGCCAGGTCGGCTGCACCTTGACCTGCAAGTTCTGTCACACCGGCACGCAAAAGCTCGTCCGCAATCTCTCGTCGCGCGAGATCGTCGCCCAGCTCGTCGTCGCGCGCGAAAGGCTCGGCGATTTCCCCGGCCTCACGCCGCCGAAGGATGGATTGCTGCCGAATGCGGAAAGCCGCGCCGTCTCGAACATCGTCTTCATGGGCATGGGCGAGCCGCTTTATAATTTCGAGAGTGTGCGCGATGCCGTCGGCGTACTTTCCGACGGCGACGGGCTCGCTTTGTCGAAGCGGCGAATCACCGTCTCGACCGCCGGTGTCGTGCCGCGCATCGCAAGGCTCGGCGCCGAGGCCTCGCCGATGCTCGCCATCTCGCTGCATGCGGTGCGCGATGAACTGCGTGACCTGCTCGTGCCGCTCAACAGAAAATATCCGCTGAAGGAATTGCTCGAGGCCTGCCGAACCTATCCCGGCGTCTCGAACGCGCGGCGGATCACTTTCGAATATGTGATGCTGAAGAATGTCAATGATTCGGCTGTCGAAGCGCGCGAGCTGGTGCGGCTCCTCAAAGGCATACCGGCCAAGATCAATCTCATCCCCTTCAATCCCTGGCCCGGTGCGCCTTACGAATGTTCCGACTGGGAGCGGATCAAGCTTTTCTCCGACATCGTCTTTGCGGCCGGCTATGCGAGCCCGGTGCGCACGCCGCGCGGCCGTGACATTCTCGCCGCCTGCGGCCAATTGAAGAGCGAGACGGAGAAATTGCGGGCAAGGGCGAGGCTGATGGCGGACCGATAGAGCGGGATGAGGAAAAGTGGAAACCGGTTTTCCGGCGCAATCAAGTTTACGCAGATTGCGCAAGCTTATCTGCATATCCCGCTCTAAACTTTTAGAATCGATCACGTTTATGACTTTGGATTGATTCAATCCAAAGTCATCGTGATCTACTGCTCAATTCACGAGAACGCCGCAGCGCACCGGCACTCGCATCACGCCTCTGCCGCGTCGGCCTGCCGTGCCGCAAGGATCTCGCTCTTGACGCGCGCCCAGGCGCGCTCGTCATAATCGCTGATCCATTCGGTGAGATTGCATAATTTGAGGTAGCGGCCGCTCGCGACGACGGCATCGAAACGGTCCGCGTCGTTCCACAGATCCTGCACGAAAGCGAGCCGCTTCTGCATCTGCCGCTTGCGCTGCAAAGCGGCTTCACTCGCAAGATCGAGATGGCTCTCGCAGAAAAGGTCGAGGTCTTCGCACATGATGTCGAAGTCACCGGCGGCCTGAGAGGAGCCGGCAGCCTCCGCATGGGTTGCAAAATCCCCTTCGAACTCTTGTTGGGATTTTTGCACTTCCTGATAGGCTCGCAACCCTTGTGACATGAGACGCTCCCTTGGAAGCCCGCCGGGCGACACTGCCAAACGTGTAAGACGAGGGAGCATGCTACACGCCGGACCCTAATCCCGCGTGGGTTGCAATCTTTGCATTCTAAGAGTCGGATTAGACAAGTCTTAAGGAGCGGAAATCGGCAGCAAGGCCATCGTATCGGCCGCATCGCTGCCGCGTTCGACGAGCCAGCTACGTGCCTCTGCGATCGATTTGTCGATCGTCGCACGAAGGCTCACCAGGGCGTCGTCCGCAACCTCGCAGGACTCGCTGAAGGCCGAGCGCAAACCGCCGGTGGCCGCGGCGGCCTCGACCAGTCCAAGGGTCGTCATCGCTTCGCCCAGCGATTCGAGTGCAGCGAGGCCGCGTTGCGCAGAGCGCGTCGCGGTCGCATGGCCGACTTCGTCGAGGAGGCGTTGCGAATCGATAAGGAACTCCTCCAAGATTTCGGCAAGACCGTTGATCCCGATGTAGTCGGTGAGGTTCGAAAGTTTGTGCGCGTCGCAGAGCGCCGGCGGCGCGGTCCAGTCCTGCCGCGACCCGCCTGAAGGCATCACGCGCCGGATCGCGGCATCGAGCTCGTTGAGCTCGATCGGCTTGGCGACGAAATCATTCATGCCGGAGGCGAGGCATTCCAGTCGGTCGGATTGGAAGGCGTTGGCCGTCATCGCGACGATCGGCAGGCTCGCATGAGCGCCGCCCCATGCTCTGATCGCGCGCGTCGCTTCGAGCCCGTTCATCTTGGGCATTTGCATGTCCATGAGGACGAGATCGTAGGAGGTAGCTCTCAGCTTTTCCAGAGCCTGGAGACCGTCGCAGGCGAGATCGACGCTGTGGCCGAGCGAATTGAGCATGCCGCGCGCGACGATGCGGTTCACCGGCATGTCTTCGACAACCAGAATGTGACAGGTTGTGCCCGCACAGTCGTTCATAGAGCGCAGCGGCGATCCCTCGGCCGGTGCTTCGCAGACCGGCGTATCGATTTCGAACCAGAAGCAGCTTCCCTCAGCCTCGACGCTCTCGACGCCGATCGTGCCACCCATCGCAGCGACGATCTTCCTGCAGATGGCGAGCCCCAGGCCGGTGCCGCCGAAGCGCCGGTTGATGCTGGCGTCGACCTGCGAGAATTCGCGGAAGAGCTTGTCGCGCGCCTCGGCCGGAATGCCGATGCCCGTATCCTTGATCTCGAAGCGCAGATGTGCCTGCTCGCCCTGGGCGATGGCGCGAAGGACGAGCGTGACCGAGCCGCGATCGGTGAATTTTACCGCATTGCCGAGGAGATTGATAAGGACCTGCCGCAGCCGCTTCGCATCGGCCGTCACGCACAAGGGCGCATCTTCGGCGAGAACGGCTGTGACTTCGAGGCCCTTGTGGCGTGCCTGCACCTCGATCACATCGAGCACCGAATGGGCGAGATCGGCCAGAAGCACGGGCACCGCATCGAATTCGATCATGCCCAATTCGAATTTCGAAAAATCGAGAATGTCGTTGATGATGCTCATGAGCGCATCGCCGCTCTCGAGGATGATCCGCACCCAATTGCGCTGCTCCGCCGCGAGCGGCGAGCGGCTCAGCAAGGTCGCGATCCCGAGGACGCCGTTGAGCGGCGTCCTGATCTCATGGCTCATGGTGGCCAAGAAGGCCGATTTCGTCCGCGCGGCCTCCTCCGCCGCTTCCTTGGCATGGGCGATCTCGCTGACGTCGGTATAGGTCTGGACATATCCGCCGTTCGGCAGCGGCTCGGTGCGAACTTCGAGAACCGTGCCGTTGGGGCGGCGGCGGATATAGGATCTGTTGAGGGTCCCTTTCCCGGTCAGGAAATGATTGCGGACATCTTCAGGCAGAAGCGATCCGCCAGGACCGAACTCCCCTCGTTCAAATTGCGAGCGAAACACATCCTTGGCCAAAACGGGCAATTGGAAGTTGCTCTGGTCGACGCCGGAATATTCGAGCGCCCGCTTGTTGAAGATCAGAATCTGCCCGTCCGGGTTGACCATGACGAGCCCTTGATTGAGATGGTCGAGCGTCAGCTCCAAAAGGGCAAAATTTTCAATATACATCGCCTCCCGCAAGACGAAGCCGGGCGGGCTGGACCTCACAGTTCCGTTGACGCTTGACCATTTGCGCAGAATGCTGCGCAGGCGTTCAAGCGCATGTTTCGCTGCGGCAAAGGACATCCGAGATATCATTCGGTCTAGAGCATCGTGCGCAAAAGTGTATGCGGTTTTGGGCTTGAACGATGCTCTATTTTTTTAAATCTAGAGCATCTTATCCGCCCTCAAGTGATTCCACTTGAAGGCGGGATGCTCTAGGGCGATTTTTACCATCACGCCATCCAGGCGGACACCGCACGTTATCCGCCAAGCAGCGAAAAAGCCGTAAACAAGCTCGCTCAGATTCTTTCGGCACCGCTCCGATTCGAATTGCTCCGCCTCAGGCATTCATGTGCCGCGTGCGGTTGCGACCGCCGCCGCCCAATTTGTCGCGCGCGTTAACCTTGATCAAAACATAAACTTTTCGATGATATGTTAATGGATTATTAACCCTTTAAACTTCCATCAGGACAATGAGTGATCCATGCGTTCGGAAAAAGTAACCGCTCCTTCGAGCTTTGTGGCAAATATCGGCCAGCTTCTGGAAAAGCTCGAGTATCGCCCGATAGAAACGGAGGCAGACCTGGATGCAGTGCTCAGGTTACGTTATGCCGCCTATCTAAAGGAAGGCGCCCTGACCACGAACGAAAGCCAGCGGCTCGGCGATCGCTTCGATGCGCTCGACAATGCGGTCAATATCGGCGTCTTTCACGAGGACAGGCTCGTTGCCGCTACACGCTTTCATTTTCTGTCGAAGCCGGAAGATGACTCGCCCTCCATGGAGGTATTTTCGGATCTTCTCCGGCCGCATCTCGAAGCCGGCAAGCGCATGGTCGATCCGAACCGCTTTGTGGTCGATTATGAGACGGCGCGAGAGTGGCCTCATCTTGCCTATGCGACCTTGCGTCTGTCGGTGATTGCGAGCGCCTATTATGGCGCACATTTCACAACGATTTCAGTCAGGGCGGAACATCAGGCATTTTACAAGAGGGCCTTCTTTGCGACGCCGGTCGCACCACCCAGGCCCTATCCCTTGTTGACCAAAAAGATCAGCCTCATGCTCGTCGACGACAAAAAGAATCACGATCGCATTTTCGAACGCGGCTCCTACTTCGCGTCAACCGCGACCGAGCAGGAAAGACTCTTCGGCAAGATCAAGCTCGATCGCCTGCCACAGGCGGTCGCCGCCGCGTAAGATTATCCAACCTGCTGCAACGGCGCCGCCGCCCGCCATTCATGCTGGTCGAGCGCCGAAGCGGCCCGTGTGAATTCGGCTTCGAGCCGCGCGACATAATTGCCGCCGTTACCCAAAAGCTCGCGCGGCGCCATCGCCTGTGACGCGAGGCAGAGCTTGTAAAGGCCGACCGCCCCCACATTGCCGGCGCAACTGCGCAAGGCGTGGATGTGATCGCGGAACATGCTCGTGTCTTCGGCGGCGGCCGAGATGGACAATTCCGGCAGAAGCCGGGAAGCGTCGGCGGCGAATTGCGCGATGACGTCATCGACAAAGCCCTGGCCGCCAAGCTTTTCGAGATCACGCAGCACGCGGGCATCGACCGCCGGGCCTTGCGTCATTTCTTCTGGAATTCGACGTGCAGCCGGCTGCGGCTGAACCTCGCTCTGGCCCAGACAGGAATTGACGGCCTCGAGGAGTTCCGTCGGTTCGATCGGCTTGCCGATACAGCCGTCGAGACCGGCATCGATCCAGGCGGAGAGCATCGGCCCGCTGACTTCGCCGATCAATCCAAGGATCGGCAGGCGCTGCCGCCCGACAGAGCCGAAGCGATAGAGATTGGTCACCTCCATCGCATCCATCCCCGGCAGATTGGCCTCGAGCAAAGCAAGGTTCAGGCGCTGATTGAAGAGCGCGTCGAGCGCCGCAGGACCGTTTGCGACATGGTGAACCTCATAGCCTTCCTTTTCCAGAATCTTGCCGATAACCCGACCGATGGTGCGATTGTCTTCGGCGATGAGAATGGCACTCCCGGCCGGGCACGTTATGAGCGTCGATCTTGTGGCAGCGGCGCGCGGCATGACCGGCCTCATGCGATTTTGGCGAGGCCCGACTCGCCGCACATCAGCTCGACGAATCGCGCCGCAGGCATGGGGCGCCCGAACAGATAGCCCTGAACCTCGTCGCAGCCTTCGCTGCGCAGTCGCGCAAGCTGTTCCTCGGTCTCGACGCCCTCGGCAACGACGACGATGTTCAAACCATGGCCGAGCATGATGATCGCCCGCACGATGGCCTCGTCATTGGGATCATTCGCCATGTTGCGGATGAAGCTCTGATCGATCTTGAGCCGGCTGACGGGGAATCTCTTGACATAGCCGAAGGACGAATAGCCGGTGCCGAAATCATCGACGGCGATGCGGACGCCGAGCTCGGTCAGTTCCTTCAGATCGTCGGCGACGGCATCGAGATCATGCATGACGATGCTCTCGGTGAGCTCGAGCTCAAGACGGCTAGGCTCGAGCCCCGTCTCCGCCAGAACCTTGGCGATGAGCGGCGGCAAACTCCGGCGGCGGAATTGCAGCGGCGAAAGGTTGACGGCGATCCGCAGCGGCGGCAAGCCGGCGCGCTGCCAGGCCTTGGCCTCGCGGCAGGCCTCATGCAGAACCCATTCGCTGATCGGCAGAATCAGGCCGTTCTCTTCGGCCCGATAGAGAAAACTACCCGGAGTGGCGATGCCGCCGGCGCCGCGGTCCCAACGCAAAAGCGCTTCGGCGCCGACGATCCGTCCCGTCGCAAGATCAATCTGCGGTTGGTAATAGAGCCGGAACTCGTTGCCGCTCAAAGCATCGCGCAGTTCTTTGTCGAGTTGGGCGGCGTGCCTCGCCCGCGACTGCAGATCGGCCGCGAAGAAGCAGCACAGATTGCCGCCCTCGTTCTTCGCCTTGTACATGGCGAGATCGGCATTCTTCAGAAGCGCTTCGGCATCCGCGCCGTCAGCTGGATAGAGCGCGACGCCGACGCTCGCCGTCGTGGCCGGGCGCGGATCGCCGGCATCGACATAGCCGCCGACGACCTCGACGATGCGCTTGGCGAAGGCGGCCGCCTCCTCGCTGCCGCGGACATCGCTTTGCAGAATGGCGAATTCGTCGCCGCCGAGGCGGGCGATCATCTCCGCATCGCCGAGCGAGGCGACGAGGTGGTCGGCCATGGCTTTGAGGAATCGATCGCCGCCGGAATGGCCGAGCAAATCGTTGATATATTTGAACCGGTCGAGATCGACGAGATGGATGGCGAAATTGCCGGAGCCGCGCCGCGCCTTGGTGATGGCGGTGCGGATCCTTTCGGCGAGCAGATGGCGGTTGGGCAGATCCGTCAGCGGATCATGATGGGCGAGATAGCGCAGACGCGCTTCGTCACGCTTGCGCGCCGTGATGTCGAATGAGGTCGTGAGGACGCCGGTGACCCTATTGGCATGGTCCTTCAGCGGCGCTTTGGTCGAAAGAAAGACATGTGCCTCGCCATTGCGGTCGCTGGTCTCTTCTTCATAAGAGGGGAGCGGCTTACCGGTCTCGAAGACCCTGCGGTCGAGCGCGTTCGAGCGCGCCGCTGCCTCTTCGCCGAAAAGAGCGGAAGCCTCGGCGCCGACGACATGACTCGGATCGATGTCGAAGAACGCCGTTCCGCAGGCATTGGCGAAGAGAATCCGCCCGTCGCGATCCGCGGCGCTGATCATCACCGGCAAAGTGTCGATGACCTGCGCCAGCCGCTCGCGCGAGTCGCGTAGCGCGCGCTCGCGTGATCGCTCGCTCTGTTCGAGCTCGCGCTCGAGCGAATCGGCGCGGAGTGCGAGAAGCAATTGATGCTTGCGCAGGCTGAGGAGATTGCGCGCCCGAGTCAGGAATTCATGATGATCGACCGGCGAATTGAGAAAGTCCGTCGCGCCAGCTTCGAGCGCCTGCAGGCGGAAGGACCGTTCCTCGAAGACGGTGATCACGATCACCGGTATATCGACTGAGGACGGCAGAGTGCGAAACCGGCGGATGAACTCAGTCGCATCCATCGGCGGCATCTTATAATCGGTGATGATGAGATCGGGCGTATTGGTCGCGAGCCAATCGAGGGCCTTGGCCGGATCGCCGAAGGTGCGGACGGTAATGCCCTTTTCGATCGAACGCGCGAGCTGCGCGAAGATATTGCGATTGCTGATTCGATCGTCGACGATAACTATCAAGGACATGACGTGGTCGCCCCAATGCGCGCCTGACAGTCGGGCATGCCGCACGGCGGAAGCGTGGCACGACCGCTCAGCGCGCGGGTATCGCCGATCATCGCCTGTTTTTCTTAATCAATTGGATAGCAAGGAAAAATTTGACCGCAGGGGCGGGTCAGGTAGATTGACCGAAATTGCGCAAAGCTTGGGCGTTCGCTAGAGCATGTCCCGGAAAAGTTGAGAGACTTTTCCGATACTTTTGAGACATCGGATATATCCGATGTCTCATCATGGACATGCTCCAGATATTGTGGACTGCGACCGGCGCGGTGACTATGACGGCAGCGCAGCATTGAGGGCGGAAATCTTCATGGCTAAGACCAAGGTCTTGCCGGCGCTTGCCGCCGCGCTCGTTTGTGTCTTCTGTCTCGCCGGGCCGATTGCCGCCCGCACCGACAGGGGGCTGGCGCCGTCCCCGCGGTTTCACCCCGCCGTCGCCGCGCATGGAATGGTGGCGACCCAGAATAGAGCCGCCACCCGGATCGGCGTCGGCATTTTGCGCCATGGCGGCAATGCCGTCGATGCGGCCGTCGCAGTCGGCTTCGCCCTAGCGGTCACTTTACCGGAAGCCGGCAATCTCGGCGGCGGCGGCTTCATGCTGATCCATCTCGCCGAACCCCACAAAAATATCGCGATCGACTATCGCGAGACGGCACCGGCCGATACGCCGCGAGATGTCTTCTTGGACGAAAATGGCAATGCCGTCCCGGCGAGATCGCGCGACACCGGCTTGGGCGTCGGCGTTCCGGGCACGGTCGCCGGGCTTTCCTATGCGCTCGAACATTACGGCTCGGGCAAATTCACCCTCGCGGATCTGTTGGCGCCGGCGATTGCGCTGGCGCGCAACGGCATCATCGTCGACGACGATCTCGCCGCATCCTTGGCGCGCGCCGCCCCGCGGCTCGCCCGCTGGCCCGCATCGGCGAAGATTTTTCTGCATGAGGACGCCACGCCCCTGCGGCGTGGCGAAAAGCTGGTGCAAATGGATCTCGCCGATGCGCTCGAAAGCCTCGCGCGAAGCGGCGCCCGATCTTTCTACACGGGCGCGACGGCGGAAAAAATCGTCGCCGCAGTGCGTGCGGCCGGCGGTCGCATGACGGGTCAAGACATGCAGGATTATCGGGCGCTGGAGCGCGGCCCCGTCCGCGGCACCTATCGCGGCTATGACATTATCGCCATGCCGCCGCCCTCCTCGGGCGGCGTCGCTCTCCTCGAGCTTCTCAATATTCTCGAAGGCTTTCCGCTCGCAAAGCTCGGTGCCTTGTCGCCCGAGGCACTGCATCTGATGGCCGAGGCGATGAAGCCTGTCTACGCTGATCGCGCGCAATATCTCGGCGATCCGGATCGCATGACGGTTCCGGTTCGCGGCCTCACCAGCAAAGCCTATGCAGCCAAGCTGCGCGGCTTGATCTCGCCGACGCGGGCCCGCCCCGCGGCCGAAATCAAGGCGGGCGACCCTCTGCCTTATGAAAGCCCGGAGACGACGCATTTCTCGATCGTCGATGCCGCCGGCAATGCGGTGTCGAACACTTACACTTTGAATTTCGCGTTCGGTGTCGGCCTGGTCGCGGAAGGCACCGGCATTCTCCTCAACAATGAGCTCGATGATTTCGCAGCCAAGCCCGGCGCGCCTAATGCCTATGGGCTCTTGGGCGGCGCCGCCAATGCGCCGGCCGGCGGTAAAAGACCGCTCTCGTCGATGACGCCCGCCATGGTGTTTCGCAACGGCGCGCTCAGGCTCGTCACCGGCTCGCCAGGCGGCTCGCGCATCATCACCATCGTCGCCGAGATCCTTCTCGACTGCATCGATTTCCATATGAACGTCGCCGAAGCCGAAGCGGCGGCGCGCATTCACGACCAATGGCTGCCGGATGAATTGCAGATCGAGCCCGGCCTGCCTGAGGCGGTGCGGCAAAAGCTCACGGCCATGGGACACAAGATCCGCGAATTCCCGCCCTGGGGTTCGGCGCAGAGCATCATGCGGCATGGCAATGAATGGGAGGGCGCGAGCGACCCGCGTCAGCACGACGGGCTGGCGGCGGGATATTGAGATGCCCCTCACGCGGCGGCGCGGGTCTTCACATCCTCCGGGCTGCCGAAATAGGCGATGTAGCGATCTTCGATTTCGGCGAGCGGCATGACGGTGAAGACATCGATCGTGCCGAACTGCTTGTCGATGACGGCGCCATTGCCGAATTTCGCCCCGACCCGCAGATAGGCTTTGACCAGCGGCGGCAGTGCGGCGACGCCTTTGCGCGCATCGACGGCGGCAGAATTGAGGATTCCCATGGGCACGGCCCGGCCCTGATGCGGCTTAACCTGCCACTCGACATCGGCCGAAGCCTGATGATGCAGAAAGCTCAACGGCAGCGCGAGGGCGAGAGGATTGATGCCGGGCAGGCTGGCGCAGCCGATCAAAACATCGACGTGATGATGTTTGGCATAGATCCAAAGCCCACGCCACAACAGCTCGATGACACGCTTGGAGCGGTATTTCGGATGGACGCAGGAGCGCCCGAGCTCGAGAAAATTCTTGCTCTCATGGCGGGCGAGCAGCGGCGCGATGTCGAACTCGCTCTGGCTGTAAAAGCCGCCGTGGCGCTCCGCCGCCTCGCGCCGCAGCAGCCGATAGGTGCCGACCACTTTCGGCTTGCTGCGGCCGAAGGAATTCTTCGCCGCCATGTCGAAGACGAGGAGATGGTCGCAATGCATGTCGAAGCGGCAGATGTCGCGTCGCACCAGCGTCGCTCCGGCCTGCGCGACCGCCCCGCCGTCCTCATAAAAGACCTTGAAACGCAGCCGCTGCGCGCGGCGAATGTCCTTCTTCGTCGCCGCCAGGCGGATCTCCAAACTGCCGGATCGGCCGAGCACACGCGGCAGGCCGTCGAGATCGCGCCCAACATTGCGTCGAGGCCGCGACCGCAGCCGCGGCTTGTGCGGAAATTCGATGATCGCGCCGAAGTCGAAAGGCGGGCTGAGCGGCCACATGTCACGAATCATCCAACAAGATTGCAACTTGATAGAATAAATCGAGCGAAAGAAAGTTTGATGACGCCGCAAGGCTCTCGCCAGAATGATGCGGTGGGGTCATAAATTCGCAACGGACTCGCCTTACCGCAGGCTTGTCCTCCATCCACGGCTCTATTGCTTTGCCATGGCTTATCTGCGCGCCGCCGGCGTTTTTTCCACATTGATCGTCTTTTTCGTCGTCGGCGCGCCGCTGCAATGGCTCATCTTGCGCTTCTCTTTGCCGGTCGCGCATGTGCTGCCGCTCGCCTTCAACCGCATGCTGCTTTATTTTTTGCAGATCCGGGTCGTAGTTCATGGCGAGACGCCGGAGCCCGGGCAACCAACTCATCTGCCGCAATTGCTCGTCGCCAATCATGTTTCATGGACCGATATTCCGGCGCTCGGGACCTTGCACTCGATCTCCTTTCTCGCCAAGCGGGAAGTCGCGGGCTGGCCGGTCATCGCCACTTTCGCGCGGCTGCAAGGGACGGTGTTCGTCGACCGCTCGAGCCGCAAGTCGATTGGCGAGGCCAATGCGGCGATGGCCGCACGCATGCTCGCTGGCGCATGGGTGGCGCTTTTTCCGGAAGGCACGACGCATGACGGGACGCAGCTCGGGCGCTTTCATTCGTCGCATTTCGCCGCCGCGCGCGATCTCCTGGCCGGCGCTCCGAATATCAAGGTGGTGCGCGTGCAGCCGGTCGCGATCCGCTATTCCGCCGCCCATGCGGCCTGGCTCGGCGACGACCTGTTGCTGCCGCATGTGATGCAGCTCGTCAAAGGCGCGCCGATCATTTGCGATCTCTTCTTCTGCGAGCCTCTCATCGTCGGTCGCGCGGCCGATCGGAAGATGATCGCGCAGCAATGCAATCAGAGGATCGAGGCCATGCTCGCGGCGACCGCGCCGGCAGGCCAAGGGGGGAAGGCACTGGCCGAAGAGATCTGGCAAAAGACCTGATTGCGAAGGGTTCGACGCCGTTTCACGATCGATGTAATCGCAGCAACGATAGAATCGGTTCTGAACACAAGTCGACGGCGCGCATTCCTCCCGCCAGCGGCAGACGCTGCACTGCGCCTTTCGAACGACCGTTCGGGACGCTCTTTGCGCCCTATCCGATCGCGCCGTGGCAGTGCTTGTATTTTTTGCCGGAGCCGCAGGGGCAGGGCTCGTTGCGCCCGACCTTGCCCCAGGTCGACGGATCTTTTGCCTGGCGCCCGGTCTTGGTCCGCATGTCCGGATCGCTTGACGGCACTGCGGCAAAGGCCTGCCCGCCCATTGCCTCGCCGCTGAACTCCTGCGCCAGCGCCGCCAGCGCCTCGGCCGGCGGATGCAGCATCTCGAATTGCACCGACTGCAAGGGCGGCGGCGGTTCCGCCTGCTCGAAGGCGATTTCGAGATGGTTCAGCTGCGCGGTCGTCGTCTCGCGCAAATGCTTGATCAGCTCGCCGAAGAGGTCGAAGGCCTCGGATTTGTATTCGTTCAGCGGATCGCGCTGCGCCATGCCGCGCCAGCCGATGACTTGCCGCAGGTGGTCGAGCGTCATGAGATGCTCGCGCCATAAATGATCGAGCGATTGCAGCACGATCTGCTTTTCGACGTAGCGCATCAGCTCGGCGCCGTTGGTTTCGGCCCGTTCGGCATAGGCCGCGTCGACCGCCACGAGCAGGCGCTCGCGCAATTCCTCGTCGGTGATGCCTTCTTCCTTGGCCCAATCGGCGAAAGGCAGGGCGAGATTGAACATCGCCTCCGCCCCCTGCATCAGGCCCTCGATGTCCCAGGCCTCCGGATAAGCGTCGTGCGGCGCGCAGCGCGCGACGAGATCATCGACCACATCATGGCGCATGTCGGCGACCATCTCTTCGAGCGAGTCCTCCGCCATCATCTCGCGGCGCTGCTCGAACACGACCTTGCGCTGATCGTTCATCACATTATCGTATTTGAGAATGTTCTTGCGGATGTCGAAATTGCGCGCCTCGACCTTCTGCTGCGCCTTTTCGAGCGCCTTGTTGATCCAAGGATGGACGATGGCCTCGCCCTCCTGGAGGCCGAGCTTGACGAGCATCGAATCCATCCGGTCGGAGCCGAAGATCCGCATCAGATCGTCCTTCAGCGACAGGAAGAATTTCGACCGGCCGGGATCGCCCTGGCGGCCCGAGCGACCGCGCAGCTGATTGTCGATGCGGCGGCTCTCATGCCGTTCTGTGCCGATGATATAGAGGCCGCCCGCTTCGATGGCGCGTTGCCGGAAGTCGGCGACCTCGGCGCGGATCTCGGCCTCTTTGGCGTCGCGTTCGGGACCTTCGGGCAGGGGGGCACATTCCTGCCCGACGCGCATCTCGACATTGCCGCCGAGCTGAATGTCGGTGCCGCGGCCGGCCATATTGGTCGCGACGGTGATCGCGCCGGGCACGCCGGCCTCGGCGACGATATAGGCCTCCTGCTCATGGAAGCGCGCATTGAGCACGGCGAACAGCTTCGACGGCTTGCCGGAGCGCGCCGCCTTATAGAGATTGTGCAGCGCCGCAGGCGCGGCGAAATCGATCTGCCGATAGCCCTTGCCGATCAGAAACTCGGCGAGCTGTTCGGATTTCTCGATCGAGGTCGTGCCGACGAGCATCGGCTGCATCTGCGCATTCGCGCCTTCGATCTCCTGCACGATCGCGGCGAGCTTTTCCTCATTGGTGCGATAGACCTCGTCGTCCTCGTCGAGACGCCGCACCGGCACATTGGTCGGGATCTCGACGACGTCGAGATTATAGATCTCGGCGAATTCGTCGGCTTCCGTCACCGCCGTGCCGGTCATGCCGGAGAGCTTCTCATAGAGGCGGAAGTAATTCTGGAAGGTGATCGAGGCGAGCGTCACATTCTCCGGCTGCACGGTGACCCGCTCCTTGGCCTCGAGCGCCTGATGCAACCCTTCCGAATAGCGCCGGCCCGGCATCATGCGGCCGGTGAATTCGTCGATGATCACCACTTCGTCGTTGCGGACGATGTAGTCCTTGTCGCGCTGGAACAATGTGTGGGCGCGCAGCGCCTGGTTGACATGATGCACGATAGTGACGTTGGCGGCGTCGTAGAGCGAATCTTCGCCGAGAAGGTCGGCCTCCGCGAGCAATTCCTCCATATGCTCATTGCCCGCCTCGGTGAGATTGACGGTGCGCTGCTTCTCGTCGACCTCATAATCCTCCGGGCGAAGATGGGGGATAAGCCGATCGATCGAATTATAGAGATCGGACTTGTCGTCGGACGGGCCGGAAATGATAAGCGGCGTGCGCGCCTCGTCGACGAGGATCGAGTCCACTTCGTCGACCACCGCAAAGGCATGGCCGCGCTGCACCATCTGCCCGAGCTCATATTTCATATTGTCGCGCAGATAGTCGAAGCCGAACTCGTTGTTGGTGCCATAGGTGATATCGGCCGCATAGGCCGCATGGCGCTCGCCATCGTCCTTACCATGAACGATCGTGCCGACGCTGAGCCCGAGGAAATTATAGACGCGGCCCATCCATTCGGCGTCGCGGCGGGCGAGATAGTCGTTGACCGTGACGACATGTACGCCTTTGCCGGCGAGCGCATTGAGATAGGCCGCGAGCGTCGCGACCAGCGTCTTGCCCTCGCCGGTCCGCATCTCGGCGATGCCGCCTTCGTGCAGCACCATGCCGCCGATGAGCTGGACATCGAAATGGCGCTGGCCGAGCACGCGCCTTGCGGCTTCACGAACGGTCGCAAAAGCCGGAACGAGGAGATCGTCGACCGTCTGGCCCGCCGCCAGCGCCGCACGGAACTTGTCCGTCCTGGCGCGGAGTTCGGCATCGCTCAGCCTCTGGACTTCGGGCTCGAGCGCATTGATGGCAGCGACCTTCGGCCGGTAAGTCTTCAGCCGCCGCTCATTGGACGAGCCGAAAATTTTCTTGGCGATGGTGCCGAACATTCAAAAAGCCTTTCTCGTCCGCTCGCAGCAGCGCGGCAACACGCATGGCGAGATCCCGGAACTCATAGAGGAATGATCGATGGCCGCTCGCCCCTCGATCTCGGGCCGGCGACCGAAGGCGCCTTTGTCGTCGGCCTTTCTTCGCCCTTGCATCGCAGTCTCCGACCCCGGTTCTTTGCCGTGCGGCATGTCGTCTTGCGGCGGCGGCCAACATGCGCCAACTCTTTGAGGGCAAGCCGATTTGAGTTGAGTGACATCGATGTCGAGAGGATTTGCGCCATCGCACAAGCCAAATCGGCGCCCGGGCTAACGGAGAGATAAGAGGGGGGTCGAGCCTTGTCAATCGAGCGGAGGCGGCAGGTTTTTCGGCATTTTCGCCGCTTGGCCGGCTGCCCGGCACATTTACGCCTGAATTGTCGCGCAGGTGGCGATGCCGCCGCTGCCTCTTCACGCCTCGGAGCCTGTTACGCATGTCAATGAAGAAAAACCTGCGCGCAAGCGCCCTCGGTCTGGCCTTCGCCTTGAGTTCGGTCCTGCCGGCCGTCTTGAGTGCGGCGCCCGCGGGCGCCGCCGCGCTCGCGAAGGTAAACGGCCACGCGATCACCGACGAGGATCTGAAGCTCGCCACGGAGGATCTCGGGGCCACTATTCCACGCCAGCTCGAAGGCAAGGCGCGCGACGCCTATGTTCTCGATTATCTCATCGATGGCCAGCTCGCAGTGCAGAAGGCGAAGGAGGAGAAGCTCGATCAGGCGCCGGACTTCCCCAAGAAAGTCGCCTATTACCGGGAAAAGCTGCTCGTGGAGAGCTTGCTCGCCAAGGTCGCCAAGGACGCCGTTACCGAAGATGCGATGAAGAAAGTCTATGACGCGGCGAAGGCGCAAAAGCCCGAGACGGAAATCCATGCCCGTCATATCCTCGTCGCAACCAAGGCCGAGGCGGAAGCGGCGCTGAAGCGGATTAAAGCCGGCGAGGATTTCGTCAAGGTCGCCAAAGAGGTCTCGAAGGATGCCGGCATCGACGGCGGCGACCTTGGCTGGTTTACCAAGGAACGCATGATACCAGCCTTTGCGGAAGTGGCCTTCAAACTCAAGCCGGGCCAGGTCTCTGAGCCGGTCCAGACCAGATTCGGATGGCACATCATCAAGGTCGAAGGTGAGCGCCTGGCGAAATTCCCGGCCTATGATCAGGTGAAGGATCAGCTGGCCCGCTATGTGGTGCAGAAGGCGCAGGCCGAGCTGATCTCGGAATTGCGCAAGGGCGCAAAGATCGAGCGGCTCGGTACGGCGGCCCAGGACGTCAAGCCTGACGCATCAAAAGCAGCTGGGCCTGCGGCCAAGAACTAAAAGCCGCCAGCTCGCGTCGCTGGTGCATGTCTTTGAAAAGTTGACGGACTTTTCCGACATTTTAGACATCGGACATGTCCGATGTCTCGTGAAGGACATGCTCTACTTTGATGTAGAGCCGATTTTTCCCGATCATGTGGATCGGCTCGAAGGCCCGCCGGCGATTTTGCCCCGGCGGGCCTTTTAGTTTGCGCACTGGGAGCGAAGGGATCGACCTTCCTCGAGCGATCGGCTATTGACGATTCATCCTTTCGTCCTCGTCTTGCATCATCATGGCCGCTCCCACGAAATCCGCTCTCTCACCTTTCGCCCCGCAGACCTATCCGGAGATCCCGCCGATCGACGGGGTGCGCTTTGCCACTGGCGCCGTCGGCATCCGCTATAAGGCGCGCACCGACGTCATGCTGGCGCTGTTCGACAAGGGAACAAAGGCCACCGGCGTCTTCACCAGATCCAAATGTCCTTCGGCGCCGGTCGAATGGTGCCGGGCGCGGCTCAGATCGGGCAAGGCGCGTGCACTGGTGGTCAATTCCGGCAATGCCAATGCCTTCACCGGCAAACTGGGCGCGAAAGCGGCCGCCCTCACCGCCTCCCTCACGGCGGCGGCGGCCGGGGTGCCCGCCAGTGAGATCTTTCTCGCCTCGACCGGCGTCATCGGCGAGCCGCTCGATGCGACGAAATTCGAAGGCCAGTTCGAAAAGCTCGTTGCAGCGGCTGCCCCGGATGGCCTCTTTGCGGCCGCCAAAGCCATTATGACGACGGACACCTATCCCAAGGTTGCAACCGCCAAAGCGCTTCTCGGGGGCGTCGAAGTCACCATCGCCGGCATAGCGAAGGGCGCCGGCATGATCGCTCCCGACATGGCGACCATGCTCGCCTTCGTCTTCACCGATGCGCCCATCGGGGCCGCGGCCTTGCAGGCGATGCTGAGCAAGAGCGTCGAGGCCTCCTTCAATGCGATAACGGTCGACGGCGACACCTCGACCTCCGACACTCTGCTGCTCTTCGCGACCGGGGCCGCAGCTCGGCGCGGCGCACCGAAGCTCACTGAGCCCGGCGACCGCCGTCTGAAACCTTTCAGACAAGCGCTCGATGCCGTCCTCCTCGATCTCGCGCATCAGGTCGTGAAGGATGGCGAGGGCGCCCGCAAATTCGTGAAAATCTCCGTCGAAGGCGCGGTGTCGAAAGCTTCGGCAAAAACGATCGCCCGGTCGATCGCCAATTCGCCGCTCGTCAAGACGGCGATCGCCGGCGAAGATGCCAATTGGGGGCGCATTGTCATGGCTGTCGGCAAGGCGGGCGAGCCGGCCGATCGCGATCGCCTGGCGATCTGGTTCGGCGACATCAGAGTTGCCCATAAGGGCATGCGCGATCCCGTCTATGACGAAGCCAAGGTCTCGGCTCTCATGCAGCAGAAGGAGATCGACATTCGCGTCGAACTCGGCCTTGGCAAGGGCCAGGCCACGATCTGGACCTGCGATCTCACTAAGGAGTATGTCGCGATCAACGGCGATTATCGGTCATGATGAAGGGCCGTGACGGCGAAGCGTAAAGGCCGGGATGTCGCGAAAACATCGCGCAGCGGATCGAACTTACGGCGGTCCGCTCGGATGATCATGGCGCCATGATCCAGATCAACGACCCTCTGGGCCGGCGTGCGAATTGAAAAGCGTCGGGCGTTTCCGCGGAAAAGCCATGTCCGAGATCATCCATCAAGGCAAACAGGCCGTCATTGATCTTCAAGGCCTGGAGGGTCTGCTCGCCGGGTTGAAGCGCCGCGGCTATCGCCTGGTCGGGCCGACTTTGCGCGATCAGGCGATCGTCTATGATGACATCGAAGGCATCGCGGATCTGCCGCGAGGCTTCGGCGACGAGCAGGACGGCGGGCGCTATCGCCTCGTACAGCGCGAGGATGACCGGCTGTTCGGCTATGCGGTCGGCCCGCAATCCTGGAAGCAATATCTGCATTTGCCCATGCTGTCGCTCTGGCGCGCCGAAAAGCGCGGACAAAGCTTTGAGATCATGGCGCCAAAGGAAGAGCTGCCGCGATTCGCTTTCCTCGGCGTGCGCGCCTGCGAATTGAATGCGATCGCGATTCAGGATCGTGTCTTCCTTGGCGGCGATTTCGTCGACCCGCATTATCGCCGCCGCCGCGAGGGTGCCTTCATCATTGCGGTCAATTGCAGCCACGCTGGCGGCACCTGCTTCTGCGTCTCGATGCAGACCGGACCCAAGGCCGAGGCGGGCTTCGATCTCGCCCTGACCGAGACCATCGAAGGCGACATTCATTCCTTCCTCGTCGAAATCGGTAGCGTTCAAGGTGCAGAGCTTCTCGCCGAGGTTTCCTCGCGCGAGGCTCTTGCGGAGGATTTGGCGCGCGCGGAGGCCGTCGTTGCGAATACGACCGCGAATATGGGCCGCAAGATGGAGGCCGATGGCCTGAAGGAGCTGCTGGCGCGCAATCTCGAACATCCGCGTTGGGACGATGTCGCGCAACGCTGTCTCACCTGCGCCAATTGCACCATGGTGTGTCCCACCTGCTTCTGCACCTCCGTCGAAGATGCGAGTGATCTTGCCGGAGATGCTGCGGAACGCAAACGCCGGTGGGATTCCTGCTTCACCATGGATTTCTCCCATCTTCACGGCGGTAGCGTGCGCAATTCACCAAAGTCACGCTATCGCCAGTGGATGACGCATAAGCTCTCCACTTGGTTCGATCAGTTCGGCACCTCGGGATGTGTCGGCTGCGGGCGCTGCATCAGTTGGTGTCCGGTCGGCATCGACATCACCGAGGAAGTGCGGGCGATCCGCGAAAGCGAGCCCAAATGAAAGCGACCCGAAGTGAGGGAGGACCCCGTGGCAGACACCGAGCAGATCCTCGTCGAGCATAGTTTTTTCTCGGGCCTCGAAGACGCGTTCCGGACCCTCGTCGGCGGCTGCGCCAAGACGATGAGTTTCGAGGCGGGCGACTATCTCTTTCATGAAGGCGATCCGGCCGACTGGTTCTATCTCATCCAGCATGGCCGCGTGGCGCTCGAAATCATGGCGCCGGGACGCGGCGCCCTCACCTTTCAGACGATCGGTGAAGGCGACGTCCTCGGCATGTTCTGGCTCATGCCGCATTGCCATTGGAGCCATGATGCAAGGGCGCTCGAATTGACCCGCGCCATTGTCATAGAGGCCGCCTGCCTGCGCCGGAAATGCGAGGAGGATCATAATCTCGGCTATGATCTCATGAAGCGCTTCGTCCCCATCCTGCTGCGGCGGCTGGAAAACGCGCAACTCCAGATGCTCGATGTCTATGGCCATCCAAAATGAGCCGACCGGGTCTTCGCCCGTGCAAGACCCCATGCTGCCGTGCGTGCTGCGCGTGCTGGCGCGCCGGCCCGAGGGGCCGCAAACCTGGACGCTCGAACTCGAAGCCGACGCCGCGGCGCCGGCCTTCGTTCCGGGCCAGTTCAATATGCTCTATGCCTTTGGCATCGGCGAGGTCGCGATCAGCATGAGCGGCGATCCGTCTGTCGGTGACCGGCTTTTCCACACCATACGGGCGGTCGGCGCAACCTCCGCCGCGCTGACGCGGCTCGAAGCCGGCGATCATCTCGGCGTGCGCGGGCCGTTTGGCGCCGGCTGGCCGATGCAGGCGGCCTACGGCTGCGATGTCATCGTCGTGGCGGGCGGCCTCGGCCTCGCGCCGCTGCGCCCGGCGCTCTATCGCATCCTTGCCGAGCGGGCGCGCTTTGGCAAAGTCATCCTTCTCTATGGGACACGCAGTCCCGACGATATTCTTTATCGTGACGAGCTCGAAAGCTGGCGACGCCGGCTCGATATCGAGATCGAAGTCACGGTCGATCATGCGACCGGCCAATGGCACGGCCATGTCGGGGTCGTCACGACTTTGATCCGGCGCAGCGACTTTGATCCCGCGCACGGAATCGCTTTCGTCTGCGGGCCAGAGACGATGATGCGTTTCACCGCCAAGGCGCTGAAGGAAGCCGGGCTTGCGGACGAGGCGATCCATCTGTCTATGGAGCGCAATATGAAATGCGCCATCGGCTTTTGCGGCCATTGCCAGTTCGGGCCGCATTTCATCTGCAAGGATGGTCCTGTGCTGCGCTATGATCGCCTGCGCGACCTCTTGTGGCTGAAGGAGATCTGACATGCCGATGGCGCGTACTAGGCCGAAGCTCGCCGTCTGGAAGTTCTCTTCTTGCGACGGCTGCCAATTGTCGCTTCTCGACTGTGAAGACGAGCTTGTCCGCCTGATCGGCGCCGTCGAGATCGCCTATTTTCTCGAAGCGAGCGAGGCGCAGCAGGCCGGCCCCTATGATCTCTCTCTGGTCGAGGGCTCGATCACGACCGCGCATGATGTCGAACGTATCAAAGAAGTGCGCCGCCTGTCGCGCCGTCTCGTCACCATCGGCGCCTGCGCTACGGCCGGCGGCATTCAGGCTCTGCGCAATTTCAAGGATGTGAGCGAGTTCATCTCGATCGTCTATGCGCGGCCTGATTATATCGAGACGCTGGCGACCTCGACGCCGATCTCGGCCCATGTCGCCGTCGATTTCGAGCTGCACGGCTGTCCGATCAACAAGAAGCAATTGCTCGAAGTGGTCGGCGCCTTCCTCATCGGGCGAAAGCCGGTCGTGCCCGCTCATAGCGTCTGCATCGAATGCAAGCTCAGCGGCAATGTCTGCGTCATGGTCGCGCATGGCACGCCTTGCCTTGGCCCCGCGACTCACGCCGGATGCGGTGCGCTCTGCCCGTCTTATGATCGCGGCTGCTATGGCTGCTACGGCCCGATGGAGAGTCCCAACACCGCTTCCTTGAGCCGCGGGCTGAGCGGGCTCGGTATCAGCGAGCGCGACATTGGCCGGCTCTATCGCACCTTCAATGCCGCTGCGGAGCCCTTCTGCGCGGAGAGCGCGAAACATGACAACTAGGACGATCAAGGTCGACAATCTCGCCCGCGTCGAAGGCGAAGGCGCCTTGCGCGTGACGATCCGCGATGGCGTCGTCGAGACCGCCGAGCTGAAGATCTTCGAGCCGCCGCGCTTCTTCGAGGCTTTTCTGCGCGGCAGAGGCTATCGGGAAGTCCCCGATATCACAGCGCGCATTTGCGGCATCTGCCCGGTCGCCTATCAGATGAGCGCCGTCCATGCGATGGAGGCCGCGTTCGGCATATCCGTCGATGGCCCGCTGCGCAATCTGCGCCGCCTCATCTATTGCGGCGAATGGATCGAGAGCCACACGCTCCATATCTATCTTCTGCACGCGCCTGACTTCCTCGGCTATGACGGCGCCATGGACATGGCGCGCGATCATGCCGATATCCTCGAGCGCGGCTTGCAGCTCAAGAAGACCGGCAATGAGCTGATGGCTCTACTCGGCGGGCGCGAGATCCATCCGATCAATGTGCGCGTCGGCGGCTTCTACAAGATTCCACGGCGGCGCGAGCTTGCATCCATAGCGGAGCGGCTGCGGCACGCGCGCGATGCGGCACTCGAAACCGTCCATTGGGTGGCCTCTTTCGACTTTCCCGATTGCGACAGGGATTATGAATTCGTCGCGCTGTCGTCGCCTTATGAATATCCTTTCAATGAAGGGCGCATCCGATCGAACAAGGGGATCGATATCGAGGCGCGCGACTTCGAAGAACATTTCGAGGAGCAGCATGTCGCGCATTCGACGGCGCTGCAGGCACGCATCCGCGGCGGCGGCGCCTATCTCGCCGGTCCGCTCGCGCGCTATGCGTTAAATTTCGAAAGGCTGTCGCCGCTTGCCCGGGAAGCGGCACGACAGGCGGGCCTTGGCGCCGTCTGCCGCAATCCCTATCAGAGCATCATCGTGCGCAGCATCGAGGTGCTCTATGCTTGCGACGAGGCGCTGCGGCTGATCGAGACCTATCAAGAGCCGGACAAGCCCTTTGTCGAAATGGCGGTGCGCGCCGGCACCGGCCAGGCCGCCACGGAGGCGCCGCGCGGCCTGCTCTATCATCGCTACGAACTCGATGCTGAGGGCACGATCCTCGATGCGCGTATCGTGCCGCCGACCTCGCAAAACCAGGCGAGTATCGAGGAGGATCTGAAGATCTGCATCAATGGCTGGCTCGATCTGCCCGATGATCTCCTGCGCCGCAAATGCGAGCAGACGGTGCGCAATTACGATCCCTGCATCTCCTGCGCGACGCATTTTTTGAAGCTCGAGATCGACCGTGGCTGAAGCCGGCGCAACCGCGCCGCAGACAGGCCGGCTGATCATCGGCATCGGCAATCGCGACCGCGGCGATGACGCCGTCGGCCGAATCGTGGCCGAACGATTGCGGGCCTGTCGCCTCGCCGGCATTGAAATTCTCGATGAAAGCGGCGAGGCCGCGAACCTGCTCGGCCGCTTCGAAAGTGCCGAGACCATCTATGTAGTGGATGCAGCCGCCTCCGGCGCGCCGCCCGGTACCATCCGGCGCTTCGATGTCGCCTCCGCGGCCTTGCCGCAGAAAATCTCTGCGGTCTCGACGCATGGCTTCGGCCTCGCCGAGGCGATCGAGATCGCGCGTGCGCTCAAGCGTTTGCCGCGCCGATGCATCGTCTACACGGTGGAGATTCAGGCGTGCGATCCCGGTGCGCCTTTGACGTCCGCTGTCGCGGCCGCGGTGGACGAGGTGATTGCGCGGATCTGCGCCGAACTCGCCTGCCTCACCGAATGAGCGTCGCTTCGCGCAGCCCAAAAATCGCCAGCGCCGCGAGCACGATCGAAATCACCGCGTTCCAGCCGGCGAGCGAGAGGCCCAAAATGCGAATCGCGACCGCATCACAGCGGACGACTTTCGTGGCGTGAAGCTGCTTCAGAAATTCCTGCATGCTGCCGGCTTTTTGGAACATTCCCGTACAATCGGTCGGTCCCGGCCAAAAGCCCCATTCGACGCCGGCATGATAGGCGCCGAGACCAGCGCCCGCGGCAAAGATCAGAACCAGCGCGAGAAAGCCTGCCCGCAGCAGACTGCGTTGGGTACTGCTGCGCGGCCCGCGCTCCGCCAGGCCGACGGCGACCGCGGACAGCACCAGGCCGGCATAATAGGGGAGCCGCTCCTTGAGGCAGAGCTCGCAAGGCGCATAGCCGAAGGCTTGAAAGACAAAGGCGCCGCCGATCGTGGCGCCGGCAAGAAGAAAAATAGCCAGTGCGGCGGCAAGCGCGGGATTTGCGCGAAGGCCGAAGTGCTTCATGGTCGCCTCACATCATATGTCCGGCGATCCAGAATCCGAGCAGGGTGACGGCCGCGAGTGCCGCGAGAAAAAGGCCGAAATATTTCTCGAGCAGAACGTGGACGCTGGCACCGAAGCGATGCAGCAGCGCCGCGACGAAGAAGAAGCGAGCGGCGCGCGTGACCACCGACAAGAGGATGAACAGCGGCAGGCTGTAGGCGAGAAGACCGCTGGTGATCGTGACGATCTTGAAGGGGATGGGCGTGAAGCCTTTGATGAGAATGACGGCCCAGCCCCAATGCGCATAAAGCGCCCGCATTTCCGCGACGCGATCGCCATAGCCATAGACGGAGATCAGCCATTTGCCGATGGTCTGGAAAAGAAGAGCGCCGATCGCATAGCCCAACAGCCCGCCGGCGACCGAGCCTATGGTGCAGATCAGAGCATAGACCAGTGCCCGATTGGGCCTGGCAATCGACATGGGCACGAGGATCGTATCGGGCGGAATCGGAAAAAACGAGCTTTCGGCAAATGCGACGAGACCGAGCGCGACCGGCGCATGCCGGCTCTGGGCCAAAGACAGCGTCCACAGATAGAGCTTTTTGAACATAGGGTCCTCAGGCGAGGCCGGCGCCGCGGCAGTGGAATTGGCAATGCTAGAAAGTTCGACCCTGCAACGTCTTTGCAGTCGAATAAAGGCCAATGCCATCCTTAACAAGGGCGGCGAGACCATTAAGAAGCCTGAAACATTTTCTGGAACGATCATCAAAATCCTGCCCGATCATTTCCCATGTGCCTGCATGACGGCGGCATGTTCGGCTTCCAAAGAGGACCGCGCAGAGAAGTCATGGCGATCGCCAGAGCGGGATGGAGTTCGGCGCTCGGCAATCTGGCTTGGAGCTACTGGCTGGAGGGGCGTCTGCGCTGCCGGTGTCGTCTTGTCGGGGCTCGCCCTTCTGGTGCAGATCGTCGTGCTCTACTTCTTTGATGTCGAGCCGATTTGTCCAGATCATGTGGATCGTAATCGGATATATCCGATGTGCCAAAGAGCCGATTCCACATGGTCGGGATCGGCTCTAAGCCTGTGTCTCTTCCTTGATGCGCGGCGCCTTGGTCGCGAATTGCTCGTCCTGCGGCTTGGCCGGCAAGGTGCCATGGGCCCTGGCGTAATCGACGACCCGGCCAAGAAGCTCGACGCCGAGCGGCGCCAGCGCCCGTTCCCATAGCTCGCGGGCGGTCTCGCCCTTCTTGACGAAGCACCAGTCTTGCGCGGCGATGGCACCGGCGTCCATGCGATCGGCAAGGTGATAGATCGAGCCGCCGGCAATCGGGTCGCCTTCCTTGATCGTCCATTCGACGGCGGCGATGCCGCGATGGCGCGGCAGCAGCGAGGGATGATAGCCGATGCCGCCGAGCCGCGACCTGGCGAGCGCCTCCTTGCCGACGCGGGCATGGCTGTGCGCCGTGATGATGAGATCTGTGCCTGCCGCGATCTCATCGGCGGCGACATTCTTCGGGTCCTTCTGCACGGCGAGCTCGACACCCGCTTCGCGCGCCGCGCCGGCAAGCCGGTCTTCTGCGTCGGCGACGACGACCCGTGCCAGCTCGACGTCGCGCGCCGTCAGCATATTCAACACCGCAACGCCGAAATGGCGGGAACCGACCAAAGTAATCTTCATCGGCGTGACATCCTCCGAGCCGTTGGCATCCTCATTGAGATGCCGACCCCCCTTGCGGCATGGCGGGGTTTTGGCGCATGTCTCGGAATGAGCCGAGCCTCCAGGCAAACCGCTCGACTTTCCGAATCCGCAAGCTGGCATTCAGTATATCAGAGATTGATTCATTTATGTTCGCCAAGTCCAGCTACAAATTTGCGCCCATCGATCGATTGCGGGCTGCGCCGCAGCTGCGAGGCGCCGGCCGACTTGCGCTCGCCGCCTTCGTCTCGACGCAAGCCTTCGCCCAGGCCTTGGCGGCAAGCGCGGCCGCACCCGGCCCCGCGCCGGCCTGGCCGGACAGCTTTCGGGCGCGGCTCGAGATCTTGGCGCTCGTCGAAACGCTGAATGCGAATTTGCTGGCGAGCCGCAGCGCCACAGAGACGCTGACCCAATGGTGCGCCGCGCATGACATGGCGCAGGACCCGAAGATTACCGCGCATGTCCGGCACGGGATCGATAAGCCGATTTCACCCGAGCAGCGCCGCGAACTCGACATCGGGCCCGATGAACCGGTCGTCTATCGCAGGGTCGATCTCGCCTGCGGCGCACATATTCTTTCGCAAGCCGACAATTGGTATGTGCCCGCCCGCCTCACGCCGGCGATGAATGCAGCGCTTACCTCGAGCGATATCCCCTTCGGCCGCGTTGTGCGGCCGCTGCACCCGCATCGCCTGACGATCTCGGTCAGGATCCTCTGGCAGCCGCTGCCGCAAGGCTGGGAAATGACGCCACCGCCGGCCGCTCATTCGCGCCAGAAACTCGCCATTCCGCCGCTCTTGTTCGAGCATCGCGCATTGGTTTTCGCCGCCGACGGCAGGCCGATTTCCGAGGTCGACGAAGCCTATCGTGCCGACATTTTGGATTTTCGGCCGCAGCCATAGGCATTCATACAAGGGGCCCGCGGCGCTTCGGGCTTTCGTTCCGCCGTGCGCATGAGCCGGCGCCATGCGCAAACCTGCCGCTATCCGTACCGCGGGGTCCGGAACGGCAAAGAGTTCGCAATAACGACGCTGATCATCCAAAGAGATGAGCGTCGCCTTTTCAAACTATTGCCTCAACTTTTCTGCACCGTTTCCAAACACGAAGCGTGTCCTCGCCGAAAAACTCTTTCAACTTCGAACGGACATGCGCGAGCGCGCTTTCCTGTCGCCTTTCGCCCGGCTCCGCCGTAAAATCCATCCCGGCTCGGTGGGATTGGCGCCTGTGCGTCAGCGCACAATCGGCTTGGATGGAAACCCTTAAACGATAGAACGACGGCCGTCGAAATATTGCGCGGCGCCTCGGCTCCGCAGCGCCATTGCGAGAGCCAGGACGTGATCGGATGATCGAGGGGGACGTGAGAAGAGAACTGCAGGAGCTCGATTCGCTCATTGGCCTCGCGTCGGTCAAGGCAGAGATCGGGCGGCTGGTCACGCGTCTCGTCAATGAGAGAAGCTATCGTGCGCAAGGCGTCAGCATCCTACCCGCCCGGCGGCATCTCGTCTTCAGCGGCCCCGCGGGCGTCGGCAAGAGCAGAGTTGCGCGCGCCTTCGGGCAGATCTGCCGTCGGCTCGGAGCCTTGGCCAAGGGCCATATGGTTGTCATCGGTCACGCCGATCTGGCCGTCGCGAGCTGCGATGAAAAAGTCGCGCTGATGCGGGCGAAATGCGATGCCGCGCTCGACGGGATTCTCTATGTTCGCAACGAGGCGTTTCTGACCGCCGGAATTCTTCGCTCGACCGGCGATCTGCGTCTCGATGCTGTCGATGTCATGATCGAGTTCATGGCCCTTCATCGCAGCCGCATCATCGTGATCTTGGACGCGCGTCCCAATCAATTGCACTATATTTCCTTCCATTCGGGGCTTGCGCGCCGGTTCACCGAGACGATCGATTTTCCCGCCTGCGATGCGTTCGAGCTCATTCGGATTCTGGCGGCGAAGGCGAGGCGCTTGGGTCTCGATTTGCCTGACGGGATCGAATGCGACTTGTTTCCGTGGATCGCCGCCCATTCGCACCGAAGCGATTGGCGCAATGCGCGTGAGATCGCCGATCTGTTCTCGCAGGCGCTCGGCGCGCGCGCCATGCGCGGGCTGCATGAACGATGCGCGGATTTCGGCCGCTTCGATCGCCGCGACTTCAAGCAGGCGCTGCTCGCCGTGCAAAGAGACATGATCGTCAATGCAGAGCGGTCGATCGACATCCATGGCAGAGTGTCACAGCCCTCCTTGCCATGAAGAGGAGTGCTGCGGCTGAGCCGGCTTGCGTCCGCGATGTTCCCGCTGCGCCACCGGCCCGCTCCGGCGGCATCTTCGCGGCAGATCGGCTGCGGGCTTCGGCTCAAAAGAGAGCAAGGACGCCAGTATAGCCATAGACCCGGTCGCCGGCGATCTCACCATTGGCATAGAAGCCGATGAGCGGCACATTGCCGAGCCCCTCTTGAACGAGACCGACTTCCGCATCTGCCGATTCGAAAACGCTCGGTCCGCGGCCGCAGCAGGAGACATAGAGCGCGCCATGGATCGTGCCAGCCCGCGCCTTGAGCTTCTGCACCATGAAGGTCAGATCTTTTGTCGCAGCGGCGCGGTCGCGCTGGCAGAAGAAGATCTTGCGGCCGGGCTCGATCCGCTCGCCGATCGCGATATGGCCCTTCTCCGCGTCGATCGTGACGAGATTGCGGACGACGTAATCGCCCGTGTCGGAATGCGCGACCGGCAGCGCGACATGCAGGGATTGCAGCACGCGACGCAGGCTCTCTTCATCGGTGGCGGAGAGGTCGTCGAGCAGCGCCTTGAGCGGCGAGCCGCCGTCGAGCTTCGTGATGAGATTGTCCTCCGCCTCGCTGATCGTGCGGATCGGGCCGATCGCGACGCAGCCTTGCGCGACGCCGATCGTCACATCGACCTCGGGCCCGAGGAAGAGACCGGAGACGCCGCCTTGCGTCAGCTTGCCGGCGATCTGATCGAAGCGGCGGCTGCGCGAGGCGGTGAGGCCGCCGACGAGATAGGCGCCGGAGTTTTCGACGAGCGATTGCAGCAGCTCGTCAAAAGTCTGATTGCGCGGATCGACATGAACGATCGCCTTGGCGAGGCCGAAGTCCTGTTGGCCGAAGGGCGGCGCCATCTTGCCCGACACTTCCTCGAAGAGTTTGATGTCGCTTTGCGGCCAGGTGCCGATCATCGCGGCAAGCGCCGGCTTGTTGAAGACGCCATGCTGGCCGGCGATGATCCCGAGCCCCAAAGTGCCGACCCAATTGGCGATGCCGGTGCGTTCGCGCAAAAGATCGGTGATCGCGCCGAGATCCGCCTTGAATTTGTCCGTCGCATAGACGAAGCCGATACTGCCGCCTTGGCCTTTCGCAGAAAGATCACGCGCGATCGCTTCGACCGCGGCGGCCGGATCTTCGTCAAGCGCAAGCGCGACGCGGAACGGATCGATCTGGCCCATGGTTCACCCTTTCGTCGAGGGCGTCATGATCGCATCCGTAGGGCCATCGGGCAATCATTGGCGACGAAGGAAAAATAGGCAGGAAGATTAGGGAATGGGCGAGTGACGCGCGTGCAAAGCCTGTGCACGTCATGGCCGGGCTTGACCCGGCCATCCAGGCGTTCCGGCAGCCGGTTGCGCTAGGAAGCCGTTCTAGCTGTTGTGCTTGCGACGAAAGTGCCTGGATGGCCGGGTCAAGCCCGGCCACGACGCGGAAACAAGGATGCACTTCAGCCCTCGATTTCCTCGCGCAGAATCTCAAGTTCGAGCCAGGCTTCTTCGGCTTTGGCGAGATCCGCCTCGATTTTCGCCAGAGCTTCCGATGTTTTGGCGAAACGTGCCGGATCGCGGGCATAGAGATCGGCATCGGCAAGCGCGGCCTTGAGGCGCGCCGCAGTCACCTGAAGTTCGTCGATGCGGATGGGAAGAGCTTCCAGCGCGTGCTTTTCGTTGAAAGACAGCTTGCGCTTTGGCTTTGCCTCTTTCGCCGCCATTGGCGGCGCAGATGTTTTTGGCTTTGCCGCGACGCGCTCGACCGCCGGCTTTGCGCTTATGCCCGAACCGCGCTGCGCCACCATATCCGAATAGCCGCCGGCATATTCGATCCAACGGCCGTCGCCTTCGGCGACAAGCACGGAGGTTGCGACGCGGTCAAGAAAATCGCGATCATGGCTGACGAGGATCAAAGTGCCTGGATAATCGGCGAGCATCTCCTGCAAGAGATCGAGCGTTTCGAGATCGAGATCGTTCGTCGGCTCGTCGAGCACGAGCAGGTTTGACGGCGCCGCAAGAGCTCGCGCGAGCATCAGCCTGCCGCGTTCACCGCCGGAGAGCCGGCCGATCGGCGTGCGCGCCTGGTCGGGACCGAAGAGAAAATCCTTCATATAGCCCATGACATGCCGGCGGCTGCCGGCGACTTCGAGGAAATCGCTGCCGCCGCCGGTGAGCGCATCTTTGAGGCTCGTCTGCGGATCGAGGCTCGCGCGAGTTTGATCAAGGCTCGCCATGGCGAGATTGGCGCCGAGCCGCAGGATTCCGCTGTCGGGCGCGAGCGCGCCGGTCAAAAGACTGATCAGCGTCGTCTTGCCGGCACCATTGGCGCCGACGATTCCGAGCCGATCGCCGCGCAGGATGCGGATCGAGAAATCCTTGACGATCGGCCGTTCGTCATAGGCTTTGGCGATGTTCTTCGCTTCGATGACGAGCTTGCCGGAAATCTCCGCCTCGCTCGGAGCAAGCTTCACGGTGCTTGTCGCGCGGCTGCGCGCGCGCCGTTCCTCGGAGCGTTCTTTGCGCAGGCCGAGAAGGCCGGCGAGCCGCTTCTGATTTCGCTTGCGCCTTGCGGTGACGCCATAGCGCAGCCAATCTTCCTCCATGACGATCTTGCGCTCGAGCCTATGCGCTTTCTGCTCTTCCTCTTCGAGCATTTGATCTCGCCAGGCTTCGAATTCGGCAAAGCCGCGATCGTAGGCGCGCGTGGCGCCGCGATCGAGCCAGACCGTCTTGCGCGACAGATTTTGCAAGAAACGCCGGTCATGGCTGATGAGGACGAGAGCCGAGCGAAGATTCGCAAGCTCGGCTTCGAGCCATTCGATCGCCGGCAGATCGAGATGATTGGTCGGCTCGTCGAGCAGCAGGATATCGGGTTCGGGTGCCAGCACGCCGGCGAGCGCGACGCGCCTAGCTTCGCCGCCGGAGAGCCGCGCCGGATCTTCGTCGCCGCAGAGGCCGAGATCGTTCAGAAGCAAACGCGCCCGATGCGCATCGTCGTTTGGCCCAAGCCCTGCCTCGACATAGCCAATTGCGGTTTCGAAGCCGGAAAAGTCCGGCTCCTGCGGCAGATAGGCGACGCGCGCATCGGGCTGCAGAAAGCGCCGCCCGCTGTCCGCTGCGATGAGGCCTGCGGCGATCTTGAGCAGCGTCGATTTCCCCGAGCCATTGCGCCCGACGAGGCAGAGCCGTTCGCCGGGAGAGACCGAAAGCTCGGCATCGGTGAGCAAAGGCGCACCGCCGAAGCTCAGGGAAATCTGCTGCAAGGTCAGAAGCGGTGGGGCCATGGAGTTACATCAGATTCGGAATGCTGCGCGTCCCCTCTTTCCGCTTGCGGGGAGAGGGGCGGCAGGCATTGTTGCAAGGCGATGATTAGCACAAAAGAAAAAGGGCCGCAGGGCGGCCCTCTTCGGATCAGCTGTTGATCGGAGTGCGAACCTCAGATCTTCAGGACGCCGCGCAGCTCGTTCAACTGGTCGCGCTTTTCCACTGCCCGGCGGCGCGCCTCGTCGTCCTTCGCATCGGCGACATCCTGTTCAGCATCCTTCAGATCGGCGTCGAGCTTGGCCGCGTCGAGCTCTTCCAGCGGAATCGTATATTCGGCGAGGATGGTGAGCCCCTTTGCCGAGACATCGGCAAAGCCGCCGCTCACGAAAAGCCGCGTCTTCGCCGTCGCCGTCTCGTCGACCTCGACGATCCCCGGCTTCAGCACCGACATGACCGGCGCATGATCCTTGAGGACGGTGAATTCGCCTTCCATGCCCGGCACGACGACGGCCTCGACCTCGCCGGTAAAAACAAGCTTTTCGGGCGAGACAAGTTCGAAGGGGAAGGGTGCCGGCATCAATCTTTCTCCGAAGTGGGCCGTGACCCTCCCCCTTGTGGGGAGGGTCGGACCGCATAGGGCCTCGTTTGCGACGCCCGTCGTAAACGAGGGGCTATGGCGGTCCGGGGTGGGGGTTCATCAAAACGGAGCCGACCTTTGTCGACCCCCACCCCTGACCCCTCCCCACAAGGGGGAGGGGAATAGCGCTCACGCCGCCTGCGCGGCGAGTTTCTGCGCTTTTTCGATCGCTTCCTCGATCGAACCGACCATATAGAAGGCCGCCTCGGGCAAATGATCATATTTGCCTTCGATGAGGCCTTTGAAGCCCTTGATCGTGTCGGCGAGCGACACGAGCTTGCCGGGCGAGCCGGTGAAGACCTCGGCGACATGGAAGGGCTGCGACAGGAAGCGCTCGATCTTGCGGGCGCGGGCCACCGTCACCTTGTCCTCTTCCGACAATTCATCCATGCCGAGAATGGCGATGATGTCCTGCAGCGCCTTGTAGCGCTGGAGGATCTGCTGGACGCGGCGGGCGACGGCATAATGCTCCTCGCCGACGACGAGCGGCGACAGCATGCGTGAGGTCGAGTCGAGCGGATCGACTGCGGGATAAATGCCCTTCTCGGCGATGCTGCGCGAAAGAACGGTGGTGGCGTCGAGATGCGCGAAAGAGGTGGCCGGCGCCGGATCGGTCAGATCGTCCGCCGGCACATAGATCGCCTGCACCGAGGTGATCGAGCCCTTGGTCGTCGTCGTAATCCGTTCCTGCAGATCGCCCATGTCGGTTGCGAGCGTCGGCTGATAGCCGACGGCGGACGGAATGCGGCCCAAGAGCGCCGAGACCTCGGACCCAGCCTGGGTGAAGCGGAAAATATTGTCGACGAAGAAGAGCACGTCCTGCCCCTTGTCGCGGAAATATTCGGCGACCGTCAGGCCGGTCAGAGCGACGCGCGCCCGTGCTCCCGGAGGCTCGCTCATCTGGCCGTAGATCAGCGCACATTTCGAGCCCTTGGCCGACCCGCCATGTTCCTTCGGGTCCATATTGACCTTGGATTCGATCATCTCATGATAAAGGTCATTGCCTTCGCGGGTGCGCTCGCCGACCCCGGCGAAGACGGAATAGCCGCCATGCGCCTTGGCGATGTTGTTGATGAGCTCCATGATGAGAACCGTCTTGCCGACGCCGGCGCCGCCGAAGAGGCCGACCTTGCCGCCCTTCGCGTAAGGCGCGAGAAGGTCGACGACCTTGATGCCCGTCTCGAGGATCTGCGCCTCCGTCGACTGATCGGCATAAGAAGGCGCCGGCTGATGGATCGAACGCCGCATCTCCGTCTCGACGGGCCCCGCCTCGTCGACCGCCTCGCCGATGACGTTCATGATGCGGCCAAGGCATTCCTCGCCGACCGGCACGGTGATCGGGCCGCCCGTATCGACCACTTGCTGGCCGCGAACCAGGCCTTCGGAAACGTCCATGGCGAGGCAGCGCACCGAATTCTCGCCGAGATGCTGCGCCACTTCGAGCACCAGGCGGTTGCCGTGGTTCATCGTTTCGAGCGCGTTGAGGATTGCCGGCAGATGGTCGTCGAACTTCACGTCGATCACAGCACCGATGACCTGCGTGATATGGCCTGTGAGATGAGTCTGGGCGGCATCAGCCATGAGTGGTCCTCTTACCATCGTTAATCTTAGAGCGCCTCGGCGCCGGAGATAATCTCGATCAATTCCTTGGTGATCATCGCTTGACGCGTGCGGTTATATTTCAGCGTCTGCTTCTTGATCATTTCGCCGGCATTGCGCGTGGCATTGTCCATCGCGCTCATGCGCGCGCCCTGTTCCGAGGCCGCATTTTCGAGAAGCGCGCGGAAGACCTGCACGGAAATATTGCGGGGCAGGAGCGCGGCGAGGATCTCTTCCTCTTCCGGCTCGTACTCATAGACAGCCTGCGACCCGGTCGCCGCCTCACCCGCTGTAAATTCGGCCGGAATGAGCTGCAGTGCGGTCGGGATCTGCGCGATCACCGAACGGAAGCGCGAGAAGAACAGCGTGCAGACGTCGAACTGGCCCTGCTCGAAGAGCGAGATGATCTTGCGGCCGATTTCATTGGCATTTCCGAAGCCGAGCTGACGGATGCCGCGAAGCTCGATCACCTCTATGATCTGCTGGCCGAACTGGCGCTTCAGAATATCATAGCCCTTCTTGCCGACGCACAGGATCTTGACCGTCTTGCCCTGGCCGATGAGCGCCTGGGCTCTGTCACGGGCGAGCCGCGCAATGGAGCTGTTGAAGGCGCCACAGAGGCCGCGCTCCGCCGTGCAGACGACGAGCAGATGGACGCCGTCATAGCCGGTGCCGCCGAGCAGCAGCGGCTTTTGCGAGCCGGTGCCGAGGCTGGCGGCAAGGCCGGCGAGGACCTTTTCCATGCGCTCGGCATAGGGCCTGGCGGCTTCGGCCGCCATCTGGGCCCGCCGCAGCTTGGCGGCGGCCACCATCTGCATGGCCTTGGTGATTTTCTGCGTCGCCTTGACCGAGGCGATGCGGTTGCGCAGATCCTTCAGGGAGGGCATGTCGGTTAAGCTTTCGGCTCAAACTTTCGGCGCAATTTTCTTGGACCCGCGCGTTCAGGCGAAGGATTTGGCGTAAGTCTCGACGACCGCCTTCAGGGCCGCGGCGGAGCCGTCGGACAGATCCTTCGACGCACGGATCGTCTCTAGGAGATCGGCATGGCTCGTGCGCAAGAGCGCCAGCAGCCCGTCCTCGAAAGGCTTGACGCGATCGAGCGGCAAAGGATCGAGATAGCCATTGACGCCGGCATAAATCACGCAGACCTGCTCTTCGATCTTCAAGGGCGAGAATTGCGCCTGCTTCAAAAGTTCCGTCAGGCGCGAGCCGCGGGCGAGAAGCCGCTGCGTCGTCGCATCGAGATCCGATCCGAACTGCGCGAAGGCCGCCATTTCGCGATATTGCGCGAGCTCGCCTTTGATCTTGCCGGCGACCTTCTTCATCGATTTCGTCTGCGCCGAGGAGCCGACGCGCGACACCGAGAGGCCGACATTCACCGCCGGACGAATGCCTTGATAGAAGAGATCGGTCTCGAGGAAGATCTGCCCATCGGTGATCGAAATGACATTGGTCGGAATATAGGCCGATACGTCGTTCGCCTGAGTTTCGATGATCGGCAGAGCGGTGAGCGAGCCGGCGCCATTCTCGTCATTGAGCTTGGCGGCACGTTCGAGCAGGCGCGAATGGAGATAGAAGACGTCGCCCGGATAGGCTTCGCGGCCCGGCGGGCGGCGCAGCAGCAGCGACATCTGGCGATAGGACACGGCCTGCTTGGAGAGATCGTCATAGATCATCAGCCCGTGCATCGCATTGTCGCGGAAATATTCGCCCATGGCGCAGCCGGAAAAAGGCGCCAGAAACTGCATCGGCGCTGGGTCCGACGCGGTCGCCGCGATCACGATCGAATATTCGAGCGCGCCATGCTCTTCCAGCACTTTCACGAATTGCGCGACGGTCGAGCGCTTCTGGCCGACCGCGACATAGACGCAATAGAGCTTGGCGCTCTCGTCCGTGCCCTGATTGAGCGGCTTCTGATTGAGGATGGTATCGAGCGCGATGGCGGTCTTGCCGGTCTGGCGGTCGCCGATGATGAGCTCGCGCTGGCCGCGGCCGATCGGGATCAGCGCATCGATCGCCTTCAGGCCCGTCGACATCGGCTCATGCACGGATTTGCGCGGGATGATGCCCGGCGCCTTGACGTCGACGCGGGCGCGCCGCGTAGCGTTGATCGGGCCCTTGCCGTCGATCGGATTGCCGAGCGCGTCGACGACGCGGCCCAAAAGCTCCTTGCCGACCGGCACGTCGACGATCGCGCCGGTGCGCTTGACCGTCTGGCCCTCCTTGATCTCGCGGTCGGTGCCGAAAATGACGATGCCGACATTATCGATCTCGAGATTCAGCGCCATGCCGCGGACGCCGGACTCGAATTCGACCATTTCACCGGCCTGCACATTGTCGAGGCCATAAACGCGGGCGATGCCGTCGCCGACGGACAGAACCTGCCCGACCTCGGTGACTTCGGCCTCTTTGCCGAAATTGGCGATCTCGTTCTTCAGGATTGCCGAGATCTCAGCGGCGCGGATATCCATCAACCGACCTCTTTCATGCGTGTGCGGAGCGAAGCGAGCTTGGTCTTCAGCGACGCGTCGACCATGCGGGAACCCAATCTGACGATGAGGCCGCCAAGGATCGTCGGATCGATCTTGACGCCGACCTCGACGGTCTTGCCGCCCATCAATTCGGCGAGCGCATCCTTCAATGCCGAAACATGCTCGTCTTTGAGCGGCTCGGCAACGATGACATTGGCGCGAACGAGGCCTTTGGCGAAATCATGCAGCTTGTTATAGTCGGCGATCATGTCGGCGACCGCGAAAAGCCGGCGCTTGGCCGCGACAAGCTTGAGGAAATTGGCAGCGAACCCGGTAATCCCGGCGCGAGTGAGAAGGGCGGCCAGCGCCTTCACCTGCTCCTCGGCGGAAAAGACAGGGCTCTTGATGAAGCGCTGCAGATCGGGGCTTTCAGCGACGAGAGCCGAGAAGGCCGAAAGATCCGCTGCGACTTGCTCGGTTGCCTTTTGCTCCTGCGCCAGCTCAAAGAGTGCCTGGGCGTAGCGGCCGGCCATTCCGGATACGATTGTTGTTTGCTGCGCCAAGGCGGTCAACCTTCAAATCCAAGAGTCCGAAGAATCCAAGAGCCCGAAATGCCTGGCTCCTTCAGGATTCAGATCGTCTCGTGCGATCGCGGCAAAACCCAAAAGCGCAGGCTGCGGAGAGACGGGAATAAAGCCATGAACCAATGTCCGGCTCGACCCCCGAAAGCGCGCGTCACCTATCATAAGGCTTTTATATGCGCAAGCCTCGGCGGCGGCGGCAGGCGCACGATTGCAGCCGGTTTACGGCGAAGGGCTCGCGTCAAAACAACGCAAGCGCCATCGGCGTGGCGCAGGCCGCTGCGCTTCGGGCTTTGAACGACATGCCTATCGGCCGGCCCGCCCATTTTCACAGTGATGCCGCGGCTTTGCGGGCTTTGGCGACGAGCTCGTCGACCGCGAAAAGGATGTCCGCGTCCGGCTCATGTATGACCGCGCCGAAATTTTTGGCGAGCGCCGCGCAGACGATGAGGACGCTCGCCTCTTCGCGCGGATCGCCGCCCCAGCGCAACGCGATGGCGACATCCTTGTCGCCCGCGCGGGGCCGCAAGGCGGGGTCAATATGCTGAAAGCGCATGTCGAAGCCGGCGTCCTCGCCATCCAAGGTGCAAGGCAGATAGCCCGCTGTGTCGAACGGAACATAGCCGTCGTCGAGGGCGAGTTTGAGTTTGAGTGCATCGATGGCTTCTTGCAGCGCCTCGCGCGCGGGCACGTCGGCGCGGGCCAGAAAGGCCGAATAGCAGCGCGGCATGTTTTCTCCTTATTTTTCTTGATTCTTCTCGCTCTTTTTCTTTCTGGCCCGCTGCCGCTCCTGGCTCGTCGAAAGTCTTGGAGTGCTGCCGCCGCCGACCGGTCCCAAGCCTAGCTTTAGACATACAAGCATGATCCGCACCAATTTGACCGTTGGACGATCTAAATCTGTGATCCAGGTCACAAAACTTCGCAACACCGGCTCGGCATGCGGAGCCGGCTCGGCAGCTGTTGGCATCCGAAGGGACTTGGCTTACATGTGGGCGCAGACGTGGAGGATGTGCGCGTGGCGACAGCAGTCACTTCGGTCACCCTGGACACACCGGCCGTGGATTTCCGGCTTCCGGCCACGGATGGGCGGACCTATTCTTTGCGTGACGTCGCCGGCAAAAATGGCACGGTGATCGTCTTCATCTGCAATCATTGCCCTTATGTGCTCGCGGTGGTCGATCGGCTCGTCGCCGATGCGCGCACGCTGATGGCGGAAGGCATCGGCTTTGCCGCGATCTGCGCCAACGACGCTTCTGCCTACCCCGAGGATTCCTTCGCCAATATGCAGCGCTTCGCTGAGAAGCACGACTTTCCCTTCCCCTATCTTTACGACGAGAGCCAAAAGGTGGCGCGGGCCTATGATGCGGTCTGCACGCCCGATTTTTTCGGCTATGATCGCGGCGGCAAGCTCAAATACCGTGGCCGCCTCGATGAGGGCCGCACGACGCCGCCGCGACCCGGCGCGCCCCGCGAGCTTGTCGAGGCGATGCGCGAGATCGCCAAGACCGGCCGCGCTCCGTGGGACCAAGTCGCCTCGATCGGCTGTTCGATCAAATGGAAAGCGGCCCGTGGTTGAGCTGGCGGCGGAGAGGAAAGGACGCCGATGAAAGGTGACATGAGGGAAGGGTTCGAGGTCTTCGCCCATGACGGCGACGTGGCCTTCGGCGCGGTTCGCGAGGTTGCGCCGCACGGCCGGCCGGAACTTATCGTCTATGTCGAGAACGCCGGCGACTTCGTGGTGCCGTTCGACGCGGTCGAGGCCATCCATGCGCAGAAGGTCATCGTGAACCGCGATAAGCTCGACCCGCGGCTGCAGCAGGCCATCGGCCGCGCGCATGACGCCGAGGACCCGAATTTTCAGGCGTAGAGCCGATCCCGATCGCGTGGAATCGTGTCTCGATCCACGTGATCGGGACAAATCGGCTCTATTTCAAAAATCTGGAGCATGTCCTTCGTGAGACATCGGATATATCCGATATCTAAAAAGTATCGGAAAAGTCTAGCAACTTTTCCGGGACATGCTCTGGAAGCCTGCGTCATTTAAATCGAAGATAAAGCCACTCAGGTTTGGTGCGGACCGGAGGTCCGCGTTCCGCATCGCGGACCTGCGGTCCGCAGCTCGCTTTCCACACCTGGCTTGGAGTGCGACCGACAACAATCGTAAACGGAACAGCCATGTCCGCCCGCTCCCAAATGCGGCCGAAAGCTGCTGTCGTCGGCGCCGGCCCGGCCGGGCTGCTGGCTGCGGAAATTCTGGCGCAGGGCGGCGCAGAAGTCACCGTCTATGACGTCATGCCGTCGCCCGGGCGCAAATTCCTGCTCGCCGGGCGCGGCGGCCTCAATCTCACCCATTCCGAAGATGTCGAGCAATTCGTCACGCGCTATGGCGCGGCGGCGCCCTATCTGCGTCCGGCACTCGAAAAATTTTCGCCGCAAGCCTTGCGCGCCTGGTGCGCCGAGCTCGGCGAGCCGACCTTCGTCGGCACCAGCGGGCGGGTGTTTCCACGCTCCTTCAAGGCTTCGCCGCTGCTTCGGGCCTGGCTCAGACGTCTTGCGGCGCTCGGCGTCACCTTCACGCCGCGGCATCGTTGGACGGGCTGGGATAGGGAAGGCGCGCTCCTCTTCGAAGGGCCGGAAGGCACTGTCGCGCGAAAGCCCGATGCGACCGTGCTGGCTTTGGGCGGGGCGAGCTGGCCGCGCCTCGGATCCGACGGGTTTTGGACCAAGACCATGGCCGAGGCCGGCGTTGGCCTCGCGCCGCTGCGGCCGGCCAATTGCGGCTTTCTGGTCGACTGGTCGGTGAATTTTCGTGCGCGCTTCGCGGGCCAACCGGTGAAGGGCGCGTGCTTCTCATTTGCGGATCAAAATCTGCGCGGCGAAGCCGTCATCACAAGCAGCGGCCTCGAAGGTGGCGCCGTCTATGCGCTTTCCGCGACCTTGCGCGAGGCGGTTTTGAAAGATGGCGAAGCGCTGCTCCATATCGCTCTGCGGCCGGATCTCGCGGCAACGGAGATAGAAGAACGTTTGCGCCGGCATTTGGCGGGACGAAAACCGTCTTTGTCCAATCTGCTCCGCAAAGCGCTAAAGCTGTCGCCGGTGGCGATCGGCCTCCTCTATGAGGCGAGGCTTGGGACGGCAGAGCCTTTGTCGACGCTGGCGCCGGACCGTCTGGCGCAATTGATCAATGCCGTGCCGCTGCGCATCAGCGGCGTCGCGCCTGTCGCGCGGGCGATCTCGACCGCCGGCGGGATTTTGTTCGACGAGATCGACGAAAATTTCATGCTCCGGCGCAGACCGGGCGTCTTTGTCGCCGGGGAAATGCTCGACTGGGAGGCGCCGACCGGCGGCTATCTCTTGCAGGCCTGTTTTGCCACTGGGGCTGCCGCCGGCCGCGGCGCGCTGAAATGGCTGGGAGTGGAACCGGCCGGCGTGCCGGGCAAAGCCTCTCCGATTGGGAGGGCCGGCTTGCCATAGGCTGTGTCGCTTGCGTTCCGCGTGTGCCGGCGCACGGCGGCGGGCGGGGCTCTCTTTTATCTTCGCCTCATCGCCGCCCGATGCGGTGACTGAAGGGGGAATGTTATGATCACTTTCCGCAAGATGCTCATCGCCGCCGCCGCTATCGCCGCCGTCGCCGGCGCTATTGCCGCCACTGTCGCCCTTAGCGAAATGGCGCCGCCCTATAACGACGTTTTGGCCATGGCGACCCACGCTGTTGCTGCATCCGCGACTAACGCTTGAAGGATGCGACATTGCCTTCCAGGGCCTCTCTCCGGCAGCGGCCAGATCCGAGCGCGAAACTTGGGCATATCGGCAGGCCTCCGAGCGAAACTTCGGGGGCCTTTCGATTTTCGTCAGCGGGCGTTATGCCTCAATCATGACCGCCAGCAAGATCAAGACGCAAGCTGCCAGCGGCGCGCGGATCGCCGATGTGCTGGTGCCGGTCGCGATCGACCAGGCCTACAGCTATCGTATTCCCGCCGATCTTGCGCTTGCAGCCGGCGATTTCGTCGAAGTGCCGCTCGGCACGCGGCAGGTGATCGGCACCGTCTGGGAGATCCGGCCGGGCTCTGGCGCCAATCTCAAAGCGGTCACCGCGCGCTGTGAGTGCGCGCCGCTCGGCGCCAATCTGCGCAGCTTCATCGATTGGGTCGCGAATTGGACCTTGGCGCCGCGCGGCATGGTTTTACGCATGAGCGTCCGGGCGCCCTTCACCGTGATGCCGGAGCCGGTGCGAATCGGCCTACGTCGCGCCGGCCCGCCGCCGGCGCGATTAACTCCGGCCCGCGCCCGCGTGCTCGCCGCGCTCGAAGGCGGGCTCGCTTTTCAAAAAGCGGCGCTCAGTGAGGCCGCTGCCTGCTCGGCCTCCGTCATCGACACTTTAGTCGACGAAGGCACGCTCGAGGCGATCGCCTTGCCGCCCGAGCCGGTGGCTTTGCCTTGCGATCCCGATTTCGCACCGCCCTTGCTCGAAGCCGATCAGGCGCAAGCCGCTTCCGCCCTCACCGCCGCCGTGGCTGCGCAAAAATTCTCCGTCACTCTGCTCGAAGGCGTGACGGGCTCGGGCAAGACGGAAGTCTATTTTGAAGCCATCGCCGAGGCTTTGCGTGCCGGCAGGCAGGCTTTGATCCTGATGCCGGAAATCGCGCTGACCGCGCAATTCCTCAACCGTTTTGCGGCGCGCTTCGGCACGCAGCCGGCGGAATGGCATTCCGCGGTGAGCCCGCGCAAACGCGCCCGCATCTGGTCCGGCCTTGCGACCGGCGAAGTCAAGGTCGTCGCCGGCGCACGCTCGGCGCTCTTTCTGCCCTTTGCCGATCTCGCGACCATCGTCGTCGACGAGGAGCATGACGGCGCCTATAAGCAGGATGACGGCGTCGCCTATCACGCCCGCGACATGGCCATCGTGCGCGGCCGGATCGAAAAAGCCGCCGTGATCCTCGCCTCGGCGACGCCCTCGATCGAATCGCGCGTCAATGCGGAGCAGGGCCGCTATGCGCATCTCAAGCTTCCCGCCCGCTATGGCGGGAGCGCTCTGCCCACGATCGCGGCGATCGATCTCAGGCGCGAGGCGGCACCGCGCGGCAAATGGATCGCGCCGCGCCTCGCTGCCGCAGTGAGCGAGACATTGGCGCAAGGCGAGCAGGCGCTGCTCTTTCTCAATCGCCGCGGCTATGCGCCGCTCACTCTATGCCGCGCCTGCGGCCATCGTTTCCAATGTCCGAATTGCACCGCCTGGCTCGTCGAGCATCGCTTTCGCCGGGCGCTGGTCTGCCATCATTGCGGCCATATCGAGAAGCGCCCCGACCATTGTCCGGAATGCGGGGAATCCGAGCTCGCCGCCTGCGGCCCCGGCATCGAGAGGCTCATGGAAGAGGTGGCGACGCTCTGGCCGGAGGCGCGCTGCCTCGCGCTCTCATCGGATTTTCCGGGCGGGACCGAACGGCTGCGGCGCGAGCTCGATTCCATCGCCGAAGGGAATTGCGACATCGTCATCGGCAC
Organism: uncultured Alphaproteobacteria bacterium; assembly: GCA_963704745.1. Lineage (GTDB taxonomy): Bacteria > Pseudomonadota > Alphaproteobacteria > Rhizobiales > Beijerinckiaceae > Methylovirgula. The sequence continues at coordinate 624,209 of OY969936.1, forward strand.
CCAGCTCGTCGCCAAAGGCCACAACTTCCCTTTGCTGTCGCTCGTCGGCGTGATCGATGCCGATGTGAGCCTGTCGAGCGGCGATCCGCGCGCCGCCGAGCGCACTTTTCAAATGCTGCAGCAGGTGACCGGACGCGCCGGCCGGTTCGGCCGCGCCGGCCGCGCCTTCGTGCAGAGCTGGCAGCCGGAGCATCCGGTCATCCGTGCCATTCTCTCGGGCGACGCGGAAAAATTCTATAGCGAAGAGTCCGAGCAGCGCCGCAGAGCCGGCCTGCCGCCTTTCGGCCGGCTCGCCGCTTTGATCGTCTCGGGCCAGGACCGCGCATTGGCCGAGACGCATGCGCGCGCATTGATCAAAGCCGCCTTTGCCCTGCCGCCGAACGACAAATGGAAGCTCGCGGCCATCGCCGGCCTGCCCGGCGAGGATGAGATCACGCTGCTCGGCCCGGCCGAGGCGCCGATCGCCGTCATCCGCGGCAGGCATCGGTTTCGATTATTGGTGTGCGCGCCCCGCGCGGCGGATTTGCAAGCATTTCTGCGCGCCATGCTCGCCACAGCGCCGCCCGCGCGCGGCTGCGTGCGCGTGATGGTCGATGTCGATCCGCAGAATTTTATGTGAGGGGGCTCGGAACGACGGCTTGGATGGCCGGGCTTGACCCGGCCATCCACGCTTATACGGCCTCCCCCACGAGCCCGCGCTTCCCCAACAGCGGCTCGACCGAAGGCGCGCGGCCGCGGAAGCCGAGATAGGCCGCTTCCGCCTCGGCCCTGTTGCCCGCGGCATAGACATTGTCCCGCAGCTTTCGCGCCACATCCGCATCGAAAATATTGCCGGCCTCGACAAAGGCCTCGAAACCGTCGGCGTCGAGCACTTCCGACCAGAGATAGGAATAATAGCCCGCGGCATAGGAATCGCCCGAGAAGACATGGGTGAAATGCGGCGTGCGATGGCGCATGACAATGCCCTTCGGCATGCCGAGTTTTTCAAGCAATTCTTTTTCCAAAGCGACGATGTCGAAGTCTTTCGACGGCGTCTCGCTGTGCAAAGCGAGATCGACGAGGGCCGAGGCGGTATATTCCACCGTCGCAAAGCCCTGGTTGAACTGGCGTGCCGCCCGAAGCTTTTCGAGCAAAACTTCGGGCATTGGTGCGCCCGTGCGGTAGTGCAGCGCGAAGCGGCGCAAAATCTCTCCCTGCTCCAGCCAATGTTCATAAAGCTGCGAGGGGAATTCGACGAAATCGCGCGCGACATTGGTGCCGGACAGCAGCGGATAGGTCACATCCGACAAGAGCCCATGCAGCGCATGGCCGAATTCGTGAAACAAAGTGCGCGCATCATCAAAGCTCAAAAGGCAAGCTTCACCCGCCGCCGGCTTCACGAAATTCAGAACGTTGACGATGATCGGCAGAATTTTCCCGTCGAGCTTTTCCTGGTCGCGATATGCGCTCATCCAGGCACCGCCATGTTTCGAGGCCCGCGCATGATAATCGCCGATGAAGAGCGCGACGGGCTTTCCGTCGGGGCCGGTCACCGTCCAGGCCCGTGCATCGGAATGATAGAGCGGCAGATCGAAGCGCTCGCTGAAGGAGAGGCCGAAGAGCTGCCGGGCGGTGAAGAACACGGCCTCGATCATTTTATCGAGCTGCAGATAGGGCTTGATCTCCGATTCATCGAGATCGAATTCCTCCCTGCGGCGGCGTTCGGCATAATAGCGCCAGTCCCACGGCGCCAGGGTGAAATTTAAGCCTTCTTGCGCGATCGCCTCTTGCAGGGCGGCCTCCTCGCGCAAGGCGCGGGCGCGGGCCGGCGCCCAAACTCGGTCGAGAAGATCTTGGGCCGCCCGCGGCGTCTTCGCCATCGTATCGGCGAGGCGGAAATGCGCGAAGCTCGCATAGCCGAGAAGCCGTGCCCGTTCGGCGCGAAGTTTTAGCATTTCGACGGCGAGCGCGCGATTGTCGGTCGCGCCGCCCAATTCGCCGCGCGAGATCCAGGCGCGCCAGGCCTTTTCGCGCAAGTCTCGGCGCTGTGACATAGCAAGGAAAGGCTCGATGCTGGAACGGCTGAGCGTGATCACATATTTGCCGGGAAAGCCGCGCTGCCGCGCTGTCTCCGCCGCCTCGGCGATCAACCACTCGGGCAGGCCGGCAAGATCCTCGCCCCCGTCGAGGACCAGAGTGAAGGCTTTTTCATCGGCCAGAACATTTTGAGAAAATTGCGTGCCGAGCGTGGCGAGTCGCTCGCCGATTTCGGCAAGCCGCTCCTTCACCTCGGGCGCGAGACCGGCGCCAGCGCGGCGGAAGGCCAGATGATGGCGCTCCAACACGCGCTTCTGCTCGGCATCGAGGCCGAGCCCATCGCGGCGCGCATGGACCGTATCGACGCGAGCGAAAAGCGTATCATTTAGATGGATCTCGGCTTCATGCCGCGCAAAAAGCGGCGAGATGTCCCGCTCGACTGATTCGATCGCATCATTGGTATGGGCGCCGGCCAGATTGAAGAAGACAAGCGAGACCCGCCGCAGGTTTCGCCTCGCGCGTTCCAGCGCGGCGATCGTATTGTCGAAATTCGCCGGCTCAGGATGGTCGGCAATGGCGGCGATCTCGGCCTTGTGCTCGGCGAAGGCGGCATCGAAGGCCGGCCGGAAATGATCCGGCGCGAGCCGGTCGAAGGGCGGGATGCCGAAAGGGCCGTTCCAATCCTCGATCAGCGGATTTTGGACGGCAGGATCTTGCGGCAGCGGATGGGAATTGCGGGGAACGGTCACGGCGCGGCGCTCCGGGCTGGAACGAAGATCTTCAAGGGCACAGGCCGGAACGCGCAGATGACAAAGCTATTCCGCGCATGATGGCTCGGCAGTTGATCTCTATATGGGGGCGAGCAAGCGGCGTTCCAAAGGCGGGAGTCGTCACCACGCTGGCCGCTGCCGATGATCCCCTCGACCGCAACTTTACGGCATGCGCGAGATCTGCTCCTCCAGGCGGACGGATCCGGCTCGCGCTCGAGACAATATAAGAGCTTGTTTCAATCGAGCAGCTTGCCGCCATTCCTCAGCGGCAAAATCGGGCGATTTACAGGCGAATATTTGGCAGTTGACGTTTCGTTCATCCTATTCGCTACAAGTTTATTCATCCTTTTCACCTAAAAAGCGAGCCTCGGATGCGCACGCAGACGCGGCCGATGGTCTCCTATGCTTTCAACATGGGGGATATCGCACGCGGAACGTGTGTCCCTTGGTGCGGACTCTCCTCGAAGCGCTCATCTCCGAGGCAGAAGCGTACGAAGCTGAGTTTCAGGGGAGGGGTCATGTCGTCGAAAAATCTATCGATAGCAAAAAAATTGGTGATCGCTTTCGCTGGTGTGCTCTGCGTTGTCGCTGGCACAGGGCTTTTCAGCTTCGTCGCCGTCCGCAATGCCGATGAAGCGACACAGGCCACTACGGGGGCGGATCTCCTCATCGAACGTCTCGATCGTGTTGTCGCAACACATTATGACCAGGCCGACGAGGCCCATATGGCGCGCGGCTCCCTCACCCCCGACGCCGTCAAGCAGCATGCCGATCTTTATGCGGAGGCGGGGGAGCTTTTCGACGACCAATTGGCCGCGGCCCGCACGGATGCGGCGGGGCACGCCGAGATCCTCGCGGCGCTCGACAAGGTCGGCGCTGCGAATGCCGCTTGGCGACACGACATTGGTGATATCGAAGTCAATCTCGGGCACAGCTCGCAAACCATGCCGCAAGCGACCGAACTCGCCAAACTGGCGCACAGCACCGAAATGATGAAGGCCTTTCGAGCGGCGGCGGAAGACGGCCATAACGCCATCACGGCTTGGTCTACGGCCGCCCAGGCGGCGCAGGCGCGGACCATGTGGTTCATGCAGCTCTCGCAGATCATCGGCAGCGGCTTGGCGCTCACAATATCGATCTTCGCCGGCTATATGCTGTGGCGACGGATCGCTTTGCCGATACGCAAGCTGACCGATTGCATGAAGACTTTGGCGCAGGGCGACACGCGGATCGAGATCCCCTCGATGGGCCATGGCGACGAGATCGGCGACATGGCGCAGACGATCCAGACCTTCAAGACCAATGCCGTCGAGAAGCTGCGGCTCGAAGCGGAAGCGGCGGAGCATCGGCGGCTGACGGAAGAAGAGCGGCAGCGCCAAGAGGCTGAGGCGCAAAAATATCTCGAAGCGCATAATCGCTTCGTCGCCTCGATTACCGATGCTCTGGAGAGTCTGTCGGAAGGCGATCTCACCTGCCGGCTGAGCGAGGCCTTTTCCGAGGAATATGAAAAGATCCGCGGAGACTTCAACGTCTCGGCCGAGAAGCTGCAGCAGGTGATGCTGAGCGTTTCCGCCAATACCCAGGCGATCCGCTCCGGCACCAAGGAGATCGCGGTCGCCGCCGATGATCTGTCGCGGCGCACCGAGCAGCAGGCGGCGAGCCTCGAAGAGACCGCCGCGGCGCTCGGCGAGATCACCGCCACGGTGCGCAAGACGGCGCAGGGCGCGACCCATGCAAGGCAGGTCGTCTCGACGGCGAGATCGGATGCCGAAAAGGGCAGCGGGGTCGTGCGCCAGGCGATCAGTGCGATGAGCGGGATCGAGAAATCCTCGCAGCAGATCGGCCAGATCATCGGCGTCATCGACGAGATCGCCTTCCAGACCAATCTGCTCGCCTTGAACGCCGGAGTCGAGGCGGCCCGCGCGGGAGATGCCGGCCGCGGCTTCGCCGTCGTCGCGTCGGAAGTGCGTGCCTTAGCCCAGCGCTCGGCCGAGGCGGCGAAGGAGATCAAGGGGCTGATCTCGGCCTCGACAGCGCAAGTGGAGCAGGGCGTCGATCTCGTCGCCGAGACCGGCAAGGCTTTGGAGCGGATCTTCACCCAGGTCGCCGAGATCGACACGATCGTGTCGGAGATCGCGACCTCGGCGCAGGATCAGGCGACCGGCCTGCAGGAGGTCAATACGGCGGTCAATCAGATGGATCAGGTGACGCAGCAGAATGCCGCCATGGTCGAGGAATCGACGGCGGCGAGCCATACTCTGTCGCAGGAGACGGAAGAGCTGACAAGGCTCGTCGGCCGCTTCCAGGTCGGCCACCAGGTCGAAGAGCAGGTCGTGCCGATGCGCTCTGCCAAAGCACCGACGCGCCCCGCCTTGAGGACCGTCGCACAACGCGGCGGCGCCGCAGCCAAACCGCAAGCCCAACATCAACAAGACGAATGGGAAGAATTCTGAGGCGGAGAACGATGCGGGGCGCGCTTCCATGATGCGCACGAAAACTCTGCTTTTGCCTGCGGAACTCGATGCCGCCGCGGCAGCGTCCCTGTTCGAGGTGCTGTCCTCCCTGATCGGCACCGATATCGTCATCGACGGGTCGCGCGTCGAGCGGATCGGCGGTCTGTGTCTGCAGGTCCTGCTTGCCGCCGTGTCGACCTGGAAAGTCGACGGCGCCGTTCTCGAATTCACCAATCTGTCCCTGGACCTCCTCGCAGGCCTCGAACTGCTGGGAATCTGCCCCCGGTACTTTCTGGATAGGGAACTCTCTCAATGAGCAAGACGATATTGACCGTCGATGACTCGCGCACGATGCGCGACATGCTTCTCCTCGCGCTCTCGGACGCTGGCTACCGCGTCGTCCAAGCACAAGACGGCATACATGGCCTTGAGGTCTTGCAACAGGAAGTGCCCGACGTCATCGTCACCGACATCAACATGCCTCGGCTTGACGGCTTCGGCTTCATCGAAGGGGTTCGGCGCGACTCCAAACACCGGGCAGTGCCGATCCTCGTGCTGACGACGGAAAGCGATGCCGAAAAGAAGGACCGCGCGCGCCGCGCCGGCGCCACCGGCTGGATCGTCAAACCCTTCGATCCCGCCAAGCTCGTCGCCGCCATCCGCCGCGTCGCGGCCTGACTGTCGCTGAGGAGACGAGCCCGTGGATCCAATGGCGGCCATAAGGCAGACCTTTTTCCAGGAGTGCGAAGAGCAGCTCGCTGAATTGGAGTCGGGCCTTCTTGCGATGGAGGCCGGCAATTCGGACTCTGAAACCGTCAATGCGGTCTTCCGGGCCGTTCATTCGATCAAAGGCGGCGCCGGTGCGTTCAGCCTCGAGGAACTCGTGCGTTTCGCGCATGTGTTTGAGACCGCGCTCGACCATGTGCGCGCCGGACGCCTCGCAGCGACGCCGGAGGTCTTGAAGATCAAATTGCGCGCAGCGGACGTCCTCGCCGATCTGGTGCGCGCCGCACGCGATGGAACCGAAGTCGATGAAAACCGTTGCGGCAGCCTGGCTGATGAGCTGCGCGCCCTCGACCCGAATGGTGCCGTCCAGGAAGAAGATGATCTTGCCGATCTGAATTTCCAGCCTGTTCGCGTGCATTTCGATGGCCTCGACGAGGAGGACACGGCGGCCGATCCGCAACGCGTTTTCAAAATCAAGTTCAAGCCGAAGGCCAGCCTCTACGCCAAGGCCAATGAGACGGCGCTGCTCTTGCGCGAGCTCAACGAGCTCGGCGATATGCAAGCGAAATGCGACACATCGGACTTGCCGCTCCTGAGCGAACTCGATCCCGAGGGCGCCTATCTCACCTGGGTGATCGAGCTCGCGACGGATAAGGACGAGGCGGCGATCCGCGAAATCTTCGAATTTGTCGCCTGGGACTGCGATCTGGAGATCGAAGGCCCCGATGCGTCCGATGCGGCCGCCGCCGCGCCGCCGACGGAGATCAATGACGAGGTCACGGCGCTTTTGGCGCGCGTGCGCGCTTCGGCCGATGACGACGATAATGAAGCGACCGCCGCGGCCCCAGCCGCTCCCGTGGCTGCGCCGAGGGAAGTGCCGACGCCGCCGGCGCGGGCGCGGGCGCAGGTCGTGCCCCTCCCGACCAAGCAGCCTTCCGGCAAGGCCGCGGCGGAGGTCGATGTCAAATCGGCGCCACCGACGATCCGCGTCGATCTCGACCGTGTCGATCGGCTGATCAATCTCGTCGGCGAGCTCGTCATCAATCAGGCGATGCTGTCGCAGCGGGTCTTGGAGGCAGGCCTCGCACGCGCCTCGGCCGTCGCTATGGGTCTCGACGAATTGGAGCAATTGACGCGCGAAATTCAGGACAGCGTGATGGCGATCCGCGCCCAGCCGGTGAAATCCGTATTCCAGCGGATGCCGCGGCTCGTGCGCGAAATTGCCGCCATGACCGACAAATCGGTGCGCCTCGTGACCGAAGGCGAAGCGACGGAAGTCGACAAGACGGTGATCGAACGGCTCACCGATCCGCTGACCCATATGATTCGCAATGCCATCGATCATGGCATAGAGAATCCGGAAGCGCGGCTTGCCGCCGGCAAGCCGGAGGAAGGTCTCATCCGCCTCTCTGCCTTGCATCGCTCCGGCCGGATCGTCATCGAGGTCTCCGACGATGGCGCCGGCATCAATCGAGCGCGCGTCAAGGCGATCGCGGTCGAGAAGGGGCTGATCGCCGCCGACGCTATATTGTCGGATGACGAGGTCGACAATCTGATCTTCCTGCCCGGATTCTCGACCGCCACGGAGATCTCCGATATCTCCGGCCGCGGTGTCGGGATGGATGTGGTCAAACGCTCGATCCAGGCTTTGGGCGGACGCATATCGATCGCCTCGCGGCCCGGCCACGGCTCGACCTTCACCATGAGCCTGCCTTTGACCTTGGCCGTTCTCGACGGAATGGTGGTCACGGTTGCGCAGCAGACGCTGGTGGTGCCGCTCACCGCCATCGTCGAGACCTTGCAGCCCAAGGCGGCGGATGTGCACAGCATGGGCGGCAATTCACGGGTCATTTCGATCCGCGATAAATTCACGCCGCTTATCGACGTCGGGCGCGAGCTCTCCTATCGCAGCAGCGCCGCCGATCCGCTGGCGAGCGTCGCGCTTCTGGTCGAGACCGAAGGAGGCGGCCGCAGCGCGCTGCTCGTCGACGCGATCCAGGGCCAGCGGCAAGTCGTCATCAAGAGCCTGGAAGCCAATTACCGTCATGTGCCGGGCATTGCGGCGGCGACGATCCTGGGGGATGGGCGCGTCGCGCTCATTCTCGATGTCGACGTCGTTGTCGCAAGCTCGCACGCCGAGACGGCCTCTAACGACAACGCCCTTGCGGCAGTGGGGTGAGCGCGATGAACGAGTTCAAGAACGACACGATGGACGGACGCGAATTGATGGCCTTCCGCATCGGCGCCCAGGAATTCTGCGTCGACATCATGGCGGTGCGGGAGATCCGCGGCTTCACCCCGGCGACGCCCTTGCCGCAAACGCCCGGCTTCGTGCGCGGCGTGATCAATCTGCGCGGCGCGGTGCTGCCGATCGTCGATCTTTCGGCCCGTCTCGGCTTTTGCCCCTGCGATCCGACGGCACGCCATGTCATCATGGTGGTCCAGGTCGGTGCCCAGACCGTCGGCCTGCTCGTCGATGCGGTCTCCGACATTCTGACCGTGGCGGGCGAGGCGGTGCAACCGACGCCCGATGTCGCTTCCGAAATGGCGAAAATGTTCGTGCGCGGCGTGCTTGCGATCGACGGCCGCATGATCAGCCTCATCGCCCTCGACAATGTCCTGCCGGCGCTCGAAAGCGAGGCGGCATGAACCTCGTCCGGAACACCGAAATGGAGGTCAATGGGATTCCCGGCATGGCTGCCGGCGAATTTCTGATGACGTCTTCGGATTTCCGACAGATCGCGGCCATGCTGCATGCCGATGCGGGGATTCATCTTCCCGAATCGAAGGCGACGCTCGTCTATTCGCGGCTCGCCAAGCGCCTGCGAACGCTCGGGCTAAAAAACTTCCGTGATTACTGCGCCATTGTCTCCGAGCATGGCGGCGCCGACGAGCGCCAGCAGATGCTCGCGGCGCTGACGACCAATGTCACGCGTTTCTTCCGCGAGCCGCATCATTTCGAGCATTTGCGCAAGGAAGTGCTGCCGCCGCTGGCCGAGGTCGCCAAGCGCGGTGGTCGTGTCCGGCTCTGGTCCGCGGCCTGCTCAAACGGCGCCGAGCCTTATTCGATCGCGCTCATGGTCCTTTCGGTGCTGCCGTCCGCGCTCTCTTACGATCTCAAGGTTCTGGCGACCGACATCGATCCCAATATGGTCGCGGAGGGCACCCGCGGGGTCTACAGCGACGGCGCCTTGCGGCCGGTGCCGGCCGATCTGCGGCTGCGCTATTTCACGCCGGCGCGCGGCGAAGAAGGCAAGACATGGCAGGCCGGCGAAGCGCTGCGTTCGCTCGTCGTCTTTCGTGAGCTCAATCTCGTCGGCCGATGGCCGATGCGCGGCCAGTTCGACGCCATCTTCTGCCGCAACGTCGTCATCTATTTCGAGGACGAAACCCAGACCAAGCTCTGGAGCCGCTTCGTGCCTCATCTCGCGCCCGGCGGCCGGCTCTACGTCGGCCATTCGGAGCGCTTGTCGGGGCCTGCCGCATCCCTATTCGAGAGCGAAGCCGTCACGACCTATCGCTTCAAGGGAGGAGTTCGGAAGAAATGAAGAAGGTCCGCGTCCTTGTCGTCGATGATTCGCGTGCCATGCGCAGTTTGATCTGCGTGGCGCTGCAGCGCGATCCGGAAATCGAGGTGGTCGGCGAAGCGGCCGATCCGTTTGAGGCACGCGAGGCGATGAAAGCCCTCGATCCCGATGTCGTGACGCTCGATGTCGAAATGCCCAACATGAATGGTATCGAATTCCTCGACAAGGTCATGCGATTGCGGCCGACGCCGGTGATCATGGTCTCGAATTTGACGAGTCAAGGAACCGAGGCGACGATCAAGGCGCTGGAAATCGGAGCCTTCGATTGTGTCGCCAAGCCGTCGGTCGGCGAAATCGAAATCTTCGCCGATCTGGCTGCGAAGGTGAAGACCGCGGCGCGCGCCCGTCTGGACATGGCGGCCGGCAAGATGCCGCGTTCCGATGCGCCGCGCAAGGCGGCCGATGGCGATTACCGTCCCAACGGCAGGATCGTCGCGATCGGCGCTTCGACCGGCGGCGTCGAAGCCTTGCTCGCGGTGCTGTCGCGATTCCCGAAAAATTGTCCGCCGACGGTCATCACCCAGCACATGCCCGCGACCTTCACGAAGAGCTTCGCCGATCGGCTCGATCGGCTCTGTGAACCACGGGTGAGCGAAGCAAGCCATGGCGCGCCGCTCATGCCCGGACAGATCTATCTCGCGCCGGGAAGCACCACCCATCTCGAGATCGTCGCCGGCAAGGCCGGATTGACATGCTGTCTCAGTGCGGCCGATCTCGTCAACGGGCACCGGCCTTCGGTGGATGTGTTGTTCCATTCCGTTGCCGCCGTGGCGGCGGCGGACGCAGTCGGTGTCATCCTCACCGGCATGGGCCGTGACGGCGCCGAGGGTTTGAAAGCGATGCGCGAGGCCGGCGCCGATACGATCGGGCAGAATCAGGCGACGAGCCTGGTCTATGGAATGCCGAAAGTCGCGTTTGAACGGGGTGGTGTGGAGAAACAGTTGCCGCTCAATAAAATTGGAGACGAGATCCTCAGTCTCACGACCATGAAGGAAGAAGGAGGTCGGTCATGCCAACGGCGTCTGCCATAAGAGCACTGATCGTCGACGATCAGCTCACGAGTCGTGCGCTCATCCGCGACGGCTTGCAGCAACTGGGAATCCAGGACATCGAGATGGCGCCGGACGGAGAGCAAGGACTCAAAGTCATGATGCAAAAGCCGGCACATCTCATCATCTCGGATCTGAACATGCCGAAGCTCGACGGCATCGGCTTTCTGCGCGCCGTGCGGGCCAATCCGCCGACCAAGAACGCCGCCTTCATCATGCTGACCGGACGCGGCGATCGCGAGTTGATCGAGACGGCGGTGAAATGCGGCGTGAACAATTATCTCGTCAAACCCTTTACCATGCCGATGCTGAAGGGCGCGATAGAGGCCGTTCTGGGGCGTCTGAAGTGAAGCATGATCGATCGGGAATGCCACGCGACGCGGCTTTGCCGGATGCGCGGCATTGCAAAGTGAACATCATCCAGGGCGAGTATTTCGTGACCGACGATCCCAATGTCGTGCTTACGACCCTGCTCGGCTCTTGTGTTGCGGCCTGCATCCGCGATCCCGTCGCGCGCGTCGGTGGCATGAATCACTTTCTTCTGCCGGCTCCCGAGATCCGCATGAAGGCCAGCGAAGCGGAGCGCTATGGCGTCCATTTGATGGAGCTTTTGCTAAATGGTCTCTTGCAGCGCGGCGCCTGCAAGGACCGCCTCGAGGCCAAGCTCTTCGGCGGCGCGAGAACCATCGAGGGCCTTTCCGACATCGGCGCGCGCAATGCGGACTTCGCCGAAAAATTCCTTCGTAACGAGGACATCAGCGTCATCGGCGGCAGCCTCGGCGGCGAATCCGGACGCCGGCTGCAGTTTTGGCCCGTCTCCGGCCGGGCACGCCAAGCCGTGATGTCCGGCGACAAAAACCTTCCGCCGGTGGTGGCGCCGACCGCGCCGAAGCAAAGCGATGGCGGCGAGGTCGAGTTTTTCTGATCACGGATTTTCCGATGCCGAGCGAGTATCGACAATGACCATTCCCGCACCCCATTGCGAGTCCGCCGGGGCTTCCGCCGTGGCGATGCGCGACGTCGCCGATCGTATCGGCAATGAGCTGGCGGAACTTGCCGTGGCGATCCATCGGCTGCAGGTCCTGATCAGCCCCTTGTTGAACGAGGCCGCGCTGCGCAATCCGACGCATCTGCAGGAATTGCAGGATATCGATCACATCTATCAGAAGGTCGGCAATCTCGCCGAATTCCTTGCCGCGCTCGCTTTGATCCTGCCGGAGCAATGGGTGCTCGATCCGCGCACCGCCTCGCAGGCCATCACGCTCTCGGCCTTGTCGGCGCGTCTCGGCTTTGCGCCCAACAGTGCTTATGTGGCCGATCACCCATCCGGCGATTGCGACTTCTTCTAGGCATCTTCTAGGCATCGGACCCAAAAGTGGGAACCGGTTTGGGGACAAATCCGATGCTCGAACAAATAAGTAGAGCGGCGCTCCGATTCCATCGGAGCATCCGCTGTTCTAAGGCTGCATTCTTCTCGAAGCGGCGTCGTCTCCGAGTGTTACCCTGGCCGCCTTAAGCCGCGTTTCCGGCCGGGCGTGATCCGTTTTGTCGACTCCACGCCATCACGACGGCGAGCCGTGGCTCCGGCGCACCGCGCCCCGCTCCACGGCGGCGCCCGCCGCCGGAACCCGGCGGCACGAGATTTGAATGGTTCTAAGCCAGAAATTTTCAAAGCGGGAATGCGGTATGGATCTCGAACTGCCCATGGTACTCAAATACCATGTTTTCGCCTGTTTTACGAAGCGGACGGCCCGAGACGACCGAGGACATCGATGAGATCATTCAATCGCATTTCGTCGAGGGCGAGCCGGTCGAACGCCTGATCATCATCCCGCAGCGCTGAGGCCGCCGCGCCGCGCCCGGCCCAATCGAAGCTCTGGAGACTGGCCATGCTGGAAACTGCGATCGTCGGCGGTGGAGTGTGCGGATTGGCCCTGGCTGCGAGCCTCACGGCGCAGCAGCGGCCCTTCGCGCTCTACGAGGCGCGGTCGCGCCTCGGCGGCCGCGTGCTTTCCGAACAGAGCGCCAAGACGGATATGCGGATCGATCTGGGCCCGACCTGGTATTGGCCCGACACGCAGCCCGGCATGGTTCGTCTCGTCGCCGATCTCGGCCTCGCCAGCTTCGCCCAATATGACGAGGGCGCGGTGCTGCGCCTGCATGATTACGACAAGAAGCCCGAGGTGAGCGCGAATGAGCGCGTGCACGCTGGCGCCCGCCGAATCGTCGGCGGCATGGCGAGCCTGATCGAGGCGCTGGCGCAAAAACTGCCGGCCGAGGCCGTTCATCTCGACTATGCGCTGACCACAATCTTCGACCGCGGCGACCATGTCGAGTTGCATTTCCGCGATGCGGGCAAGCCGGTCGTCGTCGCGGCGCGGCGCGCCGTCCTCGCCATGCCGCCACGGATCATCGATGAACATGTCCGCTTCGAGCCGGATCTCGCCGTCGGGCTGCGCGAGGCGATGCAGGAGACCTATACCTGGATGGCGGGCGAGGCCAAGGCGGTCATTGCCTATGACAAAGCCCTTTGGCGCGACGAGGGCCGCTCCGGCAATGCCTTCGTCCTGCATGAGCAGGCGGTGCTCGGCGAAATCTTCGATGCCTGCGACGCGACCGGCACGCGCGCCGCGCTCGGCGGCTTTCTGGCGCTCGCCCCGTCCCACCGCGAATCGTTCAAAGCCGGTCTGCCCATGCTGATCGGCAATCAGGTCGGACAAGTGTTCGGGCCCGAGCTCGAACATGGCGAGCAGCATTATCAGGATTGGGCGGCGGAAGAATTCACCTGCGCGCGGCGCGACCTCATCCCGCCGGACGAACATCCACATTACGGCAATCCACACCTCCGCCAGCCCTTATGGGAAGGCCGGCTGTTCTTCGGCGGTTCGGAGACCGCGGGCTATGCCGGCGGCTATATGGAAGGTGCGCTCGATGCGGCGCGGCGTCTTGCCCGCGACGTGGCGCTTTATTCGCCCGTGGTCGCCACTGCGGCGCCCGCGACCGGCACGGGGCCGGCCATCTCCAATGCGGCGAGCGTCGCAGAATTCTCGCAATGGGTCGCCGGCCGCCAAGCCGAGGTGCTGGAACTTTACAAGCGTCATCTGAACAAGCTGCTCGCCAGTCCGGACAAGGAAATCGTGACGCAGCGCGCGATGGTGATGACGGTCGAGCAAATGTTCAGCGCCGCGCTTCTAAAGCTCGAGGAACTGCCTTTCGACATGACGAAGGTGCCGGTCGAAAACGGCCGCTCGGCGCTGACGCCGGAGCTTTTGAACGCCTTCAACGAATTCCTAAAGACGCTCATCGATTCGGTCGTGGAATACAACCGGACCTCCTGCGCTCTGTCGAATTTCCCCGGCGAAGACAAATTGTCGAAGGACTATCTGCAAGCAATCCTTCTCGACATCGCCGCCGCCTGGAAGGAGTTCTGCTTGTCGCTGAATGCGCTTCTTCTCGCCAAGGCGCCGGCCCTGGCGGCGGAATGAAGGCGCAGGACCGGATCGCCCGCGCGCCAAAATTGCGCTACAAGCTCCTTCTACAAGCCTGCACGGGCGCTAGAGCGGGATGCGGAAAAGTGGGAACCGGTTTTCCGGCGCAATCAAGTTTACGCAGATTGCGCAAGCTTATCTGCATATCCCGCTCTAATCTTTTAAAATCGATCACGTTTCTGAAGACATCGGATATATCCGATGTCTCAATTATGACTTTGGATTGAATCAATCCAAAGTCATCGTGATCTAAGGCAGTCGGAGGAGGAAGACGATGAAGAAGCTGATCGGAACCATTGCGGCGGCGGGCCTCGCCCTTGCATCGATGCCGAGCGCTTTTGCGGCTGCCGATCTTAATGATTATCCGACGAGCGCCCGCGCCGATTATGTCTTCGCCTGTATGAAAGTGAATGGCGAGACACAGGACAGTCTCCAGCGTTGCTCCTGTTCGATCGACGTCATCGCCACGCTTCTGCCCTACGACAAATATGTTGCAGGCGAAACCGTCGCGAGCATGGACCAGGCCGCTGGCCAGATCGGCAATATGTTCCGCGCGACGCTTTTGGCGAAGCAGCAGCTCGCCGAGCTGCGCCGCGCCCAGGCGGAGGCGGAGGTCCGCTGCTTCTGAAATCCCGCTCGCCCCAGTCGCCGGACGCAAATGGGTGATCGGCATTCGCGCGAGCGATCGCGGATGCTCGCGCAATCGACAGGCGCACATCTCCCGCGCAAGGACATGCGCATTTGTTGCGCCTAGAGCCGATCCAGATGATCGGGTACCCGATGCTCAAATATCGGAAAAGTCTGTCAACTTTTCCGGGACATGCTCTAAGCGCTCCGGCAGCCTGCGCGTCCAGCCCGGGAGGCCAGAATTCGATCCTGCCGTCGATGACCGGCAGCTAGAGCATCGTGCGCAAAAGTGTATGCGGTTTTGCGCTTAAACGATGCTCTATTTTTTTAAATCTAGAGCATCTTATCCGCCCTCAAGTGATTCCACTTGAAGGCGGGATGCTCTAATGCGGAAGGACGCGGCCGCCGGTGAAAACCGTACTCGTCGTTTCGGCGAAGACGGCGAGGTCATGCTCCATGTCCCTGGGCGGCCATGCATGCAGAACAGGGACCCGATGGACGGGATCGACCCGATTTGGTGGTCGACCAGCATCGTGGTGCAATGAGGCCCATGGATTCAAGCGGCGCATCCGCCGACCGTGTGGCGGCGTGATTCGAGATGATGCGGGCCGCTTTCCGCAAGTGCGCGCGGCGGGTTCTGTGGCCGATGAAAACGCCGCCGCGCGCGCCGAATGCTGCGCTGCCAAAGACGGCATGGGGATGTTCATGCGCGGTGTCGACATGCCATACGAGCTTGTCGGCGATTGCTTCAATCGGCCCCGACGGAGGCCGCCCAATCGTCGGCATCGATGCGCGCAACTGCTTGTCTCCAACGATGAAACCGGCATTCGTCAAAGCGTCGAGACGCGCCGCATCCGCGCATGAGTCGGAAGCTTGACGAGCATGGCTACGATGAACTTCGGGGGTGATCTCGCGCCGATCCAGCGGCTTGACATCTCGCGCCGCAACATCGCCCGCGCCAATCCGCCCGGGATCATTCCGATGGTGGCGATAAAGAGTGCAGCATGCGCGGATCAATTGGATCGCGGCGACGTTCATTAAATGACGATGCGATCGTATCGTCGGTCAATCTTCCTATTGCATAGTCCTAAACCTCATCATAGACTGCGCCCGTTTCCGGCTTCAAGAACCCAGCGGACGGGAACGTTGGTGCTTCATCGAAGGTCTAGGGTGGCGGGCGATTCTGATTGGCCGACTGATCCGGAAGCCAATCGAGACATCGTCCTACGCCTCGCTTCTATCGTGACACGCTGCCGGAACGATTTCCCACTATCAATGGTCGCTACCGACGCGTGTTCCCTCAGGGTGCGCGTCGGTACGTCCACGACGAGATCGTCGGGAGGAAATCTAATGCGTAAACTGCTACTGCTGTCTTGCGTAGGCGTAGGCGCTCTGCTGGTGAGCGGCGCGGCCTTCGCCAATGAGCAACTCATCAAAATGTCGCAAAACCCAGCCGATTGGGTGATGCCTGCGGGCAACTACAGCGCCCAGCGTTTCACTGAGCTCAAACAGATCACGCCCGAGAACGTGAAAAACTTGGTGCCCGCATGGACGTTTTCGACGGGCGTTCTGCGCGGTCATGAAGGCGGTCCGCTCGTCATCGGCGACGTGATGTATTTCAGCACGCCGTTCCCCAACATCGTCTATGCGCTCGATCTGGCCCATGATGAGAAGATCCTTTGGAAATATGTGCCCAAGCAGGATCCCTCTGTCATTCCGGTGATGTGCTGCGACACGGTCAACCGCGGCGTCTCCTATGGCGACGGCAAGATCTTCCTCCATCAAGCCGACACGACACTCGTCGCGCTCGATGCCAAGACCGGCAAGGTCGTCTGGTCGGTCAAGGACGGCAATCCGAAAGTCGGCGCGACCGGCACTTCGGCGCCCTTCGTCATCAAGGACAAGGTTCTGATCGGTGTGTCCGGCGGCGAATTCGGCGTGCGCGGCTATGTGTCGGCCTATGACATCAATACCGGCAAGCTCGCTTGGCGCGGCTATTCGGAAGGACCGGACAAGGACACTCTGATAAACCCCGAGAAGACGACGGCGCTCGGCAAGCCGGTCGGCAAGAACTCTTCGCTGAAGACCTGGAAGGGTGATCAGTGGAAGATCGGCGGCGGCGCGACCTGGGGCTGGATCTCCTATGATCCGAAGCTGAACCTCGTCTATTACGGCTCGGGCAACCCCTCGACCTGGAACCCGGTGCAACGGCCGGGCGACAACAAATGGTCGATGACCATTTGGGCGCGCGATCCCGATACCGGCATGGCCAAATGGGTCTATCAGATGACGCCCCACGACCAGTGGGACTATGACGGCATCAACGAGATGATCCTTACCGATCAGACGATCGACGGCAAGGAACGCACTCTGCTCACCCATTTCGATCGCAACGGCTTCGGTTATACGCTCGATCGTGACACCGGCGAATTGCTGGTTGCCGAGAAGTATGATCCCAAGGTGAACTGGGCGACCAAGGTCGACATGGACAAGTCGTCCAAGAACTACGGTCGGCCGGAAGTCGTCGCCAAATACGCGCCGGGCTCCAGAGGCGCGGACGTGAATTACACCGGCATATGCCCGGCGGCTCTCGGCTCCAAGGACGAGCAGCCCGCGTCCTACTCGCCAGTCACGCAAACGTTCTATGTGCCGACGAACCACGTCTGCATGGATTATGAACCCTTCCGCGTGAGCTACACCGCCGGTCAGCCCTATGTCGGTGCGACACTGTCCATGTATCCGCCGCCCGGCGAAAGCAACATGGGCAATTTCATCGCCTGGGACGGCAAGGTCGGCAAGATCGTGTGGTCCGATCCCGAGCGGTTCTCGGTATGGTCGGGAGCGCTCAGCACGGCTTCGGGTGTCGTCTTCTATGGCACGCTCGAAGGCTATCTGAAGGCTGTCGATGCGGCGACCGGCAAGGAGCTCTGGAAGTTCAAGACTCCGTCCGGCATCATCGGCAACGTCAATGCCTATGAGCACGACGGCAAAGAATATATCGCCGTCCTTTCGGGCGTCGGCGGCTGGGCCGGCATCGGCCTCGCAGCCGGTCTGACCAAGCCCACCGATGGTCTGGGCGCGGTCGGCGGCTACGCTGCGCTGTCGAACTATACGGCGCTGGGCGGCCAGCTCACGGTCTTCGCCCTGCCCAGCATGTGAATAAGACCGGCTGAATAAAGCGCCCGGCGTGCCTTTGAAATGGCGCGCCGGGCGTCTTTTTAGCTGCTGTCCATAATCTAATCGGTGCGGGTGGAACCATCGAGGCGGCAACCTATTCCGGTTTTTGCCATTATCAATCGGAAAGCCCTGTTCGCCATGGTCCGGACGCCGAAGGCTCGAGCTATGCGCCAGCCTTGACAGACCCGCTCGAGCCGCTCAGCTATGCGCAGGTCTATGGCATGGTGGTCGAGCAAAGCAGAAGATACTTGTCTCGACCAGAAAAGCGGATCGGATATTAGGATGCGCGAGATAGGAATAGAGCGGGAGCGGATGAGGGCGGCCAGTGTCGTCGCGGTTACGCTTTTCGCCGCCGTCGCGATCTGGCAGGGCGGTGTCGCGCGGGCGCAGACCGGTGGCGATGTGAATGGCGCGATCGAGCTTGTCGATCCGAAAGTGTTGCGCGTCTGCGCCGATCCGCACCACCTTCCATTTTCCAACAAGGCCGGCGAAGGCTTCGAGAACAAGATCGCCGCCCTCTTCGCGAAAAAGCTCGGCAAGGGTTTGGCTTACACCTATTACCCCGACAGCACCGGTTTCATCCGCAATACATTGAACGCGCTGCGCTGCGACGTGGTTATGGGCATTGTGCAAGGTGTCGACATCGTTCAGACGACCAATCCTTACTATCGCACCAGCTATGTGCTGGTGACGAAGAAAGGCTCCGATCTCACCGGCGTCGACTCGCTCGCCGATCCGAAACTCAAAGACAAGCGTCTCGGAATCATCGCCGGCACGCCTCCCGCGAACTATCTCGTGGCCAATGGGCTGATGGATAAGGCCAAGTCTTATTCGCTCGTCGTCGACACGCGCTATTCCGCGCCGTCCGAAGACATGATGAATGATCTCCGCAGTGGCGCGATCGACGCCGCGATCCTCTGGGGTCCGATCGGCGGCTATCTGGCCAAAAATTCATCGGTGCCGATGAATGTCGTGCCGCTGGTGAAGGAGGCGGATGGACCTCGCATGGTCTTTCGCATCAGCATGGGGGTGCGCCACTCCGATCAGAATTGGAAACGGACGCTCAACAAACTGATCGCCGCGAACGCGTCGCAGATCAGTGATATCATGGCAAGCTATGGAGTCCCTCTCCTCGATGAGAAGGATATGCCGATCACCCGCTGATGACGGGGCTCGCAACAGGCAAAGGGGTCGCTGAGATCTTTCTTGGATCTCTCTCATTGCAGGCTGAGTTACCCATCGGTGGGTCCCGCATTCGATGTCGGGGTCAGATCCAGCCTTTTGGCTTTGCCGTTTCGACGGCTGCCACGAAGGCGGCGGCATCGGCGACCCTGCAGATGCCGCCCGCGCGCATGTGCCGTTGACCGCGCTCAGGCAAATCACTGATGCGATTCGCCGCGAGGGCCACGTCCTTGCCTTGATCTGCGAAGCGCCGACGCAGTCGCGCAAAGCTGGCCCGCTCACCGAATCGAAATCTTTCCCGCCGAGCGGGCGCCGCGCTAATCCATGTCGTTTTGAATTTCGCGCGCGAGCGCGAACAGTCTCTGTTCGATGATCACCGGCACTTCGCAGACATATTGCAGCGTCTTGTGCTGATCGTCGAAGATTTTGACATCCCATTGCAATTGCTTGGCGGCGACGGACACCGGGCTCGATGGATCATTGGCTTCTTCGGGGGAAGTGGATTTGTCTTGCTCTTCATGCAGCTTGGCGTTTTCCGCCCGGATCTTGCTTGCCATCTCTATCTGCCTGCGGCCAAATCTTTTCAGGCCATCGATCACCTGCGCGCGTTCGCCATCGAGCTTGTCGAACAAAAGCGCGAAGAGCACGGTCAATTTCTGCTTGCGATCGGGGCCGGCCGCTTTGGCAAATTTGTCGATCTGCGCCTTGGCCTCCTCGACCGGCATGCGGCGCTGAGCCAGTCTCGTGGCGAGATCGTCGATCTGCGGATCGGCGGTCTTGTCCGCCCCTTCGATCGAGGGGCCGGTCCACATCGCCGCCGGTGACAGATGGCCGACCAGGATTTGCTGGCATGGCCAATCGGGATTCGTCGCGCGTGTGTAGAGGCCGAAGGCGGGATCGAAAGACAGTGCCGCCGCGAGCAAGACAAGGCCCGCAACGATGACCTCTTGTTTCATTTTCTTCTCCCTAGAGCATCGTGTCCCTAGAGCATCGTGCGCAAAAGTGTATGCGGTTTTGCGCTTGAACGATGCTCTATTTTTTTGAATCTAGAGCATCTTATCCGCCCTCAAGTGATTCCACTTGAAGGCGGGACGCTCTAGTGTTCGTCTCTATAATGGCGGTGGCCCGCAGAAGCGGCAAGGCCGGATTCCATGTTCGCCGCGCATGGCTTGGCGTCATTGTCACGAGCATAGCCTAGCGCATGGCCCGCGCAACATGGCCTCATTTGGCGGGGACATGTGTGGCGACTGTGAATGTCAGCGCCAAGGTGTCGCCATTGCTCTTTGAGGTCGACCCCCTATAATCGCGAGACCGGCGGTTCCTTGCGGTTCTTTGAAGTTTCTTACATTCTCCTCATCCCGCGGTCCGGCCCATGGGTGGGACGCGTCCGCGCGGCTTGCCGTTTTCGCGTTCGAGCCGATCGACACGATCTTTCAGGGAGAGGTCTATGGCCTTCCAGCGGCGATCTTGGTCGCCCGGCCGGGCCGTTCGCTGACGACCCTTTTGGTGCGCAATGACCCTTATGCTCGCAAGCGTTGTCGATGTCGCGGAAGCCGAGATGGCGATTGTCGAAGGCGCCGACGTCATCGATCTCAAAGATCCGTCGCAGGGTCCGCTGGGCGCGCTTCCCGTTGCGACGATCCGGAGCATCGTGGCCGCAACCGCCGGCCGGCGTTTCGTGAGCGCCGTCGCCGGCAATTTGGAGATGGTGCCCGAGCACCTGCGCGAGGCCGCCGAGAGTCTCGCCGCGACCGGCGTCGATTATGTCAAGATCGGCTTTTTTCCGAGCGCCGCCGCGGCGGGCTGTATCGATGCCTTGCAGGCCTTGGCTGGACGAATCCGGCTGATCGCCGTCCTCTTCGCCGATCTCGGCTGCGATGTGTCTCTTCTGCCGCACTTTGCGTCCGCCGGATTCGCCGGTGTCATGCTCGATACGGCCATGAAGGGCAAAGGGCGGCTCATCGATCACATGGATATTGCTTCGCTAAAGCGTTTCGTCGATGCCTGTCGCGCGTCCAAGCTGGCGGCGGGGCTCGCCGGGTCGCTCGAGCCGCCAGACATTGCCCGCCTGCTTCTTCTCGAACCGAGCTTTCTCGGCTTTCGTGGGGCTCTATGTGCGGGGCGCGACCGCCAGGCGCGGCTCGATTCCGATCATGTCAAACTGGTGCGCGATCTCATCCCGCGCGAACGGCTCGCGAAAGAGGGAGGCGAGGAATTCAAGGTCGATTTGCGCCTCCTTGCGGCGCGCGGCTATTCGGTCGAGCCGTTGAGCAAGGCCGAGACGGACCGCGTCTTCGTGCATGATCTTATTTTGCCGGTCTTCATCGGGGCCTATGATTTCGAACATGGCGCGACGCAGCGCGTGCGCTTTTGCATCGACGTCGATATCCGCCGCAGCACCCATCATGCGGAAGATATGCGCGACGTCTTTTCCTACGATATCGTCGTCGATGCGGTCCGCCTGATCCTGAGCCGTGGCCATGTGGATCTCGTCGAGACTTTGGCGGAGCGGATCGCCGATGCGCTGCTTTCCTATCCGCGCGTGTGCCGGGTCATCGCCCGCGTCGAGAAGCTCGATGTGATCGAGGGCCGCGTCGGCGTTGAAATCACCCGTGAACGCGCGGCCGAGTCCGGCAAGCTGCATCAGCTCTTCGCCGGCCTCTCCGACCTCGCCGCCGCCAAGAACAACGGCTGATGGCGTGCCGCTGAAAAATCCGCCGCCTGTCATTGTCAAGCTGGGCGGCAGCCTCGCCGGCTCGCCGGATTTGCCGGCTTGGCTCGCCGCGCTCGATGCCTGCCGCGCCCCGCTCGTCATTGTGCCCGGCGGCGGCGCTTTCGCCGACACCGTGCGCGCCATGCAAGGAAAAATGCGGTTCGATGATGAAGCCGCCCACCACATGGCGCTCATCGCCATGCAGCAATATGGGATTGCACTCGCCTCCCTCTGGCCGCGCCTCTCCTGCGTCGCGACGCCCGCGGCCATCCGCCGAGCGCTGCGGCTCGGGCAGGTTGCGTGCTGGTGCCCGGCGATGATGGCGCTTGCGGCACCTCTCCCGAAGTGCTGGGAGGTGACATCGGACACGCTCGCGGCCTGGCTTGGGGCCGAGCTCAAAGCCGACAAGCTGATTCTAATCAAGAGCGTCGATGCTCCAAGCGCTGCCGAGACGGCGACGGATCTTGCGGCGGCCGGCATCGTCGATCCTCTGTTTCCGCATTATGCGGCGGCGAGCGGTGCCGCGGTCACTATCGCCGGGCCGGCCTCGCTCGCGGGTGCTGCTGCTCTGCTGGCGCAAGGCACCGCGCCGGGCCATAAGCTGCGGTTGGCGTGACCGAACCTCACGCAGGTCTCTTCACCGCTCCTGTGGAGCCGCATCGGCAACTCCCATGGCTGAACGTCTTCTGCTTCTGACCGGACATCTCTCCTATTCTCGCCTGGTCCAACTGATGACCGGCCTCGGCGGTTTGCCCTTCGCTTGGGGGGTTCTCGACATTGGCGTCCAGGTGGCGGCGCTCATGACCGAAGCCATTATTCTGCGGCGGCTGCCGCGGCCTCTCGAAGTCGATCGCATCATCCTGCCCGGCCGCTGCCGGGCCGATCTCGACCGCCTGTCGCAGGAGGTCGGCGTGCCTTTTGTGCGCGGACCCGATGAGATGGTCGATCTGCCCGCCTTCCTCGGCCGCGGCGCCCGCGTGCCGGATCTCTCGCGCCATGACATTCGCATCTTCAGCGAAATCGTCGATGCCTCGGCGCTGCCGGTCGAAGCGATCCTGGTGCATGCCGAGGCCGTGCGTGACGGCGGCGCCGAAGTCATCGATCTCGGCTGCCTCCCCGATACGCCTTTTCCGCATCTCGAAGATTGCGTGCGCGCGCTGAAGGCGGCGGGCCATCGGGTCAGCGTCGATTCGGCGGACCCTAGCGAGCTCGAGCGCGGCGCGGCGGCAGGCGCGGATTATCTCCTGAGCCTTACCGAAGAGACTTTGGAGATCGCCCGTCGATTTCCGGTGACGCCGGTTCTGATCCCGAAGCCGCATGGCGATCTTGCTTCGCTCGTCCGCGCGGCCGAGGCCGCGGCGGCGGCCGAAATCCCCTTCATCGTCGATCCGATCCTCGATCCGATCCATTTCGGCTTTGCCGCATCGCTTTGCCGCTATATCGAGACGCGGCGGCTCCTGCCGGAGGCCGAGATCATGATGGGTACGGGCAATCTCACCGAGCTGACGGAAGCGGATTCGAGCGGCGTCACGGCGCTGCTGCTCGGCCTTTGCTCGGAGCTTTTCATCCGCAATGTTCTCATCGTGCAGGTGAGCCCGCACACGCGCCGGACGCTTGCCGAACATGACGCGGCGCGCCGGCTGATGTTTGCCGCGCGCGAGGATCAGGCGCTGCCCAAGGGATATGGTGCCGGCCTTCTGCAGCTTCATGATCTCAAACCCTTTCCATCTTCGTCGGCAGAGATCGCCGAGCGCGCGGCCGAGGTTCGCGACGCGAATTATCGGATCGAAATCGCAGAGGACGGCATTCATCTCTACAATCGCGACATGCATCGGGTGGCGCGCGACGCTTTGGCGTTTTATCCTTTGCTCGATGTGGCGGCAGACGGAGCGCACGCCTTTTATCTCGGTACCGAACTTGCCAAGGCGGAGATCGCCTTCTCGCTCGGCAAGCGCTATGTTCAGGACGAGCCGCTCGATTTCGGCCGCGCGACCGAGCGGGTCGAGGAAAGTCTGTCGCAACTGCGCCAGGCCGGCCATACGCTGCGCGCCCGCAAATCGGACAGCTGACAAAATCGGAACGATGACGCATGCCGATGATTCGCGAGGCCGTGGTGACCACGATCGATGCGGCCGGAGAGGTGCATATCGCGCCTTTCGGGCTCACCGAGGACGGGCAAGATTGGGTCATCGCGCCCTTCCGCCCCTCGAAGACGCTCGACAATCTGCTGGAGGTGCCCTGCGCCGTCGTCAATTATACCGACGATGTCCGGATCTTCGCCGGCTGCCTCACGGGGCGCCGCCATTGGCCGGTGACGCCGCTCGGCAATTTTCCGGTTCCGCGGCTTTCGGCGGCCCTCTCCCATGCCGAAGTTTCCGTCGACCGCATCGAGGATCATGCCGAGCGGCCGCGCTTTTTATGCCGCGTGCAAAAGATCGAGCAGCATGCGCCTTTCTTGGGCCTCAATCGCGCCAAGGCGGCGGTGCTGGAATTGTCGATCCTCGTGAGTCGCCTCAATTTTCTGCCGCGTGAAAAAATCGAGCGGGAGATCGATTATCTTAAAATTGCCATCGACAAGACCGCCGGCCCCGAGGAGCAGGAAGCCTGGGGCTGGCTGATGCAGAGGGTCGCGGATTATTATGCCGACAAGGCCGACACGCCGGTGATAAACAAGGCCGCGCGTTAAGGCGACAGGCAAGATTAAGTGCACCCGTCGACCATTTCCCATAGCCATCATGACCGGGCTTGTCCCGGCCATCTACGCCGATACCAGGCCTCAGCGGTCTTCAACGGTCGAATTTACGACTTTAGAACTGCTTCCGCGCCGCAAGTGCGCCCTCATGTGCTGCTTCGGACATCGCCGAAATTATGCGTCAACGGAGTATATCGAACGGAGCGGACATGACGGAAACTATCGGCGCGTATCTCGTTAGACAACTCGGCGAGGAAGGGGTCGACCACGTATTTGGCGTTCCCGGCGACTATTGCCTTACATTCTTCTCTCTGCTCGAGAAAAGCCCAATTACGGTAGTCAATACCTGTGACGAGCAGGGTGCCGGCTTTGCGGCCGAAGCCTATGCCCGCATTAAAGGCCTGGGCGCCTGCGTCATCACCTATTGCGTCGGCGGACTGAAGGTCGCCAATGCTGTGGCGCAGGCCTATGCCGAGCGCTCGCCGGTGGTCATTATCAGCGGTGCTCCTGGCATACGCGAGCAGCAGCGTAACCCGCTTCTCCATCACAGGGTCCGCGATTTTGACACCCAGCTCCGAGTCTTTACCGAGCTCACCGCCGGCACCGCGGTGCTCGATGATCCACTCACTGCCGCGAACGAGATCGAGCGCATGTTCGTACTGGCCAAACGCCACAGCCGTCCGGTCTATATCGAGCTGCCGCGCGACATGGCTCTGGCTGAAATCAGCCCCGCAACCTGCCGCGGCCTGCCGCCTGAGGCGAGCGATTCCGAAGCCCTCACCACTGCTGTGGCTGAAGCGGTAGAGCGCATCTCGAATTCGCAGCATCCGGTCATTCTCGCGGGCGAGGAACTGCACAGGTTCCACCTGCAGCCGCCGCTCATGGAGCTAGTCGAGCGCACGGGCATTCCGGTTGCCGCCACCATCATGGGCAAGTCCGTTTTTCCCGAGTCGCATGCCGCCTATATCGGCGTCTATGAGGGCGCGATGGGCCGCGACGAAGTGAGGGACTATGTCGAAAAGAGCGACTGTGTGATTTTGCTCGGCGCGATGATGACCGATGTTAACCTCGGCATTTATACAGCGAATATCAAGCGCCGCTATGCGATCTACGCCGCCAAGGATCGCGTAGCTGTCGGGCTGCACGCCTATGACGACGTGCGCATGGAAGATTTTATCGCTGCGCTCTCGGCGCATCGGTGGGAGATTCGCACGGTCGAGCCGTATCAGCATCCCCGGCATCCCGGTCCCTTCAAGGCAACCGAGGACAAGATGACTGTCGAGGCATTATTCCGCCAGATCAACGCCTTCGTCGAGGACGACATGATCGTGATCGCCGATCCGGGCGACGCGCTCTTCGGCGCCTCCGACCTCTTTATCAAAGACGGGGCCCATTTCCTCGCGCCGGCCTACTATTGTTCGCTCGGCTTCGCCGTGCCGGCGGCGCTCGGTGTCAAGGCGGCGGCGCCAAAACTCCGGCCGTTGGTGCTGGTCGGCGATGGAGCCTTCCAGATGACAGGGATGGAGATCGCGACGGCGGCCCGCTATGGCATGAACCCGATTATCATCGTCTTGGACAATGACGGTTACGGCACCGAGCGGGCCATGCTTGACGGCGCCTTCAACAATGTTCTTCGCTGGGACTATGCCGAGATCCCGCGCGTCATCGGAGGCGGACTGGGCGTCAAAGTGACGACCGAGCGGGAGATGGAGACAGCGCTCGTCAAGGCCCGCGCCAATCATTCCAGCTGGTCGATTATCCAGGTCATGCTCGACCGCGACGACCATTCCCCGGCACTGAAACGCCTCAGCACCAAACTTAGGGAGCGGGTTCGCGGCAATAGCTGATATTCACTTGCGACCTAGCCACGTAAGGCTCGTGCCATGCGAATGTTCTGACAGCGGGTGGCCGGGTCAAGCCCGGCCATGACGTGCGACCGATCCGCTTTTTTCTTGCGTGTCATCTAACGCTCGATAAGGCCGCCAGCAGCGCAACAGCTGAAGCCGGCGCACAATCGCCGGCCTTGTGGCGGATCTCCGGCACGGCTTCGATGAGATCGCTGAAATCGACATGAGTGCAGCCCAGTCTTTCCGCTAGCCGCTTCAGCACGAAGCGTCCCACGCCGGCGCCGATGATCGGCGTCTCCGCTCCGAAATTCGCATGCGAAAGGACGAGATGGGCGCCATCGGTGAGCATGCGCAATTGCGCCTCGGCGAAATAGCGCGCCAATACAGTGAGCGCCCAGGGGCTCGCATCCTTGGCGTCGAGGCCGATCTGGCGGGCGAGCCTGGCAAGCGACGCTTCGCGCGTCTTCGCCCGTCCATCGGCCGTCTGCATGACATCGGCGCCCTCCGGCAAGGTGCCGAGAATGCGATAGACGTCGCTCGCATTGGCGAACCATTCATTCATCAAAGGCACCCAGCGGCCGGCGAAAGGCACGAGCGTGAGACCCGCCATGAGAAAGCTGCGCACGACGCCGGCATAGACCAATTCGCCATGCGCCATGCGCTCGGCATCACTATAGCCACGCGCCGCCACTTGCGCGGCCTTGATCGGAATGAGATCGGTGGTCGTCGAGCCCATATCGGCGAAGACAGCTTCAGAGAAATGCCGCGCGACGAGTGCGGCGCTCGCATGCCAATTCGCGGAGGCGACGGCTTGCGCCTTGGTCGTGACCGAATCGCGGGTGATGAATCCGGCAGGGCCCGCATAAAAGAGGAGCTGCTGCGGGCCGAGCTCCTCCTGTGCGATCTCCGCCACTCGCGCGACACCCTCGGCTCGATCGGCGAAAGCGTCGCAAAGCTCGGCCGTCATGGTCGCCGCATTGAGATCGGCCGGTCCGAGCAGAGCCTTGGCCTCGGCAAAGGCGTGGTGCAATTCATGAATGCCTTGCCACACAGGGGAAGCGATCTGCACGACATTGACGATGCGACCGCCTTCGAGCCGCGCCGCCTTCAGATGCGCGCCGCCAATGTCCCAGCCGATGATGCTCTGCATGCTTGACCTCACGCCGTGTCTGCCTCCCTGTTTACCGCATTTTCGCGAGGCGGCATGGTTTGCCGCGCCGAAAATTGCCGTTTTGACGGGCTGGAACGTGTGATGGATATCATTCCCGTGATCGATCTCAAGGAGGGTGAGGTCGTGCGGGCGCAGCGCGGCGCCCGCCATCTCTATGCGCCGATCGAGACGCCGCTGTCCCCGACGAGCCGACCAGCGGATGTCGTCGCCGGCTTTCTCGCACTCAATGATTTTCGCACCATCTATATTGCCGATCTCGATGCGATCGAGGGCCGCGGCAATCATGCCGCGGTGGTCGCCGCGCTCGAAGCGGCTTTCCCTTCGGTCAAATTTTGGGTCGATGCGGGCATCGGCGCTGCGGCGGAGGCGCGGGCCTTTCTCGCCCGTCATCGCGGCGATCTCGTGCTCGGCAGCGAAAGCCTGTGTGATGCGGCAACCCTTGCAGCGCTCCGCGACGAGATGCGGATTCTCTTCTCGCTCGATTTTCGCGATGAAGCCTATCAGGGCCCGGCGCGGCTGCGCGAGGAGGAGGAGCTTTGGCCGGCGCGCCTCATCGTCATGACTTTGGCGCGGGTCGGCAGCAACGCGGGTCCTGATCTCGACCGCTTGCGGGACGTCGTCGCCAAAGCGAGTGACCGTCATGCCGTCTATGCGGCTGGTGGTGTGCGTGGCGCGGAAGATCTGATTTCATTGGCCGAGGCCGGTGTGCGCGGCGTGCTCGTCGCTTCAGCGCTTCATGACGGGCGTCTCGATGCCAAGACGCTGGCAGCGGCAAGTGCCGCATGAAGATGCATATTGCGACGACGCGGCGATAAAAAGGGAAGCTGGATGAGCTCTCCTTGCGATGAGTGAGATCTGTGATCTCGACAGGCAAATGGCCGCGGACAGACCCGGCCATGATGAAGGATCGAAACCATGGCGCCGGAGCGGTTTCAGCTTTGGTGCCCGCACCAAACCGTTTCGAAACCGCTCTCGTTTCTGAGACATCGGATATATCCGATGTCTAAAACAAGGAGCTAGAGCATTTTCGGCAAATCAAGTCGGGCTTGCCCGACTTGATCATCAAAAGCGCCGATCTCGGCAACGGCCGAGATCGGTAAACCGGTGTCCACTTTTGCTGAAAATGCTCCAGGCGACGGCCGATCATTCCGGCGAGAAAGGATGCTTGGCTGTGTTGCGCTTGGCGACGACTTCGGCTGCCTTTGGCTCGCTGGCGACGGCGCGGGCGATCGCTTCCTTCGTGGCGCGGTAGTTGAAGTCATGGATCTTCTTGTCGTCTTCGGCTTCCCAATGGATGAAGACGCCGACGCAGATGAAGAGATCGTCGGCTTCGTCGGCCGGGATCACGCCTTCGGCGACGCTATCGGCAACAGCCTTGGCGACCGCATGCTGGGCCGGTCCGAACATTTGCACCGCCTGCTTGGCGTTCTTGATCGTTACCTTGTTGAACAGGATCGTGTTGGGCTTGGCGAGCAGGTTCGGCGCAACCACCGCGAGAAGCGTGGTGAAGCCGTCCTTATTATTGACGAGCGCATTGGCGAAGGCCGATTCGGCGGTGCTGCCGCGCGGACCCATAATGAGATCGATATGTGCGATTTCATTGCCGTCGCCGACGAGCAATTCGCCGACGCAGAGTTTCGTTATCTTGGCCATGATCATTTCCCTCCGGTAGGAAAACTATAAAAACCTGCCGAGACTGTCGACAGTTGCAAGACCTATCCTTGTTGTCAGCGCCCATCGCGCGCGACATGCGCCGATCGGACGGGCCGGTTGGCCAGATAGCGGCGGATTTCTCCGCGCGGGTTCACTCAACCATCATTGCGATGCTTGAGCAAGATGTTGCGCAGCGGACCGGCAAAAAGCGTCGCCACCGTTAGGTCCGCGCTCGTGCCGGGGTTGCGATTGCATGATTTCAGGCTTTGGTCGAAGGCCAAAAGATCAGCAAGACACTTCTCATCTCTTGCTTGAAAAACGCCAAGCATCTCCAAAGCTTCGCTTTGCACTTCGAGGGCCGCCGCGGCGCCTTGTTTTCGCATGATGTGCGAATCGGGAAAGGCCGCGAGAAATGTCAAATATACGGCGACCGTCGGCCACGGCGGCTTAAGGCCACAGGCATGCGCTGCATCGAGCGCCGCCATGCCCGTCACGAAAACATCATTGAACGCGGAGACATATTGCAACGCAATCCTGTCCCGATCGGCAGCTTCCCCCATCGCCGTGGCAAGTCCGACATCAGCGGCGCCATGAACGTCATAGCGCGCTGCCGCACCGAGCCCTCCCGGGCTGGCGAGGCGAATGGCCGCAAAGACGTGCCGCGTATCCTCGGCGTCGAGCGACGCGAGCATTTTCGCCAGCGAAGCTTGCAGATCCGACAATGCGCCTTCCTTTGTGTATTCATCCGCGCCCGATCGCGCGTTTTCGGCCGCCGCGGCGAGCGGTGCGCAGAGCAACAGAATGCCGAGATTCGTGTTCATGCCGACCGCTTTGAGGCTTGCCGCGACGGCGTCATAAATCCTTTGCCCGATCGGCTTGCCCGGCGCGCAGAGCGGCGCAGCCGCGGCCGCGGCGCTCACGAAAAAGTGTTCCGCGGTCATGCCATGGCCGGAGGCGAAAATATGCACATTTCCGGGCTTCGGCGCCTCGATCTCGTCGCGGCAGGCAGCGAGAAAAGCCGCCTCGATCTGGACCGCCTCGATCACGACGCCATCTCTGCCGCCGGCGCAAAACCGTGGCGCGCCAAAAGATCGCCTGCGAGCGCTTCGGCGATCGAAAAATCGGTCACGCTCTGGAGCCCCTGCCAGCCCGGCATGCTGTTGACCTCGATCACCAAGAGCTGTCCGTCGGCAGTCCGCAGCAGATCGACGCCGGCGAAATCTGCGCCGACCGCAGCGGCGGCTTTGAGCGCAAGATCCGCCATCTCCGCATCCAAGACCACCGGCTCGGGCCGGGCGCCGAGCTTGATGTTGGTGATCCAATGTTCGGCGCGTCGCGTCATCGCCGCGACGACCCGGCCCTGCGACACGAGCACGCGGACATCACTATAGCCGTCCTGTTCGACGCCGACAAAACGCTGCAGATAATAAACTCCCGCCATGGCATCGATCTCCGGCAGATCCGATTCACGCCGAATAAGTTTCAGGCCGCGACCCTGTGCGCCGAAAAGAGGTTTTAGCACCAAGGGCCCGTTGCGACATTCTCGCCGCACCAGAGCGCGCGTCGCCCGTGGGCTTTGGAGCGCAAAGGTCGGCGGCGTCGGAATGCCCTGTTGGTGCAGCAGAAAGCTCGTCGCCGCCTTGTCGACGCAGCGCTCGATGCTGCGTGCCGAATTGGTGACTGCAACGCCGAGCGCGATCAGCGCATGGAGAAGCCCGAGCCGCAAAGTGATGGCTTCGAAACTGCCGAGACCGATCGCCCGCACCAGCACGAGATCGGGCAGATGCGGCCCGAAGCCTGGGATGACGAGGCCGCTCGGCCGACGCGTGTCGAAACTGCAGGCCGAAAGACGCATGGGCACGCAACGCCCGCCGAGCCGGTTGAAGGCCCGCAGCATTTCGCGCGCGTGCCATTCGAAACGGTCGACGAAGAGCGCGATCTGCGGGCCGCTGCCGACCGCTCTCGGCACGCAGGCAAGGTTGGCCTTACCCGAAAGAGGCATCGAGCAGATCCTGCGAAACTTGGCCGGCGCGGAAGGTCTCGCCGCACTCGACCGCCGTCACCATGGCAACCGCCGGGCTGAACAGCATTGGATCGATCTTATAGAAGTCGAAATTGAAAGCCTTGAAGATTTCGGCAAAGGGCCGCCCATAATCTCGCGAATTCGTGCTCGGCAGAGCCTTGGCGAGATCGCGCGCCTCCGCGGCCGGACCCGTCACGAAGAGATGCGCGAACCCGCCATAGATAATCGCATCATTGGTCCGCCCCATGGCGGTGATGAAATCCGGATGCGGCGGCGACATCGGTGCGCTTGCCACGCCATCGAGGACATGCGCCAGCGGAAATTTCAGTTCATGCACTTTGTGCAAGGCGACTTCGAGGACGCGGGCGACGACTTGAACATTGCCGGCGAGGCTGCGCGTCGGCGCGTAAATAAAGGTGAGGCGTTCCGGCGGCACGCCGCAATCCTTGGCGACTTTGTCGACGATTTCGACCGGTGGCGGCCGGTCGGCTTCGAGCACCAGCGTCGCGCGATCGGCCGCGTCCTTATAGGCGAGATCGTCGAATAAAGGCTCTTTGCATGCCAGTGCGCGTCCAGGGCCGGAGCCCAGGGCGAAGAAGGCCTCCTTGCCTTCGCCATGCGACAAGGCCCATCCGGCATATTGGCTGCCGAGACAGGCGATGACCGGGTCACTGGTCCGCACGGTGAGATGGAAAGGCCATCTGGGCAGGCCCGAGAAGGGCGTGAGAGTAACGCCGCCGAGGCCGCCGAGGCAGATCTCGGCGATGAGCACGCCGGCGTCGAGGCCACCCGGCGCCCGCGCGCCGGCGTCGATCAGCGTCTCGCCGCTCGGGCCTTTGGTTGGAACGACACGGAACCGATCGCAATCGGCGACGAGCCGATCGACGAGGGTTCCGGCGCATGAATTGACACTGATTCTCTGTGGCTTGCTCATGCCGCGGCTTCCTTGCTGGCGCTTTCGGTCAAATATTTCAGAAAAAGAGCGAGGCGTTCGTGGACGAGCGCCCGCGCGCCCTTTGGGCTGTCGGCGTCGGCCGAAACAGTGCAGATAGGATCACCCTTGTGCAAGCGTGTTCCTGGCCTTTGCCGGTCGCGGCACCAGTCGGGCCAATCGAGCACCGGCATAGGTTCGAGATCGACGGGCGCGTAAAGGATCGCCGTCGCGCCGGCCGCCGCAAAGAGAAGGGGCTTTTGCGGCAATCGGCCTTTGCAGGCGTCGAGATGTGCGGCGAAAAGCCGGCCATCGCGATCGGCGAAAATATCGAGCGTCGCGCCCGGACGGGGATTGATTTCGAGGAGGTTAAAGGCGTCTTCCTCCACGAGAAAATCGACGCTGTTCAAGCCGACGAGTCCGCTTGCCGCCGCGATGGTCTGCGCTGCCGCGCTGATTTGTGCCGCAAGCTCTGCCGAAAGCCGGGCCGGGCGCGCCGCGCCGCCGAAACGGAAGGGCGTGTCGAAGCTCGCCGCGGTCCATTGCTCGCTCAGGCCAAGAATAGAGGCAGCGCCGCCATCGCCGAGCAACAGGGCGGAGACGGGGCTGCCTTTGAGACGACGCTGATAATAATCTCCCGGTTCCGCGCTTTTGCTGAGCGCCGGCACGATATGGCGGCCGCCGCCGCCACCGGCCCGCTTGACGAGCCAATGGGCGGGATCGGGCGGCGCATCGAAACTGATTTCAGGATGCGGGATCGAAAGCTCTCGGCAGAGATCGGCAAGGTTTTGCGGGTCTTTGACGAGTGCCACGACCTTCGCCGAATTGCCATAGAGCGGAAAATGCCGGGCGACCTCGGCGATCAGCTGCGGCCTGTCCTCGAAGCCGCCGCCATAGACGAGGCCGAGCGGCGAGCGGCCCGCCGCCAGTTGCTCCAGGCGATCGATCAGATCGGGCGCTTCGAAGCCGCGTCCGGTCGCGGCGGCCAAACTATTGGCCACCGCGAGCGTGCGTGTGTCGAGATCGTCGAAGAAATCCACCACGAGCGGGCGATAACCCGCCCGCCGCGCAGCCGCGGCGAGCGCGCGGCCGGAGGCGGCAACGATCAGGACGGCTTCGGCCCGAGCTTGGGCCTCAGACGAGTTCACGCGCGAGCTTGAAGGCGTCGCGGAAATCAAGGCACAGAGCTTCCTGCGAGACGGCCATTTTCTGGAAGAGCTTCGACTCCGTCTGATATTTCACATTGCCGATCGCGAGCGCGCCGATGCCGAGGCTCCCGCCGGGCAGTTCCTTGCCATTGTCGTGCAGATCGAGACCCTCGATCCCATAAGGCGGCACGGCATTGACATCGGCGGCGACGAGCAGGCCCGGCGCCTTCTTGATCTCATCAGCGGAGAAGATCTGGACCCCGGCGCGGCCAGCGCAAAGCACCACTTCCGATGCGACGAGCCCGGCAAGCTTCTTCTCCGGCGTACTGGCATCGATGAAGCCGACCTCCACACCGAAGCGCGTCTTGATTTCCGAGGCGCCTTTCGCGACGCGCGCCGGTCCGTCATGGCCGGCGAGAACGACTTTTGCGCCTTCGAGCGCGGCAATGACGCCGGAGCAGAAGCCGACGACCCCGGTCGCGCCGAGGATGATCACCTTGGTGCCGGCAAGGCTGCGGTTCTTCTTCTCTTTGAGGATTTTTTCGACGCAGGCGACCATGGCGGCGGCGGTGGTGAAGGAGCCGGCGGGATCGGCGAAGATCGAGATCTCGAAAGGCTTCAACAGCGCGCCGCGCGCCTTATCGATCATGTCGAGGGCGAGGATCGCATCCTTGCCGCCGATGAAGACGGCGGTGCGCACGGCATCGCGCGGCGGCCGCGAGAACATGGCGTCCTGCACGAGGGGCATGACCTCGTCGAGCGTGACGCTGGTATAGGGGATCACGGCATCATAGCCGGCATCGAGCGCCATGTTCACATCGAACGGGCTCGTGTGCTTCAGCGGGCTCAACATATGCAATATGAGTTTCGCCATCAGAGATGTCCCTGTCCTTCGTCTCGCGGCGGATGGATCGTTGCGATCCGCGCACCGTGATTGATCCCTTTGCAGATTAGCATGACCGGATTTGCTTGTGCGCTCTTTTCCCGCACGAGCTTCACGAGACGCCGCGCTTCATCGTCGCTTTCAGCGAAAGCGAAGCCTGTCGGGCCCCAGGAGCTTTGCCCGATGCCTCTGGCGCCATGCCGTGCGAGCGCGTCCATCACAGCCGCGACTTTCGCGCTGGTATAGCGGGCGCCGCCTTGAGCGGGGGCGAAATAATCCCCGAGGCTGATCTGAATGCCGGTGATCGCATCACCGAATTGGGCAAGGTCACGCTCGACGAGGGCGGGCAGAGCCTTCATCAGCACAGTGCGGCAGATCTTTGCCGCTTCCGAGTCCGGAAACGCCGGCAGTTTCGCAAAAGCTTGACGTTCCTCGTCGCCATGCACGCCAGTGATCTCCTTGTCGATGACGAGAATGATCCGCCATTCTTCGGGAAACGGGAGGCGGCAGATGATCGGCGGCAGGGTCTTTCCGGCGCCATGGCCGCCGTCGACGACGATCCCGCCGCGCGAAAACAAAGCGGCGCCGATACCTGACCGCGCGCCCCGGCGCAGAAGGAGCGCATCGCTTTCGATGTCAGGCGGCAAGGATTCGAGACGGCGCAGCGCCGCCGCCACCGCGAGCGCGAGCTGCGTGCCCGAGCCGAGGCCGATATGAGCGGGAATCGCCTCCGCGATCGTGACGCTGTGGGCGCTTGTCAGGCCGAGCCGCTCGCGAAGCGCTGCGAGATGTGCGGCGACGCGGTCGCGCTCCGCCCCTTCGACACGGGGTATGTCGCTGCGCCTGATGGTCAGGCATGTGACAGGGCGGTCGAGCGCGAGTCCGAGACTGCCGAACTTGCGGCCGGTCGCGCCGTTGAGATCGAGAAAACCGAGGTGCAGACGGGCCGATGTCTCTACCTTGACGCTGGTTGGCATGAGCCCTCGATAAAAGCTTCGCGCGTGGGTTCCGAAGTCGTCGCTCGGGAATTTCGAAAAAAGCGAAAGTCATTTCCTCCTGTGCTGACTCTGTCTCTTGCGATCGCATAGGATGACCGCTTGGACAGCCGGACCGCCACAATAAGCCTGCGCGGCCTTGCATCGGCTTGCGACCTGTCTAGACTGCGCATCCTTCCGCGTCGCCACCCTGCGCGAGCATGGCAGGATGGAATCGTCCGGGAGTTGCCGCAAGCGATATGAGACGGGCTTGTGACGGCTTATGAGAAAGGGCCTCCGAGATGAGCAAGCCAGGAGAGCACGCTTATGAAGACGCCGAGATCGTCAAGCGGCTCGGCGATGAATTGCCGCACTGGCGGCTGGAGAACGGGTGGATACGGCGAACCTATCGGACGCATGGGTGGAAAAGCACGCTGATGGTGATCAATACCGTCGGCCATCTTGCCGAGGCGGCTTGGCACCATCCGGATCTGACAGCCTCTTATGCCTGGGTGGAAGTCCGCCTGCAAACCCATACCGCAAAAGGCATCACCGACAAGGATTTTCAACTCGCCAAGAAGATCGAAGAGGTTGTGATGTGGCAGCCCGGCAAGGAGGGCGGCGGCCTCGAAGGGACGCCCAACGAGGATCCACGCTTCGCCTACATCAAATATGACAAATAAAGCTGCGCATGCAATGGGTCGACTGTACGAACTCGTGCTCGCGTGCCGGCATCCAAAGAGGGCTCAGATGAAAGTTCTTGTCGACGGAGCGGCGGCCCCGCTCGAGGCGGCGGCGGCCGCCGCCGCGCGCTTGCTCGAACAAGCCCGCATGCCGCTGATCGCCGGTCTCGCGACCGATGTCGAAGGCACGCGCGCCGCCATCGCGCTCGCCGAGA
This sequence comes from uncultured Alphaproteobacteria bacterium, assembly GCA_963704745.1. GTDB lineage: Bacteria > Pseudomonadota > Alphaproteobacteria > Rhizobiales > Beijerinckiaceae > Methylovirgula. The sequence goes on from OY969936.1 coordinate 660,217, forward strand.
AGCTGCGTGGCGCCTATGATCATATGTACAGCGAATTTCTGTTGCGCGATCTCGATGTCATGCGCCAGGCTGGTCAGTTTGCCACCACGCCGAACGAGGTGAGGGTGCGCGCCGATTGTGTCGTCTTGATCGGCGCCAAGCTGAAGGCGGCCTGGCCGGACATGCTGGCGCGGCTCGATCTTTCCACCCCGGCCCGTTTCGATGAGGCGCATCGGCCGCGCAAGATCTTCTGGCTCGGTCCCGGCCGCGGCGAGGCCGCGGAAGCGGGCGCCGTCGAAATCGCAGCGGCCTCCTCCGAGCTGCCGACCCTGATCGCTGCCTTGCGCGCCGGCGTAGTCGGACACAAGACGCGACCGGATGCGAAAATCGATCGCAAACTCGCCGATGCCGCAGCGCAATTGAAGGAAGCGCGCTTCGGCGTCTTCGTCTGGTCCGGCGAATCGGTCGGCCGGCTGACGATCGAGATGATTCACGGGCTTCTTCTCGATCTCAATAAAGTGACGCGATTCACCGGCCTGCCGGTGGGGCCTGGCGGCAATGCGATGGGCGTCGCGCAGACCTCCGGCTGGATGACGGGATTTCCCATGCGCACCGGTTTCGGACGCGGCTATCCCGAACATGACACATGGCGGTTCGAGGCCAATCGCCTGGTCGAATCGGGCGAAGCGGACGCTGCTTTGTGGATTTCCGCCTATGGCAATGAGGCGCCGCGCTGGAAGCGGACGATTCCCTTCATCGCGATAGCGACGCCCGGCACCCGCTTTGCCTATGCGCCGAAGGTGCGGATCGATGTCGGCACGCCCGGCATCGATCATGATGCTGTCGAATATGCCCAAAATCTGGCGACGTTCGCCGTCACCGATGCGCAGAAGGCGAGCGATGCACCGCAAGTGGCAGCGGTGATCCGGCTCATCGAAAAAGACCTGGACAAACATTTTGACGAAGATTTGACGAAAGGAGAAGCGGCATGCTGATACGCCTTTCGGGCGGTCGCGTCATCGATCCCGCGAACGGGCGAGACGGCATCGGCGATGTTTGGATCAGGGACGATCGAATCGTCGAACCGGCGCCGGGGGACACGCCGGATATCGTCCATGATGTCACCGGCAAGATCGTGATGGCCGGCGCCATCGATATCCATTCCCATATCGCCGGCGGCAATGTGAATACGGCTCGGCTGCTGCTGCCGGAGCATCATCGCGCCCATACGCCGCGCCCGGCCGCGACGCCTTTGTCGACCGCCGGCTGGTCGACGTTCGAGACCGGCTGCCGTTATGCCGCCATGGGCTTCACGACCGTGGTCGAACCGGCGGTAATGCCGCATCATGCCTTGCATGCGCATCTCGAGCTCGCCGATATTCCAATCATCGACAAGGCCTCTTTGTCGGTGCTCGGCAACGACGACTTCCTCTTGTCGCTGATTCGCGACGGTGCCGGCCAAGCGGCGATCGCCGATTATGTCGCAACGACGCTCAGCGCCACAAAGGGCATCGGCGTCAAATGCATCAATGCCGGCGCGGCCATGGCCTTCAAGCACAATGTGCACTCCTTCAATCTCGATGATGTCGTGCCGGCCTATAATGTGAGTTCGCGCAGCATCGTCGAAGCTCTGCAGCAGGCGGTCATCGATCTCGGCATCCCGCATCCGCTGCATCTTCACACCAATAATCTCGGCATTGCCGGCAATGTCGAGACGGCGATCGCCACGATCGCAGCAGCGCGCGGAAAACCGCTGCATCTCGCCCATCTCCAATTCTATTCCTATGGCAAGGAGGGCAAGCGCGGCTTTTCCTCCGCGGCGGCGGAACTCGCAGAGGCCGTCAATGCCAATCCCAATGTGACGGTCGATGTCGGCCAGGTGATGTTTCGGCAGACGGTGACGGTCTCGCTCGACGTCTTGCGCCAATATAACGCAATGGATACCGCAAGCCCGAAGAAGTCGGTCATCTGGGACGGCGACACGAACGGCGCCGGCATCGTGCCGTTCAACTACCGCTCAAATAATTTCTACAATGCCGTGCAATGGGCGAGCGGGCTCGAGCTCTTCCTTCTGATCAATGATCCGATGCGCGTCTTCTTCTCGACGGATCATCCGAATGGTGCGCCCTATACGACCTATCCGGATCTTTTCGCGCTAATCATGAGCCGTGAGGCGCGGACGCGCTGGCTCGCCGAGCTGCCGCAGGCGGCGGTCGAGATGACCACTCTGCCGTCGATCACGCGCGAATATTCGTTTTATGACATCGCGACGATGACGCGGGTCGCGCCGGCGAAGCTCCTGGGTCTCAGGGATCGCGGCCATCTCGGCCCCGGCGCACTCGCCGATGTCGCGGTCTATCATGACGATCAGGACCGGCCGGCGATGTTCCGCTTCGCCCATCTCGTCTTCAAGGACGGCGATCTCGTCATTCGCGACGGACGGGTCACCCATTATCGCTTTGGCCGTGCGCTCAAGGTGAGCCCGACTTATGATTCGGGCATAGATCGCCGGCTCGCGCGCTATTATGACGAGCTTTATGGGATATCGCCCGACATGTTCAAAGTGCCGGCGGCGGCGCTGGGGCGCGACAATGCATTCGGAGAGGTCGCATGCGGCCGATGATCAAAAATGGCGTACGCATCGACGAAAGCTTCGCGGAAGCCTTTCCGATGCGCGGCACGGCGCTTCTCATCACCGGGCCGAATAGGCGCTGGGCGCGGCAGGCGGCGGTGACCATGACCGGCTTTGCCACTTCGGTCATCGGCTGTGGCGCCGAGGCCGGAATCGATTGCGAGGTCGATGGGCGCGAGACGCCGGACGGCCGGCCGGGCGTCCGCGTCCTCGTCTTCGCCATGTCGACTGATGAGCTGCAAAAGCAGCTCGTCAACAGAGTCGGCCAATGCGTCCTGACCGCGCCGGGCTCGGCCTGCTTTTCCGATCTTCAGGCAAAAGAAACGCTGAAGGTCGGCGATTCGCTGCGCTATTTCGGCGACGGCTGGCAGATCTCGAAGAAATTCGGCACAAGGCATTTCTGGCGCGTGCCCGTCATGGACGGCGAATTCCTGTGCGAGGCCGGAGCTGGCCTCACCAAGGAGGCCGTCGGCGGCGGCAATCTCCTCATCATGGGCGCCGATTACGACAAGACCTTGCGGGCGGCCGAAGCCGCGGTCGAAGCGATGAGCGGCGTGCGCGATGTGGTGCTGCCGTTTCCCGGCGGTATCGTCCGCTCGGGCTCGAAGGTCGGTTCGAAATATAAGGCCATGTTCGCCTCCACCAATGATGCCTATTGCCCGAGCCTGAAAGGCTCCGTGGCGAGCGCGCTCGACGACGACATCGGCTGTGTCCTCGAAATCGTCATCGACGGCCTGACCGAGGCTTCCGTTGCCGACGCCATGCGCGCCGGCATTGCCGCCATCGTCAGGCTCGGGCCGCGTGCCGGCGCCCGCCGCATCGGCGCCGGCAATTACGGCGGCAAGCTCGGCCCCTACCATTATCATCTGAAAGATCTTCTGCCGTGAAACCGCTCACCCTCGTCCTCAAAGCCGGCCCTGCCCAGAGGCTCGATCTTTCTGCCCTCCTGCCGCATCTTCTCGCCGGCAAGAGCGTCGCCGAGATTGCCGCGATCGACCTTGCGACGACGCGCGAGAAAATCACTGTCGGCGATGTCTTTACGCTTCGTGCTGGTGCGACGGAGGAGATCCGCTTCGAAGGTGGTTCGGAGCGCTTCGACGGGATCGGCCGCGGGCTGCAGAGCGGCCGCATTGTCGTCAATGGCGATGTGGGGATCGAAGCCGGCCGCGCCATGTCGGGCGGCGAACTCACGATAACAGGCCATGCCGGACCCTTCGCCGGCTCCGGCATGAGCGGTGGCCGGATCGAGATCGCCGGTGATGCGGGGGATTTTCTGGCCGGCCCGCGCGAAGGTGAGATGGCCGGCATGTCGGGCGGCATGCTCGTCGTGCGGGGCAGCAGCGGCCAACGACCGGGCGACCGGCTGCGCCGCGGCACGATCCTGATCGAAGGCCATACGGGCGATTGTCCGGGCAGCCGCATGATCGCCGGGACTTTGGTGGTGCTCGGCCGTTGCGGCGCGCATCCGGGCTATCTGATGAAGCGCGGCACGATCGCGCTCGCCAAGCCGCCGACGCTCGGCGCCACTTTCGTCGATTCGGGTCGCTTCGTCTCGAGCTTTCCTGCCGTTTTTTCGCGGCTTCTGGAGCCGGAAAGCCGCGGCGCCGGAAAACTCTTCAAAGCGCCGCTGCGGCGCTTTTCCGGCGATATGGCGGCGCTCGGCAAGGGCGAGATTTTCGTGCCGGCATAGACTTGTGACTCATAACGACAGATGAGGGCGTAGCACGTCTGAGGGACGCATCTTTGCGCGCTGGCCCGTCAGACGTCGAGCACCACTTTGCCGATGTTGCGTCGCGCCTCGATGTATGCGTGCGCCTCACCCGCTGCCGCAAGCGGAAAGGTCCGGTCCACATGCGGCCGCACCCACCCATCTGCAACGCCTTGCAACAATGCAATGCCCCAGCGGCGAACCTTGTCACCCTCATCCCACAGATGGCCGAGGTTGACGCCGAACACTGCGCGATTGGTGTCCATCAGTGACAGCGGATGGAACCATGGCATGCTCAGAGCGATCGACAGGAGCTTAAGAGGACCAGGGAAGCGTCCTTCGGTTGCAGTCGAGACGCCGAACATTCCCAAGCGGCCTGTGTGGCGTAGGGCCTTGTAACTCTTCTTCCAGTGGCTGCCGCCCAAGGGGTCGAGGATCAACTCCGCGCCGCGCCCATCCGTCAGACGCATGACTTCGGGCAACCAGTCGCCTGCGGTGTAATCTATCGCCTCATCCAGGCCGCGCGATTTCAGAAACGCATGCTTGCCGCCACTGGCCGTCCCTATCGGCCTGGCGCCCCGGTGCCGACAGATGTCGATTGCCGCGAGCCCCACGCCGCCGCCGGCGTTGTGTATCAGGACCGTATCGCCTTCCGATACCGCCCCCATGACGACCAAGAGTTGCCAGGCAGTAAGATAGTTGACTGGAATCGCGGCGCATTGGGCGTGAGTGAGGCCCGGCGGCTTTTCGAACACTTGCACGGTCGGGACGACGACGAAGTCCGCGTAGCCGCCGAACCGCGTGAGGGCGAAAACCTCTTTGCCAAGCCATTCGCCCGGTGCTTCCGGTCCTACGGCATCGACGACGCCCGACACTTCGTAGCCGACTACAGCCGGGAGCTTCGGCGCGTCGGGGTAGAGACCTTTGCGGGCCATGATGTCGGCAAAATTGACGCCCGCAGCCTTCACATGGATGCGCAAGGTGTTTGCAGTCGGAACCGGATCAGGCGCCTCGTACATCTGCAGAACCTCTGGCCCGCCCGTAGCGGTGATGAAGACCTGTCGCACGCGTTTCCTCCCATGCCTGTTAATCACTAGCATATGACAGATGCAATGCAGACGGTGGCGGGGACGTTTGCGGCGAAGCGGTCGTGGCGTCGCCACGCGGCCGAAGCGGTTGAGTTGGCCGAACACCCGCTCGAGCCTTGCGGTTCCGGTAAAAGTAAGGAGAGAAACAGCTTTTCCCGGCGACCTCATGTCAAAATTCAACCATGTCCAAATTCAACAGCAATCTCTGTGCTTTCCTTTATCTTCGCACCTCGTTTCTTGCTTCGTTGCGGAATTTCTTTAAGTTAAGGGAATATTAACCATGGAGCCGCTGTGTGGACCCCTTGCCGCATGAGCCGCCGCCGAACTCCGGCGCCGCCGCGCCCGCCAATGCGGCGGAGGATGCACACACGCCGTCGCGCCTGAAGCTCGCCATCCGCAAGGCGCGGGTCGACGAAGCGGAGCGCTCGGAAGTGATTGCCGAATTGCGCGGCGCCGAAACCGCCCGGCTCGAAATGCTGGAAGAGGAACTGCGGCCCGTCCTCGCCGATATTCCGCAAACTGTCGATATGTTCGACATGGGTCTCATGCCCGGCGAGAGGCCGCGCCTCTTCATCGACATGATCGGCTTCGTCGAAATGGGCCGCGACCGGCGCACCTATCGCTTTGTTCAGGCGACACGCTACGGGCGGGTCGTCATCGCTGAAAGCGAGCGGATGGAGCCGATCGTCAGCGCCGTCGTCGATTATGTCGCGCGCCGGCTGATCGAGCGGGAGAAGGCGCTTGCCGGCGATACGACTCTCGAGCAGGCCGCCCGCGCCTATGCGGAGATGCGCAAGCCTGAACCGGAGCATGCGCGGCGGCAGGAAAAGGAGGCTCTGGTGTCCGCGCGCCGCGCCGGCCTTCTGTCGCGCAGCTTCACTTTCCTGATCGAGGTTCTGGGCTCCACCCTGCTCTTCGCTTTGCTGGCGATCGGCGTCTTGAACGCGTGGCGGATTCTTTCCGTCTGGTGGCCAGCGCATCATTGAAAGCGCAATGCCGTCAAGCCCGGCCATGACGCGCGTGCGGTTGCTCTTCCAGAAACGCGGCATGCTTGCGCAAGAGCGCGCCATCCAAAGCTTCGTCGATCAATTGGCGAGTCTCCGCGATGCCATAAAGCGCGACGAAGGATCCGAAGCGCGGCCCGCGATTTTCCCCGAGCAGCACCTGATAGAGCATGTTGAACCATTCATTGGAGACGCCCGGACGTTCCGGCGTCGCGCCTTTTGCCTTCAGATCCTGATAGCGCCGGATCGGCCGGGCGATGTCGTAAAGCGCGGTCTGGATCTCCTCGGCGCTCGCATGGTCCGGAAGATGAGCGAGCATGTCGGATAATTGCACGAGCGCCGCGCGTTCGACCTCGTCGGGCGAGCGATAGCTTTTGTTGGGCCGGACGAAATCGCGGAAATAGCGCACTGCATAAGTGACGAGCTTATCCAGCCGCGGATGGCTCTGAGGCGAAACCTCCGGCGCATAGCGGCGCAGAAATCCCCAAAGCACTTGGGGGTCTTCGCTGTTGGCGACGGCGGCGAGATTGAGCAGCATGCCGAATGAGATCGTCGTGCCTGAGCCTTCGTGGCGCAGAAGCTCGGGTGCCGGCGGCTCGCCCGCATGAATATGCCAGACCGGATTGCCGAGCTGTTCTTTGAAATCCTGGCGCGGATAGGCTTCGAGAAAGCTCAAGTAATCATCGACGGTGCGCGGGATCACGTCGAAATAGAGCCGCTTCGCCGCCATCGGCTTCTGATACATGAAGAGCGACAGGCTTTCCGGGCTCGCATAGGTGAGCCATTCATCGATCGTCAGGCCATTGCCCTTGGATTTCGAAATTTTTTGGCGTTTCTCGTCGAGGAACAATTCATAATTGAACCCCTCCGGCGGCAAGCCGCCGAGCGCGCGGACGATCTCGCCCGAGAGCTTGACCAATTCGATCAAATCCTTGCCGGCCATTTCATAATCGACGCCGAGCGCATACCAGCGCATCGCCCAATCCGGCTTCCATTGCAATTTGCACTTGCCGCCGGTGACAGGGGTGACGAAGCTTTCGCCGGTCGCGGGATCATGCCATGTGATCGTGCCGGCTTGCGCGTCGGCGGAATCGATCGGCACTTGCATGACGATGCCGGTCTTCGGATGGATCGGCAGAAAGGGCGAATAGGTCGCCGCCCGCTCCTGCCGGAAGCTCGGCAGCATGATCGCCATCACGGCCTCATAGCGGGCGAGCAGGCGCATGAGCGCCGCGTCGAAACGGCCGGAGGTGTAATAATCGGTCGCCGAGGCGAATTCATAATCGAAGCCGAAGGCATCGAGAAAGGCGCGCAGCCGCGCATTATTATGGGCGCCGAAGCTCGGATGGGTGCCGAAAGGATCGGGCACTTGCGTCAAGGGCTTGCCGAGATGGGCGGCGACCAGCTCGCGGTTCGGAATATTGTCGGGGACCTTGCGCAGTCCGTCCATGTCGTCGGAAAAGGCGATGAGGCGCGTCTTCACCTCATCCCCAGTGAGGACGCGGAAGGCGTGCCGGACCATGCTGGTCCGCGCGACTTCGCCGAAAGTGCCGATATGCGGCAGGCCGGAGGGCCCATAGCCGGTCTCAAACAGCACTTCGGTCTTGCCGGTTTTCTCGATCCTTTGGACGATTTTCCGTGCTTCTTCAAAGGGCCAGGCGCTGGACGTGCGGGCGGCGTCGAGGAGCGAGAGCGGCGAACTGTCCGGCTTGGCGGCGGAGGGCATGATCTGTTCCTGAACTCGATTGCAACATCGGCCGGTGGCCGGTCCGGCGCGCATGAGACTTCGCGCAAGAGACTTGGCGCATGAAACTTCGCGTACAAGACCTGCAGCATCGTCGCCGTCTGGGCAGGAGACATGGCTTGTGCGCCCGAGCCTCGAGACGCTGATCCTGGCCGCCTGCTCTAGGAAACTCGCCCCGGGCCGTCAATGCGGCAGACGCGACTAGTGCCAACCCGGCATGGTCCGCTTGCGGATACCGCGTCATGGCGGCAATTGGGGCGCACCCGTCGATGACGGGGAGGTGGCGGGCGAACGCCACAACTGATTGCTATTTTTCACCGGTGGATGGAGTATGTGGCGTCGAGTTTTGCAGCACCGCAGGTTACCCAATGAGCCGGTGGGATGAGACCGTTGACTTTACTAGGCGGCTCCAACTTGCACCAACCGCTGAAGCAATCTGCCACGAACTGTTGGCCCACACGTCCCAATATGGCCTGACGCGCTTGATTGCAGGAACAATCCCCGCACCCGGATTGAGCCCGTCGGCACAGAAGAGCCACATCCTATTTGCCGGGTGGCCGGAAGCTTGGCTGCGCCGCTACGTGGCACTCAGTTATGCTTACGTTGACCCTATCCTGCGCCAGGTTGTCACCAATCCAGGTACCGGTTTTGGCTGGCATGAAGCCCGCGCCCATCCGGAGCGTGAGCGGGAGGCACAACGCATGATGGGTGAAGCGCGCGAGCATGGGCTAAGAGGCGGATTTGCCGTACCTATGGTTACGCTTGAAGGCGATCTCGCAACTATTTCTTTGGCTGGAGAAGAGGTCGACCTCCCACCGGCTGCCCGCGGGCTTATCAGTCTCGTTGGCATTTTTGCGATTGGCCGAGCCTTTCAATTGCAAGACCGGCGTAAGCCCGTGCATCAAGCACTCACGACGCGCGAGCTAGATTGTCTAAGGTGGTGTGGCGAAGGCAAAACTGACTGGGAAATCTCGGTCATCCTGGGGATTGCCGAGAGCACAGTGCGCTCGCACATCAACGCGACACGGATCAAGCTCGACTCCCAGAACAAGACCCACATGGTGGCTGAAGCATTGCGCGCCGGACTCATTCACTGAAGTATCGCCGCGTCAATCCATATTTCTGTGGAAGCATCAATCTCAGCTGCTGCCTATCCTCGCAGTGCCAGTCATTGAGAGGATCTTCCCATGATCAAGATCATTCCCGGCTATGCCGCTTACCGCTATCCTACAATTTTTGATGCCGTCCATTTGCTAAGGCATAAGGTTTTCGTCGAGGAGATGGGATGGAGCGATCTCGCTTCCGACGACGGGCGCGAGCGGGACCGGTTCGACGACGAGCACGCGGTTCATCACGTCGCTATGCGAGACGGAGTGGTTCTCGGATACCAGCGCACTCTTCCCACGAGCCGACCTCATCTTCTCACGGATATCCTGCCCCACCTCTGCGAAGGCTTCTCGCCCCGGGGGCCGCAGCACTGGGAAGTCTCGCGCTACTGCGTAACTCCCGCTGCGCGCGAGGGACGCCGCGCCGTTGGTTCAGTCGGCAGTGAGCTCATCGCCGGCGTCGTCGAATGGGCGATTGCCAACGGCATTTCGAGCCTCGTCTATGAGTTCGAAGCCACGTGGTTGCTTCGCGCGGTTCAGTTGCAGTTCTTCGTGCGCCCGCTCGGACTCCTTCACAAGATAGGGACGCAACAAATCATCGCGGCGGAGTTGCAGATCACCCCGCACACCCTTCCCGCTATCCGTGAGTCTCGCGGCTACGACGCGCCGGTGATCGAGCAAGCTGAGCCGCTCAGGCGCGCTTCCTGATACGGCAACCTCGGCTTGTAGCGCTGCCGTCTGGACGAAAGGGTCATCCATGATCGAGAATGCGACCATCCGCAAGGAACAATCCGGCGCTCTTCTCACGGTTCTATTGCCGGACCCGTCCGCAGGTGGACTTTCCCGCAAAGCGCTAGCCGACTTGGCCTCAGTGCTAGAGGCGGCGAATGAGAATGACACGGTAAGCGTCTTGGTCGTCGTCGGTGGCAGCACCGCCTTTTGCCTTGGCGTGGACCTCGACGAATTCGCCGTTTCGGAAGGGCTTGATGAGCTAGCGGGCGTGTTGCGCCGATGTTTCCGGGCCTTTGCCAGACTTAATAGACCGTTGATTGCGGTCATTGAAGGTCCTGCCGTCGGATTCGGTGCATCGCTTATATGCTACGCTGACGTAGTTGTCGCGACGCCTGCCGCCACCTTCGAAGCGCCCTTTGTCGGATTGGGTCTTCTTCCGGAAGCGGCATCGACACTGCTTCTTCCTAGCCGGATTGGATATCTCCGGGCGATCCGATTCCTGTGTCTGGGAGAACCGATTGGCGCGGAAGAAGCTAGGGCTTGCGGGTTTGTCACGGAGATTATTGCCTCCGATCCGCGTGGTCGTGCGATCTCTATCGGCCGGCGCCTCGCGCGTATGCCTGCCGAAGCCGTCCGAACGACGCGCCAGCTCATGCGCGGCGACCCAAAAGAGATCGATCAGCGTATTGAGCTTGAGGTGTCTGCGTGCCGCCACCGGCTCAATGACGCAAAACTCAGACGAAGGGTGGCGCTTTTTGCGGCGGCAGCACGATCTGCGAGCCGCCGAATGGGGAACGGTACAATTTGAGTAACGAGCAATGAGTAACGGTGGGCGTCATGGAAATTTCCACTAAGTTCGCGGAAAAGTGGGATCGACTCGACTATCTAGCAGCCATGCTGAGATCGCTAGCCAATATGGGGATCGGAGCAAGTTCCCCACTCTTGATGTACTTTCTCGATTTGGCGGCAGCACAGGCACGCCATGAGGCAAGCTTGGCAAAGGAGCCAATCCAGGGCAGGCAGACCCTTCATTGAAAGCCGTTGCGAGTTGCGAAGAGGCTCTGCCGGTCCTCATGCGAATACAGCTTGACGCGGACCGGCCGATCTCAGGGTGTGCATGCCTAGTCGAATCAGTGCGCCTCGCGGCGGTTGCGCTGCCTAAGGTCGCCGCAGCCCAAATACTGGCGTTCGGAGTTGGCGCTTGCGGCCAGCGTAAGTCCGCCCGAGGCCATGCTCGGTCTTGAACCAATGGTAAGGGCGTCTCGCCAGATCATAGAGCCCGGCCCAGGCGGCAAAGGAAATGATCGCATAATAGGCAGGCAGGAGAAACAGTGACGGCCAAAGCGAGAGAAGGCCGCGCCGCTTCATGCCGAGCAGGATCGGCCCGAGTACCGCGGCGGTTCCGCCGACGAAGACGGAACTCCATAAGGTCGCAGCGCCGATCTGGAGGAGGCTCGAAGGCCAGAAGGTCCCGCTTCGGGCGATAGTGAGTCCGAGACAAATCACGCCGAGCGGGGCGCCGAGCGGCGCCAGCACGTTCGAGAGAAGAACCACGAGCATGGCGAAGGCGCGCCCCGGGCCGAGCTCGCGCAGCGAGCGGCGGGGGGTGCGGCAGAGGGTGCAAAGGGTCTGATACCAGCCTTTGCACCAGCGTCGCCTTTGCCCGACGAAGCCTTTCAATGTTGCGGGCGCCTCTTCCTGCGTCGTCGAAGAGAGCGTTTCAGTGCGATAGCCGAAGCGCGCAAGCCTGAAGCCGATATCGGCATCCTCCGTGACATTCCAGGCGTCCCAGCCGCCGAGCTTGCGCAGAATGGCCGTGCGAAAATGGTTGGAGCTGCCGCCGAGCGGAAACGGTAGCCGCAAATCCGCCAGTCCGACGTTGATCACGTCGAACAAAGCCGCATATTCGATGGCGAACAATCGCGGAAGCCAGCCCTGATGGATATTGTTGATGGCGAGCCGCGCTTGCAGACAGGCGAGCTTGTGTGGCGCGCGGGCAAAGCGCTCCGCCGCCGCCCTGATCTGCCGCGGATCGGGAACATCCTCGGCGTCGAAAATCGCCACGAACTCCCCGCGCAGCAGCGGCAAGGCGACATTGAGGGCGCGCGGTTTGGTCCGCGGTGAGCCGGCCGGCGCTATGACGATCTCCTGCCCGGACGGCCGGAGGGCTCGGTGCAGCGCGAAGAATGTCTCGGCGTCGTCTTCCTCGATCACGAATTTGATCTCGAGCTTGGCGCGCGGATAATCGAGCCGGTCGAGCGCCGCAAGAAGCTGTGGAACCATGCGCGCCTCGTGATAAAGCGCGATCACGATCGAATAGATCGGCAGATCTTGATCGGCGAGGCGCCGCCGCGGCGGCGAGATCGCTTCGAGCGCCGCGGCGCTCGCCATGATTCGCAGGAGCACCACTGCGAAAAAAGCCATGCCCAACAGCAGGGCGCAAAGCGGCGTCCATCCAGCCACGACCAGAATCGCAAAAACCGCGAGCAGGGCAACGCTGGCGCCGGAGCACGGTCGTTGCCGCATGCTTTTGGCGCAGAGCGCGGGATCCAAATTGGGGAGAGCGAAGCTCGCGTCGTGCCGGATCTCGACGCGGAAGGCCGCGCGCAACAGACTGGAGAAGCGGCTTGGCGTGGTGATCAGAAGGCGCGCATGAAGCTCGCCGCGATAGGCAGAAAGGATCAGATGTGCGATCGCATGGCCGCGCGGTGCGATGAGAAAGGTGAGGCCGTCGCGATCCGCAAGCGGCGCCAGCCCGGCATGGATCGCCTGCCGATAGCGGGCCGCCGCTGCAATCGGAGCATGCCGGTCGGCAAAAGGCAGCCGCAAATGGCGCGCCAGAGACCGGTAGAAATGATCTTCGGAAACTTCGCCGGCAGCGAGCAGTGCGGCATCCGCGCTCACCCCTAGCCGCTTTGCCGCCGCGGTGGCGGCGCTGAGCACGCCCGGTGCCACGCCATAATGAGCGAGAAAGGCGATTTCGGTCGGCCAGGCATGCGGCGAGCGACGAGGGACCGCGCCGGGACCGGGCCAAGAAGCGGCAGATGCCGGCTGACGAAGCTTCGGGATCGTCTCCGGCCGCGGATCGCTGCGCGGGCCCCGCGCCGGAGCCAAAACATCGTGCGCCGCCGCGCGGGACATCTCCCTATTCGCGCCAGCATTAGGACGCACTACACTCGCGCCGACGGCCCGCGCCTTGCGCGGTTCATCCTCGTTAAACATGGACGCAACACGAACGCTGCAGGCCGAAGGCTCATCGACCGGTAGCGAAGCTTACGTCGATATTTTTCGCGCGACAATTCGGGAATAGGCTCATGCGGCTGATACAACTCTGTTTTTTTGTACTCGCGCTGGTTGTTGCCGGTGCCCTCCGAAGTGAGCCGCGCAGCGCCGTATTCGTCCCGAGTTTCTTCGATCCGCAGCAGCGGCCGAGCAAGCCGGAGATGGACGACCTCCACAGCATCCGATTTGTGACGACGGATGATTATCCGCCATTCCATTTTGCTTTGCCGGACGGCTCGGTCGCCGGCTTCGATGTCGATCTCGCCCGCGCGATCTGTGAAGAGCTGAAGATTGCCTGCACGATCCAGGTCCGTCGCTTCGATCTCCTCGCCGGCGCTTTGGCCTCGAATGAGGCCGATGCGCTGCTCGCCTCGCTGCGGATCGATGCGCAAAGCCTCAAGAAGTTCGATTTCACCGTGCCCTATTATGCGACTCCCGCCCGTTTCGTGACGTTGGCGAAGAGCCGCCTCCTGGCGACGCCGAAAGGGCTTGCCGGCAAGCGTGTCGGCGTCATCGCGAAGACCGCGCATGAAGCCTATCTCGAGGCCTTCTTTCCCAAAGTGGAACGCAAGACCTTCACCGATCGCGCGGCTCTGCGCACGGCTCTGCGAAAAGGCGATATCGACGCGCTGTTCGATGATGCCATCAGCTCGAGCTTTTGGCTCGTCGGCACGGATTCGCACCGATGCTGCGTCTTTCGCGGCGGCCCTTATACGGAAAGCCGATTTTTCGGCGAAGGCGTCGGCATAGCGGTCAAGAAGGGCAATCGCGAGCTCCGACAGGCGCTCAATTACGCGCTCGCGGTGCTGTCCGCGAATGGCACCTATACCGATCTCTATCTCAAATATTTTCCGATCGGCTTCTATTGAATGGGCCGGCGGCCGAGCGAACCATTGATTGGTTCAAAGGCCATGCGCTTGACGCGTTCGGCTCATGTCGAGGCGCCGGCGTCGCGAAGGGCAAGCCGAACTCAAAGATATCTTTCGAGTTCCGCAGCTGCCGCTTTGGGCGAGCGGTCGAGGCTGAAGGTCGAGACGAAGCGCCCCTGCTTGTCCATCAGATAGACGATCGACGTATGGTCCATAGTGTAATCGCCGTTCTTGTCCGGCACTTTCTCGGCGTATACGCGATAGGCCCGCTCGACCGCTTTCGTCTCCTTCGGATCGCCGGAAAGGCCGATGATATGCGGGTCGAAACTCGTCAGATATTCCTTCATCGTCTGGCTCGTGTCGCGGGCCGGATCGACGGTGATGAAAAGCACTTTCATCTTCGTGTCGGGACCCATGGCCTTGAGCACTTGTGAAATCTCGTAAAGCGTCGTCGGGCAGACATCGGGGCAATGGGTGTAGCCGAAGAAGACCAGGAAAGGATGGCCCTTGAAATCGGCATCGGTGACGGTGCGGCCGTCATCCGCAGTCAGAGTGAAAGGCCCGCCGATGAGAGAGGCCTGCGTCGTCGGCCGGCCGGGCAAAGTCATGACCGTGGCCACGCCCAAGCCCAAGCCGAGAAGGGCGAAAGCCAAAACTGCGACGAACTGGAAACGCTTGGATGCTGCCTTCATCTGCGGGTGATAGCGAAAAATGCCGGCGAGAGAAAGTCCGAAAACACAGTTTTGCTTGCGCGCAAAATTGTAACATTATAACGTTTAGCTCGCGGATCTAGCATCGAGCGGGGCGCCACATCGATGCAGGTCCACATCGCTCCAGCAGCGCAGTCCGGCGCTGCAGCCCACACGTTATAACATTGTGAATGGACGCTCTCGATGTCATGTTATATCGTTGAAGCATAGAGCGCTTTTCCCTACTCTCTCATGGCGGGATCAGAATGAAAAAGCTCTCCATCCTAGTTGCTATCACCAGTTTGCTGGCCGCTTCGGCCCTGGCTCATGCGGCACAACCGATCGCGGTCGTTGCCGCCGAGAATTTCTATGGCGATGTGGCAAGCCAAATCGGCGGGCCCGACGTGAAGGGGACGAGCATTCTCAGCAATCCCGACGAAGACCCGCATCTCTTCGAGGCGAGCCCCTCCGTGGCCCGTGCGATCTCCGGCGCGCGGATCGTCGTCTACAGCGGCATCGACTACGATCCCTGGATGGAGAAGCTGCTCGGTGCCGCGCGGAGCTCCGACCGCCAGGTCATCGTCGTGGCAAAACTCATCGGCAAGAAGACCGGCGACAATCCGCACATCTGGTATGATTTGGCGGCGATGCAGGCCCTGGCAAAGACCTTGGCGGGCGATCTGAGCAGCATCGACCCCGCCCACAAGGCCGATTATCAAAAGCGGTCGGTGCAATTTCAGCAGTCGTTGCAGCCGATCAAGGCGAAGATCGCTGCGTTGCATGCGCGTCTGGCCGGGGCTCCGGTGACCGCGACGGAGCCGGTCTTCGGCTATATGCTCGACGCCCTCGGGATGGTGAGTCGCAACCAGAAATTTCAGCTCGCGGTGATGAACAACACCGAGCCGAGCGCCTCCGATGTCGCGGCTTTCGAGAATGATCTCAAGAACCATAAGGTCAAAATGCTCGTCTACAACAGCCAGGCGACAGACCCGATCGCCGAGCGCATGATGAAACTCGCGAAGGCTTCGCATGTTCCGGTGATGGGGGCGACGGAGACCGAGCCGCCGGGCAAGACCTATCAGGCCTGGATGATGAGCGAACTCGATGCCGTCGATCAGGCGTTGCCGAAGTGACCGGCCGTGAAATGCGATGAATGCAATGGAGCCAATGAACGCAATCGAGCTTCGCGACGTTTCCTTGATACTCGGCGGCCGCACTGTCCTGGCCGATATCAGCCTGGACATTGGCTTCGGCGCGTTTGTCGGCGTGCTGGGGCCGAACGGCTCCGGCAAGACGACGCTGATGCGCGCCATTCTCGGTCTGGTGCCGCCGAGCGGCGGCACCATTCGCGTCCTCGGCGGCATGGCGACGCGCGGCAATGCCGCCATTGGCTACATGCCGCAGGTCCGCGGCACGAGCCCCGGCCTGCGGTTGAGCGGTCGGGATTTCGTCGCGAGTGGCGCGAATGGGTATCGCCTCGGCCTGCCGATTGCGAACAAGGCGGAGCGCGCCGACATTGATCGCGCCCTCGATCTGGTCGGCGCGCGCGATCTGGCCCGGCGTCCGCTCGCCGAAATGTCGGGTGGCGAGCGGCAACGCTTGCTGCTCGCCGAGGCGCTCCTCGGCAGCCCGCAATTGTTGCTGCTCGATGAGCCGCTGATCAGCCTCGATCCGCACCATCAGCAGGAGGTCGTCGAGCTCGTCAAAGCGCTTCAGCTGGAGCTGGGTATCACTGTGTTGTTCAGCGCCCATGAGCTCAACCCGCTGCTCCATGCGATCGATCAGGTGCTCTATCTCGGCCGCGGCCAGGCGGCACTCGGTACGGTCGATGAGGTGATCACCGGGCCGGTTCTCTCCCGACTCTACGGATCTGATATCGATGTGGTGCGCTTGAAGGGGCGGATCTTCGTGATGTCCGGCGGTTATGATATGGAGCGCGACGCACATCGGCATGAACATGGGCATGAGCACGGCCCCGCGGATGGGCATGACTCGCACCACACGCATGCCGACCATGTTTGACTATGATTTCATGCGCAATGCCTTTGCCGCGGCAACTATCGTCGCGGTGCTTGCCGGCACGGTCGGCTATTTTTTGGTGTTGCGGGGCCAGACATTCGCCGGTCATGCCCTCGGCCATGCCGGCTTCACCGGCGCGACGGGCGCTGTCCTCGTCGGCATTTCGCCGCTCTGGGGGTTGGTGCTGATGACCGTCGCCGGCGGCATCTGCATGGGCTTTATGGGCGAGCGGCTGGCGCAGCGGGACGTGGCGATCGGCCTCGTGCTCGCCTTGGCGCTTGCTCTCGGCCTTTTGTTTCTGCATTTCTACACGGCCTATGCGACGCAGGCGACGACGCTTTTGTTCGGCAATGTGCTGGCCGTCGATGTCGGCACCATCTGGACCTTGCTTGTCCTCGGCGCGGCGAGCCTGGCCATTCTCGCCCTCATCTCCCGCCCCTTGCTCTTCGCCAGCCTGCAGCCGGAGCTCGCCGAGGCGAAAGGCGTCTCGCTGCGGCTCTATGGGGTGCTGTTTCTGGCCGTCGTCGCTCTGGCCACGGCGGAATGCGCGCAGATCGTCGGCGTCCTGCTCGTCTTCGCCCTGATGGTCGGGCCTGCCGCGGCTGCCCAGCAATTGACGCGCTCCGTGGCCATGGGCGTGCTCGTCTCGGCAGGGCTGGCGCTCTTCGAGGCATGGCTCGGCATCACGCTTGCCTATTACACCGATTGGCCGAGCAGTTTCTGGATCACCGCGCTCAGTGTTGCAGTCTATCTTCTCAGCGTGCTTTCCCGGGAGCTCCAGACCCGGCAGTTCGTCGCGTAGCCGAGATTCGTGCATCTCGCCGGCCGGCCCTTATATTCCGATGGCGGCATACGATATAGAAGCTGGCGGCGGCGCCCGTCGCTCTGCATGAGCCGGCGCCGAAGGCTCCGCGCCTTGACCGAGAGCCGATCGTCCCCGCGCAATCCACTGCAATCGCCAACTTCGCTCGGCTCTTGGCTACGTAGAGCGTTTTCCGATCGGATGGAATCATCCGATCGGAAAACGCTCGAAATCGATAAAGTGGAGCATGTTCTTATCGAAAAAGTCGCGCAACCTTTTCGGAACATGCTCTAGTCCCGAAAATCGCCGCCTTTCGTCGCCAAGGCGGAGATTCGAAAGGCCCTTAGAGCCGATCCCGATCATGTGGAATCGGTTCGCGATCCACGTGATCGGGACAAATCGGGTCTACGTCAAAGAAGTAGAGCATGTCCCTTATCGGAAAAGTCTGTCAACTTTTCCGGGACATGCTCTAGAGAGAAAATGATACCGAGCGGTCTGGCGCTCGGGGCAACGGGTCGGCGCCTATGTCGCAGGGCATTGCGATCCGCCGGACACATCACGCGAGATCGGAGTTTGGAATGGCCGAAAAAATCCCCGTCACCGTACTCACGGGCTATCTTGGCGCCGGCAAGACGACGCTTCTGAACCGCATTCTGAGCGAGCCGCACGGCAAGAAATTCGCGGTCATCGTCAATGAATTCGGCGAGATCGGCATCGACAATGATCTCGTCGTCGGCGCCGATGAAGAAATCTTCGAGATGAACAATGGCTGCATCTGCTGCACCGTGCGTGGAGATCTCATCCGCATCCTCGAAGGCCTGATGAAGCGCAAGGGCAAGTTCGATGCGATCATTGTCGAAACAACGGGGCTCGCTGATCCCGCGCCGGTGGCGCAGACCTTCTTCGTCGATGCCGATGTGCAGGCGGCGGCGCGGCTCGACGCCGTCGTTACCGTTGCCGATGCAAAATGGCTTTGCGAACGTCTGAAGGACGCGCCGGAGGCGAAGAACCAAGTCGCCTTCGCCGATGTCATTTTGCTCAACAAGACCGATCTCGTCAGCGACGCCGAACTGCACGAGGTCGAGGCGCGCATCCGCGGCATCAATCCTTATGCGAAGCTGCATTATACGCGCCATTGCGCAGTCGCGCTCGATGCCGTGCTCGGCCGCAATGCCTTCGAACTTGATCGGATCCTCGATCTCGAGCCGGATTTTCTTAACGTGGTTGAGGACGACGACGATCATGGGCATGGACACGGCCATGATCATGATGACCATGACCACCATCACGGGCATCATCACGACGATCATGCGGGCCGCGGGCTCAAACATTATCACGACGAGGAGATGCAATCCGTCGCCGTTGCGATCGAAGGCGAGGTCGATCCGGAAAAATTCCTGCCCTGGCTCAATGATTATGTGCAGCGGGAAGGGCCGTCGATCCTGCGCTCGAAGGGCATTCTCGCCTTCAAGGACGAGCCGAAGCGGTTCGTCTTCCAAGGCGTCCATATGATCCTCGACGGCGATCTGCAGCGCGATTGGCAGCCAGCCGAGAAGCGGCAGAGCCGGCTCGTGTTCATCGGCCGCAATTTGAAGGAAGATGAGATCCGCCTGGGCTTTCTCGCCTGCGCGGCGTGATGCCTGCCGGCGGCATGTCGGTCTTGCCTGAGGCCCTGTCCGGCGACTGTCACATAGCCGAAATATCCGGCATGTTGACATAGCGAACCGGGCCGGGCCTTGCCGGCAGGCATCCCAGCCCGGGCATTGTTCCGGCCCGATTGGATAGATTTCAAGACAATTATGGCTGATCCGGCAACCTCTCTTACCGCCGATGTCAGGCCGATCGAGGCCGGCGCGCATGTCACCGCGGCCGCCTTTCTCGGGCCGACACCGGTCCTGGCGCTCGGCGACGGGACCGTGCTCATTGCCGGCGCGGATGGCGACAGGCGGGTGACCCTCGGTGAGGACGGCGCCATTCTTGTCGCCGCACGGGCCGGCCAGAAGCTGATCACCGGCGGCGGCGACGGTCGCATCCATGCGGTCGGCGCCGACGGAACTTGCGAAGAGCTTGCCGATGAAAAGGGCAAATGGATCGATGCCCTTGTCGGCCGCGACGATTTTTCGATCGCCTGGTCGACCGGCCGGCAGGTCCACGCCCGCGATCCCAAAGGGGTGGTGAAGAGCTTCGCCGCACCCTCCTCGGTGCGCGGCCTCGCTTACGCGCCCAAGGGCTATCGCCTCGCCATTGCGCATTACAATGGCGCAACCCTCTGGTTCCCCAATACGGCGGCACCGACCGAGTCGCTGGAATGGAAGGGCGCGCATCTCGACGTGATCTTCTCGCCCGATGGTCGTTTCCTTGTCACCTCGATGCAGGAAAATGCGCTCCACGGCTGGCGGCTCGCCGACAAGCGCGACATGCGGATGAGCGGCTATCCGGCCAAGACGCGCTCGCTCTCTTGGTCGGCCGACGGCCATTGGCTGGCGACCTCCGGCGCAGATGCGTGCATCGTCTGGCCGTTCAAGGACAAGGAGGGCCCGATGAACAAGGCGCCGCGGGAATGTGGCGCGCGGCAGGCCAAGGTCTCCCGCGTGGCCTTCCATCCGAAGGCGCCGGTGATCGCGATCGGCTATGACGATGGTTGGATTCTGCTCTGCCGCCTCACCGATGGCGCGGAAATTCTGGTGCGTCGGCCTGCGCAGGAGGGGCAGGACCCCGTGTCCGCGCTCGCATGGGACGACGCCGGCGGACGATTGTTGTTCGGCACCACCGAAGGCAAGGCCGGCATTCTCCATATGCCGGCTTGAGTGGCCTCACGACGCGCTGGGTTCGGCTCGGCTCGGCGAAAGGCACGGAAAAAAAATAGAGCATCGGTTAAGCGCAAAACCGCATACACTTTTGCGCACGATGCTCCGGCGCCGAATTTCGGCGGAAGTCGCAAGGCTCGGCCGGCGGCGAAGGCATGTGGGGATCTGTGTGGGGATCTGATGATCATTCGCCGACTTGCCCTGTTCTTCGCCATGCTGTCCGGCCTCGTGACGACGCAGGTGCCGGAATATTGGCAGCAATATCGGCAACGGCTCGAAGGCGCGATCGACGAATTGAGCGCGATCGTGACGCGGTTCGACGCCGACAGCGCCGCCCAGGGGCTGACGCAAGCGGCAGGCATTGCGCATTTGAAGGAGAGCCCGGACCCTCTCGCCAGGGCGCGCGGCGAGGCGATGCAGCATATTGTCAGGCGCCTCGGAAGGTTGAGACGCGCCGATGCGGCGTTCAACGAGCGAAATGTGCCGGCCAAATGGTGGACGCTCGCGACGACCTTTGATCCCGCCATCGCCGCGCGCGCCTATGAGACCTATCAGCCGGCTGTGCCGACGACGATGGAAGGGTTCATCGCCGGACTCATTGGCTTTTTCATCGGCGGCGGGCTTGTCCATCTCCTTGGCCTGCCGATCCGCTATCGTCACAAAATATTCAAACGCCGCAAGCCGGCCGCTGCCGACGCGCCGCCGGCGACGGCATGACGGCCGCTGCCGACGCGCCGCCGGCGACGGCCTGGCGGCCGCAAGCCGGCGTCATAGCTGTCGATTGCCGAAGAGTTTATTCAACATCGTCGAGAATTGCCCGAGGCGCTGAAGCATTATTTTCACGTAGGGCGCAGGAAGATCAGGCGCAAATGATTGCCCCGCCCAGCGAGTTCGACATCTGCTATTGACGGGCGGCGACGCTGCCGCAATGTAAGCTCCAATGGTCACGATAGAGTTGAGAAGAAGCACTTTCCAATCGCCGCTGCGCTGTGATGATTCGCACATCGCGTTTGACGTGTCAGACCGATGATCGCTTGGGATGACGAGCCGTCGTCATGGCCGGATGGCTTCGACATGTGACTCGCTAACCGCTCTGAGTTGCGTTAAAAATTTGACTTGCGTGTGCCTCCTTCGTGGCGTCTACGACTTCTATGGCCGATTATTACGACCGTTATGAGAGGCGAGCGCCGCGATCACGCGAAGCGGCCCTGCTGCGCGATCTCCGGGGCATTCTGAGTGTCGGCAAGTCGCGCGCCGCGATCTTGCGCCTGCAGCTCAAGGGCATAGAGATCGACCAACTCAAGGCGCGCGCCGACCTCGCGCAAATTCCGGTGCTGCGCAAATCCGACATCACCGCGCGGCAAAAGGAAACGCCGCCTTTCGGCGGCGCTTGCGCGACGCGTCCGGGCGCTCTCCAACATTTGTTGATGTCGCCGGGCCAGGTCCTTCAGCCCGAGGGGCATGCGAAGGATTGGTGGAATTCGGCGCGCGCCTTGTTCGCTGCCGGAATTCGCAAGGGCGACATTATCCTCAATTGCTTCTCTTATCATTTCAGGCCCGACGGCCATATGATCGATTGCGGCTCGCGGGCGCTCGGCTGTCCAGTCATCCCGGCGGGCCATGGCGATATCGAAGCCGCCATGGCGGTCATCGAGCACTATAGGCCGGTCGCCTATTGCGGGCCGGCCGACTATCTGAAAGCCCTGTTCGACAAGAGCATCGAAAGCGGGCTTCCGATCGCTTCGATCAAACGCGCCTTTCTCGGCAGCACTTTGGCCTCTTCGGGTCTGAAAGCCAAGCTCGCCGCCCATGACATTGCGCTTTATGAGGCCTATGCGACGGGCGACCTCGGTGTTGTCGCTTATGAAAGCAGTGTCGGCGACGCGCTGATCGTCAATGAAGGGCTCATCGTCGAAATCGTCAAACCCGGCACCGATGATCCGCTGCCGCCCGGCCAGATCGGCGAAATCGTGGTCACGCGGCTCAATGCAGATTATCCCTTGCTGCGCTTTGGCACCGGCGATCTGTCCTGCGTCGTGGCCGGCCAGTCGCCCTGCGGGCGCACCAATATGCGCATCCGCAGCCCGATGCGTCACGGCGAAGATAATAAGCACGCGTCACCAGTTTGAAGCTTTCGCGCTCTGCGACGCGGCCCGTGCCGAGCGCTCAGCCTGTGGGCTCCTATGATATCATCCACTTTGCCCCCACCCCGAGGGCGAGCGAAGGTCGCGCCTCAAGGCGCGAGGCCGGCCGAAATCATTGTTCAGCAGACTGCTGGGCATGCTGCAAATCCCTGAGGTGGCAGCATAGAGATGGTCCCCAATGTTCTTTCAATTGCCGGCTCCGACCCCTGCGGCGGCGCCGGGATCCAGGCTGACCTCAAGACCTTTGCGGCCTTGCGCTGCCATGGGCTCACGGCCATCACGGCTTTGACGGCGCAGAACACGCAGGGGATCTTTGGCCTTTTTGTCGTGCCGGCGGAATTCGTCGCGGCGCAGATCGATGCGCTGTTCGCCGATAGTGAGATCAAGGCCGTGAAGATCGGCATGACGGCCGCGCCGGCGATTATCGAAATGCTGGGTGAGAGGCTCGCCCGCCATCGGCCGCCGGCGATCGTGCTCGATCCGGTGCTTGCGGCATCGGGCGGCGCCCCTCTGGCGATCGAAGATATAGCGGAGAGCCTCGTTGCTCATCTCGCGCCCCGCGTCACTCTGGTGACGCCGAATCTCATGGAGGCCGCGCATCTCGCCCAAGCGCCGGTGCCCGAAAGCCTCGCCGAGATGCGGGAGCTTGCCGTGCGGCTTCATGGGCGCGGATTTGCGGCGGTCCTCGTCAAGGGTGGTCATCGTGAGGGCACGCATTGCGACGATATTCTGTTCGACGGTTCATCCTTCCATGTCTTTGCCGGACCGAGGATCACGACGCGTCATACACATGGTACGGGCTGCACTTTGTCGGCGGCGATCGCGGCCTATCTTGCGCAAGGGTTCGATCTCGCCCAAGCCGTCGAGGCGGCGAAGCTATATCTGCAGCGTGCGCTGCAAACCGCGGACACGCTCAATGTCGGTCATGGGCCGGGGCCGCTCAACCACTTCCATCGCTTCTGGTGAACGCGAGGAGGCTCTACACAACACCGTCCGCGCACTCCATTGCGGCCTTGCCCGGCAGGCCGCACATGAGGAGGAGGCGAGGCCTGCGATGCCGCCGGACCTTTTGGCCAAACGATAAGAAAAAAATCCCTCGCCCGAGGAGCCCCGGAAGGGCACGTCGAAGGCAAGGGATCTTTTCCAATTTGGGATGAGATCGATTCAGCCGAATCGGCTCATGCAATGGAGAGCAGCCGCTGCGGCATCAATCCTTGTCTTGCTCCTGCGCGCCGCCATCGTCGTTCTCGTCCCCGCCCATCATGCCGTGGTCCATCATACCGTGGCCCATCATACCGTGGTCCATCATACCGTGGCCCATCATGCCGCGGCGCCATTCGCCCATCATGAAGTGGTGGCGCATGAAGGAATGATGAATGGCACGCAGAAGGATCGGCAGCCGGTGCTTCTGCGCATCGGACAATTTGGCATAGAGCGGCTCGAGCGCATCGGCGATTTTCTTCAGGGCATCGCCGCGCGCGATCATATTGGCGCTCCTGAGCCGCAGACGCGCGACGGGATCGAGCGGATGCTGTCCTTCGCGCATTTTTTCGCGCTGGGCACGGACGAGCTTGGAGAAATCGCGCAAGGCCTGCTCGACCGGCGGCCACAGCTTCTGTTGATCCGGCGTCAGCGCGAGACCGGCGTGCAGCGCCGCCATGCGCGCGGCGAGAAAGGCGGCGCGATCCTCGGGAGACGGCTTGAAGTGATGCGGCTCAGACTCACCCGGCGCAGCGCTCTCCGCTTTTGGCGACGTCTCCTGGGCTTTTGCAGTGAGTGTTGTCGAAAGAAAGCCGCTACCAACGAGAGCGATGACGGCAATGGCGACGGGCCAACGTAGAGTCATGATCATCTCCTTCGATCGCTGTCGATCAAGCGCAGTTTAGCATTGCCGCAGGCGGCAGCAAATTACGCTTTCGCGATCTTTCTATGCGCAGTGCGTCAAAGTCTGTGACGCTATCGCCGCATCACGAAGACTTGATAGGGACCGCTCACTCCAAGCGGCGTGAGCCAGTCCGGCACATGGCGGGATATCAAAGCGGCGGCAAGGCCATGCGGCGCGCGTGCGGCGAGTGCGTCGGTCTCTTTCAAGCCGGGGCAGGTCATCACATAAGTGACATGATGTGCCGAGAGGATCTCGCGTGCGTTCGCGGGCGCTGCAAGCATCGCATCAAGCACGGCCCGATTGCCGATATTGTTGCGATGGTAAGGCGCTGCGAGAACGCTCTGCGGCGTCAAGGCCAGGAGATGCGAGCCGGCATCGATCGGCGCGGCGACAAGGCCGTGCACAGGAGGCAATGAACGCGAGCGCCAAGGCGAAACCGATCAGAAACCAGAGCGGCCGAGGAGGTGACGGTGTTCGGACGGTATCTTGGCGCGTCTCCCGGCGCGTTGGAATCCGCGGCTTCGCGGCACCGACGGTGAGATTGGTCAAAACGGGTCCTTTCGCGTAAATTCGCAATTCGGTGGCGCCCGCGCAGGCAATGGTCCTCAAAATGCCTCTGGCAGGTCCCTCCTGGATCAAAAGCTTTGATGGAGCCTTACAGGTCTTGAGTAAAACGGTGCGATCGCCGATGCGCGTCGCTTCCGGCTGAAAACGGTGCATTAACATTCTGTTAGGCACTTCCGCGTCTCATGAGGCGCCGCACGCCAGGGCATGATGCCGCGTGCCGCCAGACGTGGCCATATCCATGAACGATCCGACACGCAGCGCCGTCCTTCGCGCGCGAAGCTTCGCCGAAATCCTCGACGATGTCGCCCTCGCCGGCGATGAGCGGGACACAGCAGCGCCAGGGCAGCGTTTTTCCGGCGCGTCCGCGCAGGACTGGCTGTTTTCCCTGCTCGACGGAAATTCGACCGCCGCCGAACCGGCCCATCGCGACTTCGAGGCCGCCTTCTTCCCCGAGGCAGAGGAGGCGAGCGACTCGCCCGCGCCGCGGTTTGGCACGGGTTTCGACATCGATGTCGAGACGGGCTTCGAAACGCATTTCGACATGGATGAGGATCGGATTGCCGCCGAGCTCGGCCTTGCGGCCGCATGTTCGGGGGCGGATCTGGCGCGGGCGCGCCGCGCCTTCGCTCTGCGCAATCATCCCGATCGCTTTCCCGCCTCCGTGCGCGCAAAGGCCAATGCCCGCATGCAGCTTGCCAATATGCTGCTCGATCGCCGCCGCAAAGAGATCGAAGCCGGGCGCTGAGTCATGGACGAACAGCCGTCATGGCCGGGCTTGTCCCGGCCATCCACGCCGAAACATTGCTTCAACGATTGAATTTCATGGATTCCGGAAACGGAAATCCGCCGGTCCTGATGGACATGAAAATCATCCCGCATGGATCAAAGGTGAACCGCGTGGATGGCCGGGACAAGCCCGGCCATGACGTATAATTCGCAGGCTTGTCGCAGCCAGCTCCGGCATGCGATGCTTGATGCATGCGAAGCGTCGATCTCAATTGCGATTGCGGCGAGAGCTTTGGCGTCTATCAAAAGGGCGATGACGCGGCCATGCTCGGCATCGTCACCAGCGCCAATGTCGCCTGCGGCTTTCATGCCGGCGATCCGGAAGTGATGGCGCAGACTTTTCGCATCGCCAAGGAGAATGGCGTCGCCGTCGGTGCTCATCCGGGCTTTCCGGATCTTTGGGGTTTTGGGCGCCGCCGCCTGCCGTTTTCGACGGGCGAGATCGAGCGCCTCGTCGCCTATCAGATCGGCGCGGCGCAGGCGCTGGCGGCCTATGCGGGGCACAAGATCACCCATGTGAAGCCGCATGGCGCCTTGAGCAATATTGCGATGGAGGATCGCGATGTCGCCCGCGCGATCGCCCGCGCGGTGCGCACGGTCGATCCAAATCTCGCGTTTCTCGCTGTTGCCCGCAGCGACCTCGAACAGGCGGGCATTGCGGAGCGGTTGAACACCGTCTCCGAGATTTTCGCCGATCGCGGCTACACGGAAAGAGGATTGCTGCTGCCGCGCGGCCAAGCGGGGGCGGTGTTGCATGATGCCGAGGAGGTTGCCGACCGTGTGCTCGCCATGATCACGGAAGGCGCCTTGATTGCCGCCTCCGGCCAACGAATCCCGGTCCGCATCGAGTCCATCTGCCTGCATGGCGATACGCCGAATGCGGCCGCCATGGCGCAGGCCGTGCGCCAGCGGTTGGAGGCGGCGGGCATTGAGGTGAGGGCTTTTGGGGCGGGATAGTATCAAAGTTTTCGGTTTTTGAATCCGGGGCTGCCAGGACAATAGAAAGCCTTTCATCTCACGGATGGCCCTTTGTGCGACGGTCGAGGCTACCGAGCTACAGGATGGCCCCGCGCCTGTCCCACAAGCGATCGAATAGTTTCTTCTGCGGCATCCAGGCGCTTTTTGAGAGTCTCTGCGAGGTCGAGAGCCGTATTCACGTCGGCCTTTAACGCTTCGAGCTTTTCCTCGATTGTGAAATCGCTCCACCCCTTGCGCTTTGCCATCACCAGTCACCAGTTCAATTTGGTTCGGCCTGGACGACCGCCACTCGTAGAATAGCTCTCATCGATAATGGTCACTTTCCCCCGCGTCAAAAGTGCAAAAAGGCCGAGAATCACAGCGCCGGTTACCCAAAAGAACATGGTGGCGCCGGTCCCAATTGCTGTGCCAACGGTGGCGCCGGCCCTATAAGCTTCGGTCGTGGCATTCCCGATATTTGGCGCAATGGCAGTCCAGTAAGAGATGAGCCAAAACGCCATAAAGACATTGAACAATACGAAAGCCCATTTGAAAACAAATCCAAAAAAACCGCGTTTGCGCCTCTCGCGTCGCACGATCCGGGTCATTGCGCCTATCCTCTGATTAGAAAGCGCCGGCCTTCAACTTTTTTATCTTGGCCGTGCATTCAGCGGCATGGCTTGATTTAAAGATCAAGATCACCTTGCCGCTGTCGCTGCTCTCCGCGAGGGCTTCGAGTTGAATAGAAGAAAGCCCGGGTGGCAATTTCTTTTCCCACACATAGGCGTAAACTCGCTCGTGTCTCATAAGCGCGATCATCCAATATTGCTTCGCTGACATGATTCCGGCCGCCCCATCCACTTTGCGCGGGGTGCCATATTTTAGAGAAAGCTGCGAGGATATATCGTCAATCAGAGCTATGAGCTCTTCGCCAAATGAGTTCACCTGAATAGTTTTAGACGCGGCAGATACCCCACATATTCCAATATCATCAAAGTATTTTATCAAATAAAAATTGAAATCTGGGTGAGGCTTTGGCAGTGTGCTGCACTCATAATCCCCGTCGACCCCAGTCATTTTCTTACACATTGGGTAGGCCGCTATCTTTGCGCTAAGGTCTACCCCAAACGGGCCGTCAGCGAGGGCTGTAGTGCTGAAGATGCTTAGCGCGCCGATTAATAGCGTCGCATATATTTGCCTGCCCATGCCGCTGCGTCCTAGAAAATGCGTTACTAATCCAATTATTTTTCGCCTCAGAGAACGGCGTTTCCACATTCAAAATTAAATCGCATCGGCAGTCAACCGCACTTTATTGATCCTTCTGGCAAACACGCGATCGTCTGTGAACCAAAAACCAAGACCGTAACCCCTCATCCGGTCGGCGTCGCCGACCACCTTCTCCCACTGGGAGAAGGTTCGCGCGCCATAGATTTTTGCCTCTCACATCACCCCCGAATCCGCTCGTGCCTCCGCCGTCTCGTCCAATCCATCATCATCCGCCTCGCGAGCAAAATGCCCGTAGCGCAGCGCCATCGTCGGCAGAACGAGCAGGTTGAGCGCCATCGACGTGATGAAGCCACCGAGGATCACCACTGCCATCGGTCCTTCGATTTCGCGGCCGGGATCATTCATGCCGATCGCCAGCGGCAGGACCCCGAGCGCAGTGACCAGCGAGGTCATGGAGATTGCGGCGAGCCGGTCCGCGGCCCCGCGCACCGCGGTGTCGAGACACCAAGGCAGCCCATCGATTTCGACGAGATCGCGGTAATGCGCGATCATCAGAATCGAATTGCGCAAAGTGATGCCGAACAGAGCCACGAAGCCGACCATGGAGCCGAGCGACAAAATTCCACCCGAGACGAAGACGGCGATGACGCCGCCGACGAAGGCAAAGGGAAGATTGGCGAGAACGAGCAGAAGATTGCGGCCGTTCTGCGTGATGACCGCGAGCAGGAGAATGATGCCGATGCCGGCCATCAAAGAATTGAGGAGCAGCGCGCGCTGCGAGCGCGACTGCGCCTCGGCGGTGCCGTGGAATTCCACGTAAGCGCCGGCCGGAAAGGCGACATTGGCGGCGATCGCGGCCTTTGCATCCTTGACGAAGGAGGCGACATCGCGGCCGCTCACACTGGCCGTCACCGTCTGCAGTCGCCGCGCGCCCTGGTGCTGCACGCGATAGCGGCCCGAGCTTTCATAGATATCGGCGACTTGGGCGAGGCGCAGATAGACGCCCTTGGCCGAACGCAGCGGCAGATCGGCGACCTCGGACACATTCGACCGGCTTGCCTGATCAAGAATCACGAGAACCGGAAAGACGCGATTGCCGTCATAGACCTGGCCGACCTTGTCGCCTTGATAAGCGGTGCTTATCGCATCGAGCACTTCGACCGGGGTCAAGCCCCAGCGTTCGAGATCGGCGTGGCGCAGCCTTATGGTGAGCTGCGGCATGCCGGGCGGCAATTCCACCTGGACATCGGCGGCGCCGCGCAATGTCTCGAGCACATGGGCGACCTCCTGCGCTTTCCGATCGAGGAGATCGAGATCATTGCCGAAGATATTGACGACGACCGGTGCCGTATAGCCGGAAAGCGTTTCCTCGATCCGCTCGGTGAGAAAGGTGTTGACGGCGAAATTCGCGCCGGGGATGGCGGAAAGCGCCCTGCGGATCTCATCTGGCGCCGCCTCGGCTTCTGCGGCACTGATGGGTTTGAGATCGACTTCGAACTCGCTGTGTTGGGTGCCATTGGTGTCGTCGGCGAGTTCGGCCCGGCCGACGCGCTGCGCCACGGAGCGCACCTCCGGAAGGCCGAGCATCACTTTCGCCGCGATCTTGCCGAGACGCATGGATTCGGTCACCGAGGTTCCCGGCACGGCGGTCATGTGGACCGTGTAATGGCCCTCCTTGAGCTCGGGGAGGAAGGTACTGCCGAAGAAGGGCAGCAAAGCGCAGCCGCCGGCGATCGCAATGACGGTCGTCAGGAGAATCGCGCCTGGATGCAGCGCGATTTTGCGCAGCAGGGCCTCATAACGCCGGCGCGACCAGTGGATGAGCGGCGGCTCCTTCGGATTGGCATCGGTGCGGCCAAGCAGCACCATTGCGAAGGCGGGGGTCACGGTCAAAGCGACGACGAGCGACGCCAGAGTGGCGAGCCCATAAGAGATGGCGAGAGGTGCAAAGAGACGGCCGGCGATGCCCGGCAGCGCCAGCACCGGAACGGCGACGAGCACGACCGCGACCGTCGCATAGACAACCGCGCTGCGCACCTCGTAGCAGGCATCCAGAACGACCCGCGCCGTCGGTCGCGGGCGGGCGAGCCTGCGGTTTTCCCGCAGCCGGCGAACGATGTTCTCGATATCGACGACCGCGTCGTCGACCACCACGCCGATCGAAATGGCGAGACCGCCCAAGGTCATCGTGTTGAGCGTGATATTGAAGAAATGCAGCACGCTCACGGCCGGCAGCAACGACAGGGGAATGGCGATGCCGGAGATCGCCGCCGTGCGCAGATCGAAAAGGAAGAGGAACAGAACCACCACCACCAGGGCACCACCGAGCAGCAGTGAATTGCGCACATTGCCGGTTGCGACCGCGATGAAATTGGCGGGCCGGAAGAGATCGGTGCGCAGCTCTATGCCGTCCTTGACGAGCGTCGGCCGCAGTTCCGCGAAGGCCGCCTCGAGGCGGCGCGTGACCTCGGGCGTATTGGCCTGATATTGTTCCGAGATGGTGAGGACGACGCCGGGCACGCCGTCGATCGCGCCGGCGCCGACCGGCGGCTCGGGGGCTGCGACGATGGTGGCGACATTGCCGAGCGTGACGCTGGCCGCAGTGCCGGCCCGCACCACGGTGCGGGCGATTTCGGCTGGCGTCAACGCCTGGCCCTGCGTTTCGAGGACGATGCGCTGATTGGCCGTATCGATGACGCCGGCGCCGCGCACACCGGTGGCGTGGCGGGCGGCGGCCGCGACATCTTCGAGGCCGAGGCCGAAGCGCGCGAGCGCGGCGGGATGCACCTGGATCTGGATCGATTTCGTTTCGCCGCCGAAAACGGCGACCTTGGCGACGCCGGGCACGGCAAGCAGCCGCGGCACCATCGTCCATTGCGCGATGGTGTGCAGATCCATCAGCGAATGCATCTTCGAGGTGAGCCCTGCGACAAGGACGATGCTGGTCGAGGAGGTGAGCGGCGTCATGGCCGGCGGCGCGACGCCGGCCGGCAATTGGGCGCTTGCCACGGCAAGCCGCTCCGCGACGAGCTGCCGGTCGCGATACACATCAGTGGAAGGATCGAAGGTGACGGTGATGACCGACAGGCCCTGGACCGAACCCGATTGCAGCATCCGCAAGCCCGGCAGACCGTTGAGATTGTTCTCGAGCACTTGGGTGACGAGAACTTCGACTTGCTCGGGCGCCAGGCCCGGCGCCTCGGTCTGGATGTCGGCCTGCGGCGGCGCGAATTCCGGAAAGACGTCGGATTTGGCCTGTTGGAGACTGTAGATCCCATAGCCGAGGACGATGCAGGCCAAGGCAACGACAATGCCGCGAAACCGGATCGAGAAGCGAAGCAGCGCCGCTTGCGGCCCTTGAGGCAGGGGAGGACCGCCGCGCATCGGGCGCAATTACTCTTCGGTCTGGATTTGCGCGCGGAATTCCTCCGAGAGCAGCATCTGGGCGCCGCGGCTGACGACCCGCGCGCCATCGGGCACGTCTTTGACGAAATAGCCGCCATCCGGCGCCGGCAAATCCGCGGCGATCTCGCGCCGTACGAGCGTCTGCGGACCGGTGCGGAAATAGGCCCAGGCGCGGCCCTGCAGCCAGACGATCGCGCTCGCCGGCACTTCTGCGCGCGCGACCACCTGCCCGGTCGGCACATAGGCCATGACATTCATGCCGGGGAGAAGGCCGCTCGCGGCCGCGGCCATATAGAAGAAGCTCTGGCCCTGGATGTGCGGATCCGTCGTCGGCGCCGGCGAGACGAAACGAAGCTCGATCCGCGCCCCGGCCGGCTGCCGCACAAAGGCATTTTCCGGCACTTTCGCGATTGTTTCGTCGGCCCGCAAAGTGACCTGGACCAGTATGTCGCGCCGCTCGATGAGCCGCATCAAAAGCGCTGATGATTGGCTGATCGCCGGGCCGAGCACCCCGCCCCATGACTGCAGGGCCGTATGCGCCAAAGTGTCGAGTTGCGCATGGGCAGCGGCGAGGCTCGCTTCGGCGATCCGGAAGCCTTCCTCGGCCGTCTCGAGTTGCGCCTTTGAAATCGCGCGAGGTCCTTCATCATAAAGGGCGCGCGCCCGCTCGAGCGTCGCCTTCGACAAATCCCGCTTGGCCTGTTGCGTCTCGATATCCGCTTTGGCGGTCGCATATTTGTCGCTGAGATCGGTCAAGGATTGAAGATCGAGCACAGTGCCATAGGCGCGCAGCATCTGCGCATGCATCGCATTCTTAAGGGTGACGGTCGCGATCTCGTTCCGGCGGACCGCGTCTTCCCCAAGGCTGATCGTCGGCAGGCCGTCGGTGGTCGTGACGCGCGGCGACGATTTGAGCGGTTTTTCGGCATCATCATCGCGTTTCGCCTCGCTGCGTGCTTGCACGAAACTCCAGATTGCCAATCCGGTGACCGTGGCAAATCCCAAAACGACGATCATCCTGCGCAGGAGTTTCACAATGCGCCGCCCAGCGGAGAGAAGATCGAGGCGCCAGATCTCGGGCACGCTCGAACCTCATGCGTCATCGAGCCGATTGCCTCGACGTGAAATCGGTCCACGACCCACATACCAGGAAAAATCTGCCCTTGGTCAAGGATTTGGAGCACGCCGTCATGGCAAAAGTCCACCGGCTTTTTTCGAAGGATGCAGGAAAGCGAAGAGGAAAGCGAAGAGGACAGCGAACGAGTGGTGGATCCGCAGGCGCCATTCGTGCCGGCCCGGCGCGCTCGCATGTGCAACATAGCCGCGCCTGCTCGGGAAGGCGGGGGGAGGGCTCGCCACGCGGGAAAAGGCGCGAAAACTTCGGTTCAAAATAAGCAGCGAGACCGACAGAGAGCCTTGCCGGGCGTGCCGAAAATCAGTCGCTGCCGGTGCGCGAATAGCGCTGGCCGGCGAAGGCGGGGTCGACTGTCTCCCAATCATCGCTCTGGCCGAATTCGCGGCTCGAGCGGATGGACAAGAGCTCGGCCAACCGATTGCGGGCGCGATTGACCCGGCTCTTCATCGTCCCGACGGCGCAGCCGCAAATGCCCGCCGCCTCTTCATAGGAGAGGCCGGAGGCGCCGATCAGAATGAGGGCTTCGCGCTGGTCGTTGGGGAGCTGCTGCAGCGCGACATGGAAATCCAGCAAGTCCATATGGCTGTTTTGCGAGGGGGCGGTCGCCAGCCGCGCCGCAATGGCACCATCGGAATCGGCGACCTCGCGCCGCCTCTTACGATATTCCGAGTAATAGATATTGCGCAGAATGGTGAAGAGCCAGGCCGGCAAATTGGTTCCGACGACGAAGGAATCGAGATTGCTCCAGGCCTTGACGAGGGTCTCCTGCACGAGGTCGTCGGCCCGATCGGGATTGCCGCAGAGGGACACCGCAAAAGCGCGCAAATTCGGAATGACGGCGATGAGATCCGCCTTGATCTCGGCGCTCGCCTGCCGTGGCTGCTGCATGTCGTCTTTCCGCGAAGCTGTCACTTTGCGTCCTTTTTCCTCCCGCCCGCGGCGCGGCTTTCCTGCCCGCCGCGCATCTTAGATTTGCATTCCGTCTCAGTTTGGCCTTCCGTCTCGGCCGGGGTGCCGGATTCGAGCGTTTGCAGAAGATCGAGGAAGCGGTAGGGCACGGCTTGCGTGAGAACATCGTTGTAGACATTGCGCAGGCGCTGACCGATCTGATCGAAGATTTCGGGCTTGGGGCCGGTCTTGCGGGCCCGCGCGGGGGTGAGAGCCATAATCTCTGCCTCAGAGCCCCGATCCGCTGCCATGAAGGCCTCTTTTCGACCTTTCGCCGGCCCATTTTTTCCGGTTCCCGCTTGCTTGCGCATGTCCTTGGGCACGTCGGCCTCTTTCACTCCCAGCTCGATTGGCTTTGTCACAGTCTCGCCCTTGCGTCGGTTGATAATGGTGCCTCATGCGCTGGCCATGCCGGCCTTGCCCTTTCGCGCCGGGCGCGCAAGGACCGTACCGAAGCCAATGATCATAGGATTTTCCGAAGGTGCATTTATGATCGGTATAGACGCTGGCGGTCAACGCGATGTTTTCACGAAAGTTCCCTGTTCTGGAACCAATTTTGGCCTGGCGAATTAAACAAGCTGAGCTGTGCGTTCGGGACTATGAGGGGCGCCGAGGAATTTGCCGATGACCATTTCGCAAGCCATTTCCACTCATATCCCTTACCTGCGCCGGTTCTCGCGCGCCTTGACCGGCAGTCAGGCCGGGGGCGATGCTTATGTGCTCGCGACGCTCGAGGCGGTCGTCGCGGATCCGACGGAATTCGCCGAAAGCGCCGATCTCAAGGTCGCCCTTTACCGGTTGTTTCTCAAGGTCTGGGGATCCATGCCGGTCAATGGCCATGTCGACCAGATCGCCTTTTCTCCAGATGAGCGCGGGGCGCAGCGCAGTCTCGAGGCCATCCCCTTGCGGCCGCGCGTGGCGTTTCTCTTGAGTTCGCTCGAAGGATTCGAAACGGCCGAAGTGGCGCGCGCGATGGACTGCTCGCTCGACGAGGCGACGCATCTGATCGATCTCGCCGGCAAGGAGATCTCCAATCAGATCCGCACCGATGTCCTGATCATCGAGGACGAGCCGCTGATCGCCATCGACATTCAGACGCTCGTCGAAGAGCTCGGCCATCGCGTCATTCATGTCGCGCGCACGCATCGCGAGGCTGTGGAAGCGGTGCAGAATGCAAGGCCCGGTCTCATTCTCGCCGATATTCAATTGGCAGACGGCAGTTCGGGGCTCGAGGCGGTCAATCAGATTCTCGATAGTTTGTCGGTTCCGGTCATTTTCATCACCGCCTATCCGGAACGTTTCCTGACCGGCACGCCGCCCGAGCCGGCCTTTTTGATCACCAAGCCCTTCAGCGTCGACAGCCTCAAGGCCGTCGTGAGCCAGGCGCTCTTCTTCGACCGCCGGTCCCATCGCAAGGACGAATCCGCGAGCAACAACGCGCTCGTCTGAAGCGGGGGCCGCGATCACTGCGGCTTCTTCGAATCGTTGAGCGAACGCTCGAAAAGGAAGCCGGCGGCGAGCGCAACGGCGAAGAGCGCCAGCGGCCCGAGCTGTTTGGCAACCTCCGTCCCGAGCCGGACAGCCGTCTCCTCGCGCTTCAGCCCCGAGTCATGCAGAATGGCGACGAAAGGGGCGAGGGTCTCCTCTATGCTGGCCGAGATCTCGCTCTTCTCTGCCGTCTCGGCGGGTGCGGGCGGCGCCTTCACCTGCGCGTTCATCCTGCGTGCGCGCAGCAGCAGCAGGCACAGCACAGCGACGATGAGATAAAAGCCGGCGGCACCGAGCGCGGCGATGACCGGGCCCGCAATTTGAGCGAGCCAGAGGTCGAGGGCGATCGAAAGGAAAATGATTGCCGCGAGGAGGCAGGCGATCGCCACAGCGCCAATCCCCGCGGTGCCGAGCAGGCGCGTTCCGGCAGCTTCGACCGGCGCCAGAGCGCCGGTGACGACTTTACGCGCCTGTCGGGTGAAAAAATCGGTCATTTGTGTGGCCGGCTCACCAATCCGACCACAAAGCCTACCGCGGCGCCGACCAATACGGCGAGAAGCGGGCTGCGTTCGATCGTGCTTTCGAGATCCGCACTGACCATGCCGAGACGTGTCTCGAGATGGTCCTTGGCGCCGACCATCTCATCGGCCAATTTCTGGCGTGCATCGTCGACCGCATCGATCATGCGGCGCGTCGTTGACGAGGCCTGAGTTTGCAGAAGCTCGCGGACGGAGCTCGAGAGCTTGGAAAAATCCTCGCGCAAGGCGGCGAGGTCGGCCGCCAAATCCTGAAGAGCCTCTTTACCCTCTTTACTCTCTTTCGTTTCAGAATCTGCCATCTTCGTCTCCATTTCGATTGCAGCGATATTTGAATTGTAGCGATCCACGGTCTTTCTCGTGGCGAGATGGTGGAACGCTTCGCGCCGATGCACCGGAACATCGTGGTCAAGTCGCCAATCTGCGGCATGTTCCAGTCTGGATCGGGTCGGCGCATTGATCTTTCGCAATCGTCGTCCCAGCCGCCATTGTTAAATACCGGCTCGTGCATCGAGGAATATGCACCGGCGGTTGTGGCACCAAGGCCTCGCGGAACCTTCATCGCCGCATCGCGTTAAACCAAATAGCCGCAGGGCGCGGACATTGACTATGAGAGATGACGTATGACCGGTTCCACTGAACTTCCCCACAAGACATCGACCCGAGGTTTTGCGTCGATGGACCCTGAGAAGCAGCGCGCGATCGCCCGCAAGGGCGGCGAGAGCGTGCCGCATGAAAAGCGCAGCTTCTCGCAAAATCCGGCTCTGGCGGCAGAGGCCGGCCGCAAAGGCGGCCAGAGCGTCAGCCCGAGCAAGCGCAGTTTTTCCCAAGACCATAAGCTCGCCTCGGAGGCGGGCCGCAAAGGCGGCCATGCATCCCATGGTGGACCGAAGACCGCGCGGGGCCGAAGCGCCGAGTAAGCGCGCAAAAGCGCATGGGGGACGTGGCGGAGATTTACGAAGCTAGGTCTTCATTGCACGCGCCGTCCACGAACGACCGGGAGGCAGGCGCGCGACTGCCGAGAGTCGGCGCGCCGGAGCCCCTTGTCGTGCGCGTTCGGCTCGCTTGGACTTCTCTTCCCTTGCCCACCCATCCTTGCCCACCATGAGCGCCCCCTGGTCGGGGCGCCCTGCCTCAGCGCTCCGCCGCGGGCCGATTGATATGGGACGATTGGCCGCCTTTGCGGCCGGCTTCCGAAGCGAGCTGATGATTTTGTGAGAAGCTGCGTTTCTCATTGGGAACGCTGCGGCCGCCCTTGCGCGCGATCTCGCGCTGCTTTTCGGCATCCATCGATGCGAATCCGCGGTTGGATCTCGCCACTTTGATCTGTCTTTGCATGCGGTCCTCCTCTGCCGTTACTGCCCACTAACCAATGAGCACGGCGAGGGTTCCCTTGCCGGCGGGCCGGCGCTTTTGCGGTCTTTCGTCAAATTCCTGCCGCGCCGCCGTCGGAGCGCGGATCATGCGCCGCTTCGATGCGGCCGTCCTTATGGCGGATCAGCGCGCCGGCATGGCCGAACCGGCTGGCATAAGGCTCGGCGGCGATTTCTATGTCATGCCCCGCGGCCTTGAGCCTGCGGATGAGGCTGTCGTCGAAGCGGGGTTCGAGCTTCAAGGTCGGCGTTTCGGTGGCCCATAGCTTGCCGTAAAGGAAGCGCGGCCGATCGATCGCTTCGGCGAGCGGCACGCCGAAGAGCGTGCGGGTAAAGATCTGCGCCTGGAATTGCGGCTGGCCGTCGCCGCCCATCGAGCCATAAGGCATGACGCGGCCATCATCGAAGACGGCGAGCGACGGATTCAGCGTGTGGAAGGGCCGCCGGCCCGGGGCCAGCGGATTGAAGGCCTTGGCATCGAGCGAAAAGGAGCAGCCGCGGTTCTGCAGCAAAATGCCGGTGGTGGGCAGCACGCAGCCGGACCCGTATTCCCAATAGATCGATTGAATGAAGGAGACGGCGCGGCCCTCTTTGTCGATGGCGCCCATCCAGACCGTGTCGCCCAGCGCGGCGGGCACCGGAATGGGCGCGGCGCGGTCCATGCGGATCATCGCGGCTTCGCGCTTGAGCGCGTCGGGGCTCAGGAGCTCCGCCGGATCGCGCGGCAGATGCGCGAAATCGGTGCAGATGCGGTCGCGCAGGGCAAGCCCGCGTTTGGCCGCTTCGACGAGGCCATGGATATGTTCGTAGCTTTCTACGCGGGTGACGCAAAGCCTTTCGAAGAGACCGAGCAGGAACAGGGAAACAATGCCTTGCGTCGGCGGCGGCGAGCTCCAATGGATGCGGCCCGCAAGCGCGAGGGAGAGCGGCTCCCGCAGCACCGCACGATAGGCTTCGAGGTCAGCGCGCGTCGACGGCACGCCGAGCCGCTCCATGTCGGCGGCGATTTCGCGGCCGACGTCGCCGCGGTAGAAATCATCGAAGCCGGCACGGCCCAATTGCTCGAGCGTAGTGGCGAGCGCGTCATTTTTCCGCAGGGTTCCGGCGGCCGGAATCTTGCCCTCGACGAGAAAATGCTCGGCAAAACCAGGCGCCGCGCACAAAGCGTCGAATTCGAACGGCTCGGCGCGCGCTTCGGTGCGAGACTGCGGATAGCCGCCGCGGGCGAGATTGACCGCATCATGCAGGAGATCGGCGCGCGGCAAGTGGCCGCCGGCGGCCGCAGCGATCTCTTGCGCCAGGGCGAACCCCCCGACCGTGCCTGGGATGGTGACGGCGGCCTGTGGACCGCGCGGCGGGATGGCGTCATAGCCTAAGGCATGGTAGGCGGCGATCGTCGCTTTGCTCCCCGCATAACCGCAGGCCTCGATATAGCGCACTTTGCCGTCCGGCTCGCGGATCAACCAAAAGGCGTCGCCGCCGATCGAATTCATATGCGGATAGACGACGGCGATCGTCGCCGCCATGCCGAGCATGGCCTCGATCGCATTGGCGCCCTCGCCAAGGAGGGCGCGCCCCGTTTCGGCGGCCAGATGATGCGGTGCGGCGACAGCCGCTTTGGGAAAGATCGGCGTCGTGTTCATGCCTCATCCAAATTGGCTGCAACTGATCCCGGCGGGGCTTGCCCTCTCGCGCACCTTAGTATAGTGGCGCAAATCGAATGAGGTTTTACGCCGTAAGTCGCAAGGTTCGAACGTGCCCGCCGCCAAAAAGATCAATTTTCTTCATTTGTCGACCTTGATCGCGGTCGCCATCCTCGTCGGCACCGAAATGGTCGGCGCCTCCTGGGCCGCCGGCTGGGCGCTCGGCGGCCTGTTGCAGCTCGAGCCGCTGGTCAGCCACATTCTCGAAGCCTTCTTCGCGCTCTGCGGTTTCGTCCTTCTCTTCTACTTCATGCGCATCGCCGTCAAACATGAATCGATCCGCGACTGAGCGGTTCTCTCGCGACTTTATGGCCGCGGGCCATGCGCATCGATCTCCATAATCTTTCAGGCGAACGGAGCGGCATGTCGGCCGCCATGGCAAGCGATCGAGATGAGCGAACCGGATCGGCGAAGTTTATTGAAATCCGTGGCCGCGGCTGCGGCCCTCGGCCTGATCGACGGCGGGGCCACGAATGCCGCGCCGGCAAAGGGGCTGCAATTCGGCCCCGCAAAGCCCTTTTCCTTCGATCTCCTGAAAGAGAAGGTGCGGAAAATGGTGAACGGGCCCTATGTCGGGCCGCCGCATCCGGCGCCTGCGATCGTGTCCAAAATCGATTACGAGGCCTGGGGCAAGATCAAATTCGATGTGAATCAAGCGCTCTACGCCGAGGGGCCCGGCCGTTTTCCGGTGAGCTTCTTCCATCTCGGCATGTTCTTCCCGAAGGCCGTCGCAATGCATGCGGTCGAGGGTGGCCATGCGCGCGAGATCATCTATGAGCCGGGCTATTTCACGATGCCGGAGAATTCGCCGGCCCGGCAATTGCCGAAGGGGGCCGGCTTTGCCGGCCTTCGCGTGCAGGAGGCGCGCGACAATAAGGTGCTCGATTGGCACAGAAACGATTGGGTCGCCTTTATCGGCGCAGATTATTTCCGCGCGATCGGCCAATTGCATCAATATGGCATGTCCTGCCGCGCCATCGCGCTCAATGTGGCGGTCGCCGACAGGCCGGAGGAGTTTCCCGACTTCACCGATATCTACATCGACGAATCGGGACCCGAGAATGGCCTCACGCTCTATGCTCTGCTCGAAAGCCCGTCGATCGTCGGCGCCTGCAAGATGGAAGCGATCCGCGGCAAGGGCGTCATCATGGACATCGAGCAGCTGCTCTGTCTGCGCCAAGACATCGCGCGCTTCGGCATTGCGCCTTTGACGACCATGTATTGGTTTTCGGAGACCATCAAGCCGACGGCGGTCGACTGGCGGCCGGAGGTTCATGATTCGGATGGCCTCGCCATGTGGACCGGCCGTGGCGAGCGGCTCTGGCGGCCGCTCAACAATCCGCCGCATATCATGGCCTCGGCCTTCCTCGACCATAATCCGCGCGGCTTCGGCATGATGCAGCGCGACCGCAATTTCGATCATTATCTGGACGGGGTCTTCTACGACCGAAGGCCGAGTGTCTGGGTCGAGCCGAAGGGCGAATGGGGCAAAGGGTCCATCCAACTCGTCGAGATTCCGACCGATGACGAGATCCACGACAATATCGTCGCCATGTGGGTGCCGGAGAAGCCGGTGACGGCCGGCAGCGAGATGGAGATCGGCTATCGGCTTTATTGGCTCGCCGACGAGCCGCACCCGAGCCCCCTTGCGCGCTGCGTGGCGACGCGGCTCGGCAATGGCGGCCAGCCGGGCAAGCCCCGGCCGAAAGGTGTGCGCAAATTCATGGTGGAGTTTCTGGGCGGGCCGCTCACCGATCTTCCCTACGGGGTGAAACCGGAGCCCGTGCTCTGGGCCGCGCGCGGCACATTCTCCTATATCTATACGGAAGCCGTGCCAGACAATGTGCCGGGCCATTGGCGGGCGCAGTTCGATCTGACGGTCACCGGCGCGGAGCCCGTCGAAATGCGGCTTTATCTGCGTTCCGGGGGCAAGATCTTGAGCGAGACCTGGATGTTCCAATATCATCCATGGGTGGATTGCCAGCCCTCCTGCTATCCGAAGCCCGGGACCGAATATTGATAGGGATCTCGATCTTGTGGGGTGACGC
The DNA here is from genome assembly GCA_963704745.1 of uncultured Alphaproteobacteria bacterium. Taxonomy (GTDB): domain Bacteria; phylum Pseudomonadota; class Alphaproteobacteria; order Rhizobiales; family Beijerinckiaceae; genus Methylovirgula. Next base: position 700,880 of record OY969936.1, read on the forward strand.
GGCCCGGCGCTCCACATAGGATTAACGCAGTCGCAGCTTTCCGGGGGAGCGGGATGCGGATCGCAAAGTTACTCACGAGAGCGGCGGCGAGGCCCTGGGCTGTCGTCCCTGTCCTGGTCCTTTTGGGGCTCATCGGCTTCGCCGATAAAGGCCATGCGATGGGCACGTCGATCGGCAAGCCCTGGCTTTTCGGCTCCGGCATCGCCTGCGACGCCAGCCTTCTGCCCTGGCGCTCCGTCTGGTTCGGGCATTTTTCCGGCGGCCGCGCCGATTACGTGGGCGGCGACCCGCAGATCGCACTCGTCTGGAAGGATGAGAAGCTTTGCTTTCCCTCGCGGCAGGAATGCCTCTCCTGGCAGAAGGCCCAACATCAATTGTTCCATCAACTGCAGGGCTATTGGACCTGTCTGCGCATCCGCTGACGGCCATCCGAAGCTGAACAGGGGCCAGAGCGATTTCAGGTTTGGCGGACACACCAAACCGGTCGGAAACCGCTCTCATTCAAGAAGTTAGAGCATTTTCAGACGCCAAACCGGTGTCTGCTTTTGCTGAAAATGCTCTAGCCCGCCTATTTCCTAGCTTTGGCAAAAGCAGCGCTGGCCGAAACGGCGGGGTCTCCCTATTTGCATTTGTGACCTCAGGCTCGCCACCCCTTCGCGGGCACGGCAGTCGAATTTCGTTAGCGCTTTGCATGGACAATGGATGGCGAGGGCGCCGCCCATCCCCTTGGCGCAAGGATGGTGAGATGTTCGATAGGCTCAAGAGTTTCATGGTGGATCTCGCCGGCGAGCCGGCGCAACGCGCGTTCCGCGAGGATGATTATCGTCTCGCCGCCGCCGCGCTCCTCGTCCATCTCGCCGCCGCCGACGGGGCGATCGATGCCGCCGAGTGCCGGAGGCTGCGCGAAATCATCGCGCAGAATTTCGATCTCGATGCCGAGACGACGACGCGCCTCATCCGATCGGCCGAAGTGAGCGACCGCGAGGCTGTCGATTTCTACCATTTCACCAACACGCTCAAGCGCGCGCTCGACCACAGCGGGCGCCTGAAGATCGTCGCGATGATGTGGGAGATCGCTTTCGCCGACGGTGCCGTCCATGAGCTTGAGGAAAATATCGTGGCGCGGATCGCCGAGCTCATGGGCGTCTCGCCGCATGATCGGCTGAGCCTGCGCCATGAGGCGGCGGCCGAACGGGCGCGCGAACCCGCCTTCGAAGGGCCTTGGTCGGCACGGCTCGCGGAGCGGAAGGGATGAATGGACCGCGCAAGGTCGTCCTCGTCACCGGCGCCTCCAGCGGCATAGGGGCCGATCTCGCCCGTATTTTCGCCCGCAACGGGCATGATCTCGCGCTCGTCGCCCGCCGCAAGGAGCGGCTCGAAGCGCTCGCCGATGAAATCGCGGTGCTCGGCCGGCCGCGTCCGCTGGTCTTGCCGTGTGATCTTGCCGCGGGCGACGCGGTCGAGACGATCGCGGTGCGGCTCGATGCGGCCGGCGCCGTCCCCGAAATCCTCGTCAACGATGCGGGCTTCGGCCTTCTCGGCGAGGCGGCGGAACTCGATCCCGCCGCGCAGCTCGGCATCATCGACCTCAACATCCGCGCCCTGGTCGCACTTTGCCTGCGCTTTCTGCCGGTGCTCTGCGCCGGACAGGGCAAGATCCTGAACGTCGCCTCGGTCGTGGCGTTTTTTCCGGGCCCGGGCATGGCCGTCTATTATGCTTCGAAAGCGTTTATCCTGTCGTTCAGCCAAGCGCTCGCGCAGGAGCTGCGCCCGCATGGCGTCGTGGTGACAACTCTGTGCCCCGGCGTGACACTCACCGGCTTTCAGGCACGGGCGAGATTTCCCGCCGATGTCGGCATCATGCGCTTCGGTGGCGCACGTTCCGCCTCGGTGGCAGCAAGCGGCTATGCGGGGCTCATGGCCGGCCGCCGAATTGTCATTCCCGGCCTCGGCAACAAGCTGCTCTGCCGCATCGCGCCGCTGATCCCGAGGGCCATGCTCTTGCCGGTGGTTGCCTCCCTGCAACAGAGGAGAGTCCGCAAGTCTTGACCAGGCATTGCCCTCTTTGGAGTCCCGAATTGGTCGCCGATACATTTTCCGTTTAGCAATCGGGCTCCGTAGTTGGCCGCGACGCCGGCCGCCCATCCCCTCACTCGTCATTCAGCGGGTGCAGATCGCGCACCATCGCCTTCATCCGCTCGTCGAGCACATGGGTATAGATCTGCGTCGTCGAAATATCGGCATGGCCGAGCAATTCCTGGACGATCCGCAGATCGGCGCCGTTCTGCAAGAGATGGCTGGCGAAGGCATGGCGCAGCACATGCGGGCTGACGCGTGCCGCCGCGATCCCCGCTGCCGCGGCAATGGTCTTGATGTCGCGTGCAAAGACTTGCCGGCTCAGATGCCCGGTTTCTCCATCCGCCGGAAACAGCCAGGGGCTTGCGGCGGCGCGCGGCTCAGCCTTTTCGAGCAGGCCGCGATAAAGCGCGATCGCCTGCCGCGCCGGTTCCGACAGCGGCACGAGCCGTTCGCGGCCGCCCTTGCCGCGAATGAGAATGAGAGGTTCGCGCCGCCGCGCCGCGGCCTTCGGCAGGCTCACGAGCTCCGAGACGCGCAAGCCGGTCGCATAGAGAAGCTCGAGGAGGCAGAGGTTGCGCGCGGCATGCAGGCGCGCGCGCGGCTCGGCCGATGCCGCATCGAGGGCGGTCTTGGCGGCATTGAGGAGGCGCTCAACCTCTTCCACGGAAAGGATTTTCGGTAGCCGCAGGGCTTGCCGCGGGGCCTCCAGAATCGCCGCCGGATCGTCCTTGCGACGGCCCTCGGCACAGAGAAACCGGTGGAACTGGCGGATCGCGGAGACCCGCCTGGCGCTTGTCGTCGCCGCAAGGCCGCGCCCTTTCAGCCCGGAAAGATAGCTTCTGATCTCATCCGTCTCGACAATGAGCGCGGTTTTTCCCGCGGCGCGGAGGGCATTGCCATAATCGCCGAGGTCGCGGCGATAGGCGTCGAGCGTATTGGCGGCGGCGCCGCGCTCCGCCGCCATCATCTCGAGAAAGGCTTCCAGACAAAGCTGATGGCCGCAATGCTTTGCGGGCAAGGCGGAAAGTCCTTATTTATTAAGCCGCGACGCCGGGATCGTTTCGATGATCTGATGCGGTTGCGGCACGACGAAGGTCACGAGCGCGAGCATTCCGAGATAGACGAGCCCGGCAAGCGCAGCGAGGACCAAAAGAAAGCGAAAAAGGCTCGGCACGCCGGTCTCCTCACCGAATCGGGATCATTATAGGGGAACAAAACACCGACGCCTAAGGCAGGCGGGCGCCGCAGTTTCCGTGAAGGTGGTTTAAATATCATCCTTGGGCGTGTTACAGCACCATGATGAGGAGTGGAATAATAGCCGTCGAGGACGGGGATGAGAATCCTGTGCGCGATACCCGGGCCGCCGCGCTCGTCGCGGCGCTCGGCAACCGCTCGATTGTTCTCGTCGGTCTCATGGGCTCGGGCAAGACGGCGATCGGCCGCCGCCTGGCGCAGAGGCTCGGGCTCGAATTCGTCGATTCCGATACGGAAATCGAATGGGCCGCCGGAATGACCATTCCGGAAATCTTCTCGCGTTATGGCGAGCCCTATTTTCGCGACGGTGAGCGGCGGGTGATGGCCCGGCTTCTGGCCGAGGGGCCGCGAATCATCGCGACCGGCGGCGGTGCCTTCATGAGTGCCGAGACGCGCGCCAGAATCGCCGAAACCGGCATCTCGCTCTGGCTCAAGGGCGATCTCGACGTGCTGTGGCGGCGGGTACGCAAAAGAACGCATCGGCCGCTCTTACAAAATCCCAATCCGGAGGCGACGCTGAAGAAGCTCATGGAGCAGCGTTATCCGATCTATGCGAAGGCGGATGTGACAGTGATCTCGCAGGAAGCGCCGCATGATACGGTGGTGGAGGACGCGCTCGCCGGCCTCGAGCGCCATTTGTGCTTGGCATCGGAGCCGGGCGCCGGTCCGGCCGCGGGGCCGACCGGTTTCTTCGAGCGGGTGACGGTCGATCTCGGCGCCCGCAGCTATGACATCTGGATCGGCGACGGTCTCGTCGGCCAAGCCGGCGCCCATATCGCGCGGGTCGCGCCGGGCGCCGCGGTCGCCATCGTCACCGATGCCAATGTCGCCAGCCATCATCTCGGGCCGCTCGAAGCGAGCCTCGCGACGGCGGGCATTCGCTTTGCGAACATCATTGTTGCGCCTGGCGAGGAGTCGAAATCCTTCGCCGGCTTCGAGCAGGTCTGCAACGCCATCATTGATGGGCGCTTCGAGCGCGGCGATCTCGTCGTCGCCTTGGGCGGCGGCGTGGTCGGTGATCTCGCCGGCTTCGCCGCGGCGAGCGTGCGTCGCGGCATGCGCTTCGTCCAGATCCCGACATCGCTGCTGGCGCAGGTCAATTCCTCCGTCGGCGGCAAGACCGGCATCAATTCGCCGCAAGGCAAGAATTTGATCGGCGCCTTTCACCAGCCCGCGCTCGTGCTCGCCGACACCGCCTGCCTTGCCACTCTGCCGCCCCGCGAATTTCGCGCCGGCTATGCGGAGATCGTGAAATATGGGTTGATCCGCGACCGCGCTTTTTTCGAATGGCTGGATGCCAATTGGCGCGATGTTTTCGCCGGCGGGCCGGCGCGCATCCGCGCGATTGCGAAGAGCTGCGCCGCCAAAGCGCAGATCGTGGCCGGCGACGAATATGAAGCGGGCGAGCGGGCGCTGTTGAATTTCGGCCACACCTTCGGCCATGCGCTGGAGCGCCTCGCCGGCTATGACGGCGAGCGGCTCGTCCATGGCGAAGCCGTCGCGATTGGAATGGCCTGTGCATTGCGCTTCTCTGTCCGCCGCGGCCTCTGCGAGCCGGGCCTCGCCATGCGTGTCGAAGCCCATTTGCGGAGTGCGGGTCTGCCTGTTTATATAACCGACATCCCCGGCTGGCAGGGTGATGCGGCAGCCATTCTCGAAGCCATGTATCAGGACAAGAAAGTGGTGCGCGGCGCCTTGACCTTCATCCTCGCACAGGGGATCGGGCGCTGCTTCATTGCCAAGAATGTCGATGCCGACGACGTCCACGCCTTTCTGCAGGATGAATTGGGCGAGGTAAATCGGACGCCCTGAACACGGGAACCCACGAACATGCACGGCGCGCAGGCCGAGCCACTCACCGTCAATCTCTGGATTGCCGGCGCCATTGTCATCTTTTGCATTGCCATGTCGGCATTTTTTTCCGGCTCGGAGACGGCGCTCACCGCCGCCTCGCGCGCCCGCATGCATGCGCTCGCCGGGAGCGGCGACCGGCGCGCGACGATCGTCAATCGCCTGCTCGGCAACCGTGACCGGCTCATCGGCGCCATCCTGCTCGGCAATACGCTGGCGAGCATCGGCTCCTCGGCCTTGCTCACCAGCGTTCTCGAGGCGCTCGTCGGCTATAGGGGCGTCATTTACGCCACCGGGCTGATGACGGTCCTTCTCCTCGTCTTCGCCGAAGTCCTGCCGAAGACGCTGGCGATCAATTTTCCCGACCGCACGGCGCTCTCAGTGGCACCATTCATCGCCTTCTTCGTCGCCGTCTTCGGGCCGATCCTCGCCGGGGTGGAAGCGCTGGTGCATGTTCTTTTGCGGCTTCTCGGCGTCAATCTGCGGGCCAAGCGCCGGCTGCTGTCCGGCCATGAAGAGCTGAAGAGCACGCTGCATCTCATGCATCTCGAAGGCGGCGTGCCGCTCGTCGAGCGCGACATGTTCGGCGGCATTATCGAATTGCACGAGCTCGTCGTCGAAGATGTGATGGTCCACCGCACGAATATGGTGGCGATCAATGCCGATCTGCCGCCGCGCGAATTCGTGCATCAAGTGGTTGCCTCGCCCTATACGCGGGTGCCGATCTGGCGCGGCGAGCCCGACAATATCATCGGCGTTCTGCATGCGAAGGATCTCTTGCGCGGGATCGAGGAAGCGGGCGGCGACATCGCGCATCTCAAAGTGGAAGCTCTGGCTTTCGAGGCCTGGTTTGTGCCGAATACAACGAGCCTGCATGAGCAGCTCCAGGCCTTCCTGAAGCGCAAGATTCATTTCGCCCTCGTCGTCGACGAGTATGGCGTCGTCATGGGCCTCGTCACGCTCGAAGATATTTTGGAGGAGATCGTCGGCGACATCACCGACGAACATGACCTTGTGGTGCAGGGGGTGCGGCCCAATCCCGACGGCTCGGTTACGGTCGACGGTTCGCTGCCGATTCGCGACCTCAATCGCGTGATGGGGTGGGACCTGCCGGATGAAGAGGCGACGACCATCGCCGGCCTGGTCATTCATGAGGCGCGGGCCATTCCAGAGACCGGTCAGGTCTTCACCTTTTATGATTTCCGTTTCGAGGTGCTGCGCAAGACGCGCAATCGGCTCGCTTCGATCAGGGTCCTGCCCGTCGGCACACATGCGAAGGCGGCGGGGGGATAATCATTCCGCGACCCTTCTCCCGCTTGCCGGAGAAGCTATCATGCTTCGCATGACGGGTGAGGGTTGGTCCCGGCTCGAAGATCCCCTCAGCCGCCTCGCATTCGCTCGGCACCTTCTCCCGCAAGCGGGAGAAGGAGGGATAGCGCCTCACTTGGAAAATTCGCGCTTCGTCGATTGCAGCTTGAAGCCGTTGTTCTCGAGCACCTCGTCCGCATTCGGATCGACCACCGCCACCGCTTCCACTTCCGCGTCCAGATCGATGTTTATGCCGGTCAGACAGACATCGTCCTCGTCGACGATGCAGAGGATGCTCGTCAGCTTCTGGCCTTCGCAAGGCCCTTTGATGCAGACGCCGGTTTCGACGTCGAATTGTGCGCCGTGCTTGCCGCACATCAGCACTTTCATGTAGTTCGGCTCGAAGAAATTGTTCTTCTCCCAATCCAGCCGCTGACCCGAATGGGGGCAGGCGTTTTCATAGGCGAAATATTGCTTGCCGAAGCGGGCGATGAAAATGTCCCAGGGCCGGAGCTTGCCGTCATCCCACCGGCGCATCAGCGGGAAGCTCTTGCCGCGCCGGTCGCCGATTTCCTTCCTGCCGCAAATGACATAAAGCTCGCCGGTTGGCGGCGACGGCTTCGCGGCGACCGGCGGCGGCGGCTCGATCTTCGGCACCGGCTGTGCGCGCATATGGAAGGTCCCGGCTTTTCCGTCGAGCCACGCCTTATGCGCGCCGGCGCATCCGCCGATTTCTTTGGCGTCGCCTTGGGCCTCGCCATCATTCGGATCGTTCTGACCTGCCATCTTGTCCTCGTTCATGCCCTAGAGCATTTTCAGCAAAAGTGGACACCGGTTTACCGATCTCGGCTGTAGCCGAGATCGGCTCTTTCGATGATCAAGTCGGGCAAGCCCGACTTGATTTTCCGAAAATGCTCTAGCTCTTTAAATAAGAGCGGTTTCGAACCGGTTTGGTGTGGCTACCAAACCTGAAACCGCTCTAGGCATGGTCACGGCCAGTCCTTCCGCCGGCTTCGCACCCGCGTCGCAGCCCATGACCAAAACACAATCGAGATCTTCGGGTTGGAGATCCGCGCCGGCGCAGCCGCATCGAGCGCACCACGCCCGGGCCGGCGGATATCCTCGTGCGATTAAGCACGATCCATGCCAAAGCAGCTCTTTCCGCGCTGCGGGTCACTCCGCCGCGGTTTCCTCCTTCACCTCATGGCGCAGCATCAGCGGCACTTGCGCCAGGGTGAAAAGGAAGATGATCGCGACCGTGCCGGGGAATTTGAAGAAGACCCATGTGTCGGTGGTTTGGGTGCGCCAGACGATCTCATTGGCAGCCGCGAGCGTGAAGAAGAAGATCGCCCAGCGCCAAGTGAGAATCCGCCAGCCGCGTTCAGTAAGCGCAACGGTATTGTCGAGCACGATGGGCAGCAGCGGCTTGTCGAAGGCAAGACCGCCGAAGAGCGCCAGGCCGAAGGCGACATAAAGGACCGTCGGCTTCATCTTGATGAAGCTCGGGTCCTGCAGATAGAGCGTCAGCGCACCGAAGATGATGACGAGGACGGCCGTCACCAGCGGCATCACGGGCAGATGCCTGGTGCGCAGATAAGAGACGACGAGCGCTGCGACGACGGCCGGGATCAGCACCGCCGTCGCCGTGAAGAGCCCGGCATTTGCGCCCGCGAGCAGATGCGCGGGGAGAAACAGGTCGACGAAAGGCGCGAAGAGTTTCGGCCGCGCATTGGCGAAGAAGAAGAGCAGCAGCGGCCCGAGCTCGAGGGTGAGCTTCAGAACAGGCGATGGTTTGCTGGGCTCTTCGGCGATTTCGGTGCGATCGGCGGTCTCGGTCATGATCGGGTGAATATCCTGCGGTAGCTGAACATCTGCTGAAAAATCCGGTATTATGGCGCAAACGCCACCGCGGGCCTGAGCAATCAGGTTCCGCGGGGTGGCATTGAGTGACAGGCTGTGTGGAGACGCGCGGGCGTGCCCGCAATCTTTGCCGTCATTCTGCTCTGCCAGTTAATTGACGTAGTTTCCTACCGTGCAAATGTTCAAATGAGCCATGTCAGATGTTTTGCCATCGAAAAAATAGCAAAACGCTGTGTGGTGAATGGTCTTAAACGCTTCGTAAACAATGCATCCCTGAACGGCAAGAAGATCTTCTCCTTGACTTATGCGGTCTGTCCAGCCAACGACGCCCTTTTGTGGAATGTGGCCCTCCGGGAAGTGAATCAAGTACGAAGTAAATCCGCTCGTCGGCCACGCGAATCGGAAGCCAACTATCGAGGAAATATTGAGGCATTCTTGCTGATGTTGAATGATGGCGTTTACAGCGGTTCCGTCATCCCATTCATTCCTAGTATACAAATATTCCATAGCGCTAGCTAATATGCGAGCGGGTTCCTTGCCACTATTCACGTAGCTTACAGTACCTTTAATTGGCGTCATATTAGGACTTTTGATAATTGCGGCATCTATGGAGCCAACCCATGCTCGTTGAGTGGCGATCAGATTTTCATCGGCTGTATTAGCGGACTTCTGAGCGGCGCTCGCAAGCTTTACGTTGGCATCGATAAGCCGTTTGGAATCCACTCCGGCATCATGCATTTCGTTCAATTGAGATCTGAGCACCAAAAAAACACCGATGTTGACTGCCACCGAAATCAAAGTGAAGGCCGCGATCCAATAAGTAGCATTCGCGGTTCTTTGGGCCGCCCTGTCTTGGGAGGGCTCATTTTGCTTCTTGGCTTGACGCTCCTGAAATTTGAATTTTATATATTCGACGCTTCGCCGACGCCATTGGATGAAAAAATCGCGGGCACGTTGGTAAGCCTCATAAGCATCGAATGTATTTGGCAAGGTACCTCCTTGCTGCTCTTCGGCAATTGGATGTGGCCTTTCGGCTAAAGGTTCTCCAACCTTACCCCTTCAAGCTCTAACGCCGCAATACATGCCAGAAAAAATGTCGCCGCAAATGTTCCTCGCGCAAGCTTGCTAGTAATTGATGCTTCCGTCTCATGCAGCCCATGCGCCCTCTAGGCGCTTCGCCAGCTCACGATATGTGATCCCCGCGCGTTTCCACACAGCCTGTCACTCAATGCCACCCCGCGGAACCTGATTGCTCAGGCCCGCGGTGGCGCTTGCGCCATAATGCCGGAAAAATCTCTGGCCCTTGATTTCTCGCTCATGCGTCGATCCCGGCGATGGCGCGGGCGAAGTCGCCTGCGGCGAAGGGCTGGAGATCATCGGCGGCCTCGCCGACGCCGATGAAATGAATGGGCAGCTCATATTTCTCCGCGACGGCAACGAGAATGCCACCCCGCGCGGTCCCGTCGAGTTTGGTCATCACGAGGCCGGTGACGCCGGCGGTGCGGCCGAAGATCTCGACCTGGCTCATTGCATTCTGCCCGACTGTCGCGTCGAGCACCAGAAGGACGGCGTGCGGGGCCTCCGGGTCAAGCTTCTTCATCACGCGGATGATCTTTTCCAGCTCCGCCATGAGTTCGGTTTTGTTCTGCAGCCGGCCGGCGGTATCCATGATGAGCACGTCGGCGCCGCTCTCCTGCGCCGCCTTGATCGCATCGAAGGCGAGACCGGCCGCATCGCCGCCGGCCTCGCGCGCGATGACGGGCGCGCCGAGCGCCTCGCCCCAGATCCGCAATTGCTCGATCGCGGCGGCGCGAAAAGTGTCGCCGGCGACGAGCACCACTTTTTTGCCCTCGCGGCTGAATTTGGCGGCGAGCTTGCCGATCGTCGTCGTCTTGCCGGAGCCGTTCACGCCGACGACGAGGATCACGAAAGGCTTGCGCGCCGCATCGATGGCGAGCGGCTTGGCGACCGGCGCCAGCACGCGCTCGACTTCGGCCGCGAGAATGCCCTTCACCTGGTCGACATCGACGGCCTTGTCATAGCGGGTCTTGCCGACCTCGTCTCTTATCCGCAGCGCCGCCGCAACGCCGAGATCGGCGCGGATCAGCATGTCCTCGAGGTCGTCGAGGGTGGCGGCATCGAGCTTGCGCTTCGCGAAGATCTCGACGAGGCCGCTGCCGATCGAATGCGAGGAGCGCGAAAGGCCCTGCGCGAGTCGTGCCCATCGGCTCTTTTTTTTCGCTGGGGCTTCCGCGCCCGCGGCTGCCGAGGCCGCCTGGCGTTCGCCACTCTGCTCCGTCTCGGATGCTTGGTTTTCGGCCGCATGGGGCGGCGCTTCGCGACCTTGTTGAAGATCGGGCGCAGCGGGCGCGGCCTCGCGGCCGAACAGACGCTTGAACAGGCTCCGGCTGGGCTTCTCCGCTTTCGGTTCTTCCGCTTCGAGCTTGCCCGGCTCCGGAACCTGATCTTGGTTGTTGCTCACTGTTGCGGGGCCTCACAGCCTTTATGGGACGCGTCATCCGCCACTGATACGGGCAAATCCCGCCGCTGTCGCGCTCGCATTGGCGCGGGCCGGCTCGGCTGCAGCTTTGTTCGGTGCTGTCGATATGGCTTCATGTCGACAGTGGGAGCCAGCTTTTCAAGAGAGTGCCCGTCAGGACGGCGCCGGGCAAATGAAAACGCCGCAATGTCTTGCGGCGTTTGCGCAAAATCGATGAAGGCAGACTGCTGCGGCCGCCCGCCTGTCTCTTGGCTCAGGTGAAACGCTGCAACACCATGCAATAAAGCATGGGCAGCGACAGGACGGTATTGACGCGCGAGGTCAACATGGCAATGCGGGCGGCCTTGGCCTTGGTGGCGTCGTCAGCCGACACCATGCCGAGCGCCTTCTTCTGGTTCGGCCAGATGATGAACCACACATTGTAGGCCATGATCAGGCCGAGAAGCATGCCCCAAACAATTGGACTCTTCCACGTCGCGCCAGCCATCGTGTAGAGAAAAAAGACGATGAGGCCGGTGACGACCGTCGAGAGCGCCGCCCAGCGGAACCAGAACAAAGCCTCGGGCGCGATGAATTTACCGATGGCCGGCTTCAGTTCGGCCGGGATTTTCGGCATGGTCGGGATCTGGACGAGGTTGAAATAATAAAGCAGCCCGATCCAGGTGATCCCGGACAAGACATGCAGAAAGATGAAGAACCCAGCCCAATAGGTCTGTTCCCCGAGCATTTTCACATTGAAGGCGAGCAAGGCGATGAGCGCCAGGACGACGCCCGCCGCGATCGAACTGTTGAGTTTTTCGAGTATTTTGGCCATTGAAACCCCCAAATTCCATCCTAGAGCATCCCGCTTTCAAGTGGAACCACTTGAAAGCGGATAAGATGCTCGCGATTTATAGATGTAGAGCATCGGATTATCCCAAAACCGCGTGCACTTTTGGGTCCGATGCTCTAGATCACGACGACTTTGGATTGAATCAATCGAAAGTCATGATTGAGACATCGGATATATCCGATGTCTTCAGAAACGTGATCGATTCTAAAAGTTTAGAGCGGGATATGCAGATAAGCTTGCGCAATCTGCGTAAACTTGATTGCGCCGGAAAACCGGTTTCCACTTTTCCTCATCCCGCTCTATCGAAGGGCCGCCATGCAAGCCGAAGTCCACGCTGCGAGTCGGTCCGGTCGGCGAAAGGCGCCGCCGGCAATCCGCCGGAGCTGGCCTGGAGTCATTCTATTCTGGAATTCGCGCGGGGAAAACGGCTAACTCCGCTGGATCGCGCCGATGCCGACGTCCCTGCGTCGTAAATGCGACAGCTGTGGAACGAGGCCGACGCCGCTACTGACGAGGCTCTCAAAAATGCCAGGCTGCGTTCCATAGGAAGGCCAGGGATTTCCGGGACGGTGCGGCGGTGAAGCTGACAAGAACGTCGCGCCCCGCCGCCGGCGGCGCTGCGAGTTTGGCGCGAAAGGCGAGGATTTCGCTCGCGGCGAGCCTTTGCTTCGGCGCCGCCACCAGCCAGCTGTACAGGATATGGCCCTGGCCGTCGCGGATGGCGAGGCGGAGCGGCGGGATTTTCGTCGCGCGCGCCCGCAGATTTGCGATCTCGCCCTCGATGCCGAGGACGGTCTGGAAGCCGTCATTGGTGGTGACGGTGTGAAAATGCTCGAGCGCAAGCCCGCGCAGATTGACGGGCAGGCCGAGCACCGCATAGACGCTCGCTACGCGGGGCCAAAGCCATACGATGCCGGTCCGAAAGCCGATGAGCGACATGGCGAGCGCGATGAGCGCGACGCCGAGGAACATCTCTGTTAGGACAGGCCGCCGGCGCCGCGCCGAAGCGGCCGGCATCGGCTGAGCCGGCGAAAATCGGTACGGCGAAAACCGGGCCGGCGGAACGACGCCGCTGAGCGCGGGGAAGCGGGCTTCGCCGCTCGCCGCGACGATGGAGATTGCTGCCTCGAAGGCTAAGTCCTGATCCGGGCCTGCCGCCGCCGCGCCGCCTTCGTCCGAGGCGACGAACCAGACCGCGTCGCAACGCGGGCAGGCGACGCGGCGCCCCGTCGGACCGAGGGCGGCCTTGATGATATGGTAGGATTTCCCGCAGCCGGGACAATCAATCAGCATGGATCGGCAAGGCCTGCTATGGATCGCGATGACTATGGATTGAAAATCCATAGCTATGCTTGAGACATCGGCTATAGCCGATGTCTTTTGAACGTGATCGATTCCAAAAGTGTCGAGCGGGATTTAGGAAAACCGGTTCCGACTTTTCCTAAATCCCGCTCTTGCGTGGAAAGCGGGACGAAAACGCCTCCCGTCGTGGCCCGCTCCAATGATCCGCTGCTATGGTTAAAACGCGGTTAAGTGCGTGATTCGCGCGCGAAAGAAGCGAGGTCGCGCTTGGTCCGGTTCGAAAATGTCGGCCTGAGATATGGGATGGGAGCTGAGATCCTGCGGGACATCAGTTTCGACATCGGCCGGCAGTCGTTCCAATTTCTCACCGGTCCCTCGGGTGCCGGCAAGACGACCTTGCTGCGCCTCATTCTCCTGTCGCTGAAGCCCACGCGCGGCCTCATCACTCTGTTCGATCGTGACGCCGCGAGCCTCAGCAAGGATGCGATCACCGATCTGCGCCGCCGCATCGGCGTCGTCTTTCAGGATTTCCGCCTGCTCGATCATCTGACGACCTATCAGAATGTCGCGCTGCCGCTGCGCGTGCAGGGCCGCGACGAATTCTCCTATCGGGCCGAGGTCGTCGAGCTATTGCGCTGGGTCGGGCTCGGCGACCGGATGAATGTCTTGCCGCCGGTCCTCTCGGGCGGGGAAAAGCAGCGCGCGGCGATCGCCCGTGCGCTGATCGCGCGGCCCGAGCTCCTGCTCGCCGACGAGCCGACCGGCAATGTCGATCCCACTCTGGCGCGCCGGCTCATGCGCCTCTTTGCCGAACTGCACAAATCCGGAACCGCCGTCGTCATCGCGACCCATGATCTCGCCTTGATGGATCAATTCGACAACGCCCGTCGCCTGGTTCTCGGCAACTCGCGCCTGCATATATATGAGTGAGCCTCGATGACTCTCATGCGATCGGAACGGCCGGAAAAGGTGCACTGGCAATTGATTGACGGCGGGCTCGGCCGCCGTCAGGAAGTGCCGCTGGTGCCGGCCGCCTCGATCGCCGGCCGCGCTCTCGTCACCGTCATTGCGATCATGACCTTTCTCGCCGCGCTGACGGCGGGCACGGCGATATTGATCGCCGATGCCGCGCAAGGGTGGGATCAATCGATCGCGCGGGAGATGACCATTCAGGTCCGCCCGATCCCTGGTCATGATCTCGAGGCGGAGACGGCGAAGGCCGTGGCGCTGGCGCGTGCCGCGCCGGGGATCGCCGAGGTCAGGCCCTTCACCAAGGCGCAATCGGAAGCGCTGCTGCAGCCCTGGCTCGGCAGCGGCCTCGATCTCTCCGAACTGCCGGTGCCGCGGCTCATCGTCCTCAAGCTCGACCGCAGCAGAGCGCTCGACGCCGCGGCCTTGCGCAAGGCGCTCGGCGACAAGGTCGTCGGCGCGAGTCTCGACGATCATCGCTTCTGGCTGCAGCGGCTCGCCCTCATGGCGGGGACGGTCGCCGTCGTCGCGCTGGTGATCTTCATTCTGGTGATGATCGCCATGGGTCTCGCCGTCGGTTTTGCCACGCGCGGCGCCATGGCGGGCAATCGCGAGATCATCGAAGTGCTGCATTTCGTCGGCGCCGCCGACAGCTATATTTCGCGGCAGTTCCAGCGCCATTTCTTCCGGCTCGGGCTGCGCGGCGGCATTTTCGGCGGCGGCCTCGCGATTCTCGTCTTCTTCCTCTCCGGCATCTTGTCGGCCTTTATGCGCGGCACGCCCGGCGGCACGCAAGCAGAAGTCATGTTCGGCAGTTTCCAACTCGGCGCCAACGGCTATGTCGCGATCGCAATCATCGCCGGTGCGATCGCCGTGACGACGGGGATCGTATCGCGGGTCATCGTCTTCCGGCACTTGCGAAAATTGGGGTAACGCGCGCAATCCGCCTTGGTCTTGCCGGCAAATCCCTCTATAAGCCCCGCCATCGTCAACAATCGAAAGGAGGTGATCCAGTGTCTCAATGTCTTATCGCCAAGCCGCTGGTCATCACCGCCGGGTGCATCCGCCTCGGCTGAAAAGCCGGCAACTCGCGCTGACATTGCCGGGCGGACGCTTCGCCCATACTTTAAAGAAAGCCCCGGGAAACCGGGGCTTTCGCATTTCCGATTTTGGCCTCCGCGCCGCGCCGGAATGGCCGCAATATAAGGTAAGATTAAGCTAACTGCCGCGTGGGAGGATCGCGTCCTTAGGGGTGTGGTGGTGGACATGCCCCGCGCTTGCGCTAACCTTGCCCCATGAAACGATGCGCCCTGGCCATCGGCTTGGCCTTGATCCTCGTCGCGCAGCCGGCGCGGGCGGATTTCCGCTCCTGCCTGAGCGGACTTGCGGCACTGGCCCGCGCGCAGGGCGTCTCGGCGGCGACGGTCGCGCGCGCCACGCGAAATCTCGCCTTCGATCCCGATGTGATCGCGGCCGAACATTCGCAGCCGGAATTCTCGACGCCGATCTGGGATTATATTGCCGGCGTCGTCGATGACGAGCGGATCGCCGACGGGCGGGCGATGATGCGGCGCTGGCGCCGCTGGCTTGCCGTCGCGCAGCGCCGATATGGTGTCGATGCGGCGATCATCACGGCCATATGGGGCGTCGAGTCGAATTTCGGCCAAGGATTTGGCAAACACCCGGTCGTGCAATCGCTGGCCAGCCTCTCATGCGCCGGCGGCCGGGAGCGCTATTTCCGCAATGAATTCGTTGCCGCCTTGAAGATCATCGATGCCGGCGATGTCGATCCTGCGCAGTTCGACGGGTCCTGGGCCGGCGCCTTCGGCCATACGCAATTCATGCCCTCGACATTTCGGCGCCTGGCCGTCGATCTCGACGGCGACGGGCGGCGCGATCTGATCAATTCCGTGCCTGATGCGCTGGGCTCGACCGCCAATTATCTGCATGAGCATGGCTTCATCCCCAGCGAGCCCTGGGGGCTCGAAGTCCGGCTTCCGAGAAATTATTCAGGTCCGTCCGGTCGCAGAGACAAGCGGCCGGTCGGCTTCTGGAAAGCGCGCGGCATCACCCATATTGATGGTTCGCCTTTGCACGGCGAAGGCTCTCTCGGCCTGTTTCTGCCGGCGGGTCCGCAAGGACCGGCCTTTCTCGTCACCCGCAACTTCGATGTGATCTATACTTATAATGGCGCGGATTCCTATGTGCTGGCGGTTGCCCTTCTCGCCGACCGGCTGCGGGGTGGAGGGCCGCTGGCGACACCCTGGCCGACGAACGATCCCGGCCTGTCGCGCGCCGGCCGGCGCGAGGTACAGGCGCTTCTGATCCGTCACGGCTATGATCTCGACGGCAAGATCGACGGGGTCTTGGGCAAGAAGACGCGCGAGGCGATCGCCGATTTTCAGGCGCGCGTCGGACTGACGCCCGATGGCCGGGCGTGCGCTTCGGTTCTCGCAGCGCTGCGCAGCCGCTGACGGCAGGCCGTAGCCGAACCAATCGGGACGCTTCAATAAAATCAGTCCATTGGAGGCGCAATTTGAAGCGGTCTCACTTCAAATTGACTCGTATCGCAGCGGCTTTTTTCTAAAGTGAGGGCTCGGAAAAACGTCACGAGTCCCATGGATATTTCGCTCGGTCAGCTTCTGCGAAGCGGCGGGCTTTTGATCGCCGTCATGGCGTGCGAAGTCGGCCTCGTCGAGGGTCTTTGCGCCACTCCCCTCGCCACGACGAGTCACGTCGCCTCGGTCGTCGAATTATTCACATCGCAAGGCTGTTCGTCCTGCCCGCCCGCCGATCATTTGCTGTCGCGGCTGGCGAAAGAGCCGGATGTCGTGGCGATCAGCTTCCCCATCGATTATTGGGATTTCATCGGCTGGAAGGACACGCTCGCGTCGCCGGTTTTCACGGCGCGGCAGAAGGCCTATGCCGCAGCGCGCGGCGGCCGCGTCTATACGCCTCAGGCGGTCATCGACGGCCTCGTCGATGCGGTGGGCAGCGACAAAGGGCAGATCGAGCAGGCGATCAAGGCCAGCAAGGGGCGGGACGGCGCTTTGACCGTCCCAATGGATCTCGCCGAATCGGCGGGCGTGCTGCATATCGACATCGGCGCCGGCCCCGAGGCTTCGGCCGGGGTCTATGTATTGCGCGTCGTCAGATCGCAAACCGTCGCGATCCGCCGCGGCGAGAACTCCGGGCGTAGTGTCACCTATACGAATGTGGTGCGCGCCATCGACAAGATCGGCGAATGGAACGGCGCGGCGCGAAGCTATCAATTGACGGAATTGAAGGGCGACGACGAGGGCTATGTCGTGCTCTTGCAGAAGGACCCGGGGAATAGGCCCGGCGTCATTCTCGCCGCGGCAAAGAGCATCGGCTTCTGAGTGGCCCGGTCGCGATCTTTGCCATCGACCCCTTGTTCAGAGCCTTGATCTCGGCCCGGTGATTTCGTTTATGTCGGCCGTCACACCTTGGCTATCAGGAATATGCGCCAAATCGCGGTGCTGGCGCATGGCGGTGAAGTCCGAATTTCGCCCCGATCCGCCGGTTTAGTTCCAGCATGGCGAGGCGTCGCCGCAAGGGGTTGAAAGAGGCTATGTTTCGGCAATGATTCGCTTGGCTATCCGCATTCTGCCGGCCGTTCTGGTGCTTGCCTGCGGCATTGGCGCGCCCACCCTCGCAATGGCGGCGCATCACGCGAAGGAGAGTTCCGGCAAGTCCAGCGAGAAAAGCGAAGACCAGAAGTCGAAGCCGGTTCAGATTGCGACTTATGGCGATTGGGGCGCTTTTCTCGCCGGCAGCGGCAAGGCGAAGACCTGCTATGCCTTGGCCCAGCCCAAGGACCGCGAGCCGGCCAATCTCCACCGCGATCCCGCCTACATATTCATCTCCAGCCGACCTGGCGAAAATATTCGCAATGAAGTTTCGATCATCATGGGCTTTCCGATGAAGGATGGCGGCGACGCGCAGGCCGAGGTCGGCTCTGTCGATTTCGACCTCGTCTCGAAAGGCAGCAATGCCTGGGTGAAGAACCCCGCCAAAGAGGGCGAATTGATCGAAGCCATGAAAAAGGGCGCCAAGCTCGTCGTCAAAGCGCCGTCGACGCGCGGCAATCTGACGACCGACAGCTATTCGCTCCACGGCCTCAGCCAGGCGCTCGAACGCGTCGACAAGGAATGCCGCTGAGCCACAGCCGATTTCGCCCGCAGGATCGCCGCCGCTCGCCGCCGCCTGACGCATGATCCGAGCGCCGTGCGCTAGAGCATCGTGCGCAAAAGTGTGTGCGGTTTTGCGCTTAAACGATGCTCTATCTTTTTGAATCTAGAGCATCTTATCCGCCCTCGAGTGATTCCACTCGAAGGCGGGATGCTCTAGCCCCGCCAGGCGAGTCCCGAACCCTTCCGCAGTCGTTTCCCTTCGAGGCATTCAGGCCAGGCGGGTCCAGACCCGCCTAGATTAAAATTCAGTTTAATATTTTCTGTTGACCCATATCCCTATCTAGTCCATAAATTTAATGGACATATAGACGGGGATCACAATGGGTCAGTCAGCTACGAAGACGTTAGCCGCGAGGATTCGCACCGCCCGGAGGCGGAGCCTTTTGGTTCTCACGGCGTCAGCTAACCTCTGGGCCCTGGCTGGGAGGCCAGCCAGCGCAGACGACAGCCAGATTCACAAATTGGAATCGGAGATCCGGCGGATCGAGGCGCGGCAGGAGGCCGAGATCAGGGCGTTGCATGCGCAGATCCGGCAGCTGCGCAAACAAGCGCCCGGCACCGTTGCGGCAGCCGAACTTGCCCCCGGACAATCGCGTCCGCCGGGAGTACCGCTCCCGCCACTGCCCGCCAAAGTGCTGATGACATATGATCGCGGCTACCATTTCGGCTTCTCCGACGCGACCGGCTCCAATACGATCGAACTGTTCGGCCGCCTTCATGTCGATACAGGCGGCTACCTGAGCTACAAGCCTGGACCGAAGACCCTGGACCAGACGGGTCTCGCCAGCGGGATCGACCTGCGGCGGGCGCGTATCGGCGTCGTCGGCAAGTTCATGGACGACTGGCATTACGCCCTCGTCTACGACTTCGGCGGCACCTCGGACGGCCTTAATCCGAACAACGCCCTTGCGAACCTCAATTCGGGCACCGCTCCGAGCACCAACAACAACTATCTGGCCGGTGTTGAAAACGCCTTCATCACCTACAATGGTTTCTACAATCACGGCGGCCCGTTCCCGGTGGCGATTGATCTTCCTGGTGTCCGGGATGTTCCTTGGACGCTCGAGGAGGCGACGAGCTCCAACGACATCATGTTCATGGAGCGCTCTTCTGCTCAAGTCGTCGCCACGGAGTTCGGCGGCGGCGATTTCCGAACGGCCGCGGGCGCCATTTCAAACAACGACCGCTATTGGGTCGGCGCCTATTTGACCGGCCCCAACTCCGGCGCTTTGCATACCGACGGGGCTTCCTGCAACTCGGGAACGAGCAGCCCCACCGCCGGTACACCTTGCATAGAAAGCGCTTCCATCTCGGGATTAGGCCCGCAGCTCTCGGGACTCTTCCGCGCGTCTTATCAGCTCATTCAAACAGCTGACGCGTCGGTGCATCTCGGCTTCAACTACGCCAATCTGTTCGAGCCGCGCATCGGGTCGAACATCGAGGGCATCCAGCTTTACGACAGGCCGGAGCTTCGTGTCGATCCGACCTATTTCCTCAACGCAGGCAATATACCGGCCCATGGCGGCGAGGTCTTCGGCGGCGAAGCGGCGGCTGGCTGGCAAAATTTCTTCCTGCAGGGGGAGTATTACCACTACATCGTTGACACCCTGGTGGACACGACGGCCTATACCGCGAGCACCGCGGGAGTCCCCGGCTGGACTGGCGGAAGGCCGGGGCCGGCCCTCAATTTCAACGGCGGTTATGTCGAGGCGAGCTACAGCGTGGGCGGCAAGCGCCTCTACAACCCCACGACAGGCGCCTATACCGGGGTCATTCCGGAACATCCTTTTGTGTTCGGCGGTGGCGGCTGGGGCGCGCTCGAATTCGCCGGACGCTTCAGCACCGTCAACCTCAACGATCCCAACCTTACGACTGCCGTGCTCGGGGCCGCCTATACGATTCCGGGCTCGACCGTCAAAACACCAGGCTATGGCGGCAGCGAACAAACGTCCTATGGGGCAGGCCTCAACTGGTATCCCAATTTGAATATGAAATTCATGCTCGACTATGAGCATGTCGTCGTCGACAATCCGGAATATTTCGGCGGTCCGAACACTTGGCGCGGCGCCACGATCGATTGGATCGCCGGACGCACGCAGATCATCTTCTGACGAAACGGCGCCGGCGCGTGCCTTGAGCGACGCGCGCCGGCGCCCGCGCTGCCCAACCCCAGCAGCTCGCCGCTTCGGCGCCCGATCGCGCGCCTTTGTGCTGCGACTAAATTGTTATATGCCTTGGCTTGCTTCCAGTGAAACCGGCGTCGCATAATGTCATCACAATATGACGACCGGACCGACCCGGCGACGCGCAATCACGGGAGGAAACCATGTCAGAAAAGATCTATCCCGTCAGTGCCGAATGGGCGCAGCGCGCCTATATCGACGCGGCCAAATATGAAGAGTTCTATGCCCGCTCGATCAGCGATCCGGACGGTTTTTGGGGCGAGGACGCCCGGACCCGCATCGATTGGATCAAGCCCTTCACCAAAGTGAAGAACACCTCTTTCGATCCTCATGCCGTGTCGATCAAATGGTTCGAGGACGGCGTCACCAATGTCGCGATGAATTGCATCGACCGCCATCTCGCCACCCGCGGCGACAAGACGGCGATCATCTGGGAGGGCGACGATCCGGCCCAGGCGCGCCACGTCAGCTATCGGCAATTGCATGAGCATGTCTGCCGTTTCGCCAATGTGCTGAAGGCGCAGGGCGTAAAGAAGGGCGATACGGTCACGATCTATATGCCGATGATCCCGGAGGCGGCTTATTCGATGCTCGCCTGCGCCCGCATCGGCGCCGTGCATTCCGTGGTCTTCGGCGGATTTTCGCCCGAGTCGCTGGCCGGCCGGATCAAGGATTGCGGCTCGAAGCTGCTCATCACGGCCGATGAGGGCGTGCGCGGCGGCCGCAAGATCGCGCTCAAGGCGAATGCCGATGCGGCGCTCAAAAAGGCCGAAGGCATTGTCGAGAAGGTCATCGTCGTCAAGCGCACCGGCGGCGCGATCGATTGGCACGAAGGCCGCGATATCTGGTACGAAGAGGCAGCCGCTGCCGCCTCGGCCGAATGTCCGGTGGCGGCGATAGGCGCCGAGGACCCGCTCTTCATCCTCTATACCTCCGGCTCGACGGGAACGCCGAAGGGTGTCGTGCATACCACGGCCGGCTATCTCGTCTATGTGTCGATGACGCATCAATATGTCTTCGACTATCACGAAGACGATATCTACTGGTGCACTGCCGACATCGGCTGGGTGACTGGGCACAGCTATATCCTCTACGGGCCGCTCGCCAATGGCGCGACCACGCTGATGTTCGAGGGCGTGCCCACCTATCCGACCGCCTCCCGTTTCTGGGAGGTCGTCGACAAGCACAGGGTCAATATTTTCTATACGGCGCCGACGGCGATCCGTTCGCTGATGGGCGCCGGCGATGGGCCGGTGAAGGCGACGAGCCGCGCCTCGCTGCGCCTGCTCGCGACGGTCGGCGAGCCGATCAATCCGGAAGCCTGGGAATGGTATCATCGCGTCGTCGGCGACGGTCGCTGCCCGGTCGTCGATACCTGGTGGCAGACGGAAACCGGCGGCCACATGATCACGCCTCTGCCCGGCGCTACGCCTTTGAAGCCGGGCTCGGCGACGACGCCGTTCTTCGGCGTCAGGCCGGAGATCGTCGATGGCGCCGGCACCGTGCTCGAAGGACCCTGCGAAGGCAATCTCGTCATTGCCGATTCCTGGCCCGGCCAGATGCGCACCGTGTTCGGCGATCACGAGCGTTTCGTGCAGACCTATTTTTCCGCCTATCCCGGCAAATATTTCACTGGCGACGGCTGCCGCCGCGATGCCGACGGCTATTATTGGATCACCGGGCGGGTCGACGACGTCATCAATGTCGCGGGCCATCGTCTCGGCACGGCGGAAGTCGAGAGCGCCCTGGTCGCCCATGTCCTGGTGGCCGAAGCGGCCGTCGTGGGCTATCCGCACGACATCAAGGGCCAGGGCATCTATGCCTATGTCACTTTGATGGAGGGCTATGCGGAAAGCGAAGACCTGCGCAAGGAGCTGATCGCCTGGGTCAGGCAGGAAATCGGGCCGATCGCCTCGCCGGACATCGTGCAATTCGCGCCCGGCTTGCCGAAGACGCGCTCCGGCAAGATCATGCGCCGCATCCTGCGCAAGATCGCCGAAAACGAGTTCCATGCGCTGGGCGACGTGTCGACCTTGGCCGACCCGACCGTCGTCGAGGATCTGATCCGCAATCGCGGCTAGAGCATGTGCCGGGGCGCGAAATCCCTGCTGGGGCTCTCCTGCGATCAAAAAAGCGTCAGAAGGGCTGCCAGTGCCGCAGCTCTGCCACATGTAAGGAACATCTTAACTTCGGTCGGGGATACAACTCGAAAGCGGCGCGGCAGTTGATATTGTCCGCCGGAGGCTGTCGCAGGCGTTTGCCGTTTTGCCGGCGAGCGCAAATGGCTTGGGGATCGAGCCGCGGGCGCGACATGCGCGTGGCTCGCCGCCGCCGACAGCCGGAATTTCGAAGCCTGTTTGCTTGCGGGGGGGCGTCATGAGCAAGAGGAAACAGCGGAGCGGGCATGCTCCGGCGGTTCTGACCTTTATCTCTTCGATCGTGGCCGTCGGGTTTCTTGCGGGTGCGATCGTGCCGGCACAGGCGGCGCACGAGATGGTCGCCTTTGCGGGCAATTACCCGGCCGGCGTCATCATCATCAGCCAGCATCAGCGCAAGCTTTATTTTACCGAAGGCGATGGCCGCGCGATCCGCTATCCGGTCGCAGTCGGCATGCCGGGCAAGTCCTGGCTCGGGGAAACCTTTGTCGAGGGCAAGTTCATGCATCCCGACTGGTCGCCGCCGCCCGTCGTGCATCGCGATCATCCGGAGCTGCCGGCGCTCATTCCGGGCAGCTCGCCATACAATCCGATGGGCGCCGCCGCGATCACGCTGCAGAAGGAAGAAGTCGCCATTCACGGCACCAACGCCCATATGCGCCACTCGGTCGGCACGGCGGCCTCTTACGGCTGCATTCGCATGTACAATGAGGATGTGCTCGACCTCTATCAGCGCGTGAGTGTCGGGACGCCGGTCCTCGCCGTGCCTTGACGTCATTGCCTGTGTTTGGGTTTCCATGGCCGGTTCGGTACGCCCGAACCGGCCATTTGGGTTTGTCGGGCTCGAAGCTTCTTTTCGGCCGCGAAAGTGGCCGACGAATCTGACCCGTGAACAGCGTGGGCCTGAAGGCGAGGGTGGCCGCGCTGCGCCCGGATGAGGTCTGCCGGCTTCGCGAGCGCTTGCCGAGCGCCGAGCAAATCAGCTCCGATATGCTACGCTGCGTGATGACCTCTGATCCCTCCTTCTTCGGATAGAACATGGACCCCACTGATCTGGCTGCGGCCTTTTACGCGCTCGAAGCGCATCGCGCCGACAGAATTTCCGTCACCATCGCGGATCTCTTCGCCGAAGACCCGAAAAGATTCGAAGATTTCCATGTCGAGCTCGATGATATCCTCTTTGATTTCTCAAAGCACAGGATCGACCGGCAAACGCTCGCGCTGCTCGTCGATCTCGCCCGCGTCGCCCAGGTGGAGGAACGCCGCGCCGCGCTCTTCGCCGGCGAGATCGTCAACCCGACCGAAGGCCGGCCGGCGCTCCACATGGCGCTGCGCAATCTCGGCGCCACGCCGATGTTCGCCCAAGGCCATGACGTCATGCCGGAGGTCGTTGCCGAGCGCCGGAAGATGCTGCGCTTTGCCGAAGACATCCGCAATGGCGCAATCAGAAGCGCGAACGGCGAAGCCTTCACCGACATCGTCAATATCGGCATCGGCGGCTCCGATCTCGGCCCCGAGATGGCGGCCAGGGCGCTCAGCCCCTTCATCGCCGTGCATCTCAAGCTGCATTTCGTCGCCAATGTCGACGGCAGCGATCTCGGCGATCTTCTGCCGAAGCTGCGGCTCGAAACGACGCTCTTCATCGTCTGCTCGAAAACTTTCACGACGCTCGAGACTCTGACGAATGCTGCGGCTGCGCGGAAATATCTCGTCGAAAAATTGGGCGAAGCGGCGGTTGCTGCGCAATTCTGCGCCATCTCGACGGCGCTCGACGAGGTCGCGAGTTTCGGCATTGCGGAGGATCGCATATTCGGCTTTTGGGATTGGGTCGGCGGCCGCTATTCGCTCTGGTCGTCGATCGGCCTCTCGCTCGCGATCGGCATTGGCGCGGAAAAGTTCGAGAAATTTCTGTTGGGCGGCCAGGACATCGACAAGCATTTTTGCGCCGCGCCGCTCGCTGAGAATGTACCGGTGCTGATGGCGCTGATCGGGATTTGGTATCGCAATTTCTGGGGCTATGCCGCGCAAGCGGTCATTCCCTATGATCAGCGGCTCGCGCGCTTTCCCGCCTATCTGCAGCAGCTCGAAATGGAATCGAACGGCAAATCCGTCGATCTGTGCGGCGAGCCCATCGAAGGGATGACGGCGCCCGTTCTCTTCGGGGAGCCGGGCACCAACGGCCAACATGCCTTCTTCCAGCTCTTTCATCAGGGCACGGAAATCGTCCCCATTGATTTCCTCGTCGCGGCGCAGCCTTTTGCCGCCGATCCGCATCAGCATCAGCTTCTCATCGCCAATTGTCTGGCGCAAAGCGAGGCTCTCATGCGCGGCCGTGCGCAGGCCGAAGTCGAAGAGCGGCTGCGCGAACAGGGCCTCGACGACGATGAGATTGCCAGATTGGCGCCGCACAAGGTCTTTGCCGGCAATCGGCCGTCGAGCACTTTCCTCTACAAGAAACTGTCGCCGCGGGTGCTCGGCCAATTGATCGCGCTTTATGAACACAAGGTCTTCGTGCAATCGGTGATCTGGAACATCGATCCCTTCGATCAATGGGGCGTCGAGCTCGGCAAGGAGCTCGCCTTGCGGCTTCAGCCCATCATTGCCGAGAACAAGCCCGGGCTCGACGGGCTCGATGCCTCGACCGCCGGGCTCATCACGCAGATCAGGAAATTGAAGAAGGGGTGATGCAGAACCCAGCGATGAAGCTGCTCATCCTTCCCCTTGAGGGGAAGGCGGCAGCCATAGGTCGCATCTTTGGCGGGTCGGCTTCGGCCCGTGCGGGTCAAAGCTCTTTTGAGGCCCGGCAAAACCGAACGCCTCCATAGACGTCGGATCCGCGCGCGCGGGCGGCGGCACGTCGAGACAGGGCGCAGCCAAATCGGGCGGCGCCCGGGCAGACGCCCTATTTCAAATGCTTGGCGAGGAATTTGTTCAATTCGAACATCGTCGCCTTTTGCTGGCCGAACACGGCGGCAAGATTTGCATCGGCGATGATCTCACGCTTGTTCGCCGGGTTCTGCAAATTATGCTTCTTGATATATTCCCACACCTTGCTCACCACTTCGGTGCGCGCCAGCGGCGCCGCGCCGACGATGGCGGCGAGCTCCTTCGAGGGCTGCAGCGGCTTGTTGAAGGCGCTGGGAGCCTTTTTTTCGGCGGTCGTCTTCGCGGCCGCGGCTTCGCCTTTGCGGGGGCCGGCTGGATTGTCCTTTGGCACGGTTGTCATCCTTGTCCCTCCGATCGAATCTGCGCGAACCCCGCGGGTCCCGAATCTTACCTATCCAAAATCGCCGCTATAGGAAACGCGCTGCAAGAGCATTTGCTGCGTAAAGTTGATTTATACCAGCGAAATTCGCCATCGGGCCGCAAGTGCGGCGCGCCAAGGCGGGGTTGCGCCGGCC
Organism: uncultured Alphaproteobacteria bacterium; assembly: GCA_963704745.1. Lineage (GTDB taxonomy): Bacteria > Pseudomonadota > Alphaproteobacteria > Rhizobiales > Beijerinckiaceae > Methylovirgula. Next base: position 726,789 of record OY969936.1, read on the forward strand.
GCAAAGCATCAGCTTTGCCGTCTGTCGGGCTTTTTTAGGGCAACCCATGCATTTTACGCATAGCCAACGCCTCAGTGCCGCTCGCCGCCCGACTTCCGCGCCCGCCGGGCAAGCGTCCGCAGCTGCAAGGCATTGAGCTTGATGAATCCGGCCGCGTCGCGATGGTCGTAGGCGACGGCCCCTTCCTCGAAGGTCACGAGATCCTGATCATAGAGCGAATAGGGGCTCGACCGGCCGATGACGGCGGCGGAGCCCTTATAGAGCTTCAGCCGCACGCTGCCGGTGACGAATTCCTGACTGCGGTCGATTGCCGCCTGCAGCATCTCCCGCTCGGGCGAGAACCAAAAGCCATTATAAATCAGTTCGGCATATTTCGGCATCAGCTCGTCCTTGAGATGTGCCGCGCCGCGGTCGAGGGTGAGCTGCTCCATGCCGCGATGCGCGGCATGGAGAATGGTGCCGCCGGGCGTCTCATACATGCCGCGCGACTTCATGCCGACGAATCGGTTCTCGACCAGATCGAGCCGGCCGATGCCATTGACGCGGCCGAGCTCGTTCAAATGGGCGAGCAGGGCGGCTGGCGACATTTTTGCGCCATCGACACCGATCGCGTCGCCCTTCTCAAAAGCGATCTCGATGATGGTCGGCTTGTCCGGCGCATCTTCCGGATTGACGGTGCGCGAATAGACATAATCCGGCACCGGCTCGGCCGGATCTTCCAGAACCTTGCCTTCGGACGAGACGTGCAGAAGATTGGCATCGACGGAGAAGGGCGCCTCGCCGCGCTTGTCCTTGGCGATCGGGATCTGATTTTGCTCGGCGAAGGCGAGGAGCGCTGTGCGCGACGTCAAATCCCATTCCCTCCAAGGGGCGATGACTTTGATGTCCGGCTCCAGCGCATAATAGGCAAGCTCGAAGCGCACCTGGTCATTGCCCTTGCCGGTCGCGCCATGGGCGACGGCATCGGCGCCGAGTTTTCTGGCGATCTCGATCTGCTTCTTGGCGATCAGCGGCCGGGCGATCGAGGTGCCGAGAAGATAGAGCCCCTCATATTGCGCATTGGCGCGGAACATCGGGAAGACATAGTCGCGCACGAATTCCTCGCGCAGATCCTCGATGAAAATATGCTCGGGCTTGATGCCGAGGAGAGCCGCCTTCTGCCGCGCCGGCTCCAGTTCCTCGCCCTGGCCGAGATCGGCGGTGAAGGTCACGACCTCGCAATTGTAGGTCGTCTGCAGCCATTTCAGGATGATCGAGGTGTCGAGCCCGCCGGAATAGGCGAGGACGACGCGCTTGATCTTTTTCTGTCCGGTCATTTTTTGACTCTGTTTAGGGTTTTCTTCGGGGCGCAAAAAGTGGCGCGACTATAGAGGCGGAGCTTGGCTGCGCAAGGGCGGCTTTCCTAGAGCCTGGAGCGGGTCTTCCGACCAGGATTTGCCAGATCGCGGAACCGTGGCCCAGTCTTGGCCGGCCGGAGGCGTCACTTCGGCTTGGCGGCAGCGGGCGCCCTCTTCTTGATTTTCGCTGCGTCTTCGGCGCCCTTGTTTGGCAATTCCGCGGTGCAGTTCTTCGTCGGTGGGGAGCCGCAGACGCTGCGGATCTTGGACCAGCTGACGCATTTTCCGTCGGGGCCGCGATAGCCTGGGCCGCCCTGGCATCCGCAGCCGTGGCAAGCCAGGGCAGTCGATCCATAAATCAGCGATAGGAGGCTCGCGAGGGCGACGGTCGTTGCGCTCATTCTCGTCCTTCGGAATCTTACGCCACCTCAAGCGCCCGCTTCACCGCTTCCGGCTCGCGGGCGATCACCAGCAGATAGGCCCGGACGGCGCCATCCGGGCGCGAACGTCCTTGCTCCCAATCCTTGAGACGAGCCAGCCCGAAGCCATAACGTGAGGCGAAATCCGCTTGCGAGAGTTTCAGCTTCTTACGCAGTGCTTTCACATCGATATCGCTCGGGACATGGATGCGATACTCATTCTCATCGGCTTCGCCGCGGGCGAACGCCAGCGCCTCCTTGGCGGATTCGATCAAGCGCTCTCCAGCCTTGCTCATGGCAGATCCTTTCAATCAATCTTGCGGCTCATCCGAAGCGCCACCACCTTCCGCGCAACGCTTTTCCGATACTCATCGGCCAGCGTCGAGAGAATAGCGTGCAAGGCGTTCCGTTCGGCCTTGGTTAAATTGGCTTTCTCTCCCTTCCCAAACAAATCAAGAAGGAAGATCGGCACATCTTCGGCGGCATAGAAGGTGATGACCCGATAGCCGCCGCTCTTGCCTTTACCGCGCCCAGCGACCCGCAGCTTGCGGGCCCCGCCGGTCCCCTTCATGAGGTCGCCGGCCATAGGGTCCGCTGCGACAAGCGTGACGATGGCGGTACGCTCATCATCGGTGAGGCCTGCACGCTCGGCGGATTTCTGATAGGTCGGCGTCTCGATGACGACATGCATGGACGACATGCATGGGCCTATATACGGAAATTCCGTCCTTTTGGCAAGAGGAAACGGCGGAAATTCCGTAGCAACGGAGGGCCTAGGGGAGCGGCTATGGCTATGTTTGATGATCGAATGGGCCTCGGGCTGTTTTCCTCGCCACCTTGCGGAATCGCCGAAAAGATGCATATAGATGTTCATCTATCCTTCTCATAACGGTCATCCATTGGTGATCGAACATTGAGAGTGGGCCCTCGCGGACCCGCTCTTTTTTATTGCCGCCATCGCCGAGCGAGGGAACAAAAAGCCCGTGGGGCTCGATTTACACAGTTTGCCCGATGAACCCGGCCTCGACGAGCCGCGTTTTGCGACCGAGACGGGCGTCGCCGCCCGTATTGCCGCGCTGGCCGCGCCGGTTCTCGCCGATCTCGGCTTCCGGCTCGTGCGGGTGAAGATTTCGGCGCAGGCGGGCGCGACCGTCCAGATCATGGCTGAGCGGCCCGACGGCAGCATGTCGATCGATGATTGCGAGGCGGTGAGCCAGGCTCTATCTCCGGTTCTGGATGTGGACGATCCCGTCGGAGGCGCCTATCGGCTCGAAGTCTCCTCGCCGGGGATCGACCGGCCGCTGGTGCGGGCCTCCGACATTTTTCGCGCGCTGGGGCATGAGGCGCGCATCGAAATGGCGGTGGGTCAGACTGGCGAATTGGCCGGCCGTAAAAGATTTCGCGGCCGCATCGAGGCGCTCGAAGGCGAAGGCCGCGACGCTCGGCTCAGGTTGCACCGGCTTGATGCCAAGCCGGATGAGCCTGGCGACGTTTGGCTCGCCGTCGCCGAGATCGAGGAGGCCAGGCTCGTCCTGACCGAAGATTTGATCCGCGAAGCTTTGCGCGCCGCCAAAATGGCGGAGAAAAATGCGGAAGCGGCGGAGCACGCGCCGGAGGCTGAGGCTGGCGAGGCGCAAGGTCCCACGCCGCCGCGGCGCGGGCCGGGGCGGTTCGCCGGGTTGAAAGCCGGCAAGCCCAACATCGGCAAGGCTAAGCCGCTTCTGCCAGCGGGCGTGCGATCCGAATTCAAGAAGGCGAAACAAGCGCGCCCCACCACCGCGCATGGAAAGCCACCAAGCAAATAGCCGCACACCAAATAGCTTAATCGGATGAGCCTGCGCTCATCTCCCGAAGGGCCGCAGGATCAGGTGAACGCCTTCGGGTCACAAAAGGAGAAATGCCATGGCCGTCAGTGCCAATAGGCTCGAACTTCTACAGATCGCCGATGCGGTCGCGCGGGAAAAATCGATCGATCGGCAGATCGTGCTCGCCTCGATGGAAGATGCGATGCAAAAGGCGGCGCGCTCGCGCTACGGTCAGGAGACCGAGGTCAGAGCCGAGATCAATCCAAAGACCGGGGAGGTCCGCTTCTCGCGCCTGCTGCTCGTCGTCGATCAGGTCGAAAATGATGCGACCCAGATTTTGCTTTCCGAGGCGCGCAAGAAAAACCCCGCCGCGCAAGTCGGCGATTGGATCGCCGAGACTCTGCCGCCGTTCGATTTCGGCCGCATCGCGGCGCAATCGGCCAAACAGGTGATCGTGCAAAAGGTGCGCGAGGCCGAGCGCGACCGCCAATATCAGGAATTCAAGGACCGCATCGGCGAGGTCGTCAACGGCGTCGTCAAGCGTGTCGAATATGGCAATGTGATCATCGACCTTGGCCGCGGCGAAGCGACGATTAGGCGCGACGAGATGATCCCGCGCGAGGTCTTTCGTCCGGGCGACCGCGTGCGCGCCTATGTCTACGACGTGCGCAGAGAGCAGCGCGGGCCGCAAATCTTCCTGTCGCGGACGCATCCGCAATTCATGGCCAAGCTCTTCCGCCAGGAAGTGCCGGAAATCTATGACGGCGTGATCGAGGTGAAGGCGGTTGCCCGCGACCCCGGCTCACGCGCCAAAATTGCGGTGATCTCGCGCAATTCCTCGATCGATCCGGTCGGCGCCTGCGTCGGCATGCGCGGCTCGCGTGTGCAGGCTGTCGTCAACGAATTGCAGGGCGAGAAGATCGACATCATCCCGTGGTCTGCCGATGCCGCGACCTTCATCGTCAATGCCTTGCAGCCGGCGGAGGTCGTCAAGGTCGTGCTCGACGAGGATACCAATCGCATCGAAGTCGTCGTGCCGGACGATCAATTGTCGCTGGCGATCGGCCGCCGCGGCCAGAATGTCCGCCTCGCCTCGCAACTGACCGGCTGGGACATCGATATTTTGACCGAGGCCGAGGAATCCGAGCGCCGCCAGAAAGAATTCGTGGAGCGCACCAATATCTTCATGAACGCGCTCGATGTCGACGAGGTCGTCGGCCAATTGCTCGCCTCGGAGGGCTTTCGCTCGGTCGAGGAACTGGCCTTTGTCGAACCCTCGGAAGTGGCCGGGATCGAGGGGTTCGACGCCGACACCGCGGCGGAGATCCAGGCGCGGGCGCATGAATATCTCGCCAGGATCGAAGCCGAGCAGGATCAAAGGCGCAAGGAGCTCGGCGTTGCCGATGAGCTGCGCGAAGTGCCGGGCGTGACGACGCCCATGCTGGTGAAATTCGGCGAGAATGGCGTCAAGACGGTCGAGGATCTCGCCGGCTGCGCCACCGACGATCTTGCCGGCTGGAGCGACCGCAAGGACGGCGAAACGATCAAGCATCCGGGTTTTCTCGACGGGCTCGATGTCGCGCGCGACGAAGCGGAGGCTCTGATCCTTGCCGCCCGTCTCAAGGCCGGCTGGATCGAGGCGGCGCCGGCGCCGGTTGAAGAACAGGATTCGCCCGCGGCGGAGGCGTGATCGGGCAAAGCACGTCCTGATTTTCTGCGCGAGCAGGCTGGGCCGCCCGCTCGCGAAAGGCCGGATGGGCCGTCGCGGTGTCTCATCACATTGCCGTTTCGCTGATCCACCTTATCTAAAATATGACAGGGCCCGAAGCTGCGGGCGAATTTGCCGGGGTCCTTGGTTGAGCAAAGCCGTCCAAGCGAAGGTCGATACCGGCTCCGAGCGAACCTGCATTGTCACGCGGACAAAGGGCGGGCCGGAAACGATGATCCGCTTCGTCGTCGGCCCCGGCGGGTCCGTCGTTCCGGATCTGCGGCATAAATTGCCGGGCCGCGGCGTTTGGGTCACGGCGCGGGCGGATAAAATTGCCGAGGCCGTGAAGCGGAGGGCATTCGCCCGCGGCTTTCGGACCGCGGTCGTCGTTTCCGCGACTTTGCCGGCCGAGATTGAGGATTTATTGATCAAGGATTGCCTTCAGGCGCTCTCGCTCGTCAACAAGGCTGGCCAAGTCGTCACGGGATTTGCCAAGGTCGAGGCAGCGATCGCGAAAGGTGCCATCGCCGGTCTCGTCGAGGCCGCGGATGCCGGAGCCGATGGCAGCCGCAAGCTGGCGCAGGCCGTGCAGCGGCGTTTCGGACCCACCGCCGGCAAGCGATGGGTCAAACTCTTCACTTCGCTGCAATTGAGTTTGGCACTTGGGCACCCAAATGTGATACATGCAGCGCTCATCGACGGCATGGCGGCCGAGGCGTTTCTTTCGCGGTGTCGGAGATTGGATCTTTATCGCTCAGCCCCGTCCGGCGCGGGTGGCGCGACGGATGAGGGGGCTGCGCCGGATTTCGCCTGAGAAGGGTGTCGCCGGCCGAGGGCGAGCGGCGTAAGGCCAAGGATTTTCGGTTCGCTGCGCTCTGTGCGAAGGTGGCGCGTCGGAGCAAGGCGGGCCATCAAGGTCGGGACTTTTGCTCCGACGAGTGAGTTAGAACGGGCAAGGCCCTGGGATTAGGAACGAATGAGCGAATCGAAAAATTCCGGCGACAATACTCTGAGCGTCGCGCCGACGAAGACCCTGTCGCTGAAACGACCGGTCGAGTCGGGCATTGTGCGCCAGAGCTTTTCGCATGGCCGTTCGAAGGCGGTCGTTGTCGAAAAGGTGAAGCGCCGGACGATCGGTCCGGGTGAGACGCATCCGCCGCGCGAGACGCCGGCCGCGCCGCCCGCGCCGCCGCCACCCGCCCCATCGCGCGCGCCGGCAGGAGAGCGATCCCGCGGCGAGGCCCCGCAGCGTCCCTCTTCGTCGCGCGCGCCGGCGGGCGTCGTGTTGCGTTCGCTGACCGAGGAAGAGCGCGACGCGCGTGCCCGTGCGCTTTCGGGCGCGCGCGAGCGCGAGGAGGAAGAGCGTCGCCACGCTTTCGCCGAGGCGACGGCGCGGGAAGAACGCGATGCCCGCGAGCGCGAAGAGCGTGCGGCCGCAGCCGAGCGCAAGCGGGATGAAGAGACGCGCCGTACCCAAGAGGCCGAGGCGAAACGCCGCTCGGAGCAGGAGGCGAAGCGCCGGCTCGAGGGCGGCGCGCCGGCCCCGGCACCTGCGGCGTCCGCTGCTCCGGCACCCGCAGCCCGCAAGACCGCCGCCGCGCCGGCGGTAGCGGCACCTGGCCTTGCCCGGGCGCCCCTCGAGGAGGAGGAGGCGAAGCGCATCATCCGCCGGCCCGGTGTGGCGCCCAAAGTGGTCGTGCCCCGGCCGACCCGCGGCGCCGAGCCGAAGAGCCGCGGCCGTCTCACCGTCGCCAGCGCGACCGGGGAGCAAGACGAGCGCACGCGTTCGGTCGCTTCATTCCGCCGGCGCGTCCAGCGGCTCAAGGGCCATGTCGCCGAGCAGAAGGAAAAGATCGCCCGCGAAGTGATCTTGCCCGAGACGATCACCATTCAGGAACTCGCCAACCGCATGTCGGAGCGCGGGGTCGATGTCATCAAGCTCTTGATGCGGCAAGGCCAGATGGTGAAGATCACCGATGTGATCGATGCCGACACCGCCCAGCTCATCGCCGAGGAACTCGGCCATACGGTGAAGCGCGTCGCCGAATCCGACGTCGAGGAAGGCCTGTTCAGCACGGCGGACATGGGCGAGCATCTCGTGCCGCGGCCGCCCGTGGTCACCATCATGGGCCATGTCGATCACGGCAAGACGTCGCTGCTCGATGCGATCCGCCACGCCAATGTGGTGGCCGGCGAGGCGGGCGGCATCACCCAGCATATCGGCGCCTATCAGATCGCCGCGCCGAATGGCTCGCCGGTCACTTTCATCGATACGCCCGGCCACGCCGCCTTCACGGCCATGCGCGCCCGCGGCGCCAAGGTGACGGATATCGTCGTGCTGGTCGTCGCCGCCGACGATGGGGTGATGCCGCAGACGGTCGAGGCGATCGCGCATGCCAAGGCTGCCCATGTGCCGATCATTGTCGCGATCAACAAGATCGACAAGCCGGATGCGAAGCCCGAGCGGGTCCGCAGCGAGCTGCTGCAATATGGGATTCAGGTCGAATCGCTCGGCGGCGACACGCTGGAGGTCGAAGTTTCCGCGACGCAGAGGATCAACCTCGACAAATTGCTCGACGCGATCTCGCTGCAGGCCGAGGTTCTCGATCTGCGCGCCAATCCGGCCCGTTCGGCCGAGGGCACGGTGATCGAGGCGCGTCTCGACCGCGGCCGCGGTCCGGTGGCGACGGTCCTCGTTCAGCGCGGGACCTTGCACGTTGGCGATCTCATCGTTGCCGGATCGCAATGGGGCCGGGTGCGGGCGCTGCTCGATGATACGGGCGCGCAACGGCAGGAGGCGGGGCCCTCCATGCCGGTCGAGGTTCTTGGATTCTCGGGTTCGCCGGAGGCCGGCGATCGCGTCGCTGTTGTCGAGAGCGAGGCCCGGGCCAGAGAGATCGCCGAATATCGCGAGCGGCAGAAACGCGATCAAGCGGCGGCTCGCGGTGGCATCGCGCGCGGTTCGCTCGCTGATATGATGAGCCAGCTCAAGGCGGCGGGCCGCAAGGAGTTCCCGCTTGTCATCAAGGCCGATGTGCAGGGTTCGCTCGAAGCCATCGTGGCGACCCTCGAAAAGCTGAATACGGATGAAGTCGCGGCCCGCGTGCTCCACGCGGGTGTCGGCGGAATCACCGAATCCGACATTACGCTTGCCGCTGCTTCGCATGCGGCCGTCATGGGCTTCAATGTGCGTGCGCATAAAGAAGCGCGGCTGCTCGCTGAACAAAGCGGGACGGAGATCCGCTATTACAACGTGATCTATAATCTCGTCGATGACGTGAAGGCGGCGATGTCGGGCCTGCTGCCGCCGACGTTGCGCGAAGAGATGCTCGGCAATGCGCAGATCCTGGAGGTGTTCAACATTTCCAAGGTCGGCAAGGTTGCCGGCTGCCGCGTCACCGATGGCATCGTCCAGCGCGGTGCTCATGTCCGGCTGATCCGCGACAATGTCGTCGTGCATGAAGGCAAGCTCTCGACGCTCAAGCGCTTCAAGGACGAGGTGAAAGAGGTCGTCTCCGGCCAGGAATGCGGCATGGCCTTCGAGAACTATCAGGACATGCGCGCCGGCGACGTCATCGAATGTTACAATGTGCAGGAGATCAAGCGCTCGCTGTGATGCGGCGGACTGGGGTTTGCCATGTCTAAAGAAAAGCCGGACCTGGAAGAAGATGGGCGGGCGTCATTCTCGTTGATGGCCGCCTTGCGTCCAGAGACCGAACGAAAAGAGACGTTAACTGAACTAGAGACCGAACGAAAAGAGACGTTAACTCGTCTAGAAGAGACGTTGCTCGCGAAGATACACGAATTGCTCCGCTCAACTTTTCCCCTCTCGCCACGAACGGAAAAGACAGAAACGTTTGGGACAGTAGTTGATCGTCTCGGCAAATTGGCAGGCACAGTCGATCAGCTCGTCAAGGATAACGCCTTAATGCTTGGGAAAATCGAGGCAGAAGGCGATCGCATCGACCGCTTGAATGCCGATAATAGAGCCACCCTTGAGTCACTCGAGAGCTTCGGCTGATGACCGAACCACCGATGGAGCCATCGTCTGCCGCCGGGAGTAAAGGTTGGCCCTGCCATCATGGCAAAAAATCGGAGAGTTCGTTGCACATGTCTTTCAACTGGAGCGCTCGGTTGAGACCTTAACGGAACAGAACAAACGCCTTCAGAGCGAAGTGTCACAGCTGCAACGGCAGGTCGACGAGCAGGCTGGGCAATTGAAAGCCATCATGCATCTGATCGACACCACTATTCGCGAGCGAGCTGTCATGCAAGCTGAACAGGCCGCTGTCCGCGTCGTCGGGCAGTTGCTCGCGCTCCGTGACGATGAACCTTCGCAAGGCGAAGGTTGAACCCACCGGAAATCCCATGTCCAGAACCCATCAGCAAGGCGGCGAGCCCTCGCAACGCATGTTGCGCGTCGGCGAACTGATCCGCCACACTTTGTCCGATCTTCTGACGCGCGGCGAGATTGACGATCCCGTGCTCGCCGGCCATGTCGTCACCGTGCCGGATGTGCGCATGAGTCCCGATCTCAAGCTCGCCACCGTCTTCGTCATGCCACTCGGCGGCAAGGATGTGAAAGAGGTGATCGAAGCGCTCGATCGGCACAGGAAATTCATCCGCGGCGAGATCGCCCATCGCGTCAATCTCAAATTCGCGCCGGAGCTGCGCTTCAAGCCGGACCGCAGCTTCGACTATGGCGCCAAGATCGACGCTCTGCTCGACAAGCCGGAAGTGAGGCGCGATCTTGTGCAGGATATGAACTTGTCGGATATGGATAAGGCTCGATGAACGCGCCGCGTTCGACACGCACTGAAATCAATGGCTGGGTCGTGCTCGATAAGCCTATCGGAATGACCTCGACCCATGCGGTTGCGCGTCTGAAGCGGCTCTTCAATGCCAAGAAGGCTGGCCATGCCGGCACGCTCGATCCGCTCGCCTCGGGCATTCTGCCGATCGCCTTCGGCGAAGCGACCAAGACCGTTCCCTTCGTCCAGGAGGGCGAGAAGGCCTATCGTTTCACGATCGCCTGGGGGGCGGAATCCGATTCCGACGATGCGGACGGCACGATCACGCAGCGCTCCGATTTGCGCCCGGAGCCGGCAGAGATTTGCGCGGCCCTGCCGCGGTTCACCGGCACGATCATGCAGCGGCCGCCGGCCTTTTCCGCGATCAAGATCGGCGGCGAGCGCGCCTATGATTTGGCGCGCGACGGCGAGATGCCGGATCTCGCGCCGCGCCCGGTGAGCATCCATTCGCTCGCGCTCGTGGATGCCGATCGCGATCAGGCGACCTTCGAAGCGCGCTGCGGCAAGGGCACTTATGTGCGGGCGGTGGCGCGCGATCTCGGCCGGGCGCTCGGCTGCTATGGCCATGTTTCGGCGCTGCGCCGCACCCGCGTCGGCCCGTTCGGCGAGGCCGATGCCGTGGCGCTGGCGCAATTGACGGAGGCGCTGCCGCCCGATGCTCTGCGCCGGGTCGAGGCGGGGCTGACGGAAATCCCGCAAATCATTGTCGATCGCGAATCTGCGGCGCGGCTGCGGCGCGGCCAGTCCATTCTCTTGCGCGGCCGCGATACGCCGATGGACGGCGCGGCCTTCGCCTCCTGCGGCGGCGTGGTCGTCGCGGTCGGCGCCATCGAACATGGCGAATTGGTGCCGGGCCGCGTCTTCAACCTGCCGTTTTGAGCGACGCCAGAAAATCGGCGACTTCGGCGCGGATTTCTTCGTGATGGCCGACGAGCAAATGGCCTCCGGTGCCGAAGATGACGAGCTTCGCGCCTGCGATGCGCGCGGCAATCGAACGCGCCGTGGGCAAGGTGCGAAACAGATCGTCGGCCGCGGCGACAATCAAGGTGGGGGCGCCGATCTTCTCCAAAGGCCAGGGCTCGGACACGTTGACCGCATCATTGGCGAGCCCTGTGAGCCGTATCGAGAGCGGCAGCATGCCGCGCATCACCGCCTTGATGAAGATGCGCTCGGATCTCGATGCCGCGGCATAGATCCTCGCGCGCGCCCCGGAGAAGCGGATCATGAGGCTTGGCGCGACCTGGATCGCGAGCCAATAGCCGAAATCAACTCCTGGTCTGACGATCCTAATCAGCATGCGGCCCAGTGCGAACCGATTGAAGCCAGGCAAGCGGAAGGGCGCTGCCAGCACCAGGCTTTCGAGGATCAAGGCCGAAACCTTTTCCTTGTGGCGTAGCGCGAGCTGCATGGCGCTGCGGCCGCCGGCGGAAAATCCAAGCACGATGACCTGGTCGAGCTTTAAGGCATCGAGCAGCGCCGCATGGGCGTCGGCCTGCGCTGCCGGCGAGGCATCGCGCGGGAAAGGCGTGCGCAGATAGCCGAAGCGCGAGGGGGAGATGATTTCGAATCCCGCGCGGAAATTCTCACGGGCAATCAAGAGCCCCTGATCATAGCCGCCGCTCGCGCCATGGATGACGAGGACGGGCGGCCCGTCGCCGCCGCACGCATATTCGATCGGGCCGGCCGAAGTTTCGGCAATGCGGCTGTCGGCGGCGAGACGGGTTCGGATTCGCGCTATATCGCGCCGATAGGCGAGATGGGCCGCTGCGCCAGCGGCGAGAGCGACGACGAGGAGAATGGACAGCAGCCAAATAGATCCGGCCATGGTGATGATGCTCGGCCTGCGGCGTGGTCAATCCATCATACATGTTGCGCGGTGCCGATCGAGGGCGGCCTCGGCCCTTGGCGTCAGCGCGGTCGTTGCGGTAGGCGCCATCGAAACATGGCGACGAACATGGCGAATGGGTGCCGGGGCAGGCGTTCAAGCTGCCGTTTTGAGCGGGCCTGTTTCCCGCAAAACTCAAAACGGGTCGGGGCGCCCTTCTGCGATGCGGCGTGTTATGTCGGCGGTGATTTCATCCTTATTGCCACGCGCTGTGCCCCATAGGCCGGGTGACCAATGCGTGTCCGGTAGTCGCGCGCAAGCAGCAAGAGCAGCGGCGCCATCGCCGAGATAAAGATGACATTCGGCCTCGTAAAGCGGCCCCGACATTTCGCGCCAGAGCTGCGGATCGAGCGCCTCGCCACGCCGAAAATTGTCGAGCGCTTCGCGATAGCGACCGAGCCGGAAAAGAATTTCACCGCAGACGAGCCGGCGTACCGGCTTATCGTCTAATCGCAATGCTGTGTCCACATCTGCCAGCGCCAGGTCGAGCCTTCCGAGACGATCCCAGGCTTGGTGCCGGCTGAAATAAAGCGACGGATCGTTTGGATGGGATCGGATGCGGTCATCCATCATCGCCAAATACTTTTGCGGGTCGGTGCGCAAAATTTGGTATTCGGCGATAAATTACTCTGATGTCATCGTGTCCATATTTTGCTCCTCGTTAGCCAACAGGATTGCCGCCGCAACGTGCCCACAGCGCACCGACTGCTCTTTGGATCATCCGGTCGATGGCTGACTTTGGTGCCCGTCAGCCGCTTTTCGCACGTCGACTACAGCGGCTGAGCCATTGGAGCTGTAATCCACCATTCGGCGTGCAAAAATCTTGATTTATGCACGAAGCCGGAGTGCGTTGCCGCACCTCGACGACCGAAACTATGATTGAAACTCAATCCCTTCGTCCCGCTCTGACATAACTTCGTCATCTTCCCGCTCTTCCTTCACAGTATCGATTATGGCGGCGATAATCTTGGCTCTCTCGTCGAGCTTGATCGACTGAAGCCACCTGATAGCCGAGGCAGGTGTTTTAAGGTTTGTTGACCCGACAGTTATTGGCTCATCGCGACCGGCAAAGCCGAGTTTGATTTGTCGCTTTTCGGCGTCGGTTAGGCGGGGAATGTCAGCCGGACGATCCCAACGCCCGTAATCGACTTCTGGTGCGCCTTTGAGTCCCCAACCGTAACGCTTTTCAACTTCACCTTTCGTTGCGAAAGCGGCTTTAACGTCCTCGTCGAAATCGTCTCGCGAACAGGCGTTGATGCGGCAGTAGTGTTCCATAACGGTTGATGCCATCGAGGCTTTCGCCTTCCCCTCCCTTATGCGGCGAAGCAGATCGCCAAAATCTTTCGCCTCGTGACAGTAAATGCACAGCGGACGGACATCGATCAGAAGGACCTTTGGCGGCTCCGGGAAAGACCAAACTTCATCGGCATGAATGAGCCCTCCCTTAGTTTCCGATACGAACCCACAAACCGAACAAACCGGTCGCTTGCGTGGCACGACACTAGGCTTCACCGAGTTCTCCCAATGACTCTTATCTCGCTTCCGCAGGCTGTGCCCGGCCATAAAGAGCGGTTGAAAATCCATTGGTAGGCGTCGCATTGGCCGCTCATATGTCTGGTTAGGATGTTAGAGACCTCGCCGATAAGCATACTCTCAAAAGTCCCCGATTTCCGGCCAAAAATCGCTGTTGCAAATCTCTTGATAATTTGCACCGCACGAGGGTTCACAACCCCGCCTCCTTATCGAAGTGCCGATAGAGTCAAATGGTCGGATTCGGCCGCACAACGATCAGGAATGAACGGCTTTTCGGACGCAGCTTTACCGCCTCTGGATGAGCTACTTGGGCGCAAATCAGTCCCTTTGACCCGGTTTTTTATTTTTAGGATTCGGACCCCCTTCCCCTGCAAAAAATTTCCTGTATAAGACCCGCTTCGCGCCCCAAAAATTCGCGGCGGGCTCCTCCTAAAACCCTGCTGGACGACATCCCGGCTTGGCCGAAGGCGGAGATTTTTTCAAAATTTCGAAAGGAATATCGATGTCGATCACGGCGGAGCGCAAGCAGGCGCTCATCAAAGACTATGCGAATGCGCCCGGCGACACCGGCTCGCCCGAGGTCCAGGTTGCGATATTGACCGAGCGGATCGCCAATCTGACCGAGCATTTCAAGACCCATATCAAGGACAATCATTCCCGCCGCGGGCTTTTGAAGCTCGTCTCGCAGCGCCGGCAATTGCTCGATTATGTGAAGCGCAAGGACGAGCCGCGTTACAAAAGCCTGATCGAGCGGCTCGGCATCCGCCGTTGAGCGCCAACTGCAGCGCTTGGGCGCTCACCCTCCCCGCCCGGGCGGGGAGGGGAAAGCTTCCCCGCTAGGCTTGCGCTGAACTCTTCTCAGGCCCTGATTTCCGCTTGAAAGCCGCCGCCTCATGAGAAATGAGAGGAGGAGTGATTTCCTCCGGCGCGAAAACGCGCTCTAATATATGAATTCGGGAGCCTGTTGCGCTTCCGTCTGCGGTGCGAGGGCATGGGGCCTTCGACCGCGCCCGGCAAAGTGAGCCATGGCAGGATCGCCGGATGCTGCCGCGACGTGCTGTCGCCACGGTTTTACGCCGTCGGCCAGCCTCTCGCCGTCTTGCTCATGGCCCCAAAGCTTTGCCGTCTTCTTGAGAGAAAGACCAAGCTTGATGTTTGAAATCCATCGTGAAGAACTCGACTGGGCGGGGCGCAAGCTCGTGCTCGAAACCGGCCGCATGGCGCGCCAGGCCGATGGCGCGGTGCTCGCGACCTATGGCGAGACGACGGTGCTCGCCACGGTAGTTTCGGCGAAAACCGCGAAGCCCGGCGTCGATTTCTTTCCCTTGACCGTGAATTATCAGGAAAAGGCTTTCGCCGCGGGCCGCATCCCCGGCGGCTATTTCAAGCGCGAAGGCCGCCCGACCGAGCGCGAGACCCTGATCTCCCGCCTGATCGACCGGCCGATCCGGCCGCTCTTCCCCGAGGGCTATCGCAATGACACGCAAGTCATTGCCACCGTGCTCTCCTATGATCTCGAAAACGATTCCGACATCGTCGCCATGGTGGCGAGTTCGGCGGCGCTGACGCTGTCCGGCATCCCCTTCATGGGGCCGGTCGGCGCCGCCCGCATCGGCTATATCAATGGCGCGCTGAAGCTCAATCCGACGGTCCCGGAGATGAAGGAGTCGAGCCTCGATCTCGTCGTCGCCGGCACCGGCGATGCCGTGCTGATGGTGGAATCGGAAGCCAAGGAACTGTCCGAAGACGTCATGCTCGACGCCGTCATGACCGGCCATCGCGGCTTCCAGCCGGTGATCGATGCGATCATCAGGCTCGCCGAACGGGCGGCCAAGGAGCCGCGCGAACTGGCGGTCGCCGATCACAGCGAGGTCGAGGCGGCGGTTCGCGAGATCGCCGAGGCGGAGCTGCGCGAAGCCTATCAGCACACCGTCAAGCAGCAGCGCTATGAGGCGGTCGACGCCGCGCGCGCCAAAGTCGTTGCGGCGCTCTTTCCGGAAGGCGCGGAGCCGCAATTCTCGCGCGAGGCGGTCGCCAGCGTCTTTCATGATCTGCAGGCGAAAGTGGTGCGCTGGAACATCCTCGATACCGGAATAAGGATCGACGGCCGCGATGAGAAGAAAGTGCGGCCGATCCTCGCGCAAGTGGGCGTGCTCCCGCGCACCCATGGCTCGGCGCTCTTCACCCGCGGCGAGACCCAGGCGCTTGTCGTCGCCACGCTTGGCACGGCCGAGGACGAACAATTCGTCGACAGTCTTGAGGGGACCTATAAGGAGCGTTTCCTCCTCCATTATAATTTCCCGCCCTATTCGGTCGGCGAAACGGGCCGCATGGGCTCGCCGGGGCGGCGCGAGATCGGCCATGGCAAGCTCGCCTGGCGCGCCATCCATCCGATGCTGCCGACACCCGCTGAATTTCCTTATACGCTGCGCGTCGTCTCGGAGATCACCGAATCGAACGGCTCCTCCTCCATGGCGACGGTCTGCGGCTCTTCGCTCGCTTTGATGGATGCCGGCGTGCCGTTGAAGCGGCCCACCGCCGGCATTGCCATGGGCCTCATCCTCGAAGGGACGCGCTATGCCGTGCTCTCCGACATTCTGGGCGATGAGGATCATTTGGGTGACATGGACTTCAAGGTCGCCGGCACGGAAGAGGGGGTCACCTCGCTGCAGATGGACATCAAGATCGCCGGCATCAACGAAGAGATCATGCGCGTCGCGCTCGGCCAGGCGAAAGAAGGCCGGCTGCATATCTTGAACGAGATGGCCAAGGCCTTGACGAGCGCGCGGGCCGAGCTCGGTGAATTCGCGCCGCGCATCGAGACGATGAAGATCCCGACCGACAAGATCCGCGAAGTGATCGGCACCGGCGGCAAGGTGATCCGCGAGATCGTCGAAAAGACCGGCGCCAAGATCAATATCGAGGACGACGGGACGGTGAAGATCGCCTCCGCCGATGCCAATTCGATCAAGGCGGCGATCAATTGGATCAAATCCATAGCGAGCGAGCCGGAGATCGGCCAGATCTATGATGGCACCGTGGTGAAGGTCGTCGATTTCGGCGCCTTCGTGAATTTCTTCGGCTCGAAGGATGGGCTCGTCCATATTTCCCAGCTCTCCAAAGGCCGAGTCGCCAAGACGACCGATGTGGTGAAGGAAGGCGACAAGGTCAAAGTGAAGCTTTTGGGCTTTGACGAGCGCGGCAAGGTGCGGCTCTCGATGCGCGTTGTCGATCAGACGACGGGCGAAGATCTCGAAGCCAAGGAAAAGGCCGAGGCCAAGGAAGCCGAGGGATAAAAGGGGGTGCGTCATGCGCGGACTTGATCCGCGCATCCAGGCGGACTTGATAGACCTTGCTCCGAGTGTCGATATTCGCGTCTCGTTCACTCACTGCGTTCCTGGATGCGCGGATCAAGTCCGCGCATGACGCGCCTGTACGACCTGTCCCTCTACCTCAAATCCGAAGACGTCAGATCCCAATCGGCGGGCCGGCCCTCAGGAGCCGAGCCGCCGTCCTCGCGCGGCGTACCGTGCTGAGGCGCGGGGCTGTAGCCGGCGATGGCGGCCGGCGGCGATATTGGTGCTTGCGGCGGCACCGAAGCGTCGAGCGCGCCGCCCGGTCCATGCAGCGCCAGCGCCTGCGCACCGGCCGCGCCGGCTTGCGAGATATCGAGATCCTCATCGAACGGCGGCGGCTCCGGCAGCCCATCGGGCGTTGCCGCGGGCGGCGCGAAATGCGGCATCGGCCGGCAGGCGCGGCGCGGGCCGGTCGATCTATTGCCGCGCATCGCGAGATCGACGTGAAAATGATTGTAATGAAAAATATTGTAGCCCGGCCCCAGCACCGTGGTGAAATAGGAACAGGCGCCGCCATCGACATCGCGTAGAAAGGCTTCCGCCGCCGGATCGCCGCGGGTCCAGTCGTGGACGACCGTGATGAGGCGGCCGTCGGCGAGGCGGAAGCCGCCGATGTCGATGGCATTGCCGAAGGCATGTTCGGAGAGGCGCGCGCCGGCCATGCCGTTGATGCCGCGGCAGCTATAGGAGCCCATGCTGGTAATTTCGACGACGCGCTCGTTGAACCGCGTCTGTGCTGCCGGCTCGACGACGTCGCGCAGCCAATTGTTCAATGCCGCGATCATCGGGCAATCGAGCGTATAATGCCCGTTCAATGTGACCGCGCCGTCGAGAAGTGCCGTGACCCTGAAAGGCCGTGTCAAGCCGCAAATGCCGGGGCCGTCGATTTCATGCTCTGGCTCGACATAGGCGGAGAGATGGATGAGACGCGAGGCGATGCAGGCGTCCTCGGCCTGGGTCCGCCACGCTGGCCGCCGCGCGCGCCCGAAATTGGAGCAGCCGGCGAGCAAGAGGAGGACGGCCGCAAAGGCGGCAAACGGCGGAACGCGACGCGCCATTTACTAAACTTGCGCGAAATTTCTTAAGCGCCGTTAAAATAACGAGGTTAACGCTTCGCATTCGAGCGTTGTTGTGGCCCGCGCCCATTGTATTGCCGGGAATTAAGATGCGGATCAGGAGATCCGCGGTCCGGACCGCGGACTTTCAGTCCGCCGAAAGTGTGTTTTATTCGCTCAGACTTTGAGGCGAGGAAGCGATGCCGAGTTTTGCGATTGCGCCGGGCTTGGCGATCGATGATTCAGAAATCAGTTTCGCCTTTCTGCGCGCTTCCGGCCCGGGCGGGCAGAACGTCAATAAGGTCGAAACGGCGGTGCAATTGCGCTTCGATGTGCGCCATTCGCCGTCGCTGCCCGAGGATGTGAAGCGCCGGCTCGAGAAGCTCGCCGGCAGCCGCCTGACCCAAGAGGGCGTGCTCGTTCTCTCCGCGCAGCGCTTCCGCTCGCAGGAACGCAATCGCGAAGACGCGTTGGAAAGATTGCGGCAGCTGATCGCCAAGGCGGCAGAGCGGCCGAAGCGGCGCATTGCGACGCGGCCGACGCTCGCCTCGCAGAAACGCCGCGTCGACACCAAGGTCAAACGCGGCGCTGCGAAGAAACTGCGCTCCGCGCCGCCCGAGTGACAGGCGGCGCCGGGTGAGATCATACAGAGGCGAAATTCACGCGGAAGGATGCGCGGACGCGCCGCCTTCGGTCGGCCGATTGCGGCGCGCTGTCATGAAACGGTCGAATTCCTCGCGGTCCTTGGCGCGGCGGAGATTGTCCATGAATTCGGCGAATTCGCGCTCGGCGGCGAGAAGCTTTTGCCGCTCCTCTTCGAGGCGGGCGAGTTCGGCTTCGCGCCATTCGTCGAAGGCGAGATTGCCGGACGAGCGCATGCCAAACTCCCAATGCCGTCCGCCGAATTCGCTTCTGCCGCGGCAGGCCCAATGACGCCGCATTTTTCTCTCCCACTTCTCTTGCCATTTCTCGCGGAACTTCGCCTCGACGAAGCTCGGAATGTCACCGGCGAAGGCGCTTTTCTTCTGCCAGATCTTGGCCAAGAGGATCGCGAGGCCGATGGGCCAGAAGACGATGAAGCCGAGGATCATCGCGAGGATCTCGATCGGCTTCCAGCCCAAGCCGCAGCTCGGGTGCATCTGCGGCCCGCCGTTGGGATTCGAGCTCTGGCGGTAAGTGTCTGAATAGACGCTCATTGTTCTCCTCCATGGCGGCCACATGGTTCTCGACCAGGCCGCGATGTAAAAATATGTTACATTGACATTGGCGGATTGTCGAGGGGGCAAGAGCTCGGGGGCGGCCGCATGTGGGGCCATACAATTTCTTCTGCTGGTTCCGTTGGTTTTCTCTTCACGGCCGGGACAAGCCCGCGATGCCGCTGGACAAGGGCTGTGGCCTTAGGAAGAGCCGCAGGTGCAAGCTCACCCCTTCGCGCGCTTGAGCGCCGAGTTCGATCAGGGCCTCGACGCCCTGTTCGAGGATCGTCGCCGGGTCGTCGCCGCGCTTGGAATCGAAATGGCCGGCGACCGCCAGCATCGCCGTGCCATGCGACAGCGCCCAGATTTCGAAAGCGAGGCGCCGCACATCGGTCGGGCTGACATTGGCCGGGTTGACATTGGCGTCCGCCAGCACCGCTGCGGCAGCGCGCCCGAGACCTTCGAAGGCCTTGTCGGCCGCGGCGCAGGAGAGCGGTTGGCGTAGATGTCTGACCTCGTCGAACATGGCGGAATACAGCCCGGGCTCGGCGGTCGCAAAGGCGAGATAGGCCCGGCCCATGCGTTTGAGCGCGGCGCGCGCATCGGGCCGTCCCTCGTCCCAGGCACCGGCCAGCCGCTCGCCGAAAAGCTCGAAGCCCCGCCGCGCCAGCTCGCCGATGAGTTCGTTGCGATCGGCAAAATGCCGATAGGGTGCCGCCGCCGTCACGCCGACGAGCTTTGCCGCCTCGGCGAGGGTGAAGCCCGCCGGCCCATGCTCGGCGATCAGGGCGCGAGCCGCTTCGACGAGCGCGTCCTTCAACCGCCCATGATGATAGCCGCGCCTGGCCTCGCCGAAACGGCCTTGCCCGAAAAACGGATGTTTGTGAATCATGGAGCCGTTTTAATCTTTCCGGAACAATCTGACCAATTCGCATCTGCGCGGGCCTTCGGATCGCGGCGCGATTGCCCTGCCGACCCTTTCGGAGGGCCTCTTTGCAGTTTGGCGCCCCACTTCCCATATTGAGGCGGCTGGGCGAAGCTCGCCCGGTTCAGCAGGATCTCCACATGTCGTTTCGTTCGAAGACTTTCATCCTTTTGCTCGCCGCGCTGCTCAGCCTCGGCGCCGCGGGCGACGCCTTGGCGCGCGCCGGTGGCGGTTTTTCCATGGGCAGCCGCGGCAGCCACACTTTCATTTCGCCGCCGATGACGTCAGCGGCGCCGATCCAGCGCTCGACGACGCCGAATCAGGGCTTCTTCCGGCAAAATAATGGAATGCGCTCGCCGGGCCTCTTCGGCGGCGGCTTCGGCCATGGCCTCTTCGGTGGCCTGCTGGGCGGCTTCCTCGGCGCCGGGCTCCTCGGCATGCTGTTCGGCCATGGCTTCTTCGGCGGCCTCGGCGGCGGCTCATCCTTCCTCGGCCTTCTGATCCAGATCGGTCTTCTCTATCTTCTGGTGCGCTTCGCCCTGAACTATTTCCGCAATCGCCAGCCGGCCTTTTTCGGCGGTCCGCAGGATTCGTCCTATGTCGGCGCCGGGCCGCAGCCGGGCTTTGGCGGGACGGGCGGCGGTGCTCCGCTCGAGATCTATGCCGAGGACTATAATGCCTTCGAGCGCCGGCTCGGCGAAGTCGAGAGCGCCTTCAGCGACGAGGATCTCGATCGTCTGCGTCGTTTGGCGACGCCGGAAATGGCAGGCTATTTCGGCGAAGAGTTTGCCGGCAATGCGCACCGCGGCGTCGTCAACCGCATCGCCGGGACGCGGCTCATCAAAGGCGATCTCGCCGAGGCTTGGCGCGAGGGCGGCGCCGAATATGCCACTGTCGCCATGCGCTTCTCGCTCGTCGACACAATGGTCGATCGGGCGAGCGGCAAAATCGTCTCGGGCGATCCCAACATGCCCGGAGAGGCGACCGAGGTCTGGACCTTTGTCCGCCCGGCGGGTTCCGGCCCCGAGGGCTGGGTGCTCTCGGCCATTCAGCAGGGCTAGAGCATGATCCCGAAAAGTTGCAGACTTTTCGGATGAGATCATGCGTTGAAATAAAGACTTAGAGCGCGAGAGCCCTTCTGTCCGACCGATCACGTGAGCCGCGACCCTGACCCAGGGCCGCGGCTTTATTTTTTGTCGGCCCGCAGGCAAAAAGCGGCCTTGATGAGCCCGACATGCGCTTCAAACACGCGCGTTCGACACGGCGCTCAGCGAGGCGAGATCCCTGCCGCTGGCAGCGCGACCGGCGCTCTGACTCGTTGCTTCAACGCATGATCTGATCCGAAAAGTCTGCAACTTTTCGGGATCATGCTCTATCCCTTTTCGGCGTTGAGGAGGGCCAGCGCCTCGTCGGAATCCCATTTCGCCGGCCCGGCCATCGTGCCGATCGCACAGCCGTCCTTGCCGACCAATATGGTCGTCGGCAGGCCCAGCACTTTGCCATCCTGTTTCAGGGTCTCGAAGACATCGGCCTTGGTGTCCGCATAAAAGGTGAGATTTTTCACGCCGATCTCGTGCAGAAAGGCTTTCGGCCGATCGAGCCCTGCCGTATCGATATTGATCGCGACGACTTTGAAATCGGGCCCGCCGCGCTTCGCCTCGAGCCGGTCGAGCGCCGGCATCTCTGCCCGGCAGGGGATACACCAGGTCGCCCAGAGGTTCAGGAGAAGATCGCGGCCGCGGAAATCCGAGAGCTTAACCTCTTTGCCGTCCGGACCCGCGAATGTGACCTCCGGCATCGGCCGCGGCGAACTGGCCAGTGCCAAAGCCGCGACTTCGCCATGTACCAGCGGCTTCAGACGCGCCACAACCGCTTGGCTCGCCAGGCAGGCCTTGGCCTCGGGAGCCGCTTCATTGCGATGAAACGCTTTCGTCGCGTATAGAAAGGCCAAGGCTGCGGCGACCGCGGCGACGGCGGTGAGGGGAACAAGGAAGCGAATTCGGGCCGACGTTTCGCCCGAACGTGCATCTTCTTCTGTCATTCCGGCTTGACCCTATCAGAGAGCGCGAGACTGTGAGAGCTTGAGATCATGAGCAACAAAATGTGGGGCGGGCGCTTCGAAAGCGGCCCCGACGAGGTTATGGAGGAGATCAATGCCTCGATCGGCTTCGACCGCAAGCTCGCCGATTATGACATTTCCGGCTCGCTCGCCCATGTCGCCATGCTGGCAAAGACCGGGATCATCGCCGAGGCCGACGCCCTGGCGATCAGCGAGGCTTTAATCGAAGTCCGTGGCGAAATCGAGAGCGGAAATTTTGAGTTTTCGCGCGCCCT
This sequence comes from uncultured Alphaproteobacteria bacterium, assembly GCA_963704745.1. Classification (GTDB taxonomy): domain Bacteria; phylum Pseudomonadota; class Alphaproteobacteria; order Rhizobiales; family Beijerinckiaceae; genus Methylovirgula. The sequence goes on from OY969936.1 coordinate 749,153, forward strand.
CGAAGACATCCATATGAATATCGAAGCGCGGCTCGCGATTCTGGTCGGGCCGGCCGCCGGGCGGCTGCATACGGCGCGCTCGCGCAATGATCAAGTGGCGGTAGATTTCCGCCTCTATATTCGCGCCACCATCGATGCGCTCGATAGGCAAATCGAGGCCCTGCAGATCGCGCTCGCCGAAACGGCGCTCGTTTATGCCGGCGCCGTGATGCCGGGCTTCACCCATATGCAGCCGGCCCAGCCGGTCACTTTCGGCCATCATCTGCTCGCCTATGTCGAAATGTTGGGCCGCGACCGCTCGCGTTTCACGGATGCGCGGGCAAGGCTCAATGAATGCCCGCTCGGCGCCGCGGCGCTCGCCGGCACCTCGTTTCCCATCGATCGCGCCATGACAGCGGCGGCGCTCGGCTTCGATCGGCCGACCGCCAATTCGCTCGACAGCGTGTCGGATCGCGACTTCGTCATCGAGGCCCTCGCCGCGGCCGCGATCTGCGCCATGCATCTGTCGCGTTTCGCCGAGGAGATCGTCATTTGGGCGACGCCGCAATTCGGCTTTCTGCGCCTGTCGGACCGGTTTTCGACCGGCTCTTCGATCATGCCGCAGAAGCGCAACCCCGATGCAGCCGAACTGGTGCGCGGCAAATCGGGCCGCATCATCGGCGCGCTCGCCGGGCTCCTGATCGTCATGAAGGGCCTGCCGCTCGCCTATTCCAAGGATATGCAGGAGGATAAGGAAGGCACTTTCGATGCGCTCGAAAGCCTCTCGCTTTGTCTTGCCGCCATGACCGGCATGGTGCGCGATTGCGCGCCCGATCTCGCCCGCATGAAGGCGGCGGCCGGCGCCGGCTTTGCGACCGCGACCGATCTCGCCGATTGGCTGGTGCGCAGCCTCGGCATGCCCTTCCGCGAGGCGCATCATGTGACCGGCCGGCTGGTGGCGCTGGCGGCGGAAAAAGGCGTCGGTCTCGAAGAGCTGAGCCTTGCCGAGATGCAGGCGGAGGAGCCGCGCATCACCAAGGACGTCTTCGCCGTGCTCGGCGTCGAGAATTCCGTCAAAAGCCGCACGAGCTATGGCGGCACGGCGCCCGAGAATGTCGAGGCGCAGGCACGCCGCTGGCTGACGCTCTTGGGGAGAGAAGATTAGCACAGTGGCCGGTTTCGCCGCAGACACACCTTCGGCCTTTCGCGGCGAAAATCCCGTCTGCGCTTTCGCGCCCTTGCCGCTTCGTCTATATAGGAGCGCGCCCTTGCCGGAGCCTTTGCGTGATTCAGCCCTTTCTTCGTAAGCTCGGAGGAGCCCTCTGCCTGGCAGTGCTGGTGCTGGCGCTCGCCGGCTGCGGCCGGCGCGGGCCGCTCGAGCTGCCGCCGGGCACGCCGGACAGCCAGGCTGCCACACCGGCGGCAACTCAGCCCACCGCCACCGCCGATGCGGCCGCGACAACGGCGTCCGGCACGAGTCCGGGGCAGGCGGCCAAACCCGCAAAGCCCCCCGCGACGACACCGGCCTACAAATCCTTCTTTCTCGACCCTTTGGTGAATTGACCCGTCGATGCATCATTTCGGCCTGAAGAATGGCGTGATGCATGCCGAGGATGTCGACATCGTGAGTCTCGCCGCGGCGGTCGGCACGCCTTTCTATTGCTATTCCTCGGCGACCCTGACGCGCCATTACGAGGTCTTCAAAGCCGCTTTCGAGGGGCTTTCGACGCTCGTCTGCTATGCGGTGAAAGCCAATTCCAACCAGGCGGTGCTCACCACTCTGGCGCGGCTCGGCGCCGGCATGGATGTCGTCTCCGAAGGCGAGCTGCGCCGCGCCCGCGCCGCCGGAGTCGGCGCCGACAGGATCACTTTTTCCGGCGTCGGCAAGACGAGGGAGGAGATGGCCTATGCCCTCGACGAGGGTATTCTCTGCTTCAATGTCGAATCGGAGCCGGAGCTGCGGGCATTGTCGGCCCTGGCGGCCTCGCGAAACCAAAAGGCGCGGATCGCCTTGCGCGTCAATCCAGATGTCGATGCGAGAACCCATGCCAAGATCGCGACCGGCAAAGCGGAAAACAAATTCGGCATTCCGATTTCCTCTGCCCGCGAGGTCTATCGCGAGGCGGCGGCTCTGCCGGGCGTGGAGGTCACCGGCCTCGACATGCATATCGGTTCGCAGATCACCAGGCTCGAGCCCTTCGACAATGCCTTCGCCCTCGTCGCCGATTTCCTCCTCGCGCTCCGGGAAGACGGCCATAGGATCGACCATGTCGATCTCGGCGGCGGCCTCGGCATTCCCTATGGGGAGGGCGATGATCCGGAGACGTTCCATCCGCTGCGCTATGCCGAGGTCGTCAAGCGTCGGCTCGGCAATCTCGGCTGCCGGCTGATCTTCGAGCCGGGCCGCCTCATCGTCGGCAATGCCGGAATATTGGTGACGCGCGTCCTCTACGTGAAGATCGGCGAGGCCAAACGCTTCGTGATCGTCGATGCGGCGATGAACGATCTCATCCGCCCGACGCTCTATGATGCCTATCATGAGATCCTCCCCGTCCGCGCTCCGGCGCCAGGGCGGGAAAAGATCATCGCCGATGTCGTCGGCCCGGTCTGCGAGACGGGCGATTATCTTGCGCTTGCCCGCGAGATGGCGGCGCCGCGGGAGGGCGATCTTTTGGCGATCATGTCGGCGGGCGCCTATGGCGCGGTGCAGGCCGGCACCTATAATTCCCGCCTGCTCGTGCCGGAAGTCCTGGTCAAGGGCGGCGAATATGCTGTGATTCGGCCGCGCGGCAGCTACGCCGATTTGATCGGCCTCGACAAAATTCCGGCGTGGTTGGAATGAATGTTGCCGCTCGCTCTGGTGGGTGGCGATGGCGATGCTATTTTAGAACTTTGGCGCCCGAAGAGCTTGGCCGCTGCCGGAGCCGATGGACCAACCGGAGCCGATGGACCAAGAAGCACAAATCGCTGGCGTGCGGAGCTTGCGGCCAACAGTGGATTGGCTTCGCCTCATGCAAATTGCGGTCGATGATTGGTCGGCCCAGAGCATCGTGCGCAAAAGTGTAAACGGTTTTGCGCTTGAACGATGCTCTAGCATTTTGAATCTTGAGCATCTTATCCGCTTTCAAGCGATTTCGCTTTAAAGCGGATGCTCTATGCATTTCGCGCTGAGAAATGCCGGCGCGCCGCCATCTGGAGCTTTGATTGAGCGAAAAGAACAACAAAGAGCAGAAGGCCGGGCCAGCGTCTGATGCGGCGTTTTCGCGCCGCCTCGACAGGCTGGTCACTCTGGCGCGCGCGGCGCTGTTCTGGGAGGTGCTCTGGCGCGCCCTTCTGCCGCCCCTCCTCGTCATCGGCCTGTTCCTCGCTCTGTCCTTTGCCGGCCTTTGGCTCGAAGTGACGCGGGTCTGGCGGATTGCGGGAGTGACGCTCTTCGGGCTCGGCCTGGCGGTTTCGCTTCTGCCCTGGGTCAGGCTGGGACGGCCCTCGCGCAAGGCGGCGCTGAACCGCATCGACCGCGATTCCGGGCTTGCGCACAGGCCTGCGTCCGGCCTCGAGGATGCGCTCGCCAATGCCGGCGATGATCCGACGACGCAGGCGCTTTGGGCGCTGCACCGGCAGCGCCTGGCGCGCAATGTCGCAGCTTTGCGGGCAGGCCTGCCTTCGCCTCGAATGGTCGATTTCGACCGCTATGCCTTGCGCGCCGGCGTGCTCGTGGCGCTCATCGCCAGCGCCTTTGTCGCGGGGCCGGAAAAATATGCCCGCGTCGCCAGCGCCTTCGACTGGCACGACAGCTCCATTCCGAGCGGCGGCTATCGAGTGGATGCCTGGATCGATCCGCCGCTTTACACCGGCCGGCCGCCGGTGCTCCTGAACCTCGGGACCGCCGAAGCCAAGAACATCGATCACCCGAAGAAGATCGCGGTGCCGATCGGCTCGACCGTCATCGTGCGCGCCTCGGGCGGCGATCTGCGGCTCGAGACAAAGGGCGGGCTCGAAGCGGCGAAGGCCGGCACACAAGCCGTCGGTAAGAGCGCGGCGGCCAAGACTGCGGCCAAGACTGTAGCCAAGCCGCTGCCGGACGATCATGAACGCCGGCTGGTGCTGATCGGCGATGCGCGGCTCGGCATAAAACATTCCGGCGCCTTGCTCGGCGTCTTCGACCTCGCCGTCATTCCCGACAAGCCGCCGCGGATCGAATTGACCGATGCGCCCAGGGCCAATCTCCGCGGCAGTCTCACCCTCTCCTATAAGATCGAGGATGATTACGGCGTCGGCTCCGCGCAGGCCGATTTCGTCGATCCGAGCCTCGAGGGAGCGAAGGGGCGGCTGCGCTCGCTCGTCGGGCCGCCGCGCGCGAGCCTCGCCTTGCCGCCGGGACCGGGCGGATTGGGCGAAACCGAAACGACCGTCGATCTTTCCGATCATCCCTGGGCCGGGGCGCGGGTGAAGATGACGCTCACGGCGCATGATGGCGGCGGCAACGAAGGCAAGAGCGTTCCGATCGAAATCACCTTGCCGCAAAAGCATTTCAGCAAGCCGCTCGCGCGCGCGCTCGCCGAGCAAAGGCGCGATCTCGTGCTCTTCCCCGATGAAAAGAGCCGGGTGGAGACGGCGCTCGAAGCCTTGATGATCGCGCCGGCGGTCTTCTCGACGAATGCCTCCGTCTATCTCGGCCTCGATGTCGCCTCAAACATGCTGCGGCAAGCCGGAAGCGACGCCGATATTCTCGCGGTCGCGGATTTTCTCTGGAAGATGGCGCTGCAGATCGAAAATGGCGATCTCTCGGTGGCCGAACGGGAGCTGCGCGCGGCCGAACAGCAATTGCGCGACGCCCTGCAGCGCAACGCATCGGATCAAGAGATCCGCAAATTGACCGAGAATTTGCGCGAGGCGATGGACAAATTCTTGAACGAATTCGCCCGCCAGCAGCAGCGCGAGCGCAATGGCCAGGATCAATCCGCATCGGGGCAAGACGGTCCCCAGGCGATTTCGCGCAAGGATCTGCAGTCGATGCTCGATCGGATGCAGCAGATGGCGCGCGCCGGCGACCGCGCCAATGCGCAGAAGATGCTCGAGCAATTGCAGAACACGCTCGACAATCTGGAAATGGCGGGACGGCGTCCGGCCGATCCCGCGCGGCGCGAGATGAGCCGCGCCCTCAATCAGCTCGACAAGATGATGCGCGACCAGCAAAATTTGCGCGACGACACCCATCGCCAACAGCAGAGCCAGCAGGGCCAAGGCGAACAAGGCTTGGGCGAACAAGGAGCGCAAGGCGAGAATCAGCAGGGCGAGATGCAAGGCCCGCAGGGCCGCGGCGGCCAGGACGGCAGCCAGGACGAAGCCCAAGACAGCGAGGATCTGCGCCAGCGCCAGCAGGCCCTGCGCAACCAGCTCGAGCAATTGCAGAAGCGCTTGCAGCAGACCGGACAGGGCGAGCAAGGTCTCGCTGACGCCGGCCACGCCATGCAGCAGGCCGAAAAGGCTCTCGGCCGAGGCGAGCAGGGCAGCAGCGCCGCGGTCGATGCGCAAGGCCGCGCCCTGGAGGCGCTGCACCGCGGCGCCGAGCAGCTTGCCCAACGCATGCAGGGCCAAGGCAATGGCGAGGGCGAAGAGGGTTCGCCGCAGGCCGAGCAAGAGGGCGGCACCGATCCTCTCGGGCGGCCGATGGGCGGCGATCCCGCCTTCAATCCCTATTCGCGCTACGATCCGATGGGCATGCCGGCGGCGCAGAGGGCGCAGCGTGTGCTCGAAGAATTGCGCAGAAGGCTCGCCGATCCCTCGCGCCCGCGCGAAGAGATGGACTATCTCGAGCGGTTGCTGCGGCGCTATTGAACGGCTGCGGCGAAGACCTTCGGCCCGCGCCCGCCCGCGCCCGAATCTTTCGCAAAAGCTCATGCGTTGGCGCTCGGCTTGCAATTCCTGGCGATCCTTTCCATCATTCGGTGCTATATCTCCGCACTCGAGCCGAGCATTTGGAGCCATGGTGACCCTCAATAAGATCTATACGCGCAGCGGCGATGCGGGCACGACGGCGCTCGGCTCCGGCGAGCGGCGCCGCAAGGACGATCTGCGGATCGAGGCCTATGGCACGGTCGACGAGGCGAATAGCTTCATTGGCGTTGCGCGCGCGGCGCTTTCCGATCTGGCGGCGGGAGTCGCGCTTGCCGAGACATTGGTCGCGATCCAAAATGATTTGTTCGATCTCGGCGCCGATCTCTGCGTGCCCGAAACCGAGGGCGAAACGGGAAAGCTGCGCGTGCGGCAATCGCAAGTCGACCGGTTGGAACGCGAGATCGACAGGCTGAACGCCGATCTTCCGCCGCTCGCCTCCTTTATTTTGCCGGGCGGTTCGCAGGCCGGAGCGGCGCTGCATGTCGCCCGCGCCGTCGTCCGCCGCGCCGAGCGGCTGATGGTGGCGCTCACCGCCGCGCCGCACGAAAAGGTCGCCGCGCCAGCCCTCAAATATATCAACCGCCTGTCGGATTTCCTCTTCGTCGCCGCGCGCCACATCAATCGTCACGATGCAGGCGACACGCTCTGGGAGCCGGGCCGCGAGATCTGACGTCTGCCTCCGAGTCGCGCCCGGCCTTCGGTGCGTCGGGCATTGCCTCGCTTGCAATCTCGCACAGCGCGCTTAAAGCGAAAGCGTGAGGGTGTAGGCGCTCAGCAGGGCCGCGGCCCTAGAGCGTTTTCTGATCGGATGAAATCATCCGATCAGAAAACGCTCAAAATCAATAAAGCGGAGCATGTTCTTATCGAAAAAGTCGTGCAATTTTTTCGGAACATGCTCTAGGTCTCGGTCTGGCGATGCGTATGCAAGAGGATATCCTACAGCGCGACCGCTCGCTGATCCGTGGTCTGCTCGAAGCTCTGCCGGAGGCGACTTTGGTCATCGGCGAGGACGACCGCGTGATTGCCGCCAATGCGGCGGCACGGGCGCTTCTGCCGAGCCTGCGCAGGGATGAGCTTCTGGCGCGCAGCCTGCGTTCGCCGGATGTGCTCGACTCCGTCGTCCGGGTGCGCGACTCCGGCCGCGGCGAGCGGGTGATCTGGCTCGAAAAGGTGCCGGTCGAGCGTTCCTTCGAAGTCAGCATCGCGCCCTTCGGCGGCGATGTCTTCGAGCCGATCCTGATCCTGTCGCTGCATGATTTGACGGAGGCGCGCCGGCTCGAGCGCATGCGGGTCGATTTCGTCGCCAATGCCAGCCATGAGCTGCGCACGCCGCTCGCCTCGCTGCTCGGATTTGTCGAGACATTGCAAGGGCCAGCGCGCGACGACGCGGCCGCACGAATCAAATTTCTCGCGATCATGCGGGAGCAGGCGCAAAGAATGTCGCGCCTCGTCGATGATCTGCTCTCGCTGTCGCGGATCGAGCAGCATCTTCACGTTCGCCCCGACACGCCGGTCGATCTCGTCGGCATCTTGCGCCATATCGTCGATACTTTGTCGCCCATGGCGTATGACCGGCAGGTCGAATTGAACATCACGGCGCCCGCCGCGGCCGTCGTCGCGGGCGATCGCGACGAACTCCTCAGAGTTGCCGAAAATCTCGTCCAAAACGCCATCAAATATGGCGCCGCCGACGCTGCGGCGCAAAACAATACTGTGGATATTTTCATCGCGATCCAGGGGCTGCAGGCCGTGCTGACCATCCGCGACTATGGGCCGGGCATCGCGCCTGAACATCTGCCGCGGCTGACCGAACAATTCTACCGCGTCGATGTTCGAGACAGCCGCGCCAAAGGGGGAACAGGTCTCGGCCTCGCGATCGTGAAGCACATCGTCGCCCGCCACCGCGGCCGCCTGAACATTGAATCGAAGCTCGGGGAAGGGACGAGCTTCAGCGTCTTTCTGCCGCTGTTCGAGGCCAGCTGACGTGCGGGCTGGGACGTGTCATTTAACTGTCATGAGATTGTCGTTATTGCTTCTCGGGCTCCCCCTAGGGTCCTGCCGACGCGCGGCCGCGAAGAGCATTTTCGGGCGAAGTAAGAGTTAACCGTTCGAATATGCCCTGACCCTTTGGATTGAGAGCCATGGCTCTCGGCGAGTTCGGGCCGGTGCGTCGCTGTCCACATGAGCCTCGAGAGGCAAGACAATGTTGAACATCCTCGTGCGTACGGCGCTGGTTGCGGCCGTGGCAACTTTCACCACCATGGGCGCCAAGGCGGCCGATATTTCGGGTGCGGGCGCCACCTTCCCTTATCCGATCTACGCGAAATGGGCGGAGGCCTATAAGAAGGCGACCGGCATCGGCCTCAACTATCAATCCATCGGCTCCGGCGGCGGCATCGCGCAGATCAAGGCGAATACGGTCACCTTTGGCGCCTCCGACATGCCATTGGAGCCCAAGGTTCTGAGCAAGGCTGGCCTCGTTCAGTTCCCGACCGTAGTCGGCGGCGACGTGCCGACCGCCAATCTGCCTGGCATCAAGCCCGGCGAATTGGTGCTCGACGGTCCGACGCTGGCCAAGATCTATCTCGGCGAGATCAAGAGCTGGGACGATCCGGCGATCAAGAAGCTCAACCCGAATGTGAAGCTGCCTTCGATGGCGATCGCCATCGTGCACCGCTCCGACGGGTCGGGAACGACCTTCATCTGGACGAACTATCTTTCCAAGGTGAGCCCCACCTGGAAGACCAATGTCGGTGCCAGCACTTCCGTCGACTGGCCAGTCGGCATCGGCGCCAAGGGCAATGAAGGCGTCGCCAACAATGTCATCCAGACGAAAGGCGCGATCGGCTACAACGAATATGCCTACGTCCTGCAAAACAACATGACCTACATCAAGGTCATCAACAAGGACGGCAAGGCTGTTGCGCCGACGGCTGCGACCTTCCAAGCCGCCGCTGCCCATGCGGATTGGGCCCATGCCGACAGCTTTTATCTAATCCTGACGAACCAGCCTGGCCCCGAACTCTTGGCCGATCGCCGGCGCGACCTTCATCCTCGTCCACAAGAAGCCGCGGGATCCCGTTGCCGTCACCGCGGCTCTGAAGTTCTTCGCCTGGGCCTATGCCACGGGCGACAAGATGGCCGAAGAGCTCGTCTACGTGCCGCTGCCGGCGAATGTCAAAGCCGAAATCAAAAAAATGTGGGCTGCGGACATCTCGGGCATCAACACCAAAGAGCTGATGAACTGAGCATGGCCTTTCGGGAAGGGCCGCTTTGCGACCCTTCCCGTCTCAGCGATGGCGTCCCTGTTTGCGCGCCAGAAAACGCCGCTTCGCATTGGTGGCGTCTAGAAATTTGCTGTACAAGTCTTGGAGACGACGACCTTGGCAGACGTAGCGGTGGAGAGCGGCCGAGTGGCCCATAAAACTGCCGGCCAGCGGACGCAGGCGCTGCGTTCGTTCAAGCTTCAAGACATTTTCTTTCATGGGTCGACTCTGGCCGCGGCGGTAGGCGTCCTGATTCTCCTTGGCGGCGTCATCCTTTCTCTGTTTGTCGGCTCGTTGCCGGCGATGAAGGCATTCGGTTTCGGTTTTCTCGTCTCCGAGGTGTGGAACCCGGTAACGGAGCGCTTCGGCGCCTTGCCCTCCATCTATGGCACGCTCGTCACCTCTGCCATTGCCATGCTGTTTGCGGTTCCCATTGGAATGGGCATCGCGATCTTCCTGACGGAGCTATGCCCGGAGAGGCTGAAGCGGCCCATCGGCATAGCGGTCGAGCTTCTGGCCGGCATCCCTTCGATCATTTACGGCATCTGGGGCCTGTTCATTTTTGCGCCTTTCTTGCAGCAATATGTGCAGCCGCCTCTGATCGCGGTCTTCGGACCGATCCCGGGTCTGTCCTTTCTCTTTTCCGGGCCGCCCTATGGCATCGGCATACTCACCGCCGGCATTGTTCTCGCCATCATGGTCCTGCCCTACATCTCGTCGATCTCGCGCGATGTGTTCGAAACCGTGCCGCCGATGTTGAAGGAGGCGGCCTATGGCGTCGGCTGCACGACCTCGGAGGTCGTCGGCAAAGTGGTGATCCCCTATACGCGCGCCGGCGTCATCGGCGGCGCGATGCTGGCGCTGGGGCGCGCGCTGGGCGAGACGATGGCGGTCACCTTCGTCATCGGCAATGCGGACCGCATCACAGGCTCCCTGCTTGCGCCCGGCACCACGATTTCGGCAAAGATCGCCAATGAATTCACCGAGGCCGTCGGCGATCTCTACACCTCCTCGCTTATCGAGCTCGGCCTCATCCTGTTCGTGATCACATTCTTCGTCCTCGCTATAGCGCGCTACATGCTGATGCGGATCGAACTCAAGGCACGGGGATAATCATGCGCGGCATGAAGATCTATGAAGGCCGCCGCCGTCGCGATCGTGTGTCGGTGGTGCTTTATTACAGTTCGGCGATCTTCGGGATTGCCTGGCTCGCCATCATCCTGTTTGCCTTGGTAGGGGAAGGCCTCGGCGGGATGTCGCTCTCCGTCTTCACGCAGAACACGCCGCCGCCCGGCAGCGCCGGCGGCCTGCTCAACGCCATCGTCGGCAGTCTGATCATGACTGCCCTTGGCGTCCTCATCGGCGCGCCGATCGGCCTCTTCGCCGGAACCTATCTTGCCGAATATGGGCGCGGAACCTATCTTGCCGCCACGGTGCGCTTCATCAACGACATTCTGCTGAGCGCCCCTTCGATTGTCGTCGGCCTGTTCGTCTATGAGCTCATGGTCGCGCCGATGGGCCATTTTTCCGGCATCTCGGGCGCGGTCGCGCTCGCCGTGATCGTCGTGCCGGTAGTGGTGCGCACGACCGAGGACATGCTCCTGCTCGTTCCCGGCGCGTTGCGCGAGGCGGGCACGGCACTCGGCATGCCGCGCGCCCTCGTCATCAGACGAGTCGCCTATAAAGCGGCGCAAGCGGGTCTCATCACCGGCATGCTCCTCGCCGTGGCACGCGTCAGCGGCGAGACGGCACCACTTCTCTTCACCGCGCTCAACAATCAGTTTTTCGATGCCAACCTCAATGAGCCCATGCCGAGCCTGCCGGTCGTGATCTTTCAGTTCGCGCTCAGCCCTTACGCCGACTGGCAGAAGCTTGCTTGGGCCGGTGCCCTTCTCATCACTCTTGCCGTGCTCACACTGTCGATCACGGCGCGTATGCTCGGTTCGCGAAAGGCCGCCCAATGACGTTGGCGAATTCGATCAAGCCCGATCTCCGTACCAAGATCTCGGTCAAGAACCTTCAGTTCTTCTACGGCGACAAACTGGCGCTGAAGAACGTCAACATGCAGCTCTATGCGAACAAGGTGACGGCGCTGATCGGGCCTTCGGGCTGCGGCAAGTCCACGCTGCTGCGCGTTTTGAACCGGATGTATGATCTCTATCCGCGCCAGCATGCCGAAGGCGAAGTCCTGCTCGACGGCGAGAATATTCTCGATGCCAAGCAGGATCTCAATCTCCTTCGGGCGCGGGTCGGCATGGTGTTCCAGAAACCGACGCCCTTCCCGATGTCGATCTATGAAAACATCGCTTTCGGCATCAGGCTTTATGAAAGGATGCCGAAGAGCGAGCTCGACGACCGGGTGGAAACCGCGCTGAAAGGCGCGGCCCTGTGGGAAGAAGTGCGCAGCAACCTCAAAGCCAGCGGCCTCGCCCTTTCCGGCGGCCAGCAGCAGCGGCTTTGCATTGCGCGCACGGTTGCGATCCAGCCGGAAGTCATTCTTTTCGACGAACCCTGTTCGGCGCTAGATCCGATCTCGACGGCCAAGGTCGAGGAGCTGATCGACGAGTTGAAAGAAAAATATACGATCGTCATCGTGACGCACAACATGCAGCAGGCGGCGCGCGTCTCCGAATATACCGCCTTCATGTATCTCGGCGAACTCGTCGAATTCGGCGACACGTCGCATATCTTCACGTCGCCTGAGCAGCAACAGACGCAACATTACATCACTGGCCGTTTCGGCTGATCGGTCAGCTGCGAGGTAAAGCCAATGTCCGACCACATAGTCAAGTCCTACGACAAGGACCTCGAGGATCTCGGCCGCAAGATTGCCGAGATGGGCGGGATTGCGGAGAAGATGTTGAGCGATGCGATGGATGCGCTCGCCAATCTCGACACGGATCTTGCCCATACGACGATTGCCACCGATATGCGGCTCGACTTGTTGCAGCGCGATATCGAAGAGCAGGCCGTCATGACCATCGCACGGCGGCAACCGATGGCACTCGATCTGCGCGAGATCATCGCCGCGATCCGGATCTCGGGGGATCTCGAGCGGGTCGGCGATCTCGCCAAGAACATTGCCAAGCGCTCGATCAAACTGTCGACGGAGCCGCGGTTTCCGCGCGCTCTCATCGGCCTCAAATCCATGCATGAGGCGGCGGCGATGCTGCTCAAGGACGCGCTCGACGCCTATGCGCTGCGCGATGCGGAGCGCGCCCGCATGGTGTGGTCGAATGATGTGGAGCTCGACGCGCTCGAAGACTCCGTGTTCCGCGATCTCCTGACCTTCATGATGGAAGATCCGCGCAATATTTCCTTTTGCGCCCATCTTCTGTTCTGCTCGAAGAACATCGAGCGGATCGGCGATCATTCGACCAATATTGCGGAAACTGTCGTCTACCTGGTGACCGGCGAGCCTTTGCCGACGGATCGGCCGAAGGGCCCGTCGCAGTTCTCCGACATGCCGCATGCAGCTATGTGAGCCAGAGACGCAGCCCATGAATGGTGTGACGCCTCCTCCCGCCGAAGGCCGTGCGGCGCCGCCGGCGCGTCACGGTTCGACCGCGGTCAGCGCGCCGCGCATCCTCGTCGTCGAGGACGAGGCGGCCTTGAGCCTGCTGCTTTCCTATAATCTCGAGGCGGAAGGCTTCGTCGTCGACCGAGTCGAGCGCGGCGACGAGGCCGAATTGCGCCTCGTCGAATCGCCGCCCGATCTGGTCATCCTGGACTGGATGCTGCCGGGTGTGTCCGGCCTCGAAATCTGCCGACGGATGCGGGCGCGCGGCGAGGCGACCCGGACCCTGCCCGTCATCATGTTGACCGCCCGCGGCGATGAAAGCGAGCGCGTGCGCGGCCTGACGATCGGCGCCGACGATTATGTCGTCAAGCCCTTCTCGGTTCCCGAGCTCATGGCGCGGGTGCGGGCGCTTCTGCGCCGCGCCCGGCCGGATCGCGTTTCCTCGATGTTGACGGCCGGCGATCTCGGCCTCGATCGCGAGAATTGGCGGGTCAATCGCGGCAGCCGCGATGTGCATCTCGGCCCGACCGAGTTTCGGCTTCTCGAATATCTGATGGCGAAGCCCGGCCGGGTGTTCTCGCGCTCGCAATTGCTCGACGCGGTCTGGGGATTGTCGGCCGATATCGACGAGCGCACCGTCGATGTCCATGTCGGCCGCCTGCGCAAGGCCCTGTCGCTGGGCGGCGAGCGCGACCCGATCCGCACCATTCGCGGGGCCGGCTATTCCTTCGACGAGACTTTCGGCAAGAACGAGTGAAACCGGCGCATGTCCGAGACGGACATGCGCCAAATCGCCGAACTGGCGCGAGACCGGGCCGTCCAGCCAAGACGCAATGCCTGAGCCAAACCGGCTTACGCGCGAACCCGAGCGCGTTCAGGCGAATTTTTGCAGCCGCTTCTGGTCCCGCTCGCGCCGACGCTCCTGGACCGGCTGGTAGGCGATACGGCTATGATAGGCGCAATAGGGGCCGGTGGCGCTCACGGGCTTCTTGGCGCCGCAGAAGCGAAACTCGGCGCTCGTCGGGTCGCCCAGCGGCCAACGGCACATGGCTTCCTTCAAGTCCATAATGGTGACCCGCTCGGAGATCGGGATGACGACATCCTCGAGGGGCTGTGGTTCTGGTGCTTCCATCGCGGCTGCTTTGATGGCAAGCGCCGTATTGCCCCGAACGGCCGGAATGCTGTGACGCGGCGTTGCAGGCCGCAGTGGCTTGCCGCGCGGCCGCGGCATGGCTGGCATCGATGCCTTGACCCGGCCCGAGAGCCCGAGCCGATGCACCTTGCCGATCACCGCATTGCGGGTAATGCCATTCGCTAGCTCATTGGCGATTTGGCTGGCGCTCAAGCCTTCGAGCCAGAGCCTGCGCAGGAGCTCCACTCGTTCATTGGTCCAGGACATTCAAGTCCTCCTCGATCTGGGTTCTGAAGTGATCTTGGACACTTTTGCCAAAGGCCGATGCCGCAATCCGCCGCCGCATCGCCTGAATCACGAATCGCCGCTCCACCGGAAAACCGGCGTCGTTCAACAATGTACGCATCAAGATGGGGTCCGCCGCACGAGATGTCGTAGTCGACACAGAGGAATCTACACTACTGCTTGAATCTCGCGCAAGAGTCCGTGCGGGCGCGCCAGCGTTTTCAACAGCAGCTTCTGTGCGGACGCGCAGCACCTTGACGGAATATCGGTGGCGGCTGCGCTGTGCCTTGCGGCCCGGACCGGGCCAGTAATATTTGACCGGCCTCGATGAAATCCCTAAAATAATGCGCGTCGAGATGCCGCCCCACTGGGCGGCACTTTGATTTTGGGCCTGCATGGCGCTTTGAATTGGGCCTGCACGGCATTTGGTTTTGGCCGGCGCGGCCGAGGGCTGCCGAATGCGCCGTCTCGTCGCGCTGTCGAAAGGCACGGCCGAGCCGGAGGATAACTGTGCGGGCAAGCGGGCGTCGCCGGCAGCGCCGCGCGCCGCGATCCGGGTCGTCGCGGCCGGACGGATTGCTGCCGATATTGAGATCGAGAGATGCGCGATCGGAGTCCGACGGATCTCCAGCCGCCTTCGAGCAGCCGCGGAAGGCCGCACCGCCGAAACGCCGCCGCGAGAAAAATGTCGCCAAAAAACATATCGCCAAGAAAAGTCGGTCCAAGAAAAGTCTGTTACGGAGCGATCCTTTGACCTCGTGGCTGCTTCCCACCTATGCGCGTGCCGACCTCGCCTTCGAACGGGGCGAAGGCGCTTGGCTCATTTCGACGACGGGGGAACGCTTTCTGGATTTCGGCTCCGGCATTGCGGTCACGGCGCTCGGTCATGCGCATCCTCATCTCGTCGAAGCCCTGGTCGACCAGGCGCAGCGGCTCTGGCACGTGTCCAATCTGTTTCAGATCCCGCAGGCGGAGACGCTGGCGCGCCGGCTGGTCGAGGCGACTTTCGCCGACCAAGTCTTCTTCACCAATTCCGGGACGGAGGCTCTGGAGGGCGCGGTCAAGACGGCGCGGAAATATCATTATGTCAGTGGCCGCCCCGAGAAAATCCGCATCGTCACGCTGGAGGGCGCCTTTCATGGCCGCAGCCTGGCGGCGCTGGCGGCGGGCGGCAATCCGAAATATCTCGAAGGCTTCGAGCCCAGACTTGAGGGGTTCGACCAGGTGCCCTTCGGCGATCTCGGCGCCTTGCAGGCGGCGATCGGGCCGCGCACGGGGGCGATCCTCGTCGAGCCGATCCAGGGCGAAGGCGGAGTGCGCGCAGTGCCGCAAGGCCATCTTGAGGCGATGCGCCGCTATTGCGACGAATATGGTCTCTTGCTGATCTTCGACGAGGTGCAGACCGGGCTCGGGCGGACCGGCCCGCTCTTCGCTTATCAAAGGGCCGGCGTCGCGCCGGACATCATGATGATCGCCAAGGGCATCGGCGGCGGCTTTCCGCTCGGCGCCTTTCTCGTCACCAAGGAGGCCGGCAAGGGAATGACGCTTGGCAGCCATGGCACGACCTATGGCGGCAATCCGCTCGCCACCTCGGTCGGCAACGCCGTGCTCGATATCGTGCTCGCGGACGGTTTTCTCGACCGTTCCGCCCGCATGGGCCAGCTCTTGAAGGAGAAGCTCGTCGCCTTGCAGGATAAGCATGGCGGCGTGATCGCAGAGGTGCGCGGCGAAGGCCTGCTGCTCGGACTCAAGACCCATGTGCCGGTCGGCGATTTCGTCGCCGCTGCGCGCAAGGAAAAGATCATCCTCATCCCGGCCGCCGACAATGTCGCACGACTTTTGCCGCCGCTCATCATCGGCGAGGCGGAGATCGCCGAAGCCCTGCGCCGGCTCGACGCCACCGCATCGCATTTCGCGCAAGACTCGCAGAAGGACATGCCGCTGAGAGGAGCAGCCGGATGATCAACGGTCCGAAAAACGGGGCCGCATGGCCGCCATTGCGGCATTTTCTCGATCTCTCGGCGATGTCGGCCGCGGATCTGCGGCACATTCTCGAAACGGCTCTCGCCATCAAGCGCCGCCGCCGCAAGGGACAGCTCGCAGCCGAGCGCCCGCTGATGGGCAAGGTTCTGGCGATGATCTTCGACAAGCCTTCGACCCGCACCCGCGTCTCCTTCGATGTCGCGATGCGGGAATTGGGCGGCGAGACGATCATGCTGACCGGCAAGGAGATGCAGCTCGGCCGCGGCGAAACCATTGCCGATACGGCCCGCGTCCTCTCCCGCTTCGTCGATGCCATCGTCATTCGCGTCCTCGATTCCGGCCAGCTGCTGGAACTTGCGGCGCATGCCGATGTGCCGGTCATCAACGGCCTCACCAAGCAGTCGCATCCCTGCCAAGTGTTGGCCGACGTCATGACCTTCGAGGAGCATCGGGGTCCCATCAAGGGCCGCACGGTGGCCTGGAGCGGCGATTCCAACAATGTTCTCGCGAGCTGGATTCACGCCGCGCAGAAATTCGATTTTTCAATCAATGTCGCGACCCCGGCCGAGCTCGATCTGACGCCCGAGCTCATCGCCTTTGCGCGCAGCACGCAGACGCGGCTCACCGTCACGCGCGACCCTTACGAGGCGGTGCGCGGCGCCGATGCCGTCGTCACCGACTGCTGGGTGTCGATGGGCGACGAGGATGAAAGCTTCCACCATAATCTCCTGACGCCCTATCAGGTGAATGCGAAGCTGATGGCGGTCGCCGCGAAAAATGCGATCTTCATGCATTGTCTGCCGGCGCACCGCGGTGAGGAGGTGACGGACGAGGTGATCGACGGCCCGCAGTCGGTCGTCTTCGACGAGGCCGAGAACCGCCTGCATGCGCAAAAGGGCATCCTCTCCTGGTGCTTCGGGGCGTTCGAAGAATGACCGGTTTCCACCCGCAGGCGGCGAGCGTCTCGCGCCCGGTCTCTGACGAAGGCCGGGACGATCGGGTTCTGCCCTTTGCGGTCGAGCCGCTCGATCTGCGCGGCCGTGTGGTGCGGCTCGGCGCCGCGATCGACAGAATTCTCGGCCAGCATGATTATCCTGCACCGGTCGCGCGGCTTCTCGGCGAGGCGGCGGTGCTGACCGTGCTGCTCGGCTCCGCGCTCAAATTCGACGGCAGGCTGCAGTTGCAGACGCGCAGCGACGGGCTCGTCAATATGCTGGTCGTCGATTTCGACTCGCCCGACGGACTGCGCGGCTTCGCGCGTTTCGACGCCGACAGGCTCGCCGAGCTCGGCCCGACGGCGGAACTGCTCGGCAAGGGCCATCTCGCTCTGACGATCGAGCAGGGCGGCGACATGTCGCGCTATCAGGGCATCGTCGCGCTCGAAGGCCAGGGGTTAGAGGCGGCGGCGCATCAATATTTCCGCCAGTCTGAACAGATCCCGACCTTTGTGCGCCTCGCCGTGGCTGAAAATCTGACTGGCGCCGGCATGCAATGGCGGGCTGGCGGTTTGATGGTGCAATTCCTGCCCGCCTCGCGGGCGCGGCAAATCATGCCCGATTTGCCGCCGGGCGATGCGCCGGAAGGTACGATCGTGCCGGAAATGAAGGAGGACGACGCCTGGGTCGAGGCCAAGGCGCTGGCCGCCACGATCGAGGATCACGAACTCGTCGATCCGACTTTGTCGAGCGAACGGCTGCTCTATCGGCTGTTCCACGAGCGCGGCGTCAAGGTCTTCGAAACGCAGAATGTGCGCGCCGCCTGCCGCTGCTCGCGCGAGCGCATCGCCAATATGCTGAGAAGTTTTACGCGCGAGGAACGCAAGGACATGGTCGGCGACAATGGCAAGATCGGCGTCACTTGCGAATTCTGCTCCAGCTATCGCGAATTCGAGCCGGAGGAGTTCGATTAGGCTCGATGGTGCCACGCGCCCTTCTCCCGCTTGCGGGAGAAGGAGGCAGCTGAGCCGCCGGTGCTTCACTTCATCGAAGATGAAACACCGAGAAGACTTCGAATAATGACTCCAATCTCCGCCATTCTCATTGCAGGCCCCACGGCGAGCGGCAAATCGGCGCTCGCCGCGCGGCTCGCCGCGCGTCTCGGCGGCGCCGTCGTCAATGCCGATTCCATGCAGGTCTATCGCGATCTTGCCGTTCTCACCGCGCGGCCGAGGCGGCAGGAGTTGGCGCCGGCGCCGCATTTCCTCTTCGGCCATGTCGATGGCGCGGAAAATTATTCGGTCGGCCGCTATCTTGAAGATGCCGAGGCCACGTTGGTAGGCCTTCGGGAGCAAAGCCTGCTGCCTATTTTCGTCGGCGGCACGGGGCTCTATTTCAAGGCCCTGACGCAAGGCCTCTCCGCTATTCCGAAAGTGCCGGAGAGGGTCCGGGCCGAACTGCGGGCCCGGGCCGAGGGGCAGCCTGCTGCCGCGCTTCATGCCGAGCTTGCCGCTTGCGATCCGGCGATGGCGCGACGGCTGCGGCCGAGCGATCCGCAGCGGATTCTCCGCGCTCTCGAAGTTTTTACCGCGACTGGGCAAAGTCTCGCCGCTTTTCAAGGCTTGAAGCAAAGGCCCTTGCTCGATGCCGCTCATTGTCTTGCGATCTTCCTGGCGCCCGAGCGTGCGGATTTGCGCAGCGCCATCGATCAGAGGTTCGACTCCATGCTCGCAGAAGGCGCGCTCGCCGAGGTCGAAATATTGCGGCAGCGCCGGCTCGATCCGGCCCTGCCGGTCATGCGGGCGCATGGCGTGCCGCATCTCCTGCGGCATCTTGCCGGCGAACTCGATCTCGCCGAGGCGGCGCGTCTCGGCAAAAGCGACACGCGCCATTATGCCAGGCGCCAATTCACTTTCGCGCGGTATCAATTGCCGAGCTTCCGATGGATCGCGCCGGAGGCTGCAGAAACCGAAGTGATGACGGATTTGGCCGATCGCCGCGCGGTTTCATGATGGCGAATGTGCGTCGAATTCATGCGCAGTGCACCGCCATGCCAGCACCATGTTGAGCTGTCAGTCGAGGTTTCGAGGATGCATCAGATGAAGATCGATATCATACCCGTCCGCTATGACGGCATCAGCCTCCACTTGCATTGGCTAACCGCGGCTCTCGTCGTCGAGCAATGGGTGGGCGCGCATCTGATCGATGATTTTCCCAATGTCGCGCCGCGTGTCGCCGCGCGGTCGGTCCATATTTCCTTCGGGCTCATCCTCGGCCTGGTTCTGATCGCGCGCATTCTCTGGCGGGCGACGCGCGGCAGAAAACTGCCGCCGGCCGATCATGGATTTCTGCAGTTCATCGCCAACGCGACGCATTGGGCGCTCTATGCTTTGCTCGTTGCGGTCATCCCGGTCGGCATGTTTCTCGTCTTTGTGCGTGGCGACAGCTATTTCGGCCTGTTCAGCGTGCCCGCCTTCGATGCCGGCAATAAGATCTTGCGCGATAATGTGGCGGAGCTGCATGGGCTTCTCGCCAATGCGATTTTGATCCTTGCGGGGCTCCATGCTGCGGCGGCGCTCGTCCATCATTTTCTCTGGCATGACAATGTGCTGCGCCGTGTGCTGCCGGGGCGTGGCTAACCAATCTCAAGCGCGCCCATGCGCTGTTGGAAAGTGGCAAGGCGAAGGGGAAGATTGGGTTGGCGGGGTTTTAGGGCTTAGAGCGCGCTATTCAATGGCGTCATGGCCGGGCTTGTCCCGGCTCCAGGCACCGCGCTTTGCCGTCAGCAAGCCGACTCATTGGAGATATATTCGGCGTGATAGCGCATGGATGGCCGGGTCAAGCCCGGCCATGACGGCTGAGCCACCGCCGCGTCAATATCGCGGTTGACCCTCCCCTCCGCATCCGCTATGGTTCAAAAATACAGAATTCCAGGGGAATTCCCTTGACAGCACTCCTTATCGTAAGCTTGGCGCCGGAGATGGGACGGAGGTAGCTCCGCTTTCCCAGATTTGGCGCTGACCCAGGCCCTCACGGGCCTTTTTTATTGCCCAGATTTCCAATCGGTCTCTAAAAGACCTCATGGAGGACGAAATGGCGGATGTCATGACCGGCGCGGAAATGGTCGTCGAGGCCCTGAAGGATCAGGGCGTCGAGACTCTCTTCGGCTATCCGGGCGGCGCCGTCCTGCCGATCTATGATGCGCTCTATCAGCAAAATGCCGTCCAGCATGTTCTGGTGCGGCATGAGCAGGGCGCCGCCCATGCGGCCGAAGGTTTTGCGCGATCGAGCGGCAAGGTCGGGGTTCTCTTGGTGACCTCCGGCCCCGGCGCCACCAATGCGATCACCGGCCTGACCGATGCCTTGATGGATTCGATCCCGATCGTCTGCATCACCGGCCAGGTGCCGACCCATCTGATCGGCTCCGACGCGTTTCAGGAATGCGATACGGTCGGCATCACCCGCCATTGCACCAAGCATAATTATCTCGTCCGCTCGGTCGAGGATCTGCCGCGCGTGCTGCACGAGGCCTTCTACGTCGCCCAGCACGGAAGACCAGGGCCCGTCGTCATCGACATTCCGAAAGATGTGCAATTCGCCCGCGGCACCTATGTCGGGCCGCAGAACATCGAGCACAAACACTATCATCCGCAGGTCAAAGCCGCGCCCGAGAAGATCGCGCAGGCGGTGATGCTGATGGCCAAGGCGAAGAAGCCGGTCTTCTACACCGGCGGCGGCGTCATCAATTCGGGCACGCAAGCCTCGCGCCTGCTGCGCGAACTCGTCGCCGCGACTGGCTTTCCCATCACCTCGACCCTGATGGGGCTCGGCGCCTATCCGGCCGCCGGCGCCAATTGGCTCGGCATGCTCGGCATGCACGGGACGTTCGAAGCCAATAATGCGATGCATGATTGCGATCTCATGATCGCCGTCGGTTCGCGTTTCGACGACCGCATCACCGGCAGGCTCGATGCCTTCTCGCCCGGCTCGATCAAGATCCATATCGACATCGATCCCTCCTCGATCAACAAGAATGTGAAGATCGATCTCGGCATCGTCGGCGATTGCGCCAATGTGCTCTCCGACATGCTGAGCGTTTGGCGCGCGCGCAAATTGAAGTCGGATACGGCGGCTTTGCAGAAATGGTGGGATCAGATCGCCGTCTGGCGGGGACGCCGCTCGCTCTCTTACAAATTCTCGGACAAGATCATCAAGCCGCAATGGGCGATCGAGCGGCTTTATGCGGCGACCAAGGACCGCGACACCTACATCACGACGGAGGTCGGCCAGCATCAGATGTGGGCCGCGCAGCATTATCATTTCGAGGAGCCGAACCGGCTGATGACGAGCGGCGGCCTCGGCACCATGGGCTATGGCCTGCCGGCAGCGATCGGCACGCAGATGGCGCATCCGCACTCGCTCGTCATCGATATTGCTGGTGAAAGCTCGATCCTGATGAATATTCAGGAACTCTCGACCGCCGCGCAATATCGGCTGCCGGTGAAGATCTTCATCATCAACAATGAATATCTCGGCATGGTGCGGCAATGGCAGGAGCTTCTGCACGGCGGCCGCTATTCGGAGAGCTATGCCGCGGCGCTGCCCGATTTCGTCAAGCTCGCCGAGGCCTATGGGGCGCATGGAATCCGCTGCTCCGACCCGGCCGATCTCGACGCCGCGATCGAAGAAATGATCGAGGTGCCGAAGACGGTGGTCCTCGACTGCATCGTCGACAAGACGGAAAATTGCCTGCCGATGATTCCGTCGGGCAAGGCGCATAATGAAATGATCCTCTCCGATACGGAGGAAGAGCTCGAGAATGCGATCGATGCGGCCGGCAAGATGCTGGTTTAAGTACAATGGTTAGGAGCAACCCTTCTCCCGCTTGCGGGAGAAGGTGTCATGCGAAGCATGACGGATGAGGGAACGTGCAATTTGAACCCCCCTCATCCGGCCGGCTCCGCCGTCCACCTTCTCCCGCAAGCGGGAGAAGGAGCGCGCCAAAGATTGAGGAAATTTTCATGAACGCCCCCACAGCTCCGCTTTCGCCCTATTCCTCGGCGATTGGCAAATCGAACATCGAGATGCATACTCTCTCCGTGCTGGTCGACAATGAGCCCGGCGTGCTCGCCCGCGTCGTCGGGCTCTTTTCCGGCCGCGGCTATAATATCGAGAGCTTGACGGTCGCCGAAGTCGCCCATGCCGAGCATTTTTCGCGCATTACCATCGTGACCTCCGGCACGCCCGAGGCGATCGAGCAGATCGGCCATCAATTGGAACGCTTGGTGCCGGTCCGCAAAGTCACCGATCTCACTTTGCGCGGCAATGCGGTCGAGCGCGAACTCGCGATGATCAAGGTGGCGGGCCGTGGCGAAAATCGGGTGGAGGCGTTGCGGCTCGCCGAGGCTTTTCGGGCACGCGTGATCGATGCCTCGATCGAGAGCTTCGTCTTCGAGCTGACCGGCGCTGTCGGCAAGATCGATCAATTCGTCGAGCTGATGCGCCCGATCGGCCTCGTCGAAGTGTCGCGTACCGGGGTTGCGGCCATGTCGCGCGGCAAAGAGCCGATTGGCGGCTGATGGTGCCGAACATCGTATCCGGATGCTTTTGACGATGGCAATCGGGCCGTTTAGAACGCAGCTATTCAGGGTTCATAGAACAGCGGCGCCGCCGCATAGGACAGGAAGCTCAAACACATGCGCGTCTATTATGATCGGGATGCCGATATCAATCTCATCAAAGGCAAGAAGGTTGCCGTTATCGGCTATGGCAGCCAGGGGCATGCGCATGTGCTCAATCTGCGCGACTCGGGCGTCAAGGAGGTCTGCGTCGCCTTGCGCGAAGACTCCGCTTCCGCGAAAAAGGCCGCGGCCGAAGGGATCGACGTCAAATCCGTGCCGGCGGCGGCGAGCTGGGCCGATGTCGTGATGATGCTGACGCCGGATGAATTGCAAGGCGACATCTATCGCAGCCATCTCGCCGGCAATCTCAAGCAAGGCGCGGCGCTGATGTTCGCGCATGGGCTCAACATCCATTTCAATCTGATCGAGCCGCGTTCCGATGTCGATGTGCTGATGGTGGCGCCGAAGGGGCCCGGCCATACGGTGCGCTCCGAATATAAGCGCGGCGGCGGCGTCCCCTGCCTCATGGCGGTGGCCCAGGATGCCTCAGGCAATGCGCATGAGCTTGGCCTGTCTTATGCCTCGGCGATCGGCGGCGGCCGCGCCGGCATCATCGAGACGACTTTCCGCGAGGAATGCGAGACGGACCTTTTTGGCGAGCAGGTCGTGCTCTGCGGCGGTCTCGTCGAATTGATCCGCAACGGCTTCGAGACTCTGGTCGAGGCCGGCTATGCGCCGGAGATGGCCTATTTCGAATGCCTGCATGAGGTGAAGCTGATCGTCGACCTCATCTACGAGGGCGGCATCGCCAATATGAATTATTCCATCTCCAACACGGCCGAATATGGCGAATATGTCAGCGGGCCGCGGATCGTCACGCCGCAGACCAAGGCCGAGATGAAGCGCGTATTGGACGACATCCAGTCCGGCCGCTTCACACGCGATTGGATGCTGGAGAATCGGGTCAATCAGACCTCGTTCAAGGCCATGCGGGCCAAATCCGCGGCGCATCCGATCGAAGAGGTTGGTGCCAAGCTGCGCGGCATGATGCCCTGGATCGGCGCCAATAAGCTCGTCGACAAAGAGAAGAACTGAGTTCGTCCATCCTTCCGCCAGCTGGACCGGGGGTCTAAGGCGGGCTAATCAATGTGGCAAATCCTTCTCCCGCTTGCGGGAGAAGGTGGACGAACGCAGGCAAGTTTACGCAGGCTGCGTAAACTTGCCTGCGAGCCGGCCGGATGAGGGTTCTTGCAAGCGGCGCCGCCCCTCATCTGTCATGCTCCGCATGACGTCTTCTCCCGCAAGCGGGAGAAGATTCGCACGGCACCGTCGTTCCTCGACGTTACCGCTCTCGCACGCCGAGCTTTCGCCCATGCCCATGCCTCTGTCATCGGATCTCAAATCGGGCGCGCTGGCCTATCACCGGACTCCGCGCCCCGGAAAACTCGAGATCCAGGCGACGAAGCCGCTCGCCAATCAGCGCGATCTCGCGCTCGCCTATTCGCCGGGCGTCGCCGCCGCCTGCCTCGCCATTGCTGAAAATCCAACGGAAGCGGGCGAGCTGACGATCCGGCAGAATCTCGTGGCCGTCGTCACAAATGGCACGGCCGTGCTCGGCCTCGGCACCATCGGGCCGCTGGCCGCCAAGCCGGTCATGGAAGGCAAGGCCGTGCTCTTCAAGAAATTCGCCGGCATCGATGTTTTTGACATTGAGGTGGCGGAAACCGATGTCGATCGCTTCGTCGACGTCGTCGCCGCGCTGGAGCCGACCTTCGGCGGCATCAATCTCGAAGATATCAAAGCGCCGGAATGTTTCGAGATCGAACGCAAGCTGAAAGAGCGGATGGCGATCCCCGTCTTCCATGACGATCAGCATGGCACGGCGATCATCGTTGCGGCCGCCATCCTCAACGGTCTCGAACTCGCCGGCAAATCGATCGCCAATGCGAAGATCGTTACCTCCGGCGCCGGCGCCGCGGCGCTCGCCTGCCTCAATCAGCTCGTCGGTCTCGGCGCGAAGCCTGAGAACATCTTCGTCACCGATATCGCCGGCGTCGTCTACAAGGGACGCACGGAGCTGATGGACCGATGGAAGGCGCCTTATGCGAAGGACACCAATGCGCGCACACTCGCCGATGTGATCGGCGGCGCCGATGTCTTCCTCGGCCTTTCCGCCGACGGGGTTCTGAAGCCCGAAATGGTGAAGGAGATGGCCGAGCGGCCGTTGATCATGGCGCTCGCCAATCCCAATCCGGAGATCGAGCCCGCCGTCGCGCTCGCCGTGCGCCCCGATGCGATGCTGTGCACCGGCCGTTCGGATTATCCGAACCAGGTCAACAATGTCCTTTGCTTTCCTTATATTTTCCGCGGCGCGCTCGATGTCGCGGCGTCGACCATCAATGAGGCGATGAAACTCGCCGCGGTGCGGGCCATCGCCCAATTGGCGCATGAGAGTCCGTCGGATGTCGTCGCCAAGGCCTATGGCGGCGAGGCGCGGCTTTACGGCAAGGACAGTCTGATTCCTTCGCCTTTCGATCCGCGCCTGATCCTGAGGATCGCGCCGGCCGTGGCGCGCGCCGCCATGGAAACCGGCGTGGCGCAGAAGCCGATCGGCGATTTGGCCGCTTATGAAGAGAGCCTGTCGCGCTTCGTTTTTCGTTCCCGCCTCGTCATGAAGCCTTTGCTGCAGGCGGCGAAATCCGACCCCAAGCGCGTGATCTATGCGGAAGGGGAGGATGAGCGCGTGCTGCGCGCGGTGCAGACCGTCGTCGAGGAAGGCATTGCAAAGCCCATTCTCGTCGGCCGTCCGCAAGTGGTCGAGACGCGCTTGAAGCGCTATGGGCTCTCGATCAAGCCGGGCCAGGATTTCGAGCTTATCAATCCCCAGGATGATCCGCGCTACCGCGACTATATCGCGACTTATCTCGAAGCGGCGGGCCGGCGCGGCATCACGCCCGATGCGGCGCGCAGCGTGGTGCGCACGAGTTCGACGGTGATTGCGGCGATCGCCGTGAAGCGCGGCGACGCGGATGCGATGTTGTGCGGTCTCGAAGGCCGCTTCAACTCCCGGCTGCACCATATCCGCGACATCATCGGCCTTGGTGAAGGCGTCCGCGATTTCGCCGCTATGTCGTTGATGATCACGAGCAAGGGCTCGTTCTTTTTCCTCGCCGATACCTATGTCCGCGGCGAGCCCACGGCCGAGGAGGTCGCGGAAATCGCTCTGATGTGCGCCGCCCAAGTCCGCCGTTTCGGGATCGAGCCGAAGATCGCGCTGGTCTCTCATTCCGATTTCGGCTCCGACGACACGGCGTCCTCCTTGAAGATGCGCGCGGCTGTCGGGATCTTGCGCAAGCTTGCGCCCGATCTCGAAATGGACGGCGAAATGCAGGCCGACTCGGCACTCTCCCAGGCGATGCGCGATCTCGTCCTGCCGGCCTCGCGGCTGAGGGGCGATGCCAATGTTCTCGTCTTCCCCAATCTCGATGCGGCCAATGTCGCCTATCAAATGGCGAAGATCGTTGCTGATGCGCTTCTGGTCGGGCCGATCCTGATGGGCGGCGCCAAGCCGGCGCATATATTGACGCCTTCGGTCACGGCCCGCGGCATTGTCAATATGACCGCGCTCTCCGTGGCCGAAGCGCAGGGCGCGCAAAGGGCCGAGACGGAACGGCTGCGGATGGAGGGGATTTGATCTCGAGCAAGGACGCTGTGAGGCGCTGCTTGTATTGAGGGCGCGGTCGCGGCTTGCGTTTGATCGGCGGCCGCGCATATTCGGCTTTCGTTCAGCTTCAGTCGCCGACCACGGCGGAAGTCGAGCATGAGCGGTGGGATTCGTGCCGATTTGAAAGCGCAAGACGCAACTGCATGACCAAACTGCTCGCGGAGCGATCGATCATGACTGCCGTACCGGCTGAGGCAAGCGCGCCGGAGCCTTCCGCCGGCGCCCGCCCGCCCATCGGCCATGCTGTTTCGCTGCGCTTCGTGCTCGCTGCCGAGGATGCGGACCATCTTGCCGAAAGACTCGATCGGCTGAGCGGCGTCGGCGCTGCGAGCGAGACGCTTCGCGTCGTCTATCTCGATACGCCGGATCATGCGATCGCCGCGCTGGGGCTCGGCTTCGGCATCAGGCGCCGCGGCGAGAGCGGCCCAGCATCAGGCCAGCGCGCCGCCGTGGTCGGGCGTAGCGGCTGGAAGCGATTCATCGAGCCCTTGTCGGCGGCCACCCCGAGGACGGCACGCCGCGAGCTCGGTCGCTGCCTGCGGCACGCGACCGCAATCGAGGTGGCGGCGCAAGTGGAAACCCAGCGCCGGCTGTGGTCTTTTCCCTGCGGCGATTCTCATGCCGGGGTTAGCCTTGATCGTTCGACTGCCGCGATGAGTGGCAAAGAGGTGGTGCTGGCCTCGGCGCGTTTCGCCTGTGACGCGCCGAATGCGGAGTTCTTTCGGTTTGTCACGGAAGCTTGCGAAGCCGATAGTTTGCGGTTGAGCGCGGAGTCCGATTTGGCGCGAGCCTATCGCTCATGCGATGGCCCGAATGCGCCGAATGTCATGGCCTTCGCGCCGGAGCTTGATGCCGATATGGACGCGGGCGCCGCCTTTCGTGTCATCGCCGCCGCCTGTTTCGATCAGTTCCTCCTCAATGAAACGGCGATCCGCGCGACGGGGGATCGCGAGGCCGTGCATCAATGCCGCATCGCGTTGCGGCGGCTTTCCGCCTGCCTGCGTTTCTTCTCGGGGTTCATCGGCGGCTCGGACTATGAGACTGTTCGAGCCGATCTCAAGGAGCTCGGCGCGCATTTGCGCAATGCGCGCGATCTCGACGTGATGATCGCCGCTGTCATCGCACCGGCGCTTGCCGTCGATCCCCCCTCGGGCGCGCCGGCGCTCATGCGCGAGATCGAAGCGCGGCGCGAAAAGGCCTATGCCGATCTCGTCGCAAGGCTTCGCGCGCCGGCTTCCGCGGCGTTCTTCTTGCGCTTCGCCATCTGGCTCGAAGCGGGCGATTGGACGAGGTCGATAGATCTGAAAACCGTCACGCGGCGCGGCGAGCCGATTGTCCGATATGCGCGAAGAAAATTCGAAAGGTTGAACTCTCAATTCGCGGAGTGCTGCGCCGAACTTGCAAAGGTGAGCCAGGAAGAGCGCCATCGCACGCGCATCCGCGCCAAGAATATACGCTATGATGCGGAATTCTTCGACAGTCTGGCGCGCGGCAAGATCGCAGACAAGCGGTTGCGTGCTTTCATCGAAGCCGTGAAGGACTTGCAGACCGTCTTGGGCGATTGGAACGATATATTGATGGCGCGCCAGTTCCTGGCCTCCTTCGGCGAGGAGGCCGAGGCCGACGCCAAGACCGGCACCGAGACCGGCATCCAGACCGAAACCGCGACGGTGGCGAAACCGAAACGCCGTAGCACCATGGTGGCCGCCGCGAATGCTCTGGCCCAGCGCATCGGAGAGATATCCGAAGCGGAATTCGCGGATAAAAGCGCCAAGGCCTGTCGGTCCCTGGCCAAAGTCAAACCATTCTGGGCCAAGTTCGGCTAGAGCATCCCGCCTTCAAGTGGAATCACTTGAGGGCGGATAAGATGCTCTAGATTCAAAAAAATAGAGCATCGTTTAAGCCAAAACCGCATACACTTTTGCGCACGATGCTCTAGAGCCGAAACGGCAACACCTTCGACGTCCGAAAGCGCTTGATCGAACAGGTGAGAGCGTCCGGCGGATCGCGGCAATCCGCAGCCGCCGGCCGGCGCGGCAGGCCATTCGGCATGGGGAACGGCAAAAGCCATCCGCGCCGGCCCGTCGTCGATCCGCCGGCGATCTGCTATACCTTTGGAAACAAAGAAGTATTTGCTTTGCTCCGGAGCCGGCCGACCAATGCTCCGCTCCGCATGTCGAAATGCAGCGAAACAAAATTTGAAAGTTTTCGCGTTTCGTCCAAAGATGATGAGTCTTAGAGATAATGATTGTTCGGTGCTGGCGGGATTCGGCACGGTTGCGCATGCGGCCGGCGGCTCGCTGAATGAATTTGTTGGGGCCGCTCGTCGCCGAGGCGTCGGGACGGACAGCGCCATCGCGACGGGGACAAGCACTTGAAGATTCTTCCGATAATCATGTGCGGCGGCTCCGGCACACGAGTTTGGCCCGAGTTCGCGCGAAAGCCTTCCCAAACAATTCATTCCTTTGATCGGGGTGCGCTCGACCTTCCAATTGGCGATCGAAAATCTCGCCGACGAGCTTTTCGAGACGCCAATCGTGATTTCCAATCACGACTATCGGTTTCTCGTTTTCGAGCAGTTGAAGGAGATCGGCCGCACCGCGCGGATCGTGCTCGAGCCGGTGCGCCGCGACTCTGGGCCGGCGGTCGCGGTCGGCGCGGAACTCGCCGCGCAACTTTCACCCGACACGATCGTCGCGATTCTGGCGGCCGATCACATCGTGCGCGACCGTGTGGGGTTCGTAGAATCGTGCCGGCAGGCAGCCGCGGCGGCGGCCGAGAACTATATCGTCACTCTCGGCATCAAGCCGAGCGAGCCGGCGACGGGCTATGGCTATATCAAGACCGGCAAGGCGGTCATCGCGGCGGGCACCGTGCTGAAGGCCGAAGCTTTTGTCGAAAAGCCGGATGCCGAGACGGCGGCACGCTATGTCGCGGAAAATTATCTCTGGAACGCCGGCAATTTCTTCTTCCGCGCCGATGTGATGCAGGGCGAGCTGCGCCAGCACGCGCCCGCCATGTTCGAGGCCGCCGCCAATGCCGTGCTCAAGGCGCGCAAGGATTTCGAATTCCTGCTGCTCGACAAGGAGTTGCTGATGCAGGCGCCGAAGAAATCGATTGATTATGCGGTCATGGAATTGACCGACAAGGCGGCTGTCGTGCCGGCCGATATCGGCTGGTCGGATGTCGGCACCTGGGCCGCCGTCTATGAGCTGTCGCAGCGCGACACGGACGGCAATTCGATCCGCGGCCACGGCATCATCATGAATGCGTCGAATGTCCATATAAGGTCCGACGATCATTTGACGACCGTCGTCGGCGTCGACAATGTGGTCGTCGTCACGACGCAGGACGCCGTTCTGGTGCTCGACCGGGCGCATGGCGACAAGGTCAAGCAACTCGTCGATCTGCTGAAGGCTCAGAACCGCCGCGAGGCGCTGGAGCATAAGCGCTCCTATCGGCCATGGGGCTATTATCAATCGGTGGATCAGGGCGAGCGCTATCAGGTCAAGCGCATTGTCGTGAAGCCAGGCGCGCGGCTGTCGCTGCAAAAGCATTTCCATCGGGCGGAACATTGGATCGTCGTGCGCGGCACCGCGGAAGTCACCCGCAACAATGAACTCGTTCTCGTGCACGAGAATGAATCGATCTATCTGCCGATCGGCACGATCCATCGATTATCCAATCCCGGCAAGATCGATCTCGAATTGATCGAGGTGCAGACCGGCTCTTATCTCGGGGAAGACGATATCGTCCGCATCGAGGACGCCTATAATCGCGTGTGATGCGCATCAGCCGACATTTTGCTTAGCGGCCTGCGTCATTTAAATTGAAGCGAATTACGCGTTGCTAGCGGACCGGAGGTCCGCGATCCGGACTGCGGACCTCCGGTCCGCATAAAACATTCAATTTGAATGACGCGCGCCAGTAACACCGTGGCACTCTTCCTGCTTTGTTCCCTCCGCGCCCTCTGTCGGTCTCTAAGGAGTTTGTCTTGAAAACACGTCAGCTCGGCGACAGCGACCTGCAAGTTTCCGAAATCTCGCTCGGCTCTTGGCTCACCTATTCCGGCGGCATCGAAAAAAGCCAGGCCATCGCCTGCATCCGCACGGCGCTCGATTTGGGGATCAACTTTCTCGACACTGCGAATGTCTATGGCCGCGGCGCCGCCGAAACCTTGCTCGGCGAAGCGCTGCAAGGCGTCGACCGCACGTCCTATATTCTCGCGACGAAAGTCTATGGAAGGATGAGCGACACCGACCAGGGTCTCTCGCGGGCGCAGATCTTCAAACAGCTCGATCAATCCCTGTTGCGTCTGAAGACCGATTACGTCGATCTCTATCAATGCCATCGTTATGACACGGAAACGCCACTCGAAGAAACGATGGAGGCGCTCAGCGAGGTCGTGCGGCAGGGCAAGGTGCGCTATATCGGCTTCAGCGAATGGCCGTTGGACAAGATCGAGGCAGCAGCCAATCTCAAAGGCACTGTGCGTTTCGTGTCGAGCCAGCCGCAATATTCGCTGCTCTGGCCCTATCCTCAAGGCGAGCTTTTTCCGCTCTGCGCCGATTATGGAATCACCCAGATCGTCTGGTCGCCGCTGGCGCAAGGCGTGCTCACCGGCAAATATCGACCGGCGGCGGCCTTGCCGGCAAATTCGCGGGCGAATGACAAAGCCATGGGCGAGATCTTTCCGAAGCGTTGGCTCGAACCGCAATTGCTCGCTGCCGTCGAACGGCTCGTGCCGCTAGCGCAGGAGGCGGGCCTGAGCCTGCCGCAATTTGCGCTCGCCTGGGTGTTGCGCAAGGAGAATGTCTCTTCCGCGATCATCGGCGCGAGCCGCCCGGCGCAAGTGATCGAGAATGCGGCGGCTGCATCAAAGCGCGTGCCGCATGAGCTGTTTCACCGTGCCGAGGCGATCGTCGCGCCGTTTTGGCAATGAGCGGACACCCGGACGGCCAAAGCTTATCGCGAAGTTAAGCGACATGCTTTGCATTTTATTGATTGCGGAAACCTTCGTTATCGCCGTGCTAACCACAAGCTGAGGATCCCGAGAACGCTCGCCCGCTTGCTGTTATAACTTTGCCAATCTCGACTTCTTGTTGCGTGGGGCGGTCATGGTGAAAAATTCTGCAAGTCGACGGCTCGCGTCCATCTGCGTCTTCGGCGCGCTTTTCTTGAGCCTTCCGCTGCCGGCCCGGGCGGAGCCCATGGTGCTCAAGGGCATCTATCCGCATGACGCGCAGAGCTATCATGCGCCCGAGACCGATCCGGCGTCGCCGCCCGCCGCCTCTTCCTATTCCGCGCCTGCTGCGGCGCCGCCACAAGATCCCTATGGCGGCGGCTTTCTCGAATTGCTGTTGACCGGGCATACGCCCTCGGCGGCCGCCACGCCCGAGCCCTCCCATGAGATGTTGGCACTCGCCGACGGGACAGCGCAGAGCCTGCCGGCTTCGCCTGCCGCCGCGGACCCGCGCAGCTTGCAGCGCGGCATTGATCCGATCTACCAGCGCCAGCAAGTCGATTACACGGGGCCGCAACAACCCGGCACGATCGTCATCGATACCAAGGACAAGTTTCTCTATCTCGTCGAAAAGGGCGGCAAAGCCCTGCGCTACGGGATCGGCGTCGGCCGGGAGGGCTTCACCTGGGCCGGCGTCAAGACGATCAGCCGCAAGGTGGAATGGCCGGGCTGGACGCCGCCGGCGGACATGCTGAAACGCCGGCCCGATCTGCCGAAGCATATGGATGGCGGAGCCGAAAATCCGCTCGGCGCCCGCGCCCTCTATCTCGGCTCCTCGCTCTACCGCATTCACGGCACCAACGAGCCTTATACGATCGGCACCAATGTCTCGTCCGGATGCATCAGGTTGATGAACAAGGACGTCGAGGATCTTTATGATCGCGTCGGCGTCGGCACCAAAGTCGTCGTCATGTGACGGACACCGCAAGGCGCGCCGAGCAAGGCAGCGAGAAAGTCGCGGCAATAGGTGGCGGCGGTCGTCTGACAGATTTTTTCGAAGAGCTTTTCGTGACGGGCTTTGCGTTCGGCCCGCGGCATGGTCAGCGCCTGATGCAAGGCTTCGGCGATCTCGTCGGCGTCGAGCGGATTGACGATGATCGCCTCGGTCAGCTCCTCGGCGGCGCCGGCAAAGCGCGACAATACGAGAACGCCCGGATCGTCCGGATCCTGGGCCGCGACATATTCCTTCGCCACGAGATTCATGCCGTCGCGCAGCGGCGTGACCAGGCCGACGCGCGCCTTGCGATAAAATCCGGCGAGCGTAGCGCGTGAGACCGCCCGCGTGATGTAGCGCAAGGGCACCCAATCGAATTCCGCATGGCGGCCATTGACGTCGCCGGCACGCCGATCGAGATCGCGCTTCAGGCGCTGATATTCGGCGACATCCTCGCGCGAGCGCGCCGCGACCTGAAGATAGCTCACTTTGAGACGGTGTTCGGAAAAGCGGTCGAGCAGACGCCCGAAGGCTTCGAAACGATTGGGCAGACCCTTCGAATAGTCCAGCCGGTCGACGCCGATGATCAGGGCACGCCCCTGCATGCTCTCGTCGAGCCGCTGCGCCACACGGCTCTGCGCCGAGCGCTTGGCCTGGCGCGCGAAGGCGCGCGCGTCAATGCCGATCGGATTTGCGATCGCAAGGACGGAATGATTCTCGATGACGATCGGGCAGCTCGGCTCGATCGTCACATTCAGCAAGCCGCGCAGGCAGTCTTCGAAGTCGTGCAGATGCTGATGCGTCTGGAATCCGACCACATTATAGGCGCAGAGCATGCGCAGCAGCTTTTCTGCCTGGGGCAGCACGTTCAACAGGCTCGCGGGGACGAAAGGGACATGGAGAAAGAAGCCGATTCGATTTTCGACGCCGAGGGCGCGCAAAGACGCGGCGAGCGGGATCAGATGATAATCATGGACCCAGATGAGATCGGTAGGCTCGATGAGGGCGGCGAGCGCCCGCGCATAGGTGCGGTTGACGGAGAGATAGGTTTCGAATTGGGTGCGATCGAATTCGATGAGGCCCGGCTGGAAATGCAGGAGCGGCCAAAGCGTCGAATTGGCATAGCCGACATAAAAGTGCCGATAGTCTTCGCGTGACAGATCGATGGTCGCGAAATCGATCTTGCCGAAGCGTCCGATCTTGACATCTGCGCAGGTTTGCGCGGCGATCTCGCCGCTCCAGCCGAGCCAGAGTCCGCCGTCCTTCAAACAATCCTTGAGGGCGATCGCCAAGCCGCCGGCCTGCGGTCCTGCCGACCGGGAAGAGGGGACGCGGTTCGATGCGATCACGATGCGCGCCATAAGGACTCCTCCCACCCGCGCGACAGGCGCGCGGCCGAATGGATGAGACCGACATGCGAATAGGCCTGCGGAAAATTGCCCCAAAGCGTGCGGGTTGGCAGTGCGACGTCTTCCGATAGAAGACCGGCAGCGTTGCGGATCGAGAGCGCATTGGTGAAGATCTCGCGCGCTTCTTGGCGCCGGCCGGCGAGCGCCAAAGCGTCGACATACCAAAAGGTACAGACGAGGAAGGCCGTCTCTGGATGGCCGAAATCGTCGGCTTCCTCGTAGCGCATGACGAAGCCGTCGCGCACGAGGCGCTGGGCCGTCACTTCGAGCGTCTTGGCGACGCGCGGATCGGCTGCCGGCAGGAGGCCGATCTCCGGCAGCAGCAGCGAGTTGGCGTCGGCAACCGCCTTGTCGAGCACGCCCGAAAGCCAGCCCTCCGGCGTCGTCGCGCGCGCCAAAATCTCGCTGCGCAATTTGCGCGACGCGGCCTCCCACTCGGCCGCCTCGGCGCTTTCGCCGACGCGCTCGGCGATCAGTGCCAGGCGGTGCAGCGCGGCCCAGCACATCGCCGCCGAATAGGTATTGACGACGACGCGACCGCGATATTCCCAAGGCCCGGAATCGGGCGTGACCGCATAGCGCGCCGCAAGGCGGCCCATGTTGCGCAATTGATGATAAAGGCTCAAATTATCGGACAGCGCGAGACGCTCGTCCCAGAACATTTGCGCAGCCGTCAGAATGAGCGAGCCATAGACATCGTTCTGGATCTGCGACACGGCGGCATTGCCGATGCGCACCGGCCCCATGCCCTGATAGCCCATCAGCGCCGGCGCGATGCGCTCGACCGAACTCGTCGCCGGCGAGACCGGATAGAGCGGCGCGATCGAGATGTCGTCCTCGCGCAAGACCGCGTCGATGACGAAACGGATGAAGCGTTCCATCGTCTGCGTGGCGCCGAGGCGGTTCAGCGCGCCGACGGTGAAGAAGGCATCGCGCAGCCAGCAAAAGCGATAATCCCAATTGCGCCCGGAATTCGGCGCCTCGGGAATCGATGTCGTCAGCGCCGCGACGATGGCGCCCGTATCCTCGCAGCTGCAGAGTTTGAGCGTAATGGCCGAGCGAATGACTTCTTCCTGCCACTCGAAGGGGATGGACAAGCCGCGGACCCAGGCGCGCCAATCATTGATCGTGTGCGTCAAAAAGCTCTGGGCGAGCGAATCCGGCGTTTCGGGAATCAATTCATCGGAACCGATGAACAGATTGATGGGCCGGTCGAGCGCGAATTCGGCCTCCTCGAGAATATAGGAGGTCGCCATGTCGCTGGTCACGCGCAAGGTGGCATTCGTGCCGGTGAAGCGCACATGATTGCTGCCGACGCTGACCGACGGCTTGTCGGCGCCATAGTTGAAGACCGGGCGGATGCGCACGGCGAGACGCGTCCGCTTGGCCAAGGGCTCCAGGCGCCGCACGATCATCGGCGGGCGAAACCGCCGCCCATAACGTTCGAAACGGGGCGCAAAATCGACGATGCGGACCTTGCCGCCATGCCGATCGGTGATCACCGTCTCCAAGACGGCGGTGTTGACGAGATAGCGCTGGCTCGTTTCCACCGCATCGCGCACGACCACATCCATGAAGCCTTGCATGGGGGCAGCGCCGCTGAGCAGCGCGGAAAAGACCGGATCGGCGTCGAGACGCGGAAAACAGAACCAGACGTGGCGCGCATTGCGGTCGATCAGGCTGGCGATGGCGCAATTTCCGATGGCGGCGAGATCGAGCGTGCTCATTGAAAATCCCGTCTCATAGGTCGGCGAAGCGCTTCAGCCAGCGGCGCATCTCGAAGGGGCGCCCGGCGAAGGATGAAGCGACATCGAGAGCGATGCCGCCGAGTTCGATGACGGCCTCGAAGCCGTCTTCATCGGTCGCGTCATCGCCGACGAAGACCGGGATGCGGCCGGAGAAAGGTTCGACATTCATCAGCGAATAGACGGCATGCGCCTTGGTCACTTTTCGCGGTCGGATCTCGCAAGCCATTTTGGCCTCGAGCAGTTCGAAATTCGACGGATCCTTTGCGACGAGCCCGCTGACGACCCGGCGCACTTCCTCTTCATGCGACGGCGCATTGCGATAATGCGCGACGACATTATGGCGCTTGACCTCGGCCAGAACGCCAGGACATTTGTCGGCAAGATGGCGCAAGGCGATTGTCCAATCCTCTGGAACTTTGAGTTCGACCTCATCATAAGCACCATTGGGCAGCCGCACGATGGCACCATGCTCGGCGCCGACAGGCAGGCGCAGCGGCATCAGCAGGAAATCGATATTGTCGAGACTGCGGCCACTGACGATCGCGAGCGCGCCGCCAAGCGCCTTCGATGCCGCCGCGAGATCCTCGACGAGATCATCCGGCACGACGACGGCATCGGGCGTCGGCGCGATGTCGAGCAAGGTTCCGTCGAGATCGAGAAACAGCGCCCAGTCGCGGGCCGGAGCGGGCGGGAAGGCGGCAACATGAAGACATGGCGCAAAACTTGAGTCGACCATAAGTCTCGAACTTTCCGATGGTGGGTGGTCCCGTCGTGCGGGAGAAGCTATTCCTCCTTGTGCTTTACTCCGGCCCTTTGGCTAAAACTCATCTGGCCAAGCTTATGGGATGAAAATCTTGGACGACCATGGCCCATCCGCGCGGTGGTCGAGCGCGTTTCGACGGCCGCGTCATCCTCCGACCTATTCCAGCTATTTAGTTGGTGTATCCATGCCTCCGCAGGGGCGGACAGCCAGCATGGTTCGACAACGAGCTTCGGCGTTGATGGTTCCGGTCTAGCTCGCAAAAGGGTGATCTGTGACAGGCCGAGCGCAAATTTATGCAGGCCGCATCGCGTCGCGATGCGGTGCCGACCTCTTCGCATGAGGAGAATGAGGGTCTTTGACGGCCGCTGAGAGTCCTCATCGAAGAATCCTGGGCCGTTCCGCTCATCAGTGGCGGATGTTCGGGCGTGCGCCGGCGCATGTCACGCCGGCGCCGAAAATAGCCGGTCAGACGTCGTAGCTTCCGTCGTCGCCGGAATCGTCATAGGACGCATCCTGCGTATCGTCGGAATCGTCCCGATCACTCGCATCGGCGGCGTCGGCTGGCGTGGCATTCGCGCTTTCGTAATAATTATTGACCACCGTTTCGCCGCCCCCCAATCCACCGCCCAATCCACCAACACCGGTGCCGATCCCAAGCGGATTGTTGTGGGCGCCGAAGAGGCCGCGGATCGAGTCCGCGAGCAGAACACCGCCGGCAACACCCGCCGCGGCGCCGAGCGCGCCTTGCAGGAAGCCGCCGCCCCCCATTCCACCGCCCATGCCCGGGCCGCCCATTCCACCGCCCATGCTCGGGCCACCGCCCCAAGGCTCGCCCGCCGGCGGCGGCGGCGCATAGGGCTGCTGATAGGAGGGTTGCGGCGGCTGCTGGCCCCAAGGACCGGGCTGTGGCCCTGGCTGCGGCGCCGGACGCGGCGGTGGATTGCCGGCACCGAACATCGAGCCGAGACCGCCGAGAAAGCTTCCCGAGCCCGCCGCTTGGCGCGGCTGCTGCTGCTGCTGTTCCATCTCCTGGAGCCGGCTTTCTAGCTCCTGGAGCTTGTCATTGGCGGCGCGCAGCGCCTGGTCCTGAACGATGACCGCCTGCGTCAGAAGATAAGGCGCATAAGGCATGTTTCTGACGGCATCTGAGATCAACGCCTCGGCTTCCGGATCGCGGGGCGTGCCGGCCGCGCCGCGGATGCGGTCGAAGAGACCGGTGAGCAACTGGCGTTCTTCGGGTGACATTGTCTTCTCCGTGGGGTCGCGCGGATCGCAGTCCGCACCCCTCAATATGGGAGGTGGCTGCGCCAAGGGAAGGGGGCGCCTGGCCGCGCCGCACTTTCCCTTGCTCCGTCCCGGCTGCGCCCGTAGAAGCTGCCTTAAAGATCAGGACCATCAATGTCGTCGGCACCGCCTCGCGAGCTGCCGCGACGAGCAGGCTTTCGGATATGAATGACGTCAAGAAACAGGCGGCGCGTTCTGCGGCCAAGCTGCCACGCGGTTTTGGCGATCGCGGATCCGCCGATCTCGCGGCGACCGAAAGAATGCTCGCCGCGATCCGCAAATCCTATGAACTCTATGGCTTCGAGGCGGTCGAGACGCCATTCATCGAATATACCGATGCGCTCGGCAAATTTCTGCCGGATCAGGACCGCCCGAACGAGGGCGTCTTCTCCTTCCAGGACGATGACGAGCAATGGCTGTCGCTGCGCTATGATCTGACGGCGCCGCTCGCCCGCTATGTCGCGGAAAATTTCGATAAACTGCCGAAGCCCTATCGCAGCTATCGCGCCGGGCATGTCTTCCGCAACGAGAAGCCGGGGCCGGGGCGGTTTCGGCAATTCATGCAATTCGATGCCGATACGGTCGGCTCGGCCTCGCCCGCGGCGGACGCAGAGATGTGCATGATGGCGGCGGATACGCTCGAAGCGCTCGGCGTCAAGCGCGGCGACTATGTCATCAAGGTCAATAATCGGAAGGTGCTGGATGGGGTGTTGGATGCGATCGGCCTCGGCGGTGAAGAGAATGCTGGGCGCAGGCTGACCGTGTTGCGAGCAATCGATAAACTTGATCGGCTTGGGCCTCAAGGTGTGCGGCTGCTGCTTGGAGCCGGCCGCAAAGATGACAGCGGCGATTTCACCAAGGGGGCGATGCTTAGTCCTGACGCGATTGAGGCCCTCGCGCCGCTTTTAAATGCCAAGAGAGAAGAAGGTAGCGCTCTGGTTGCTATCGCCACAGAGACCCGAGACAATTTTGAATTCGGAGAGCGGCGCTACGCCGATATTCAGAGAAGTAACCTCTCAAGTGCGGATGCTGCGCGTATAGATACATTTGGGCAGGAAAATTCGCTGGCTTTGGGGTATATAGAAGCCTGCTTCCGGAAGATTGGAAGCGACGTTACATACAGTGTCTCATCTGACCAAGGCATCAAAGAGCTTGAAGAAATCGCGAAACTGACTCACGCTGCTGGTTACGATGATCGCATCCGCATCGATCCTTCCGTCGTCCGCGGCCTCGAATATTACACCGGTCCCGTATTCGAAGCCGAACTCACTTTCGGAGTCGAGGACGAGAATGGCAATCCCGTGCGCTTCGGCTCGATCGGCGGCGGCGGCCGTTATGATGGCTTGGTCGCGCGCTTTCGCGGCGAGCCCGTGCCGGCGACCGGATTCTCGATCGGCGTCTCGCGGCTCTATGCAGCCTTGAAGATGATCGGCTCGCCGATCGTCTTGGGCAACGCGCAGCGCGGTCCCGTGGTCGTGCTCGTCCTCGATAGAGACGAGATGCCGCGCTATCAAAAATTCGTCTCGGCTTTGCGTGCGGAAAAAATCGCCGCCGAACTCTATCTCGGCTCCTCCGGCATGAATGCGCAGCTCAAATATGCCGATAGGCGCGGCGCAATCTGCGCAATCATCCAGGGCTCGAACGAACGCGCGAAGGCCGAGATCGCGATCCGCGATCTCGTGCTCGGCGCCGATCTTGCCGCTTCGAGCAAGGATCGCGCCGATTATCTGGAACTCCGCGCCAAGGCGCAATTCTCAGTGCCGGAGTCAGAGCTCGTCAAAGCCGTGAAGGAGGTTTTGGCGCGGCATGGGTGATGAACTCATCACTTAGGCGACACGCAAGAAAACGCGTGTCGATCGCTCGTCATGGCCGGGCTTGTCCCGGCCATCCACGCGGCTCGACTTGACGTGATGCAGGACAACTCGTCTCCATCACGACCAACAGGTCACCTTCAGCCTATTGATGAATTCACCAGTTGGTGACTTGTCTCGGCGTGGATGGCCGGGACAAGCCCGGCCATGACGGCTTTGGGACGTCGGTCGCAACCGGCGTCCTTAATCTTAGGCGTCACCCTACCGCCGCACGCCGCGCAGCAGCGATTTGAGATCCGATGCCGGATCGGCGACAAGGTCCGGCGAGATCGGAATATTTTCGCTGAGCAGGCGGCGCGCCAGCATATGGTCGCCGGCCTTATTGACCAATTCGACGCCGGTGAGCTTGCCGTCCGTGAAGCCGAAAAGCGAATAGGCGCGCTCCTCGAAAGAGCCGCGCCTGATGATCTTGTCGCAATTGTCGAGAAAGCCGACCATCTGCAATTTGAGATCGGCCTGATCGCTCCAGAACCAGGGCACGGATTCATAATGCGCCGGCTTGCCGGTCAGATGTTTGGCGAGCACGCGCGCCTGATCGGTCGCGTTCTGCACCGATTCGAGCCGCATCCAGCGCTTGCCGAACGGATTGAAATGATAGGCCGAGTCGCCGATCGCGAAAATATTTTCATCGCCCGTGCCCTGCTTGTCGTCGACCTTGATGCCATTCGGGCATTCGAGGCCGGCGGCCTTTGCAAGCTCGTCGCTCGGCACGAGACCGATGCCGATCAGCACGAGGTCGGCCGGAAGAACGCGGCTGTCGGTCAAGACAACCTCCCTCACCTTGCCGGCTTCGCCGCGGAACGCAGTGACGCTCGCTGCGAAATTCAAGGTCACGCCCAAAGCCCTGTGAGCGGCAGTGAAGAAGGCGGAAGTCTGCGCGGTGACGGCGCGCCCCATGGGCCGCGTCGCCAGCTCGATGACATCGACCTTGCGGCCTTTCAGGGCAGCAGTGGCGGCGAATTCGAGGCCGATGAAGCCGGCGCCGACGATGACGACATTCTCCGCGCTGTCGAGCCAATCGCGAAGCACCCGCGCTTCGGCCAGCGTCCGCAGCGAGAAGACGCCGTCAAGATCGGCGCCCTCCACGCGCAATTGCCGCTGCACGCCGCCCGTCGCAAGCACGAGCTTGGAATAGTCGAGCACCGATCCCGAAGCGAGCCGCAGCTTGCCGGCGAGGCGATCGGTCTCTACCGCCCTTTCACCGAGGACGAGTTCTATCCCTTGCTGCGGATAGAAATCCGGCCCGCGCAGGAGGACGCCGTCCTCCGGCGTCTCATGCTTCATGAAGGCCTTGGACAAAGGCGGCCTCTGATAGGGCGGATCTTTCTCGTCGCCGAGCAAGATGATTCTGTCCTGATACCCCTCTTCCCGCAAGGAGGCTGCGAGCTGCACCCCGCCATGCCCCGCACCGACAATGACGACTCCTTTGTCTTCACTCATTTGGCGCTCCTCCGGCGACGATCATCCGTTCATGCCGGCGCGGCATCTGTGTCGCGCATGCTCCGCATCGGCCGCCGAGCATCACCTAAAGCAGATCGCGGCGAGGCGGAAGCGTGAAAGTGTTCCGCCTCGCGGCAATCGGCTTCGGCGACGCGCCGCATCGAGAGCGTCGCCCAGCCGTCGATGTCGAGGCGCCGGACGAGCGCCAATCCTTGGGTACGATAGGCGCTGACGACGCCGGCGACATCGCAGGCGAGAAGCCCGGACAGAATGATTTCGCCGCCGGGCTTGAGGACATTTTTGATCGCCGGCGCAAGCCGGCGCAAAGGCCGCGCCAAAATATTGGCGAAGACGAGATCATAGGGCGCGCCGCTCTGCAAAACCGGATGACGCAGCCCCTGTGCCGCAACGGGCCGCACCAGGCAGGCGACGCCATTCTGCCGCGCATTGGCGCGCGCCGCGGCTATCGCGACGGGATCGATGTCGCCGGCCTGCACTTGCCTGTGGAACAATTTCGCCGCGGCGATGGCGAGCACGCCGCTGCCCGTCCCGATGTCGAGCACCGCCTTCGGACGGCGCCGTTTCGCGAGGCGGTCGAGCAGCATCAGGCAGCCGCGCGTCGAGCCATGATGGCCGGTGCCGAAAGCGAGCGCCGCCTCGATCTCGATTGCTATGTCGTTGGCCCGCACCGCGGCGCGGTCATGCGCGCCATGCAGGAGGAAACGTCCGGCGCGGACGCATTGCAAGCCGGCAAGCGATGCGGCGACCCAGTCGCGCGTTTCGACGCGTTCGAACCGCGCCGCTTGTGCGGCTTCTTCGCCCGCGGCGCAGGCGACAAGCGCGCGAACCGCGGCCTCGTCCGGCGCGTGGCCGAAATAGGCTTCGACGATCCAGCGCCCTTCCTTCCAATCCTTGCGGGGGCTCTCGTCTTCTTCAAAAGCCGCAGCGGCGGTCTCGGCCGGGTCGAATGTCTCGACGATAATATCGGCGATGCGGCGCGCGGTGGCCTCGTCGCAGGAAAGACGCATCACATGGGCGGCATTGTTGGGCGGCAGGCCTTCGAGCATTTAAGGCGGCTAGCATGGCGGCGGCGCGGGCGCAATTAGGGAAGAGACGGGCAGAACGCTGAGAGCCTTGCCCTTTTTTACGAAGGCGGCATAATGGATCATGCGAAAATTTTAATCTCGCGCCGCCATTGCGGCTTTGAGCTATCTGTTGTGATTTGAAATACAGGAGTATTTCATGAAAGATTTTTTTATGAATGCTTTGCCGGTGCTGGCCGGGGTCGCTGTGATTGCGCTCGCCGCCTGGGGATGGCGCTCCGCGCATGATCTTTCGCTCATTGACGCATCGCTTGCCGCGTTCGGCGCGGCATTGATTGCTGCCCCGGTCATTGCCAAGATAAAATTCGGCGCTACCGGATTTGAATTCGAGACCAATATCAAGGCGGCCGCTACCAACTTGTCGGAACTGGTCGATCAGCATGGCGCCGCGATCAAGGCGATCAACGACAATTTGATCAAATTGAATGACAGCGTTGCGGCGTTGCAGAAGGCGTTGAGCGAGAAAGTCGCGCCAAAGCGCGGTGTCGACTGGGAGGTGATTCTTTCCGATATCAAACCGAAGACGATCGACATCGGGAAGGCTCTGCACGCCAACACGGAAATGATCACGGCCGCTTCCGCTCTCAATCAGAAAGTCAAGGCTTCGATCGCAAAGCTTCAATAAGGCGCCGATGGCCGCTTTGGTGAGATCTCACGGACGAGAACCTATGCCGGCCGCTGTCATTGCGAGCCAACGGGTCCGGCCTTCGGCCGGCCCGATGACAGCCTACGCGAAGCAATCCAGTCTCGTTGCCGCGCATCTGGATTGCTTCGTCGCTTCGCTCCTCGCAATGACGCCTTGCCATCAGGAGAGCCACTTTCCCGGCCGAAGCGAAGCTTCGAGCCGGGATCCAAACTTGTGAGCGTGATTGCAAGCTCTTGCCTTGGACCCCGGATCTTCGCCCGCTGCGCGGGCTCGTCCGGGGAAGCGGCCAACGCCGAAGGATGCTGAGGCAGCGCGCCCGCTCACCCCGCCTGCACAAAGCTCTCCAAAACCATCTTCCTTCCCGCCTTGTCGAAATCGACCGTCAGCTTATTGCCGTCGACGCCGGCGACCGTGCCATTGCCGAATTTGATGTGGAACACCCGCGCGCCCTTCGCAAAGCCCGAGGCGGCGGAGGATTTTGCCACGAGCTCGCCGTCGATCGTCAATGGCCCGCGCCGCGCGGCGCTTTCGCCAAAGCCGCCTTTCGCGCCATTGCCATTGCGCTGCTCTTCCGCATTGCGCCGCTGCGCCCGCTGCCAGCCGGGCGTCTGATAAGAGGATTGATAAGAATCCATATTGGCGAAGCGCGATTGCGCATAATTGCCATAGGCCGTGCCCGAGGCGGCCTCGATCACTTCGACATGCGCCGCCGGCAATTCATCGAGAAAGCGCGAGGGAAGCGTCGTCTGCCACAACCCGCGGATGCGCCTGTTGGTCGCAAAATAAATCTTCACCCGCCGCTTGGCGCGGGTGATGCCGACATAGGCGAGGCGCCTTTCCTCTTCGAGCCCGGCGCGGCCGGATTCATCGAGCGAGCGCTGATGCGGAAACAGGCCCTCCTCCCAGCCGGGCAGGAAGACGGTCTCGAATTCGAGCCCTTT
Source organism: uncultured Alphaproteobacteria bacterium (assembly GCA_963704745.1). Lineage (GTDB taxonomy): Bacteria > Pseudomonadota > Alphaproteobacteria > Rhizobiales > Beijerinckiaceae > Methylovirgula. The sequence goes on from OY969936.1 coordinate 792,658, forward strand.
CGCCGCATGCAACGTCATGATCGAAACGCGCTCTTGCGCATCCTTGGCCTCGGCATCCATGACCAGCGAGACATGTTCGAGAAAGGCGAAGAGATTGGGAAACTCTTCCATCGAGCGGACGAGTTCTTTCAAATTCTCGAGCCGGCCGGCCGCTTCCGCCGTGCGGTCCTTCTGCCACATGTCGGTATAGCCGGACTCTTCCAGAATGATTTCGGCGAGCTCGCCCTGCGGCTTGGCGTCGATCAAGGATGACCAGCGGGCGAAAGAGGAAAGAAGATCGCGTAAGATCTGCCGCGGCCTCGGCTTCAATTCCTCCGTCTCGATCATCATCTGCGCCGATTGCATCAGGCTGATGCGTTCGCGCCGCGCGTGATCGTGCAAGAGCTGCAGACTGGCATCGCCAAGGCCCCGCTTCGGCACATTGAATATGCGCTCGAAAGCGAGATCGTCATTGGGCTGCGCGACGCAGCGCAGATAGGCGAGCGCATCTCTTATTTCGGCGCGCTCGTAGAAACGAGGACCGCCGATCACCCGATAGGGCAGGCCGAGCGTGATGAATCTCTCTTCGAATTCGCGCATCTGAAAGGAGGCGCGCACCAGAATGGCGATCTCGTCGAGATCATGACCCTTGTGCTGCAAGGCCTCGATCTCCTCGCCGATGACGCGGGCCTCTTCTTGGCTATCCCAAAGGCCGGTGACGCCAGGCTTCTCGCCTTCTTCGCCATCGGTGAAGAGCGTCTTGCCGAGCCGGCCGGCATTATGCGCGATGAGGCCCGCGGCGACGCTGAGAACATGCCCGGTCGAGCGATAATTGCGCTCAAGCCGGATGATTTTCGCGCCGGGAAAATCCTGCTCGAAGCGCAGAATATTGTCGACATCGGCGCCGCGCCAGCCATAGATCGACTGATCGTCGTCGCCGACGCAGCAGACATTGTGGCGCCCTTGCGCGAGCAGCTTCAGCCAGAGATATTGGACCGTATTGGTGTCCTGATATTCATCGACGAGCATGAAGCGGAAGCGCTCTTGATAGTCTTTCAGCACATCGGGGTTTTCGCGGAAGAGCCGCAAGCTTTCGAGGAGCAGATCGCCGAAATCGGCGGCGTTCAGAACTTTCAAGCGCTCCTGATAGAGCTGATAAAGCTTTTGCCCCTTGCCATTGGCGAAGGCTGCCGCCTCGCCCGCCGGCACATGGGCAGGATCAAGCCCGCGATTCTTCCAGGCATCGATCTGATAGGCGAGGCTGCGCGCCGGCCAGCGTTTTTCGTCGATATTTTCGACCGCGATCACCTGTTTCAACAGGCGGATCTGATCGTCGGTGTCGAGAATGGTGAAAGAGGATTTCAAGCCCACGAGCTCGGCATGGCGGCGGAGAATCTTGGTCGAGATCGCATGGAAAGTGCCGAGCCAAGGCATGCCTTCGCCGGCCGGTCCGGCGAGCAGTGAAATGCGCTCCTTCATCTCGCGCGCCGCTTTGTTGGTGAAGGTGACGGCGAGGATCTGCGAAGGATAGGCGCGGCCGAGGCTTAGAATATGGGCGATGCGGGTGGTCAGCACGCGGGTCTTGCCGGTGCCGGCGCCGGCGAGCACGAGCACCGGCCCGTCGAGCGCCTCGACGGCGGCCCGCTGCTCGCCATTGAGCCCATCGAGATAGCGTAAGGACGCGGCGCGGGCGCGCGCGGCAATGCCGTCGGGACGGATCTCCGGCGCCTCGTATCGGCCGGCCCATTCCTCGAGCCCGGCAGGAAAATCGCCGGAGGACGGATCACTCAAGGCGCAATGCCTCCAAACGGAACGAAAGACGAATCATAAGGCCAATGTGGGGCTTTTGATGGCCCCTGTCGACCCGGGAAGGGGAAGAGGGGCAAGGGGAGGGGTGCCATGACGGCTGTGCGGCCTGGTTCGCAGGCGGGCGCTTGATCTTGTGGTAGGCTGAAGCGCTTCAGCGACGGTGAATCCCCATGCTCCTCTCAGCCGAACTCCGCTGGTTCTGGCACGGCGCTTGTCCCGCCCGCATCGAGCGCTGGTTTCATGACGGCGCGAAGTTCCGCAATGAAGCCGAAGCGCGCTTAGACCGCTACCTTCCCCAGCCTGGCAAATATGACATCGGCATCAAAGCGCGCGGCGATAAGGACGCCGCCGAGATCAAAGGCCTTGTTGCTGTCGGCCACGACCCGGCCTTGGCCGGCATAGCGCCAAGCTTCGAGATCTGGGGCAAATGGGACGCCGCGCTTTCGATCAGTGAAGCGATCGAAATCCAAAAGCTGCGCTTCTTGCGCGCTTTCGATGCGGGGGGCTCGGAAATCTCGCCTCGGCCTGATACTCTGTCGGAGCAAGCCTGCCATCTCGAATTGACGAAGCTCGAGATTTCTGGACAAAGCGAGATTTGGTGGACGCTCGGCTTTGAAGCGTTTGGCGATCTTGCGACTGTATCCGAAAACTTGTGCAGGACCGTGAAACTTCTCTGCGTCAATGGATGTTGCATCGAAGGCGGAGAATTCATGGCCTATCCGGCCTGGCTCGATCGCATCTCGTCGCAAGGCCGCTGAGCTCAAGAGAAAGTGAACGCAATTCTCGCCGCGATGTGTCATGCTGAATGGACCGCGCGGCGATAGGTTGCAGCAGCGACTAAGGCGGTAGTGACATGCAGCATCGCACTCTCGGCACTTCCGGCCTTTCCTTCGCGCCCATCGTCCTCGGCGGCAATGTCTTCGGCTGGACGGCGGATGAACCCACATCGCTGTCGCTCATCGATGCCTTTGTCGATCGCGGCTTTGCCTGCGTCGACACGGCGGATGTCTATTCGACCTGGGTTCCGGGCCATCAGGGCGGCGAATCCGAACAGATCATCGGGCAATGGCTCAAACGCGGCGGTCAACGCGACAAAATCCTCATCGCGACCAAGGTCGGCATGCCCATGCCCGCGGGCAAGGGCCTGTCCAGGTCGCATATTCTCGCCTCGGCCGAGGAATCCTTGCGGCGGCTCAACACAGATTACATCGATCTCTATCAGGCCCATATCGATGATCCGGCAACGCCGCTCGAAGAGACGCTCGAAGCCTTCGCCACGCTCATCGCGGAGGGCAAAGTGCGCGCCATCGGCGCGTCCAATTACACCGCGCCGCGGCTTGCCGACGCGCTGGCTATAGGGAAGGTGAAGGGCCTGCCCTGCTTCGTCTGCCTGCAGCCGAATTATAGTCTCGTCAACCGCTCGCTTTATGAAGGGGATTTGCAGCAGCTCTGCATCGAAGAAAACCTCGGCGTCATCGCCTATTATCCGCTGGCCGCCGGCTTTCTTTCCGGCAAATACCGCCATGCCTCCGATCTCGAAGGCCGCGCACGTGCCGGCACGGTCGCGCATTTTCTCGATCCGCGCGGGCTCGATATTTTGGCCGAAATCGACAAGATCGCCGCCCGCCTTCATGCAACGCCGGCGCAGATCGCGCTCGCCTGGGTGCTCGCTCAGCCAGGCATCACCGCGCCGATCGTGAGCGCCACGAGCCTCGCCCAGCTCGACGAGATTTTGGGCGCGACCGAGATCAGCCTCGATGCCGCGGCGCTCGACCGTCTGGACAAAGTGAGTGCGTGAGCGATGGGCTAACCCTCCCCCTTGTGGGGAGGGTCGGACCGCGTGAGCGGTCCGGGGTGGGGGTCATGAAATTCGACGCGCTCGTCAACCCCCACCCCTGACCCCTCCCCACAAGGGGGAGGGGAACGCCTCACGCCGGCGTCGTATCGCCAGGTCCCAACGCGCGCTGCATCAGCACCGTGTCGAGCCAGCGCCCGTGCTTCCAGCCGACCGAAGGCATTGTGCCGATCAGCGTGAAGCCGAGCTTCTCATGCAGCCTGATCGAGCCCTTGTTGTTGCTGTCGCCGATCACCGCGACCATTTGCCGATAATCGAGCCCCGCCGCCTCGGCGACGAGACGGCTGAGCAAACGCGTGCCGATCCCGCGGCCGTGAAAACCGTCGCGCACATAGACCGAATTCTCGACCGTATTGTCATAGGCGGGCCGCATCCGATAGGCGCTCGCAGCGGCAAAGCCGAGGATCTTGCGATTGTCCTCGGCGACAATGAAGGGATAATGATCGATGAGCGCGCGGCGCCATCTGATCTTCATTTCCGCTTCGCTCGGCGGATCAATCTCGAATGTGCCGAAGCCGGTCAGCACGGCACGGCCGTAAATCGCCGTGATTGCGGGAATATCGTCCTCTTCACAGTCGCGCAAAAGCAGGTCTTCGGCTGAATACACGCCCCATCCCCTTCGAAGTTTGCGGATCGAAGCAGGAAAGGCGAACGCGCCGCCCTGCCGGCGGGCTCGTTGATTAGATCGCAAGCCTGCGGCTGGCAACCGTCTCTTCGCCGGTCCGGGCCAGCGTGCTATCAGGAGCGATCCTCTTCTTCGGTTCGCCCATGCCCGATTTCACGCCCGAGGATGTCGTAAACTTCTGGTCCGAGGCGGGACCCGAGCGCTGGTTTTCGCCCGATCCCGCCTTCGACGCGAATGTGCGCGAAAGCTGGCTCGCAGCGCATGAGGCGGCGGCGCGGCGGCAATTGGCCGAATGGGAGGAAACGGCGCAAGGCATGCTCGCCCTGCTGCTTCTGCTCGATCAATTTCCGCGCAACATGTTCCGCGGTACGCCGCACGCCTATGCGACGGATTTGCTTGCCTATGGCGTGGCGATGCGCGCCATGGCCCGCCGCGACGATCTGAAGTTCAAAAATCCCTGGAAGCGATTCTTCTATCTGCCTTTCATGCATTCCGAACGGCTCGCCGATCAGGAACGCTGTCTCGATCTCTGCCGCGCCGCGGGCGACGAGGGCGCCTATCGGGCGAGCCTCGAGCATCTCGACATCATCGCGCGATTCGGCCGCTTTCCGCATCGCAATGCGGTGCTTGGACGGACCACGACCTCGGAAGAGCAAGCCTTTCTCGACGCTGGCGGCTTTGCCATGTAAATGTCGCGCGGATGCGCTCTCATTGCGTGAACGAGGGGGAGACTCCATCTAAACTGCTGCAGCCTGTAGCATCCAGCCTCCCAAAGCGGCCCAAACATCTTGCGCGAAAGCCTGACGGTCCTCGCCATTCTTCTGATCCTCGTTTTGAGCGCCGCTCTGGCCGTGCCTTATTTCGTCGATTGGAACGCCGAGCGCGGCCTCGTCGAAGCGCAGCTTTCGCAATTGCTCGGGCGGCCGGTGAAGGTCCGCGGCGCCATTGATCTCAAACTTCTGCCGACTCCCTATCTGATGCTCGCCGATGTCCAGGTCGGCACTTCGGCGGCGGAATCGGAGATCAAGGTCGACGAGATTCAGCTCGAAATCGCCTTGACCGCGCTGCTGCGCGGCGAAGTGGATTTCGTCGAGGCGAAACTCGAGCGGCCCCGGCTCACGCTGGCACTCAAGGATGGCGCCTTGCCGCTCGGCGGGCCGATCCACCGCTTTTCGGGGCAGATGCGCTTCGATCGGATATCGGTCGAGGATGGCGCGGTGAATTTGAGCGATCCTTCGACCGGCCGCAGCTATGCCTTCAAGAACATCTCGCTGAGCGCCGAAGCGCTGTCTCTCGCCGGCCCCTACAAAGCTGCGGGCCGCTTCGGCTTTGCCGGCCAGCCGACCAGTTTTCATGTCGCTGCCGGCCAACGCCATGGCGATCGGCAGCGCTTCATGCTCATTGTCGATGCGAACAAGCAGCATCCGCGCGCCGATATCGACGCCGATCTGATCTTCGCCAAATCCGAGGCCGGGCGCATTCTGCCCTCTGTCGCCGGCCAGGTGAAGCTCTCCGGCCAGCTCGGTGGCGCGATCCTCTTGCCCTGGCAGCTCTGGGGGACGCTGCAGGCGGCGTTGCACAAAGCGGCGATTGCCGATCTCGATCTGCGACTAGGCGACGAAGATCGCGCTGCGAATTTCACCGGTTCGGCGGAATTCGATCTCGGCGCCGCGCCGCACGCCAATGCGACGCTCAAAGCCAGTCAGATCGATCTCGACCGGCTCCTGTCCGTCCAGGGCGCGCCGCCGGCCATGCAGAGATTGGCCCAGGCGCTCGCGGCTCTCGCGGGGTCGGATGATCTGATGGCCGTCGGCATGCCGCTCGTGCTCGAATGGTCGGCCGATGCCGCGATCCTCGGCGGTGAGACATTGAGCGATGTTTCCGGCGGCTTTTCCATTGTCGACAAGCAGGCTGCGCGGCTGCGCTTTTCGGCTGGCGGGCCCGGCCGGTCCCACCTGCGCCTCGACGGCGATGTGGAGACGGGCAATGTCGCCGGCTTCAAGGGACGTATCGAAGCGAGCGCCGGCGATGTTGCGCGGCTCGCCGCATGGCTCCGGACAAATCTTCCGCACTGGACGTCTCTTTCTTCCGAGCTGCCGATTCATTCCTTCGAAATCTCCGGCACGACCAGTCTCTCGCGCGTCGGCTTTGTCGTCAGGGATCTGTCGGCGCGGCTCGATCAGTCAATGCTGGCGGGCACTCTGGCCTATACCCAATCCATCGGCGGCGCGCCGGCACGGCTTTTTGCTGACCTGTCGGCTTCGAAGCTGGACCTTGCTTTTCTGCCGGATCTGTCCGGCCTCGCCGGCCGGGCGAAAGCCATGGATCTTTCGCTGCGTCTCGACGCCAACGCCGTGAAGCTGGGCGGTTTCGGCGAAAACAGCCTCGATACCGGCCAAATCCATTTGACATTGGAGAAGACGGGCGCCCTCACCAAGCTCGATGAACTGGCCGCGACCGGCTTGGGCGGCGCCGATATCCATGCCCATGGCCAATGGGATGGCAAGTCCGGCGCGATTGCCGGCTTAATCGACAGCGCGAGACTCGACGAGGTGGCGGCGCTTCTGCACCGCATGGCGCCCGGCATGGTGACCGACGCGTTTGTGGCCCGCGCAGCCGATCTTTCGCCGGCCCATCTGGCTTTGTCCGCGCAAGGCCGGATAACGGCGAACGCGCCGATCGCGCTCAAGGAACTCGATCTCGCCGGCACGGCCGGCGGAACCAAAATCGCCGTCAAAGTCGGCGCGGATCCGAAAAATCCGGCCGATCTCATCGTTTCGAGCACGCTCGATGCGCCGGATGCGCTCGTTCTGCTCCGCCAGCTCGGCGTCTCAGCTCTGCCCCTGCCGGGCCTGGGCAGCGGCCAAGTGGCCATCACCGCGCGCGGCGGCCTCGACAAGCCTTTCGAGACCAGCCTGACGGCCTCGCTCGCCAGCGCGCGGATCGCCTTCCAAGGAAGCGTCGCACCGGATCTCGCCGCGCCGGATGCCAGCGGCGCGCTGCACTTGGACAGCGCCAATCTCACGCCGCTCTTGGAAGCGACGGGGCTTGCTTTTCCGGGTCCGACGAAGCGCCTTGCCGCCGATCTCGCGGCCGACATCGATGCGCGCCCGACCAATGTCTCGCTGCGCAAAATCTCCGGCCATTTCGCCGGGACGCAGATTGCCGGCCAGCTCGGCTATGATGTGGGGGAAAAACATCTGATCGGCGCTCTCGACGCCGAGAGGCTTTCGCTCGCGAGCCTTTTCGCATTGGCCTTGGGCGAAGCATCGCCGCCACAGGCGGGTTCGCTCTGGTCGGATGCGAAATTCACGGCGGCCATGATCGATCCGCCGCCGACCACTCTGACTTTGACGGCGAAGCGCTTCGATCTATGGCCCGATCTGTCGGGCCGCGACGCGCGCCTTGGCCTTGCTATTTCAGGCGGCCGCGCGGGGCTCAAACTGGCGCTGCAGCATTTTGCGATGAAGATCGGGGCCGGGAGCGTGGTGGGCGATCTCACCTTGCGCCGCGACGGGGCGAATGCCGCCGCCGCCGGCCATCTCGAGCTCTCCGTTTACGACCTCATGCTGCCGAGCGCGCAGGGCCGGCTCGGCGCCGCTCTCGATCTGGCCGGAACCGGCGACAGCGCCGGAGCCGTCATCGCCGGGCTCGCCGGCTCCGGCACGTTCAGTTTCGCCGATCTCGTCTTGCCGCGCACCGATCCCGGCGCAATGGGGCGCGTGTTCAAGGCGGTGGAGGATGACACGCTCAGCCTCGATGCAGGCGAGATCGACCGGGCGCTTGCGTCGGCACTCGACAAGGAGGCGTCCCACCTGGGCTCCGTCGTCTTCGATGCCGGGCTCGCAGCGGGCGTTCTACGCCTCACCCCGAAAGAGACGGCCGCCGAGAAACTCGCGCCCGGCGTCGCCGAAACGCTGCAGGCCAGCCTCGATCTCGGCACTCTCACGCTCGACCAGAGAACGAGCCTCGGCCTTCTCGCTTTGCCGAAGAACTGGAGCGGCCCGCCGCCGCAGATCACATTGATCTCGAAAGGCGCCGTCGCGAGCCCGGTGCGGACGATCGAATCCGCCACTTTCGTCAATGCGCTCGCGGCGCGCGCGATCGCTCGCGAAAGCGCCCGTATCCAAGCGCAGGAATTCGATGTTCACGAGCAGGCGTTCTTCTACAACCGGCTCAAGTCGGAGCGCCGGCACGAAGCGGAAAAGCTGAGGGCGGCGCGAGCCGCCAAAGAAGCTAAGATCGCACGCATGAGGGCCGAAGAGGAGAAGCGCAAGGCCGAGGCCGCGGCGCGGGCGCCTGCGGCCCTGCTGCCGTTCGGAAATCAGGCGCCGCGCCCGGCGCAGGCCCCGGTCTTTCGCTCGACGGCTCCGTTCGATCCCCTCGCCGCTGGGCGCTATTGAACCCCAGAGCATCGTGCGCAAAAGTGTGCGCGGTTTTGCGCGCGAACGATGCTCCACTTTTTTAAATCTAGAGCATCTTATCCGCCTTCAAGTGATTCTACTTGAAGGCGGGATGCTCTAGCGACAGGGTCTTGCGTCAGCGATGTGAGGACGAAGACGCGGATGGCCGAGGACAGATTGGCCTCGCCGCGGCCGGCGTCGATTTCGGCGACCAGGGCGGCGATGGACAGATTTCGCTGACGGGCGAGCTGGCGCAAGCCCTGCCAAAACGCCTCCTCCAGGGAAATGCTCGTGCGATGGCCGGCAATGGCGAGCGAGCGTTTGCAGATCGCCGCGGACGCGGCGGCCTTTGGCGGGTGACTGGCCTCAGGGGCCATTCGGCTCATCTTTGCGCCGATCGCTTTGGGCCGAACCGCCGTCGGCTATGCTGCCGTCGCGACGGTGCGCTTCGAAAAGACGCTGCTCGCGGTTCTCGACGGCCGCTTCAAAAGCGCATTGCGTCCTGCTTCTCCCGAAGCGGAGGCGGTTCTGCGCTGCCACATCCGCTTCTGCCGCCCGCTGCTTCGCCTTGCGGAAGCGGCGCAGATTGACGATTTCGCCGCTCACGGCTTTTTCCGGAAGGCGTCGATCGACACGACTTTGGGCTCATTGGCCGGCCGAACTTCCGTTGCGGTCGCCGGCGTGGCCGACGTTTTCTCGGTCGTTGCTCCAGCTGGGCGTGTCGGGCCGACTTCATCGGGTTCGCTGCCGCTGCCGCGCGGCTTCGTCTTGTCGGCGGTGGCCAGCCGCGGCGCGGTCGCGGATTCGGCGAGCGCCGCAGGTTTTGGAACAGGCGCCAGCGGTTGCAGCACCGGCGCAGACTCCGGTTCGGCCGCGGTCGCCACGGTATCGATTTCGAACTTCAGTCCGAAATCGACCGGAGGGTCAAAAAAGCCGGTCACGGCGGTGTAGGGAATCGCCAAGATCTCGGCCTTGCCTTGGAACGACAGGCCAACCTCGAACCCTTGCTCGCCGACGACCAGGTCCCAGAACTGATGCTGGAGCACGATCGTCATTTCCTCCGGATATTGCTCGCGCATCCGGTTCGAGAGCCGGACGCCCGGCGCCCGGGTGCGGAAACTGATGAAAAAATGATGATCGCCCGGCAGGCCCTCGCGCGCCGCCTCGGTCAAGACGCGCCGGACCACCCCACGAAGTGCGTCCTGCACGAGAAGGTCGTAGCGGATGAGATCAGTCGCCATTCACATGATCCGAGCGCGTCTATCCGAGGCGCGTCCATGAGCAAAGTGGAGGCTTCTGTTGCCAGGTGCCTCCGAACCCCGCCTTGAAGTGCTACCCCCAAGGGCTTTGAATCGGTACCATTACCGCATTACGCGGCAAGGGCCACCGGAGCATAGTTGTCGTTGGCAACTATAGATTTGGCCCGATGACGGCGGAACCATGCCGAGCGAAAGATCACCCTTTACACTCCCCGTCGAACCTATTTCGCCCCCACCGAAATACGCACATCGTCTCAATTCGATGGCGGATTTGGGTGGAGGCGCCGGGTACCGCCCCCGGGTCCGAAGAGCTTATTTCGGTGTCGTTTATCACCGTAGCCGCGCAAGGCGGCACAATGAATATAGGCAAAGCCGGGCCGATTAGGAAGGGCCATCTGCCATTCCGCGGTGGATGTGTTGGCGATCATGTCTTCCGTTTGAGGCAAATCGATGCGAACCATGCGCGCCGCCGAAAGGCAGCGGCGCGTTCGCGTCCCTCAGTTTGAACGGAAATCCTGATGAATGGCGTCGCCGATCACGGCCAAACTGGCAAACCTTATGGCCTTGTCGGGCTCTGCCTCAGCCTTATCGGCATCGGTATTTCCGCCTTTCTTGTGGTTGGCGTCATCGGCTATTGCGCCATGCTTATCATCGCGTCGATCCTCGGCTTGCCTTTGACGCATGAGGTTTTGCGCGATCCGATCGGCGCGCTTCAGCAAAGTGACGCAACCGCTGCGCTGCGGACGATCATTGGCATTGCTCTCTTAGTTTATCTTGCCGTCGCCTCCGCCATTCTGCTCTTTGCACGGCGGCGCGGCGGCAAGGCTTGGTGCGATCTCGTCGCCTGGCGGCCGATGGCTTTTCGGCTCAACGACAAGGTCCTGTGGTCGATCTGCGCGGGCGCCCTGATCTATGACGTCGCCGCCGGACTGACGCTCAGCTATTTTGCCCCGAAATCGATGTCCTCGTTCACGATCCCGTCGGATCGCGTGGCCGTCGCCATATTATTCATCACCGCCGTCCTGTTCGCGCCGGTGACGGAAGAATTATTGTTCCGCGGCTGGATCTATACGAGCCTGCGTTTTCGTTTCGGCCTATGGACGGCGCTCCTGGTGAGTTCGGCGCTGTTCGCTGTCGCCCATTATGAGTCGACGCATCTCTATGCGCTGGCTGTCTTTCCGATCGGGCTCGCGCTCGGCGCCATCCGTGCGCGGACTGGAAGCGTCAAGGCGGGGATTTTGTTCCACGCCTGCAACAATCTCATCGCCTTCTGCGCCGCCGCGCTGAACATCGGCTGAGGACTTTGCCATGCGGGCCTATCTCGATCTTCTCTCGGACGTCCTCGAACGCGGCGAGGAAAAGCCGGACCGGACCAGCACCGGCACTCTCTCGGTCTTCGGCTATCAGATGCGATTTCCGCTCGCCGAAGGCTTTCCGCTGGTGACGACGAAGCGGCTGCATGTCAAATCGGTCATTCATGAGCTTCTCTGGTTTTTGCGTGGCGATACCAATATCGCTTATCTCAGAGAGAACGGCGTCACCATCTGGGACGAATGGGCCGATGCCAAGGGCGATCTCGGTCCGATCTACGGCCGGCAATGGCGCGCCTGGCGGGCGCCCGACGGGCGCACGATCGATCAGATCGGCGAGGTGATCGAGGAGATCGGGCGCAATCCCTTCTCGCGGCGATTGATCGTCAGCGCCTGGAACCCCGCCGATCTCCCTTCCATGCGGCTTGCGCCCTGCCACTGCCTCTTCCAATTCTACGTGTCGGAACGGCGCGACGGCCTGCGCCGGCTTTCCTGCCAACTCTATCAGCGCTCGGCCGATGTGTTTTTGGGCGTGCCCTTCAACATAGCGAGCTATGCGCTGCTGACCGAAATGGTCGCGCATGTCTGCGGCCTCGTCCCAGGCGATTTCGTCCACACGTTCGGCGATGCGCATCTCTATCGCAATCATCTCGATCAGGCGCGCCTGCAATTGGCCCGCACGCCGCGTCCCTTGCCGCAGCTGAAGCTGAACCCTTCGGTCCGATCGATCTTCGACTTTCGCTACGAGGACATCGCGATCGAGGGCTATGACCCCTATCCGGCGATCAAGGCCGAGGTCGCCGTCTGAGAGGGATCCCGCTCTAACCCGGCCGAACTTCGATGGCCTGCGCCTGCAGATCGGCTTTGCCCTGCCGGGCGCGCAGCCATGCCTGCAGGACGACGGTGACCGGCTTCTCGACCATCACATGGATGATCAGCGCGAGCAGGGCCGCCATGGGAAGATCGGCCGCGATCAGCGGCCAGAAGCCGATCGTCCCGGCGAGGCCAAGGGCGAGATAGAGTTTGCGGGCAAGGATGATGACGAGGGGATGAAAGAGATAGAGCGCGTAGGAGGCGTCGCCCAGCAAGGTGAGGAAGGATGCCAGCCGGCTCCGCGTCGTAAAGGCTGGTTCGGCCAGCACGATCGCGCCGAAGATCAAGGACATCGGCAGACCACATCCCAGCATGCGAGCGAAACCATTGGCGTCGGAGGCGACGGGGCCGACCTTGGCCATGCCGTCGAGATCGAGCGCCAGCACCGCCATCCCGACCATGACGAGCGGCAGAACGAGCGCCCGATGCAGGCGCAGGCCGTGTTGCCACATCAATGCCGTCAGCATGCCCAGCACGAATTCGAGCACGATCGGATCGCTCCAATAGGCGAGCGCGGTCACATTCGGATGCAGGATCATGCCCAGGCCGACGGCGAGCAACAGGCTGAGCGCGACGCCGGCCACTGCGACATCGCGCCGAAAGCGCACGAAGAGCGCGAAGACGACATAAAAGAACATCTCGTAATTGAGGGTCCAGCCGAGAGCCACGATCGGCCGCGGCTGCCCATCGCCCGGCCGCGCAAAGGGCATGAAGCCCAGCGAACTCGCAATTTCGAAAAAGCTCGGAAAAGCGCCTTTCCCGCGCCAGGCGACATAGGCCAGGATGAGAAGCGCAATCGCCGTGACCAGCCAATAGAGCGGAACGATGCGAATGAGACGGCGGCTGATGAAGGTGGCGCCTGCGCCTTGCGTCGCGAACAGGCGCTGCGAGGCATAGACCATGATGAAGCCGGAGATCACGAAGAACAGATCGACGCCGGCATCGAAGGGCAGGAGAGCCGATCGCGTGAAGCCGATGCCGGCCTTCATCGCCTCGTTCAACGCATCGTTCTGAGCATGGCTGAAGACGATCATCAGCGCGGCCACGGCCCGCAGGATTTGGATGGCACCAATCTGTTTCATGATCCGATGTCTAAACGAGCAAGGCCGCAGCCGTCGCAAATTGATGCGTATCCGGACTTAAAAGTCGATGAATCCGGTTCTGGAAAGAACGGCCATATCGGCACGGGGGCGAGGAGGTACGGCGGCCAAATCGTTAAGTGCCCTTTGACGAGATCGCCGGGAAATTGCGCCTGCCGGGCAAGATTGCCTTATGCTTTGCGCTCTATTCTCGGTCTTCGTTGCCAGGAGAGCTTGCATGAAGATCGCTGTGGTCATAGCGACGACGGGCCGGCCCGAGATTCTGGCCGAGACGCTGCGCCGCCTCGCGCGACAGACGCGCGCGCCCGATCAGGTGCTGGTCGTCGGCGCCGCGGAGGCGGATTTTCCTTGCCGCCCGCCAAGCGCCGACGCATTTTCCGGCGTGCAGTTCTTCCTCGCCAGCAGAGGCCTGACGAAGCAGCGCAACTGCGCGCTCGATCTGCTCGGCAACACTGTCGACATCGTCGTCTTCTTCGACGATGATTTTTTTCCGGCCAAGGATTTTCTCGCCGGCGTCGAACGTCTGATGTGCCAACATCCAGAGGTCGCCGCCGCGTCGGGGCATCTGCTGGCCGATGGTTTCCGCTCGTCCGGCGTCTCCGTGGCGGAGGCGGATTCTCTCATCGCGTCCTATGAGCGTGATGGGATCGGCGCGCCTTATATCGTCGATCAACCGGGCGCTTATGGTTGCAATATGGTGATCCGCGTCGCCGCCCTGCCGGGCGCGCGCTGCGACGAAAATCTGCCGCTCTACGGCTGGCTCGAGGACCTGGATTTCTCGGTCCGTTTCGCCAAGGTGGGACGAATCGTCGAGACGGGCCTCTGTGTGGGCGTCCATCTCGGTGCGAAGAGCGGTCGTTCACCCGGATTGCAGCTCGGCTATTCGCAGATCGCCAATCCGTTCTATCTCGCCGGCAAGGGTGCGATAAAATGGCGCCGCGCCGTGACGATGGCGATCAAGGTCGTGATCGCCAATGCCGTCAAGTCATTGGCGCCGGAAGCCTATATCGACCGGCGCGGACGCCTCGCCGGCAATCTTCGGGCGATCGCCGATCTCGTTGCCGGCCGAATTCATCCGATGCGGGTCTTGGATTTGGCGACGGCCCCGGCCGCCGCGCGCATGACGGGCCAGCCCATGAGCCGGGCCGCCAGCATGCCGCGCAACGAGCCGACATCGAGTGCGAGGACGCCGAACGCATAGATCGAAATGCCGGCGCTTACTTCGGCCAGCAGCGTCACGACACCTGGGCTCATCGCACGCAATGGGGTGACTGCGGCGAGCATGAGGGCTGTGGCCACCAGCGCACCGCCGATGTCGCGGAGCCTCGGCCATGTCGGCGCCAAGGTGAAAAGAAAGACGATCATCACGGCGAGGCTGGCGCAGGACGAGATCGATTGCGCCAAGGCAAAGCGGGAGGCGTCCGGCGTGGCCGGCAGCCAGAGGATCGCGATCCCGTTCGCGACGACCGCGACGAGGCCGCCGATGATCAACGGCAGCGTGCGATGGGCGATCTGGAAAGCCGGCCCGACGCTGTAATTCGTCAGCGCGAAACAGAGCATGGCGGGCAGCATCAGCGTGAAATAATGCCCGAAGGGGCCACGAAAAGGCTCCGGCACCAGCAAATGCTCGAAGCTCGGCAGGATCAGCCAACAGCCGGCGACGACTGGAACGACGAGGGCGAAGACGATCCCCATGTTGCGGGAGACCCGATCGCGTGCCGCATCGGCGCCGAAGATCTTTTCCGTTAGGACCGCCATCTGGAACAACAGAACGTCGAGCGCCGAGCCGATGGTGCCGACGATGCGGATGCCGATTTCGAAAGCCAAGGCGAACTGTCCGGCCTCGGCAAAATTGTGGATCTGCGAGACGAGGCCGCGATCGATCATCGGCACCGTTTGATAGAGCACATTGGCCAGCACGATCGGCAGCGCATAGAAGGCATAGCGCGACGCCAGCCTCCGGTTGGCGCGGCCGGGGCGCGCCTGCGGATCGTTCAAGGCCTTGCCGCTGATGACGAGCGAGCCGACGACGCTCAAGATCAAGCCGACGAGGGCCACGGTCGCGGAGTGAAAATACCAGGCGCCGCCGACGGTCAGAGCGATCGACAGCAGCGTCCGCACGACGACGAGCGCGCCATAGGCGCGATCGAGAAAGCGCGCCCGCACGAGCGCCGCCGAGAATTCGAACAGGCCATTTGCGACCGCAGTGCCTATGGCCAGAGCGACGAGCCCGGGCGAGAGCGGCAGAGAAAGCCCGGAAAAAGCGATGCCGATGGCGCCGACGATGGCAAGGCAGGCGATCGCCGTGAAGATCACGTCGAGCGTCGCGCGGATCTCGGGCCTGTTCGCCCGGTCCTGCTCGGAATAGAAGCGCGTCGCCGAGAGCCGCAGCCAATCGAGGCCCAATGTCTGCAGCACGATCGCCACCGACAGGGCCAATGCGTAGCGGCCGTATTCGGCCGGCCCGAGAAATTTCGCCACGAGGAGACCGATGACGAAATTGAACAGGCTGTTGAGAACGAAGGGTAAGGCAATCATCGCAACGCACGCATGAGGCAACGGGAGGGCGGGGCACAAGCAAAGGAAGCAGGAAGATCGAAGAGGTCTCGGAATGCGCTCTTAGCCGTTCGCCGGCAGCCGCGGGCAAAGCCTATCGGCTCCGGGTTAACGCAAGATGGTGATCCGGCCCGAGACATGCGGGCGAGACATGCGGGCGAGACATGCGGGGATATCGGCCGGTAAAGGCCAAGCCGCCAAGGGATTTGCCGCAGTCTGTCGCGGGTTCCTACCGAAGCCCCGTCTGCGTGACGGCGCTTATGCCATCTCCTATTCGCGCCGCAGCCAATCAGGAACGCTTCGGCCGGCGCTGACACGCGCCGCATCGTGGCGGCATGGGTCAGCATTCCATCTGTCTGAGCAATTAATTAATCTTTTCCATAGCGGTCGAGGCTCTCGCCTGCCATGACCGCAAGAATGATAGGATTTTTCTTCAAGCGGTTTTTGCGTCCTCCCGCCATGCTATGCTGGTCTTCATAAATAAGTGAGGAGGAGATTTACAATGGCTCGAGCCGATCTCGTCGCGCTGTGGGAAGCGCATTGCCGCTACGAATTCGAGACGCATGACGTCGATGCGACCATGGCCACGATGGTGGCGGAGCCCTATGTCAACAACATTCCCACTATGGCCGGCGGCGTCGGCCATGACGAGGTCAAGCGCTTCTACAAATACCATTTCATCAGCGCCAATCCGCCGGACACTATGGTGACCCCGGTCAGCCGAACGGTCGGCGCCGACTGCATCGTCGACGAGCTGATCTTCTGCTTCACCCATACGTCGGAAATAGATTGGATGTTGCCGGGCATTGCGCCGACCGGGCGCCGGGTCGAGGTGCCGCTCGTGGCGATCGTCAAATTCCGCGATGGCAAGATCGCGCATGAGCACATCTATTGGGATCAGGCTTCGGTCCTCGTCCAGATCGGCAGGCTCGATCCGCAGGGCCTGCCGGTCGCCGGGGTCGAGACAGCCCGCAAGGCTGCCGACCCGATGCTGCCGAGCAACAGGCTCCTCGGCGCCGTCTGGGCCCGCAGCGCGGGCAAGCCGATCGAAAGCGGCGCTTCGACCGAAAAGGCGCAGCGGCGAAGCGCACAGTGAGCCTACTGCGGACCTCCGGTCCGCATTGTAAATTCCATGCAATTTAATTAAGGGAGCCACTGGTCATGATGCCGCCGCTCGCGCTCGTCGTCGCCATCGCCGAAAATGGCGTGATCGGCAAAGGCAATGGCCTGCCCTGGCACATTTCCAGCGATCTCAAGCGGTTTCGCGCCCTGACCATGGGCAAGCCGCTGATCATGGGCCGCAAGACTTTCGAATCGATCGGCCGCGCCTTGCCGGGCCGTGAAACGATCATCGTGAGCCGCGATGCGGGTTTCGCGCCGCCGCGCAGCTGATGCGGGAATGGACGATGTGCCGGCTCGACGGAGAGGCCTTGGCGGGTTTCGCCGGTAACAACCTTGATCACAGCGATTGAGTTCAAAACAGCTCTAACTGATGCTTCCGCTCATAATAATTTATTTCCTTTTTATGATTACGCAAATATTGTTCGATCCACGCAATCTTGCTTAGTTTATCTGTATAGAATGCCGATAGCCATCGTTGCCTATGCTGCCGAATTCTACGTTCATAGATTGAAAATCGATAGGGATAGTCATCTCCTTCGTTTGCTGGAAAATCTTGTTCATGCGTCAATTTCCACTTTTCTTTCAGAAATTTGTATTCAAAAAAGGCGTCGCCTACAACCGTTGCGAATACGTCGGTCAGGTAAACTTTATTGATCAGGTCGTCATCTAGGAACAGTTTAAAAATTTCCTGACCTCCAATCACGAAAAAATCGGATTTGCCCAAAATGATGGAAAACAGATCCGCCAAATAAAGAGCACTTTCTCGATTGGATGCCCAAACAAATTGCTCGTTAACGGCGATAGGCCCTTCATTGGTCCTGCTGTCGCGGGATAAAATGATGTTCATACGGTTGGGAAGCGGATGCCCAATTGAAGTGTAGGTCTTGTTGCCCATAATCACGACATGGCCGCTTGTGATCTCTCGAAACCGCCGCAAATCAGAGCGCAGGTGCCATGGTAATTTGTTGTCGCATCCGATCACGAACCCCGGATAGCTCCGTGCCACGATGAATGATATCGACGGCATCTGAACATGCTTTGCCACGGCGCTCATTCATTCTGTTACAAGTTCATCTTGATGACGGCGCCGTCGTTCGACAATTGAACTCCGGCACCATTGAAGGCGAAGGATGGTTTATAAACTGTGTTGATCAGAGGACAAGACACACATGGCCGCAGATGTCGCATGACTAGCCGGATGTGACCTTCGTCGCTGCCGCGCCGCCGGGCGACACCTTCTTCCCGCCGATCGACTGGTCGCAATGGCGGGAAATCCGCCGGCAAGACCATCAGCCGCAAAAGGGCGACGAGGCGGCCTTCTCCTTTGTCGATTTCGAACGCCGCAGCTCGGCGGCCTCGGCCGCTTGAGCTTCAGCTCGATTGCGTCGGACGCCGGCATCATCCATGCGCCATGATTTGGTGCTGTCTTGAGCATGTTCCGAAAAAAGTTGCGCGACTTTTTCGATAAGAACATGCTCCACTTTATTGATTTTGAGCGTTTTCCTTTCGATCGGATGATCCATCCGATCAGAAAACGCTCTTGCAAGGCCGATGGGCTCAAGCCGGCGTTCGCGTTGAATGAGGCGCGGAGCCGCGCGGGGCGGCGCGGGCGCTTTGCGCTTTCCGCTCGCCGGGATCTGCTCTATGAACAACCCATCGAGCGGCCGCGTCGGCGGATCCGCGACAACGAGGACGGAATGCCCTGGAGCAGTGACGGCAAGAGCGGCGGTGGCGGGAAGAACGGCGGCTCCTGGAAGCCGGGCGGGCCGGGGCCATGGGGGCAAGGGCCAATTCCACAGCGGCCGGACCTCGAGGAATGGCTGCGCCAAGGCCAGGACAAGCTGAAGCAATGGCTGCCGGGCGGCGGCATCGGCGGCCGCGGCCTGCTCGCGCTCGCCCTTATCGGCATTCTCCTCTGGCTCTTGTCGGGATTTTACACCATCGGCCCGAATGAGGTCGGCCTCAACATGATCTTCGGGCGCTACACGGGCAAGACCGCCTCGGGCCTCAATTACAATCTGCCGTTTCCGATCGGCTCGGTCGAAAAGCTCGAGGTGACCGATCGCAATACGACTAATATCGGTTTTGTCCTTCGGCCGGATGCGCTCACCCAGGTCGATCTGCCAGAAGAGAGTTTGATGCTGGCGAGCGACCAGAATATCGCCGACGTCAAATTCGTGGTGATCTGGCAGATCGATCCGGCCCATCCGGAGGATTATGCCTTCAATGTAGCCGATCAGCGGGAAACCGTGAAGGCGGTCGCCGAGAGCGCGATGCAAGAAGTCATCGGCCGCAGCCAGATCCAGAACATATTGACCGCCGGGCGCAAGGTGATCGAGCCGGAAGTTCGGGAATTGATGCAGAAGATCCTCGACAGCTACAAGGCCGGCGTTCTCGTCCTTCAGGTGCAGTTGCAATCGGTGGAGCCGCCCGAGCAGGTCATCGCCGCCTTCCGCGACGTGATCGCCGCGCAGCAGGATGCGGACCGGATACGCAATGAAGCACAAGCCTATGCCAACCGTGTCGTCCCCACCGCGCGCGGCAAGGCCGCGGCAATTCTTCAGGAGGCGGAAGGCTACCGCCTGCAGACGGTGGCCCAGGCGACCGGCCAGGCGTCGCGGTTCGACCAGATCTACGCGCAGTATAAGAACGCGCCGGTGGTGACGCGCGAGCGCATGTATCTCGAAACCATGGAGAACGTGCTTGGCGCGTCGGACAAGGTGATCGTCGACGAGACGGGCGGGCAGAGCGTCGTCCCATACCTGCCGCTGCCGCAACTGGCGCCGAAGGATTCCGACGGAGCGCAGAAATGAAGGGGGCGGTGAATTTTCTGATCCTGATCGCGGTCATCCTCGCGATTTTCGTCGGCCTCGCTTCGACCTTCATCGTCAAGCAGACGGAGCAGGCGCTGGTTTTGCGCTTCGGCCAGCCGGTCGCCGGCCGCGGCCTCGTGACTGATCCCGGCCTCCACTTCAAGATACCGTTCATCGAAAACGTGGTGTTGCTCGACAAGCGCATTCTCAATCTCGAGATGCCCAAGCAGGAGGTGCTCGCTTCGGACAATACGCGGGTCGAAGTCGATGCCTTTTTACGCTACCGCATTGTCGACCCGCTCAAATTCTACCAATCTGTCGGAACGATCGCGCGTGGCGAAATCCAGCTTGGCTTCATCTTGAATTCCGCCGTCCGCCGCGTGCTCGGCGAAGCCGACCTGACGCAGATCGTCAGCAACGAACGGGAAAATCTCATGGGCGAGATCCGCGATCAGGTGAATAGGGAGACGGCCAAGCTCGGCGTCGTAGCGGTCGATGCGCGCATCCGGCGGACCGATCTGCCGAAGCAGATCTCCGACAAGGTCTTTGCCCGCATGCAGAGCGAATGGGCGCGCCAAGCGGCTCTTAACCGCGCCCAAGGCGCTGAAGAGGCGCAGGAGATCAGGGCGAAGGCCGATCGCGACGTCGTTGTGCTGCTGGCCGACGCGCAGCGCCAGGCCGATCAGACGCGCGGCGCGGGCGATGCCGAACGCAACAGGATCTTTGCCGAGGCCTATTCCAAGGACCCGGATTTTTTTGCCTTCTACAGGTCGATGCAGGCCTATGATACGGCGCTCAAGTCCAGCGACACACGTTTCGTGCTCGCGCCCAAATCCTCCTTCTTCCGCTATTTCGAACTGCCGGGCGGCAAACCGCCGGCGAGTTCCGGAACCGCGTCGATGAACAGCTCGGCCCGCACGGCTGCCGCGGCTCACTGACCTCATGCAAAATGGCGCCACGCGCGCATCAGGAGGCGGCCGGCGCCAGCCGCAGGTGGTGTTTCGGGATGATCAAGGCGCGGCCTTGTGGCTCAGCCTCTGGCAGCATGGGCTTTTCGCTGGCTTTCTTGCGCCGCAGCGGCGTATCCTCACGACGGATCGCGCCTGGCATGCGCCATCGAGATCGAGCTGGGCCGATTTTCCGCCTCAATTCACCGATCATTCACTGATCATTGAAGCTGTGCAGTCGAGGCGGCCGCAACTTTCCGTCGAAATTGTAAGTTAAGAGACCATCTTCATGCGCGCCCGAGGCATTTTCAGGCGAAGTGGATAGCGGTCCGCGGTTCGAAGCCGCGTGCAGGAGATCTTTCATGGGTGTGTTTGCGAATTTTGGTTCGACAGTCGGCAGTCCGGCCATCGTCGGTCCGGCGCCCGGTGCTCGCGCGATCTTGACGATGGGCGCTGCCGGCGCGCGAAAAAGCTTCGCCGTGGTGGTGCTGCTGCTGGGGTTCGGGCTGCTGCCCGGGATAGGCCCGCGCGCGGCGCTGGCGCGGGGGCCGGATTCGCTCGCCGATCTCGCCGCACAGGTCAGCGATGCCGTCGTCAATATTTCGGCCACGCAGAGCTTCGATGAGAAGCAGGCGTCGAACATGGGGTCGAACGTGCCCGGCATGCCTTTCGACGATCTGTTCGAGGAATTCCTGCGCCGTCATCACCAGGGTGGCTCCGACGCTCCGCTACCATCTGTGCCCCAGCGCCGAACCAATTCGCTGGGCTCGGGCTTCGTTATCAACTCGGCGGGGATCATCATCACCAATAATCATGTGATCGCCGACGCCGATGATGTGACGGTGATCTTCGACGACGGCCGGAAATTGAAGGCGCAAATCGTCGGCAAGGATCCCAAGGTCGATGTCGCGGTGCTTAGGGTGAAGGCGGACAAGCCTTTGAAAGCGGTGAAATTCGGCGACAGCGACAAGGTGCGCGTCGGCGACTGGGTGATGGCCGTCGGCAATCCTTTCGGCCTCGGCGGCAGCGTCACCGCCGGCATCATCTCAGCCCGCAATCGCAATATCAATTCAGGTCCCTACGACAATTATTTTCAGACGGATGCGGCCATCAACAAGGGCAATTCCGGCGGCCCTCTGTTCAACATGGACGGCGAGGTCATCGGCATCAATACGGCCATTCTGTCGCCGTCGGGCGGCTCGATCGGCATCGGCTTCGCGACGCCTGCGGCAACCGTCGTCCCGATCATCCAGCAATTGGAGAAATATGGCGAGGCCCGACGCGGCTGGCTCGGCGTGCGCATTCAGAATGTCGATGACGGGCTTGCCGAGAGTCTCAATCTCGGCAAGGTTCGCGGCGCTCTCGTGGCCGGGACGGATGCCGATGGTCCGGCCAAGGCGGCCGGAATCCAGGCCGGCGATGTCATCGTGAAATTCGACGGCACCGACATCAAGCAGGCGCATGAACTGCCGAAGATCGTCGCCTCCGACCAGGTCGGCAAGGATGTCGCCGTGGTGGTCGTCCGGCAAGGCAAGGAATTGACCAAGACGGTCAAGCTCGGCCGGCTCGAAGACAGCGAGAAGAAGGCGGAAGTTCAATCGGCTGCGGCGACGCTGGACAAGTCTTTGCCGCCGACGCCGGTCCAAAAGGCGCTCGGAATGGCCTTTGCCGACCTCAACGACACCTCGCGCCTCAAATTTTCGATCAAGGGGAGCATTGCCTCCGGCGTGGTCGTGACCGATGTCGATCCGGATTCGCCGGCGGCCGACAAGCATATTCAGCCGGGCGAGGTGATCGAGGAAATCAACCAAGATCCGGTGAAGAGCCCCGCCGATATCGCCAAAAAGCTGCAAGCCTTGAAAAATGACGGCAAGAAGCTCGCGCTTCTCCTCATCGCCAATCCGCAAGGCGAAGTGCGGTTCGTGGCGGTGGCCCTGCCGCAGTAGGGCCGCCAATCCTTAAGAGGCATGCCTCGCGAGGGATGCCTCGAGAAGGATGCCGCCGCGGTTCGGCCAGCGGCATCCCGCTGCGGGGCGGTCCGCGGCCCGCAGCTTCGATCCGTGTCCGCCCATGGCCGCCATCCGGGCATTTTACATTCAAGAGAGCCGAGAAGATCCGGACCCTGGCAGCTGCGGTGCTTGACAGCCGGCAAGCGGACGTCTATCCCCTGCTTGCCGTTAGCACTCTCAGCGGTAGAGTGCTAATTGGCGTTTGTCATTCGCCAACCCAGCGGGGGCTTTTCTCGAGAAGAAAGGCGCGCCCTGCCAGCCGTCAAGGAAAACAAGCGACATGGGAGTCAATTTCCGTCCTCTGCATGACCGCGTCGTCGTCAAACGCCTCGAGGGCGAGGAGAAGACGAAGGGCGGTATCATCATTCCCGATACGGCGAAGGAAAAGCCGCAGGAGGGTGAAGTTGTCGCAGTCGGGCCGGGCAGTCGCGACGAAACCGGCAAGCTCAGCCCGCTCGACGTCAAGGCCGGCGACCGGGTTCTGTTCGGCAAATGGTCGGGCACTGAGGTGAAGATCGACGGTCAGGATCTCCTCATCATGAAGGAGAGCGACATCCTCGGCATCGTCGGCTGAAACCGCATTCGCACGATCCCTAAATCACGACCTCCCTTCAGGAGTTTCAGGACATGGCTGCCAAAGACCTACGTTTCTCCTCCGATGCCCGCGACCGCCTGCTGCGTGGTGTCGAAATCCTCAACAATGCCGTGAAGGTCACGCTCGGCCCTAAGGGCCGCAATGTCGTCATCGAAAAGTCCTTCGGCGCGCCGCGCATCAGCAAGGACGGCGTGACGGTCGCCAAGGAGATCGAGCTTGCCGACAGGTTCGAGAATCTCGGTGCCCAGCTCGTTCGCGAAGTCGCCTCCAAGCAGAATGACGTGGCCGGCGACGGCACGACGACGGCCACCATTCTGGCCGCCTCGATCGTTCGCGAAGGCACCAAGGCGGTCGCCGCCGGCCTCAATCCGATGGATCTGAAGCGCGGCATCGATCTCGCCGTCGCGGCGGTCATCGGCGATCTCAAGACCAATTCGAAGAAGGTCACCTCGAATGATGAGATCGCCCAGGTCGGCACGATTTCGGCCAATGGCGACCGCACGGTCGGCGAGATCATCTCGACCGCCATGCAGAAGGTCGGCAATGAGGGCGTGATCACGGTCGAAGAGGCCAAGAGCCTCGAGACCGAGCTCGACGTCGTCGAGGGCATGCAGTTCGACCGCGGCTATCTCTCGCCCTATTTCATCACCAATGCCGAGAAGATGGTCGCCGAGCTCGAGGACCCCTTCATTCTGGTGCATGAAAAGAAGCTCTCGTCCCTGCAGGCTCTGCTGCCGGTTCTCGAAGCCGTCGTGCAGACCGGCAAGCCGCTCGTCATTGTCGCTGAGGATGTCGAGGGTGAAGCGCTCGCGACCCTCGTCGTCAACAAGCTGCGCGGCGGCCTGAAGGTCGCCGCCGTGAAAGCGCCGGGCTTCGGCGACCGCCGCAAGGCGATGCTCGAAGACATCGCCATCCTGACCGCCGGCCAGATCATCTCCGAAGATCTCGGCATCAAGCTCGAGAACGTCACCCTTCCCATGCTCGGCCGCGCCAAGCGGGTGCGCATCGACAAGGAGACGACGACGATCATCGACGGCGCCGGCGCGAAGAGCGATATCGAGGGCCGCATCGGCCAGATCAAGGCTCAGATCGCCGAGACCACCTCGGACTACGACCGTGAGAAGCTGCAGGAGCGTCTCGCCAAGCTCGCCGGCGGCGTGGCGGTGATCCGCGTCGGCGGCGCCACCGAGGTCGAGGTGAAGGAAAAGAAGGACCGCGTCGACGACGCGCTCAACGCCACGCGGGCTGCCGTTGAGGAAGGCATATCGCCAGGCGGTGGCGTGGCGCTGCTGCGGGCGATCAAGGCGCTCGACGCCGTCGCCACGGAGAATGCCGACCAGAAGACCGGTGTCGAAATTGTCCGCAAGGCGATCCAGACGCCGGCCAAGCAGATCATCGACAATTCCGGCGGCGACGGCGCCGTCATCGTCGGCAAGCTGATGGAGAATGCCTCCTATTCCTATGGTTATGATGCGCAGACGGGCCAATTTGGCGACCTCGTCAAATTCGGCATCATCGACCCGACCAAAGTCGTGCGCACCGCGCTCGAGGACGCCGCCTCGATCGCCGGTCTCGTCGTCACCACCGAGGCGATCATCACCGAACTGCCGAAGAAGGAAGCTCCGGCCATGCCCGGCGGCGGGATGGGCGGCATGGGCGGCATGGATTTCTGATCCCAAGCCGCGGTTCAGACAATGCGAAGCCCCGGTTTTCCGGGGCTTCTTCATTTTGCATGAACGGCTTGCGGATGCCGACTTGCAACTTGGCCGCAATTCTACGATTGTGGCAAAATCGTCGAGCGCCTAAGAATAATTCCGCTCCTGACCATGAGCGCCAGCGGCTTTATTTGCACGGCTTTGTCAGCGGGGCGGAAGCGGCCGGCTCTGGCCGCAGCCGTGAGCGTCGGAGAGAAGAAGTGCGTCAACTGTCGCCAAGAGAAAAAGCCGGAAAAACCGCGACTCGAGCCGACCTTTTGGATGCCATCTATGATTCCTGCCGGACGCTGTCGCGGGCGCAGGCGCGCGACATCTTCGAAATGGCGCTGGAGGAGATTTCCGATGCTCTGGTCCGCGGCGAAACGGTCAAGCTGCGGTCGTTTGGGCTTTTCGCGGTTCGTTCCAAGCGCGAGCGGATCGGTCGCAACCCCAGGACGGGCATAGAGGTTCCGATCAAACCCCGGCGTGTCCTGACGTTCAAGCCTTCGCCGGTGCTCATCGCCTCCGTCAATGCCGGAGAGGCGAGTGCCGAGCGGGAAGCATGCGAGTGAGATGATATGGGTCGAGTCGCTCCGCGAGCCATGAAGGGCGCGCGGCGGCAAGCGCGGCCGGCGAAAGGCAAAACCGCCTTCAATGCGGCGCATTTTCCCTTTGTGACTACTTATGTGCTCGCCAAGTCCGCGTCCCCGGCTTGCGGCATTGCGCCTGTTCAAAGAGGCTGGTGAGCCGAAGCGGCGGCCTTGGGCCATGGACGCCGCAAAAGCGCTGGCGCATGGACTTGAGTCGCAATCATGCCTTGAGCCCTTATTTTAACCCATGATCGCATCCGAAAAGCCTGCAACTTCTCGAGATCATGCTCTGGACCGAGACGAACCGCCTCCATGAAGATCCTCGCATTCGCCGCCGCCCTTCTTTCGCTCGCCGCTCTCATTGTCGCCCAGACGCGCGGCGACACGATCGTCGCCATGCTCGCCGTTGCCGCAATGGGGTGCGCCTATACGACCTTCCGCGCCTCTCGGATCTCGAGCTTTCTCAAGATTTTCTTGGCGATCTTCACGATCGAGACGGTGCTGTTCGGCGCCGCCTATCTCGTGGCCAAAATGAATTTATGGCCGGCTGCGCTTGCCGAATATCGGCTGCCGGAGAGCCTGCCTCTCACCGTCGCGATCTTCTCCATCCTGGTCTATCTCATATCCTTCATACCTCTCGTGCGGACAATGACCCGCATCGCCGACCGCTATTTCGACAATAGCGAGAGCACGACGGCCAGAATCTGGCCGCTTCCCGCCTTTCGCGCGCTCGAGCGGCGGGTCGCTACGGCGATGGTCGTGTTCCTGGTCCTTCTCAACCAGGCGGAGGTCGGCATAATGGTCCGGCTCTCCTTCTTTTCGCGCGACTGGTTCAATGCGATTCAGGCCAAGGATCAAAGGGCCTTTTGGTACCAGCTCTTCACCGTGTTCTTCGTCTGGGCCTTTCTGTACATCGCCTCTGCGGTCGTCGAATTCGTGGTCCAGTCGACGCTCGTCATCAGATGGCGGCGCTGGCTCACCAACTATTATGTCGAACGCTGGCTCGACAATCACACCCATTACCGCATGTCGCTGATCGGCTATGCCGCCGACAATCCGGACCAACGGATCTCCGAAGACATCAATCGCTTCATCGACGGCGGCCAGATCGGCTATGGCATCTATTCCTTCACCATCCTGCTCATTTCGAAACTGACCTCACTCGTCTCCTTCGCGATCATCCTTTGGATGCTCTCGGCCAATTTTACCTTGCCTTATACGACGATCGCCATGCCCGGCTTCCTGTTCTGGGTCGCGCTTCTCTATGCCGGCATCGGCACGCTCGTCACCCATTGGATAGGCCGTCCGCTCGTCAATCTGTCCTTCGTGCGGCAACGCTATGAGGCGGACTTCCGCTTCGCGCTCGCGCGGTTGCGCGAATATGGCGAACAGGTCGCGCTCCTGCGCGGCGAGGCGACCGAAAAAATGTCGCTCGGCCATCGTTTCTCTTCGATCATCAAGAATTATTTCGAGATCGTCGCCTGCCGCAAGAAGCTCACCGCCTTCACCGCCTCCTACGGGCAGCTCAGCCCGTTCATTCCGTTCATCGTCTCGGCGCCCTTCTATTTCGCCGGCAAGATCGGACTCGGCATCATGACGCAGACGGCGAGCGCCTTCGGCAATGTGAATGATGCGCTGACCTTCTTCGTGACCTATTATGTCTCGCTGGCCGAATTCAAAGCGGTTCTCGATCGTCTGACCTCCTTCGACAATGCGATCGAGAAGGCGCGTGCGCTCAGTTTGGAGCCCGGCATGGCCCAGGAGGCGGCCGGTTCGGCGGCGGCTCTCAGCCTTGGCGGCTTGACGGTGCGGCTGCCGAACGGGCGCGAAATCGTCAAGGAGGTCAATCTGCAATTGGCGGCCGACCAGCCGGTGCTGCTGACCGGCCCCTCGGGTTCCGGCAAATCCACTCTGTTCCGGGCCGTATCCGGGATCTGGCCCTTCGGCCAAGGCCATATCAAAGTGCCGGAGGGATCGCGGGTGATGCTGCTGCCGCAAAAGCCCTATATTCCGATCGGCAGCTTGCGCGCCGCGCTCACCTATCCGGCGGCGCCCGATCAATTCGACGATGCGACGCTGCGCTCGGCGCTCGAAACGGCGCTTCTGTCTGGCTTGATCGAGGAACTCGACGTCGACGAGATCTGGTCGCAGCGTTTGTCTGGCGGCGAGCAGCAAAGGCTCGCGATCGCCCGGGCGCTCCTCGTCAAGCCGGACTGGCTTTTCCTCGACGAGGCGACCACCGCCATGGATGAGGCGATGGAAGCGAAGATCTATGAGGCGCTCGTCGAACATTTGCCGGAGACGGCGGTCATCTCCATCGGCCATCGCGGCACGCTGCAGCAGTTCCATAAGCGGCGTCTCGAAATGCATCCGGCCGGCGCCGGCACTTTCACCCCGCTCGATAGCGCGGCGCAGGCTGCCGAATAGCGGGTCTTAGAGCGGGACGAGGAAAAGTGGGAACCGGTTTTCCGCCCGCGTCCCGCTCTACATTTTTAGAATCGATCACGTTCATGACTTTGGATTGATTCAATCCAAAGTCGTCGTGATCTATGCCAGCCGCGCGAGAAGCCGCTCATAGAGCGGATTGGTTGCCGAAAAGACATAATCGAGGGTGGCCACGGTGACATCCTCGGCGCCCTCCGCGACGAGCCAATCGGCAAGTGCTGCGACTTTGCCCGTCGGGCAGGTCAGCACGAGCCAGCCGTCCGGCGTCTGCCGCCGCACACGCGCGGCAAAAATTGTTTCGGCCTTGGCAAAAAATTCTCCCGTCGCCGTAAGCACGAAGGCCGAGACTTCGCGCGTCGTGCGTGCCGCTTCCTCGGCGGCGATGCGGGAAAGAAGGACGCGGGCCGTCTCGCGGGCGGCCGTATCCCAGGGCGCTGCGAGCGAGGCCACGAGATTGGCCTCGGAGCGCAGAATGAGCCCGTCATCGAGCACTTTCAGCGCATTTGCGGCAAGCGTCGCGCCCGTCGTCGTGATGTCGACGATGAGCTCGGCCGCGCCGGCGGCGGGCGCGCCTTCCGTCGCCCCGAGGCTTTCGACGATTCGATAATCGGTGACATGCCGTTCGGCGAAGAAGCGGCGCGTCAGATTGAGATATTTGGTCGCGACCCGCATGCGCATGCCGCGGCGGGCGCGGAAGGCTGCCGCGACATCTTCGAGATCGGCCATGGTCTTGACGTCGATCCAGGCCTGCGGCACGGCGACCACGACATTGGCCTGGCCGAAGCCGAGCGGTGCCAGAAATTCGACCTTGGCGGCGGCGTCGGCAATGCTTTCGCGCAAAAGGTCCTCGCCCGTCACGCCCATATGGGCGCTGCCGGCGGCGAGAAGAGCGACGATTTCGGCGGCCGAGACGAAGGCGATCTCAATGCCGTCGAGGCCGGCGATCCGCCCACGATAATCGCGGGCGCCGCGACCCTGCACCAGGCTCAAGCCGGCGCGGGCGAAGAAGGCGGCGGCGTTTTCCTGCAGCCGTCCTTTCGAGGGCACCGCAATGACAAGCGGTAAGGCAGAAGCTGTCATCGCCCTCACTCCGCCGACTTCACTGCGGCAGGCCGCAGCCGCTCGACCCAGATCGCGGCGCCGACGGCAGGAATGTCCTGCGCAGCGCCGAGCGATCGCAACAGCCCGTCATAGCGGCCGCCGCCGACGATCGGCATTTCATTCGGCGAGCTCTGATCATGCGCTTCGAAAACAAAGCCGGTGTAATAATCGAAATTGCGAACGAAGCGGGTGGCAAAGCTGAAAGCGCCGATGTCGAGGCCGCGCGCCGCCATGAAGCCGAGCCGCGCGTCGAAGCGATCGAGAACGGCGGAAAGATCGAGGCCGGCGGAATTGGCGAGCGCGCGCATCTGCGTCGAGGCTCGATCTGGGTCCGCCGCAATGGCCAGAAAAGCTTCGATCAGCTTGCGCGGCTCGGCTGGAAAATCGCGACCCGATTTCAGCGCCGCCTGTTCGAGGAAACGCTCGGCGATCTCGCCCGCGGTGCGGCCGCCCACCGCGGAAATGCCGGCGATGGCGAGAAGATCTTCGACCAGCGCGCGGGCGCCCTGCCGATCCGTGCCTTCGAGTGCGGCGAGCACGCCCGTATGGTCACGCGCCGTGCCAATGGTGCCGGCGGCGAAAATCGTGTCGAGCGGCTTGTCCTGCGCATAGCCGCGAATGATCCTGCGGCGCCATTGCGGCGACAGATCCAGCGCATCGAGAAGGGCGCGGAAAAGCCCGGCATCGCCGATGCGCACCGCGAGGTTGGCCTGCCCGACTGCGGCGACGGCCTCGAGCGCCAGGCCGAGGATTTCGGCATCGGCGGCCTCGCGGTCGGCGCGGCCGAAATTTTCGAGGCCCGCTTGCAAGAATTCGCTCGGCCCGTCAGTCCGGAAACGGAAGACGGGCCCGCAATAAGAGAAGGCCGCAGCGCCTCCGGCCGCGGAGGAAGCGACATAGTGCCGGCAGACCGGAATCGTATATTCCGGCCGCAGGCAGTAATCCGCGCCCGATTGATCGCTCGTGAGGTAGAGCCGGCTGCGGATATCCTCCCCCGAATCGAAGAAGATCGCGGCATTCTGCAAGATCGGCGGCTCGCAGAGGCAATAGCCGGCCGACTGCAGATGCGCGGTGAGCGCACCGCAGACGGTGCGAAGCTCGGCGGCGGTGTCTTCGTAGGCGGCCACGGAATTTCCTCGAATTCTCCGCTCTCTTTATCAAGAGAAGGTCAAATCTGCGATCGCTTTCGCGCCGGAAGGTGAATGGTTCGGAGGAAACGATCAGGGTTCCATCGCGTCGCGATGGGGTGCGAGGCCGGCAGGTGCGAGCAAACCGGCAATATGGGCTACGAAACGTTTTCCCGCATCCAGCGTGTTTGTCGCGCGTTCCGCCGAGACCTCGAAGCCGAGGCCGGTCTCATAATCGGCGATAGCCTTCAGATTATAGCTTTGGGACAGAAAAATTCTTTGATCGTAGGTGAAGCGCGGATCATCCTTGGTCAGCCTTAGAAACTCCGCCTGAACACCTCTGTGGGATTTGAACATTTTGCCGGTATGTTCAAAAATGAAAGCCTGGGCCGCGTGGAATCCCGCGAGATAGGCTGTGCGGCCGGCGTCTTCATTCAGTTTGACACTGAGCATTGTTGCCGCGTGTTCGAGTTGGCGGTGCGCTTTGTCGAGAAAACGACCGGCCTCGGGAGTCACACATCTACCCCTTCGAGGCGGATTTCATGCATGAGCGGCGAATGGTCGAAATAGGCTGCGGCCGGATAGGGCTTTGCATCGAAAAACGCCCCCGTCTCGTCGAGGAAATCGACGCGGAGCTTCGCTAGCCGGTCCAGCTCCTCCCATCGGCCAGAGTCGGAAAGCGATTTCAGGAAGATGGCTAGATCATAATCGGAATTCGCCTGCGCATTGCCGCGGGCACGCGAACCGAACAACACAACCCGTTCGAGCCGGTTGCCATAAATGTCCGCCAATGCTTTCCGGAAGCGTTGGAGGACGGGATCGCCCTGTGCCTTCACTGCCATATACAGTATATAGCAGATCCGCTGGCGATAGCAATTCAGGTAAGCTTGGCTCACAGCTTCTATACTTTAAAAACTGTTTGTTTCAACGTCGTATAGGCAATTCCCGGAGCACCAGGGGTGCCATCCATGCAAATGACCATCGGTGGCTCGACACCGTTATAAGCCGCCTCCACCACCTCCGCCCGCCTTTCGAGCACGGCGCGCTGGTTGAGCGAACCTTTGTCGGTGATTTCGCCGGCATCGATTGCCGGCGGTTCGGCGAGCAGAGCGGCCCGGGTGATGCGCTCCGAGGCACCGCCTGCAATGGCTGCAAGCCGCGTGAGAACGGTGCGGAATTTTTGCCTGACTGTCGGATGCGCCAAGACTTCGCTTGGCTCTGCGGCGCCGGCGAGATCTCGCGCGAGGCCCCGGCAGGCGTCGACATCGGGAAAAATGAGCGCGGCAATTGCGTCGCGATTTTCGCCGGCGATCACAACATCGCGAATATAGGGCGCACCTTCTGCCACAATGCGTGCACGCAAGGGGCCGACGCTCACGCAAGTGCCGCTCGAGAGCTTGAAATCCTCGCCGAGGCGTCCGTCAAAAACAAAGCCACGTCTCGGCTCGTTTTCGTCGGCGAAGCGCAAGGCGTCGCCGAGGCGATAGAATCCTTCTTCATCGAAAGCCTGGCGCGTCAGCTCTTCGTCGCGCCAATAGCCTTGCGTGACATTCGGCCCTTTCACGCGGGCTTCATATTTGTTGGCCGTAGGTGCGAGCTTCAGCTCATTGCCCGGCAGCGGCAGGCCGACCGGCGGCCGCGACAGGTCGTTGGAGCTGTCCCTCAGATCCGTCCGAAACAGGACGGAAGGCGAGGTCTCCGTCGCGCCGAAGCCGCTGATCATGGCGATGCGCTCGCCGCAGGCGGCAAGAGCGATCTCGTCCAGCGCCGCGATCGTCCGCTGCGAAAGCGACGCACCGGCGAAGAAATTGAGCTTCAGACGGCGAAAGAAATTTTTGGCGAGCACGCGATCGCTCGAAAGATGCGGAAGAAGCATCTCAAAGCCTTTCGGGACGTTGAAGAAGATCGTCGGCGAGATCTCCCGCAGCGCCCGCACCGTCTCTGCGATACCAATCTCTGTCGGCCGGCCCTGATCGATATGGAGCGTGCCGCCATGGCAAAGCGCGATGCCGAAATTATGATTGCCGCCGAAACTATGGTGCCAGGGCAACCAATCGACCAGCACCGGCGGTTCGGCGCGCAGAAAGCGCAGAACATGTTCGATCATCACCTGATTGGCGCAGAGCATGTCATGGGTGGTGACGACGCCCTTCGGCGCCGCCATTGAGCCGGAGGTGAAGAGGATTTTCGCAATCGTATCGGCGCCGACTTTGGCATGCGCCGCATCGAGCGCTTGCGTCGGCGTCGTGGCGAGAAGGCTCGAAAAATCGCTTGTCCTGCGCTTGCTGGGCGGTGACTCGGAGACAAGGAGTTCGACATCCTCCGGCACGGCTGCAGTGATTGCTGGGCCGAAGCTGCGCCCATCCTCGGCAAAGACGAGGCCCGGTGTCAGCAAAGTGATGATTCGTTTCAGCTTGGCGAAATCTTGGCTGACGAGGCAATAGGCCGGCGAAACGGGCGCATAGGGAATGCCGACATAATGCGCCGCAAGGCCCAAGAGCGCATGGGCGATGCTGTTGCCGGAAAGGATGACGAGCGGCTTTTGCGCAGTGAGGCCGCGGTCGAGGAGAGCCTGGCCGAGTGCCCGCGCGCCGGCGCGGGCCTCTGCAAAAGTGAGATGCCGCCATGCGCCGCCCCCGTCGCGCTCGGCGAGAAAAATCCGGTCGGGCGCGGCGGCGGCCCAGTGATCGAGCCGGGCCGTGACGCTTTCCTCACAGGCGGCCAGAGGAAAGGGTGAACGCGCCCGAATGGTGCCGTCGGGCCGGTGCTCGATCTCCACGTCGAGAGGGCCGAGATCGACGGCCCGCAGCGGCGGAATTCTCGGGCGAGCCAGCATGATTTGGTCCTAGATCACGATGGCTTTGGATCGAACCGATCCAAAGCCATGAACGTGATCAATTCTAAAAGCTTAGAGCGGGATATGCAGATAAGCTTGCGCAATCTGCGTAAACTTGATTGCGCCGGAAAACCGGTTCCCACTTTTCCTCATCCCGCTCTGCCGCGCCCTGCCGCGGGCACGTTGTCACGCCGCTTATAGCGCATTCCGAGGCCTTAGGAGCCTGTCGGAGGCTTCCGGAGCTCTGCCCAATTTTCGACCGGAAAATGGCCGCCGCTGCCGTCTGAATGAGCGGCCAAGTCTCCGATGGGCGGGCACGCCTTGGCGCGACCTTCGTCGCGCCGGCTCGAACGCGCGCCGCGCGGCGGCCGGGCGCCGTTCTGCAATGGCTGAAAATCGGGCTGGGCAGGGCCGGCAAAGCAGTATATATAGATATACAGGTAAACCGGCTCAGCATGGCTGGCATGCCGCTTGCTGCTCGAAGGAGATGACTGCCATGCACCGCGCCAGGACGTTCAATGAGATCGCCGCGCTCGACCGCCCATTGGCCGTCGTGCTGGGCACCAATGAGGTTGCCTCCGCGGTGGCCGTTTTTCTGGATCGCGGCGGCCATGCGGTGGTGCTGGCGCATGATCCGCTGCCGCCGGTGTTGCGCCGCGGCATGGCCTTTCATGATGCGCTCTATGGCGACCGCGCCCGCCTCGGCGGACTCGAGGCCGAGCGGATCGATTATGTCGCCGACATCTATTCCGTGCTCGCCGAAAAGGATCGGGTTGCGATCACGAATTTCGGCCTTACCGATCTCCTGGTGCTCGGCGGCATTGATGTGATCGTCGACGCGCGCCTGCAGAAGCGCGCGGTGACGCCGGATTTCCGTGGCCTCGCCAGGATCACAATCGGCCTGGGGCCGGGCTTCACGGTCAATGAGAATTGCGATCTGGCGATCGAGACGCATCCTTTGCACAGCGGCGCAATTCTCCGCGCCGGCGCCACTCAATCGCCCGATGGCGCGGCGGCGGAGCTTGGCGGGGTCGGCCGCGAACGCTTCGCCTGTGCCGGCGTCGCCGGACGCTGGCGGACCGCGGTCGATATCGGGACGCGCGTGTTCAAAGCTTTCATCATCGGCCATGTCGGTGGCGTGCCGGTTCCGGCGCCCATGGACGGCATATTGCGCGGTATTGCGCGCGACGGTTTGGAAGTGCCAGCCGGCGCGACGCTCGTCGAGATGGATCCGCGTGGCCGGGCCTGCCAATGGACCGGCATGGAAGAAGGTCCGCGCTTGATCGCCGAGGCCACCGTCCGGGCGATGAAGAGCTATACGGCGGAGCAACGTGCGCTCGCCCGGATATCGCCGAGCTTGCTCGCCCATTGACTGACATATCTCGCCGCATTTCCGAGGATCTCATCAATCCAAAGTCGTCGTGATTGAGCGCTCCGCCATCTCGGCTCTAGGTGGAATACAGGGCCCGCCGGCCGGAAAATGCTTGATGCCCGCGGCCGGATGTGTTTGGAGGCAGAGTAGGAATTTCGGTTTTCCCGCAGATGCTCTCTTGCCGGCGGCGGCGTTTCTTTCGATACGCCAAGGCCGCCGCAAAGGACATTGAAGTGACAAGCAAGCAGCAGCCGGCGCATGTCGCGATCGAAATCAACCTGCCGAACGGCGGGAGCTTCGGGCCGGAAGACCTCGCCTTGATCGATGCCATCCGCAGCGTGCGCTCGATCATCGGCGCGAGCCGCGCGCTCGGCCTCTCCTATCGCAAATGCTGGCTCACCGTCGACGCGCTGAACCGGACATTCGAAAGCCCGGTGGTCGCGACCTTTCCGGGCCGGCGCGGCGGCGGCGCCGAAATCACGCCTTTCGGCGAAAGGCTCGTGGCGCTCTATCGCTCGATCGAGCGCCATGCCGGAACCTCGGCGAAGAAATCGCTCGAGGAGCTCACGGCTTCGCTCGATTGGGCGTTCGATCCGAAGGCCAGGGCCGCGGGCGCGGAGCGCGATCTGGCTTGAGGTCGCGCTCGGAAATCGCCACCGCCTTGATCATGGCCCAGGCCTTGAGGCCCGGCGCAAGCGCAAGCCGCTCCACCAATTCCCGCGTGATCAGCGAATGGATCCGCGTCGTGCCGAGGTTGAGAGTCGCCCGCACATAAGGCGGCGTCAAATATTCGAGTTCGGCGATTTCGCCCGGCAGGCGGTTGGTGATCGAAACATCCATCGGCCGCGACAGGGCGATCGAGACATCGCGCGCATCGATCCTGACCTGGACCGCCGAATCGACCGGCTGATCGATCAGCGGCACGCGCATTTCGCCGTCGCCGAAAAACAATGTCGTCAGCGCCAGCTCCCTGTCGTGCCGCAGCACGCGGGCGAAGATCGTCGCTTCGAGGCGCGGCGGCAAGGTGGGCGGCTTGGCAAGTGGCTTGGCAAGTGGCTTGGTCGGAAGTTTTTGCATGAAGGTGTGGCAACCGATAGAGCTTTATTGCGCCGGTCGGGGGAGGGCCTCGATACGGACGCAGACGTCGGCGGGCTTTCCCCAATAGGGCGCGGATGTGACGAGGATATCCGCCCCCGCGGCGGCATAAAGGGCGGCGTTGTCGGCGTTGATGCCGCCGGCTGCGGCGACGAGCGGCCGGGGCTTTTGCCCGGCAAGCGCCCGGCAGACGGAAGCGACCGCCTCCGGCTTGAATTTCTCCGTCTGGATGACATCGGCCCCGGCGGCAGCCCATGCGAGCGCCTCCTCCTCACTGCCGACCTCGACGACGATTTTTTTCTCCGGCGCGGCGCGTTTGACTGCGGCAACGACCTTGTCGGCCGGCGCCTCGCCGAAAAAACAGCGATGTTCGGGGAAGATCAAAATCGATTCCGAAAGCCCGAGCCGATGCGGCGTGGCGCCGCCGGCGAGGATCGCCTTCAGGGCGACGAGTTTTGTTCCCGGCGCGTTCTTTCTGGCGCAGGCAATTGTAATGTCTGGTTTTGCCGCACGCGCGGCTTCGACGATGGCGCGCGTCGTCGTGGCAATGCCGGAGGCGACCTCGACGAGCGTCTGCGCCATTTTCCAGGTGCGCAGGAGAGCCGATGCCGATCCAGTAGCGGAAAGCAACAATGCGCCCGCCGGCTGCGCCTCGCCGGAAGCCGTATGGAGTTCGACCTCGCCGCCAGCGCGGGTGATCATCCGGCCGGCCTCCTCGATGCAGGCGACGACCATGGCATTGCGGGCGGCAAAGCTCATCCGTCCCGGCTTGCCGCCGATCGCCAGCGCATGGGTCGTGAGATCGAGAAAGGCGACATCGTCGGCGAGAAAGCCGTCGAGCAGCGAGTCCGAAAGAAGCGGCAAATTCACATCGTGCCCCGATGCAGCCGGCGGTTGATGAGATTAAGCTGCACCGCGGCTGGATCTTTGTCATCTGCGCGGAGCAGCGCGATCGGCTGGAGCCGGTGACGCGCAGGGCCTCTTCGCGGCTCACGCCCATCGCCGTCGCCACGAGGCTGTGACGCAAGCCATATGCCAGGTACAAATCGAGATAGCAGTTCCAAAATCATGCCGTTTCCTTTATGGGATGCTGCAATTGCGAAAGGAACTCACCATATAGACATGGTGGGAACGTAAGGTCGCCCAACTCGGCCGCGGCAGAGATTCGCACCTGAAAAACCCGTGGCTCGGCGCCGCCGCGCCGAACATTGGATGAAGAATTTCATGAATTTGCGCAATATCGCCATCATCGCCCATGTCGACCATGGCAAGACGACCCTCGTGGACCGCCTGCTGCAGCAATCCGGTGCCTTCCGCGAGAATCAGCGCGTCGCCGAACGCGTGATGGATTCGAACGATCTCGAGCGCGAGCGCGGCATCACCATCATGGCCAAGGTGACCTCGGTCGCCTGGAAAGAGAACCGCATCAATATCGTCGACACGCCCGGCCATGCCGATTTCGGTGGCGAGGTGGAGCGCATCCTCTCCATGGTCGATGGCGCGATCGTCCTCGTCGATGCCTCCGAAGGGCCGATGCCGCAGACCAAATTCGTGGTCAGCAAGGCTTTGAAGATCGGCCTCAAGCCGATCGTCGCCATCAACAAGGTCGACAAGCCCGATGCGCGGATAAGCGAAGTGGTGAATGAGGTCTTCGATCTCTTCGCCGCGCTCGATGCCACCGACGAGCAGCTCGATTTTCCGATCCTCTATGGTTCCGCCAAGCAAGGCTGGATGGCCGAGAGCCCGGACGGCCCGAAAGAGAGCATGGCGCCGCTCTTCGATCTCGTCCTGCGGCATGTCCCGCCGCCGAAGATCGAGGCGGGCTCCTTCCGCATGCTCGGAACGCTGCTCGAGGCCAATCCCTATCTCGGCCGCATCGTCACCGGCCGCGTCTTCTCCGGCAGCGTCAAGCCGAATCAGGCTGTGAAAGTCCTCGACCGCACTGGCGCCGTCGTCGAACAGGGGCGCGTCTCGAAGATCCTCGCCTTCCGCGGCATAGAGCGGGCGCCGATCGAGGAAGCGGAGGCGGGCGATATCGTCGCCATCGCCGGGCTCGAGAAATACAATGTTGCCGACACGCTCGGCGCACCGGAGGCCGTTATGCCTCTGCAGGCGCAGCCGATCGATCCGCCGACCCTGTCGATGACTTTCCTCGTCAATGATTCGCCGCTCGCCGGCACCGAGGGCGACAAGGTGACGAGCCGGGTGATCCGCGCCCGGCTGATGAAGGAGGCGGAAGGCAATGTCGCTCTGCGGGTCGAGGATTCTCCAGGCGGCGAATCCTTCATCGTTTCGGGGCGCGGCGAATTGCAGCTCGCGATCCTGATCGAGACCATGCGGCGCGAGGGCTTCGAGCTCGGCGTGTCGCGGCCGAAAGTCGTTTTCCGCAAGGACGAGACAACCGGCGCGATGCTCGAACCGGTCGAAGAAGTCGTCATCGACGTCGACGAGGAATTTTCCGGCGTCGTCGTGCAGAAAATGGCCACGCGCAAGGCCGATATGATCGAGATGCGCCCCTCCGGCGGCAATCGGCTGCGGCTCGTCTTCTACGCCCCGACACGCGGCCTCATCGGCTATCAGGGCGAGCTGATGACGGACACGCGAGGGACAGCCGTCATGAACAGACTGTTTCACGCCTATGTGCCGTGGAAGGGCGAGATCTCCGGCCGCCACAATGGCGTGCTCATCTCCAATGACCAAGGCGAATCCGTCGCCTATGCAATGTGGAAGCTCGAAGACCGCGGCCCGATGATGATCGAGCCGGGCCAAAAGGTTTATCGCGGCATGATCGTCGGCGAGCACACGCGCGACAATGATCTCGAGATCAATGTGTTGAAGGGCAAGCAGCTCACCAATATCCGGACCCATTCCAAGGACGAGGCGGTGCGGCTGACGCCGCCGATCCAGATGACGCTGGAGCGCGCACTGGCTTATATCGACGAGGACGAGCTCGTTGAAGTGACGCCGCAATCGATCCGCTTGCGAAAGACCGTCCTCGACCCGAACGACCGCAAGCGTTTGGGGCGGGTGAAGGAGAGTGCGGCGTAAAATTTGGTCTCCCGTCAGCCGCTGCGCTTGAACAGCAGCATCGGACCATAGGCGACGGCGAAAAGCGCAAAGGCGGCCATCCAAAATCCGCCGGCTGCATAAAGCAGCGGGCTTGGGCCTGGCATCAAGAAAGCCGCCGCGACACGGAAGACGGCGGCGAAGGTCACGAGCAGATAGATTGCGATCGTCACGCGATCGGCAGCTAGCTCTTCGCCGCTATGCGCACGGCTCGCCCGCGTCATCACGGCGAGGATCATCGTGCCCATGGCGCCTGCGGTCAGCGCATGGATCGCGGCGGGCATCGGGACCAGCTCGAAGACCGCGAGGCCGAGCAGGATGGCGCCCGCCGCCACCCAAGCGTAGCCGAGATGAAGGATGAAGAGCAGCGGCTCGGGGAATGTCGCGAGGCCGCGCCATGAGGCGAGCCGCCAAAAATTGAGGGCGCCGCCGATGACGAGCAGCGCGCCGAAGAGCCGAGACTCCGGCAGAAAGGTCCAGCCCAAAAGGCCGGCGTGCAAACTGGCGATCGCGCTGCGTGTGAGCCATGGATTTTGCGGCGGCAGCTCGTTTCCGCGCTTGGCAAGCCAGTTGCGGGTGAAGCTCGGCACGATGCGCCCGCCGACAACCGAGATCAGCATGATCATGGCGCTAAGGCCGAGACGCCAGCCGAGCCCGGCCGGCACGTTTGCTCCGATGGCTTCCATATGCATGAGCAGATCAGCCACGGCGAGCACAATGAGCGGCGCCGTCATGGGAAGATTGCGCCAATTCTTCCCGGCGATGATTTCACGCGCGATGACGACGATGAGCGCCAGCGGAAAGGCAAGATCGAGCAGGACCGCAAGCCAGGCCGGCATGAAGGCCGAGATCGCGCAAGCGAGACGGCCGAGAAGCCAGAGGCCGAAAAGCGCGGCGAGCGGCGCGCCGTTGACCGGCAGCCGTTTCGTCCAGTTCGGCACCGCCGTCAGGAGAAAGCCGGCGGCGGCCGCCATGCCGAAGCCGAATAGCATTTCATGAATATGCCAGCCCAACGGATCGAAGCGGCTCGGCAATGTGCTGCCCGCGGCCAACATGCCGAGCCAAAGCGCGAGCGCCGCGACCGACCAGATCGCCGTCGCGAGAAAGAACGGGCGAAACCCCTGCGTGAGCCAGATCACCGAAGTCGGCGGCAAGCTTGGCCGCCCTTGCTGAGTTTTGGAATCTGTCCGCGCCATATCTTGAAGATCCCGGTGCCGGTCGCGACCTTTTTGCGCTGGGCTCCGGGTTGCATTCCGCTTCGCTATATGCGGCCGGAGAAGCGGCGCTTTTGAGGCCGTTCCTTCGTCGCCTTCAGCTGGCCTCCACCGCTTTGGCCGCGTCGTCGAGGATTTCGGCGATGCGGCCGATTTCGATGGCGTTCGGACCGCCGGCATAGCGGATCCCGACCTCCCTTTCGGTGGTCGTCGTTCGTCGCCCCGGACCTCGCGCGCCCGCGCCGCGAAATACAGGTCAGTATTTCGCGCCGATTGGGGTCGGCGGCGAAAATAGATCCAACTTATAGTTCAGACCAAGACGAACGAAGGAATAATCGGCCCGTGCGATGAAGCCGACATATGTTGTTGGTGTGGAGAAGGTGTCGTATTTCTCCAATAGATAATCGTATATATATTCGGCCTTGACCGACAAATTATTCGTAAGGGCATATTCCGCACCAATTCCGCCAACAATGACCCACGGCGGCAACCTCGCATAGCTTATGGTCTCCGAACCGGAGAAGCCTGCCACGTTGTAGTAAGAATTCGTGGTGCCATAGGAGGTGCCGCCGGTCAAATAGACGAGGAGGCGGTCGAAATCATAGCCGAGGCGCAGGCGAGCCGTTGCGAAATCTTCGAACCGCGTGCCGAATGTCGCTGGCCCCACGGCCGTATCGACTGTGTTTCTTCCGGTGAGATCCGCCCAATCCGCATCCAGTTCGGCGCCGACCACCGCATGGCCGATGAACGGAAGGTTGGTCAATTCGTAATTATAGCCGATTTGGCCGCCGAGTGCGGGGCCGCGCGAGTTGATACCGGTGAAAGTCGCGAAGCCCGGCGTACCCGGGACCGTAATGAATGAAGGGACCCCAAAATGGTCGAGCCCCACGCCGCCGTTCACGCCGACGTATAATCCGGTCCAGTCATAAGCCGCGGGCGGCAGCGTCGGCATGACCGGCGGCGCGGCGGCGCTCGGAAGATCGGCGGCTGCTGCGGCGCTCGCCGCGAATAGGGAGGCCAGAACAAAAGCGCGACACCAGGCAGGGATCGACCGGAACGAACCAAAATTGTCGCGTGGCAAGCCGCGCATAACAAGACCCCCATGACCCTGGATGAGCTCTTCCCATCGAATATGTCGACAGCATTGCTCAGCGTGGCACAGATATTATTTTGAACCATTTGATGTCAGCCGACCATGATGGATCCCGGCCCAATTTTCCAGCAATTCGGCAAGTGCAAGTCGTCACCTATGTTGAATCCGAAATTGCGTTGCCCAAATGACGCAGGGCGCATGTGCCCTCCGTCGGAACGCGCTATGTTCCGGCGGCGTGGGTACTGCCGCGTTCTCTTGACGTGTCGATCGGCCGCGAGTGCCGCTTGGCGCAAATCGTGATCGCGCATGCTGGTCCCATCGTCGCCGATCCGCCTCGAGCTGGCCTCCACCGCTTTGGCCGCGTCGTCGGGGAGTTCGGCGATGCGGGCGATTTCGGCGGCGTTCAGACGGCCGCGGCCGATCCCGAGTTCAGCGCCGCCTTCCGATTCTCATAGGCGTGGGGAATTCGCGGCGGCGGTCCGCCGCCATCGCGGCCCTCGACTCCGCGATCCGTCGCCGGGCTTCTCCATCCTGTGCGCTATCGCACCCCAGCAGCGGTGTTTCTTTTTTACGATCTGCGATGTAAGCAGATGGGAAACGTCAACCCTTGTCGCGTCAGCCTGTGTCCCATGACCGATCTCACTCGCCGCTCTCTGATTTACGGTTCTGCCGCTGCCATGGCCGCTCTCGGCCTTGCCGGATGTACCACCAATTCCAGCCCGCAAGTGGCTGCGGCCGTCCCGCCGCAGCCGCAAGGCGCATCGCCTGCCGATGGGACACTTGCCGATGAGGCATCGGTCGGGCCTTTGTCGCGGGCGCGCTACGCCGCCATTTACGGGCCGGTGACGGGCGACCGCTTCCCGATCCCAGCCGTCAAACTCTCGCAGATCAAGCCGGGCTTTCTCCGGCAAGTGGTCGATTACGAGAGCAAAGAGGCGCCGGGCACGATCATCGTCGATCCGCCCCATCATTATCTCTACCATGTGCTCGCGGACGGCCGCGCCATGCGTTATGGCGTCGGTGTCGGCCGTGAAGGGTTCGCCTGGGCCGGCCAAGCGGTGATCAAGAGCAAGCAGGAATGGCCGGACTGGTACCCGCCGAAGGAAATGCTCGAACGCCAGCCGGAACTGAAAGCCCAAATGGCGCAATTGCAGAGCGGGCTTGGCATGCATGGTGGGCCGGGCAATCCGCTCGGCGTCCGCGCCATGTATCTCTGGCAGGGCAATAAGGACACGCTGTTTCGCATCCATGGCACCGTCGAGCCCTGGACGATCGGCAAGAGCGTGTCGTCGGGCTGCATTCGGATGATCAATCAGGATGTGATCGATCTCTACAACAACACGCCTGTCGGCACAAAAGTCGTGGTGCTCGGCGGCCCTGGAGCCGCACACGTCGGCTGAGTGGCACCTAGCCGCCACCACGAACCGGTTCGCCTGAATGCAGGCGCGGATGAGATCTAGGCAGGATTTAGCTGAAGCGCTCGCCGCTCTTCTCCCTGCTTTAGCGGGGAGAAGATCCGGCCGGTGGCTTTTCAAATTTGACAGCAAGAGGCGGAGTGTGCCGCATTGCGCCGGCCGCTACATGAAGAGCAGACACTCGAACTAGGTGATGCTCATGCAACGCATGCCGCGGACCGCTCCTTGCTCACCGTCGCAGGATCCACGCTGGCGGGCCGTTCTCGCCCGCGATTCTGCCGCAGACGGCCAATTCGTCTATTGCGTCAAGACGACCGGGATCTATTGCCGGCCCTCTTGCCCGGCGCGTCGCGCGAAGCCGGAAAATATTTGCTTTTATCAAAGCAGTGCGGAAGCCGAAAAGGCAGGCTTTCGTGCCTGCAGGCGCTGCCAGCCGGATCAGATTGGCCGTGCCGAAGCGCAGGCTGCCTGCGTTACGAAAATCTGCCGCATCATCGATGCGGCCGACGGGACACCGAGCCTCGATGTGCTTTCCCGTGCCGCGGGCATGAGCCGGTTCCATTTTCATCGCATGTTCAAATCGGTCACCGGCGTCACCCCGAAAGCCT
The DNA here is from genome assembly GCA_963704745.1 of uncultured Alphaproteobacteria bacterium. Classification (GTDB taxonomy): domain Bacteria; phylum Pseudomonadota; class Alphaproteobacteria; order Rhizobiales; family Beijerinckiaceae; genus Methylovirgula. The sequence continues at coordinate 835,569 of OY969936.1, forward strand.
ATGCGCAGGCACGCCGCGGCGCACGTGTTCGCGCCGAGCTTACGAGATTGGATGCCAATGTGACCGCCGCGATCTATAATGCCGGCTTCAATTCCAGCGGCCGATTCTATGAAAACGCCAATGCGCTTCTCGGCATGACACCCAAAGATTATCGCGCCGGCGGCGCCAACAAGACCATTCGCTTCGCCATCTCCGGATCTTCTCTCGGCCCGCTCCTCGTGGCTTGCAGCGAGTTGGGGGTCTGCGCGATTTTCTTCGGCGACGATGCCGATGCGCTTGCCGGCGAGCTGCGCGATCGTTTCCCGCGGGCCGATCTGATTGGCGGCGACAAGGATTTCGCGGAAGTGGTCGCAAAAGTCGTCGCCTTCGTCGAGGCACCGGCGATCGGCCTCGATCTGCCGCTCGACATAGCGGGCACCGCCTTTCAGCAGCGCGTCTGGCAGGCTCTGCGCGAGATCCCCGTTGGTACGACAGCGAGCTACACGGATATTGCGCAAAAGATCGGCGCGCCGAAATCGGTGCGCGCCGTGGCCCAGGCCTGTGCCGCCAATAATATTGCCGTGGCGATCCCCTGCCACCGGGTCATTCGCAACGACGGCGGCCTCTCCGGCTATCGCGGCGGGATCGCGCGCAAGCGGGCCTTGCTCGAACGCGAGGGTGCTAGAGCGGACGCTCCGACCAAAGCGCATGATCGCAAAAAATTGGAGACTGCTCAGAATCAGAAAAAGCGCCAAGACAAGACTTAAATCGTGAATGCGCGCCTATCTCTGGCAGCCGCCGCAGAAGAAGCTGGCGCGGCCGGATTGCACGATGCGCTTGACGATGCCGCTGCAGCCGGAGCGCGGACAGGGCGCGCCCTCGCGGTCATAGACGCGGAAATGATGCTGGAAATAGCCGAGCGCGCCATTGGTCTGGCGATGGTCGCGCAAGGATGAGCCGCCGGCTTCGACCGCCTCTTCGAGCACTTCGCGGATGATCTTGGCCAGCACATGCGCGCGTTCGGTGGGCGTGCCGTCCTTGCGGGCGAGACAGCCCGCGGCGCGGCGCGGCGACAGGCCGGCGCGATGCAGCGCCTCGCAGACATAGATGTTGCCGAGGCCGGCAATGAGTGTTTGGTCCAGCAAAGCCGCCTTCAAAGGCGCTGCCTTGCCGGCGAAGAGGCGGGCAAGCGCCGCGCCGTCGAGCTCGTTGCCGAGAGGCTCGATCCCGACGTTGCGGAACAACGGATGTTCGAACAGATTTTCGCGCGGAATAATCTGCATGAAGCCGAAGCGGCGCGGATCATTATAGATGATGCGCTTGCCGGTCGAGAGGCGGAACTCGACATGGTCATGCGCCGCATCCTTGGGCTTGAAGCGGCCGAGATCGCCGGACGGCCCCGAGCCTTCGTCCTCGATGCGGAAGGAGCCGGACATGCCGAGATGCATGACGAGCACTTGGCGATCGTCGAGATCGGCCAAGAGATATTTCGCCCGCCGTCCCAGCGCCTCCACCCGCCGGCCGGTCAGCCGCGCAGCGAAATTTTCCGGAAACGGAAAACGCAGATCCGGCCGTCGTTGATCGATGAAGGTGAGCCTCGCCCCGACCAGCGCCGGGGCGAGGCCACGCCGAACGGTTTCGACTTCCGGCAATTCGGGCATATCCACGAGATCCTGGAACAACGTCTAGAGCACAGGCCTATCGAAATTCGTGCCGCGCCCTCGACCCCGGATCTTATCGCATTTTCCTGCGCCGAACTGCCTTGCGCGCTCGCCGACGCACGCATTTTCTCTTCCCAAGCCTTTCTATGGGTCACGAGAAGGCGTCTATTTGGCCTTCATGACTTGGCCGTGGATCTCGTTTAGAAAGAGGAGAGGCGGCGAGCGACAGCTCTGGCCTTGCCGCAATGAACGATCAGGGATGTGATGGACGAGACCCATTTCGGCTTCAGCCAAGTGCCTTTGCGCGATAAGCAGCGCCGTGTCGATCACGTGTTTCATCGGGTTGCCGAGCGCTATGACGTGATGAACGATCTGATGTCCGGCTTTCTGCATCGGGCGTGGAAGGACCGGCTCGTCACGCTGCTGCAGCCGCCGAAGACGCGCGCCTTTCGCCATCTCGATGTGGCCGGCGGCACCGGCGATGTCGCCTTCCGCGTCGCCAAGGCCGGCGGACCGAAGACAAAGGTCACGGTTCTCGACATCAATCCGGATATGTTAAATATCGGCCGCAAGCGCGCGGCGCAAAAGCATCTTGCCGGCCAACTCAGCTTCGTCGAAGGCAATGCCGAGGCGCTGCCTTTTCCGGACAATTATTTCGATGCCTATACGATCGCCTTCGGCATCCGCAACGTGCCGCGGATCGATGCGGCGCTCAAGGAGGCTTATCGCGTGCTGCGGCGTGGCGGGCGCTTTCTCTGCCTGGAATTTTCCAATGTCGACAATAGGACGCTCGACCGGATTTACGAGGCCTATTCCTTCCACGCCATACCGGCTCTCGGCCGCATTGTCACCGGCGATGCGGAGGCCTATCGCTATCTCGTCGAATCGATCCGCCGGTTTCCGCCCGCCGAGGAATTTCGCGACATGATCGCGGCCGCAGGATTTGAGCGCGCCTCTTTCACCAAGATGAGCGGCGGCATCGTCGCGATCCATTCGGGCTGGAAGCTTTAGGGTTTTGAGGGCGTCATTGCGAGAAGCGGAGCGACGAAGCAATCCAGTCTTGTTTTGGCGTGTCTGGATTGCTTCGCTTCACTCGCAATGACGGCGCTTCCCTGGCCGGCAAGCGCGCACCTCGCCGCAATGTGAAGCCCCGCGCGGCTCACATTTCCGCTGCATCGCACTAAATAGGCCTAAGATTCTCGACCACGCGATGCGACGGAGACAGAAATGATCGATCTCTATTATTGGACGACGCCCAATGGCCATAAGGTGACGCTGTTTCTCGAAGAGGCCGGCCTGCCTTATGAGATTCATGCGGTGAATATCGGCAAGGGCGAGCAGTTCAAGCCGGAGTTTCTGGCGATCTCACCGAATAATCGCATTCCGGCGATCGTCGATCGCACGCCGAAGGATGGCGGTGCGCCGATCTCGGTCTTCGAATCCGGTGCCATATTACTCTATCTCGCCGAAAAGACCGGGCAGTTCCTATCGCAGGATTTGCGCGTCAGGGTCGAGACACTCGAATGGCTGTTCTGGCAAATGAGCGGGCTCGGCCCCATGGCCGGACAAAATCATCATTTCTCGCAATATGCGCCGGAAAAGATTGCCTATGCGATCGAGCGCTATGTGAAAGAGACCAACCGTCTCTATGGCGTGCTCGACAAGCATCTCGCAGACCGAGCCTTCATCGCCGGCGGTTATTCGATTGCCGATATGGCGAGCTATCCCTGGATCGTGCCTCATGAGAAGCAGGGCCAGAAGCTCGAGGATTTCCCCAATCTGAAGCGCTGGTTTATGGCGATCAAGGCGCGGCCGGCGACGATTGCCGCCTATGCCAAGGCGGAGGCGATCAATCCGACGGCCGGCGCGCCGATGGACGAGGCCGCGAAAAAGATCCTCTTCGGCCAGACGGCTGCCTGTGTGAGATAGGGGTTTCGGGCGTCGCCAGCGACGGTCGCGCGCGCCACTCTTGATTCTTGCCGAAATCTTGGCCCCTCTCGCCAGCTTCCTTCTCCTTTTCGCCGCTTGACGCCATCCACCACGGCGGCCTATTTTACCCGTGTACCAAGGGGATCCCCGTCAGGGGGCTGAGAGGCTGGCAGCGCCACTTTTGAGAAGGCGGCCCGGCGACCCTTAGAACCTGATCCAGTTCGCACTGGCGTAGGGATGGTCATGACCGAGCTTCCTTTTCCCATATTGGCATTCGCTCACAGCGCCCGCACCCCGGGGAGCGCGCAACCCTTCTCTCGCTTGCGGGAGAAGGTGGAAGGAGCCACGCCATGAAGATCCGCGTGATCGGCGCCGGCGTCGCCGGGCTCACTTGCGCCTATGAATTCGCCCGCGCCGGCGAAAATGTCGAGATCATCGAGCGCGCATCGGGCCCGGGGCTCGGCTGCTCCTTCCATGCCGGCGGCATGATCTCGCCCTGGTGCGAAGAGGAAGGTGCTGAGCCATTGGTCGTCGAATGGGGCCAGGAAGCCCTCGATTATTGGACGAAGACCATCCCCGCCGCAGAGATCCATGGCAGCCTCGTCGTGGCGCCGGCGCGCGATCGGCCGGATCTTCTCCGCTTCTCGCGCCGCACGACGAATTATGAAACGCTCGATGCGGCGCAGATCGCCGCGCTGGAGCCTGATCTCGCCGGCCAATTCGACGAAGCACTCTTCTATCCGGAAGAAGCGCATCTCGATCCCCGCGCGGCCATGGCGATGCTCGCCGCGCGGCTTGCCGAATGTCCGAACGTGACCTTCCACTTCAATACCGACATGGAGGCTGTGACGGAGCCTGTCGATTGGACCCTTGATTGCCGAGGTTTTTCCGCACGCGACAGCCTCTCTGATCTGCGTGGCGTCAAAGGCGAGATGCTGGTGCTCGAAACCAAGGAGATCGCCCTGACGCGGCCCGTGCGGATGCTGCATCCGCGCCATCCGGTCTATATCGTACCGCGCGGCGACACCCGCTTCATGATCGGCGCGACAATGATCGAGAATGAAGAAAAGAGCCGACTCACCGCGCGTTCGATCCTCGAACTCTTGAGCGCCGTCTATGCGATTCATCCGGCTTTCGGCGAAGCCGAGATCGTCGAGACGGGATCTGACGTGCGCCCCGCCTTTCCCGACAATCTGCCGCGCTTGCGGCTTATCGATCGGGCGCTTCATGTGAACGGTCTCTATCGGCACGGCTTTCTGCTGGCGCCGGCGCTGGCGCGCCGCGCCGCCGCCGTTGTGTTGCGCGGCGAATATTTTCCGGAGGTCATGGATGCAGATCCGGGTGAACGGCACAGAGCTTGACGTCGACGCAAGGACGCTCGCCGCTCTGCTCGACGAATTGGAATATCAGGACACGGTGGTCGCGACCGCGCTCAACCAGAATTTTGTCCGCGCCGTGGATCGCCGCGAGACGATGCTCAAGCCCGGCGATGCGGTCGAGATCCTCGTGCCAAAGCAGGGAGGCTGAGGTGCAGGGCAAGCTTGCCGTCTATGGCGCAGAGCTTTCCTCGCGGCTTCTCGTCGGCAGCGCGCAATATCCCTCGCCCGCCATTCTTTCGCAGGCGATCAAAGCTTCGGGCACGGAGGTCGTCACGGTGTCGCTGCGGCGCGAGGCCGGCGGCAGCCGCGCCGGCGAAAGCTTTTGGACTCTGATCCGCGAGCTGGGCGTCAAGGTGCTGCCCAATACGGCCGGCTGCCGCACGGTGAAGGAGGCGGTGACGACGGCGCAGATGGCGCGCGAAGTTTTTGCCACGTCCTGGATCAAGCTCGAAGTGATCGGCGAGGACGATATTTTGCAGCCCGATGTCTTTGGCCTCGTCGAGGCGGCCGGCATTCTCGCGCGCGACGGCTTTCAGGTCTTCCCTTATATGACCGAAGATCTCGTTGTCGCCGAAAAATTGCTCGGCGCCGGCTGCGAAGTTTTGATGCCCTGGGCGGCGCCGATCGGCTCCGGCCGGGGCCTCAACAATCGTTTCGGCCTCGAGGCTTTGCGCAAGCATTTTCCTGGCGTGCCGCTCATCGTCGATGCCGGCATCGGCACGCCGTCGCATGCCGCGGCCGCGATGGAGCTCGGCTATGACGCCGTGCTGATCAATACGGCGATCGCCAAATCCGGCGATCCCGTCGCCATGGCGCGCGCCTTTGCGCTCGCCGTCGAAGCGGGGCGCCTCGCTTATCGCGCCGATCCGATCGCGCCGCGCGACATGGCGGAACCCTCGACGCCACAGCTCGGCCGCGCCTTTGCGGATCTGACGCGTGCTTGATCCTTTTTACCCGATCCTCGACAGCGCCGCCTGGATCGCGCGGCTGCTGCCGCAGGGCGTGCGGCTCGTGCAATTGCGCATCAAGGACCGTTCGAACGAGGACATCAGGCGCGAGATCGCCGAAGCGAAGGCGCTCTGCGACAGAGCCGGCGCACAGCTCATCGTCAATGATTATTGGGAAGAGGCGATCGATCTCGCCTGCGATTTCGTCCATCTCGGCCAGGAAGATCTCGCAGCCGCCGATCTCCCTGCGATCCGGCGGGCCGGCATAAAACTCGGCGTCTCGACGCATGACGAGGCCGAGCTTTTTCGCGCGCTCAAAACGCAGCCCGATTACATCGCGCTCGGCCCGATCTATCCGACGATCTTGAAGAAAATGGCTTTCGCGCCGCAGGGCTTGGAACGCATCGGCGAATGGAAGAACAAGATCGGAAAAATCCCGCTCGTCGCCATCGGCGGGGTCACTCTGGAGCGTGCGCCAGGCGTGCTCGCGGCCGGTGCCGACAGCGCCGCCGTCGTGACGGATATTACATTGAACGCCGATCCCGAAAAAAGGACGCGCGATTGGGCCGCGGCGACGCGGCCTTTTCTGACGCTTTCGGGCATTATGCTCTAGTTCTTTGAAAGCGCATCGTTTGTTGCGAAAAACCGGTACCCACTTTTTCGCACGATGCGCTAGAGGCTCATTCGCCTTCCTCCCTCAACCCATCGGGAAGTGCATGCGCGCCGCGACACAGGCCGCGATCTTGTCGAACACCGGCTTCCAATCGCCGCGCTCCGACTGGCGGAAGAGACGCAGGGTCGGATACCAGGGCGAACGCTCGCCATTCATCAGCCAGCGCCAGTCCGGCACGTGTTTCAAAGCGAGATAGGTTGGCCGGCCGAGCGCGCCCGCAAGATGCGCGATCGACGTGTCCGAAGTGACGACGAGATCGAGATGCGCCATCAGCGCCGCCGTATCCAGGAAAGCGTCCGGCCCGGCATCGAAATCCGGACCGAGCGTCTCGATCGGGATCGCCGAAGAATGTGCTTCCCCATCCGCATCCTTCATCAGGCTGATCAGCCGCACGCCTTCGATCGCCGCGAGCGGCGCGAAGCTCGCCAAGGGAACGCTCCTCTCGAGATTGATCGTCCGATTGCCGCGCCAGCAAATGCCGATGCGAAAGCCGTGACCGCCGAGGCGCTGCGCCCATCGGGCGACGCGCTCCGGCTCGGCATAGAGATAGGGAAGCTGCGCCGGAACGGTTTCGAGCAGGGTGCCGAAGGCGTGCGGCAGGCTCATCAAAGCGATCTGGTAGTCGTAAGCGCGCTCCTCGGCGGCGCTTTCAATGAAATGCGGCGGGCGCGGAAGCGTGGCGAGCAGGCGGAACATGGAGCGCCGCCCGAGCAGCGTGACCTTTGCGCCGCGATCGGCGAGCATCGGCAGATAGCGGCTGAACTGGATCAGATCGCCGAGCCCCTGCTCGTCCCAGACCAGGATGCGGCGCCCGGCGAGCGCTTCGCCGTGCCAGCTCGGCAGCGCCGAATCAAGCGTCTTGCGCGGCGCATTGCTGCGCTCCCAGCGGCTTTCATAAGCTTCAAAACCCCGGGCAAGATCGCCACCGAGCAACAGAGCGCCGGCCAGATTGTTGCGCGCATCTGGATAATCGGGCTTCAGCCGCAAGGCTTCGTCAAAGGCGGCAAGTGCCTCGCGGATAAGCCCGAGCTCCTTCAAGGCGACGCCGCGGCTGGAAAGGACTTCCGCATAATTCGGGCGAAGCGCGAGCGCCCGATCATAGCTTTGCAGCGCATCCCCGAAGCGCCCAAGTTCCTGCAGGACATTGCCGCGGTTCAACCAGGCTTCCGGAAAGTCGGGCCGCGCGCGCAAAGCGTGATCGAGCGCAGCCAGACCCATTTCGAGATGACCGAGCCGATGCAGGGCGGCGCCGCGGACGCAAAGGGCCTGCGCGTGATCCGCCTCGCGCGCGAGAATATCGGCGCTGGCATCGATTGCAGCCTCATAGCGTTCCTGTGCGAAAAGCACATTGGCGCGATTGATCTTGGCTTGCGCAAAGTCGGGCCGCAGCCGCAGCGCCGCGTCATAAGAGGCGAGCGCCTCGGCCAAGCGCTTGAGTTCGTTGAGCACATTGCCGCGATTGCAGAGCGCTTCCGGATAGGCGGGCTTTTGCGCGAGTGCCGCATCGAAGGCGTCAAGCGCTTCGCTACGGCGCCCGAGCCGGTGCAAGGCGATGCCGCGATTATAGAGCGCTTGCGGATAGTGCGGCCGCAGCCGCAGCGCGGCCTCGTAACCCTCGATCGCCGCCTCGAACCTGCCGAGCTTTTGCAGAGTGTTGCCGCGGTTGACCTCGACCTCGGGATCCGCGCCATGCCCGCGCGCTTCATCGTAAGCGCCAAGCGCCTCTTCGAAACGGCCGAGCCGCTGCAGCACCGAGCCGCGATTGAAATGCGCCATCGCTTCTTCCGGCCGCAGCGCCGCAACGCAGTCGAAAGAGGCCAAAGCTTCATCGAAGCGCCCGAGCTGCTCCAGCACGACGCCGCGATTGGTCAAAGCCTCGCAATAATCGGGCTTTTCGCAAAGAGCCCGGTCGTAAGCCGCCAGCGCCTCCTGCGGCTGACCGAGGCTTTGGCGAATGACGCCGCTCATATGCAAGGCTTCGTGGTTTGCCGGATCGATCCGCAGAATGGCTTCGAGCGCCGCGAGCGCATCCTGCGTCTGCCCGAGCTTTTGCAGAGCCACGGCGCGGGCCGCGAGCGCATCGGGGAAGGCGGGTTTCAGATGCAGCGCGCGATCGAGCCATTCGAGCGCGCGCTGCGTCTCACCAATGTTGAAATAGAACAGGCCGAAGACATAGCTCGCATTCCCGCGCGCGGCGGCGAGCGCCTCGACGGGCGCGAGATGAGCAAGCGCGCCGCCCCGATCGCCGGCATTCATGCGCTCCAAGCCCGCGGTCAGAGCGAGCTGGAGCTTGAGATCATCCGCCGACCGGCCGGCATCTTGCTCAGTGCGCTCGTTTTGCTTTGGTGATAAAGGCATGAATCAAGATCCGAAAACAGCCGCCAGGCCTGGTCTTCCTCCGGCCTCTGCCGGCAGAATGAAGTCCGAGAAGCGACGCGCAGGGCGCGGAGCTTCAGAAAAGCCCAGCAATCTTTCGCGGGCCTGACGCGCCAACCGAGCCCTTCGGCATGAGGCGGCGAGGGCCGAGGAGGCTTGCATCGCGCGCTCCCGGCGGCCATCTTATGGCTTGCGCCCAAAGAGAGCCTTGCCGCCCGTTCTCTACAACAGATGAGTGCCCTCATGGATTATCCCAACAAGTCCATGCGTATCGATATGAGCGCGCTTGGCATGCTGAACGAGCGGCCGCGCGAGATCTTTCGGCAGATCGTCGAATCCTATTTGGCCTATGGCGAACCCGTGGGCTCGCGGCATTTGTCGCGCCTTTTGCCCATGGCGCTGTCGCCCGCCTCGGTCCGCAATGTGATGCAGGATCTCGAAGAGCTCGGCCTGATCTATGCTCCGCATACGAGCGCCGGCCGGCTGCCGACCGAGCTCGGCCTGCGCTTCTTCGTCGATGCCATGCTGGAGATCGGCGACATCGGCGCGGAAGAGCGCGCCAAGATCGAGGCGCAGATCAAGGCCTCGTCGCAGGATCAGACGCTCGAGACCATGCTGAGCGATGCCATGACCCTGCTGTCGGGACTGACCCGCAGCGCCGGCGTGGTCGTCACGACAAAGGAGAATGCGCGGCTCAAGCACATCGAATTCATGCGGCTCGATCCCGAGCGCGCGCTCGCCGTTCTCGTCGCCTCCGACGGCTCGGTCGAAAATCGCATCGTGCCCTTGCCGCGCGGCCTGCCGGCCTCGGCGTTGGTCGAGGCGAGCAATTATCTCAACGCCCGCATCTCCGGCCGCACGATCGGCGAAGCCAAGGCGGCGATCGAGGAAACCCGTCAGATGGCCGAGGCGGAGCTCGGCGAATTGACCGCGCGCCTCGTCGAGGCCGGGCTCGCGAGCTGGGTCGATGTGGCCGGCCAAGGCCAGCAGCTCATCGTCCGCGGCCAGGCCAATCTTTTGGAAAATCTGACGGCGCTCGAAGAACTTGAACGCATAAGGCTTCTCCTGACCGATCTCGAAACCCAAAAGGATGTCGTCGATCTGTTGAACCGGGCGGAAGGCGGCGAAGGCGTGCGCATCTTCATCGGCTCGGAGAACAATCTCTTTTCGCTGTCCGGCTCATCGATGATCGCCGCGCCTTTCCACGACAGCCAGCACCATATCGTCGGGGTGCTCGGCGTCATCGGCCCGACGCGGCTCAATTATTCGCGCATCGTGCCGATGGTCGATTACACGTCGCGGCTTGTGGGGCGCGTGGTGCAGAGAAGGTAGGGAGCGGAGTCCCGCTTGTCTGCCGTCATGGCCGGGCTTGTCCCGGCCATCCACGCCGAGCCGACAGGCAGTGGCAGCAAAATAAGCTGGCGATAACTCACATATGAAAGCATATATGAAAGCATTGAACCGCGTGGATGGCCGGGACAAGCCCGGCCATGACGCTTTAGGATTTGGTCAGCCTCGCTAGCCGAACCCCCCGTCGGCATCCACCACCCCCGGCGGCAGTGCGGCAACCGGCATGCTGGAGGATGCGCCGACCGCAATCGCCTTCTTGATCGCCTCGAAGCTGAAATCCTTCGCCCAAGTCGCACCAAAATTCAACAGCGCCGCCGGGCTCTTATTGCCCATCGCGAGGCGGACCGCGATCACCTTGCGCCCGGTGACGGAAGCCGTCTGCACTTCCCAATTGATCCAGTCGTTGTCGCCGGCGAGCTTGCCGATGAGGCAGAGGAAATGCGTGCCGGTCTTGATCTTCTCGGTCAACACAGCCTTGTGGGCCTTGCCATCGGCGGTATGAATGCCGATTCTGGGCAAAGCCGGCTCGTGGAAAAATTCGAATTCATTGTCCACGTCCCAAGCCCGCAGCGTGTCGACGAGAACGAGATCCTCATTTTTGCAGGTCACGAATATCCGCGTCTTTTCCATTGGATTCAACTCCGCTGGAGCATTTATAGGCCGGGCAGGTTTGTCTCGCAAGTGCGAGAGGGAGAGGAGGGCCGAGTTGGATAAGCCTTGAGCGAAAGGTGAGGTCGGGACAGCTTCATCGCCAGGTCATGCTTTGCTTTCGTAATATTTCTGAATCAAAGAAAACGGCAATATCGTAAAGACGTTACTTTGAACAAGATTTTCGAGATGTGCATCCGAAGGCATCTGCCGCTTGCGGTGATCCCTTATCGCGGCGGAAAACCATTCGTCTTATCAGACCTGCAACTTGTCGAAACTGGAAAGGTCGCATAAGCTTTCAGAAGGAAAGGTGGACAGATGGCGAGTAACGCTACTGCTTGTACTGAATTTGTCCGAACGATATTCGGCAACCCGCTGCTGTCGTTATTAGTTAGCGTTCATTTTTTAGCCGGGATCGCTATAGTCGTCTTTATGTATCGTTACTTAAGGCGCGTTCATTTCACTCATTGGTGGGACTTGTCAGAAAAGCGACTGAACGGTCCCCTTGAATGGGAAGCCGTCAGGCAATTGATGCAAACAGATCCAACATCTCATTCGGAGGCGCTTCGATTATGTAGTATTGTAGAAATAACAAAGGAATTCGTAGTTATTGTACTTATCATTAACATTTGGATTTGTGGCCTAAGGCTGATTTGGAGATATCAAGCCCATATCATTGCGCAGCATCAATTCACAAGTGCAAGCCTTGTTATAGGAGGTGTTGGAGCATTTATGGCTTTCGCTGGAGTACTCTATACCAGCCGCGTCAACGTCCGCTCTGCTAACCGACAAGCCTGGATAAACGAACTGCGTGATACGCTCTCAAGGTTGCTCCATTATCTCCCAGATGAGACAGATGACGAAAGACATATCAAAGAAGCTCAGGACTTAGGAAAAGAGCTTAGAGCTAAAGTGGAGCTTCTACTTAACCCCTCAGAGCGAGACCATCGAGCATTGATGGTGCTTGTGCGGTATTTATATCGCTTTCCAAGCGTGCTCACCGTTGACGCCGAAACGCGTAGAAATCTAGGTCTAGATATTGATGGTGCTGAGCTAAGGAATCAGGACAGGTTCAAAGAACGTAAATCGGAACTTATCCGCCTCATTAACGCGGTTCTAAAACGGGAATGGGAACAAGTTAAACACATACAATAATTAGACTGTTGGAATGCGCTCGCGCCGAAATTACTCGGCTGCGCTGCAGCATAAGCCGCAAAGACGAGGCAGCGCCCAATGCTCCGCGGATTGTCATTTTCTCTTGATAAGAAAGCTTCCTTATCCTTGCTTCGCCACAATCGCCCGCTCGATCCCGGCGAGATCGCGGCGCGTGCCGGTCACAACGAGTCCTGCTGCTTCGAACAAATCGCCGACGCCTTCGGCCTGGCCGATCCCGAGTTCGAACACCACGACGCCATCGCGCGCAAGCAGGCGCGGCAGAGCCGGAATGAGGACGCGATAGGCATCATATCCATCCACGCCGCCGTCGAGCGCGGCAATCGGATCGTAATCACGCACCTCCCGTGCCAGCGACGCAATGTCGGCATGGCGGATATAGGGCGGGTTCGAGACGATCACGTCGAAGGCTCCGCGCACATCGAAAGCGCCGCTGAGCGCCTTCGTCCAATCGCCACAGACGATTTTTCCGCGCGAAGCAAGGCCGAGTGCGTCGAGATTTTTGGCGGCGATCCTGCAAGCTGCCTTCGACACATCGATGCCGAGGCCGAAAGCCTGCGGAAAACTCACTAAAAGCGCGCATAAAAGCGCGCCGGAACCCGTGCCGAGATCGAGAATGCGCAAGGGCGCATCGCGCCTTGCAGCCATCGCTTCAATGACAGCCTCGACCACCGCCTCCGTATCGGCGCGCGGATCGAGCACTGCGGGGCCGATCGCCAGATCAAGCCCCCAAAATTCTCTGCGGCCGAGAATACGCGACACGGGCTCATGCTTGGCGCGCCGCGCCGCAAGCGCCACAACTTTCGCCGCGGCCTTGGCTCCGATCGGCCGCTCCGCGTCGCGCAGCAATGCGGCATGATCGATATTCAATACTGCACAGAGCAGCATCCGCGCCTCGACCATCGCCGCATCCGATCCCATGTCCGTGAACAGCGCCGCGAGCTGGCGCTGCACGAGGCTCAGCGAGGCGGCCGGATCGAAAGCGAGACCCGGCGTTTCCATCATGCCGCCGGTTCGCGCGCGACTTTCAAGAGAACACGCGTGAGCCGGCTCGCAAAGCCGCTCGCGTCCTGCGGCTTCTCGCCATCCATCAGCCGCGCCTCTTCGAACAAAAGCCAGATGATGTCGTTGAGCACCGCCTTGTCCGTCTGGCCGACCCGCTCGGCGAGCGCTGTGACGAGTGGATGCGTCGGATTGATTTCGAGCACCGGCTTCGACATCGAACCCAATTGGCCATGCTCGGCCAGCAGACGTTCGAGACGGCGGTCGAGCCCGTGATCCTGGGCGACGAGACAGGCCGGGCTTTCCGACAGGCGATCGGAGGCGCGGACGTCTTCGACCACTTCGGCAAGCTCCTGCTTCATCAGCGCAAAGAGCGCTGCGAGCTGGGCGGAGGGCGGCTCCGCGGCCGGCACTTCCTTGCCTTCTTCGGGCGCGATCGATTTGATGTCGGCGGCGCCTTGCGACACGGATTTGAACGGCTTGCCGTCATAGCCGACGGCGGTCGAGACCCAGAAGGCATCGATCGGATCGGAGAGCAGCAGGACTTCGATGCCGCGGCTGCGGAAGCCTTCGAGCTGCGGGCTGACATTCAGCCGCTTCACCTCTTCGCCGAGCAGATAATAGATCGCCGTCTGGTTCGGCCGCAGAGCCGCGACGTAATCGGCGAGGCTGCGCTTGCCTTCGGGATCGGCCGACGTCGAAAAACGCGCGAGCTTGAACAAGCCGTCGCGCCGCTCGGGGTCTTCGTAGAGCCCTTCCTTCATGACGGCGCCGAAATTCTGCCAGACTTGCGCATAGGCTTCCGGATTATTTTCCGAGAGCTTGGTGAGCTCCTGCACGACGCGATTGGTCACTGCCTTCTTGATCGCCGTATAGACGGGGCTCTCCTGAATCATCTCGCGCGAGACGTTGAGCGGCAGATCGGCGGAATCGACGACGAGGCGGACGAATCTGAGCCAGCCCGGCAGGATTTCCGCATCCTGCGCGATGAGCACGTGGCGGACATAGAGCTTGCCGCGGCCCTTGCGGACCGGGTCGAAGAGATCGAAGGGCCGCGAGCCGGGCACGAAGGCGAGCACGGAATATTCATGCCGGCCTTCGGCGCGCCAATGCAGAGTGAGCGCCGGCTTGTCGAACTGGCCGGCGAGATTGCGATAGAATTCCGTGTAGTCGTCTTCGCTGACCGCGCTTTTCGGCTTCATCCAGAGAGCCGAGCCATCGGTGATCCGCCGCGGCTCCTGCTGCGGCTCTTGCCCCAGCTCGACGAGCTCGACCGGTACGGCGATGGCGCTCGAATAGTCGCGCAAGATCTTCTCGACCCGATAGGAATCGAGATATTCGTCGCTCGCTTCGTTCAGATGGAGGATGACTTTAGTGCCGCGCGTCGGCGCCGCTTCGAGCGGAAGCGGCGCGATGGAAAAGCTGCCCTTGCCGTCCGAGCTCCAGCGATAGGCCTCGTTCGTTCCGGCGCGACGCGACAGAACATCGATATGGTCTGCGACCATGAAGGCCGAGTAGAAGCCAATGCCGAATTGGCCGATCAGATCGCTGCCGACCGGTGCGTCCTCCGCGGCGTCGCCGCGCAGACGTTCGAGAAAGGCGCGGGTTCCGGAGTTGGCGATCGTGCCGAGCGCACTCGCGAGCTCGTCTTTCGACATGCCGATGCCGTTGTCGGCGACGGTCAATTGCCGCCCGGCCTTGTCGAGGCTCACGCTGATGAGAAAGCTCGGGCAGTCAGCCGTCAGCGATGGATCGGCCAGTGCCTCATGGCGCAGTTTCTCGCAGGCGTCGGCGCCATTGGAGATGAGTTCGCGCAGAAAAATATCGCGCTCGGAATAGATCGAATGAACCATGAGATCGAGAAGCCGCGCCACATCCGCCTGGAATGCATGGGTCTGGCCGTCCATCTCCACCATCTCGTACCCTCCGGAATGACGATTGATGTGCGCGCGCTTGTGCGGCGCGCGAATCCGCATAGCGGTAGCCGTGATATCGCCTTTGCCAAAGCCGGATTCAAGAGAAGCGGCGCCTCCCTGGCAGGATCATCCCGATGCGTCGGACGCAGGGCGGCGCAGGCGCGAAAAAAAGAGCCGGCTGAAGCAAGGCTCCAAACCGGCTCTAAGACGTCGCCACCATAAATCGACGAGAGCCCGGACCTATGATTCCCCCGGGGGGCTGGGGGGCTGACGAATCCGAAGGAATCGAACGAGGCCCGAACGGCGACCGTCGTAGGCTGGCTCAGCATCGGGGCGCCCGCTGGGCTGCAAAAGGGCGAAACTGTGATTTCGGCGCCCTGGGCGGGTTCGAGAATTTTACTAGAATATCAGCTCTTTCAAATCCTTACTGAAAAATTCCCGGACCCCGTCAGGCGCCTGTCGGCCGTTCGCCCATGCCGCTGCCGATCGTCAAGCTTCATCAAAACATCACGCGAGGCTTGCCGCACCCCGTGCTTTCCGCAATCATGGTGGGGGAGGTGGTCATGAACACGGAGTCAAGCGAAGATTATCAGCCCGTGGGCCGGGTGGTTCCTCTCGTCGAAGGCAAAACCTTCAAACCAGCCTGGCCCAGCCCCCTCGACACAATCGCCGGAAAAGTCGCTTTCGACCGCAGCGAGCTGCGCCAGCTTCTGGACCTTTACGGCCGCAAGGTCGCCGATGGCGAGTGGCGCGACTATGCGATCGAATTCATGAGCGAGAAGGCGGTGTTCTCGATCTATCGGCGGGCGTCGGAATTTCCGCTCTACCGCATCGAGAAGACGCCGCGGCTCGCCCGCAGACAGGGCGCCTACAGCGTCCTTGCCGCGACCGGCCGCGTGCTGAAATGCAGCCATGATCTCGCGCCCGTCATCAAGGCGCTCGACAAGCAGCTCACGCTGGTCTCGGGATGATCCAAATTAACTGCTGAATCTTGGCGCGTGAATCTTGGCGCGCCCCGTCCTCGACTTGCGGGACAAGGGGCGCGCCTCTCGCTCTCGCACATGATCTCATCCGAAAAGTCTGCAGCTTTTCGGGATCATGCTTTAGTCGTTACGCGACCCGGTGAGGTAGAGCAGCGACTGGAAGATGTTGATGAAATCGAGATAGAGCATCAAAGCACCATTCACCGATTTCTTCGTCGCGACCTCATAATCGTCGGACGAATAATACATCTCCTTGATCGCCTGCGTGTCCCACGCGGTGAGGCCTGCGAAGATCAGGACGGTCAGGATCGACAGGCCGAACTGGAAGGCCGAGCTGTGCATGAAGAGGTTCACGACGCTCGCGATGATCAGGCCGAACAGTCCCATCATGAGGAAGGAGCCCATGGCCGAGAGATCACGCTTCGTCGTATAGCCATAGAGGCTCAAGGCACCGAAGGCCGCCGCCGTAATGAAGAAGGCGCGGTAAACCGACGCGCCGGTATAGACGAGCAGGATCGTCGACAGCGACAGGCCCATGGCGGCGGAAAACAGATAGAAAGTGTTGCGCGCCGTCGCAGCCGTCATCTGGTTGAGACGGAACGAGAAGAAGAAGACGAAGCCAAGCGGCGCCAGCATCACCAGCCATTTCAACGGGCTGAGATAAAGCGCGCGGCCTAAGGGCGTCAGCAGCAGATGGCCGACGCGGACCACGGCCTGCGCCGGGTCAGCCGTGACGGCGAACATATGGACGCCGAGCGCAACCAGCCCGGTGATTGCAAGCCCGATCACCATATGGTTGTAGACGCCGAGCATATAGGAGCGAAGGCCCTGGTCGATTTCGGCGCGCCCAGCGCGGGCATAACCTTGCCCCCAACGGGCTGCGTTGCGATCGAAGTCGGACATGGTTTCCTCACGGGTTGAGGAGGCTCGACAGCCTCCGCGCGCTCTGCCTGTGCCGAAGCCTCAGCCAAGAAAGCGCAGAAAGAATAATACAGCGCCGCGTCCGACGCAAAAGCTGCGTCAACCACTGTCGAACACGCTGCGACCTCCCATCCCGGACCGTGAATCGGCCAAAAGATGAGGCGTCGGGCATAATATGGCGCCGGTCGCAGGGGGCGCAAGGGCGGCAAGTGCCTGCAACCCTAGGCGGAACCTAAAGATTTCGTAAATATTGGGCGGGCTTCTGCCCCAAGACGCGAAAGGTGCCGACGAGGCCGAGCAGGATCGCTGCCGCCAAGGCCGCCAGCGCCGCGGCGAGCGCCTGCGGCCAGAACCAGACGAAATCGAGCTTCATTACGAAGCGCACTACGGCAAGCGCGGCAAGACTGCCGGCCAAAACGCCGAAAGCCGCCGTGGCGAGGCCAATGAGCCCGAATTCGCAGATGAAGGCGGCGACGAGCCGCGCCCGCGTCGCCCCCAGGACCTTCAGGATCACGCTGTCATAGAGCCGCGTCTGCTGCGCCGCCGCGAGCGCACCGCCAAGAACGAGCGTGGCGGCGATCAGCGCCACGCTCGCCGCACCACGAACCGCAAGCGCAAGCTGATCGACCACATCCTTGATCGCTTGGAGCGCATCCTTGACGTTGAGGCTCACCACCGCCGGAAAGGCTTTGGCGACAGCGCGCACCAGGCCGGCGTCACGGCCGCTGCCGTTCGCGTCGGGGAAGGTCACTGTCGCCAGATCGCTATAGGGGGCGCCGGCAAAGCTGTTCGGCGAAAAGACGAGCACGAAATTGATCCCGAAGTCCCGCCAATCGACATGGCGCAGATTGGCGACGCGCGCCGTGATGACGCGGCCGAGCACATTCACGGTGACGCTGTCGCCGACACCGAGCCCCAGCCCATCGGCGACATCGGCAGCGAGCGAGACGAGCGGCGGCCCGGCATAGGCCGCGTCCCACCATTGGCCGGCGACGACAGAGGAGCCCGGCGGGACCGTTGCGGCGAACGTAATGCCGCGGTCGCCGAGCAGCGCCCAGGCCGCCTTGTCTTTCACTTTCGCCTTTTCGGCCGGAACGCCTTTGAGCGCGACAATTCTTCCGCGCAGCATGGGCACGAGTTGCACGTGGCCCGTCTCGGCGTGCTGGCCGAGAAATCGGCGGAAATCTTTCGCCTCACCCGCAGGAATGCCGAGGAAGAAGAAGGTCGGGGTTACGCCCGGCTGGGAATGCGCGAGTTCGCGGCGCAGATTCGCATCGATCAAGGCGAGGCCGACGAGCAGGCTCAAGCCCAGGCCGAGCGACAGCACGATCGAAGGTGTCAGCGCGCCGGGCCGATAGAGATTGGCGAGCGCGAGCCGCAGCTCGACGCGGCGCATGTGCGGGGCTCTCCTTGCCGCCGCCATGAGCAGCGCCGCCGCGGCGCGCAGAAACAGAAAGCCGCCGAAACAGGCGGCAAGATAGGTGAGCGCAAGCGGCCGGTCGGCGGTGAGGTAGAGCACCGCCAGCGCGAGCCCCAAAGCGGCGGCGCCGGCCATGGCGAGATAGCGCCAGCGTGTCCGGCTCGCCTGCGGCGCGACCTCGTCGCGGAACAGGGCCGAGACCGGCACATCATGCGCCCGGCCGAGCGGCGGAAGCGAAAAGGCGAGCGCCGTCAATGTGCCATAGAGAAGCCCGGCACCGATCTCGCTCGGATAGAGCGACGGCGCCAGCGGAAAGGGGATCAGCGCGCCGAAGGCGGCCTCGAGCAGGAAGGGAAGCGCCGAGCCCAGCGCGACGCCGGCGGCCATGCCGATCGCGGCCATCAGCATGACCTCCGCGAGCATGATCGCGAAGACGAAGCCGCCCGTCGCGCCGAGCGCCTTCAAGGTCGCGATGACGGGCTTCTTGCGCTCGACGAAGACATGCACGGCATTGGCGACGCCGACGCCGCCGATGATGAGCGAGGTCAAGCCCACAAGGGTAAGAAACTGGCTGAATCTCTCCAAGCCGCGCGAAAATTCCGGCGACACGTTTTTGCGCGTGCGAATCTCGAAGCCGGCATTCGGAAGCGCGGCGCGCACGGAGACGGCGACACCGGCAAGCTCGGCATCCGTCGGCGGAATGGCGCCGCCGATGGTGAGCCGATAAAGCCATTTCACCAGCGCGCCCGGCACGAGAAGATGCGTGGCGCGCAGCGCCTCCTGCGACATCAGCACGCGCGGGCCGAATGCGACGCCGCCGGCGAGCTTGTCGGGTTCTGAAACAAGATCGGCGCGCAATGCGAATGTCTGGGCGCCGATCGTGAAACGATCGCCGCGCTTTAGGCCGAGCCTTGCGGTGAGGGTCGGATCGGCGGCGACGCCATAGGCGCCGTCGCGCAGCGCCAGCACATCGGCAAGAGGTTTTGCAGGATCGAGCCCGACCGCGCCTTGTGTCGGATAGGTTCGATCGACCGCCTTGATCTCGACGAGCGCCAACTCACCATCGGGCCGCCGCGCCATGGCGCGCATCAAAGCCACTTGCGCGAGCTTGCCATGGGAGGAAAGGACAGCCCGTTCATGCGGTGTGGCCTCGCGCTGGACGAGGCCGAAGGACATGTCGCCGCCGAGAATGATGCGGCCCTTTTGCGCGAGCCCGTCGGAAAGCGCATGCGCCATCGCGCCGACACCGGTGATCGCCGCAACGCCCAGCGCGAGACAGGCGAGAAAGATGAAGAAGCCGGCAAACCCGCCGCGGAAATCGCGCAGCGCGAGGCGAAGCGCGAGGGGAAATCTAATGCGGCTCAAAGATTTGGACTGCATCGACGCTGTCTGAGCCGCGAATGTGGCGAAGCGGGGTCGGTCTACCCCGAATGAATTGGAACCCACGTCATGGCCGGGCTTGTCCCGGCCATCCACGCGGTGACACATAGCGAAATGTTATAGAAGAAGGCGAAACGCGGGACGATTATTCTGAAAAGCGGAGGCAACTTATCGGCGTGGATGGCCGGGACAAGCCCGGCCATGACGCGCGGCGGAACCGCTGGCTATATCCGGTCAATTACCGTACATTTTTCAAAAGTGAGACACACAATGCCCCCGCACCCCACCCGCACGGCCCGCATCGAGGCGCGCATCACGCCGGACGCTCTGACGGTCATCAAGCGCGCTGCCGAAATCCAAGGCCGCAGCGTCAGCGATTTCGTCGTCGCCGCCGCGCAAGAGGCGGCCGCGCGCACGATCGAGGAGACGCAAATCATCCGCCTCTCGGTCGAAGATCAGCGCGCTTTTGCAGAAGCGATCCTCAATCCGCCGGCGCCGGGTCCTGCCTTGAAACGCGCCGCCAAAGCCTATCGGAAGCTCATCAAGGCTTCGCGGTGACGCAGGGCTTTCGCATTGAGCCCTTATCGTCTTCGTCGCATGACCGCAAAAGCTTTTCGAGCGGCGTCGCGCCGCTCGATCGTTATCTTCATGATCTGGCGACGCAAGATATCAAACGTCGGGTGAGCAATTGTTTTGTCGCGCTCGACGATGCGGATGTGATCGCCGGTTATTACACATTCGCCGCCGCGAGTTTTCCGCTCTCGGAATTACCCGCAGAGATCACGAAACGCCTGCCGCATTACGCGCTCCTGCCTGCGGGTCTCATCGGCCGTCTTGCCGTCGGTCGCGATTTTCGCGGCCAAAGGCTCGGCAGCGCGCTCATCATGGATGCCGTCGCGCGAGCGGCACGCGCCGAACCAGCGATCTTCGCACTGATTGTCGACGCCAAAGACGAAGCGGCTATTGCCTTCTATCGGCACCATCAATTTAGCAGCTTCGCGAGCAAGCCGGCATCGCTGTTCTTGCCGATCGCCACGGCGCTTCAGGCCCTGCAGGCTAAACCGGGCAAATGACGACGGGCCTGTGCGCGCCCTCGCGACCGTTCGGGATCACAGAACCAACGGAAGGGGCACCTTGCTCAGCAACGGGCTTCGACGCCCGAGGAGCCTCCGGGCTCCCTTCCGCGACCGAACCATCAATCTTAGAATGATTGCCCGGCCTCGTCTTGATACAAGGAGCGCTCCGCAGGAGCGCGTTTCGAAGCACGAGAGCGGCACGCACGATATTCCGATCATAGAATGGGAAGCTAGAATAGTTCGGCGCGCTCCTTCTCCCGCTTGCGGGAGAGAAGGTGTCATGCGAAGCATGACGGATGAGGGATCTTGACAGTGGCACCACCCCTCATCCGGCCGGCTCCGCCGTCCACCTTCTCCCGCAAGCGGGAGAAGGATCGCGCCGCGTCTGATCACCCCACCCCCTCGATCCGCCCCGACCTCAACCTGATCGTCCGATCGCATTTGTCCGCAAGCGCATGATCATGCGTGACGAGCACGAGAGTAGCACCCCGCTCGCGCTTCAGCGCGAACATCAGATCGATGATGCTTTTGCCGGTCTCGTCGTCGAGATTGCCGGTCGGCTCGTCGGCGATCAGAAGCGAGGGGTTGGGCGCCAGCGCGCGGGCGAGCGCCACGCGCTGCTGCTCGCCGCCCGACAATTCGGCCGGATAATGCTTGAGCCTTTCCTTCAAGCCGACGGCGGTGAGTTCTGCGGCGGCGCGGCCGAAGGCATCTGCGAGGCCTGAAAGTTCGAGCGGCACCGCGACATTTTCGAGCGCCGTCATGGTCGGGATCAGATGGAAGGATTGGAAGACGATGCCGATCCGCTCTCCGCGAAGACGCGCCAGCCTATCCTCGCTCAAAGTCTCGAGGGCAACCGACCCGATCTTGATGCTGCCCGAATCCGGGCGCTCAAGCCCGGCCATGGCCATCAGCAAGGTCGATTTGCCGGAGCCCGAGGGGCCGAGCAAAGCGACCGTCTCGCCGCGCCCTATCCGCAACGAAATCTGCTTCAGAATATGAATTCGGGCAGCGCCCCGCCCCAGACTGAGATCGACATTGTCAAACAAAACCGCCGCTTCATCCATGCTGATATCCGATCTTCGGGCCTCGCCCGAAAGCCTGCTGCGCCGCCTGAGCGGGGCCTTGCTTGGCCAATTTCTACTTGCCTTGGCGATCTTGGCGGTTTTCTGGCTCGCGCCCATGGCGACGGCCGGAGCGGCGCCCGCCCTCAAACTCGTCGCCTTCGGCGACAGCCTCACGGCCGGCTATCTGCTGCCGGCGGACGAGGCTTTCCCCGCGGTCCTCCAGAAGGCCCTGCGGAAGGATGGGTTCAATGTGCGCGTCGTCAATGCCGGCGTTTCCGGGGACACGGCTTCGGGCGGGCTCGCCCGCCTCGATTGGACGCTCGCCGATGGCGCCGACGCCGTCATTCTGGAGCTCGGCGCCAATGACATGCTGCGCGGCATCGATCCCGCCGTCACCCGCCAGGCGCTCGACAGCATCCTCGCCCGCCTCAAAGCGCGGCACATCAAAGTGCTGATCGCCGGCATGCTGGCGACGCCGAGCTTGGGCAAGGACTATACGCAGGCCTTCGACCGGATCTATCCGGAGCTGGCCGCAAAATATAAGGCGCCGCTCTATCCTTTCTTTCTCGAAGGGGTGGAGACGAACAAGGGCCTCACCCTCTTCGACGGCATGCATCCGAACGGCGCCGGCGTCGACAGGATCGTCGCGGGAATTCTGCCGAAGGTCGAGGCGCTGCTGCGGACGATTCCCGCCAAGACATAGAGGCGAAGACCTCCCGCCCACGGGGAATTTTGCACTACGATCTTTCTCAAAAAATTGATTCGGTCCAAAATAAGCTGCGACTCAGAGCGCGCTGCCCTAAGGTAGGCTCAGCTTCTTCGGCCAGCGCCATTCTCGCCAGTGCCATTCTTGGAGGAGGGACCCATGCCCCGTCTGTTCACGGGCCTCGAGATCCCCTCCGACATCGCTTTGGATCTCGCCAATCTGCGCGGCGGAATCTCCGGCGCCCGCTGGATCGATGTCGAAAACTACCATATGACTTTGCGCTTCATCGGCGACATCGATGCGGCGACGGCGCGCGACGTCTTTGCGACGCTCGAGCAGATCCGCCGCGCGCCGTTCACGGTGACGCTCGAAACGCTCGATTCGTTCGGCGGCGGACGGCCGCGGGCGATCATCGCCAAAGCCAAGCCGGCCCAGCCGCTCGTCGAGCTCCAGGCCGAGCAGGAAAGGCTGATGCGGCGCATTGGCATTCCCCCGGAGCCGCGAAAATTCACGCCGCATGTCACTCTGGCGCGGCTTCGCGACGCCTCGGCCTCGGCGGTCGCCGCCTACCTCGCGGCGCGCGGGTTTTTCTTCTCGCGGCGGTTCGAGGCGACGCGCTTCGTTCTCTTCTCGTCCCGCACATCGACGGGCGGCGGTCCCTATGTGGTCGAGGCCGCCTATCCGCTGGGATAGAGCCTGATCCCGAAAAGTTGCAGACTTTTCGGATAAGATCATGCGAGAAATAAAGTTCTCGGGAGCACTCAGCCTCACTTCTTGATCAACCGGTCGAGATGGGCGGCATCGGCAAAGATCGGCGCTTGCGCCGCCTCTATCGTGGCGCCGGTCACGTCGCAGTCCGTCAGATTCGTATTGCCGAAGATGGCGCCGCGAAAATCGGCGCCGCCCGCATCCGCACCCGTCAGATCGGCATCCATGAAATTGGCGCCGGCGAGTTGCGTGAATTCGAGATCGGCGCGGGCGAGATTGGCGCCCTCGAAATCGGCGCCGCGGAGATCGGCGGAGCTGAGCACCGCCCGCATGAGACCCATGGACTGGTTCTTCATATCGGCCGAGAGATCGGCCTTGACGAATTTCGTCTTGCGCATTCGCGCGCCGGAAAAATCGCCGGCGATGCGTGCATAGGAGAGGTCGGCATCGTCGAAATTCGATTTCTGCATCTGGGCCGCGAAAAGCGACGCATGGGTGAGGTCGGCGCCGGCAAAATCCGCGCCGAGCGCCCAGGCCTGATCGAGGATCGCGCCGGCGAGCCGGGCGCCGGCAAATTTGGTCTTGTCGAGCCGCGCGGCGCGGAAGTTAACGCCGGAGAAATCGAGCCCCGAGAGGTCGAGGCCGTTGAGGCTCTTGTCCGACAGATCGGCCTTCTTGCCGGCGGCGAGCAGCTTTTCGATCTCGGCGCGGGTCATCTCCGCCGTCGTATATTGCGGCGAAGTCAAGTCGAGACCCTGCATCATGTCTTGCGCCGCGAGTTCCGGCGCAAGAGCGAGCGCGCCCGCGAGGATGCCCGCACATGCGAAGAGACGGATCATGGGGAAAGTCACAGCGTCCTCCTGACTGCCGCGCCGGCTTTCTTTGTCGCCGCGTGAGCATAACCCATTGCCCACCTCGCCGTCACGGCCTCCCCGGCCTATAAGGTGCGCCGCGCCATTCGATTGACAGATGCGGCCGCCGCCTGGATCTTCTGGTGTCAGCGCTTAGAGCCGATCCCGATCATGTGGAATCGGCTCTTTGGCACATCGGATATATCCGATGTGCTTGGATTACGATCCACATGATCGGGACAAATCGGCTCTACATCAAAGAAGTAGAGCATGTCCGTTATGAGACATCGGGTATACCCGATGTCTAAAATATCGGAAAAGTCTGTCAACTTTTCCGGGACATGCTCTAGAAAGGCTTGTCTCCCATGCTCTATGCTTGCGCCTTGGGCCATACGCGCTATTCGTTCGCGGATTTGAAGGTCCTGATGGCGCGGGCCTCGCCGCCGCGCGCCGGCGATCGGCTGGCCGGGCTTGCCGCCGCCAGCGCCGAGGAATGTGTCGCCGCGCGTATGACGCTCGCCGAGCTGCCGCTCAAGCGCTTTCTCGAAGAAGCGCTCATCCCTTATGAAACCGATGCGGTGACGCGGCTCATCCTCGATTCGCATGATGTTTCGGCCTTCGCGCCGGTCGCTGCGCTCACCGTCGGCGGCTTGCGCGACTTTCTCCTCTCCGACGCGGCAACGACCGAAGTGCTCGCCGCGCTGGCGGCAGGGCTGACGCCGGAAATGGCCGCCGCCGTGTCCAAGCTGATGCGCAATCAGGATCTGATCGCCGTGGCGCGAAAAATCTCTGTGGTCACGCGCTTTCGCACGACCATCGGCCTGCCGGGCCGGCTCTCGGTGCGGCTGCAGCCCAATCATCCGAGCGATGAACTTGCCGGGATCGGCGCCGCGATCCTCGACGGGCTGATGTATGGCTGCGGCGATGCCTGTATCGGCATCAATCCGGCCACCGATAGCGCATCGCAGGCGCTGCGCATTCTGGAATCACTCGAAGAGCTGCGGCTGCGCTTCGACATTCCTGTCCAGAGCTGCGTGCTCGCGCATGTTTCGACCATGCTGCAAGTGATGGCGCGCGGCGGGCCAGTCGATCTCGTCTTTCAATCGATCGCAGGATCGGAAGCCGCGAACCGATCCTTCGGCGTGAGCCTCGCATTGCTCGACGAGGCGCACGAGGCGGCGCTCAGCCTCAAGCGCGGCGGCGACAATGTCATGTATTTCGAGACCGGGCAGGGCGCCGCGCTCTCTGCCGAGGCGCATCATGGCGTCGATCAGCAGACGATGGAGGCGCGCGCCTATGCGGTCGCCCGCCGCTACAAGCCGCTGCTCGTCAACAGCGTCGTCGGCTTCATCGGCCCCGAATATCTTTATGACGGCAAGGAGATCATTCGCGCCGGTCTCGAGGATCATTTCTGCGGCAAGCTCCTCGGCCTGCCGATGGGCGTCGATGTCTGCTATACCAACCATGCCGAGGCCGATCAGGACGATATGGACAATCTCCTCACGCTGCTCGGCGTGGCAGGCTGCACTTATGTGATGGGCGTGCCCGGCGCCGACGACATCATGCTCGGCTATCAATCGACCTCGTTTCACGATGCGCTTTATCTGCGCGCGATACTGGGCTTCAGGCCGGCGCCGGAATTCGAAGCCTGGCTCAAGCAATTCGGGATCATGGATGGAGCGGCACGAGTGCGGCCAAAGCTCGACGGCAATGCTGCGAAACTGCTCGCGGCGGGTGGCTAGACCCTTCACTCATTGCCGAGCGCTTCCTCATTCAGCGTGATCGTGTTCATTTCCGAAAAATCGACGGTGACCGGCTGATGGGCGCGGCGCGCCGCCATCTGCAACGTCTTGATGACATGCTCCAGCCTGCGATAGGCCTCCTTATATTCTTCCGAGCCGGCCGGCGCCTTGAAGGGATTCAGGCAATATTCGATGATCTCACGGGGTCTTTCCAATGCGCTCATTCTGCTGCTCCCTGTGTGAAGGCCAGTGCCGACAAAGGCGAACCCTCTTAGACCTCGATCGGTTCCATGGCCAGCATCCAAATGAAAAACGATCTCTGGTTTATTGTGCAGATAAGGCCCGGCCGGGCATCAGCAGACTTGTGTATCCAATGCCACAGCCGTGGGATCGTCCCGGCGATGACATTCCGGCGATGACATTGAAGGGCGCTTTGTGATTTGCCATGGATGATCCCCCTTCCGACTCATCTTTTGACCCTTGGGCCTTCCTGCGGCGCGCGACCTCGGCGCGCATCGCGCTTGGCCGCACGGGCGATGGCCTGCCGACGGCGCGGGTGCTCGAATTCGCTCTCGCCCATGCGCGTGCCCGCGATGCGGTCCATGCCGCGCTCGATGTGGACGCCTTGTGCGGCGAGCTCGCCGATCTCTCGCCCGTCGTCGTCGAGAGCCGCGCGCAGGACCGCATGATCTATCTGCAACGGCCGGATCTCGGCCGCAGGCTCGCGGAATCTTCGCGCGCCGCGCTTCGGCCTGGCGCCTATGATGCCGTCATCGTGCTCGCCGACGGCCTTTCCGCGGCCGCCGTGCAGAGCCAAGGCGCTGACCTCTGCCGCAGGCTCCAGCACAGCTTCGATTGGCGCTTCGCGCCGCCCGTCATCGCGCGCCAGGCGCGGGTCGCGCTCGGGGACGAGATCGCGCAAGTGCTGGGCGCCGATCTCGCCGTCGTGCTCATCGGCGAAAGGCCCGGCCTCAGCGCCTGGGACTCTCTCGGCGCCTATATCGCTTTTGCGCCCAAACCCGGCGAGACGCAGGATGCCGAGCGCAATTGCGTCTCCAATATTCGTCCCGGCGGGCTCGCCATTGCCGAGGCCGCGCGCCGCATAAGCGCCATCATGGCGCTCGCCAAAACCCTGCGGCGGACCGGCACGGAACTGAAGGAAGACGAGGCGCTGGCCTTGGCGGCCGCCGGGGAAGCGGATGGCCTTCCGGGCGACGCCTCGGCGTAAAATATTCTCGTTTAAAACTATTGCGAATAAGCTATTCTTGACATGAAGCTCTCTATTCCAGAGTAATTTTGAGATCGTCCTTGAATTTGCCTGCATAATGGGACATATTAGGTAGGTCGATAGACGGCCAGATGACTTGGCAGTGCGCTGGAAAAAATTTCGCGCTAGGCCGAAAATCTTCTCTCCCGAAAATGCGAATTCGACGGCCCGCGACTTCGCGGGCAAGCTAAATCTATGTCTCTAGAAAGGGTTTCCCATGTCTACGGGAACCGTAAAATGGTTCAACGCCCAAAAGGGCTTCGGTTTCATCGCGCCGGATGACGGCGGCAATGACGCCTTCGTCCACATCAGCGCTGTGGAGCGCTCCGGCCTCGGCAATTTGCATGAGGGCCAAAAGGTTCGCTTCGATCTCGTTGCCGATCGGAAGAGCGGCAAGATGTCGGCCGACAACCTCAAGGTTGTGGCCTGATTGGGCGGAGGCGGCTCGGCAATGCCTGAGCCTGCCGATGCCCGACATCGCCTCGACGAAGCCGACCACGGAGGAACTGGCGGTTTTGTTTGAGGCGATGCGGTGATGCCGAACGGGGCGCTTCGCTTCAAGCACATCGGATATATCCGATGTGCCAAACAACCGATTCCACGTGATCGGGATCGCCTCTAAGGGCCCTTGGCCTTTACGGCCTTTGCGCCTATGGTCCCGCACCTCAGGAGGTCGCGGGATTTTTTATTTTCAACCGCATCGATCGATCGGATGCACTGGAGCCTAACATGGCCAAGGGACAGAAACGCAGCAATAAGGAAGTCCGAAAACCGAAGAAGACGAAGGAAGCCGTCACGCCTGCCACCGGCATGACCAAAGGCATCGTCGCTTCGTCCGGCGTGCCGAAAAAGAAAGGTTGAACCTGCCCGCGCGTCTGCGCGGCGCGGAATTTGCGGGGCTCAAAGGAAGTCGATCATGCGCTATCTCGGCGGCCTCTCAGGCAGCGGCCTTGTCATCTGCGGCGGCAAAGCGGTCGCGCGCGCATCCTATGATTTCGACGGCTTCGCTCAGCCGTCGGGCGGGGTCATGAGTTGCGGCGAGATCAGGCTCGCCGCGACCATTCTCAAGAATGTGTTCGGTCGCCCCGACGTTCAGTTGCGCACCGACGACGGCCGTCTCCTCGATCTCCGGTTTTCCGAAAAGAAGCTGCTTTCGACGGCCGACAGCGCCCATGTGGATGTCACCGGCGAATTGCCAGTGCCGCAGGATTGGCGGCACTAGGAGGCCGCGCGAAGTTTCATGCCGTCCCGGACTCGGCGGAGTGAGAAGGCATAGGCGCCATCGGCCGTCGCCGCGAGACGGATAGAGGATTTGAGGCCGTCACGGCCTCCGAACCCCCCGCGGCACGGATTTCGCCTTGTACCAGCTCGTATCCACATGCCGCAGCGGTGCCGTGCCCGCAACTTTGGAGCCGGCGCCGTCCTTGCGCTATTGTCTAGGCTTCAGGCATCGGATCGCCTAGATTCGCGGCGAGCGATTTGGAATTCCAGGGCGGGCCATGACGGAAGAGGCAGAGCGCGCGGCGATCATCGGCGTGGTCACCGCCTCCGACCGCGCCGCAAGCGGCGTCTATCAGGACGAGAGCGGCCCGGCCATCGTCGCCTATCTCACAAGGGTTCTGACAAGCCCCTTCAAAATCCAGCGGCGCATCATTCCGGACGGTTTCGAATCCGTCCGCGACACGCTGATCGAGCTGGCCGATAAAGACCACTGCGATCTGATCCTGACAACCGGCGGCACCGGCCCGAGCCCGCGCGATCTGACGCCAGAGGCGACGCAGGCGGCGGCGCCGCGGGTCCTGCCCGGCTTCGGCGAGTTGATGCGGCAGGTCAG
The DNA here is from genome assembly GCA_963704745.1 of uncultured Alphaproteobacteria bacterium. Taxonomy (GTDB): domain Bacteria; phylum Pseudomonadota; class Alphaproteobacteria; order Rhizobiales; family Beijerinckiaceae; genus Methylovirgula. The sequence goes on from OY969936.1 coordinate 864,557, forward strand.
CCTGCGCGAGGTGCCGACCGCTATATTGTCGCGCCAGATCGCGGCGCATCGCGGACCCTGTCTCATCATCAACCTGCCGGGCAAGCCGGCTTCGATCGAGATCTGTCTCAATGCGGTGTTCCCGGCGGTTCCCTATTGCCTCGATCTCATCGGCGCGGCGCGCATCGAGACCAATCCCGCCGAGCTGAAATCCTTCCGGCCGAAACAATAGGGGCGAGCATGGACAAAGGTCAGCGGAGAGCAGCGGGCGAAAAGCATTAGCCGAAGATGCGCGCATCGAAATCCTCCTCCCTCGCCGAGATTGCAGCGCAGCGCTTCGCCGCGCTCACGGCGAATTATCGGCCGCTGCCCAATATTCCCGATGAGTTCATCGGCGCCGACGGGCAGAAGCGGCCGCATTGGGTCCGGTTTCTCGAGGCGCTGAGCGGATTCGAGGCGGAAGACATCGACCGCCACTTCGCGACCGCCGACCGGCACATCCGCGACGCCGGCGTCTCCTATCGCGCCTATGGCGATACGAGCGAACGCGCATGGCCGCTCAGCCATCTGCCCTTGCTGATCGAAGCGGCGGAATGGCAGGAGATCGCAACCGGCGTGGTGCAAAGGGCGCGCCTGCTCGAAGCGATCGTCGCCGACATCTATGGCGCGGGCAAGCTCGTCTCCGGCGGCGACCTGCCGGCGGCTGCGGTGACGGGCTCGCCGGATTTTCTGCATCCGCTCGTAAGGGTCGAACCGCGGTCCGGCAAATTTCTCTTTCTCTATGCGGCGGATCTCGGCCGCGGACCGGACGGCCGCTGGTGGGTCCTCGGCGATCGCACCCAGGCGCCGTCCGGCGCCGGCTATGCGCTGGCCAATCGGCTCGTCATGTCGCGCGCCTTTCCGGCGCTCTATCGCGACATGAATATCGAGCGCCTGGCGGCTTTCTTCCAGGCTTTTCGGCGCGGCCTGACCGCCATGGCGACCCGTTCCGACCCGCGCATCTGTCTACTGACGCCGGGTCCCTATAATGAAACCTATTTCGAGCAGGCCTATCTGGCGCGCTATCTCGGCTTTCTTCTCGTCGAGGGCGGCGATCTCACCATGCGCGACGGCGAGATCCATGTTCGCACCATCGCCGGGCTGAAACGCGCCGATGTCATCTGGCGGCGGATCGATTCGGATTTCGCCGATCCGCTCGAACTCAATGGCCAGTCGCATCTCGGCGTGCCGGGTCTCGTCGAAGCCTTGCGCAGCGGCGGCGTGGTGCTCGCCAATGCGCTCGGCTGCGGCGTTCTCGAAGCCCCCGCTTTGCTGAGCTTTCTGCCGCGGCTCTGCCGGCGTCTCCTTGACGAGGATCTGCATCTGCCCAATGTCGCCACTTGGTGGTGCGGCCAGAAACACGAGCAGGAGGATGTGATCGCCAATCTCGACGGCATGGCGATCGCCGGCGCCTACGGCAATCCGGTTCTCGATCATCCCCCGAACCAGGCCGTGGTCGGCACCGCGCTCTCGGTGGCCGAGAAGAAGCGGCTCATCGCCGACATCAAACGGCGCGGCATTGATTTCGTCGGCCAGGAAGTCGTCAATCTGTCGACGACGCCGGTATGGGACAATGGAAGCCTGACGCCGCGGCCCTTCGTTCTGCGCGTCTATGCGGCGCGCACGCAGGCGGGGTGGACGGTGATGCCCGGCGGCTTCTGCCGGATTTCCGATCGGCTCGACGGCCGCGCCGTCTCCATGGGCGAAGGCGTGCGCTCTGCCGATGTCTGGGTTCTCGCCGAGGCGCCGGTCGAGCATGTGACTTTATTGCCCACCGATGAAACGGTCCGCATCCGCAGGCTGATGGGCAATCTGCCGAGCCGCGCCGCCGACAATCTCTTCTGGCTCGGCCGCTATCTCGAACGCGCCGAGGCGACTTTGCGGATCGTCCGCTGTCTCGCCGGACGGATGATCGACACCGATGGGCAGAACAATCCGCAAAGGGTCGCGGAGCGGATCGGCAGCCTTTTCGTCGCCTGGGGCGCGGTGCCGGCAAAGGCCCTTGCGGAGCCGATGCGTCTCGCCGCCATCGCGCTCCATGGCGAAGCGGAATATGGCTCGGCGCTCTCGCTGGTGCGCGATGCGCATCGCGCCGCCTCTTTCATCCGCGAGCGGCTGTCGACCGACACCTGGCGGCTGATCGATGAATTGGCGATCGGCCTGACGCGCGACGAGCAGAGCTTGCGCAGCGAGGCGGAGGCCATCGAGCGCAGCGATGCCGCCTTGCAGACGATCGCCGCCATTGCCGGCCTGGCGCAGGAAAACATGAACCGTGGCGCCGGCTGGCATTTCCTCGAGATCGGTCGAAGGATCGAACGCGCGATCAATGCCTGCCGCTTCGCCCGCCATTTCGGCCATGCCGATGCGCCGGCCGAGGAACTCGACCTGCTGCTCGACCTGATCGATTCGCCGATCACCTATCGGTCGCGCTATATGATGGGCGTGGCGCTGGCGCCGGTGCGCGACATGGTGCTGCTCGATCCGTTCAATCCGCGCTCAGTCGCCTTCCAGGTCGAGCGGCTCGCCGATCATCTCGCCGGCCTGCCGAGTTTGAGCGACGACGGCATGTTGGAGGCACCGCGGCGAATGGCCATAAAGCTTTCGGCCGATATTGCGACCGCGGTCGCAAGTGAGCTCGACAGTGCCAAGATCCTTGCCTTCGAGCAGACCCTTCTGGGCCTCGCCGATGCGATCGCAGCGCGCTATTTCCTGCAAGGGCCCCATGTGGCGCGCGCCGAGAAGTCGAGCGGGCTCGCGTGATCTACGACATCCGCCATGTGACGGTCTATGAATATGGCTCGGCCGTAACCTTCAGCCATTGCGCGCTCAGGCTTCTGCCGCATGACGAGCCGGGCCAGAAAGTGCTCGCGACCAAGCTCTCGATCGATCCGCGCCCGCGCGAGATGATCGAGCGCCGCTGCTTCTTCGGCAATCGCGTGACATCGCTGACGATCGCGACGCCGCATCGGCGCCTGACCGTCGAGGCGAAGGCGAGCGTCGATATCGTCCGCGCGCCTTCGCCCGAACCGCAGACGACGCCGCCCTGGGAGGTGGTGCGAGAGCAGGCTTTCGGCAGCCAATCGCTCGGCCCCGAGTTGCCGGCGCATTTCCTCCACCCGAGCCGCTTCGTGCCGCGCTTCCGTCCGGCCGCCGATTATGCGGCCAAAAGTTTCCCGTCCGGCCGGCCGGTGCTCGCGGCGGCGATGGATCTCATGCATCGCATGCGCGATGAATTCACCTATGATCCAAAGGCGACCGTCGTGTCTACGCCGCTCTCGGAAGCCTTCGCGAAGCGATCCGGCGTCTGCCAGGATTTCGCCCATATCATGATCGCCGGCCTGCGCGGCATTGGCCTGCCGGCCGCCTATGTCAGCGGCTATATCCGGACGATCGCGCCGCAGGGCAAGGAGCGGCTCGAAGGCGCGGATGCCATGCATGCCTGGGTGGCGGTCTGGTGCGGCGAAAAGGCGGGCTTCATCGGTCTCGACCCGACCAATTGCCTGCTGGTCGGCGATGATCACATCAGCCTCGCGCGCGGCCGCGATTATGCCGACATCTCGCCGGTGGCGGGAATCGTTCTCGGCGCCGGCGATCAGGAGATCGAGGTGAAGGTCGATGTCGTGCCGCGCCGGTCTTGATACTGGCCGTGCGGGCTAACGAGATCATATTGTCAAATCCGCGGCGCATTCCTGCGGGGTCTTCTTAAGGCTTCCCGGCTGGCGCCCCAGTCGAACAAGCCCAGTTTGTCAAGTAGAAAGTAGATCGACAACTGGCGCGCCTGGTTACGAGAGTGTATATTTCGAATCTAAGAGGTCCGTTCGGGGCATCAACGCATGTCCATAAGGAAGCAAGAGTTTTATGAAGGGGCTGCGTTGCATCTTATTGCGCGCACGGGCCAAATCGCCGGTATCCGTTACGATGCGCCCTTTTTCTTGTTCAATGATCGGCTTTCCGTCCTCCTGAAATATACCACCAAAGGGCGAAGTCCATGGCCATTCACTTTTACAGCCGATGAACAGATTTTCCTGGAAACGAGAGCCTCCAAGTTCAAGACGGCAATCGCTCTGATTTGCGGCGCGGATGGTGTCGCGGCCTTCAGTTACGAATCATACGCGAGCGTCGCATCCCGCAGAGAGGGCGCGATCCACATCGCCTGTTATCGGCAGCACGGCGGGCATTACGAAGTCATCGGTCCCGACGGCACGCTCAATAAAAAGGTCGCGCCGTCGAACTGGCAAAGAATTCTTGAAGAATAAGGCGCCATGAACATGAAGCATTGCGATCAAGTTTTGGGGCTGTTGAAGAAGCAGATCGGCAACGAACAAGAGGTGAAGGAAATAAGCGAGACTGCAAATGAAGTGGTGCGCAAATGGGTCAATCCGCTCAGCGGCGGCAAGGAAGAGACCAACGGCCTTGTTTATGGTCTGGTTCAAAGTGGAAAGACGGGCGTTTTGACCGTCACCGGCGCAATGGGTGCCGATGAGGGATACCGCACTATCATTATTCTGACCTCGGACAATGATCCGCTGTATGAGCAAACTTTGGGACGGGTTCAGGAGGCGTTCCCTGGAATCGACGTTCTTGGAAAGAATGATTTCAAGGACGAAAAGAGTTTTATTGCGCGTATTAAAGGGGGCACCTGCGCGATTGTCACGACGAAAAATTCCAGCCGACTGAAGACGCTTATTGAGAACTTCGAGAACGGCAGGGTGCGAGGTCTGTCATGCTTGATCATCGATGATGAGGCGGACCAGGCGAGCCCGAACACACGCGCTAGTCGCGGCGATGGCACTGTGAGTCCAATCAATGAAAGAATCACAGAATTGCGCGGCTTCTTCGACAAAAACACCTATTTGCAGGTCACCGCCACCCCGCAGGCTCTGTTTCTTCAGAGTGCCGGCCACAGCTTTCGGCCAAAGTTCACGGTACTAAGCCATCCCGGCCATCAGTACGTCGGAGGCGAGGATTTTTTTGGCGAACATTCAAAGCTAGTAAGGGAATTCGATCTTAACGACATCACCGTAGTCGCTCCCGGACCACAGCCAACTCCGCGGCTCGAAATTCCCGTCTCGCTGCTTAAAGCGCTGGATACCTTCATGATCGGAGCGACGTACAAACGCACAAAAGAAGCCGACCAGAATTGCGCATTTCTTTGTCATGTGAGTACGCGAAAGAACGACCACAAGCACATCGTCGATCTACTGCGAAAATATAAGACCGACTTGGCTGCACGCCTTAAGAAAAAAGACGCCAAGACGGTGGCCCGACTGAAGGCCGCATATGACGATCTGGCCTCCACTCATGAGGGCGTGAAATCCAGCTCATTTGACACGTTGCTGGACGCAATCGAATTCTTTTCGCCTGGCATCACCGTCAAATTGGTCAACGGCGAAACTGACGAGGATGTTGCGGTCAGGTCACCTTACAACCTGTTCGTGGGCGGCAACAAGCTGGGGCGGGGGGTCACGATCAAGAATCTGCTCGTCAGCTATTACGGCCGTCACCCGAAGAATCCGCAAGCTGACACGGTTCTCCAACATGCCCGCATGTACGGTTACCGGCGAAAAGATATCGGACTTTTGAGACTTTTTCTTCCCGGAGAACTTCATGTCGTATTTCGCGCGATCAACAAGATGGAGCGCGGACTGCGGGAATTGATTGCGAAGAATTCGAGCGAGGAGTTTCGTGGAATTTACGTCGAGAGCGGGCTCAGCGCCACCCGCAAAAATATCTTGGCTCCAGGGTCTATCGGAGTCTATTCGGGCGGCAGTAACTACAATCCCGCACAAATTCTCCGCGACGATTCCGTCAAATCGCTAACGGAAGAAATTGACAAGAAGCTGGAAAATCTAAGCAACAAGAGCGTTACAGAGATGTCGATTGGAGACATTAAGGAACTTATCGATTGGACGAGACTAGACCCTTCCCAATCGGAGCACGTGTGGAATTCCATCGCCGTAGGAGAATCCCTAGCGCAGTTTGCGAAGCTCCACAATCAGAAGACGGGCTACGTCTACATCGATCGCGATCGCGGACTTGAACAAAGCCGCCGTGAAACCCAGGGCATCATTGAAGGCGGCGAATACCGCAACGTGCCCGATGACAAGATCGGCCTTTTCCTACTGCGGACAAAAGCTAGTCGAGGGAAGAACTCATCCTGGTGGCCGCAGATTCGGTTTCCGGAGGGACGTTATGCTTTTGCATTTGCGGTTTGAGTGAGAAAGTTTGTGTACCGCGGATTATGGCTGGGGCGAAGGAAATGGCGGTGAGAAAACAAACGACTGATCGGCCGTGCGCGATTGATTTGTTTTCTGGTTGCGGCGGTCTGACGCTCGGATTGAAGCAGGCTGGATTTGATGTACTGGCTGCTGTCGAATCCGATGCTACGGCGGTCGAAACTTATAAAGCCAACCACAAGGAGGTAGCCGTCAAACACACCGACATCTGTGAGCTTTCTGCAGACGGATTAAGGCGACAGTTGGGGCTTCGTCCGGGCCAGCTTGACCTCCTTGCCGGATGTCCGCCGTGCCAGGGTTTTTCGAGGCTCCGCACTCTTAACGGTGCCAATCGAAACAGCGACGCCCGGAACGGTCTGATTCAGGAAATGCTGCGCTTTGCCCGCGCCTTTCGTCCCAAAGCGATAATGATGGAGAATGTGCCGAGGCTCGCTCAACACAAGCTGTTTCGGGACTTCTGCGATGGACTTCGCCAACTCGGTTACGGATTCGCGTTCGAGGTAAAGGATGCGGCCCGGTACGGTGTCCCGCAACGGAGGCAAAGGCTTATTCTCCTCGCCAGCCGCGGCTTTGATATTCAATTCGCGGCCGAGGCGCGCGTCACTCGTACAGTGAGAGGCGCCATCGGAGGGATGCCCGAACCTGGAAGAAGCAGAGATCGCCTTCACAATATTCCGGAGAGGCGCGCCGAAAACGTTCTGAAGCTCATCCGAGACATTCCAAAGGACGGCGGAAGCCGCAGCGACTTGCCGCAAAATCGCCAGCTAGACTGTCACAAGAAGAGTGATGGGTTCAAAGACATTTATGGCCGCATGGCATGGAACGCGGTGGCGCCCACCATTACAAGCGGGTGCTTCAATCCCTCGAAAGGACGTTTTCTACATCCGGAGCGAGACCGCGCCATAACGCTGCGTGAGGCGGCCCTTCTTCAAACTTTCCCGCGCAGTTACGTCTTCGACCTAGCTTCCGGGAAAGAGGCGATCGCGTTAATGATAGGCAACGCCCTGCCTCCCGAGTTCATCCGCCGCCATGCGCTGGAGATCCAGCGCGCACTTCTTCAACACAAGACGCGCCGTGGTTGACGTATTTTCGCCGAAGCAGCGATCCGAGATCATGGCTAAGGTAAAAAGCCGTGAAAACCGGTCGACAGAGTTGCGCCTAATTGACGTATTCAAGGAGTATAAAATTCGAGGGTGGCGCCGCCGCGCCGCGGTATTTGGGAACCCAGACTTTGTGTTCCCGAAGGCGCGATTGGCCGTTTTTGTTGACGGCTGTTTTTGGCACAGCTGTCCTGTTCATGCCGGCCTTCCCGCTTCCAACAGGCTTTTTTGGAAGCGCAAGCTGGAACGCAATAGAGAGCGGGACCGCTTGGTTGGTCGAGAACTTAAGAAGACTGGTTGGGCTGTCCTGAGAATATGGCAGCACGAACTAAAAAGGCCAAATTTGGTGGCACGCCGGATTCGTCGGTCGCTGACGATCAGGACATCGAAGTGAAGGTGGATGTCGTGCCGCGGCGGTGAGGGGCGCGCGGAAGACATTCGAATGCCGGCAGCGCGAAGCTGTCGCGAGGCTGCCGTGGCGCGACCGGCAAGGCTCCGCGCCATTGCCTTTTTCACCTGAAACTCACAGGATCGCCGAGTGATTCCCGGGCTTCGCGACTCTGCCGGTCCGCGATCGAGAAGGATCGTCATGCAAAGTCCAACGCGGCCGATGGTCTTTATTGCGACGCCCTGTTTCGGCGGTCTCGTCGCGCAGCATTACATGCAATCGGTCATCAGCCTGATCCAATATGCCGGGCAGGCGGGCTTCGATGCCATGCTGGCCCTGCTCGGCCATGATTCGCTCATCACCCGCAGCCGCAACACGCTGGTGGCGCAGTTTCTCAATACGCCGGCCGCCACGCATCTCTTGTTCATCGATGCCGACATCAGCTTCGACCCGAGGCAGGTGCATGAGATGCTGGCCTTCGACCAGGATGTCGTCGCCGGCATCTATCCTTTGAAGGTGATCAATTGGGACAATGCGGCGCTGAAGCGGCTTGCGGGCGGCGAGACGTTTCAGACGGCGCCGCTGCTTTATGTCGGCACCGCGTGCACCGGCGGCGAGCTTGAGCGGCACGGTCGTTTCGTCACCGGAATCTATTGCGGCGGCGGCTTTCTGATGATCAAGCGCCAGGCGATCACGCAGATGATCGCGGCCTATCCGGAGAGCCGCTACACCAATGTGCACGCCTTCAGCAATGCCAAGGGCGACGAATATTATGCGCTCTTCGAATGTCTGATCGATCCGCAGACCAAGACCTATATTAGCGAGGATTTCGGCTTCTGCCAGAAATGGCGCAATCTCGGCGGCAAGATCTGGCTCGATACCGAGAGCCGGCTGACCCATATCGGCGCATTCAATTTCGTCGGCGCGCCGCAGCCGCGCTACCAGCAGCCCGTGACCCAGGCCGCGGAGTGAGCGTCAAGGTGGGGCAGAGCGTTGACGGCAACGGCGCACCACTTTTCCGGGGCCGCAGAGCGGCGGGCAATGGTGATACTGGCATGGCAGCGATGTTGCATGCCAACATCGGGCGCAAAGACCTCTGAAAGAAGCCACAGCGCCGCTCGCTTCAGTTCCCCTGGGTGCCAAAGCAATGCAAGATGTTGCAATCTCCCGGGATCCAGCGGCCGCCCGGCGCCGTTGGATCCAGCTCGGTCTCGGTCTCATCGTCATGATGACGATCTCGAGCCCGCAATATGTGTGGACTCTCTTCGTCAAATCCTTTCAGGCGACGACGGCGACCAATTTGGCCACGGTGCAGGTCACCTTTTCTCTGCTCGTCATCCTGCAGACCTGGCTGTCGCCGCTCCAGGGCTGGCTCATCGACCGTTTCGGTCCCCGCCTGCTGATCACTCTGGGCGCAGGCCTGTCTGGCCTCGGCTGGGTCGCAGCGGCCAATGTGACTAATATTTATGCACTTTACGCGAGCTATGGCCTGCTTTGTGGGCTCGGCACCGGCTTCGTCTATGTCGGTGTCGTCGGCCTGATGGTCCGCTGGTTTCCCGAGCGGCGCGGCTTTGCCGCCGGAGTGGTGGCCGCCGGCTATGGCTTCGGTGCCATGCTGACCACCTTTCCGATCGCCGCGATGATGAAGACATCGGGCTATCGACACACGTTGGTCGTCTTCGGCCTGATTCTGGGCGCTGTCGGCGTCCTCGCCTCTCTCTTCCTGCGCAGCCCGAAACCGAACGAGCTGCCGGCCGGGGTCGTCGGGCCGGGCGCGCTGTCAGGCGTTTCTCCAGTTGCGATGCTGCGCTCGCCGATCTTCTGGGTGATGTTCGTCATGATGGCGATGATGGCGACCGGCGGCTTGATGGTGACTTCGCAATTTGCCGCCTTCGCCAGAGAATTCGGCGTCGCCGATGCGCTCGTCCTCGGCATGGCGGCGCTGCCGCTCGCTCTGACCTTCGACCGCATCACCAATGGTCTCACACGGCCCTTCTTCGGCTGGGTGTCGGATAAGATCGGCCGCGAAAATACCATGGCGCTCGCCTTCGGGATGGAGGCCGTCGCCGTCGCGCTGCTCCTATCCTTCCGGCACGAACCCGTGCTGTTCGTCCTGATGTCCGGCTTCGTCTTCTTCGGTTGGGGCGAGATCTTCTCGCTCTTCCCCTCGACTCTGACCGACACCTTTGGGGCGAAATTCGCGACGACCAATTACGGCCTGCTCTATGTCTCGCAAGGCGTCGGCGCGATCTTCGGCGGTCCGCTCGCCGCTTTGCTGCATGGTGTGGTGAAAAGCTGGCTACCGGTCTTCGCCGTGGCGATCGGGCTCGACATCGTCACGGCCCTGGTCGCGCTTTTCATCCTCAAACCGCTGCGCAGCGCGAAGCGGCCGCAATTCGCGGAAGCGGGCGCCGTTTCGGAAACAGCGACGCCGATCACGGCCAGCTGAGCCGCGCTGCTGGTCGCTGCTGGTCAAAGTGCATTCCCCCTCCCCACCCGGGCGCGCGAGCGCCCGGGTGGGGAAGGTAAAGCTTCCGCTTGATTCCGACATTGGCAAAAAGCCCTCAGGACAAGGGCTCTTCCCGGGCTTTTTCGGCGGGCTGAGCTTCCCATGGCGCGATCAATTTCGGCAGCAGCTTCGGGCCCTCGGCCAGAGTGAAGTTCCACATCGCTTGGCCGATCGGGCTGAAGGGGCGGTCGGCGCGCCTGACGATGAACCATTGCCGAATGATCGGCAGGCCCTTGATATCGAGCACGACGAGACGGCCGCTTTCGACTTCGGCCTCGATCGTATGGGCGGAAATGAGGGCGATGCCGAGTCCCGCGATCACCGCCTGTTTGATGGTTTCATTGGAGCCGATCTCGATCGAGATCCGCGGCTGCCGCACGACGATATTGGAAAAGAAATATTCGAACACCGAGCGCGTGCCCGAGCCCTCCTCGCGGACGATGAAGCTTTCATTGGTCAGCTCGGTCTTGTCGATTGAGCGGCGGTTCGCCAGCGGATGGTCGGGGGCGGCGACCACGACCTGCGGATGCGGACCAAAGGCTTCGCTCTCGATCGGAAAATCCATGGGCGGGCGTCCCATCAGCCCGATATCTATGCCATAATCTCGCAGTTGGCTGACCATCTCGGCACGGTTGCCGACCGAGATCGTCACCTCGATTCTCGGATTTACCCGCGCGAAGGCCGCGATGAGGCGAGGCGCGAAATATTTCGCGGTCGAGACCACGCCGACGGAAATCCGTCCCGCCCGCATGCCGCGAATGGCGGCGAAGGTGCTGTCGAGCTCGTTCAGAACGAGATCGACCCGGCGCGCCGCATTCACTACCTCCTCGCCCGCGGCAGTAAGCCGCAGACGGCCGCCGCAGCGGTCGAACAGGGCGAGCCCGGCGTCCTCCTCGAGCAGCTTGATGCGCGATGTCAGCGCCGCCGGCGTGACATTGAGCTTCTCCGAGGCCAAGACGATCGTCCCGGCCTGCGCCACGGCGCGAACGGTCTCTAATTGTTTGAGGGTCAGGCGGCGCATGTCTTGAAATTAGATTTTTTTGAGTCATATCTCAATATTATTCAGTTTTCTTTGGTGCACATTCGGGCGACATGGATACCCATAACACCAAAAAGGCTAGGGCGGACATGCTGGAACTCACACGCACCAAGGATTTGGATTACGTACTGGCGGAGAGCGTCGGCGCGGACGCCGATCTCGCACCGGTGGCGTCGGCTGTTCGCGAAATCGCCATGGCTGCCGCCGATATGGCGGAGCTGATCTCGCTGGGGCGTCTGGCCGGTGAAGGCGCCGCCGCCGTCGGCAGTCTCAATCAGGATGGCGATGTTCAGAAGCAGCTCGATGTGCTCGCCAATGACCTCTTCGTGAGCGCATTGCGGCGGGCGCCAGTCGCCGCCGTCCTCTCGGAAGAGCTGCATGAGCCTTTGGTCCTCCATGACGACGCGCCGCTCGCCGTGGCGATCGACCCGCTCGACGGCTCGTCGAACATCGATGCCAATGTCTCCATCGGCACGATTTTCTCCATTCTTCCGGCCGTGTCCGGTGCCGCCGATCCCAAGGCGCATTTTCTGCAGCCGGGGCGCGCGCAACTGGCGGCCGGCTTCTCCATCTACGGGCCGCAGACCGCCCTCGTCCTCGCCTTTGCCGGTCGGACGCGGATCTTCATTCTCGACCGCCGCAAGGGCCGCTTTCTGGAAGCCGTCGAGGACGCGCAGATCCCGAGGGAGTTGAGCGAATATGCGATCAATGCTTCCAATTATCGGCATTGGGGACCGTCCATTCAAGCCTTCATCGACGATTGCGTGCGGGGGACGGAAGGACCTTTGCGGCGCAACCATAATATGCGCTGGATCGCCTCGCTCGTCGCCGAGGCCTATCGCATCCTGAACCGCGGCGGTGTGTTTCTCTATCCGGGTGACATGCGCGCCGGCTATAGCGCCGGACGGATACGGTTGCTTTACGAAGCAAGCCCCATCGCGCTCATCGTCGAATATGCCGGCGGCGTGGCGACCGACAGCGTGCGGTCGATTCTGTCGATCATCCCGACCGATGTCCATGTACGCACGCCGCTCATTTTCGGCTCCGCAAATATTGTCAATCTCGTCACGCGCTATCACACAGATCCGCAGTTTTCGGCCGAGCGTTCGCCTTTGTTCGGCCGGCGCGGCTTGATGCGCCAGTGAGCGGAGGGGAAAGATGTCGGTGAAATATCCGATTATTTCCGTGACCGGCTCGTCCGGCGCCGGCACAACTTCGGTGAAGCGGACCTTCGAGCAGATCTTTCGGCGCGAAGGGGTGAATGCCGCTTATATCGAGGGCGATGCCTTCCATCGCTATGATCGCGAGGACATGCGCCGCATGATGCGGGAGGAGGAGGCGCGCGGCAACCACCATTTCAGCCATTTCGGCCCCTCCGCCAATCTGCTCGAAGAACTCGAATCCGTCTTTCGCTCCTATAGCGAGACGGGCCTCGCCAAGACGCGCCATTATGTGCACGACGCGGAGGAGGCGGCACTCTATGGCGCGCCGCCCGGCGCTTTCACCCCCTGGAAGGCGTTGGATGAGGGCAGCGAGCTTCTCTTCTATGAAGGGCTGCATGGCGCACTGGTGAGCGAAGGGGTGAATGTCGCGCGCTATGCCGATCTCAAGATCGGTGTCGTGCCGATTATCAATCTCGAATGGATCCAGAAGATTCATCGCGACAGGGCGACGCGCGGCTATTCGACCGAAGCGGTGATGGACACGATCCTGCGGCGCATGCCGGATTATGTCCATTACATCTGCCCGCAATTCGTCGAGACCGACATCAATTTCCAGCGCGTGCCGACGGTCGATACTTCCAATCCGTTCACCGCCCGATGGATACCGACGGCCGATGAATCGCTGGTGATCATTCGCTTCCGGAAGCCGGCGGGAATCGATTTTCCTTATCTGTTGTCGATGATCTCCGACAGTTTCATGTCGCGGGCGAATTCGATTGTCATTCCGGGCAGCAAGCTCGATCTCGGAATGCAGCTCATATTGACGCCATTCATTCTGCAGATCGTCGAACGTGCGCGGCGCTCCAAATAAGGACGCGCCAAATGAAGACGGGCCGGGTGAGACCGGCCGGTTGAAGGAGTGCTGTTGATGAACGTGCTGGCGAAAGTGCAGCAAGGCGCAAGCGAGCGCGATATGGCCAATGCCATTCGTGCGCTCGCTATGGATGCTGTGGAGAAGGCGAATTCCGGCCATCCCGGCATGCCCATGGGCATGGCGGATGTCGCGACCGTCCTGTTCTCGCGCTTTCTCAAATTCGACCCGGCCGATCCCGCCTGGCCCGACCGCGACCGTTTCGTGCTCTCCGCCGGCCATGGCTCCATGCTGCTCTATGCTTTGCTGTATCTCCTCGGCTATCCCGAGATGACGCGCGAGGAGCTGCAGCGTTTCCGCCAGCTCGGCTCGAAAACTCCCGGCCATCCGGAATATGGTCACACGCCGGGCGTCGAGACGACAACGGGGCCACTGGGCCAGGGCCTCGCCATGGCCGTCGGCATGGCGCTCGCCGAACGCATGATGGCGGCCCGCCATGGCGCTGATCTTGTCGATCACCGCACCTATGTCATTGTCGGCGACGGCTGTCTCATGGAAGGCATCAGCCAGGAGGCGATCGCGCTCGCCGGTCATTTGCGGCTTTCGAAGCTCATCGTGCTGTGGGACGACAATGGCATCACCATCGACGGCGCGGTTTCGCTTGCCGATTCGGTGGATCAGCCGGCGCGGTTCAGATCGGCCGGCTGGGCCACAGCAAGCGTCGACGGGCATGATGTCGATGCCATCGCTGCGGCGCTCGAACAGGCGCAGACATCCGACCGTCCGACATTGATCGCCTGCAAGACCTTGATCGGCTATGGCGCGCCGACGAAGTCGGGCACGGCGGGCGTGCATGGCGCCCCGCTCGGCGCCAAAGAAGTCGCCGCCGCGCGGGAAAAACTCGGCTGGACGGCAGCACCCTTCGAGATTCCCGAACCGATCGCCAGCGCCTGGCGCGAGATTGGCGAAAAGGCCGCTGTCTCCCATGCTTCTTGGCGCGAGCGCTGGGCGGCTTTGCCGGCGGAGCGGCTGACGCAATTCGAGGCCGATCTTTCCGGCGGCGTGACTGCGGCTGTCGATGAGGCGATCGCGGGTTTCAAAAAGGCGGCGAGCGAAGGCGGCGTGGCGCAGGCAACGCGAAGCTCCTCGCAGAAGCTGCTCGATGTGCTGGCCAAGGCACAGGACAATCTCATCGGCGGCTCGGCCGATCTCACCCATTCGAACCTCACCAAGGCCGCCGAGATGAAGCCGGTGACGGCGCAAGATTTCTCCGGCCGCTATATCCATTTCGGCATTCGCGAATTCGGCATGGCGGCGGCACTCAATGGCATTGCTCTGCATGGCGGCTTCATCCCCTATGGCGGGACCTTTCTGGTCTTCTCCGATTATGCGCGCCCGGCGCTGCGTCTCGGGGCGCTGATGGGGCAGCGGGCGATTCATGTCCTGACCCATGATTCGATCGGGCTCGGCGAAGACGGTCCGACGCATCAGCCGGTCGAGCATTTCGCCGCTTTGCGGGTGATCCCCAATCTCTATGTGTTCCGCCCCGCCGATGCGGTCGAAACCGCAGAAGCCTGGGAGCTGGCGCTGAAGACGAAGACGGCGCCCTCCGCGCTCTGCCTCTCGCGGCAGAATCTGCCGATCGTGCGACGCGCGCATACGGCCGAAAATCTGTCGGCCAAAGGCGCCTATGTCCTGAAAGAGGCGGATGGCCCGCGCGATGTGACGCTTCTCGCGACAGGCTCGGAAGTGAGCCTCGCTGTGGAGGCCGCCGAACGGCTCGCCGCGGAAGGCATCAAGGCCGCCGTCGTGTCGGTCCCCTGTTTCAAGCTCTTCGCCGAGCAGAGCGCGGACTATCGTGCGCAAGTGCTGGGCGCGGTGCCGCGCATCGGCGTCGAAGCGGGGCTCCGCCAAGGATTCGAAAGCCTGCTGCGACCGCAGGACGGCTTCATCGGGATGAAGTCCTTCGGCGCCAGCGCGCCGGCCGCCGATCTCTATCGCCTTTTCGGGATCACGGTCGATGCGGTCGTCGCGGAGGCACATGCGCTGCTCACGCCCGAAACCGCCCATTTGACCAAGCCTCAGTGACGGAGACAACGATGGCCCGCATCACCTTGCGCCAGCTTCTGGATCATGCCGCCGAGCATGATTATGGCGTGCCGGCGTTCAACATCAACAATATGGAACAGGGCATTGCGATCGTCGAAGCGGCAGCTTCGGTCGACGCGCCAGTGATCATTCAGGCGAGCCGCGGCGCGCGCTCCTACGCGGGCGATCTGATGCTCGCCAAGATGATCGAGGCCCTGGTTGAGACCTACCCGCAGATCCCGATCTGCCTGCATCAGGACCACGGCAATAATGAAGCGACCTGCTTGACCGCGATCCAGCATGGCTTCACCTCGGTGATGATGGATGGCTCGCTCGAGGCCGACGCGAAAACGCCGTCGAGTTATCAATACAACGTCGACATCACGCGCAAAGTGGTGGAGGCCGCGCATGCGGTCGGCGCCTCGGTCGAAGGCGAGCTCGGCGTGCTCGGCTCGCTCGAACATGGCAGCGGCGAAAAAGAGGATGGTCATGGCGCGGAAGGGCAATTGTCCCGCGAGCAGCTTCTGACCGATCCAGATCAGGCCGTCGATTTCGTGATGCGGACCAAGGTCGATGCGCTGGCCATCGCCATGGGCACGTCGCACGGCGCCTATAAATTCACCCGCAAGCCGGACGGCGAGATCCTCTCGATGCGCGTCATCGAGGCGATCCATGCCAAGCTGCCGAACATCCATCTCGTCATGCATGGCTCCTCCTCCGTGCCGCAGGAGCTGCAGGACGACTTCAACAAATATGGCGGCGCCATGCGGCAGACCTTCGGCGTGCCGGTCGAGGAGATCGTGCGCGGCATCAAACACGGCGTCCGCAAAGTCAACATCGATACCGACTGCCGTCTCGCGATGACGGCCGAATTCCGCCGCATCGCCACGACGAAGCCGGATGAATTCGATCCGCGCAAATTCTTGAAGCCGGCGATGGACCGCATGCGCGATCTCTGCCGCCTGCGCTTCGAACAATTCGGCACGGCCGGACAGGCGGGGAAAATCAAAGTGCTGCCCATGTCGGCGATGGCCAAGCGCTATGCGTCCGGCGCCCTCGACCCGCGCAGCGAGACGAGGAACGCCGCGGAATGATTAATGATCAAAGGAGTTGACCATATGAATGCCATTCAGAAACAAGCTCCGGCAGCGCCTGGCGAAAAGCGCAGCCGCTATTCGGCCGGAGTGATGGAATATCGGCAGATGGGCTATTGGGAGCCCGATTATGAGCCGAAGGATACGGATCTCATCGCCTGCTTCCGGGTGACGCCTCAGGAGGGCGTCGATCCGATCGAAGCTTCGGCGGCGGTGGCCGGCAAATCCTCGACCGCGACCTGGACCGTCGTCTGGACCGACCGGCTGACGGCTTGCGAGAAATATCGCGCCAAATGCTATCGCGTCGATCCGGTCCCGAATTCGCCCGGCTCCTATTTCGCCTATATCGCCTATGATCTCGATCTTTTCGAGCCGGGCTCGATCTCAAACTTGTCGGCTTCGATCATCGGCAACGTCTTCGGCTTCAAGCCGCTGAAGGCGCTGCGCCTGGAAGACATGCGGCTGCCTGTCGCCTATGTGAAGACCTTCCAGGGGCCGGCGACAGGCATTGTCGTCGAGCGCGAGCGGCTCGATAAATTCGGAAGGCCGCTGCTCGGCGCGACGGTGAAGCCGAAGCTCGGCCTCTCCGGCCGCAATTATGGCCGCGTCGTCTATGAGGCGCTGAAGGGCGGGCTCGACTTCACCAAGGACGACGAGAACATCAATTCGCAGCCCTTCATGCATTGGCGCGAGCGCTTCCTCTATTGCATGGAGGCCGTCAACAAGGCGCAGGCGATGACCGGCGAGGTGAAGGGCACCTATCTCAACATCACCGCCGCGACCATGGAAGACATGTATGAGCGCGCCGAATTCGCCAAGGATCTTGGCTCCTGCGTCGTCATGATCGATCTGGTGATCGGCTACACGGCGATCCAGTCCATGGCGAAATGGGCGCGCCGCAACGACATGATCCTGCATCTGCATCGCGCCGGCCATTCGACCTATACGCGGCAGAAGATGCACGGCGTCTCCTTCCGCGTCATCGCCAAATGGATGCGGCTCGCCGGCGTCGATCACATCCATGCCGGCACCGTGGTGGGCAAGCTCGAAGGCGATCCGAATACGACGCGCGGCTATTACGACATCTGCCGGGAGGATTATAATCCGATGCAGCTCGAGCACGGCCTGTTCTTCGACCAGCATTGGGCGTCTTTGAACAAGCTCATGCCGGTTGCTTCCGGCGGCATTCATGCCGGCCAGATGCATCAGCTCCTCGATCTTCTCGGCGAGGATGTGGTGCTGCAGTTCGGCGGCGGCACGATCGGCCATCCGATGGGGATCGCGGCGGGCGCAACCGCCAATCGCGTCGCGTTGGAGGCGATAATCTTCGCCCGCAATGCCGGCCGCGACATTCTGCGCGAAGGCCCCGAGATCCTCGAGCAGGCGGCGAAAAAGTGCGTGCCGCTGAAACAGGCGCTCGATACCTGGGGCGAAGTGAGCTTCAATTATGCGTCGACGGATACGCCGGACTTCGTTCCGACGGCCACGGCGGCCGAATAAGGAGAAAATGAATGCGTATCACGCAAGGTTGTTTCTCGTTCCTGCCGGATTTGACCGATGCCGACATCCGCACCCAGGTGCAATATTGCATCGACAAGGGTTGGGCGGTGAACATCGAATTCACCGACGATCCGCATCCCCGCAACACGTTTTGGGAGATGTGGGGCATGCCGATGTTCGACATCAAGGATGCGGCGGCGGTGATGCTGGAGCTCGACGCCTGCCGCAAGGCCTATGGCGGGCGCTGCTATATTCGCATTTCCGGCTTCGATTCCAGGCATGGGTGGGAGGCCGTACGGATCTCCTTCATTGTGTCGCGGCCAGAGGTCGAACCGGGCTTCCGCATCGTGCGGCAGGAGGTGGACGGCCGCAGCATCCGCTATACGCTGCAGCCCTATGCGACCGACCGGCCGGAGGGCGAGCGTTACGGCGCATAGAGCGAGGGTGACGGGGCGCGAATCCTTTTCCCGCAAGCGGGAGAAGGGGCGCGCGGCATTTGGTACCCGGAATTTGGCACAGAGAATGCGAAGACAGAGCGAAGGAGACCGGCATTGTTGCCGCTTCCTTCGCATGTCCGCCGCGGGGTTTTGATTGATGCAAATGACTGATACGGAGATCGACACGGTCGCGGCGGAGCTGATGGAAAGCGTCGATCTGCGCCGCGAGCTCGCCGATACCCATGTCGGCGAGGTTCTCGATCAGCTCGACAGGGAGCTCATCGGCCTGAAGCCGGTCAAGACCCGCATCCGTCAGATCGCGGCGCTTCTGCTCGTCGATCGGGTCCGCCGCCGCATGGGCCTCACTTCCGAGACGCCGACCTTGCACATGAGCTTCACCGGCAATCCGGGGACCGGCAAGACCACTGTGGCGCTGCGGATGGCCGAGATCCTGCACGCGCTCGGCTATGTCCGGAAAGGCCATCTCGTCTCGGTGACGCGCGATGATCTCGTCGGCCAATATATCGGCCATACCGCACCCAAGACGAAGGAAGTGCTGAAAAAGGCGATGGGCGGCGTCCTCTTCATCGACGAGGCCTATTATCTCTATCGGCCGGATAATGAGCGCGATTATGGCCAGGAGGCGATCGAGATCTTGCTGCAGGTGATGGAAAACCAGCGCGACGATCTCGTCGTGATCCTCGCCGGCTATGCCGATCGCATGGAGCGCTTCTTCCGCTCCAATCCGGGTTTTCGCTCGCGCATTGCCCATCACATCGATTTTCCGGACTATTCGGATGAGGAATTGATGGCGATCGGCGAGAGCATGATGCGGGCGCAGAATTATCATTTCAGCGAGGCGGGGGCGGAGACTTTCCGGAACTATATCGCCGCGCGCCGCCAGCAGCCGCATTTCGCCAATGCGCGCTCGATCCGCAATGCGCTCGACCGCATGCGGCTGCGACATGCTAATCGACATTTCGAAAACGAAGGCTTGGTGTCGCTCGAGGATCTGTCGACGATCGAAGCGGAAGATGTGCTGGCGAGCCGCGTCTTCACCGCCGGTCCGACCAAAAGCGAGGCATGATGTCTCTCGTCATTGCACCTTCGATCCTTGCCGCGGATTTCGCCAACCTCGGCGCCGAAGTCGAGGCGGTCGTCGAAGCCGGCGCGGAATGGATTCATGTCGATGTGATGGACGGGCATTTCGTCCCCAATATCACCATTGGCCCGGGCGTGGTGAAGGCGCTGCGGCCGCGCACGAAAGCTTTCTTCGATGTGCATCTGATGATCGCGCCTTGCGATCCTTTCCTCGCCGCTTTCGCCGAAGCGGGCGCCGATCTCATCTCGATCCATGTCGAGGCGGGTCCGCATCTTCATCGCTCGCTGCAGGCGATCCGCGGGCTCGGCAAGCAGGCGGGCGTGGTGCTCAATCCGGCGACGCCAGTCGGCAGCCTCGAACATGTGCTCGATCTCGTCGATCTCGTGCTCGTCATGTCGGTCAATCCCGGCTTCGGCGGCCAGGCCTTCATTCCCTCGGCGGTGGAGAAAGTGGCGCGCATCAAGGAGATGATCGGCACGCGGCCGATCCGCCTCGAAGTCGATGGCGGGATCAATCCCAAGACCGCGGCCGAGGTCGCGGCGGCGGGCGCCGATACGCTCGTCGCGGGCTCCGCAATCTTTGCCGGCGGCCCGGAAAAATATGCCGCCAATATTGCCGCGATCCGCGCCGCAGCGCGCGACAGAGCATTTCCCCAAAAAGCGGGTCCGCTTTTTGGATGAGGAAATGCTCCAACATTTTGATGGGCCGCATATTCCGATCAGATGGACCGTCTGATCGGAATATGCGCTGAGCGCAATGCCGCTTGAGGCTCTGATCTTCGACGTCGACGGTACTTTGGCCGAGACGGAGGAGCTGCATCGCTGTGCCTTCAACGAGACTTTCGCTGCCTTTGGCTTCGACTGGATCTGGCCGGACGAGCTCTATCGCGATCTGTTGAAAATCACCGGCGGCAAGGAGCGCATCCGCCATTATGTCGAAGCCTGGCGCCCGCAAGGCGGCGCGGCGGCGCTGGCGCAGCTTACCGAACTGCATGCGGACAAGACGCGCCGCTATACGGAACTCGTGGCACAGAGGGCGCTGGTGCCGCGGCCCGGCGTCTGGCGCTTGCTCGAAGCCGCGCGTGCGGAAGACATAAAACTCGCCATCGCCACGACGACGAGCGCCGCCAATGTCGAGGCGCTGCTGAAGGCGTCTTTTGCGCCGGATGCGCCCTCCTGGTTTGCGGTCATCGGGGCGGGCGATGTCGTGCCGGCGAAAAAGCCCGCGCCCGATATTTATCGCTTCGTCTTGCGCCGGCTCGGCTGTGATCCGTCAAATGCGATCGCTTTCGAGGATTCGGAAAATGGCGTGCGCGCGGCACGCGCTGCGGGTCTGACGGTCGTTGCGACGCCGAGCCTCTATACGAAGGATGATGATTTCTCAGACGCGAGCGCGGTGTTCAGCGATCTTGGCGAGGAAGACGCGCGGTTCAGGCATCTCGCGGGTGACGAGATCGGAGCCGGTCATGTAGATCTGAAGGCGCTTCGCCATTGGATGGAACAGGATCGCCGATCCAGCTCGGGCGAGGAACTTGGGCTAACAGAGCCGCCTTTCCGGGGCCATGCAGCGCAGGGCCTTTAGGCCCGAGCGGAACGGAACCCGGAATCCAGCGTAAATGTTCGCGAAGCGGCACTGCCGATACCGGCGCGCCGTAATCCTACGGCTCCAGCACGGAATCCCAATAAAGATAATCCATCCAGCTCTCATGCAGATAATTGGGAGGAAAAAGCCGGCCGTTATGATGGAGGTCGTTGACCGTCGGCTGATAGGGATGGCGCGCTGGAAACATACGGACTTCGGCGGGAAGGCGGTCGCCCTTGCGCAGATTGCAGCAGGAACAGGCGGCGACGACGTTTTCCCACGTGGTGGTGCCGCCCTTGGAGCGCGGAATCACATGGTCGAAGGTCAATTCCTCGCGGGTGCCGCAATATTGGCAGGTGAAGCGGTCGCGCAGGAAGACATTGAAGCGGGTGAAGGCGGGGTGGCGGGATGGCTTGATATAGGTCTTGAGCGAGACGACCGAGGGGAGCTTCATTTCGAAGCTCGGGCTTCGCACGGTCCTCTCGTATTGCGAAACGATGTTCACCCGATCGAGGAAGACTGCCTTGATCGCATCCTGCCAAGACCAGAGCGACAGCGGATAATAGCTCAAGGGCCGAAAATCGGCATTGAGCACAAGTGCCGGACAGGCTTCCGGCGAGACCAAGGGTTGGCAGTGGACCGTCAAACCTGGCACCTCGCTCATGTCCGAGTGCAGCTATGCACGGACCGCACCGCAGCCGGCGGCCCGAATCGGACACGTCCTATTCCCTGAGGATCGACCTTTTATGACCGCTGATCCTAAATAGCCTCTACCTCTGAGGCAAATCGCTTCGCCCCCTACATTCTATAGATCAGATGACAATAATATGAAAGCCAGATTGCCGCACCGGCAAGGCTGCCGCGCGCCACCTGCCTTCCCTTTTGGCGACGAAGTCCTACCGCGTCGGGATCGGCGTCCCGCTCCGATAATCATAGAAGCCGCGCTGCGCCTTGCGCCCGAGCCAGCCGGCCTCGACATATTTCACGAGCAGCGGGCAGGGCCGATATTTCGAATCGGCGAGCCCCTCGTGCAGGACCTGCATCACCGCCAGAACCGTGTCGAGGCCGATGAAATCGGCGAGCTGCAAGGGTCCCATGGGATGGTTGGCGCCGAGCCGCATCGCGGTGTCGATCGCATCGACCGTGCCGACCCCCTCATAGAGCGTATAGATCGCCTCATTGATCATCGGCAGCAGAATTCTGTTGACGATGAAGGCCGGGAAATCCTCCGAGACGATCGCCGTCTTGCCAAGCCGCTTGATGAGCTCCTTGGCCGCGACGAAGGTCGTGTCTTCCGTCGCTATGCCGCGGATCAGCTCGACGAGCTGCATGCGTGGCACCGGATTCATGAAATGTATGCCGATGAAGCGCTCCGGCCGGTCGGTAACCGAGGCGAGCCGCGTGATCGAGATCGACGACGTGTTCGTCGCGAGCATGCAGTCCTTGCGCAGGATCGGACACAGATTCACGAAGATCTTGCGCTTGACCTCTTCGTTCTCGGCGGCGGCTTCGAGAATGAGATCGCAGTCGCCGAAGGCCTGTTGATCGAGCGCCGGCTTGATCCGCGCAAGGGCGGCTTCGCGCATCGCCTCATCGATCTGCTTGCGCTCGATGAGCTTCCCCATATTGGCATCGATATGGGCGAACGCTTCCTTTATCCGCTCCTCGGAAACGTCGTTGAGCAGGATGTCGAGGCCGGCAAGGGCGCTGACCTGGGCGATGCCGGCACCCATTTGGCCGGCACCTATGACACCGATTTTCTGAATTTCAGCCATGGGTCCTCATCTGAAGAAAACGCGCGCGCCTTTTCTTACAGGCGAACGCATATTTTCATCTGTTGCCTTCGCGCCGCCGCACCGACCGGCGGGGCAAGGGTCATGCTGGTTTATCGCCGGCTTTTGGCAAGCTCTTCCTGCAAGGCCGGCAGAACCGTGAAAAGATCACCGACGACGCCGTAATCCGCGACTTGGAAGATCGGCGCTTCCTCATCCTTGTTGATCGCGACGATGACCTTCGAGTCTTTCATCCCGGCCAGATGCTGGATAGCCCCGGAAATGCCGACTGCGATGTAGAGATCGGGCGCGACCACTTTACCCGTCTGGCCGACCTGCCAATCATTGGGCGCATAGCCGGCATCGACGGCGGCGCGCGAGGCGCCGACCGCAGCGCCGAGTTCATCCGCAAGCGGTTCGATCAGCGCCGCGAAATTTTCCGGCCCTTGCAGCGCCCGACCGCCGGAGACGACAACACGTGCCGAAGAAAGCGCCGGCCGATCCGAGCGGGCGAGCTCCTCATGCGCGAAACGCGAGACGGCCGGATCTGCCGCCGCGGCGACTTTTTCGACGACCGCAGAGCCGCCTTCGCCGACCGGCTGAAAGGTCGCGGTGCGCACCGTAATGACCTTTTTCGCCTCGCGGGATTGAACCATCTCGATTGCATTGCCGGCGTAGATCGGTCGCTCGAAAATATCCGGCGCGTGAATCTTGGTAACCTCGGAAATCTGCATCACATCGAGCAAAGCGGCAACCCGCGGCAGGACATTTTTGCCGGTCGAGGTTGCCGCTGCGACAATTGCCGCATAGGCCGGCGCCAGAGAGACGATCAAAGCCGCCAGGGGCTCGGCCAGACGATGCGCATAGAGTGCATCGTCGGCGACGAGAATTTTTTCGACGCCGGACAGCCGGGCCGCCGCCGCGGCGGGCTTCGCCACATCCTGTCCCGCCACGAGGACGTGGACCGGGCCGCCGAGCGCCGCCGCAGCAGCGAGCGCCTTCGCGGTCGCCTCATTGAGCTCATTGTTCTGGATCTCGGCGAGCAGCAAAACTGTCATCAGATGACGCCCGCCTCATGCTTGAGCTTGCTGACGAGTTCGGCCGCCGAATTGACCTTGATCCCCGCCTTGCGGGCCGGCGGCTCGAAGATCTTCAGAACCTTCAGGCGCGGCGTGATGTCGATGCCAAACGCCGCCGCATCCTTCTCGTCGATCACCTTCTTCTTCGCCTTCATAATGTTCGGGAGCGTCGGATAGCGCGGCTCGTTGAGGCGCAGATCGGCCGTCACCACCGCCGGCAATTTCAATTCGACGGTCTCGGAGCCGCCGTCGACTTCGCGCCTGACCGCGATCCGGCCCTCGCCGATCTCGACCTTCGATGCGAAAGTGGCCTGGCCCCAGCCGAGCAGGGCGGCGAGCATCTGCCCGGTCTGATTGCAATCATCGTCGATCGCCTGCTTGCCGAGAATGATGAGACCCGGCTGTTCGGCCGCGGCGACGGCCTTCAGCAATTTTGCGACGGCGAGCGGCTCGAGCGGCTGATCCGTCTTTATGAGCAGGCCGCGGTCGGCGCCGAGCGAGAGGCCGGCGCGGAGTGTTTCGGCCGCCAGGGCAGCGCCGATGGACACGACGATGATCTCCGTCGCTTTGCCGGCTTCCCTGAGCCGCAAAGCCTCTTCGACGGCGACCTCGTCGAACGGGTTCATCGACATTTTGACATTGTCGAGCTCGACGCCCGAACCGTCGGCCTTGACCCTTATCTTGACGTTGGAATCGACCACCCTCTTGACGGGCACGAGGATCTTCATCGACGGGCTCCAATCGGCCGAACGGCCGTGCGGCACCGGCGTGTCGTAATCTTCCCCCTGGGCCAAGTCAACGCGAGGCGCTGACGCGGGGCGGCGGCAGGCCCCGATCTACCCCCGCCAAGCACTGCCGAGCCGCGCCGTCAGATATGGACCTTGAGATCGGCCGGCGCCTTCACGCCGAAACATTTGCCGACGAAAAGGCCGCCGTGCACCAGCCCGCCGGTGTCGATGCCATGGCCTATTCCAAATGACATATGCCATTGGCAGGGGATGCCGGCCGTGCTCAGATCCTCGGCCGCGACGAAAAGGCTTTCGACGGAGATGAGATCGTCCTCATTTCCATGGACGAGAAAAATCGGCGGCGGACGGCCCTGCGCATCGCGCGCCGTCGCCTCGGCGAGATGCTCGGGACCGACGAGCACGCCGGAATAGCCGAGGATGGCGGCCGGGGCGCGCTTGCGGCGCAAGCCCACATGCAGCGCCATCATCGTGCCCTGGCTGAAGCCGACGAGAGCCAGTCGGCTGTCATCGAGCTTGAGGCGGGCGAGTTCCGCATCGAGGAAAGCGTCGAGCGCCGGGCGCGCTTCGACGACCCCCTCCCAGAGCGCCTCCGGATTTCGCAAGGTCAGGGGGAACCATTGCCGCCCGGTCGGCGCCTGCGCGCAAGGATGCGGCGCGTGCGGCGAGACGAAAGCGGCGTCCGGCAGCAAGGATTGCCATTGTTTGCCGATCGCGATGAGATCGTTGCCATCCGCGCCATAGCCATGAAGAAAGACGACGAGCTGCTTCGCGACACGGTTTTTCGGCGCGATGCGCGGGCCGTCGAGGGGAGACGCCATTTTGAAATCCTCGGTCGGACGATGCCGTCTGGAGGAATCCCCTTTCCGGCCCAAGGTCAAGATGGGCGGCCGGCGAATGCCGCGGTGCGGGCTTCGGCCAGGAGCCATCGTCCCGCTATGCCATGGGCTGGCATAGCCGTTGCTCATGGCAGTTACTAAACGCAATCGGCTCGATCTGTGACGCAGGGGCAATATGCGACAAAAGGGTTAGCCGGGCGAATACCGCAGCGCCGCATGGGACGGCGCCCAAGCCGCCGACCCAGCCGGTTGCGAGGTGGAGCTGGGCAGATGTGGATCGGCCAGGCTGCCAGTGATTTCTGAGGACTAGGCCATAGGTATGCCACATACTATGGTGTAAAAGTGCTCAATTCGTTTTCATGCGGCGGTCGCGGCTCAGGCGGGGCTTGTCCTGAACACCGCTGCGGGTTGCCCAGCCGATCGTGCGTTGCCGCATCGCAAGCTAACTGTCCGAAATGACCGGTTCAGGCTGAGAAATGACAAGGACTTATCTCTCGCACCTATTCCGTTTCGCGCCCTCGCCGAACGGATATCTGCATCTCGGACATGCCTATTCGGCTTTGATCAATCATGAAATGGCGCAGGCCGTCGGCGGCAGCCTGCTGCTGCGCATCGAAGATATCGACGGCGCGCGCTGCCGTCCTGAGTTCGAGCAGGCGATTTATGAGGATCTGCGCTGGCTCGGGCTCTCCTGGGAGGAGCCGGTGCGCCGGCAATCGGAACATTTCGACGCTTATGCTGCGGCGCTGGCGCGTCTCGAACAGCAGGGCCTCGTCTATCCCTGCTTCTGCTCGCGCAGCGAAGTGGCGAGCGTTTTGACGGAGCGTCCGCAGTGGCCGCGCGATCCCGACGGGTCGCCGCTCTATCCCGGCACATGCAGACATATGTCCAGCTCGGAACGGCTGTCGCGGCTTTCCGCCGGCCAGCCGGCGGCGCTGCGCCTCGACATGCAAGCTGCGCTTGCGACAGTAAACGAAAGAGTGGGCCAGAGGATCGGCTGGCGCGAATATGGCGGCGGCATGCAGGGACGCGAAGTGAGTGCCGAGCCGGCCGTTTGGGGCGACGCCGTTCTCTCGCGCAAGGACGTTCCGGCGAGCTACCACATTGCCGTCGTCGTCGATGATGCTTTGCAAGGCATCACCGATGTCGTGCGCGGCGAGGATCTGTTCATGGCGACGAGCCTGCATCGCCTCTTACAGATTTTGCTCGATCTGCCGGCGCCCTGCTATCACCACCATGAGCTGCTGCGCGACGCCGCCGGCCGCAAATTGTCGAAAAGCCTCAGGGCCAAATCTTTGCGGACTTTACGCCATGAAGGGCTGACGCCGGACGAGGTGAAGGCGCAGTTCGGCCTCGGCCACCGCAATTTCGCTTTCGTGCCGTAAACGCCTCCTTCTGAGCATCGGATTTGGCCCAAAACCGCTTCCCGTTTTTGGGTCCGATGCTCTATCCCGGCGGAAGCCCAGAAGGGGTGGTGGGAGCCTTGCTCAGCTCGCCTCCGGCGAGCACAGCGTCCTGGCTGAAGACGATCGGCGGCAGATCGAGGGCCTTCTCGCGGCCGTCACGTTTCGGCGCGATCACGCGATGCGCCTTCAAATATTCCTGCAAGGCTTCATGGATCGATATCGGGAGAACCTGCGCGTCATGGGTGCCCCGATGCCGACAGATCACGTCCATGGGCTCGCCTTCGCGCTCGCAGCCGGCGATCGTGTAGCGCCGCTCCGCTTCGACTTCGCGACCGTTGATCTTTATCGAAACCACCCGCTGGCCGGGCTCGGCCAGAGCATTGAATGTGATCGCCATCCCGGCGGCTCGCGGGCCCCATCCGCCGTTGAGTTTCCACGGGTTCTTTGAGAACACCATCTCCAGCTCGTGTTCCATATAGGCTTTGAGGTCCTTGCCGGTGATCCAGCCGCGCTTCATCCGCGCGTCCATCGGCAGCAGGTTCCAGAGGTCGGCCTCGCTCACATTCGTTGGCGGGACAGGCACGCCGAAGCGGAAGCCGTTGGTGAAGCCGATGTCGGTTTTGGCGGTCTCGCGTACTGCGTCGGCGATGAAATCATCGGCCGTCGTTTCCAGGACGTCGTAGCGCATCAACACGGTTTCGGTCTTTCCGGCCTCTTTGGCCATGCGCTCTCGGTAGGGGGCCAACGACTTGTCGACCAGCGCCTTTACGTGGCGATCTTCGCCGTAACGGCTTTCCAGGACTGGGATGAGCCGGAATTCATGACTGGCGATGCCTCCGCCGGGCTTGACGACGAGGTCCAGCCTGCC
This sequence comes from uncultured Alphaproteobacteria bacterium, assembly GCA_963704745.1. Taxonomy (GTDB): domain Bacteria; phylum Pseudomonadota; class Alphaproteobacteria; order Rhizobiales; family Beijerinckiaceae; genus Methylovirgula. The sequence continues at coordinate 892,393 of OY969936.1, forward strand.
GAGGAACGAGCCGAAGCAGCCCGGCTCGACGACGATGACATTGCCCTCGAGGATGGGCCATGCCGTGCGCTCATGCGTATGGCCGGAGAGGACCACGTCGAACTCGGGCATCTCGCGGGCGATTTCGCGGGCGATCGACAGGCCGGTGTGGGTGAGCGCCACGACGAGGTCCGGCCGTTCGCGGGCGCGCAGCTCCTTGACGAAATCGCGCAAGCCCTCGATCCGGCTCGTGTCCATGCCGTGAAATTCCGAGGGAGGCTGCCGCTCGCTGGCGCCAATATCGGTGATGCCGACGAGTGTCATCGTCACGCCCTGCCGCTCGAGCGTGACCGAGGCGGGAAACAGGCGGTTGCCGCTGGCTATGTCATGGAAATTGTAGCAGGTGACCGGGCAATTGAGCCGCGCCATGGTCTGCTTGAATTGCTCAGGGCCATAGGCCGGCTCCCAATTGCCTGGGACAAAGACATCGATGCCGAGGGCGTTGAGGGGATCGAGGACGACTTCGCCTTCGGACCAGGCCGCTGGGCCGGAACCCTGAAACTCATCGCCTCCGTCCAACAGAAAACACGGGCCTTTGCAACTCGCCCGCTCGCGCTCGATGGCGGTCTTGAGGCGGGCATAGCCGCCCATCATCTGGATCTCCGGGCTCGCTCCCGGAACGTATTCCGGATGCGTCTCGAGTTGAGCATGCGTGTCGGTGAAGTGCAAAAGCGTCACGCGCTTGCCCTCGCCCTCATTGCCTGTACGCTCGTTGGCGATCGCGAGGCCAGGGCCCAAAACGCCTAGACCGATCGCCGCCAAGCTCACCGAGGACATGAAGGCTCTGCGCGTCAAAGAATCGATCATCTACCTGCCCTTTTTGCTTCCGCCAATTTGCGGCGACCGCCGCCGCTCCACCTCGAACACCCACCTTAAGCCGGGCCTTCAGCATCGTTGCGAAGCAAGCCGAGGAACTGCTGCGGAACCGGGCTCGGATGTAAAATGAGAATTAGCGATGGCAAGGACAATAGCCCAATCTTTGGCGCGGTTTGGCCCCTATCTAGGCGCCAAACGAAGTCAGATGGATCAGGGCATGATTGCCGGCTGGGCGACGGCTATTTGCCCCAGCGTCACTGCGCCGCTGCACTGTCCGGCCGAAACGCGCCGGGCGGGATGAGGCCCGGCGCGACATAGGCATGATGCAGCACGTCGAGCTGCGCCCAGAGCACATCGCATTTGAACCGCACGGCGCCGACGCAGGCCTCCTGCTCCTCGCGCGTTTTCGCATGCGTCTTCACATAGGCGAGGGCGAACTCTGCATCGCGTGGCGCCTGTGTCAGGCGCCGCTTGAAATAGGCGAGCACGTGATCGTCGATGAAGCTGTAATTCTCCAACATGCCGGCGATGCGCTCGCGATGAATCGAAGGCGCGAAAAGTTCGGTGAGCGAAGAGGCGACGGCGACGGTCAGCGGTTGTTCGCGGACGAAGTGAACATAGGATTCGACAATATGCCTCGTCGCCGGCAGCGCGCCCACAAACGAGGTCACATAGTCGCGGTCGAGGCCGAGGCCGTCGGTGAGAACGAGCCAGCGCTCGATGCCGCCCGGCTCATCGCCGAACCCGTCATGATCATGGATGCGGCGAATCCATTCGCGCCGCAATTCGCGATCATGGACGCGGCTGATGAACGCCGCGTCCTTGCGCGGCACGGCCTCCTGATAGCAATAGCGGTTGAGCGCCCAGGCCTGTACCTGGCCTTTGTCGAGCTTGCCGCCATGCAAGAGCTTATGGAAGACATGCTTGTCGTGGTAGCGCTCGGCGCCGACGGCGCGGATCGCCGCTTCGAAAACCTCCGGCGACATGGGTTCTGCCGCGGACATCGGGGCGGATGCGGAAGACCGCGGACTCGTCATCTCATTCATAATCTGATCTCCATTCCGTCATAGCCGATTTCCCAGCCGGCGGCCGCAGCCGTCTTGCGCTCGATCGAGGCTTCGTCGAGCACGGGATTGGAATTGTTGATGTGGATATAGACCTTGCGGGTGACGCCGAGCGGCGCGAAGCCGGCGATCGAGCCATCGGGTCCGGACATATTGACATGGCCCATGCGCGTGCCGGTCTTGCCGAGCAGTCCTTGTGCGATCATCTCATCATCGTGCCAAAGGGTGCCATCGAAGAAGACGAGCGTGGCGCCGCTGAGCCGTTCGGCAAGTTCGGCATCGATCTTGGCGCAGCCCGGGATATAGAAGAAGGCCTTGCCTGTTGCGATGTCGCTGATCTTGAGACCAAGGGTGTCGCCTTGCTGCGTTCCGAAATTCGGGCCTGCCGTCGCATCTTCAAGATAAAGCGCGATCTTGCCTTGCACTGGAAATGCTTCGACCGTGAGGCCGAGATCGACGCCTGCACCGAGAATTTTTATCGGGGTGCCGATCGGCAGCACTTTGCGCGCGACGAGATCGGCGGCGAGCACGTTGAAGAGCGAATTGGCGGCGATGACGTCGAGGACGCGCTTGGCGCCATAGATCGAAAAACTCTGCGCTTCGCGCAAGGTCAAGAGCCCGGCGACATGATCGACATCGCCGTTCGTCACCACGACGGCTTTGATCGGACTGTTGCGCGCCGCGCCTGTCGCGCATGCGGCGAGCTGCGGCGCTTGCTCGATCTGCATGCGCAGATCCGGCGAGGCATTGAGCAAGAGCCAATCCCCGCCGGTGCGGCTGACGGCGAGGGAGGATTGCGTCCTTGCGCGAAACCCCGGCTTGCCGGCGCGCACCGCCGCGCAATTGCGGCAATTGCAGTTCCACTGCGGAAAGCCGCCGCCTGCGGAGGAGCCGAGGATTCGAATGAACATCTACGCCGGTCGGATTGGAGACATTTCTGCATTGCGAGTGCGGTGCGGCAGCGCTTGTCGCGGCTAAAAGAAAGTGCCGGCGGTGATCGGCTCCGAATTTATGCACAAGAATCTGGTGGTGTTTTTCACGGCGTCTGTTTCCTGCATTGCCGCTGAATTTAGAGAGCCGAACCCTGCGGCAGTTGATTGCGATCAAGGTAACCGCGGATTCCTCGCCCCTAAGGTGTAAGATTTTTGTATGCAACCCAAAGATCTCGCGCTTGTGGCAAATCAAATGGTTTCGCGCATCGAGCGGCAATAAGTGCGAAGCGCCGCGACGAGGTTCGTGCTAGGGTCGATTTCGGATTGGCACGGTGGCCGAGCGCTACCGGTCTGGCGTCGGACCACCATCCCGACACTTCGAACAAGAGGTGCCTGCGAAGCGATGCGTGCGCGCTTGCGAGTTTTGCTCCTCAGCGCTCTGGCCGTGCTTGCGACGGCCGATCGCGGCTTCGCCTTCGAGCCCGGCGCATCCTTCACCATTCTGCCTGGGACCACCATGGGCATTCCCTTCGCCTATACCGGAACACCAGGTCTCTATCTCTATAATCTTGCGAATTACGGCACAGTCTCGGTGCCGCGCGAGGTCTCGCCGAATGTCGGTTTGGGACCCGGCGCGCTCAAGGCCGATGTGCCGGATGAGATTCCGGCCCTGCTGTGGACGACGCCATGGACCTTGTTCGGAGCGCGCTATGCGGTTCTGGTCGCGGAGCCCATGGCGGCCGTCGACAGCTATGGGCAAATTCCCGGAGTGGGCTGGGTCACGAACCAGACGGGCGGCCTTCGCGACACGATCGTCGCACCGGCCAATCTGTCGTGGGATTTGCGGAACGGCTGGCATGTCGGCATCGGGCTCGACCTCGCCGTGCCCGACGGCCGGATCAATGGCATCAACGGCCTCGACAGCGTAGGCGCGCCTTATTGGACCTTCGAGCCGACCTTCGGCGTGAGCTATCTTCGCGACGGTTTCGATCTCAGCGCGACCTTCCTTTATGATATCTATTCGACCAATCCCTATTCGCATGTCACCGACGGGCAGGCGCTCTACGCCGATCTTACGGCGACGAAGAAATTCGGCCATGTCGAGATCGGTCCCGTCGCTTATGCGGCTTTCCAGACGACGCGCGACAGCGGCGGCGATCCGGCCGCTTTCCTCGCGACGGGCGGTCTCGCCAACAGCTGCGAGGAAGAGCCGGAAAACATCTACAATTACTGCGTGCGCGCCGCCAAAGCCGGCGTCGGCGGCAAGATCGGCTATGATCTGGGTCGCGGCGAACTCGCTTTGCTCGCGACCCAATCCGTCCTCAGCCATGGCCAGGGCGGCGCCGACGGCTGGCGCATCTGGACGCAGCTTTCCTGGAAGCTTTACTGACGGCCCGCCAGTGCCGTCCTTCGGCGCGTCCTCCGGATACGCCTCTCGCCGCTTGTGGTCGCGCGTGAGTCAACAGCGCAGCCGAGATCGGCTAGAGCATCCCGCCTTCAAGTAGAATCACTTGAAGGCGGATAAGATGCTCTAGATTCAAAAATATAGAGCATCGTTAAAGCGCAAAACCGCACACACTTTTGCGCACGATGCTCTAGAGCGGCGGATGCTGCGATGGAATCGCCGCTCTACTCATTTGTTTGAGCATCGGATTTGTCCCAAAACCGGTTCCCACTTTTGGGTCCGATGCTCTAGACTTCAGCCCGATGGCTTCTGCGCCCATATCTTCAAAGACCGATGGCGGCTCTCCGTGCGAGCCGATTTTGCTCCTCGACCTTCTGGTCGAGACCGTGGCGCGTTTCGGTGATCGGCCGGCGACGGATTTCTTCGGCAAGAAGCTCAGCTATGCGGAGCTGGGCCGGCTCGTCGCGCGCGCCGCGCGCGGCTTCCAATTGCTTGGCGTGCGGCGCGGCACGCGCGTCGGACTCTGCCTGCCCAACACGCCCTATTCGATCATCTGCTATTTCGCCATTTTGAAAGCCGGCGGGACTGTCGTCAATTTCAACCCGCTCTATGTCGAGCGCGAGATCGCGCATCAGATCGAGGATTCCGGCACTACGATCATGGTCACGGTCGATGTCGAGAAGATCTATCCCAAAGTCGCCGCCACACTCGCCAAGACCTGTCTTGAGCGCCTTGTCGTCTGCCCGATGCGGGCGATGTTGCCTGCGGCGAAAGCCGTTTTTCTGCGGCTCTTCAAATCGGCGCAATTTTCCGACATTCCCAACGATCTTCGGCATGTGAGCTTCGCGCGGCTGATTTCCGATGGTGGCGCTGTCGAGGCCGTGCCGATCGATCCGCTGACCGATCTCGCCGTGCTGCAATATACGGGAGGAACTACCGGCGTGCCGAAGGGCGCCATGCTGACCCATGCCAATCTCGCCGCCAATGTGGCCCAGATTCGCGTCCATATGTATGATGTCACGCCGGGGCGCGAGCGGGCGCTGCTTCTGCTGCCTCTGTTCCATGTCTTCGCCATGACCGCGGGGATGAATTTCTGCATTGCGATCGGTGCCGAGATCGTTCTGTTGCCGCGTTTCGAGGTGCATGAGGTGCTGAAATTTATTTCCAAGACGCGGCCGACGCTGTTTCCAGGTGTGCCGACGCTTTATGCGGCGCTCAATTCCAAAGTGGCGGAGGGCCGCTATGATCTCTCCTCGATACGCTATTGCATTTCCGGCGGCGCACCGCTGCCGCAAGAAGTGCGGCTGCGTTTCCAGCGATTGTCCGGCTGCAAATTGATCGAGGGCTATGGCCTCACCGAGGCATCGCCAGTCGTGAGCGCCAATCCGATCGATGCCGAGCCGAAGGGGAGTTCGGTCGGGCGGCCTTTCGTCGGTACCATTGTCGAGATCCGTTCGCTCGAAAACCCCAAGCTTCTGATGCCGGTCGGCGAGAAGGGCGAGGTCTGCGTGCGCGGGCCGCAGGTCATGCGCGGCTATTGGAACAATCCGGCGGAAACAGCGGCCGCCTTCGTCGACGGCGCGCTCAGGACCGGCGATATCGGCTATGTCGACGCCGATGGCTTTTTGTTTCTGGTCGATCGGTTGAAGGACATGATCCTGTGCGGCGGCTATAATATCTATCCGCGGGTCGTCGAGGAGGCGCTCTATCAGCATCGGGCCGTCGCCGAGGCTGCGGTCATCGGTGTTCCTGACGCCTATCGCGGCCAGGTCCCGATCGCCTTCGTGACATTGCGGCCGGATCACGAGGCGACCGTCGGCGAATTGCGGCGCTTTCTGAAGGATTATGTGTCGCAGATCGAAATGCCGAAGACCATCACCATCCGCACCGCGCTGCCGAAGACGGCGATCGGCAAGATCGACCGCAAAGTGCTTGTCGAAGAGGAACGCCAGCGGCGCGAGGCGGCGGCGTCTGCGCGTTCGTCGTGAGAGCCTGGGCGCACATGCTTGCTTGGGAGAAGAACGCGCCCACCTGGATTTGGATTCGTGCAGCTTGATCCGATGGCCGCCGAAGCTCTGCTTCCACGGCCCTTCACAGACTGGTTTGCAGCGCGCGGCTGGACGGCGCGGCCGCATCAGCTCGCCTTGCTGCGGAAGGCGCAGGCAAATGAGGATGTGCTTCTCATCGCGCCGACCGGCGCCGGCAAGACTCTCGCCGGCTTTCTGCCGAGCCTTGCAGAGCTCGCGCTGCCGCACCGCAGCAATGCGCCGCGCAGCGGCTTGCACACGCTCTATATCTCGCCTTTGAAGGCGCTCGCCGTCGATATCCAACGCAATCTCGAAATTCCGATCGCCGAAATGGGCCTTGCCATTCGCATCGAGACGCGAACCGGGGACACTTCCCCGTCCAAGCGCCAGCGCCAGCGCCGCGATCCCCCGGACATTCTTCTGACGACGCCGGAGCAGCTCGCGCTTCTTCTCGCCAGCGCCGATGCGCGCTTTCTCTTCGCCGATCTGAAGCGCGTCATCATCGACGAGCTGCATGCGATCGCCGGGTCGAAACGCGGCGATCTGCTCTCGCTGGGCCTCACGCGGCTGCGGGCGATCGCCCCGCAGATGAAGGCGACCGGCCTTTCGGCGACGGTGCGCGATCCGGCGGAATTGCGCCGCTGGCTCGTCGCGCAGGACAGCGCCGCAAAGACACCACACAAAGCCGCGCTCGTCACCGCCGCTGCCGGCGCGCCGCCGGATCTCTCCATTCTCGACACCAAACAGCTCTTGCCCTGGGCTGGCCATATGGCGCGTCATGCCTTGGCCGAGATCTATGCGCGCATCAAGGCCGCTCATATGAGCCTCGTCTTCGTCAATACGCGGGCGCTCGCGGAATTTGTCTTTCAGGAGCTCTGGCGGCTCAATGAGGAGATGCTGCCGATTGCCTTGCATCATGGCTCGCTCGATGTCGGCCAGCGACGCAAGGTCGAAGCCGCCATGGCGGAAGGCAGGCTCAAAGCCGTGGTCTGCACCTCGACGCTCGATCTCGGCGTCGATTGGGGCGATGTCGATCTCGTCATCAATGTCGGCGCGCCGAAGGGCGCGAGCCGGCTGATGCAGCGCATCGGCCGCGCCAATCACAGGCTCGACGAGCCGTCGCGGGCGATTCTCGTGCCCGCCAATCGCTTCGAAGTGCTGGAATGTCGCGCCGCCGTCGATGCCGCCTATGCCGGCGCGCAGGACACGGCCGTGGCGCGGCGCGGTGCGCTCGACGTCCTTTGCCAGCATATTTTGGGCATGGCCTGCGCGGAGATTTTTGCCGGCGACGACCTTTATCAGGAGGTCATATCGGCCGAGCCCTATCGCGATCTTGAACGCCAAGACTTCGAGGCGGCGATCGCCTTCGTCGGGCATGGCGGCTATGCGCTCTCCTCCTACGAGCGTTTCGCCAAGATCAAGCGGCAGAAGGATGGGCGCTGGCGTATCGCCAATGGCAAGGTCGCCCAGGCCTATCGCATGAATGTCGGCACGATCGTCGAGGCCGATATGCTGAAGGTCCGGCTCGTCCAAGGCAAGAATGGAACTGAGGCGGCGAAGAGCTATACCGGCCCGCTGCGCCGCAGCGGCCGCGTCCTCGGCGAGATCGAGGAATATTTTCTCGAAACATTGGCGCCGAACGATACATTTTTGTTCGGCGGCGAAATTTTGTCGCTGCGCGGCATCGTGGAAGATGAAGCGCTGGTCTGCCGCTCCTATGCCGAGGCGCCGAAAATCCCCTCCTATGCCGGCGGCAAATTTCCGCTCTCGACCCATCTCGCCAAGCGCGTGCGCGAGCTTCTGTCCGATCCGAAGGAATGGGCCGGTCTGCCGGAAGCGGTGATCGAATGGCTGGCCTTGCAGAAACATCGCTCCGTCCTGCCGCCGGCGAGCGATCTTCTCGTCGAGACTTTTCCGCATGGTTCGCGCTTTTATCTGGTCGCCTATCCGTTTGAAGGCAGGCTCGCGCATCAGACGCTCGGCATGCTCTTGACCCGGCGGATGGAGCGCGCCGGCCTCAAGCCGCTGGGTTTCGTCGCCAATGATTATGCGCTCGGCGCCTGGGGCATGGTCGATCTCGGAGCCGAGATCAAGGCGAAGCGGCTCAAGCTCGACGCACTTTTCAGTGAGGATATGCTGGGCGATGATCTCGAAGCCTGGCTGCAGGAATCGGCCCTGATGAAACGCAGCTTTCGGACCTGCGCCATCGTCTCCGGCCTGATCGAGCGGAATTTTCTCGACCGCCGCAAGAGCGGCAGGCAGGTGACGATCTCGACCGATCTTATCTATGATGTTTTGCGCCGGCACGAGCCGGATCATATTCTTCTGCGTGCGGCGCGTGCGGATGCGGCCAACGGCCTGCTCGACCTCGCTAGGCTCGCCGCCATGCTCTCGCGCATCAAGGGCCGAATCATGCATAAGGGGCTCGATCGCGTGTCGCCGCTCGCGGTGCCGGTGCTGCTCGAAATCGGCCGCGAGCCCGTCTATGGCGAGGCACGCGAGACGATCCTCGCCGAGGCGGCAGAGGAATTGGTGCGCGAGGCGACGGAGGATTGAGAGGGTAGAATGATGCGGCGCGAACCTTCTCCCGCTTGCGGGAGAAGGTGGTCGGCGGAGCCGACCGGATGAGGGATCTTTCAAATTGCACCGCCCCTCATCCGTCATGCTTCGCATGATACCTTCTCCCGCTTGCGGGAGAAGGGGGCACGCCAATCATTGAGCTTTAAAACCAGAGGCCGTCTATGCAACCAACGTCCGCTCATCTTACCCTCGGATCGGCGCAATTTTGCGCCGATCCGTTGGGCGCGCTTTATTGGCGCGAGGAGCGGCTTCTCGTCGTCGCGGATCTGCATCTCGAAAAAGGCTCCGCCTATGCGGCGCGAAAGATCTTTCTGCCGCCTTACGACACCGCCGCGACCTTGGCGAGGCTGGCCGCGCTCATCGCCCGCCATGCGCCGCGGCGCGTGCTGGCGCTCGGCGATTCCTTTCATGACGGCGCCGCCGGCGAAAAACTCCATGCGAAGGATCGTGCGGCGCTCGCGGCGTTGCAAAGCCGGCGCGAATGGATCTGGGTCTTTGGCAATCATGATCCGGAGCTGCCGTCCGATCTCGGCGGCGAGCGCTGTACCGAAATCGGGATCGGCGGCATGAGATTTCGCCATGTGGCCGATCCCGCTTGCGCCGATCATGAAATCGCCGGCCATCTGCATCCCGTCGCGCGGGTCGCAGGCTCTGCGGGCTGCGTGCGGCGGCGCTGTTTCGTCAGCGACGGGCGGCGCTGCATTCTGCCGGCGCTCGGCGCCTATGCCGGCGGCCTCAATCTGCGCGATGCGGCTTTTGCCGCGCTCTTCGAGTGCCGCGAACGCTTTGCGCATGTGCTCGGCCGTGACCGGGTCTATAAGGTATCGCACCGGCGCTGCCTGCCGGATTGACGCTTTTCGATGATGGGAGGAGCCCTTATGTTGAAAGATCGGAGCGCGCGTTTATGCGCCTTGTCATGCTGGTCGGCCAAAATCGCCATGGCTGCCGCTTTGGCTTTGTCGACATGCGGCTTGGCAAATGTCGCACGCGCCGACGAGATCGAGACGCTTCATCATATTGGCGACGGATATAAGTCGGTGCGAGTCATCACGCGCTACGAAATCCACGCCGACCGTAGGTCTTTCGACCTTTTTGCGGCGGAGCCGAGCGTGCCGGCTGCATCCAGAGACGTCGAAAGAGAGCTGGCCGGACAGACTGTCCACGAGATCTGTTCGGGAGGGCGGATCGGGTCAGGCTGGACCGTGCGAATTTTCTTGCCCGGAGACTCTTCACCCGCAGCAACGTGCCGGCCCGGGGCACATCACAAACATGCTAAGTAGCACAATGCGGGCTGCGCGCTTCTCCCGCTCGCGGGAGCCGGTGTGCCGGCGGCGTCATTCGGCGAGAATCGATCGCAGATAATCGCCGTAGCCGCTTTTCATGAGACTGGCCGCCAGCCCCTCGAGTGCCGCAGCATCGATCCAGCCGTTTCGATAGGCGATCTCTTCGGGGCAGGCGATGCGCTGGCCTTGGCGCTGTTCGATCGCGCGTACATATTCGGACGCCTCGACGAGCGAATTGGCCGTGCCCGTATCGAGCCACGCAAAGCCGCGGCCGAGCCGCTCCACCGTCAGCTCGGACCTTTCCAGATAGGCCTTGTTCAGATCGGTGATCTCGAGCTCGCCGCGCGCCGAAGGCTTCAATGAGGCGGCGATGTCAACCGCCTGCGCGTCATAGAAATAAAGCCCGGTGACCGCCCAGTTCGATTTCGGCTGCTGCGGCTTTTCTTCGAGCGAGATCGCGCGGCCGGACGAATCGAATTCCACGACGCCATAGCGCTCCGGATCGCGCACATGGTAGGCGAAGATCGTCGCGCCCTTGCCGCGCTCGGCCGTCGGGCGCAGGGCGTCGATGAGCCCATGGCCATAAAATATGTTGTCGCCGAGAACCAGGACGGATGTCCGGCCGGCGACAAAATCGGCACCGATCACATAGGCTTGCGCCAGCCCCTCCGGCTTCGGCTGCTCCGCATAGGCAAGCGCCAGGCCCCATTGCGAACCGTCGCCGAGAAGCCTTTGAAACAAGGGCAGATCGAGCGGCGTCGTGATGATGAGGATTTCGCGCACGCCGGCGAGCATCAGCGTGCTCAAGGGATAATAAATCATCGGCTTGTCATAGACGGGCAGAAGCTGCTTCGAGACCGCCAAAGTCATCGGATGAAGCCTCGTGCCGCTGCCGCCAGCGAGGATGATGCCGCGCAAATTCATTGGCCATTCTCCAGAGGCGTGACGAGCCGGTCGAGGCAGGTTTCGAGCGATTGGCGCCAATCCGGCAGCCTCAGACCATAGGTCGAATGGAGTTTTTGAGGATCGAGACACGAATTTTTGGGCCGCTGCGCCGGGGTCGGATAGTCGTGCGTCGTGATGCGATCCACCTGCACAAGGGCGCGCCCGCGGCGCGCCGCGCCGGCGAAAACCGCCTCCGCCACATCGGCCCAGCTCGCCTCGCCCGCTCCGGTCGCATGAAAAATGCCCCGCAATTCCGGCGCATCGGGCTTTGCGACGAGCTGCGCTGCGACCGCAAGGATTACATCGGCAAGATCGGGCGCATAGGTCGGCGAGCCATATTGGTCGGCGACGACCCCGATTTTAGGCCGCGTTTCACCGAGCCGCAGGATGGTGCGCACGAAATTCTGAGCCGTCGCGCTATAGACCCAGGCGGTCCGCAAAATGACATGGTTCTCGCAAGCCTCGGCGACGGCAATCTCGCCGGCGAGCTTCGATCTTCCATAGGCTCCGAGGGGCGCGGTGGGATCATCCTCGCGATAAGGCCGCGCGGCAGATCCATCGAAGACATAATCCGTCGAAATCTGGATGATGGGAATACCGGCCGTCTTGGCGGCGCGCGCGACTCCGGCGGCGCCCTCCGCATTGACCGCCATCGCGAGATCCGGCTCCGATTCGGCGCGATCGACAGCGGTGTAGGCTGCCGCATTGACGATCAGATCGCAGCCCGCCGCCTCGAGCGCGCGCGCGAGGCTCCCGGCATCGAGGAGATCGCAGGCTGGACGCGCCAGCGTAACGACATCGGCCGATTGCAGCGGACCGCGCTCGACCAGAGAATGGGCCAATTGTCCGGTGCGCCCGGTGACGCCGATCCGCAGCATGGCCGGCTACCGAAACGGTGAATCGAGATCGGCGAGACGCGGGTGCCGACGATCCTTGTCCGATAGAGTCACGCTTTCCGCCGTCACCGGCCAAGCGATGCCGAGAGCCGGATCGTCCCAGGCAAGGCCGTGGTCATGCCCGGGCGCATAATAGTTCGAAACCTTGTAGAGGATTTCCGTATCGGGCTCGAGCGTGCAGAAGCCGTGCGCGAAGCCGATCGGCACGAAGATCTGCTTGAAGTTTTCGGCCGACAGCTCGGTTACGACATGCCGCCCGAACGTGGGCGACGACCGGCGAAGATCAACCGCCACATCGAGAATGCTCCCTCTGAGAACACGGATAAGCTTGTCCTGCGCAAAGGGCGGCGACTGAAAATGCAGCCCGCGAATGGTTCCCGCAGCCGCGGAACGCGACTGATTGTCCTGCACGAAATCGACCGCTATGCCTCCTCGCAAAAAGCGCTCGCGATGATAGGTCTCGGAAAAGAAACCGCGGGCATCCGCGAATTTTTTCGGGACCATTACTTTGACGCCTTCGAGCGGCGTGGTCTCGATGATCAAGAGCCGCTCCTTCGATCATGAAAAATTCCGGAAAAGAATTGGCTCAAGCGCAGAGGCCAAGACGTTCGCCGCCATATTTTCCCGACCGGATCGCCATCCACCAAGGCGCGTTGGCGAGGTACCATGTGATGGTCTTGCGCAGGCCGGATTCGAAATTTTCGCGCGCGCACCAACCCAATTCCCGCTCCACTTTGCCGCAATCGATGGCATAGCGCAGATCATGACCCGGGCGGTCGGTTACGAAAGTCACGAGATCGCGTCGCTTGCCGCCATTCGGTGAAACCTCGTCCATAATGTCGCAAACCGCATGAACGACATCGATATTGCGCCTCTCGTTGCGGCCGCCGATATTGTAATTCTGGCCGGGCTCGCCGCGCTCTGCGACGCGGAGCAGGGCGTCCGCATGATCCTCGACGAAGAGCCAATCTCTGATGTTCTCGCCGCGCCCATAGACCGGCAGAGGCTTGCCTTCCAGCGCGTTGAGAATGGTCAAGGGAATGAGCTTTTCGGGAAATTGGCACGGCCCGTAATTGTTCGAGCAATTGGTCACGATCGCCGGCAGGCCGAAGGTGTGGTGCCAGGCGCGCACCAAGTGATCGGACCCGGCTTTGCTCGCCGAATAGGGCGAGTTCGGCGCATAGGCGGTCGCCTCGCAAAAAGCGCCGTCGGAACCGAGCGAGCCATAGACCTCATCCGTCGAAATATGGACGAAGCGAAATTTTTCGCGCGCTGTTCCCTTTAGCCCGCTCCAATAGGCGCGCGCCGCTTCGAGCAGCGTGAACGTCCCCATGACATTGGTTTGGATGAAGTCCGCAGGGCCGTCGATCGAACGGTCGACATGGCTTTCTGCCGCCAGATGAAGAATGCAATCAGGCTGGAATTCGGAGAAGAGCGCGGCGACTAAGCGGCCGTCGCAAATATCGGCCTGCCGGAAGATCAGCCGCGGATTTGCAAGAACATCGGCAAGCAATTCGAGATTTCCCGCATAAGTGAGCTTGTCGAGCACACAAACGCGATGATCGGTCTCAAATATAATTTTTCGGACGACCGCAGAGCCAATGAAGCCGGCGCCCCCCGTCACGAGATAGCGAAATTGCACCGCGCAACACCATGTCAAAATTATATATAGCTCAATATTTATACCAAGGCCGGAAGCCACGCAACCGGCGAGATCATGCCGCATCGTCAGGGTTCTGTCCGATCGGAAAGACGCCGCCGCCAAGAGTGTCGTGCTCGCTGCATGTCGAAGCAGGCTATGGTGTCGCCCGTTCCTGCGTTTCCCAGTGGTCGGCGCAGGCAACATGATTTTCGGCTATTTTGTGTCGCTCATCGGCCCGTTGATTGTTCCCCATCAGGCGGCTTTTGCCCGCCGTTGACAGTTGCGCGAGGACATTGAAGATTGCCGCGTCGTCGATGATCATCCGGACGCGCCGGTCCTCGTCGCGGCGTAGCCGATCGGCAGGCGAGGAAGATGCGAGCCCTCCGCGGTGAGTCAATGTCGATTTATCACGTTTCCGCAAATGTGGCTCGGCTCCATGGATGTTGCAAAGGCTCGAATCCTTTTGGATGTCTCGACGAGCCTTGGATTTCGGTTTTCGGTCGAGAACAAATACACCCGCGTCGAGCGCGCGCTCGCGGCCGAAATGGCGGCGTATGCGAGCAGCCCCGTCGCCGTCCTCGATGATTGCGCAACTTTCGTATCGGCAAGACAGGCCTTCGCGTCGGTCGTCTTGAACGAATGCGATGTTCGGGCTGGCCCGGGTGATCGGTCCCAATCGCGCGAGAGCCGTCATATCATCGATCGCTCCTTCCGATATGTGCTGGGCCGCTTACGCGATCGGCCGGGCGATCGACAAAGCGCACGCGATCTCATCTGGCGGATAATCTATGCCTATGAAGCGCTTCGGTCTTTGTTGCGCCGCCGGGCAGCCGCACAGACCAATACGACGCTCATTGATGACCTGTCCCAATGCTTCCATCGGTGGCGCGGTCAACGCGATGTCGAGCTTTATTGGAAGCCGTTCGCCCATCTGCTCGATGCGGTCCCGGAATTCGATTACCGCAAAGACGATATATTGATCTTGGCTGGCGCGAGCTGGTGCCATCTCGATTTCGCGCGCATGCAGCAGCTGAAACATGTCACCGGCCTGACAATCGTGTGCTTCGTCTATGATCTCCTGCCGCTGCGCTATCCTTCGTTCATCACGGTCGCCGGACGCAAGAGATATCGACAATTTCTTGCCTCAGTCGGATCGGTGGCGGATTTGATCGTTACGCCGAGCACGACTGTCGCTGCCGAGCTGCGGGCATTCATGGCGATGGAAGGCATGTCGTGTGCGCCGCGGATCGCGCCAATATCTCTGGCAAGCGCCGCACTTCCCTCTGGCAGGGGCGCGCCGCCATCGCGATTGCGAAAGCTCCGGCTCGACGAAAAGCGCTTCGTCCTTTGCGTCTCACCGCTGCGCAGGCGCAAACATGTGCTGTGGCTCTATAGCCTATGGGTGGAGCTTTGGAAGAGCGATGCAAATAGTCCGATCCTCGTCTGCGCCGGCCGGCTTGCCGAGCCCAATCTGCTTTATGTCTTGCAGTCCGATCCGCTCTGGACCACGGCCGGCGTCTTTTTGGCGGACCCGTCCGACGCCGAATTGCACTGGCTTTACGAGCACGCGATGTTATGCCTTCACCCGTCTTTTGAAGGGGGGCTCGGCATGCCTATCCGGGAGGCGTTCAACCATGGCAAGCCATGCATCGCCGCCGATGCGCCATCCTTGCGCGAGACCAGCGCAGGCCAAGCCCTGCATCTGCCGCAGGATCGCGCCGCCTGGATGGCGATGATCAGGGCGCTCGTCAACAAGGCAAATAATCCATCTTTGAGCGAGCCTGGCCACGCCGCCTCGGCGCGGCCGCTTCTTGATCAAATCTTCGCAGAGCTCATGCCGCAGACCGACTGCGGTCAATAGAAAGACGGGATCAAACGAGTCTCTTTCGATCGTGCGGTGTGCCGCAGCGGATGCGACCGCGGCGGTCGAGCCAGCTCCACATGATCATAGAGAAAGGTGATTTGGGGATTGTGAAAAGGGTCCGGCCGTTCATAGAAATCGGCATTCATCATCCAAAAGCGCATATTCTCCGAAAACTCGTGATCTGCTCTTCCGGGATCATAGGGAGCGCCGCGTGACATGGATTCGAGATGAAAAAGCTTTGCATGAGGTGTCCAGACGACAGCCAGGCCACGCCGAACGACCCGCGTGCAGAGGTCGATATCATTATAGGCGACCGGAAACTCGGTTTCATTCAATCCGCCGAGATCGAGATAGAGCGCGCGGCGCATCGCGAGACAAGCGCCGGTAACGGCGGAGACGCTGCGCAGCAGGGCGAGCTCGCCCTCCGGCCCTGGGTCGGCGCCATCCAAGCGGCGCAGTTGATGAAGAATATCTGAATTCGGGCCAAGGATCACTCCTGCATGTTGGATACGGGAGTCGGCATAGAGCAATTTCGCGCCGACCACCCCGATCTCCGGCCTCGCTGCGAGCGACACGAGCTCGCTCAGCCAGTCGGCGTGAATCACATCGGTGTCATTGTTCAAGAGAACGATGATCTCGCCGCGCGCCTGCGACATGGCGAAATTATTGAGCTGCGAATAATTGAAAGGGCGGTCGTCACGAATGGTTTTCACGCGCGGATCACGTTTCGCCCGTTCCAGCACGTGAAGCGCATCGGGGGCTGATGTGCCATTGTCGACGACCAGAACTTCGATCGACGGATAATCGGTTCGCCCGAGGATGCCGTCGAGACAGGGGCCGATGAGTTCGGCGCGATCGCGCGTTGCGATGATGATGGAGACGAGCGGCGTTGGAGCGGGCAGAGGGAAGATGACGCGGTTCCATTGCGGTGCCAAGGGCGCGGAAACGACTTTGGCGCCCTGGATGCCTCGCCCAGCGAGAAAGGCCCTGACCGCGTCCCGGCCTTCTTCCGCATTCCATGCCGCCGGTGCCATCCGATGACAGAGGATCGCCGGCACATGGACGATATGGGGAGCTTGCACGGACGCGCTGATCGTCAGCGCGAGAGCATAAAGGACGTTCTCGATGGTGCTGCCGGCGAGGCCATCGAGTTCGGCGCCGACAATTGCTCGGCTGCAGTATAGCGCCGGAACGCCGATGAGATTGCGGCCGAGCATGAGAAACGGATCCCAATCCGTTTTGAAGCGCGGACGACTCCTTTTTCCGTTCAGCAAAAGGTCTTCGTCGCCATAAAGAAGCGCGGCCTCCGGTATCTGATCGAGCGCCAGGATGAGAAGGGCCAGGGCATGGCTTGGAAGACGGCTGTCGATCGGCAGAGGCAGGACGAAATCGGCCGTTTCGGCGGCTTGCTTCAACAATCCGCCCAAGCTCGCCGCGTTGACACAAACGCAGGTCACATGATCTGGATCGGCTCTAGTCGAGCAGATATGCCAATTCTTATAGATTTGGCCTCGCAGCGACGCTGCGAAGGCGGCGAGATCCTCCTGCCTTGCCGTCTCGATACTAAGGGGCACCACAGCGATGCGCGGCATCGTCGAACGCGCAAGGATGGTTTGTTCGAGATCGGTCTTCTGATCCCCCGTCAGCGTGTCGAACGCCTTGATCCAGCGGCGATAGGTGGCATCGTCCAGATAGCGAAAATAATTCACTCAAAAAGCCCCTTCGCGGAAGCGAAATTGCTCCGTAAGATTGGAAATTCTCGTGAAAAACCGGATTATGTTTTCGGCATCTAGAGCATGTTCCGAAAAAGTTGCGCGACTTTTTCGATAAGAACATGCTCCACTCTATGGATTTTGAGCGTTCTCTTCTCGATCGGATGATTCCATCCGATCAGAAAACGCTCTAAGGCCGTGTGCGGGCATAAGATGGCGTTTGGAAGATCGGCTGTGCTTTGGTGTCTCCTTTCTTGTTGACTGTCCACGTTGTCGCGTCTATCGCGCCGGGGTACGCGAGAAGTGCTCATGGGAGATGGGGTCTCGCGGAAAAGCGCGGGTTCCTCGACAACCGAACACCGAGGCGGCCGGCCGGCTGTGGCATATCCGCCGCTCACCATGAATTTTCCGGGCTGAAATAGGTAGATCTGTGGTCGCGAGGGGAACTCTATGGATCTGAAAGTCGATGGGGCGGGGTGTGGGTTCGCTGATCCCTCAGGCGCGACGCCTCTCCTCGTCCTTGGCATGCATCGCAGTGGCACATCGAGCCTCGCCGGAGCGCTCGTGCGGCTCGGCGGCGCGGCTCCGGGCAATCTTATGGAACCGGGGCGGCATAACGAGCGCGGCCATTGGGAATCCAATGTCATTACAGGCCTGAACGAGGACATTCTCGCCTCCGGCGGCAGCGGCTGGGACGATTGGCGTCGATTCAACCCAGGATGGTACGACAGCCCGGCGGCGCCCGGTTTCCGGGCGCGGGCCGCGGCGGCGCTCGCCGGCGAATATGGCGATGCGCCGCTGCCGGTCGTCAAAGACCCGCGCATCTGCCGGCTGATGCCCTTCTGGTCTTCCGTGTTCTGCGAGCAAGGCTGGTCTGCCCGCGTCCTTCTACCCCTGCGCTCGCCGCTCGAGGTCGCCTGGTCGCTGCAGCGGCGCGACGGAATGTCGCTGAGCCATGCGTGTCTCCTCTGGCTGCGCCATGTCCTCGAAGCCGAGGCCGAGAGCCGGGGCACGCCCCGCGCCGCGCTCGACTGGAGCGGCTTTCTCGGCGATTGGCGTCTCGCCCTTGCGCGCGCGGGCGAGCAGATGGACCTCGCTTGGCCCGGCTGGTCGGATAAGGCCTTCGCCCAAGTGGACGAATTCGTCTCCGCCGATCTCCGCCACCATCATGCCACCGGCGAGGACCTGCGCCTGCATCCGGCGATCAACGATTGGGTCCGCGAAACCTATGCTGCCATGCTCGAGCTTGTCGGCGATCCGGATTCCAGCAGCGCCCGGAGCACGCTCGACGACGTACGCGCAAGCTTCGATACGGCCGCCGGGATTTTCGGCGGAGTCTTGCAGGAGCTCGAAGCGGAGGTTGGGCGCTCGCGCTTAGAGCATCAACAGTTCGAGGATAATGTGCGGCGATTGGAGGCGTCCATCGCACAGAGGGGCATGGATATTGGTGAGCTCGCTGCGCATCGCCAACATCTCGAAGGAGTGATTGCGGAGAAAGATCAACAGTTCGAGGATAATGTACGGCGATTAGAGGCGTCCATCGCACAGAAGGATATGGATATTGGTGAGCTCGCCGCCTATCGGCAAAGGTTCGAAGGAGCGGTCGCTGAGAAGGATCGGCAGTTCGAGGATAATGTGCGGCGATTAGAGGCGTCCATTGCACAGAAGGATATGGATATTGGTGAGCTCGCTGCGCATCGGCAAAGGCTCGGAGGAGCGGTCGCGGAGAAGGATGCGCAGATCGCCGAGAAGGATGCGCAAATCGCTGAATATTTATATCACCTGAATCGTATCAACGCTTCGCCCTGGTGGCGTTTCGGAATGTGGTTCACCAAGCTGATCCTGACCCCGCTTCGATTTATCAAGAGCCTGCATGCCACATGCCCCGCCGGGGTCTCGCAGCCGGCTCTAAATGCCATACGCAAATCCGTCTTCTTCGATGCGGAATTTTATCTCGATGCAAACCCCGACGTGAAATCGGCCGCAGTGGATCCGGCGCTGCATTATCTTCTGCATGGCGGTTCCGAAGGCCGAAACCCCTGCCCATGTTTTTCGACCAACGAATACCTCGATCGAAATCCCGATGTCGCCGCCGCCGGCATGAATGCGCTTGTGCATTATGAGCTGCACGGCCGCAGCGAGGGGAGGGGGGTTGCATACGCTTTGAACGGAAGCGTGATTGCTGAAAGGAAGCCATACCCTGTCCGAGACTCGGAAGGTTCGGCATTTCAGTCACTGACCGAAAAGCTCGTCCGCGTGCCGTCAGCAGCGCCGGCACAAAACGTGCCGGTCCTTGGAAACTCCATACTTTACGTGAGCGGCGAACCAGAAACGACGGGGGACCACTATCGCGTTCGTCGCTATATCTCAGCCGCTGAGGCCAATGGCTGGAAGGCGAGGCGAATTCGCGCGTCCGATCTCCGAAATGGCGCGGACGCTATGGCGGGCTTCGATGTGGCCGTGTTCTGGCGCGTTTCGTGGAATAAGGCAGTCGCGGCTGCGATCAAGAACCTGCGCGAGCACGGCACCAGAATTGTATTTGATGTCGATGACCTAATGACCGAGCCGAATCTCGCGCAGATCAAGATCATTGACGGCATCCGTTCGCAACATCTCAGCGAGGATGGCACTCGCGAGCATTATTCCCGCATACGGGAGACCATGCTCGCTGCGGATTTTTGTTTTGCTTCGACCGAGGAGTTGGCCAATTTTCTGCGCCGGGCAGGGAAGACGACCTTCGTTTTGCCCAACGGTTTCGAGCGAACAACGCACGATCTTTCTCGCCAAGCCCGGCGGGCTTGGAAAGCGCAAACCAATGACGACTTGATTCGGATCGGCTACGCTGGCGGATCGCGAACCCATCAGCGTGATTTCAAGCTCGCGGTTGGCGCGATTGCGGGCATTTTGAAGGAAAATACAGCGTGCCGGCTTGTGCTGTTTCGCGTATCGGGAAGCGGGGGTCCTCTTGTCGATATCGAAGAATTTCCCGAAATGGCTGGACTCGAAAGCCAAATTGAGTGGCGCGATTTGCAGGTACTTTCCGACCTGCCTCGCGAGTTGGCCCGCTTCGACGTCAATCTTGCTCCTCTCGAATATGGCAATCCGTTCTGCGAAGCAAAAAGCGAACTAAAATTCTTTGAGGCCGCGCTCGTTGATGTTCCAACCGTCGCGTCTCCGACTGGTCCGTTCCGGCGCGCGATCGAACACGGAAAGACAGGATTTTTGGCCGCGACTGCCGACGATTGGTACGGCTGTCTCAAGCGCCTGGTCAGCGATCCTGATTTCCGTGACATGATCGGGAGGGCCGCATATCACTCAGCAATGGCGAAATTCGGTCCGCACACGCGCGCATTGATGTTGGGATGCGCACTCGAGCAAGTGTGCGGCGGCAGCTCTGCGGCGCGCGGCTTCGCGCTCCAGACCAGTCTTGCGACGCGTCGGCGGAAAGCGCCAACTCTCTTCAATTCCGACATCGTCTTTGAAAAAGACAAAGGCGGCTCCGCCAAAGTGACAGTCATCATCCCGCTTCATAACTACGAGCAATATATAATTGAAGCGCTTGAGTCCGTGTACGCTCAGGACCTTGAGGCGGTCGACCTAATCGTGGTCGACGATTTGTCAACTGACAGATCCCTCACAATTGCAATAGATTGGGCGCGAAGCAGGGCAAATCGATTTAACCGAATGGTTATTTTGAAGAACCGAGCCAATTATGGATTGGCGTTCTCGCGCAACATTGGTTTTGCTGTGGCCGAAACGCCCTATATTTTGCCTCTTGACGCCGATAACAGGCTGCTGGCGGGCTGTTGCGCAAGGCTTCTGCATGTGATCGAGTCGACAGGCGCGGGATACGCCTACTCCACTATTAAGCATTTTGGCGATTCCACTGATTTCATATCAAATACGCCTTACAGCGCGCAACGATTTGTAGCGGGCAACTACATCGACGCAATGGCGCTCGTCGCAAAAGAAGTTTGGGCCATTGTGGGAGGTTACGATCATATCCAATACGGTTGGGAGGATTATGATTTCTGGTGCCGGATCGCGGAGATCGGATTGGCCGGCGTGCATTGGCCTGAGGTGCTGGCCCTGTATCGCGTGCATCCCAATTCGATGATAAGAGCCCAAATGTTAGTTAGCGATAATTATCGCTCGCTGATGAAAAATTTCAAAGAGCGGCATCCTTGGGTTCATCTTATCGATCAAGAAGCAGAACGGCACATGCCTGCGCCCGCAATGCAGCTGACCGCCGTGGCTTGTCGCACGCGGCTTGACGCAATTCTACCTTTGCTGCGCTGTCCAACTTCCAAGCAAAAGTTAGGCTATAGCGACGACCGCAAGCAACTTGTCAGCTTCGACGGATTACACCGATGGCCAATTCACCAGGGTCGGCCATTGTTGTGGCCTAACCTCGCTCATCCCACCGACATGCCGTTAGACCATATCAGTAACCCCTTACCCGAAGCGGCGCTTGACCTTATCAGGGCCACCGACGGCTTCGTGCTCAACCTCAGTGCCGGCGGGTCGAGGTCGCAATTTGATCATGTGATCGAGGTCGAACACGCCGTGTTTCGTCACACGGACATAATCGCCGACGCACACGAGCTGCCGTTCGATGATGAATCGTTTGCGGCTATCATTGTCATGAACGCGTTCGAGCATTACCGCGAGCCGCGCCGCGTCGCGGCCGAACTATTTCGATTGCTAAAGCCGGGCGGGATTTTGTTTTTGCGCACGGCCTTTCTCCAGCCGCTTCATGAGGCGCCATGGCATTTCTACAATTGTACGCGCTACGGGCTCACCGAGTGGTTCAAGGCGTTCGAGACGAAAGAACTGCATGTTTCCGACAACTTCTGTCCAAATCATACGCTCTCTTGGATTGCTTGCGAAGCAGAGGCCGCGCTCCAGCGCGATGTTTCCCCAGAGGCCGCCAACGCATTCTCGTCAGCGACAATTGGCAGCCTTGCGGAAATGTGGCGCGATCCATCAAAGCGTGATGCGCCGATTTGGAATAATTTTTCTAAGCTCCAGCAGAGCTCGCAGGAAGTCATCGCGGCGGGATTTGAGTTTCGTGGGCGTAAGCTGAGCACGCGATCCGAGCGCGGATTCAAGCACCTTGATTCGGTCATTTCACTGCCGCTGAATTACGAGCTTCAGGGTGTTCACTCGGTCCCGCGCGTCGCAGTGTTGCTGCATGCCTATTACCTCGACCTCCTTGCGGAATTTCATCAGGCGCTGAGAAATATTCCATTTCCCTTTGCGCTTTTCATTTCGACGGATTCACCAGAAAAGAAGGCGGCAATCGAAGAACGCTTCGGCAGCCTTAATCAGGGGCCGTTCGAAGTCCGCGTATTCCCAAATCGGGGTCGAGACGTTGCTCCTAAATTCGTTGGCTTCCGTGACGTACACTGTGAGTATGATTTTGTTCTGCACATCCACACCAAAAAATCGCTAAATAACCCGAATGTTCGGGACTGGCGCAGCTTTTTGTTGGACTGTCTGCTGGGCTCGCCGCAAATTGTTGCCGGCATTTTCGAAATGTTCAGCCAACGCCCGCGACTCGGCATCGTGGCACCGCGAAATTCCGAAGTTGTGCGGCCTCATATGGTTTGGGGATGCAATTTCGACAGCTGCGCCATGCTCGCCAAACGCATGGGAATCGACCTTCGACCCGATTCACCTATCGATTTTGCCGCCGGCTCGATGTTTTGGGCTCGAAGCGCGGCATTGAAGCCGCTGCTCGATCTCAATTTGACATTTGACTGTTTCGACGAAGAGCTTGGCCAGACCGATGGCGCGCTCGGCCATGCGATCGAGCGACTGACCTTTTATTCCTGCCAGCTGGCAGGCTATACATGGTGCCATGCAGGGCCGGTGGAAAATCCAGCCTCCTTCGAGAACGTACTCAAAATATCAAGTCGGGAAAATTTGCACAAAGCCTTGCCTACCGTAACGAGCCTCCTTGCGTCTGCAATTGGCTGAAGCATTGAAGATAGTTCTTCGAATGGCCGCAACGGGGGTTGCACAACAAGAATCCAATATATCGGTCGCAGTCCACGCGTTAAGCCCCGTCGCAGCGGCGATCGGAAACAGGCTTGCCAGTGCGGTCGAAGCGGTCGCGCCACCGACACCCCGCAGAAAGTCGCGTCCCATTTCAATCCTTGCGGTAGGTCTGGGCTGCGCTGGTGACGCTCGCTCTTTTTTGAATCAACTTCTCTATCTCTGCGTCACCTTCTTGGGCACCGTATGGAGCAAAGAGCGCTTTGCCTCTTGGATCGACATCTTCGGGTTTCGGCACAAGATAATATAAGGCGAGGCTTCGTCGCGTCTCATTCTCGGGACAATTGATGGGCTCAGGCAGACCGTGCCAGCTATTTTGAGTCGTATCGAAGAGAACCGCCCGATTGAACAGCGGACTGATCTGTTTTGCCAATCGGCCAGGTTTTTTCTTGTCGGGCGCTTGCTCCCACAGGCCTAAACTCCCTCCCCAATCAGGATGCCAATTCGAATTCAAATAGACCAGCAAATTCAGTTTGCGCTGAAGGTCCAATTTCGGGTGGACGGAATAATCGAGATGAGTGTTTAGCTTGCCTCCACGTTTGTGGACATGCAGGCCGCCACCGTTCAAACCGGGATCGGCAAAAAGTGGCGAAATGCCAAAAGTGTTGCTCAGGAACTCAACAAAATGCTCCGAATTCAAATAGGAGAGCGTTTGATAAATGTATTTGTCGAACACATCCCAATTGTTACACGTCTTTTTTATTTCAAGCGGATTGCTATACTCGTACCAAGCTGCATTTTCGAAATTTAGAAAAGATGACTCGAGCTGTTTCGCCCATTCTACATCAAAAAAACTGTCTACAATACAATGCTCGAATGGCTTCGAATCTTTGTAAATCTTTGACGCGGATTGAATATTTTGATAATTTATAAATTGCGATTTCATATGTTTCTCCAGGTGCTGTCGCGGGAGCGGTTGGAATTAAATTTAGCGCAATCTCCAGCGTGACAAGTTATCCGATCACGCGACGAGGTCAACGATTTGACCGAATGGTTTTTTTGGCTGGCTGGGGCGGGAGGATTCGAACCTCCGAATGGCGGAATCAAAATCCGCTGCCTTACCACTTGGCTACGCCCCAATAGACCGCTTCGGACCGCTTTGAGTGCGCATTCGAATAGGCTATCGCCCGCGGCGGCGCGACCATAATGCGCCCTATAAGCCGCCGCAACTGTTTCGTCATGCCATGCGCGATTGCGTCCTCGTCCGCAACGCCGTTGAATAGACGACATTGGAAAGATCGACGGGACAGGCCCATGGCTGCAATCGACAGGCTTTTCGAGGCCGCAGCGGCGGCGCGCCGCAACGCCTATGCGCCCTATTCCAATTTCGCCGTCGGCGCCGCGATCCTGACCGCTTCTGGCGCGGTCTTTGCCGGCGCCAATGTCGAAAATGCCGCCTATCCGGTCGGGCTCTGCGCCGAGGCTTCCGCCATCGCGGCGATGATCACCGCGGGCGAGAGACGGATCGCCGAGATCCTCGTTCTCGCCGAAGGTGCCGAGCCGATCATGCCTTGCGGCGCCTGCCGGCAGCGGCTTTTCGAGTTTGCTACGCAGGGCATGAAGGTCCACAGCGCGAGTTTGTCGGGCGTCTCGCTGAGCGTGGCGCTCGCCGAGCTGTTTCCACTCGCTTTCGGGCCGGAGAGCCTCAGCCCGCCATGACCAACTCCTCTACAGCCTTTTAATCGTGGTGATCTCGCCTGCGCCTTTCTCGCGAATCCGGGTGCGGGCTGTGGCCAGAGGCTCGCTTGCGACGAGCATATGATGCGCATTGGCATGCAGCAGCGTCTCGCCATCGCGCATGATGCCGACATGGCCTTTCCAGAAGATGAGATCGCCCCGCCGCAAGTCGCTCGCCGCCGCGTCGATGGGAAGCGGCTTGCCGAGCGCCTGTTGCTGAAGATCGGTGTCGCGCGGTGCGGCGATGCCGGCTTGCGCGAGAGCGATCTGAACGAGCCCCGAGCAATCGAGCCCGAGACAGGATTTGCCGCCCCACAAATAGGGCACATTGAGCAGGGCTTCGGCGACGCCGACAAAATCGTCGGCTTTCGCTTCAGCGGGCGCGAGATGGCGGGCGATGACGAAGCCGCCGTTCGCGAGCCGCGCGAAATCGCCTTTGGTTCCGACGATCTTCAGGGCGCCGCCGAGCGGCAGAGCAGCAAGGATCGGGGCTTTGATATCGGGCCGCGGATAGATGAAGCTGCGGTTGACGTTCACCCTGTGCGTTACCTGTGCCGCACCTTCGGCAAGCGCATCGAGCGCGAGATAGCCGACATAGGAATCGCGCGCGAGCTGCACCCAGGCCCAGCCGTCCCGCGCTTCATAAAGCGTCAGATCCTCGCCATGAAGGACCTGGGTGTCGATCGCCGCCTCGCGCGAGGGCGCATGGCGCAGATCGGCGAGCTCGATCGCGACATGCATGGCACGGCCCGCGGCATAGCGCGGTGCGGCGACTTTCCCTTCGAGATGAGCTGCGGCGAGATCCGGCCGCACCGGCGTGAGCCGCGGGTCGAGCCCGGTCATCGATCAATCATCTCATGGCATGAGGTCATCGAAGATGCTGCCTTCATCGGCGCTCTCATGATCGAGGAAGCCGACGCGCCGCACGATCTTGCGATCGTCCTGCGGCGTTTCGAGTTTGGCGGTTGAGCCATAGCGGGCCTCGATGAGATCGAACA
Source organism: uncultured Alphaproteobacteria bacterium (assembly GCA_963704745.1). GTDB lineage: Bacteria > Pseudomonadota > Alphaproteobacteria > Rhizobiales > Beijerinckiaceae > Methylovirgula. Next base: position 918,333 of record OY969936.1, read on the forward strand.
GAAGCCGTGCGACTTGCACTTCGGCGCCCTCCGGTTGTGCCGATTTGGCTGTCGGGTTCCAGGCGTATATGTCGAAATGCGCCCAGGCCTTCGCCTTTTCGACGAAACGGCGCAGGAAGAGCGCGGCGGTGATCGACCCGGCGAAGGAGCCGCCGGAAATATTGCTGAGATTGCCGAGCTTGCCATCGAGGAGCTTGTCATAAGGGTCCCAGAGCGGCAGGCGCCAAACCGGATCGTTCGCGCGCGCGCCAAATTGCGCGATCGCCGCGGCGAGCTCCTCGTCCATCGTATAGAAGGGCGGCAGATCGGGGCCGAGCGCGACGCGTGCCGCGCCGGTGAGCGTCGCGAAATCGAGGAGAAGGTCGGGCGCATCTTCATCGGCGAGCGCCAGAGCGTCGGCGAGGATGAGGCGCCCCTCGGCATCGGTATTGCCGATCTCGACGGTGAGCCCCTTGCGGCTCGGGTAGATGTCGCCGGGGCGCATGGCATTGCCCGCAATCGCATTTTCGACCACCGGCAGAATCACCCGCAGGCGAACCGTGGCGTTCGCGTCCATGATCATCTGCGCCAAGGCGAGCGCCGTCGCGGCGCCGCCCATGTCCTTCTTCATCAGAAACATCGCGCTCTCGGGCTTGATGTCGAGGCCGCCCGTATCGAAACAGACACCCTTGCCGACGAGCGTGACTTTCGGCGCATTCTGCTGGCCCCAACTGAAATCGATCAGGCGCGGTGCCTTGTCGGAGGCGCGCCCCACCGCATGGATCAGCGGATAATTCATCTGCAGAAGTTTTTCGCCGCGGATGACGGAGGCTTTGGCATTGAACTGCGTCGCCACTTTCAAGGCGGCGACCTCGAGCGCGTCCGGGCCGAGATCATTCGCCGGCGTGTTGATGAGATCGCGGCCGAGGGCGACGGCGCTGGCGATGCGTTCGATGCGTTCGATATCGACACCATCGGGCGGGCAGAGCTCGGGGATCAGCGCATCAATCTTCTTGTAGCGCGTGAAGCGATAGGAGGAGAGGGCGAAGGCGAGCGCAGCGAGACCCACGTCGTGCGGCGCATTGGCGAAGCGATAGGTGCCGCCGGGCAGCGATGTCGCGAGGCGTCCGGGCAGGAAGGGATCACGGCTTTTTGCGTCTTCGGACTCGATGCCGAAGAGCACGCCGGCAAGACGCCCCTCTGCCGAAGGCAGGATCAGGAGGCGACCGGGTGTCGGCTCAAAATCGCAGGCCGCGGCGAAAGCCGCGGCTGTCGCCGGCAGATCGGCGCGGATCTGCGGCCAGGTCTCGGCGCTGACGAAGAAGATCGGCAGGGCATCGGCCGGCGCTATGGCTTTGGGAAACGGCATTGCAGACTCCTCGGCAGCCGATCGCTAGAGCATGTCCCGAAGCAGTTGATAGACTTTTCCGACATTTAAGACATCGGATATACCCGATGTCTCAGCAGTTTAGACATCGGGTATACCCGATGTCTCAGAGAGGACATGCTCTAATTCTTTGATGTAGAGCCGATTTGTCCGCCACGTGGGTCGTAATTCAAGCACATCGGATATATCCGATGTGCCAAAGATGCGATGCCACGTGATCGGGATCGGCTCTTGCGGATCACCAGAGCATGATGCTCATCCGAAAACTCGGCCATTTTTCGGGATCGTGCGCCTCGCTCCGCGCGATGTGGACAATCAGCTCTCCATCAAGTCATTCGAGTGGGTTCGCGCGGCACGGCTGCAAGCGACGCGCCGCGACAGCTGCGCGGCGTCCCGCGACATTCGCGCTGGCCGATCTTAATGGTTTATTAGGGTTAACTTTTTACTGCTAGCAAGTGGCAAGTTAAGAGATGGTTGAGCGATGCGAACTCCCGCGCCCCCAAGCCCCGCACCTTCATCGCGCTGGACGAGGGCTTTGGCCCGGTGCGAGCGGCACGGCACCAAGGCCTGCCTCTTCGCCGCCGCGCTCCTGCTCGCCGGCTGCCAGACTTTCAGTCAGAACAATGACATTACGGGCTCGATCGGTCCCAGTGCGGCGAGCCTGCCGTCATCGCAACAGGCGCTCTTGCGCTATACCGAGGAGCTCGGGCGCCGCTACGATGCCAATCCCAAGGACAAGCGGGTCGCGCTGGCCTACGCCCACGCCTTGCGCGGCCTCACGCGCAATGCCCAGGCCGTCGCGGTTCTGCAGCGCCTTGCCGCAGCCTATCCAAAGGATATGGAGGTTCTCGGCGACTATGGAAAGGCTCTGGTCGATGACGGCCGGCTGCGAGAGGCGGCCGATGTGCTGCCGCAGGCGCATACGCCAGAAAACCCGAATTGGAGCATTTTGTCGGCGCAGGGCTCGGTCGCCGATCAGCTCGGCGATCACGCGAAGGCGCAGGAATACTATGCGGCAGCTCTGAAGATCGTGCCGAACCAGCCGGACGTCCTTTCCAATCTGGGGCTTTCCTACGCCCTCTCCAAGCAATTGCCGGCGGCCGAGAAGACTCTGCGACTGGCGGCCGCGCAGCCGGGCGCCAGCGCCCGCGTGCGGCAAAATCTTGCGCTGGTGCTGGCGCTCGAAGGGAAATTCGATGCGGCACAGGCGGCCACACAGCGCGATCTGCCGCCGCTCGAAGCCGCCGAAAATGTCGCCGCCATTCGGCAAATGGTCGCGCAAACCAATCCGTGGAACGAGATCCGTGCGCTCGATGGGAAGGGCAAAAGGCTTGCCGCCAGGAGACGCGCCGCGGAGAAACTCGCCTTCAAAGAGCGTGAGCACAAGCCAGCGACGAATAGGGGGCCGGGGGAAGACGTCAATCCTCTGACGACCACCGCTGCCGAGTGAGCGTTTCTCCGCGCTGCGACGACGCGCCATTGCGATCACAAAACCATGTGCTTCCTGTCCGACCTGGTTGCGAAGCGGACGCGAAACCTCAGTCGCCAAACAGAAAGCCCGCCGATCAGTGGCCCGCCATGGTCCTCGAGACCTGGATCGCGGCCGGTGTGACAATGACGGCGAAAAGCACCGGCAGAAAGAAGATGATCATCGGCACGGTTAGTTTCGGCGGCAGGGCCGCGGCCTTCTTTTCCGCTGCAGTCATCCGCCGGTCGCGGCCTTCTTGCGCGACCACCCGCAAAGCCGTGCCGAGCGGTGTGCCATAGCGTTCGGCCTGGATGAGGACGGTGACGATCTGCTTTAAGGATTCGACGCCGGTCCGCTTGGCCAGATTCTCATAGGCCGTGCGGCGATCCGGCAGATAGGAAAGTTCCGCGGTCGTCAGGGCGAATTCTTCGGCGAGCGGAATCGACTGGCAGCCGACCTCCTGCGACACGCGGCGGAACGCCACTTCGATCGACATGCCCAATTCGACGCAGATCAGCAGCAGATCCATCGCATCCGGCGCCGCTTTCATCATCGATTTTTGTCGCTTTGTGATCAGATTCTGAAGATAAACTTCCGGCACCTTGATACCGATATAGGCGGCCCCGATGACGGCGCCGATCTTCAGCATCAGCGGCCAGTGGACGTTGCCGAGCAGGAAAAAATAGACGACGGCGACAAGAAGGAAGACGATCGGCGTGACGAGACGGAAGAACAAAAATCCGATGTCCGCCTGCGGGCCGCGAAAGCCCGCCATGGTCATCTGCATCTTTGCCTTTTCCGTGCCCAGCCATTTCGAAAGATTGAATCTTTCGACAATCTCCTTCATATAGGCCTTAGGCTCATGCCGCAGATTGACCTTCTTGTTGGTCTCATAGAGCTTCTCGCGCTCACGGCTGCGGATTCGCTCGCGTTCCGTCGCCGCTGCCTTCATGCGCCGCGCGAGCGAATCGGGCTGCAAGAGCGGCATCGCAACAGTCAGGATCGTCGCGAACGTCGCTATCGCCACCATGACGGCGAGCAGCACTTGGCGGTCGGTTAGCGCGTTGATGAGATTCGTCATAGTGACGCTCGCTCGGTCATTGTGGAGGCAGCCTGGCCTGTGTCAGATTTCGAAACTGATCATTTTATTCATCACGAAAGTGCCGAGGGCCATCCAGATTAGGGAGATACCAATCACGATCTCGCCCGTGGAGGTCGTCCACAAGAGACTGATATAGGCGGGACTCGTCAGATAGACCAAGGCGCCGACGACGAAAGGCAGGGCCCCGATGATCATGGCGGAGGCCTTGGCTTCGGAAGACATGGCGGCGATCTTGCCCTTCATCTTCTTGCGTTCGCGCAGCACCAATGCAAGGTTGCCGAGCGCCTCGGAGAGATTGCCGCCGGCCTTTTGCTGAATATTGATGACGATGGCGAAAAAGCTCGCTTCCGCGATCGGCAGACGGACGACAAGCCGATCGACGGCCTCGCCCACCGACAATCCCATGGCCTGCGCCTCGGTGATCTGGCGGAATTCAGAACGGATCGGCTCCTGCGCTTCATGGGCGATGATGCGCAGGCAATCGCCGAGCGGAAGGCCGGCCTTGATGCCTCGGACGATGATGTCGATGGCATCGGGAAAGCCCTCTATGAATTTCTTGACCCGCCGCTTGGTGGCGAATTTGAGAAACCAGAGCGGCAGGCCGAAGCCGCCCACTAAGGCGGCGCCGAGTGCTACGATGGGATTTTTATCGACCACCAACGTCAAGATCCCGAGCATAAGGCCGGTGATGGCGGAATAGATGATGAACAGGCGGCGCGACCAGTTGAGGCCGGCCTGAACGATTTTGCCTTCGAGCGAGACTTTCTTGCGCTTGTTGCGCGTCTCGATCTCCTTGAGGCTGTCGGTGATCTGCTTGCGCCGCGCATTGGCATCGACCTGCTTCTCGAGGATCTTCCTTGTCGTGCCGGGCGCCATGAAGGCGGCCTTCCGCTTTTCGGCCTTGGCTTCATCGCTGAGCAGCGGATAGACGAACACATAGAGGATGCCGGCCACGGCGATGGCGGCCAGCGCGCTCGAGAGCAGGCTATTGATGCCGATGTCGTTCATTTCACGCCCTGGAACTCATCCGCGGTCTCATGCGGGCTCCTTCACGTCCGATGCATCGAGGGCACGTGCGAGCCGCTCCTCTTCGCCGAAATAGCGGGCTCGCTCCCAAAATCGCGGTCTGCCGATGCCGGTCGAGCGATGCCGGCCCTTCAGGCGGCCGGCGGCATCTTCGCCCTGAATTTCGTAAACCATCAGGTCCTGGGTGATGACGACGTCACCTTCGAGCCCCATGACCTCGGAAATATGGGTGACCCGGCGCGAGCCGTCGCGCAGACGGGCAGTCTGGATGATCACGTCGATCGAAGACACGACCATCTCTCTGATCGTGCGCGGCGGCAAAGCAAAGCCACCCATGGTGATCATCAATTCGAGGCGGCTCAGCGCTTCGCGCGGCGAGTTGGCGTGGAGCGTGCCCATCGAGCCGTCATGGCCGGTGTTCATCGCCTGCAAGAGATCGAAGGCTTCCGGTCCGCGGACTTCGCCGACGACGATGCGTTCGGGCCGCATGCGCAGACAGTTCCTCACGAGATCGCGCATCGTGACGGTGCCGCTGCCTTCGATATTGGGCGGCCGCGTCTCGAGCCGCACGACATGCGGCTGCTGCAGTTGGAGCTCGGCTGCGTCTTCACACGTGATGACGCGCTCATCGCCGTCGATGAAATGGGTGAGGCAATTGAGCAAGGTCGTCTTGCCCGAGCCCGTACCGCCGGAAATCAGCACATTGCACCGAACCCGGCCGATGATCTTCAGGATCTCGCCGCCCTCGGGCGATATGGCGCCGTAGCGGATGAGTTGGTCGAGCGTCAGCTTGTCCCGGCGGAATTTGCGGATCGTCAGGACCGGTCCGTCGATCGCGAGCGGTGGCGCGATGACATTCACGCGAGAGCCGTCGGCGAGGCGGGCATCGCAGATCGGCGATGCCTCATCGACGCGACGGCCGACCTGGCTGACGATGCGCTGGCAGATGTTCATCAATTGTGAATTGTCGCGGAAGCGAATGTTGGTGAGCTGAATCTTGCCGCCCACTTCGATGTAGGTCTGCAGCGCGCCGTTGACCATGATGTCGGCGATGTCGTCGCGTGCCAGCAGCGGTTCGAGCGGGCCATAGCCGAGCACATCGTTGCAAATGTCTTCGAGCAGGCTTTCCTGCTCCGAGATCGACATCACGATATTCTTGATGGCGATGATCTCATTGACGATGTCGCGGATTTCCTCACGCGCGCTTTCGGCGTCGAGGCGGGCCAATTGCGTCAGATCGATCGCCTCGATCAAGGCGCCGAAGATCATGCTCTTGGTGACGTAATAGTCGTCGGAGCGGGGCGCCTCGGGCATAGATTGAGATATCGGCTCGATGAGCGCCGGCGTGGGCTTTTTGGGCTGCGCGGGAACGCCGCGGAAAGCCGGGCTGGCGAGCGGCGTCGGCCCGGGTGCCGGGCTTTCGTCGATGCGCGCGCGCTTACCGAACATGCTCATTCTCCCTGTCCGGATATCCGACCCGCGCCAATGCGGAACGCGAATGTCCAGCAATCTGCCCTGCCGATCGCGTCGCCCCGGTGCGACCGGGACTGACGAATTCACGCCCGTCCGCGAGGCCCGGCCTCACGGCCCGCCGCGGACAGCCCGCGATCGGCCCTCGATCATGCCTTGGAAAGGTTGACAGAGTTTTCTCAAACGGGCGCCAAAGTCTCGGCAGGACGCGGCATTTCCGTCTGCGGACGGATGCGGCGGCCGAGGGAGACGCAATTCTAGGATGCCGTGCTGAGGCCCAAGCGAGCTATCAAAGGATCGAACAGGTTCCGCTTCGTCTTGCGAACCTCGGCGCGGCCGGTCACGATACGGGCGAGTTCGGCGATCGTTTCGTTGACCTTGCTGGCCGGCTCGACTTCTGCAATCATCTGGCCATTGTTGGCCGAGGTTCCGAACAGCCGCGGCTCGAAGGCAATGGTGGCGGTCGGCTCCAAGTCGACGGCCTTGGCGAAGTCGTTGATCGCGATTTCCGGCCGCTTCGCCACGCCAATGCCATTGAGGACCAGCCGCGGTTTGCCGTCGCACTGGCGTGCCGTCCGCATCGTGTCGAGCAGGCTCTTCGTGTTGCGCAGATTGGCGAGATCGGGCGCTGCGACGATGATGATTTCATCGGCGCCGAGCAGCATGCGCCGCGTCCATGCCGTCCACATATGCGGGACGTCGAGGACGACGCAGGGCGTCGAGGCCCGCAATATGTCCATGACCGCATCGAAGGCCGTTTCGGGAAAGTCATAAACCCGGTCGAGCGTCGCCGGCGCGGCGAGCAGGCTGAGCTTGTCGCTGCACCGCGACAGCAGCCGGTCGACGAGATTGGCATCGACACGATCCGGCGCGAAGAGCGCTTCCGCAATGCCTTGCGGCGGATCCTGATTGAAGTCGAGGCCCCCGGTGCCGAAGCCGAGGTCCAGATCGGCCAGCACGGTCTGGATCTCGAGATCGCGCGCGATCGACCAGGCGATGTTATGGGCGAGTGTCGAGGCGCCGGCACCGCCCTTGGCGCCGGTGCAGGCGATGATTTTGCCAACAGGTTGCGCCCCTTCACTCGTATAAAGATGCGAAATGGTGCGGATGAAATCGAGCACGGCGAAGGGCGCGACAAGATATTCGCTCACGCCACGGCCCATCAGCTCGCGGTAAAGAACGATGTCGTTCGTCCGCCCGGCAATGACGACCTTTGTGCCGGCATCGCAGAATTCGGCGAGCGCATCGAGATAATCGATGAGGTCCCGGCGCGCGGCGGTCGTCTCCAGGAAGATCACGTTCGGGGTCGCGGCGGTGCGATAGGCTTCGATGGCCGCTGCCGGGCCGCCCATATGCACTTTCACATGCGCCCTTTCCATGCGCCGGTCGCTGATGGCCTCGCGAACGGCCTGCGCGACCTCGGGTGTCTCGCAGAAGGCTTGCAGCGAGATACGCGGGACGGGAGCGATCGGCTCGGCGTGATTGGCAGGCGAATGATTCATCATTGGGCTCCACCACTGCTTCCGCTACTGCTTCCGCCACTATTTCCGCCACCGCTTCCGCCGCTGCTTCCACCACTGCTTCCGATACTGCTGATCGATGTGTTCTGCGTCTTCCAATCCGTAGTCGGATCAGTTCCCTTGCGCAGGCTTTCGATCGCGCGGGTGCGCATCTGCGTGTCGGCGGGATCTTCGGCCCGTGGCGTCACCAGATCACGCGGGTCTGCGACCTCCTCGGCGAGGGCGCTCTGATAGGCGCAGCCGAAATTCCAATAGGGCTTGTTGGCCCAGCCCTGCACCGTGCTGCCGGAGGCGAGATCGCTCGGCCATTGGCCGCAGCGGTCGGCGACCCTGGCTCTGAGCCCGATGAAGGACAAACGGATCGGCGACGCGAGATCGCGATTGGCGACGGGATAGCGGGTGACTTGCAGCGGCGGCCTCGCACCGCCGCGCGCAAGCGCCCGGCGAATGGCGACGATGGCATCGCGCGGCAGCGGTGCCGGCCCGCCCGTCGGCACGAAAATGTTGATCGGGCCCTGGCCGCTGGCACGATAAAGACGCCCGAATTCGGCGACTTGCGCAAAGCTGCGGCGGTCGAGTCCGTTCATATCGGGCGCCGGAAAAATATCGAGCTTCTGCGCCGTTTCCGAAAGCAGGATCGGGTGGCGGTGGCGATAGTCGTCCATCGGGATTGACGAGGTCTTCATCCGGTCCACATTGGCGCAGCCGGCGAGCGCCAACAGGCCGAGCGGCAGAAGCCGGCGCAGCACCGCGCTGCAAGAAAACTGACCTGCAACTCTTCTCGCAACTCTTTGAGGCAGCGAAATCGGCATGGTGTCCTGCTCTTTATGCGCGGCTTCGGCCGCTGCTCGCTCAGAGCATCGTGCGCAAAAGCGTATGCGGTTTTGCGCTTAAACGATGCTCTATTTTTTTAAATCTAGAGCATCTTATCCGCCCTCAAGTGATTCCACTTGAAGGCGGGATGCTCTAGTCCTGGATGAAACCGACCCGTCCGTTGAAATTCTTGAGTGCTTCGGGATTATTGGGCGAGGCATAGAGACGATTCATGCGGCCGAGCAGCCAGGCTTGCGGATCGCTCGAATCGGCAAATCCGTCGTCCGGCTTCGGCAGCAAGTTGGCGGCGGTCGCCTTCATGAGATAGGGGGTGACGATGATCATCAGCTCCGTCTCGTTGCGCTGATAATCGCGCGAGCGGAACAGCGCGCCGAGAATGGGCAGATTCATGAGTCCTGGCAGACCGTTGATGACCTGCGTCGAGGTCGTTTGCAGAAATCCGGCCGATGCGATCGAACCGCCGGAGGGGACTTCCACCGTCGTTTCATTCTTGCGTGTCGTGAGGCCGGGAACCGCGACATTGGCGATCGTCACCGAAGTCGTATAGTCGAGCTCGGTGACTTCCGTTGCAATGTGCAAAAGGATGCGCCCGCTCGACAAGACGACAGGTGAGAAATTCAAGGTGACGCCATAAGGCTGGTACGCCACCGAGGGCGGGCATGAGCCGCCACTGGTGTTCAAGCAGGATTGCGGGCCGGGAATCGGAATCTCTCCGCCGACGGTGAATTTCGCACTTTCGCCGGAGATAGCGGACACTGTCGGTTCGGCGAGGATGCGCGAGACGCCATAGCGCTCGAAAGCCTGCAGCGTCGCATTCACCGTATTCGACGGATTATGCAGGACCAATTGGGTCGGCGCGCCGGTCGCCGGATTGGCCGCGATCGCACCATTGATCCCGAACGGGTTATATTGCGTGAAGCCGCCCAAGGTGCTGGAGGTGAGTCCGAGCTGCTTGGCGATATCGCGCTGGATTTCGGCGACGCTCACCTTCAGCATCACTTGATCGCGGCCGCGGATGACGAGAGAATTGACGACGAGACTTTGTGCGCTTGCGCCAGGCAGGCTGCCCTGCTTGACGAAGCCCTGTGCGATATCGGTGGCGCGCTGCGCCTCTTCCGCCGAATCGACCACGCCGCTCAATATGATCGTGTCATTGATTGTGCGCGTGACGATCGCGGCATTGGGCAGGGCGGCATTGAGAATCTGCTGCAATTCGCCGACGTCGCGGCCGATGCTGATTTCGAGCGCCGCGATCTGGCGGCCCTTCGAATCGAGCGCAAAGACCGTGGTCTGGCCGTCGCTCATACCGATGACGTAGAGTTTGCGCGCCGAGCGCACCACCGCATTGGCGACTTTCGGATTGCCGACGAAGATCTCCGACGCATCTTGCGGAAGATTGACGATGACCGATTTGCCGACGCCCATGGATATCCGGCGAACGACGCCTTGACCGCTCGTCTCGATCTGCGGCTGCATCTCTGCATAGCTCTCTACCGGCGGCATGGCGGCGGCGAGCGCCGCTAAAAATCCGCAAGTGACAGGCATGGCCCGGCGTTTCGAGATCCTCTGCGTTGTGATCTTGCGTTTCATGCGGACGTTCCTGCGGCGTGATCGTTCATACGAGGCTTGATTTTCGCGATCAGCGCGATCGCATTTGGACGGGAATGCCATAGCGCACGATGGTCATTTCGCTGCGTTTCTGGGGAAGATCTGTTGCCGAGACTTTGCTGTCGGCCATGCTGCGCAGAGCCAGCGAAAGCTGGCCGTTACGCTGGGCGAGGATGATGGTTTCCGCCTGCTGCGGCGTGAGCTCGAGAGTCGCGTTCGAGCCTACGACGACGCGTTCGTTGTTGCGCTCCTGGATATTCTGGCCGATCGCAAGAACCCGAACATTGCGCAGGAGAATCTCGCTGACCATCGGATCCGCGACGCCGGCCTTGGCGGCCTCCTCGTCACGGTAGGCATGGATCACATCGACATGATCTCCCGGATGGATGAAGCCGCCCGCGGTCGTCGAGCCCTGCTGATCGATGTTGATCGCCACGGCGCGCATTCCGGAAGGCAGGATCGCGGCCATGAAGCCCGCAGTGCCGGCCTTGATCAGCCGGTCAGGATAAATGGGCTCGCCGGCGCCGAGAAAGTTGCGCACGAAGGCGCCTTTGAAATCCGTGAGTGCGTCCGGCATCTTGCTTTTTTCGATGACGTTCGGCGGCACATTCGCCTTGGGCCAGCTCTGCCAGCGCAAATCGCCATCCTGAATCACTTCGCCGAGCGCCAGAGGCTTGGCTGCGACGAGAACATCGTCGTTCACCACCCGAGCCCGCACGATCGCCGGCTTGCCGGGCTGGGGCGGCTTCGACGTGGCAACCATGACCGCCGCCCCGACGCCCGCGGCGAGTGCGGTCCCAAGAATCAGGAGACGTGTTGTTTTCATGGTTGGCTCGGGTGACGCGCGGCAAGCGAATTCTGCGCGGATTCGAGCATGCAAACGTCAAATTAAGGTTAATCGAATATGTTCAATTCGCTCCCGTCGGACGACGCATCTCAAAAACTTGCCGCCGACAGCCAGATCCTGGTTTCCGGGTAGAGGAGAAGGCCAGCGATGGCGAGCGCAATGCCATAGGGCACGCCGTTGTCGTTATCATGCAGCCGCGCGATCCAGTCATGGGTGACGAGGGCGGGCGGCAGCGGCCAGCGGCGCAGCATCAGAATCAAGAGCGTCAAGGCGCCGCCCGACAGCGCGGCGTAGAGGCCGTAGTCCAAGAGATGGTCGAAGCCGAGCCACAGCGCCGTAGCGGAAGCGAGCTTGGCATCGCCGCCGCCGATCCAGCCGAAGGCGAAGAACAGGAAGGTCAAAGTCAATACGGCGAGCCCGCAGAGGATATGCTGGCCGATGTCGCCGAGCGGCACGCCGAGCGCGAAAGCGAGAAAAAAGAAGGCGAGAGCGAGGGCGATCGACACCCAATTCGAGATCGTCATCGTAAAGAGATCCGAAAAGGCGGCGAAGACCATGAGCGCCGGGAAGAGAACCAGCGTCGCGCCTGGAAGGATGATGGAAAATTCCATTCGACCGAAACCGCCTCATGCTGGTTGGTGCGCTCAATTCATGTTTGACGGCGCGCCAGGGGAACAAGCCTTTTTGAGGCTAGAGGAGATGGGTTTACCTTTTCTTAACCGCGTCTTCGTAGATCATTTTCAGGCCGACCGGATACCGGCTCGCCGTCCAAAAATGCGCTCATTCGATAAGTTATGGCACATGACGCGGAAAAGCCGGCAGACCGCTCCGGCAACGACATGGCTGATGTGTTCGATCGGTGATCCGAGTTTGCTGATTGGGTGGATCGTCCGAGCGGTCCACCCAATCAGGATGAATTCTGGCGCGCGAACTGGAATTCAGTTCAGGGCGGCGCCAACAGTGGTGAACTTGGCGGCGACGTTGTTGCCGAGAGTGGTCACGGCGCCAATGATGACGACGGCGATCAGACCGGCGATCAGACCATATTCAATAGCGGTCACGCCGGTTTCGTCGGCAGCGAAGCGGGCGAAAATCTTTTTCATTTACGGTACTCCTGGTTCCTAACTCATCCACAATTCCAGTCCAAGGGCTTGCAGCTTACCTTGCTGGAACCGCTTCAGCCTACGAACCAGTCGTTGCGATGACGTTAACCTGATCGGCGATTTCTTAGGCGCCGATTGCCAATTCGAAGGCCGGGGCTGTTTCGCCGGCTCGCCATCCGCCAGCACAGCGCGCTCCGCGATCGCGAACCTCTCCCCGTCCCCGACCTTCAGCAATTATTCACCATTTCGGTATCACATGGGGCATGTTGCGTTCAGTCTGAGAGGCTTCCCGTGGGCTCGCGGCCTTCGATCCTTCGATCCATGCGTCGTATGGCGCAGGCGGGTCTTGTTTGCTGTTGCTTGAGCGGGCTGACAGGAGGCACGGCTTCGGCCGAAGAAACCCTGACGGTGATTGTTGATCAGGCGCGCATCGTCAAAGTTCCTGCCAGAACGAGAACCCTGGTCATCGGCAATCCGATGATTGCGGATGCCACTTTGCTGAAAGGCGGGGCGACCATGGTCCTCACCGGCAAGGGCTTCGGTGAAACCAATTTCATTGCGCTCGACGCCAATGGCACGCCGGTCGCCCAATCGGAGATAAGGGTCGTCGCCGGCTCCAATGCGCTCGTCGTCCAGCGCGGCATGGAGCGGCAATCCTACAGCTGCGCGCCGCGCTGCCAGCCGACTGCCCGGCTTGGCGATGATCCGGCCTATTTCAGTCAGGTCGCCGGGCAGATCCAGGCCCATAACGCGCAGGCGACAAAATAATGTCGAAGCCCGCGTGCTTCGAGACGCTCGAAGCCTTTAGCTAAGACTCTAAATCGTCTGATTGTAAGCGCCGACTTCGGGATGTTCGCGCAGGATCGCATCGAGCGCGGCGAACATGTCGCGCATATGCGCTTCCGACACCGGGCTTTCGACCACGACGACGAGTTCCGGCTTGTTGGAGGAGGCGCGCACCAGGCCCCAGGTGCCGTCCGCGACCGTCACGCGCACGCCATTGACGGTGATCACATCTCGGATCGGCTGGCCGATCAAAGGCGCACCCTTTTCCTGCATGGATTTGATCTTGGCCAGCACTTGCTCGACCACGCCATATTTCTTTTCGTCGGGGCAATAGGGCGACATGGTCGGCGAGCCCCAGGTTTTGGGCAGATCCTTATAGAGATCGGCCATCGACTTGCCGGGGTTGCGATCGAGCATGTCGAGGATGTGGATCGCGGTCACCAGGCCGTCGTCATAGCCGCGGCCGATCGGCGCATTGAAGAAGAAATGGCCGGATTTCTCGAAGCCGGCAAGCGCCTTGAGCTCGGTGACGCGGCGCTTGATGTAGGAATGGCCGGTCTTCCAATAATCGGCCTTGGCCCCATGCTGCAAAAGCACCGGGTCGGTCATGAACAGTCCCGTCGATTTGACATCCACGACAAAGGTGGCGTTCGGATGGAGTTTCGAGAGGTCCCGCGCCAGCATGACGCCGATCTTGTCGGCGAAAATCTCTTCGCCGCGATTGTCGACGATGCCGCAGCGGTCGCCATCGCCGTCGAAGCCGAGGCCGAGATCGGCGCCGGCTTCGCGGACTTTGGCGGCCATGGCATGGAGCATCTGCAGATCTTCCGGATTGGGATTGTAATGCGGGAAGGTGAAGTCGAGCTCGGTGTCGAGCGCAACGACATCGCAGCCGAGCTTGGCAAGGACATTTGGCGCAAATGCCCCGGCCGTGCCATTGCCGCAGGCGACGACCACTTTGAACGCACGCTGGAACCGGCGGCGATTGGTGAGATCCGCGATATAGCGCGCCGGGAAATCCGCAACGAAGCGATAGCCGCCGCCATCGGCGTAACGATAGCTGCCCGAAAGCACGATTTCCTTCAATCGGCCCATCTCATCCGGCCCGAAAGTCACCGGCCGCTGCGCCCCCATCTTCACGCCCGTCCAGCCGTTGTCATTATGCGAGGCGGTCACCATGGCCACCGCCGGCACGTCGAGATCGAATTGCGCGAAATAGGCCATGGGCGTAAGCGCCAGGCCGATGTCATGGACTTTGATGCCCGCCGCCATCAGGCCCGTCGTCAGCGCATATTTGATCGACGAGGAATAGCTTCGGTAATCATGGCCGGTCACGATTTCGGGCCTCACGCCCATTTCCTTGAGCAGCGTCCCCAGGCCAAGGCCGAGAGCCTCGACGCCCATGAGATTGATTTCTTTCTCGAAGAGCCAGCGCGCGTCATATTCGCGAAAGCCCGTCGCCTTCACCATCGGGGTTTGTTCGTAAGCATAAGTATTGGGGCTGAGCGCGGGCTCCGGCTTCGGAAACATGAAAAACCCTCTTCGAGGCTGGATATGGAAGGCCCTGGCGGGCGGATCGGTGCCGCGAGCCGGGGCCAAGCGATCACCCAAGGAATCACAAAAGCGTGTCCGGGAAAAGCGGCCTCACTTTGCCGATACGGCATGCACCGATTGCTTACCATAATCCGATTTTTCGATTTCTGGGCGCAGCCATCGAGCACAGAGGGGGATTTGCCGGCGCTTGGCCAAAGAGACAGCACAGAGCAAGCTTATCAAGAGGCCAAGGCGGCTTGCGCTCCAAGGCCGGGCTCATTTCATCGGAAATCCCGGACATTTCCCCGGCCGGCGGCCAGAGCATGTTCCGGAAAAGTTGATAGACTTTTCCGATGAGAACATGCTCCAGCTTATTGATTTTGAGCGTATTCTTGTCGATCGAATGATCCCATTCGATCGGAATACGCTCTAGCGGAGGAGAGCCGGGGGCCGGCGCGCTATTGCCGCAAGACCAGCTGGCCGTCTGAAATTTCGACCGAGCCGAGCCGGTTGAGCGCGCTCATGCCCAAGAGGCTGGTCCGCAGAACGCCGGGCGGCATGACAAAGGCCTCGACATCATCGATCTCCATCTGGCCGAGGCGCAGCGTGCGGAGGCGGACCTTCGCCGCGACACCGGTGCCATTGGCGGTCATCGTGCGATATCTGAAGTCGGCCGGGGCAGGGCGAATGCCGATGGCGCTGGCATCATCATTGGTGAGGGAGACATAGGTCGCCCCCGTATCGACCACCATGCGGACCAGATAGCCGTCGATTTCGACCTCGGTCAGATAATTGCCGGAGCGGTCGGGCGCGATCGCGATCTGCCGGGGCCCGGTCGCCGCAGAGCTGCTGCCTCGAATGTTCTCCAGTCGCCGCGGCGCAGCGGATGGCACGAGGTCGAAGATCGATTGGACCAGTTGCGGCTGCGCGATCCGCCCGGCGAGAAAGGAGGTCGCGGCAAGGCTCGCCAATGTCACCGCGATGACTATGAGAAAGATCGAGCGAAACATGAGGCTGGGCCGGAGCTTAAAGAACGCCGACCCATGTTTGCCGATAGGTCTTACATCGCCCTTAAGCCGGTTGTTGACTCTTGAGGCATCGGCGCAAGGATGACGCGGGAGTCTCCGCCATAGTGGGGCAGGAATTCCTCCCGGTCAGGCGGGGTGCTCGCCTAAGCGCGTCATGCGCGGACTTGATCCGCGCATCCAGGCGCCATTGATTAGTTTATTCCGGGCATGGGGCGGACTCGTCGCGCAGCGCGTTCCTGGATGCGCGGATCAAGTCCGCGCATGACGTCACGCCGCCTGCGAGGTGAGCGCGGGATGGACCGTGAAAACGGCTTCGGTCTTGCGGGTGATTTCGTCCAGCGTCACCTCGGGCGCGAGCTCGATCAAGCACATGCCCGTGTCGCCCGCCTTGTCGATCGTAAAGACGCCGAGATCGGTGATGATCATGTCGACGACATTGGAGCCGGTGAGCGGCAGCGTGCAATGGCGCAGGATCTTGGGCTCGCCCTTCGCCGTATGTTCCATGACGACGACGACGCGTTTGACGCCGGCGACGAGATCCATCGCGCCGCCCATGCCCTTCACCATCTTGCCGGGGATCATCCAATTGGCGAGATCGCCATTTTCTCCGACCTCCATCGCGCCGAGAATGGCGAGATCGATATGGCCGCCGCGGATCATGGCGAAACTGTCGGCCGACGAGAAATAGCTCGTCGTCGGCAATTCGGTGACGGTCTGCTTGCTGGCATTGATGAGGTCTGGATCTTCATCGCCCTCATAAGGGAAGGGACCCATGCCGAGCATGCCGTTCTCGCTCTGCAATTGGACCTGCATGCCGGGCGGGATGAAATTCGAGACAAGCGTCGGAATGCCGATGCCGAGATTGACATAATAGCCGTCGCGCAATTCCTTGGCCGCGCGTTCGGCCATCTGGTCCCTGGTCCAGGCCATTGATTCCTCCTCAGACCGCCACTTTTGGGCGTGTCGTGCGTTTTTCGATCGGCTTTGCTGCATTAGGGACATGGACGATGCGCTGCACGAATATGCCGGGCGTATGGATCGCGTCCGGATCGATTTCGCCGGGCGCGACCAGATATTCCACCTCGGCGACCGTCACCTTGCCGGCCATGGCCATGATCGGATTGAAATTGCGCGCGGTCTTGCGATAGACGAGATTGCCTTCGGTATCGCCGATATAGCCATGTACCAGAGCGATATCGGCGGTAAGGCCGCGCTCCATGACATAGGTTTCGCCGTCGAAATCGCGCAATTCCTTGCCTTCGGAGACGACCGTGCCGACGCCCGTCTTGGTGAAGAAGGCGGGGATGCCGGCGCCGCCGGCGCGGATGCGCTCGGCCAGCGTTCCTTGCGGATTGAATTCGAGCTCGAGCTCACCGGAGAGGAACAGCTCGGCGAAGAGCCTGTTCTCGCCGACATAGGAGGAGATCATTTTCTTGATCTGTCTCGCCTCGAGCAGAATGCCGAGCGCGAGGCCGTCGACTCCGGCATTGTTGGAAACGACGGTGAGGCCCTTGGCGCCGAGATCACGCACGGCCTCGATCAGGCTCTGCGGCGTGCCGCAAAGCCCGAAGCCGCCCGACATCACGGTCATGCCGTCCTTGAGGAGATCCGCCAGAGCGGAACGGGTGTCCGGATAGGTCTTGTTCATGCCGCCTGATCTGCCTCGCTTTGGTCCGGGCGGCCATACCTATGACGGGTGCTTTTCCTTTGCAAGAAGATGTGGGCGCAAACCTTCTCCCGCTTGCGGGAGAAGGTGGCCCGGCCATAGGGCGTCGCTTGCGACGCCCGTCGCAAGCGACGGGCTATTGGCCGGGTCGGATGAGGGGGCGGTGCAATTTTCTAGATCCCTCATCCGCCTCACTCCGTTCGGCACCTTCTCCCGCAAGCGGGAGAAGGAAGGCGCGGCCAGCTCAGCATCAGCCGCTGGTGAGCTGATCGCGGGTCGGCAATTGGCCGCTGCGCCCGCCAGTCGCGGTGAAGATCGCATTGAGCGGAGCCGGCGCCACCGGCGGCACGGCAGGCTCGCGATCTGCGATGCACCTTCGTCATCCGTCCAGATCAGGCGGCGAGCGTCTCGCTCTCGAAGCCGACATCGGCGAGGGCCGCAGCGATGCGCTCGGCGGCTATTCCCGTCGTCACCGTCACTTCTTTGCGATCGAGATCGCAAGCGACGACTGCGGCGGGATCGAGGCCCTTGATGGTGGTCTCGATCGTCTGCACGCAATGGCCGCAGGTCATGTCGGGAACTTTAAATCTTTGCACGGTTGCGCTCCTTCATCGCGGTCGGCCGTTCCGTGCTTCCCATACCATAGAGGCATGCGGCGCGGTGTCGAAAATGCAGCCGAGATCCTATATATATAGCCGTTGTAAATGTGCATCGAAAGACAGCAACCCATGCAGTCTTCTTCCGTCTCTCCTTCTGCCGCCTCCGATATCGCCGTGCCGAACGATCAGAGAGGCGCGAGCGTGACGCTCATGATCGAAGGCATGAGCTGCGCCTCTTGTGTCGCGCGGGTCGAAAAAGCGATCCGTGCCGTGCCGGGCGTCGGCGAGGCTTTCGTCAATCTCGCGACGGAACGCGCCGAGGTGCATTTCTCCGGTCCGGCGAACATCGATGCGGTCGCGAGCGCGATCCGCAATGCCGGCTATACGCCCGTGGTCGAAACGGTCGAACTTTCGATTTCAGGCATGACTTGCGCCTCCTGCGTGAACCGTGTCGAACGCGTGCTCAAGAAGCAGCCCGGCGTTCTTTCCGCCAATGTCAATCTGGCGACGGAACGCGCCAATGTCTCTTATCTTTCCGGCACGGTTGCGGTGGAGACGCTCGAGCAGGCGGTCGCGCGGGCCGGCTATGAGGCGCGTCCGATCGAAGCGGCAGAGCCTGCGCAAGATCGCCATGCAGCGGAAATGAAGAGCCTGGTGAAGAGCCTCGTCGAGGCGGCGATTTTGACAGTGCCGCTCGTCGCAATGGCTATGGCGCCGGAGTTCTTTCCGCCGCTCCAAACATTCATCGACCAACACATCGGCCTCTTCACGTGGCATGTATTCGAATGGGCGCTGGCGACGCTCATTCTCTTTGGCCCGGGGCTGCGGTTCTTCGCGAAAGGCGTGCCGGCGCTTTTACATGGGGCGCCGGATATGAATGCGCTGGTCGCGCTCGGCACTTTCGCCGCCTGGTCCTATTCATGCGTCGCGACCTTCGCGCCACAGCTTTTTCCTGCCGGCACGGCGCATGTCTATTTTGAAGCGGCGGGCGTCATCGTCACGCTCATCTTGCTCGGCCGCGTGCTCGAAGCGCGCGCGAAAGGCGTCGCTGGGGCCGCGATCGAGCATCTGCTCGGTCTGCGGCCGCAGACGGCGCAGCTGATGCGCAATGGCGTGCCGGTCGAAGTGAAGCTTGCGTCGATCGTGCCCGGCGATCTCGTGCTTATCCGTCCCGGCGATCGCATCCCGCTCGACGGTGAAGTGGTGGAAGGCTCCTCCTTCGTCGATCAATCCATGTTGACGGGCGAGCCGCAGCCGGTCCGCAAAAGCACCGGCGAAGAGGTCGTCGGCGGCACGATCAACACATCCGGCAGCCTCACCTTCAAAGTGACGAAGACCGGCGCCGACACCGTGCTCGCGCGCATCATCAAAATGGTCGAACAGGCGCAGGGCGCGAAATTGCCGATCCAGGCTTTGGCGGACAAAGTCACCGCCTGGTTCGTGCCGGCGGCGATGGGCGTTGCGGCGCTGACCTTCATCGTCTGGTTCATCTTTGGGCCGCCGCCTTCCTTCACTTACGCGCTCGTCAATATGGTGTCAGTCCTTATCATCGCTTGCCCCTGCGCCATGGGGCTTGCGACGCCGGTCTCGATCATGGTGGCAACCGGCCGTGCGGCGGAGCTCGGCATATTGTTCCGCCAGGGCGCCGCGCTGCAAAGCCTGCGCGAGGTCGAGATCATCGCCTTCGACAAGACCGGCACGCTGACCAAAGGCCACCCGGAATTGACGGATCTTTTCGTCGCGCCGGGTTTCAAAGAGGATGATGTTTTGGCGCTTGCCGCTGCGGTCGAGATGAATTCCGAACATCCGATCGGCAAGGCGATCGTCGCTGCTGCGAAAGAGCGTGGGCTCGAGATAGAAAAGGCCGAGGATTTCGAGGCGACGCCCGGCTTGGGGGTCACGGCGCGTGCCGGTGCGGAGAAGATCGCACTCGGTGCCGATCGCTTCATGGCGAAACTCGGAATCGACATCGCAGCATTCGCTGACCAAGCCGCGCGGCTCGCGCACGAGGGTAAATCGCCGCTCTTTGCAGCCGTGGACGGCAGACTTGCCGGCATTTTCGCCGTCGCCGATCCGATAAAAGCTTCGGCGCCGCGGGCGATCGCAGCACTGAAAGCGTTAGGACTCACCTGTGCCATGGTGAGCGGCGATCGCCGGGCGACGGCAGAGGCGATCGCGCGCGGCCTTGGCATAGAGAAAGTCGTTGCCGAGGTTTTGCCCGAGGGCAAGGTGGCAGCGGTCGAGAATCTGCGCGCCGGCGGCAAGCAGCTCGCATTCGTCGGCGACGGCATCAATGATGCGCCGGCGCTGGCTGCCGCCGATGCCGGCATTGCCGTCGGCACGGGCACGGACATAGCAATCGAATCCGCCGATGTCGTTTTGATGAGCGGCGAGCTGGATGCGGTGGTGGCGGCGGTGGCGCTCTCCCGCGCGACGATGCGCAACATAGCGCAAAATCTCTTCTGGGCCTTCGCCTATAATATCGTGCTGATTCCGGTCGCCGCCGGCGCGCTCTATCCCGCCGCGGGCATTCTGCTCTCGCCCATGCTCGGCGCCGGTGCCATGGCATTCTCTTCCGTCTTCGTCGTCACCAATGCGCTGCGGCTGAAGCGGTTCAGGCTGGCGGGATGAGGGCGTCATGGCCGGACTGTCCCCTTTGACGCGGAAAGATGCCCGACTGTAAGAGGCTGACTCAAAATGATCTTGCGAGATCAAGCCCTGGCAAGCCGTCGAGTTAAGGTTCGGATATGCGCGATGAAGACCCAAGCGACCGCATTTTCAATTGTACGCTCGAAGTCCTTGGCTAACCGACGACAGCGGCCAAGCCAAGCAAAGGTTGTTTCGACGACCCATCGGACTGAGCTCGCTCAGATCATGCTTTAGCCCGCTGTTCCCGCTGTTTTCTTTTCAGGCGCTTGTAGAAAACCGTAAAAAATGTCCCAAGAACAATGCCAAATACGCTCATAGAAAAATAGAAAGTCTTCGGCAGTGCGGCGGGATAAAGAATTTGAAAGGCATTCAAAACCGTGGGGATGAGGAGGAGAATGCCCCAGAAGATGGCGATAGACCGCGAACTGCGAACGAGATCCTCATCGTACCATCGTTCCTGCGGCAGCTCAGCTCGCGCGTACTGCAGCGTGAACGGTTTACCTATCAGCACGGTGAGCCAGATAATGCCATCCAGAAAGGCATTTGTTATGAGAGCCATGTGCTTAGCCAGCCAAATCCACTCGAAGCCATAAAATGATATGGCGGCGAGAAAAAAGAACGCCACGGTGGCCCACTGCAGAATGAAGAGATGGCGCAACTGTTTCCATGAGAAGACGACAGAAAGAATCAAACATATTACAACCGCTCTCCGCAGCGATTCCCAGTTGTTCGTCGGTAAAAATAGAAAAGCGAGCCAAGGAAGAAATCCGAAGATGAACTTCGCAAGCTCCCAAACGATTTCCAATAATTCATCAATCATTTGATATCACCTTGTTCGTCTGTTTCCGGCCTCGCCGGCAGTCTCGACTGGAATCGCCGAGGAAATGATCGGCGCGCAATGGGGTGCGGGAAACTAAGGCCCGCAGCTTGCCCGGTATCGATTGCCTTCCGCGCCCAGGCAGCGAGCTTGGCTCCTGATCTCCCCGCGTCAATTGAATCGCGACTGCGGTCTTTCCAAGCTGCGCGAAGCTGATATGATCGCGCCGGGACGGGGACGTAGGGCGTGGCGGATCATTGTAAAGCATGGCCTTCTCGGCAGGCGGCGCTTCGCGCGGCCGGCTCCGCGCGTCGCCAGTTTGCGGCTTGGCTCGCAATTCTCGCGCTTTACGTGCAGATTGCGGCCGTGGGCCTCTGCACTTGGGGCTTGCCGGTTTCTGCCGATCCGGCATTCGCTCTGAGCCTATTCCCGATCTGCCATGGGCAGAGCGACGACGGCTCGGCGCAGACGCAGGGCGATCATGCGCCAGCGCAGCATCATGAGTGCCCTTTCTGCACGGTCCATTGCCATGCCGCGATGGTCATGGCGCCTTCGCTCAGCGGGCTCGATAGCTTCCATGCCGTTTCGGCGCCGACGGAACCAGCGCCATTCATTGTTCCCCAAGCCGCCCGCTTTCCGGCCGGCGCGCCGCCGCGCGGCCCTCCCGCTTCAGCCTGAAGAAAGAGAAGCGCTTTCGTTTTTCTAAGCGAAGCCTTCTCGAGCCTTCTTCACGAGCCCGGCGCCGGCCTCTCGCCCTTCGTGTGTTCTGCGCAGCGGATCACGCATGGCGGCGGCCCGCACGGCGGTCATTCATGCTGTCCTTCGGCGTTGCGTCACCGACCGGCGCCCGTTCAGGTCTATCTCCATGAAAATATTTCCATGCCTACCGCCTGCGGTAGCAACGGCGCTCGGCGCCGCTCTCCTCATATGCTTGGCTCTTGCCGCAACCATCACGTCGGCCGAGGCACATACGATCGTCGGCAACAGAGTGTTTCCGGCGACGCTCACCATCGACGATCCCGGCGTCAACGACGAATTGGCGCTGCCCGCCTTCGCTGTTATGCCTGGGGGCCTCAATCCAGACGGAACATCGCAGCCCGATTCCTATAGCCTCGGCTGGGAATATGCGAAAACCATCACGGCCGATTTGGGAATTTCGATCGGCTCTGAAGGATATACGTGGCAGAGAAATCCGAGCGCCCAGGGATGGGCCAATATCGAAACGCAGCTGAAATATGTCTTCTATCAAAACCCCGAACATGAATTCATCATTGCCGGGGCGACGAACATCGAATGGGGCAGCACAGGCAGCCCTGCCAGCGCCTCACTCCCCTCAGATCCGTTCACGACCGTCACGCCGAAGCTCTATATCGGCAAGGGCTTCGGTGATCTTCAGAGCGACTGGCTGCGGCCCTTCGCGATCACCGGCGAGATGGACTATTCCATCCCGACCCTCAGCATCAATGCCGACGGGAGCCTGAACCCCACCGTTCTGACCTATGGCGCGACGCTGCAATACAGCCTGCTCTACCAGAACTCCTACATTCAACAGGTCCCGGAGTTCTTCAGCAAGCTCATCCCTTCGTTCGAAGGCATTTTCAGCTCACCCGTGTCGAACACCGGTCCGTCGATCCCCGGCCAATGGGTCCATGAAACGACCGGTGTCGTCGGCCCCTCGGTCTACTACATCGGCCAATATTTCGAGATCGGCGTCATGGCGCAGATTCCGGTCAACGAGGCGAGCGGCAGACATGTCGGTGCGCTGGCCGTCTTGGACTTCTTTCTCGACGACATCGCTCCCAACTCGATCGGCAAACCGCTGTTCGGGCCGCCGACTCGCGCCGCAAGTTACTGAGGAGACCACTATGCAACGTTTCATGAGACTTCTTCCCGTCGCGGCTTTCGCTTGCAGCTTTGCAGCGACAGCAGCCTTCGCCCACGCCTTCCTGGACAGAGCCGTTCCAGCGGTTGGCGCAACCGTGCAGGGCTCGCCGAGCGAACTCCAGCTGCGTTTCACGGAAAATATCGTGCTCGCCTTTTCCGGCGTGGGTCTCGCCGGCCCGGGCGGACCCGTCGCAATCGGCAAGCCGCGAATAGCTCCGGGCCAACCGAATGTGCTCCTCGTCCGGCTCGGCCATGCGCTGAAGCCCGGCACCTATACGGTGAGCTGGCACGTGGTTTCGGTCGACACACATCATACCTCGGGCACCTATAAATTTACCGTCGCGCCCTGAGGCGCAGGCCATCCACCGAACTCGGGCAAGCCCGAGTTCGGTGGCAGACGGTTCGCGGCATGGTGGCCCGCCGCCGAAGTTGCGATCGCTTCACTTCGAACAATTCCGATCGGGAACAGCACGAGGGAGGCCGCAAATGACACTCTTCCAACTCCTCGTCATCTCGCGTTGGATCCATTTCACATCGGTCTTCGTCCTGTTCGGGTCCTCATTCTTCTGGTTTTACATGGGACGCGAGCGGTCGTCGGCCGGCTCCGGCGCTTTGCCGAGTACGCTGCACGCGACAGCAATTCTGCTGCGCGTCGCGGCGCCGGTGGCGGCAATGTCCGGCGTCGCCTGGCTCGCCGGAATTTTGGCGAACATGGCAAATGGCTGGAGCAGCGTCGTCGATCCCGATACTCTGCGCGTCTTCTTTTTCGAGACGCCGTTCGGCCCGGTGGCGATGCTGCGTTTGATTCTGTTTGCGGCAGCCGTCGCGATCGCCGTCATCCCCTCGACAAGCCGCATCTGGTTCGCGGCGCATTTTTGCATCGGCGCCTTGCTCTTGATCAGCCAGGCGTGGCTCGGCCATGCCGCGGAAGGCGGCGCGGGTCTTTATGGCGCCGCGATGATCATCGCCTATTGCATCCATATGTTCGCCGCAGCCGCCTGGGTCGGCGGCCTTCCGCCGCTGCTCTTCGCCCTTGTCGAGCAGCAGCATTCGAACGCGCACGAAGCGCGCGAGTGGACGCTCGATATTTTGTCGCGCTATTCCCTGATGGCGATGGTCGCGGTTACTTTGATCGTCATCAGCGGCGTAACCAACGCGGGCTTCCGCATCGCCGGCTCGTTCGACAAGTTTTTCTACACAGCCTATGGCGACGTGTTGGTCTTGAAGGTGCTGGTGGTCGCGGTGATGCTGGCTCTGGCTTATTTCAATCGTTTCGTCGCAATGCCGCGGCTGCGCATTGCGACTTCGAAGGGAATGAAGCAAATCGTCCGGCTTCGCAGGAGCGTGGCGATCGAACTGGTGCTTGGAATCTTGGTTCTCGGCATCGCTGCCGTGCTCGGGATCACGCCGCCGCCACAGTGAATGGCGCGGCTCGAGCTTCTCTTCGGCGCCGGACGCGGTGTGAGTAAAAAGGCTTTCGCCACTTTTCTTGCCAAGCAAGTCACGCCCTGCTTTCCCGATGGCTTCAGCCTCCTTTCCGGCTATGGCCAATGGCGCAAAGGCAAGACCAGGACCATCAAAGAGACTTCCCGCGGGCTGCTCATCTGGTATGTTCGCGATGCGCAGTCGGAGGCTGGGATCGACGCGATCCGCAAGGCCTATGAGAAGCAGTTCTATCAGCAATCCGTGTTGCGCGCGGACGGATTTTCATGCGTCTCCTTTTAGAGCGTTTCAGCGTCGATGGCGATGAAGGAGCAAGCGCGGAGACGCGACCAAAGAGGCCGAAATGTCGAAATCGATCGTGATCACCCTGCCGCACGCTCTCGGCAAAGACGAGGCACGCCGCCGCATCGCGCTCGAGATCGAGCAGTTGAAAAGCGCCTATGTCGACAAGCTCGCCCATTCGGAAGTGAATTGGACGGGCGATGCCGCCAACATAAGGGTCGTCGCGCTGGCGCAGGAGGTCAGAGCCCAGATCGATGTGGCGTCCGACTCGGTGCGTCTGGAAATCATCCTCCCCTGGCTTCTTGCAAGCCTCGCCGGCCGGGTCGAGACTCTGCTCGCCACGACCACGCGTGACAGGCTGGCCCTCACCCGTTCATCAAACAAGACATGATCGTGCGGCCGGCGGATTGAAAAGCGCGTCTGCCGCATAGGCAACAACATAGCGCCGGTCGGCGATGAGATCGCGGATGAGCGCAATGCAGGACGAAATTCATTTAAAAGATTCATCACGATTCCGCGTGCAGCTTGCCGTGGCGCGTTCCCTTGTCCATTTTCAAGCAAGGGCCCAAGCAAGGGCCAATGGGACGCAAACCCTATTCATCGCAAGTTCAACTTCCTTGTGGTTTGCTGTGTTGGCAAGATCCTTGGCTCCGGACTTCCGCCGCGCCGACGCTTCGGCGCTGCAGGCCGAGCTCAGCCAAACCGACGGACTGCATTATCGTCCGGCTGGAGCCGCTCTAGATTGCGTAAGAGGTGTAATCGCGCCAACCGGCCGACCGATCGAGAGTAAAGGAGGAGATCATGTCGACAATGTTGAAAAAGACGCTCGTGGGCGCAGTAGCCGCCCTGGCTATTGGTGCGACAGTCGCCGCGACATCAACTCCTGCGGCTGCCTTCCGCGGCGGCTGGGGCCATTATGGTGGCTGGGGCTGGGGTGGTGGTTGGGGATGGGGCGGAGTCGGGCTTCTCGGCGGACTCGCGCTCGGCGCAGCTCTCGCCGCGCCCTATTACGGCTATGGCTACGGCTATCCCTATTATGGTTATGGCAATGGCTACCCTTATTATTATGGCGGCTATCGCGCCTGCCATTACCCGGCATACGACTATTACGGAAATTTGATCGGCTACCGGTGCGACTGAGCGATCGGCAATCGCCACTTTCTGATCGAGCCCCGCCGTGTGCGGTGGGGTGAGTTCTCGGCGGCTGAAGGGATGAACTCAGCCAAGCCATCGGACCGCAGCTATCGTCTGTCCGGAGCCGCTCAAGATTGCACGAGAGGTGCAATCACGCACAACCGGGCCGCCGATCGAGAGTAAAGGAGCAGACCATGTCGACAATGTTGAAAAAGACGCTCGTGGGCGCAGTAGCCGCCTTGGCTATGGGTGCGACCGTCGCCGTGACATCGACTCCCGCGGCTGCTCACGGCCATGGCGGGGGCCATGGCCATGGCTGGGGCGGCCATGGCCACTGGGGTGGCAGAGGCCACTTTGGCAGAGGCTATGGCTGGCGTGGCAGAAGAGGCTATGGCTATGGCTGGGGAGGCTGGGGCTATCCGTGTTACGGCTATGGCTATGGCTATCCATACGGCTATGGCTACGGCTGCGGCTATCCATACGGCTATGGCTATCCCTATTAGCCCTACTAAGCCGACAGCCCTAAGGGCAGAAACCTGGCAGAACGTCGCTTGCCGCTCGCGAGAGATTGTTCAGACAAGCGGAGCCAGCTCGGCGGCTGAACCTTGCGACCGCAGCCATGCTTCGGCGGCCGCGGGCTGAGCTCAGCCAAACCATCGGACTCAATTGTGGTCCGGCCGGAACCGCTCAAGATTGCATGAGAGGTGCAATCACGCCAACCGGCCGGCCGATCGAGAGCAAAGGGGCAGATCATGTCGACAATATTGAAAAAGACGCTCGTGGCCGCAGTGGCCGCCTTGGCTATGGGTGCGGCGACTGTCGCCGCGACATCGACCCCTGCGGCTGCGCGGGGTGGCCATGGCTGGGGCGGCCACGGCTGGGGCGGCCGCGGCTGGGGCGGCGGCTGGGGTGGCGGCTGGGGTTGGGGCGGCGGTTGGGGTTGGCCCTATTACTATGGTTATCCTTATGATTATGGCTACGGTTATCCCTACGGCTATGGCTACGGCTATCCCTACGGCTATGGCTACGGCTACCCGGGTTATGGCGGTTGCCATTACGTCCGCCGGCGGGTCTATAATAAGCATCACCATTTCATAGGTTACCGGAGAGTCGAGGTCTGCCCGCAAGGCTGATCCTATCATGCGGAGCGCCCGAGCGTCCTGCAGCATGGGATGATCGGCTCGCTTCACGCCTTCACGCATTGTGGCGAGCTCAAATGTGACGAGATCGGCCCCGCCGCCTGCGGCGGGGCCTTCCTTGTTCGGCCGCTCCATGCTCGGCCCAGCTCGAAACAACCCCTGAAAATAACATGACGCTGCGCCTATCTCTGCTGCAGCATGGTCGGCGCGGAACTTCTCACCCTCACTGCCGCCGGGCTCTATTGCAGCGCCGGCGACTTTTACATCGATCCGCTGCGCGCGGTGCCGCGCGCACTCATCACCCACGGCCACTCCGATCACGCCCGTCCGGGCCATGACAAAGTTCTGGCCACCCAGGAAACGCTGGCGATCATGGCGCTGCGCTGCGGCGCCGATTTCGCCGGCGAGACGCAAGCGATCGGCTACGGCAAAAGCCTGCGGCTCGGCGAGGTCACGGTCAGCTTTCATCCCGCCGGCCATGTGCTCGGCTCGGCGCAGATCCTCCTCGCCCGCGGCGGAAGGCGGATCGTCGTTTCGGGCGATTACAAGCGCCAGGCCGATCCGACCTGCGCCGGCTTTGAGCCCATCTCTTGCGACTGTTTCATCACTGAAGCGACTTTTGGGCTGCCGGTCTTTCGCCATGGCGAGCCCAGTGGTGAAATCGGCAAGCTCCTCGCCTCGTTGCGGCTGTTTCCCGAGTGCTGCCATCTCGTCGGCGCCTACGCCCTCGGCAAGGCGCAGCGGCTCATCTCGATGCTGCGCGCTGCAGGCTATGACAGGCCGATCTTCCTCCACGACAGCCTTGCCAAGCTCACGAATTATTATGTCAGCACCGGACTGGCGCTCGGCGAGCTGCGCCGTCTGGCGGCCGCCGACATGGCGAAGCTCGCCGGCGAAATCGTGCTGTGCCCGCCGAGCGCGCTGACCGATCTTGCGCTGCGTGGCGATGCCGAGCCGCGGAAGATCTTTGCTTCCGGCTGGATGCGGATTCGCGCACGGGCGCGCCAGCGCGGCATCGAGCTGCCGCTCGTGATTTCCGATCATGCCGATTGGGATGGGCTGTGCCGGACCGTGCTCGAGACCGGCTGTGCCGAGCTCCTCGTGACACACGGCGAACCTGATGCGCTCGTGCATTGGGCGCAGAGCCGCGGGATCACGGCCGCGCCGCTTCATCTCATGGGCTATGGCGATGAAGAGACGGATGGCCCCGAGGCCTCGGCATGAACCGTTTCGCAGCGCTCCTCGACCGGCTGGCGTTCGAGCCGTCGCGGACCGCCAAGCTCCGGCTGATGGCCGATTACTTCGGCGCGACAGAAGATCCTGACCGCGGCTATGCGCTCGCCGCTCTGACGGATGCTCTCAGCTTTCGTCACGCCAAGCCGAAGCTCATTAAAGCTCTGATCGAGGAAAGGGTCGATCCGCACCTCTTCGCCCTCTCTTATGATTATGTCGGCGATCTGTCCGAGACGGCGGCTCTGCTGTGGCCGACGGCGGAAAGCTCGGAGGCGCATCCGTCGTCATTGAGCCTCACCGATGTCGTCCTTAGTCTCACGCAGGCGGGCAGCATCGAGCAGCCGCGTCTTCTTGCGCGTTTTCTCGACGGGCTCGACGAAAACGGCCGTTGGGCTTTGCTGAAGCTCATCACCGGCGCGCTGCGGATCGGCGTCTCGGCGCGCCTCGCCAAACAGGCGGCGGCCGAATTCGGCGGCCGCCCGGCGAGTGAGATCGAAGAGGTGTGGCATGCGCTCGCGCCGCCCTATCTCGAATTGTTCGCTTGGCTCGAGGGTCGCACTGGCAAACCCGAGACAGACGATCCGGCGCCCTTTCGCTCCGTCATGCTCGCCCATGCGCTCGATGTTGGAGACTGCGCGGCATTGCCGTTCGACGATTTTCGCGCCGAATGGAAATGGGATGGTATCCGTGTGCAGGCCTGCGTCGGCGAGAGCCCGGAGGGCCGGAAAATCGTCAGGCTCTTCTCGAGAACCGGCGAGGACATTTCGGGCGCCTTCCCGGATCTCGTTGCCGAACTCGCGCAGGAATCTTCGCCCTCTTTCGCGCTCGACGGCGAATTGCTGATTGTCCGGGACGGGCTGACGCAGGCCTTCGGCGTCCTCCAACAAAGGCTCAACCGCAAGCGCGTCTCGGCAAAACTCCTCGCCGACTATCCAGCTCATATCCGCGCCTATGACATGCTCGCGCTGGGCGGCACAGACCTGCGGCCCTTGCCTTTCGTCGAAAGACGCCGCCGGCTCGAAATCTTCATCGCCGGACTCAAGTGCGAGCGGTTGGATCTCTCGCCTTTGATTGCGTGCAAATCCTGGGATGCGCTCGCTGCGGCGCGCCACGATCCTGCCGCAGCGGGCGCCGGCGTCGATGCCGAAGCGATCGAAGGCCTCATGTTGAAGCGCGCCTCTTCGCCCTATCTGCCGGGCCGGCCGAAAGGCCATTGGTATAAATGGAAGCGCGATCCGGCGACGATCGATGCCGTGCTGATGTATGCCCAGCGCGGTCACGGCAAGCGATCGTCTCTCTACTCAGACTATACGTTCGGTGTTTGGCACAACCGAGAGGACGATGAAGCCCTGGTGCCTGTCGGCAAGGCCTATTTCGGTTTCACCGATGACGAACTGCGGCAGCTCGACAGCTATGTCCGCGCTCATACGACTAATCGGTTCGGGCCCGTGCGCGAGGTCAGCCATGGCAAGGCCGCCGGTCTCGTTCTCGAAATTACCTTTGAAGGCGTCAACCGTTCTGGCCGGCACAAATCGGGCCTCGCCCTGCGTTTTCCGCGGATCAGCCGGATCCGCTGGGACAAGCCGGCGTATGAAGCGGACCGGATCGAGACGCTCGAAGCATTGCTGAAGGCATGAGCGCGGCGCAAGCTCAGGCGCGTCTCGGCACGGTTTTGAAACGTCGGGGCAAGTTCAGTTGATCTATGGGCGCACGATGATCGCGGGCGCCGGCGGGCGGGCGTGTGATCCGTAGCCTGCGCATCGGCCGCACGAGATTGACCTAGAGTTGGCCAAAACAAAATAATGATACGACAATAAAATGTCGATCGCTTTGTCGCGCCGCATTTGCGCCAGCTGCATGCCAAAACGATGCAATAACTTTTTTTTCGTATCAATTCTTGGCTGCACAATAAATTTCTATTCAATTCATATGCTTATAAGAAAGGCATTCATTTCGCCCTCCCAGGCTCGGCTTGACTCGGTGTTTCGTCAGGTGCGGCGGAGCGCGCATGGCGCCGACCGCAATTTCCGCCAAGCAGTGGCGAGGGTGTCGGAAGCTCTTCAACCGGCAATCCGATCAACGCGAAATCAGACGGTTACGCCAGTTAGAAAAAGCTGTGTGGCCGGGTGATGATGGGCGCGGCTCAGGCGAGGTGAAACTTTGATGACAAGATCGCCTTGCGAGGGCCGACTGCTATGTTAAGCTCTTCCTAACAACCGGTGCTGCCGATTGTGCGAAGGCTTCGAGCGAACCTCGAGCGTGTTTTTCCAGTATCGCTGATCCGTCTGCGTCTTGTCGGCGCAGCGCGGATCTGTACCAAAAAAGACGTGAAAGAAAAATGATAGCAAGAAGCTGTTCGCTGCGGCGCGAGGCATTATAAGCTCCAGCCGTCGCGCCTGATCTTTTCATCCAGATTCGTCGGAACGACACTTCGAAATCGCAATTTCGAGGAGGGGAAAGTTTTGGCCATGAACCAGTTCGTTGCCCACTACCGAATGATCTCCTTCAAGCCTCGCCGCAGAGGTCTGTTTCTGATATTCCGTTCTTCCGCTCGGCATCGAAGCAAGCCGACGTGCTGATGCACTAGACGACTGTTTCATCCTAACTCCCGTCATGAATGCTGGCGCCGCCAAAGCGCCGGTCGGATTTTTGCGCTCGAGAAGACCCCAATGCTCAAGCCACGCCCCACACTGAATGAACGGTCCGAAATCAATGAACGACGCGAAATCGACGCGCGCGCTACTGAAACGCGCAAACCGAGAAGCGACGAGGCCTGGACGGCGATCTGCTGCCGCCTGCGCGCCGAGCTCGGCGATGCCATTTTCAATTCCTGGTTCGCGCGATTGGAACTCGAGACGCTCACCGAGCAAACCGCGCATGTGTCGGTGCCGACGAAATTCCTCAAGAGCTGGATCCAGGCGCATTATGCAGAAAGGCTGCTGACGGCGGTCATCGCCGAATTCCGCGATGTCAAAGATGTCGTCATCAGCGTGCGTTCGTCATCGCGGGCGACGCATTTGCGGGCTGCGCCGGCGGCTGATTATGCGCCGAAAAGCGCGCCGGACTTCGGCCCCGGATTCTGTGACAGCGCGGCACCGCAGCGTGCCTTGGTCGGCGCGGAGGCCGTCAAAGGCGGTTCGGCGCAGAGCTATGACAAAGCCGGCAAGCGAGCGGCGCGCGACAGCGCCGAAACCGACGTTCTGGCCGGCTCGCCGCTCGATAAGAGGCTGAATTTTTCGACTTTCCTGGTCGGCCGTTCAAATCAGCTCGCACATGCCACGGCGCAAAACGTCGCCTTTGCCGGAAGTGGCGAACCGCTCTCTTTCAACCCGCTCTACATCCATGCCGCGGTCGGGCTCGGCAAGACGCATCTTCTGCAGGCGATCGCCCATGCGGCGACGAGCGCTAAGCGGCGCGTCATCTATCTCACGGCGGAAAAATTCATGCATGGCTTCGCCAGCGCCCTCAAGGCGCAGACGGCGATCGCCTTCAAGGAGAAATTGCGCGCGATCGATCTTCTCGTCATCGACGATGTGCAATTCCTGCAAGGCAAGTGGATCCAGCAGGAGTTCTGCCACACGCTCAATGCACTGATCGATGCGCGCCGGCAGATCGTCATCGCGGCAGATCGTCCGCCGGCGGATCTCGAGAGCCTCGATGAGCGCGTCCGTTCGCGCTTCGCCGGTGGTCTCTGCATCGAAATGGGCGCACTCGATGAACCGCTGCGGGTCAAGCTGCTCGAGGCGCGGGTCGCGGCGGCGAAGCTTCTGCATCCGCATTTCGACATTCCGTCGCCGATCATCGCATATGTCGCGAGCATCATTCAGACCAACGGCCGCGATCTCGATGGTGCGGTCAATCGGCTCATCGCGCATACTTCGTTGACCGGCCTGCCGCTCAGCATCGAGGCGGCGGAGGCTGCCATTCGCGATCTCGTGCGCGCGCGCGAGCCGAAACGGGTGAAGATCGAGGAGATCCAGAAGCTCGTGGCAACTCATTATAATGTGACCCGCGCGGACATTCTGTCGGCGCGACGAACCGCGAATGTGGTGCGGCCGCGGCAGATCGCCATGTATCTCGCCAAGGAGCTGACGCCGCGCTCGCTGCCGGAGATCGGCCGGCGTTTCGGCGGCCGAGATCACACGACGGTGCTGCATGCGGTCCGCAAGATCGAGGCGCTGGCCAAATCGGACGGCAAGCTCTCGGAAGAAGTCGATCTATTGAGACGCATGCTGATCGAGAATTGAGGCTGGTCCGAAATCGGGCGTCGCAAAGGCCCGCCTCCGGCACATGATTGCGCTGCAGCATGTCCCGGAAAAGTTGACCGACTTTTCCGATATTTTAGACATCGGGTATACCCGATGTCGCATAACGGACATGCTCTACTTCTTTGATGTAGAACCGATTCCACATGATCGGGATCGGCTCTAGAGCATCGTGCGCAAAAGCGTATGCGGTTTTGCGCTTGAACGATGCTCTAGCATTTTGAATCTTGAGCATCTTATCCGCTTTCAAGCGGTTTCGCTTGAAAGCGGGATGCTCTAGCGGCCGGCGCCTGGAAATGGATTTTGGACAAAGGTGCCAAATCGTCTCGGACGCGGTAGACAGCTCTTCATGGAAGCTGCCGCGATTCGCATCATCGGCATCGATCCCGGCTTGCGCATCATGGGCTGGGGGATCGTCGAACTCGTCGGCTCGCGGCTGGCTTACGTCGCGAGCGGTACCGTCCGTTCGAATGACAGGGCGCCGCTCGCCAGCCGTTTGCGTGCGCTGCATGAAGGGCTTGCCGAGATCGTCGCCTGCCACCGGCCCGACGAGGCGGCGATCGAAGAAGTCTTCGTCAACAGAGATCCGCAGTCGGCGCTGAAGCTCGGCCAGGCGCGCGGTGTTGCGCTCGTCGTGCCGGCGCTCGCCGGCCTGCCGGTCGTCGAATATGCCGCCAATCTGGTCAAGAAGACGGTTGTCGGGTCCGGCCATGCCGAAAAGATTCAGATCGCCATGATGGTCAATGTGCTGCTGCCGAAATTGCAGGCGGATGCGCCGCAAGGGCTCTCCGCCGATGCGGCCGACGCGCTCGCTGTCGCGATCACCCATGCGCGCTACCGTCGAACCCCTGTTATCTGCGGCACATGATCGGCAAGCTCAAAGGCATGATCGACACGATCGGCGAGGATTTCATTATCCTCGACGTGCATGGCGTCGGCTATCTCGTGCAGTGCTCGGCGCCGACTCTGCTGCATCTGGGGCATGTCGGGGAACCGGCGAGCCTCGCCATCGAAACCCATGTGCGCGAGGATTCGATCCGCCTCTATGGTTTCATGACCGAAGCGGAGCGCGATTGGTTCCGGCTGCTGCAGACGGTGCAGGGCGTGGGCGCCAAAGTGGCGCTCGCCCTTCTCGGCGCGATGAATGCGCAGGAGCTGGCCGCGGCGATCGCCGCGCAGGACAAGGCGTGGATCGCGCGGGCGCCCGGCATCGGGCCGCGGCTCGCCGCCCGGCTCGTGGTCGAGCTGAAGGACAAGGCGCCCGCGGGCGGCGCATGGGCGCAGGAGCAAGCGGCTGCGGCGCAACCACGCGAGGCATCGGCGCCGCCGGCCGCGCAAGATGCGATTGCCGCCCTTCTGACGCTCGGCTACGGCCGGCCGCAGGCCGCCGATGCCGTGGCTGCCGCGCTCAAGGTACTCGGCTCGGCGGCCGATGCGGCAGCTCTGATCCGCCAAGCGCTCAAACAATTGAGCCGATAGAGGCGGGTCTGCGGCTTCAAGAGTCCGGCCGGGTTTCGATGGGATCTTCCGGCGCCTGAACGCCATCGAGATGTTCAGCAGTCTCTGGCGCGGAAAATTCAATCCGCGGCCGCGGCGCGGGCACCGCCAACAGCCGCCGCAGCAGACCGACGACGGCGAGCGTCAGAAGTCCGGCGCAGAGCACATCGGAGAGGAAATGGCCGCCGAAGGCCATGCGCAATCCGCCGGTCGCAAGGCCGAAACCGAGGGCGAGGCCGATCAGCAGCGGCCGCATCGGCAGAGGTGCGAGAGAAGCCGGCGCCGCCGTCCAGAACGCGGCCGCGGCCTCGCCGGACGGAAAGGAACAATTGCGCGGGCAGCCGCCACCGGCGCTGTAGAAAGGCGCGAAGGCGAGCTTGCCGCCAAAGGCGCGAATTTGGACCGGGCGCGGCCGGTGCATATGGTCCTTAAATATGCCGTCGACGAGAAGGCCCGGCCCGAGCGCCAGCGACAGAGCCAAAAACAGCATGCTGCGGCCGTCCGGCGCATGCGCAGCGGCCATAAGGCCAAGCCTGCGGGCGACATGAAGAAGCAAGAGGGCGGCGAAAAGAAGCAAGGGCGCAAGCCTCGCCACATCGCGTGCCGCGATGCCGATCGGCGCATTGCCGATGAAATGGCCGCCGCCCGCATAGAACAGGCGGGCCGCCGCAAGATCGAGATCCGGCACCCATGCTAGGATGAAGATGGCGAGCACGCCTGCGGTGAGCGCATATTTCACCGGACGAAGTCCCTTTCCGCGCCATCCAGGCCTGCGATCGCGGCAACAGTCGCGCGCTGCGCCGACGAGCCGGGTTCCAATTCTCGATCAAAAGGCCTATTACCGCGGCCGCGCGGAACCCGAGGCGGCCCGAGGCGTTCAATTAAGTCTTGAGCGCCGTTGCGCTTCGCCGATAGTAGGGGCGTGTCCGGCAAAAGTGGATTCCCCATTTGCCGAACACGCTCTAACCTGACGAAGGACGGATCGGCCATGGGCTTGGCGCGCCGCTCCCCTGAAAGTTCGGATTTGACTGCCAGGCGCTGGGTCTGACGGGTCCATTTTCGTGCTGTTTGGTCTTTCGATGAACCCCATGTTTTCGCCGGAAGAAATCGAGCGCTATGCGCGCCATCTCGTGCTGCGCGATGTCGGCGGCCCGGGCCAGCAGAAGCTGAAGGCGGCGCGGGTTCTCGTCATCGGTGCCGGCGGACTCGGCGCGCCGCTCATCCAATATCTCGCGGCGGCCGGGGTCGGCGAATTGGGCATTGTCGACGATGATCACGTGTCGCTGTCCAATCTGCAGCGTCAGCTGCTCTATGGAACCGCCGATGTCGGCCGCCCGAAAGCGGAGTGCGCCGCCGAAGTCGTCACTAGGCTCAATCCGCATGTCAAAGTCACGCCCTACAAGTTGCGTCTCGATGCGGACAATGCCCGCGCGCTGATCGCCGACTGGGGATTCGTTGCCGACGGCTCGGATAATTTCGCGACGCGCTACCTCGTCTCCGATGCGTGCTTTTATGAACGCCGTCCGCTGGTGACGGCCGCGATCGGCGCCTTCGACGGCTCTTTGACGACATTGCGGCCTTATGAAATGGACGCTGCCGGCCAGCCCAACCCTACCTATCGCTGCCTCTTCCCCGAGGCGCCGCCGCCGGGCACCGTGCCGGCTTGCGCCGAAGCTGGCGTCCTCGGTGCGCTCGCCGGCGTGCTCGGGGCCTTGATGGCGCTCGAGATCATCCGTGAAATCGTCGGCTTCGGCGAAAGTCTCGTCGGCCGTCTGCTCTTGGTCGACGTTCTCGCCATGCGCTTCGAAACCATTGGCTATAGTTGGGATCCAGCCAATCCGTTGAATGGCGCGCAAGCGCAAGACCGGCGGCGGCTCGCCTGATCTTGCCTTGCACGACGATAAGTGCTGATTGCTCCAACAAGATCACCCGCAGCCGCACAGCCACGACGCATGGAAAGCCAAGCTAAGTTCCTGATTGTCGATCGAGACGACATGTCTCGCGAAGCAAAGATGCGCCTTCTCGAAGACGCCGGCTGGAACGTGAGCGCGGCTGTTTCGGGTGACGAGGCTCTGCGTGATTTCGACATCGCGTCTTTCGACGTCGCTATCGTTGACATGAACGTCCATAAGACCGATGGCACGACACTTTGCCAAACGATCAAGCAGTGCAGCCCCACGACGTCGATATTGCACACGGCGCGCAGCAACGAAGCGCTTTGCGAAGCGAAGTTGGACATGCGGATCGATGGCTGTCTGATCGAGCCGTTCGAGCCGCTCGAGCTCGTGACCTTGGTTCGCTCTCTGCTGCGTGTGCGCCGCATGGGGATCGCTCTGCATGATGCCGAGGCGCGCCTGCAGCTTGCTCAGGATGCCGGCGGCCTGGCCGTCTTCGACTGGAACCTCGTCACCGGTCGCGCGCTCTGGTCGGAAAAATTCGCCGAATTGTTTCAGCTGCCGCCCGATGCGGCCGACAAGCCTTTCCATCCCGAGATCATCGCCCGCCGCTTGCA
Organism: uncultured Alphaproteobacteria bacterium; assembly: GCA_963704745.1. Lineage (GTDB taxonomy): Bacteria > Pseudomonadota > Alphaproteobacteria > Rhizobiales > Beijerinckiaceae > Methylovirgula. The sequence continues at coordinate 955,144 of OY969936.1, forward strand.
TCCCGACGAAAAAGCCGGCCTTGCTGAATATTATAAATCCGTTGTCGATGGCGGCGGCCAGTTCGACCGCGATCTGCGCATCCTCCTGCCGGACGGGGCCGTCCATTGGATCACCGCGCGCGGCAAATTCATCAAAGGGCCATCAGGAAAGCTCGAACGCATTCTCTGCCTCAGCCTCGACATCACCGAACGCAAACAGGCCGATCTGCGCAATGCGCAGCTCGCGGCGATCGTGGCCTCGTCGATCGATGCAATCGTGAGCGTCGGTTTTTGCGATACGATCCTCACCTGGAACAGCGGCGCCGAGCAGCTCTTCGGCTATACGGCGCAGGAGGTCCTCGGCCGCAAGGCGGATTTTCTCATCCCAGCCGGCCTCGTCCCCGAACGCCGGACCATCATGCAACGGCTCTTGAACGGCGAGGCGATCGAATATCAGACCCAGCGGCGACGCAAGGACGGCCAGACGATCGACGTCTGGATTCGCGGCGCGCCGGTACGCGGCCTCGACGGTAGCTTGGTCAGCGGCTCGCTGATCATTCGCGACGTCACCGCGCAGAAACAGCGCGAAGCACATGTGCGCTTTCTCATGCGCGAACTGACCCACCGGTCGAAGAATCTGCTCGCGGTGATCCAGGCCATGGCGCGCCAGTCGCTGTCGCCGTTGACCACGCCGGAAGAATTCGTCGTGCGGTTCAGCGAAAGGCTGAGCGGCCTCGCCGGCTCACATGACCTCTTGTCGAGTGATGATTGGGTCGGCGCCTCGCTCGTGCAATTGATCCGCTCGCAACTCCAGCATTATAGAGATCTCTTCGGCAGCCGCATCCATCTCGAGGGCCCCGATCTCATCCTGCGGCCGGAGGCGGCGCAGAACATCGGGATCGCCTTGCATGAGCTTTCGACCAATGCAGCGAAATTCGGTGCGCTTTCCGACAGCCATGGGACAGTCACGGTATCTTGGAAGATCGTGACCGATGAACATAACGTGCGCCGCATGCAGATGCGCTGGGAGGAAAGCAGCGGCCCGCCGGTCGCACCGCCCAGCCATAAGGGCTTCGGCCACATGGTCATGGATCGCATCACCGGCCAGGCCCTCGGCGGCCGTTCGCAGGCCTGGTTCGAGCCCGGCGGAGTCCGCTGGAGTCTCGATGTGCCGGCCGCAGCGGTCCTCCGCGAGCCGGCGCATGAGACGCTGACGTTTGGCGTGTGAGTCTCCGCCGCGCAGCCGCGGCATGATCTTGTCCGAACCCCCGGATTTAATCCGGGGGCCGGCAACTTTTCGGGATCAATGCTTTACGCGCCCTTCGGGAAGTTCACGACCGTGGCGCGGCGTCCGCTCTGTTCGCTCGACTCCGTTTCGGAGCCCGTCAACAGGCTGAGCCCCTGCGGGGTGGCGCCGATGACGACAGTCTCGCCATCATGGATCTCGCCAGCGAGGATCTTTTCCGCCAGCGGGTCCTGCAAGGTCTTCTGGATCACGCGCTTCAGCGGCCGTGCGCCATAGGCAGGATCATAGCCCTTGTCGGCGAGCCAAGCCCGCGCCTCCGGCGTGAGGTCGAGATGGATCTTGCGGTCCTCGAGAAGTTTCGCGAGACGCTCGATCTGAATGTCGACGATCGCGGCCATATCCTCGCGGCGCAGCCGGTGGAACAGGATGATTTCATCGACCCGGTTCAAAAATTCCGGCCGGAAATGCGCCCGGACCATCTGCATCACTTCGTTCTGGACCGCCGCGGCCTCCTCGCCCTCCTTCTGGGCGACGAGGAATTCGGACCCGAGATTGGACGTCATGATGACGAGGACATTGCGGAAATCGACCGTGCGGCCCTGCCCATCGGTGAGCCTTCCGTCGTCGAGCACCTGCAGGAGGACGTTGAAGACGTCGGGATGCGCCTTCTCGACCTCGTCGAAGAGCACGACCTGATAGGGCCGCCGCCGCACCGCTTCGGTGAGCGCGCCGCCTTCCTCGTAGCCGACATAGCCGGGCGGCGCGCCGATGAGCCGGGCGACCGAATGTTTCTCCATATATTCCGACATGTCGATACGCACCATCGCCGTGTCGTCGTCGAAAAGAAACGCGGCGAGTGCCTTGGTGAGCTCGGTCTTGCCGACGCCGGTTGGCCCTAAGAACATGAAGGAGCCGATCGGCCGATTAGGGTCCTGCAGACCGGCGCGGGCACGGCGCACTGCCGTCGAAACCGCGCGCACGGCATCGGCTTGGCCGACCACGCGTTTGGCGAGCGCCTCCTCCATGCGCAAAAGCTTGTCGCGCTCGCCTTCGAGCATCTTCTCGACCGGCACGCCGGTCCAGCGCGAGACGACTTGCGCAATATGGTCGGCGGTCACCGCCTCATCGACGAGAACATCGGCGCGTTGGGCCTCCGTATCCGCCAATTTCCGCTCGAGATCGGGGATGATGCCATAGGTCAATTCGCCGGCGCGCTGATATTCGCCGCGGCGCTGCGCCTGCACCAGCTCATTGCGGGCCTGTTCGAGCTGCTCCTTGAGCTTCTGCGCATGGCCGAGCTTGTCCTTCTCCGCCTTCCAGCGCCCCGTCAAAGCCGCGGATTTCTCCTCTGCTTCGGCGAGCTCGCCTTCGAGCTTGGCGAGACGGTCCTTGGAGGCGGTGTCGGTCTCCTTTTTCAACGCCTCCTGCTCGATCTTCAACTGCATGATGCGGCGGTCGATCTCATCGAGCTCTTCGGGCTTCGAATCGACCTGCATGCGCAGGCGCGAGGCCGATTCATCGACGAGGTCGATCGCCTTGTCGGGCAGGAAGCGGTCGGCAATATAGCGATGCGACAAGGTCGCCGCGGCGACGATCGCCGAATCGGTGATCCGCACGCCGTGGTGCAGCTCATATTTCTCCTTCAGTCCGCGCAGGATCGAGATTGTATCCTCGACCGTCGGCTCGGAGACAAAAATCGGCTGGAAACGGCGCGCCAGCGCCGCATCCTTCTCGACATGCTTGCGATATTCGTCGAGCGTCGTCGCGCCGATGCAGTGCAGCTCGCCGCGGGCCAGCGCCGGCTTCAGGAGATTGGAGGCATCCATCGCGCCTTCCGCCTTGCCGGCACCGACCAGTGTATGCATCTCGTCGATGAAGAGGATGATGCCGCCCTCGGCGGCGGTGACCTCGGTCAATATGGCTTTCAGCCGCTCTTCAAATTCGCCGCGATATTTGGCGCCGGCGATGAGCGCGCCCATGTCGAGCGCGAGCAGCCTTTTGTCGCGCAGGCTTTCCGGCACGTCGCCATTGACGATGCGCAGAGCGAGACCTTCGACGATCGCGGTCTTGCCGACGCCCGGCTCGCCGATGAGAACGGGATTGTTCTTGGTGCGGCGTGACAGAACCTGGATCGCGCGGCGGATTTCTTCGTCACGGCCGATGACCGGATCGAGCTTGCCGCTGCGCGCCGCCTCGGTCAGATCGCGGGCATATTTCTTCAAGGCGTCATAGGCGTTTTCCGCCGTCGCATTGTCGGCGGTGCGGCCCTTGCGCAGATCCTCGATCGCGGCGTTGAGCGCCTGCGGCGTGACGCCGGCCTTTTCGAGGATCTTGCCGGCCTCGGTGCTTTTCTCCATCGCCAAAGCGAGAAGCAGCCGTTCGACCGTCACATAGGAATCGCCGGCCTTCTCGGCGATCTTCTCGGCATTGTCGAAGACGCGGGCGGTGGTCGGCGCGAGATAGAGCTGGCCGGCGCCTGGACCCTGCACTTTGGGCAGCTTGGAGAGCACAAGCTCGGTCTGGACGAGGGCATCGCGCGAGCGCCCGCCGGCGCGGTCGATCAAGCCAGCGGCGAGGCCTTGCTCGTCGTCGAGCAGCACCTTCAGCAAATGTTCTGGCGTGAATTGCTGATGCCCCTCGCGGGTTGCCAGCGACTGGGCGCTTTGCACGAAACCGCGCGCCCGATCCGTATATTTTTCGAAATTCATGAGTGACCCTCTCCTCGCCCGCGCCAAGCTCCGAAGCAGCCTTGGCGCGCCGCTTGTCCGAAAGCCCTTAGCCCGAACGTCCCATGCCGGCCATGACTTATGTCAGTATGGTTCGGACGGCAGGGGAGGTCGGGCTTGCGGCAGCCTTCGTCGTCAAATGTAAGGAGATGTTGCCGAAATGTTAGGCGGGTTTCACTCTTTTGCTTTGAAGAATTGGCTTCAAAGAATTGCCTTGCCGGTCAAAGCGCCGGCCGGCAGACCCCGCGGACGCGTCGCCCATGGAGATGCGAGACGCCGCCGCCCCGCGGAGCGGTTCCGAGCCGATCGGGACAGCGGCGATGCGCAGAAAGCGATCAGTCGCCGACGGGATCTCTGGCCGATGTGATCTCGGCCGGGCCGTCACCCAGTTCGGCCTTGCCGCGGCGGCGGCGGCGCGGCCGCAAATGAAAGCCGGTGGCCTCGGTTTCCACATCTGGTCTATCGAGTATTTCGGCGACGATGGGTTGCTCGTCGACGCCGCCCAAATGCGCCTCCGCCTGCAGGCGGACGGGCGATGTGATGAAGGCCGGCAGGCCCTTGTTGCCGTCGATTTCGTCCGCAGCCCCGCGCGGCTCGCTGCGCTCGTAGCGCGTCTCCTGGCGATAATCTCGAGGCGCTCTGCCGCCGCGGCCGCCGCGCTGCTCGGTCTCGCGGCCCGCCGGCCCTTGGCGGTCGTTCACCGGCCGCTCGGAACGGTCCTGAAAGCCGCGGTCCTGGAAATTGCGGTCCTGGAAATTGCGCTCTTGGCGCGGCGCGCGCTCAGGCCGCTCAGGCCGCTCATAAAGCGGGCGCTCGCCATTGGCATAGGAGGTGCGTTCGCGCTCCGGATAGGCCGGCTGGCCATTGGCCTGCGGCGGATAGGCCGGCTGAACGGTGCTCACGCGCTCGACCGGCGAAGCAAAGCGGTCCATGCCGCCCGCGAAGTCCTCGTCCTCGTCAAAGTCCTCGATTTCGGTCTCGCCCGGCTGGCGATGATAGCCTTGGGACGCCTGCTGCGCCGCCTGCGCCGCCGCGATCAGGCGGAAATAATGTTCGGCATGCTGGAGAAAGCTCTCCGCCATCACCGGATCGCCGGATGATTGCGCGTCCCGCGCCAATTGCAGATATTTCTCGCCGATATGATGCGCCGTGCCGCGGATTTTGACATCGGGGCCATTCAACTCATAGGAGCGCGATAAAGGATTGGGGCCCTTGCGATTGCTGTTACGGCCGCGCATACGCTTGCTTTGATTTGGTCTCATCGATGTTCCTTGCGTGGCATCGTGTCCGCGTTCCCGGCAATGCCAAGTCGATATGTTTTGCCGGGGCCTTCGCATGCGAAGGGCGAGCTGGCGTCAGTTCTCCAGCTGGCAATCGATAGCTCGCGGCAGAACCGCGGCGCGACTGCCGACCCCACGCCTTCTGGGGGTCTCAGACTTTGGGGACAATCACCTTCATCACGCTGAGCACTTTTGGTGCAGGGGTGGCGGAAATCACATCACCCAACGGACGGCCCTTACCCAACGGGCATCCCTTCCAGGGGTGCGGAACCTCGACGCTCCCGCAGTGCTCTCGTAGCAGCGAAAGGTAATCTCTGAGCCGGGAACCTAGTCGTTTTCGCGGGGAACGCCAAGAGCTTTTCCGAAAAAATTCCGTTCAAGCGGCGGCCTGTGGCAGATATACCACCCCGAACTCGGTATAGGTCGACCGTCTAATTTGTTGTTCTTACGCGGTTAACGCTGCTCTCATATCGCGCATGCGAAAATGCAAAATTTCGGGCGCACGCATTTCTCACTCCTTCAACTGGGCTTCCACACTCCGCTTCGCGGCGGCCGGCATTGATCCCTCTCACAACGTGCCTGCGCGCGGGTTTGTCCTGGCCGCCGACGATTCGCCATGTCGGGCTTCACCGGCAGAGCGCGTTCCAGTGCACGATCCGGCCTTCGGGAATCAGCCCGTCGAGCACGTCAAGGACGGATTCCACCAATTTGGGCTCGTCGAAGAATTCCACGACGAGAGGCAGATTGACCACCAGCCGCAGCAGGTCGGAAGCGCGGACTTGGCCGCTTTCATCGAGGCCGGCGACGGCCCGAAACACCGTCACGCCCCTTACCTCATGCTGCTTTTGCAGGATGTTCAGGATTTCCTCCATGAGCCTCTTGTGGTGGGCATGATCGGCCTCGTGGAGATAGATGCGGACGATCGTGACTTCGCTTTCCGTGACAGAATTTGCCATGACCGTTCCTCCGCGGATTTATGTCAGAGATTGCGGGCGATATAGGCGCCGCCCAGGGCCGCCACAATGCCGAGCACGACCGAGAGGGCCACATAGGCGGCGGCCTTGCCGGCTTCTCCTTGTTCGCCGAGGAGGAGCGCCTCCATCGCGAAAGTCGAAAAAGTGGTGAAGCCGCCGAGAAACCCGGTCAGGACGCCGATCCGGACATAGGGGCTGATGACCAGCCGTTCGAGCGTCAGCACGAAGAGAAAGCCCATGAGGAAACTGCCGAGGACATTGATCGACAGAGTCGCATAGGGAAAATCGCGACCGAAGATGGTCTGGATGAGATTCGTCATGAAATAGCGGGCCCAGCAGCCGAATATGCCGCCGATCGCAATTGCCAGATAAGCCTGCATTCCGCTGACCCGTTGGTTGGTGGGCGAAAAGAAAGCCGGGGAGGGCGCTACAGAGGTCTGAAAAACTCCGGCGGGATAGGTGCGAGAGCTCTTGATAGCGGCAGATGCGCGAAAGCGCCACCGCGAAGACGCAGGTGAGTTGCATGAGGCAGCCGCCGGGGGCGGCGTTCAACGCACGCTGAAATTCACCTGCACTCTGAGCGTCACGCGCCCATCGGGCGGCGGCGGCAAGGGGCTGACCCGATGCGCCATTGCCAAAGTCTCGCGATCGAGCGCCGCTGAGCCGGAGCTGCTCAAGATCCGCGCCGAGACGACGCGGCCGCCGCCGTCGACGGTGAAGGCGAGCGTCGCCGTGCCGCTTTCGCCGCGCGCGCGGGCGGCTTCGGGATAGCGCTTTGCTGCATTGATCCTTGCCTGCACTTCGCCCGCCCATGACGACACCGACTGGCGCGAGGCACCCGGCGCCGGCGCCGCAGCCCGCCGTGCCGCCCGGCTCGCCCGGGCGCGCGCCGCTTCGCGGGCGCGCTCTGCCCGCAGCTTACGCTCGCGCGCCGCCTCCTTGCGCATGCGCTCATGCTCGAGCCGCTGTTTCTCCAGCTTCTTTTCCGACACGGCTTTGGGCGGCTCGGGCGGCAGTGCGAGGACCGCCTGCGGCGTCGCCAGGACTGCCGGGGTCTCGGGCACTGTCTGTGGCGGCGGCTCCGGGGCCGGCGGAGGTGGCGGCGCGGGAGGTGGCGGCTTCGCCTCTTCCTGTTGTGGCGGCGCGGCCGGTTCCTGCGGCGGCGATTCGGCGATCGGCGCGAGATCGATCATCACCGTATCGGCGGGCGCGCCGGGCGGCATGTCGAAAGAGCGCTTCAGAATGATGAAAGCGCCGATGGCGAGATGAATCGCCAGCACGATGAGCGCCGCAATGCCCCAGCGCGGCAGCGCGCGGGCCTCGCGAGACGGCAGGATCGTGTCGCTATAGGCGCTCATGGGGAGGGGGGCGTCTTGCGGGCCGCAGGCGGCACATCATTCGGCTGGGCCGCCGCTTGGCCGGAGTCGAGACCGACCAGAGCGATCTTGAGATAGCCGGCGTCGCGCAGCAGATTCATCATGTCCATCACGGAGCCATAGGGCACCGTCTTGTCGCCGCGCAGAAAGATGCGCTGGTCCTTGTCGCCGCCCGTCGCCGCGTCGAGCGCCGGCCCCAGAGCCGCGCGCGAGACCGGCGTGTCGCCGAGAGCCAAGGAAAGATCCGGCTTGATCGTGACGAACAGCGGCTTTTCAGGCCGCTGGCTCGGCTTGGCCGTCGAGGTCGGCAGATTGACATTGACATCGACGGTGGAGAGCGGCGCCGCCACCATGAAGATGATGAGCAGGACCAGAATGACGTCGATAAAGGGCGTGACATTGATCTCGTGAGTCTCGTCGAGATCGCCGTCGCTGCTGTCAGCGAGCTTGATGGCCATCGCGTCGCTCCGTGCGTCACTCGGCCGATTGGCGCATGCCGACGACGCGCCAGTCGCCTTCCTCTTCCGCCGCCTCCATCATGGCGCGATCGAGATCGCGCGAGAGATGGCGCAGAATTTCCGCGGCGGCGTCGCCGAGCACGGCGCGGTAGGAGGCAATACTGCGGGCGAAGACATTATAGATCATCACCGCCGGTATCGCGGCGACGAGGCCGAGCGCCGTCGCAAGCAGCGCTTCGGCAATGCCCGGCGCGACGACGGCGAGATTGGTCGCATTGGTCTTCGAAATCCCGATGAAGCTGTTCATAATGCCCCAGACCGTGCCGAAAAGGCCGATGAAGGGCGCGGTCGCGCCGATGGTCGCAAGCGCGCCGGTGCCCCGATTCATCTGGCGTCCCGCCCGCGCCTCGATCCGCGCGATGAGCGCGGCGGCGCGTTCCTTGATGCCTTCGGGAGAGAGATCGGCGGAGCGTTCGAGCTCGCCCGCCGCGGCGGCGACCATTTGCGCGACGGCGCCTTTGGTGCCGGCAAATTCGGCTTGGGCGGCGGCGAGGCTTTCCGCTTCGGCGAGCATGGCGAGCTGAGTCCGAGCCCGCCGCCGCGCCGCGAAAAGCTCGATGCTCTTCGCAAGCCAGACGGTCCAGGTCACGACCGATGCGAAGGCGAGGCCGACCATCACCACTTTCACGACGATATCGGCGGACAGGAACATGCCCCAGGGCGAAAGTTCATGCGGCAGCAGACGTGCCGGCACGGAAGGTCCCGGAGCCGCGGGAAGAGCTGCCGGCGCGGCAGATGTGGGTAAAGGCGTGTTAGTTAGTGGCTTGGCCGTCTCGCCCGTCGGCTTGGCAGCAGCCGGTGCGGCTGCGGCTGCCGGCAACGCGGTCGGCAGCTTGGCCGCCGGACTATTTGCCGGCGCGGCTGCGAGAGGTGCAGCCGCGGCGGGCGCGGCGGCGGCAGGCGCTGCCGCCTTCGGAGCCGGCGCTGCGATCTGCGACTGCGCTGCGGGCGTCGCGTCTTCTGCGCGAGAGGGCGACGCCGAAAGCGAGGCCAGAAGCCATAGTCCCGAGAGGCAAAGCGTCGCGGCAAAGATCGTGCGATGGGCCGGCCGGCCGCCGGGGAAATGTTGAGACGCGCTCATATGGACGATCCTCGATCCTCTTCTTCTGCTGCCGGTTTTTGCTGCCGGTTTTTGCTTGCAGCGGCTTGCGCGTTCGCGATGATGCTCATGAAACGCGCGTTTTTTTGACGCCGAATTCCCAGCGCAGGCGCCCAATGTCTATAGCGAGAAAGTGCCGGCGCGTCTTCGAGATTCGACAGGCGGCATATGAGATTGAGTCGCGGCCGGGAATTTTTCCAAAATGCGGAAGCAAAAATCCAGACGGCCGCGGATCGCGTCCATCTCGGCATGGGGCATTGCTCTCATTCCGCCGGCTGCGTTGCCGCCGCGCCGCGCTTGCGGGCGGCGCGCCACTCCTCATAGTGCTGCACCACGACGAAGAAAGACGGCACGAAGAGAACCGCGAGGCAAGTCGAGGCGATCATGCCGCTGAACACGGTGATGCCGATCGATTTGCGGGCGCTGGCGCCGGCGCCTTCGGCAAAGACGAGCGGCGTGACACCGAGAATGAATGCGAAGGAGGTCATCAGGATCGGCCGGAACCGCGCCCGCGCCGCTTCGGCTGCTGCTTCGACGAGCGGATGGCCTTCGCGGCGCAATTCGCGCGCGAATTCGACGATCAGAATCGCATTCTTCGCTGAGAGCGCGATGAGCAACACGAGGCCAATCTGGACATAAAGATTGTTCGCGACACTGAGCGCGCTGAACACCGATACCGGTCCGACGAGCGACAGCGGCACGGCCAGGATCACCGAGATCGGCGCATACCAGCTCTCATATTGGCCGGCGAGCACCAGATAGACGAGCAGCAGCGCAAGGCTGAAGGCGAGATAGATCTGACCGCCGGCGATCTTTTCCTGATAGGACATGGCCGTCCATTGATAGCCGGCGCCGGGCGGCAAGGTCTTCGCCGCGAGCTCCTCCATCAGCCGCATCGCATCGCCGGAGCTCACATTGGCGGCAGGCAGGCCGAGGATCGTCGCCGACGGATAGAGATTATAGAGGCTGAGCAAGGACGGCCCCACGGCAGGGGCGAGATGGACGATAGTGCCGAGCGGGATCATCGTGCCGTTCTGCGTGCGCACCGGCAGATTGGCGACGTCGCTCGGTAGCAGCCGGAACTTCGAGTCGGCCTGCACATAGATCTGGAAGGTGCGGCCGAATTTGTTGAACTGGTCGACATAGGTCGACCCTAGATAGGCGCTCAAGGTCGAGAACACCTGATCGACGGTGACATGCAGGCTCTCCGCCTTGACCCGGTTCACTTCGATGGTGAGCTGCGGCACGGTCGAGCGGAACGAACTCGACACATGCTGCAGCCCGCTCTGGCCCCGCGCATCCGCCGCCATCGTGTTGGTGATGGCCTGCAATTTCGCGAGATCGAAGCTGCCGTCCTTCAATTCGACCTGCATGACGAAGCCGCCGGCATTGCCGATGCCTTGGATCGGCGGCGGCGGAAAGATCGTCACCCGTGCCGCTTCTACGGGAGCGAGCGCGGCGGTGAGCTTGCCGAACATTTCGCGCAAGCCCAGCTTGGCTCCCCGCACCGACCAATCCTTCAGCACCACATAAGCGACGCCGGCATTGGCGAGGCTCGCATTATTGTCGAGCGCCGAAATGCCGGAGATGGCGACGACATGGGCGACGCCGTCGACCTTGCCGGCAAGTTCGCTCACCTGCGCCATCACCCGCTGGGTCCGGTCAAGCGCCGCGCCGTCCGGCAATTGCACCGAGACGATGACATAGCCCTGATCCTCGATCGGCAGAAAGCCGGTCGGAATGCGCGCCATGCCATAGCCCGCCGCCGCGATGATCAGGAGCGCGATGGCGACCATGATACGGCTGTGCCGCGCCATTTTGCCGATGAGGCTGGTATAGGTCGCTTCGATGCGACCATAAAACGCATTGAAGCCGCGGTAGAAGAAGTTGCGCTGTTCGGGCGGCGCCGGCCGCCGCAGCCAAAGCGCGCATTGCGTCGGCTTCAAGGTCGCCGCGTTGATCGCGCTGATCAGAGCGGTTGCCGCGATGACGAGCGCGAATTGCGCATACATGCGGCCGGTGAGGCCGGGCAGAAAGGCGGATGGCAGGAAGACCGACATCAAGACGAGGGTGATGCCGATGATCGGCCCGAGCAATTGGTTCATGGCGCGGATCGCCGCGTCATGGCCGGACAGGCCCTGGTCGATAAAATGCGCTGCGCCCTCGACCACGACGATCGCGTCGTCGACGACGATGCCGATCGCCAAGATGATCGCGAAGAGGGTCGAGAGATTGATGGTGAAGCCGAGCGCCGCCATGGCGGCGAAAGCGCCGACGATGGTGACGGGCACCGTCGTCGCCGGCACCAGCATCGCGCGCCAATCCTGCAGAAACACCAAGATGACGATCAAGACCAGGAGCGCGGCTTCGAATAGAGTCTTATAGACCTCGTCGATCGAGGCGGTGACGAAAGTCGTGGTGTCGAAGGGAATGGAAAAGGCGAGGCCGGGCGGAAATGTCTTCGCCAATTCCGCCATTTTGGCCTTCACTTCTTTTTCGACGTTCAGCGCATTGGCCTGCGGCAATTGATAGATCGCGATGCCGGCGGCAGGATGCGTGTCGAGGTCGAAGGCCTGGCCATAAGTCTGGGCGCCGAGCTCGACGCGGCCGATGTCGCGCACGCGGGTGATCGCGCCATCGGCGCCGGTCTTGAGGATGATGTTGGCGAATTGACCGGCATCGGCGAGCCGGCCCATGACGTTCAGCGTATATTGAAAGGCCTGGCTGGCGCCGGCCGGCGGCATGCCGAGCTGGCCGGCCGTCACTTGCCGGTTCTGCTGCTGCAAGGCGCTGATGACATCCTGCGTCGTCAGCGAACGGGCCTGCATCTTATGCGGATCGAGCCAGATCCGCATCGCATATTGGCCGGCGCCGAAGACATTGACATTGCCGACGCCGGGCAGCCGCGCCAGCTCATCCTTCAGATGGATCGTCGCGTAATTGGCGAGGAACAAGGAATCATAGCGCGAATCGGGCGAGGTCAAAGTGACGAAGAGAAGGATCGCCGTCGATTTCTTCTGCACGGTCACGCCTTGCGCCTGCACCGCAGTCGGCAGCTGTGCGAGCGCGCTCGCGACACGGTTTTGCACGAGGATCTGCGCGAAATTGATGTCGGTGCCGATCTTGAAAGTGACGGTGAGCGTGTAGCTGCCGTCGGCGCCGGCATAAGATTGCATATAGATCATGCCCTCGACGCCATTCACCTGTTGCTCGATCGGCAAAGCGACAGTGTCGACCACTGTGCGGGCGCTGGCGCCGGGGTAGCTCGTCGTCACCTGGATGGTCGGCGGCACGACATCGGGATATTGCGCGACCGGCAGGGCATAGAGCGCAACGCCGCCGATGACGAGCATGAGAACGGCGATGACATTGGCGAGGACGGGCCGCTCGATGAAGAATTTCGAGATCATCGCGGCCCCGTCATTTCGAATCGGTTGCGGTGGCGAATGCGAGCGTGCGTGGCTCCGGCACGACCTTTTCGCCGGGCACCGCTTGCATGATGCCGGCGACGACGACACGATCCTTCGGCGTGAGCCCGTGCTCTATCGCGCGCATCGTGCCGAAGGCCTGTCCGACCGTCACCTGGCGCGTAGCGACGACATCGTCCGATCCGACGACGAGAAGATAGCGGCCATTCTGATCGCTGCCGATCGCCGCTTCCGGCACCAGCAGAGCCTCTCTGGGACGCAGCGGCACGCGGACGCGCACGAAATAGCCGGGCAGGAGACGCGCGTCCTTGTTGGCGAGGACGCCGCGCAAAGCCAGCGTGCCGGTCGAGGGATCGACCGAAGGCGCGATATAATCGATGACGCCTTTGTGCGGATAGTCCGGCTCCGTCTGCAGCGCGACTTCGACCGGGACTTTGTTGATGACATCGGCTTGCGTGATCCCGTGCAGCGCCATGGCCGCGCGGATCGTCTGAACATCGCGTTCGCTGATGTTGAACTGCACCCAGATCGGATCGAGCTGGATGATGGTCGCGAGCTCGGTCGGGGAATTGGTGCCGACGAGTTCGCCGACCGAGACGAGCCTTTGGCTGACGACGCCGTCGAAGGGCGCGAGGACTTGCGTATAGCCGTAATTGATCTGCGCCTGCTTGAGATTGACCTCGTCCTGCTGGACGGTCGCCACATCGGAGTCGCGTTGGGCGCGCGCCTTGTCGAGATTGGCCTGGGTCGAGACCTGCCGCGACTGCAACGCCGACTGGCGGCCGAATTCGGCCTGGGCCTGCACGAGCTGCGCCTTGGCGCCGTCAAGCGCAGCCTGGGCCTGATCGACCTTGAGCTTGTAGGGTTCGGGCTCGATGACGAAGAGCGGCGTGCCCTTTTTCACTTGGGCGCCGTCCTGATATTTGATGGCTTCCACAAAGCCCTGCACGCGGGCGACCAGCTTGACGCTGTTGACGGCGGTGAGATTGCCGGTCGCTTCGAGATAGGGCGTCACTTTCTGATGCAGCGGCGTGGCGACTCCCACTTTCGGCGGCGGCGGCGGCACATAGCGGTTTGGCTCGCCGCAGGCCGACAGCAAGGCAAAGCCCATGAGGACGGCCGCGGCGCGGAGTGTGGGAGCCTTGTCGAAAAAAGATCGCATCCGCGTTCGCCCTCCGCGCTCGATCAACCCGCCCGAGACGATACAAGGTGGTTGGCCGCTGGCAAGAGACTGCCGCTTTTTAGCCGCGGCCGCGAACAGCTTAGTGACGATGCGAACTGGATCTGTTGAATTGTCTTCCCATTTCGGTGCGTCAGAAGACATGCCGCAGCGGTCGTGCGCGCCCTTCTCCGGCTTGCGGGAGAAGGTGGCCTGACGAAGTCAGGCCGGATGAGGGACGGTGGAGATTGAGAGACCCCTCATCCGCTTCGCTTCGCTCAGCACCTTCTCCCGCAAGCGGGAGAAGGAGCGCGCCCGCCACGCGCTTCAATGCGCCATGAAGACTGGCAGGTTCGCCTCAGTGAGGATCTGGCTGGTCGGGCCGCCGAAGATGAACTGGCGCATGCGGCTTTGCGTATAGCCGCCTTTGACGAGGAGATCGGCGCCAAGACCATAGGCGGTTTCGAGCACGGCATGTCCCGGCCCTTTGGGCGTCTCCTGGGTGGGCACGCTGCGCGCCGGCACGCCATGCCGTCTGAGGCTCGCCACGAGCTGGTTCTCGTCGGGGCCGGAAAGCCGCGTGCCCGGCACCATCATCACCGGCACGTCCTGCGCCGCCAGCAGAAGCGGCATGGCGAAAGCGACGCTGCGCGCCGATTCCGGGCTCGCGTTCCAGGCGATGGCGATGCATTCGCCGAGTTTTCCCGGCGCTTGCGGCGGCGCGATCAAGAGCGGCCGGCCGCTTTCGAAAAGCGCCGCTTCGAGCGTCGCTTTGCGCGGCTGCTGAATGCCGGCGGCGGGCCGCCCGACCGCGATCACATCGAAGACGCGGCCATATTCGCCGACGCCTTCATCGGTGACGAGCGTATCGCCGCGCCAGCCGTAATAGGGCTTTTGCGCATCCTCCTGCGCACGCCCGACGCCGTGGATTTGCATGAAACGCGAAAAAATTTCATAGGCCTCGGCCAAGAGTTCGCGGCGGGTCCGGTCGTCGAAGATGACGCTGCCGAGGGAGAAATCGGCCGCCGCGAATTGCGTGAGATCGGGCCCCAGCGCGACGCCTTCCATATAGCTGCCGAATCCTTCGGCGAGCCGCAAAGCGGTTGCGAGCACCGCCCCCATCGCGGCATGATCTTCGACGGGGATGAGAATGGCTTTCATGGGCGGACATCCAAGTGCTGGCCCTATGATGCACGAATTTTGGGCTGAGCCTACTGGGCTCTGGCGGTGGCAGGGCCTCAATCTGGATTTCGGCTTTGAGCCGGTTCAAAACGACCGCTTTGAGGACAAGAGCGCGGAAAGTAGCCGTTCGTATTGGTCGTCACGTTGGAGCGGTAGCAGTCGCTATAGCCATATTTGCCGGAAAAAAGCTGTAGGGCAGCTTACCCAGTCCAATCCGCGTCCGGGGCTGGGATTAAGCGTTCTTCCAGAGGCGCCAACCGACGATCTCCGCCTCGATTATCTGGCCCGTCGTCTGATTGCGCCATTCACCACCCACGCGACGGCAGGGAAACGGAAGCGGGTAAGTGCCATTGTGGTCCTCGCACAATAGCTCCAAGACGGCGTCCGACTCCGGATCTTTATCTGTCGCGAATTGAGCGATCCGCACAGCGCGCGTTACCAAAATTCAATTTCCTCATGGATAGAGCAAATGTCACGATAATAGCGAAAGCGCTTTTCAGCCTCCTCTCCCGGTAGGTTGCTGTTAGCTTGATACTAACAGTTTTGTGACTACATATCGATCTTTCAATTGGAGGATCGATATGGCCAAGAAGGCAGCAACAAAGAAAATCGCGGCGAAAAAGACCACGTCGCCCAAAACGGCGCGGCGTGTAATCAGACCGTGGACGAAAGACGATGTCCGCAGTCTCAAAGCCCATTCTAAGGCGCGGACGCCAGTTGCAAAAATCTCCAAAGAGATGAAGCGCACGGTGGGAGCGCTACGGCGTCGAGCCGGTATCTTAGGGATTGGCTTAGGCGAACGTCGTTGACGCTGTTACCGTTGTCCTACCAATCAGAAGCCGCCTCCGGGCGGCTTTTTCATGCCGAGTCTGTCCGGAAGGCAGAGACTACGATAAGATGATGATCAGATTTTCAAAATTAAGGCGTGGGAGAACGGTCTGCTAATGATTGCTCGTTGCGCTGCCTTCGAAGCGTCGAAAGAACAGTGCATCTCCTCCAATTCACCCTGCGATCCGGCTGCTGCGCAATCCATGAATATGATTTACAGAAAGAACAATAGGCCGAAGACGTGCCTCTCGAATGCAATCGCTTAGGCTTCTTCTATTTTACCTCTCAATCTTTGACTAAAAGCCATCCCTGATCGAATGTCCGCTGTGGATGGCGAGCACAGCGCATTCCGACGTCCGGCTTGGGCGCGATGTCGCCGTGAGCGATTGGGCCGGGAGCGGAATGGCAGGTCTCGGGCGGCGGACAGAGCGAAGCGGACATTGACGCCGAGGCGGTGGACGGCCGCTTCTGACCCGTCGCGAAAATTCGAACTAGGACGCCACGATGTGCTGCGCATCCTGGGCTGCTTCGGCGGCGATGAGATGGAGGAGCAGAGGGTCGCTGCTTGGCATGCCTTCGCGCCAGACGAGGCGCAGCGATTTCTGCAAAGGCGCGTCGGCGAGCGCAATAGCGCGCAGGCGCCCTTCACGCGCTTCCTTCTCCACGGCACAGGCCAGAACCAGCGAGACGCCGAGCCCCGCCTCGACGGCGCGTTTGACCGCCTCCGTGCTGCCGAGCCGCATCGCAACGCTCGGCATCTCGCCATTGGCAAAATAGTCGCGCAAAAGCCTTCCCGTGCCGGTTCCTTCCTCGCCGCCGACCAACGAAAGGCGGGCGAGCTCGGCACGCGAGATCGCCGAAAGAGCGCCGAGCGGATGGTCGGGCGCGACGATGACGACGAGGGCTTCCGTGCGCCATGACCGCCAGCAAAATCCGTCGCGCTCGTCCCACCATTCGAGCAAGGCGGCGTCGACTTCCGCACGGTCAAGGCGATCGGCGATCTCAGGATTCGAGCCGATCGTCAATTTCGGCGGCGTGCCGCCCTGCGCCTGAAACGCGCGTAGCAGCGCGGGCAACAGATAGATGCCGATGTTGCTGCATGCGCCGAGCTGCGGCGCTGCTTCGCCTACTCTCTGAACGACGCGCTCCTCCAGCCGCAGCAGACTTTTCGCATAAGGCAATAATTGCAGCGCGGCTTGCGTCGGCTTGCAGCCGCGTTGGCTACGAATGATGAGATCCACGCCGAGCGCTTCTTCGAGCCGCTTCAGATGTTGCGAAACGGTCGATTGCGCAAGGCTCACGCGCGCGCCGGCTTCGCTGAAGCTCCCGCTTTCGACGAGCGCAAGCAGCGTTTCCAAATGCCCGAGATCAAGACGCGCGCGCCCCACCATAGCCCATCCGTAGCTGATTGATGGCGCCGCGCGGGCGACAGCCCGCCAGCGCATCGATGATATTGTCGGCCGCCTGCACTTCGATCGCGCGTCGCGCTGCGGTCGTGGCCGAGCCGATGTGCGCGCCGAACAGCGTGTTCGGATGCGTCAACAGGGCCTGCGGGATCACGCGCGGCCGGTCGCTGCGCGAAAGATCCTCGAGCTCGAAAGTATCGGCGGCATAGCCGCCGAGGCGGCCTTGCGCGAGCGCCTCGCCGACGGCCATCTCGTTCACCAAAGATCCGCGTGCCGGATTGATCAACAGCGCATGAGGGCGCATCAGCGCGAGGCGCTCGGTATCGAGGAGATGGAACGAGCCCTCGTGTAGGGGCAAACAGAGTATGACGAAGTCGGATTCGGAGAGAAGCGCTTCCAATGGTCGCCTTATAGCGTCACGCGAGATGTCGGCGGCGCACGCGGGCGTCTCGTCGCAATAAAGAATACGGCAGTCGAAGCCGCTCAGTCGCTTGGCGATGGTCCGGCCGACAGCGCCCATGCCGATGATGCCGACGGTGCTGTGTTCGATCGAAAGACCGTAGAAGCGCGGCGTCCAGCCGCAAAAATCGCCGCTGCGGACATAAAGATCGGCGGCGCGAATATGCCGGGCCAGGCCGATCAGAAGGCCGATCGCAAGTTCTGCGGTCGGCGCGGTCAAGAGGTCAGGCACGATGTTGACCCAAATGCCGCGCGAGGTACAGGCATCGACGTCGATATTGTCATAGCCTTTGAGGGCGGCGGAAATCACCGTAAGCTCGGGTGCCGTATCGAGAAATTCGGCATTGACGCGGTCAGGCATGAAGACCATCGCGGCGCGCGCCGACGCCAAATGTTCGGCAAGCTCGTCTTTCGTGAAGCTTTCCGCCGTGGGCGAACGCACCTCGCCCACCGCGCTGAGCATGGCGATGGTTTCGGGGAAGATGCGGTGAGTCGCGACGATTTTGTGCATCAGGCGATGATCTCCTCCGGCGCCGTTTGGGTCGCGCCGATCGCGTTGCGGGTCCATTCATTGGCGCGATCGACGGCGAGCACGATGACCCAGGTTATCAATAGATAGGCGATCATCTGGCGATAGAAGAAGAGCTGCTGCGCATCGAAGAGCGCTTGCCCGATGCCGCCGGCGCCGATCATCCCGATGACCGTCGCTTGCCGCAGGTTCCATTCGAGACGGAACAGCGCATGGACGCCGAGAGGACCGATGGCGAGGGGAACCGTCGCATAGCTTGCCACTGCGAGCGTCGAAGCGCCGGTCGATGCCACCGCCAAAACCGGCGCGGGCCGCACATTTTCGAGAGATTCGGCAAACAGCCGGCCGAGACAGCCGGCCGAGTGAAGACCGAGAGCAAGAATGCCGGCTGAGGGCCCAACCCCCGCGACCGCGACGAGCACGAGGCCCCAAACGACTTCGGGCACCGCCCGCAAGGCCTCGAGACAACGCCGGATCGGCACCGCAAGATAAAAAGGCGCGACATTGCGCGCCGACATGAGACCGAGCGGCAGCGCCAGCGCGATACCCAAGAGCGTCCCGAATAGCGCCATTTCAGCGGTCTCGCCGAGAAGGGTCGGTACTTTCGCCCAGGCTGCCGCGTCGAGCTCGGGCGGGAACATGGTCGCGACTGTCCTGACCGCGTGGATCAAGGACGAATGCTCAGGGAAGAAATACCAGAGGGCAAAGGCGGAAGGTGGCAACAGAGCGAGGAGCCAAGTAGGCTTGTTTCGCAACCTTACAGTGATCTGATCGATCGCAGCGACCATCAAAATGAGCGCCAGAATCAAGGTCGTTGTGCGATGAAAATCGAAGCTGTTGAGCGTGCCGACCAGTTCCGCTCCGAGCCCGCCGCCACCGACGGCACCGACGATGACGGAAGCGCGGATCGCGCTTTCGAATTCATACGAGCCATAGGTCAGGAGGTCGCGGCGCTTCAATGGGATCAGGCCGAAAGCGGCGAGCTGCAACGGCGATGCGCCCGTCGCGCGCAGCGCTTCGAGCGGCGCTGCTTCGGCGGTTCGAAACAGATCTCCGAAGATTTTCGCGACTGCGGCCGTATAGAAGATCGCCATTGCGATCATGCCCGCGCCGGGGCCCACGCCGACGAAGATCACGCAGAAGATGGCGAGCGTCAGATCCGGTATCGCGCGCACGCCCGACAATGCCGCTATGAGTGCGCCGCTGCCAGGGCCGCGCAATCCAATGAAGAGACCCAGCATCAGGCTCAGGAGATAGGCCGTGAGCATCGCTCCCGCGGTCATGCCGATCGATTCGAGCACCGGGTCTGCGAGCGCGACGAGATAATGCGGCGCGAGATCCGGCGGAAAGAAACCGCCGAGAAGCGCAAGAGAGCCCGCCAGATTATTCATTCGCCGTCACGCTCGCAGGGCCCGCAGTTCCCCGATGTTGGGCAGCACTCTCGGCGCCCGATCAAGCTCAGGACCGCGATCGCCGATCAGCCGGCCGGCGCTCATCTCCAAGACTCGTGGAAAATATTGCTCGGCGAGTTCCGGCTGATGCAAGGTGCAGAGCAAGGCGACGCCATCATCTTCGGCCAGCCGGCACAGCAGTTCCAACACTTGATGCGCCATGCGTGGATCGAGCGAGGCAACGGGCTCATCTGCAAGGATCAGGACAGGCTGTTGCATCAAGGCGCGGGCGATCGCAACGCGCTGCTGCTGGCCGCCGGAAAGCGTGCCAGCGCTGGCGCGGAGCTTGTCTGCGAGATCGACGCGGGCGAGGATCCGGCGCGCTTCCTCGAGTTCCTTTGGTAGCGGCCAGAAGAGAAAACGCAGCGCATGCATGTCGGACCAGCGACCGAGCGCGCCCGCCATGACATTATGATACACGCGCAGCCCTTCGACGAGATCGTGCTTTTGCGGGACAACTGCGACGCGCCGTCTGAACGCGCGCAGCTTCCGTCGATCGGCGATATTCAAACGCTCGCCGTCGAGCACGACATCTCCGGATTGCGCGGGCACGCTCCCGTTGATCGCGCGCAACAATGTCGTCTTGCCGGCGCCACTCGCTCCGACGAGCGCAGCACGTTCGCCGCGGTTAAAGACGAAAGAGATCTCCGAACAGGCTGGCACTGCCGAACCCGGCGGTACCACACAGAGCTTGTCGACGTGCAGCAACGGCGTCTGCATCAGACGCACTCCGGCACTTTGAAGCATGAAGACCCCCGGTCCGCCATTTCGCTCTTGCCCTTTTCGCGCATCGGCAACGAACTGTTCCGAAGACGGGCGGGAGCTCCTCGCTCCCGCCGCTCGTTGCTCACTAGAAAAGCTTCAGCGACGTTGCCGTGGTGCGGATCGTGTCATATTCGGAGTTGGTGGCAGCGACGAACTTCTTGCCGCGCAAGATTGCGAGGATCTTGTCGTCCTTGCCCGGCTGCAGTTCGGTAAAGGCTTTGACGATCGCCTTCTCTGTCGCCGCATCGAGATTGGCGCGCGCCGCCCAGACATAGTCGACAAAGGGTGGGGTCACATAGAAGACGCGCAATTTGGCGGCATCAGCCTTCCCGTCATGCGTCATCGCCTTGAAGACCGTCTCATCGCAGGCGCCGGCGTCGACGACGCCCGCTTCGACCGCTTTGACGGTCGCCGCATGGCTGCCCGTAAAACGGGTTTTCAGATCCGCATCGACATTGATGCCCGCCTTCTGCATCGCGTAATAAGGCATGAGGTGACCGCTGGTCGAATTGATGTCGCCGAAGGCAAAGCTCTTGCCTTTGAGGTCGGCGAGGCTTTTGATCGAGGAGTTGGCCTGGGTGATGAACAGCGCATGGAATTCGCGGTCCTCCGCGCGCTGAACCAGAGGTATGGCGCCATAGCGCGCGTGCGCCTTCACATAGGTAAGACCGCCGAGATAGGCGACGTCGAGCGACCCATTGCCCAGACCTTCGACGGTCGCATTGTAATTGGTCGGGATGATCAGCTGCACGGGGCGGCCGAGCGCCTTCTCCAGATAGGCCCGCAACGGCGCCTTCTGCTCGACCGAAACCTGAGTTGCGCCGGCATCGGGAATCATGCCGATGCGAAGAGGCGTCTCGCCCGCCTTTGCTTGCGCTATGCCGACGGCGGCGCCGAGCGCCAAACCGAAGCAAAGGCGAACCGCATTCTGAACCAAGGGTTGGAAGAACATGCCGTCTCTCTCCTGGGCAAGCCCGATTGTGTCATCGGATTTTCCGATCAAAAGAGGCTTTCGATCTTGAAATCCGATCGCGGACCGTAGCGGCTGCCTATTGCAGTTAGATGTCGTTGCCATGACGCCGCGGTGAAGACCGGCTTCTGCACGAGCCTGGGGTTGCGCGAGCGACCGAAAGTGGCGCGATGTCGACCGATGAATTCAGTCCTCGCGATGTCCGCTTTCAAGCGGAGCGGATGTTAATCTAAACGGAAACCATGGGCGCATCTGCGCCGTTAGCCTTCCGCACTAAGACTCCTCCTGGCCCTAAAGCACCACCGTGAGCCGCCGCGCCGCGCGCGTAATCCCGGTGTAGAGCCAGCGGCTCTTGTGCTCGCGGAAGGCGCCGCTTTCGTCGAACAGCACCACATCGTCCCATTGCGAGCCCTGCGCCTTATGGACGGTGAGCGTATAGCCATAATCGAATTCGTCGGAGTCGCGCCGCAGCGCGTAAGGGATCGTCTCTTCGCCGCCGGTGAAGAACTCCGGCAAGACGCCGATCCGCAAAGGCTTATGCGCAGAATCCTCCTCCGGCACCACGCTCAGACGCAGCTTCTTGCGGCGGACGGGTGAGGTCGTCGCGACCGTCCAGAGCGAGCCGTTGAGCAGGCCTTTCTTGGCATTGTTGCGCAGGCACACGAGCTTGTCGCCGGGCTCGGGCAGGGGACCCTCGCGCTCGGCCAATTGCCGCATCCGCTGATTATAGGCGCGCCGCGTGCGGTTGAGCCCGACAAGGATCTGGTCGGCTTGCGTGATGCGCGCAGCATCAATGTCGGCGCGGAAAATCACGTCTGTATCGCCAAACCGGCCCATCTCGAGCTTTCCGCCCTCGCGCACCAGCATCGAGAGGCGAATGATCGGATCATCCGCCGCCTGGCGATGCACTTCGGTCAGCATCGCATCGGGTTCGCATTCGGTGAAGAAGCCGCCGCCCTTGACCGGCGGCAGCTGGGCCGGATCGCCGAGCACCAGCACTTTCTTGCCGAAGGAAAGAAGATCGCGGCCGAGTTCGTCATCGACCATCGAACATTCGTCGATGATGATGAGGCTGGCTTTCGCCGCCGGGCCTTCCTCGTTCAATTCGAAGGTGGGCTCTTCAGTGTCGGTGTCGCGGGCACGATAGATGAGGCTGTGGATCGTGCGGGCGTTCTTGCAGCCCTTCGAGCGCATGACGAGCGCCGCCTTGCCGGTGAAGGCGCCGAAGACGGTCTCGCCTTCCGAATCTTCCGCCAGGGTGCGGGCGAGCGTCGTCTTGCCGCTGCCGGCATAGCCGAACAGGCGGAACACTTGAGCGTCGCGGCGCTTCAGCCATTGGCCGACCGCTTTGAGCGCCGCCTCCTGCTGCGGCGACCATGCCATGCTGCTTGTCCGTTCGATCTTGCGATTGGAGGAAGGGATGCGTCATCGCATTATGGGATGGTCGGCGCAAGGCGGCAGGCTTTTCGCCATCGCGTCTCGGCGCCGATGCGATACCGACGCTCCTGTGATCTGCGGCAAAGTTTCGCGTCGAAGCGCGCCGAGGCACGGATCGCGCCCTGTTGCACAGGGTGGATTATAGGCCTTCTAAAAATCTATTTTATACGTCTTCTAACTTGCTTCTAAAAAACTTGCACCGATCTGAAAATCGGATTTTTTATCTTTGCCGGCGCTGGCGCGATATTTGGCGGAACGCAATAAATGCAGGAGATGGAAGTGATTGATTTCGGGCGTCGCGCCAGTTTGGCGCTATTCGTCGTTCTGGCCGCGGCCGGCTGGCCGGGCATGGCTTTCGCCAAGGAATATCCGATCGGCACGCCGCAGCAAAAATACGGCATGGAGCTCGGCGCGGTCTATTTGCAGCCGATCGTGATGGACCCGCCGAATGTGATGCGCCCGGCGGCCCAGTCCGACATCCATCTCGAGGCCGATATCCATGCGGCCAAGAACAACACCAATGGCTTCGCCGAAGGCGATTGGATTCCCTATCTCGTCGTCCATTATCAATTGACCAAGCTCGACGACAACAAGACGATCAAGGGCGACATGATGCCGATGGTCGCCAATGACGGCCCGCATTATGGCGACAATGTCAAGCTGATGGGGTTCGGCAAATATAGACTGACGATGGATGTCGCGCCGCCGACCGCCAATCCGCAGGCGCGTTTCGGCCGCCATGTCGACAAGGAAACCGGCGTCGGCCCATGGTTTCCGAAATTTTCAGTCGATTACGATTTCATTTGGGCCGGCGTCGGCAAGAAAGGCGCCTATTGATCGCTTGATTCGAGTGGCGGGCCGCATTTGCCGCACGGTGCGCTTCTTGCCTCGGGTCGCGCGCGATCCGAAATGACGGGCGGGAGGCGCGGCAAGCCGCAATCCGAAACGCCGCAAGGGTCATCAAGGGTCGTCAAAGGTCATCAAAGGAAGGAGCAAAGCATTGCAACGCTTGAGCCCGCGAAAGCTCGCCGGGACTTTCTTCATGGCGGCCGCGGCGATCTGCTTGGGTCTGGCGAGCCTCTGCCGCTTCGCGCCGGTCGCTTGGGCGGATGACATGCCGACCTTCAGCATCGAATTCCATGACGGCAAAGTGTCGCCTTTGCGGCTCGAAGTTCCGGCCAACCGGCGCTTCCGGATCGAATTGCACAACACGGGCATCACGCCGGCGGAGTTCGAGAGCACTGAGCTGCGCGTTGAAAAAGTGCTGGCGCCGAAGAGCGATTCGGTTCTCGTGATCCACACGCTCGACCCGGGCCAATATCCGTTCTTCGACGATTTCCATCCGGGCGCAGCGAAAGCCGTTCTGGTCGCAAAATGACATCGGCGAAACAGGAAGCGACGATCTTGTCCGCATCGGCTCCGAGCCAGGCGGAGGATTGGCACGGCACACGCGTCGATTGGCCGGTGGCCGCTGCCGATGCGAAGGGCTCCGGCGCCGTCCCCGTGCGGCGCGGCGTCCGGCGCGGGATCTGGTCGCGGCCTTGGCGCGATGCCGCCGTCGCCGCTCTGGGCGATTGGCTGAAACGGCATCAGAAGGTCATTCAAGCCGTCCAATGGGCAGTCGTCGGCGCCTATCTGATCCTCGTCGCCGTGCCGGCCTTTCTGCCTTTGCCCGGACATCTGGCCCATCTCTGGAGCAATCTGACGCTTTTTGCGCAATTCTGCTTCTGGGGCATCTGGTGGCCCTTTGTCCTTCTCAGCATGATCCTCGTCGGGCGGGCCTGGTGCGGCCTGATGTGTCCGGAAGGCAATTTGACCGAGGTGGTGAGCCGGCACGGAAGAGGGCTTGCCATTCCGCGCTGGCTCAAATGGAAGGGCTGGCCCTTCGTGGCGTTCAGCTGCACCACGATCTATGGCCAGATGATCAGCATCTATCAATATCCGAAGCCGGTGCTTTTGATTCTCGGCGGCTCCACAGCGGGGGCGATCGCGATCGGCTATCTCTATGGCCGCAACAAGCGGGTGTGGTGCCGCTATCTCTGTCCCGTCAACGGCGTCTTCGGGCTTTTGGCGAAGCTCGCGCCGCTGCATTTCAATGTCGACCACGAGGCCTGGGAACGGGCCCGCCCGAATGCCGTCCCGGCGGCGGCCAATGCGGCGCACCAAAGCTTCGCGCCGATCCATTGCGCGCCGCTCGTGGCCATTCGCACGATGCAGGGTGCCAGCGATTGCCATATGTGCGGCCGCTGCAGCGGCTTTCGCGGTGCGGTCGGTCTGCAGCTTCGCTCGCCGACGGAAGAGATCGTGCAGATCGCCGGCGCCCAGCCGAGACCTTGGGAGACGGTGCTCATTCTTTTCGGCCTGATGGGGGTCGCGGTCGGCGCCTTCCATTGGAGCGCCAGCCCCTGGTTCATCGACATCAAGCAGGCTGCCGCCCTCTGGCTGATCGATCACGGCCTGACCTTTCTGCTCGCCGTGCAGCCGCCTTGGTGGATCCTGACCGATTACCCCGACCGCAACGACATGATGACGCTGCTCGATGGCGTCGTGCTCGTCGGCTACATACTCGCGACGGCCGTCGTGATGGGCGGTCTCCTCTGCCTGTCTCTCGCCGCGGCGGTGCGCTGCCTCGGGGCCTGGTCGGCGGCAAAATTCCACCATTTCGCGCAAGCGCTGATTCCGATGGCCGGCTGCGGCGTCGTCCTCGGCCTCAGCGCGCTGACGGTGAGCCTCCTGCACAATGAAGGCTTCAGCCTCGGCTTCGTGCCGGCCTTGCGCTTGCTGTTCCTCGCCGGCGCGGGCGGCTGGTCGCTCTATCTCGCCTGGAAGATTGCCGGTTTGTACAGCAGGTCGCGGTTTCGGCAGGCAGCGGCGACCACACTGTTCGCCACCTCCGTCGGCCTCGGCGTCGCAAGTTGGGTGCTTCTGTTTTTCGTGTGGTAGACGGGATTCGAAGCGGCCCAGTCTTGCCGCCATTGCACCGCACCACTGTCAGATTCGCTTCGTTCTTTTGTTAAGCATTTGATTTATACGAATATATTTCCAATGAGGCAGGTTTGGCGCCATGCCTCCGCTGAGATGTGTGCCGGATAATAGGGCGCATTGCACAAACTCCCTGCAAGACATTGCACAAATTTTGCTAGAGACACTCGATCGGGTCAGGACTAATGTTTTTGCGTCGCAATACCGACATCTGTTTAGGCCGA
Source organism: uncultured Alphaproteobacteria bacterium (assembly GCA_963704745.1). Taxonomy (GTDB): domain Bacteria; phylum Pseudomonadota; class Alphaproteobacteria; order Rhizobiales; family Beijerinckiaceae; genus Methylovirgula. Next base: position 981,162 of record OY969936.1, read on the forward strand.
CGGTGGAATGACGTTGGGTAAAAGATTGGGCGATGTCGGGGCTTCGACATCCAGGAGAAACCGCAAGGTTTCGGAGGTTACCCTATGACTGACCTCGACACCTTGGCCAGTGCCGAAAAGCCTGCCGCGGGGCGGCGCATCCCCCTCAGCGACATAGCGCTCATCGGTGTGTACGAAATTTCGAAGATACTGGCCGCGCCGACGCGTCTCGAAACAACGCTCGCGAATGTCGTCAATCTGTTGTCTTCGTTTCTGCAAATGCGGCATGGGACGATCGTCCTTTTGGGCGATGACGGCGTGCCGGATGTTGCGGTCGGCGCCGATTGGAGCGAGCAGGCGGTCCATCGACCGCCGCAGCGGTTTCCGGAGCGGGCCATCGCGCAGATCGTGGCGACCGCGGTGCCGCTGGTCGTCCATAACATCGCCGACCACGAGCTCTTCGATCCGGAGGACGTCGCCGCCATGGCCGGCGATGGCGCCCAAGTCTCCTTCACCGGCGTGCCGATCCGGGCCGGGGAGAAGGTCGTCGGCACGCTGACGGTCGATCGGCTGTGGGATGGCGAAAGCGTGTTCCGCTTCGATTCCGACGTGCGCTTTCTCGTCATGATCGCCAATCTGATCGGCCAGACCGTCAAACTCCACCATGTGGTGGCGCGCGATCGCGATCGGCTGATCGAAGAGAGCCATCGTTTGCAAAAGCAGATCAACAAGCTTCAGCCTGCGCCGATGCCGCGGGAGCGGATGTCGGGGATCATCGGCGAAAGCCCGGCCATCAAGGCGGTGATGGACAAGATCGCGATTGTCGCGCGCTCCAACGCCACTTTGCTGCTGCGCGGGGAATCCGGCACCGGCAAGGAGCTGTTCGCTCGGGCTCTGCACGAATTGTCGCCGCGGGCGGCGCGCGCCTTCGTCAAAGTCAATTGCGCCGCGCTCGCCGAAAGCGTGCTCGAATCGGAATTGTTCGGGCATGAAAAAGGCGCCTTCACCGGCGCTGTCGCGACCCGCAAGGGCCGTTTCGAACTCGCCGACAGCGGCACGCTCTTCCTCGACGAGATCGGCGAGATTTCCCTCTCCTTTCAGGCCAAACTCCTGCGCGTGCTGCAGGCCGGCGAATTCGAGCGCGTCGGCGGCACCAAGACCTTGAAGGCCGATGTCCGCCTCATCGCCGCGACGAACAAGAATCTCGAAGAGGCGGTCCGCACCGGGGAATTCCGTGCCGATCTCTATTACCGCATCAGCGTCGTGCCAATGCTGCTGCCGCCGCTGCGCGAGCGGGTGAGCGACATTCCGCTGCTCGCGGCGCATTTTCTGGAGCAGTTCAACCAGCAGAACGGCCGCGATCTCAGCTTCAGCAAAGAGGCGGTCCAAGTTCTGAAATCCTGCTATTTCCCCGGCAATGTCCGCGAGCTCGAAAATTGTGTCCAGCGGACGGCGACTTTCGCGGCTGGCGACGCGATCGTCGCTGCGGATTTTGCCTGCGGTCAGGACCAATGTCTGTCGGCGACCTTGTGGAAGGGCAAGTCGCATGAACGGATGTCGACGGGCGTCGGCGGCCTCGGCCCATTGCCGTCCGCCGCCGGAGACAGCTATGCCGAGCGGCCGGCCGCCGCGCGCCACGGCGATGGCGGCGAGGCCGCCGCAGCGCATGCTGGCGCGCCCGCCGATGATGGAAACGAACGCGCCCGGCTTCTCGATGCGATGGAAAAAACCGGTTGGGTTCAGGCCAAGGCCGCCCGCATGATGGGGCTGACCCCGCGCCAGATCGGCTATGCTTTGCGCAAGCATGGCATCGAGATCAAGAAATTCTGAGCCGGCCGTGCTGCGCGGCTCTTTGCGCCGATTGAGCCTGTCGCAGGTCCGACATCGCGGATCGCGCGATCCCCTGCAGACCCAGTTGAACATTTGTCGGGGTACGCCGAGGGACCGCCGGCAAAGCCTCGCTCCGTTTGAGAAAACCGCCAATGCTCAGCTATTTGGCCTCCTCCATGCGGCCTGCCGCAGAGGCGATTGCACGGTGCGCTCTTTTGTGGCTCGGAACTTGCTCGGTGGCGCCGACGTCGCGTGTCGCGGCAGCATGTCCGGCTGAATTTTCGGTGCGGTCGGCGGCTGCCGGTGCAATCGGACGAGCGGGCCTTTGGCAATCCCTGACGGCGATTTGGTTTCCGCTTGCGAGATGGCGCGACTTTTGGCCATTGGCTGCGGCCGGCAAGTTCGAGGAGATTCTGACATGGCTTATAAGATCATCGCTTCCCAATGCACGGTGTGTGGCGCTTGCGAATTCGACTGCCCCAACGCGGCGATCTCGTTCAAGAACGAAACCTACGTGATCGACCCGAAGAAGTGCACCGAATGCGAAGGCTCGTTCGACGTGCCGCAATGCGATGCCGTCTGCCCGGTGCCGGCGACCTGCGTTCCGGCGTAAGCGCGCCGCCCAGATTTTTTTTGAGCATCTGGCAAGGGCCGGCGCGCAGAGTGCTGGCCCCTTGCGGTTCTGCGCGGCCTTATTGATCCGGCCGTTCCGACATGTCGGATGCGCCCGCGGTGGACCAGGCTCTGCCGATGCGCGGTGTCGGTTTTGACGGGCGTTGCCTGTTTTGTCGGGCTGTGAGCCCGCCATGGGCTGCCGCGGCCGCAAGTGTCGCTTTTCAAACATCAGTAGTTTCCGGCCTTTTTCGTCTCTGTCAGTATCGCGACAGCAGGCCGTGGCAAAAACTCTTGTTAGTTCAATTGGTTGATCAAGGTATACTATTGGCACGCGAGTTGCTGCCAGAAGCATCAAGCGATCTTGCGTGACGAGATCGGAGTGAGCTTATCGGCGGCGAGGGCGGCTAGGCGCGCTCTTTGAGACCAATAGGTTCGAGCGAAAAGCGAGGATCGGACATGGATTTGACGGATCACGAGGTCGCCGCTGCGGCAGCCAAGGCCGGCGCAACGGCCGACGAGATTATGAAGAAGATGGCCGAGCACAAGGGTTGCGAGACCAACAGCGACGGCGGCAAAAAGGCGAGCTGCGGCACCGCGGCCGGCGAAAACGATCTTCCTCCGGAGATCTGGGAAAAGGTGAAGAACCATCCCTGCTACTCGGAAGAGGCGCATCACCATTACGCTCGCATGCACGTTTCGGTCGCGCCGGCCTGCAACATTCAGTGCAATTACTGCAACCGCAAATATGATTGCGCCAATGAATCGCGGCCGGGCGTCGTCTCGGAGCGGCTGACCCCCGAGCAGGCCGCGAAGAAGGTTCTCGCGGTTGCTTCGACGATCCCGCAGATGACGGTTCTCGGCATCGCTGGCCCGGGCGATCCGCTCGCCAACCCGGAGAAGACCTTCAAGACCTTCGAGCTGATCGCCCGCACCGCGCCGGACATCAAGCTCTGCCTCTCGACCAATGGTCTGACGCTTCCCGATCACGTCGACACGATCGCCAAATATAATGTCGATCACGTCACGATCACAGTGAACATGGTCGATCCGGACGTCGGCGCGAAGATCTATCCCTGGGTGTTCTTCAAGCACAAGCGCTACACCGGCCGCGACGGCGCGAAGATCCTCACCGAGCGCCAGATGCAAGGTCTCGAAATGCTCACCGAGCGTGGCATTCTCTCGAAGATCAACTCGGTGATGATCCCTGGCGTCAACGACGACCATCTCGTCGAGGTGAACAAGGCCGTGAAAGGCCGTGGCGCCTTCCTGCACAACATCATGCCGCTCATCTCCGCTGCCGAGCACGGCACCGTGTTCGGCCTCACCGGCCAGCGCGGCCCGACCGCCCAGGAGCTCAAGAAGCTTCAGGACAAGTGCGAAGGCGAGATGAACATGATGCGCCATTGCCGTCAGTGCCGTGCTGACGCCGTCGGCCTTCTCGGTGAAGATCGGTCCGCCGAATTCACCACGGAGAAGATCATGCAGATGGAGGTCAACTACGACCTCGAGACCCGCAAGGCCTATCAGGCGCGCGTCGAAGACGAGCGCAACGCGGTTGCCGGCGCAAAGGCCAGCGAACTGCAGATCCTCGCTGGCGAGGAAAGCGACATCAAGATCCTGGTCGCGGTTGCGACCAAGGGTTCGGGCCGCATCAACGAGCATTTCGGTCATGCGACCGAATTTCAGATCTATGAGCTGAGCACCGGCAAGGGTGCGCATTTCATCGGCCATCGCCGCGTCGACCTCTATTGCCAGGGCGGCTATGGCGAGGAAGACGCGCTCGAGACCGTCATCCGCGCGATCAAGGACTGCCATGCGGTCTTTGTCGCGAAAATAGGCGGCTGCCCGAAGAAGGATCTGGCTGCGGCCGGCATCGAGGCGATCGACGAATTCGCGCATGAATTCATCGAGAAATCGGCGATCACCTACTTCAAGCGCTACCTCGAAGGCGTCAAGGCCGGCACGATTGTCCACTTCGACAAGGGCGATGCCGAGATCCGTCCTGGCGAAGTCGCCAAGGACATGATCGCGGCCGAGTAATCGGTCCCCGCCATATATAGAAATAAGTCGAGGCGCCGAGACTGAACTCGAGGCGCCTCGACCGCTCTAGAAAGAGGACCAGGTCATGGCCTTGTTAATCGCGGCCTCCTGCGTGAATTGTTCCGCTTGCGAGCCCGAATGCCCGAACGAGGCGATCAGCGCCGGCGAAGGCATTTTTATCATCGATCCGGCGAAATGCACCGAATGCATCGGCTTCCATGACGACCCGCAATGTGCTTTGATTTGCCCGGTCGAAGAGACTTGCGTCGTCGATAATTCCTATCCTCGTTACCAACTACCTGCGGCGTGATCATGAACAGTCTCAATCTCACAATTACCCCCGCGGCCGACAAATTCGTTCGGCGCATGCTGCGCTTCGACGGCGGTCCTAACAGCGGCCTTCGTCTCGTCGTCTCCCCTGGCGGCTGCTCGGGCCTTTCGGCGGAATTCGAAGTCGCCAATGCGCCGGGCAATGGCGAGACGGTCCACGAGATCAACGGGCTGAAATTCTTTCTTCCTGCGCAAAGCCGGCTTCTGTTGCAGGATGTGACGATGGATTTCCAGGAAACCCCGACATCGTCCGGCTTCAAATTCCAGGATCCGAAAAACGTCTCGACTTGCAGCAGCCACAGTCATAGCCACGACGCGCCGAGTCTCCCGTCCGAACATTGAGGGGCGTGCGCATGACCACGGGGGTCGCACTCGCGGAGCGGGTGTCGTTGCAAGACGTAGAGATCCTGCTCGGGGCGGGGCTGCCGACGGCGGCGCAGGAACAATTGGACGCTGCGGCGCTGTCTTATGACCGCAGCGAGATCGCGCTGCAGCATTTGCGCGCGGCGGAAGCGATTGCGCCGAACCATCCGGCTGTCCTGATCGGCCTTTACCGATTCTATTTCTACAAAGGCCGGTTGCAGGAATGTCTGGATGTTGCGCATGTCTGCCTGGCGGAGGCCGCGCATCGCAATGATCTGGCCGAAGACTGGCGGGAGGTGAACAAGGGCGACGCGGCATTCGGCAGTTACGACGCGATGATGCCGCGATTCTTCATGTTCGTCCTCAAAGGCTATGCCTATCTGCAGATGCGCCTCGGTCATCTCGACGAGGGCCTCGCTGCGGCGATGAAGCTTCTCGATCTCGATCCAAGCGACAAGATCGGGGCGACCCTCCTTCTCGAAGTCCACCAACGCATGTTGGAGACGGACGATGCAGACTGACAATGATGCCGACGAGGCACGCGATTGGCGTGGCCGCCAGCTCTCCTGCGAAAGCTGCCGCTATCAGGCGCTGCAGGCGGAAGGCAAATGCGAATTCAAGAAGGCCTGCGTCTACGATCGTTACGTGCGCCGCATCGTGCGTTTCTTCGAACGCAATCCCAGCCTCGCCAATGCGCATTTGCAGGATGATTATTTCGAGACGCGCGCGATCGCTTGCAAACATGCGGATGTCTTTCGGCTGCCGCCCATGCTCGATGACCCGGATGAGACCGTCCGCTGGGTGGCGGCCTCGCGCCTGCCGCATAATTATCTCCTGAAGCTGCGCAACGACCCGCATCGCGAGGTGCGGATCAGAATCGTCTCGCGCCTTAATGATTCGGAACTGGTCGGCATGATCAACGATCCGGATTATTACGTGCGCACCATGATCGCGCGGCGGCTGTCGCCGGCGATTTTGCCGATGATGATTCACGACAAGGAGGTGCAGGTCCGCCGCACGGTCGCCGCGCGCATCGATCCGGCTTGGCTCATGCGCATGGCAGTGGATCCCGACGGCGATGTCCGTCTCGCGATCGCCGAGCGGCTGCCGCCGGAGCATCTCGATGCCCTGATTGAGGACGGGGATTGGCGGGTTCGCTACGAGGTGGCCGGCCGCATCGATCAGGATCGGCTCTCCGCCCTGCTCGACGACCCCGATCCCATGGTCCGGGAATGGGTCGTCCAGCGTCTGAGCGGGCTTGCCTTCGAAGGCGCGGCGGCGACGCTATCGCGCCTGCGCTGATCCGGCGGCGGGTTCGCGGCCAATGCTTGTCCCGCGAGCGGGATGCCCGCCGCAAAGGCGATGGGCGCCGGCGTCGAGGGCGCTTCTGGTTCCATTCGGGGTGTCGCAGGTCGGACATCCCGGGGATGTCATGGCTGATCTGCTCGAACCGCGGCGTCGCGCGACGCCGTGGAGCTTGGGCTTTGGCGCTCAAAACCGCGGGGACGATCAGACTGGCATGGCGCATGCTTGTCTGAACCTGGCGAGGAGAATGGACGATGACGAATATCAGCCGTGACCATGATGTCGTCGAACTCAACGAGCCGCCGCGCTTCAATTATGGCCAGCGGGTTCGGACGCGGAAGACGATCCGCAACGACGGCACCTTCTGCGGCAAGGATGTCGGCGACGTGCTCGCGAAGAAGGGCGAGGAAGGCTATGTCGTGAACATCGGAACCTTTCTGCAGCAGCATTACATCTATGGCGTCGAATTCATCCTCACTGGCAACAAAGTCGGCATGAAGAGCAAGGAACTCGAAGCCGTCGAGGACGATGACGACGAGGCGCCGAAAAAGCCCAAGGCGGCTCTCAGCAAGGCGGAGGAGTAATGCCGGATCCAGGAGGGCCGCTTCCGCCGAAATATCAATGGGGACAGCGGGTTTGCGCCGCGCTCGATCTCTACAATGATGGCTCATATCCGGATCGGCCGCTCGACGCTTTGCTGGTCAAGAGCGGCGACCTTGGCGAGGTGGTCAATATCGGAACGATCACGGAAACCAATAAGCCGCTCTATCTGGTTGAATTCGACGAAAGGACCGTGGTCGGCTGTCTGGAGGAGGAACTCCTGCCGGTATGAGGCGCAGCCTCGATTTTCCGACGTGAATGATCCAGGCCGCGTGAAACGATTGATGCGGTGGGCGTGAGTGAGGTCATGATCTATCTCGACCATAATGCCACGACGGCTGTTGCGCCCGAGGCCGTTGCAGCCGTCCTCGCCGCGCTGCAGAAGGGTCCGAGCAATCCTTCGAGCAAGCATAGCGCCGGCGAATGCTGCAAGGACGCCGTGATGCAGGCGCGCGGCGAGCTGGCGCAGCTCTTGAACTGCACGCCGCCCGAGCTCGTCTATACGAGCTGCGGGACCGAGGCGAACCATTTGGCGATCCAAGGCGCCCTCGCCATGGCGCCGGACAAGCGTCACATCGTGGCCTCGAGCGTCGAGCATCCCTCCGTCATGGAGCTTTTGGCGCATCTCGAAAAGCAGGGAGTCAAAGTCACTCATGTGCCGGTCGACCCCAGGGGCCAGCTCGATACCGCGGCCGTCGAAGCGGCGCTGACGCCGGAGACGGCGCTCGTCACCATCATGTGGGCGAATAATGAGACCGGCGTATTGATGCCGATCGAAGCGATCGCGGCGATCACCAAAGCGCGTGGCATCCTGTTTCATACCGACGCCGTCCAGGCGGTCGGCAAGGTCGCGATCGATCTCAAGGTGGTGCCGGTCGATATGCTGTCGCTCTCCGGCCATAAGCTGCACGCCCCGACCGGCATCGGCGCGCTCTTCGTCCGCAAGGGATTGAAGATCCCGGCGCTGTTCTTCGGCCATCAGGAGCGGGCGCGGCGCGGCGGCACGGAAAACGTGCCGGGCATTGTCGGGCTCGGCAAAGCCGCGGTCCTGGCTAAAGGGGCGCTCGCGGATGAACCGGCGCATCTCGCCGCGCTGCGCGACAGGCTCGAGGCGGGGATATTGGCGAGGGTGCCGATCGCGCGTGTCAATGGCGCCGGCGCGCCGCGCGTCTCCAATACGAGTTTCATCCGCTTCGGCGATCTCGAGGCCGAACTGATCCTGGAGCGGCTCGACCGTGCCGGCGTCTGCGCCTCCGCCGGCGCGGCCTGCACTTCGGCGGGCACGGCGCCCTCGCATGTGCTGCTCGCCATGGGCGTCGACGAGCGCGGCGCGCTCGCGTCCGTCCGCTTTTCTCTCGGCCGTGACAATACTGCGGCGGAAATCGATACGCTCCTCGACATATTGCCCGGGATCGTGAACGAGGCGGCCGCGATCGCGGCCTGATGCAATGCTGCTGCGCACTGATGGATCGACGAGGACAAAATGAAAATCATGATCAGAAAAAGCCACGAAGGAATCCTCTCGATCTACGTCCCGAAAAAGGACCTCGAAGAGCCGATCGTGTCGATGGAGAAGCCGGGCATGTGGGGCGGCATCATCACGCTCGGCAATGGCTGGCAGCTCGAACTGCCGGAAGTGCCGCCGGGGACTGAAATTCCCTGCACGGTAGAAGCGCGCCGCCTGAACGGAGATTGAAACCACCATGGCTGGCCTCACGACGGACAAGCTCGGCGAGATCGAAGCGCTTCTGGCCGATCCGAATGCGGATGCTTCGGTCCTCGCCGATTTTCGGCAGAAATTTCCCGGCGTGTCGCTGACGCGCTGCGATGCGAGCGACGTCGATGCCGAGCACCCCTATAAGGAGTTCCCGCGCTTCACGCTTTATCTCGTGAGCGCCATCAACCATTGCGTCAGCATCACCCGCGATCCGTCGATGGCGACGGGGATCATCGTGGTGCAGAACGGGGCGAGGCCGCAATGAAGGAGACCAGGAGCCCGAACTGGATCCCGCTGTCCGATCCGGACATGTCGCAGGCCGAAATCGATGCGGTCGTCGAAGTCCTGCAATCGATGGATGTCACGGCCGGCGACGCGATCGAGGCCTTCGAGGAGGCCTTCGCGTCCTATGTCGGCCGCAAATATGCCGTCGCGGTGGCAAGCGGCACGATCGGCTTGATGCTCGTGCTCAATGCCTATGGCATCGGGGCGGAGGCGGAAGTCATCACCTCGCCCCACTCGTTCCGCGAGATCAATCACGCCATTACCCTGCGCGGCGCCTATCCGGTCTTCGCCGACATCGACTATTGGTCCGGCGTCTTGGCGCCCGAGAAGGCGGAAGCCAAGATCAGCGACAAGACGAAGGCGCTGGTCGTAGCCAATGTGAACGGCCATCCGGCGCCATGGACCGCCTTCCGCGACATAGCCGACCGCAACAATCTGATCCTCATCGAGGATTCGAGCGAGGCCATCGGCTCGACCTATAAGAATGCGCTTGTCGGCACGTTCGGCGATTGCTCGATCTTCGATTTCGCCCAGCCAGGGCCGCTCGTCTGCGGCGAAGGCGGCATGGTGGTGACGGACGACCAGGATGTCTTTATGGCGCTGCGGCGCTATCGTTCGCATCGTCTCGAGGAGCGCGCCTCCGTCGTCGTCGGCTCGGCACCCGCTTACAGAGCTTCGATGAGCAATATGGCGGCGGCACTGGCGCTCGTGCAGCTGCAGCGGCTCGAACTCATCCTCGCGCGCCGCAAGCGCAGCGAATATTGGTATTATGAGTACGTCAAATCCTTCGAAGGGATCAAAGATCCATTCATCGGGCCGGATGCGACGGAGGTCAATTGGTTCTTGTACATCGTCCATCTCGGCACGCGTTTTTCGCGGTCGAGCCGGGACTCGATCGTCGAGGATCTCAGGAAGGAAGAAATAGAGGCGGCTGCCTATTCGGTGCCGCTGCATTTGCAGCCGCATTATTTCGACCTCGGTTACCGGAAAAAGGATTTTCTCGTAACCGAAAAAGTTGCCGATCGCGCGGTGGTGCTGCCGTTTCACACGCATCTCACCGAGGATCAGATCGCCTTCATCGTCGGCACGATGAAGGACGCGTCCATCAATGTGGGCGCGGGAGCGGCAATCTATCTATAGCCTTAAGCGACCAAGAAAATCACTTCACAGGGGACCAACAGTAATGCCGACAGTAACGATCAAGCCCTCCGGAAAAGCCCAAGAGGCTGCCGAAGGGACCACTATGCTGGAAGTCATTCGCGCCGCCGGATTTCCGATGGAATGCATTTGCTCGACGGGCAAATACGACAATTGCCATATCTTCGTTCTCGAAGGTCGAAAGGGCCTGCAGAAAATGACGAAGCTCGAAAACGAGCGGCTCGAAAACATGGTAGGCGTCGCGTCGAAGTCGCGTTTCGCCTGCTTGACCGTCCTTGGCAGCGAGGATGCGACCATCGAACTGCTGGGCGCTTTGTCCGGCTGATTTTGTCGCGAACTATGAAACAAGCAGTGCCGAACGCGCCGTCGAATTGCGCGGTGTCTCGTTCGGTCGCTAACAGGAAAGGAAGAAAAGGATGCCACAGCCTGAAGTCGTTCTCCAAGTTCGCTACGACCCCAAGGGTCTTTGCTCTTTTTGCGGCGAGGCGCCGGAAGGCGTCGATGCCCAGACCTGGTATGATTATCTTTCCTATCGTCTGCCAATCCATTCGCTTTCGGGTGGCCGCGCGGCGTTCTACATGACGCGCGACGAACTCGCCCGGTTCAAGACGATGGACGGCAGCAAGTAACGAGGTTCGTCATGGCAACAGAGGCGCTCGCAACTATTCATAAGGCGCTCGATGAAGGGCGCCTCATTCCCTATCTGGGACCGGGCGTCCTGACGCTCGCCGGCGAGGCTTGCGTGGTTCCGACGGGCCCCGATCCTTTGGTCGAAAAGCTGACCGCCAAAGCGTCGGTGCCGCACAAGATCCGCAAGAATCTCACCGCGGCGGCGCAGTTCATCGAGAACTTCAAGCATCGCAAGACGATCAGCACGGTCATGACGGAGGCATTCACGCCGCAAGTCGCGCCGACGGCGTTGCATCGCTTTCTCGCGTCCTGTCCCAAGCTGCCGCTCGTCGTTCATGCCTGGTATGATGATGTCATGCAGCAGGCTTTGCGGGAGCGGCCGAACTGGGGAATGGTGCAGGGTGTCAGCCATGCCGAACATCTTGCGACCTGGGTGCATTATTTCAATGCCGATGGCAGCAAGGTCGGGCAGGAAGAGGAGCTTTCCGCTGCCGAAGGCTGGGCGACGGTGCTGTATGAGCCGCTTGGCTCGGTGCGACCGCAGCGCAATTTCCTCATTTCCGATTCCGATTATGTCGAGGTGCTGACCGAGATCGACATTCAAACGCCGATCCCCGACAAGGTGAAGGAGATCCGGACCGGCCGCAATTTCCTCTACCTCGGCTGCCGTTTCCAGCATCAGCTCGAGCGGATCTTCGCCTGGCAGATCGCCAAGCGCTCGTCGGACAAACATTGGGCGGTCTTGCCGGAGACGCCGACCAAGAACGAGCGGCGCTTTCTCGAGCGCTACAACATCGAGCGGATCGATATGCCGCTCGCCGATTTCGTCGCGGAATTCACGTCGCAGCAGGAGACGGCGCTGGCTTAACTGTGCCGGCCTGGGCGGGCCCCGGCTCGGGGCGCCGCCCGACCGCCAAAAACAAGCAACAGAACAGTCAACAAGAAACCGCAGAGAAGTGACCAGTTCCTCCCTTCCCAAGTCTGTTTTCACGGAGATCGGCGGCCAAGCCGCGGTCGACCGGCTGGTCGACTCCTTCTATCAGCGAATGGAGACTTTGCCGGCGGCGAAGGTGATTCGCGCCATGCATGCGGATGAGCTCAGCCCGGTGAAGGCGGTCCTGAAGCGCTATCTCGGCGAATGGCTCGGTGGACCGAAGCTCTATTCGCAGGAACGCGGCCATCCGCGCCTGCGGCAGCGGCATATGCATTTTCGCATCGGCACGGCCGAGCGCGACGCCTGGACGCTCTGCATGCAAGGCGCGCTCGAAGGCGTGGTCGATGATGCGAGTTTGCGCGCGCATCTCACTCAATCCTTTTTCAAATTGGCGGACTGGGTCCGCAATGACGGTGGAAATCCCCATGACAGCCAGCATCGAGAACACAGTCTTCGCGCGTCTTGACAAGGAAAGCCGGCTGACGCACGGCATCTTGAAGGAAGAAGTCTCGCCGGGACGCTTTGCCTTCCGCGGCGAGCTCGCGTTGAAATTCGAGCCGGGCATCGGAGACGAGAAGAAGCCGCCGACCCTGTCGGCATGGCAGGTCATGGCCACCGCACGCGAAGGCGAGGCCCATTTCGAATTCTTCATCTGTTATCTTTTGTCGTTCGAATACCTCGAACCGCTGATGGAAGTGATCGGTGAATATTTGAAACCGGGCGGCAAATATTTCATCTATGTCAACAATCAATATCTCTTGGCGAAATACCGGATCCCGATGGGCGACATCACCTGGTACAGCTTCGGGATTGATGAATCGACCGCCTATAACGAGCTGCTCGAGCTCTTGTATATCGACAAGAACGACATCAAGAAGCTCAATACCGGCGGCAAGCAGGATTATATCGTCAATAAGGCGCTCGAGTTCCACGAGGATTACGAAATCATCAGCTATGAAGAAGGCCTCAAGCGGATGGGTCCGGTGCGCAACCCGAACGAGAATCGTCCGGTCTGATCGAGGCGCGGAAATCTCTTTCATTCGCGCGATGCTCGAGGAGCATGATCTTGAAAAGTCGGCCCGACTTCTCGGATGAGATCATCCATTGACATAGGGCCCTGAAACAAAGACTTCAGCAGGCCGAGTTCGAGGTGGGGCCAGAGCATGTCCCGGAAAAGTTGACAGAGTTTTCCGATATTTTAGACATCGGGTATACCCGATGTCTCATAACGGACATGCTCTACTTCTTTGATGTAGAGCGGATTCCACATGATCGGGATCGGCTCTAAGCCTCGGCCGCTTCGCATTCCTTTATGAAATTGCTGCTCGGCCCTCTAAAAATTGACGGCTGTCATCAGTTCTTCACACAAAGGTCTTGTCATGAAAGACTCGATTGCGCTGAGTCCGCCCTTGCCAATTCTCCGGCTGAAACGGGCGAGCGATCGTTTGGCAGTGCAGCTTGATCAAGGGCGCGATGAAGACTTCGCTTGACCGGCTCTATGCCGATGTCGTTGCCGCCCGCGACGCCGATTGCGATCTGTCGCGCACGTCGCGGCTGTTTCAGGCCGGCCTCCAGAAAATCGCGAAGAAGGTCGCGGAGGAGGCGGTGGAAGTCGGCCTCGAAGCCGTGCAGATGCAAAGCGACAAAGTGATCCTGGAAAGCGCCGATCTGCTCTATCATCTCTGCGTGCTTTGGGCGGCCTGCGACGTGACGCCCGAGGCGGTGCTGGCGGAGATCACGCGGCGGGAGCGGGCCTATGGCATTGCCGAAAAGCTCCGCAAGGCGCAGCGCGGGCGCTGAAGCATGATCCCGAAAAGTTGCAGACTTTTCGGATGAGATCATGCGTTAAGAAAACCGCAGAGCATGATCCCGAAAAGTTGCCGGCCCCCGGATTAAATCCGGGGGTTCGGATGAGATCATGCGTTAAGAAAACCGCAGAGCATGATCCCGAAAAGTTGCCGGCCCCCGGATTAAATCCGGGGGTTCGGATGAGATCATGCGTTAAGAAAACCGCAGAGCATGATCCGAGCAGCTTCAGCCCTGTTCGGCCAGATGTCGGAAGGCCTGGACGACCTTCTCATAGACCGGCCGCTTGAAGGGAACGACGAGATCGACGAGCCGCTCCATTCGTTCCCATCGCCAGGCATCGAATTCCGGACGGGCGCCGCCGGCCGGATGCTCGATGTCGATTTCGCTTTCCTGGCCTTCGAAGCGCAGCGCGAACCATTTCTGCCTTTGGCCCTGGAAGCGCCCGCGCCAGGATTTCCTGGTCATCCCGCCCGGCACGTCATAGGTGTACCAATCAGGCGCGGTCGCGAGGAAGCTCACTGAGGAGACGTTGGTCTCCTCGAGCAATTCGCGCAAGGCGGCGTCATAGGGGTCCTCGCCCTCGTCGATCCCGCCTTGCGGCATCTGCCATGCGTGCGCCGGCACAAGATCAACCGCCGCGGCCCGGCGTCGGCCGATGAAGACGAGCCCTTGGCGGTTGAGCAGCATGATCCCGGCGCAAGGGCGATAGCTCGATAGATCATTCTTCGCGAAATCGTTCATGGCATCACGGATCACCAGTGGCGCGAGCGTCTTGCCCAGGCGGGGCTCGGCCGACGGCGGCGCTCAGCGGAATGAGCATGAGACCCTGCGCTTCGGCCGCGCGGGTGAAGCGCGCGATCCTGTCGAGGCTGATCGGCAGATCGCTCGCCATGCCGATGGCCGTTCCCTTCTCGCGCGCGATCGTCGCGAGCCTGGTGAGACTGGCATCGATCGCTGCCGCTTGCGGTGTCGCATCGATGATGAGATCGGCGCGCAGGGTTGGAAGCCCGATGTCCTTGGCCCACGCGAGTCCGATGCCGTCCCTTGAAGAGCCGTCATCGAGATAGAAGAGTCCGCGCTCGGCAATCTCGCGTAATACCGGACGGAAGCGATCGGCCGTGCTGGTGAATTTCACACCCAGGAAATTTGCGACGCCCGTATAGCCGGTGAAACGGCTCAACAGCCAATGCAGGCTGTCGGTGTTTTCGGCCACGCTGGCGGTCGCGAGCAGCGTATGCGGACCGGGGTTCGTCTGCGGATAATCGATCGGTTCCATCGGGAGCTGCAGAATGACTTCGTGGCCGGCGTCGCGGGCCTGCGTGACCTGGCCCTTCAGATCGTTCCCATAGGGCGCGAAGGCAAGTGTCACCGGGCCGGGCAGGCTGCCGATGGCCGCAGCGGTCGCCGAATCGCTCAGCCCGACGCCGCCGACGACAAGGGCGATGCGCGGCGCATTCGGCTTCGGCACGGCGCCAACCGGCCAAGGCCGCGCATAGACATCGGCGGGCCGCGCGCCATCGCTGCCAATCCGGGGCAAGAGGCCGTAGCGGCTCTTTTCGACGAGGCGCCGGTCGGGCGCCGGTGCAAGCTTTTGCGCCAGCACTTGCGGCACTTCGATGATCAGGGCCCCGGGCGCCTTGGTGCCGCCGTTGCGCACGACCTTGACGCCGCTCTCCCGCTCGATCGCTGCGGTTGTGTCGTCCCCGAGCCGTGTGACAATGGTGCCGGTCACGTCATCGCTCACCCCGGCCTGCCCCCGCCGTGCCGAGGGGAGCCGGAGCGCATGATCTGCTGCTTGGCCTTGCGCCTGCGGCGCGATCACCGCGACGGCATGCGGTTCGCCGCCCATGGGATCGCCGTAGCGATTCAGCAAAGCGATTCCGGCGACGAGCAGAAGTCCGGCGGCTCCAGGAAAGACCAGGCGATAGGGCAGGGGCGGCCGGCGCGGCCCGCGCGGGCTTCCGCCGAGCCCCAAGGGACCGTTCAGATCATCACCCGCCGCCATACCGGCATAGTCCTGCTTTTTTCGACATGAGGCGCCGTTTTCTGGAGCTCGAAGGCCTCCAGAACGACTTGCCGCCCTTGGCCATGGAGCCATGCGCCGGGCTTTTGGTGCCAATGATGCCAAGCCGCTCAAGGACGAATCACCTGGTGGCTTGCTTCCGTACGGAAGACTAGAGCAGATCCGCCTGGCGCGGAAGTCTGGCCAGGCGCGGCCAGGAGAGGGCCGCACTTCCCGATGGCACATCGATGGGATGCAGGGCGCGCAGGCGCCGCAAAGCGAAAAAGCCCTCATGCCGAATGGGCATGAGGGCTCGGCTCGAGTTTCCTGCTTGTTGCCAATCAGCGCGGCGGCGTTTCCCAGAGCATCGTGCGCAAAAGTGTACGCGGTTTTGCGCTTAAACGATGCTCTATTTTTTTGAATTTAGAGCATCTTATCCGCCCTCAAGTGATTCCACTTGAAGGCGGGATGCTCTAGCCGCCGCGCGATACCGGCATTCCGAGCCGCCAAGGGCTCAGTTCGGCGATTTATGCTCGTCCGGTTTGGTCGGCGCGGCAGCGGTGGTCGGGCTCGGCGAAGCCGCCGCGCCGTGACCGTCGTTCGCATTGTTCTGCGCCCGCGTCACGCCGCGCAGCAGATCCTCGGCCGCGATGAGCTGTTTGTCCTTCTTCGGATCCGGTGAGACATAGGCCTCCGAGCCGTGCTGCTCGTCGGTGCCGTTCTTGAGATGACCCTTGAGTGAGGCCTCGCCCAAGGTCTCATCCTTGCCCTTGAGTGCGGGCGGCACGTCCTCGAGAACCTGCACGTCGGGGGTGATGCCCTTGGCCTGGATCGATCGGCCGGACGGCGTGTAATAGCGCGCCGTGGTGAGGCGCAGCGCGCCATTGCCCTGGCCGAGCGGGATAATCGTCTGCACCGAGCCCTTGCCGAAGGAGCGAGTGCCGAGAATGATCGCACGCTTGTGATCCTGCAGCGCGCCGGCGACGATTTCGGAGGCCGAAGCGGACCCGCCATTGATCAAGACGACCATCGGCTTGCCTCGCGAGAGGTCGCCCGACCGGGCATTATAGCGCATGGTCTCGTCGGCATTGCGCCCGCGCGTCGAAACGATCTCGCCATGATCGATGAAGTCATTGGCGACGGCGATCGACTGGTCGAGCAGGCCGCCGGGATTGTTGCGGAGATCGACGATATAGCCCTTGAACTTGTCGTTGGGGATCTTGGACTGGAATTTCAGGATCGCATCGCGGACGCCGTCGGCGGTCTGCTCATTGAATTGGGTGATCCTGATATAGCCGATGTCACTGCCTTCGACATGCGAGCGCACCGATTTGATCTGGATGACCGCGCGGGTGAGCGTGACCTCCTTGGCGTCCTTCTTCGGCCCGCGCAGGATCTTGAGCGTCACGGTTGTGTTGGGCGCCCCGCGCATCTTGTCGACGGCCTGATTGAGGGTCATGCCGGCGACAGAGTCGCCGTTGATCGCCGCAATAATATCGCCGGAGAGAATGCCGGCGCGCGAGGCCGGCGTGTCATCGATCGGCGTCACCACCTTGATGAGCCCATCCTCCTGCGTCACCTCGATCCCGAGGCCGCCGAACTCGCCACGCGTCTGCACCTGCATGTCTTGGAAGCTTTTTGCGTCCATATAGCTCGAATGCGGGTCGAGCGAGCCCAGCATGCCGTTGATCGCCGCCTCGATCAGTTTCTGATCGTCGGGCTTTTCGACATAATCTGAGCGGATCTTTTCGAAGACGTCGCCGAAAAGATTGAGGCTGCGATAGGTGTCGGACGCGGCCGCCACAGCGGACTCGCTCGAGAAAAGCCGCGTCTGCGTTCCCACCATCACGGTGGAAGCTCCGAGCGCGGCGCCGATCAATACCAATGAAATTTTGCGCATTATCCGCGAACCTTCTGCACGTCCGACTTCGCCCACCACGGGCTCGGATCGATCGCCGCCCCATCCTTACGAAATTCGACATAGAGAATAGGCTGCGCCGCGCCGATTGCGATAGCTGCAGCCGTCTTGGCCGCTCCGGCGCCCATTGTGGCGACGGGCTCGCCCGCAAGGACGAATTGTCCAACCTCTACGTTTATCCGCTCCATACCGGCCAGAACGACATAATAGCCTCCGCCGACGTTGACGATCAAGAGTTGTCCGTAACTGCGGTAGGGACCGGAAAAGGCGATCCATCCGTCGCTCGGCAAGGCGACGACTGCGCCCGGCCTCGTGGCGATGAACAGCCCCTTTTCGGTGCCGCCAAAGCCGTCCGGCGCTCCATAGCTTTTGATGACCGTGCCGGCGACGGGCATGGACAACAGGCCCTTCGCATCGGCGAAGGCTATGGCAGGAGCAAGGCGGGCCGTGTCTTTAAAAGGAGAAAGAATGGCTTTTGTTGGCGCCCCGCCGGTCTCCGCCTCCGCGAGCTTGCTGGCCGCATCGGCCTTGCGGGCCTCCTCGGCGGCATGCGCCGCTCCGGCGACCTCGCTTTCGGTCCGAGCGATGAGCTGCTTCAAATTGGCCGCCTGCTGGGCGATGTCCCGCGCCCGGTCCTGCTCGGCGGCCAGCGCCTGCTCAGCCGTGCCGAGCGCCGCCTGCCTTGCATCGACCAAAGCGGCGAGCCGCTGCCGTTCGTGCACGAGATCGGCCACCTCATGGCGTAAGGAATCGCGCTCGCTGGCGATTGCATGGCGCAAGCGGACCAGGTCGGAGAGGTCCGCCGCCAGCGCCTCCGCTTCATCCCGCATTTCGGGCAGGACGGCGCCGAGCAGCATCGAGGTGCGCACCGCCTGCAGCATGTCTTCGGGATCGACGAGGAGGGCCGGCGGTAGGCTGCGGCCCATCCGCTGCAGCGCAGCGAGAACCTCGCCGATCACCGCCTTGCGGCTTTCGAGCGAGCGGCGCGTCGCCGCCTCGCTGCCAGTCAGATCTGCGAGCCGCGTTTCCGCCGCAGTGATCTTGGCCTCCGCCGCACTGACGCGTGCCGTCGTCGTGATCAAAGCCGCATTGAGACGCGCCCTGTCGTTGCGCAGACCTTCGATTTCTCCCTCGATCTTGCGGCGTTGTTGATCGGATTGGTCGAGCGTGTCTTCGAGGCCGCGGAGCTCGGTTTGACGCGTCTCGAGATCCGGATTCGTCGGCGGCTGGTCGGCGGCCGGCTCGGGCTTCGCCAAATCGGTGATGGCGCCGGGTTTCGGCGAGTCGGAATTTGACGAAGGGGATTCGGGCGCGGCGGAGGACCGATCCCTGGCCGCGAGCGGCGCCACGCCGACGCCCGCCAAGAGCCCTGCGACTATAAAGAAGAGAGGAAGTGCGCCGCGCCTCGTCATGCCTGTGCCGCGCTTGGCCCGAGCCTATCCCGAACATCGGCTCCGCATTGCCGTGGAGGACATGCTTTCATTATTCGACATCGAATTCGATAGGAAATCGCGGCGCCGATTGCTTTGTTGAGAGATGCAATGAATTCAGGCCCGATGGTAGGGGTGGCCTGCGAGAAGTGTCAGGGCCCGATAGATCTGCTCGGCGGCCATGATTCGCGCGAGCTGATGCGGCCAGGTCATCGTTCCGAAGGCGATGCGCAGCGCCGCTTCGGCGCAAAGATCCGGATCGAGCCCGTCCGGTCCGCCAATGACGAGGCCGAGATGGCTGGCGCCTTGGTCGCGCATCTGGCCGAGCCTTTGCGCGAAACCCGCGCTCGTCACGTTTTCACCCCTTTCATCGCAAGCAATGAAGGCGGCAGCGGGGCTGACGAGGCTTGCCAGGACGGTGCGGATGGCCTTTGCCTCTTCCTTTTTGCGGTCCTGCGGGCGGCGGGCGCGGCTTTCGTCGATTTCACGCATATCGATTGTGCTCACGCCCAAGTTTCGGCCAATGCCGCCGGCGCGCGCCAGATAATGGCAGACCAACTCTCGTTCGGGACCGGCCTTGAGCCGCCCGACACAAATGAGATGAAGATGCATCGCGCCTGCGTCCGGCCGAACTCTCAGCCGATTTGGCGCTCGCCCGGCCGATCCCGGCCCCACATCTTCTCAAGGTTATAGAACTGCCGCACTTCCGGGCGGAACAGGTGGACGATGACATCGCCGCCATCCACCAGAACCCAATCGCAATGCGGCAATCCTTCGATCCGCGGCGCCGGCGCGCCCGCCTCTTTGAACGCCTTCAAGACACGATCCGCCATCGCTCCGACATGGACGTTGGAACGACCGCTGGCGATGATCATAATGTCGGCGAGGGTGGTCTTGCCTTGCAGATCGATCGAGACGATGTCCTCGGCCTTGGCCTCGTCGAGACTGGCCAGAACGGCCTGCACCAATGAACCGGCTTCTGGTTCAGGCGAACCATGCACCGGGTGAAGCGGCAAAGCTGCCGCTTCGCGGGAAATCGTGGGTATCAGTGCTTCGATCCTCTTGCGGAGCCGGTCCTCCGACCGACCTTCGCTTAAGATGGCCCAATTCGGCCTTTTTTTCAATGACCGCGTTCTGCGACCTCGTCTGCGCTGCTGTCGCTGTGCCGGATGTCCCTGTGCCGCTCGCCGCGATCCGGCGTCCTCCATGCGAAGCTCGGCCAGACTATCGCGCCTTTGCCGGCGCGCCGTGCAGGTGATTCGGGGGCGCCGCCTTCCGCATAGCGGCGCCGCGCGGGCCGAAAGCAAATCACCCCCGCGCTTTGCGGAACAGCTCCCAGATAAGGGCGGCGCTGCTGAAATCATTGTTGTGGGGGCCGACCATCTTACCGCGTTCGCCGCTTTTCCAGCGGCCGGGAATTGAATGGCCACCGCCCTCGATGCGGACGAGTTCGACCGGCACCTTGCAGCCCTTGAGCCTTTCAAGATAGGCGCGGGTCGTATTCCTTGGGTCGCGATGGGGGAATTCGGTCTTGGTGCTGCCCGGGCTACAGCCGGCCGCCTTGGCAAAAATGCCGAGTGTCCCCTCCACCGGCAGAAGCTCGGCTTTGCTGTCGAAGAGATTGGCCTTGCCACCGCCATAGGGGATGAAGGGATCGGCGGTTCCGGCAATCAGCAGAAAGCGCAGGGGATGGGTTGGATGGCAGCTCTCCGCGAATTCTGCCGGCAGCGAGGCGATGAGGATCGCGGCGCCGGCGAAGAGGCCCGAATGCTCGCAGGCCAGCCGCAGAGCCATCAGCCCGCCCGATGATGATCCGACGAGAAAAATCCGGTGTCGATCGGCGATTCCGTCGGCCACCAGCTTGTCGACGAGATCCCTGATGAACAATGAATCGCGCCTGCCGGCGGCGCCGGGCGTCACATTCCACTTCCCCGCGACGGCGTCGGGATAGACCATCACCGGCCCGGAGGAGCGCACGATCTCTTCGAGCCCGAGGTTGTGCCTGATTCGGGCCCCATAGCCTTTGCCGCCGTGCAGGACGATGATGACCGATCGGCGGCTCTTCTTCAGCCGCTCGTGTTCGACGATGAAAGCGGTCCGCGCCACCCCGCCGGCCTGGATCGAGATCCTCCCGGCAAAGGCCGCGGCGCGATCGGGCAGGCCGATGCAGGCAAGCCATGTCGCGGCCACAAGGCTGAAAAGAGCAATCGATCGGAATTTTTGAGTTTTCATGATGCCGTCATGATATCGATGGCTGCGGCGGGCCGCGGTCCGCATCGAACTCTTTCGGCCGCACACATTAACACGTTTAAATGGCATATTTGGACGAATTTTCCGGCACTGTTTCAGGTTTCCATCGGATCGCACTACAAAGTCGTGTTACCGGCCGCCTTTCGCCGCGTTCGATCGGCGCCCCGAAGGGGCGTCTCTCGGGCGCCGCCCCGACGACAGTGCTCGGAGGGCGGCGTCTCGCCCTGCGCCTCGGCGGGGACGCCGCCGTCTGCGTCGCCCTCATTTCTGTAATCCACGTTGGTAATGCCCGTGTCAGCGGGTGATGCGGGGCAGCTAAAGCATGTTCCGAAAAAGTTGCGCGACTTTTTCGACAAGAACATGCTCCACTTTATTGATTTTGAGCGTTTTCTTTTCGATCGGATGATTCCATCCGATCAGAAAACGCTCTAGCAGCCGTCGCCCCGCTGTCCCCGGACGATATTGGCACGCCAAAAGATGATGTGCCAGCTCTGCGAAATTCATCTCCGCTGCGATGAATTCGCATGGATGGACATGCCCGCTAGTATCCGCCGTCATTGAACCGCGAGTCAGGGACTGACCGCGGTTCAAGGGCGATAAGCGGATACGTCCGATAAATGCGACGTACCGGGAATCCGTGATTCCCGGTACTAGGCCCCTTGATTTCATGCGATTGCTGATGAAATCCCGGCATGCGCGCGCGGCTTCGCAGGGTCCTATCTGCGTTATGTCCATCTAGTCGCATCGCCGCATGCCTGATATGAGGCTTTCGGCAACGCTTGCGAGTGTTGCATCGCGTTCATCGCCGAAGGAAAGCGGCCATGGGCGAGAGTTGACGCATCCGGCGCAGGACCGGCGCATGGCGCATGGCTCCAAGCGAGCTGTCTGGCGAGATATCTGGCGAGATGATGATGACGAATGACATAGCCGAGGCGCGGCGGCCGTTATCGCCGCATCTGTCGATCTATCGGCCCATGCTGACGATGCTGATGTCGATCGCCCATCGCCTCACGGGTGTCGCGCTTTACGGCGGAACCTTGCTGCTCGTCTGGTATCTCGTCGCCGCGGCGTCTGGCGAGGCTGCCTTCGCGACAGTGTCTTGGTTTCTGCGCTCCTTCCTTGGCCAGCTCGTCCTGTTCGGATTTACCTTCGCTTTCCTGCATCATTTCTTCGGTGGCGTAAGGCATCTCATCTGGGATGCGGGCTATGGCTTCGAACATCCGATGCGCGAGAGGCTGGCGCAGGGCACTTTGATCTGCAGTATGATTTTCACCGTCGTTCTTTTCGGCCTCGCCCATTTCCTTCATTAGCGCTTGTTCGCGACGGCCGACTACCGGGCCTTAATGCTTTGGTGCGAATTCGTCGGTGATCTGATTGAGAGAGGGGATTCATGGCTGAGAATGCCTTGAGCAAGGATCAAGTCTCGATACGCAGCATGGCGGGCCGTGTCCGCTATCTCGGCGCGGCAAAATCCGGGACGCGGAATCTCTGGCTGATGCGGTTGACCTCGGTCGCGCTCCTGTTTCTCGCGATCGCCTTCGTCTGGCTGATGCTGTCGCTGGTCGGCAAGGATTTGCCCGAAGTTAGGGCGCAATTCAGCCATCCTTTGGCATCCATCCTCATGCTGCTCTTCATTTTGGCGAGCGTCCTCCATATGAAGATCGGCATGCAATCGATCATTGATGACTATGTCCATGCGCCGCATCTCAAGGAATGGGCGATGATGGCCAATGTATTTTTTTCGGTCGGTGTCGGCGTGGCCGCGATCTTCGCCGTGCTCAAACTCAGCTTTGTCTGAGATGGTGCAGGGCGCGACGCAGGCTCAATGAGCGGGAAGGTTTGATGCGATGGCAGGAAACGGCACGGCGAATGGCAGCGCGGCACCGGCCTCCCTCGGGGCCGCCTATCCGATCACTGACCATGATTTCGACGTCGTCGTCGTCGGTGCCGGCGGTGCCGGGCTGCGCGCGATCGTCGGCTGTTCCGAGGCCGGCCTGCGCACGGCGGCGATCAGCAAGGTCTTTCCGACACGCTCGCACACGGTCGCGGCGCAAGGCGGGATCGCCGCGTCGCTCGCCAATATGGGGCCGGACAATTGGAAATGGCACATGTACGATACGGTGAAAGGATCGGACTGGCTCGGCGATCAGGATTCGATCGAATATATGTGCCGCAGCGCCCCTGCCGCCGTCTATGAACTCGAACATTGGGGCGTGCCCTTCTCGCGCACCGAAGATGGCCGTATCTATCAGCGTCCCTTCGGCGGCATGACGACGGAATTCGGCAAGGGGCCGCCGGCGCTGCGCACCTGCGCCGCGGCTGATCGCACCGGCCATGCGCTTCTCCACACGCTCTATGGCCAGGCGCTGCGCCACAATGCGATCTTCTTCATCGAATTCTTCGCCATCGATCTCATCATGGAGGAGGGCCGCTGCCGCGGCGTCGTGTGCCTCAAGCTCGATGACGGGACCATTCATCGCTTCCGCTCGCAGGTCGTTATGTTGGCGACCGGCGGCTATGGCCGCATCTTCTTCTCGGCGACTTCGGCGCATACCTGCACCGGCGACGGCAATGCCATGCTGCTGCGTGCCGGTCTCGCCTTGCAGGACATGGAATTCGTCCAGTTCCATCCGACCGGCATCTACGGCGCCGGCTGCCTCATCACCGAAGGGGCGCGTGGCGAGGGCGCCTACCTGACCAATTCCGAGGGCGAACGCTTCATGGAGCGCTATGCGCCCTCGGTGAAGGACCTTGCCCCGCGCGACATGGTCTCGCGCGCCATGATCATGGAGATCCGCGAAGGCCGCGGCGTCGGCAAGCACAAGGATCACATCTATCTGCATCTCGATCATCTCGATCCGAAGATGCTGCGCGAGCGCCTGCCCGGGATTTCGGAAAGCGCCAGGATCTTCGCCGGCGTCGATGTGACCAAGGAGCCGATTCCGGTCCTGCCGACGGCCCATTACAACATGGGCGGCATTCCGACGAATTATCGCGGCGAGGTGATAATCAAGCGCGGCGATGATCCTGATGCGGTCGTCCCCGGCTTGATGGCGATCGGCGAGGCGGCTTGCGTCTCGGTCCACGGCGCCAATCGGCTCGGCTCCAATTCGCTCATCGATATCATCGTCTTCGGCCGCGCCGCCGCGCAACGCGCCGCCGAGGTCGTCACACCCGGCGCGAAGCAGCCGGAGCTGGCGCCGGATTCCGCCGACTACGCGCTTTCCCGCCTCGATCACCTCCGTTATGCCAAGGGTGGCCTGCCGACCGCCCAGTTGCGGCTGCGCATGCAGAAGGTGATGCAGGATCACTGCGCCGTCTATCGCACTGGCGAGACGCTCGCGAAAGGCTCGAAGCTCATCCATGAAGTCTGGGAGGCGAAGGATCAGCTTTCCGTCACCGACCGCTCGCTGATCTGGAATTCCGATCTCGTCGAGACGCTCGAATTCGACAATCTCATCCTCCAGGCCGTCGTCACCATGGATGGCGCCGGCAATCGGACGGAGTCGCGCGGCGCCCATGCCCGGGAAGATTTTCCGCAACGCGACGACAAGAATTGGATGAAGCATACGCTCGCTTCGATCGATGCGGGCCGGCATGAAGTGTCGTTCGATTACCGGCCAGTGCACAGCTACACGCTGACGGACGAGGTGCCTTACATCGAGCCGAAGGCGCGGGTGTATTGAGGAAGCCAATATGGTCGAATTCGCACTTCCCAAAAATTCCAAGATCGGCAAGGGCAAGACCTGGCCGAAGCCCGAGGGCGCGAAATCCGTCCGAGAGTTCCGTATCTATCGCTGGAATCCCGACGATGGCGCGAATCCGCGCCTCGACACCTATAGTGTCGATACGAGCGATTGCGGGCCGATGGTTCTCGACGCGATCATCTGGATCAAGAACAAGGTCGATCCGACGCTCACCTTCCGCCGCTCCTGCCGCGAAGGTGTCTGCGGCTCCTGTGCGATGAATATCGACGGGACCAATACGCTCGCCTGCACCAAGGCGATGGAAGACATCAAAGGCACGATCAACATCTATCCGCTGCCGCATATGCAGGTCATCAAGGATCTGGTGCCGGATCTCACCGTCTTCTATGCCCAGCATGCGTCGGTGAAACCCTATCTGCAGACGATCACGCCGGCGCCGGAAAAGGAATGGCGGCAGTCGCCGGCCGAACGCGCCAAGCTCGACGGCCTTTACGAATGCATTCTCTGCGCCTGCTGCTCCACCTCCTGCCCGAGCTATTGGTGGAACGGCGACCGCTATCTCGGTCCCGCAGTGCTGCTGCAGGCCTACCGCTGGATCAGCGATTCGCGCGACGAAGCCAAGGGCGACAGGCTCGACCATGTCGAAGATCCGTTTCGGCTCTATCGCTGCCACACGATCATGAATTGCGCCAAGGCCTGTCCCAAGAGCCTCAACCCCGCCAAGGCGATCGCCGAGATCAAAGATCTGATGATCGAGCGGCAGATCTGAGCTGGCCGGAGGGGATCTTCGCTGGAGGTTCGGTACCTTTCCCGGCGCCATGCGTGCCAATTTTGCTTGTTCCGCTCTTGCGCGTACCCCGGTTCAGACAGCGATCTGACGGCCGATTTCGAAAACCTTGTCCGCGGGCAGGCGGAAGTAATCCGTCACATGCGCGGCGTTGCGTTCCATGACCGCGAAAAGCATCTCCTGCCAGCGCGGCAAGCCTTTCCGGTCCTGCCGGGCAATGATCGTCTCGATCCCGACAAAATACGTGAGGTCGTTGAGGTCGAGAGCCGGCAATTTCGTCTGCACATGCTTGAGGAGGCGGGAAATATCGATCCGCTGCATGAAGCCGTAATGGGCGACCACGCGCCAGAACTGTGGGGCGAGTTCTTCGACGCTCACGCGTTGCTCCACACCGATATAGGGCACTGATTCGACCGAGACGGTCAGAGCGACGACCTGTTGGCGCAAGCAGCGATTGTGCTTCACATACCAAAGAATGATAGGCGGTGTGTCGTGCGGCGCGCGGGTGAAGAAGACGGCCGTTCCGGGAACGCGCGCGACGCCCTCCGCCGCCAGCTGCTCGAAAAAGCCGGCGATCGGCACGGGATTCTGGGCGAGGCGCTGCGTGATCGCGACGATGCCGCGATGCCAGACATACATAATGGTGTAGACGAGCGCGGCCAGCAGCAGCGGCACATAGCCGCCTTCTGCGACTTTCAGCATATTGGCGAGGAAGAAGCTCGTATCGACGATGAAGAACAGGCCGGCGAGCGCGCCCGCGGCGGGAAGGCTCCAGCGCCAAATCTCGCGCATGGCGATGAAGAGCAGGGCCGTGGTCATCAGCATGGTGGCCGATACCGCTATGCCATAGGCCGCGGCGAGATGGTCGGATTTTCTGAACCCGAGGGCGAGACCGACCGTCACCAGCATCAGCGCCCAGTTCACGGCGCCGACATAGATCTGGCCATAGCCTTCCTCCGATGTCTGCTTGATCCGCAGGCGCGGCATCCAGCCGAGCAGGATCGCCTGCCGCGTCATCGAGAAGGCGCCGGTGATGATCGATTGGCTGGCGATGATCGTGGCAATGGTGGCGAGGATGATCAAAGGCCACAGCAGCACCTGCGGGCAGAGCGTGAAAAAGATATTTTGCCGCGTCGACACGCCTTCGGCGACGAGGGCCGTCTGGCCGGCGTAATTGAGCACCAGGCAGGGAAAGACGATGGCGGACCAGGCGAGCCGGATCGGACCGGCGCCGAAATGCCCCATGTCGGCATAGAGCGCCTCGGCGCCCGTCACGCAGAGAAAAACGGCGCCGAGCACGAGAAAGGAGAGCATGCCGCCATGCATGAGGAAGTTGACGGCGTAATGCGGACTCAATGCGAAGAGCACGGAAGGGTGCCGGGTGATGCCCCAGAGGCCCAGCAGGCCGATGCCGATGAACCAAGCCAGCATGACCGGCCCGAAGGCACGGCCGATCCGCGCCGTGCCCAGCGGCTGGATGGCAAAGAGCGCGACCAGGATCACGACCGTCGCCGGCAAAATATAGGGGCTGAACGCCGGCGCTGCGATTTGCAGGCCCTCGAGCGCCGACAGTACGGAAATCGCCGGCGTGATCGCCCCGTCGCCATAGATCAGCGCGGCGCCGAAGAGACCGAGCGCGACAATGGCTGGCCTGTGCTGCCGCTTGACCCCGAGCAGCGACATCAAAGCCAGGATTCCACCCTCGCCGTCATTGTCGACGCGCATCGCGACCGAGACATATTTGATCGAGGTGATGATGATCAGCGTCCAGATGATCAAGGACAGGACGCCGAGCACCGTGTTTGGAGTCGGCGTGCCGCCGGTCAGGGCGAATACCGTCTTCAATGTATAGAGCGGGCTGGTTCCGATGTCGCCGAAGACGACGCCGAGGGCGGCTATGCCGAGCGGAGCGAGCTTGGTGCCGCTCGCGGAATCGATGCGCTTGTCGTTGGTCATGCAAGGGGCCGGGGCGAGGTTGCAACGGCTAAATAGCCGTCTTTGTCGATTTTGCGACCGAAATTTTGGTTTCTGCGCCGGGAAGACGCGCTGTGGCGCTGCTCGCGTCAATGCCGTTCCGTTAGAGCCGATCGGGACAGATCGGCTTGACGTCAAAAAGCGGAGCATGTCCCTTGTCGGAAAAGTCTATCAACTTTTCCGGGACATGCCCTAGCCGGCGCGTTTGCCGTGTCGATGCTTCCTATGCTTTACTCTCGTGTCGCAATTGTGTACCCAATCCCGGCGACAGAGCCATTGTAGTGGCGCAATGCCGAGGGCTCAAGCCGGTGCCGGCGCTGCTTGCATTCCGCTCGTTGATCATTCGCATATTGATCATTCGCATTCCGGCGGATCGGGCCGGCGTCGGACCAAGCCGTCGGCACGCCGTTCGTGCGGGATCGGCGCCGCCGAACTGCGCCGACAGTCTGTCCGATCGCTGCCGACGCATAGTAAAGAGGTGAAAGACGAAGTTTTATGGCGAATGTCGTGGTTGTCGGCGCTCAATGGGGCGATGAGGGAAAAGGAAAGATCGTCGATTGGCTCTCGCTCGAAGCCGATGTGGTCGTGCGCTTCCAGGGCGGCCACAATGCCGGTCATACGCTCGTCATCGGCAATCAGGTTTTCAAACTCGCGCTTCTGCCGTCGGGCATCGTGCGGCCGGGCAAGCTGTCGGTGATCGGCAATGGCGTTGTCCTCGATCCCTATCATCTCGTCGAGGAGATCGCCAAGCTCGAGGCCCAGGGCGTGGCGATTTCACCGGCCAATCTCAAAATCGCCGAAAATGTCACGCTGATCCTGTCGCTGCATCGCGAGCTCGATGCGCATCGCGAGGAGGCGGCGACGGAAGGGATCAAGATCGGCACGACGAAACGCGGCATCGGTCCGGCCTATGAAGACAAGGTCGGCCGCCGCGCGATCCGGCTGATGGATCTTTGCGAGCCGGACACGCTCGATGAAAAGATCGCCCGCCTGCTCGCCCATCACGAGCCCCTGCGCCGCGGCCTGGGGCTCGAGCCGATTGCCGCATCCGCCATTCAAGACGAACTGATGGCGATCGCGCCGAAAGTCCTGCCCTTCATGGATGCGACCTGGGACCTTCTCGAAAATTTGCGACGCGACGGCAAGCGTATTCTGTTCGAGGGCGCGCAAGGCGCGATGCTCGATGTCGATCACGGCACCTATCCCTTTGTCACCTCATCGAATACGGTGGCTGCCAATGCGGCAACCGGCTCGGGTCTTGGTCCAAAGGCGATCGGCTATGTGCTCGGCATCGCCAAAGCCTATACGACGCGCGTCGGCGGCGGCCCGTTTCCGACCGAACTCACGGATGAAATCGGGCAATTGATCGGTGACAAAGGCCATGAATATGGCGTCAATACCGGCCGGCGGCGGCGCTGCGGCTGGTTCGATACGGTTCTCGTCCGCCAGGCGGTGAAGACCTCCGGAATCGATGGGATCGCCTTGACGAAGCTTGATATTCTCGACGGCTTCGAGGAGATCAAAATTTGCGTCGGCTATCGGCTCGACGGCGTTCTCCTCGATCGCATGCCGGCGAGCCAGGCGGCGCAGGCCTGCGTCGAGCCGATCTATGAAGTGTTCCCCGGCTGGCAACAAACGACACAAGGAGCAAGATCATGGGTCGATCTTCCGGCGCAGGCGATCAAATATGTGCGCCGCATCGAGGAGCTGATCGAGGCTCCTGTGGCTCTACTCTCGACGAGCCCCGAGCGCGAGGACACGATCTTGGTTCATAATCCTTTCCGCGATCGCTAGAGCATGTCTCGAAGAAGTTGCTAGACTTTTCCGCTAAAGAGATGCTCTCGGTTTTTGAAACTCAGCCGATATGTCTTGTTGCCTGGATCGCACGCGATGCGAGCAGCGACATCGGCGCTAGGCCTGCCGCCAGTTGACGGACGGGTCGGGGAATGCTCTGAAGAGAAAATGGCTGAATATTACCCGCTGCTCGCCAAGGCCATCGCGGGCCTGCCGAATTCCACGCCGGAGACGCGGCGTGCGGTTTACGAACGCGCCCGCAAGGCGCTTCTCGCGCAATTGCAAAATCTGGAGCCTCCGCTTGCGGCGGCCGATGTCGCGCGCGAGAGCGATGCCTTGGCCGGTGCAGTTGCGCGTCTCGAGGCCGAACTGGCTGGGCTCGATGGCTACGGCGCCGAAAGGCCGCGGCCCAATCCGCCTGTCGCCCCGGCCCCGGCCCCGAAAGCGCCAGGGAGACCCGCGCCGCCGCCGGCAAAGCTCGCAGCGCGGCAAAGTCCCGCTGCGGCCGAGCTCGCGAACCAAGACGCCCGCATTCCACGAGAGACGCGTCCCCTGAAGGCACCCGAGAGGCCGGTTCAAAAGACAAGAGCCGCAAACGCAGTGGCAAAGGACGCCGAAGCGGCGACCGGCGGGGCGATATGGCCCGAACCGATCGACAGTTTCGACGACGAGTCTCTTATGGAGCTGCCGAAGCCGCGCGCCGAAGGGCAGCGCCTCTATGCGCCGCAGCCGCAGGCCGATGAAGGGCGTGGCATCTTTCGGCTTTGGATCGTCGGCGGGGTCGTTGCGCTTGTCGTCGTCATTGTCGCGGTGGCGGCGTGGACCTTGCGCGATCGGCCGGACCAGCTCGCCAAATTGACGCTGGCACCGGCTCAGCCGAAAGAGAGCGGCAAGATCGTCGAACGGATCGGTGGCGGACCGAAGGAGCAGGAGAATCCGAGCTCCACCACTGCGGAAGTTGCGCCCACGGCACCCGTCGCGCCGGCAAACCCGCCGCTGCAGCCCAGCGATGCGGGCCAGACCATCCCGGTCGCGCAGCGCGCGGCGCTACTCGTCGAAGCGCCGGATGCGCCGAACAAGGTCAAGACCTATGTGGGGACGGTGGTCTGGCGGCTCGACAATGTCAGCAATGGTCCCGGGCAGCCGCTCGGCACGGCGGTTCATGCGGATATCGACATCCCCGCCGACAAGTTGAAGGTCGCCCTCACTCTGCAAAAGAACGTGGATGCGAGCCTGCCCGCGTCGCACACTCTAACGATCGTCTTTACGGTCCAGCCGGATAGCCCCACCGGCGGCGTCAAACAGATCAGCGTCCCGCAATTGCGGGAGGACGACACGCCGACCGGCGAGACGCTGATTGGCGTTCCGGTGCCGATCATGGACAATTCCTTCCTCATCGGCCTGACCCGCGGCAGTGCCGAGGCGACCAATCTCCGATTGATCCAGCAGCGCGCCTGGTTCGATATTCCCATCCTTCTTGGCAACGGCCGGATCGCCAAGCTGACATTCGAAAAGAGCGCCTCGGGCACGCGCGCGATCAATGATGCGATTGCCGCTTGGCAGTCGCAGTGATCGGCGGATCGCCGAGATCACGACGACTTTGGATTGAATCAATCCAAAGTCATGATTGCGACATCGGATTAGCCGGTGTCTTCATAAAGTGATCGATTCTCACAAGTTAGAGCGGGATGCGCGATCCGGTTTAGCAATCTGCGTAAACTTGATCGCGCCGGAAAACCGGTTCCCACTTTTCTTCATCCCGCTCTGGCTTCGGCAAGTCCGAGCTTCGGCGCATGCCGGTCGCGCCGTTGCCGAAGGGAGAGCACTGGGTCCCTTGCCTGCAGTGCGGTCCCTCAATGCATGTCGATGTGAAGGGCGAGCAGCCACAGGGCGACGGACAGCGGCGCGAGGACCGTCGACAGGGCGACGGCGCTCGAGGCGAGCATTTGGCCGGTCTTATATTGTCCGGCCAAAAGATAGGAATTCACCCCCGTCGGCAGGGCAGCGAAGAGCACGGCTACCCCGGCCCACACCCGCGGCATGGAAAAGACATGGAAGGCGAGAAAAAAGACCAGGGCCGGATGCACGACGAGCTTAAGGCCGGTGATGGCAGCAACGAGTCCGAGTTCGCCCTTGACGCCGAAGCGCCTGAGCGCGAGTCCCATGGCGAACAGCGCGCAAGGGCTCGTCGTCGCGGCGATCTCATCGACCAGGGTCTTCAGCGGTCCCGAAAGGGTCAGGCCGGTCAGGTGCCATAAAAGGCCGGCGGCCAATCCTTGGACGATCGGATTCATGAGCAGCTTCTTGACGAGGCGCGGAATGTCGACCCGGCCGCGGCTTTCCATGAGGACGGCGGCGACCGTCATCATGATCGGCAAATGGATGGCGAGGAGCAAAAACAGCGGCACGGTCCCGGCATTGCCGTAAGCCCGCAGAATGAGCGGTATGCCGATGAAAATCGTGTTCGATTGCGCGGCGGCGAAGCCGGCGACCACGGATTCGCCGTGTTCGAGCCGAAACAGCCGTTGCGCCAGCAGCATGGCGGCAATCCAGGCCATCGCCGCGGCGGCGAAATAAGCGGTCCAAAAGGCCCAGGGCTGAGCTTCCGGCGCGCTCCCTTGTGCAATGGCCCGGAAGATCAGCACCGGCAGGCCGATAACAATGACGAATTGTGACAGAACCTCATCGCCGCGCGGGTCAATGAGCTGCAAAGCGCCGATGCCGAAGCCGATGCCGATCAGGCCGAAAATTGGCAAAATTATATTGAACAAACCGACCATGCGGCTAGTTTCCGGCCGCTGATTTGGAGAGATGTTCGGTGTTCACGAAATCCGCATTCCGTTCCCATCCGCCATCGGCGACCGGCGGCGTGCCATCAGCGCCGCGAAAGAAGCTTCCCATGTTCAGACGATTCACTTTGCTTCTCAGCCTCTTCATTTTGGCGATCGATCCCGCTTTGGCGCAGGCGCCGCTCGAACCCAACAAGATCCAGCGTGTCTTCGACATCATGCGCGACGGCAGCAAAATCGGAACCGACGTCATCGAGATCGACAAGCTTGGGGACACGACGACCGTCAAATTCGTCACCCATATTTCCGTCGTGGTCCTGTTCGTCGAAGCTTATCACTATGATCATTCCGGCGTTGAAATTTGGACCGGCGGTCAATTCGTCTCATTCAAGTCGCGCACCGACGAGAATGGGACGAAACATAGCGTCGCGGCAATGGTCGTCGGCGACAAGTTCATTCTGACGGCCGATGGCAAGCGCCAGGAGCTGCCGCAGGTCATCCTTCCTGCCAGTCTCTGGAACAATGACTTCGTCGGTCAGACGCAGTTGTTCGACACTGACAAGGGCACGATCATGTCGATCAAGGTGACCGATCTCGGCGACGAGCCGATCCTTCTGGGCGGCGCCAAGGTTCGCGCACAGCATTACAAGATCACGGGCGATTTCCCGCGCGATATCTGGCTCGATGGCGACGTCCCGGTGCGGATCGAATTGCTGGGTTCCGATCATTCGAAGATCGTTTCGGATCTGCGGCAATGAGCATGTTGCGGAAGAGCCGTGCGATTTCTCCGGCCAGGATATCAAGGAAAACGGATCGCGGATGTCCCGGAAATTTTGTCGGGCCTTTCCGACGAAGGGGCGCGGATGAAAGACGCCGGTCAGGTTGCCTCGTCGCCGGCGCGGCCCTGCAATCGGCCGGCCACGAGCGGGATGTGCCAAGCGGCGCGGTGATCGCCCCTTGCCGTCCGGCGAGGAGCCTCTATGTGTGGTCGGGACAAAGCCGCCGGCGGCACATCGTCCTGCGGCTCTGCCTTCACTCGGGTGGGGGGCCATCACGATGGCAGCTTCGGATCTGGACCCGGCTGGCGCAGCGGCGCCGCAAACGACGCGACGGGATTTTCTTTATCTCGCGACGGGCGCCATGGGACTCGTTGCCGCAGGCGCGACCCTGATCCCGCTCATCGACCAGATGAATCCCGACGCGTCGACCTTGGCGGCCGGCGGTCCGGTCGATGTCGATGTTTCAAAGCTGGCGCCCGGGCAGAACGTCATCGTGAGCTGGCGCTCTCGTCCGATCTTCATTCTCAACCGTCCGCCGAAGCTGCTCGAGACGCTGCAGGCGCCGAACGTCGTCGCATTGCTTTCCGATCCCAATTCGGTCCAGCATCAACAGCCGCCTTACGCGCAAAATTGGCACCGCTCCATCAAGCCGGAATTTCTCGCTTTGGTGGGCATTTGCACCCATCTCGGCTGCATCCCCCAGGCGTTTCCGCAGCCAAGCCACTCGACGCCGACGGCGAATTGGCCGGGCGGCTATTTCTGTCCCTGCCACGGGTCGAAATATGATTTGGCGGGACGCGTCTTCAAAAACGTTCCGGCGCCCTTGAATTTGCCGGTCCCGCCCTACCGCTTCGTGTCGACGCCGACGGCGAATTGGCCGGGCGGCTATTTCTGTCCCTGCCACGGGTCGAAATATGATTTGGCGGGACGCGTCTTCAAAAACGTTCCGGCGCCCTTGAATTTGCCGGTCCCGCCCTACCGCTTCGTGAGCGACACGATTTTGCGCATCGGCGAAAATCCGCCCGGCTTCAGCTTCGATCTCAGTTCGATCGAGGAGATCTGAAGAGCGGGCGGAATACCGCAAGCTGCGCAGGCGGCCGGCCACGCCCTCGGTCTGACATCCCGCCAATAGCGTCGAGCCTATTGATCGCGATGTTCGGCGGCGGCAGGATATGGGACAGAATGCTGCGGAAGGGTGCTGTGCTGTCGGGCTTCCGCCGCGAGGCTGGCGGCGCCCGTCGAAGCCGAAGCCTTCAGGTCAAGGAGGTTGTCATGGGCCTTGTCGAATTGATTCTCACCGTATGTAGCATAGCCCACCCGGGCCAGTGCGACGATCGGCATCTGCAATTCGTCTCCCAAGGGTCGTTGCGGCAATGTGTGTCGAATGCAGAGCCTTATATGGCACAATGGTTGAACGATCATCCGGATGTTCAGATCGTGAAATGGCGTTGCGCCTATCCGGGCAATGCGCAGCAATCGCTATGAACCGCTCGGGGAGCTGACGTCGCCCGATGATGCAGCATAAACGCGACCAGCTTGTCGGTCAGCTCTTGGGTCTCTTTGGCCTGCGCTCGGTCGTCATGGGCATTTTGAACGTGACCCCGGATTCTTTTTCCGATGGCGGCAAGTTTCAGTCGCGCGACACGGGCCTTGCGCAGGCGAAGAAGCTCGTCGCGGAAGGGGCGGACGTCATCGATATCGGCGCCGAATCGACGCGGCCCGGACATGTTCCCGTGCCGGAGGAGGTGGAGCTCGCGCGGCTCGCACCGATCCTGCCCGATCTCGTGCAGGCGATCGACAAGCCGATCTCCATCGATACGTCGAAGGCCGCCGTCGCCCGCTACGCGATTTCGGTCGGCGTGGCCGTCGTCAATGATGTGTGGGGGCTGCAGAGAGATCCCGCCATGGCGGATACGGTGGCGGCAGGCGGGGCGGCCGTCGTCATCATGCATAATCGCGACGGCGTCGATCCCGATCTCGATGTTCTGGGTGAGATGCGGCGCTTCTTCGACCGCTCTCTGGCGCTTGCCGACAAGGCCGGCATCCCGCGCCGCCATATCATCCTCGATCCCGGCATAGGCTTCGGCAAGACGAAGGATCAGAATCTTTTTGTCCTCAAACGGCTCGATCATTTTCTCGATTACGGCCTGCCGCTGCTCGTCGGCGTCTCGCGCAAATCCTTGCTCGGGGCCATGGTAGGCGCCGAGGTCGAGTTCCGTCTGGTCGCCACGCTCGCGGCCAATCTTGCCGCCGCCGCGCATGGGGCTTCGATCTTTCGTGTCCATGACGCGGCCGAACATGTCGCCGCCTTCAAGGTCTTCGATGCCATCGCACGCGCTTGATTTCGGCGGCACAGTCGAGATCGGTCTCGGTCTCGGCAGCAATATCGGCGACAAGCCGGCAAATATCAGAAAGGCGCTTGCGCTTCTTGAGGCGCGCGGCGTGATAGAGATCACCGCAGTCTCATCGATATATAAAACGGCGCCCTGGGGCTATCTGGAGCAGGAGACATTCGCCAATGCCTGCGCGCTGGCGCGAACGTCTCTCGATCCTGCCGCTTTGCTCGCGGCAGTGAAGGGGATCGAGGCCGATATGGGCCGCGAAGAGACGATCCGCTGGGGCCCGCGGCTCATCGACATCGATATTCTCTTCTACGGCGATGCGCCGCTCGCAACGGAAGATCTCATCCTGCCGCACAAGGAGATCTTCAACCGCGCCTTTGTTCTCGTGCCTTTGGCCGAGATCGCGCCTGATTTGAAGCTTGGCGGCCGCTCGATCGCGGAAGCTGCGGCTGCGCATGCGGGCGCGGCGATCGAGAAATGGGAGAGCGGCTCGCGATAATGTGAATACGCGCTGCGTCGCGCGAGCGTGAGAGGCTTTTAAGCTTCAGCCTGGATCGCAATCCCGGCGATCAAGCGCGAGAGGTTAAGGCCCTAGCCGAACACATCATGCGTGAACGCGTCATACCAGCCGGTGGCCTCGCGGACCGTCTTGTGGCGGGTTTCGGCGGCTTCACCCACCTTGCTGATGAAGATATCACTGATCTTGATCGTGCCATCGGCGGGCTTGAAGCTGATAGCGTCGCTCACCGCATCGTCGGCGGCAAGATAAGTGAAACAGGTATTGAACAAGTGCGGCGCGAACCGCTCCGATCCGGTCAGCGCCGCCGCGATAGCGAAGGCACAGGCCTTGGCCTGGGAATTGGCGCAAAAGGCGGATTTCGGCATGTCGCCGGCGTTGGCCGCATCCCCAACGACATGAATCCCTGGCAGGAGCTTCGACTCGAAGGTCACCGGATCGACCGGGCACCAACCCGACTGATCCGCAAGGCCTGCCCGCAGCGCCAGTTGGCCGGCCATTTGCGGCGGAATGATATTAGCCACGGCGGCCTGGAACGTCTCGCTTTTTGTCTTGACCGATCGACCCTTCACGTCGACTGCCGTGATTCCGCCGGTGAATTGGGCCGGCAGCCATTCGATCATTCCCGCATAGTGGCGGTTCCAGCCGTCCTCGAACAGGTCCTGTTCGAAAAATGTGTCCTTCGCATCGAGGATCAGAATCTTGGAGCGTGGCTTGTACCGTTTGAAATAGTCAGCGACCAGGGAGGCGCGCTCGTAAGGGCCGGGCGGGCAGCGGAACGGGTTAGGCGGCGCAACGATCAGGAAAACGCCGCCATCCTCCATGGCTTCGAGTTGCGCGCGCAGCAGCTTGGTCTGCGGTCCGGCATTCCAGGCGTGCGGCATGGTCTGCGTCGCGGTCTCGTCGTAACCGTCGATGGCGCCGAACTTGAAGGCGATGCCTGGAGAAACGACGAGACGGTCGTAGGGCAATTTCGCTCCGCTTTCGAGCGCTACGATCTTCCCTACCGAATCGATCGTCGCAGCGGAATCATGAATGACTCTGATGCCGTATCGCTCCGAAAGCATCTCATAACCATGGGTGAGCGATTCGAACGACCGAAGGCCGGCGAGATAAAGATTGCTGCAAAAACAGGTCGCATAACGTATCTTCGGTTCGATCAGCGCGACATCAAGACTCTTGGCGCTCGCGGCCAAATATTTGGCAACGGTCGCGCCGCCCACGCC
The DNA here is from genome assembly GCA_963704745.1 of uncultured Alphaproteobacteria bacterium. Lineage (GTDB taxonomy): Bacteria > Pseudomonadota > Alphaproteobacteria > Rhizobiales > Beijerinckiaceae > Methylovirgula. The sequence continues at coordinate 1,018,272 of OY969936.1, forward strand.
GCCGCCGATCACCACGACCCGCGGCTTGGCTTGGCCTGCCGCCATTCGGGGGGCGAGCGCCAATCCTATCGCTCCTGTGACGACGCCGAATTCGCGACGGGTCCAGCATTTCATGGTGACTTGATCTCCTTCGCCCGCGCCGCAAGATAGTGCGCAACTGCCGCGATCTCGTTGTCGGAGAGCGATCGGCTCACCGCGCGCATGATATGGTTCGAGCGCTCGTTTGACCTGAACGCCCGCATCTTGCCGGCGAGTTTCTCGGCGTCCAATCCGACGATTGACGGAATGCCCTTGGCGCGACCATCCAGGCGATGGCAGGACGCGCAGATCGCGGCAAGCTCTGCGCCTCGATCAGGCCCTGCCGTAGCGACCCGACCCGCGACAACAACAAACAGGCTTGCGCAAATGCAAAGTGCAAATGGCCGTATCATCCTCACCCAACCGCAAGCTGGTGTGTCAAAGAGTAAACGGCGCCGCCATCCTCTTTCCAGATGAATTCGAGCGAACCGCTGTCCGTCGCCCGCAGATAGAACTCGATGAAGGGGTTGGCCGCAACGGACACGTCAAGATCAACGCTGAACACCACCTCGCCGCCGTAGTGGCAGGCAAATTTATTGATGATCTTGCGCGGGATGACTTTGCCCTGATCATCACGGCGCAGGCCGGTTTCCATCGCATGGCTTATCAGGACCTTGACCGGAAAAACCTCGCCCTTCGCCACTGAGGCCGGGACTTCCGCACGTGGTAGCGGCACAGCCATGATCGATCCCTCTCCGGTTTATTATTTGCACCCATTGGTAGTCACTCTGACCCAGGTCTTGGCCAACAGGAGCGCACCGTCGTTCATCTCCGCCACCGCGATGACATATTGCGGCTCGGCCAGGCGGATCCGCGTCGACACGCGGGCTTCACTGCGCTGCGGCATAAAGTGAAAGGTGGCGACCTCGATGAGCGGGTTTCGTGGCGCCAGCACGCGTGCATATCTCACGTGATCGGCTTCGGTCATTGGGCTGTCGATCGCGAGAGTGAGCGGCACCGTATAGCCGTTGGGAAAGACCAGCGGCATGGCCAAGTGAACGCGATCCAATTCCACAGGCGTCTTTCCGGTCAGCCGTTTGATCAGCGCGACTGGATCATATGCATCATCGCTCGCCCGCGCGCGCGGTGGCGGGAGAAAAGCGGCGCTCGCAAGCCCAGCGGCGGCAGTCAACAATCCCCGCCGCGTCGAACAGATTGCCCTGGTCTCCTCGATCATGCCGATTTCCTTGATATTGCGCGACTTGTCGATGGCCGCACGCGATGCCGCCCGGCCATCAAGAATGTGTACTCCTTGGCAATTCGACGACGCGACCGCACGGGCCGCGTGCTGCCCCTAGAATCAATGCAATTCAATCATGCTGCCGTCGACCGACGGCGAGCCCCGAACCGCGCCTTTGCGAAGACCGGTGCCGAGGCTCGCCGCCCAATGTCGCAGACTCAATATTTACCTGGCGTCAATACAGAGCCAGTGTTCGACCAGGTGATGTATGCCTCCAAATCCTTCATCGCCTCGGACTCCGGATCGATCGCCGTGCCCTGGTTGGGCACCGCGACGCACCAGTTGATCATGTCGCGCAGCGCCATGAACTGGCCCACCACCGCCTGGAACTTCGGGAAGTCGTACGGGTGCGTATCGGAGGCCATCGGATGGCACATCGCACAAGACATTCCGGTCGTGGAGAGAGTGACGCCCATCTGCTTCTGGGTCGCCGGGTCGCCATGGAACAAGAGGTCGCCCTTCTTGACCTCAGCCATGAACGCATCGTGATAGGCCTTCAATTGCTCTGGCGTGACCGGCGTCCCATTGGCGCTAGCGGGGCCGACGAACACCGTAACACTCGCGAGCATTGCGACCGCGGAAGCGCAGGATAGAACGGAGACGAATCTGGTTGGCTTTGTCATGACTTCCTCCCTCAGTCTTTCAAGAACCACCCTTGGTCGGCGACCCGGGGCCGCAGGATCTCAGGATTACTCAGCGAAGAATCCGATTCCGATTTAGCGAAGACCACCTTGCGGCCCCACATGACATATTCGTTCTCGACTCGATCCTTGGCGTTCACGCTCAGCAGGTCCCAGCCCATGCCATCGTAAATATCGCTGGGGTCGGCACGGACCATCGGCACGGTGAGCTTGGGCACGCCCTCCGGCGCATAGGGCCAAGGCCAGGACGTCGCCAGCATGCCGATCGAGCGCATGGTGCCGATCTCGTTGTAGAGCACCTGATGGACGTGACCGTGGATGTTGGTGACATTCTTATAGGGCTTCAATACGTCGTTCACGTCGCGCCAGTCGCGCACCCAAAAGTTCCATGGCGGATAATATTCATAGAGCGGATTATGGGTGAAGATGACGACCGGCTTGGATTTGTCCCAGTCGGAAAGGATCTTCTGCAACCAGGCGAGCTGCTCGAGGCCGACGGCGGCCCACGGCCCGGCGACACTGCCGTCGAGATTCGCCATGTTAGCCATGCGGTCTTCCGGACTCATCTTCGTCGCCGTCCAATAGTCCTGGGCATGGCTGACCGTGTCGAGCCCGATGAACCGCACACCCTTGTGGTCGAATGTCCAGTGGGTCGGGCCGAACATGTCGCGCCACTTCTTGCCCAGGTCGTAATACCAATCGTGCTCGCCCGGGATGAAGACCTTCTTGGCCTTGATGTCCTTGAGGATCTCATTGCCGAGTTCCAACTCGTTCGCCCGGCCGAGTTGGGCGATGTCGCCGCCGAAGATCAGGAAATCAACCGGCGGATCCATCGCCTGGATTTCCTTTGCCGCACGTACACATTTGTCGACGAAGCGCGAATTCACGGACTTCGGATAGAGATGCGTGTCCGATATCCAAGCGAATCTGAACGGCGCCTCGGCGGCGTGGGCGACCTCCATGGTGTTGAGCACCGGCCACCACCCGAAGGTCTCGGCGACCGTGGCCGCGCCGAGTAGACATGATTTGTGAATGAAGGTGCGCTTGGTAAGCCGCAGCGAGGGATCGGGACGCGCCCCTGGCTCCTGCAGCACCGTAGCCATCTCACGTCGAATTTTGTCGAGTTCAGACATGCGGATTCCCTCCTCCGATAGGATCTTTACAAGGCGTCTTTCCTCTCGCTAAAACACGACCCCGGCGCTTCGCCGTGCCGCTTGTTTTCTTCGTTGTTTATTTCTTCAACTCGATCGACAGATCTGTCGTCTTGCCCGCTGTTACGGTCACTTTCTGCTGGACCGGACCGGTGTATGATTGCCGCGCCACCAGGGTATATTCGCCCGGCGGCACATCGGTGATGCTGAACTTTCCGTCGGCGCCAGTCAGCGCGTAATAGGGGTTGTCCACCACATAGATCCAACCCAACATCCAGCCATCCGCATCGCAATCGACGCGAACGAAGCCATGTCGAGTCAAGTCGGTCTTGATCACTTGGCCCTGGTTCGGCTGGGCCTTTCGATCGTTCCTCCGCCCGCCACCGCGCCTACCTCGTAGGCGCGTCCGGGTCCGGCGAGCATCGCAAATGAAGCGGTCGCGAAAGCATCCGCCTATGGCTTGAGGTTGCACATGAGCGTACCAAACCTCCCTTCGCTTTATCGATTTTTGTTCTTTATTTGATTCATGTTGGACTGCGGCGATATGAAGCGCAAGAAAGAACTTTGTAAGATCGCCGCACATCGCGAGGCGATTGCGCATGACGCGATGGGCTCTAAAACGCGAGAGGTTAAGTCAATGGGCGAAATGATCAAACTCACGACGAAGGATGGCGCGATGATCGGCGCCTATAGAGCCGACCCGTCAGGTAAGCCGCGCGGCGGCATCGTTGTCCTGCAGGAGATCTTCGGGGTCAACCATCACATCCGCAAGGTCGCCGACGGTTTCGCCCGCGAGGGCTATCTTGCCATCGCGCCGGCGCTCTTCGATCGCGTCGCGCCGGGCGTCGAACTCGGCTATGGGCAAGACGACATCAAGCAGGGCGTGGAGATCCGCGCCCGCACCAAGCTCGAAGATACGCTCGCGGATATCGAGGCCGCGATCGGCGTCGCGGCGCAGGCGGGCAGTGTCGGCATTGTCGGCTATTGTTGGGGCGGCACGCTCGCCTATGCCGCAGCGACGCATCTGCAAGGCCTTGCCGCCGCCGTCTGCTATTACGGTTCCGGCATCGCCGCCATGGCGAGAGAGCAACTTCTGGCGCCTGTCGAATTTCATTTCGGCGAGCGCGACAAGAGCATTCCGCCGGAAGATGTCGATAAGATCCGCGCCGCCCATCCAGACAGCGCGATCCATGTCTATCCGGCCGATCATGGCTTCAGCTGCGACGAGCGGCCGAGCTATGACGCGCAAAGCGCGGCGCTCGCGCAGAGCCGCACGCTCGAATTTTTCGCGCGCCATGTGGGGTAGGGCTGCGCTTTCCCGGATCGCATTCCGCTATCGCTTCATGCATCCGGGAAACTGGCCGCTGCCGCAAAAGATCAGTCCGTTACAGCCGCCTTTGCCCTGAGCGCGGTCGAGGAAAGCGACGACCGCGGGCCATGCAGAAAGATGAAGGCCGGCGGCGCGGCCACCGCGAAAGCGCGGCCATCGCTCTCCTCATAGCGGTAGCGGCTGAGCAGCGCGCCGGCCGGCGAATGGATCGCCGACCATGTCGATCCGGGCCGGTCGATGACGGCGATCGGCACCAGAGCGGCTAGATCGCGCCAGCGTTTCCACTGATGAAATGTCGCCAGATTGTCGGCGCCCATGATCCAGACGAAATGGACGCCGGGGCAGCGCTGCGTCAGACAGGCGATGGTCTCATAGCTGTAGCGCGTGCCGATCGCGGCCTCGATGCCGCTGACCGCGACGCGCGGATGCCGGGCGAGACGGCGCGCCGCTGCGATCCGCGTCGCGAGCGCCGGCAGAAGATGCGTGTCCTTCAGCGGATTGCCCGGGCTCACCAGCCACCAGAGCCGATCGAGCCCGAGCCGGCGCAGGGCGAGAAGGCTCGCGGCGCGATGGCCCTCATGCGGCGGATTGAAGCTGCCGCCGAAGAGGCCGATCTTGAGTCCCGGCGCATAGGGCGGCAGTTTGAACGGCGCGGCGGCGGTCACGCAACTCTCACGGCCGGATCTGACCCGTGCCATGCACGCGATATTTGAACGAGGTGAGCTGCTCGAGGCCCACCGGCCCACGCGCGTGCATCCGCCCCGTCGCAATGCCGATCTCGGCGCCGAAGCCGAATTCGCCGCCGTCGGCGAATTGCGTCGAGGCATTATGGAGCACGATCGCCGAATCGACTTCGCGCAGGAAGCGCTCCGCCGTCGCGGCATTTTCCGTCACGATGCAATCGGTGTGATGCGAGCCATAGGTCTCGATATGGGCGATGGCCTCGTCGAGCCCGTCGACCACGCGCACGGCGATGATGGCATCGAGATATTCTTCTGCCCAATCGTCTTCGCTCGCCGGGCTCACGCGCGGATCGACGGCAAGCGTTTCGGCATCGCCGCGGACGGCGCATCCCTCATCGAGCAGCATCTTCACGAGCGACTTTAGATAGGCGGCCGCGCAGGCGCGATCGACGAGCAGCGTCTCGACGGCCCCGCAGATCCCCGTCCGGCGCAGTTTCGAATTGCGGACAATGCTCAGCGCCTTGGCGAGATCGGCATCGCGGTCGACATAGACATGATTGACGCCTTCGAGATGGGCGAAGACCGGCACGCGCGCCTCCGCCTGCACGCGCGCGACGAGGCTCTTGCCGCCGCGCGGCACAATGACATCGAGCGTGCCAGAAAGCCCCGCGAGCATTTCGCCCACCGCGGCGCGGTCTTTTACCGGCACGCGCTCTATGGCGGCCTCCGGCAGGCCGGCAGCTTTCAGGCCCTCGACGAGACATTGATGGATGACAAAGACCGAATGGAAGCTCTCCGAGCCGCCGCGCAAGATCACGGCATTGCCGGCCTTGAGGCAGAGCGCGCCGGCATCGGCGGCCACCGCCGGACGGCTCTCGAAGATCACGCCGATGACGCCAAGCGGCGTCGCCACGCGCTCGATGACGAGGCCGTTCGGACGCGTAAAGCGCGCCAGAAGGCGGCCGACGGGATCGGGCAGGGCGGCAATGTCTTCGAGCCCCTTGGCCATGGCCGCGATACGCTTTTCATCGAGCGCCAGACGATCGAGAAAAGCGGGAGTCACAGCTTTGCCCCGCGCCTCGGCCATGTCGCGGGCATTGGCGGTGAGAATGTCGCCCGCGCGCTCGCGAATCCTTTGCGCCGCGACGAGGAGGGCTTTGTTCTTCGCTTGCGTCGAGGCGAGCGAGAGTCTGTGCGCGGCTTGGCGTGCGGCGCGGCCGAGCGACGCCATCAAGGCCGGGATATCGTCGCTTAACTCGACAAGTTTGAGATTTTCCATGTCTGATCCGAACCCGGCGCTCCAAGCGCGATCTTGCCTTGGCGGCGCGGCAAAGGCGACGAAAATATTACGCCATATGTGCCGGGCGAGGCCAGTGCCTCGACGCGAGCATATTTCAGGCGGAATTTTCCGGGTGAAGGGCTTTCCGGAGGATCGCTTGCCGGAGCAGCTTCCCTTTCCCATTTGACTTCGCGAGGCCCATCGCCTCACATCATCGGCCTCGGTTGTCCTGCCCGCGGGTTTTCATGACTCTCATCGCCACCATCGTCTTCGCCGCCATCATCCTCTCCGGCCTGCTCGAAATCTATCTGGAGCGCCGGCAGCTTGCTTCTGTCGCCGCGCATAAGGACCAGGTTCCCGCAGCTTTCGCGAGCCAGCTTACCCTTGAGGAGCATCGCCGCGCGGCGGACTATACTTTGGCGGGCACCCGCTTTGCCATGGCGGAAAAGGGTTTCGGGACTGTGGTTGCCGTGCTTTGGCTCGCGATCTTTCTTGCGCCGGCTTACGATCTCGTGGCGGGGATCGTCGGGCCCGGCCTCTCGCGCAGCGTCGCCATTATTCTTTTCGTCGCCGCGATCGGCTATGTTCTGGACCTTCCCTTCACGATCGTCCGGACCTTCCGGCTCGAAGCCGCATTCGGCTTCAACCGCACCACGCCCGGCATGTTTCTCCGCGACCAGGTGAAGGGCGTGGCGCTTCAGCTCATGCTCGGCCTGCCTCTGCTTTATGGCTTCTTCGCGCTGCAGCGTGCCATGCCGCAGCTCTGGTGGCTGCTGGGCTGGGCCGCTTTCATGATGGTGATGCTGGCGATGATCGTCATCTATCCGACCTTTATCGCGCCGCTCTTCAATAAATTCACGCCCATGCCGGACACGCCTCTGAAGACGCATATCGAAGCGCTGCTCGCCAAATGCGGCTTTCAATCCAAAGGCCTTTTCGTCATGGATGCGTCGAAACGCTCGACCCATGGCAATGCCTATTTCTCCGGTTTCGGCAAGGCCAAGCGCATCGTCTTCTTCGACACGCTTTTGCAAAAACATAGCGAGGAGGAGATCCTTTCGATTTTGGCACATGAGCTCGGCCATTATAAATTCGGCCATGTCAGAGAGCGCATCATCGAGGCGGCGGCGCTGACCTTTCTCGCTTTCGCGGTGCTGCACTGGGCATTTGCGGCGGGCGGCCTTGCAAAGGCCTTCGGCCTGCCCGACGATCCGGGCCTCGTCCTGGTGATCGTGCTGTTTGCGATGGGCCCCATCGGGCATCTCTTGTCGCCGCTCATTAATTTTCTGTCGCGGCGCGCCGAGTTCCAGGCTGACGGATTCGCGAAATCCATGCTCGGCCAGCAGCCGATGATCAGCGCGCTCACTAGACTCTCGCGCGACAATCTCACGACTTTGACGCCGGATCGGCTTTATACGCTCTTCTATTATTCGCATCCGCCGATCCCGGAGCGGATCGCGCATTTAGAGAGCGCGTGAGAGAGTTCCGCCGCGGCCGATTGAACGCGGCAAGAAGCGCTTAGGTCCCGCAAAAATCGCCGGCGGGCGCCGCGCGCGCATGGCGCCGGCTTGTTTTGGCGCGGCAATCGGTCTAGCATTTCGCATGTTTTGCGCGGCGGCCGAGGCTTGGTGGCCGAAGCCTTCGGTCTCGGAGAGACCCTAGGGCAAATCATTCATCATCAAAGCGGATGCTCTCATGGCTGATCGGCAGACGGCGTCACATCCTTTCAAAATTGCGATCGCGCGCCTCTATGGTTTTTTCGGCCGGCGCCAAAATGCGCGTTGGCTCGTCGCCATGAGCCATTGGATCGAGCGCAACATCATGGTCAGACGGCGGCAGAGGCGCTGCCAGACGGACTTCATCAATTCGGATCTCGCCAACAGCGATACCGAGGCGTATCTCAAAGGTCATTTCTGCTCAAAGCCCTTCACCACTTTGGAGACGACGCATCAGGGTCTCGCCTATATGTGCTGTCCTATCTGGCTGCCGACACCGATCGGCAGGCTCGATGCCGATCCCGACGAGACATGGTCTGGCCCGACGGCGCGAAAGATCCGCGAGTCGATCGTAGACGGGTCCTACCGCTATTGCAGCCGCGTCCATTGCAGCGCCATCACCAATCGCGTGCTCACGCCGCGCTCTTCGCCGCAGGCGCAGGAGATCCTGAAGGATTTTGCAACGCCCGGCCGAAAGGTCCCGCCGCCGAAACATGTCGTGCTCAGCCACGACAAATCCTGCAATCTCTCTTGCCCGTCGTGTCGCGCCATGATGGTCGTGCTCGACAAGACGCGGCAGGAGAAGCTCAATTCCCTCATCGAACGGGTGATCGTCCCGCTTTTGCGCGGCGCCGAAAGCGTCAATATCACCGGCTCCGGCGATCCTTTCGGCAGCAATCATTTCCGCAATCTCATCAAGCGCATCACCAATGTAAACGAAGGCTCTGCAAACGAGTTTCCGCATCTGAAAATAGATCTGCATACCAATGGGCAACTCTGGGATCGGCGCGCCTGGAAGGAACTCGGCCTCGCCGGCCGCGTGCGCGGGGCACATATTTCGATCGATGCGGCAACACCAGACACTTATGCCTTCGCCCGGCGCGGCGGCAGTTTCGAGCGGCTCTTGAAGAATCTCGAATTCGTCAGAGAGTTGCGGCGCTCCGGCGAGATCAGTCATCTCGAATTTTCGATGGTGGTCCAGAGCCGCAATTTTCGCGAGATCCCGGCGTTCATCGAGCTCGGCGCGGATTATGCTGCCGACAGCGTCTCGTTCCAGATGATCCGCAAGCGCGACATCTTCAGCGGCGACGAGCATAGAGAGGCCTTTATCGGCAGTCCGGCGCATCCGGATTATGCGGAATTCGTCGCGCTTCTGCAGCGGCGGGATTTTGCTTCGCCGCGCCCTGGAGGGCCGGTCGTCCATATGGGCAATGTGCTGGACTATGTGCGCCGCGCGGCGCCGCAGATGCTGGACGATGCCGGGCTGCGCAGTGCGGCGGAGTAGGGGACGGGGCACACCGTCATGGCCGGGCTTGTCCCGGCCATCCACGTGGTTCATTGCGTCACGACTGGCCAAATGGGAAGCGGCGGATCGGCGTGGATGGCCGGGACAAGCCCGGCCATGACGCGCCGTGGGCAAGCGCGCGAAATAGCTTGTTGTTGCTACAAGGCCGCTTTGCGAAAGTTTCTAGCGCTTGAGGCCAATATTCAGGCCTCGGCTCGAATTTAGGGTGGATCCGCCCTACCTTCGTGGCGAACTTCATGGATGCCTTACGCCATGGCTGATCAATTTGAAGCCAAAGACCCGAACAAACATGTTGCCGGCTATCTCCGCTACTATTGCGATGCCGACAGCGTGCTGGACTATGCGGTCATGCTTAGAGGACCTTGGGGGTCTGGCAAAACTCACTTGATCAATGAGTTTCTGGCAGAGCGTGCCAGGAGAGAGTCCGCGAAACACCTTTACGTTAGCTTATACGGCCTCACATCTTTTCGGCAGATCGACGACGCCTTCTTCAGGCAGCTACATCCGATCCTTTCGTCGAAAGGAATGAAGATAGCGTCTGCGATCGTGAGGGGAGCCTTGAAGGCGACTGTCAAATTCGATTTGAACGTAATCGGGAAAGACGACGTTACGATCAACTCGCAACTGCCGGACGTAAATTTTCATGATTATTTCGAAAAGCCCAGTGAATGCCTTCTTGTCTTCGACGACCTGGAACGTTGCTCGATGCCCATTCCAGAAGTCATGGGCTACATCAACGCTCTCGTCGAACATGAAGGGTTTAAAGTCATTATACTGGCAAACGAGGCAGAGATTCTTAGCCGTAAGGACAGCCGGTACGCGGAAATCAAAGAAAAATTGATCGGACAAACGCTTGAGGTCCGTTCCACCGCTGCCATCGCCATCCCACAATTCTTGGAACTGATAAAAGACGATCGAACGAGGAGGTTCATCAAGGATAATGTTGATGAACTACTTATGATTTACAAACAGTCTGGGACAGAAAATCTTAGGATACTGAAGCAATCTCTTTGGTCATTTGAACGCTTGGCGACATGCTTTTCAGAGGAGCACTGGAAGAATTGCGAGGCTGTGACAATTCTTTTTCGTGTGGTGCTTGCACTGTCTTTCCAAATACGCTCCGGGTCGCTGAAGGTGGAGCAGCTCGCCGATGTTCAAGTCGTTAAATTTAGGAAACTTATCAATCCCAAAAAGGGCGAGGCGGCCGACACATTCGATGACCTTGAGGAGCGGTATCCCGAGATACGCTTCGACCAGACAATCCTCAGTATCGATCTACTGAAAGAGCTTCTTTTCAAAGGGTGGGCCGATCCGGGCGAGATCAGGAGGGAACTCGACCGCAGCCCGTTCTACGCTTTGCCAGGGTCTGAGCCGCCTTGGAAGACCGCTTGGCATATATGGGACATCGACGACGATGAATACCGGGAAGCCGTTGCCAAAGTCGAAGAACAGTTTGGGCAGCGAATATTCGAAATTCCGGGAGAGATTCTTCAGGTCTTTGGGCTGAGGCTTTTATTTTCCGAAATCGGCCTGATCGCGCATACAAAGGCGGAAGTCGTAGCTCAGTGCAAAAAATATATTGTCGATCTGCGCGATATGGGGAGAATTAAAAGTACATATGGTAATTATGTTAATATTGCTAAGCTGAATGACTTTGGTGGTCTCGGGTTTTATCGTGAAAGCGACGCATTCGACGATCTACGTAATTATTATTCCGATATTGGTGACGCGGTCAAAAAAGAGAATCTGCCCGACGAGGGGCGTAATTTACTCATGTTATTGAAGAGCGACCCACAAAAGTTCTTTAGATTGCTGTGCATAAACGATTTTGAAAACAGCATATATTATAGTGTGCCTATCCTAGCGACAATTCCGCCGGAAGAATTCGTCGATCAGGTTCTCAGCTTAGATCCAAGGTCAGGCAATTATATACTTGACGTAGAGGCTTCTGATGTGCTCTGTTCCAGCCGCCTCATCCGATGATTCGCCTGAGGCTGGCGCGCCCGAAGCAGAAATTGAAATCACCGAAGAGATGATCGACGCGGGAGCGGCGATTTTGTGGAACGACGCTTTTCTCAACCTCGACCCTAGCTCTTGTCGGGAGTTTGCTCGAGAGATTTTGAAGGTCGCGTTGAAAAAGCGTCACGGCAAAATATGCCAAGTTCCCCGGCAAGACGCGTCACTGCATAATTGTGATCCACGAGATGAGTCACATCCAATGCATGCGGAGATGCGGTCCTGCCTCTCAGTACCTCGTTTTCGCTCATAAAAAGCAGATACGAGGTAAGCAAGAATTCGTCTTCGTCATTGTCCATCGGAACTGGGGTCTGCCATATTCCGACTGGCTGATGCGCGATCCTGCTACGGGTTTGGAGCTGAGAAGTGATTTCGCGTTTCAGCGCTTCCCATATTGAAACATGTCGATGCAAATGGCCGCCGCTTTTGCGGGCTGGCTTCGGAAGGGCTGATCTAACCAATTTGTCAGTTAGCTTAAGGCGGGCGTCCAATGTCGGAGTCCGATAATAGACGATTGCGGCTCGCTCTTTTGGGCAGCTAAGCGCGGCCCAGCAGACTTCAAAAAGACGCTCTTCGACCCGTGCCCATGAACTGATACAATAGCCTATCCACATATGGAATTCGTCTCTATCTGGATCGGGCGCCATGGCAAAGTCTCGCAGCTGTGATGAAAACTATAGCGATCAAGAAACGGCTCGCCGGCGCGACGAAGCGCTCTTACGTGCTCTCAGCACGCCACCGAAGCCTCATTCCGAAATGAAGGTCGGAAAAGCTAGACCAAAAGCCAAGTCGAAAGCGAATCCGACGAAAAAAGGCAGCGGCCTCAAAAATAATGATTAGGACCGCGCGACGGGGCCTCTGGCCATTTAGCGTCACCTATTTTGAATTCAGCGGAGCATTCGGGACAATGAAGCAAAAGATTCATGCCCTTGTCCCGTCTTTGGAGAATCGATTTCTTGTTATGCTGGTAGCATGCTGCACAAAGCTGATGCGCGGGTTCGCCATTAGCCATGGTTTCTTTCAGCAAATAAGCGAAAACGCCAGGGGCGATTTCCTTAAGCTCATAGCGCTTCTTATCTGCTTCCCATGCTTCAAGCTCAGCCACGCGTTTTTTAAGTTCGCCTACCGTCTCAACCAACTCCGATTGCGCCGCCTGTGCAGTGAGGATTTTTTCTTGAAGTTCTATGACCGCCGCATTGCGACGGGTGGCGTCATCGATGTCCTTAAGTCCCTTCGCTATATCGAAAGCGGTCTTAAGGGCGCTGATGCCTCCATAGATTTCAGCAACCATGTTTCTTCCTCCACTTCAAAAAGCGACGCGCCTTAGCTCTAAATTTGCCGTCGCTAATGAGGCTGTCGATAGGTCAATCTCTTGCCTTCCGCACCTTTCAGTGCTTTTGCGGCGCGTTCCTCATCGTCGACGCCAAGCCCTGAGCGATTGTTGTAACGAAAATCGAACTCGGCCAAATAGCGATGCAAATGCGCTTCGCTCACGGAATGATAAACGCCGGTGATCCCGCGTTTCAGGATCGAATAGAAATTCTCGGCCGTGTTGATGTGAACATAGCCGCCAAGACGCGCATATTCGCTGGCGCTATGGTTCACTGAAAGATGGTTGTCGAACTCGCGGCCGATCTTCGGGTAAACCATGCTTTCGTCGCTCATGAGAATGCTTGCGCGGTTCGCATTGGTGACGATGAGCGGACGCACGGTTTCAGCCGTGACATTGGCAATATGGAAGGAAGCGACGCGGCCGTCGCGCTCAACAAGCGAGAGGACGGCTTTCTTCGGCGCTGGCTCTTTGAACGCGCGGTTCTTGGCTTTGCCGCCGACATAGGTTTCATCCACTTCGACAACCTTGTTCGCGCCGCCAAGGCCCCCCGTCGTCTTATGGCTGTTATCCGTCATGCTCTCGCGAATGCGGTGGGCGAGGAACCATGCGGTCTTATAGGTCACGCCAAGCATGCGGTGCAGTTGATGCGCGCTCATGCCTTTCTTTGAGGCGGCCATAAGGTGATAGGCAAGAACCCACTTGTTCAATGGGATTTTGCTATCTTCCATCACGGTCCCGACCGTCACCGTAAAGGGCTTGTCGCACTCGTTGCACCAATAGACGCCGGGCCGCGTGCTCTTGCCCGCGAGCTTCTTGATGCGTGCCGGATCGGCGTTGCCACAATGGCGGCAAGCCGGGCCATTCGGCCAATAGAGGCTTTCGAGATGTTCGCGGGCTTTGTCAGCGTCAGTGAAGATCGGATTTGTAAGATCGCACATAGGTTTATCCCCCGATTGAGAGGATGCTACACCTTTGCGCTGTCCTACGTCAAGTATATAATCGCCCAAGGTCACAACAATCAGCCTTCATGGTGTTTAGGGTTCGCTATGAATGTGGCGAGCTCAATGCGAGTTTGAAAAATGAAGAAAGCTGGTTGCGAGCGGTCAAGCATGCGTTCGAGAAGAAAATCGACTCGCTACCAGCGCTGTCAAAATTCCGCATCCGCAATCTAGTCAACCGTAACATCGCGCGCCTTGTTGCGGCAACAGACAGCCCATCGAAATGAAATTTCTTCGCTCTAATCCCCCGCGAGCACCATATCGTCGCGGTGGATGATCTCAGCTCTTCCCGGCAGGCCGAGCAGAGTTTCTATGTCGCGCGAATTGCGGCCGGCAATCTGTACGGCGTCGCCGGCATCATAGGCCACGAGGCCGCGGCCGATCTCGGCGCCATGTTCGTCGCGGATCACCACACAATCGCCGCGGGCAAAATTCCCCTCGATCCTTTTGACGCCCGCCGGCAGCAGGCTTTTGCCGCTCGCGATGGCGCGCGCGGCGCCCAAATCGACATGCAGCGCGCCGCGCGGCTCGAGCGAGCCGGCGATCCATTTTTTCCGCGCGGTGACGGGATTGGTGCCGGTCAGGAACCATGTGCAGGGGCAGGAGTTTTGTAGCCGCGCGATAGGATGTGTCACGCGGCCGTCGGCGATCAGCATATGGGTGCCGCCGGTCGTGGCGATCTTGCCGGCCTCGATCTTCGTCCGCATGCCGCCGCGCGAAAGATTGGAGGCCGCCCCGCCAGCCATGGCTTCGATTTCGGCCGTGATCTTCGGCACGACATCGATCAGCTTCGCATCAGGATTTCCGGTGGGCGGCGCCGTGTAAAGGCCGGCGACATCGGAGAGAAGAATCAGAAGATCGGCGGAAGCCATGGTCGCGACGCGGGCGGCGAGCCGGTCATTGTCGCCATAGCGGATCTCGCTCGTCGCCACAGTGTCATTCTCATTGATCACCGGCACGGCCTTGAGATCGAGCAATCGGCCGATCGTCGCGCGCGCATTGAGATAGCGGCGCCGCTCTTCCGTATCGGCAAAAGTGACGAGGATCTGGCCGGCGGTGATCTTGCGGTCGGAGAGAACTTCGGCCCAGATGCGGGCAAGCGCGATCTGGCCGACGGCGGCCGCAGCCTGGCTGTCTTCGAGTTTTAACGCGCCTGGCGCAAGCGCGAGGACACTACGCCCGAGCGCGACGGCGCCGGACGAGACGACGAGAATATCGGCGCCGCGGCGATGCAGTGCGGCTATGTCATCGGCGAGCGTTTCGAGCCAGTCGCGGCGGAGGCCGCCTTGGCCCGCATCGACGAGCAGTGAGGAGCCGACCTTGATGGTGATGCGGCGGAATTGATCGAGCCGCGGCCGCGGCGAAGCGCCGGCCTTCTGCATCGAGGCGGAAAACTCCGTCACGGGTGCCATTCCGCGACTTGTGGAACGGGCGCTTCTTCCTGCTCTCGCGCATCGATGGCGGCGCGCAGGGCGCGGACAATTTCGTCGACATTCTGATGCGTCGCCGCAGAGAGAGAGAGCGGCGTCTTCTTCGCGGCGCGTTTTAGCCGCGCCATCTGCGTCTTCAAGGTCTCGGCATCGACCGTGTCGATCTTGGAGAGCGCAACGATCTCCGGCTTTTCGGCAAGGCCGGCATCATAGGCTTCGAGCTCGCGCCGCACGGTCTTATAGGCAAGGCCTGCATGGTCGCAGCCGGCATCGACGAGATGCAGCAGCACGCGGCAGCGCTCGACATGGCCGAGAAATCGATCGCCGAGGCCATGGCCCTCATGCGCGCCTTCGATGAGGCCGGGAATATCGGCGAGCACGAATTCGCGCCCGTCGCAGGCGACGACGCCGAGCTGCGGATGCAAGGTCGAAAACGGATAATCGGCAATCTTCGGCTTGGCCGCGGAGACGGTGGCGAGAAAGGTCGATTTGCCGGCATTGGGCAGGCCGACGAGGCCGGCATCGGCGATCAGCTTCAAGACGAGATAGAGCGTGCGCTCCTCGCCCGGCTCGCCGGGATTGGCGCGGCGCGGCGCCTGATTGGTCGCGGTCTTGAAATGCGCATTGCCGAAGCCGCCATTGCCGCCGCGGGCGAGACGCACGCTTTGGCCCACCTCGGTCAAATCGGCGAGGAGATGTTCGGTGTCGGCATCGAAGATCTGGGTGCCGACCGGCACTTTGAGGATGGCATCGGCGCCTTTGCCGCCAGCGCGGTTCTTCCCCATGCCATGCATGCCGGTCTTGGCCTTGAAATGCTGCTGATAGCGGTAATCGACGAGGGTGTTGAGGCCGTCGACGCAGAGCGCGACGACATCGCCGCCGCGGCCACCGTCGCCGCCGTCCGGGCCGCCGAATTCGATGAATTTCTCGCGCCGGAATGACAGGCAGCCGGCGCCGCCGGCACCGGATTTCACATGGATTTTGGCCTGGTCGAGGAATTTCATGGTGGTTCGGAGTCTAATCCCAGTGCGATGGGCCTCTATGGGACCCGAGAAGAAAGGCGCCGGCGGGCGTTGATCACCTCACCAGAAGGCCGACCTAGAGCGGCGGATGCTCCGATGAAATCGGAGCCGCCGCTCTATTGATTTGTTTGAGCATCGGATTTGTCCCAAAACCGGTTCCCACTTTTGGGTCCGATGCTCTAGAAAAGACAGCTTCTTCTGCCGAGCGCAAGCGCGACTCGGCGGAGGTCGGTAGCGCAGCCTTTGGCATATACGGCGCGCGAGCCGCCCGCCCGCCGGGCTTCTTCAGCGGGACCGATGATCAATTTTTAAGCTGCGATCAACTATTGAGCATATCCAGGAAAATTTGCCCGATTGCGCGTGTCGCCAGCGATTTCACGCAATCGGGACCCGATCTCGCGCGCGATCCCGCAAAGTTGCAGAGCTTTTTTTTAGAAAAAGCTCACGCGTCCACACGAAGCCTCGGCCCGCGGCCAGGGTTCAAGGAGCCGATTTGTCCCGATCACGTGGATCGAGAGACGATTCCACGTGATCGGGATCGGCTCTAACGCAATTCGCCCAAGGACTCCGCCGCTGCCTCGACCATCGTCTCGGCCGCGTCGCGGCTCTGTTGCGCCATGGGCGGCATGCGGGGTTCGACGCCGTGGCGGCGCCAATCCGCCCGTTCGAGGCAGAATCGGTCGCAGGAATGCAGGCCGCCGCGCGCCGGCAGGAGATCGAGCCCGGTGTCGATATAGGTGAAGCCGGTTTTCTCCAGCACGCGCCGCGATGCGAAATTGCCCAGCCGCGAATTGGCGCGCAGGCGCGGCGTCCCGGTCAGGTTGAAGACCGCATCGACGAGGGCCGTCACGGCCTCGGTCGCGAGGCCTTTGCCCCAGGCCTGGGGCGCCAGCGCATAGCCGATCTCGACTTCTCCCTTTTCGGTCATGGTCGCCGAGACGAGGCCGATGACCAGTCGCGCTCCCGTCTTTTGCGAAAGGGCGAGATGGAGCGCCGAGCCCGAGGCGTTTTCGGCCCGCGCCCGAAGAATGAAACGATCGGCCTCCCGCAGCGGATAAGGATGCGGAATGCTCGCCGTCATTCGGGCCACTTCGGGGAGTGCGGCGAAAGCGGCGAGCGCCGTCGCATCGGTGGCGCGCGGCCAACGCAGCCACAGACGCTTCGTCTCCAGCCGAAAAATATCATCGCAGGTCAAATCCGGAAATTTCAAATCCGGAAATTTCAAATCCGGGGACATGGCTGAGCTCCGGTCCGCGGACCCGCGCCCGGGTCCAAAATAAAAGAGGAAGCGGCTCCCACTCCCCCTTCAAAAACCCTGCCGGGTTTTGCGGACTTTGCTCAGGCTGTCCTGAGTGGCCTTCGCTGCGAAGAACCTGTCCACCGGGTTTTGGGAGCCGGTGGAGATCCTTCTGGCCTCCACCCTTATTCTGCGGCCTCGCTTTGCGGGGCCAGGCTTTGCGGGGCTTGAACCACCGATACGTAAGCTCGCCCGCCGCGATTCGCTTTGAATTGCACTTGTCCGGCGATGAGAGCGAACAGCGTATGGTCCTTGCCGATTCCGACATTGGCGCCGGGATGCCATTTGGTCCCGCGCTGCCGCACGATAATATTGCCGCCGTCGACGAATTCGCCGCCGAATTTCTTGACGCCGAGGCGCCGACCTTCCGAGTCGCGCCCGTTGCGGGACGAGCCGCCTGCCTTTTTATGTGCCATCTTGCCGGGTCCAAAACCTTGCGCTGCGAACCAACTCGCCGGCCCTGCGCCGGCAAATTCCCCGAGCCTAACTCTTATATACGAGATATTTGTTCCGCTCGTGGCGATCTACAATGCCTGAACCGGCCCCTCGACGGAGAACGGAGCAAGAATTGCGCCGAAATCAGACGGAAACTGCGGTGATCTTCACGACCGTCAGATCCTGCCGGTGACCGCGCTTGCGCTTCGAATTCTGCCGCCGACGCTTTTTGAAGGCGATGACCTTAGGTCCGCGCGTCTGCTCGACGATCTCGCCGATCACCCGGGCCCCTTCGATGAAGGGCGCGCCGAGCCGCGCTTCGCCGTCGCCGGCAAGCATGAGGACATCGCCGAAGCTCACCGTGTCTCCGGGCTCGCCGGCCAGTGTCATCACGGTGATGACGTCATCGGCGGCGACGCTGTATTGCTTGCCGCCGGTCTTGATCACTGCGAACATCTTTGCCTCGTGTTCGTCCCGGCGCTGTCGCGGCGTTTCGCAGCCCGACGGCCGGATTCTTGGCAGCTGTTGCGTCTCGGTTCTTGAATTTCGGTCGTGAACAACCAGCCCTGAAGCCAGCCTTTTCAAACGACAAAGCGCGGCATGGGCCGCGCGCTTGGCTCAAGTATCTAGCCGCCGCCGCCGCTTCTGTCAACCGAGGCGGTGCCATCGAACGCGCCGCAATTGGGCCATCTTCCGGGGCTTCGTTGGGCAGATAGGTTCAGTCTCAGTTCGCCACCGACTTGATTCGATGCGGACGCCGTAAGAATGCGCCACGCAGCAAGGGTATTGGCCTAACGAAAGGCCGAGTTTAAGCTCGGCCAGTTGCCAGACGACGGGAACTTGTGTTGCGGATGCAGACCCTCAGCGCCTATGGCCGCTCGAAAGGCTCGGCGGTGATCGCCGAGCTGGGCCTCGAACCTGCGATCGAGGTGAACGGGGCGCGGCACAGGCCGTTCGATCGGCGGCGCGTCTCCCTGCGTTGGCTGTTTGGCACGGTTCTCACCGGCTTGAGCGGGGCGGCGCTGATCAGCGCCGCGATTTATGCCGCGCTCGATCACCAGTCGAATTTTGCCGAGGCGCCGTCGGTGGCGATGCCGGTGCGCGAGCAGACCGACACCGGCATGAATCCGCACAAGGGGGATCGGCTCGTCAAGGCCGTGGACATCGTCGCCGCGAAACAAACCTTCAAGGCGCCGACGACGATCAAAGTCGGCGACCGAGAGGTCGTCAAGACGCATACTCTGACCCATGTCGAGACGACGCTTTTGACCGCGAGCGCCGGGTTTGCCGACGAGGTCCCGCGCTTCAATCCGCTGAAGCTCCTGGCCGATGCGCGCAACCCCGTCGAGACGCCGCCGCCCGAACCGCCGACCGGCGATGCGGATGTGTCCTGGTCGATGCGCGACCTGCCGGTGCAAAATCTCTCGCAGAGAGCGGTTCTTTCGCCTGAAGAGGTTCGGGCGCAGGTCGCCGAAACGATCAAGAACGCGCTCGAAGTCGGCAGCGGCCCGATCGCGCTGCCGGCACAGCTTCTCCTGATGCGGACGAGCCGCGCCAATCCGGTCGGCGCGCTCGCTTATGCCAATCCTTCCGATCCGATCAGCTCGGCGCCGTTCTCCTCGATCGAGGTGCGGATGGTGCCGGAGAATGTGACCGTCAAGCCGCGCACGACTGCGCCGCATGAGGTGACACAGATGGATCGACGGCTGGTCGTCATCCGTCACGGCGAGACGCTCGAGCGCGTCCTGGAAGCCGCCAATGTGCCAAAGGAGACGATCGCCGCCGTCATCGCCGCGCTGGCGCCCAAACCAGGCCAACCCGCCGTGCCTGAAGGTCGGCGGCTCGAACTGATGTTCGCCGATCTCGACGGGTCGGGCCAAAACATGTCGCTCGCCAGGCTCTCCGTGTATGACGGCGAGACGCTCGATGCGGTGGTGGCCGTCACCGATCAGGGCAATTATGTCGGCGTCGACGATCTCGAGGCCCGGATCAAGAAGCCGGACCAAGATGGAGACGAGGAGGACGACGACAACGGGATGCGGCTTTACAACTCTCTTTTTGAGACCGCACTCAAACAGGAGATCCCACGTCCGATCATCGATGATCTCGTCCGGATCTTCGCCAATGACGTCGATCTGCAGCGTTCGGTCACCGGCGGCGATTCCTTCGAGGCGCTGTATGACGAAGGCGACAGCGCGGAGCACCATGACGAACTCCTTTATGCTTCCATCACCGCCCGCAACGAGACCTTCCGCTACTACCGCTTTCGCACGCCCGACGACGGGGCCGTCGATTTTTACGATCCGAACGGAAAATCGTCGCGCAAATTCTTGATGCGCGTTCCCATCATCGGCGCCCGGATGACCTCCCCCTATGGCATGCGATACCATCCGATTCTGGGCTATACGCGAATGCATACGGGTACGGACTTTGCGGCGCCGATCGGTACACCGGTCTTCGCTGCCGGCAATGGAACGATCAGTTCCGTCGGATGGGACGCGGGCTATGGGCGGCGGATCGAAATCCGCCACGCCAATGGCTATGAGACGACCTACAACCACCTTTCGGCCTTCGCTCGCGGTATCAAAGAAGGCGAGCGGGTGCGTCAGGGGCAGGTCATCGGCTATCTCGGCCAGAGCGGCCTCGCGACCGGGCCGCATCTTCACTATGAAGTTTTGGTGAATGGCCATTTCGTCGATCCGATGCGGGTCAAACTGGCCCGCACCCGCGAAATGAGCGGCCGCATGCTCGTCGACTTCGAGCACGAGCGCGATCGGATCAATGCGGTCTTGGCGAAGGCGCCCAACGCCGACCCGATCGTCGCCGAACGGCTGGAAAAATAGACGAGCCTTTTGCCTGAGAATGTCGCGGGAGCGAGCCAGATCTCGCCTTCGACCCCCGCGCTTGGCGCCGGCCGCTTCCTTCCACCGGCTGCTCGCCAGCGCAGGTTCTTTCGGCGGAGATGCCTGCGGGACCGAGGCCGGCGCCGGTCGAGATGAGCGCGCTTCGCTCGGCCGCCCGACAGCCTCTTAACTCAACCGCTAAACTTATATCTTTCACCTTGTTTTTGCGGCATGGCTTCATGTTATAAATGGTTATGGCGCAACAACAAACCTCCTGGCCTGCGGTCGGGGCGGCAAATCCTGCGATCGCCGCTCCAGTTTCAATGCCGACGGCGGGAGTAGGACATAATCAGATGAAGCCGACATTGATCGTGATCGGGGCGGACAAAGGCGGCGTCGGCAAGACGACTGTGGCGCGCACCATGCTGAATTATTTCGCCGATAACAATGTGCCCGCGCGCGCCTTCGACACTGAATATCCCCGCGGCACCCTGCACCGTTTCCATCCCGATGTGACGGAGGTGGTCGACATCACCCACACGGCGCATCAGATGCAAATTCTCGATACGCTCAACACCGCTCAGGTGAACGTCACGGTGATGGATACACGAGCCGGCGCCTTGACGACGAGCTTGAACGCCTTGCGCGATGTCGGCTTTCTCGATGCGGTGAAGGCGGGCGAGTTCAATTTTGTCGTGTTCCACATCCTAGGGCCGTCGATCGCCTCGCTGGCGGAGATCGCCGAAACCGCCCCCTTTGTCGCGGATGCGAATTATTTCCTCGTGAAGAACTATATCAACAATTCGACGTTCTTCGACTGGGACCCGGCTACCAGCCAAGCCTATTTCGGCAAGGTCAAGAGCGCCGCCGAAGTCACGATCCCCAAGCTCAATGCGATGGCTTACGAGCAGGTGGAGATCGCGGGCACTCCGTTCTCGGCTTTCATCGCCAACAAGACCGCAGCGGGCGAACCGGCCGAGCATTCCTTCACCTTGCGCGGATATGTGCGCACATGGCAGAACACAAACACCGAAGAGTTCAATCGGATTCGTTTGCTCGATCTTATCGGCGGCCGCATCTGAACGCCGAGGTCGTGCGCTGCGGCGGCGCTCCGGTCAGCCGGGATCGTTGCGTTGGGGGCGGCGGCGGAAGTCTCCGTCGGCCAACAAAAACGATGAGGTGCCATCGGTCGGTGACCGGTGTTCGCTATTCTGGAGCACGGGCGAGCGTGAATTCGTTTCGGACCGTTCCGTCATGAAGACCAGAACCTTGGTCTTCATCGTCTGTTCGCCGGCCGGCCGCGTCGGCAAGAGCACGGTCGCCCGCTTGCTCGGGGACTATTTTCTCGCGAGCAGCCGCCCTTTTCTCGGCTTCGACACCGACCCGCACGAACCGGTCTTCGCCGCGCGGTTTCCACACGAAGTCATCGTTTCCGATCTCACGACGGTGCAGGGCCAGATGGCTCTGTTCGATCCGCTGCTCGTCAATGATGAGGTGCCGAAGATCATCGATCTCTGGCACCGCTCCATGGAGGCCTTCTTCAAGCTCGTCGATCAGACGGACCTCATTGCCGAAACCCGCAATGCTGGGGTCGAGCCGGTGCTCTTTTTCATCGCCGATGCGTCGACGCGCTCCCTCGACGCTGCCGCTCGCCTCGCCGCCGGCTATCCCGACCTGCAGATGGTCGTCGTCGAAAATGCCGGAGCGGCGCCCCTGAGCCGCGATCAGCTCGCGCGCTATCCCACGAGCCGCATTCTCAAAGTCGGGACGCTCGACCCCGTGCTGCGCCATGCGATCGAAGATCCGGCTTTTTCCCTGTCGCGTTTCATGTTGGCGTCGCCCACCAGCATGTCGATCGTCGTCCGCAGCGGCCTCAGGGATTGGCTGTTGCGGATTTTCTCGCAGTTGCGCAGCTTCGAACTGCGGCTGACCCTCGAACAGGCCGAACATCTCGGCTGATGCGCCGCCGCGTGCCACGCCGTCGAAGCGCGGCCGGCAGCGCGGCGACCGCCGCATGGCGAGCCGAGCGCCCGCCGCGCCGCGATCCGCGCTGCAGCGCATGCGGTCGCGGGAAAAGACCATAGCGGCCCCTCGCGGGAATGAATTCCTCTCCATTCAACGACATGGACAGCGACTTCGATCTCTGCCCTCGGGCAAATGCCGCCATCGCAAAGAGGATCGCGCTTCGGTTGGCATTATTATGTTGCCGCAAGAGCCTCTCGAAACGCCTGCCGTTCCGGTGCGTTGGGGGACGCCTCGCCTTTTTGCGTGCATCTGTGAATTACGCCGCGGTGGTCCGCGCGAGAATCACAACAAGTTTTATTTGGTGTTCTGTCAAAGACAGAAGCTGTGACTAACTCAAAGATAGAAGCTTGTGACTGGATACAACCTACGGTATATGTCTCTCAGCCCGTTCGGCACATCGAACCGCCAGACGTGCTCTCCGTAAAAGCACCTCCGAGGCACGCGGTTACGCAGATGCGAATCGCGGTCGAGGAATGGATTTCGTGTTTCCCGCAGGCCATGGGGCAAAATAGATGAAACCAACTCTCATCATGATCGGGGCGGACAAAGGGGGCGTCGGCAAGACGACGGTAGCCCGGAGCGTCTTGGACTATTTCTCGCAAAACAATGTCTTCGCGCGGGCGTTCGACACGGAATTTCCGCACGGAACCTTGAAGCGCTTCTTCCCGCAACAGACGAAGGTCGTCGACATCACCCAGACGGCGGATCAGATGCGCGTCGTCGATACGCTCGGCACATCGGAGGCGAAGATCACCGTGATCGATACGCGCGCCGGGGCGCTGACGACGAGCCTCGCGGCGCTTCGCGACATCGGCTTTCTCGATGCCGTCAAGGCGGAGGAGTTCAATTTCATCCTGTTCCACATTCTTGGGCCCTCGATCTCCTCGCTCGCCGAGATCAGCGAGACCGCGCCCTATGTGGCCGATGCGAACTACTTCCTCGTCAAGAACTATGTCAATGACACGACATTCTTCGATTGGGATCCCAACACCTACAACAGCTATTTCAACAAAGTGAAAAGCACTGGCGAGGTAGCCATTCGTAAGCTCAATGCCCTGGCTTACGAGAAGGTCGAAGTCGCCGGCACGCCGTTCATGAACTTCATCGAAAACAGGACGGACAACGGCGCGCCGGCCGATTATTCCTTCGTCCTGCGCGGCTATGTCCGCAACTGGCAGAACAAGAACGCCGAGGAGTTCGATCGCATCCGCCTGCTCGACATCATCGCCGGTCGGGCTTGAGCGGCAGCTCTGTCGAGGGGAAACCACGGCGCGGCGGCATCGTCGCGCCGCTGGCTTCCAAGGCATCGTGCGCAAAAGTGGATGCGGTTTTGCGCTTAAACGAACCTCTATTTTTTTGAATCTAGAGCATCTTATCCGCCCTTGAGTGATTCCACTTGAAAGCTTGATGCTCTAGTGGTCCTACCGAGGGTTCTCCCTCGGCTTCCCGAGACCATTGCCATTGTCTCTGGTCATGAAGAGTCCAACATTCGTCTTCATCATCTGTTCGGCAGGCAGCCGCGTCGGCAAGACGACGATGGCGCGTCTGCTCGCTGATTATTTCATCCTCGGCGGGCGCCAGTTCGCTGGTTTCGACACCCATTCTTACGAACCGGAATTTGCCGAAAGATTTCCGCAGCAGGTCGCCCTGGTGGATCTGAATTCCGTGCAGGGTCAGATGGCTCTGTTCGATCCATTGCTCGTCCATGACGAGGTGCCGAAGATCATCGATCTTTGGCACCAAGGGGCCGCTCCATTCTTCATGCTCTGGGATCATATGGATTTCGTCGCCGAGGCCCGCCGCATCGGTGTCGAGCCTATCGTCTTCTTGTTCGCGGAGCCGTCGCCACGTTCCCTGGCGATCGCCAGCCGCATCATCGATCGCCACCCGGATCTCACAATGATTGCCGTCAATAATGAAGGCGCGCTCCTGCCGGGCGGTCTAAGCCGCGACGAACTCGCACGCTATCGGGCAGGTCGGACATTCACGATGGGGCAACTCGATCCGATCCTGCGCGACGTGGTCGAAGTGCAGAACTTTTCCTTTTCGCGCTTCATGCTGGCGCCGCCCTTCGGCATGTCGATCGTCGTGCGCGCCTGTCTCAAATCATGGATCCTGCAGATGGTGACCCAATTCCAGAGCTTGGAATTGGGCATCGCGCTCGAATCGACCGCGCATCTCGGCTGATCTTTCGGCGGTCCAATCCTCAAACCTTCGCGGCCGCCAGCTATCCGCCGTAATAGTGTCGCCGCAGCCACTGTTCGTCGTCCATTTTCCTGCCGATCGCCAATCTACTGATTTGGAGCGCTGGTTGGACGCCCGGCAAGGGCTTCCGGTCGATCATGCGCTGATCACCGCCATGCGCAATGTTGTGGGCCGCATTGCCGAATTGATTGATCTTTTTGCCCGCGCCGATAGAGTTCTTGAACAGGCACTCGTCACGACCCTGAGTCGCGAGGCGCTGGGTCTGGGCGAAATTGAGACCGCGACCACCGATGAATGACCAAACGTCCGATCTCTTCGGCTTTCGGGCGCCCCAAGGCGACCTGTTCGCCAATGAGGCCCCGCGTAACGCTGGCACCGTTTCGGCCGATCCAGATCACGTTCGCGCCCGGCTCCTCAAGATGCTGGCCGAAGCGCGAGCGGCGCAATCGGCGCCGCCATGGAACGAGCGGACGACTCGCCTTTATCAGACGATTTTTCCACAGATGGCGAACTGGCTGCCGGATGCCGAAGCCGAACAGCTTCGTCTGGAATTCGAGAATGAATTGGAAAGGCTAAATTACAAGAGGTAATTCAGTCGACGAATGCATCCGGTCCAGGCTGGATCGACACCCAGCCTGGAACCAAACAGGCCCCGCCTCAGATCACATAGGATTTGAGCGGCGGGAAGCCGTTGAAGCCGACCGTGGAATAGGTCGTCGTATAGGCGCCGGTCCCTTCGATCAGCACTTTCGTGCCGATCTCGAGCGAGACCGGCAGCGGGTAGGGCTCTTTCTCATAAAGCACGTCGACCGAATCGCAGGAGGGGCCGGCGATCACGCAAGGCTCCATCCGATCGCTGTCGAAAGGCGTGCGGATCGGATAGCGGATCATCTCGTCCATCGTCTCGGCGAGGCCGTTGAACTTGCCGATGTCGAGATAGACCCATTTCACCTTGTCGTCGTCCGACTTCTTCGAGATCAGAACGACTTCGGCCTCGATGACGCCGGCATTGCCGACCATGCCGCGGCCAGGCTCGACGATCGTCTCGGGGATGCGGTTGCCGAAATGTTTGCGCAGCGCCCTGAAGATCGCCTGCGCATAAGTCTTCACCGCCGGCACGTCCTTGAGATATTTGGTCGGAAAGCCGCCGCCGAGATTGACCATCTGCAAAGTGATGCCGCGCTCGGCGAGATCGCGGAAGATCGCCGCCGCGGCCTTGAGGCTCGCATCCCAGCTCTTCGGATTGCGCTGCTGCGACCCGACATGGAAGGAGAGCCCGTAGGCGGTCAGGCCGAGGCGGTGGGCATGTTCGAGCACGCGCGGCGCCATCGCCGGCACGCAGCCGAATTTGCGCGACAGCGGCCATTCGGCGCCGCTGCCCTCGCAAAGGAGCCGGCAGAAGACTTTCGAGCCGGGCGCGGCGCGGGCGATCTTCTCGACTTCGGCTTCGCAATCGACTGCAAAGAGCCGCACGCCCAAGTCGAAGGCGCGGGCGATGTCGCGCTCCTTCTTGATCGTGTTGCCATAGCTGATGCGATCCGGGCTGGCGCCGGCGGCGAGCACCTGCTCGATCTCGCCGATCGAAGCCGTATCGAAGGACGAACCGAGCCGCACCAACAGTTCGAGGATCTGCGGGTCGGGATTGGCCTTGACCGCGTAGAACACGCGCGTGTCGGGCAGCGCCTTGGCGAAAGCGAGGTAATTGTCGCGCACGACCTCGAGGTCGAGGACGAGGCAGGGGCCGTCCTCGCGTCGGTTGCGCAGAAATTCGTGGATACGATCGGTCATCGCGGCATCCCTTCGAAGGCGCGGGCGAGCCGCGCAAAGCGAACGAGCTTCGGGTGAATGGCGATATCGGACGGCGACGTGCGTTATGGAGACGCCGCCGCTTCCTGTGACCCGCCATCCGCGATCGACGGATGAACGCCAAAAGCCACGAGGGCCTCAGGCTTCCCGCGATCAGATGCTGCGCCGTTGGACATGCGGCTTCGGACGGCAAATCCGCCGTCTGATGCATCATGGCCTTCGCTTGGAATGGGATGGTCCCCTTCCGCACGCCCGGCAAGAAAGACAAGCCTCTTCGGTACGCCAGGTTTGGAATCTGGCAGAGACGAAAAAGCCCGGTCCGTCGTTGCTTTAAGTCGCGTCCCCCGTTTGGCGGGGTTCGCCGGTTCGCCTCCGGCTGTCGATTTTCTCCAGCGGTTGACCGGCCTCTTGTCCGGATCCCCGCCGCTCGACACACGACCACAGGCACGTGCGATTTGGGCAGACCGAAAGATAGGGAGATCTGCCGATAATACAAGTATTTTTTTCAGACAAATCGCAGTTGCCGAAGCGCTGGCGCAAAATTGCATCGCCGCCGCATGGTAGGAAGCTCCGGCAGGCTTGTCGGCTGCGCAAAAGCCGATTACCCACTTTCTCGCTCTCGCGCTTTTCCGTCTCTCTCCTCACCGTCGATGATCATGGCCGAACTGACCCGTCGCAAGCTGGCAAAATATCTTCTCGTCCAATCCATCCTGTCGCGGCCGCTGCTCACCAAGGCTTTGGCCGAGACCCTTGCGGGATCTGCCGCAATGGCTCTGGCCGATCCGCTTCTGGCGCAGACCGGCGACCCGAAGCCGAACCTCAAATTCGAATATGAAGACGTCGTCCGCCGCGCCAGAGAGCTTGCGGCCGCGCCTTATGAATCAGTGCCGCCGCCTTTGCCTCAATCTCTCGGCAAGCTCGATTTCGACGCTTGGCGCGACATCAGATTTCGCCCCGGCAAGGCGTTTCTGAATACGCCGGGCAGCATGTTCCGGCTGCAATTGTTTCATCTCGGCCATCTCTATCGCTGGCCGGTGACGGTCAATATCGTCAGGGACGGGATGGCGACGCCCATCCCCTATGCCGCCAATTTGTTCGATTACGGCCGCACCAAGATCAGCAGGCCGCTGCCCGTCAATCTCGGCTTCGCCGGCTTCCGTCTGCATTTCCCGCTCAACGCGCCAAATGTCTTCGACGAGGTGATCGCCTTTCTCGGCGCGAGCTATTTCCGCTTCCTCGGCCGCGGTCAGCGGTACGGCATGTCGGCGCGCGGGCTGACCGTCGATGCCGGCACGGATTCGGAGGAATTCCCGGTGTTTCGGGAATTTTGGATCGAGGCTCCGGCGCCCAATTCCGAGCATGTGACGATCTATGCGCTGCTCGACAGCGCGGCGACCACCGGCGCCTATCGTTTCGATCTCTATCCCGGCGTCAATTCGGCGCTCGAAGTCACGGTCACGCTGTTTCCGCGCAAACCGACGGCCAAATTCGGCCTCGCGCCGCTCACGTCTATGTTCCTCGTCGGCGAGAATGATCATCGCGTCAGCGACGATTTCCGCCGCGAGCTGCACGATTCGGATGGACTTCTCATTCATTCGAGCACCGGCGAATGGATCTGGCGAGCCTTGCGCAACCCACCGCATGTGGAGGTTTCGTCCTTTCTCGATCAGGACATACGCGGCTTCGGCCTGTTGCAGCGCGACCGCAATTTCGACCATTATCAGGATCTTGACCTCGCCTATGAATTGCGGCCGAGCTATTTCGTCGAGCCGCGCGGAAGCTGGGGCGAAGGCCGGATCGAACTTGTCGAGTTCGCAACGCAAGACGAAGCGCATGACAATATCGTTGCTTCCTTCGTCCCGAAGGACGCGCCGGTGGCCGGCCGCAGCTTCGGCTATAGGATCACGTCGAGCCTCTCATTCGCGGCGCTTTCGCCCAACGGCCGCGTGGTCAATACTTTCCAGACGGCCGCCCGCGCCCTCGGTTCACCCGAGCCCGTGCCGCCCGGCTCGCGCCGCTTCATCGTCGATTTCGCCGGCGGCGATCTCGCCTATTATGCGCTGGCCCCGCGATTGGTCGAAGTGGTGCCGACGACGACCCAGGGGAGGATCCTGCGCTCCTTCGTCGTGCCGAACAGCCATGTGAAGGGCTTCCGCGCCATTATCGATATCGAACTCGCCGCCGGGCAGTCGACTGATCTGCGCGCCTTTCTGCGCGCCGGCACGCGGGCGCTCACCGAAACCTGGACCTATCCCTGGCGGCCCGATTAGCCCGTGCCGATCCGGAAAGCGCATCGCTCCGATCTCGCCGCTCTGGTGGCGATCGAGAACCAATGTTTTACGAGCGATCGGCTGTCGCGCCGCAGCCTGCGCTATTTTCTGGCCGCGCCAAATGCCGCTCTGCGCGTCGCCGAGATCCGCGGCGCGGTTGCTGGCTATGCTCTCGTCGTCTTCCGCAAAGGTTCGGCCATCGGGCGGCTCTATTCGATCGCCGTCGACCAGGCCTTTCGCGGCCGCAATCTCGGCCTTGCCTTGTTGAAGGCGGGCGAAACCGCGGCGCGCGGCCGCGGCGCCACGCTCATGCGGCTCGAAGTGCGCAGCCGCAACCGTCCGGCCATCGCGCTTTATGAAGGGCGGGGCTATCGCCGCTGCGGCCGCATCGCGGATTATTATGAAGATGGCGCGGCGGCGCTTTGCTATGAGAAACTCCTGGTGCACCCACGGCAGGCCGCCTTTCATCATGAATGAGGGCAAAAGGCTCGTTGCCCGACAGGCGTGCATCTCGGGCCTAGCCGTCCTTCGGTGCGGCGCCGAGCCTCGCGAGATCGAAGGCCTCGACATCCTGCAGCAATTCGATGAAGGCGGTGACGCCGTAATCGGCCGAGGCCTCGCCTTTTTCGGCGCTGGCGGCGGCGGCATTGCCCATGGCGCCGCAGGCGGAAAGATCCTGCGCCATCCAGCCGAAGCCGGTCGGCCGTCCGGCCCTGAGCCAAATGAAGTCGCTTTCGAGCGCCATGCTTTCGGAGGCGAAATTCTCCGCCGCCTCGCTGCGGACGAGATCGGGACGGAAACTCAGCATCAAAGAGGTTTCGATATCGCCGGCATGAATGCCATGCGCGAGTTCCTCGGCGGAAAAAAGTCCATCCGGATAGCCGAAGCGATGCCAGCTCGCCATGACGACGAACATGGCGAGGCGGGCGCGAAGATCATGGGCGACGCTGTCGATGAGCGCGACATTGCCGCCATGCGCATTGAGGAGCACCAATTTGCGGCAGCCGGCGCGATGGACGCATTCGCCGATTTCGCTCAGCATCCGGATCAAGGTCGGCGCGGAAAGCGACAAAGTGCCGGGAAAGTCACTGTGCTCGATCGAGGTGCCGATGGCCTGAACCGGCAGGAAGAGAACCGGCAGATCCTCGGGCAGCCGCTCGGCGACGCGGTCGAGATAGCCTTGCATGAGAAAGAAATCGACGCCGAGCGGCAGATGCGGCCCATGCTGCTCCACCGCGGCGACCGGCAGGACGGCGACGACATCGGCCATATCTTCCGCCTTGAAATCGGTCCAGACCATTTCGGCCCAGTAGCGCGTGGGCAGCATGCGAGCTCGTCTTTCTGTGGTCTTTGCGGCGAGGCGAGGCACGCCGCGACCGATCAAATTAACGTATTTTTCCAATGAGTGGAAACCGGTTCATCTCGCGATCGCCGGCTTCGGCAAAGTAGTCTTACCAGGGCCAGAGCGTGGTCTTCGAAACTTTGACCGCGCGCATGATCGCCGTGCAGAGCCCATTTTTTATGCAGGCCGCACCGTCGTTTATGCCTATTTCTACTTTGTCTATAAACAATATTGACTAATTGAGTCGGTCGCGTCAGACTGGAATCTGAGAGGGGTGCGCAGACGGCTTCCGCAGCATCGCTGACGCCGCCGCAGAATTACTTTCCGACGCGCATTGCTGTTGGCCCGAAACCGACAAAAGAGAGGGTGGGATCATGAGCGGAACCGATGTCGAAGCACCGCGCGTCGGTGCATCGTCTTCGACCCTTGGTTGGCGCGAGTTGTGGTTGAAGGAGGACTGGTGGGCGATCTGGATCGGGCTTGGACTCGTCATCGTCGGCTATTTCCTCTTCGCCCATGGATCGAGCCTCAAATGGATCGCCGTCACACCTTCCAAATGGTCGAATTTCGCTCAGCTCGGCGCGCATTTTTCGGCGAATGTCGTTCGCTATCTCGCGCAATTCCTGCTCTGGCTGGTGATCTTCGGCGGCGCGCTCACGGCGCTCGGCCATAGACCGCAGGAATTTATCCCGTCCTTCGTCTTCCTTTATGCGCTCTCCGTTCTCATCTTCGTGCTCGGGCAATGGAGCGAGGCGCATTATTACAATCTCGAACCGCCGCTCGTCGCGCTCGTCATCGGTCTGCTGATCTCGAACGTCATCGGCCTGCCTCGCTGGTTGGACGCCGGGTTTCGCGTCGAATTCTACATCAAGATCGGCATCGTCCTTCTCGGTGCGACGCTGCCCTTCACATTGATCCTTTGGGCGGGCCCGGTCGCCATCCTCCAGGCGTCGATCGTTTCGATCGTAACCTTCCTCGTGATCTTTTTCGTCGGGCGCCGTCTCGGGCTCGATCCGCAGCTCGCCTCGGTGCTCGGCGCCGGCGGCGCTATATGCGGCGTCTCGGCCTCGATCGCGATTGCGGGTGCGGTCGGTGCCAAGAAGGAATATGGGCCCATCGGCATCACCATGGTGATCCTCTGGGCGATCGTCATGATCTTTTTCCTCCCCTTTGCAGCGCGTGCGCTGCATCTGCCGACCGGCGTGGCCGGCGCCTGGATCGGCACATCGGAATTCGCGGATGCTGCGGGTTTTGCGGCTGCGCAGACATATGGCGGCTTCGCCGGTCATGTGCCGGGGATCGCCGGCACGAGCGATCAATCCGTCTGGGCCTTCACGCTCATGAAGGTCGTGGGCCGCGACGTCTGGATCGGCATTTGGGCCTTCATCCTCGCGATTATTTCGACGACGCGCTGGGAGCCGGCCGAGACCGGGCGCAAGCCGGACGCAGCCGAGATCTGGTGGCGATTCCCGAAATTCGTGATCGGCTTTCTGATCGCCTCTTTGATCATCACTTTCGTGGCACGCAACTACAGTCTTGCGGAGTTCGGCAAGGAGGTCAATCCGGTGCTCGTCGGCCCGATCAAGGATCTGCGGACTTGGGCCTTCATCTTCTGCTTCTTGAGCATCGGCCTCACCACGCGTTTCCGCGAGCTGGCGCATGCGGGCACCAAGCCTTTCGCCGCTTTCAGCGTCGGCGTCATCGTCAATGTGATCCTCGGCTTCATCCTGTCGGCCGTGGTTTTCGCGCCGCATTGGCAGACACTAGTGCGATAAGCGAGGCAAACACGTGCTTGGATTGTTTCGAGCAAAGTGGACCACGACACGGATCTCGAAGCGAAACGCAGGACCGGCATCTCCCGAAACATGCCGGTCCTGCCAACATTTCGACAATGATCCCTACCGCCTCGAACGGGCGATCCCTGGTCTGACAAGTCTGAGTTCGGCCTATAGCTCGGTGCGGACCGACGACGGTCTATGCGCACGCAACGACCGATATGTTCGGGCAAGCTTTTGCTGCACCGACTTTCTGCTGCTTCGGAACCAGTGCATCGACGGTCGACGGGCTCCTTGAGGTTTGCGAATGACGACGATAGCGATCATCGGGGCGGGCTTCAGCGGGACGATTCTGGCGCTCAATCTTCTTGAGCATGGAATGGAGCAGGATCGGATGATCCTGATCGAAAGACGCAGAGACATTGCTCTTGGCCAAGCCTATTCCACGACCGATCCGCAGCATCTTCTGAACGTTCGCGCGAGCGGCATGAGCCCGCTGTCGGCTCATCCGAACGCATTCGTGGATTTCCTCGCCCAGCGTCGATATCTTTTGCCGGAGAGCAATGCATCCCTTCCGGACTGCTATGCGCCGCGCAGGCTTTATGGCCGGTTCCTGAAGCATCTCGTCGAAGAGAAAATGGCGATGATGTCGGGACGGCCGCAAATCACGCGCGTGCAAGGAACCGCAATCGATATAAGCTACGAGAACGGCAATAAGATTAGTCTCGCCGATGGTCGGGTGTTTCGAGCCGACCGCATCGTCCTCGCCTTGGGCAATCTTGCTCCGAAAAGGCCGTCGGATATCGATGGTTTTGACGAGGCTGCGCCAGTTTATATCGGCGATCCTTGGGCGTCCGAAAGACTCGAGTCTTTGGAACCGGATGCGAGCGTGCTGCTGCTCGGCACCGGATTGACGATGATGGATTGCGTTCTGTCGCTCCTGACGCGCGGGCACAAAGGCAAAATCATCGCGGTCTCGCGGCATGGGTTTCTGCCGCGGCGGCATGAACCCGTCACAGCTTGGCCGGCATTCGTCGCCACGCCTGAAGCACGTTCAGTGCGAAAGCTCGTGCGATTGGTTCGAAGCCAG
Organism: uncultured Alphaproteobacteria bacterium; assembly: GCA_963704745.1. Lineage (GTDB taxonomy): Bacteria > Pseudomonadota > Alphaproteobacteria > Rhizobiales > Beijerinckiaceae > Methylovirgula. The sequence goes on from OY969936.1 coordinate 1,051,582, forward strand.
ATCGCACAAGCCGCGTCGCAAGGACAGAATTGGCAATCGGTGTTGAACAGTCTGCGGCCTTTCGCGCAAGCGCTCTGGATCGGATTTCCGAAAGCCGATCAGGCCCGTTTCATCCGCCATATAAGGCCTTGGTGGGATGTCCATCGCCATCGCGTCCCGCCGGCGGCGGCTGATAAGATCGAGACGATGATCGCGACAGGCCGGCTTCGAGTCATGGCGGGGCGGATTCGAAAAGTCCAAAAGACAGAAGCGGCGCTCGATGTCGAAATCAAGCCGCGTAGGACAGAGCAGACATGCTCCTTGCGTGTCGACAAAGTGATCAATTGCTCCGGTCCGAACCATGATTTTTCGATCTCCGACGAGCCTCTTCTGAAGCGCCTTCTCGAGCGCGGCCGGATTTCGCTCAACACGCACAAGTTAGGTGTCCGGGTGGCAGAAAGCTTCGCAACTCTCGACCGAGACGGCATCGAGTCGGATGATCTCTTCGCCTTAGGGCCGATGTTGCGCGGTCAATATTGGGAGATCAATGCCGTTCCGGAGATCGTAGTGCAGGCCGAGGCGCTGGCACAACGGCTTTGGCACGCGGGCGAACGCGATACCATTCGCGCTAAGACCGCGGCGATCGGCTAGTCCCGGGAATCATAAAGTCCCGGTCCGTCGCTTCTATCGGACGTATCCGCTTATCGCGCTTGAACCTTGGTCAATGCCTCACCTGCGGTTCAATGCCGGCGGACATTAGAGCATCGTGCGCAAAAGTGTGAGCGGTTTTGCGCTTGAACGATGCTCTATTTTTTTGAATCTAGGGCATCTTATCCGCCTTCAAGTGATTCCACTCGAAGGCGGGATGCTCTAGCGCGCCTCTCTTCCCGGCTTCGGTCGGCGCGGCACTTGCAAGAAAAATGCGCCGTGAACGAAGCAAGCCTTGCATCGCGCCCGGCCGGACGCGAAAAGCTGGAATAGAAGAGAGCAGGCGAGAGGGGCGGACGCGCAGATGACATATTCCAATGCGAGACGGCTCGCGCTCCTGCTGCGATTGCCGCTCTTTCTTGTTGCGGCCGCCCTCATCGTGACGGGCGCTGTGCTTCCCGCCGCCGCGCTCGATCGCGTGAGTTTCGCGACCAATTGGCGCGCGCAAGCGGAGCATGGCGGCTTCTATCAGGCTTTGGCCGATGGCACCTATGCCAAATACGGCCTCGAGGTCACGATCCTGCAGGGGGGCCCGCAAAGCAATAGTCGTCTGCTGCTGGCGGCTGGACGCATCGATTTCGACATGGGCGCCAATATGATTCAGGCCTTCAATACGGTCGAACAGAACATCCCCATCGTCGCCGTGGCGGCGCTCTTTCAAAAAGATCCGTTCGTCCTGATGTCGCATCCGGGGCAGGGCCTCGACCGCTTCCAGGATCTGCCCAAGGCGACGACCTATTACCTCGGCACCGATGCGCTCGTCTCCGTCTTCCAATGGCTGCATCGATCCTATGGCTTTTCGCCGGCGAAGGTGAAACCCTATACGTTCAATTCGGCGCCTTTCATCGCTGACAAGACGTCGATCCAGCAAGGCTATGTCACCTCCGAGCCCTTTGCGATCGAGCGGGAAGGCGGGTTCAAGCCGAATGTGTTCCTCGCTGCCGATTACGGCTACCAATCCTATTCGACGACGATCGAGACGCGCCGTGACGTGATCGCCAAAAACCCGGATCTCGTGCAGCGCTTCGTCAATGCCTCGATCATCGGCTGGTATCATTATCTCTATGGCGACAATGCCGCCGCCAATGCGCTCATCAAAAAAGACAATCCCGACATGACCGATGCCCAGCTCGCCTATTCGATCGCGGCGATGAAGGCGCATGGAATCGTCGATTCGGGCGATGCCGAAAAGCTCGGCATCGGCGCGATGACGGATCGGCGCATGCAAGCCTTCTTCGATCAAATGGTCGCGGCCGGCCTATTCAAGCCCAATCTCGACTACCGCCGCGCCTATATGACAAAATTCGTCGATCATGGCGTGGGGCTCGATCTGCGGCCGAATCCGTGAGAGCTTCGCGGCAGAGCCATGGCGCCTTGCCGAGATTGAGATGCGCATGAATGAAGCGCTCATATCGCTCCAGGATGTCGGCAAACTCTATCGCAACGGGACCGTTGCGCTGGCGCATTTCGATCTCGCCATTCGCAAGGGCGAATTTTTGACCTTGCTCGGCCCCTCGGGCTGCGGCAAGTCGACCGCTTTGCGGCTCGTGGCGGGGCTCGAGACGGCGAGCTCCGGCGGCATTGAGCGCGCCGTGCCGCGCCAGGCCGGCAGCATTGGCTTCGTCTTTCAGGAGCCGACCTTGATGCCTTGGGCGCGCGTTCATGACAATGTGCGGCTGCCGCTGCGCTTGCAGAAAGTCTCTGCGCGCGAGGCCGGCAAGCGGGTCGAAGAGGTGCTGGCGCTCGTTGGACTCGAGGCCTTCGGCCGTGCTTATCCGCGCGAGCTTTCGGGCGGCATGCGCATGCGGGTCTCGATCGCGCGGGCGCTGGTTCTGCGTCCGTCCCTGCTCCTGATGGACGAGCCTTTCGCGGCGCTCGACGAAATCACCCGTTTCCGTCTCAATGACGATCTCTTGCGCCTGAAAAAGGAGCTTGCGACGACGATCGCCTTCGTCACCCATTCCGTCTATGAAAGCGTCTATCTTTCGACGCGCATCGTCGTGATGGCGGCGCGACCCGGCCGGATCGTCGAAGAAATTTCAATCGACCCGAATCTGCCGCGCAATCCGGATCTGCGCGTCAGCGCCGCCTATATGGAGCTTTGCCGGCGCGCCTCGCGGGCGCTTGCCGGAGCCGCGGCGGAGCAATCTCCGATTGATGGAGGCGGAAAAAGCGCATGAAGCTCCGCGCCGGCATCCTCCGTTACCTGCCGCCGACCGCGCTGGTCGCCGGGCTTCTCCTCGCCTGGGAGGCGATCGCTCGCCTCGGCCATATCCCGCCCTTCATCCTGCCGGCGCCGAGCCTCGTCTTTGCCACGCTCGTCAGCGACCGGGCGACGCTTTTGGCTTCGCTCGGCGTGACGCTCGAGACGACTTTTGCGGCGCTCTTCGCGGCGGTTCTCGGCGGGCTTCTCCTCGCCATTCTGTTTTCGCAATGGAAATGGCTTGAGCGTGCCCTGCTGCCGGTCGCCGTCACGCTTCAGGTGACGCCGATCATCGCCATCGCGCCTTTGCTGCTCGTCTATCTCGCGCCGCAGACCGCGGTGCTCGTCTGCGCCTTTCTCGTCGCCTTCTTCCCGATCCTCGCCAATGCCGTTTTGGGTCTGGCCTCGGCCGATCGCAATCTCGGCGATCTTTTCGCGCTCTACGGGGCTTCGCGCTGGCAGACTTTGCTCTGGCTCCGGCTTCCGGCGGCACTGCCCTTCATTCTCGCCGGTATGCGGATCGGCGGCGGCCTGGCGCTGATCGGCGCCATCGCCGGCGAACTCGCCGCCGGCGCGTCCGGCAAAGAGACGGGGCTCGCCTTCCGGATCATCGAGGCGGGCTACAGGCTCGAGATCCCGCGCATGTTCGCGGCGCTCGCCTTGGTCTCCTTCGCCGGTATCGCGATCTTCGTCATGCTCTCGGCCCTGTCGCATCTGCTGCTGCGCCATTGGCATGAAAGTGCGCTCGACGAGGGGAACTGAGAGCGGGCAAAGCCTGAACCCGTCGTTTGACGAAAAAGTCTGTCAACTTTTGCCGGATATCCTTCGTTCGCGACCTGCTGCGGTGGCGAGGGAGTTAAGCGATGGCAAAGGGCGGAAGAGGCAGCAAGCGCATCGTGTCGGTCGTGGGCATGGTCGTGGAATTGGCTCTGGCGCTTGCCGCCATGCCGGTGCTGTCTGCCGCGGCGGCGCCGGTCAATGCCGAAACGGGAATCGGCCAAAAGGACATGTTTGTCGCCGCCCCGCCGGCAGGCAAAGTGGAAGGTTTTGACGTGCCGGAGCACCGCGCGGTCCCCGGCTTCGAGCTGGTGGAAGAGGCGGCCGCGCCGTGGCCGGCATCAGCCTCTCTCGATCCAGGCGCGGTGGCCGGCCGCTATGCGGTCTTGCGCGAAGGCGGTAAGGACACCGGCTGCATGCTGACGCTCAAGGAAGCGGGCAAGGGGCGGGGCGGGACTGTTCTCTCGCCCGCCTGCCGCGGTCAGGGGATCGTGATCTTCAATTCCGCCTTCTGGCAGATCATCGAGGATCGCCTCATGCTGACCGCGCCCCAAGGCCGTAAAATCCATTTCGACCGAGAAGCGGACGACGGTTGGAAGGAAGACCCGAACGAGGGGAAGGTCCTCATCCTGAAGAGGATGTGAGGCGAGCTGTCTCCTTCTCCCCAGCCCGGGGGAAGGACGCGCCGAACCTCATTATGTCCCCGCATCTGTGCCCGCCTTAATGCACGCTCACCATCGTCAGCTCGTTCGCATAGGCATTGGCGAGCGCGGCGTCGCGCGTGTCGGTGACGACGATCGGCGTTCCGTCGGCCGCGAGCAGCGCAAAGAGCTGGAGGCCGGGCTTGACCGGCGGCGCCTGCGGGAAGAGCCGCGACACGTCTTCCGAGCGGATTTCGCGCACATAGGCGAGCGAGCCGCCGCCGAGATGAGCGAATTGCTCTTCGCTATAGGGCGCTGAAGCGGCGAATTTAGCTTCGTTCAACATGATCACTCTCCTTCTGCGGTCCGTTGCGGCCCCGCATCCCTGCGCACTCTTCAGTCGCGCACCACAATATCGATCTTCTTCACCGCCCGTTCCGGCTCGGGACGGACCAGATCCACCAAAAGCAGGCCGTTTTGCAGGTCGGCAGCCGCCACTTCGATTCCGTCGGCGAGCAAGAACACGCGCTGGAACTGCCGCGCCGCAATCCCGCGATGGAGATAATGGCGCTCCTTGTCGTCCCGCTGGCGACCGCGGATGACGAGCTGTCCCTCTTCGATCGTCACCTGGAGCTGGTCGCGCAGGAAGCCGGCGACGGCCAAAGTGATTCTCAGCCTTTCGGCCTGCCCGTCAGTCTTGGCGATCCGCTCTATGTTATAAGGCGGATAGCCGTCGGAGGTGGTCCGCGTGACCTGCTCGATCGCCCGCTCGATCTCGTCGAAGCCGAGCAGAAAAGGCGAATTCGATAGCGAGATCCGTGACATTAGCGAAGCCCCCAGACTTGATGGCAAGCCTTCGTCGCAAGCCTTCGTTGTGGAGGCCCGCCGAGGCGCCTCCGAAGTGTCGGGCGCAGGACCCGGATCTGCGGGTCTTGGCGCCATACGGCCGAACTGCTCCTGAAATCAGTCGATTTAAGGAGCAGAATCCGCTCCGCGCGCCAGCTAAAGCCCTGACGCTGGGTTCGAATATGGAGATTGCAGGGCGGCGTTCAAGAGTGCTGCAGCTAGAGCATGTCTCGGAAAAGTTGACAGACTTTTCCGATATTTTAGACATCGGGTATACCCGATGTCTCATAACGGACATGCTCCAGATCTTTGAAACAGAGCCGATCCCGATCATGTGGATCGCAATTCATGCACATTGGATATATCCGATGTGCCAAAGAGGCCGATTCCACATGATCGGGATCGGCTCTGGGCCACTTGCGGCCCGCTCCGCGGGCAGGGGCAAGGGTTTTCGCTGAATTTCGGCGCCGCTGGCCGGGCTTTCGCTGGACAATTTGGGCTGATTCTGTTATGCGGTCGCACTCCGAGCGGGTGCCTATAAGGGCGCCCCTTTTTCGTCCCCGAAAAGCTGTCCGACGCCGCCCTTGGTTTGCTCAAGACCGGGCGGCGATTTGGCTCACGACAAGGAATGCTGCGTGCAAGTTCTGGTTCGCGACAATAATATCGACCAGGCCCTCAAGGCGCTGAAGAAGAAGATGCAGCGCGAGGGCATTTTCCGCGAGATGAAGCTGCGCGGACATTATGAGAAGCCGTCCGAGAAGCGCGCCCGCGAAAAGGCCGAGGCCGTGCGCCGGGCCCGCAAGCTGGCCCGCAAGAAGCTGCAGCGCGAAGGCCTGTTGCCGATGAAACCCAAGCCGGTCATGGGTGCCCGCTGAGGCGGGCAGGGCGCTTGGCGTTTTCCTTGTGCGCCGGCTTGAAGCCGGCGTCCGGGCGGACCTTCTGGCGCCATTGGCGTTCGGCAACGAAGACACGCTGAATATGATTTGAAGGCGCATTGAATGGCGCGGTCGCAATCTTGCCGGATTGTCGAGGCCTAAGAAGCCCTTCGCCGTGCGCGCCGCATGCAAGAATCGATCGAGAGTCGATGCCGGGGGCGCGGAAGGCCAAGCTGATTCACGCAAGTGGAGCTATCGGCTCGGCACCGGGAGGGAGAATATTTCAAGTGCAGCGGGCATTGGTTCGCGGTCGGATAATGCTCTCCCGCGCTGGAATGTGAGCGAGCTGTCGAACCCCCCGCGCGGCCGGCCGGAGGGCCTATCTGCGACGGGGATTGTGATGACCCGATCTCACTGCGGTTTCGCCATGGCTGCGGCCGTCCTTGCGGCGCTCGGACTCGCCGGCTGCGACAGCATGAGCGGCGTCGGCGCGCGCGGCACCGGGGTTGCGGAAGTCGCCAATGAAACGCCGCAGGAAGCCTCGGCCAACATCGCCTCGCTCACCGAGGTCGTGGAGCACAATCCAAACAGCGCCGAGGCCTATAATACGCGCGGCATCGCCTATGCGCGCATCGGCCGCTTCGAGGAGGCGATCGCCGATTTCACCCAGGCGATCAAGATCAACCCCAATGATGCCGCCTCGCTGACCAACCGGGCGCTCGCCTATCGGCAGATCAACCAGAACGACGCGGCGCTCGCCGATTTCAACCGCGCCATAACGGTCAATCCCAATCACGCGCCGGCCTATCTCGGCCGTGCCAATCTCTTGCGCCAGCAGGGCCATCTCGAGCAGGCGCGGGCCGATCTCGATCAGGCGATCCGCCTCAATCCGGAAAATGCCCAGGCTTTCCATGCCCGCGGATTGATCGATCAGCGCGAAGGCAATCAGCAGCAGGCGATCACCGATTTCAGCAATGCGATCGATCGCGATCCTTTCGTCGGCGCGCCTTATGAGGCGCGCGGCCAGAGCTATATCGCGGTCGGCCAGCCGGCCAAGGCGGTCGAGGATTTCAACGCCGCGCTCAATGTCAACAACAAGAATGCCGACGCCTGGGCCGGTCTCGGCCTCGCCTATGAGAAGAGCGGCAATCGCGCCAAAGCGCTCGAATCCTATCAGCATGCGCTGGCCTTCGATCCGAACAACCAGCTGGCCAAGGATGGTCTCGCCCGGATGGGACGGGCATAAGCAGCGCTCACCGACGCTCCCGCTTGCCGTGCGTTTCCGACGATGGTAGAATGTTCAATAGACTTCTACCACGACGGAAAAGGCAATGCACCTCAATATCAAGAACGATGAAGCGCACAGGCTCGCGACCGAGCTCGCCGAATTGACCGGGGAAAGCCTCACGTCGGCGGTGACTTCCGCCTTACGCGAGCGACTTCAGCGCGAACGCCGCCGGCGCGACGCGGGTGCCGTGGCCGAGCGGCTGATGGCCATTGGCCGGACCTATGCACAGCTGCCGGATGCCGACACAAGGAACCCCGACGCGATACTCGGATATGACAAGAACGGGCTTCCGACGTGATCGTGGTCGATACCTCGGCCGTCGTCGCTATCTTTCGACAAGAGGACGACGCCCAGCTTTATGCGGAAGAGATCAGCCATGACGAGCAGCCGTTGATATCGGCAGCGAATCTTGTCGAGGCCTCGATCGTCTTACGCAGCATGAAGAGGATCACGCCCGAAGCGGCCGAGCAATGGCTCGATGCTTTCCTGCGAACCGCCGGTATGAGCATCGAGCCGGTGACCCCCGATCAGACGGGTTTCGCGCGCGCCGCGCATGCGCGGTTTGGCAAGGGCAACGGACATCCAGCCGCCTTGAACTTCGGCGATTGCTTTGCTTACGCGCTCGCGAAAGCGATGCAGGCGCCCTTGTTGTTCAAGGGCGATGATTTCGGACACACTGATATCGTGGTCGCGCTGAGTCGAGAGCCTGGTTGAACGCGCGATAATTGATGCTTTAATCCAGCGCCTTCAGAATGCTCTCGACAACTTTCTTGGCGTCGCCGAAGAGCATCATCGTATTGTCCCTGAAGAAGAGCTCGTTCTCGACGCCGGCATAGCCGGACCCCATGCCGCGTTTGACAAAGAGCACCGTCTTCGCCTTCGCCACGTCGAGGATCGGCATGCCATAGATCGGCGATTTGGGATCGGTCTTCGCCGCCGGATTGGTCACATCATTGGCGCCGATGACGAAGGCGACATCCGCCTGGGCGAATTCCGCATTGATGTCCTCAAGCTCGAAGACCTCGTCATAAGGCACATTGGCTTCGGCGAGCAGGACGTTCATATGGCCGGGCATGCGCCCGGCGACCGGATGGATCGCGTATTTGACATCGACGCCGTCCGCCTTCAGGACATCGGCCATTTCGCGCAAGGCGTGCTGCGCCTGCGCCACTGCCATCCCATAGCCCGGCACGATGATGACTTTCGAGGCATTCTCCATGATGAAGGCGGCATCTTCGGCCGAGCCCTGCTTGACCGGGCGCGTCTCAACGGCGCCGCCTGCTGCAGCCGTCTCGCCGCCGAAGCCGCCGAGGATGACAGAGATGAAGGAGCGGTTCATCCCCTTGCACATGATGTAGGAGAGGATCGCGCCCGAGGAGCCGACGAGGGCGCCGGTGATGATGAGCGCCAGATTGCCGAGCGTGAAGCCGATGCCCGCCGCCGCCCAGCCCGAATAGGAATTGAGCATCGAGATGACGACCGGCATGTCGGCACCGCCGATCGGAACGATGATCAGCACGCCGAGCGTAAAGGCGAGCGCGGCGATTACCCAAAACAATACGGCGCTCTGGGTGATCACGAAGAGCACCACAATGACAATGAGAAGCAGGGCGAGCCCGCCATTGATCGCATGGCGCTGCGGCAGCAGAATCGGCTTGCCGGACATGCGGCCGTCGAGCTTCAGAAAGGCGATGACCGAACCGGTGAAGGTGATGGCGCCGATCGCGACGCCGATCGACATTTCGACCAGGCTCTGGCCATGGATCGCAGCCGGCGTGCCGATGCCGAAGGCCGCTGGCGCATAGAGCGCGCCGGCCGCGACGAACACGGCGGCTAGGCCGACAAGCGCATGAAAGGAGGCGACGAGCTGCGGCATCTGCGTCATCAGCACGGTGCGGGCGCGCCAGGCGCCGATCCCGCCGCCGATCGCAATGCCGAGGACGACGAGGCCCCAGGCAGCAGGACCGGACGGGAGCTGATAGGCCAGCGTCGTGACGATCGCGATCGCCATGCCGATCACGCCAAAGAGATTGCCGCGCCGCGATGTCGACGGCGACGACAGACCGCGCAGCGAGAGAATAAAAAGAATACCGGCGACGAGATAAAGCAGCGCCGCGAGATTGGCATTCATCGGCTCAGCCTTTCTTCTTATACATCGCGAGCATGCGCTCGGTGACGAGGAAGCCGCCGAATATGTTCACCGAAGCGAGGATCAAGGCGATGAAGCCGAAGATGCGCGCCAGCATCGCGCCGCTGTCGCCCGGCGTCGATGTATTGACCCCGACCGAGAGCAGCGCGCCGACGACGATCACCGAAGAGATCGCATTGGTGACCGACATGAGCGGCGTGTGGAGCGCCGGCGTGACCGACCAGACGACGTAATAGCCGACGAAGACCGCGAGAGCGAAAATTGCCAGGCGGAAGACGAAAGGATCGACGGCGCCGCCTGTCGCGGCATGGGCCGCGGCGCCGAGGCCGTGCGCCATCTGATCGGCATAGGCCTGCGCCGCATCGGCCGCCTGACGCGCCGCCTCCGCTGCCGCATGGGCCTTGTCGAGAAGTTGTTGCGGGGTCGCGTCCGTCATGTCTCTCCCCTGTCCCAGATCTAATATCAATCGCCTGTGGGTCAGGCGGCATTCCGGAAATTCGGATGGACGAGCGCGCCATCCCTGGTCAGCAAGGTCGCTTTCACGAGATCGTCGTCCCAATTGATCGCCAGCGCCTTCTGCGCCTTGTCGACGAGGGTTTCGACGAAAGCCGAGAGATTGCGGGCATAGAGCGCCGAAGCGGTCGCGGCGAGCCGGCCCGGCATGTTCAAATGGCCGACGATCTTGACGCCCTTCTCGGTCACGACGATTTCGCCGGGCTTGGAGAGCGCGCAATTGCCGCCGCGTTCGACCGCGAGATCGATGATCACCGAGCCCGGCCGCAAGGAGTCGACCATGTCTTCGGTGACGAGCAGAGGCGCCCGCCGGCCCGGGATGAGCGCGGTGGTGATCACGATGTCTTGCTTCGCTATATGCGAGGCGGTCAGCGCTTTCTGCTTTTCCTGATAGGCCGCCGACATTTCCTTGGCATAGCCGCCCGCCGTTTCGGCCTGTTTGAATTCCTCGTCCTCGACGGCGATGAATTTGGCGCCGAGCGACATCACTTGTTCCTTGGTGGCCGGGCGGACATCCGTCGCCGTCACGATGGCGCCGAGCCGGCGCGCCGTGGCTATGGCCTGCAGGCCGGCGACGCCGACGCCCATGATGAAGATTTTCGCCGCCGGCACAGTGCCGGCCGCCGTCATCATCATAGGGATAGCGCGGCCAAATTCCGCCGCCGCGTCGATGACGGCGCGATAGCCGGCGAGATTGGCCTGGCTGGAGAGCACGTCCATCGCCTGGGCGCGGGTGATCCGCGGCATCAGCTCCATGGCAAAGAGCAGCACGCCCGTCTCGGCGAGCTTCTGCAGGGCATCGAGCTGGCCGTAAGGATCGGCAATCGCGAGCACCACGGCGCCGCGCTTGGCGCCGGCGAGGTCCAAAGCGCTCGGCCGCCTGACCCGCAAGATGAGGTCGGCATCGGCAATTGTGGCCTGCGCATCGGCGGCAATCGTCGCCCCGGCGGCGGCGTAATCGGCGTCCGGAATGCCGGATTTCACCCCGGCGCAGGACTGCACGGCGACCTCCGCCCCGAGGGAGATATATTTCTTAACCGTTTCAGGGGTTGCAGCGACGCGCGCTTCACCGGGATCGGTTTCGGCAGGCACGGCGATACGCATGAACACCTCCGATCAAGGATGGCAGACGGACGAGAGAGTTCGGTGGGCCTTGGAGCGCATGATCGCTTGAGACATCGGCTCACGCGCCGGCTGCCTTTATGTCTGACGGAGTTTTTGCAGCCGCCCGCCGTCAAACAGCGATCATCGCCCGCCGTCAAGGGGGTCGCGATGATCATTGAAGAAATTTTGATACCAGCCCTGCGGCCCGTGGGGGCGGATGTCGCAAGCGCCTCAGAGAGGCGCGGCGAGACCGGCTTTTGCCAGCGCCGCGGCCTGCCGCGCCGCGAGCGCCTCGATCGTGAAGCGATCGATCGCCGCATTGAACAAACGATAGAAATTGAGTTTTGCGTCAAGATGCAGGAAGGCCGCGCCGAGGCCGATCGCGGCGCGATCCATGAAGACGAATTCGCGCGGCACCACGACCGGCCCATTGACCGTACCCTGCGCGCGCAAGGCGCTGTGGACGGCAAAGGCCTCGCGGCGGCCATAGAGGCCGGGTGCGACTCCGTCGGCGATCGTGCGCAGGCGGTCGTCGAGCAAGGGGCCATAGATGAAGCGGGCCCAAATGTTCAAGGCCTCGATCGTCGCTTTCGCGAGGCCGCGAAAGCCCCAGCGCTCATAGGCATGGACGATGCGGGCCTGGTCGCCCTGCCGCAGCCCCTCATAGAGATCGACCACGCCGGCGACGAAGCGCGGCGGAAAGACGCGGATGCAGCCGTAATCGAAGAGATTGACGCCCTCGCCGCAAAGGCCGCTGCCGAAGACCGTGTAATTGCCGAGATGCGGATCGCCATGGATCACGCCATAATGGCTGAAGGGAACCCACCAGGCCTTGAACAGGGCGGCGCCGATCCGGCTGCGCTCGGCCTCATCGGCCTTGGTGTAAGCCGCCAGGGGACGCCCCTCGAGCCATTCCATGCTGAGCAGGCGCGCCGTCGAGAGTTCCCTATCGACGCGCGGCACGCGAATCTCGGAAAAGGGCGCAAGTATCTCGCCATAGAGCGCCGCATGGCGCGCTTCGCGGCGGTAATCGAGCTCTTCGCGCAGGCGCGCGGCGATCTCCTTGGCGATCTCGCGCGTGTCGATCGCCGGCCGCATGCGCCGATGCAGCGAAAGGATGAAATCGAGCTGCCTGAGATCGGCTTCGACGGCCGAGGCCATGTCGGGATATTGCAGCTTGCAGGCGAGCAAGGTCCCATCCTCGGCCTGCGCGCGATGGACTTGCCCGAGCGAGGCGGCAGCGGCAGGCGCGAGATCGAAAGATGAAAATTTTGCGCGCCAATCCGCGCCCAGTTCTGCCTGCATGCGGCGCTTGACGAAAGCGGCGCCCATCGGCGGCGCCTGCGCCTGCAGGCGCGCGAGATTTTCAGCATATTCGGCCGGCAGCGCGTCAGGGATAGTCGCGAGCATTTGCGCGACCTTCATCAGCGGGCCCTTGAGACGGCCGAGCGCTTGCGCGAGCGCCGCGGCACTTTGCGCATCATTGATGTCGCCGCCGAGGAGCCGGCTGCCGGCAATCCGCGCCGCGGCGCCGCCGACATGGGCGGAAACGCGCAAATGCCGCGCCGCGCGGGCCGAAAAGCGGTCGGATTCATCGGGCATGGGCTGTACTTTATGAATGGGTTGTCACGGCGACGGTGCGGAGTTTGCTAGATATAGGCACTGCCCTGCGCAGATGCTTTCGCAAAAGGGACGATCCCATGGCTGCGCCGCTCACCATTTTGGCAGATTCCATCGACGGAAAGCATTTCGAGATCAATCTCGAAAAGACGGAAAGCGACACCGCCATGCTGCGGCTCGAGATCTGGTTGAGCAATCTCGATCACCGCCGCGATCCGCCGAGCAAGGACGATGTCCTGCGGTTGTACGACATCCGCTTCGATCAGACCCGCCGGCTCGTCTGCAAGGCCAAGATGAACGGCTCCTATCCGACGATCACTTTCAATCTGCACCCGGCAACCGAAGACAAGAAACCCTATGTCCGCACGGTGGTCGCCGATTCCTTTGCGAGTCTCGCCGACGGCACCAAGGATTTTACGCTCGAGACCAAGGATTATGATGCGCTGAAGCAGTTTCTGCTCGATGCGCAATTCCCGCAGATCGAAGCTTCCGTCATCAGGAACGAGAAGGCTGTGCTGAAGAGGTGAGGGCAAAGGGGTTGAACGCGTCGGGGGCTACGCTATACTAACATCCGTTATAACGGAGGCGGCGATGACGGCCCCTGCAAAGCCCGGCCATACGATCCTTAAAGTCACCCAGATCGGCAATTCGCTCGGCGTCGTTCTGCCGCGCGAGGTATTGGCCGAACTCGACGTCGAAAAAGGCGATCAGCTCTATATCACGCGCTCGCCCGAAGGCTATCGCGTCACCAAGACCGATCCCGAATTCGAGCGCAAGATGAAGCTCGCCCGCGAGATCATGAAGAAGCGCCACAATGTGCTGCGCGAACTCGCGAAATAATGAGCGACTTCCGCTTTCTCGATCGCGACATCATTCTCGCCATTCACGAAGAACAGCTCGCCCAGCATGGCGGGAAGATTGGCATCCGCGACGAAGGCCTGCTCGAGTCGGCGCTTTCGCGGCCGGTCAATCGCGTCGCCTATGACGCGGAGGCCGATGTCGCGACGCTCGCTGCAGGCTATGCCTTTGGGCTCGCCAAGAACCATCCTTTCATCGACGGCAATAAGCGCACTGCCTATGTCGCGATGGAATTGTTTCTCCTCGACAATGATTTTGCGCTCAACGCCAGCGACGAAGATGCGCTGCTCACCATGCTGCGGCTCGCCGCGGGTGAGATGAGCGAGGAGGATTATGCGGCGTGGATTAGGGGGAATGTGGTAAGGATGTGAGTGTGGAGATTTATCCGACGAACATTTGACAGGCTGGCTTCATGGCAGGCATAAGCTCATCATCGTGTCTCTTTAACGTCAACCGAATTGAGGTCACGTTTTCAGACGATATTGGGAACTCTCGGTCGATTTTTGCGACAGGCTTTTGGGTCGAAAAGGACGAGATCCATTACTTTGTGACGAACGCGCACAATGTCGAGCCGCGAATGAAGCTTGGGTCGAACACGGGTTATAAGTTGGCGAAGTTCAACATATTTCTGCGATCTAAAATATACGACTGTTGGATGTCGGATACTTATCCCTGCGAAGTCGCAAATATCCATTCTTATAAGAAGCACATTTTCGCTGACGTTATCGTGTTACGCGACGTTTCGTTTGTAAATCAGCGAGAAAATTGTGCTTATAGTTGCTTTTCTTTTGGAGATATCGCAGGTCAATCTTTCTTCGAAGATCGCCTGTGTGTCACCGACTTGGCGTCGTTCATAGGGTTCCCTGGCAGAACAGGCACACCATGGTATGATGATGCTTGGACACTTCCGATTGCTCGAACAGTCAACGTCGCATCGCTACCGCAAAAGCATTTTTCAAACCCAGGGATTGTTACCGGCGAAGTGATGCTTGTGTCCGGGCTGTCGTTCTCCGGATCTAGTGGAAGTCCCGTGATTTCTCACGAGAAGGGCACGGGCCACAATTACGCACCTGAAAAACTCATTGGAATTATGTCCGGCCATTGGTGGAACGAAGAAACGGATGACGATCGATTTCGGCATAGCGGTCTATCTTACTTAACCCGGTCGACCGCAATTGTTGATCTTCTAGTTTGAGTCTTGCCTTTTTCTACCCGTCATGGCCGGGCTTGTCCCGGCCATCCACGCCGATGAGCTGCTGTTGGCTTTCAGAAAGAGCGCGGCAACATAGCGCTTTCCTTGAAAACATCCGTTGTTCCCCACCGCGTGGATGGCCGGGACAAGCCCGGCCATGACGTGGGTGCGAAGGCGGGGAGAGGGGCGGCAAGCATCGGTGCGTAACGATCGATGACTCCCGCGAATCTCCCTATTTCCCCTCCAGCCCCTCAAGCTCGCCGATCAGGCCTTCGATCATCCGCAAACCGATCTGCCAGAAGGCGGGATCGCGCGCGTCGAGGCCGAAAGGCGCGAGCAATTCCGAATGATGCTTGGTGCCGCCTGCCGAGAGCATGGCGAGATAGCGTTCGGCAAAGCCCTCTTGCGCTTTTTCATAGACGCCGTAGAGCGAGTTTACGAGACAATCGCCGAAGGCATAGGCATAGACATAGAAGGGCGAATGGATGAAATGCCCAATATAGGCCCAAAATGTCTCATAGCCCGGCCCGAGACGGATCGAGGGCCCGAGGCTTTCGGCCTGCACGCTCATCCAAAATTCGTCGATCTTCTCGACCGTCAATTCGCCCTGGCGGCGTTCGGTATGGACCTTGCGCTCGAACGTATAGAAGGCGATCTGCCGGACCACCGTATTGATCATGTCTTCGACCTTGGCGGCGAGCATGGCGCGGCGCTCGGCGACCGACTTCGTCTTGGCGAGCAGCGCCCGGAAGGTCAGCATCTCGCCGAAGACGGAGGCCGTCTCGGCCAAGGTCAAAGGTGTGGGCGCCATCAGCGCGCCATTGGGCGCGGCCAACACCTGATGCACGCCATGGCCGAGCTCATGCGCCAGCGTCATCACATCGCGCGGCTTGCCGAGGTAATTTAAGAGCACGTAAGGGTGCGCGGACGGCACGGTCGGATGCGCGAAGGCGCCCGGCGCCTTGCCAGGGCGCACCGGCGCATCGATCCAATTGTCGTCGAAGAAGCGCTTGGCGATTGCGGCCATGCGCGGCGAGAAGGCGGCATAGGCGTCGAGCACGGTCTGGCGCGCTTCGTCCCAGGCGAAATTGCGCGTCTCGACATTCGGCAGCGGCGCGTTTCGGTCCCAATAATCGAGCGCATCCTTGCCGAACCATTTCGCCTTTAATTTGTAATAGCGATGCGAGAGGCGCGGATAGGCCTCGTGCACGGCAGCGACCAGAGCGTCGACCACTTCGCGCTCGACCCGGTTGGAGAGATGGCGCGCATCGGCGACATCCTTGAAGCCGCGCCAGCGATCCGAAATCTCCTTGTCCTTGGCGAGCACATTGGTGATATGGCCGAAAATGCGCGCATTCTGTTTCAGGGTCGTGCCGATCGCCTCCGCCGCCTCTTTGCGCACCGCTTCCTTCGGGTCCTGCATCAGATTGAGCACGGGTTCGAGCGTCAGCTCTTCGCCGCCGACCTTGAAGCGAAGCGCCGCGATGGTTTCATCGAAGAGCCGGTTCCAGGCGCTGCCGCAGGTCACCCATTTCTCATGGAACAGACGCTCGATGTCATCGGCGAGCTGATAGGGCTTGTCCTTGCGGATGTCCTCGAGCCACGGCCGGTAATGCGCGAGCGGGCCGTCATGCGACAGTCTTTCGACGACCGCATCGTCGAGCCGGTTGAGTTCGAGCTGGAAGAAGAGAAGCTCGGTCGAGGCGGCGTTGATCTTCTCCTGCGTGTCGCCGAAAAATTTGGCCCGCACCGGATCGCTCGTATCGCCGTAATAGACGAGCCCGGCGAAGGACGTGATGCGGCCGAGGAGATCATCGAGCGCCTCATAGCGCTTGACCGCTTCGAGAAGCCCGGCGCCGCCATTGGCCTCGGCGAGCGCGGCGAGCTTGCCGCGATAGTCTTGCGCGAAGGCCTTGCATTCGGCCTCGGCGCGGGCGAGGTCGCTCGCAAAGGCCGGCAACTCCATGGATGGATAGAGATCGGCGAGATTCCACTCGGGCAAGAGGCCGAGCGACTTATCCTTCGTGCTCAGCGCCGCGCTGTCTGTGGCGCTTGTGAGACTGTTGTGACGACCGAAAAGACGAAAAGGAGGCATGGCTTTGATCCGAAGAGAGGCGAACAGACGTCCTCCACCCTTCATATCGGATCACTTGCCCTTGGATCAATCCGAAGCCGCGGCCGCCGTCGTGCAACCATCACGGCGCTTTCGCATGCGTGGCCGCCGCTCGGGCGGCGCGATGCAAGAGCGCATTTGAACATATTCGCGCTCAAACCATCGTGCGTTACGCGCTGCGTGAAAATTTCTGCCTCACTTTATGTTGACGGCCGCTTCCGCGGGCGGAAGTGGCCATTTGCGTAACGCTTCTTCAATTCCTCTCGAAGGGCAGCGGTACCGGCCGAACGGTCCGGTCAGCCACACGCGCCGACAGTTAGGTTCGCCCCAGCCGCGCGGCAGTGTGGTCTCCTGTTCTTTGGAAAGGAACATTGTTATGACGATCAAGACCAAGTTTGCGGCTGCATCGGTGGCTGCGGTGCTCGCGCTCTCTGGCGCTTCGGCTGCCTATGCCGCCTGTGACATGAAAGTCATGCATCACATGATGGTGACCACCCAGAGCGGCAAGCAGATGTCGTTGGACGTCGTCAAGACGGACGGGCACATGACGGTGCTCGTGCCCGAAGACACCGCGCCCGATGTTTTCCACCAAATGGTCTTTCGCCGTCAGTAAAGGCTGTTCGGCCTCGGCTTGCGCACGGCTTATCTGCCGTGCGTGAGCCGGTTAATGGCCGGCAATGCGAACCGGTTGCGAATCTCGAGGCAATGTCATGGGCTTCTGCGGCGGCAATTAAGAGAGCATTTACTCTGATCGGCCAGCATGCAGGCGTCGTGGCCCGCGCCGGTGCATCGCTGCCGAATCGTGTCGGTCCGCCTGCGGGCATACTGCCCGTCAAGAAAGAGGCCCATGTCCTGTCTCGTCCTGATCGTCGATGACGACCCGGTGCAACGCCGTCTGCTCGAAGCCATTGTTCGCCGTTTCGGCTATGCGACGGAAACGGCCGAGAGCGGCGAGGCCGCGCTGGCGCGGCTCGATCCGGCCGCCGGCCAGCCCGTCGATCTCCTGATTCTCGATCTCGTCATGCCGGACCTTGACGGCATGGCCGTCCTGGCGCGCATGCGCGAACAAAAACGGACGATTCCGACGATCGTACAGACGGCGCATGGATCGATCGAGACGGTGGTCTCCGCCATGCGCGCCGGCGCCTATGATTTCGTGGTCAAGCCGGTCGGCGCCGAACGCTTGCAGATCTCGATCAAGAATGCGCTGCGCGTCGATGCGCTCGAGGACGAGGTGCGTCGCCTCAACCGGCAGGCCTCGGGCACTTTGTCGTTTCGCGATCTCGCCAGCAAGAGCGCCGAGATGGAGCGGGTGATCAGGCTCGGCGAGCGGGCCGCGAAATCGACCATTCCGGTGCTGCTCGAAGGCGAATCGGGCGTCGGCAAGGAGGTCGTCGCACGCGCGATCCAAGGCGCCTCGGATCGGCGCGGCCGCGCTTTCGTGACGGTCAATTGCGGCGCTCTACCGGAAAATCTCGTCGAATCGATCCTCTTCGGTCATGAGAAGGGCGCCTTCACCGGCGCCAATGAAAAACATCTCGGCAAATTCGTCGAGGCGCATGGCGGCACTCTGTTCCTCGACGAAGTCGGCGAACTGCCGCCCGAAGCGCAGGTGAAGCTCCTGCGCGCGTTGCAGGAAGGCGAGGTCGATCCGGTCGGCAGCAAGCGCCCGGTGAAGGTCGATATTCGCCTCGTCTCGGCGACGAACCAGAATCTGATCGAGCTCGTCAAACGGGGTGCGTTTCGGGAGGACCTCTATTATCGCCTCAACGTCTTTCCGATCAGCATTCCGCCTTTGCGCACGCGGCGCGGCGATATCGCCGATCTCGGCCGCCGCTTCACTGCCCGCTTCGCCGCGGAAGAAGGCAAGCGGCTGCGCGGCCTCAGCGCCGAGGCGCTCGCCCTGCTCGAAAGCTATGAGTGGCCGGGCAATGTCCGGCAATTGGAGAATGTCATCTTCCGTGCCGTGGTGCTGGCCGATGGCGACGAACTCACGGTCGCCGAATTCCCGCAGATCGCTGCGCAAGTGAACGGCTTCGATGTGCGAATTCCGGCGGCGCCCGCCGCCGGCGCGCGCGAGCAAAAACCCGAGCGCGAGATCATCCGCGTCGAAGTCCGTGATCCGAATGTGCTGCGGCTGCTCGATGAAAGCGGCAATCTGCGCCGCTTCGATCAGTTGGAAGCGGAAACCCTGCGCTTCGCCCTCGGCTATTACCGCGGCCAGATGTCGGCCGTTGCGCGCAAGCTCGGCATCGGCCGCTCCACGCTCTATCGCAAATTGAAGGAATATGGAGTGCAGCACGGCGACGTTGACACAGCCTCCGGCAAGGAGGCGGATGACAGCGAAAGCGACGCCGCGGCCTGAGATCTGTGGCGCGTGCGCCACGTCTGCCGAGATTGCGCCGCAAAGACGGCCGCAGATGAGCTTCGGCAATTGCTTTTGGCGCTGAGTCGCAGTTTTCATCAAGCGCGAAACTCCGCCCGGGGCAACAGATTGGGGGGCAGTGGCGGCGACCGCATCGCTGCCAAGGCGTATCGAAACGATATCGGCGGGCGATTTCGGGGAAAATGATGCGGGCGCAATGCGCGAGTCGGTTCACCTTGCTTTTGGCCGCGCTGCTGTTCGCCGGTCTCGCAGCAGGGAAGGCTTCGGCCGATGATCAGAGCGTCGCGCAAAAGCCGCTCGCCGACGCCGCGACCGCAACTGCGCCACGAGCTGCGACGCCTGCTCCGGTCGGTGCGGCCCAATCGGGCAAAGCCACAGCGGTTCCCGCGGCAACGACTGCGACCGCGCCTGTCGCTGAGCCGCCCGCTGCGCCAGCCGAAGATCCGCAGACGACGGGAAGCCTACCAGAGGACAAGGCGCAATCGGCGCCGCCCCTGCCCGCACCGGCGGCTGCCGCAGCGGTGGGGCCGGATCAGCCATCCAATCCCACCTCGGGAGCCGCCGCGCCGGCGACTGCGACGCCGGCCGCGCCCACCAATGCCTCACCCACAACCGCTACGCCGCCGCCGCCATCGGGACCGGGATCGCCGGACACGCCGGCTGCGGGTGCTGCCGCGCCGGCCGTGCCGACCTTCGCCGATCGGTTGCACAAGGCGCTCGATGCCTATGTGGCGAGCGAGATCAAGGGCCGGGACGCTGCGGAAATCCGCAAGCTGCGGGCCGCTATCGCCGCCTTCTATGCGGCGCGCAATTATGCGCCACTATGGGTCGAGAACGGCACGCCGAACGCGGCGGCGCGTTCTGCGATGGCACGGCTGGCGCATGCCGATGACGATGGCCTCTCCCTCGACGGTCTGCCGACGCCCGTCTTCCCACAAGCGGATGAAAACCGTGACGAAAAGCGCGACGCGAAGCTGGACGAGAAGCTGGGCGAGAAGCTTCTGGCGGCGGAGATCGACCTGACGGCGCAAGTCGTCGGCTATGGACGCGAGGCTTCGGGAAGCCGCGTCGATCCGCAGCGGATCAGCCGTTTGATCGGCGCCAAGCCGCAAGTGGCCGAGCCGGCCCAAATCCTCGCTTCCGTCGCAGCGGCCGGGTCCAACGCCGGCACGGCGCTCGAGAACTTCAATCCGCCGCAGGCCGCCTATCGCGCGCTGCGCGACAAGCTCGCCGAATTGCGGCGCGAGACGAAGCCGGTTGTGACCCGGCCGATCCCGAGCGGCCCGACGCTGAAGCTCGGCATGAGCGATCCGCGCGTGCCGCTGATCAGGGCGCGCTTCGGCCTGGACGCCGAGCCCGCCGCTCAGCAGGATAATCTCCTCTATGACACGCGGGTCGCCGCGGCGGTCGCCGAATTCCAGAAGGCCTATGGCCTGCCGGCTTCGGGGGTGCTGACCGGCCGAACCATCGCTGCGCTCACGGGGGGCCAGCCGTCGCGGCTCGAGAATGAGCTCGTCGCCAATATGGAATTTTGGCGCTGGATGCCGCGCGACATGGGCAGCGACCGCATCGAGGTGAATATTCCGGACTTCACGGTCAGCGTCATCCGCGACAATCAGCTCGTTTGGCGCAGCAAGGTGATCGTCGGCAAGCCGCAGACGCCGACCCCGGTGTTCTCCAACATGATGCGCTATTTGATCGTCAACCCGTACTGGAACGTGCCGCGGTCGATCATGCGCAAGGAGATGCTGCCGCGTCTCGCGCAAGATCCGGCCTATCTGGACCGCCTCGGCTTCGAGGTCTTTATCCGCCACGGCCGTCTCGTCGTCCGCCAGCCGCCCGGCGCAAAAAACGCGCTCGGCCGCATCAAATTCATGTTTCCGAACGATTATTCCGTCTATCTGCACGACACGCCGTCGCGCAGCCTGTTCGGCGCAACGCGGCGCGCCTTCAGTCACGGCTGCGTGCGCGTCGATCAGCCCTTCAGTTTTGCGCAAGCCGTGCTCGGCCCTGACAGCGGCTGGTCGGAACGGCGGGTGGAACATTTGATCGGCGACCGCCAGCGCTATGTCTTTCTGCCGAAGCCGCTTCCCATTCATATCGAATATTTCACGGCCTTCGTCGATCCCGACGGTCGTTTGCAGTTGCGCGACGACATCTATGGCTACGCGGGCAAAGCCGAAGTCGCCCTCGGGCTCGAAAAGTAAGCGCGCTGGTGGATTGGCGCGGGCCGGCACGCGATTTGGGGCGACACAGCTTCGCCATATTTGCTCTATTACTTTTCTGTAATCATGTTTGATCGATGGGGTCGGCTGCCGGATCGGACAACAATCAATGCCGTTGAACGGGGGACGCACAGAGCCCGATGGCTACGCGGCGTTAACGGTTCTCGGTAAAAGATAAAATTTTAGCGGCCTTTGATAATCGCCGTGAACGCTCCGGCCGGCTGGCCGTCGTGACCGAGAACCGAGGATTTGTTTTGCTCCAACGGCGCCCCAGCACGGCTCGCTTGATTTGCGCGACTTCGCCCGGCCCGAAGAGTTTCGGGAGCTTCGCGCAAGCCCGTTTCGTCCCTGGCATGGCGGGGCGAGGCGATGGCATCGGCCAAAAATCGGGTCGGAAAGCGGATCGGGACTCGCAACGCTGGTCCGGCCGCGGGCGGTCTCCCATCGGTCCATTGGGCCAGCTTGTCCTTTGCGGCGCTTTTTGCCTTCTGCTCTGCGCCACGCTGCCGGCCGCGACCGAGTCAGCCGTCGCCAATGGCGATACGCGGACCTTGAATCTCTATAATCCTCATACGAACGAGTCGATCTCGGCCACCTATCGCGTCAATGGCCATTACGATCCGGCAGTTCTCGAAAAGCTGAATTGGTTCTTGCGCGACTGGCGGCGGAACGAGGCCACGCATATGGACCCCCGCCTGTTCGACGTCATTTGGGAAACCTATCGGGAAGCCGGGGCGACGGCGCCCATCCATGTCGTCTGCGGCTACCGCTCGCCGCAGACCAATGCGATGCTGCGGCGGCGCTCGCGTGCCGTCGCCCAACATTCGCAGCATATATTGGGCAAGGCGATGGATACGACGATGCCCGGCATGTCGATGGAAAAGGTCCGCGAAGTCGCCATGCGTCTGGAAATGGGCGGCGTCGGCTTTTATGGCGATTCCAGTTTCGTTCACATCGACGTCGGCGGTGTCCGCTATTGGCCGCGGATGACCTATGCGCAACTGTCTCGCGTCTTCCCCGACGGCAAGACGGTTCTCATTCCTTCTAACGGCAAGCCGCTTCGGGGCTATGAAGAGGCGCGCGCCGAACTCGAGGCGAGCGGCCGGTCGCTGCATGTGCCGCCGGCCGAAAAGAGCGGGAATTTCTTCGCCTGGCTGTTCGGGATCAATAAGGGCAGCGCCGACGAGCACGAGGAAGAAGCGGCACAGGCCATGGCCGTGCATCCCGGGGCGGCAGACAATAGCAAGCTCGCGGTCGCCGAGGCCGAGCCGACGCCAGCGGAAGAAGAGCCCCGCGGTCTCAAATCCGCGCAATCGGCTTCGAATGCCGGCAAGGACGAGACCGGATCGGATGAGGCGCTTCCGGTTCCTCCGCGTCGGCCGACCGATTTCCTGGCGCTGGCCGATGTCCCGCTGCCGCCGGACCGTCCGACGACACTGCCGGTCGTGACCGCATCCCTGCCGGGCACTCCGGCGACCGAAGCCGGCGGCAAAGCCGCCGATCCGATCGGCGATCTTGTCAAGGCCAGCAGTCCTGCTCCCGCCGCACGGATCGCGAGCCTGCCGGCGATCATCACCCATGGGGCGAGCGAGAGCGCGTTGGCGGCGCGGGCCGAGAGCGAAGCGACAGCGCCGCCTGAAACCCAGGTCCTCGCCTATGCGCCAATGGCGCAGATGGAGGGTCTGCGCTCGGCGGCCCATGGCACGGTGAACAGGCGGGCTGCAACGGCGGGCTGGCCCGCTGCCGCCACCCGGCTCGCGGTGCCGCGCGAAGTCCAAATGGCCAGGCTCGAGAACGAAACGATCATGTCGCCGGCACTGACGGGCCTGCGGCGCGCCGCCCGTATCGAGACGGCAGAGCTTTCGCAAAAGCTTGCGGCAGGCTATCTTGCCCGCTTCAGCGCTGTGGCCACCGATCTGCCGACCGATCGTTTTTCCGGTCCGGCCGTCGTGGGTCTGCGCGCTGCTGACAGGAGCCGCATGATCTTCGTCGATGGCTCCGCTGCTTTGCAAAAAGGCGACTGAGACGCCGCGCGCGCGAACGACGCCGCAGCGCCAAGCCTAAGCTTAGGCCGGACTTTGCCAAGCAAAGTCATTGCTCGCAAGGAACATAGGGCTCCGCGGCAAAGCCCAGACCATGAGAAAGGCGAGCAGCAGGCCGAGCAGCACGGCCCTGATGATCTGCGCCGGGCTTGTGATCGGCGGCTGCTGCAGGCGAATGCCTTCCCTGCCGATCGATCTTGAAATCTGGCTCGACGCCATGACGAGGCTCCGCTGCGGCAGCTGGGAGACCCGGCCGAGCCCTTGGACGGGTCGCTTTCACCTCTGCCTGATTGCGGAAAATTAACCCTGATTGGTTAGCATTTGTTTACCATCCTGGTTCGAGATTTTGCCGCCCGCGCCCGCTCCTTCCGCAGCCACCACACGATCTTCCGGCGCATCGGCCGTTCGAAAATCCGCCATGTGCCCAACGGCAGGCTGTGCTATTGCCGAACTTGCACTTATTTTGCTTCGTCCCGGCAGGGTGGCGCTTTCGGAGTTGGATTTGCGCAGATGCCGCGGAATTTTGATGAAATGACCAAGGCCGATGGCTATGTCCGGGCCATTTACGGCAAGATCGCGCGCTGGCTCGCCGAATCTCCGGCCGAGCATCTGGCCTCGCGGCGCGCCCAGGCCGAGCTTCTGTTCCGCCGCATCGGCATCACTTTCGCCGTCTATGGCGACAAGGATGCGGCCGAGCGGCTGATCCCTTTCGACATCGTGCCGCGCATGATCGGCCGCTCCGAATGGACGCGGCTCGAGGTCGGGCTGGTGCAGCGTGTGAAGGCGCTGAACCTGTTTCTTGCCGATATTTATGGCCGCCAGGAAATACTGAAGAGCGGCGTGCTGCCGGCCGACATCGTGCTCGACAATCCCTTCTTTCAAAAGGAGATGGTCGGACGACGAATTCCGCATGACATTTATGTCCATATTGCCGGGATCGATGTCGTGCGCATCGACGAAGAGGATTTCTATGTCCTCGAGGATAATCTGCGCACGCCCTCCGGCGTCTCCTATATGCTGGAGAACCGCGAGGTGATGATGCGCCTGGTGCCGGATCTCTTCGCCGAGCACCGCGTCGCGCCGGTCGAGAATTATCCGGATGCTTTGCTGGCGACGCTGCGCTCGGTGGCGCCGCTTGCGGCGGCGGCCGAGCCGACCATCGTGCTCTTGACGCCGGGCCAATATAATTCCGCCTATTACGAGCATTCCTTTCTCGCCGACAAGCTCGGCGTCGAGCTCGTCGAGGGCCGCGATCTCCTCGTGCGAGACAATGCCGTCTATATGCGCACGACGCAGGGGCCGAAGCGCGTCGATGTCATCTATCGGCGGATCGATGACGCCTATCTCGATCCGCGCGCCTTCCGGCCGGATTCGGTGCTTGGTGTCGCCGGTCTCTTCGAGGCCTATCTCGCCGGCAATGTCACGCTCGCCAATGCGGTCGGCACCGGCATTGCCGACGACAAAGCAGTCTATAGCTATGTGCCTGAGATCATTGAATTCTATCTTGGCGAAAAGCCGCTATTAAAGAATGTGCCGACCTGGCGCTGCCGCGAGTCGGAGGCGCTCGCCTATGTGCTTGACAGGCTTCCCGAACTGGTCGTCAAGGAGGTCAACGGCTCCGGCGGCTATGGCATGCTCATCGGCCCGCATGCCAATCGCGACGAGCTCGCGCTGTTCCGCGACAAGCTGAAGCGCCACCCGGAGAATTTTATCGCCCAGCCGACGCTTGGCCTCTCGACCTGCCCGACCTCTTTTTCGAGCGGCGTCGCGCCGCGTCATGTCGATCTGCGTCCTTTCGTGCTCTCCGGTGCCAATGGCGTCCGCGTGGTGCCGGGCGGCCTTACCCGCGTGGCGCTCGAGGAAGGGTCCCTCGTCGTCAATTCGAGCCAGGGTGGCGGCACGAAGGACACGTGGATCGTCGAGGATCAGGGCCTTGATGCGATGGTTCTCGGCGCGGTGGCGCTGGCGCCGGCATCCAATGCCTTGGGTCAAGATCAATAAGCTTCGACGGGAGGATCATGCTCTCACGGACCGCCGACAGCCTCTATTGGCTCGCACGCTACATGGAGCGCGCCGATTTTCTGGCGCGCACCATCGATGCGACGCGCCGTTTGGCAACGCTGCCTAATATTTATGCAGGGCCGGGCACGGAATGGGAGAGCGCGCTGGAAGCTTCCGGCGCCTCCGGCGGATTTTACAAGATCCATTCGGCGGCGACCGAGGCCGAGGTCGTCGATTACCTGACCTTCGCGCCCGACAATCCGTCTTCGATCCGCAATTGCATCGAACTCGCACGGACCAATGCGCGCTCCATCCGCACCGCTCTGACCGCGGAAATGTGGGAGGCGATCAACAGCGCCTGGATCGAGCTCAAACGCTATGAAAAGAGCAATATCGGGCAGGGCCAATACGACCGCGAGGAATCCTGCCGTTTCCTCGAATTCGTCAAGAAGGCCTCGCTCGACTACGATGGCTCGGCGCATCGCACCATGCTGCGCAACGACGCTTATTGGTTCTCCCGCGTCGGCCTTTACATCGAGCGCGCCGACAATACGGCCCGCATTCTCGATGTGAAATATAATATCCTGCTGCCGGAAACGGAGAGCGTCGGCGGCTCGCTCGATTATTTCCAATGGGCGGCGATCCTGCGCGCCGTCTCGGCGCTGACCGCCTATCATTGGGTCTATCGCGAGAGCCTCAAGCCCTGGCTCATCGCCGATCTTCTGATTCTGCGTCCCGAAATGCCGCGCTCGCTCATCGGCTGCTATGAGAACATCGTCCGCTTCCTCGACGAGATCGGCCAAGCCTATGGCGCGCCGGGCGCGGCGCAGGAGCATGCGCATCGGGTGATGACACAGCTGAAAAATGCCACCACCAAGGAGATTTTCCAGCACGGGCTGCATGAATTCATCACCGCCTTCGTCGAAGACAACACGCGGCTCGGGACGACCATCTGCGAACAATATTTGTTCAGTTGAAACATCTGCCATGTGTCGATATGACGATCCAGAAGGCTCTGGCTCGCCAGCGGGCGAAGCCAAAGGCACGCTGGACAATTGATCGGCTGCATCCGGGTTTGGCTTTGATATATCAGATCATTTTCAATAGGCCCCGCGCAAGCCGGGCCTGCCTCCGGCGCAGCTGTCAGATTCAGCTTGCCGCAAAGGCGCCGCGCGCCGGCGCCGGCGATCAGCGTCGTTCTTGCGCCGCCGCGACAGCCGGCCTTCGCGCCCAACTTCATTCAAGACGTTCTGATCAAAAGGGGTGGGCCTTTCATGCAGACACATGAAACGGTTTCGAGCTTCCGCAAGACCGAGATCGGGTCGAATCGAAAATTCGGCCTCACATTCGGGGCCCTGTTCTGCCTTGTGGCGCTTTGGCCGCTCGTCCACCATGGCGCTCCGAGATGGTGGGCGATCCCCCTCGCCGGTGTCTTCCTGCTTCTCGCGCTTTTGGCTCCGCAATGGCTGACGCCATTGAACCGCGCCTGGTTCAAGCTTGGGCTTGCTTTGAACACAATTGTCAGCCCCATACTGATGGCCTTCCTGTTCTTCGGCGCGCTCGTGCCGCTCGCCTGGTTTCTGCGCAGGAAGGGCGAGGATCTACTCGGCCTCAGGCTGGCGCCGGAGGCGGAAAGCTATTGGATCGAGCGCGAGCCGCCGGGCCCGGCCCCGGGGAGCATGGCGAAACAATTTTAAGGGGGCTGTTTGATGTCGATCTTTGCCGAGTTCTTCGAATTCCTCGGGACGCGGAAGAAATTTTGGCTGGTGCCCCTGCTCGCGCTTTTCCTGATCTTCGGCGGCCTCTTCGTCCTAAGCCAGGGCTCGGTCGTCGCGCCCTTCATTTATACGCTGTTCTGATCGGTCCGAGATGCTCGTTCTCGGCATTTCGGCCTTTTATCACGACAGCGCCGCGGCGCTGATCCGCGACGGTCAGATCATCGCCGCGGCCCAGGAAGAGCGGTTCACCCGCAAGAAGCATGATCCGAGCTTCCCCGAGAATGCGATCCTCTATTGCCTCTCGGAAGGCAAGGTCGGCGGCGGCGGCATCGATCGCGTCGTCTTTTACGAAAAGCCCTTCCTGAAATTCGAGCGGCTGCTCGAGACCTATCTCGCCTTCGCGCCGCGTGGCTTTGCCTCGTTTCGCAAGGCCATGCCGCTGTGGATCGGCGAAAAACTGTTTCAGCGCGACCTTCTCTTGCGCGAGCTTGCGGCGATTGATCCGGCGCTGGGCGACAAGGCCAAGCTCGGTTTCTGCGAACATCATTATTCGCATGCCGCTTCGGCCTATTATCCGGCGCCGTTCGAATCCGCACTGGTGCTGACGATGGACGGGGTCGGCGAATGGGCAACGACCTCGGCCGCGCTCGGCCAGGGCGATGATCTGCAAATCATCAAGGAGATCCGCTTTCCGCATTCGCTGGGGCTCATCTATTCGGCCTTTACTTATTACACCGGCTTCAAGGTCAATTCGGGCGAATATAAAGTCATGGGTCTCGCGCCCTATGGCGAGCCGAAATATGTGAAGACGATCCTCGAGCATCTCATCGATGTGAAGCCGGACGGCTCGTTCAAACTGAACCTCGATTATTTCTCCTTCTGCACCGGTCTCACCATGGTCGATCAGCGCTTCGAGGCGCTGTTCGGCGGGCCGGTACGCCGGCCCGATCAGATGCTCGAACAGCGTCACATGGACCTTGCGGCTTCGATCCAGGCGGTGACGGAAGAGGTCGTTCTGCGGCTCACGCGATCGCTCGCGGCGCAAACTGGATTGAAACGTCTCTGTCTCGCGGGCGGCGTCGCGCTCAATTGCGTCGCCAATGGCAAGGTGCTGCGCGACGGGCGCTTCGAAGCGATCTTCGTGCAGCCCGCGGCAGGAGACGCTGGCGGCGCGCTGGGTGCGGCGCTGGCCGCCTATTACGATGGACGCCGCCAGAAGGATCACAAGACCATCGTAAAGCGGCCGGATGCCATGCAGGGCGCCTATCTCGGGCCATCCTACCAGCAGGCGGACATCGAACGGCGGTTGCAATCTATCGGCGCGGCTTATGAGGTCGTCGATGATGAGCGGCTGATCGAAGCGACCGCCGCGGCGCTAGCCGATGGCGAGGCCGTCGGCTGGCACCAAGGCCGAATGGAATTCGGCCCGCGGGCGCTCGGCGCTCGTTCGATTCTTGCCGATCCGCGCTCGCCCAATATGCAGAAATTGCTCAATCTCAAAGTCAAATATCGCGAAAGCTTTCGTCCCTTCGCGCCGTCCGTGCTGCGCGAGCGCGTCGCCGATTGGTTCGAGATCGATGCCGATTCGCCTTACATGTTGCTCGTCGCCGATGTGAAATCTTCACGCTGCCGGAAGATGACAGAAGATGAGCAAGAGCTTTTCGGCATCGACAAGCTCAATGTGCTGCGCTCAGAAATACCGGCCGTCACCCATGTCGATTATTCGGCCCGTATCCAGACCGTCCATAAGGAAACCAATCCGCGCTATCACGCTTTGATCAGCCGGTTCGAGGCATTGACGGGCTGTCCGGTTCTCGTGAACACGAGCTTCAATGTGCGCGGCGAACCGATCGTTTGCACGCCGGAAGATGCCTTTGCCTGCTTCATGGGCACCGAGCTCGATTTTCTCGCGGTGGGCAATTGTGTCCTCGAAAAGAAGAAGCAGAATCCTGAACTGGCGCGCGACTACAAGCACGCCTTCGATCCCGACTGAACGCATCGGGCGTCATGCCTGAGGAAGTGCCTGGCGGCGGAGCGGGCTGCCGTTGGACGCAGCCAAATGGGCGCAGCTTCAAGGTCTTTTGAACAAAGGCCGTGGTCGAAGCAATGTATGAACAGCCAGCCGATGCTCTCCCCTGCTTGCCGGTTTCAACGTGATGGATCTGGGATGTCAAATATTCTGCGACGCCGTCTGGTCATCTTCATCATCGTTCCTGCTGTCGTCTTATCGGGAGCCTATTTCATAAGCAGCATTCCCTATCTGAAATATACGCGCGGGATTTATCAGTTTCTCGCTTTCGTGCTTGTCGCCGATCTCGCTGTGGCGCTCAAAGGCAGATGGCGTGATGCCGTGACCGTCGTCGCCACCACCCTGTTTGGACTTGCTGCGACGGAGCTCGTCTGCGCCGGCTTGGAGGCTGATCCTTCCGTCGAAACGCGCGGCTTTTCGATTTCACGTCCCGTCCTGGGTTGGGGCCCGTCGGCACCCGGCATCTATCATGGCAGGAGAACAGGTCCGGGCGGCGCCCTCATTTATGACAGCGACTATACGATCGGTGATCGTCTTCTGCGCCGAACGCTGTCGGCACCGGCCGGGCCGACCGTCGCCTTCTTCGGCGACTCGATGACTTTCGGTCAGGGGCTTGCCGACTCGGAGACCTTACCGCAGGTCTACGCGGATCTCACGGGCCGCAAAACGCGGGTTCTCAATTTTGGCTTTCCCGGATATGGGCCGCAGCAGTTCTTGCGGCCTTTGGAGACCGGCCTCTTTGATCCGCTTCTGTCGGATACGAAGATCTTCGTCTACGAGACCGCGGCGTGGCATGCCGAGCGATCCTCATGCCTCGCAGGTTTCATGGTGCGTGCGCCCCGCTATGAACTGCGCAATGGCAAACCGGTTTTCGTCGGCGCTTGCGCGGAAGGGTTGGCGCGAGTTTGGCGCGAGATCTTCGTCGACGGCGCTGCTTTTCGCCGCTTCATTCGACCCATAGAGACTGCTGTCGGGCCGGCCGACATCGAGCTCTATCTCGCCGAATTGCGGCGCTGCGCCGAACTGGTGAAACAGAAATATGGGGCCCGTCTCGTCATCCTATACCTTGGCGGGAACGACAAATATCTGGCGAAGTCGGGTTTCACCGACGCCATGATCGAGGACAGATTGCGGCGATCCGGCATCGACCTCATCGATGCGACACTGTCGCCGAAAGACTTTCCGCCGGGAACCTTGCTCGCAATTCCCGGCGATGGCCATCCGACGGCGATCGCCAATCGCGCCCGTGCCGCGCTGTTGCAGCATTTTCTCGCCGTTGCGAGCGCATCCAGTGGAGCAACGGTCACATTGAAATAAGCTCGCGGAGATCCGGCTCACTCACGCATAGCATGAGGGATCTCGCTCGCCGGCTTCGGTTCGGCAGCCGGAAGTTCGGCGAGATGTTGCGCGATGTAATTTTTGAGGATCATGGCGCGCAGCCGATTGGCATAGGGCGTCGGATGGCCATCGCCGGGGATCTGGATCTTGGCGCCTGCGGCTTCTTCGCGCGCGAGAGTCGCATCGACGACCATGGCGCCGCCGTCCTGCAGGCGCTTGATGATCTCGTCGTCGGTGAAGCCTGTCCCGCGAAGATAGTCCTTTGACGATCTGATATAGGGGACGAGGGTTGGGACGCCATATTTTTCCTTCGCCAGATGGACCGCAGCCAGCAAGATGCGGATGTAGAGATCGACATCGTCATGGTTGAGCTTCTCGAGATTGGGCTCGACCAGCCAGCGATAGGGCGCCATATGCTGCATCCACTCGCGCAGCCACAGGCTCGGCCCTTGATCGCATGGGCCCTTGTAGACGATCTTTCCGTTCTCGAGCGCGTAGCGGGGCCCATGGAGCACCCAGGACGCCTTGCAGGCGGTCCGCTCCACATGAAAGGGCGCCGTCAGGAAGATGAAGAGCTTCGGCTGCGAGCTAGAGCATGTCCCGGAAAAGTTGACAGACTTTTCCGATAACGGACATGCTCGGCTTCTTTGATGTAGAGCCGATTTGTCCAGATCATGTGGATCGCGAACCGATCCCACATGATCTCGATCGGCTCTAATGACCTTGTCGAAACGGCCGGTTTCCAATTCGCGCAGGAACTGCTGCGGCCCATAGCCTGAAAAGCCGAGGTTGAGCACACGCACTCTGCGGCCGAAACTGTCGGCCAATTGTTGTGGCAAGGTGTCGGCATCATTGACCCCCTCGCCGAACGTGAAGGAGCCGCCGAAAAAGGCGATGGTCGCGCAGTCCTCGCAGGACTGCGTCTTGCGCAGCAGATTGGCATCGATCGTATAGACGGCATCGTAGATGATCCTGCCCGTCTTCGGATCGATCTTTTCCGCATGGAAGCGGCCTGCATGCTGCGGTCCCCAGCCGATCACCGCCTGACGCACGGTTAAGCCCTTCGTGGTCTTCAGGTCGCTCACGGGCACAAGAAACTCGGCCGCGGCCTCGATGACCGTAAGACCAAAGACGAGCGACGTCATGATGAGCAGAAGCTCGCGCAGTTTGCCGCGCACAAGCGATGTCAGGTCGGCTAGAAGAAGAAAGAAGAGAATGAATGTGACGAGCCGGAAGATGTTGAAGGGTCGCTGGGATTCGAGGAAAGCGATGCCGGCGAGCAAAATCGGCAGTGCGGCGAGACGAAATGCAAGAACTGATCTGAGCACCATCGGCAGATCCGCTTTTTCCTATGTAGGGCGGGGGCGGACTATAGAGCTTGGCCGTCTCCTGTCCAGCGCGGCGTGCGCTGCAACCGCCTCACACCCGCATCGGCATCAGCACATAAAGCGCCGCGGCACCTTCGCGATCGAGGATCAGGGTCGGCGAGCCGGGATCGGCGAGTCTGAATAACGCCGTGTCGCCGTCGAGCTGTTCCGTGATGTCGAGAAGATAGCGGGCATTGAAGCCGATCTCGAGCGGCGGCGCGTCATAATCGACTTCGAGCTCTTCGACCGCCGAGCCGGAATCGGGATTGGTCACCGACAGAGTGAGCTTGCCGTCGGCCACGGCGAGTTTTACCGCCCGGCCGCGCTCGGAGGAAATGGTCGAGACGCGATCAACTGCGGCGGCGAAGGGTGCCCGCTCGACCACCAGCTCCTTGTCATTGCCGGTCGGAATGACCCGCGTGTAATCGGGAAAAGTCCCGTCGATCAGCTTCGTCGTCAGCACCACTTCGCCGAGGCTGAAGCGCGCTTTGGTCGGCGAGATCTCGACTAAAACCTCCTGGTCGAGATCCTCGACGAGCTTTTGCACCTCGTTCACGGCCTTGCGCGGGATGATGATGCCCGGCATGCCGCTTGAGCCCGCCGGCGCCGGAATTTCGACTCGCGCCAGCCGATGCCCATCGGTGGCGACGGCGCGCAGCATGGTGTGACCATCCGCGTCGATCGTATGGACATAGATGCCATTGAGATAATAGCGCGTCTCCTCGGTCGAGATCGCGAATTGCGTCTTGTCGATCAGTTTCTTGAGATCGGCCGCGGCGAGCGCGAAGCGATGGGTGAACTCGCCTGCCGCGAGATCGGGAAAATCGCTTTCGGGCAGGGCCTGAAGGGTGAAGCGCGAGCGGCCCGAGCGCAGCAGCAATTGCGCCGCATCCTTGCCGCCTTCGAGCGAGACCTGGGCGCCGTCGGGCAGTTTGCGCACGATATCATAGAGAATATGGGCCGGCAGGGTCGTCGCGCCGGCCTGGGAGACATCGGCGGGAAGCTTTTCGGTCACTTCGAGATCGAGATCCGTCGCTTTGAGCAGCAGCGCATGGCCCTCCGCCGCGACGAGCACATTGGAGAGAATCGGAATCGTCGTCCGGCGCTCCACGACGCGATGAACATGGCCGAGCGCCTTCAACAGGGCGCTTCTTTCGAGGGTGACTTGCATGGCCTATCCGGATCTTGCCGACCGAGCCCGGCGAGCCGCCGAAGCTGCGTCTTGCCCGTGGTCCCACCTGCCATTCGCTGCTGCGCGTGACAGGATAAGTCGGCCCACAAGCTGTTGGTCTGGTGGCTAAATTGATCCTGACACTCGGCGACCAAGTGTCAGGTTTTAGCCACTAGGGGGCGCGACTTTGGCTCGGCTATGGTCAAATCGCAAGCGCCGCCACGGGTAAAGTGCAGTTTTTCGCAAAGATTTGCCCCTTAAGCCCGAACCCATCCGCGCAAGAAGGCCGCCGAAGGCAAGTGCAGCACTTTACGCCGCCTTAAGCGGGCGGATTTAAGCTCCGCCCTCGAGCTTGAACCGGCGGGAGCCGAAGCTCCAAGCGAGACGCGGCGGCTCACGATCGGGGCTTAAGAGCGTTTTTGAAACGGCGAGGCCGCCGTTTGCCAAAAATGCTTCCGCAGAAACGGCGCGGCACAATGGCAAAAAGCTGGGGCGGCGAGCGTCGCGAGCCGAGTTTCGGCCCATCCTTCGAACTCGACGCGGAGCGGCGAAAGCCGGCGCGCCCGCAGCGCAAGAAGAAGCGCCCGCAGCGCTCTTTCTTCGGCCGGCTGATCTATTGGGCCTTCACGCTCGCGGTCTGGGGCTTCGCCGGCGGCGGCATCCTCGTCGCCTATGAGGCGGCGCAATTGCCGCCGATCGATCATCTCGCCGTCCCCAAGCGGCCGCCAAACATCGCCATATTGGGCGCCGACGGAACCCTGCTCGCCAACCGCGGCGATACGGGCGGGGCGGCGATCCATCTCGACGAATTGCCGCCCTATCTGCCGAAGGCGTTCGTCGCCATCGAAGATCGCCGCTTCTATAGACATTGGGGCATCGATCCGCTCGGCATGCTCCGCGCGCTCGTCAATGACGTCACCGGGCATGGCAGCATGCAGGGCGGCTCCACTTTGACGCAGCAGCTCGCCAAAAATCTGTTTCTGACGCAGGAGCGCACGCTCTCGCGCAAGATCCAGGAGGCCATTCTCGCGATCTGGCTCGAACGTAAATTCAGCAAGGATCAGATCCTCGAACTCTATTTGAACCGCGTCTATTTCGGCTCCGGCGCCTTCGGCATCGAAGCCGCCGCGCAAAAATATTTCGGCCGCAGCGCCCGCTATGCGACATTGGCGGAAGCCGCCATGCTCGCCGGCCTGATGAAGGCGCCGACGCGGCTGGCGCCGAACCGCAATCCGAAAGCCGCGGTCGAACGCGCCACGCAGGTCCTCATCGCCATGGCGCAGCAGGGCTATATCACCGAAGCGATGGCCAAGCTCGCTCTCGCCCATCCGGCCCATGCCATCCGTGAAAAAGGCAATGGCTCCGTCAATTACGCTGCCGATTACGTCATGGATCAGCTCGACGACATGATCGGCGCGATCAATGCGGACATTGTCGTCACAACCACTTTGAGCGCACCGCTCCAGCGTGCCGCCGAAAAAGCGCTGACCGAGGTCCTCGATGCGAAAGGTATAAGATATGGCGTGAGCCAGGGGGCGCTTGTCGCGCTCGACCCTGACGGCGCGGTGCGCGCCCTGATCGGCGGGCGCAATTATGCCGAGAGCCAGTTCAACCGCGCCATAGCGGCAAAGCGTCAGCCCGGCTCCGCCTTCAAGCCTTTCGTCTATCTCACGGCACTCGAAGGCGGCCTCACGCCCGAGAGCATCCGCGAGGATGCGCCGATCAATGTCAGAGGCTGGAAGCCGGAGAATTATGAGCGCCGATATCTCGGTTCGGTCACGCTCACCAAAGCGCTCTCCATGTCGCTCAACACGGTGGCGGTGCGGCTCGCCCTCGAGGTCGGGCCGGCCGCCATTATCAGAACCGCGCATCGCCTCGGCATCATGTCCGATTTGCAGTCGAACGCCTCGATCGCGCTCGGCACGTCGGAAGTCACGCCGCTCGAACTGGTGGCGGCCTATGCGGCTTTCGCCAATGGCGGGATCGGCATCGATCCCTATGTGATCACCGAGATCCGGACCACGCGCGGTAAGCTCCTTTATCAGCGTCGAGCGCCGAATGATGCGCGCGTCATCGCGCCGCAATATGTGGCGATGATGAACGCTATGATGGCACAGGCGGTGCTGAGCGGCACGGCGCAAAGGGCGCATCTGCCGGCCGGCTGGCAGGCGGCAGGCAAGACCGGCACGAGCCAGGATTATCGCGACGCCTGGTTCGTCGGCTATACGAGCGATCTCGTGACGGGCGTCTGGCTCGGCAATGACGACAATTCGCCGACCAGAAGAGCCACCGGCGGCAGTCTCCCCGTCGACATCTGGTCGAGATTCATGACAGCGGCGCTGCAAGGCGTGCCGCCGGCCGGGCTGCCCTATGGCATCTGGCACTCGCCCAATCCGTTTGCAGCGCCGCCCGGCGTTCCCGTCGCGACGAACGGGGGCGGGAGTTTCCTCGGCATTCCGATCGGCTTTCCTGCCTCGCAGCCGCCGGCGCAAAATAATGCGCCGCTGCCGATCCGTGGCGGACAGACGGGCCGTATATCCGGCAATGGACAGGCCCAGCGCGGCGATCTGCTGCCGCCGGCGCCGATCCCCGATCGCGGCGGGTTTTCCGCAAGCGACAAGACATTTTTTGGGTTGTTTTAGGCGAGCGCTATGAATATGGCGGTCGCGCGGCGCAGTCAGGCGGCGCAGTCTTTGGCCGAAGTCCTAGCCACCGCATGCAACAACGGTTGTCGCCGATGATCGAGGATGCGCGCAGGCAACAGACCATTCTGGCGCTGCAGCGGGAAGAACCGCCGCGGCCGCGCGATCTGCCGAGCTTGCGCGCGGCCTATTCGGATCGTAGCGCAGCCTTGATGGCCTATCTCGCCGCCTTCGCCTATCATCCGATCATCGAGGTAAAAGGTGCGCCACCTATCCCCACTGAACTTTCCCAATTGGGCTTCACATCCCTCGCCACTTTCGCAAACGGCTTGACCGACGGTTTCGCCTTCGTCGCGGAAGGCAGCGATCTATCCGTTCTGTCCTTTCGCGGCACACAGTCCGAGGCGAATTGGAACACGAATTTCCACGCTGGCTTGATATGGCCGACCGGTACCGATCCCAATCTTCGCGTCCACGAGGGCTTTTACAAGGCGTTTGAAGGGTTGGCGGAGGACGGCCTGAAAGAGAAGATCCCGGCCATCATCGACGCCATTGACAATCGGCCGCTCTATATCACCGGCCATTCATTGGGCGGCGCCTTGGCGCAGATTGCCGCCGCCATCTTCAGCGCCGACAAAATCGCCGCTTGTTACACTTTCGGCTCGCCGCGGGTTGGCAACAGCTATTTTGATCTTTGGGTCAAACCGCCGAGCTATAGGGTGATCAATCATGCCGATCTCGTGCCGCAACTGCCGCTGCCGATCTTCTATCGGCACTCGGGCGATCCGCGTTATCTGCCGGCCCAGGTCGGCGCCTCGCCCTATCGCTATCAGCCCAGTCTCGTTGTTCGCGCCGGGCAATTGGCGGAAGGGCTGATCTCTTTTTTGCGCCACGGCTCCTTCCTCGGCGTCGATGAGCATGCGATCGCGGATTATTGCGAGAAGCTCGATGCGATCGCTGTGGCACGCAGCCAAGGCCGCTGACCTCAGCTCTCCGCCTCTCCTCGCGTCCCCGGCTCTTCCGCCTTCAGCCCGTCCGGCTGCGGCATGAAGATGATGTTGTAGCCACTATCGACATAATGGATCTCGCCGGTCACGCCGCTTGCGAGATCCGAAAGCAGATAGAGTCCGGCGCCGCCGACATCCTCGATGGTCAGTGCGCGGCGCAAGGGCGCATGCGCCCTCTGAAAATTGAACATATAGCGGGCATCGCCAATGCCGGCGCCGGCCAGCGTGCGGATCGGGCCGGCGGAGATGGCATTGACTCTGATGCCTTGGGGGCCGAAATCGGCGGCGAGATAGCGCACGCTTGCCTCCAGCGCGGCCTTGGCCACGCCCATGACATTATAATTCGGCATCACCCGCGTTGCGCCGCCGAAGGTCAGGGTCACCATTGCGCCGCCATTCGGCATCAGCGCCGCGGCGCGCTTGGCTGATTCCGTAAAGGAGAAGGCCGAGATCAGCATTGTGTGCAGAAAATTCTGCCGCGACGTATCGGCATAGCGGCCTTTGAGTTCGGCGCGGTCCGAATAGGCGATGCAATGGACGAGGAAGTCCAGGCTGCCCCAGTCCTTCCCGATCGTCTCAAAGACCGCATCGACGGAGGCGAGGTCCTCGACATCGCAAGGCAGAACGAGCGAAGAGCCGAGGCTTTGGGCGAGCGGCTTGACCCTTTTGCCGAGAGACGCGTTCTGAAAGGTGAAGGCGAGTTCGGCGCCCTGAGAAGAGAGCGCCTTGGCAATGCCCCAGGCGATCGAATGATCATTGGCGACGCCCATCACGAGGCCGCGCTTGCCCTGCATAAGCTCGCCAGTGGGGGCGCCTTCGGCCGCCTTCTCAGGCGTCGACATGTTTCAGGACGATCGAGGCATTGGTGCCGCCAAAGCCGAAGGAATTCGACAAGACCGTGCGCAATTGGAGATTGTCGCGCCGCTCGCGGACGATATCCATGTCGGCGAAGGCGGGGTCCAGCTCCTCGATATTGACGCTCTCGCAGATGAAGCCGCTCTGCATCATCAAGAGCGAATAGATCGCCTCCTGCGCGCCGGCGGCGCCGAGCGAATGGCCGGTGAGTGATTTCGTCGCCGCGATCGGCGGGCTCTTGTCGGCGCCGCCGAAGACGGTGCGGATCGCTTCGATCTCCCGGAGATCGCCGATCGGCGTCGAGGTCGCATGCGGATTGATGTAGTCGATCGGCGTTCTCACATGCTCGAGCGCCATGCGCATGCAGCGCATCGCGCCTTCGCCCGAAGGCGACACCATGTCATAGCCGTCGGAAGTCACGCCATAGCCAGCGATTTCAGCATAAATCTTGGCTCCCCGCGCCCGCGCATGCTCCAGCTCCTCGAGCACCAGGACGCCGGCGCCGCCGGCGATGACGAAGCCGTCGCGCCGCTTGTCATAGGCGCGGGAAGCGAGCGAGGGCGTATCATTGAAGGCGGAGGACATGGCGCCCATGGCGTCGAACAGAACCGACAGGGTCCAGTCGAGCTCTTCGCAGCCGCCGGCGAACATGAGGTCCTGCTTGCCGTAGCGGATCATTTCATAGGCATTGCCGATGCAATGGTTGGAGGTCGCACAGGCGGAGGAGATGGAATAATTCACGCCCTTGATCTTGAACCAGGTCGAAAGCGTCGCCGAGGCGGTCGAGCACATGGCCTTGGGCACGGCGAAGGGGCCGACTTTTTTCGGGCCCTTGCTGCGGGTAATGTCGGCGGCCTCCACGAGGGTACGGACCGACGGACCACCGGAACCCATGATGAGGCCGGTTCGCTCATGCGAGATTTCAGCCTCGGTGAGGCCGGCATCCTGGATCGCCTGATCCATGGCGACATGGTTCCAGGCGGTGCCGCCGCCATGGAACCGCATGGCGCGGCGATCGAGCATGCCCTCGGGATCGAGCGTCGGCGCGCCGTGCACTTGGCTGCGGAAGCCCAATTCGGCATATTTTTCGGCGTGGACGACACCCGGCCGTCCCTCACGCAGGGAGGCGAGCACTTCCTGCGAATTATTGCCGATCGCGGAAACAATGCCGATCCCCGTGACGACGACTCGCCTCATTCCTATCTCCTGATCGGGCTCGCCTGCGATGGCGACCCGCGTCTTTGCCGAGCACTGACAGCCTAGGCTGCCGGCGCAACCGCGGCCTTGAACAAGCCGACTTTGAGATCGGTCGCTTCATATATGCGGGCGCCATCGGCCTCGAGCCAGCCGTCGGCGATCCCGAGCACGAGTTTCGTCTTGAACACGCGCTTCAGATCGACGCCATAGATGATCCTTTTGACCGTGGGGAGGACCTGGTCGGAAAATTTGACTTCGCCCACGCCGAGCGCCCGGCCGCGCCCCGGCAGGCCGAGCCAGCCGAGGTAAAAAC
This sequence comes from uncultured Alphaproteobacteria bacterium, assembly GCA_963704745.1. Classification (GTDB taxonomy): domain Bacteria; phylum Pseudomonadota; class Alphaproteobacteria; order Rhizobiales; family Beijerinckiaceae; genus Methylovirgula. Next base: position 1,090,739 of record OY969936.1, read on the forward strand.
CGAGCAATTGCCAAAGCGCATCGAGCCCGAGGCAGCCGGGCATGACCGGATCGCCTTTGAAGTGGCAGCCGAAGAACCAAAGATCCGCCCGGACGGCGAATTCGGCGCGGATCCGGCCTTTGCCGCTCGGTCCGCCCTCTTCCGAAATATCGGCAATCTTGTCGAACATCAAAAGGGGTGGGAGGGGCAATTGCGGATTGCCGGGTCCGAACAGGTCACCGCGGCCGCAAGCTATCAAATCTTCATAGTCGTAACTGGAGCGCCGTTCGCTCATCTTGGCTTCACTCTTTGGCGTGTTCGCACTCTGCTGGGATTGATGCGAATGAATTTTGTGGCCTTCTAACATAGGCTATGGTCCCTCGGAAGCGGGTTGAGTGCCGCAATCCTCAGCTCCGCGCAACCTTTACCTCGCCGCGGTAAGGCGGGGCCTGGTCTCGCCGTTGCGGCATGGAAGGCGATCAGCGAACGATCCAGGAGATGTCCGTTATCGGAAAAGTCTGTCAACTTTTCCGGGACATGCTCCGGCCCCGGCGCTGCCGGCGAACTCCCCAGTGCGAATTTATTCATTGGTTCGGTGGCAAATTTTTCGCCAGGCGAAGCCGGCGCCGAAGCGCCGGGCGAAAAATGCCTGCTGCAGGCAGCTGCCGGCCGGCCAGAAAACCGCCTCTTGGCCAGGCAATCGTCGATTAATGTCTTGTCAAATCGAGAACTTGTCATATTTTTGATAGTTTTGTAAAAAGCAAGAACTGGTGTCGCGCGTCGCAATGACCGGCACCGAAAGGTCGAACAAATGGTTCAGGTGAAACGCAAACCCAAATCCCGCAAGAGTGAACTTGCCCGCCGCAATGCAATCGGCGCGCTTCTCGCCGGCTGCCCCGTTCACGAGCTGCGGGCCAAACTTCGCGCCGCCGGCTTGCGCCCGACGCGACAGCGCGTCGCACTCGGCTGGCTGCTGTTCGCCAAGGGAGACCGGCATCTGACGGCGGAAAAGCTGCAGGAGGAGGCGGAGACCTCGCGCGTGCCGATCTCGCTCGCCACGATCTACAACAGCCTGCATCAATTCACCGAAGCCGGCTTGCTGCGCGAGATTGCGGTCGACGGATCAAAGACTTATTTCGACACGAATGTCTCGCATCACGACCATTTCCTGGTCGAAGGCAGCAATATTCTGATCGATATTCCACAGGTCGCCGTCGATACGCTCACCTTGCCGCCGCGCCCCACGGGCACGCAAATTGCGCGGGTGGAAGTGGTAGTCAGGCTGCGTCCGGAGAGCGCCTGACGGCGCGCCAAAGCTTGGGTGGCGGCACAGCGATCCTGCCCCGGCTTCGCGCCTCCTGCGATGAACATCGGCCCGACTGCCGGGCGCCGCCGCGCCAGCGGCCATAAATATGTCGCCTCACTCGATCTTCTCGTTCGGATAGACGCCCCAGAGCGACGTCTGCCGGATGTAGCCGTCGAACCCATTGCCTGAAATATGGCACCAGCTGCCGTCGCAGCTCTTGATCGCGGCGATGACTCCCGATTGCAGCCGCGCGATGGGAGAGGCACCTTTGGCCGGCTGCGCGAGCAGGCTGAAGACTTCGCCCTTTTTCCACGGCGCGATGAGCGCCGTGCGCCGGCCGGAGAGAAGGCTGTGCAGAACCCAGCCTTCCGTGCCTTCCGAGTCACGCACTTTGCGCCAGATATCGAACTCGGCCGTCACCTCGACCGGCAGGCCAGCGCGCTGGAATACCCAGGTGGTGCGGTGGTCTCTGGAGGGACCTTCATGAAGATTGACGCGGTCGGCCTTTAGGCTGACGAAACGCGGCACGGGCAGGCCGCTCACGCTGCCCCTTCGCTCGCCGAATTTCAGGCCTGTGTCTTGCGCATGAGCCGGCCAAGGCGCGGCCGCCACGGCGATGGCAAGCCAGCCTGCACGCAGCAGGCCGGGCAAGAAACCACCGATGAAGGCGGAGCGGTTCGGCACATGGGGCCGCTTCATGAGCTGCAATGGCTGTGCGGCCATATATATCTTGCGATTGTCGCCTCGTAGGCCCGGCGGGCGCCATGGGCATTGGCGGGCGGCGCCATCGGCGCGCGTCGCGAAAGCCCATCTGGTCCCGCCGCATCTACGATGCTCGGGGCTGCCGATGCGAGGATTTGCATTCGCGATCGATCTGCCGAAGCGGAACGGCGAATTTGCGTCAAAACAGCGGCTATTTTTCTCTTTGCACAGGCTGCCGGCGGCATCGGACAGATCTCGCGAGAGCATGAGACACGGCCTTTGAAGGGGGGTCGAATCCTTGCCGTTCTTGTGTTTGAACAGCCATCTGATAGAGCATTTCCAGGCGCAGCGGATGCCGGCTTGAAAAAACCGGTTGCCGCTTTTCCTCGTCCCGCTCTAGAGCATGTTGCGAAAAAGTTGCGCGACTTTTTCGATAAGAACATGCTCCACTTTATTGATTTTGAGCGTTTTCTTTTCGATCGGATGATTCCATCCGATCAGAAAACGCTCTAGAGCATGTCGCGCGCCGGCCCGTGCCTTCGGGATCGGCTGCGAAGAAGATTCTGGTGCAGTGCAGAACAATGCGATGTCGGCCTCTTACTGCGTCGCAGAAAGTTAAGGGCGGGTGAAGATCCGCTTCGAGGCAATGGGGCCGCCTGCCGCAGGCCAGGCAATGACGGGATGCAGAATGAGCAGGAAGAAACCGCTCGTCGTCCTCACGCGGAAATTGCCGGACGTCGTCGAAACCCGCATGTGCGAGCTGTTCGACGCGCGCCTCAACCTCGATGACAAGCCGATGTCGCACACCGAACTCGGCGAAGTCATGCGCGGCGCCGATGTCATCGTGCCGACGGTCACCGATCGGATCGACTCCGCTCTGATCGAGCAGGCGGGCCCGCAGCTCAAGCTCATCGCCAATTTCGGCACCGGCGTCGACCATATCGATGTCGGCGTGGCAACGCAGCGCGGCATCACCGTCACCAATACGCCGGGTGTCCTCACCGAGGATACCGCGGACATGACCATGGCGCTCATCCTTGCCGTGGCGCGCCGCCTCGTCGAAGGCGCCAAGGTCATTCCCGCCGGCCAGTGGAGCGGCTGGACGCCGACCTGGATGCTCGGCAGCCGCATCACCGGCAAGCGTTTGGGGATCGTTGGCATGGGCCGCATCGGCCAGGCGCTGGCGCGCCGGGCGCGGGCCTTCGGCCTTCAGATTCATTATCACAACCGAAGGCACGTCGCGCCTTCGGTCGAGGAAGAGCTCGAAGCGACCTATTGGGAATCGCTCGATCAGATGCTGGCGCGGATGGACATTGTCTCGGTGAATTGCCCGCACACGCCGGCGACCTATCATCTCTTGTCGGCGCGGCGGCTCAAATATCTTCGCCCGCATGCAATCATCGTCAATACCGCACGCGGCGAGGTGATCGATGAGATCGCTTTGACCCGCATGCTGGAATCAGACGAGCTGGCCGGCGCCGGGCTCGACGTCTTCGAACATGAGCCGGCGATTTCGCCGAAGCTCGTCAAGCTCGCCAATGCCGGCAAGGTGACGCTTTTGCCGCATATGGGCTCGGCAACGACCGAAGGCCGGATCGACATGGGCGAAAAGGTCATCATCAATGTGAAGACTTTTATGGACGGGCACCGGCCGCCCGATCGCGTCCTGCCGAATATGATGTGAGGGCTATTAAGCCGCTCATGCCTCGCGCGGAAAAATCCGCGTGACATGCCCCATCTTGCGGCCGGACCGCGCTTCCGCCTTGCCATAAAGATGCAGGCAGGCGGCGGGCTCGGCGAGGATCTCGGCCCAGCTGCGAATATCGTCGCCGATCAGATTGCGCATTTCGACGAAAGCGCCATGCCGCGTCGTCGCGCCGAGCGGCCAGCCGGCAATGGCGCGCACATGCTGTTCGAATTGCGAGGTAATGGCGCCATCCAATGTCCAATGGCCGGAATTATGGACGCGCGGCGCGATCTCATTGACCTTGATCGTCTGTAGCGGCGCGTCCGCACGCGTCTCTTCGGTCACGAACATTTCGACGGCGATGACGCCGACATAATCGAGGGCGTCGGCGATTTTTCGGGCGCAGGCGATGGCTTCGGCCGCACAGTCGGCGGTGATCCGCGCCGGGGCGCGGCTGGTGCTCAGAATATGATTCACATGGACGTTTTCGCAGACGTCATAAGCGGCGAAGCTGCCGTCCATGGCGCGGGCGGCGACGACCGATATTTCCTTCGAGAAGGCGACCACGCTTTCGAGGATCGAAGGCACGCCGCCGAGGCTGCGGAAGCCGACGGCGAGATCCGAGCCCTCGCGGATCAGAAGCTGGCCTTTGCCGTCATAGCCGAAACGGCGCGTCTTCAGGATCGCGGGACGGCCGATCTGGGCGATCGCACGGGCGAGCGCGCCGGCATCCTCGACCGCGGCATAGGCGGCGGTCTTGATCCCGAGCGAAGATAAAAACTCCTTTTCGACGAGCCGGTCCTGGCAGGCGGCGAGCGCCGCGGGCCCGGGCCGCACCGGACCATGTTCGGCAAGCACCGCGGCGGTGCGGGCCGGCACATTCTCGAATTCATAGGTGACGACATCGACCTGATCGGCGAAATGCGCCAAGGCCGCCTCATCGTCGAAGTCGGCGATCGTGTGGCTGGCGGCGACGTCGAAGGCCGGGCTGTCCTGCTCCGGCGAAAAAATATGCGCCTCGAGGCCGAGCCTGGCGGCCGCCATGGCCAGCATGCGGCCGAGCTGGCCGCCGCCCAAAATGCCGATCGTGTCGCCTGGCTCCAGCCGGCGCGCTTGCGCTGGCGGCATGGCTCATTCCTTTTTCGAGGGCTGCTCGGCGACCGCTTGCGTCTGCGCGGCGCGCCAATCCTCGAGCCGCTTCGCCAAGGCTGCGTCGCCGAGCGCCAATACGGCTGCGGCGAGCAGCGCCGCATTGATGGCGCCGGCCTCGCCGATCGCCAGAGTGCCGACCGGGACACCCGCCGGCATTTGCACGATGGAGAGAAGCGAATCCTGGCCGAACAAAGTCTTCGTCTCGATCGGCACGCCGAAGACGGGCAGGCGCGTCATCGCCGCAGTCATGCCCGGAAGATGGGCGGCGCCGCCGGCGCCGGCGATGATGACCTTGAAGCCTGCCTCCTTGGCGCCCTTGGCGAATTTGACGAGCCGGTCGGGCGTGCGATGGGCCGAGACGATCAAAGCCTCATAGCCGATCCCCAGCGCCTCCAAGGTGTCGGCGGCATGGCGCATCGTCTTCCAATCGGATTGGCTGCCCATGATAATGGCGACGGAATTGTCTTTCACGGGCACGGCGCGCTCTCTGGCAAGGTTCAAAGCAAGTCGGGGCTTGGGAAGCCAGCGGCATAAACGAAGGGGCAGGGCGGTGCAAGCCGGCAGCCGGCGGCCATCCCTCTTTGGAGCGGAGGACGCGTTCTCAGCCAATCTTGCGCGCGATCACGTCCATCCCGATCCTATGCGCTGCGCTGATCTGATAGTCGACAGGCTCGAAGCCATGGTCGCGCAACAGGCGATAGAGCCGGCTGCGGCCGAACATGTGATAATGGGTGATCTCGCGCCAATGCGGATTGGCGGCATGCGCCTGCAAGAGATTGAAGAGCATCGGCTCGCGATTGGGCATTGAGAGAAACAGGGCGCCGCCGGGGCGCAGCAGGCGATGCGCCGCCTCGATCGTCGCGTTCGGAAAGGGCTGGCGCGACAGAGCGTCGGCGAGGCTGATGACGCTGAAGCGTCCCCTGCCGGTAAGATCCGTCAAACTGCCGCAATGGGCTTCGACGCCGAGCTGGCGGAGGCCCGCGACATTCTCTTCATGCGGATCGAGGCCCACAGCCTCATAGCCCCATTCCGCGGCGGTGAAGATGAGCGCTCCGCCGCCGAATTCGACATCGAGCCAGGCACCCTGCGGAACATGGCGCGCGATGCGTGCGATGATCGGCGCCGCGGCGCGCCGGCCGTGCTCCATCTCGTCGCCGAGCCGCAGCTGCGATGGGGCAAAGACTTCGGTCGCGAAGAAACCCTGCGTGAAAATATGGCCGCAGGCGCGGCAGGCCTGCCAATGGATCTCGCGCGCCAGCTCCTTGCGATAGAGCGAATGCTGCGCGCCATCGGCGGCGAGGACTTGCGTGTGGTCGGTGCCGCCGCAGAGCGGGCAGGTGGCATAGGGCTCGCGTAAAATCTCGGTCGTCCCGAGCATTGCAGCCGGCTTAAGAGCCGGCGGGACCGCGCTCTTGGCGGTCTCTTCGATCGGCAGCGGTGTGACGCCAAAGGGCTGCGGCGCCTCGCCCGTCGCCCAGATCTCCCACATGCGCGTGAAAGCGGCTTCGAGATGGCGCGCATAGCGGCGCGTGTCGAAGAGCGGCGTGGTCAAGCGGTTCGCCCGGAGCTTGCGGCGCAGATCCGACAAGAGCTGCGGCTCGGTCGCAAGCCGCAGGGCGAGCGTCTCATATTCTTCGACCGAACGGGTCACGAGTTCGGGCAGGCCGATCGCATGGAGAAGGCTCGCCGCGACTCTTCCGGCAAAGGTCTCGCCGAGCAAAGTGAGAACCGGCAGGCCGACCCACAGCGCGTCGCTCGCCGTGGTATGGGCATTATAGGGAAGGCAATCGAGAAAGAGATCGGCGAGCCTCTGCCGGGCGAGATGTTCGGCGGGGCCGAGGCGTGGCGCAAAGACGAGCCGGGCGGGATCGATGCCGCGGGCCATCGCTTCCTTTTCGAGATTGGCCTTGACCTGGCAATTGGCATCGAAGAGCCACAGCACGCTGCCGGGCACGGCTGCGAGCAGCCGCATCCATAAGGTGAAGAAGCGTGGCGTGAGCTTATAGCTGTTGTTGAAGCAGCAGAACACGAAGCCGTCATCCGGCAGCCCGGAATCCGCCCGCGACGGCGTCAGATGGGCGACCCGCCGCTGCGTATCGTTCGGCTGATAGCAATCGGGCAGATGCACGATCTTTTCGTCATAGAAAGGCTGTTGTTGCATCGGCAGAGTGACCGGATCGGCGATCACATAATCGATGAAATCACCGCCCATCGTGCCGGGATAGCCGAGGTAATTCACCTGAATCGGCGCCGGCCGGTGCGCTGCGATCTCGCTGCGCGCCATTTGCGTATAGCCTTTGAGCTCGACGAGAATGTCGATGCCGTCGGCATGGATGCGCTGAGCCGCCTGGCGGTCGTCGAGATTGCGCAGATCGACGAAAGCGTCGAAGGCCTTGCCGAGCCGGTAACGCATTTCGCTGCACTCGTCCATGCCATGCGAATAGGCGATGATCTCGAAGCGCGCGCGGTCGTGGCGTTCGAACAATTCGGCCATCAGATGCGCCGTGGCATGGCGATGAAAATCGCCGGAAATATAGCCGATCTTCAGCTTTTCTTTGCTGGGCGTGAGTGGCCGCTGATGGGTGAAGCAGGGCCGCGCATGGAGAGCGCCGGCCCAAAGACGAGCGACCTGCAATTGCGCTGCGGGTGAGGACTCCATGCTGAGAAAGGTAAAAGGCGACAGCGCATCCTTGCAATCTTCAACCCGCGCGAGGAGGCTCGCCTCATCCTTTTCGGTTCCTGCCCAATCGCAGGCCACGCGTCGCTGATGATAGAGCTGGACCTCGACGCCGATGAGATTAGGATCGAGCGCCACGGCCTTCGCATAGGCATCCAATGCGTTGGCGGAGCACTGCGCAAGCTCATAGGCCGCGCCGAGATTGCAATAGGTCTGGGCGATCGTCGGGTTGATCGCGATCGCTTCCTGATAGGCGGCGATCGCCTCTTCGAAGGCGCCTTGCCTAAGCAGGAGATTGCCGAGATTGCAATAGGCTTCGGCAAAGCGCGGCTGCAGGGCGATCGCCTGCCGGAACGCCGCGATCGCCTCTTCGGCCCGCAAGAGTTCGCGCAAGATATTGCCGGCGCAGAAATAAGGCCTTGCGGCATCCGGCCGCTTGTCGACGATGGCATCGCAGATCGCCAGACCTTCCGCATGACGCTTAAGCTTGCGCAGAAGATCCGCCGCATTGGTATGGGCCTCGATGAAATGCGGGTCGAGCCGGCAGGCTTCGAAATAGGCGGCCAGCGCGCCGTCGAAATCGCCCTGCTCTTCGCGTACATTGCCCAAATTGGAATAGGCGGCGGCAAAGCGCGGGTCGAGCGCAATCGCCTGTTCGGCGCTGGCCGCGGCCGCCGCGAAATCGCGCATGGCGCGGAAAATCGCGGCGAGGTTGGAAAAGGCCTGGGCATAGTCGGGCTTGAGCGCGACCGCTTTGCCGACATGTTCGGCGGCCGTCGCATGATCGCCGCCGACATGCGCGATGAGGCCGAGATGATGCCAGGCGACGGCATTGTCGGGCTCCGCCGCGAGGACCTGTGAATAAAGATCGCGCGCCATGCCGAAATGGCCGGCGGCGTGAAATTCGAGCGCGCCGCGCAGGAGTTCGGCAATGGAGAATTCGGACGCAACCGGTGCGGCCTCTGCCGCTGATCCTGCTGTGCGGGTCATGGACAAGCCTCATCGCCTCGCGAGCGAGCGAGATCGTAGAGTGGTCTCCTTAACACGCTGCTGCTTGCGCGAAGCCTGCCCGCTGCGGCAGGCGCGGCTCAGGCGATGATGTCCGGCGTCAACTGATCCTCGATCAGCGCGATCTTGTCGCGCAGGACCAGCTTGCGTTTCTTCAGACGTTGGATTTGCAGCCGGTCGGCGGCGGCGAGATGGATCAGGGCTTCGATCGCGGAGTCGAGATCGCGATGTTCCGCGCGCAGGCGTTCGAGCTCCGCGTGCAAGGCCGCGCGCTCTTCCTCGCTCAGTCTGTCAGCCATGGACTGTCGTTCCCGGACAGGCGATGCCGGCGGAAGGCGGCACCGGCGCATCGAAATACCCGGCCAAAAGGTAAAGCATTTCCCGCATCGAGGGCAATCGGCCGGCCACCGACCGACGCCTGGAGCGATTCTATGACGGGCCGGAAAACCTCTCCTGTTTCATTGAGTTAGCAAGGTCATGCGGGGCTGCCGAAGAGCCCGGCTGCGGGGCATGCTCGGGGCGGAACGCTTGCGGGTACGCAGCGCGCCGATCGGCGCCCGCTCATTGGGGCGGCCAGGAAAAGTCGTCCGCGCGACCCGGCTTTGGTTGCGGGGCGCGGCCGTTGACAAAGACCTTGTCGATGAGGTTCTGCGCCTCGCTCTTGTGCTTCGAAGCCGGGGTGTCGGTCACGAGCTCGCCGCCGGGGGTGAGAACCGGGCCGGTCAAGGGCAGGACGGGACCGATCGGCGGTTTCACCGGCGCGACTTTGGCGGCGCTCGGCGTGCTGGCGCCGGCGGGCGTCGTCGTCTCAATCTTAGCCAGAGCGGAATCGTCCTTCGGTTTGGTCGCATCGAGAATCCGCCGCACCTCGGTTTCGGCGAATTGTGCGAGCTTGCGCGAGCCCGCCTTGGTGAAATAAATGCCATCGCCCGTGCGCAGCCGGACCAGCTGGCCGGTCACATTCGGCCCATAGGCGCTGAACCGGCCGTTGTCGTCGCCGAAACCATCCCAAACATCAATGAAGGTCGCGCCCGCCTTGGCGGCATGATCACGATAAAGATCGTTCAGCGATGCCATTTCCGCGGAGAAGCGATCGCTCCTCATGATCGGCAGGCCGACCCAGAGGAGCGGGATCTTGGCGTCGCGAAACAGGCCGGCGATCGTCTCGATGCGGCGGGCATAGATGGCGGTCCATTGCGGCGAGCCCGGCTCATAACTATTGCCACCGTCGCGCAGCGGCTGATGATCATTGCTGCCGATCAGCATGACGGCGACATTGATCTTCTGGCCGCTGGCCAGAAGCTCGCGCACCGCTTTCGTCCAATCATAGAAATCGTCGCGGACAAGGCCGGAACTCTCATGCGTCTTGCGCAAAACGGCGACCTCCGGCCGGTCGGCCATGGCTTCAGTCAGACCCTGGGCGAGCATTTGGCCGAGAGAATCGCCGAGAACCGCGACGAAGAAGCTCGGCGGCACGGCGGGTTTTTGCTCGGCCTTTTCGACGGCGTGTTCGGTCCTCGGCCCCGTATGGGCGCGCCGGTAGCGCCGCTGTGGGCGATAGCCCCGCCGCTGATAGTGATTGCCCGACGGCCAGGGTGGGCGATAGCTCGGAAACGTCTGCTGGAACCAGTTGAACGGACTGAAGCCTTGCGCCGCGGCGGGCGTCGCGAAGGGGACCGCGAGCAGCAGGGCGACGAACGTCAGCGTCGACAGGAAGGCGACGCTCCGAAGCCGCCCGGCAAGGCCGGCGCCGATGCGGAACGTAGCGAATCGCATGTGACCGTTCGCGGCAACAGGCGAGCCTGCGCCAGCGAAATTTGTCCTGGTCGATGCGGTAGCCATGCGTTCAAACCTCGGAAACCACCGATTTAGCCCCTGGTCGGCGGCGAAATTAAGAGGATTTTTACAGCGCCGGCCGGGAGAAGCCGCCGGGACCAGTCCCGCAACCGAGCCCGAGGCCATGTGGCGAGGCGATGTCCCGAGGCTGAAATATCACAAGTTTAGATTTGGCCGTCATCAGAGCTTCATTTTCGAGTGGTCGAGGTTGGGGCTCCTCCGAGCGCCTCACCAGGGAATAGCAGCTCCGAGGCTCATGCCTGTTGGCGGCCGCTGAGACCGCCAGCGCCCGCGGGCTTGCCTCTTCGTTCGGACGCGATCCATGCTCGACAAGCCGCTCGCCATCGCCGTGCGTCCTTCGACCGAAGCCGATGTCCCGGCGATGATCGCCATCTATACCCATCATATTCAGCATGGGCTGGGCGATTATGAGGTTGAGCCGCTGCAGCCGGACGATCTCAAGAGGCGGCGCAAGGCCATGCTGAAGCGGCGCCTGCCGCATCTCGTCGCCGAGCTCGACGGCATGGTCGTCGGCTATGCCTATGCCGTGCCCTTTCGCAAGCGGCCGGCCTATCGCTATACGGTCAAGCATTCGATCTATGTGCACAAGGACCATCTGCATGCGGGCATCGGCCGGCAATTGCTGCCGGCCTTGATCGCGGCCTGTGCCCAAGCCGGCTACCGGCAGATGGTCGCTTATATCGACAGCGCCAATGTGCCGTCGCTGCAGCTGCACGAATCGCTGGGCTTCCAACATGCCGGCCTCTTACGCTCGGTCGGCTTCAAATTCGGCCGTTGGACCGATACGGTGCTGATGCAGCGCGCCTTGGGGCCGGGTGCGGCGACAGCGCCGGAACCGCTTGCGCGCTGAGTTTTCGGCTCACCAAGAAGCAAAGGTGGTCAGCCGACCGTCAGCAAGCCGGTCCATGTCGCGACGAACAAGGCGAGGCCTAAGAAGAGCACGCAGAAAGCCGCGCCGACTTCGATGATCTGGGCGAGAAGCTGGGCGCGGCGCGATTGCTGCCGCCCGACGATGCGCATGGCCAGTTTTTTTCCGAAGACGGCCGTGGTCGCCAGTCCGCAGGTCGTCATTGCGGTGCCGAGCGACATTGCCAGGACGGCGGCGATGCCGATGGGGAATATGCCCTGCGCCAGCGCAAAGACGAGGACGAGGATGGCGCCGGAGCAAGGTCGCGCCCCGGCTGTGACGATGGTCAGAGCCGCCGATTTCCAGGAGAAGCCGTCGCCGAGCTGGCGCGGATCCAAGGCCAGGACATGGCCGCATTGCGGCCCGCAGCCGGCGTCATGGCCCTGCCCTTCGGCGACCGAGGTGGCGCGGAACATGGAGCGCTGCGGCTCCGGCGCGCCGCCCCGCGGCTCGGTTGCAAAGACGCGCATGACGGGAGGCGTCGTCGCCAATTCCGGCGCCGAGCCCATGGCCCATCGCTCGGCAGAAGCGAACATGCCGCGCAGCGTCGCCACCAGCGCCGAGCCCTTGCGAAAGACGAGCATGACGCCGAGCAGGATGATGCCGCAATAGGCGGCGAGTTCGAGCACATGGGCGGTGGCCGTCATGCGCTGCGCCGTGGCGTTGAAGATGAGCGCTAGGCAGCCGATGAGGACGATGGCGACGAGGCCTTGCAGCAATGCCGCGAGAAAGGAGATGGTGAGGCCGCGCCGCAGCGCCCGCTCGTTCGACACCATATAGGAGGTGATGACCGTCTTGCCGTGCCCGGGGCCGGCGGCGTGAAAGACCCCATAGGCGAAGCCGAGACCCATGAGGCCGGCGAGGGCCATGGTGCTGTGCTTGGCGCCGTCCAAGGCGTGCTCGAGCAGAAGGTAGAAGCGGCTTTCCTCACCGATGATCCAGGCCGACAGTCCCGAGACACTGCCTACGCCGGCTTCCTGACCGCCGACTGCGAAAGGATGCCGGAAGGCTTGCGCGGCGGCATGTTGCGACAGCAGGATCGCGCCGAGGCAAAGGCAAAGAGAAAGGGCGAGAATCCCATACTGTCTTGCGCCGCGCGGCATCGCGAAATCACTCCGGTTGGACAGCGGTCATTCGACAGAGGGGACGAGATGCGGCATCACGGGCAGGCCACGATGACACGGCTCGCCATTTTCATGCCGAAATTGCTGCCCGGCGACAGGTTGGCGAAGAAGGCCTCCGACAATTTCTTGGCTTCCTCGGCATTGAGCGGATCGGCGCCATTGATACTCACCGAACAGCCTTTGGGCGCATTGATGAGTTCGACCGGATTCTTGCTCCGGAGCCCGAAAGCGACGAAATAGGTCGGATCATAGACTTGGAAGGTGAAGAACTCTTTCGCGCTGGCGGGCGTCTTCAGCGGCAAAGTGAAATGCAGGGCGACGAGGTTGTCGGGCCGTTCCTCGAGCCAATAATCGATCGGCTTGGCGAATTCCACCTTGCTGCCGGCCGTTTTCGCAAAGGTGAAATAGTCGAATTCCGCCAGCAACTCGACGTTGGTCTTGGCAAGTGGTGCCAATTGGGCCCGCGTCGCCAGAGCGCCATTCTTGCCGATGCCCGTGGTCGCGAAGGCGGAATACATTTCATCGAAGACCCAGCTGTGCGTGATCGCCGTGATCTCGCCTTGCCGGTTGAACAGGATCTCTTCGTTCCCGGTGATCCACACATGGGGATGGGCGAGCGCAGGCTTGGGAAAGCCCATCCAAAGCATCGCGGCCAAAGTCATCATGGCGAGACCGAGCGTCCGGCGTGACGTGGCGCCCATATAAATTCCTTGACAGATCCCGCGGCGGCAGCCGCAGCGCAATGTGAATCACGGGAGCTCTGTGACGGCCAAGTGAGCCAAAGAACTCTGGCCAAAGCGAGGCCGAAGCAGGGCCAAGCTCATGGTTTGGCGCGTTCATCGACGCGTCCGAAGGCAAGCGATGGTCTTGAATATTCTGTGGAAGGCGGCGGGCGTGGCGCTTTGCCGGCCGAGCGCGAAAGGCGGCTCGGGGCCACAGGGCGTCTCCTCCGGGCTCTTGGCACGGCCTCTCCCCCGAATCGTCGCGCCCGTCCCGGGAGGCCGGACATATTTGCGCTATCGCCTTGAAACAGCGCAATTTTGCCGGCGCGCGCCGAGATTGGCGGCTCGGCATCTTCCCGGCCGAATCGCGTTGGTGTGATCGGATTCGTCAATCGATCACAAAATGCTTCGTGAATCAGACAGTTGTCAAATGTTCGCCAGATCCCTTTCAGGCGGGCCGGCGCTGGACTATTGGCAATGCTGCACTATACCGAAGATGCGCCGGCAAGGCAGGGTGGGCTTCCCCCTGCGGTGGAGGGCGAGGCGATGGGAGTTGCGATCAAGGCGCGAGACGGCACGCACGGCGCACCTCGATCCGTTTCGCTCGACGACAAATATGATCTGAAAGAGACGCGGATCTTCGTCTCCGGGCCGCAGGCGGTTGTGCGCCTTCTGCTGACGCAGAAGGAAATGGATCGGCGGGCGGGGCGGCGCACGGCCGGCTTCGTGTCCGGCTATCGCGGTTCGCCGCTGGGCGGCCTCGATCTCACTTTTTTCCGTGCCGGCGAGCGGCTCGCCGCCAGTGACATCGTTTTTCAGCCGGGTCTCAACGAGGATCTCGCCGCGACGGCGATCTGGGGCGCGCAACAGGCCGAAATGCGCGGCGAAGGCCGCTACGACGGCGTCTTCGGCCTCTGGTATGGCAAGGGGCCGGGCGTCGATCGCTCCGGCGACGTCTTCCGTCATGCCAATCTCGCCGGCACGTCGCGCTTCGGCGGCGTGCTCGCCCTGATGGGCGATGATCACACGGCCGAATCTTCGACGACGGCGCATCAGTCCGAATTCACTTTCGTCGACGTGATGATGCCGATCCTGTCGCCGGCCGGCGTCGAGGAGTTGATCGATTACGGCCTCTACGGCTATGCGATGAGCCGCTTCACCGGCTCATGGGTCGGCATCAAATGTCTGAAGGAGACGATCGAATCGACAGCCTCGATCGATGCCGCGCTCGATCGCGTCCGGCCGGTGCTGCCGCAAGATTTCGACATGCCGGCAGGCGGCCTCAACATCAGGCCCAATGATCCCGTCCTCGCCCAGGAGATGCGGCTGCAGACGCAAAAGCGCGACGCCATGCTGGCTTTTCTGCGCGCCAATCAGCTCAATCGCATCATCACATCCGGCGGCCGCGCGGCGCGGCTCGGCATCATCACTACCGGCAAATCCTATCTCGACGTGCGCCAGGCGCTCGACGAGCTCGGCATCGACGAGGCGCGCGCCAATGAGTTCGGCCTGCGCCTCTACAAGATCGCCTGCCCCTGGCCGCTGGAGCCGCAGGGCTTGCGCGATTTCGCCCGCGGCCTCGCCAAGATCATCGTCGTCGAGGAAAAGCGCTCGCTGATCGAGGTGCAGCTCCGCGAAGAGCTCTATGGCAGCAGAGATCAGCCGCTCTGCATCGGCAAGAAGGATGAAAAGGGCCAATGGCTCTTTCCCGTCACCGGCGCGCTCGATCCCAATGACATCGCGATCGCGATCGGCCGCAGGCTTCTCGATCATGTGCGCAGCGAGGAGCTCGAGCACCGCCTCGAGCGCCTCGAAAGAATGCAGAAACTCCTTGCGGAGACGAAGGACGCGGCCGTCCGCACGCCCTATTTCTGCTCCGGCTGTCCACATAACATGTCGACCAAAGTGCCGGAAGGCATGCGCGCCTATGCCGGGATCGGCTGCCATTACATGGTGCAGCGGATGGATCGCGCGACCGAGGGCTATGCCCAAATGGGCGGCGAGGGCGCGAATTGGATCGGCGAAGCGCCTTTCTCGACAAGAGCGCACATCATCCAGAATCTCGGCGACGGGACCTATAATCATTCCGGCGTGCTGGCGCTGCGCTGGGCCGCGGACACCGGCGTCAACATCACCTTCAAGATCTTGTTCAACGATGCCGTGGCGATGACCGGCGGCCAGAGCCATGAGGGCAATCTCAGCGTCGATATGATTGCCCGTCAGGTCGCCGCGGAAGGCGCGCGCAAGATCGTGATCGTCACCGATGAGCCCGGCAAATATCCGCGCGAGACCGCTTGGCCGGAGGGGCTGGTGATCGAACCGCGCGAAAAACTCGAAGCGGTGCAGCGCGAGCTCGCCGACATTCCCGGCACGACGGTGCTCATCTATGATCAGACCTGCGCCGCCGAAAAGCGGCGGCGGCGCAAACGCGGCCTCTATCCCGATCCCGACAAGCGCGTCTTCGTCAATGAACGGGTGTGCGAAGGCTGTGGCGATTGCGGCGTCGCGTCGAATTGCGTGTCGGTGCAGCCGATCGAGACCGAATTCGGCCGCAAGCGTGTCATCGATCAATCGAGCTGCAACAAGGACTTTTCCTGTCTCGAAGGCTTTTGTCCGGCTCTCGTCACCGTCCATGGCGCCAGGCCGAAACTGGCCGACGTGAAGCCGGAGGTCGAGGCCGACAATTTCCCGCCTTTGCCCGAACCGCAGATTCCGGCCCTCACCGAGCGGCCCTTTGGCATCCTGATCACCGGCGTCGGCGGCACCGGCGTCGTGACGATCGGCGCCTATCTCTGCATGGCCGCGCATCTCGAAGGCAAAGGCTGCGGCTCGGTCGACATGGCCGGCCTCGCCCAGAAGGGCGGCACGGTCTACAGCCACATCAAGATTGCCGCAAAGCCCGAGCAGATCCACGCGATCAGCGTCGCCGCCGGCGGCGCCGATCTCGTGCTCGGCTGCGATCTCGTCGTGTCCGGCACGGCGAAAGTGCTCGCGGCGATGCGGCCGCGGGAGACCGGCGTCGTCGTCAACACGGCGGAGATCTATCCCGGCGGTTTCACCCGCGATGCCGATTTCACCTTGCCGGTCGAGCGGATCAAATGCGCGATCAGGCAGGCGGCCGGCGAAGGCGCCGCCTTTTGCGATGCCACGGGGATCGCGACGGCGCTGCTCGGCAATTCCATTGCGGCGAATATTTTCCTGGTGGGCTTTGCCTGGCAGCGCGGGCTTCTGCCGCTCTCCGAAACCTCGCTCATGCGGGCCATAGAACTCAACGGCGAATCGGTCGAGATGAACAAGCGGGCGTTTCTTTGGGGCCGGCGCGAGGCCTTCGCGCCCGACCGCGTCGCCGCCATGCTCTCGCGCGCGACAAAACCTGCGGAAGGCCGCAGGATTTCGCAGACGCTCGAAGAGATCGTCGAGCGGCGCAGCACCGAGCTCACCGCCTATCAGAATGCCGCTTATGCGCAGAGATACCGTCTGCTGGTGGGCAAGGTCGAAGCCGCGGAACGGGCAAAGACGCTGGGCAAGACGGCACTCGCGGAAACGGTGGCGCGCAATCTTTTCAAGCTCATGGCCGCCAAGGACGAATTCGAGGTGGCAAGGCTTTACAGCGACGGCAGTTTTTCGGCGGAGATCGCCGCGAATTTCGATGGCGCGCCGAGATTGGAGTTCCATCTCGCCCCGCCGATCCTCGGCCGCCGCAATGCCAAGGGCGAGCCAAGAAAAATGTCCTTCGGCCCGTGGATGGGCCTTCTCTTCAAAGGCCTTGCCGCGGCGAAAATCCTGCGCGGCACTCTCTTCGATATTTTCGGCCGGACACCGGAACGCCGGCTGGAGCGGCAGCTGCGCGCCGATTATGAGACGCTGCTCGATGAGATCGTTGCCGGCCTCACGGCAGATAATCACGCAACCGCCGTGGCGCTCGCATCACTCCCTGAAAAGATCCGGGGCTTCGGCCATGTGAAGCTGCGGCACATCGAGGCCGCCAAAGCCGAGGAGGCGGCGCTTCTCGCACAATTCCGTGCCGTACCTGCGCAAGTGCGGCTCGCGGCGGAATGACTCCTCTCCCCGCTTGCGGGGAGAGGCCGGGTGAGGGGCGAGGTGATTGGCCTCGGCGCTATCAGGTAAGCAGGCCCGCGGTCGGCAATATGAGGCATTGAAGCAAATCCCCCGGCCCCTCACCTTACCTCTCCCCGCTAAAGCGGGGAGAGGGACGGCAGGCATGGCGGCCAATCCTCTGCGGCAAGTGCAAGAAGGAAGATGCGCTCCTACCTTACGATCACATTCTTGAACTGCCACGGGTCTTCGAGATCGAGATCCTCGGGAAATAGAATTCCGCGGTCGGTCAAAGGCGTCCAATCGGTATATTGGCCGGTGACGGGGCCGAGATAGGGCATCTGCACTTCAAGGCAGCGGCGGAAATCGAGATCGTCGGCCTCGACGATGCCGGCCTCGGGATTTTCGAGCGCCCAGACGATGCCGGCGAGCACGGCCGAACTCACCTGCAGGCCGGTGGCGTTCTGATAAGGCGCGATCCGCCGCGTCTCCTCGATCGAAAGCTGCGAGCCGAACCAATAAGCGTTCTTGGCATGGCCATAGACGAGCACGCCGAGCTCGTCGATCCCGTCGACGATCTCGTTCTCGTCGAGAATATGCGCCTCTTTCTGCACCTGCCATTGCGCGCCGGCCATTTCATGCAGGGAGAGGACCGCGTCATCGGCTGGATGATAGGCATAATGGCAGGTCGGCCGATAAACGACTTCGTCATTCTCCCGCAGCGTTAGGTAGTCGGCGATCGAAATCGATTCATTATGGGTGATCAGCCAGCCGTGCTGCGCCTTCGGGGTCGGCGTCCAGGAGCGCACGCGCGTGCCGGCGCCAGGCCGCAAGAGATAGATGGCGCATTCCGACCCATAGCCATGCCTCTTGCCTTCCGGCGGCATGTGCCTCTCATGCGTGCCCCAGCCGAGCTCGGCGGGCTGCAGACCTTCCGAGACGAAGCCTTCGACCGACCAGGTGTTGACGAAGATGCCGAAAGGTTTTGGGGTCTTGGCCCGTTGCGTGTCGCGCTCGGCTATGTGGATGCCCTTGACGCCAAGCCGCATGGCGAGCCGCGCCCATTCCTCGCGGCTCTGCGGCTCTTCGAGCGCGAGGCCCGATTCGTCGGCTAGATCGACATCCGCCGCAATGTTGAGAAGCGCCTGTTTGACGAACCAGGACACCATGCCGGGATTGGCGCCGCAGCAGGAGATGGCGGTCGGGCCGGCGCCGAGCGCTTCGCGCTGATCGAGCACTTCCGCCCGCAGCGCATAGTTGGAGCGCTGCGAAAGGGTGAGCCGGGTGTCCGTGTAGAAGCCCGGCCAAGGCTCGCAGACCGTGTCGACATAGAGCGCGCCGAGCTCATGGGCGAGCCGGATGATCGCCGCGGAGGAGACTTCGACCGAAAGATTGACGATGAAGGCCTGGCCCGAGCCTTCGGTCAACAGCGGCTTCAGAAGATCGACGAAATTGTCTTGGCGCACCGCCTGCTTGACGAAACGGTAGCCGCGCTCATCGACGAGCTTGCGGTCCTTGTCGACCGGATCGATCACGGTGAGCCGGTTCTTGTCGAAGGCGAAATGCCGCTCGATCAAAGGCAGGGTTCCGCGGCCGATCGAGCCGAAGCCGATCATGACGATGGGACCGGTGATCGTGCCGTGCACGGGCCAATTCGGCATCTCTTTCTCCAGGATGAGGCCGCGACGAATGCGCGTTGCAGCGTGTCGGGGAAAAGTGCGCGGACTTTTCCTATATTTTAGACATCGGATATATCCGATGTCTCATGAAGGACATGCTCTAAAACCTGAGACGGCGTCGAAGGTCAAGGACACGAGCGCCGCACCAAGGGAAGCGACGCTGGCTTTCGATCATGACAGCGGCGTGGGGGCACGGCGCGGTGCGGGTGAGGTCACAGCACGACGACCCGCGTCCCGACGGCGACGCGGTTGTAAAGATCCATCACGTCGGCGTTCATCATGCGGATGCAGCCAGATGACACGGCCTTGCCGATCGTATCGGGCTCATTGGTGCCATGGATGCGGAACAGCGTGTCCTTCTTGTTCTCGAAGAGATAGAGGGCGCGGGCGCCGAGCGGATTGCCGAGTCCCCCATCCATCTGCGTCGGCAGATCCGGCCGCCGCTTCAACATATCCTTCGGGGGAATCCAGCGCGGCCATTCGGCCTTGCGCCCGACATAGGCGGCGCCTTTCCAGGAAAAACCCTGGCGGCCGACCCCGATGCCATATTCGATGGCCCGGCCATCCTTCTGAACGTAGTAGAGATGCCGCGTCTTGGTATCGACGACGATCGTGCCCGGCGGCTGTCCGGTCGGATTGGGCACGATTTGGGCCGTTCGCGGCGAGGCCCCCGCCTGGGCCTCCATTTCTTCGCGGGCGACGACGGTCGGCGCGTCGAGTTGCCGCGGCGGCGGACCATAGCCTGAATCAGGCCCGGATTGAGGCGCGCCATCGCTGTCGGGCGCCTCATCCGCATTGGGCTGGCCATAGCCATAGCTGCCAGGCGGCTGCGGCTGCGGTTCGTAAGAAGGAGGGCCACCCGGATATGGCGGATAGTCCGGATAATCCTGCTCAGGCGCAGAATAGGAGCGATAGCCGTCGTAATAGCGCCATTGCGCCGCAGCCGGCGCCGCAAAGACACAGGCAGCCATCGCTGTCGAAGCCGCAAACAAGAAAGCGGCACAGTTTGCGCGCAACCCCATCTCTTCACCCAAGCTCTTGCTGATCCGTGTTTGCATGAATGCGTTGAAAACAGCAAAAAATGTGGCGGGGCGAAAAACCCTGGCATTCAAATGTCCGCGACACGCCGCGCCTTTTTCCGCCGCGCCGGCGTCGCTGACGAAAGCTTTACCATGCGGCCGCACCATATCTGCGGCGGGCAAATTTTTTCCTGACCCCTTCGCATCAAAGCGATCTTGTGTCACAATTCCTTCGTTAGCAGCCTTCGAAAGGAGCGCGGAATGCCCATGCAGAGCCATCTCGCTGAACTTCAGCGTCGTCATGATGCTCTCGACCGTGAAATTGCGAAGGAATGGGCGCATCCCGGTGCCAATGAAACCAGAGTGGCCGAATTGAAGCGACGAAAATTGCAGATCAAAGACGAGATCGCGAAATTGTTGAAGACCGAATGTCAACCAGAGACCATGCATTGAAAGCTGCGTGACCTGCGATCCATGCGCCGGCGCAGTTCATTCCTCGGGTTCCCGCCGGGACCGGATCGACCGGTGATCGGCGGAACCCGTGAAGCCGCATGCTCGTCGCACACTCATCGTCCACTCATCGTCCACTCATGGAGCCGCACAGGCGAAGAAACGGGCCGCCCCTCGGGTTTCTCTCTCGTCATCTTCGCAGCGAAAGATAAGCGACAGATGATCGGCCGGCATTTCGACGACGGTCGGTTCGCCAATGCGTCTCTGACCTTCGGCGATCAATATGCGCGGCGAAACAGCGCCATGTGGGAACAATCGTCGCCGCCGCACGGCATGGGGCATAGCGCAATCAGCAGCATCTCATGGAGATCATGCCGCGCATTGTCGTCGCGCGGATCTTCGAGATCAGAAAAGCAGGCCATGAAGGCCTCCATCAGGTCCTCCGATGGCGAATCCCATCCTTCAAATCCGTCGCAGCCTGCGCCGCAACCATTTTCCACACCAAAATCAACTAAAAGCCGAATGCGATTGCCTGGGAGAAGCCGAGCGAGGCCTTGACCTTCCGAAAAAACCGTTCGATCTTTGTTCCTGCCGAATCACCTCCATGCAGGAGGCCATAAGGGTAGGATCATGACGATCATGGAAGTGCCCCGACGGGTGCGCGCGGGCGCGCGCCCGTCGGGCTGCGGGTTGGTTTCGCGGCTTCTTCGACCTTTGCTCTTCAGCCAGAGAAAGATCGCCGGCCGGGATCCGTCGGCGCCGCACAGGCAAGAGAGAGGGCTGGAGAGCAGGGCCTCGCATCACCAGCCCGCGGACGAAACCCCTGCGAGCAATGCGCCGCTCGAAAGCCTCGCCGGCGGGACTTTGGCCGCGCGCTTTCACGCTTGGCGCGGTGCCTCCGGGCGGCGCTATATTTGTTCGGTCTTCCAGGCCGATTTCAGCCAGCCTGACGCCGGGCTCCCGGATTTCGCCGATGCGATCGCGATGGCAGTGGCTCGCGATGGCGAGGGCCGCCGCCGCCGGGTCGCTCTCTTTCTGAGCGAGCCGACGACCGCCGCCTCCGCCCGGCGTGCCTTCATCGCGGAGGCTTTGGCCGCCGGGGCCATGGAATGGCACATTCATCTCCTGGCGGTGGATGCGGGGCAAAGGCGCGCGACCGCGAAGGACATTGAATCCTGCCGCTTTGCCGATCCCTCAGCGGTTCGATAACACCGGCATACTATTCGCCGTTCCGACCCGCTCTTGTGCCGGGCTGGACGCGGCCTCTTCGAAGCGCTGCACGAGCCATTCGAGCGTCGCATCGCAAATCCCGAGTTGCGCCAGATGCGCCTGGGTATTGCGGACATAGGCCGGATTGGCGCCGGAAGCGCCATGGCCTTGCCGAACAAAGCGTTCGAGCTCCGGCCTGGCGAGCCGCCCGGCATATTGGACATGGCGGCGATCGACCGCATAGGACAGCGCGACGATCCGGCGGCCATCGGCGAGCCGGGCCGGCAAGAGCAATTCGCGATAGACGAGCGTCACCTGCTCGCGTTGGCGCAAATAGGCGATGGTCTCGGAAGCCGAAGCCGCCGGCACGCGGAAGGCGATGCCCTTGCAGGAGCCGCCGCGGTCGAGGCCGAGAACGAGGCCTGGCTTGTCCGGCGTGCCGCGATGGACATGCGAATAGACGCAGAGCGCGCGATGATAGCCGCGCACCATCGCAATCTGATGCTCGGCGAAGGCGAAACCCGGCCGCCACATCAAGGAGCCGTAGCCGAAGACCCAGAGATCCGCGGCGGAAAGAGCTGCCTGTGTCATATTGCTTGAGAACCGAATCCCGTGCGGACGGCCATCATGGTCCATGCGATCGGAAAACCCATGCTCTACATCGAAAATAGGCGCAATGTCTTATCGAAAATAGGGTCGACTTTACGAGAATGCTCATGTGACAAAGGGGCGAGATCGGCTATAGGCGAGCCGTCTTGCCGCAGAGGCGTCCTCGCGGTTTCGCCCAGATTTGCAAATAGGGCCTGGCAGCACAAGGAATGGGACTGGCGCAACGGAGGATCATGAATGGCGGTTGAGGTCACGACTCTGAGGCGACGGCCGCGTTTCGGGCCTTGGCTCATCGGGCTGGCGGGCGTCGGCCTTTTCGCGATTCTCGCCTGGACCATCTTTTGGTATGTCGCGGCCCAGCAGACCGCTGCGAGCCTCGATGCCTGGATCGCGCGGGAAAAAGTCTTCAACCGGAATTGGAGCTGTCCGGACCGGCAAATCGCCGGCTTTCCTTTCGCGATCGAGATAGCCTGCAGCAAGCCGCATTTCGAGGGCGCGATCTTCGGCCGGCATTATTCCGGCACTCTCAAGGGCTTCCGGGCGACCGCAAAATTGATGAGCCCAAGCGTCGTGACGGTCAAAGTCGCCTCGCCCTTCGCTGTTACCTCCGACGACAAGGCGGTCGATCTGTCACTGGCCTGGGACCGGCTCGACATCCTTCTCGGCGGCCTGCCGCAGGATGTTGCGGAAGTTTCGGTCACGGGCCAAACGCTGAGCTTGCAAGGACATGCGCAGGGGCTCGGCCCGCTCGAGGGACGCGCAGGCCGCGCGCGCGCCGACATCACCCGCGACGCCGGCCGGGCGGATCATGCCGTTCATTTCCGCGTGGTCCTGAATGGGGCGTCCGTATCCGTCGTGGACGCGCTTCTCGGCGGTGCTTCGCCGGCCGATGTCACTGCCGAAGGGGACATTACCCAAGCGAGTTTCGATCCGGCCCGGACCTTGACATACACGCTCGATCAGTGGCGATCCGCCAGCGGCCATGTCGATCTCGCGGATGTCAACATGACGCGCGGCGAAACCCAATTCCGCGCGCATGGGGTGCTGAGCGTCGATCCGGCGCATCGGCTCCAAGGGCGGCTCGAAACGGATTGCCTCGGCTTCGAGCCCGTGCTGCGCCGGCTCGGCGTCGATCCCGCGCTTATCGATGCCGGCTCGCTGCTGGCGAGCCTCCTTGGCGGCGGCAGCCATGACGCGGCGGCGGGGCCGCAGCCTCTGCATCTGCCGGTCAGTTTTGATAGCGGACTTCTCAGCATCGGGCCAGTGCGCACCTCGATCCGCCTGCCGCCGCTGTATTGAGCGATAAGGTTTTATTTTAACGGATAATCTTAGGGAATTATCCCCGCGACACAAGTATATGATTTGTTCTTTATGACGAACGGGCCGTTTGATTTGAACGACTAAATATGCACGGATAGAAACGGTCAGTTTCCGGTCTTTTTAATTGTAGGCGATCCAAATCTGTGGCATAGAGTCACTTATGGACGAGACCGCCGAAATCGATTCTTCTATTGCCGCCCGAGAGGCGGATATCGCTCGCATGCGCCACGATCTTGAAATCGCGGAAGCCGTCCTGCGAGGAATGAAGCTCGCCCGTGATAAATTTCGCAAACCATCTCAGCAAGACACGAAATCCTCTGCTGATGCTTCTGAAAACGAGACCGCGCCAAAATCGCCGGAACATACCTCGCGAGCCCGCGGCGGTCGGCAGCCGGGGTCAATTTCATTCGTTTGGCGAATTATTCTCTCGGAAATGTATCACGATTTTAGCGGGGGGTTTACGTCAGGACACTTGATCCCAATCGCTGCCAAATTTGGGATAGGCGTTCGCGCCAAGGATGCTCGCGATAGATTGGCCGCCTATGCCGCCAACGACTTGGTGGCATCAGATCCGGCTTTCCCAAATTCAGACTTTTGGTATGTAACGAAATCTGCCGCGAAAAGATTTGGATTTCTTGAAGCAAAGTTGAAAGAGAGCGAGGCTCCCGCCGAAGAATTGGAAGGAGCCTCATAAAGCTTGGAGGCGTGGCAGAGCGCTTGAATGCAGCGGTCTTAAAAACCGTAGGGGTCGGCCCTCAGAAAGCTCCCCCGTGGGTTGGAATCCCACCGCCTCCGCACCAATTCCGGCCCCACAAGAGCCGGCAATATCCGTGAGCAACGGACACAATCGGCGGTGTTGACGCCGATAAGGAGGTTACGAGGATGCTTTGGTATCCTCTGTGGTTTTGGGGCTGGCATCCCCATCACCGCATCCTCTTATTTAGAGGACTAACCAGCAGGAGCGGCTTGCCGCTCCTGCTTTTTTATATATATGTTGAACGTGTTGAATGTGTCAACCTATTTAATGCGATTCTGACGAGGAATCAACGCGTTAAGGCTGTTTGAGGCGATAAAAACGGGGCGATTACAAGAATTTATCGTCCAAGAAGAGGCTCGCGGTATCGGGCCGATCGGTCGCGCCGAGTTCGACCGCATGAAACGGACGCCTCGATTACCAGCAAGCTCGCGCGAGGGATATTTGCGGCGACTTTTTTCTGGGCTTGTCTGGCGGAACTGCAATTTGATGGGGAGGCTGGAGGATACTTAGCAAGGTACCTATCGAGCTCGGCCAAGAGTAAAAGCACCGTTAGCGCCCAAACTTATGTCGGCAGCCATTTCTCCAAAGCACGAATTCATAATTCGATTAGAGTTCGGCATTTGGATAGCGGCAGTCGGCGTAACGACGAGATATGCTGGTTTTATCTTTGCATGACGAAACACACCTTGGACAGAAATAGCTCGCGGGTTTAGATACTTTAGCTTTAATACTTCTGTGTCATTGTGATCATAGACGATAAGCGTGCTTTGATCCGGTCTCTTTCTTCTAAGTGTATTTTGAACCCAAAACCCATCTTCATCTATTCTTGCAATAATATCATCTCTATCATCAAAAATTCTGAGAACCGTAACCTTTAAATTGTGATTGCCGTCTTTATCGATGACAAGCATCTGTTCATCAGCCATCTCCAAAACAATGTGAGGAAAGCGCGTACTCCAAGCGAGATTAGAGCCAATAAAAACAGCTAGCGCATTATCTGGCAGTCCACACTTGCGAGCTAACTCAGGCATAGGGGCGTTACTTGGTATCAAAATCCCTTCGTTCTTAGATAGATCAATTGTAACAGCTTCTGGACGAAACCAATATCCAAGCAGTAATAGGGAGCCTGCAGATATAGCAGCCACCCCGACCATGATTTGCCAAGTTTGGCTTCGCAAGGCGATGACAATAACTGCCCACGTGGCAGCCAAAAACATCTGTGACGCGACCACGCTAAATCTCCCGCTAAGCGCGAGAGCGCCCAATACAAGGGCCACAGATAGGGCCGTATAAGGGCTTTCGATGATCCGTTCGATTGCAGCCATACTCATATCAGTGACTCCGTGCGCTGTGGAGCGCAATGGTTGAGGTCACGATATTTACTGCCTATTGCTGCGCGGCTCATTGCGCGGCCTCGGTGGCGGATGCGCCATAATACGGATTATGTTCTACTCTCCATTCGCCTCATCCTTCCGCCTCCCGAAATCAGGTGCGGCGGTCTCCTGGCCCTGTTCGATGATGCCGCGCCTTATCGCCCGCGTGCGGGTGAAGAGATCGAAGAGGCCCTGGGCGTCGCCGCGCCTGATCATCCGCTGCAGAGCGGTCAGATCCTCGCTGAAGCGGCCGAGCATTTCGAGCACAGCCTCCTTATTGTTCAGGAACACATCGCGCCACATGGTCGGGTCGGAGGCGGCGATGCGGGTGAAATCGCGAAAACCACCGGCCGAGAATTTGATGACCTCGGATTGCGTGACTTCCTCGAGATCCGCGGCGGTGCCGACGATGTTGTAGGCGATGAGATGCGGCACATGGCTGGTGATGGCAAGCACGAGATCATGATGCGCCGGGGTCATGATCTCGACATTGGCGCCCGCCGCCGTCCAAAATGCGCCGAGCTTTGCCACGGCCTTAGGATCGGCCTCCGGCGGCGGCGTCAGAATGCACCAGCGGTTGCGGAACAGGCTGGCAAAGCCTGCATCAGGGCCGGATTGCTCGGTGCCGGCGACCGGATGGGCCGGCACGAAATGCACGCCCTCGGGCAGGCAAGGCGCCACATCGGCGATCACTGAAGCTTTGACCGAACCGACATCGGACAGGATGGCGCCGGCGCGCAAATGCGGCGCGATCTGCCGCGCCACCTCGCCGATCGCCCCGACCGGCACGCAGAGAATGACGAGATCGGCATCATGCACAGCGAGTTCGGCGGTCTCCGCCACTTTGTCGGCGAGGCCGAGCTCGGCGACGCGCCGGCGCACGTCGGCATTTGCATCGGCCGCAATGATGGTGCGGGCGAGCCCTTTGTGGCGCACGACCCGGGCGAGCGAGGAGCCGATGAGGCCGAGACCGATCAGGCAGATGCGATCGAAGAGGGGCGTCGCGAGCGGTCTCCCGAGACTGTCAGTCACGCGGACCGCCTTCGACTTGCATGAACTCTCCGAGGGCCTCGACCACGAGCCGGTTCGCCTCCTCGGTCCCGACCGACAGTCGCAGGCACTGCGGCAGCTCATAGACGTCGACGGCGCGCAGGATCAGGCCGCGGCTCGTCAGGAAAGCGTCGGCAGCACGTGCCTGGGCAGGGTTCTCGAAATGCAGGAGAAGAAAATTGCCGACGCTCGGCGTGACCGCGATGCCGAGACCGGCAATTTCCTGCGCCAGCCAATTGAGCCAGGTCTCATTATGGGCGATCGCCTTGTCGATGTGGTCGAGATCAGTGAGCGCCGCGACGCTCGCCTCGATCGCCGCCGTGCTGATGTTGAAAGGGCCACGGATGCGATTGAGCGCGTCGCAGATGGCGGCGGGCGCATAGCACCAGCCGATCCGGAGACCGGCGAGACCGTAGATCTTCGAGAAAGTCCGCGTCATCACGACATTCTGGCTCGTCAAGGCGAGTTCGAGCCCCGGCGAATAATCATTGCGCGTCACATATTCGGCATAAGCGGCATCGAGCACGAGCAGAATGTTGCGCGGCAAGGCCATCGCCAGGCGATTGATCTCGCCGAAAGGAAGATAGGTCCCGGTCGGATTGTTCGGATTGGCGAGAAAGACGATCTTCGTCTTCGGCGTGACCTCGGCGAGGATCTTATCGACATCGGCGGTCAGATTCTTCTCCTGCGCGATCACCGGAGTGCCGCCGGCCGCGAGGATCGCGATGCGATAGATCGAAAAGCTGTGCCGCGTGCAGATGCCCTCATCGCCCGGCCCCACGAAGGCATAAGCGAGGAGCGAGATCAGCTCGTCCGAGCCGGCGCCGCAGACGATCCGTGCCGGATCGAGGCCGTAACGGGCGCCGATCGCTTCGCGCAGCGCCGTCGCGGTTCCGTCGGGATAGATTTCGAGCCGATCGGCGACGCGTTTGAACGCCTCCTTGGCGCGCGGGGAGGGACCGAGCGGCGTTTCATTCGATGAAAGCTTATGAACTTTGCCGGCGCCGCCGCCACTCTTGCCAGGGAGGTAGGGATCGATCGCCAGCACGCCCGGCCGCGGCTGCGGCCGCCCGGCGCCATCGAAGGACTTCATCATGATACTCCTGCGCGCCGAATGCGTGATGCGGGCGGCATGAATGTCCACGTCACCACATTGGGCTCAATGTCAAGAAACTAGCATTCGCGGCTCCGGCCTCGCCAGGAAAAAGCCTCGCCTTTCGGCAGCCTATCCCTTTGCGCCTTGCGCCGATGGTGCCGGGGATGCGGATTTGCCGAGGTCGAAGCGCGCGGCATGGCTGCCGACCTCGACGAGGCTCGTCGCCGTCGCGCCGCCGGTCAGGCAGGCTTTGCGCAACTCGGTCTCCGTCACCGTTCCTGGCGCCGCAATCAGAAGAGAAATGCCTTCGCCTTCCGGTACCGAGCCCAGGATCTCCGCCCCGAGCGCCGCGAGGTGGGCCGGCACGCCGGGCCGCCAGGGTTCGACTGCGAGCGCATAAAGGACGACATCGCGCGCCGCGGCCTCGGTCAGCGGCTTGGCGATCACGAACAGCGGCAGGCCGGCCGGATGGTCCGGCCTTTCGACGAAAGGAAGGCGGGCAATGATCTTCGGCGCGGAAGCC
The DNA here is from genome assembly GCA_963704745.1 of uncultured Alphaproteobacteria bacterium. Taxonomy (GTDB): domain Bacteria; phylum Pseudomonadota; class Alphaproteobacteria; order Rhizobiales; family Beijerinckiaceae; genus Methylovirgula. The sequence goes on from OY969936.1 coordinate 1,119,001, forward strand.
GCCGTGAGACCCGTCCACCAAGCGCCGGCCGCAGCGCCGCCGTCAACCTTGACGAGGCCGAGATCGCCGTCGGACGCGGCGACGGCGTCGATCACGCCGGCCGTCCCCTGATGCGCCACAAAGGGCACGGTGAAGCCGAAATGAAAGCGGCAGCCATCGCGCATCGGCGCATCGCCGCCGGAAACATCGCAATGCACGCTGTAATTCGCCTGCACATAAGTGAAGGTCGAAATGATGATGCGCCAGATGCTCTCCACCGTGTCGAGAGGCAGAATGCCCCTGTGGCGGGAGACGAGGCGGCGCATCATCTCGGCCTCGCGGTCCGGCCGGAAGGCGCCGCCGGCGCCGGCTTTCGCGGCGATCAGCCGGTCGATGATTTCGCCGCGCTCCATCAAAAGCTCATGCAGGCGCGCGTCGATGCGATCGATCTCGGCGCGCAGATCAGCCAAAGTTTCGGAGGCGGGTCGGTCCAGCATAAACGGCCTAAAATGGGTTCGGGGTGCTTTTTAGAGCGAATTGCATTCGCCTGAAAAGCCTTTCGCGTTGAAAGCGCCCGCCGAGATTCACCTTACGCTACAGGTTCATCTTGACACTTGCTTCAAGGCGCTTCTACATAACAAACATAGTGTTCGGCAAAGCGAACAGTAGGTTTATCGCGTTTTCGAGCGAGCCGACAAGCCCGTGACGATCATTCAGACTCCGAAGGCCGTGAGCCAGCTCGAGGCGGATGCGCCGCACAGTCTCGCCGTGCGCTTCGATGCCGCGCGCCCGCTCAAAATGGATGCCGGCGTCGCTCTGAGCCCGCTCAGTATCGCTTACCAGACTTATGGCACGCTCAATGCCGCTAAATCCAATGCGATCCTCGTCTGTCATGCGCTGACCGGCGATCAGCATGTCGCCAATGTCCATCCGGTCACCGGCAAGCCCGGCTGGTGGCAGGTGATGGTAGGGCCCGGCCGGCCGATCGACACGGACCGCTATTTCGTGATCGCCTCGAATGTGGTCGGCGGCTGCATGGGCACGACGGGGCCGGCCTCGCTCAATCCTGTGACGAACCGTGCCTATGGTCTCGATCTGCCGCTCGTCACCATCCGCGACATGGTCCGCGCCCAGGCCATGTTGATCGATCATTTGGGGATAGAGACGCTGTTTGGCGTCATCGGCGGCTCGATGGGCGGCATGCAGGTGCTGCAATGGGCGGCGAGCTATCCGGAGCGGGTGTTTGCGGCCATGCCGATCGCCACGGCGGCGAAACATTCCTCGCAAAACATCGCGTTCCACGAGGTCGGCCGGCAGGCGATCATGGCCGACCCGGAATGGCGGAACGGCCGCTATCTCGATTTCGGCGTGAGCCCGACGAAGGGCCTCGCCGTCGCCCGCATGGCCGCGCATATCACCTATCTGTCGGATGAAGCACTGCAGCGCAAATTCGGCCGCAAGCTGCAGGACCGCGCCGCTCCGACCTTCTCCTTCAATGCCGATTTCCAGGTCGAGAATTATCTGCGCTATCAGGGCACCAGCTTCGTCGACCGGTTCGACGCCAATTCCTATCTCTATGTGACGCGGGCCTGCGATTATTTCGACCTCGCCGACGATTACAACGGCTCGCTCGCTCAAGCCTTCAAGGGAACCAAGACGCGTTTTTGCGTCGTGTCCTTCAATTCGGATTGGCTCTATCCCACGACGGCGTCACGCGCGATCGTGCATGCGCTCAATGCCTCTGGCGCATCGGTCTCCTTCGTCGACATAGAGACGGATCGCGGCCATGACGCCTTTCTGCTCGACGTCCCCGAATTCATCGCGACGACACGCGGCTTTCTCGAAGCCGCGGCGCGGGCGCGCGGCCTGCCGGCAGCCGAAGGAAAGCCCTGACCTTGTCCGATGACTCTGCCGGGCAACAGGCCGCGGAAAAGCTCTTAGACCGGACAACGACCTTGTCGCGCACCGCGCGCGTCGATCTTCTCGTCGTCGCCAATATGGTCGAGCCGCAGAGCCGGGTGCTCGATGTCGGCTGCGGCGACGGCACTTTGCTGCGCCTCCTCGCGGAGGAGCGCGGCGTCGACGCGCGGGGCATCGAGCTCTCTCAGCGCGGCGTCAATGATTGCGTCGCCAAGGGCCTCTCGGTGGTGCAGGGCGATGCCGACACGGACCTTGCCGATTATCCCGACGATGCCTTCGATTATGTGATTCTCTCGCAGACCTTGCAGGCGACGCGGCAGCCGCGCAAAGTGCTCGAACACATGTTGCGGATCGGCCGCCACGCGGTCGTCTCCTTCCCGAATTTCGGCCATTGGCGCATCCGCGCCCAGATCGCCCTGAAGGGCCGCATGCCGATCACCGAGAATTTGCAATATGCCTGGTATGAGACGCCGAACATCCACTTCTGCACGATCCGCGATTTCGTCACGCTCGTCGAGGTGATGGGCGCCAAGATCGAGCGTGGCGTCGCGCTCGATCGGTTCGGCGCGCCCATGCTCGTTCATGCGCCCTGGTGGGTGTGGAATTTGTTCGGCGACCAGGCGGTGTTCAGGCTGACGCGGGAATCTTAAGCGCGTTTTGCGAGTGGTAGATTTTGCGGCCGCCGCCAGCGGTTTAAGTAGTTGCGGCAATTTTTGGGTTGGTATGCTACCCTGTTGATTAAGCTTGGTGATGAGAGGTGACAGAATGACGAAGCTTTTGGATGAGGCCATCGAAGCCTTGCGCCATGTCCCGATGGAACATCAAGACGAGATTGCCCGCGTGGTCATGCAACTCGCCGGTAAGGAGCAGCCCGTTTACACGCTGACGCCGGAGGAAGACGCCGACCTTGCGGAATCGGACGCGGCGGCCGAGCGCGGCGAATTTGCGACGGACGAGCAGATGAAAGCTATCTGGGCGAAGCACGGTCTGTGAGGCGGTTGCGCTTCACGCTGCCCGCCGCCAAGCAAATCGCGCGCGTGCTTGAATATATCGACGAGCGATAATTTAGCGTTCCGCATAGTGATAGCGAGGCCGTCCAGCGCCGCGAAAAGGGCGCGGAGACGCTTGCGGAGATCGGCTGTAGCTACAATGTTAGCGGCTGGACGATTGCGAGGCTTGCGCCGTGAGAGATATTTTGAAAATAAAGGTGTCCAAAGATAAGTTGTTTGCGATGCCTGCCAACGAACGCGCTTTGTTCATTCTGCTCGGATATGCTGCCAACCAGATTACCCTATTTTCAAAGCTAGTCCTTTTCTCGACGAACAAGACACCAGATGATGAGGTTGAAAGCACGCTTTCCGGCGCACAAACGCAAATGCTGTTGCGTGTGGTTGTGGGAGTGCTTCATGAGACTTGGGTGAAAATAATCACCAATCGCTTTCTGAAATCGCCACTCCAGAAGGACTATCTGCCTCTCTTGGATCAGGGAGGGCGAAATGCGTTGGATGCACTCAATAAGTTGTTTGGTGAATCGAATCTGTTGAGCAAAATTCGAAATTCCTATGCTTTTCATCATCCATTTGACGCGGACATCGAAGCAGCTTGTGCTCTCGCGGCTGCGAATCCGGAGTTTGACAGCGAATGGAACTGGTACTTTTCGGTGTCGAATTTCAACTCCTTCTACTTTATGAGCGAGTTTATAATTTTACACAGGATCCTCAGAGAGATTGGAGAGCAAGACCTAATTGCCGCGCAACAACGGCTTATGGTTGAGGTGCAAACAGCCTTAAATGAAATCACAACGCTTATCATGGCATTGACATCTGTAATTTGGCGGAAGCATTTTGGTGACGAATTTCTAGCCGAAGTTTGTGCTAAATTGCCTCCCGACGCGCCAAACCTGTTTGAATTTTGGTTGCCGTTTTTTGTTGAAGTGCCCGACGGCCCATAAAAAGATTGGTGTTCCCGCGCGAACCCGCGCGGGCGGGCTCTATGCGCAACTGGCGCACGGAGCCGCTTCGCGTCTCCGCCCTTGCGGGTGACGATCCCTAACGCGACGATGATAGGCTGTAATACCAAATCTCGTAGACGATGACTGTTATCGTGAGGCGTCATTGCGAGCGAAGCGAAGCAATCCAGAAGCACCGAAACAAGACTGGATTGCTTCGCTTCGCTCGCAATGACAGCGGGAAAGATCGGTTCTAGCCAGAGAGATTCAGTATCAGCCCGGTTTCCCACTCTTGGCCCGCTCGATCGCCTGCATGACGATGGCGCGGGCCTCTTCGGCATTGCCCCAGCGCAGGATCTTCACCCATTTGTTCGGTTCGAGATCCTTGTAATGGGTGAAGAAATGCTCGATCTGCTGCAAGGTGATCTCCGGCAGATCCTTGTAGTCGTTGATATTCTCATAGCGCTTGGTGAGCTTCGTCGAAGGCACGGCGAGGATTTTTTCGTCATTGCCACTCTCGTCCTGCATGAGGAGGACGCCGACGACGCGGCAGCTCATCACGGCGCCGGGCACGATCGCGCGCGTATTGGCGACGATGACGTCGCAAGGATCGCCGTCTTCCGACAAAGTATGCGGGATGAATCCATAATTGCCGGGATAGCGCATCGCGGTATAGAGGAAGCGATCGACGACGAGCACGCCGGCCTCCTTGTCCATCTCATATTTGATCGGTTCGCCGCCGATCGGCACTTCGATGACGACATTGACGTCGTAGGGCGGATTTTCGCCGATCTTGATCGCGTTGAGATTCATGCCCTGGTCCAGCCGGCTTCGTGAGGAAGGCTGCGCGGCACCGGCTCATTGCCGCGGCCGGCTCATTCGAAGGCGAAAGCGACTCTTTCTCTGAGCTCGGAGCCGAAGCGTTCATAGGCGCGCCGCACCATCTTGCCGCCGAGCCGACGATAGAAGGCGACGGCGCCGTCATTGTCCGCCAAGGCCCAGACGAGGAAAGACGCATAGCCATGTTCGGTGAGATCTTTCCGGGCCGCCGAAAACAATCTTCTGCCGAAGCCGAGACCCTGGAATTCCGGCGCGATATAGAGTTCGAAGATCTCGCCGCCATAGGCCATGGCGGGCACGCGATTGCGGCCATAGCTCGCATAACCGCCGATCAACTCGTCGAAATCGAGAACGAGAAGGCGCGAGCCGCGAACGATCGCGGAGTGCCACCATCTCGGGCCGCGGCGCGCGATCATGCGCTCGAGCTCGCGCCCCGGGATGATGCCGCTATAGGCATGACGCCAAGCCGCGTCATGCACCTCGGCGATCCCCTGAGCGTCACTTTCCCGCGCATCGCGAATAGTGATGAGTGTCTGCACCATGGCCTAATGTTAGGCCGGCTTCGCCTCCGCCTGCAAGCACTTCTTGGGCGCAGCGTCTCCTGGGCCACGAATGCAACGAATCAAGGTCAAACAAAATTGAACAGGGCTCGAGGAATGCCAGGGACAGGGCCTGATTCGGCGGCCCAACTCGGGCCGACGAGAGGCACTGCCGGGGCCGCGAAAACGTCGAGAGCATATTCTTTGTTCGAAGCAAGGGGGATTTTGCCGATTGCTCGCTTGCGAGGCAATCCGCACGAAATGATTTTTCCGACATGAATTTTGCGCGAAGAGGCGACAGCCGGCCGGCTCGCGCCGCGAGATCACGATGACTTTGGATTGAATCAATCCAAAGCCATGATTGAGACATCGGATATATCCGATGTCTTCAGAAACGTGATCGATTCTAATAATTTAGAGCGGGATGCGGCCGGAAAACCGGTTCCCACTTTTCCTCATCCCGCTCTCGAGCGTTTTCTGATCGGATGGAATCATCCGATCGAAAAGAAAACGCTCAAAATCAATAAAGTGGAGCATGTTCTTATCGAAAAAGTCGCGCAACTTATTCGGAATATGCTCTCGCGTCGAAACGCCGCGCCTGCGCCCGTCTTTGTGCCTCCGACCAAAGACGGATATTCCATGGTCGCGGCGTTCTTCGCAAGAATGCTTCGCTGCGCCCGAACGGGCGCTCCGCACTTTAGTCGTTTGGCAAGACTGCCGGCCGCTTGCCATGACGACTATCGAGGCTCGCACGCATTTTGATCAAACTGTCGCGCCGTGGAGCGCGATGAGAAAGCGCCTGAGTTCTCCTGCGGCGTCTTCCGGCTTGCCGATATTGGCGATGGCGATGTCGGCACGGGCATGGCCGGCATCATCTGCATTGCGGAGCAGACGTTCGGAGAGATCGGCGGCCGCCTCGCGCCCCCGCGCCGCGAGCCTTGCGGCGATCTCCGTCTGCGGTGCCGTGACGAACACCACTTTCACATGCGCGAATTTTTCCCGCGCCGCAGCAACCGAATTGCGCGAGACATTGCAGACGACCGTTCTGCCGGCGGCGATCGCCGGCAGGATCGCGCGATCGATGGCGTAGCCCAATCCATGCGCCCGCCAATGGAGCGCGAAAAGCCCGTCGCGAATGCCTTCGTCGAACTGCGCCGGCGACAGGATTGCATGGTCTTCGAAAGGCGATGGCGGCCGCGTCACGAGACGGCGCGGAAACAGAAACCGCAAATCGTCGCCGAGCCGGGCACGGGCCAGCCGGATCAGCGTATCCTTGCCCGCGCCGGACGGGCCGGTGACGCAGACGAAGGTTCCAACCTGTTCGGGCGGTGCCGAAGTTTTCATTTAGTCTGACATCTTGCTGACGGGAACGCCGCCTCCGCTCGATACATCGGCTAAATGAAATGATCCAATGAAAAGATCCGATGAAAGACTTGGTGGCAAGTGAAATTGGCGACGATGCAGGGGGCAGGTGATGCACTGATCCAAGACCGCTACGATTTTATTCATCCTTTTCACCTGGAATACGCCGCTGGAGCATGTCCCGGAAAAGTTGGGAGACTTTTCCGATATTTTAGACATCGGGTATACCCGATGTCTCATAACGGACATGCTCCAGATCTTTGAAATAGAGCCGATCCCGATCATGTGGGACCGGCTCTAGCCTGCCCGGCGTCCGATCGCTTCGACTTCGGCGAGCCAGCGGCGCCGCCGCTCGTCGTCGACGACATCGACCGTTCCGTAGAGACGCGAGCGAACCGGGCCGAAGCCGACGAAGCGCAAAATATTGCGCTCGAGCATTTTCAGCGCATGGGCGCCGAGAAACCAGCGATAGACGAGGCCCGGCATGCCCATAGTGATGATGATCCGCGCCGAGCGGCCGGTCATGAGCGGCCGATAGCCTGTCGCACCGGGGCCTTTTTCGGCAACGACGCCGAGCTGGAAAACGCGCTCGATGAAGCCCTTGAGAAGCGCCGGCATCGTTCCGAACCAGAGCGGGAAGATCAGAACCAGATGATCGGCCCAGACGATTGCAGCCTGGGCTTCGGCGAGATCCGGCTCCAGTTTCTGCTCTTTGTCGAAGCCATCGTGGAGGATCGGATCGAAGCTCATCTTAGCCAGGACGAAGAGACGCACCACATGGCCGCCGGCCTCGGCGCCGCGCCGATAGGCATCGCCCAGAGCTTCACAAAAGCTATTGTGTTTCGGCTGTCCGACGATTACGGCGATCCGTGCCATGGTGCGCTTGCTTTCCCGTCCTTTTGGTCGAAATGGGAGACAAGCGCGGGCCCGGCGGCCGCGCATTGATCTGCGGCAACCGGCCGCCGCGCGGCACGTCGCATTTTCGCCGAAGACGACGCGTCATTGCGCAAGCGGCAAGATCAGGCTGGCGGGAGGGCTCCTCGCCCTTCCGGCGCAGCCTCAGCTGGTCCGAGCCGGGTCGGCCGGCCCGGAATTTGCGCAGCATTCCCGCGGAAACGGGCCGGAAAGGGCCGCCGATCAAAGGGGATGAACCGCCGAACCCCTTGCGTCGAGGAGAGGTCGCCTGCGAGTTATGAGGCAGGGCCGAGTGAGTCGATGGATTCTGCTGCGCCGACGCTGAGTTCCGAACGCGGACGCTTCAATGTGCCCGCGCGGCTGCGCGCGCTCGTGCGGCGGAGTGAATTCGCGCTGATCGGCGTTGCGGTGCTTGTCGGCGCCTTTGCCGGCGCTATCGTTGCGCTCATTCGGACGATGGTGCGTCTGCTTCACCACCTGCTTTTCGGCGTTCCCCTCAGCGGCACTCTCAGCGGTCTTGCCAATCTGGACTCGCCGTTTCTGGCTCTCGTGCCGGTCATCGGTGGTGTGGTGCTCGGGGCTACCGGTCTTTTGATCAGGAAATGGCGGCCGCGGCGGCCGATCGATCCGATCGAAGCGAATGCCCTTCAGGGCGGCCGCATGTCGCTCGTCGACAGCCTGCTGATTACGGGGCAGACCGTGGTTTCGACCGGAGTTGGCGGCTCGGTCGGAACCGAAGCGGGCTTCACCCAAGCCGCCTCAGGCCTCGCCTCGGTGATCGGCGCCGCCCTCAAATTGCGGCGCAGCGACATGCGCACCCTCGTCGGCTGTGGTGCGGCGGGGGCCATCGGCGCGGCTTTCGGCGCCCCCCTGACCGGTGCCTTTTATGCCTTCGAACTGATCGTCGGCACCTATACGCCTTTCGGGCTCGCGCCGATCATGGCGGCTTCGATCAGCAGCGTGCTCGTCGTCAAAGCGCTGGGAATCCGGGGGGAGATCTTTGTCGGTCCGCTCTTGACGATGACTGGCGTCACCCGATCCGATCTCGCCGCGCTGCTCATGCTGGCTTTATTCTGTTCCTCGGTCGGCATCGGGATCATGCGGGCCGTGACTTTCGTCGAATTCTTGTTCAAGCGCAGCCGCCTGCCGGTGTTTCTGCAGCCCGCCATCGGCGGCTGCGTTCTCGGCGGTCTCGCCCTGCTGACGCCCAAGGTTCTCTCTTCGGGCCATGGGGCCCTGGCCGAGCTATTCCGCTCGACGGGCGGCGATCTCCTCGGGCTCAGCGTCATTGTCCTTTTGAAATCGATCGCCTCCGCGGTCTCGATCGGCTCTGGATTTCGCGGCGGGCTTTTCTTCGCCTCGCTTTTCCTTGGGGCGATGATCGGCAAGGTCTTCGCCCTCCTATTGCCGATGCTGGCACCCACCATCGTCCCCGATACCGCGGTCTATGCGACCGTCGGCATGTCGGCGCTCGCCGTCGCGATCATCGGCGGACCCCTCACCATGAGCTTTCTCGCCCTCGAGATCACCGGGGATTTGCAGGTTGTGATCATGGTTTTGATCGCTTCGACGATCGTCTCGCTGATCGTGCGGCAGACCTTCGGCTATTCTTTCGCGACCTGGCGCCTGCATCTGCGCGGCGAATCCATTCGCAGCGCCCAGGATGTCAGCTGGATGCGGACGCTGACCGTCGGCCGCATGATGAAGACCGATGTGCGAACGGTACGATCGGATCAAAAGATCGCCGATTTCATGGAGGAGTTTCCGCTCGGCTCGATGCAATGGGTCGTCGCCGTCGATATGGCGGGGCACTATGCCGGCCTCGTCTCTGTGACCGATGCGCATTTGTCCGTCGCCAATGGCGAGGACCCGCAGGCGCCGATCGAAAAGCTCCTCCGCTACCAGGAGGATGTGCTGCTGCCTTCGATGAACATCAAGCATGCGGCCGATCTCTTCGAACGCAGCGAGAGCGAGGCGCTCGCGGTGCTCGGCGATCTTCACAATCGGCGGATCGTCGGCATGCTGACCGAGGCGCATGTGCTGCGCCGCTATACGGAAGAGCTCGAAAAGGCGCGGCGAGAGCTGACCGGCGAGAAATGGCTCGGCGAGGCGTGAGCCGTCGCCCTTTGACACGCCGCTGTCAAAACTCTGCACTATGGCGGACGACAGATCGAACGTGATCCGGCGGCCGGGCGGCGGCTGGACAGAGGCGCGACATGAAAATTCGGATCGGCGGCGCCGCGGCGCTTTTCATGGCGGCATTCGGCGCGGCTCTGTCACTGCCGCAGGCAGCGGCGGCGGGCGTGTCCGCGAAGGACCTCGCGAAGATCCAAACCATCGTCGTGCTTTATGCCGAAAACCGCAGCTTCGATAATCTCTACGGGCATTTCCCGGGCGCCAACGGGCTCGATCATGTGACGCCGGAAATGTCGCTTCAGCGCGACCGCGACGGATCCGTCCTGAAGGAGCTGCCGCCGATTTGGGGCGGGCTCACCGGCAAAGGCGTGACGCCGCAAATCGAAGAGGCGAAGACGGCGCATTTGCCGAATGCGCCTTTCGCGATCGACGATCCCAAGGGTTTTAATCTGCCGATTTCGGTCGCGACGCGCGATCTCTGGCACAGATTCTATGAGAATCAGATGCAGATCGACGGCGGCAAGAACGATCGCTTCGCCGCCTACGCCGATTCGGGCGGTCTCGTCATGGGCACTTACGACGGCTCGAAACTGCCGCTCTGGTCGGTCGCGCGGCGCTATACGCTCGCCGATAATTTCTTCATGGGTTCCTTCGGCGGATCTTTCCTCAATCATTTCTTCCTGATTTGCTCCTGCGCGCCTTTCTATCCCAATGCCGACAAGAGCCCGGCGAAAAAGCTCATCTCCGTCGTGGAAGCCGACGGTGTCTCTCTCAAGCCGGCCGAGAGCGCGCCGAAATCGGCGCTGGAGGGCAAGCCGAAATTCGTTTCGGATGGCGCGCTCACACCGGATTTCTATGCCGTCAATACGATCGAGCCGCCGTTTCAGCCGAGCGCCATCAAACCGGCGCCGGGCGGCGATCCCGCCTATGCCGATCCTTCGAGCCCGTGGGTGCTGCCGCCGCAGACGATGACCAATATCGGCGATCTCTTGAGTGCCAAGGGCATCAGCTGGGCCTATTATGCCGGCGCCTGGCAGGCAGCGCTCGACGGCACGAACGGCAAGCCGGTTCCCGACTTCCAATACCATCACCAGCCCTTCAATTATTTCGCCGACATGGCGCCGGGCACCAAGGCGCGGGCTGAACATCTACGCGACGGCGGATTAGGCGGCACCAAATTCATCAAGGCGATCGATGAAGGGACATTGCCGCAGGTCGCTTTCTACAAGCCGCAAGGCAATCTCGACGAGCATCCGGGCTATGCCGATGTTCTATCCGGCGACGAGCATCTCGTCGCTCTCATCCACCATCTCGAGAAGAGCCCGCAATGGCCGCATATGCTGGTCGTGATCACTTATGATGAGAACGGCGGCTTCTGGGATCATGTCGCACCGCCCAAGGGCGATCGCTTCGGTCCGGGCACGCGCATTCCGGCGCTGATCGTTTCGCCCTACGCCAGGCGCGGCACTGTCGACCACACGCTTTATGACACGACATCGATCCTGCGCTTCATCACGCGGCAATTCGACCTGCCGGAACTCGACGGTCTCAAAAGGCGCGACGCCGCGATGGCCGCGGCCGGCAGCGGCAAGCTCGGCGATCTGACCGGCGCGCTCGACTTTTCCGGGCGCTGAGCCGGACCTTCGGCATCCTTTTCCCGAAGGCAGGAGAAGAACGCGTTCAATCTTAGAAATTCATTTTCGTAAAATCGTCTCGCGGCGCTGCCGCATTGCTTCGACGACTTCGCCAAGAATGACGGGCGCTGCCACCCACCGCTCGGGCGAAGCCCCCCGCATCTCTTCGCAAAGGCACGAAACTGGCCGAGAGCATCGGCCATAAGATCCTGTTTAAGTGGCATTTTCTTTTTTCGTCCAAGGCGTCGCTATCTGGCCCTTTGCTTGCTGCTTCGAAATGCCGGCGGGTCGACGACTTGTCCCGGCGCATTGCAGTAGCTCAAGCGCAATCACAAGGAGAAGCGTCATGGCACGCGTTCAGAAATCCACCAACTCTTCCAGCCTCGCTGAGGTCGTCGATCGGATCCTCGACAAGGGGATCGTCATCGATGCGTGGGTCAAGGTTTCGCTGGTCGGGATCGAACTGATCACCATCGAGGCCCGCGTCGTGGTCGCCTCGGTCGAAACCTATCTCAAATATGCGGAAGCCGTCGGCCTGACCGCCTCCGCCGCAATGCCCGCGTAGCAAGGCACGGCGCGACTGTCGAACGACGACCGTCTAAGCCGGTCGGACGGCCGACAGTCGCCCGATGCCGAGCTGGCGAAGTCAGCCGCCTGGAGAGAAACATGCTCAACATGACCGAAGACTTCAGCCGCCTTGCCGGCGACATCGTAGTGCAAAAATGGGCGCGTGAGGATTTGCTGAATGAACTTGCGGAATCGGTTCGCGATCGGCGTGTGGCCGTCAGCCAGCTGTTGCACGACATGAGATTGGCGCGCGAGCAGACCGCTGGCGACATGCATGATGAAATGCACGCCGTGCGTGACGAGCGCAATGCCGATACGCACCAGCGTTTCGCCCGATTTAGTCGCGAGCGCAAGAGGCTGCAGCAGAAGCTCGCCGCCGACGCCGCGAGCTTCATGCAGGATCTGACGGCGAGCATTGCCGATTATCGCGACGCCTTCAAGGCCGAGCACGACCGGCGCGCGGAGGAATTCCGCAAACTCGCTGCGGCGCTGAACGCGCGGCTCCGGGCCTATAAGGATGATCGCCGTCGTGCGATCGCCGCCTGGCGCGCCGGAGGCTATGCGACGCAAGGCTCATGGATCGCCAAGTCGGCAAAGCATGCAGCCGCCAAACAGCATGGAGGCGCATGATGGAAGCGGCGGCAGTGGTCGACCTCGATCTCCATGATCTCCATGCCGAAACAGCGTCGGAAAGCGGCGACGGCTCGATTGCATTCGAGCCGAGCCCGGCTTTCGTGACCACGCCGACGATCCAGGCGATCACCGAACGCGCCTTGACCTATTTGCAGGCAGGCCATGCGGTGCATTTCTCGGGGCCGGCCGGCGCCGGCAAGACAACGCTCGCCTTTCATGTCGCCGCTCTCTTGGGGCGGCCGGCGATCCTGCTGCATGGCGATCATGAGTTCGGCAGCTCCGACCTCGTCGGCCGCGAGAGCGGCTATCGCAAATCGCGCATCGTCGACAATTATATCGCCTCCGTCGTCAAGCTCGAAGAGGAGGGCCGCGCGCTCTGGGTCGATAATCGCATCACCACCGCCTGCCGGCTCGGGCATACGATCCTTTATGACGAGTTCAACCGCAGCCGCGCCGAAGCGAACAATCCTTTTCTGAGCATATTGTCGGAAGGCGTGCTGAATGTCCCGCGGCTGCATGGACGGGGCCAAGGCTATGTCCCTGTGCATCCAGATTTCCGGGCGATTTTCACTTCCAACCCGGTCGAATATGCGGGTGTCCACCGCACCCAGGAGGCGCTGCTCGATCGCGTGATCACCTTGCGGCTCGGCCATTATGATCGCGACACGGAGATCGCGATCACGGCGGGAAAATCCGGGCTCGCTGCAGGCGAAGCAGAAAAGATCGTCGATCTCGTGCGGCTCTGCCGGCGCGAAGGCAAAGATCCGCACGCACCGACGATTCGGGCCTGCATTGCGATCGCCCGGGTTCTCACGACCCGGGGCCGCAAGGCCGACGTCCGCGATCCCGTCTTCGTCTGGGCCTGTCACGACATTCTCGGCTCGACCGGCCCGATGGCCAACTGGGATGTAGCGAACTCTTACGAATTCGTCGGCAATCTCCTTCGCCACTTCGACAGAGGCGCGGCCAGTGCTGCGCGAGCGCCCATGGCGGTGTCGCCGGACGACACTGACCCAGTCTGCGGTCGACAGCGACAGGAGGCGTCATCATGGTGACGACAATCCCGCGACAGGCACGGCCGCTGCGCGGCCTTGCCGATCTGCGCACCATGACGGGCGCGCGGGATACGCAGGCCGAGCCCTATAAGGCCTTCCTCAGGGTCAGCTTTCTCGAACTCGAGCGGACCCGCCATAAGCAGGAGATGCAGAAGGTGCGTCGGCGCGTCGATGCGATCACGGCACGCTGCCGCGAGATCGAGGGCGAAAAAGCCAGAATCCTCGCCGCCATGCGCGACGGGGCCGCGTCATCGCATGCGTCCACGGCCGACGGGGCACTGGAGACCGGCCGGAAGTGGCGCAAATTTCACCTCAGCTATTGAATGTGCCGCATGATCGCACGTCGAGGAGATCAGAATGCCGCTGCCTCAAGAAAGCCAAACGCCGCTCGGGTCCGAAGCTAAGGACGACAAGACCAAAGCGCCGCCCCTCGGACGGAGCACGCGGGTGATGCCCAAAACCTTGGCCTTCGGCGCGATCGCCGCCGCGCATGACGTCATAAGGCATTTTCTGATGGCCGAATTCGGCGCAACCGAAATTCGCATCAGCAAGATGGCCCCGATCTCATCGGATCCCTTGCGGGGCTGGAACGTCGAGGCGGAAATGCTCGTGCCCGATCTCGCGATCAGGACACTGGGCCTCCCGCTCACGCAAGAAGTGCTCGAAAAGCAATTTTGCGCCCTCACTCTCGATCCCGAGATGGGCGTCACCTCCTTCGAGCTCTTCGATCCGAATGACAGATGAGCGCGCCGCCGGGTGATCGGGCGGTGGCGAGTGGGGAGGAGGAGGGCATGTCGCTTTATGTCTATGGAATCGCGCGCGCCGATGCGCCGCCGCAGAGCACGCCGATCGGTTTGCTCGATCAACCGACCTATTGGCTGCCGGCAGGCCCGCTCGCTGCGATCGTCAGCGCCTGTCCGGGCAAGGCGATGCGCGCCGAGCGCAAAAACATCATCGCCAGCCAGCGCGTCCTCAACAGGCTCAATGCCGAAGTCGATCTTCTGCCGATGGCCTTCGGCACTGTGGCGGACTCCGAAGCGGCGCTCTGCGAGTTCCTGAGCGCGTTCCAAGAGGGACTTCTGGCGCAGCTCCAAAAGGTTTCCGGCGCGATCGAAATGAGCTTGCGGCTGAGCCTCGATGTGGCCGATCCGATCGCCTATCTCGTCGCGCGCACGCCCGAGCTTCAGGCGGCCCGCATGCGCGCCTTCGAGCGCCAGCGTCCCGCGAGCTATGATGAGAAGCTTCGTCTGGGGCAGCTCTGCGACATGCATTTGCGTCGCTTCCGCGACTCCTTGGCCGCGCAGATCCTTGCCGCGGTCGGCCCCCGCTGTGTCGAAACCGCCGTCCTTGCGGCGCGCACGGAAAATGAGATCGCCAATCTCGCCATGCTCGTCGCCCGCGATGGGCAAGACAGTTTCGAAGCCGCAGTGCGCGAGGCCGCGGCCACATTCGACGATGATCTTGTCTTCAGCATCGCCGGCCCGAGCCCGCCGCATAATTTTGTGCGGTTCGAGCCGATCGGCCGGTGATGCGCTCTTGCCAATTTTGGAGGCGTCATGTTGCTCATCGACGACATCATTGCAGCACCGTTTCGCGGCCTTTTCTTCATTCTCAAAGAGATCAACAAGGCAGTTCAAAAGGAACGCGAGGAAGAGGAAAAGAGGACTATGGCGGAGCTCTGCGAGCTGCATCGCCGTCTCGAGACGGGCGCGCTGAGCGAAGCCGAATTCGATGCGCGAGAAGCGCAGCTGCTGCGAAAGCTCGACAATCTGCGTGGCGAAGGCGATGGCAATGACAGTGACAGCGAACAGGCCTGAGCCGGCCCGCAGCGCCGCCGCCGCGCCGCGCTCGGCCGAATCGGCCATGTCCCTCGCCGAGGCGCTCGACCGCCTGATCCATCGCGGTGTGGCGATCCAAGGCAATGTCGCCGTCGGGCTTGCGGGAGTCGATCTCTTGTTTCTCGACCTGCGCGTGCTGCTCGCCTCGATTGATACGATCTGGCCGGAGGGCGCGCCCGACGGCTTGATGAAGGTCACCGCGCCCGCAGGGCCGCGGTCGGCACCGCCGCCGACCCCGTCCTCCTTAACGCAACCTGCTGCCGCACCGCCGGTCCCGCCGCAGACGAGCGCTTTGGGGACAGCCATGGAAGAGACGGCCATGCGCCGTATCGATTCCGACGCCGCTCTCTCGGCGCCCCAGCGCGATGCAGCGAGCCCGACACCGGCCAAAGGGCTTGTTCGCCTTGTGCTCAGTCTCGTCAAGCTCTTGCACGATGTAATGGAGCGCCAAGCGCTGCGCCGCATGGATCATGACCGGCTCAGCGCGGCGGACATCGAGGCCGTCGGCATGGCCCTCTGCGCGCAAGCGACCGAAATTGAACGCCTGCGCCGATTGTTCGGCTTTTCCGAGCGCGATCTCGCGCTCGAGCTCGGCCTTTTCGAAGGCCCTTGAAGGGAACGTCAATGTCCGGCCAAAACGCCATGACCCATGCTGTCGACAGCACCAATCTCGCCGATCTGCTCGAACGCATTCTCGACAAGGGCATCGTCGTCGCCGGCGACATCAACATCAAGATCGTCGACGTCGATCTGCTCAGTATCCAATTGCGTCTCGTCGTCTGCTCGGTCGACCGTGCCATCGAGCTCGGCTTCGACTGGTGGAATCACGAGAAGCGACAAACTCCGAAGAACGGCGCGGACGAAGCGGCGCTCAAAGCCCTCGATCAGCGTCTCGGCCGCATGGAAGAGGCCTTGACCGCGATCGTCGCGGCAGCGGCCGAGCGAGAGGAGCAGCGCACATGACCACGAGTGACGACGCCACCAAAGGTGCCGCCGGCTTCGCCAAGATCGCCGAGCGCCTCGCCGATCTGTTCGGCATTCTCGCCGAATTGGACGAGAGCAAATTGCCGCGCCGCGGCCGTCGCGAGAAGGACGGGCTGGTGATGGAATATTCCTTCGGCAAAAGGTCGCTCGACGAAGCTGCGCGCGCGCGGCGCGGCGGGGCGGCTGAAGAGCCGACCGAAAAGCCAACCGAAGTGCGGCCGCGCCGCGCCGCAAAGCCCGCCGATCTCGATGTTCTCGAACCCGTCACCGATATGTTCGACGAGCCAGAGGATGTCGTGCTGCTGTTCGAATTGCCGGGCGTCGAGCGAAGCGATATTCGTTGTCTGCTCGACGGCGACATATTGCTGCTCGAGGCGAAGACGGGCCAGAGGCTCTATCGCAAGGAGACGTTGATCGAGGCGCCGCTCGCCGAGGGTGAGCCGCGGCTCGCATTGCGCAATGGCGTTTTGGAAGTTCGCTTGAAGAAGAACGGCTGAACCTCTGTCTCTTTTGGGTGCGTCGCATATGGCACGGCTGATCTACGTTCCGGTGATGCACAGCGACGTTGAGATGGGCTCGGCGGAGTCGGCCTATAAGGCCGCCTTCATCGCCCGCTTCGGCGAAGCGAAATGGCAGGAGCGATGCGACGAGGTCGATGCGATCTGGAGCAAGATCAAGGAGGCGATCATGGGACTCGGCCTTGATATGAAGAAGGTGAAATTGTTTCAAGACAGCCTGCCCGTCTGCGGCAAGGAGACGGATCTCATGCGCGACCTCGCGGCGCAGGGTAGTCGCAATCATCAGCTTCTCGAAAGCCTCGTTGCGGCCGGCGCACAACTCGTCGGGACCGAATCGCCGGCGCTTCTGCTCGAGGAATATCGCCTGCTGCAGACAGCAGATCGCACCGATGCGGCAGCCGGCGAATTGCTCGAGCAGCGCGATCGTTTCATCGCCGAACGGATCGATGCCAAGCTTGCCGATGATGAAACCGGGCTTTTGTTCATGGGCGCGCTGCATCGGGTTGCACGATTTCTGCCGGCGCGGATCAAGGTCGAATATCTCGCGGTGCGCGGATGATGCGGGATCCGGCCGAACACTGCGCGGGCCGCGCGTTACCTCTTCCCGGATCGCTTCGCTTGCGGGGAGAGGGGCGGCAAGCGTCGCTGCGAACTCATCATCTGCAATCGGCTGACTGTTCGCTTCGGCGATAACAATGGAGTGAAAGATGCACGGGAACAGCGCGACCGACGTCGACAAATTGCGTCTCACCGTCATCGAAGCGCGCCGCGAAGACATCGGCCGCGGCATCGCCCGGCTCGATCCTGACACATTGAAGGAAATCGGCGCCGCGCCCGGCGATGTGTTGCAGATCGAAGGCAAGACCTCGACCGTCGTCAAGGCGATGCCGACCTTCAAGGAGAGCCGCGGCCGCCAGGCGATCCAGCTCGACGGCGTCGCGCGGACGAATGCGGGAGTCGTGCTCGGCCAGAAGGTTGCCGTCGCCAAAGTCGCGCATCACCCGGCCCGCCGCATCGTCATGGCGCCGCTCGGCGCCGCTCCCCTGCATGAAGACGACATCGACCACGTCGCGCGGCGCCTCGACGGAATGACGACCAAGACGGGCGACCGCCTGCGGATGCCTTTGTTCGGTGCCAGTCATCGCGATTTCCAAGTGCTCAAGACGGAGCCGGAGGGTCCCGTCATCGTCGGACCGGACACACTGCTTTCGATCGAGAAGACGCATCGCGGCGAGGCGGCGGAATCGGCCGACATCGTGACTTATGATGATCTCGGCGGGCTCGAACGCGAGGTCGAGAAGATCCGCGAGATGGTCGAACTGCCGCTCACCCATCCGGAAGTCTTCGAGCGGTTGGGGATTGATCCGCCGAAAGGCGTTCTGCTCCACGGCGCGCCCGGCTGCGGCAAGACCCTGCTCGCCCGTGCCGTAGCACATGAGTTGGATTCCGGCTTTATTTATGTCAGCGGCCCGGAGATCATCGGCAAATTCTATGGCGAGAGCGAAGCACAGCTCCGCAAGATTTTCGATGATGCGCGAAAAAGAGCTCCCTGCATCATCTTCTTCGACGAGATCGATTCGCTCGCACCGAAGCGCGAGCGTGTCGAAGGCGAAGTCGAAAAGCGCGTGGTGGCGCAGCTCCTGTCGCTGATGGATGGGCTTGCGAGCCGCGGCGATGTCATTGTAATGGCGGCGACCAACCGGCCGAACAGCCTCGATCCCGCCTTGCGCCGTCCCGGCCGCTTCGACCGCGAGATCGTCATCGGCATCCCCAATGCGCGGGCACGGCGCGACATTCTCGACATCCACCTACGCGGCATGCCGCTCGCCGGAGACGTCAAGGTCGAAGAGCTCGCCGAGACGACGCATGGCTTCACCGGTGCGGATCTTTCGGCGCTCTGCCGCGAAGCGGCAATGGCGGCGCTGCGCCGGCAGCTCCCGACGCTTTCGCTCGACACGGGCCCAGTTCCTTATGAAGCGCTGATGGCTATGGAGGTCGGCATGACCGATTTCACGGAAGCACTGGCGGAGGTCTCGCCTTCGGGACTGCGGGAAGTTGCGGTCGAAGTACCCAATGTGCGCTGGAACGATGTCGGCGGGCTCGATCAGATCAAATCGGCCTTGCAGGAAGCGATCGCATGGCCGATGAGCCAGCCGCTGCTCTTCGAACGCATGGGGCTGCAGCCGCAGCGCGGGATCCTTCTTTACGGTCCGCCCGGCAATGGCAAGACGCTCGTCGTCAAAGCGCTCGCCTCGCAAAGCAATCTCAATTTCATCTCGGTGAAGGGGCCGGAGCTCTTGTCGAAATATGTAGGCGAATCGGAGCGCGGCGTGCGCGAGCTGTTCGCGAGGGCGCGCCAGGCGGCGCCCTGCATCATCTTTCTCGACGAGGTCGATGCGCTCGTCCCGAAGCGCGGCGGCGAAGGCCATTCGCCGGTCACCGATCGCGTCGTGAGCCAATTACTCACCGAGCTCGACGGAATCGAGGTCTTGAAAGATGTCTGGGTGATCGCCGCCACCAATCGGCCGGACATGCTCGATGATGCGCTCTTGCGGCCGGGCCGCCTGGATTTCCGCCTCGAAGTGCCGAAGCCCGATCGCGCCGGCCGTTCCGCAATCCTCGCCGTGCATTTGCGCAACAAGCCGATCGTCGAAAGCGTGAGCCTCGACAAGCTCGCCGATGACACCGATGGGATGTCGGCCGCCGAGATCCGCTTCGTCTGCGATCGCGCCGCCATGAACACGCTGCGCCGCGTGTTTCCGACGACCAGCGGGGCCTCGGTCGACATTGCCGCGCTGCGCATCGAGCAGCGCGACTTCGACGCGGCGCTGGCGGCCTGGACACGGGGCAGCCGTGCCGAAGCGTCCTATGCCGCGGCCGAAAATCCGGGCTAGAGCATCCCGCCTTCAAGTGGAATCACTTGAGGGCGGATAAGATGCTCTAGATTTAAAAAAATAGAGCATCGTTTAAGCGCAAAACCGCATATACTTTTGCGCACGATGCTCTAGCGGGGTGCTGCTCAGCCTCGCAGGGCCGCAGAACAACTTCACGCGAGTTTTGCGAGGCCGGCAAATTTGCGTGCTGCCGAGACGGCGTGGCCCAATTGCGCGGTGCGAATATTGTCGAAGAACTGCCGGGCGCTCTCTTTCCAGGTGAATTTGGCGGCGTGTTTGCGGCAGCGTTCGCGCGAAATATTCAGCGCTCCGAGGGCTGCCTGCTGTAGATCGTGAGCCAGCACGCCGGTGCCCGAATCGCCGATGACATCGAGCGGCCCCGTCACTGGAAAAGCCGCCACCGGAAGGCCGGAGGCGAGCGCCTCGAGGAGGACGATCCCGAACGTGTCCGTGAGACTCGGGAAGACGAAGACGTCGGCGGAGGCATAGACCTGCGCGAGCTGTTCGCCGCAGAGCGCGCCGAGGAAATGGGCGGCCGGATAGGCGGCCGCGAGGCGCGCCTGCAAGGGCCCATTGCCGACCACCACTTTTGAGCCGGGCAGGTTGAGCCGCAGAAAGGCCTCGATGTTCTTTTCGACGGCGAGCCGGCCGACGAAGAGAAAGATCGGGCGCGGCAACGGGTCGAGAACATTTTCCGCGCGGGGCCGGAACAGCGTCTCATCGACGCCGCGCGACCAGCGCATGAGATTGCGGAAGCCATGGCCGGCCAGCACGTGCTCGAGGCTCGGCGAGCTCACCATCGTGCCGGCGGCGGCATTGTGAAAACGCCGCAGAGCCGCATAAGTGAGCCTGATCGGCACCGGCGCGCGGGCCGCGACATATTCCGGAAATCGCGTATGATAGCTCGTAGTGAACGGCCGATTTTCGCGCAGACAGGCGCGCCGTGCTGCGAGGCCGATCGGACCTTCGGTGGCGATATGCACGAAATCGGGGGCGAAATCGGCGATGGAGGCGGCGATCTTGCGCCGATTGGTGAGCGCCAGTCTGATCTCGCCATAGCCCGGCAGCGGCATGGTCCAGAAATCGGACGGGGTGAGAAATCTCACCTCCATATCGAAAGCGGCCGCATGAGCGGCGATATTTTCGAGCGAGCGAACGACGCCATTGATCTGCGGGCTCCAGGCGTCGGTCGCGATGAGGAGCTTTGTCACGCCGCGGAAGCCTTTGCTTCGCGCCGTCGCTGCGGCATGTCGGTCACCACCTCGGTTTCGGTGATGCGCCGCAATTCATCGGCCCAATAGATGATCTCGAAGCTTCCGTCGAAATGCTCGACGAGCGCCGTGCAGCTTTCCACCCAATCGCCGGTGTTCATGTAGCGGACGCCGAAGTCGTCATGGATGGTGGCATGATGGATATGGCCGCAGATGACGCCGTAAACCTCGCGCCGGCGCGCCTCGAGCGACAACAGCTCCTCGAATCGGCCGATATGATTGACGGCGGTCTTCACTTTCATCTTCGCCCAGGCGGACAGCGACCAATAGGCGAGGCCGAGGCGCCGGCGCACCGCATTGACATGGGTGTTGATGACGAGCGCCAGTGTATAAGCGCCATCGCCGAGATAGGCGAGCCAGGGAGCATGCCGCACGACCATGTCGAAATGGTCGCCATGCATCACGAGATAGCGCTTGCCGTCTGCGGCCTCATGGATGGCGGTCTCCTGAATCTCGACGCCGCCGAAATTATGGCCGACGTAATCGCGCATGAATTCGTCGTGATTGCCGGGGACATAGATGAGCTTGGCGCCCTTGTGGACCCGGCGCAGCAGCTTTTGCACCACGTCATTATGGGCCTGCGGCCAATACCATCCCGATTTCAGCCGCCATCCGTCGATGATGTCGCCCACGAGATAGATCGTCTCGACATCATAGCGCTTCAGGAATTCGAGCAGAAGCTGCGCCTGGCAGCCGCGCGTCCCGAGATGAATGTCCGAGAGGAAAAGTGTTCGGACCGCGATGCTGTCGTGATCTTTCTTGCCC
The DNA here is from genome assembly GCA_963704745.1 of uncultured Alphaproteobacteria bacterium. Taxonomy (GTDB): domain Bacteria; phylum Pseudomonadota; class Alphaproteobacteria; order Rhizobiales; family Beijerinckiaceae; genus Methylovirgula. Next base: position 1,140,799 of record OY969936.1, read on the forward strand.
ACGATCGTGAGCCCCCATTGACCAATTTGTTAATGGCCGAGTCGGGTGGCACTTTGATGACACACAATGCCCACCGGCATGAAAAGACAGCATAACCTGCCAATCTGATGCCAAATTGGCATCGTTTTAGCGAGCTCGTGAGGGAACCCAAAACTTCCCTCGAAGGTCCATTTTCTGGTCGATTGACGGCGGAAATTGGACCGGAGAAGCCGGCGCCGGGCGCCGCGGCTCCTATCCCCATTCGGCCGCCGGGTTCCGCGGCGCTTTGATGCCCGTGGACAAGACATGCACTGACAGAATAACCCGCCAGCGAGGCGGCTCTTCATCGTCCGCCCCCATAGTGGCAGAATGGACCAGCTTTGCCGGCACGTCCAGCTTCGATCGGCCGAAGCCCACAGAGTTGCTTCATAGTTTGACATCCAAGCCTCGCCTGTCGCTCAGTCCGAGCCGGCCGCGGTAACGCAGCGGAATGCCTGATGGGGACCTCTGATCACGTCGCGCGACAGGAGCGCCGATTCGGCGCCCGGCCGCACGGCAAGCGTCGCCGGCACTTTGCGCGGGCCGCCATGTCGATGGCCGTCTGCGTCTGGCTCGTCGGAGCGGCGCCGCCGGCAGCGGCCCAGGGCGCCGCCCATGGAGCGGCCGAGCCGGCGGGCAAAGGCGCAGGCACGTCCGCCGCCGGCGCCGATCTGCGCCATTTCCATGGCTTTCTCGAATCCCTCTTTCCGCAAGCCGCGGCGCGCGGGATCGGCCGCACGGCATTCGAGGCGGCCCTCGGCGATCTGAAGCCCGATCCTGCCGTGGCGCGGGCGGCCGGCCGACAGAGCGAATTCGCGCGGCCGTTTTCCGCCTATTTCACCGGAGCGGTCGCGCCGCGGCGCGTAGCGCAAGGGCGGGTACTCGCGCAGCTATGGCATGATCAGCTCGCCGAGATCGCGCGCCGCACCGGCGTGCCGGGGCCGATTGTCCTGGCGGCCTGGGGGATGGAAAGCGATTTTGGCCGTGCCATGGGCGACAAGGACGTCATCCGTTCGCTCGCCACGCTCGCCTTTCTCCGGCCCGATCGCGGGCTTTTTCAAAACGAGCTTTTGGACGCGCTCGTGATCCTTCAGAAGGGTCAGGTCCCGCGCGCAAAAATGCAAGGGTCCTGGGCAGGCGCCATGGGCGGCCCGCAATTCCTGCCCTCGACCTATCTCGCCCATGCGGTGAGCTATGCCGGCTCGGCGCCGCCTGACATTTGGAGCAATGTACCGGATATCCTCGCCTCCATTGCCGAATTCCTGAAAGCGTCGGGATGGAAGCGAGGCGCACCTTGGGGCATGGAGGTGAGTCTGCCGGCGCATTTCGATTATGCCTCGCTGCATGCCGACTATCGGCAATGGGCGGCGCAGGGGATGCAGCGGGCCGATGGCCGCGCCTTGCCGGGCGCGGGCGCGGCGACATTGTTCTTTCCAGCCGGCGCCAAAGGGCCGGCCTTTCTCCTCGGCGACGATTATTGGGTGATCAAAGCCTATAATGATTCGGATTCCTATGCCCTTTCCCTCGCCTGCCTCGCCAATCGGATTGCCGGCGGGCAGGGCCTGCACAGGCCCTGGCCCAAGGGCCTGAAGCTTTGGCAGCGGAGCGAGAAAGCCGAGATCCAACGGCTGTTGCGGCGCCTCGGCTTTTACAAGGACAAGATCGACGGACGATTCGGGCCGAGCTCGCGGGAGGCGATCCACGCCTTCCAGATGGCGGTCGGTGATTCGCCCGCCGATGGCGTCGGCGGCGCGGACCTTCTCGTACGGCTGCGGAAAAGGGCGGGGAAGTGAATGCCTCCCAACAAAACAAAAGCGCCGAACGGAGATCCGTTCGGCGCCTTGATTGTGAGCCTCGGAGAGGCGTGAACGATCAGAAGAACCAAGCGGTGCCGAGGTCGATCTGGTCGCCTTGGATCTGGCCGCCCGACTGGTTCGTCGAAATCGAGTGCGCATATTCACCCTGGATCGCCATCCAGGTCGTGATCTGGTAACGGGCAAAGCCGACGTAGGACTGGTTCGACCGCAACATGTAGGGCTCATAACCGTTGGAAACGCCCACGGTGTTATCATAGCTGTTGGCTTCGAGATAGCTGATGCCCCAGCTGGCGCCAAGCGTGAACTTGTCGAAGAACGTATAGCTGCCCTGCGCATAGCCGCCGTAGCTGTCACGCTGCTGGCCGTCCAAGCTGAAGCCATTGAGGAACAGGCCCGTCGTGCCCAGACCCGCGCCATAATAGCCATAGGCCACGAGGCTGAAGCCGGCGATATCGACTTTGCCGAAGCCGTCGATACCCCATGAGTCTATGGTTGAACCCACCAAAGGCGTGCCTGTGGTGACCGAGGCCGTATCGTACTGATGCTCCTGCCACACAGCATCAGCCGAAAGGGTCAGCTTGGTCCCGCCGCCAAGATCGCCCTTAAATTTCACCTGGCCCTGAAGCATCGGCGCTGGGGACCCGATGACGGGCGACGGCGTAAATGAACTGAATGCACCAACGCCGTCGGTCGAGTCATACGGCGTATAGGCGGCGACCGTCGCCGTGAAGCCGTTAAAGTTCGGCGTCGTATAGGTGACGCCCGGGAGCCAGTCGGCATAGACATAGCCGAGGCCGATGCGGCCGAGCGTCGTGTTGCTGGGCTCTGAGACGGGAACCGACGTGCCGACGCCGAGCAGGGTGGCGTCGTTCAGGATCGCGTCGGAGGCGAAGAGGCCGAGATCGCGGCCGACCTTGAAGGTGCCCATGGTGGGGGTGCCGACAGTGCCGAAAACCTGGCGGAGATCGATCCCGGGCGTGCCGAGAGCCTCCGGATTGCCGGTGCTATTCGCGCCGCCTGTCCAGAGCACATTGCCGCCGCCGACATAGGCGGCAATTGTGAAGCCGAGGTCATAGCCCATCTGATTGGTGGCGAGGCTCAATGCAAGGGAGCTCGGCAAGAGGCCGCCGCTGATGCCGTTGGTCGCATTGTGGCTGGTGCCGACAAGACCTCCCGCGACGCCGCCATTCACCGCCGTGCCGCTCGAGCGGGTGGCGAAGCTTTCGATGCCGGCGAAGACGAGATCGCCGCTGAGCTTCACGTCAACCTGGCCGACGCGCATGCAAACATGGGTGGGGCAGACGGTGACAAATTCGGGTGCGGGGCCCTTCGTCACCATGACGCCCGGCGGCAGCGCCCGCCGCGTCGTGGCCTTTTCGGCCGCATGGCGGGCCTTCAAGGTCTTATATTCATGTTTGGTGAGAACGCCTTTGGCCCGCAATTCCTCGAGCAATATATCGGTTGTGTCCGCGCGCGCGGCGCTGATACCGACAAGGCCCGCGGCCGCGGCAGCGCAAAGCGCGATTTTGGCGTAGCGGCTGCCCGTGCGTAATTTCGAGTTCAACCTCGGCATAGCATCCCCCTTATGGTGGTTACCCACTCTTCAAAAAGCAGATGTCGCGATCCTAGAGATTTTCCTGCCGCGGTCGATAGCTGGCTCGCATCCGGGCGTTTTTCTGGCGCGTATGTGACAAAATGGCTACAAATTAGACAGGCGAAAACGAGGTTTGGAGCTGGCCGGAGGAGGGCCGGTCCTGGCGAGTCAGCGGGGCATCGCACGCGGGCCGGGCGAAAGCACCGGCCGTGGCGGCGGCGAGCCGAGTGCGCCGCCGGGAACGACCGGCACGCCCATGCCACCGCCACCGCGACCGCCGCTCGGCGGCGTTAGAGTCTGCTCGGTCATCTCGATGCAAGTGAGAAGTTCGACATAGCTCGGGCTGGGATTGGCCCCGGCCGCGAGACAGTCGCGCCTCGTTGCCGGCTTATAGTGCGACCAGTGCTGCTCCAGCTGCTTCTTTGCCTCATTCTCGTCGAGCATGCAGTTCTTATAGGTCTCTTCTGGATTGGTCAGGCCATAGATCTTGGCGTCGCGGCAGGAGCTTTCGACATCGAGCCTTGGGACTTTCTCGGTGCGCGCATGGGCCGCCACCGAAACAATGAGCAGCGAAAAAATCGCGAGCAAGGCGAATGGCTTCACGGGACGAACTCCAGTTGGCGGCCGGCCGCCGCGGCCTTCTTCTAAGGCCCCTCTCAGTTCCGGCGCCAATTTAGCCGCATGCGGAGGATAAGTGAATCGCCATCTCGGGGTTTTTGCATGAGGCGGCCATGCGTCTGCCGAGAAGCGCTGATTCTTTTCCACCGGATCGCCGCCAGCAATTCGGCTGGACGTTTCCGGCGCTGCCGGATGCGGATCGCCCAGTACCGGGAATTATAGATTCCCGGCACGTCGCATTTATCGCACGTATCCGCTTATCGCCCTTGGACCGCAGTCAGTGCCTGACTCGCGGTTCAAGGCCGGCGGATACTAGATCACGATGCCTTTGGATTGAATCAATCCAAAGTCATGCTTGAGACATCGGATATACCCGATGTCTTCATAACGCGATCGGGATCGGCTCTAGCGAGACATAGGCGCTGCGCGGATGGACGGCCATCGCGGCACAGACTATTGAATTGGGCGCCGTAGCGGGCGGTCGACCGGCCGGCGCATATCTTTTTGGCGGGAGCCGTCGCATGCGGAACATGGTTGGATCTTTGCTCCGGGCGGTTTTGTGCATCATTTGCCTCGTTGGTCTCTTTCCAGGGCAGGCGCTGGCCGCGGCGCGCTGTCGGGATCCCGCCGGCTTCGAGGCCTGGCTCGGCGAGATCAGGCAAGAGGCCGCGGCGGCCGGCATTCCGCAATCCGCCATTGCCGCCGGGCTCGACGGCGTCACTTACGATGCGTCCGTCATTTCGCATGATCGCGGCCAGCGCGTCTTCAAGCAGTCCTTCGCGCAATTTTCCGGCCGGATGATCAATGCCTACCGGCTGCGCCGCGGCGCCAGCCTGATGCAGCGCTATGCCGGGACTTTGGCGCAGATCGAGCAGCGCTACGGCGTGCCCGGCGGAGTCATCGTCGCGATCTGGGGGCTCGAGACGGATTTTGGCGCGGTCGACGGCGATTTCCCGACCATTCGGGCGCTGGCGAGCCTGGCCTATGACTGCCGCCGGTCCGACATGTTCAAGGCCGAGCTTTTCGATGCCTTGCGGATCGTCGCGCGCGGCGATCTTTCGCCCGCCGCCATGCATGGCGCCTGGGCGGGCGAACTCGGCCAGACGCAGTTCATGCCTTCCGCCTATCTCAAATTCGCCGTCGATTTCGACGGCGACGGGCACGCCGACCTCATCCACGACGTGCCGGACGTTCTCGCTTCGACCGCCAATTTCCTCAAGAGCTACGGTTGGCAGCGCGGCGCCGGCTGGGCGCCGGACGAGCCCAACTTTCCGGTGATCCTGCAGTGGAATAAGGCCGATGTCTACGCCCGCACGATCGCGCTTTTCGCCCAGAAGCTCGAAGGCAAGGACTGAAGGATTTCGGCGCAAGCCATGCGCTTGCCGTGGCAATCCGCCGCGAAGAGAAATGCCGCGATCAGGCCGGCACGGCCATGACAGCGCATTTGGCGAGCGGCAGGCGAACCGTGAAGATCGTGCCGGCAGGCGAGCTGCGCAGGCTCACGCCGCCGCGATGCTGCCGGATGATCGAATGGGAAACCGAGAGGCCGAGGCCGGAGCGCCGATTGTCGCTGTGGGTGGTGAAAAAAGGATCGAAAATGCGGGAGACGTTCGCCTCCGGAATTCCGGGACCGGTGTCGCCGATCTCGATGATCGCCTCGCACTCGTCGCGCGATGCGCTGATGGTGAGCTGGCCGCCCGCCGGCATGGCCTGAAACGCATTGAGGATGAGATTGATGATCACGAGCTCGAGGAGATTTTGCACGCCCTCGGCATGGATGGGATAGGCCGGCGGGGTCCATTTCACCGTCGTGCCGGCGGCCGCTTCGTCGGAAGCGAACATCAAGGCATTGCTCAAGACGTCGATGAGATTGACCGTCGTCGTTTCCCGAATCGGCCCCGGCCGGGCAAAGCGCAACAAACTCTCGACGATCAGCGAGGCCCGGTCGATGCCGCTGATGACCTTGTCGAGGCATTCATCGATCATATCCTGCGATCCGACCCTTGCTTTTATGAGCTGCGCGGCGGCGGAACTCACGCCGAGAGGATTGCGGATCTCATGCGCAATGCCGCCGATGACCATGCCGAGGGCGGCGAGCTTTTCGGCTTGATGCATTCTGGCTTCGATGGCGCGTTGCTCGGAGAGATTGCGCCCGACGATGACGATGCCGGTGAGTTCGCCGGCACTGCCGCTGATGCGCGACAAATGCCAGGACACCGGAATGCTTTGCCCGTCATGGCAGCGCAACGGCCATTCGAGCCAGCCGCGATCATCGACCTGCGCGATCTTGCGGAAACATTCTGTCGCTTCGTGGTTCTGGGGCGCGACGACGAGATCGGCGAATTTCATGCCGCACACTTGCGCTTCGGCATGGCCGGTCGCTTTATGCGTGGCGCTGTTCCAGGTCATGATCGCGCCGGCCGGATCGGTGGAAATGATGAAGTCGCCGGCGCTTTCGACGATGCTTGCAAGATGCAGCTGTGTTCGCCGCACCTCCTCGGCGAGCTTGAGAAGATCCGTGACTTCATCCATCACCAGGATCGCGCCGGGCTCGCCGGCCTGCAGCTGCAGCGGACAGATGCTGTAGGAATAGATCTGCAGCGCAATGCCGGGGGCGCGATAGGTCATCCGCTGCCGATGCAAGGGCTTGCCGGTCAGGATGACATTGCGGATCTGCTGATCGAGGGCGGTGTCTCGAAACACCGGCGGAAAGATGTCGTGCAGCCGCCGGTCGAGCGTGGCGGCGAGGCTGCGGCGCGATTTTTCGAGGAAACTCTGATTGACCATGACGATCGACAGCCGGTCGTCGACAATCAGGATCGACGATGGAATCGTCGCCATCGTCGCATGAAAGAAGCTCTCGTGATCGAGCTTGTTGAGCGGCATCGGGTCTCTGCAAGGCTGCAGCGTCCGCATCATCCAAGATGCGGACGAAAGCCGAAGGGCGGCCAGGGGCCGGAAAGGGAGATCGCAATGTCGTGCAGCGCCGCGCGGGCGTTTAATTCCTGCATTTGTTCCTGAAATTGCGCCGTCGCGGCGATGTCGACGAGAACTGCGTAGCTGCCGATCATTTCCGGCCTGCCGTCATCGCGTGGCAGGCTCCCGTCATAGGCCTTCATGCCGGCGACGGAGGGACGCAGATCCTCGACCATTTCGGCAAGATGGTCGCGCGCCTCCTTGCGGCCCAGGGCGGCGAGCGCCGGCCGCTCCCGGCACAGGCGCATATAGCGGGTGCCGGGCGAGAGCTCATGCCAATCCGGCCAAGCGCGGCGCGCAAGTTCTTCGAGCTTGTCGGGACGATCGAAGGATGTCGTCGCCTTGAGGGTCCATTCCTCCTTGCCGGCGATCATATGGAAGAAATCTTCGATCGCGCTCTGATGCACGCGCATGAAAGAGGTGAGCCCCTCGACGGTTCGATAGAGCGTCCCGAAGGCGATCGGAAAGACCGGCGACCATTGCATCGCCCAGTGCAGGATTGCGGCGTGGCGGGCCAAGCGCGGCGCAAGCCAATCGAGCGTCTCGATGCGGCGTTCGGCGAGCGGCCCGCAATAATCCTCGACGGGAACGATATCGGCCAAGGCGGCGATCGTACCGGCACGATAAAGGATCGGCGTTGGTCGCCAATCTTGCTGCTGCGGCCAGAGATCTTCGATCGCCTCTCGGTTCTCGACAAAGGCCAAGAGGCTGATCGCCGCATCGCTGTGCGCTGCCCCGTCATGGCTCGGATCGGAGCCATCGGGAGGAAGGGAATCATCGCCGAGCATCATTATCTGCTCCCGTTGGATCGCCGAACATTTTCAGTTTCATGCGATAGGTCTTGTAATCGATGCCGAGCAGCCGGGCGGCCTCGGCCTTGTTGCCGCGCGCCCGCTCCAGCGCGGCGAGTACGGCTTGGCGTTCGACTTCGCGAATCTTGCCGTGAATGAGGTCGCGCAACGGCGCCTGGGTCAAGCCCGTCTGCGGCGCCGTTGCCGCTGCGGAAATATCGGCGCCGAAGAAGCCGTTGAGATGGCTCGGCGTTATGCATGGCGCTTCGATCAGCGCGGCGCGGCGCAATATGTTGCGCAGCTCGCGGACATTGCCGGGCCAGTCGCAGCTGCGCAAAAGATCCAATGCGGCCGATGAAATATCGAGCGGCGGCCGCCGCAGCGAGGCGCGTGCCTCGGCGAGGAAACGGCGGGCGAGGAATTCGATGTCGTCCGGGCGGGCGCGCAGCGGCGGCACGGCGATCACATATTCGGCCAGCCGGAAAAACAGATCCTGGCGAAACTGGCCGGCTGCGCTTTGCCCTTCGAGATTTTCATTGGTCGCCGCGATCACCCGTGTGTCGAGGCGGACCGGTGCCGTGCTGCCGACGCGATGGATGACGCGTTCTTCAAGTGTGCGCAGCAGGGCCTTTTGGCCGGCAAGCGAAAGATTGCCGATCTCGTCGAGAAAAATGGTCCCGCCATTTGCGGCGGTCTCGAACCAGCCGAGCTGGCGGCGGTCGGCGCCGGTATAGGCGCCTTTCTCATGGCCGAAGAAGGCAGTGTCGGTGAGGTTGTCGACCATCGCGCCGCAATCGACGACGACGAAGGGGCGCTTGGCGCGCAGGCCATGCTGACGGAGTGCGCGTGCGACCACCTCCTTGCCGACTCCCGTCTCGCCTTGGATTAGAACCGAATAATCGGTCTTGACGACGGCTTCGATCGTATCGACGAGCGATTGGATCGCGGCGCTATGGCCCATTGTCGCTGTGATGTCGGTTCGCAAGGCGGCACCGACGGGCGCTGCTTGGCTGGCGCGCCTCTGCGCCAGCGCGCGTTGCACGACATCGAGGAGTTGCTCGTTGCGGAACGGCTTGGTGATATATTCGAAGGCGCCGGCGCGGATCGCATCAACCGCACCGGCGATGCTGCCATAAGCAGTGACGACAATGACCGGAAGGCCGGCATCGAAGCGACGCAGACGCCGCAGCAATTCGTCCCCTACGAGATCTGGCATCTGAATGTCCAACAGCACCGCGTCCGGTGGACATTGGGTCGCCATTTCCAATCCACGCCCGCCATTGTCGGCTTCGGCGACATCAAATCCGGCGCCCGACAAGACGCTCCTGATCGCCCAGCGCATATCAGGATCGTCGTCGATCGTCAGCAGCGTGCCTCGCATGCGCGTCCGTCTCGGGAATAGGGTCAGATCGAAAGGCCGGCTAGGCTTCGTAATCGGATGTCGCCTTCGCCTCAACCTTAAGTTGAGCTTATTAACATCAAATAAAGCCGGTCTCCGGCATTCTATAGGCCTCCGACAAAAGTTCTTGCCGCGGCCGTCAGAGACATTCATAGGCTGGAATAAACGATCGCTGAATCAAAATATTACAGAAGAGTCTCGGGGCCTGGCCTCGCTTCTTCCTATCGCAGCGGAGGCGGCAATTTCCGCGCGGCGGCACGGCACCGAGGCCATTGACGAAAATTGCCGCACGCTTGCGGAGGCATGCGGGCCTAAGATATGCAACTTTCAGGATAGGAAACGATTCGCGCTCGGCCGCGGCGGTCGGATGCAGTGCGGGACTGCCAATCCGCATAGATCAGGGCAGCTCAAATGGCGCGCGTCTCGGCTTTGGAATCACGCTCGGCCTTGTCGCGCAACATATCGATAAAGGCGGCGAAGACCTTGGCCATCGCGGCTTTCTTATAAGGGAACACGTCCGCCGGATCCATGGAATGGACGATCATGGCCGTGCCGATTTCAAAGAGCAGCAGCTGGCCGTCCGCTGTTTCGGCGCAGTCGATGAGCGCGTAGTCGAGCTCCGTGCGCTTGGCGATCGCGGCAAACGCCGCGGCGTGCCGAATTCCGAAGTCCTCGTCGAATCGCGTCAGGAATCGGCTCTCTCCGGCACGATTGACCGGATTGTCGAGCATATCGGCGTTCAGATAATGCACCATCCAATGGCGCGAGATCGCCAGATGGCAACCATAGGCGCGGCCGTCGACGAGCGCGATCCTATATTTGCGATAGAGTCCGTCGCCGCTGCGATAGTCGACGAAAGGCGCGACATGGAATTCGGCTTCCGTGCGGGCTTCGAGATAGGCCTTGAGATCGCCGGCAGTGGCGAGCTTGTCGAGACCCTCGCCGCCATGCGAACCGACAGGGCGTGCGATGATCGGAAAGCGGCACTCCGGCAAAATTCCGCCGATCGCCCGGCCATAAAAAGCAATGTCGTGCAATTGCGCACGACGGATGCGGAGAGTCGCCGGCATGACGAGCCCCGGCGCGCCGCGCAGCAGGGCGAAGGCGCCGTCGCGCGTCAGCCGGGCGACGAGATGCGGCGCATTGACGACGGGAGTCGGCCATGTGTCGACGATCTCCCGCATCGCTTCGAGAAGAGCCCGGTTCTCTTCCGATTCGGCAATGGCGACGAAAGCGACATCATGCTCGGGGATGAAGGAGGGCAGTGGCTGGCCAGGCACGACATAGAGGATGTCGAGGCGGACGCTGCTTTCTTCAAGAAGGAATTCGACGGGGGTGTTCGCCATGAAATCGCCGGGCGCCATGAAGGCGAGAAGGCGCAGCGGCTTTGCCGCTTCGACGGCAGGAGCGAGCCGATAGAGACGCTGGGTGGCGAACGCCTGGGCTTGAAAGGCCAGACGATTGTCGCGCCGCCCGGCAATCAGTTCGATGACCGACAAATCGAGCAGGGCGCCGACATCGCTGAAATCCGCCGTCGCGCGCTTGACGAGCGATTGCCAAAGAGGCTGCAGATCGGCGCCGGAAAATCCCAGCCGCGCAATCGCGGCAAGACCGATGATCGGCGTCGGATCCGGTGCGGAGGCAGGTAGAGCGGGATGAGGAAAAGTAGGAACCGGTTTTCCGCCCGCATCCCGCTCTAAGTTTTTAGAATCGATCACGTTCATGGCTTTGGATCGATTCGATCCAAAGCCATCGTGATCTAGTGTGCCGGGAAGCCGCAAATTCATGTTCCCCCTTTCGAGGCGTCGTTCCTGCCGCGCCGTCACGACAGTTTGTCAAGGCTGTGCATATAGATGACGATGCTTGCGCGAGGCCTATAGCGAGTCCGGACGGCTAACCGATGGCGCGCAGCCGGCCATGGCTGCCGGCCAGGCAAGAAACAATTCGCCGATATCCTCGGCAATCGGCGCGAAGGCTTCGGCGAGCGTCATTCCCGCAACGACGCACTCCGCGACACGATTGATCAGAGCTGCGCTCGCGCAGACGCGCAACACGCCGCCTCCGCCGACGGCGACCGGCTGGCCGAGATGAAAGCGCTTGGAAGCAACTCGATTGCCGGCATGATTTCCCTCGCGCAGCCGGCGCTGGACGGCCGCCGCCTCCGTCATGTCGAAGATTCTCCCATCGGGATGGCGCATGGCGATGCAGAGCATCGTGTGGCCAAAGCTCGCATGGCTGCGTGGAGGCGTGGGCAGAAGATCGAGACAACGGGCTTCGGCGGCGTGCCGGGCGACCTCCTCGAGAAAGTGCGCGACGATGGCGCTGCGCAGATCGATGGGCCAAGCGAAAAAGCGCTCGATTTCGGCGAGCGCCGCCTGCCAGCGCAAGGCGAGGCCGATATTGGCCGCAGGCAGTGATCCGAGCGGCAGCATCGCGCGTAGAAGAGGCGGCCAATCCAATTGTGCGCCATAAGCGGAAAGTCCCGCGGGCAGCGGCATCGGCCGCAGCCGCTGGATGATTTCGGCAGGCACGAGAAGCGCGCCGCAAAAGGCTGGTCCGCCGGCGAATTTCGACCCGGTCAGGGACACCAGGAAACCGCGCTGCACAAGCTCCTTGATGTGCTCGGCCGAACATCTGAGCTGACAGCAGTCGGCGAGGACGAACACATGGCCCGGCGCGGCCTCGCAAAGCGCGGTGATTGCGGCGAGGCTCGGCGCGGAATGGCCGGTCTTCGAGACATCGAGCCGGTGGATGAAGACGTCGCGGCCGTCGCGCCGTGTGGCTTCGACTTTTTGGGCGAGCTCCGCATCGACTGCCGCGCAGGGGCGCAGGGCGCCGGCACTGTCGCGAATCTCGACCGTGTCGAGGATGACGTCCATGTTCTCCAAGCCGTCCAAGTGACGGCCTGGCACGACCTCGCCGAAGGCCGCATATCGCAAAAAATGCCGGCCGGTGGCGGCGGCGCTCACGCTACGGCCGGTCTCGGCGCATCCGACGATAATGGTCGCGATGCGCGGCCCGCAGAACATGCGCGCCAGAGCGACAGAGATGAGGACCGCCTCGGTTCCCGAGCCGGCAAGGATCGCTTGCGTTCCTTCAATGCCGAAGAGACGCGTCAGGCGGTTGCGGACCTCGTCGCAGCAGTTCGCCAGAGTCTCGCTGCCGGAGACGAGCCCTTGCCAAGTGGCGGCAACGGCCGCATGGCCGCGCGCCGAAATCGCCGAAGCGGTGGATGAGGAGAACCAGATCTCATCCTCGGCGCATCCGCGCGGCGTGCCATATTTCGTGCGGCCGGTTTCAGGGTCGAGAAAGACCCTTTCGTCGGCGCCGGAAAAAAGCGCGAGATCGAGCCCGGTTTGGGCGTGGACGGAAAGTGCCGCCGCGTCCCGCTCCGGCACCCTGCCGATGGCGAAAGGATCGAGCCATTGCCCAGGGGCGCGGAACGTCGAAGCTGATCTCATGTCGAAACGAGGGTGACAGGGAAGCCTTGCGCCGGGCTCGCGCGGGCAGTTGCTGGCCAAAAAAGGATCGCCGCTGCAAAGGACGTCGGCGCAAAGGCGCGCGGCTCCGATCCGCCAGCATGAAGGCCGCGCCGGCGGCGATGATCGGCGCGGTGCCACCCGCGATGCCAATCCTGATGTTCTAGCGAAGGGAATAGCCGCTCAGGCGATAGTCGTTCTCGATCTGCTCGACCAGAATGGCGGACACCGTCCCCATGACAAGCGGCAGTTAATTCCGAGTGATGGAAATCTGGCGCGCCCGGAGAGATTCGAACTCCCGACCCCTAAATTCGTAGTCTAGTGCTCTATCCAGCTGAGCTACGGGCGCGTGCCGTCCGGCCGGCCTCTGAAAGCAGGGCTGCTCCACCGGCTGCGGAGATGATCGATCGCGTGACCGACGAGCCCTCCCCTTTACCGGCTCGCCGGGAACATGGCAACAAGCTTTTGCCGGCAGCGCCGATCGCATTGCCGGCACGCGACAGATCGGCTAGAAGGCGGAATCGATACAGCCTTGCCGCCCATTGGCACCCGTAGCTCAGCTGGATAGAGCGCTGCCCTCCGAAGGCAGAGGCCACAGGTTCGAATCCTGTCGGGTGCGCCAAATTCCCACCAGTCTGAATAAAACTGCGAACACGGAGCCGCGATAGGGAACTCGCGTGAGGGGTTTGCACGCAGGTTCAGCTTATTTGTCGGCGTTGGGGACTTCTTCGTGATAGTGTCGTTCAATCGTACACTGGCAGCCCGGGGAGAATTTCGTGCGCACCGGCATCATCCATCTCATCAATCCGAAAACCGACTCGCTGACGACCCGCCCGCTGTATTTGAATAGAGCGCTGTACTCTCCGTTGGCAGGCCTACTCGCAGTTGCCGCATCCATTCCACGCGACCAGTACGAAGTCGTGCTCACCGACGAGAACATCGAGGCGATCGACTTCGATTTGAATGCGGACCTCGTCGGGATTTCCGCGATGACGAGCTATGTCAACCGCGGCTACGAAATCGCCGACCGATTCCGCGCCAAAGGCGCGCCCGTCGTCATGGGCGGCGTCCATCCGAGCTTCATGCCGCAGGAAGCGCTGAGGCATTGCGATGCCGTCGTCATCGGCGAAGTCGAGCTCGTGATCGACAAGCTGCTCGACGATCTCAAACAGGGGTCGATGCGCGGAACCTATAAATCGGACACGCTGCATCCGATGGTTGGGATATCGATGCCGCGTTACGATCTCCTGAAGAAGAATCGCTACGTCAACCGCACCTTCGTCCAGACATCGCGCGGCTGCCACCAGGGCTGCACCTTCTGCGCCGAGCCGCTGATGAACGGTCTCAAGTTCCGCTATCGCCCGGTCGATGAGGTGATCCGCGAGATGGAAAATTGCGGCGAACGCATCATCTCCATCAATGATGCCGATTTTTTTGGCACGCCGGAACGCCCGAAGGAAGTGATGCGCGCCTTGAAGGGCCGCGGCTTTCAATGGCAGGCCGGCGTCACCTCGAAACTCGCGCAAGACGACGAAATGTTGGAACTTGCGGCCGAAAGCGGCTGCACGATGCTGAGCATCGGCTTTGAGTCGATCTCGCGCGCGACGCTCACAAGCGTACACAAGCACGTCAATCGGCCGGAGACCTTCACCGCCCTGGTGGACAAGGTGCATTCCTATGGGATCGGGGTGTTCGGCCTGTTCATGTTCGGCTTCGACGGCGACGATCTCTCGGTGTTCGACGCGACCGTCAAATTCAACATCGACGCCAAATATGACGCCTGTGCCTATTCGAATCTGACGCCCTATCCCGGCACGCTCACTTGGTATGAGTTGAAAAAGGCGAACCGCATCGTTTCCTACGATTGGTCCTTGTATGACCAAGGCCATGTCGTCTATCGCCCGGCCCAAATGTCGGGCGACGAGCTGCGCATCGGCCAGGCGCGCGCTTATAAGGATTTTTATGCGACCGCTTCGATTGCCGAGCGCTTCCCCTTCACCGGCAAAAGGCATCGCGCGCAATGGTTGGTCTATAATCTCTTCATGCGCAGAGGCGCCGCGACCGACAATATCCAGTCGATCGCAGCGCCGACGCCGGCGCCCGATGTTGCACCCATGCCGCCGATCCTGCCGACGAAACGCGAATGGCGTGCGGCCGTGCTCGAGGCGGCAGGCGGACCGGCTTTCGGAGCTGAGCCATATTATGACTTGGCCAGCGATGGAAACGAGAGGTCAGCTTAGAAAAGCGTTGCCATAAGCGCCGATGCTCGAGAAGGCCGGTTGGCCGACAAGCGCTTCCCGAGCGGGTCTGCACGCTGCGGATCGAAATACCGGCACTGGCCCCGATCCGGCGCGACGTCACCATTGATCGCGCCAGCCGCCGCTCGCCAACCCTGTCTTGGCGCCGCGGCCGGACCATGACGGGCGGCGCCGGGCCGTCTGAGGGCCAAACTTTGCTGAATTGCAACCTCCAGCCGTCGGAGATGAAGATGACCCGCGAAGAGCTCGCCGAAAAAATCCTCGACATCAAGCGCGAGAAGGGATGGAGCTGGAAGCATATCACGACCGAGATCGGCGGCATGTCGGAAGTGCTGATCGTCGGCGCTCTGCTCGGGCAGCAAAAGCTCATCAAACCGCTCGCTGCCAGGGCTGCCATGCTCTTCGGCCTTTCAGCGGAAGAAGAGCGGATGCTGAATGAGGTGCCCTGTCGTGGCATGCCGATGCCGCCGACCGATCCGCTGATCTATCGCTTCTATGAGCTCGTGATGGTCAATGGCCTCGCCTGGAAGGCGCTGATCGAGGAGGAGTTCGGCGACGGCATCATGTCGGCGATCGATTTCGACATGCAATTGGAGCGTCTGCCCAATCCCAAGGGCGATCGCGTAAAGCTGACGATGACCGGCAAATTCCTGCCTTACAAATATTATGGCAGCGAGCAGGGGCTTCCCGAATATGGGTTTAAGGAGCCCTGAGAGTGCAGGCGCCGGCCGAACGCGACACGAAACCGCGCGGCTTTGCCTCGTCTCAATTTGTCCGCATGTGTGGAACGCCGAAGCGTCCCACACAGCTCGGACTCATCGATTGAACCTCAAGGACGTGCCTGTCCTTGTCGAAAGAGTGTTTCGACTCTTAAAGAGTGTTTCGACTCTTCCTGGCATTTGCTTAGCGCTGCGTTGCCACCACGGCTTTGATCACGATCAAACCTTCGGCCGGTGAAGCCACTATCCCTGATGCGCGGCCCTAATTGAATTGGCCGCCACGGGAGATGAAGCATGGATCACCGAGCCGCCGTCGCCAGCCGGCCGGTCACAGATGTAAGGAAGCCGCGTCTCACCGTCGCGCGCGGCTTTGATTCCGGCCGCCGTCGATGACATCTCTCGACAATTCACCCGCACGGCACGATGATTTCGAGTCTTGCCCCACGTCTTCGTTTTAACGCATGATCTCGTCGGAAAGCTCAAGCCGGTCCTGCGCGATCGTGCTGGCGAACTTGGCTATAGGTGAAGCGCATGGATCGTGATCTTGCACGCAATTGGATGTGGTCGGAGGCCTGCGAAATGCTGGCCCGGGCGGAGCGGCTGCAGCGCGAATTTTTCCGGCCGATGTTTTCGGCCACGCTTCCGCCGGCCTGGGAGCCGCCGGTCGATATGCTCGAAACCGAGCAGGAGGTTCTCGTGTTGGTGGCGCTGCCCGGCGTCAGCGCCGATCGCGTCGAAGTCGCCGTCGAAGGCGCCGAACTGGTGTTTTCCGGCATTCGGGTCTTGCCGGCGGAGCTGCAGACTGCGGTCATTCATCGGCTGGAGCTTCCGCAAGGTCGTTTCGAACGCCGCGTGCGCTTGCCGGCCGGCACCTATAACCGCATCAGCCGCGCCGCGCGCGACGGTTGCCTCGTGATCACGCTCGAAAAAAGCAGGTGATGCCCGTGTCTGAGATCGATTTCCACAATGCTCCAAGCGAGACCACGGGACGGCCGGCCGCTTCGGTGCCGGCCTTGCCGCCGGATGCGCTCATCATCATTCCGGTCCGCAACATCGTTCTGTTCCCAGGCTATGTCGTGCCGATCACCATCGGCCGCGAACGTTCGGTGGCGGCCGCCCAGCAGGCCGTGCGTGAGCAGCGCCAGATCGGCATTCTCAAGCAGCGGAGCGCCGAAGTGGCGGAGCCGGGACCGGGCGACCTGCATCAACTCGGCAGCATCGCCAATATCGTTCGCTACATCACCGCAGCCGACGGTACCAATCATCTCGTCTGCCAAGGCGTCCAGCGATTTCAGATCCTCGAATTCCTGAACGGCTGGCCCTTCCTCGTCGCCCGCGTCCTGCGCATTCCGGAGCCGGAGACGCGCTCGGCCGAAGTCGAAGCGCGCTTTCTCCATCTGCGCGCCCAGGCGATGGAAGCCCTGCAGCTTCTGCCGCAGGCGCCCGAGGAATTGCTGACGGCGATTCAAGCCGTCACATCGCCCGCCGCCCTCGCCGATCTTACGACCGCCTATATGGATTTCACGCCCGAGGAGAAGCAGGAGATTCTCGAGACGATCGATCTTGTGGCGCGAATGGACAAAGTCTCGCGGCTGCTTGCGCACCGCATCGAGGTTTTGCGCCTGATGCAGGAGATTGGCCGCCAAACCAAAACGGCGCTCGACGAGCGTCAGCGCGAGGTTCTGCTGCGCGAGCAGATGGCGGCGATCCAGCGCCAGCTCGGCGAGAGCGATCAAGGCAAGGCGCAGGAATTGGCCGAGCTCGCCGAAGCGATTGCAAAGGCGAAAATGCCGAAAGAGGTCGAGGAGCAGGCCAGCCGGGAATTGCGGCGGCTGCAGCGCATGCCGGAGGCCGCGGCCGAATATGGCATGGTGCGCACCTATCTCGATTGGCTCATCGAATTGCCCTGGAGCCTGCCCGAGGAAGCGCCGATCGACATTGCCGAGGCGCGGCGGATTCTCGACGAGGACCATTACGGACTCGAAAAGATCAAGCGGCGCATCGTCGAATATCTCGCCGTGCGCAAGCTCGCGCCGCACGGCAAGGCGCCGATCTTGTGTTTCGTCGGACCGCCCGGCGTCGGCAAGACCTCGCTCGGCCAATCGATCGCGCGGGCGATGCAGCGGCCCTTCGTGCGGGTGAGCCTCGGCGGCGTCCATGACGAGGCGGAGATCCGCGGCCATCGCCGCACCTATATCGGCGCGCTGCCCGGCAACATCATCCAGGCGATCCGCAAGGCCGGCGCGCGCAATTGCGTGATGATGCTCGACGAGATCGACAAGCTCGGCGCCGGCATTCACGGCGATCCTTCCGCGGCGCTGCTCGAAGTGCTCGATCCCGAGCAGAACAGCACCTTTCGCGACAATTATCTCGGCGTGCCCTTCGATCTGAGCCATGTTGTCTTCATCACCACCGCCAACCTCCTCGACACGATCCCCGGACCTTTGCGCGACCGCATGGAGATCATTGGCCTCACCGGCTATACGCCGGACGAGAAATTCCAGATCGCGCGGCGCTATCTCGTCGCGCGGCAGATGAAGGCGAATGGGATTCAGCCGGGCCAGGTCGAAATCTCGGATGACGCGCTGCGCCAGATCATCCAGTATTATACGCGCGAAGCGGGCGTGCGAAACCTCGAGCGCGAGATCGGTCGGACCGTGCGCCATGCCGCGGTGCGGATCGCCGAAGGGCCGGGCGAGCCGATCCATATCGCACGCGACAATCTCGCTGCCATTCTCGGGGCGCCGCTTTTCGAGAGCGAGGTGGCAATGCGCACCAGCGTGCCGGGCGTGGCGACCGGGCTCGCTTGGACGCCGGTCGGCGGCGACATATTGTTCATCGAAGCGACGCGGACGCCGGGCAATGGCCGGCTGATCCTTACCGGCCAGCTCGGCGAAGTGATGCGCGAGAGCGCGCAGGCCGCGCTCAGCCTCGTCAAGAATTGCGCGGCCTCCTTCGGCATCGACGTGAGCGGATTCGAAAAGACCGACATCCACATTCATGTGCCGGCGGGCGCGATCCCGAAGGACGGGCCGAGCGCCGGGGTCGCCATGTTCATGGCGCTGGTGTCGCTGATGACCAATCGCACCATTCGCAATGATACCGCCATGACCGGCGAGATCAGCCTGCGCGGCCTCGTGCTGCCTGTCGGTGGCATCAAGGAGAAGGTCGTGGCCGCGCATCGCGCCGGCATCAAGCGCGTCATGCTGCCGGCCCGTAACCGCCGCGATTATGAGGATATTCCTGAAGAAGCGCGCAAAGAACTCGAATTCGTCTGGCTCGAAAACGCGGATGAGGCAGTGGCCGAGGCGCTGGAGCAGAGTGTGGCGAAGAGCGATGCAGCGTAGCGCAGAAATGCAAATGAAAGGGACTCTCCCCATGAGCGAACCACGCACGGCCATCGTGACGGGATCGACGAGCGGCATAGGTCTCGGCATTGCCCGGGCGCTCGCCGCCCAAGGCATGAATTTGATGCTGAACGGCTTTGGCGATCCTGCGGAGATCGATCGCGAGCGCAAATCGATCGCCGATGAATTTCATGTGAAGGCGCTCTATTCGCCGGCGGACATGTCGAAGCCCGATGAAATCAATGCCATGGTCGCAACGGCGCAGGCCCAGCTCGGCTCGGTCGATGTGCTCGTCAACAATGCCGGCATTCAATTCGTTGCACCCATTGAAGAGTTCCCGCCGGAGAAATGGGACCAGATCCTGGCCATCAATCTCTCCGCGGCCTTCCATACGATCCGCAATGTCGTGCCAATCATGAAGGCCCGGAAGTCTGGACGGATCATCAATATCGCCTCGGCGCATGCGCTCGTCGCGTCGCCCTTCAAATCGGCCTATGTAGCGGCGAAGCATGGCCTTGCCGGTCTCACCAAGACCGTTGCTCTCGAAACCGCCGAGCATGGCATCACCGTCAACGCGATCTGTCCGGGCTATGTCATGACCCCGCTGGTCCAGAGGCAGATTCCGGACACAGCCAAGGCGCGCGGCATCACCGAAGAGCAGGTCGTGCGCGACGTGCTGCTCGAAGCGCAGCCCACCAAACGCTTCGTGACCGTCGAGGAGGTCGCGGCTCTGGCAGTGTTTCTCACCACGCCGATGGCCGCCTCGGTCACCGGCGCGCTGCTGTCAATCGATGGCGGCTGGACGGCACATTAGACCACGATGATTTTGGATTGAATCAATCCAAAATCATAATTGAGGCATCGGATATATCCGATGTCTTCATAACGTGATCGATTCTAATAATACGGCGGCGCGAATCGAGCGCGTCGCAAAAGATCTCAACAATATGGGGCGGTGAGAAATATGGGGCAGTGAGAAGCCGGCCCTTCAGCCGCGCCGTCTTGCGCCGCGGCTGAAGGACCATTGCGGGAGGCGAGCCCTCAACCCTTCGCCGACCACATCCTGCACCAGCCCTGCGGACTGACGGCGCCCTCGACGAGCTTGCAGGCCTTCGGCGGCTCGAACAGCCGGCAGTTGTCGCAGCTATGGCTACCGTTCGGGCTGTCCTTATAAGCGACCGACGCCTTGGAAATCTTCGCCGCTTTCGAGGGGCGGACGGTCAGGCCAAGAAACGGGACGGCTGCCACGACAGCGAGAGCCGTCTGGAGAAAGCCGCGCCGTGCGTTGTCACACTTGCCTTCGCATGGTTTTGTCATGGTCGATCCCTTCCTAAGGCCTTTCCAAAGGCCTCCCAGCGCACACGAATCAGGCTCCGGCAACAACATCGAATTCGGACGTCCGCATATGCACCGGCCGTCGCAAAGGAAACAATAAAAGCGGCAGATGATTTATCGTTGATTGAGCTCAAATCAGCGCCGATCTGGCATGGCAACTTTGTCGCAGGTGTTTAGAGCGGGACGGGCGGAAAACCGGTTCCCACTTTTCCTCATCGGCTCTAGGCATATCGGATCAGCTCTGAAGTCGCAGCCGGCGCGCTTGCCTTGCGATCTGGCTTTGACAAAGTCTCATGGGAAAGCCTCCCGATTTTCTGGCATTGGCAGTGAGCTCTGGGGGGAAAATGGGGTATGCCGGTCAGCTCGTCGCCACGGGCACCATGGGCTATAAGCATGAAAGCATGGCCGGCAATGGGGTAAAGACGACAGCGGCACTTTCCAAGACGCAGGTCAATCTGAAGCTCATTCCGGGCGTCGACGGCAAGCCGGGGATTTGTCAGCTCGTCGCCTATAATCTCACCGCAATCAGTGTGAAGGGTTCCTGGATCGGCCCCGGCCGCCTGCATCTCGTGCCGCATGTCAACGCGCCGGTTGCCGATCTGCCGGTGCGCCATGTGGTCGGTGCGCATCATTTTATTGCCGACCTAACGCTGCCTTATGGTCGCGTTCTCAATGACTATCTTGCCGGTAGAAGCAGAGATCGTTCCGCGTCTCCACAATTTTTCGCCGCCCGTTTGAGAAGTTGACGTTTGATTGATTTCGATCAGGCGCAAGGCTTTGGCCTTACCTAATGCCAGGAGCTGACAGGTGACGAAATTGGACAATTTCCAATTTGGGCGCCTGCTTGGCATCGCGCAGCAGGGCGCCGCCGGATGCGCGGCAGGGAAGGCGAAAACAGCTTTTTCGCTTTTTTCCGGGGAAGGGGATAGAAATCCCGTTGCGCGATTTCTGCGAAATGGCGGAATCGGCCGGCAGGCCATAGGCTCGCCGAAAAAAGGGTTCGGATGTCGCTCATGGATCTCGGGTTATTCGCGTCTTATCTCGGCGCCCTGTGGTGGGTCGTCGCAGTCGCGATCGTTTTGTTCACCAGCCTTGGCGCGCTGCTGCAGCCGCGGCTTCAACGACGCCGGGCGGCAAACATAGATCAGCCGGCGATCTCGGCGATCCTGCCGATCAAGCTGCACAATCCCGGTTTCGAGGAGGCGCAGGCATCGATCTTCACGCAGCTCTATCCCAATTATGAAGTCCTCTTCAGCGCCGCCGAGGCGAGTTCGCCGGTGCTCGATCTCGCGCAGAGCTTGAAGCGCGCGCATCCAGATGTCGCTTCGCGCATCATGCAATCGCATTGCGATTTGGCGGTCAGCCCCAAGCTGAATACTCTGGCAGAGCCCTTGGCAGCTGCAGCGCATGATTTCATCCTCACCAAGGATTCGAACATCGTCTTCGAGCCGGGGACGATGGCGGCCTATATCGAAAATTTCACGCCCGGCGTCGGCCTCGTCGTCGGCGTGCCGATCGCCGAGCGGCCGGAGAGCCTTGCCGGCCATATCGAGGCCTTTCTCATCAACGGCCATGCGCGATTGCTGCTGACGGCTTCGGCCTTGGGTCTGGGGTTCGGCGTCGGCAAGGCGATGCTCTTCAAACGCAGCGATCTTGCGCGTGCCGGCGGCTTCGAGGCCATGGCCTATACGCTGGCTGAAGATACGGCGATCTCCAAAGGCCTCGCGGCGATCGGCCTCAAGACCGTTTTCGCAGATAAGACGCTACGGCAGATCATCGGGCAGCGCAGCTTGCGCGATATCTACGACCGCCAGCTCCGTTGGAGCGTCATACGGCGCGCCCACGAGCCGGCGACATTTCCCTTGGAGCCGATTGCGAGCCCGCTGCCGGCGGCGCTCGCGGCGGCGCTCGCCGCGCCGCTGGTCGGCCTGTCGGCCGGCACTGCCTTCGGCCTCACCGCGCTCGGCTGGTTCGGCTGTGAAATCCTCGTCGCCCGGCTGAAGGGCTGGGAGGTCTCTGCCCTTGCTCCGCTCGCCTTCATCGGCCGCGAAATCCTCGCGCTCGCCGCATGGTTGCGCGCTTGGACCACGGATGACGTCGTCTGGGCGAATGGCCGCTTCGATGTCTTCATGGGCGCGCAAGGCCCATTGCCGGAGGCGGCTCTTTCACTCAGAGGCGAAAGCGCGGGCGGCGAGAAAGCCTGACGAGGTGCTGCAAGGAGCTGGGGCCGGAAAATCCGCTCGAGAGTGTGACGCTAAAAGGCGTAACCGCAGCGCGGTGCCCTCACCTCGGCGCGACATATTGCGTCTTGAAGACGTAATCCCACCAGGGCGCGCTGACGCCGAAGGCGCGTTCGGGATCACGAAAATGATGCAGCATATGGAGCCGGCGCAAAGTCAGACCGAGACGGGTCTTGGGCTCGCCGTGATGCACGTAGTAATGCACCATGTCGTAGCAGAGATAGCCGATGATGAAGCCCATGAGGAAAGGATAGCCCAAGGGCAGACCGAAGAGGAGGCGCGTGACCAAGAGCGCGATCAGCATGATCGGCGCGCTCAAGAGAGGCGGCATCACCAGGCGCAGCGGGTCGTTGGGATGAACGTGATGGACGCCGTGAATGAGAAAAGTAAAGCGCTCGCCCCAGGCGCCCGGGAATTCGGCGTGGAATAGGTAACGGTGGCCGAAATATTCGATGAGGGTCCAGACGAAATAGCCGAACAAAGCGGCGGCGGCGACCATCGCCGGGCTGTATGTCCTGAGGCTCAGCCAGGCAAGCAGAACAATGAAAGGCCCATAGACGACGAGCGGGGTCGACCAATGTACGCGCGAGAGCTTGTCGAGCCAGGGATTCTCGAAGAGCCGCGGCGAAGCGCAGAGGAAATCGGCGTCTTTTGAATGGTTGGCCGGGGATCGGTCGCTGCCCGATGTCATGAAATCCGCTCCTCGATTGATCCCCTATGTAGCAAATTGGGCGCAAGGGCCGCAAGAGGCGCCGCCGCGCGCTGTCCTTGACTGACATTTCTCGGCTCGTCGCCGAGAGCGAGATGAGTAAGAGTGGGAATGCGCCAGCTTTTTAGGGCTAAACTTTTGAAATCGATTTGGGGTTGATTCAAATCATGAAGTGATCTCTTGCGGCGCTGCGGCCTTGACGATTCCGTGCAAGACCCGGCGGCCGATTGTTTCGATCTCTACCGGAGCGTCGCGCCGTGGATCAGCGGCTTTGAAGAGCCGTTGCGGCATGCGATGAACGATGCCGCGGTGCTCGCGACCTCGCCCGATGCAGTTGAATGGGGTGCGGCGCTTCTGCCGGGCCTTGGCGCGGCACGCCGACGCGCGAGAGCGTCGAGCGATTGCGGCAGGGCGCTGCGGCATGGCGGCACTGGGCCGATGGAGTCCGTGGCCCGCAATCGCAAATTGCCATCGACACGAGAGCGGAGCGGCTTCTCGCGTGGCTGGCCTTGGCGGATTTCTCTTGTCAAGCCTTTCCGCGGGCGGTCGATTTCAGCGCCGCCGATCTGCCGGCCGTCGCGTCCTTCGCCGGCGCGGCGGTGTTCGAACATGCCTCGTTCGGGCGCCACGCGCAATTCGAGCACGCGCGCTTTGCAGCAACTCTGCGCTTCAAGGCGGCACGCTTCTTCGGCACCTGTCATTTCGACGATGCGATGATTCCCATCGTGGAACGGCCGGTCGCCGAAAGGCTCGAGGAGATCGCGCGGTGCTTTCAAAAACACGTGACCCGCGTCACCTCAGCCCTGCGCATCTGAAGCGTGCCCGAAATTTGCTGGACTGCTTTGATCGGGGCGTGCTTCAAAGCCTCAAGGTCGATTCGATTTTCGGATTGAGAGAGGCACTTAGGCGATGTCACGCACGGGATCTGGCGCTTATGGCGCAAAGCGGGGCCTTGCAATTCCGACAATGGCCGATGCCAACCCGTTTCAGGAGCGCAGGCCATGAGCGAGGCACTCTGGTTTGATGTCGACCAGTATATCAGCAAGGTTCTCGTCGGGACGGATCGCGTTCTTGAGGCGGCGCTCGCGGCGAGCGACGCCGCCGGCCTGCCGGCCATCTCGGTGAGCCCCAATCAGGGCAAGCTGCTGCATCTCCTGGCCCGCAGCGTCTCGGCGCGCGCTATCCTCGAGATCGGGACGCTCGGCGGCTACAGCACCATCTGGCTCGGGCGCGCCTTGCCCGCCGAAGGCCATCTGATCACGCTGGAGGCGAGTGAGAAGCACGCTGCCGTGGCCCGCGCGAATATCGCCAATGCCGGGCTCGCGGATCGCGTCGAGGTGCGCGTCGGGCGTGCGCTCGAAACGCTGCCGCTCGTCGCGGCGGAAGGCAAAGGGCCTTTCGACCTTACCTTCATCGATGCGGATAAACAGAGCAATCCGGATTATTTCCAATGGGCTTTGAGCTTGTCGCGCCGCGGCAGCCTCATTATCATCGATAATGTCGTGCGCAATGGCGCGGTGATCGATGCCGAAAGCTGCGATCCGGACATCATCGGCATACGACGTCTCAACATGTTGATGGCGGGCGAGCCGCGGGTTTGCGCTACGGCGATGCAGACCGTCGGCGCCAAAGGCTATGACGGCTTTGCGATCGCGCTTGTCGTCGATGCATGATTGAGATTGCCGGTTCGAGAAACGTCACAGCCGGCGCCACGCTGGCTTGCTCGCATCGACGAGTTTCAGATCGACGGGGGCTAGGCCGAAAATCGCGATCACCGCGGGTTCCTTCGCGCCTTTCTTTACCCCGTCGTAATGCGGCGTATGAGCGACGCGCCGAACAAATCCGCCGGCATGCACTGGAACAGTATCGGCTGGATCGAAATCGGCGCCGCTGTTCACCCACCAAGTGCCGGACATGACCATGCAGATCCGATCGGTGACATAGCTGTGCGGCGCGCTCATAAAGCCCGGATACCATTTCATCAGCACGAGATAAGGGCCCGCCTTGTCGAGGCCGCCGTAAGGCGTCGCCATTTCGGCGCTGTGTGCCGGACCTTCGGTCCAGGCTTTCCATTTGATCGCATCGGGTTCGACGACTTGCGTTTCGGCAGGATTGATTTTGCTCGCCCGGGCCGCGCCGGTCGAGAGCGCCAGCGGCAAGGCCGCAAACAGTGAAGCCAGCAACATGGTGCGGCGTGTGGTGCCGTCATCCGGCAAGAAAGACCGCTGCAGGAAAGACCGCTGCAGGCATTCGTCCACAAGACCATCATCCGTCATAAATCCTCCATCATGTTTAAACATCGCAAAGCCGCGATCACGCTCTCGGCGATCGGGCCGGCGCCGTTCATCTGGGACGAGGATGGCGTTTATCGAGTCCGATAGCGCGGATGTGATGGTCGTTGCTGCAAGGTCGAGCTTTGCAAGTGATCTCTTGCCTGCGCCGAGCCGCGATCAAGACGCAGCTTTCGTCCGTCTTTGCGCGGCGCGCAAAAGGTCGAGGCATTCGCGCGTCGCGGCCATATCGAGAGCGCTGAAACCGTCATTCTCATAAGTCAGATCGGCGCCGGCTTCGAGCAGAACGGCGAGCGCCTTGGCCTTACCGGCGGAGGCTGCATACATCAATGCTGTCGAGCCATTGACGTTTTTATGTTCGAGATCGGCGCCGGCTTTGATGATGAGGGTCACGATTCCCGGATCATCGCCGACGCAGGCGAGCCACAGAGGCTGCGAGCCGTCGGCGTTCATCGCATCGACGCGGCCGCCGGCGGCCAGCAATTCGGCGACGAGCGAAGCCGGTCCGAGATGCGCCGCCTGCATCAAAGGCGTCATCTGATTCTTGCCGACGGCATTCACGTCTTGCGGAAAGCCTTGCGCGACGAGAAAAGCCTCCACCGCTTCGCTGAGGGCGGGGGCCGTGGTTGCCGCACGCGCTTGCGCCGCAGCCCAGCCTTCATAGCCGCCATCGAGGCTGTAGACTTCGCAAAATCCCAATTCCGCAAAAGCCTTGGCATAGGCCTGGCTCGAATTACCATGATAGCAATAGATGAGTACGGGCCGGTCTTTCCGCGTTTCGGTGAGAAAGCGACCGAGGTTGATCGGGCTCGCATTCTCGGCGCGATCGATATGTCCGCGCATGAAGCTCGCGGGGTCGCGCACATCGAGAAGCAGAATGTCGGCTTTGCCCAGAAG
This sequence comes from uncultured Alphaproteobacteria bacterium, assembly GCA_963704745.1. GTDB lineage: Bacteria > Pseudomonadota > Alphaproteobacteria > Rhizobiales > Beijerinckiaceae > Methylovirgula. The sequence goes on from OY969936.1 coordinate 1,167,287, forward strand.
ATCGCGGGCAACATCGAAGCCGATGCGGTGGAAGGGTGCCGTGCTCATCTTGACCTCATCTCGAATTCGCATCGGCCGTATACGGATTCGCCCGAGTTTGGCGATTGGTGTTGGCTGTCGTCAACCCTGCACCTTCTTCCAGCCCTCATAGCCGCCGTCGAGGCTATAGACCTTCCTGAAGCGGAAATCGGTAAAAGTCTGCGCCCGCACGTGGCTCGCATTGCCGTGATAGCAATAGATGAGCACCGGCTTGTCCTTCGGCGTGCCGGAGAGAAAATGATAGATATTGGCGTCGCTGACATGTTCGGCACCGTCGATATGGCCGCTCTCGTAGGAGCCGAAGTCGCGCGTGTCGAGGATGAGAGGATCGGCAGATTGGATCAGCTCGCGGGCAAAATCGATATTGATCCGTTCGAATGCCGGTTCTTCGCTCATGACGGGAACTCCAGTTTCGCTGCCGGCCGGCCCGCCGTTCATCTCCATCCGGTTGGCATAGGGCGGCAAAGTGGTGATGCGCGTGTCGGTCAAGGCAATTCCGACGGTGAAATGATAGAGCGAGGCGAAGCTCGCATCGGCCAGCCCTAAGATTTCGTGGAACGTGTCGTCGAAATAGCAGCCGATGCCGGTGCCGCGGAAGCCGAGTGATTCGGCTTCGAGATAAAGCACCTGGCCGATCAGGCCGGCCTCCAAATGGAGCTGATTGTAGCGCCAGGGTTCGGCCCGCACGAGCGGTTCGAATTCCGCGAGCATGCCGAGCGCGAAGCAGGCGTCATTGCCGATTGCCTGGTGGCAGTGCAATGTCCGCGCAAATTTCGTGCAATCGCCGGCAAACAGCCGATAGAAATTCAATTGCGGCGGAACATGGTCGGGACGCTGCCACAGGAACTCCTTGCGCATCGCCTGGCGCAGCCGCATCTCGGCATCTGGATTGCGGATGAGGATATAAATTCCCGGTTCCAGGCCATCGACGCGATGAAGCATGAAGACCGGATGGAGGCGCGGCGCATAAGTCCAAATATCCCAAGGCGTTACGGGGCGCGCTAACAGGCGGTCGACGAGATGATAGAAGGCGCCGCTGCCCATTCTCGCCTTGCGGTCGAAGGCCTGGGCACTGCGCCGATTAAGAATGACGCTTGCCGCTTTTTCCGGCGAGCCGGCGCCAATGCCCGGATGATTGGCGCGATGGCTCGGCTCTGCGACATGACCGGTTTTCGACGTCGCGGCAGAAGCTTCGTCGATGACCGGCCATTTGTACATGGGGCGGCGGTCGAGCACATTGGCGCGTCCGCTCCATTGCGACAGCGGCTCGGTGGAGAAGCCGTGATCGGTTTGCGACAAAGGCACAATTTGCGGTCCAATGTCGACTTTCAACACGACATCCGGTGCTTCGCGCTCGGCGCCGCCGGCGTAATCGGTGTCGCGGTCGAGGCCGAGGAGCGCCGCCGCGTCGTGGCTCGACAGGCCCTCGCGCATGGTCAATTTCCAGCCGAGAACCGCGGCGGCATAGCGCAGGGCGCCGATCGCATGGCCGAGGTCGAGTTGGCAATAGCGGAAGCCCCGCTCGCCATATTTCCAGGCCTCGCGCCAATGGATGGAGGAGAGCCCCAGCCAAAGGCGCGGCTCCGCTGCTTTCTTGCCGCCATCAGCGGCGCTGTCGAGGCGGGCGCGCAATTCGAGGCTATGGTCGCGGCTCAGATAATGATGCAGGCCGTCGGCGAGACCGGCGATGCCGCGGGCGAGCACATAGGCTTCCGTCGGATGCAGATTGCCGCTCGAGGGATTGCAGCGCAGCGCCCAGCGGTCGGGCCCATATTCCTTCCAGGCCGACAGGCCCATGGACAATTGCAGGAGCGCGCCGACAGAATCGAGCGTGAGGGGAGCCGGGATGACGCCGTTCGTCTCATAGAGGGCGCCGAAAGCGGTCGAAAAAATCTCGGCGCTGAGCGGCAGGAGCAGCTTTTCGGAGCCGGAAAATTCGCGGAACGGATTTGGCTGCGCATCCCAATCGAGCGTTTCTGGCCCGGCGGCGAAACGTTGGAGCGAATGTTTCGTGCGTTGATGATAGGCGAGGATGATGTCCGCCGCATTCGCCTTGGGGGCCAGGGGCGCGTTCACGGCGCACCTACGGGATCAGCGGAGTTTGACGGCTGATCGCCGGGCTGATCGGGCGGCGGCCGCCGCCGGCAGGTCTCGAGATCCGCATTGAACCCCTTGGGATCGGATAGGCCGATCCAGTCTTCGATCAAGGCGGCGTCGAAGCCCGCGGCTTTGCGTCCTTCCGTCTCGATGAGCGGCCGCCGGATCAGGATCGGATCTGCGAGCATCAAGGCGAGCGCGGTCGCGGCGTCGAGGCGGGCGGGATCGATCTCGCCGGATTTGATCCGCGGCGCGGCGCGGTTGAACCAGTCGGGCACGGGCGTCGCGCCGAAGAAGTCGCGCAGCCTCTCGCCGCTCCAGGGCTCGGCGAGAAGATTGCGCACGTCGAGATCATGACCGGCGGCGGCGAGCAGCAGCTTCTGCCGCGCATTATTGGCGCAGCCTGGCTTTTCGTAAAAAATCACATGGGCCATGGGGGGCGGGCCATCTTCGGGAGCATTCCGGCCGCGGCGCTTCGCGCGCCAGCTCGCCATAGCAGCGCCGGCCGATCGATCGCGCCAAACCGCGGCGCGCAAACCATCGCGACCATTGCTGTGCTGTCGCGCTTCGCGCCGCCGGCACGGCGGTTATACGGCGGTTATAAAGAGAAGTCGCCGAGCTGGACGAATTCGCTCTTCAGCCGGCCGAGCAGCATATCGACCTTCCGGCGGACAGTCTCGACTGTGTAGGGCTTGACGATGGCGCCGTGCGCGCCGCCGCCTTTGGCGAGGGCCTGTTTGGCGAGCGGATCGTCGTTGGCCTCGGCCGCGACCACGATCTTGGCGTCGGGGAAATGCGCTTGTATGTCCTTGAGGATGTCGAGGCCTTTTTCCTTGAGGACGCTGACGCCGACGATCAAAAGCTGCGGGATCGCCTTCTCGGTCTTGCCATAGACAGTCTTCTCGGCCCCCTCATAGGCCTCTTCGGCGGCGGCGAATTCATGCGTCTCATTGTCGTCTTCGAGCATGAATTTCAGCACCGTGCCGGTAATCCCATCGCTGTCGATGATGAAAACCCGCTTGTTTTCAACTCTGCGGTCGTTGTCGACACCGATCTGCATAATGACCTCATCCCGGATAGCCGGCGCCAGGAAGAGCGGCGCCGAAAATGAGCTCGCCTTGAAGCGCGCTCCCTGCGCCCAGCCGGCGTCGGGCGCGCTCACGGCCGCAACAATCATTCTCGCGTAAAGCAATTTTCGTTCCTTCGCCCCTGGCGGCGGGTTGGCCGACGGCCGGGCGGGTCCGGCCGCCGATTGGCTGGCGGCTTGCGAGCCTGTTTCGTTCGTGACAGCGGACTTTCGGCCAGTCGGCGGGGATGTCGGGTTTGAAACAAGGTCATCGGGCCGGGCAGCGTTTGAAAAAAAACCAATGATTTCAGATCTGTTAGAAAAGATGAAAAGCTGGCACGGCGATTGCGTGTGAGAGGGCCGGGGATGCGTCGCCTCTTGGCTAGTGACGTGTCGTGTCCCGCGCCGCCTTGGCGACCAGATATCCGAAATGATGGCTGAGCGTCCGGGGTCCTGGATAGGTTTTTAAGGCAAAACGGCACTAAGGAGATCTGAAATATGCGCCAGATTGCGTTCTACGGTAAGGGAGGTATTGGCAAGTCCACGACCTCGCAAAATACCCTCGCTTGCCTCGCTCAGGCCGGCCACAAGATTCTCATCGTCGGCTGCGACCCCAAGGCTGACTCGACCCGTCTCATCCTGCACAGCAAGGCCCAGGACACCATCCTCAGCCTCGCCGCTGCCGCTGGCTCGGTCGAAGACCTCGAGATCGAGGACGTCATGAAGGTCGGCTATCTCGACATCCGCTGCGTCGAGTCGGGTGGTCCGGAGCCGGGCGTTGGCTGCGCCGGCCGCGGCGTCATCACCTCGATCAACTTCCTCGAGGAGAACGGCGCTTACGAAGACGTCGATTACGTTTCCTATGACGTGCTCGGCGACGTCGTCTGCGGCGGTTTCGCTATGCCGATCCGCGAGAACAAGGCTCAGGAAATCTATATCGTCATGTCCGGCGAGATGATGGCCATGTATGCGGCCAACAACATCTCCAAGGGCATTCTGAAATATGCCAACTCGGGCGGCGTCCGCCTCGGCGCGCTCGTCTGCAACGAGCGTCAGACCGACAAGGAGCTCGAGCTGGCTGAAGAGCTCGCCAAGAAGCTTGGCACATTCCTCATCCACTTCGTGCCGCGCGACAACATCGTCCAGCACGCCGAGCTGCGTCGCATGACGGTCGTGGAATATGCCCCGGATTCCAAGCAGGCCGACGAATATCGTCAGCTCGCGACGAAGATCCACAACAACAAGGGCAATGGCATCATCCCGACCCCGATCACGATGGACGAACTCGAAGACATGCTCATGGCCCATGGCATCATGAAGCAGGTCGACGAATTGCAGGTCGGCCTCACCGCCGAGCAGCTCACGGCGTGATTTCTTTCGCCGGCTCCTGCTTCGGGAGGGGCCGGCGTCCGGCTTGCATTTTGACGTCAGGAGATTGGCATGAGCCTGTCAGCACCCGAAACAATTGAAGAGATCAAACAAAGGAACAAGGAACTCATTGCTGAGGTCCTGGAGCATTATCCCGAGAAGAGCCGGAAGAACCGCGCCAAGCACCTCAACCAGTTCCAAGAGGGCGGCAAGGACTGCTCGGTCAAGTCCAACATCAAGTCCGTCCCGGGCGTGATGACGATCCGCGGCTGCGCCTACGCCGGTTCGAAGGGCGTGGTCTGGGGCCCGATCAAGGACATGATCCACATCAGCCATGGTCCGGTCGGCTGCGGCCAGTATTCCTGGGCTGCCCGCCGCAACTATTACATCGGCACCACGGGTGTCGACACCTTCGTGACCATGCAGTTCACGTCGGACTTCCAGGAGAAGGACATCGTCTTCGGCGGCGACAAGAAGCTCGCCAAGATCATGGACGAGATCATGGAAATCTTCCCGCTGAACCATGGTGTCACGGTTCAGTCGGAATGCCCGATCGGCCTCATCGGCGACGACATCGAGGCGGTGTCCAAGCAGAAGTCCAAGGAATATGGCGGCAAGACCATCGTTCCCGTCCGCTGCGAAGGCTTCCGCGGCGTGTCGCAGTCGCTCGGCCACCACATCGCGAACGACTCGATTCGCGACTGGGTGTTCGACAAGATGGAAGGCAAGCCCTGCCCGATCGAGCTCACCAATTATGACGTCGCCATCATCGGCGACTACAACATCGGTGGTGACGCCTGGTCGTCCCGCATCCTCCTCGAGGAAATGGGCCTGCGCGTGATCGCGCAATGGTCGGGCGACGGCACGATCGCCGAGCTCGAGGCGACCCCGAAGGCGAAGCTGAACGTCCTCCACTGCTACCGGTCGATGAACTACATCTCCCGCCACATGGAAGAAAAGTATGGTGTTCCGTGGGTGGAATATAATTTCTTCGGCCCGTCGAAGATCGCCGAATCGCTGCGCACGATCGCCAGCCATTTCGACGACAAGATCAAGGAAGGCGCCGAGCGCGTCATCGCCAAATATCAAGCACTCAGCGACGCCGTGATCGAGAAGTATCGTCCGCGTCTGCATGGCCGCAAGGTCATGCTGTTCGTCGGCGGTCTGCGGCCGCGCCACGTCATCGGCGCCTATGAAGATCTCGGCATGGAAGTCGTCGGCACCGGCTATGAATTCGGCCACAATGACGACTATCAGCGCACGACGCACTACGTGAAGGACGGCACGCTGATCTATGACGACGTGACCGGCTTCGAGTTCGAAAAGTTCGTCGAAAAGATCCAGCCTGATCTGGTCGGCTCGGGCATCAAGGAGAAGTACGTCTTCCAGAAGATGGGCGTGCCTTTCCGGCAGATGCATTCGTGGGACTATTCGGGCCCCTATCACGGCTATGATGGCTTCGCCATCTTCGCCCGCGACATGGACATGGCCATCAACGCGCCGGTGTGGGGTCTCACCAAGGCGCCCTTCTGACACCTTCGCTTCGGCCCTCCCCTTGCGAGGGGAGGGCCACTCGTCGAGGTGCCACCGAGACACATTCGTAAAGGACCGTCACATGCCTCAGAACGCCGACAACGTTCTCGACCACTTCGATCTTTTCCGGCAGCCGGAATATCGTGAGATGCTCGCGAACAAGAAGAAGAATTTCGAAAGCCCGGTCGCCGAAGCTGAATTGCAGCGCGTCGTCGAGTGGACGAAGACCTGGGATTATCGCGAAAAGAATTTTGCCCGTGAGGCGCTGACCGTCAATCCGGCGAAAGCCTGCCAGCCTTTGGGTGCGGTGTTCGCGGCCGTGGGCTTTGAAGGCACGATCCCCTTCGTGCATGGTTCGCAGGGCTGCGTCGCCTATTATCGCTCGCACTTCTCGCGCCATTTCAAGGAGCCAAGCTCCTGCGTCTCGTCGTCGATGACGGAAGATGCGGCGGTGTTCGGCGGCCTCAACAATATGATCGACGGCCTCGCCAACACCTATAACCTCTACAAGCCGAAGATGATTTCCGTCTCCACCACCTGCATGGCGGAAGTGATCGGCGACGACCTCAACGCATTCATCAAGAATGCCAAGGACAAAGGGTCGGTGCCGAAAGAATTCGACGTTCCCTTCGCGCATACGCCGGCTTTCGTGGGCAGCCACATCACCGGCTATGACAATGTGATGAAGGGCATTTTCGAACATTTCTGGGGCGGCAAGGCGGGCACGGTCGACAAGCTCGAGCGGGTTCCGAACGACCAGATCAACTTCATTACGGGCTTCGATCCCTACACCGTCGGCAATGTCCGCGAATTGAAGCGGATGTTCGATCTGATCGGCTTCGACTACAAGATCGTCTGCGACAACAGCGATGTGTGGGATACGCCGACGGACGGCACGTTCCGCATGTTCGATGGCGGCACGACGATCGAAGAGACGGTCAATGCGGTGCATGCCAAGGCGACGGTTTCGATCCAGGAATACTGCACCGAAAAGACGCTGAAATATATCCACGAAGAGTGGAAGCATGAGACGGTGGCCTTCAACCATCCGATCGGCGTCAAGGGCACCGACGAGTTCTTGTTGAAGATTTCAGAACTGACCGGCAAGCCGATTCCCGAGCAGCTGAAACTCGAGCGCGGCCGGCTCGTCGATGCGATCTGCGATTCGAACACGCATATCCATGGCAAGAAATTCGCGATCTATGCGGATCCGGACATGTGCGTCGGCCTCACCGCCTTCCTGCTCGAATGCGGCGCCGAGCCGACCCATGTTCTTGCGACCAATGGCAGCAAGGCTTGGCAGGCAAAAGTCGAGGCGATGCTCGCCGCGAGCCCCTTCGGCCAGAACTGCCACGTCTATCCCGGCCGCGACCTCTGGCACATGCGCTCGCTGCTCTTCACCGAGCCGGTGGATTTCCTCATCGGAAACACCTACGGCAAATATCTCGAGCGCGACACCGGCACGCCGCTGATCCGCATCGGCTTCCCGATCTTCGATCGCCACCATCACCATCGCTATCCGGTGTGGGGCTATCAGGGCGGCCTCAACATTCTCGTCTGGATCCTCGACAGGATTTTCGAGGAAATCGACAAGAACACGATCGTCCCGGCCTATTCGGACTTCAGCTACGACATCATTCGCTGATGCTTGCGCAAAAGCCATGACGGCATGACGAGAACGGCGGACATCGGACTTTCCTCGAGTTCAGTGTTCGCCGTTTTTCTCAAATGGAACCAGGTCCTTGGCACGCGGCCTGCAGAAATAGCGATGCGTTGTCGACGGTGTCTCGTCCGCGCGAGTGCCGCCGAGCAACGCTGATGGCCGAACGCTACGCAGAGCGTTGCGGCGAGGAGGTTCGGATGAGCTCTGTTTCAGCGACAATTCAAAACGTCTTCAACGAGCCGGCCTGCCCGAAGAACGCCGCGAAGTCGGAAAAGGAACGTAAGAAGGGCTGCACGAAACAGTTGCAGCCTGGCGGCGCCGCAGGCGGCTGTGCCTTCGATGGCGCCAAGATCGCCTTGCAGCCGATCACCGACGTTGCGCATCTCGTGCATGGCCCGATCGCCTGCGAAGGCAATAGCTGGGACAATCGCGGCGCCTATTCCTCCGGCTCGACCCTCTACCGCACCGGCTTCACCACGGACATCAACGAAACCGACGTCGTGTTCGGCGGCGAGAAGCGGCTCTATAAGAGCATCAAGGAAATCTTCGACAAATATGATCCGCCGGCGATCTTCGTTTATCAGACCTGCGTTCCGGCGATGATCGGCGACGACATCGACGCGGTCTGCAAGGCGGCATCGAAGAAATTCGGCAAGCCCGTCGTGCCGGTGAATTCGCCCGGCTTCGTGGGCCCCAAGAATCTCGGCAACAAGCTCGCCGGCGAAGCGCTGCTCGCGCATGTGATCGGCACGGAAGAGCCGGATTATACGACGCCCTATGACGTGAACATCATCGGCGAATACAACCTCGCCGGCGAGATGTGGCAGGTCGAGCCGCTCCTGAAGGAGATCGGCTTCCGCATTCTCTCCTGCATCTCCGGCGACGCGAAATATCACGAAGTGGCGCGCGCACATCGCGCCCGGGCGACGATGATGGTCTGCTCGAAGGCGATGATCAACATCACTCGCAAGCTCGAGGAAAAGTTCGGCATCCCCTATTTCGAAGGGTCGTTCTACGGCATCGCCGACATGAGCGATTCGATCCGCCAGCTCGCGCAGCTCTGCATCGATCGCGGGGCGCCGCCGGAATTCATGGATCGCGCCGAAGCCGTCATTGCACGGGAGGAAAAGCGCGCCTGGGAAGAGATCATGAGCTATTTGCCGCGGCTCAAGGGCAAGAAGGTTCTGCTCATTACCGGCGGCGTGAAGTCCTGGTCGGTCGTCGCCGCGCTGCAGGAAGTCGGCATGGAAATCGTCGGCACCAGCGTCAAGAAGTCGACGAAGGAAGACAAGGAGCGCATCAAGGAAATGCTCGGCGAAGACGCGCATGCCTTCGACGACATGTCGCCGCGCGAGATGTACAAGATGCTGAAGGAGGCGCGGGCGGACATCATGCTTTCCGGCGGCCGGTCGCAGTTCATCGCGCTGAAGGCCAATATGCCCTGGCTGGACATCAACCAGGAGCGCCATCACGCCTATGCCGGCTATCAAGGCATGGTTGCGCTGGTGCGCGAGATCGATAAGGCTCTTTACAACCCGATTTGGGAACAGGTCCGCACGCCGGCGCCTTGGGCCAATTCGTCGGAGAGCTGGCAGGCGAAGGCCGATGCCGAAGCCGCGCGCGAAGCGGCGGAACTTGCGGCCGATCCGGCCAAGGCCGAAGCCAAGCGCCGCTCGAAGAAAATCTGCAATTGCAAGACGGTCGATCTCGGCACGATCGAAGACGCGATCCTGGCGGGAGGCCTGACGACGCAAGCGCAAGTGACGGAAGCGACCAATGCGGGTGGGGGATGCACGGGTTGCCGCGGCAAGATCGACGGCATTTTGGAAGAGATGGCGGCCAGAGGCGGCGAGGTCGTCGAGATCGATCCGGTCCAGGCGGAAGAGAAGCGCCGCGCCAAGCGGATCTGCAATTGCAAGGAAGTCTCTCTCGGCACCATTGAAGACGCCATTCATGCAAAGGGTCTGACGAATGTTGCCGAAGTCACCGAGGCGACGACGGCCGGCAGCGGTTGCACAGGCTGCTGCGAGGACATCGAAGAAATCCTCGATGCGCTCGTTGCACCGGCTGAGGAAGCACCCATAGCGGTTGCGGCGGAGTGAGATTGCAATGGCTATCGTCAATGTCAGCAAGAAAGCCTGCACGGTCAATCCTCTGAAGATGAGCCAGCCGATCGGCGGCGCGCTCGCGTTCATGGGGATCAAGGACGCCATGCCGCTGTTCCACGGCTCGCAGGGCTGCACCTCCTTCGGGCTCGTGCTCTTCGTCCGTCATTTCAAAGAGGCGATTCCTCTGCAGACGACGGCGATGAGCGAAGTCGCGACCGTGCTCGGCGGTTATGAGAATGTCGAGCAGGCGATCGTCAACATCTCCAACAAGCAGAAAGCGCGGCTGATCGGCATTTGCTCGACCGGCGTGACCGAGACGAAAGGCGACGACGTCGACGCTTATATCAAGCTGGTCCGCGAGCAGCATCCCGAATTGAAAGACATATCCTTGGTCTATGTCTCGACCCCGGACTTCAAGGATGCGTTCCAGGACGGCTGGGAAAAGACGGTAGCTAAAATCATCGAGACCTTGGTGAAAAAACGACCGGCGGAGGCGCCACGCAATCCGAAAAAGATCGTCGTGTTGCCCGGCAGCCATCTGACACCCGGCGATCTCGACGAATTGCGCGACATCATCGAGGCCTTTGGCTTGGAACCATTTTTCCTGCCAGACCTCGCCAGTTCGCTCGACGGCCATATTCCCGACGATTTCACGCCGACGACCCTAGGCGGCATCTCGATCGAGGAGATCGCCGAACTCGGCGATGCCTCCTGCGCCATTGCGATCGGCGAACATATGCAACGGGCGGCGGAAGCGCTGCGAAAGAAGACGGGCGTGCCTTATCGCCTGTTCGACCGCCTGATCGGGCTTTTGCCGAATGATGCCTTCATCGCCTATTTGTCGGAGATCAGCGGCAAGGACGTCCCGATCAAATTCAAGCGGCAAAGGAGCCAGCTCGTCGACGCGATGCTGGACGGGCATTTCCATATCGGTGGCAAGAAAATTGCGATGGGTCTTGAGCCGGATTTTCTGTTCGACTTGTCGAGCTTCCTCGTCGAGATGGGCTGCCATATCGCGGCGGCCGTGTCGACGAATCATATGCCGATCCTCGAAAAGTTGCGGTGCGAATCCGTTCTCGTCGGAGATCTCGAGGACTTGGAAATGATGGCGCCTGGTTGCGATTTGCTCATCACCCATGCGCATGGGCGCCAGGCCTCGGAGCGGCTGCATATTCCGCTGTTCCGGATCGGCCTGCCGATCTTCGACCGGCTGGGCGCGGCGCATATCACGTCCGTCGGCTATCGCGGCGCGCGAGACCTGATTTTCGACATCGCCAATATGTTCATCGCGAATGCGCATGTGGCGAAGCCGGACAGCTGGTATGCGCATGTCGCGGCGCCGGGCGAGCCCGAACACGCGCCGGCTGCGACGAGTCATTGAACACCCAAGTCCAGGCCAATACACATAAGAAGGAGGCCGTATGAAAGTCGCATTCGCCACTCAGGACCTGCAAAGGGTCGACGCGCATTTCGGCTGGGCGAAGAACATCGCGATCTACGATGTTTCGCCGGCAGGCAACCAGTTCCTTGAAGCGATCGAATTCAACGGCGATCTGCAAGAGGACGGCAACGAAGACAAGCTCGAACCGAAGATCAATGCGATCAAGGATTGCGCAATTCTTTACGTTGCGGCGATCGGCGGCTCCGGCGCGGCGCGCGTGGTTGCCAACAACATCTTCCCGATGAAGGTCAAGGAGCCGGAATCGATCGCGGATCTCCTGGGCAAGCTGCAAGATGTGCTGAAGGCGCCGGCGCCGCCGCCGTGGTTGCGCAAGGCGATGGCCAAAGGCCAGGAAAAAGAACTCGAATTCGATGACGATTGAGGTGTGAAATGGCTGAGGTCGCGGAAGTTGGGACGAAACCGGCGGCAGCCGATTCGGTTTTCGTCAAGGAACTCATCAAGCAGTGGCGGGCGCAGGACATGCATGGCGCCTGGGACAATAAGACGGATCTCGATCTCATCGAGCCCTACATCGTCGATAAGCAGAAGCGGAAGGAGATTCCCCTCGTGGGCGATCCCGACCCCGAGACGATCTGGCGTCTCGAACTGTTCTACAATGCCGTCGGCCTGTCGATTGAGCGCGCGACTGGCTGCATGGTGACGCCGATGATGAAGATGTCGCATGAAGGCTTTGGCCGGCTGGTGCTGATGGCGGGCCGGCTGATCGTCGTCAACAAGATGCTGCGTGATGTGCATCGCTACGGCTATGACAACCTCGACAAGCTCGCCGATGAGGGTGAAAAGGCGGTCGCCGCCGGCGTCGACATGATCAACAAGTTCCCGGACGTCGCGCGCTATTGAGGGAGAAGGCGAAGGCATGAGCGACGTAGACGAATTGAAAGCCGAGATCAAAAAGCTTTCCGCCAAGGCGATGCAGGCCAAAATGGATCTGCACGACCTCTCGGAAGAACTTCCGATCAACTGGCAGCAGATTTTGACCGTTGCGCAGCGGGCGCATGACGCTTTCGAGACTCTCGAAAGCAAAAGGGCCGAACTGAATTCTCTGTCGGCCGCTTAGGCGGCCGGCTGTCCGAAAGGAATCGAGGCGATGGAGAAGAACACGCGCGATGGTCGCATGTGGGAGCCGGAATTTTTGACGGCGATCGATCCCGACACCTGCATCGGCTGCGGCCGTTGCTACAAGGTCTGCGGCCGCGATGTGATGACGCTCAAGGGCGTCAATGAGGACGGTGACATCGTCCCGCTGGAAGACGAGGACGACGATGATTTCGATCGCAAGGTGATGGCGATGAACGACATTGGTGCGTGCATCGGCTGTGGCGCTTGCGCGCGCGTGTGTCCGAAGGATTGCCAGACCCATACCAAAGCCAGCGAGCTCGAGGCGCTGGAGGCGTAAGCCATGGCAGGCGAGGCAGCGCATTTCGTCATCGCGGGCGCTCCGGTAGCATCGCCGGCAGACGATCCGACGCGCTTCAACGAGGCCTTCGATCGCGATGTGCTTGCGCATCTGGTGCGCCATGCAGAGCGGGAAGCGAAGGCCTCGGGAACACCGATTGCGGCTTCCCTCGGGATCACGCCGGCGCAACTCGAGGCGATTGCATCCTTCGCGGGCATAAGGGCGGCGGATCCGGCGGTGAGTGGCGGCGGTCCCTCATCCGATGATGAGGAATTGATGCTGCGCGCGCTTTTGATGCGGCATCGTTCGCAGCCCGGCGATATCGGCGAATGGCTCGCTTGCATCATTGCGCGGCGGGCCATGGAACCTAATCATTTATGGGAAGATCTCGGCCTGCCGGAGCGCCCGGATCTGACCCGGCTGCTGTTGCGCCATTTTCAATCGCTTGCCGCCAATAATACGCACAACATGCGCTGGAAGCGGTTTCTCTATCGCGCGATCTGCGAGTCGGAGGGTTTTACAATGTGCCCGTCGCCGACCTGCGACGCCTGCTCGGAATTCCATATTTGCTATAGCGATGATTCGGGTGCCTCGGCGCTGGCGCGCAACGCGCGCGCCGGCAAGCCGCTCGCGGCCGAGTGAGGCAGGCTTTCAATTCTTGGCTTTTCTGCTGCCTTTATGATCAGGCTGCGTGGCTGAGACGGCTTGGGAACATATCCAACAGCAAAACGACGACGGTCCTAAAGCGTACGGCGCTGTGAAGCGTTTCGCCCCTGCATTCATTTGCCAAAACCTGTTTGGCAAGGCCCGGCGCCTTTGTGTCGGGCTTTCGTCAGCTTTCGGATCGAGGCCAATGACGCCGACGGCGGCTTTGCGACAGGCCCGCTCCTAGGGCTGGCTTGCTGCCCTTTCGGGACCCCGACACGCTTGTTCGGCTTGTCGGGATCATGACATGCAATAGGGGAGAAAGTTGCAGAATATCAAAGAAGTCGGCCACATGGCATAGCGCTTGCTTAATCAGGCTGCGTAGTCTTGCGACGGAGAATCTCCATGATTTCCCTCACCGACACTGCCCTCACCGCGGTGAAAAACGCGATCAACCGTTCCGGTAAGGAAGGGGCGGGATTTCGCGTCAAGGCGGACGCCGGCGGCTGCGCGGGCTACAAATATCAGATCGGTTTGGACACGAATGTTCACGACGACGACGCGGTTGTCGACGCAGGCGACGACGTGCGCGTGCTGGTCGATGCCGCTTCGCAGACTTTGCTGGCCGGCATGATCATCGATTTCGTCGAAAGTCTGGAAGGCGCCGGATTCGTCTTCGAAAATCCCAATGCGCAGAGCACCTGCTCTTGTGGCAAGTCCTTCGGGTGAGGAGCGGGAAATGCTGAATTCTGCCGCAAGCGGCCCGAGCAAGGCTGCCGAACAGGGGGCTGCGGATACGACGGCAGCCGGCACCATTGCGCAGGCCGATCCGGTTGCCGCCGAAAAGCGCAAAGTGATCGAGGCGGCACTCGCAGCGATCCGCCCCAATTTGAAGCGCGACGGCGGCGACTGCGAGCTCATCGACGTCCAGGGCGACAGGGTCTATGTCAAAATGACAGGCGCTTGCGTCGGCTGCCAATTGTCGTCGCTCACATTGAACGGCGTTCAGGCGAAGCTTGTCGAAGCGACCGGCCGCATGATTCGGGTGATCCCGGTCGGCCACGGCGGCTTGGCGAAACTTTGAAGAAGATCCCCTATCGCGTTGAAGAGGCGGATCGAGTGGGTCAGCCTTCACTGGAACGCAGGGCGGCATCTCTTCACCGCGACGGGCAGCGCGAGGACCGCGGGCCTGCGACCGCGCAGCATGATAAGAAGAGCGCGCAATGACGGATTGCCAGAAAACCTCGGCCTGGATGGACGGACGCGGGCCGCTCGTGCTGAACGACACGACTTTGCGGGATGGCGAGCAAGCGCCGGGCGTCGCCTTCACGATCGATGAAAAGGTCTCGATTGCACGCGCCCTCGCTGGAGCCGGCCTGCGCGAAATCGAGGTCGGAACGCCGGCGATGGGCAGCGAGGAGGTTGCGGCCATCGCGGCGATCGTCGCCGATCGTCTGCCGCTCAGAGCCATGGCCTGGTGCCGCATGGTTCACTCTGACATCGACGCGGCGGTTGCCTCCGGCGTTTCCATCGTCAATGTGTCGGTGCCCGTGTCGGATATCCAGCTTGCCGCGAAATTTGGCGCGGGGCGCAAGCATGCGCTTGGTCTCATCGACAAGCTCGTGCCCTATGCGCGCGACAAGGGCCTCGATGTGGCGGTCGGTGGCGAGGATGCCTCGCGGGCCGATCTCGATTTTCTCATGCAGGTGGTTGAACGGGCCGAGAGCGCAGGCGCACGCCGGTTCCGCTTTGCCGACACGCTCGGCGTGCTCGATCCTTTCACGACCTATGCGAAGATCGAAAGGTTGCGGGCTGCCACCGATCTCGAGATCGAAATCCATGCGCATGACGACCTCGGCCTTGCGACGGCGAATACGCTCGCGGCCTTGAAGGCCGGCGCCGATCATGCGAGCGTGACGGTCGTGGGGCTTGGCGAGCGCGCCGGCAATGCGCCGCTCGAGGAAGTCGCTGTCGCGCTCGCAACGCTCTACGGCGTTGAAACGGGCGTGGATCTGCGGACGCTGTCGGGCGTCGCGCAGCTCGTGATGGCGGCTGCGGGACGTGCGATTCCTGAAGCCAAGGCGATCGTCGGCGATGTCGTCTTCACCCATGAGTTAGGCATCCATGTCGATGGCCTGCTGAAGGACCGGCGTTGCTATCAGGCGCTCGATCCGGCGCTGTTGGGCCGCCACCATTGCCTCGTGCTGGGCAAACATTCGGGGCTTGCGGCCATCGTCAATGCGCTGAAGGAGTTGGGGCTCGAAGCCTCGACCCACCGCGCAATGCGCATTCTCAAGCAGGTCAAAGCCCATGCGGAGCTGACGAAGGCGCCGGTGCCGACGGCGATGCTGCGGCTCTTCTTCGAAGAATCGCGTGATGAGACGCTGTCGCGGCGCGCGCTGGCGCAGATTGCGCCAGCCTTGTCGCATTGAAGGAGCTGAGAATGAGCCGGGTCGCTGCGGCGGACATCGGGACGGAAGAGAGCGGCAAGAAAGTGCCGACCTTCTGGCAAGTGATGGCGGAAGATCTGAGCTGCGTGCGTGCGCGCGACCCCGCCGCCCGCAACACGTTGGAAACTCTGCTCACCTATCCGGGCGTGCATGCGATCATCTGGCATCGCATCGCCCATATCTTGTGGCTGCGCGGGTTGCGATTTGCCGGCCGCTTCCTTTCCTGGTTCGCTCGAGCCGTATCGAATGTCGATATCCATCCCGGCGCGACGATCGGTCGCCGCTTCTTCATCGATCATGGGGCTGGCGTGGTGATCGGCGAAACGGCGGTCATCGGAGATGATGTCACGCTCTATCATGGCGTTACTCTCGGCGGCGTGTCATGGACGCCGGGCAAACGCCATCCGACGCTCGAAAATGGCGTGCTCGTCGGCTGTGGCGCCAAGATCCTCGGGCCGATCACGGTCGCGCGCGGCGCCCGTATCGGGGCGAATTCCGTCGTCATCGAAGATGTGCCGCCCGGCGTGACGGTCGTCGGCATACCGGGGCGCATCGTCCGCGATACGCATGAGCGGCGGCGCCTCGCGGGTGGCCGCATCGATCTCGAGCATCATCTGATGCCGGACCCCGTGGGCGATGCGATCCGATCGCTCTTGGACCGCATCGAATTTCTCGAGGCGCGCTTGACGCATTTGCAGGCAGAGGTCACGGGTCGTGTGCGCAGCGGGCGGGCGAGGGCGGCACTTGAAGAGAGAGAGGTCAAATGAATGCGGTTTTGAAAAGCTTGCAGGGTCTGTCCTCGGCGGAGGACTTTTTCAAGCTTCTCGACGTCCCTTATGATGTGACCAAGGTCAATGTTGTGCGCCTGCATATCATGAAGCGCATGGGCCAATATCTCGCGAGCGAGGATTTCGAGGGTCTCTCGGACGCCGAGGTCACGGAGCGTTGCCAGGCGACCTTGGCGCGCGCCTATGAGGATTTTCAGAAGTCGGATCCGCTGCAAGAACGCGTCTTCAAGGTGTTGAAGGAAGCGGCGGAGCCCAAGACCCAGGCGCCGCCCGCGATGGTGCCCTTCAACGATCTCTTGAAGTGAATGGCGATGCCCAACGGCCAATGCGGCTGACGCGCGAGAAGTGAGCAAAGAACTCCGCAGCCCCGCTGATTACGGCTGGTTTCGTTGGGCCGATTTGGCCCGAAACTTGCTTATTCGACCCCAAATAAGAAAAGGACAGGGTCAATGCATATTGTCGTATGCATCAAACAGGTTCCCGATTCGGCGCAGATCCGTGTGCATCCGGTCACCAATACAATCATGCGCCAGGGCGTGCCGACGATTATCAACCCTTATGATCTCTTCGCCCTCGAAGAGGCGCTGCGCCTGCGCGACAAGCATGGCGGTGAAATCACCTGTGTCACCATGGGCCCGCCCATGGCCGATAATGCGTTGCGCAAATGCCTGACTTATGGGGCCGATCGGGCGGTGTTGCTCACCGATCGTTTTTTCGCCGGCTCGGATACGCTTGCGACATCTTACGCAGTGGCGCTGCTGATCAAGAAAGTCGCGGAGAATTGGGGCGAGCCGGACATTATCTTTTGCGGCAAGCAGACGATCGACGGTGACACGGCGCAGGTTGGCCCGGGCGTCGCCAAGCGGCTGAAGCTGTTGCAGCTCACCTATGTCGCCAAAATCGAAGAGTTCGATCCTGAGAAACGGGAGATCACGGTCCATCGCCGCGCCGAGGGCGGCATTCAAGTGCTGAAGACGAAATTGCCGTGCCTTGTGACGATGCTCGAAGGGACCAATGAAATGCGCCGCGGCACGATGGACGATGCGCTGCGGGCGGCGCGTTCCGAGATCATCATCTGGAACGCGGCGGCGGCGGGCATCACCGAGCTCGCGCTGTGCGGCTTGAAGGGATCGCCGACGATCGTCAAAAAGGTTTATGCGCCGTCGCCGCGGGCCGAAAAGGCCTATCAGATCGAAGTTGAAGACAAGTCGATGGACCAGATTTGCGAAGCCCTGATTGGCGAGGTCGCCAAAAGACAGCCGGGGCTCGAAAAGGATCTGGTGAAGACTGGCAGCGATTATTGAAACAAGGACGTCCGCAATGAACGACAAGGCTCCAGCGCCCGCGGCTCCGGCTGCCGGCGGCAGTCGTGCCTCAACAAAGAAAGCTCTGCCGGACCATCTCAAAAGCTATAAGCATGTTTGGGTTCTGGTCGAGCTCGAACGCGGCGTCGTGCATCCCGTGTCCTGGGAACTGATGGGCGAAGGCCGCAAGCTCGCAGACAAGCTCAAAGTCGATCTCTGCGGCGTTGTCCTCGGGCCGCCGGGCGGCACGGACAAAGCCGTTGCGGATTGTTTGGGCTATGGCGCCGACGTCTGCTATGTCGTCGAACATGCCGCGCTGACCGAGTATCGCAACGAGCCTTTCACCCTCGTCGCCACCGAGCTCATCAATAAATATCAGCCGGAAATCCTGCTTCTCGGCGCGACCAATCTCGGTCGCGATCTCGCCGGCTCCGTCGCCACCACGCTTTTGACCGGCTTGACGGCCGATTGCACCGAGCTCGACGTCGATGCCGACGGGTCGCTCGCGGCGACGCGGCCGACCTTCGGCGGTTCGCTCCTCTGCACGATCTACACGCTCAACTACCGGCCGCAAATGGCGACGATGCGGCCGCGGGTCGCTTCCGTGCCGGTCTATGTGCCGGGGCGGACAGGCAAGATCATCCGGCATGAGGTTTCGCTGCCGGAAGAAGACATCATCACCAAGGTCCTGGCCTTCTTGCCGGATGGGTCGAGCGGCAAATCCAATCTCGCCTACGCCGATGTCGTCGTGGCCGGCGGACTCGGCATGCAGAATGCCGACAATTATCAATTGGTGCGGCAGCTCGCCGGGGTTCTCGGCGCCGAATGGGGCGGCTCGCGGCCGCTGGTGCAAAAAGGTTGGATCACCGCGGATCGGCAGATCGGCCAGACCGGCAAGACGATTCGTCCGCGCCTTTATATTGCCGCCGGGATTTCCGGCGCGATTCAGCATCGGGTCGGCGTCGAGGGGGCCGATCTCATCGTCGCGATCAATACCGACAAGAATGCGCCGATCTTCGATTTTGCCCATGTCGGTATCGTCGCCGATGCCACGAAGGTTCTGCCGGCGCTGACCGAGAGCTTCCGCAAGCGTCTCGCCGCGCAAGCGACTCTTTCTGCAGCCGAGTGAAGGAGGTTCCCATGGCGGACGAAAAATTCGATGTCATCGTCGTCGGTGCCGGGCCTTCCGGAAATGCCTGCGCCTATACTCTGGCGCAACGCGGTCTCTCGGTGCTGCAGCTCGAGCGCGGCGAATATCCCGGGTCCAAAAATGTGCAGGGCGCGATTCTCTATGCCGACGCTTTGGAGAAATTGATCCCCGATTTCCGCGAAGATGCGCCACTCGAGCGGCACATCATCGAGCAGCGGATCTGGATGATGGACGACCGCTCCTATTGCGGCGCGCATTATCGCTCGGACGATTTCAACGAGGAGAAGCCCAACCGCTATACGATCATAAGGGCGCAGTTCGACAAATGGTTCTCGCGCCGCGTGGTGGCGGCCGGCGCGCTCGTCATTTGCGAGACGACGGTCATCGAGCTGGCGCGCGACGGCAATGGCAAGGTGATCGGCGTCAATACCGACCGCAGCGGCGGGACGATCTATGCCGATCTCGTGGTCCTTGCCGAAGGCGTCAGCGGGCTTGTCGGCGCGCGCGCCGGCTTGCGCTCGGTGCCGAAGCCGGACACCGTCGCGCTGGCGGTCAAGGAGATGCATTTTCTGCCGCGCGAGACGATCGAAGCGAGGTTCAATCTGCAAGGCGACGAAGGTGTCGTGATCGAGACAGCCGGCACGATCACCAAGGGCATGACCGGGACGGGCTTCATCTATACCAACAAGGAATCGATTTCGATCGGCATCGGCTGCCTGATTTCGGACTTTGCCGAGAAGCAGGAAACGCCTTACGGGCTGCTCGAAGCCTTCAAGCAGCATCCTTCCGTCAAGCCGCTGCTGGCGGGCTCGGAAGTGAAGGAATATGCGGCGCATATGATCCCGGAGGGCGGCTATAAGGCGATCCCGCAGCTCTTCGGGGATGGCTGGCTGGTGGTTGGCGATGCCGGACAATTCGTCAATGCCGTGCATCGGGAAGGCTCCAACCTTGCCATGACGACCGGCCGGGTTGCGGCGGAAACGATTGCCGATCTCAAGGCCAACGGCTGGGCGATGACGGCGTCCAACCTTTCTACCTATAAGGCGCGGCTCGACGATTCCTTCGTGATGAAGGATCTGAAAAAATACAAGAATCTCCCCAACGTGCTGCACAACAAGCATCTGTTCACGACCTATCCGCAGCTGCTTTCGAAAGCGGCGCAGACCTGGTTCCGCGTCGACGGCATCGACAAGAAGTCGAAGGAAAACGAGATCGTCAAATCCTTCTTCAGGACCCGCAAGGTCAGGGGCTTGCTCGGCGACGTTTTCGGCATGGCACGTGCATGGCGTTAGTTAGAGCCCGTGTTTGCCGGAAAAGCGACAGGCTTTCCCCGGCTATGCTCTCGATGTGAGGAGCTGACACATGAGTTGCGACCCAAATGTCCGCGTCGAGGAAAAGCTCTTCCAGAACCGCTATCTGGTCGATGCCGGGCGGCCTCATATCACGGTGACGCCGCATGAGGTGCCTTCGCCCCGGCTCTTGGCGCTGACGCGGATTTGCCCCGCCGGCTGCTACGCTCAGGTGGATTTGGGCCAGGTCGAAATTACGACCGACGGCTGCGTCGAATGCGGCACTTGCCGCATCGTCGCAGAGCCCTATGGGGATATCACCTGGAATTATCCGCGCGGCGGCTTCGGCGTGCTGTTTAAATTCGGCTGAGCCGCCGGCAATTTGTTTCTGCAGCCGGCCTGGCCATGATCACCCCCTGGTTGGAAGTTGATGGCGTGCGCGGCGAACTATGGCTTTGATGATGTTGAACGCATGATCGCCGCAGTAAGGGCGGTGAGGGTAGGCGCCTCACCTATCATCAACTTCACTAAGCCGCATTTCGGTTTTCAAGCTGTGCGATTCTTGCGTTGGTGGCGCCAACGCCGTGCTTGATTGCTTTTCTCTGCGCGCTTTTTGACATAACGCGTTGGCGCATCTTTCAGTGGCATCGGAGGGCTACTGAATGCACAATATTTTGCGTAGGCATTGTTCGGTTTCTTGGCTGGAGTGTTCTATTTTGTCCAACGGCGTAACCTTCTATCCAGGTATAGGGGCTGACGAAGAAATCGAGAAGCTTGAACGTCTCGTAGGAAAAATTACCGCATATTGGGCTCAAGTCGAAGATCAATTATTCAGCTTGTTTGTCGCCGCTGTAGCTGGCGGGCCACCGATGGATCACCAGCTAGGCCCATATCGCGCTGTGTTCTTCACCTTCAGTTCATACGAAGGGAAAATGCGTATGGTCCACAATGCGATGAAAGCTCGCTATGCTGCCAACGAAGAACTTATGACTGAATGGGGCGAATTACGAAAGAGGATAAATGGCTTTGCGGCCTTAAGGAATGAAATTGCACATCTAACGCCTATGGCCAAAGGCACACAGGACCCAAAGGCGACGGCAGTCGTTCGCTTAGTCCCTCCGTTTTGGAAAGGCTTTCCTAATCCGGACTTTGATAAAGGCGGTTATTCATGGGCTGAGTTGACAACAGCGCTCGCGTCTTTCTGGAGCTTCGATCCTAGTCTCAATATATGGGAGACTTCACATCAGATGCTGGGTTATCAGCTTCAGCAATTTATTATGAAGCTGATGCCGCCACCCCTTTCTGCAGAAGCTCCTCCATCAATTCCTTGAAAAGATCGCAACAGTACTCGCGCTGAGCCAGCGGGTCTTCGCAGCCCTGTATCTCGCTCAGGATGCGCCCACCCACCCGAATTGTTTCGGGCGTAAGTTCAAGTGTGATTATTGGATGTGCTGACTTGTCAAGCATAGGACTATATCTCGCGGTTTGTGCTGTAAGCTGCGTAATTTGCCCGCCTGAGCGCGCGACCATAGAGAAGCGCAGCCTTCGCATTGAGCGCCTTCACCTCACCGCCGAAGCCGAACCAGCGTTGCGGGTTGCGACGCTCCGTCTCCAAAAGATGTTCGGCCACCGCGATCAATGTTTCCGGCGGCGCTGCGGCGAGGCCGGGATAGAGCACCTCAAGCGCCATCGGCCGTTTGGCGAAATTGCGGGCCCGCTGCTTGAGCTGATGGGCGGCGCTGCGGCGCGCTTGGGCGCGCAGCGCTTCAAGCGCTTGGTCTTCCGCGGTTGCAAAGGGATGGGGCATGGCGATCTCCGCAGCTGACGGAGCACCATATAAGGTAATATTACCAGATACAAGGTAGTATTACCTGTCAAACCCGCACTGGACCTCTGTCGAATCGCTGCCATTGGCCGGCGCGGACGACGGCCTGGACGGCCGCGGCCCAGGCGATCTCGACCCCGCGGATCGGTTCGGCATTATGGCTTTCGAGGTCATAGGTGCCGGCGACGGCACCGCGCCGGACGCGCTTCAGATAGCGGCGGCCGTCGGCAGTGCGCACTGCCGCTTCCCGGCCGACGACGCTTTCGGGATCTTCGCTCTGCTTCCAGCAGATGATCACATCGCCCGAATCGTAGCGCGGCCACATGCTGTCGCCTTCGACTTCGAAGGCGATCGTATCCTCCGGGATGGCGAAGGGGACGGTGATCTCGAACAGGCCTTCGGGCGGAATTTGCTCATATTCCGGCAAAATTTCCGCGCCGGCGCCAACCCTGCCGACGACTTTCGCGAGATTACCGGTGCCCGCTTCGCCGACGCCCTCGAGAAGCCAGGCGGCGCTGGTCTTCAGGACCGGCGCCAGCGCCGCTAAAGTCTCGGTCGTAATACCGCGGCGATCGCCGCTTTTCACCGCCCGTTTCAGATTGCGAATCGCATCCGGCTTTTTTGCCGCGAGCGAGGCGGCATGGGCCGAAAGTCCAAGCACCTTCAGGCGGCTTTCGATCCGGGCAAGGACATCTTCGAGCTCCATGGCAGCAAGACTGGACAGTTTGCGAAAATATGCATCAGGTATCTTTACCGTTGACAGAGAGGTAATAATACCTCACGATGCGCCTCGTTCACGGAGGTGCATCATGCCAAAACCAAAGACTGTCTGGACGGCGGACCGCATTGCCCGGCTGGGTTTTCTGGTCGGCCAAGGCTTCGCTGCCAAACGCATTGCCGGTGATCCGCTGATCGCCTCGACGCCCAACAACGTCCATCGCCAGGCGCAGCGCTTCGGCCTCGCATTTCGCGAGGCGATGGCGGCGACCCTGCGCCTGCCGCCGGAGGCTGCGGCGCGCTATGACGCGGCGGCGGAAAAGCGCGGCCTGACGCGCGAGGCTTTGATCAGGCTTCTGGTGATGACCGCGGCCGCCGAGCCCCATCTCCTCGACAATATTCTCGACGATGGGGTGTGACGCGATGGAGGAGGATCAAAAAATCAATGCGCTCGAGCGGCCCTATGCGCCGGAGCGCGAGGAGATTCCCTTGCGCTGGGAGCCGGAACATATCGGCCGCAGGCTCGTCAAAGCCTTCGTGACGCTCGATCGCCTGCCGCGCGTGCGCGGGCCGCGCGAGCCCGGCGGCCATTGGCCGCTCCATGCGGTGGAATGGGCCGATCAATTGGCGCGCGCCGAACTCGATCAGAGCGAAAAGCGCACGCGCGAGATCGAGCAGAACCGCAGCATTCTGCGGCCCTCTTCGGCGGAGATCGCCGAAATGGAAATGGCCTTCGATTGGCTGCGTGAATTGCGCAATGTCGATTCCGGCATGGCGCTTGTCGCGAGCCTCTGGGCTCTCAGCAGCGCGCGGCATCGCTCGCTTCGAAAGCTCTGTGCGCAGAAACATTGGGCGCCCTATACATTCTATCGCAAGCGCACCAAGGCGCTGAGCTTTCTCGCCGGTTGGCTGAACGAACGCAATGTGCCGGTGTTTTGAGGGCTTATCCTTCCCCTGAAAGGGGAAGGTGTCAGCGGCGTGCAACGCCGCTGACGGATGGGGTTTGATGGTTGCCTCTCGAATGAACCCCACCCGGCCGCTTCGCGGCCACCCTCCCCTGAAGGGGAGGGATCACGCCGCACCTATTGGGGCTTTCGACAAATCGCGTAAGATGCGCATGTACGAATCCGCAGAATCGCCTCCCGCCGCGCAATTGACTTTGCGACGATTTGCAACGCATATACGCGCATCGACAGCGCCACACTCATGCGCCGCGCATTCATCGCTTCTTCGAAAGGCCGCCCCATTCGGGCGGCCTTTTCGTTTCTAGCTTCATGCCCGAATGCGAGGCCATGCATGGTGAGATTCAGCGCGGGGCAGGAGCTTGCGCGGCGGCTTCTCGAAGCCCCGCAGCGCTACTCCTGCCTCGCCGGGGGCACGAGATCGGGCAAGACCTTTCTCATCGTGCATGCCATCGTTTCACGCGCGCTTTCGGCGCCGAATTCGCGCCATGCGATTCTGCGCTTTCACGCCAATGCGGCGCGCGCTTCGATCGCGCTCGATACTCTGCCCAATGTCATGCGCCTCTGCTTTCCGGGGATAAAACTCAAGGAGCATCGGCAGGATGGCTTTTTCGAACTGCCGAACAAGGCGCGCATCTGGGTCGGCGGGCTCGACGACAAGGAGCGCGTCGAAAAGATTCTCGGCCTCGAATATGTGAGCATTTTTCTCAACGAAGCCTCGCAGATTCCCTATGCCTCGGCGCTGATCGCTTTTACGCGCTTGGCGCAATCGGTGGAGGGACTCGCCCAGCGCGCCTATGTCGATCTCAATCCGACGAGCAAGGCGCATTGGACCAATCTTCTCTTCGGCGAGAAGCGCGATCCCGTCTCGATGCAGCCGCTCGCCGATCCTGAGAATTATGCCCGCGGCTTTCTCAATCCGCCCGACAATGCGGCAAATCTCTCGGCGCAGTTTCTCGAAAGCCTCGCGCATCTGCCCGAGCGGCAGCGCAAGCGCTTTTTCGAAGGCGTCTATGTCGACGAGCTCGACGGCGCGTTGTGGAGCTATGAGCTGATCGAGGTCAATCGCTGCGAGCCGAGCGATATTTTGGAAGAAAAGCGCGCTTCCGTTGTCGTCGCGCTCGATCCTTCAGGCGCGGCTGGGCGCGATGATCTCGGTGCCGATGAGATCGGCCTCGTCGTCGCCGCGCGCGGGACCGATGGCGATTGCTATATTCTCGCCGATCTCTCTTGCCGCGAGGCGCCTTCTGTCTGGGGCCGCCGTGCGGTCGTAGCTTTCCATGAATTTCGCGCCGATTGCATTGTTGCTGAGGGCAATTTCGGCGGCGAGATGGTGCGCGCGACGATCCAGGCGGCCGATCCCAATGTGCCGGTGCGGCTCGTCACCGCGAGCCGCGGCAAGGCGGTGCGGGCTGAGCCCATCTCGGTGCGCTATGCGCAGCGCCAGGTGCATCATGCCGGACGTTTCGGCAAGCTCGAAGATCAGCTCTGTGCCTTCACTTCGGCGGGCTATGGCGGCAGCGGCAGCCCCGATCATGCCGACGCGGCGATCTGGGCGCTGACCTATCTCTTCGATCTGGGCGACGGCTCCGGCATCATCGAATTCTATCGCCGCGAAGTCGATGGGATGCGCTGACGACTTAGGAAAGAATGAATCGATCGGGCATTTCCTTCTCCCGCAAGCGGGAGAAGGACGTGCCCTCACTATCTCCAAGGAAACCTCCCATGGCCGAGCGTGGTGCGGGGCAGCCTAGCTGGCCCCTGAGCCCCTATGATCTCAGCGTGACCTATGGCAAGCCGGGCGCTGCCGGCCTCGGGCCCGATTGGTTCGGCCCGCTCGAGCCGATCACGCCGCTTGCGCCGCCGGAAGTCGCGGGCCGGCAATGGGATTATCTCTCCGGCTATAATCTTTCGACGGTCGCACGCGGCTATGCGCCGATCTCGTTTGCCACCTTGCGCGGGCTCGCCGAATCTTATGATCTTTTGCGCCTCGTCATCGAGACGCGCAAGGATCAGGTCGCGCGGCTCTCTTGGACCATTTCGTCGCGGACCAAGAAGAGCGCCAATGATCCGCGCCTCGCCAGCCTGAAGAAATTCTTTTCAAAGCCCGACGGCCGCCACGGCTTTGCCGATTGGCTGCGGCTCATCCTCGAAGATCTCTTCGTCATCGATGCAGCCACACTTTACATGAGCCGCGATCGCGCCGGCAGGCTCTTAGGCCTTCTGCCGATCGACGGCGCGACGATCAAGCCGGTGATCGATGATTGGGGCCGCACGCCGCTGCCCTATGTGCAGAATGGCGAGACGATCTATCCGACCGCCTATCAGCAGATCCTGAAAGGCTATCCGGCCGTCGATTATTCGGTCCGCGATCTTCTCTATCGGCCGCGCAATATCAGGGTCGATCGCGCCTATGGTTTCGGCCCGGTCGAGCAGATCGTGACGACGGTCAATATCGCGCTGCGCCGCCAAGCGTATCTCCTCGATTATTTCACCCAAGGCAATATTCCCGACAGCCTCATCGGCGTGCCGGAGAATTGGACGCCGGATCAGATCGCGTCTTACCAAAAATATTGGGACGCTTATTTCGACGGCGATCTCGGTCGCCGCCGGCGGGCGAAATTCGTGCCGGGCGGCGTCGCCAAGACTTTCGTGCAGACGCGCGAGCCGGATCTCAAAGGCCCTTTCGATGAATGGCTCGCCCGCATCATCTGCTTTGCCTTTTCGATCTCGCCGCAGGCACTCACGCAGCAGATGAACCGCGCCACCGCCGAGACGCAGAAGGAGATGTCGGAAGAAGAGGGGCTGGCGCCGATCCTCGCCTGGGTGAAGGCGCTCATCGACGACATCATTGCCGAAGAGTTCGCAAGCCCCGATCTCGAATTTTCCTTTGCGACGGATTCTTCGATCGATCCGCAGACGCAAGAGACGATTCTTTCGAGCTATGCGACGAAGGGCATTTTGACGATCAATGAAGCGCGCACCGTGCTCGGCCGCGATCCGTTGACGGATGCCGCCGCGAACAGGCCGATGGTGCTGACGGCATCCGGCTATGTGCCGCTCGGGCAAGAAGCGCCGCAAAAGAGAGTCAAAGCAAGAATTGGCTTTGATGCCAGCGATCTTGATAAGGACGGCGACTGGGACGAAGATAAGCATCCTCGGTGGCCGGCAGGATCGAGCGATCATCAAGGTGGGCGGTTTCAGCCCAAGGGGGAAGACGGAGATTCGGCTGGCCAAACGGCACTTGTCGATGACTGTGAGCAGGAATGGGAATCGGCTCGAAGATTCTGCGCGGATTTACTAGCATTACATCCGTTTCATCCGGATCGGGTTCTTCTCGGCGGCCATAAGACAGTTGATGGTTGCGCAAAAGGTTTCGTCAGTCAAAGATGCGGTGGAAACAAGGTCTAAGTGAACATGAACATCGCAGATATCATGCAGCTTCAAGCACTCATGCGGAGCAAAGACTGGGATGCAGTCTATGCAATACTCGATGACGCCAGCAGCCGAGCCGTCACCCAGGAGGACATGAGACGTGAAGTCTATTGGCGCGCAGCGGCTCTGGAGCATGAACAGCGCTATGGCGAGGCACTAGACCTCCTGAAAAAAAATGCAAACCTCTTCAACTGCCAATGTCTCGTGCATCTTCAGCTCGCATGTATCCTCATTAAGCTTGGGCATGATCAGGAGGCTTTGGCCGAATTAAAGAATGCACCCATCGAGGCAGAGATGGAAGACTATTATGGCTTGGCCATTGATGCGAAATTTCTTTACCTCTATCTGCTCGCAAAAAGCGGCGATCCATCCATCAAAGATCGGCTCGCCGAAATTCCCGACGATTATCGCCATATCACGTCGGGCGGAAAGTTTCTGACCAAGGCCGATATCACTTCTTTTCTGAAGTGACACTCTTTGACGATCAATGAGGAATGCCCTTGTTGCCTTATTGAGTGAAAATCATGATTGATATTCGGCAACTTCTGTCTGAACTTACGCAAGTCATCCGCAGCGCGGATTTTCCTGATGCGACCAGCTTCGCGCGCGCACTTGATCTGGATATTTCGGCGGCGAGAATTACAAATGCAAAATCTGGAATGTGTATCAACGGTGCGCGCTTAAACGGCACTGCCGTTAATGTTGGTATCGCGTGCGGCGTTACTCCGTGGCGCGAAATCTGGCTCTTATTTGATAATTCTTCGGTGCCTTATCGAGACGTGAATGACGAAATATTTGGAGCCGATCAGCGAATAGTCCCCTCGAAACGCAGCGCGGGTTTTGGCGTTCTCTTCGAGATTGACGGCTGGACTTGCGGCTACACAGCATCCTCGGCCGACGGCGATGTCGATAGTCTCTTTTGCGAAGAGCCGAAACAGGTATGGACCAGTTGAGGTGTGCGTGACGTACATCCAGAGACCTGGACGCCGGATCAGATCGCGTCTTACCAAAAATATTGGGACGCCTATTTCGACGGCGATCTGGAGCATCGTTCCGCAAAAGTGTCAGCGGTTTTGCGCGCGAATGATGCTCTATTTTTTGAATCTAGAGCATCTTATCCGCCTTCAAGTGACTCTACTTGAAGGCGGGATGCTCTAGCCCGCCGCCGGCGGGCGAAATTCGTGCCCGGCGGCGTCGCCAAGACTTTCGTGCAGACGCGCGAGCCGGATCTCAAAGGGCCGTTCGACGAATGGCTGGCGCGGATCATCTGCTTTGCCTTTTCGATCTCGCCGCAGGCATTAGAGCCGATCCCGATCATGTGGCATCGGTCGGGATCCACATGATCGGGACAGATCGGCTCTATCTTTAAAAATGCGGAGCATGCCCTTTATCGGAAAAGTCGGCCAACTTTTCCGGGACATGCTCCGACGCAGCAGATGAACCGCGCCACCGCCGAGACGCAGAAGGAGATGTCGGAAGAAGAGGGGCTGGCGCCCATCCTCGCCTGGGTGAAGGCGCTCATCGACGACATCATTGCCGAAGAGTTCGCAAGCCCCGATCTCGAATTTTCCTTTGCGACGGATTCTTCGATCGATCCGCAGACGTAAGAGACGATTCTTTCGAGCTATGCGACGAAGGGCATTTTGACGATCAATGAAGCGCGCACCGTGCTCGGCCGCGATCCGTTGACGGATGCCGCCGCGAACAGGCCGATGGTGCTGACGGCATCCGGCTATGTGCCGCTCGGGCAAGAAGCGCCGGTCAAGAAACGTCCCGGTTACGTCACGAGGTTCGACCCCTATCACGATGAACGCGGCCGTTTCACGACGGCGGATGGGGTGGGGACGGGCGCCGATCAACCGGCACAAGGGCGGGTCCAGGTTGCCTCGAACGATCCGCATATGCCGGTTCGTGTGGCAGGCGCTGAGCCTCCTCCCGAAGTTCCCGAAGAAGAGAATCGCAGCGGCGAGGACGAGAATCGCGGCCGCTCGGAGTCTGTCGACCCTTTCGTTAGACAACAGTTCGACCGATGGAACGCAGCGACTGAGACGCTGCAGGCGCTCGACCCCCAGAATCCGAGAACCTACTTAACCTCTCCCGATTGGGTGCCGACCGATCAAAATATCGCCGACATCAACGCGGAAATCGCGAAAGTTGCAGTTCAGAGAGCAACGGACTTTTGGATGCCGGGCGGGGCTCTGATTGGCACGCCAGGCAACGGTCCCGATGTGAGGGAAGTTCCGGGTGGGGCGAAGGCGGCTCAAGATGCTTTTGACTATCTGAGTGTTGGAAGTACACCTTATACCGGAACATATCCCGGTACGATGGTCGTCCTGCCCGGTAACGTCGGATGGGTCGGATTGCGAAACAATAGCGACGGCATTCCTACGGTGGACGTAAGGGTCCCTGGCGTAATTCGTTCAACACGCTTTCACTATAAGTGAGATCAACATGAAAAAGATCAGCGAAATCGCCGATGGCTTCATGAGAGAGGCGACGGGAGATTATATTGGCCTATGGGCAATTGCTGATGCCGTCAGATGGGATCTCGGGCTCTCGAATAATGAAGAGGTGAAGGCGCGTACTCTCGATGTGGTGCGCATCCTCTTGGATCGTGGGCTTCTTCCTGGCGATTATTTTAAGACAGGATTCCATTTCTGGGATGATCGCGATCCCGGTTCGATTATCGCGCGTATCGACAGAGAATGGGAGCCAGCAAAGGGAGACCCGAACATGGGTGATTCGATCTGTTGGTTCGCAGCTGAACGCTAGTGAACCGACATGGAAAAGATCAACGAGATCGCAGAGGGCTTTGTTCGAGAAGCCGCAGAAGACTATGTGGGCCTATGGGCGATCGCTCCGACGGTTCGGAGGGATCTCGGCCTGTCGAGCAATGAAGAGGTCAAGGCGCGCACTCTCGATGTCGTGCATATTCTTTTGGATCATGGGCTTCTCGCCGGAGACTTCGATTACGACAATTCGAAGATCTATTTTTGGGATGAGCGCGATCCCGCCTCGATCATCGCGCGGATCGACAAAGAATGGGATCCGGCGCGCGGCGACCCTACATTGCCCGAGTCAATCTGTTGGTTCTCAACTCAGTGACGATGAATCCACATCGTCAATTCTCTGTGCCGCGTATTCGGTCCATGGGTGATTCGAGCTGTTAGTTCGCCATGAAGCAATAGTGAATTAACGTCGGGGGGTTATTCGCTCGCGCTGCGCCGCCAAGCCTATCTCCTCGACTATTTCACCCAGGGCAATATTCCCGACAGCCTCATCGGCGTGCCGGAGAATTGGACGCCGGATCAGATCGCTTCCTATCAGAAATATTGGGACGCCTATTTCGACGGCGATCTCGGTCGCCGCCGGCGGGCGAAATTCGTGCCCGGCGGGGTTGCGAAAACTTTCGTTCAGACGCGCGAGCCGGATCTCAAAGGGCCCTTCGACGAATGGCTCGCGCGGATCATCTGCTTTGCCTTTTCGATCTCGCCGCAGGCGCTGATGCAGCGTCTTATGTGCCGCGAGCTTTGAGCGCGGTCGCGGGGAAGTAAAGCGCTCGGTTACGGATCGCCAGGGTCGTTCAAGCCAAATGAACCCGAACCGCCGCTTCGCCGGCGGTTTTTCTCTGCTCCCTTCGGAACCTCCCCATGCTGTCTCGCATCGATGGCCGGCCGCGCGAGCGCGGGCCGGAAGCTTGCCGCACGCTCGTCGTGCAAGCCGATACCGTGTGGATCTGGCCGGGGATTCCGCTGACTTTGCGCCGCGGCACTGAAATCCTGTCGGTCGCGGCGGAGACGATCCGCTTCTGGATCATCAGGCTGCATGGGCCGGAGGCGCTCGACAAAGATCTTTTGCGCGCGGTCGATATTGCCGGACGCTGTTTGAAGGTCGGTGATGAAGCCGGTGCGCAGCATGTCCTCGATGCACTTGGCCTAACCGAACTTTCTTATGACGGCGCAGCGCTGATGCGCGCCGTTGGCGATCATCTCGGTGTCAAAGCATTGGACCTGCCGCTGCGTGCCTCGATGCGCACATGGAATGCACAGGACATTGCGCTGCATCTGCCGATCTTCAAACGCCATGCCGAAGCCGTACGTGTATTGGCGAAGGGCGTCATTCGTTTCGCCCCGCAGAACGATTCTGGCTTTGATCCGCAAAAACATCGGGGATTATATACTTGACAACGGAACACAAGGGGAAGAAGCGTTTGGTCCGACAGGCCGGCGCGGATCAGAGGCCAGCTAAGAAGGTAACGCGAGCTTCTGAGCCGGTCCTGCGAAATGGGATGATTGTGACCATCGGGCCAAAGAAAAAAATCATTGGCATTCTTGGTGGCATCAAGGGGCAGCGGCGTGGGCGACAAGCGGATGGCCGCCCATCTGTGGCGACTTAAGAATCACAAGCCAATTTTGTTTTCGATCTGGCGATTGAATAAGATGATTGTTCAATAGCTCATGGATTTTGTCTGCCCATTTAACGATAGGTGCAAAGTTGACGTTCGTATAAGGCGGCCGCGTACCTAAGTCTTTCAATGATCCACGATGAGTTCGGGAATGGGTTTGGCCGTAAAGTTTTAAAAATTCGAGCTTCGTCAGAAACCCGTCTTTTTTGTCCGCAATATCTATTTGAGTAGTGATCGTGAAAACGCAGGCCCTAGGATAGAAATTCGCATGTAACTTGCCAATTTCTTTGATGATTTTATCAGCGCTCCATTCCCGCCGCAGTCTTTCAAGGCTTTGGAGGCGCGTAATGTCGCCATGAGCGACTAAGCATCCGCAGGCAATAGCCTCACAGAGCATACGCAATTGAAAATAGCAGAATTCCTCCGCTATCATCTGGTGCATTCGATACTCGCCTCTCGCAGCCATAGCGATGACTTCAAGGCGAGCATTCACTTCCTCCATGAGGTTCGCATAAACCTGTCTTGGAATAAGGCCTGCCGAAGAGGGAGACATGAGCAAGAACCGTGATGAATTATCTGAGGCGAAACGCATCATGGCGCGAATGGTCAAGATGGCGCCGAAACTTCACGAGGACATGAAGATCGGCAAGTCTAAACCGAAAACGGGAAGCGATTCAAAAGGCGTCGCGATGCAATCCAAGAAACGGACGCCAAGAAAGCGCGGATAAAACTGAACAGTGTTCCTAATTTGATCGATCTTTCCTGGCTCGCCCTTTTGGATCGTAGTTGAAAAGAACGGTAGGCGTCTCGTCGCCGTCCTCATCAACGGCGTTCCAGACGTTCACTTTTGAACTAGCTAGGGCGGCTTCGAAAAGTTGGTCTCCGGTCATCAGGCACTCGGCCATAAGATGTGGTATCCGCCGAGCCTGCCCTTTTTCGCCGCCCAATTCCAAGTAGGTTTCCAGCCTTCTTCTGCGCCGCCATCGCCGACAATAAAAATAAATCGCCGTGCCGGACGCTACGGCGGCGGTCAAAATCGTAGCGAAGCTTGATGCCATCGATAACGGGTCCATCAGACTAAACTCCGCTCTACAAGGTCCTCAAGCGGCCCCCAGACGCGACTAACGCCCATCGCCATAGCTGGCGTCATCCGCAGGACACCACCCAAAACTGAGGCTGACATATGTCGAAAGACGCGACCCTCTCAAATCCTTCCGTCACTGATGCTGAAGCGCTGATTTCGGCTGCTATGATTCAGGCAGGGGCGGAACGTCTGTCAGATATTGGCGAGGCTTCTGTAACCTATCTGGCAAAGGAGGCATTTCTCGCAATGGTCTTGGCTGCCAGTCGCGAGGACTCTCCGCTGGGTGGAGCGCTAAGACATGAGTTCCAACGTCTTTCGCAAATGAAATGAATTCGACAATTCTTTCCGTTAAACTAGATAATTGCTCGGTCGTCACGGTTTCCTGATGTAAAACTACGCCATTCTTTGCTGTGATTTGCGCCAGTATGCCTTCTCCGCCACCGAGGACTTGCGCCTGAACACTGTGAGCATAGTAATTGCGATATTCGCGAAGACGGCTGAACCAATCGACAAGACCGCTTATGGGCGATTGGAGGTTCGCAGGCGCGAGGTCGCGGGACGCGCTTTTAAGAGCCTGCTCAAGGGATACGGCACCGAGTTCGGCGACGAGAATCCAAGCTGCCTTTTCTTCTACGCCCGAGAGATTGATTAGGAGCGCCCTTAATTCGGCCTCAGCTTGGTTCCAACGGACGATCATCTCGCCAAGCGCTGCGTAAAATCGCTCAAACTCATTCATGGTGCTCGGCCTTTCTTTTTGCGCCAGCGCAGAAAGGCGCGCGCTTGCTGTTTAAGCGAGCTTTTCGTTAGTCCGCCGATAGGTTAGGCGCTTGCCTGAAATGCCGGCTGCAATCTTCGAGACGCGCTCTACATCTTCGATGCCGAGCGCAGAACGATTGCTATAGCGGAAATCGAACTCTCTGAGGTAGCGGTGTAAATGTTTTTCGGAACAATGCTGGTAAACGCCTTTCATGCCGCGCTTGAAAATCGAGTAATAACCTTCGACTGTATTGGTTGAGATGAGCTTGTCGCCTTCGCGGCGCACATATTCTTCGCGAGCATGGTTCACAACGTCATGGCTGACGAAGCTCTTGCCGATTTCGGGATAGGAAGCGCCCTGATCCGTCATCATCGCGCTTTCGCGGGCAATGTTCGCATCAATGATCGGCTTGAGATCGGCAATCGACACGCTGTCCACATGGAAGCTACGGGCTTCGCCGCCGCGCTCGACTAGGGTCAGGACAACGTTCTTGTGGGATGAGCCGCCGCGCGGCTTCGGAACGCCTTTGACGCGGCCAATACAGGTTTCGTCCACTTCAACGGTTTTGCCGCCGCCGCCCATAGGGCCTGGATTGCGGTCAGTCATTGCTTCGCGAATGCGATGCGCCATGAACCAGGCGGTCTTATAAGTCACGCCAAGCGAGCGATGAAGCTGATGCGCGCTCATGTCCTTCTTGGACGTGCCGAGCAGGTGCATTGCCAGCCACCATTTTGAAAGTGGGATCTTGGAGCGTTCAAAGACGGTTCCAACGGTCGCCGTGAATTGGCCGTTGCAGGCTGCACAATAGTAGAGGCCGGCGCGAGCAGCCTTCCCTTGGGCCTTAGCGATCTTTTCCTGATCGATATTGCCGCAATGGGGGCAAACCCGGCCGTTCGGCCAAACGATTGTTTCAAGCGCTTCGCGGGCTTTGTTTTCGTCGATGAAGATCGGGATTTGAAGGTCGGCAGACATCGGAAGCTCCTATGGCCTCAAATTTATCGAAGGCCGCTTCCGTTGTCAAGTATATAATCACCAACCGCCGTGCGCTTCGCCGGCGGTTTTTCTTTGCGCCGAAAAATCCAAGCCCAAAAATCCAAACACAGGAGCCTTCATGTCAGAGCTCGCACTTTTCATTCCGATCACCAAGGTCGATGCGCGCGAGCGCCTCGTCTATGGGATCGCGACCGCCGAATGCGAGGATCGCACCGGCGAGATCTGCGACTATGCCTCGACCAAGCCGCATTATGAAAAATGGTCCGAAGAGATTTCCGAATCCTCCGGCGGCAAATCGCTCGGCAATCTGCGCGCCATGCACGGCAGCGTCGCCGCCGGCAAGATCACCGCGCTCGCCTTCAATGATGACGCCAAGCAGATCGAGGTCTGCGCCAAGGTTGTCGACGATGCCGAATGGCGCAAGGTCGAGGAGGGCGTCTATACCGGCTTTTCGCAGGGCGGCACTTATGTGCGGCGCTGGACCGATGAAAACGGGTGTGCGCGCTATACGGCCGCGCCTTCCGAAATTTCGCTGGTCGATTTGCCCTGCCTGCCGCAGGCGCGTTTCGAAATGATCAAGGCGGACGGCTCGCGTGTCTTTCGCCGTTTCGGCAAGGGCCTCGTTCTCGTCTCGCAATTTGCCGATCTCGTCGATGATTTGAACGATCTGCAAAGTGCCGCCGCGGTCGAAGCGGCGAAGGAAGGCGACGGCGATCTATCGCAACAGCGAGATCGCATCGCTGGCGATCTATCGCAACAGCGAGATCGCATCGCTGGCGATCTATCGCAACAGCGAGATCGCATCGCTGGCGATCTATCGCAACAGCGAGATCGCATCGCTGGCGATCTATCGCAACAGCGAGATCGCATCGCTGGCGATCTATCGCAACAGCGAGATCGCATCGCTGGCGATCTATCGCAACAGCGAGATCGCATCGCTGGCGATCTATCGCAACAGCGAGATCGCAATGCAATCGCCTATGACCTCATCACCGACGTGCCGATCGCGCTCGGACCGGAGGATTATGTCCATCCCTATCCCTTGACCGATGTCTGCGAAGAGCCCGGCCCGCAATGGACGAAGCAATGGGGTCCGTTTGCTTGGCACGCTTGCCCACTATATTTACGAGCTCTTGAGAAGTTGGAAGGTCTTCCATTCAGCGGTCCGGTTGACGTATCATTAGGACCCGCAGGCGTAGACCTAAACATGCCGATCCACTGATTGCGTGGGCATCATGACAGATGTTGAGATCGCCTGGCTTGCTGGACTCCTAGAGGACGAAGGCTCGTTTAGCATAGTGTTTCGTGGCCAATCGAAGACGCCTGTACTTCAGATCACATTGAATATGACAGATCGTGACGTTGTGGAGCATGCCGCGTCACTTATGGAAGTCAATTGCGTTGGCCCATATTTGCGAGGAAAGAGACAGGGCCGCAAGCCAATCTCCAATCTTCAATCTTCGCGTTGGTGGCGAAAAGGCCGCAAGAATAATGCGAGCAGTTCTTCCGCATATGGGATCGCGCCGTAGCGAGAGGATAAAAGAAATTCTTCAAATATGGGATGACCGCCCTGTAAAAAAGAGAGAGCAAAATCTCCCTGCAGAATGTCATCCTGATCGACGCCATTATGCGCGCGGCCTTTGTCGAAAATGTCATTACAAGTTTTTTCGCTATGACATCCATAAGATGAGCGCCGCCGATATTGCGGCGCGTCTATCTCGCGCGGTTTCCGGCACTTAGCAAAATTGCATCTATCTCCGCCGCTCTATCTCGCCGCGCTCGAGAAACTTGCGGGCCTGCCGCCGAGCGGCCCGGTCGATGCGGCGCTCGATGCGAGCGCGAAGCGCGCGCCGATTCATTGATCGTCATTGCGAGCGAAGCGAAGCAATCCGGACACACAACAACTGGATTGCTTCGCCTTCGGCTCGCAATGACGCCAATCCCAAAGGCACACCCATGAAAATCGACATCTTTGCGATCTCGCTGTTGCGATAGATCGCCAGCGATGCTCTCGGCAAGGAGGCCAGTGACCTCCTCGCCGCTCTCTTGGCTTCGGCGCGGATCGCGCTCGCATCTCTGCCGCCGCTGCCTCCGGCCGAAAATCTCGTCATGGCCGACATCGAAGGCGACCTGCTCGTCGGCGGCGATCGCTGGCGATCCATCGCAACAGCGAGATCACATCGCTGGCGATCTATCGCAACAGCGAGATCGCATCGCTGGCGATCTATCGCAACAGCGAGATCGCATCGCTGGCGATCTATCGCAACAGCGAGATCGCATCGCTGGCGATCTATCGCAACAGCGAGATCGCATCGCTGGCGATCTATCGCAACAGCGAGATCGCATCGCTGGCGATCTATCGCAACAGCGAGATCGCATCGCTGGCGATCTATCGCAACAGCGAGATCGCATCGCTGGCGATCTATCGCAACAGCGAGATCGCAATGACGATCACACTCACCCCTGCGCCGGCGCTCGCCGCATGGGTCGGCGAGGTGAAGAGGCGGCTCGCCAATCTGTCGAAAACGGAGATTTGAAAATGCAAATCGACCCCAAAATTACGTTTTGGATCGGCGTTTATACGTCGATCCTGCTCGGAATTGCGACGGGCGCCGTGCATCTGCCGAGCACGATTGCGGCCGGCGTCGCTTCCGAAATTACATCATGGTGCGCTTTCTGCGGTTGGGTGAACACGGTCATCCTGACGGCGCTCTCCGGCTATTCCAGCTCGAATTCTGGACCCCTCGTCAACAAGCCGATACCGCCCGTCGCCGGCAAAGCTGCGCTCTTCCTCGCCGCCGGCCTTCTCGGCGCCGCGCTGAGTTTCGGCGCACCCCGTGTCAATGCCGCGCCGCTTCCACCGCCCCATGTCAAAACGCATGTGAAGGCGAGGCGCATGCATGCCGGGCATCCCGCCAAAGCATTCGTCACGCCGGATCAGATCGTCGCGAAAATCCTCGCCTGGGCTTCGGCCGATGGCGATGCCGATCTCACCGCGGCGATCGCCATGGCGAAAGCGAACAACGACACGATCACTTTGCCGTGCTGGACCGCATTGCAGGGATTCGTGAAAAGCGTCGAAGCGCTGCCGCCGCCGGCCTCTCTGCCGAAACTGCATCTCGCCGTCGATGTCGAGGTCATGACCTCGCTGATGATCGCGCTGCAACCCAATGCGCCGATCACCACCTCCTGCGCGGCGCTCGCCAATGCGCAGAAGATGCAGGCGGTCAATATGGTGTCGGGCATCGTCACCGGTGCGCTGGCGCTGGGCAAGCTCGTGCCGATCCTGCCGTGACCGCCCGACCTGCTCGCCTTCCTCTGAAAGGACTCTTCCCATGCCCGACTTTTCCGCAATGAAACTCGGCTGCCTGCCGGCGCGGCCGAAGGCCTTGTCGAAGCGCGTCGATTTCGCCGCCGTCTTCGGCGCCGATCTGCCGGCGCCGCCGGCGGCGCGCGACTGGACGGAGGGCGAGACCAAGCGGCCGGTCTTCGGCAATGACACGGTCGGCGACTGCACTTGCGCCGGCATCGCCAACATTTTCGTCGGCGATCTGAAAGCCGCCTATGGCGCGGACTGGGACCCGACGACGAGGCAAGTGCTGGCGCTCTATTCGGCGATCACCGGCTATGATCCTTCCGATCCTTCGACCGACAAGGGCGCGGTGATCGAGGACGTCCTGGCCTATGTGTTGAAGCACGGATTCATGGGCCGCCATCTCGTCGGCTCGGTCGCCGTCGCGCCGTCCAACGTCGCGAACGTCAAGCGCTCGATCGACTGGTTTGGCGCCCTCGACATCGGCGTGATGCTGCCGCTTGCCTGGCAGGGCGCTTCCGAATGGGATGGCGCGCCGGGCGGCAATATGAGCGGCCCATGGCAAGCGGCGAGCTGGGGCGGCCATTGCGTCGTCGCCGAGAAATACGACGACAAGGGCCTGTACGTCTGGACATGGGGCGAGCTGATGCTGCTCACCTGGGCCGCGGTCGCATCTTATGTCGAGACCATCGATGCGGTGATCGCCGCCGCTTGGATCAAGGCGGGCCGATGCCCTGACGGGCTGTCGCTCGCGACGCTCGAGGCGCGCATGGCGGCGCTGAAAGAGGCGGCGTGATGCCGAGCCTTCAGGCTCACATGGGGCACTGACGACCGCCATTGGCAATCGCAAGATCACTCTGCCGATCAACGAGGGAAAGCCGGCCCTATGGGCTGACCGCTGTCTCGGCGTGAGGCGCGCGGCTTGGTGCGCGCTTGGATTTGGCCGTGCGGGCACGGTGAGGATCGAATTCGAGCAAGAGAGGGAATCAACCATGATTGAAGCCATCATCCTGATTTGTGCGCTTGGCCTGACGCCGAGTGCCTGTACGGAGCGCACCGCCGACGACGTGATCCGCGTCAAGGTTCAACCGACGATCTGCGCCATGGCGGCGCAATCGGTCGTCGCTCGCGAGGCCGGGATGCGTGCGGACGGGCGCAGAATGAAAGTGATCTGCGGCAAAAGAGGATAATCCATGACGAATGGCGTTTGGATCACAATTGCAGCGGGGCTGTTCGGCACTTTGGTCGGTGCGGTCTCGACGATCGTCGTGGCCTTGATCGAACGCCAGCCGATGCTGGCCGCGGCGATCGATGCGCGCATCGGCGTGTTGATCGAGATCTATGAAAGAACGATCGGCGAATTGCGTTCCGAGATCGGCAGGCTCGAAGAAAAGATCGACGTCTATGAACGGACGATCCGCGATCTTCGCGATCACATCGGCAAGCTCGAAGCCAAAATCGATGTGCTGCAATCGCAGCTGAGGGAGACGGGGGCGAGCACAGCCGGCAACGGCTGAGGCGAATCGACAGCCGATCTACGTTCCGTGTCTTGCCCCTGTCCCGTTCGCGGGGCAGGGGCTTTTTTTTTGGCGCGTTTCATGGCGGCGACGGAACTGGTCGGGTGGGAGCACGCGCGCGTTTCGCATTCCCACGCCGGCGAAAGTGCTCTAGAAAGAGGCGATCGAGATCAAACTCGGAGTCCATTCCAAAGGATGGCTGGCCTTGGACGCCCGGCTCGGCCGGCCGGCCGACCGCGGCGATTGCTGCCCCTTTGGCCCCATGCGAGGCGAGCCATGAGCCTAGTCTATGATTTTTCCGCGAAGAAACTGGGCGGGGAAGAAATGTCGCTCGAGAGTTTCCGCGGCAGCGTTCTGCTCATCGTCAATGTCGCGAGCAAATGCGGCTTCACGCCGCAATATGAAGGCCTCGAGGCCCTCTATCGCAAATATGCCCCGAGCGGCTTTGCCGTTCTCGGCTTTCCCTGCAACCAGTTCGGCGGCCAGGAGCCTGGCGATGCCACCGAGATCGCGCAGTTCTGCGCGCGAAGCTATGACGTCACTTTTCCCATGTTCGACAAGATCGATGTCAATGGCACGAATGCGCATCCGCTCTATCAATTCCTCAAGGCGGAGCAGAGGGGCGTGCTCGGCACGGAGCCGATCAAATGGAATTTCACCAAATTCCTCATCGATCGCCAAGGCCAGGTGACGGGCCGTTTCGCGCCGACGACGAAGCCTGCGGACATCGAACCTGAGATCGAGAAGCTCCTTTAGAGCCGATCCGGCGGCCAGCCGAAAAGCCGACGCATCCGATCGGCGGGCTTTACGTCAATGGTCTGGAGGGAACCCTGGGCGGGCTCGCGGGAGCTTTCCGCGCCGAGGCTCCGACCCTGGCCCCGGCGCCGGTCGCGCTCCCGGCCCGAACGGGCGGATTGCCATGTGGCTTCAGCATGGCTAACAGGGAGCATCGGCGGGGGATCGCGCGCAAAGACGGCGACGCTGCAACGGGACGTGGGCCGGGGCCGGCTGGCCCGCTATCGGTTCTGCGACGCAGTCTGACGGCCGCGCTGGAGCGGGATGCGGGCGGAAAACCGGTTTCCAGTTCGCCTGAAAATGCTCTCATGGCGCAGCCGGCCCGGGCATCGGCGAGTCATCCGGCACAAGCCAGGATAAGCCTGACAAAAGGAGAAAATTCATGCCGCTGAGGCTCAATGGCCAAGCCGGGGATTTCGCCGCGTCTTTCGAAACCCTGCTCGCGATGAAGCGGGAGACGGCGGAAGATGTCGATCAGGCGGTGCAGAAGATTATCGCCGATGTGGTCGCGCGCGGCGATGCGGCGCTGATCGATTATTCTTTGAAATTCGATCATGTCGATCTTGCCCGTGTCGGCATTGCTGTTTCGGCTGCGGAGATCGCCGCGGCAAAGGCTGCGGTGGCGCCCGAGGCGCTCGCGGCGCTCCGGCTTGCGTATCAGCGGATCACGGCTTTTCATGAAAGGCAGCGGCCGCAAGATATGCTGTTCACCGATCCGCTCGGGGTCGAACTCGGCTGGCGATGGCGGCCGATCGAGGCGGTCGGCCTCTATGTGCCGGGCGGCACTGCGAGCTATCCGTCGTCTGTGCTGATGAATGCGGCGCCGGCGAAAGTGGCGGGCGTTGCCCGGCTCGTGATGGTCGTTCCGGCGCCCGGCGGCCATATCGATCCGCTCGTCCTTGTGGCAGCTGAGCTTGCCGGCGTCGACGAGATCTATCGTGTCGGCGGCGCTCAGGCGATTGCGGCCCTCGCTTATGGGACAAAGACCATCGCCCCCGTCGCCAAGATCGTCGGGCCGGGCAACGCCTATGTCGCCGCCGCCAAAAGACGGGTGTTCGGCACAGTCGGCATCGATATGATCGCCGGGCCTTCCGAAGTTCTAATCATCGCCGATCAAAGCGCCAATCCGCAATGGGTCGCCGCCGATCTTCTCGCTCAGGCGGAACATGACAAGGCGGCGCAATCCATATTGATCACCGACAGCGCAGCATTGGCCGCAGAGGTCGAGGCCGCGCTGCAGCAGCAGCTGGCCACTCTGCCGCGTAAAGAGATCGCTGGCGCGAGCTGGCAGGATTATGGCGCGACCATCCTGGTGGCTGACCTTGCCGAGGCTTTGCCGCTCGCGGATCGGCTGGCGCCGGAACATCTCGAGATCATCGCCCGCGACGCCGATGCGCTTGCCGCGCGCGTTCGCAATGCCGGCGCGATCTTCATCGGCGGCCTGACGCCGGAAGCGATCGGCGATTATGTGGGCGGCTCGAATCACGTCCTGCCGACGGCACGCTCGGCACGCTTTTCGTCCGGATTGAGCGTTCTCGATTTTATGAAGCGCACGTCCATCCTGAAATGCGGGCCTGAAAGTCTCGCCGCGCTCGGGCCAGCCGCCGTCGCGCTCGGCAAGGCCGAGGGTCTCGATGCCCATGCGCGCTCCGTCGCTTTGCGCCTGGGTCTCATGGCGTCATGACCGCAGACGAGCCGAACCGGCGCAATCGTCTCGTGTCGGTGACGCTCGACGAGGCTTCGATCGGTCGTGGCACGTCGGATCAGGAACACGAGCGGCAGATCGCCATCTATGATCTCATCGAGGAGAATTTTTTCGGGCTGCCCGGCATCGACGCTGGTCCCTATGCGCTCAAGATCGCGCTTCACGACGCCAAGCTCGCCTTCGAAATCTGCAACGAGAAAGGCGAGACGCTCAGCGCTCATATTCTGTCCTTGACGCCCTTCCGCGGGCTTCTCAAGGACTATTTTCTTGTCTGCGAGAGCTATTATTCAGCGATCCGCTCCGCGACGCGGGCGCAGATCGAGGCCATCGACATGGGGCGGCGCGCCGTCCACAATGAGGCCGCGCAGCTTCTATTGGAGCGCCTGAAAGGCAAGATCGAATGCGATCTCGACACGGCGCGGCGCATTTTCACGCTCGTCACGGCGCTGCATTGGAAGGGCTGAGCCGGTGGCGGCGGGCGATAGAGACAGCGTTTCGCAACCGCCGCGCCACAGACGCCCGCAAGCGGTTCTCTTCGCCTGTTCTGAAAATTGCCTGCGTTCGCCCATGGCCGAGGCGTTCGGCCGGCACTATTTCGGGCGCAGCGTCTATTTCGCTTCCGCCGGCGTCCGGCCGGGCGAACTCGATCCTCTCGCCGTTGCGGTGATGGACGAAATCGGCATCGACATCGGCGGCCATCGCCCGCACACATTCGAGGATCTCGAAGACGCAAGCTTCGATCTCATCGTGAGTCTCTCGCCGGAAGCGCATCACAAAGCGCTGGAATTCACTCGCGCCCTGGCGACGGATGTCACCTATTGGCCGACGCTCGATCCCTCCGCGGTCGAAGGTTCACGCGATCGTGTGCTCGATGCCTATCGATCGGTGCGCGACGGTCTCGCGACGCGAATCAAGGCCTTTTTCGATCCGCGCCCCACCACCTTGCAGGAAGAGGCGGGAAACGCGGGCGTGGCAACGGGCTTGAAGCCTGCGCAAGGCTGAACGCCCATATCGCTGCGGAAGCGCTGCGAAGCGACAAATGCGCCCATGGACATGTTCCGTATCGATGGGCCGGCAGAATTCCGACCCAGAGCCTTGATATTGAGCCGATTTGTCCGATCGCTTGAGTGCTTCACCCGCGACCCGCGCGCGTCCGTGGTGGCGAGCCGGCCCTGACATGCGGGCGTCGGCGGGTCGGTGCGGAATGGCACGGCAAGAACATTGCGATCGATGGCAAGTCGGCTACTATTTGGCGTCGCCACGCTGACGGTGCTCAGCCGCATGTGCGTCGCTGTCCGATCTCTATGACGGCGAGCGATAATATGTTTGGGAAAAGCCGTGCCGCTGATAAGAGTGGGCGAGGCCGCGCGGAATTGCGATTGACCTGAGAGACGGAGGCTCGAGACATTCATGTGGCTGCAATCTTTCAAGCAAAAATCTTTTGCCTTTGCCGTCGTGGCGGCGCTGGCGGCTGTCTCCGTGCAGACGTGCGAAGCCTATGCAGAAGGACCCTTCTCGCAGTTCGCGGGAGTGTGGTCGGGCGGCGGTACGATTGCCTTGTCGAACGGGACGCGCGAAAGAATTCGCTGCCGCGTC
Source organism: uncultured Alphaproteobacteria bacterium (assembly GCA_963704745.1). GTDB lineage: Bacteria > Pseudomonadota > Alphaproteobacteria > Rhizobiales > Beijerinckiaceae > Methylovirgula. Next base: position 1,210,749 of record OY969936.1, read on the forward strand.
ACCTATTCCGTCGCCAATGCCGGGACTCTTCTTCAGCAGAGTTTGGTCTGCGCCAGCGACAGCTATAAATTCGACGTGAGCAGCCAGGTCCAGGTCCAGGGGAGCCAGCTGTCCGGCTCTTGGACGGAGACGACGCGCAATGTGACGGGCAATGTCAGCGGCCGTGTCGGGGACGGAATCATTCGGGCGACCGTCATGGGCGCCACCTTTTCGGCAGGCTTGTCGCTGGCCGTCCGCGGCAATTCGCAATCCGTCGTCATCAGGCCACAGGCGGGCACCGATGTCCTCGAGGTGCTGGTCCGGCTGAGACGGGGCTGATCGCACCGGCTGGCATGTCCGGCGAGACGCCAGCGGCTTTGCCGGACACGGTCCGATCTTTCATATGCGGCCGATTTCCGCAGTCGCGGAAGTCGACCGCATATTTTTTTGCCGGAAAGCAAGGCTCATCCGGCGCCGAGGCGGGCCGTGTTGGGGCCGCGTCGCTTTGCCGCCCAGCGATAGAGCAGCATGATCGTCGGCCGTAGAATGGTGAGATCGGCGACCACAGCCATGAGCATGGCAAAGGCGCTGAGCCAGCCGAAGAGACGCAGCGACGGCAGATGGGAGAAGACCGTCACGAACAATCCGCAGGCGAGGACGATCGAGGTCAGGATCACGGCGGGGCCGACCAGCACGGTCGCGCGCTCGACGCCGATCGCCGGATCTTCGTCAGGCCGATGTTCGAGCCGCAGCCGGTTGAGAAAATGAATGGTCGCGCTGAGGCCGAGGCCGAAGGACACCGTCAAGGCGACGACGCTTGCGAATTGCAGGCCCACTCCCGTCGCCAAAAGCAAGGCGCCGGATGCGAAGACCGGGAAAATCGCCGGCATGATGGCCGCGACCATCACGAGCGGCGAGCGGAAGGCGGCGCCTATGAAAGCGGCGACGAAAATGATCTCGACCGTCAGCCCATGGTTCAGTTTCTCGATCATCCTGGAGCTGTTGCGTGCCGCGATCACGGCAAGGCCGGTCACCGCGATCTCATAGCCTTTGTGTTCCGCGCGCACATTGTTCAAGGCTTTGTCGAGTGAATCGACGATCGGCAGGAGCCGGCTCGAATCGACGTCCGGAACGCGACCCTCGACCACAACCGCGTCCTGATTTGCCGAAATGAATCGGCGGGTCAGATATTTGGGCAGCATATCGACATAGAGCTTCAATGTCGCGACGTCGGATTTGCCGGCCTTTTCCGCGAGCCAGCGCCGCAGGGTCTCGAGCGACCAGACATTGCCGACGCCGGCCTGCTTCTCGACCGCCGCATGCACGGCCGCGATGGTCGCCAGGGTCTCGGGCGAATAGAGCGACTGGCCCTTCGGGAATCTGATCAACACGTCGACCGGACTGGCGCCGGTCAGTTCGGCGTCAAGCCTGCGGTTGGCTTCGACCGCATGCTGATTGTTCGGGACCTGATCCGCGAGCTGGTAACGCGGTTCGAGACTGGCATAGACGGTGGCGAGACCGGCGACCACGATGACGCTGATGAGGCTGTAAAAGCCGGGTCGATGCACCATGCGTGTCGCGATCCAGCCGCAAAACCGGCGCAGAGCGTCAACGGCGAGATCCGCGCCCTTCACCCGGGCCACGAAAGCGGCTTCCCTGCGCAGCAGCAGCATGCCGAGCAGTGGCAGCAGGACCAGAACCGACAGCAAGGCGATGATGGTCGCAAGAAGTCCGGCCTGGCCGAAGGCGCGAATGAGGTCGGAATCGGAAAAGGTGAGGGCGAAGAAGGACAGGGCCGCGGTCGCATGGGTGAGCACGCAGGCGGGGCCGACGACATAGATGGCGGTGCGCAATGCCTCGATCTTGCTGTCACCGGCAAGGATGCGGTCGCGCGCCGCGAAAGTGAGCTGCATGCTGTCGGAGAAGCTGATGACCATGATGAGAGGGGTCATCACATTGAGGAACATGTTGAGCTGGAAATCGAGCCAGCCGAGCGCGCCGAGCGCGAGAAGGATGGCGAGCAGCGGCGGCGCGGTCGCAATGATCATGAAGGAGATGCGACGGAAAAACAGGATGGCGATCAGACAGCCGCCGACGAAACCGATCGTGTTGTAGAGAAGCCGGTCCCGTTCGACGGCATTGCGGATCGCGAGCTGCATCACTGGCACGCCCGAAAGCTCCGCGGTGAGATGCGCGCCGGCGAGGTCCTGGCGCATGGTGCTGCGGATCTCGGAGACGACCCGGCCGAGCTCGTTGCTTCGAACGACCTGCGGCTCCAGCGACAGCACCATCAGCGTAAGCTTGCCATCCTCCGACAAGAGCTTGCCGCGAAGGATCTCGTTCGACCTGACCTTTTGGATGAATGTGTCATAGGCGGCACCTTGCGGCAGCGTCTCGGGGAAGAGCGGCGGCGGGATATGCCCGTCCTCCGGTGGCTGCCGCGCCGAAAATATCGAGATGATTCCGCGCGTGCCGTCGATCAATTGCAGGTCGGTCGCAAGGTCGCGCAGCTTTTCGAGCGAATTCCGCTCCAGCAAGGTCTTGCCTTCGACGACGACGAGAACGTCGAATTCGGACGAAGGAAAACGCTGCGTCACTTCCTCATATTGCTTGAACTCGGGCGTGTTCGAGCGGAACAGCTGGCTGAGCGAATCATCGACCTTGATCCGGCCGACGCCGAAGGCCGCGCCGATCGCGAGCAGCACGATCACCGCGGCCACGACAGTGGGATGGCGCAAGGAAACAAGGCCGATCTGCTCGAGACCGAAGGCCAGGCGGTGGAGTTTTCGGTCGGACGCCGACGACAAACTCGGAGGCTCTTTCCGCGCCGCCCCATTCGTCTTGCTAGGATCTTCCTTCGACAGGGCTCTTCTCCACGCGCTTGCAGCTGCAGCTATTCTAGAGCGGGATGAGGAAATGTGGGAACCAGTTTTCCTCATCCTCCTCTAAGCTATTAGAATCGATCACATTATGAGGACATCAGATATATCGGATGTCGCCAAATCATGACGCTGGATCGAATCAATCCAAAGTCATTGTGATCCAGGGGCGCGGCGTTGGCGAGATCCCGCCGAGATTCGCTCTCCATTGTTCTCTACGCCACGGCAGCGCGTTTCGCAGCCCGGTGCGGCCAACGACACACAGCCGCGATCGGGTCAAGCCGGCGGTCGGCGTTCAAATTTGCGAGAATATCCTCATTCAAAAGGGTTGAGTGCCAAGATCGATTGTTCCTGGTTTTGTTTCCGCTCAAAGGCCACCTTGTGGCGCGTCCGCAGGATCGGCCGATAGCCGAGTTCGGCGAGCAGGGCGGGCAAGTCGATCGTCCAGCGCTGCGGGATGAATTCGATCAGCAGAAGCTCCGGCCAGAGCGTCTCGGGCACTTCGCGGAAATAGGGTTCGAGGATCAGATCCTCCGCGCCCTCGACGTCGAGCTTCATCGCGTCGATCCGCGCAAATCTCTCCTCCGCGACGATGCTGGCCAATGCCTTCGCCGGAACCCGAATCTTGATGCCTTCGCCGTCGGAATTGATGATGCGCATCGAGGTCTCGCCGCGATTTTCGGGGTCGATGAAAAGCGTGATCTCCGTGTCGAGATCGGCGACGGCGCAATCGATGGCCTTGATCGTGGCGAAGGGATTTTGCCTTATATTGTAGACGAGACGCTCGAAAATCTCCGGCTGCGGCTCGATCGCCAGAATGCGGGCGCTCTGGCCGGCGCAGGCCGCGACGAAAAGGCTGTAGCCGCCGATATTCGCGCCAATGTCGAGAAATACGAAATCGCGCCCGATCCGGCTCCGCAGCAGCTCGCGCTCCGCCGGATCGAAATATTGCGGCGTGAAGAGGATGCGCTTTTCGCACACGTTATTGTAGGGATAGAGCCGCATGCGGGCGCCGAAGGCCTCGACGTCGAGCGGCCGGCCGCGCAAGGCTCTGATCGCCATGGAGCGCAGAAAAAAGGCGCGCCGCATGCCGGCCCAGCTGGCCGATGCCGCGCGTGTCAAGGCCAAGAGGTGGGCAACCGGCCCATGCGGCCTGTAGCGCCCGAAGACCGACAGATCATTGCCCTGCCATTTCGATAGGGTCATGGGTTCCGGTGTGTCCTGGCGCCCGCGGGCGTTCCGTGGCGCTCCGGCGCGCTCCTTTGTGCCGACGAGATGCCGCATCGGTCAAGATTTCCCAGCGCCGACGGCTGGCATCTTCGCCGCCGGCACGCGCCTAGAGCCGACCCCGATCGCGTGAAATCGCCTCTTTGGCACATCGGATATATCCGATGTGCTTGGATTAAGATCCACATGATCTGGACAAATCGGCTATATATCAAAGAAGTAGAGCATGTCCCTCATGAGACATCGGGTATACCCGATGTTTAAAATATCGGAAAAGTCTGTCAACTTTTCCGGGACATGCTCTAGCGGCTGCTTGCTCGCGGAACGATCTTGCGTCGTCGCGCCAAAGTCTTAAATTATCAGGAGCAAGCCGAAATCCCTCAATTTCCCGTCAAGACCCATGACATTCGTCGACGCTCTCGAAGTTCCCGGCCGTAAGACCGGGCAGATCAAATTGCACGGATCCGCGGCCTTCGAGGGCATGCGGAAAGCCGGGCGTCTGGCCGCCGAGGTGCTCGACCTGCTCACCGACTATGTTCGGCCGGGCGTAACGACGGAATTCCTCGACAATCTCGTCTTCGATTTTGCTCTGTCGCATGGCGCTTACCCGGCGCCGCTCGATTATCGCGGCTATCGCAAATCGATCTGCACCTCGATCAATCACGTGGTATGCCACGGCATCCCCGACCGCAAGCCGCTGCGCGAGGGCGACATCGTCAATATCGATGTGACTTTGATTCTCGACGGCTGGCATGGCAATTCGAGCCGCATGTATCTCGTCGGCGAGGTCTCGCGGCGCGCCCAGCGCCTTGTCGAGGTCACTTATGAGGCGCTGCTGCGCGGCATTGCGGCGGTGAAGCCGGAGGCGACCACCGGAGACATAGGCGCCGCGATCCAGGCCTATGCCGAAGCCGAACGCTGTTCCGTCGTCCGCGACTTTTGCGGCCACGGCATCGGCCGACTGTTCCATGACGAACCCAATATTCTCCATTATGGCCGGCGCGGCGAGGGGATCGTGCTGAAGCCGGGCATGTTCTTCACGATCGAGCCGATGATCAATCTCGGCCGGCCGCACGTGAAGATCCTGTCCGACGGCTGGACGGCGGTCACCCGCGACCGCTCGATGTCGGCGCAGTTCGAGCATACGATCGGCGTCACCGAGACGGGATATGAGAATTTCACCCTTTCTCCGAAAGGGCTGCATCACCCGCCTTATCAGACCTCCGCAGCATCGGCGAAATGACCATGCCGCCGGGCTCCTCTTCCACGGCCGCCGGCACCCCGCATTATTTTGGACATAGAGAAAGGCTGCGCGACCGGTTCCGTACGGCCGGCGGCGATTCGCTCGCCGATTACGAACTGCTGGAACTCGTCCTTTTTCGCGCCATTCCGCGCCGCGATGTGAAGCCACTCGCCAAAGCTCTCCTTGCCCGTTTCGGCTCCTTCGCCGAGGTCGCCGCGGCGCGGCCGGAGCGGCTGAAGGAAATCGAGGGCATGAGCGAGGCCGCCGTCATTGAAGTGAAGATCATCCAACAGGCGGCAAAGCGATTCGCCAAGTCCAATGTCGAAAAGCACCGCAGCCTCACGAGCTTTTCGGCGGTTCTCGATTATTGCCGCACCGCAATGGCTTTTCTCGATCGCGAGGAATTCCGCATCCTGTTCCTCGACAAGAAGAATGTGCTGATCGCCGATGAGGTCCAAGGCACCGGCACCGTCGATCATGCCCCGGTCTATCCGCGCGAGGTCATGCGGCGCGCCTTGGAGCTCAATGCCACCGCGATGATCCTCGTCCATAATCACCCATCGGGCGACCCGAGCCCTTCCGGTCCCGATATTCAGCTGACCCAGGAGATCGTCGCGCTCGGCAAATCGCTCAACGTCGCCGTACATGATCATCTGATCATCGGCCGCGACGGCTTTGCGAGCTTCAAGGGGCTGCAGCTCATCTGACCCCGATCGGCGCGGTGATTCTCCCGGTCGTGCTGCTGTTAATCATATGCCCAAGTCGGATGCCCAAGTCGGACCAGGCGTCTTTTGCGGACCTTTTGCCATAAAAGCCTGCAAAAGGCGGAATATTTAGCGTTTCGCACCTGTTCGGGAAAGGTCTGTCAACTTTTTCGAAACATGGTCTTGGCCGAAGCCGATTGCCGTAACGGCAGCTAGGCTGCCTGGAATGGCGGTATTCGACCACAAAGTTAGCGGAGCGCTGCCAGCTTTTCCGCGCCTGTCGGCGCATCGCCGCATCGAAGCGTAATCGGGGCGAGACCAATGAATCCGTCAATTTTGGCGCTGCTGCTTGATAGAGTTTGGGCGCCATGCAGCTGAATGATCTTGCAGGTTTGGGTGCTTTGAAGCGCGATAAGCAGGATAAGACGGATCCGCGCGGCATTGCGGGATGGACGATCACCTATCGCCTGTCCATGGTCGTCATCCTTGTCGTCGCGATCGGCTTTGGCGTCGCGTGGCAGGACGCTAACGGCTCGCTCGACTTTCGCATAAGCCTTTTCGACGAGCAGCAACGTGTCAACATCCTGCTGCTCGCATTCATCCTGCTTTTTTCAGCCTTCATGATCTTGCGGTCGCATCAGACCGTCGTCCGGCTCGCCGCAAGCGCGGAGAAGGCCAAGCAGGCAGCGGGACGCGACGTTCTCTCAGGCCTCCCGAACCGATTTCTCTTCAACGAGCTCGTCGATGCCGAAGTCGCGCGTTGTCGGCGCAAGGGCGGCCAGTTTGCTCTTTTCTACATCGACCTCGATCATTTCAAGGAGACCAATGACAGCTTCGGCCATGAAGTCGGCGATCGGATGATCGTCGCCGTGGCCGATCGGATCTCCAGAGTCCTGCGCAGCAGCGATCATATCGCGCGGATCGGCGGCGACGAATTTGCCATCCTGCAGACCGATGTCAGCGATCCGCGCGACTGCGCCAAGCTCGCCTATCGGATCCTCGACGTCATGAGCACTGCCTTCGATCTCGCTGGCCAGCAATTCTTCTGCGGCCTGTCGATCGGCATCGCGCTCTATCCGCAAAATGCCGGCGAGCGCACGAGCCTGATGCGGCTCGCCGATCTCGCACTCTATCGGGCCAAACACGAGGGGCGCAACCGCTTCGCCTTTTTCGAAGCGAAGAACGGCGAGGAGCTGCGGCTTTTGCAAAACGTCGAAGACGATTTGCGCGCTGCCATACAAAACGACAGGCTCCTGCTTCTCTATCAGCCGATCATGTCTTGCTGCGGCACCAGATTCCTCGGCGTCGAAGCGCTCGTGCGTTGGCAGCATCCGACCCAGGGACTGCTGTCGGCCGAGCATTTCATCGGCCTTGCCGAAGAGCGCGGGCTGATCATTCCGCTCGGTGAATGGGTGCTGCGCCGGGCCTGCCGCGACGCTAAGCATTGGCCCAATCTGCGCGTCGCCGCCAATGTCTCGCCGATCCAGTTCCGCCAGAGGGAGTTCGTCGCCACGGTCGAAGCGATTCTCGCCGAGACCGAGATGGAGCCGCACCGGCTCGAGCTCGAGCTCACCGAAGGCGTCGTCATTTCCGACGCCGATCTCGCCGAGCGCTCGATCATGGATCTGCGTGCGATGGGCATCCGCATGGCGCTCGACGATTTCGGCAGCGGCTATTCGAGCCTCATCTATCTGCGCCGCTTCGCCTTCGACAAGATCAAGATCGACCGGTCCTTTCTCGAGGCATGGGAGCCGAAGGGCGAAAGCGCCATCATCATCGAATCGATCGTCTCGCTCGGGCGAGCCCTCGGGCTTACCGTCACGTCGGAAGGCATAGAGACACCGGAGCAGGCGCAATTTCTGCGAGATCTCGGCTGCGACGAATTGCAGGGCTTCCTCTTCGCTGGACCGCTCACGGCGGCCGAGATCGATCATAAATGCGCCGAAGCTGCGGCCGCGAGCCCGTTGGCCGTCGGTTCGCCGGCATGAACCCACTCACATGAGCCCTCTCAATGGAGCCGGAACTCGGCTCTGACCGCCGTCAGTTCCGCCGGTCTGATGAGGTTCGAATGGCCGACCCGCACGCTGTGCAAAGGGCCGTCGAGTTCCTTGTGCCAAAAGGTCAGGAAGCGGAGCAGACAGGGAAACTCGGGCGCGATGTCATAGTCTTGCCAGACAAAAGTCTGCAAGACTCCCGGGTGATCCGGCATGTGATAGAGAATTTCCGCCGTCGTGAGACCATAGCCCGCGAGCTGCTTCAGGAAGTTCTGTGAGACATGCGGGCCGCCATCCGGATTTTTGGTCATCGACGAGCTCTCCAAACAGCTCGATGTTTCTGCCTTGCGAGGAGCGTGGAGAACCTCCGCGCGAAGCAATCGTTGCAAGGCCTCGGCCGTTCATTCGGCGCGCACGAAATTAACGAAGCCTTGCCGGCCAGGCACCCGCGGCGATTTTTTCGTCGATCCGCCCGCCGCCATGGCCTCGCCCGGGCGCCGGATACAGACGCCGGCTAAGAAGAGTCCGTCACGGCTCTGCCATTTGCCGTGCAAGCTGGGCGAGCGCTTCCTTCGTATCGATATCGATCTCGATCGCCGCGTCGTCGATCGGACATGCGATGATGCCGTCGGATCGCGCTTCGACGAGGGAGCGCGCACCCCAATCGCCTTCGAGCTTCATTGCGTCTGCGAAAATCGCCCGGCCGAGGAGGACCGGGTTGCCGCGCCGTCCCGCACGCACGGGGACGACCGCGCGCGGCGCCTCGGGCGCGGCGCGGAAAGCGCCGAGAAGGCGATCGATGATTTCGGCGCTGACCCGCGGCATATCGGCGAGAAGAATGAGTGCGCCGGCGCAATGGTCCGGCACCGCGGCCAGCCCAAGGGCGAGCGAGCGCGACAGGCCGGCGGCCGGATCTTCGTTACGCAAGCAAGTGGCAGCAAGACCAGCGAGCGCTGCTTCGACTTTTTCGGCGGCAGGGCCGAGCACTGCGATGATGGGATCAGCCTGCGAGGCCGCGGCGGCCTCTGCGACATGGCAGATGAGCGGCTTGCCGGCGAGCGGTGCGAGGACTTTCGACTCCTCCGTCGCAGCGCCGAAACGGCGCGCGATGCCGGCCGCCAGTATGATCGCGGCTATGTCGGCGGGGCGGGGCATTTCGATCGGCTCGTCTCCCTGGCTCATGGCGCATGATCCGGAAAGGTTGTGCGGCTTTTCCGACCAGGAGAACTTAGAATTTCAGTCGGAGATATGCGCGTCAAGGTGGACGGCTCAGCAGGAGGCTTTGCGGGAGCTTCGTCGAGCCGCCCGCAAAACGGCAGGCTCACGCCGCGGCTTGCGTGCGCAGCGGCTTGCGGCGCATCGCGGCGATGATCTCGGCTAAAATGGCGACGGCGATCTCGGCTGGGCTGACGGCGCCGATGTCGAGGCCGATCGGTGCATGGATGCTCTCGAGCTGTGAATCGGCAAATCCCGTGGCCCGCAGGCGCTCGAGCCTTCGCGCCTGCGTCTTCTGCGAGCCGAGCGCACCAATATAGAAGCAGCGCGCCGCCAGCGCCGCAATCAGCGCCGGGTCATCGATCCGCGGATCATGGGTGAGCACAGCCAGAGCGGTGAAACGGTCGAGACCGAGCCGCGGCAACGCATCCTGCGGCCATTCGGCGATCAGTTCCACATCCGGAAACCGTTCCGGCGTCGCGAAGGCCGTGCGCGGATCGACGATGACAATATCGAGATCCGCGAGCTTCGCCATGGGCACCAAGGCCTGCGAAATATGGACGGCGCCGAGCACGACGAGGCGGCGGCGCGGCACTTCGACGAGGAGAAACAGGCTGCGGCCTGCGACCGCAGCCGAGCCGCTCTTGGCGAGGCGTAGCCGCTCTTCGAGCAATTCGGCCAGCGGGTCCGCGTCGATCTCGGCGGCGCGCACCAGGCGTTGCGTTCCGCTTTCGAGGTCGGTGACGAGCACGGCGGCGCGGCGGGCGGCGCGCTCGGCATTGAGCGCGGCGAGAAGATCGCGCCGCATCAGTCGATCCTCTCGACATAGATCTTGATGCGGCCGCCGCAGGAGAGCCCGGCCTGCCAAGCCGTCTCATCGGCGACGCCGAATTCGAGCAGGCGCGGCTTGCCGGTCTCGATGACCTCCAAAGCCTCGGTCAGAACATCGGCCTCGATACAACCGCCCGAGACCGAGCCGAGAAAATGCCCTTGGCCATCGATAATGAGATGGCTGCCGACCGGGCAGGGGGCACAGCCCCAGGTCTCGATCACGGTTGCGATCGCGACCTTGTTTCCGGTCTCCGTCCAGTCCTGCGCTTGATGCAGAATGTCATCATCCGATGCGAGCATAGAAGATCCGCTGGCGCCAAGGGGATCTCCGAACCGGCAAGGCCAAGAGCGCCTGCGTCCAAATCTCCTGATCCCCAATGTCATATAGGCGCACGGCCAGACTTTTAAGCTCAGCTCGCAAGCATTTGACTGGCAGATGGCGTGCACCGCCCCTGGGCGGCCGATTTGAGGGTGGTTGCGGTGAGCCCGGGAGCCGGGCGGAGACGCCCGAGCGCTCCTCGCTTGGTTGCGCCGCCGCGATCAGCGATCCGAGGCGGCGGCGCATTGTTCTCTTGTCATCTAAAGGACTCGCAACGGTCTTTAGAGGCGCGGCTTAGGCTCGTCAGGCACGCTCAGTGATGATGACCATGATGGCCCCCGCCGCCATGATGTCCGCCCCAGCCGCCATGATGTCCGCCCCAGCCGCCATGATGTCCGCCCCAGCCGCCATGATGTCCGCCCCAGCCGTGGCCGCGGCCCCAGCCGCGACCGCCGCCCCAGCCATAGCCGCGGCGCCAAGCATAGCCGCACCAATAATAGCCGGGGCCGTGCCAGCCGACCGGATACCAGCAATAATTTTGGCCGCCCCAGAAGAATTGCGTCTTCTCGATCGGCGCGAAATCCGCCGTCGCGTGGTGCATTGCGGTCTGGTCGGCAAGCGGAGCCGCGACCGCCATCGAAAACATCGAACTCGCGGTCAACGCCGCCGCCGCGACGGTCGAAAGAACTAGGCGCATTTCAACCTCCTCTTATCCTTGGCTTGACGGACCACAGGCCCGATGGTGAAAAATTCGAGTTTATGTGGTGCGAGGCGCTTGCGCCGCGGAGACTCAATGATGATGCCAGCCGCCGTGGCCCCAGCCGCCATGCCCCCAGCCCCAGCCGCGGCCCCAACCGTGGCCCCAGCCCCATGCCCATGGACCGCCCCAGCCATAACCATAGCGCCACGCATAGCCGCACCAATACCAGCCCGGGCCACGCCAGCCGCGCGGATACCAGCAGTACTGATAACCGCCCCAGGAATAAGGAGTGACGCCCGGATACGGGTATGCGTACGGATAGGCGTATTGGGCCTCCTCGACGGCAGCGAAGCTCGCCGTCGCTTGGCGCACGCCACTCTGATCGACGATCGGGGCCGCGACGGCGGCCGAAAACATTGAGCTCGCAGTCAATGCACTCGCAGTGAATGCACTCGCAGTTAATGCACTCGCTGCGAGGGTCGCAAGAAGACGCATTCCAGACTTCCTCTCATCTTTGCCTTGACGGATCATGGGTCCGACATCGAAAACCGTTCGAGATTGCGCGGTGCGCGGCGCCTCCGCTGTAGAAATGCCACGCAGATCTGCGCTCGGTACAAGCTAGATTTTTGTCCATGAACAGAAGATGAAGACCGCATTTCGGCGCGAGCGCAGGTCCCGCCGCGTTGGCGCAACGCTTGCCAAGCGCGCCGCGCAGATGGGCTCATCAATTTACTACGACAATGTGAAGACATGTGATCCATGCACAGACATGTTAAGAAGAGCGGTCGCGCGCATTGCGGCACGGCCGGCGCGCCATTGGATGTGGTGCCCGAAATTCGATGCCGGAACACAAAATGAGCTTTCGATCGATCTACCGGCAGGGCTTTGTCCGCGTCGCCGCCTGCACGGCCCGCGCGAGCCTTGCTGATCCTGCGGCCAATGGGGCGGCGATCCTCGACATGCTCGCCGCCTTGCACGAAAAGTCCACGGCGGTCGCGATATTTCCGGAATTGGCGCTGTCGGCCTATGCGATCGATGATCTCCTGCTCCAGGAGACTTTGCTCACTGGCGTCGTGCGGGCGATCGAGCATCTGGTCGCGGCTTCGGAGCGGCTGATGCCGCTCGTTCTCGTCGGTGCGCCCTTGCGCCATGAAGGGCGGCTTTACAATTGCGCGCTCGCCATTCATCGCGGCCGGCTTCTCGGCGTCGTGCCGAAGATCCATCTGCCGAACTACCGCGAATTCTATGAGCGCCGTCATTTCGCTTCGGGCGAAGGGACCGAGGGCGGCGAGATCACAGTCGGCGTGCATAAGGCGCCTTTCGGTCCGGATCTCCTCTTCGTCGCGGAGGATGTCGAAAATCTCAGCGTCCATGCCGAGGTCTGCGAGGACCTTTGGGTACCGATTCCGCCCAGCTCAGCGGCGGCACTCGCCGGCGCCACAGTGCTCGCCAATCTGTCCGCGAGCAACATCACCATCGGCAAAAGCGATACGCGCCGCCTGCTGTGTCAGTCGCAATCGGCCCGCTGCCTTGCGGCCTATCTCTATTCGGCCGCGGGCATGGGCGAATCGACAACGGATCTCGCCTGGGACGGACAGACCTCGATCATCGAGAACGGCGTGATTCTTGCCGAATCGGCGCGCTTCCCGGAAGCGGGCCAATATGTGATCGCCGACATCGATCTCGATCTTCTGATGCAGGAGCGTCTGCGCCAGGGCACTTTCGACGACAATCGCCGCAGCGCGGCACGAGGCAGGAGCTTTCGCCACGTCTCCTTCCGCCTTGCGGCGCCGAGCGGCGACATCGGCCTCGAGCGCGTAGTCGAGCGGTTTCCCTTCGTGCCGTCGAACCATGAGAGATTGGCGCAGGATTGCTATGAGGCCTATAATATTCAAGTCGCCGCACTCGAACAGCGGCTTGCCGCGGCGGGCATCGCCAAGCTCGTCATCGGCATCTCGGGCGGTCTCAATTCGACCCATGCGCTGATTGTCGCCGCCAAGGCGATGGACCGGCTCGGCCTGCCGCGCAGTAACATTCTCGCCTTCACCATGCCCGGCTTTGCGACGAGCGAAGTCACCAAAGCCAATGCGCTCGCCTTGATGCAGGCGCTCGGCGTCGAAAGCCATGAGCTCGACATCAAGCCCGCCGCGCGGCAGATGCTCGCCGACATCGAGCATCCCTTCGCCAAGGGCGAAAAGCTCTATGACGTAACTTTCGAGAATGTCCAGGCGGGCCTACGCACCGACTATCTGTTCCGCCTCGCCAATATGCATCAGGCGCTGGTGCTCGGCACCGGCGACCTCTCCGAACTCGCGCTCGGCTGGTGCACTTATGGCGTCGGCGATCAAATGTCCCATTACGCCGTCAATGCCGGCGTGCCGAAGACTTTGATCCAATATCTGATCCGCTGGACGATCGCGACGAAGCAATTCGACGAAGGAGTGCTCGTAACGCTTGCCGCCATTCTCGCGACCGAGATAACGCCGGAGCTGGTGCCGGCCGACGCGTCCGGCGCCGTGCAGAGCACGGAAGCCATGATCGGCCCCTATGAGCTGCAGGACTTCAATCTCTTCTACACTCTGCGGCATGGTTTTCGGCCGGGCAAGATCGCCTTTCTCGCGCTCCACGCCTGGGCCGATGTCGCGCGCGGGCAATGGCCGCAGGATTTTCCGCAAGAGCGGCGGCATGCCTATGATCTCGCGGCGATCAGGCATTGGCTCGAAATTTTCATCAAGCGTTTCTTCGGCATGAGCCAATTCAAACGCTCGGCGCTGCCGAACGGGCCGAAGGTCGTGGCCGGCGGCTCGCTCTCGCCGCGCGGCGATTGGCGTGCGCCTTCCGACGGCAATGCCCGTGCTTGGCTCGATGATCTCGAAAAGAATGTGCCGAAGGAGTGAGGGATGGTCGGATTTGGATGACCTGCGAGCGACGAACGTGGGCTAAACTACTTTCAATTGCTTGGCGCGAGAGGGAGAGCGATGCGCAAGCGCTTCTTACAGTTGCATCAAACGCTTTTTTATCCCGCCTTTCTAGGAGTGCTGCTCGTCGGCTTTTTCCAGCTTTTTCTCGGCATATCGTTTCGCAGGCTGCCCGAGATCGATCTGCTTTGGTTGACACTCAACCTTTGGTTCATCTTTTACTTCTGCGCCGCCTACCTCGTGCTGTTGGAGGCCGATGAGGAAGATTTTCGACTAGGGGCGTTTTTGGCCAATTTCGCGGAAGTGTTGGTCATCTTATACGCAAGCACGACGCTTACCCAGGCGGATCCTTTCGGTCTGCACGGCAAGAGCCCGGGCTCCACTCCCGGATGGCCAACAGGCGACATCGAATTTAGGAAAATCTTCGTGAGTTGGTTGCTAATCCCAATTACCGCCGGACTTGCAAACTGGTTTTCGAAGCGTTGGGTTAAGGGACTCCTCAGCCTCACGGTCGTGCTCATCGCGGCCACTGGCTGGTGCATGTCGTCGCGGCATATGCTTTCGCATTGCGGCGCGGTGACCTTTACCATCCTTATGTTCATCGCCTTGATCGTCTATTACGTCGCGCTCTCAAAAAATCGGCCTTGGTGCGGTGATTTTCGCCGGACGAAAGGGTGGGCAGATTGCAAAAGCGGAGGAGGCTAGACCGACTCCACCGTCATAGAGCATGTTGCGTACCTTACCACGATCAATGGTGATTGATTTGTTAGTCCTTATTGATTCGCATCACACAAGAGATGCACCGAAAACAGCTCCGCCTCATCGGTCCAGACCGCCTTGGGCGCATAGCCCGCCGCGCGCGCCAGAGCCTGGAACTGATCGCATGTATATTTATGCGAATTCTCGGTGTGGATCGTCTCGCCATCCTTGAAGGCAAAGCGCTCACCGCCGATCTCGACCGTTTGCGCGCGCCGGCTCACAAGATGCATTTCCATCCGCCCGAGTTCATCGTTCCAGCGCGCGCGATGGGCGAATTGGTCGAGCTGGAATGTGCCGCCGAGTTCGCGATTGATCCGGCGCAGGAGATTGAGATTGAAGGCGGCGGTCACGCCCGCCGCATCATCATAGGCGCGCACCAGGACGTCTTCGTCCTTGCGCAGATCGACGCCGACAATCATCGACGATCCCGGACCGAGCAAATGGCGGGCGCCTGCCAGAAAGAGGCGGGCCTCCTCGGGGGTGAAATTACCGATCGTCGAGCCGGGAAAGAAGCCGACGGTGGCCGCCGGCGCCTCGCCCGCTAGGGTCGGCAGAGCGAAGGCTCTCGTATAATCGGCGCAGATCGGGGCAATGGCGAGATGCGGAAAATCCCTGGCGAGGCTCGATGCGGCGGCGAGCAGATGCAGGCGCGAGATGTCGACGGGAATATAGCCTGCCGGCCGATCGAGGGCGCAAAGCAGCAATCGGATCTTGATGCCGGCTCCGGAGCCGAATTCTACGAGACGCGCGCGCGGTCCGACAAGCCGCGCTATGGCGCCTGCATGTTTGGCCAGAATGCGGCTTTCCGTCCGCGTCGGGTAATATTCGGGCAGCTCGCAGATCCGGTCGAAGAGCCGCGACCCCTCAAAATCATAGAAGAATTTGCACGGCAGCGCCTTTTGCGGCTGGCTCAGCCCCGCGAGGACCGCGGCGCGGAATTCCTCCGTCGAGGGCTCCAGATCCTGATGCTTCTGCAGCGTCGTCGACATTTCAAATATCCTGTGCGAGCCGAAAGCCGCTGAACTGCCAGCGGGCGGCGGGAGCAAAGAAGTTCCGGTAGGTGAAGCGTTCATGGCCCGGCGGCGTCGCGCAGGAGCATCCGCGCAGCACCATCTGATTGATCATGAACTTGCCATTATATTCGCCGATGGCGCCGGGCGACGGCCGATAGGCCGGATAGGGAAGATAGGCGCTGCCGGTCCATTCCCAGACGTCCTGATGGAAGCCGCGGACGAGCGGGCGCGGATGCGGCCTTATCTGCCGCGCATGATCCTCGGCGCCTTCGGTCTGTCGCGCCGCGACCTCCCATTCGAACTCGGTGGGCAGACGCGTGCCGGCCCAGGTCGCATAGGCGGCAGCCTCATAATAGCTGACGTGGCAGACCGGCTCGGCACGCGCCAGCGGCAGCCGGCCGTGCAGCGTGCGGGCGGACCAGACTCCATCCTGATGCTCCCAATAGGCCGGCGCTTGCCACCCTTCGGCATTGACGAGGGCCCAGGCGTCCGACAGCCACAAGGAGGCCTGCCGATAGCCGCCGTCTTCGATGAAATCGAGATATTCGCCGATGCTGACCGGCCGGCTGGCGATGCGGAAATCGCGCAATAGCACCTCATGCGCCGGCCCTTCATTGTCGAAGGCAAAGCCATCGCCTTGATGGCCGATCGCATGGCGCCCGCCGGCGACATCGATCCAAGTGAGTTTTGGCGCCTCGGCATCGGCTTGCGCAAGAGGCGGCGGACCATAGGCCGGGGCGAGCGGATTGGCGGCGAAGGCGTGCTTGATGTCGGTGAGCAGCAATTCCTGATGTTGCTGCTCGTGATTGAGGCCGAGCTCCGCGAGAGCGGCAATGTCTGGGCTCGGATCGGCGAGCAGTGCCGCCATGGCCGCGTCGACATGCGCACGGTAAGCGGCAATCTCCGCAATGCCGGGCCGCGTGATCAAGCCTCGCGCCGAGCGCTGATGGCGGGCGCCGACCGCCTCATAATAGGAATTGAACAGATAGGAGAAATGCGCGTCGAAGGGCGGGTAGCCTGCATCATGCGGCAAAAGCACGAAGGTTTCGAAGAACCAGCTCGTGTGGGCGCGATGCCATTTGGTCGGGCTCGCGTCGGGCATCGACTGGACCGTCTGGTCTTCGGCGGTGAGCGGCGCGGCAAGCGCCTCTGTCGTCGCGCGCACCGAAAGGTAGCGCTCGACGAGCGCTGGTGGGACGGCCCGGCTTTGCGCCGAGTCCTCGCGCACGTAGTCTTCGCGCAAGGAGTTTTCGCGCCTGGCGCTGGCATTGGCTGCGGACATTCCCGCCCTTTCCGGCTGTATGCGGCGCGGGCAAAACGGCGAGCTTGGGCCCATCGTTCCATCGCGGCTTGAGCACGAGTTGAGAATTCACTGTGTTTTGAGACAAGAACATTGATTAAAACAACGACTTAAACGATGATTGCGAATGCTTTTAATTTTATCATGCGCGGTTTGAGGGCAAAGCTCGGCAGGACGCGCCGAAAATGGCGATCGGCTGCCGCCCGCGCAAGAGGTCCATTCCGCAGCCTCAAAAACTCTCCTTGTACGGCCGCAGATCGAGTTCATGCGTCCAGGCCGATTGATGCTGGCGATGGATCTGCCAATAGGCTTCGGCGATGGCGTCGGGATCGAGAAGGCCGTCGCCGCCCTTGTCGGCATGCATCTGCGGAAAGGCGGCTTTCAGCCAATCGCCGTCAATGCCGCCGTCGATGATGACATGCGCGACATGGAGGCCGGCCGGTCCGAATTCGCGGGCCATCGCCTGGGCCACGGTGCGCAGCCCGGCTTTGGCGGCGGCGAAGGCCGCGAATTTGGGGCGCCCACGCAGGCTGCCCGAGGCGCCCGTGAAGATGATCGTGCCGTGCCCCTGCGGGGCAAGCCGCCGCGCCGCCTCGCGGCCGACGAGAAAGCCGGCGAAGCAGCCGATCCGCCAGAATTTTTCGAAATCCTCGGCGGCCAAAGTGCGAAAATCTTGCGCCTTGTTGATTCCGGCATTGAAGACGACGAGATCGAGCGGAGAACTCCCCGCGTCGGCCATGGCCTTGTCGAAGAGGGCGATGACATCGGCCTCGTTGGTGGTGTCGGCCGTCAGCGCTTCGGCGCTGCCCCCTTCGGTGGCGATGGCACCCGCCACTTTGGCAAGCCGCTCCGGCGACCGCCCGACGGCGATCACATGCTGGCCTTCGCGGGCGAAGCGGCGGCATAGAGCGGCGCCGAGCCCACGTTCGGCGCCGACGCCGACGACCAGCGCTTTTGGCCTTCCGTTTGTCATTCCAGCAGTGCGACCTTCACCTTCGCTACGACTGCAACATATTCGCGACGATATGCGCCAGGAAGTGGCAGGAGGGCATGCCGGCCTTCAGCGCCACAGGCTCGATCACCTTTGATCAGCCGTTTTTGCAGTCCACCGAAACGGTCACGGCGCCGTTCCTCGTCGTCGCCATGCAATGATTTCTCACTTTATTCGAGCAGGTCTATTGCAGCATGAAAAGAGCAGGCTAGTCTAGTAGACTGAGGTGAGCTTGATTGGGGGACGTGAAGATGTTTCGTTTCGGGGGTGAGGCATGACGGAGATGATGATTGCGGGCGAGGCGTTCAACGTTCTCGTCGAAGGGGAGGAAGGCGCGCCCGTGCTGGTGCTTGCGCATTCGCTCGGTACGAATCTGCATATGTTCGACGAGCTGATGCCGGAGCTTCTGCGGCATTTCCGCGTCCTGCGCTATGATGCGCGCGGGCATGGCGCGAGCGTCGTCAGCCCGGGGCCGTATTCGATCGCGCAGCTCGGTCAGGATGCGCTTGGCATTCTTGATGCGCTCGAGCTCGAAAAAGCCCATTGGCTCGGCGTTTCGGCGGGCGGCATGGTCGGGCTGTGGCTCTTGACCCATGCAGCGGAGCGGATCGGCCGCGCCGTTCTCGCCAATGTCGCCGCACAGCTCGGCGGACCCGACATGTGGAACGAGCGCATCAAGACGGTGCATGAAAAAGGCCTCGAGAGCCTCGCGCCGTCGGTGCTCGAAAACTGGTTCACCAAGAGCTTTCGCGAGCATCATTCGAAAGAGGTCGACCGTTTTTGGGAGATGCTGCTGTCGACCCCTGCGGAAGGCTACGCCGGAACTTGCGCGGCGATCCGTGACATGGACCAGCGCGAAGCGATCCGCGCCATCACCAATCCGGTGCTGGTGATCGTCGGCCGGCATGACCCTATAGCCCCGCCCGGCGTCGGCGCCCTCGTCGCGAGCGCCATTCCGAGCGCCAAGCTCGTGACGCTCGAGACGGCGCATTTGTCCTGCGTCGAAGATCCCGAGGCATTCGAAGAGGCCGCAATCGAATTTTTGACGGCGGAGGAAGTGGCGGCAGAGGGACCGCCGCCGCCGGCCAAGAAGCCGCGCAAGCCGCGCGCGCCGCGCAAGCCGCCGGCGGCCGAAGTCCAAGCCGAGATCGCTCCGACGGCGGTGGCCGTGCCCGAAGTCGTGTCGGTGCCGCTGGCGCCGCCGCGAAAGCCGCGCCAGCGCCGGCCCGCAGCCGCCTCACCGGCCCCCGCGCCGGTTGCGCCTCCGGCTATCGTTGTCGCCGCGCCACAGCCGCGCAAACGGCCGGTGAAGAAAGCGGCTGCCAAAAAGGCAGCGGTCAAAAAAGTCCCGGCGAAAAAGGCTGCCGCGAAAAAAACCGCCGCCAGAAAGGCGGTCGCAAAGAAGGCTCCAGCGAAAAAATTCGCGATGAGAAAGGCGCGGGCGGTGGCGCCGGCGCGCAAGGCAGTGGCAAAGAAGACCGTCGCCAAAAAAACGCTGGCGAAGAAAATGGCCGCCAAGAAAGCCGCCGCCAAAAAGGCACCGACGCGGAAAATCGCCGCGAAGAAGGCGCTCATGCGCAAGGCTGTCGTCAAAAAGACCCAGGCGAAAAAGGCCGGGGCGAAAAAATCCGCGATGAAAAAGGCAGGGACCCGCAAAGCATTGCCGCGGCGCATGCCGGGCCGCCGGCCTCCGGCACGCAAGCGCTGACCCCGAACTCCGAGAGTCGATCCCGGCCGGGATTGACTCTCGGGGAAGCGCCCGACCGCTTGGCTCAGGCAGAGCGCGGCACTTTTTCGCTACGCCGCGTCTCCTCGGCAAAGGCGCGGATGATCGCCGCGAGTTCTGGCTCAGCGACGGTTTTGGCCGCCTCGTCCGCCGGCAACCAGAGGCAGATTCGCTCGCCGCGCTCTTTCCATTTCTGCTTCTGTTTCACGAATTGCAGCGCGTAGACCTCCACCTCGGCGGGCAGAGCCGTCTCACCAATGCGCTTGATGGAGGAATAGCGGCCGATCGGCTTTTTCATCGCACGGCCGAAGACGCCGGCTTCCTCTAAGGCTTCCTGTTCGGCCGTCGCCGAGGCGGTCCTGCCGGCGATCGGCCAGCCTTTGGGAAGAATCCAGCGATGCGTCTCGCGCGAGGTGACGAGGAGGATTTCGAGTTCATCGGCGTTCCAGCGATGGATGAGGGCAGCAATCTGAAAGGCGCTTCTTGCACGCTTCTTCCCTGCTTCGGCCCTGCCTGCCGATCCAGCGCGCTTGTAACCGTTATTACGCACCGCCAATCCGTCATGCCTCCGAATTAAAACGCGAAGCGATTCCAATTCTGCGCGGCCGCAGCACTTTTCATGCATGCCACCAAGCCGTCTCTCTCATCGTCTCATATTGAGCGGTTCGAGCAGCGCCATCCCAGATGCGATGATGTGCGAGCGTGGCCTCGTCTCCATTCACTTATGCGTGATTGGCACGAAGCAAGCCATGCGCCAATCGATAGAGTTTCGACAGGACTTGGGGCGCCGATTTGCCAACGCGCCGCCTTGACGAGAGTCCGTGCCGGCTGCGCCGCCCCATGGCCGGCCCGAGCAGTACCGCTGAGGCGGGCCGCCGAGGGTTCCGGCAATATAATGTCGCAGCCATAAGCATGCAAAGGCTCTAGAACCGACGGGAAAAGCAAATTGCACGGTGTCATTGCGAACATCCGCTGCACGCGCTCTTCAATCTGCCGCCGGGCGATTTCGCTGCTGGCGAGCGCGGGCTCGCGGCGTCGCCGGAGCGTGTCGGCGAGCTGAACTATCCTCCTCTTCGCGGAGATCGAGCGGCTCGGCTATGCCGCATACGTCGGCTGCGAAGAGCGGCCGCGCGGCGACACTTTGTCGGGGCTTGCTTGGTTTCGGCCTTCAGCGCGCATATAGCGTACAAATAGGCTGCCTCTTATTTGCCATTCTGATGGTTGAGCCAGGTCAATTGGCTGCCCATGTCCAAGCCGCATAATGCTTTAAATTCATGGGAGTCCAATATCGATGAACGACCGGGTCGAAGCAAAGCCATTGGCTCGGCAATTACCGCCGCCTGCCGAGAAAGCGTTGCCGCGAAAGCAACGCCGCGGACGCGGCGGCTGGCTCGCCATCTCCATCGTCTTGATCCTGGCGGCGGCAATCGGCGCAGTCTGGTGGAATAGCTGGCGCAGGCCGAGCGTGCATTATCTCATGATGCCTACGACGCTGGGGAGCGTCACCCGGGTGGTGAACGCGACTGGTACCGTCAACCCGGTGCTCACGATCATCGTCGGAGCTTATGTATCGGGAACCATTCGACAGGTCTTCTGCGACTACAACACGCTTGTAAGGGCCGGACAGATCTGCGCGAAAATCGACCCGCGCCCTTACAAGGCGATCCTTGACCAATATGTCGGCCAACTTGCGCGTGACCGGGGCTTGCTCGCCGAGGCAAAGGTGGATCTCGCCCGCTACCAGGCGCTTTCAGCGACAAACGCGATCGCCCGCCAGCAAACTGAGGACCAGTTTTACGTTGTCCAACAGGACGAAGGGACCGTCAAACTCGACGAGGCCCTGGTCGAAGGTGCGAAGGTCAATCTCGCCTATACAGATATCGTTTCGCCGGTCGAAGGCGTCGTCGTATCCCGCGCCGTTACTCAAGGGCAAACGGTCGCGTCCAGCTTTCAAACGCCGACGCTCTTTTTGATGGCGACAGACCTTGCGGACATGCAAGTCGATACAAATACCAGCGAAGGCGACATTGGCGGTGTCAAGCTTGGGGATGCTACCGCATTCACCGTCGATGCTTATCCGAGGCGGATTTTCCACGGGACGATCGTTCAGGTCCGCCAGTCGCCGCAAACGGTGCAGAATGTCGTCACTTTCGATGCGGTTGTTGGCGTCAACAACAAGGATTTGGCCTTGATGCCGGGGATGACCGCTTCGACGCAGATCATCGTCGCAAATAAGAATGACGTGATCCGCATTCCGAACCAGGCGCTGCGCTACTCGCCCGGCGGCCTCTTGGCGGTTTCTCCACCGGCTTCGGCGCCTCCGGCCGGGACGCAGAACAGGGTAGGCCGCGTTTGGGTGTTGCGCGACGGCACGCCCACAGCCGTCAATGTCGTGCCGGGCCTCGACGACGACAATTTCACCGAAATCGTCAAGGGAGATCTCAAACCGGGCGATCTTGTCATTGTCGGCGAAGAACGCGGCAAGCATTGACAATCGAGGCTAGCCGTGCGGCGGCTTTAACTCAGGACGCGGATCAGCAATGTCTGAACCTCTGTTAAGAGTTGAGAATGTCACGCGGACCTTCATCGTCGGCGATGTCGAAGTACGAGCGTTGCGAGGCATCAACCTCACTGTCGAGCCCGGCGAATTCGTCGCCATCGTGGGTGCCTCGGGATCGGGAAAATCGACTCTCATGTCGATCCTTGGCTGCCTCGACAGGCCGACAAGCGGCCATTATTTTTTCGAAGGGATAGATGTCGCGGCATTGCGTGAACCGGATCTGGCGCGGATTCGCAGCGAGCGGATCGGCTTTGTGTTCCAGAGCTTCAATCTGCTGGCGCGCACCAGCGCCCTCGAAAACGTCAGTCTGCCGCTGTATTACGCTGCTGCGGGGCCAGAGAGGCGCGCAACCCGCCTCGAACGCGCCCATGCAGCGCTGCAACTGCTCGGATTGAGCGACCGCGAACGCAACACACCGGCCCAGCTGTCCGGCGGCCAACAACAGCGGGTGGCGATCGCACGCGCATTGATCAATGCGCCTGGCCTGCTGCTTGCCGACGAGCCGACCGGCAATCTCGATACGAAAACCTCGCATGAGATCATGGAAACTGTGGTCGCGCTGAACCGCCAACAAGGTGTCACCGTCATCGTCGTCACGCATGAGGCCGATATAGCCGCTTATGCAGATCGTGTCGTCACCATGCGTGACGGTGAGATCATTTCCGATGAGCGGGTCAGCAAGAAAGGACGATTGGAGGCCGCGCCCGAAATTACGACAGGTGGCCCGCAAGTTTCGCTTCCTCCCACATCGGAGTCACGCGCCGCCGCTGCCATCGGTGCCACCGGCACATGGTCCTTTGCACTGATGATCCTCGCAGCTGCAGCACAAGCGATCGGGCGCAACAAAATGCGTTCTGCACTTACCATGCTGGGCGTTTTCATCGGTGTCGCGGCTTTGATCGTTATGGTCGCCGTCGGCCAAGGCGCCGATGAGGCGGTCCGCAAACAGATCGAGAGCCTCGGCACCAATGTCGTCGTCATCCTGCCAGGGGCTGTCACATTCGGCGGGATCCGGGCCGGCTACGGCAGCGCCAGCACGCTGACAGTCGATGACGCGCACGCCATTCGTCGGGAAGACCGTGCGGTCGCTCAAGTCGCCTACGACATCCGCCAGACAGGGCAGATCCAATATAGAACTCAAAACTGGACGACGACCATTCAGGGCGTGAGCGTCAACTACCCGCCGATCACGAATTGGCAGATTGGCGCAGGCCGCGCCATCACACGGGACGACGAAAACAGGTCTGCTCTCGTCACCGTCATTGGTCAGACAGTCTATCATCAGCTCTTCAACCCGGGCGAGAATCCGATCGGCGCCCATATCATTGTCAAGAGCGTGCCGCTGCAAGTCATTGGCATTCTCGTGGCCAAAGGCCAATCGCCCTTCGGCACGGATCAGGACGATATCTTGATGACTCCTTTCTCGACGGCCGAGCGCAAAGTGCTCGGCGTCGCGGCGCCGACGCAAGTGCAAACACCGATCAACTGGCCTTATCTGCCGCCGCCCAACCCCTATAATATGCAGCCGAGGGTGACAGGGTTCGTCAATCACATCTATATTCAGGCCGTGACGCAGCCGGAGGTGCAAGCGGCCATTGCGCAAGCGACCGAAACCCTGATGCGCCGCCATCGCATCAAGCCTGGCCAAGTCAAAGATTTCGACGTCCGCAACTTGAGCCAATTTGTGGAAACGGCCGAAAGCAGCAGCCGCATCATGGCGCTTCTTCTCGCCTCCGTCGCCTCGATCTCGCTTCTCGTCGGCGGCATCGGCATCATGAATATTCTGCTTGTCTCAGTCACCGAGCGGACGCGCGAAATCGGTCTTCGGATGGCAATTGGCGCGCGCCGCTTGCACGTGCTCCTGCAATTTCTCGCCGAAGCCGTATTCTTGAGCGTCAGCGGCGGCGCCGCAGGCATCGTAACAGGCGTCCTGTTTTCGGCGGCAATTCCCATCCTCTTGCACTGGCCGGCACCGTTTTCGCTCATGGCCGTCGCGGGGGGATTTCTCTTCTCTGTCGCGGTCGGCGTTTTTTTCGGCTTTTATCCGGCGCGCAAGGCAGCAAGCCTCGATCCGATCGAAGCGCTGCGGTATGAGTGAATTAACACCCGATCTCTCTGATAAGAACCATGCCCGCCGTCATTGCGAGCGAAGCGAAGCAATCCAGAGGCGCCAAAAACGAGACTGGATTGCTTCGTCGCTACGCAGGCAAGTTTACGCAGCCTGCGTAAACTTGGCTGCGATGCTCCTCGCAATGACGCTCCACTCGCCATGATCGTCATCTTCGAGACATGGCATGAGCCACCCATTCAAAGATTTGGTATAATTCGTCTATAGCCTTGAGATTTCTAGGTGCGTCAGCGGTTCAATGCCAACAAATAGCCATAGCATGAGGCGGACGACCAACCCCATTCGCCGGCACTGGGCGTTATCGCGCCATGCCAGCCTAGCCATGCGCGTTCAACCTCTTGTGTCAATGCGCTGGCATAGTCGCCGGCTTGCAGGCGCCAAATTCTGCCAGGGTGTGGTCTGGCGAATAAGTCTGGACAACAATCGCCCATGAAGATCTATCTATGCCGATACTCATATTATCGGTGTAGCCATCGATGGAAATGGTGCTGATTGTCACGTGCGCCAATGCCTGGTGTTGAGACCCTTGGTAGAAGTCAAGCGTCTTCGCTTCGGCGTCGAATGCGATGCTGATTTTGCGAGTCGTCTGCTTGCCGTCGGCTCCGGCGCTTGTCAGGGTGCATTCGAGTCGCGTCGGCGTTGCGAATGCCGCTACCGGATAGAAAGCCGAAGAGACAGACACAAGGACGCTGACAACTGCGGCGGCTTTCAGAAATGATTTTTTGATGACCATGCCGGCCGACCATCTTTTAAGCGCTGAGCGAAGCAGCATAAATAGACGAGTCAGCCACATCATCGCTGATGTGGATCAAGGCCGAAAGACGATGGGACACCCGAAATTTGCCTATTCTCGCGCAGTACCTCAAAGAGATCGCTTTTCCGATGTGAGGTGAAATTATGGGGGTCCGGCCTCATCTGGCCTTTGCTGTCGCCATCGGAGCTTTGGTGCTCATGGTGGGAGACATCGGCCTCGGCTTGTATTTTGTCTGGAAATCGCAGTTTGTGAGCACAACGCCCTGGCGCTTTCTGCTCATTGTGTATGCGGCGCTTTCGGGCGTCGTTGTAGCACTGTTGACTGCAAATCGTATGTTGCGAGCAACACTGCGCGGCTTTGGCGTCCACGGCGAAGGACCTGAGCAAAGCGTTGACGACTTGATCGCAAATTCGGTTGCGGCCCTTTGGCGTGCTTTGAACCGTCTACCCGTTGCAAGCACAGCGATAATTCTGCTTGTCGCAGGTGCTGCTTATGTTCTGGATGTGTTGTGGAAGGCACTGCCACCGTTGAATGCGAGCTCTCCGGTTCTGGTTGCCGGCACGGGCGACAATAAACGTATCTATGTCGCGAGCGCGCGTGCGCATGCGGTCTTGGTCTTTAGTTCCAAGAATTTGAAACAATTGGACCCGATCCCCGTCGGTGGGCAGGGCGCGCTGCCTGCGACCGGGCAGCCGCAGAGCATGACCTTCGATCCAAAGAGGCCTTTTCTATATGTCGCGGATGATCAGGGAATGGTTCGTGTCGTCGATATCGCGAAAGACCACGAAAGGAGCGTCATCAAGAGCATTGAGGTCGGCACGGCACCTCGATCGGTCGTCATCACGCCCGATGGTCGAAAATTATTCGTCAGTAACGAGCAGCCAATCCCGGCCGGCTCAATCAGCGTCATCGACACCAGCGTCACAAATGTAAATGAGTTCAATGTGATAGAAACGGTCAAAAAGGTCGGCTGTCCAGAAGGAATGGCAATGTCGCCAGACCGACAGCATCTTTATGTCGCGACCCAATGTGCAGGCGCCGCAGATCCAGTGCTCGTAATCGATACGCGATCAAACCAAGTGATCAACTCAATACCGGGCTTAGCGGTGGGCGTTGGTGTTGCCATCAGTCCAGACGGCAATACGCTGTTCGTCGCACGCGGCAACTTCCCATGCCGACAGCCGAATGGCCGCGCCGGCTCGCCGCTCAGCGTCGTCGATACGAGATCGAAGAAGATCAAGTCCGCGATCTGCTTGAACACAAGCGTCAACTGGGTCGCGGTGACCCATGACGGGAAATATCTGGCCGTCGGCAATGGAAATTACCTCAGTGTGTTCGACGCGCGGCGTGTGGCGAGAGAGGGCGAAGGCGCGTTGTTGAAGACTGTCCCGCTCGAATCGGCCGTCGGTGGGATCGGTGTGACAGAGGATGACGACAGCATATTCGTCTGGCTGCCGGATACCCCGCGTGTCTTTCTCGACAATCTGGGCGTTCTGAAGGTGAAATGACCTCGGACTATATTTGTTGCCTCCTCGCGGAGTTTCAGCTGCGCGCTCTACGGCACGACACTTTCTCCTGCAAGGAGAGAAGGTTCGCGCGGCTCTGTGGTCACGGCACCTGCAGCCCCGCCGCATGCGCGCGCAGCTTGGCGTAAAGGATCGTCCGCAAGCCGGCGATATCGAAACTCGCGACGAAGCAGCTGTAGATCAAAGCGCCGGCCATGATTTGCTCGACGAGCGTTTTGAAGCCGGGATCATGCTCGCGCAGCGGCAGTAGCGCCGCCGCCATTGCCGCAGTTGCGAGGACGACGGCCACAATATCGCGCAGAGATGGCCATTGCGGCTTCGAAAAGCTCGCCACGAAGACGAGGGTCAAAAAGGCAGCGGCAAAGCCGCAGGTCTGCGCCGCGGCGAAACTCGACGCATCCGCCTCGCGCGGCAGGAGAAAGAGCACGATCGCATCGGCGACGCAGCCGACCGCCGCCGCGGAGATCAGCGGCGCTGTCCGCTTGGCGATCTGGAAGATGGGATTGAGGCCGAATTGGATCAGCGCCGAGCAGAAGAATCCGCCCATCATCAAAGTGAGCAGATTGCCGAACGGGCCGCGATAGGCGGCAGGCACGATCACCTGCTCGATCGAAGGCAAGATCAGCCAAAGCCCGGTGCAGGCCGGCAAGACGGTGGCGATGACGATCGCCATATTGCGCGCGACTTGCTCTTTGGCCTTCATATGGCCGTCGCGCTCATGCATGGCGACCGCGATCTGGAAGAGGACGACGTCGAGCGTCGAGCCGATCGCCTGCACGGCTTTGCTGCCGAGGTCATAAGCGAGCGAGAATTGGCCGGTCTCCGAAAATCCGTAAAGCACGGCGATGATCGACCGGTTGGCGAGCGGAATGGCGACGTAGAGGAGATTCGCGGCGACGATCGGCAGGCTGTAGCTGAGGATCGCCTTGGCGATGCCGCCCCTCGCGCGGCGCGGCGAGGCGCCTGGGTCGCGCAAGGCCGCGCGCGCCGCGATGATCGATCCGGACAGGCTGATGATGCTGCCGATCAGCGCCATTTTCGCCGAGCCGAACCAGAAGGCGCCGCCGCCGGTGAGGCAGAGCGCCAGAATATTCTTGACGATGATCAGCCGCGTATAGAGCCGATCATGGAACCGGGCCCGCACCAGCGCGGTGTGATAGTCGAAAAATCCGTTCGAGATGGCGGTGGCCAAGGCGAGCCCGATGAGCGCACGCGACAGAGAGAAGCGGACGCCGGAAAGAAGCAGCAGCGCGCCGCCGGTCACGAGGCCGAAGGCGATCAAGGCGAAGCTGGCGTCGAGGGTTGCCCGCAGCGCCGGATCTTCGCTGCGCACCCGCTCCGAATAAAAGCGCGTCGCGCCGAGCCGGAGCCAATCGAAAAAAGCCGTCTGGACGATAGCGGCCGTGGCGAAGGCCAAGGCGAAACGGCCATATTCCGCCGGCCCGAGAAATTTCGCGACCAAGAGGCCGATCGCAAAATTGCAGATAATATTAAAGAAAAAGGCGATGAGAACCTTCATGCCTGCGGCTTACCCCCCGCGCCCGGAAAAAATCTTCGGCGGTCGTTTCATTGGTGAAATTCCTGGGCGAAATTCCGGGGTGAAACTCCTGAGCGGATGTCGCATGGAGAGGCGACTTAAACGTTAAGCTGGCGCGCTTCCGGTTTTCGGCCTTAACGAATTCTCTTTTGCCGTGCCGGCCTGTCTTGGGTAGCGGCAATCCCGAATAGAGCCCGGAGACATCTCGGCGAAGCCCCCCGCAAATCCATTGCCGACCTCGATCTATCCTCGACTGACGAAAAATCATTTTACGTCGAGAACTGGGAATTTCCCGGAAAAGTCTCGCGCGAGCTCGGCTTTGCCGCAAGCAGCTTCACCTCGCTGTGACCAAACGGCGGGTTTCCCTTTGCGCCGATCCGCTCTAGAACCACAGGATGGTAACCGATGTGACGCTCCCCGCCGCGGCTGCGGCCGGACTTCTTTCCTTCCTCAGCCCGTGCGTCTTGCCGCTGGTTCCACCTTATCTCACTTTCATCGCCGGCACGACGGTCGAGGATGTGGCCTATGAGCGGCTGGGACGTGCCCGCCGCGATGTTTTTCTCGCCGCCGTGCTTTTCGTGCTGGGCTTTTCGACGGTTTTCGTCGCCCTCGGCGCCACGGCCTCGGTGTTCGGGCAGGTGCTGCGCCAGCACATCGCCTTTCTGTCGCTCCTCGCCGGCCTCGCCATCATCTTGATGGGCCTTCACTTTCTCGGGCTGTTCCGGCTCGCCTTCCTGTATCGGGAAAAGCGCGTGGAGGTCGAAAAGCCGCTCGGTCTTTGGGGCGCCTATGTGCTGGGGCTTGCCTTCGCCTTCGGCTGGACGCCCTGCATCGGGCCGATCCTCGCCGCCATTCTGGCGGTGGCGGCTTCTGAGGATACGGTCGGCCGCGGCGCCGGCCTTCTGGCGGTCTATTCACTCGGCCTCGGCATACCGTTTCTGCTCGCCGCCGTGGCGCTCGAGGCCTTCATCGGCTTTCTGAAACGATTTCGGGCGCATTTTCCGCTCATCGAGCGGATTGTCGGCCTGCTGCTCATCGCCACCGGCATCGCCTTTCTGACGGGGGCCATGCAGAACTTCTCCTATTGGCTTTTGCAGATCTTTCCGGGTCTCGCCAATCTCGGCTGATCTGCGAATTTCCATATCTACTTCTTCAATGGGTCATAGCCGATCTTTCCACCAGCGCCCTTCCGCCAGATGAAGATGATGTAATCAGGCCGCGTGATGTCGCCTTTCGCATCATAGGCAATGTCGCCGATCACCGTGTTGAAATGCATGCCCGAGTGCATGATCTTGGCGAGCTCCGTCGGGTCGAGCGAATTCGCCTTTTCCGTCGCCTGTTTGAAAATCTGCACGGCCGCATAAGAATAGAGCGTATAGGTCTCCGGCTTGAAATTCCGCGCCTTGAACTCCTTCACCACATGGGCGGCTTCTGGCCGGTTGCGCGGGTCCGACGGGAAGGTCATATAGGTGCCGATGACAGCGGCGCCGCCGATCGCAGCGAATTCATCGCCGGCAATGGCGTCGCTGGCCATCATCATGGCCGCGACGCCTTGATCGCGCATCTGCCGCACAATGAGACCACCGTCCCTCGGCAGCCCGCCCCAATAGACGATCTCGGCACCGGAGGCTTTGAGCTTGGAGACGAGGGCGGAATAATCCTTCTCGTCTTTGTCGACTCCTTCATAAAGCACATCCTTGATCCCGAGCGCCGCGAGCTGTTTGCGGGTCTCGTCTGCGATGCCCTTGCCATAGGTCGTCCTGTCGTGAACGACCGCGATTTTCTTATCGCCCAGGCTTGCCAGGAATTTCGCCGCGACGGCGGCTTGCTGATCGTCACGCCCGCAGGTGCGGAAAACGGTGTCGAGACCGCGCTCGGTGATCTGCGGATTCGTCGAGGCCGGGGTGATTTCGAGAATATTATTCTCGGCATAGATGGAAGAGGCCGGCAAGGTCACGCCGGAATTGAAGTGGCCGACGACGAGACTCACATGATCGCCGACGAATTTATTGGCGACCGACACGCCTTGCTTGGGATCGCCGGCATCGTCGCCGATTTCGACGGTGAGCTTCCGGCCGAGAATGCCGCCCGCGGCATTGATGTCACGGACCGCCTGTTCGATGCCATTGCGCATTTGCGCGCCGAAGACGGCGTCCGATCCCGTCATCGGTCCGCCGACGCCGATCTTGATCGGCGCTGGCGCCGCTGCGGCCTCATGCATGGCAGAAAGCGCAAGATCCGCCGAAGCGAGAGCTGCAAGCGCAAGAGCTGCAAGCGCAAGAGCTGCAAGCGCAAGAGCTGCGAGCGCAAGAGGCGAAAGAAAGCGAAGCTTCATCATCGATCCTTCCGCGGATGCGCGTCGGTGTCGGCGCTCAGCAAGCTTTCCAAGCTTGCTTCACTTTCCAGTTCTTGAAGCATTGATTTTGCTCAATTCGAGCAAAATCAACCGTGGCCGCGCGAGGCTGCTTAGGCCGCGCCAGAGAAAGCTACGGAGCGCGCCATCCCGGGCTGGGCATTCCCATAATAGCCGGGGCTGGCTAATGCCAAAGCGGTGGCGGTTCGGCAGGCTTCGTGCATAGGCCTTTTGCCAAAGCCTTTTGCAGTGGCGCGGCCACCTTGCTATGGAAGCCCAGGCGCGCTTTTGATCGCCCAGGTTCGGTGTGATCGAAGCTCACGGGAGCGAGCGCGAGGAGAGGCAAATGACCAAAGATGAAGGGCCGGGACTCTCGGCCCTGGCCGTGCCCGCGCCAGTCGATGCCGCCCGGTTCCGCGAAGCGATGAGCCGGGTCGCCGCGGCGGTTCATGTCGTGACGACGGCGGGCCCGGCCGGGCTCGGCGGACTCACCGCGAGCGCTGTCACCTCCATCACGGTCGAACCGCCCATGATGCTGTTTTGCATCAACAGGTCATCGCCTTCCGCGGCACGGATGATCGAGAACGGTATCTTCTGCATCAATACGCTTGCGGCGGCCGATCAGCCGCTCTCGGATATTTTCGCCGGCCGCACGGGTCAACATCTCGAGGAGCGATTTGCCCACGGCACCTGGACCAAGCTCGTGACCGGCGCGCCGGTGTTGAGCACGGCGCTGGCGGCCTTCGATTGCCGCTTTGTCGAGGCCAAAGAGGTCACGACCCATCTGATCATGGTCGGCGTCGTGGAGGCGGTGGAGATCGCGCCGGAAGGCGAGGCGCTGCTCTATGCCCACCGCAAATATCGGTCATTGCTGCTGGACTGAGGCGGCGTTGCGCGGGGAGCGCCGTCTTTGGCCGCGCTATTCCTGCACCATCGTCTCCTGCGCCGGACGGAACGGCGTGCCGATGCTGTCGAAGTGGCCGCAGCGACGCCGCTGGAGGAAGCGCGGCCGGCGCTGGCTGAGCGATCGACCCCTCCGGCGCGGACGCGGCCAGGCGGCACCCTGCGGCGGCTTTTGAGCGGCGCTCATCGTCTCGCGATAAAGCGCCGGCTTGGAAAGAAAATCCGCCCAGCTCCGCCAGATCATCAAAACGGCAGGCGATTCCGGCGCCTCATGCAGAACGACCGACAGTTCCGGATCGTGATGGACGAGCGCGATCGTGTAGAGGCGCTGGTCGGCATGCTCATCACAGGTCAGGACGACGCCCTCATAAGCGTGGATCGGCACCGCCAAATGCATCTTGATGCCGGCCACCA
Source organism: uncultured Alphaproteobacteria bacterium (assembly GCA_963704745.1). Taxonomy (GTDB): domain Bacteria; phylum Pseudomonadota; class Alphaproteobacteria; order Rhizobiales; family Beijerinckiaceae; genus Methylovirgula. Next base: position 1,242,722 of record OY969936.1, read on the forward strand.
GCCGCTCGATGCGAACCCCGCGCTGATTGAGGCGGATGGTGCGGAGCCCGCCATCGGCACGCGAATCGGGGGCCGAGGCGGCAAAGCTCTGGGAAATAGGGGCGAGAAGCGACATGGCCGGTTCCACTGCGCCGCCCGATCCTTCGATCTGAATGAGCGGCGATTGCGAAGTGGCGCAGAGTGTGCGGCCGAGCCAATTAAATAGAAAGTAAACATATGATTTTCCGGCTGTTTCCTCATTATATGGCTGTCGAGAGCTTGGCCGAAACGAGCAAATTTTAGAGAAAAATGCGCGACAAGTTCACGCTTCGTGATTTCGCCCAAAATGAGTAGGAGGCGCTTATATTATGCCTATATTGAAAAGTGAGAGCCGCGGCGCGATCGATGATATGCCGACTGCCTGCGGATCAGGGCTGGCACGGACATCCAGGCCCAGGGCGGGCCAGGGTGGTAAATGCCGATTCCGGGCTATTAAGCGTCCGATTAAGATTCGTCGGCTAGTTTCACCGGCGTGTGCGTCCGAGGTCTCTGCGTCTGGCGATTTCGGCATCCGACAACAGCCGCTGCACGGCGCGGTTCCGGGGCAGCTTTGGTTTCCGGGTTCGTACAGCAACTCGGCTTGGGTCATAGCTTGGGTCATAGAAAATATGCGGCCGTGGCTTGGTTTTCCTCCGGTCGGGAGTGGACGGGCATGAATCCTTCACCGGCAAAAAGAAATTTGAATGATGCGTCCGATTTCGGCGGGCAAAAGAGTGCGGCCGGCACCGGGCAGGATTGGTATGGCCTTTCGCCGAACGACGCCATTGTCGCCGCGCTCGTCGAGATCACGCTCGCGGCCGGCGACCTGGCGCTCGGTTTCTTTCGCGCGGGCGCCAAGACGAGCGCTGCGATCAGCAAGAAGGCCGGCGGCTCGCTGGTGACCGAGGCAGATCACGCCGTCAACCGTTATCTCGAACCAAGGTTGCGCAGCCTGCTGCCGGATGCTGCCTGGCTTTCCGAGGAGTCGGCGGATTCGCCCGAGCGGATCCAGCAAGATCTCCTTCTCGTCGTCGATCCGATCGACGGGACGCGCGGCTTTGCGGCCGGCGAGCGGGCCTGGGCCGTCGCCGTGGCTGTGGTCTATCGCCAGCGTCCTGTCGTCGGGATCGTCCATGCCCCGGCGCTCGGCGAAACTTATGTCGCGGTGAAGAACGGCGGCGCGCAATTGAACGGGCACGGCATTTGCTGTTCGGCGCGCAAGGGCCTCGATGCGAGCGCTCTCGTTGCCGGCCCTTTGTCGATGGCTTCGGAATTGCGGGCCGTGGGGCTCGAGTTCGACCTTCTGCCCAAAATTCCTTCGCTCGCTTTGCGGATCGCCAAAGTCGCGGCCGGCGCGCTCGATGCCGGCCTCGTCTCCGCCAACAGCAATGATTGGGATCTCGCCGCGGCCGATGTCATCGTGAATGAGGCAGGCGGTCGTCTGACCAGCCTCTATGGGCGCGAGCTCTTCTATAATCGCACCGGAACGCAGCATGGCGAACTCATCGCAGGACCGATGCCGATCCTCAGCCAAATCACCGGCGCGATGATGCAGGCGCGGGGGCTTTAGAGCATCGTGCGCAAAAGTGTGAGCGGTTTTGTGCTTAGACGATGCTCTATATTTTTGAATCTCGAGCATCTTATCCGCTTTCAAGTGATTACTTGAAAGCGGATAAGATGCTCTAGCCTCTGCTCGCGAAGCGCTGCGGGCTTTGCGCATCAGCCGCCGCGTCTCAAAACAAGACTTGAGGCATGCCTCAGCCCGTGGCGCCGGTCGGATCGCATCCGTGCCGGCGATGCAGCGGCAACGAAAAGTGAAAGCGGCGAAAGGAGCGCGGCTGCGGCGTCCTTGCGCGAGCCCGCGGGCACGGTAAAATCTGCCGCGCGGCTGCCGTGTCGCAATTGTTCAACCTCGGGTTTTTCCATGCCGGACAAGACCAGAAAACAGCTCCTTCATCTGGTGTTCGGCGGTGAACTCGTCGATCTCTCGGGCAATGAGTTTCGCGATCTCGGCAAGATCGACGTCGTCGGGCTGTTTCCTGATTACGCGTCGGCCCATCAGGCGTGGAAAGCCAAGGCCCAGGCCACCGTCGACAATGCCCATATGCGCTATTTCATTGCCCATCTGCACCGGCTGTTCGATCCGAGCGAGCCGAAATAGGCAGGGGCGCTCGACGGCGGATCGCGACTGATCCGAGGCACTGACCCGAGGGAAAGCGGCCGCGTCATGCAGCGCGGTGCGTCATCGCACGGAAGGCTGTTGGAACGCCTTCCGCAAGGGTAGATCGCCTCGCGGCAGGAAATGTTTCGAATTCGCTAATAAGGGGCTGCTTTCCCTATTGTGTGAATCCCAAACCGCGTTCATACGGGAAGAACGACATAGAAATACTGCCAGACAATGCCGTAACGACGGTGGCCAAAGCATTGAGACTGTCATCAAACAGTCGCTTTTGACGGCCAAAGAACGGTTGTTTTGGATCGGGTTGATCCCTTCTTCTGTGTGCCTTCCGGTGATCATAGATCTACCCTTCCTTCCCCTTTATCGTGCCGCCGCTGTCGGACTGTCGCCGCTGTCGCCGCTGCTCGCCTATTATCGCTGCAGGCAGGGACGCGAAGATCCGGCGCGGATCGGCGAGAGGTTCGGCTATCCGAGTCTGGCGCGCCCGCATGGACGGCTCGCCTGGTTGCATGGAGCGAGCGTCGGCGAAAGTCTCGCGCTCCTGCCGCTCCTCGAATATCTCGCCGGCCGCGGCTTCAATATTTTGGTCTCTACGGGCACCACGACGGCCGCGGCCGTCCTCGCGCCGCGCCTGCCGGCCGGCGCGTTTCATCAGTATCTGCCATTCGACGTGCCGAAATTCCTGGTTCGGTTTCTCGATCATTGGCGACCGGACCTCGCCTTTGTCGCGGAATCGGAAATCTGGCCCAATCTCTTTACCGAGGTCAGACATCGCCGCATCCCGTTGATTCTCGCCAATGCCAGAATTTCGCCGCTGTCGTTTCAGCGCTGGCGCCGCGTGCCGGGCCTTATTGCGAGCCTGCTCGAAGGCGTCGATCTCTGTCTCGCGCAGAGCGAGGCGGATGGCGAACGCTTCGCCGATCTCGGCATGCGCCGCGTGCAGGTTGTCGGCAATCTTAAATATGACGTGCTTGCCCCGCCTGCCGATCCGCGGGCCTTGGCTTCTCTCGCCGGGCGCATCGGCCGGCGTCCGACATGGGTTGCGGCGTCGACCCATCCGGGCGAAGACGCGGTCGCCATCGCCGTGCATCAGGCACTGGCCTCCCGCTTTGCAGATCTCCTGACCATCGTCGTTCCGCGGCATCCGCGGCGCGGCGACGAAATCGCCGGACTTGCGGCAGAAAGCGGCGTGAGCGCGCTGCAGCGCTCGCGCGAGCCCTATGCCGCCTCTTTGCCCGGCCTCTATATCGCCGATACGACGGGGGAGCTGGGGCTGTTCTATCGTCTGGCGAGCGCCAGTTTTCTCGGCAAATCGCTTGTCGGCCGCGGCGGCGGGCAAAATCCGATCGAGGCGGCCAAACTCGGCTGTGCCGTGCTGCACGGGCCCCATGTCGGCAATTTCGCCGAAGCCTATCAGATTTTGGATGAAGCGCGCGGCGCCGCGCAAATCGGCGACGCCGACACGCTTGCCCGCGTCCTCGCCGTGCTTTTCGCGGACACCGGAAAATTGCGCAAAATGTCTCGCGCGGCCAGCGAAGCTGTGGAGCGGCTCGGCGGTGCTGCGGCCGCGACCATGGCGGCGATCGAGCCGCATATCGCGCAAGTCATGGTCAATCAGCACGCGTGAAGACCAGCGTCGAATGACGCGGGCTGACCTCAAGCGGACGCTCTCAACTCGCGGTTTCGCCATCAAGGGCAGGGCGCCGGCTGCGATGTCGCCAATTGTCTCGGCGCCGGCGCCGAACTTGACGGCGCGCTACAAACCGGTGTCGGCGCTGTCCGTCTTCGCCGCCGGAGCGATGTCGAGGGCCGTCAGTAGCGGACCGAGGAACTCCTCATACTCGTGCCAGCGGCCGACCGAGCTCTTATAGAGCGGCTGGCGGACCTGCGTCGCGCTCGCGGTCCGTACCGGCCGATCCGTCTCATGAAATGAAAGGCAGCGATCGTCCCAAGGCAATTCGCAATAGGCAAGAATGCGACGTGCCTGCGTTTCGAGGTCTGCGACAACGTTCTCATATTGGACATCGAGAATCCGGCTGGGCGGCAATACGCGCCGCCAATGCTCCATCAGATGCTCGTAGCGTTTGTAATAGCGGCCGAGTTCACCAAGGTCGTAAGTGTGGTTCTGTCCCGTCGTGAAGAGTTTGGAGAAGCACGAAATGCAGGCATCGACCGGATTGCGGACCGTGTGAATAATCTTGACGTTCGGCAGCGTGAGATGAATTAGGCCGGCGAACAAATAGTTCGACGGCATCTTGTCGGTCACTCGCTCACCGTCCGGCGCGCGTTCATGCACTAAGGCGAGATAGCGCGTCCCGATGCTCGTCAAAGCGGATGCGTCGAGCGTCGGGACGAATTCGGGATAGGCGATCGTCGCGCCGTCTGCCCCGCGAATGGCGAGAACGACCTCGCCGAACGTCTTCAATTCCCCTGCTCCGTGCACCATGGGATGACTGGCGAGAATCTGCTCGGCCAGCGTCGAGCCCGAGCGCGGCATGCCCAGAATGAAGATCGGCCGCTGCGATGGATCGCCGGCACCAGACTTCGCCGCGATCAGCTCACGGGCAAAAGTCCTCTCGATCTCGTCGAACGCCGTGAGAGTCTCCTCTTCGTCATAGGAAATTGTCGCGCGCTTGGCGGCATTGGCGGCCAGCAGGTGCTGGAACGAGCGGCGATGATCCTTGAGATCGCCGTAGGCCTTGCCCAGCGCAAAATCGAGTTTCATGCGATCAGCCTCGGACAGCCCCTCCGGTTTCGCCACGAGCTTCTCCATGGCGGCGAGATGCGGATCGCCAGGCGCGAATTTTTTCAAATCCGCCAAGTTGCGATAAGCGCCGGCGCTCAACGGATCGGTATCGATGGCCTTCAGAAAGGCCGATCGAGCCTCATCCAACTGACCGAGCTCTGTCAGCGCGTTGCCCTTGTTGTTGTAGGCGGTAGCGAGGCTTGGCTTGAGCGCAATGGCTTTATCGTAGCTGACGAGTGCCTCTTCAAGGCGATCGATCTCTTTGAGGGCAGTGCCGCGATTGGAGTGAGCCTCAGCAAAGTCCGGTTTGAGCGCAATGGCTCTGTCGTAGGCGACGAGTGCTTCTTCAAAGCGCTTGAGCTCTCTGAGAGCGATGCCGCGATTATAGTGGGCCTCAGCAAAATCCGGTTTTAGCGCGATGGCTTTATCGCAGCTGACGAGCGCTTCTTCAACGCGATTGAGTTCTTTGAGAGCGACGCTGCGATTGGAGTAAGCCTCCGCATAATCTGGCTTTAGCGCAATGGCTTTATCACAGCTGACAAGTGCTTCTTCAGCGCGATTGAGTTCTTGGAGAGCGATGCCGCGGTCAGAATAAGCCTCAGCAAAATCCGGCTTGAGCGCAATGGCTTTATCGTAGCTGACGAGCGCGTCTTCGGGGCGCATGAGCTCTTGGAGAGCATCGCCGCGGTTATAGTAGGCCTCCGCAAGCTTTGGATTGAGCGCAATGGCTTTATCATAACTGAGCGCAATGGCTCTATCGTAGCTGATGAGCGCTGCTTCAGGGCGCTTGAGCGCTTTGAGAGCGTTGCCTCGATTAAAATGCGCCTCAGTAAATTTTGGCTTGAGCGCAATGGCTCGATCGTAGCTGACGATCGCCTCTTCAAGGTGCTTGAGTTCTTGGAGAATATTGCCGCGATTAGAGTGAGCTTCAGCAAAATCTGGTTTTAGCGCAATAGCCTTATCGTAGCTGGCGAGCGCATCTTCAAGGCGTTTGAGCTTTTGGAGAGCAATGCCGCGATCAGAGTAAGCCTCAGCAAAATCTGGCTTGAGCGCAATGGCTTTATCGTAGCTGACGAGTGCCTCTCCGGGGCGATCGAGCTCTTTGAGAGCATTGCCTCGGTTATAGTAAGCTGCCGCGGCATTTGGATTTTTCGAGATGGCTTTTGAGATTAATTGAACAGCCTGCTCATAGGCTCGATTTTGGCAAGCTATCACGCCAAGGAGATGAAGCGCGTCGAAGTGATTTGGCGCTCGTTGAAGGATTTCTCGATAAATCCTTTCGGCCTCGGCAAATCTGCCCTGCTGATGAAACACCAATCCCCTCTGCAATTGCGCTTGAAGAGCAAAAGGCGGCTGTGTCGAGGGTCGACGCTCGTTCTTCTCTGACAAGAGATGGAGCCCTTCATTCAAGGTTATTTTTTGCGACCGCCGGCTCCACGCCAACGCCGCCGCATGTTTCTGCGCTATGCCGTCAGCGTCAATCTATCTTTGTGTGGCACTCGATGCCAATGGGCGGCTGGCCTACCCGCGATTGGTGTTCCTTTTGATTGTTAGTGCATGACTGGGCTTGGCGCCAGGGCTGGGTCGGCTTGCGGCCTTGCATCTGCTGAAATTGAGCTGGGAGAGCTTCGAATGCCGGGCCGGCTTGACGGTTTGCGCCAGCGCCCCGAAGAATGGCGCGATGTCGCTCAAGCTCTTCTCCCGGCCGATGCCGGCCCCATGATCCGACCACACCAGCCGCCGTCCTTCTGGTGGGAGGATGAACCACGCGGATGGCGGCGCGTTCTTGCCGGTGCTCTGGCGCCGCTTGGCAGCCTCTATGGCGCTGTCGCCGCGCGGCGCATGCGGCAAGCGGGCTTCAGATCGCCGCTTCCGGTGTTTTGCGTCGGCAATCTGGTCGTGGGCGGGGCCGGCAAGACGCCGGCGGCGCTGGCGCTCGCAAAACGCCTCATCGCGGCGGGCGAAAGCCCGTGCTTCCTGTCCCGCGGCTATCGTTCGGCGGCGGAACATGGGCCGCCAATCGCGGTCGATCCCGATCGGCATAAGGCTGAAGAGGTGGGCGACGAGGCGCTGCTGCTCGCGCGCGTCGCGCCAACCTTCGTTTCGGCCGACCGGGTCGCCGCCGCGCGTCTGGCCGCGCAGCGAGGCGCCAGCGTCCTCATCCTTGATGATGGCTTGCAGAATCCGGCGCTCGAAAAAGATCTCAGGCTGATCATCGTGGATTCGGTCGCCGGCAGTGGCAATGGGCTCTGCCTGCCTGCAGGCCCCTTGCGGGCGCCGCTGGCGGCGCAATTCGATTTTGCCAATGCGCTCGTGATCGTCGGCGAAGGCAGGCGGGGCGCAAGCCTCGCCGAACGCGCCCGCCGTGCCGGCAAGCCCGTCATTGCGGCCCGGCTCGGCGTTGCCAAACAGGTCGCGGCGGAGCTCGCCAACCGCCGCGTCTATGCTTTTGCCGGGATTGGCCGGCCGGGTAAATTCTTTGCAACTCTCGCCGAGCATGGTGCCGAGATCGCCGGGACGGCAAGCTTTCCGGATCATTATCCCTATCGCCGGCAGGACATTGCGCGCCTCCAGCGCGCGGCAAGAGCAGAGGATGCGCGGCTCGTGACGACCGAAAAGGACTTCGTCCGGCTGCATCCCTTGGAGGCCATGGCCGATCCAACCCTGCCGATGCCCGAGCCGGTGCCGATCGAGATGATCTTTTCGGACGAGGCGCTCATCGACCGTCTCATGGCGCAGGCAATGCGCGGCGCGCGGGAAAAACCCTGAACCGGCCGGATGCAGGTCGGTTCGGCCCCAGAGCATGATGCATTCAAATCGAATCGGGCATCATGCTCTAGTTCTTTGAAAGCGCATCGTTTGTTGCGAAAAACCGGTGCCCACTTTTTCGCACGATGCTCGAGCTGGCTGTCATTTCCCCAATTTGAGGCCGAGCTTCTGCAGCTTGGCCTCGGGCGAGGCGTAGGCTTCCTGGAGGTCGACGTTCCAATAGCGCAGATCGTCGAGCGGGATCGGGGTGCCGGTCACAGCGCAGCGCACATAGGCGCCGGAACGCAGAATACGGATTTCCCCGTCGAGATATTCGACCTCGGCCTCTCCGGCGGAGATCGGGCGGCGTTCGTAGCGGTTCATCGTTATCAAGCATCATCCGAAGAATTGGGTTCCGGCAAAGATAATGCGCGCCGAGCGGATTGCCTATCCCCAACTGCGGCTCAATGGGCGCGATGCGCCTTGACGAGCGTGACGGTGCAGGGCGCGTCGGCGGCGACGCGCGCCGCGACCGGGCCGAGATATGGGCCGCCGACGCTGTCGCGGCCGGCGCCGAGGATGATCTGATCGACATGGTTGACGGTGGCGAAATCGACGAGCGCCGCGGCAGGGTCCGGCGATTCCAGCACGTGAATGGTCAGCTCCGCCGCGCCGAGCTGCAACGGGCGGACCCATTCCTTGAGCGCGACGAGGCGCAGAACATGGATGTTGCGGCCTTCCTCGTTGAGCGGATAATTGGGCGCGATCCGGCTCGTTTTCAGCACATTAACGCAGGCTAGGCGCACGCTCGATGGCTTGCCGGAGCGGAGCCCTGGCGAAGTCGCGAGCGCCCGCTCGACCGCGCTGCGCTGCGCCTCTGCGAGCCTCCCGGCATTCTCCGTCACATCGACGGCGAGCATGATGATCGGCGCCTGTGTCAGCCGCTGGGCGATGCTCTTCGTGTCCGGCCCGGCGGTAAAGCGCATTGCGTACCAGCGCTTGAATGCCTTCGACCAGGAATCCCGATGCAGACGTTCGGCCCGCTCGGTGAGCCTGACCTCGTCGGGGTGTTTGAGATCGAAAGCGAGCTGGGCGGCGGTCGGGTGGCGCGCCTCGGGATCGGCTTCGAGACAGCGCAGGATGATTTCCTGCAGAAAGGCGGGGCAGGCGGGGTTGAGCGCGCGCGGCGGCACCGGGTCGCGCCACAGCCGCCGCCGCAAGCCGCGGTCCGTGTGCGGATAGCCGAAAGGCCGCCGGCCGGTGAGAAGATGATAGAGAAGAACGCCGAAAGCGAAGAGATCGGAGCGCGGATCATTGCGGTGACGCTTGATCTGCTCCGGCGAAATATAGGGCGCCGTGCCGATCGGCACGCGAAATTCTTCCGCGAGAAGATCGGGGAGCCTGTCGTGCCGCGCGAGGCCGAAATCGATCAGCACCATTTCGCCGTTCTCGCGCATCATCACATTCGACGGTTTGATGTCGAAATGGATCACATGCTGGCGATGGATGTCGTCGAGCGCTTCGGCGAGCTTGATGCCGATCGCGACGACTTCGGCGACGGGCAGCGGCGCCTGATCGAGTTTCGGCAGCAAGGAGCCGCCGGTGATCCGCTCCATGACGATATAGGGCTGCGCCGCGAATTCACCCCTGGCGAAGATTTTCGGCACATGCGTGCCCTGGAGCAGCGGCAGGATCATCTGCTCCATTTCGAAGCCGACGATCGTCAAGGGATCGCTGCTTTCCTCGACCGGGACTTTCATGAGGAGCGGGACTTTTATGTCGTCGCGCTCGACTTCCCAGAGATTCGCCATGCCGCCGGCATGCAGCATCGCGCCGACGCGAAAGCCGTCGACGATGGCGCCTTGAGCAAGCGAGGAGGCGGGCATGCAACTCAATCCGAGGTCATAGTCCATTTATTGACGGTGCCGTTTGATCTGCTAGCATGATCGCGTATCCGGCCAATACAGAGTTGCAAGCCGCGGGAGCAAGTTGTGGCGGAGAATTACAGCTTTTCGGTAATCCTCGAACCGCAGCAAGGCGGCGGCTTCACCGTCCTCGTCCCAGCATTGCCGGAAGTCGCCACCGAAGGCGAGAGCGAGCAGGACGCGCTCGCGAATGCCGAGGAAGCAATCCGAGCCGTTCTCGAATATCGGCGCGATCATGGCCTGCTCATTCCGTCCGATACATATCCCGAAGTTCACCGCGTAACTGTGGCAGCATAGTGCACAGCGGACGGCTGCCCGTCACCGACGGCAAGGAAGTCATCCGCGCTTTGATGAAGGCGGGATTGGTCCTTGATCGGATCGCTGGCAGCCATCATGTCCGCTCTAGCACATGAATATGCCCTAGCGCCCGATATAGAGCCGCGCCGATAATATCGCCGGCAGGCCGGCGGCTTTGATCTTGCCGGCGGCGCGTTCGATGTCATAGGCCACGCGCACAAAGGTGAGCAGGCTGCTGCGGTCGTCATAGATTGCATAGGCGGCGGAGGGGATCTCGTCGCGCGGCTGGCCGACGGAGCCGAGGATGGCATGCCATTTATGGCTTTTGGCGAGCAGGATCGGCACATCGGCCGAGGGCACGAAGCAGGACGCCGGCCTGTGCGGCGTCATGTGATAGAGGTGCGGACGATGGACATGGCCGGAGACGGTGACGCGTCTGTCTGTCGCGCGCATCGAGCGCTCGGCTTCGCTCGGCCGGCTGATATAGGTCCAGCGCGTCGGATTATAGGCCTCGGCATGCACGAAAAGGATCTCGCCCGCGTCCGCGGTGAGCGGCAGGCCGGCAAGAAAATCTTTTTGCTTTTCGTTCAATTTGCCGCGCGTCCAATCGATCGCCGCGCACGCATAGCGGTTCATGCTCTCTTGCGGCGTGGCGATAGCTGCATCGTGATTGCCTTTGATGGCCAGCGCGCCGTCCGCGCAAATCTCTGCCACTCTGTCGACGACATAGCCGGGATCGGCGCCATAGCCGACGAGATCGCCGAGGAAAACATAGCGATCCGCGCCGCGCCTTTGCGCATCGGCGAGACAGACGTCGAGCGCTTCGCGATTGGCATGGATGTCGGCGAAAAAGGCAATGAGCACGCGGATGACCAGTTACGAAATTCGATCAGGAACGACATCTGGACCTGGATGCATCTGAGAACCGCTTATAACAATGAACCCAGCTGACGGCGCCGCTTTTCTTCTTCCGCTTGCGCTTGCGTCGGCCGGAGAAGCGGCGCAGTTTGCTTCCTCAAAACAATGAGCCTTGATCGCTCTTTCTGCCCGCTCTGCCGAAGTGCCGCTTGGATGCGATGCGCGCAGCCTTGTCTTCAAACGCGTCGTCATCCGCGACGGCCGTCCTGTGTCCATCCGCGAATTCGATGTCGATCTGCGCGCCCGCAACAAGCTCGGCGGCGCGTCGCAAGGGCCGGCCCTCCGCATCGCGCACCAGAGCAAAGCCGCGCGCGAGCACTTGGCGGTAGCCGAGCGTGTGGAGAAGCTGATCGAGCCTGTCGATTCTGCCGCGTGCGAGATCGAGGCGGGCGCTGATCGCCCGCGCGAGGCGCTGATCGAGCGCGCGGAGGCGATGCGCCGCCGTCGTCATACGCTCGCTTTCGAGATGGCGGCGCGCCGACAGCGCGGTGCCGAGCCTTCGGCTCATATGATCGAGTTTTTGCGCGCGCTGCTCCAGCACCGCCTTGACGGCTCGCGCGAGCCGATGATCGAGTCCTTCGAGCCTTTGCGTAGCGCGCGCCATTTTGGCTTGCGGCGATTGGCTGGCGAGGCGATGGGCGAGGCCGGCGAGCGCAAGGCGGCGGCGATCCAGCGCCTTCGCTCTGGCGCTTTGCAAGGCGCTCGCGGCGCGGTCGCATCTTTGCCGCGGTAGAGCGATGATCTCCTCGCCTTGCGGCAGCGCGCGGCAGAGCGCACGGAGATCGCCGCGGCGGCGCTCGAGGAGGCGCAGGCCGGCGGCCGTCTGGCGGCGCGCGAGATCGGCGAGATTGACCAAAAGTTCGGCGCGCACCGGCACGGCTTTTTCCGCCGCCGCAGTCGGCGTCGGGGCGCGCAGATCGGCGACATGGTCGAGCAGGGTCCAATCGGTCTCATGGCCGATCGCCGAGATCAGCGGCACGAGGCTCTCCGCCGCCGCGCGCACGACAATCTCCTCGTTGAAGCCCCACAGGTCTTCCAGCGAGCCGCCGCCGCGCGCAATGATGATCACATCCGGCCGTTTGAGCGGGCCTTCTTCGGGCAGAGCGTTGAAACCTTCGATCGCGGCGGCGACCTCGGCGGCGCAGCTCTCGCCCTGGACCCGCACCGGCCAGACGAGGACGGAGCGCGGAAAGCGCTCGCCGATCCGGTGCAGAATGTCGCGGATGACGGCGCCCGTCGGCGAGGTCACGACGCCGATTGTCTCGGGCAGGAAAGGCAGGAGCTGCTTGCGCGCTTCATCGAAAAGCCCTTCCGCCGCGAGCTTGCGGCGGCGCTCTTCGAGCAGCGCCATCAGCGCACCGATACCGGCGGGCTCGAGATCTTCGACGATGATCTGATAGGCCGATTTACCGGGAAAGGTCGTGACTTTGCCGGTGGCGACGACTTCCAGGCCCTCCTGCAGCTTCGCCTTGAGGCGGGCGAAATTCCCCTTCCATATGACTGCGTCGATCCGGGCGTTCTGGTCCTTGAGGGAGAAATAGGCATGGCCGGAGGAATGCGGCCCGCGGTAATTGGAGATCTCGCCGCGCAGGCGGACAAGGCCGAAACGGTCCTCGATCGTGCGCTTCAGGGCGCTCGACAATTCGCTGACGGTGAATTCCGGGGCGTTGCTGGATAAAGGGTCTGACATGGGGGCAAAATGGCGGATTCGGCCGGACGAGGGAAGGGCCAGATTCTAAGCCGCCTCTCAGGCTGATGACGCAGGCGGAATTGCAGCGACAGAGCGCCCTTACGAACGGGCTGAAGAGGAGCGAGATGAACGCCTTCGCGCCGGCGGACTATAAGGAGATCCTGCTCTTTCTCGGTACCGCTGGCGTCGTCGCGCCGCTGTTCCGGCGGCTGCGCTTGAGCCCGATCTATGGCTTTCTCGCCGCCGGCTTTCTCCTCGGACCGCATGGGCTCGGGTTTGCGGCGCATCAGCTCGCCGCAAATGGGAACGCCGAGGCTTCGTCTTTGCTATCGGCCTTCACCTTGGGCAATGTGGCGCAGATCGAGCCGATAGCCGAATTCGGCGTCGTCTTTCTTCTGTTCATGATCGGCCTCGAGCTGAGCTGGCAGCGGCTCGTGCTGCTGGGCCGGCTCGTCTTCGGTTTCGGCCTCGTCCAGATCTTCGGCTGCGCGGCAGCCCTTGCCGCACTGGCGCTCGCGTTCAAGGTGCCGCCGGCCGCGGCGATCATTCTCGGCTTCGCCCTGGCACTGTCTTCGACCGCCATCGTCATTCCCGATCTCGCCGATCGCAAGAAGCTCGGGACGAGCGCGGGGCGCACCATCTTCTCGGTCCTCTTGCTTCAGGACCTGATGGTGGCGCCGCTTTTGTTCATGATCATGATGCTGGGGCCGCGCGAAGGCGATATTGCGACGGTGCTTCTCTATGTGGTGCTGCCGGCCTTCGCCGGCCTCACCCTCGTCGTGCTTATCGGCCGTCTGGTGATGCGGCCCTTCTTCCATCTCGTCGCGGCGGCGGGCTCGACTGAATTCTTCATGGCCGCCTGTCTTCTGGTCGTGGTCGGCGCCGGCGTGCTCTCCGCGCTCGCCGGCCTGTCCATGGCGCTTGGCGCCTTCATCGCCGGTCTGCTCCTCGCCGAGACCGAATATAGGCGCGAGATCGAGGTCACGATCGAGCCTTTCAAGGGTCTGCTGCTCGGGCTCTTTTTTCTTTCCGTCGGCGCACGTCTCGATTTCTCGCTCGTCGTCTCATCGCCGATGACGACAATCGGCCTCGCGCTTGGCATCATCCTCGTCAAATACGTCGTCACCTATGTCGCCGGGCGCGGCCTGCGTCTGCCGCGCACCGTGGCGCGCGAATCGGCGCTGATGCTCGGCCCCGGCGGCGAATTCGCCTTCGTCATGATCACCGCCGCGGTGGCCGGCAAGACATTGGCCCCAGGCCTCGGCGCCGATGCGATGGTCGCCGTCACCCTGTCGATGTGCGCCATTCCCCTGCTCGGGGCTTTGGCGAGCAGACTGCCGCGGCCCATGGCGGCGGGCGATGCCGAATTGGCGCGGCTCCCCATCCTCGCCGAAGACGGTGGTCCGCATAAAGTCATCCTCGTCGGCTTCGGCCGCGTCGGCCAGCTCGTCGGCGAGATGCTGAGCCTGCACAAGGTTCCTTTTCTGGCGATCGATACTAATGCCGGCAATGTCAAATCCTGGCGCCGCGAGGGCATCGACATTTATTGGGGCAATGCCACGCGGCCCGACTTCCTGCTGCGCTGTGGCCTTGCCAAGACGCCGGCGTTGATCGTCACCGTCGATGCGCCGGCGGCCTCGGAGGAGATCGTCCTGGCGGCGCGCGGCTTACGCGAGGATCTGACGGTCGTGGCCCGCGCCCGCGATGCCGAACATGCGACGCGGCTTTATGAGATCGGCGTCACCGACGCCGTGCCCGAGACGATCGAGGCGAGCCTGCAATTGTCGGAGGCGGTGCTTGTCGATCTCGGCATTGCGATGGGCCATGTCATCGCCTCGATCCATGCCAAGCGCGAAGAATTCCGCAAAAAGCTGCAGCCTGCGGGCGGCGCCGCCGAAAGGCGGCATGAGCTCAAGGCGGCTCTGCCCGTGAAGGACAGAAATAAGTCATCGGCTTAACGTGACAGTGCGGTCAACTGTTTGTCGCGTCTCATTGTGATGCCGCCAATTTCGACGATGCAGAGTGGTGGCGCCAACTTTTCCGGGACATGCTCTAGAGCATCGTGCGCAAAAGTGTATGCGGTTTTGCGCTTAAACGATGCTCTATTTTTTTTGAATCTAGAGCATCTTATCCGCCCTCAAGTGATTCCACTTGAAGGCGGGATGCTCTAGCGTGCCGACCCTGAGGCATCATGCGCTTCCATCAGCGCGATGAGCCCTTGCAGCAAGGCAGTCGGGCAGGGCGGACAGCCGCGGATGTGAAGATCGACGGGGATGACGTTGGCGACGGCGCCGATGCAGGCATAGCTGCCGGAAAAGACGCCGCCATCGAAAGCGCAATCGCCGACCGCGACGACGAATTTCGGCGCAGGCGTTGCGGCATAGGTCCGCTCCAGCGCCTCGCGCATATTCTTCGTCACCGGTCCCGTTACAAGCAGAACATCGGCATGGCGCGGCGAGGCGACAAAGCGCAGGCCGAAGCGCTCGAGATCATAAAAGGCATTGCTCAGCGCATGGATCTCGAGCTCGCAGCCGTTGCAGGAGCCGGCATCGACGGCGCGGATCGCCAGGGAATGACCGAGTTTTCGGCGTGAGATTTTTGCGAGATTTGCGGCAAGCTCGGCGACTTCGACGGGCGCGATCGGAGGCGGCGCTTCCGTCAGCGGCGAATGGATGAGAGCTTGGAAGAGAAGGGTGCGCATCGCAAATGCCGAAAGTCAGAGGTCGTGGCCCGAATAGGAGCAATTGAAGGATTTGTTGCAGAGGGGAAAATCGGCGACGATATTGCCTTCGATCGCGGCTTCGAGCAGCGGCCATTGGAACCAGGAAGGATCGCGCAAATGGCAGCGTTCAATTCTGTCTGCCGCGGCAAGCCTGACCCAGGCGAAAATGTCGCCACGAAAACCTTCGATCAAAGCGAGCCCTTCGCAAGGCGCGCCCGCCGCGGCGCCGATCTCAGCCTGCAAAGGGCCTTCCGGCAATTTGGTGAGAATCTGATCGATCAAAGCGAGCGATTGCTCGATCTCCTTGATGCGAATCCATATGCGGGCATCGACATCGCCCTCCGCGCGGATCGGGGTTTCGAAGGTAAGCTCCGAATAAGGCGCATAGGCAGCCGCGCGGCGTGCGTCAAAACCGCGTCCCGATGCCCGGCCGATGAAGCCGCCGCAGCCATATTGATGCGCGAGATCGGCGGAGAGAATGCCGGTCCTGACAGTGCGATCCTGCAGCGAGGCCGTGAGATCATAGACTTCGATAAGACGCGGGAAATACGCGCGGACCTCGCGCAGCAGCGCCTCGAGCATCATCATTCCCTCGGCGGTCAGATCATGCGTCGTGCCGCCGGGCACGATTCTGTCCATCATGAGTCGATGGCCGAAGCAGAGATCGGCGGCGCGCAGAACGCGTTCGCGCAAAATCCCGCAATGGGCCTGGAGCAAAGCGAAGGAGGCGTCGTTGCAGATGGCGCCGATGTCGCCGAGATGATTGGCGAGGCGTTCGAGCTCCGCCATCAAAGCGCGAAGATAAAGCGCGCGGCGCGGCACCTCGATTTCGCGCGCCGCTTCGACCGCGGCGGAGAAGGCCCAGGCATAGGCGACCGTGCTGTCGCCGGAGACGCGGCCGGCGAGGCGCGCGGCACGATCGAGCGGCGCCTCCATCATCAGCCGGTCGATGCCCTTATGCACATAGCCGAGCCGCTCTTCGAGCCGGACGATGATCTCGCCATTGGCGGAAAAGCGAAAATGGCCTGGCTCGATAATGCCGGCATGGACGGGACCGACCGGGATCTGATGCAGCGGCGCGCCTTCGGCGCGCAGAAAGTCATAGGGAGTGCCGACGGCCTCGGCAGCTTGCGGACTGCCGCAAGGATATTTGAGCCCGAAGCGGCCATGATCGAGCCAGGGCCGCACATCGGGCGAGTCTTCGGCCGCGATGCCATAGAGATCGCGGATTGATCGTTCGAGCCGCAAGGCCGGCGGATGGATCCGTGCGACCGAAGGAAAATGTCCTTCCGGGCAACCGAGGCTGAGGACGCAGATCGCAAAAGGCTCATGAAGCGCGATCGCCATATGGACGCAAGCCGCATCGCCCCAGAGGCTCAGCATGGTGCCCTGGCCTTCGGCGATATTTTGGACCGAATCGTGCCAGACGGACTGATCGACGACGCGCCGCGGCCAGGGGCGCGCAGCTTCGACCAGCCAGCCTTTCTGCAGCGTCTCACGCAACGATGTCATGATCGCATTCCTTGAAAACTAACCCAGCAGCTTCGCGACGTTCTGAAACCAGGTGACGAGCTGGCTTGGCAAATAGATGCCGGCCAGCAAAACGAGCGACAGATGCGCGACGAGCGGCACGAAGGAGGCGCCGACCTTTCCCATACCGCCGCGCGGCTCGCCGAAGGCGAGATCGGTCACGCGCAAAAGCAAAGCGCCGAAAGCGACGATGAGCCCGAAGACGAGCGGCACGGCGAGCCAAGGCTGACGCGCGAAGGTCGAGCTGACGATCAGAAATTCGCTCATGAAAATGCCGAGCGGCGGCAGGCCGGCGATGGCCATCACGCCGACGAGGAGACCCCAGCCGAGGAGGGGATGGCTCTCGGTGAGGCCGCGGATCTCAGAGATTTTCTGGGTGCCCTTCACCTGGGCGATATGGCCGACGGTGAAGAAGATCGCCGATTTGGTGAGGCTATGCATGGTCATGTGCAAGAGGCCGGCGAAATTGGCGAGCGGCCCGCCCATGCCGAAGGCGAAAGTGATGATGCCCATATGCTCGATCGACGAATAGGCGAACAGACGTTTCATGTCGTTGCGGCGATAGAGCATGAAGGCGGCGAAGATCAGCGAGACGAGGCCGAGCGCCACCATCAGCGGACCTGGCTCGATCGCCGCGGCATTGGCGGCGAGCAGCATTTTGAAGCGCAGCACCGCATAAAGCGCGACATTGAGCAAAAGGCCGGAGAGCACGGCGGAAATCGGCGTCGGGCCTTCCGCATGCGCATCCGGCAGCCAGGCATGCACCGGCACGAGGCCGACCTTCGTCCCATAGCCCAACATCAGAAAGACGAAGGCGACATTGAGCAGCTCCGGGCTGAATGTCGAAGCATGTGCCATCAGCGCAGTCCACACCATCGCCTGATAGCCTTCCCCCAGGGAGGGCTGCGCCGACATATAGACGAGGATTGTGCCGAAGAGCGCGAGCGCGATGCCGACGCTGCCGAGAATGAAATATTTCCACGCGGCTTCGAGCGCTTGCGGCGTCCGATAGATGCCGACCATCACGACCGTCGTCAATGTCGCGAGTTCGATCGCGACCCACATCAGCCCGATGTTGTTGGCGAGAAGCCCGAGATTCATGGCGAACATCAAGGCCTGATACATGGCGTGATAGAAGCGCACATAGGCCGGCTTCAGCTTCCCATTCTCGATTTCATGGCCGATGTAGCTGGCGCTGAAGGCGCTGGTGGTGAAGCCGACGAAGGTCGAGAGAATGATGAAGACGATGTTGAGATCATCGACGAAGAGATAATGGCTCGCCGTGGGCCGCTGGATCAGCAATAGCAGAGCGCAGACAAAGGTTGCGCCGGCCGAGATCACATTGATGCGCGAGGTCAGCCGGTAGCCCGGCAAGAACGCGAGAACGAGCCCGGAAAGAAGCGGGATCAGCAGTACGGCATTTGCCGCGTTGAACATCTCGAAGTTCATTGGCGCTCTCCCCGGGAGCGTTCGAGCGCACGCACATCGACCGTGTCGAAGCGCTCACGGATGCGGAACAAGAAGATGCCGATCACGATGAAGGCGATGAGCACCGAGAAGGCGAC
The DNA here is from genome assembly GCA_963704745.1 of uncultured Alphaproteobacteria bacterium. Classification (GTDB taxonomy): domain Bacteria; phylum Pseudomonadota; class Alphaproteobacteria; order Rhizobiales; family Beijerinckiaceae; genus Methylovirgula. Next base: position 1,261,060 of record OY969936.1, read on the forward strand.
GCTGATCTCGACGACGAGCGGCATGCCTTTGGCGCCGGCGGCGGCGAGGATCAGCCCGTTTTCGAGCGACATGAAGCCGATGACCTGACTCACCACATTGCGCCGCGAGACCATCATGAGCAGGCCGAGCAGCACGACCGAGAGCGCAAAGGCGAGATCTTCACGCGCCAGCGGCGCGGCGGTCGCGGTTACCGGCAGCATCACGACCATCGACAAAGCGACAAGGCCGATGCCGAGAAGCATGGTCGGCGCGACGCCGCCGATGATCTCGATCGTGCGATGAATGCCGAGGCGCATGATGATCCGCCGCAGAACGAGAGGAATAACGACGGCCTTGAAGAGAAGCGCGATCGCCGCCGTGACATAAAGATGCGGCGCATCTTGCGTATAGGCCTGCCAGCCGACCGAGAGCGATAGGACGAGCGCATGCAGCGCATAGATATTGATCAGTCCAAACATGCGGTCTTGATAGAGCAGAAGGAAGCTCATGAAGACGAGGCCGCCGGCAAAGAGATGTGCGATGTCGAAGGAAAGTTCGCCCATCTAGAGGCTCCGTGAGACGAAGAGAAGCAGGGTCGCGAGAAGCCCGAGCATCAGCGCGGCGCCTAAAAATTCCGGCACGCGGAAGACGCGCATCTTGGCGATCGAGGCTTCGAACACGGCGAGCAGGAAACCGGCGACGGCGAGTTTTACCACATAGGTCGCGGCGCCGATGAGCAGGGGGCGAATGCCCATGCCGAGTGCGACACCTTGTGGTGCGAGCCCCATGGGCACGAAAATGCAGGTAATCAGCGAGATATAGAGGAGGAGCTTGAGCGCCGCAGCGAGCTCGATCACGGCGAGATGGCGGCCGGAATATTCGAGCACCATCGCCTCATGCACCATGGTGAGCTCGAGGTGAGTCGCGGGATTATCGACCGGAATGCGGCCGTTCTCGGCGAGCGCGACGATGATGAGGCCGATCAACGCAAGGGCGAGCGAGACACGCACTTCGAGATGCGCGATCATGAAGGCCGCGACGGCGGAAAGCTGGGTCGAGCCGGCCACCAGCGCCACGGTAAAGACGATCATGATCATCGCGGGCTCTGCGAGCGAGGCGAACATCACTTCCCGACTCGCGCCGAGGCCGCCGAAGCTCGTGCCGACATCCATGCCGGCAAGCGCAAGAAAGAACCGTGCACTGCCGAGAAGCGCGGTGATGGCGATGAGATCGGCCGACCAGCTGAACATCAGGCCGGTCGCGAAGGTCGGCACCAGTGCCGCGGCGACCCATGTCGCGGCAAAGATCAGATAAGGGGCAACGCGGAACAGCCACGATGCATTTTCGGCGAGCACGACCTCCTTGCGCAAAAGCCGCAGGAGATCGCGATAGGGCTGGAGGAGCGGCGATCCGTGCCGGCGCAGGAGTCTTGCTTTCACTTTGCGGGTGAAGCCGAGAAGCAAAGGCGCCAGCGCGAGCACGAGAAACATCTGCGCGCCCTGCACGGCGAGACCGAGGATCAACGCCATAACGCCACCATGAGAAGCAGGCCGACGAGGGCGGCAAAGACGAGGCTGAGATAGACGCGGATCGTCAGGAACTGGAAGCGATTGAGTTTTTCCGCGATGAACTGCACGAGCCGACTGATCGGTGCATAGATCGCGTCCCAGATCAGATCGCGGATCTCGACGATGATATGCGCGGGGCGCAGGTCGCCGGGCGCCGGCATGTCGACGCGCTCGCGCCCCCGAAAGGCCATCCCGCCGAAGACGCGCCGGATCGGCTGGGCGAAACTATCGGCGGTATATTGCGTCGCCGGGCTCGGGTCGGGAAAGCCGCAGTCCCAGGCTGGTCCGCGGCGCAACGCGTGCGAGGCAAAGCGGTGAATGATCTGCGCCGCGGCGAGCGCTGAAAAAGCGATGAAGGCGAAGACGAGCAGGCCATTGTAGGAGCTGCGGCTTTCGGCAATCGGGATAATCGAGAGCCATGGCATGAAGGCCTGCACGGGCATCCGCGCGCCGATAAGCTGATGGGTAGCCGGCGCGATCGCATCGATCACGAGTCCCGGCAAGATGCCGGCGACGAGACAGAGTGCAGCGAGGAGGAACATTGCGAAGCGCGAAAAGCGGTCGGTTTCCTTGGCGCGCGCGGCTGTGGGCGTGCGCGGGCGGCCGAGAAAACTCACGCCGAAAGCCTTCACGAAACAGGCGGCGGCGAGCGCCGCCGAGAGAGCGAGGAGGGCGCCCGAGGCGGGCACCAGAAATTTCAGCCCCCACGACGGCAATTGCGGGCTCAACAGGATGGCTTGGAAGGTCAGCCATTCGGAAACGAAACCGTTGAGCGGCGGCAATGCCGAAATCGCCACGCAGCCGACCAAGAAGGCGAAAGCCGTCTGCGGCATGCGATGGATGAGACCGCCGAGATGCTCCATGTCGCGCTCGCCGGTCGCGCTCTGCACCGCACCGGCGCCGAAGAACAACAGGCTCTTGAAGATCGAGTGATTAAACACATGAAAGAGGGCGGCCGTGAGCGCCAGCGCCGCCGCCCAATCCATCGCATGCGCCTTGAAAGCGAGCGCAAGGCCAAGACCGATGAAAATGATGCCGATGTTCTCGACCGTGTGATAGGCGAGGAGCCGCTTCAGATCATGCTGCATGAGCGCATAGAGCACGCCCATCACGGCAGTGATGCTGCCGAGCGCGAGAACCAGCATGCTCCACCAGACGGCGGGCGGTCCGAGAAGATCGAAAATGATGCGGATGAAGGCATAGACGGCGACCTTGGTCATCACGCCGCTCATCAGCGCCGAGACATGGCTCGGCGCGGCGGGATGGGCGAGCGGCAGCCAGACATGCAGCGGAATGAGGCCGGCCTTCGATCCGGCGCCGACGAGCACCAAGGCAAGTACGAGCCCGGTGAGCCAGGGTGTCGTCGAAGCCACCCGCATGGCGGCGAAACTGTAATTGCCCGATGCACCTGCAAGCAGGCCGAAGGCGAGCAGCAGCGCCAGCGTGCCGAAGCTCGCCATCACCAGATAGACGAATCCGGCGCGCCGGTTCTCCGCCTCATGATGATGCGCGACGACCAGCGCCCATGAGGAAAGCGACATGAACTCCCAAGCAAAGAGGAAGCTGTAGGCATCCGCGGCCAGCACGACGAGATTCATGCCGGCGAGAAAGGCCGGAAAGAAAGGCAGGATGCGGCCGGGCGTTTCTTCATGCGCGCCATAGCCAAGCGCGTAAAGGCTCGTGAGCATCGCACCGAGATTGACGACGATCAGGAAGAAGCTCGCCAGAACATCGAGCCGAAAATGCGCGCCAAGCCAGGGCAGGCCGAGCGGCAGCGTCACTTCCGATGCCGCGGCCGCAGGATGCGCGAGATGAATCGCGCCATTGGCCAAGAGAAGCGCGGAGAGGCCGAGGCAGAGGCCATAGACGATCGGCGTGGCCGATCTGCTGCGCGCCCCGACGACGGCCAGAATGCTCACGCCCAAAAGCGCGAAAATGCTCCAAAGTGCCAAGGCCATATTTCGTGTCGCCTAAACTCACTCCTTGGGCGGGGATGCGGTGGCACTGCCCGTCGCTTCGGTGGATTTGCTGCTGGCTGCGGCTTCGGCGCGGCGCTTCAGGCGGACGCCGCGGCCGCCCTCCCCGCTTGCCGCACCATCGGCGATCAGCTCGATGCCGGCCGCATCGAGCGCGCCGATCAGCTTGGTCAGCGAATCGACCGTGCCGCGGATGACGCCATCGCTCGCCTCCATCCGCTGGATGGTGGGGAGCGAAAGCTCGGCGAGATCGGCGAGCTTGCGCTGATCGAGGCCAAGCAGCGCGCGGGCGGCCCTGAGCTGCGCGGCTGTGATCATGTGCAAGACATCAATCTTAGATGTTGATATATCTGAATCGGGTTTTAGAACACAAATTGTGATAGATCAACAGGGAGCCCATCCTTCCTTGGAGGGAGGCGCGTTCTGCAGGCGTAAAGCCCTCACGCCACCGCTTTGATCGCCTTGCCCAGCTTGTCGACGATCTCGCCGATCTGCTCCTCGCTGATGATGAGCGGCGGGGTCAGCACAATCGATTCGCCGGCGAGCCGGATCAGAAGATCATAGTCATGGAAGGCGCGGTCCATGGCCTCGAAGGCGCGCTTGCCGGGCGCCTCAGGCCGGGGGCTGAGATCGATCGCCGCCGTCAAGCCGACATTGCGGATATCGAGCACATTCGGCAGGCCTTTGAGCGAATGCACCGCCTCGGCCCAGAACGGCTCGAGTTTTTTGGCGCGGTCGAAAAGGCCTTCCGCGGCATAGAGATCGAGCGTCGCAAGCCCGGCGGCGCAAGCGAGCGGATGGCCGGAATAAGTATAGCCATGGAAGAGCTCGACCGCATGGTCGGGGCCTTTCATGAAGGCATCATAGATGCCCTTGCGGAGCGCGACGCCGCCCATCGGCACAGTGCCGGAGGTGACGCCCTTCGCGAAGGTAATCATGTCGGGGATCACGCCATAGCGCTCGGCCGCAAAAGCGTAGCCGAGCCGGCCGAAGCCGCAGATCACCTCGTCGAAGATGAGGAGGATGCCATATTTGTCGCAGATCGCGCGCAGCCTCTGCAGATAGCCCTTGGGCGGCGGCAGCACGCCGGTAGAGCCGGCCATGGGCTCGACGATCACCGCGGCGATGGTCGAAGCATCGTGCAAGCCGACAAGACGCTCCAGCTCGTCGGCGAGATGCGCGCCCCAGTCCGGCTCGCCTTTGGTGAAGGCCTGTTCGGCACGATTATAGGTCGACGACAGATGATCGACGCCGGAAACCAGAGCGCCGAAGATCTTGCGGTTGGCCACCATGCCGCCGACGGCAGTGCCGCCGAAACAGGCGCCGTGATAGCCGCGCTCACGGCCGATGAGGCGTTGGCGCGCGCCGTCGCCGCGGACATTATGATAGCCGAGCGCGATCTTCAGCGCCGTATCGACAGCCTCAGAGCCGGAATTGGTGAAGAAGACATGATCGAGATCGCCGGGCGTCATGGCGGCGATGCGGGAGGCGAGCGCAAAGGCTTTCGGATGGCCGAATTGAAAGGGCGGGGCGAAATCCAATTCAGCCGCCTGCTCCTGGATCGCCGCGACGATCGGTGCGCGGCTATGGCCGGCATTGGCGCACCAGAGCCCAGCCGTGCCGTCGAGAATGGCGCGACCGTCCGGCGTGAAATAATGCATGTCCTTGGCTCGCGCCACCATGCGCGGGCTTTGCTTGAAGGCCCGATTGGCCGTGAACGGCATCCAATAGGCTTCGAGATCATTCGGGCGGGCGGCGGGCGCCGCGGCGGAAGCGGACATCGGGGGCTCCGAAAAGCAGGTCAAGGCTTCCAAAGCTTAACGCGTGCCATCGGCGCCGCAATGACACTTCCTCGTCAAGGCGCCGCTGCCTTGTCCGGATCGCGTCACAATGCTAGGGCACATTGGCTAATCGGGATCAATCGAAGGCGTTGTCTTTGTTCAGGGATTTTGTGCTGGCCAGCCTGCATCATCTGGCCGCCTTTTCACTTGTAGCCATTCTGGCGATCGAGCTCATGCTGGTGCGGCCGGAGATGGATGGCGCCACGATCAAGCGCCTCGGCCCGATCGATCTCGGCTTTGGCCTTGCCGCCGCTGCGGTTCTTACCGCCGGCTTTGCGCGGGTCTTTTACGGCATCAAAGGCCCCGCCTATTACCTCGGCAATCCGGTCTTCTGGACCAAAATCGGCATTTTCGCCCTGATCGGCTTTCTGTCGATTCGGCCAACTCTCCGAATTCTGGCCTGGCGGCGCCTCGTACAAGCCGATCCGAAAGCACTGCCGGCGCCGGAAGATATCAAGCTGGTCAAGCGCATGATCCATATCGAGGCGGGCTTGGTTCTCCTCCTGCCTATCCTCGCTGCCGCTATGGCGCGCGGCTATGGCTTGCCCTGACGCTTGTCCCAATGTCGGCCGGCATCCGCCCGCGACCGGAATTCTTTCTCTCAGCACATTATATTGAACATCGAAGGCCAAAGATCTGCCATGCATGCTCCGCGCTGCCGTCCCGTCTCATATGCACCGAAGCTCCTCGCGGGGCTCGGCGAAATCGCGCCCGCCTATGATGTGATCTTGTGCGATGTCTGGGGGGTGATCCACAATGGGATCGCGCATTTTCCCAAGGCGGCCGAGGCTTTGACGCGGTTTCGCGCCGCGGGCGGGAGGGTGATGCTCATCACCAATGCGCCGCGGCCGCACCAAAAAGTGATCGGTTTTCTCGATTCGCTCGGCGTGCCGCGCACCGCCTATGACGGGCTCGTGTCTTCCGGCGATGTGACCGTCTCTCTGATCCTCGAGCGCGACGACCAGCCGTTGGCGCATATCGGTCCGGTGCAGGACCGGTCGCTTTTCGCCGCAGCCGAAGAATTGTCCGGCAGAGCCCTTCGCTTCGCTTCGCTCGAAGAGGCGGGTTTCGTCGTCTGCACTGGGCTTTTCGATGCCGATCGCGAGACGCCGGACGATTATCTGCAGCGGCTCGATCTGATGCGCCGCCGCGATCTCGATTTCATTTGCGCCAATCCGGACATCGTCGTCGAAGTCGGCAGCACGCTCGTCTATTGCGCCGGCGCTTTGGCAAAGGCCTATGCCGCAATCGGCGGCCGCGTGATCCAGGCCGGCAAGCCCTATCCGCCGATTTATCTGCGCGCGCTGGCGGAGGCTGCGGCACTTTCTGGCAAAAGCCTCGACCTTTCCCGCGTGCTCGCGATCGGCGATGCGATGCACACCGATGTCAAAGGTGCGCAAGGCCAATCGCTCGATACGCTGTTCGTGACGTCGGGCATTCATCGTGCAGAATTGCACGGCGGGGCGCAGACGACGGAACTCGACGCCGCCGCCTTTCGGCAATTTCTCGAAAATACCGGCCTTGCGCCGACGATGGCGATCGCCGAGCTTGCTTGGTAAGGGATCGGCTCTAGAGCGCGCCCGTTAAGCCGCGAGCGACGCGAAAACGGCGTCGATTTTAGCTTTCAAGATTCCGGCGTTGAACGGCTTCACGATGTAATGATTAACGCCGGCCTTGCGTGCCGCGATGACATTGTCGGTCTTTGATTCGGCCGTCACCATGATGAAGGGAATGTCGGCGCGATCCCTGTCTTCGCGGACTTTCTGCAAAAGTTGATATCCGGTCATCGGCTCCATATTCCAATCGGAAATGATGAGGCCGTATGGCTTTTCTTTGATTTTTGCGAGCGCCTCTTCGCCGTTCGAGGCATCATCGACGTTCTCGAAGCCGATCTGCTTCAAGAGGTTGCGGATAATCCGCACCATCGTCTGATAATCGTCTACGACGAGGATGGGCAGAGAGGAATCGACTATCATTTAAGTCTCCAGCCGCGCCTTTGAGGGCAGGTGAGCGAACCGCCGTGAGAAAGCGTCCGCGCCTTGATCTGCCGTAACGGCATCTCATCGGCAGGTGGATTAAACCCAGCTCCGCTTGCTATTCAGTTAAGACTACCCGAGAGAGACGATTGACGTTTGTTTACGAAATCGATGCGCATTGCGAGAGTTCTTGCCCCGGTTTGGCGCATGTCATGGCGCTGGAGCCCTGCCAACGGGCTCGCCCTTGCCGACTGATATAACCTCAAGCTCTTGAATTTTTGGTAGATTCTTCCTTTTGCATCGCGCCTGAGCCAGGCCTTGGCCAGGCCGATCGATCGGTCCTGATCGTCGGCTTGACGCGGCGCAGGAGGCGCGGCAGTTTCGCGGCCGTTTCGGCGGTTGCGCCCCGAATTTCTCTTTTTCCGTGTCCCCTCCCTTGGTCGCGCCCTTGCCGCCCCGTCATTTCATCGTCGCCATGGACCCCGAAGACCCGCCGGCCGGCCTCGCCGGCGCCGTAGTCGCGATCGGCAATTTCGACGGCGTCCATCGCGGCCATGTCGCCGTCATCAAGCGCGCCGAGGCGCTGGCGCAACGGCTCGGCAGGCCTTGCGCGGTTCTCACTTTCGAGCCGCATCCGAGCGATTTCTTTCTTGGGCCCAATACGATCTTCCGTTTAACGCCCTGTGGCACCAAGGCGGTGGCTCTGGCGCGGCTGGGCATAGACGGAATGATCGTGCTGCGCTTCGACGCCGCACTCGCCGCATTGCCGGCGGAAGCATTTGTCCGCGACGTGCTGCTGGCGCGTCTTCAGGTCGCAGCCGTCGTCGCCGGCTATGATTTTCATTTCGGCAAGGGCCGCTCCGGCACGCCGGCCTTTCTGATCGAGGCGGGGAGGCGCTTTGGCTTCGAGGTCGAGATCGTCGAGCGCATTGCTGCCGATGCGAGCGGCTCGATCGAGGCAGCCTCTTCGACGGCGACGCGGACGGCGCTCGAATTTGGCGATGTCGAACGTGCCAACGATTTGCTTGGCCATCCTTATTTTGTCATTGGCGAGGTGCTTCATGGGGAAAAGCGTGGCGCCGGCCTCGGCTTCCCGACCGCCAACCTCCGCCTCGATGCGAGCAATCGGCTGCGCCACGGCGTCTATGCGGTCGAGGTCCGCCTCGGCGAAGCGATCCATGGCGGCGTCGCTAATTACGGGCGGCGGCCGACCTTCGACAATGGCGCGCCTCTGCTCGAAGTTTTTGTGTTCGATTTTGCCGGCGATCTCTATGGCGCGACGCTCGAAGTCGCTTTTCTCGGCTTCATCAGAGGCGAGGAAAAATTCGCTTCGCTCGATGCGCTGAAGGCGCAGATCAGCAAGGATGAGGCCACAGCGCGGGCGATGTTGGGCAAGTGATGTGTCCCGTGGCAATGATGGCTCCGGCATGGAGGCTGCGTGATGAAACAGCCCTGCGTATATATCATGGCGAACCAACGGAATGGGACGCTTTATACTGGGGTGACATCCAACCTCTCACAACGAGCTTACCAGCACCGAGCGGGGTTAATTGCGGGATTTACGATGCGATATGGCTGCAAGATGCTTGTTTGGTATGAGCACTATGAACGAATGGACGAGGCTATTCTGCGCGAAAAGCAGATTAAGGCCGGCTCGCGTGGAAAAAAGCTCGCCTTGATCGAAGCTATGAACCCGAATTGGCGTGATCTCTATGAAGATCTGAACCGATAATACAGCGCGGCTCGTCATTGCGAGGAGCAGAGCGACGAAGCAATCCAGTCCTTTTTCCGATCCTGGATTGCTTCGCTTCGCTCGCAATGACGGTCCCTTTGGCTCGCAATGACGATCCTAGCATGCGTGGACCCGGAGCCTTGCCTATGTATAAAATTCAAAGCTTTTCGAGCGGCATGGGCTCCAAGATGATCTTGCCGAGCCCGCGCTGACGTAGAGCGACTTGGAGTTCCGGCCCAGGCAAAGTAGCGCCAGTGAAGAGGGCGGTATGCGTAGCGGCCAAGGCCGCTTCAAAATCCTGCGCCATGCAATAGCGCAGGCCCAGATCTTCGCAAAGCACATGATCGACCCGCCGCGCAATGGCTTCGGCCGGATCGATCCATTCGACCGGCCATGGCGCGAGGCGTTCGAATGTTTTGAGCAGCAGCGGATAATGGGTACAGGCGAGCACGATGCAATCGGTGCGCCCCGTGCCATTGGCGACGAAACAGGGGGAGATCTCTGAAGCGATTGCGGCATCCGCGACCGTCTCGCCTTTCATGAAATCTTCTGCGAGCCCAGCGAGCCGGTCGGAACCCACGAGGGTGACGTCGCAATGCGCCGCATAGGTGCGCACGAGATCGCGCGTATAATCGCGCGTCACCGTGCCGGGTGTCGCGAGAACGGAAATCATCTGCGAGCGCGAGGCCGCCGCGGCGGGCTTCACCGCCGGCACGGTCCCGACAAAGGGAATCTTTGGATAGGCCGCCCGCAGATGCGGCAGCACGAGGGTCGAAGCCGTATTGCAGGCGATCACCACGAGATCGGGCGCAAATTGCGCGATGAGCCGTTCCATGACGCGGTTGACGCGCTCGACCAACGCCTCCGCGCTCAAGCGCCCGTAGGGGAAGCCGGCATCATCGGCGACATAGAGACAATGCGCATCCGGCCGCAGCCGCATCACCTCGCTTAGAACCGTCAGCCCGCCAAGGCCGGAGTCGAAGACGAGAATTTTAGGCGCAGCCGTCATTGCGAATTCCATGGGAAGTCCGGTTCGCTTCCATAGCCCGTTCCGGCGCGAAGATCGACCGCTATCCTAAGAGAGGGGCGGGCAGGGAACTCTGCCCGAGAGTGCAGGCCTCGGCTATCTTTTGGGCGCCGCGCTGATGGTCTTTGCGACCGGCCTCGAAGCGGACGGCAAATGTTTGGAGGCGGTCGCAACACCTTTGTCCAGCGCAGAGGATTGAGGCTCTGGCTCCACCGAGGCTGATTCGCGGCCTTTGGCTTCTGCGCGTGGCCCTTCGACGAGCCGCACGATCATGCCCCAGAAAGTGCGCACATCCTGCTCGGTCATCTGCATGCGATGGAACATATTGCGCAAATTGCGCTGCATCACCGGCTTTTTCGTCACCGGCCGGAAGAAGCCGGCGCGCTCCAGCTCCGCTTCGAGAAAATTGAAGAAGGACAGCACCATTTTCCGCGACGCGGCCGGCGAGCGTTCGACGGGCGTGAAAGGCTTCACATCGCCTGTCGTTGCCCGCATCCATTCATAGCCGACAAGAAGCACGGCCTGGGCGAGGTTGAGCGAGGCATAGGCCGGATTGACCGGAAAACTGATGATCATATCGGCAGCCGCGATCTCGTCATTGTCGAGCCCCGTCCGCTCCGGGCCGAAGAGAATGCCATGGCGCTCGCCGGCTTTGATCCGCGCCGCCATTTGCGGCATGGCTTCGGCCGGCGTGAGGATGGGCTTGAACTGGCCGCGCTCCCGCGCCGTCGTCGCAAAGAGACAGTTCAAATCCGCGACCGCCTCTTCGACACTGTCGTAGAGCTTCGCCTTTTCGAGGAGATGGACGGCGCTGGCCGCAGCCGCATAGGCGCCCTTCTTCAAGGCGCCGGTCCGCGGCCAGCCTTCGCGCGGGTTGACGAGACGCAAGTCCGAAAGGCCGAAATTCGCCATGGCGCGGGCACACATGCCGATATTCACGGCAAGCTGCGGCCGCACCAATATGATGGCGGGGCCGCCCTCGAGGCTTGTTTTCGTGTGATTGGTGCCGGCGCCGGTCATGCTTCAGCGGCAATTCTCTTTTGGCTTTTGGTTTGCTGCCCCACCCGGCGCCTCGCAGCCAAGTTTACGCAGGCTGCGTAAACTTGCCTGCGGTCGCCACCCTCCCCGTTCCGGGGAGGGATTTCGCACTCAATCGTCGGCGCTATCCCTACCCCGCTTTTCTGCGGGGGAGGGTGGCTCGCGAAGCGAGGCGGGTGGGGGATTTCATAGGAACCAGACTTCCGCCGCTGCCAAGACGTGGCGCAGCCTCAGGACCGCTCGGATTTCATTGCGAGTCCCTGTCGATTGCGTGTGTGCCATTAACCCGAGCTTTCAATTCCCTGTATTTCTGTTCGAGATAGGCCGAGACTTCACGTTCATGGTCGCGCTCCAATTGGGGCCAGAATAACATCATTTGCGCATGCAATGCTATTCTGGCTTACCCGTCCAATAGCCGCGCGACAAGCGCATCAATTCTTGGCGCGAGGCCGGTCTCGACGAGCCTCGCGCGGACGAGGCCGCGGGCATGAGAGCCGCGCGCCCTCCGCCGAAGGGCGGCGCTTTGCCGGGCTTCGGCCGGGTGCTATAGGGCGCGCCGGAGACTCATGAGAACTTCGCCCGGCAAAGGTCGCAGCCATGGAAAAGATCAAGGTCGAAAATCCCGTCGTCGAACTCGACGGCGACGAGATGACCAGGATCATCTGGCATTATATCCGCGACAAGCTCATCCATCCCTATCTCGACATCAAGCTCGACTATTACGATCTCTCGATCGAGAATCGCGACGCGACCAATGATCAGGTGACGATCGAGGCCGCCAATGCGATCAAGAAATATGGCGTCGGGGTGAAATGCGCGACGATCACGCCCGATGAGGCCCGCGTCGAGGAATTCAAGCTCAAGGAGATGTGGAAGTCGCCGAATGGCACGATTCGCAACATTCTGGGCGGCGTCATCTTCCGCGAGCCGATCATCTGCAGGAATGTGCCGCGCCTGGTGCCTGGCTGGACCAAGCCGATCGTCGTCGGCCGCCATGCCTTCGGCGATCAATATCGGGCGACCGATTTCAAAGTGCCCGGCAAGGGCCGATTGACCATCAAATTCGAAGGCGAGGACGGCAAGGTGATCGAGAGGGAGGTCTTTGCCTTCCCCGGCGCCGGCGTCGCGATGGCGATGTATAATCTCGATGATTCGATCCGGGATTTCGCCCGCGCCTCGATGAATTACGGGCTGATTCGCAATTATCCCGTCTATCTTTCGACCAAGAACACGATTTTGAAGGCCTATGACGGCCGCTTCAAGGATCTGTTCCAGGAGGTCTATGAGAAAGAGTTCAAGACGAAATTCGCCGCCGCCGGGCTCACCTATGAGCATCGGCTGATCGACGACATGGTCGCCTCCTCGCTCAAATGGTCCGGCGGCTATGTCTGGGCCTGCAAGAATTACGACGGCGACGTCCAATCCGACACGGTGGCGCAAGGTTTCGGCTCGCTCGGCCTCATGACCTCGGTGCTGATGACGCCCGACGGCAGGACGGTCGAGGCGGAAGCCGCCCATGGCACGGTGACGCGGCATTATCGCGAGCATCAGAAGGGCAAGGAGACCTCGACCAATTCCATCGCCTCGATTTTCGCCTGGACGCGCGGCCTTTCCCACCGCGCCAAACTCGATGGCAATGCGGCGCTGGCGCGTTTTTCCGCCACTTTGGAGCGCGTGTGCGTCGAGACGGTGGAGGCGGGGTTCATGACCAAGGATCTCGCTCTGCTGGTCGGGGCGGAGCAGCGATGGCTTTCGACCAGCGGTTTCCTCGACAAGGTTGCCGAAAACTTGCGCAAAGCGATCACATAGGCCACAGGAGTGCCGGTTGCCGCGCGCAATGGGGCGGGGCAGGCGGCGCGAAAGCATCGGGGCAAGCCCACGTGGCATTCGATCGCCCCCGCGACCGATTGTCTGAGGCCGCGTATCTCGTTATAAGGCCGGCGGTTTGGGTTGGGTTTGGGGAGACTCGAAAGTGCCGGCCGAAACAATTGATGCGGACTACCGACCGTCGGAAGACGAACCCTTCATGAACGAGCGCCAGCGCGATTATTTCCGCCGCAAGCTCATCGCCTGGAAGGAGGACATCCTCCGCGAAAGCCGCGAGACGCTGGCCGTCCTGCAAAATGAAAACGAAAATCTGCCCGATGTCGCCGATCGCGCCTCATCCGAAACCGATCGCGCCATCGAACTTCGCGCCCGCGACCGCCAGCGCAAGCTGATTGCCAAGATCGAAGCGGCGCTCGGCCGTCTCGACGAGGGGACCTACGGCTTTTGCGAGGAAACCGGCGAGCCGATCTCGCTGAAGCGCCTCGATGCCCGCCCCATCGCCACTTTGTCGATCGAGGCGCAGGAGCGCCATGAGCGGCGGGAAAAAGTCTATCGCGATCCTTGAGGCGCCTCAGAGCGCGGCACCGCGTTGCATTGTGCGCTGCAGGATAGGCCGTGCGGCACGCGCCCGCGGCAGAAACCTGGCCCCGGCGCCGGAAACTTGCCCGCCGCCATTCTGTCAGTTTCAGAAATTGCTTCCTATATAAGGCTGGGCTACCCTCTTTAGAATTTGTCCAGCCGCCTAGAGCATCCCGCTTTCAAATGGAATGATTTGAAAGCAGATAAGACGCTCTAAATTCAAAAAAGTAGAGCATCGGATTATCCCAAAACCGGTATCCACTTTTGGGTCCGATGCTCAAGCCGCGGGCCGTCCCCACCCTTTGAAGCGAAAAGCTTGGAAGCGAAGAAGCGAATGTCCGGAGCGAAAACCGTCGCGGAGCCTGCCGCGCCTAAGCCGTCTGCGGCAGCGTTGCCGCAAGGTCCCGCCGTCAGCGAGGCGAAGCTCGACAATGGGCTCGACATATTGGTCATCCCCGATCACCGCGCCCCGGTCGTCACCCATATGGTCTGGTATCGCAACGGCTCGGCCGATGATCCGGCCGGCAAATCGGGGATCGCGCATTTCCTCGAACATCTGATGTTCAAGGGGACGGCCAAGAATCCGCAGGGCAAATTCTCCGAGCTCATCGCCGATCTGGGCGGCCAGGAGAACGCCTTCACCTCGAATGACTACACCGCCTATTTCCAGCGCGTCGCCAAGGATCATCTTTCCGTCTGCATGGATTATGAGGCGGACCGGATGACCGGCCTCGTGCTGACCGACGCGATCGTCGCGCCCGAGCGCGATGTCGTGCTCGAGGAGCGGCGGATGCGCACCGATTCCGATCCCTCCGATCAGCTCAATGAAGCGGTGCAGGCGGCGCTCTTCTCGCATCATCCCTATGGCACGCCGATCATCGGCTGGAACCATGAGATCGAGAGCCTCGGGCGCGCCGATGCGCTCGCTTATTACAACCGTTTCTATACGCCCGAGAATGCGATCCTCGTCGTTGCCGGCGATGTCGAGCCTGATGCCGTCGTCGATCTCGCCGGAAAAATCTATGGCAAGATTCCGGCGCGCGGCGAGGCGCCGAAGCGTTTCCGCAGGCAGGAGCCGGAGCCGCGCGCGCATCGGCTCGTAACGCTGGCCGATGAAAAGGTCGAGCAGCCGGCCTATCAGGCGGTCTATCTCGTTCCCTCTTATTGCACCGCCAAGCCCGGCGAGGCGGAAGCGCTCGAAGTGCTCGCCCATCTCCTCGGCGGCGGCCAGACGAGCCTCTTCTTCAAATCGCGTGTCGTCGACAAGCGCGTCGCCGTCTCCGCCGGCGCGCATTACGCCGGCACGGCGGTCGACGACACGCGCTTCTATGTCTATGGCATGCCGGCGCCTGGCGTCTCGCTCGAGGTGCTCGATGGCGAATTCGAGCGCGTCATCGCCGAGGTGGCGGAGAAGGGCGTGAGCGAAGAGGATCTGGCCCGCGCCAAGACCCGCCTCATCGCCGATGCGATCTATGCGCAGGACAATCAGGCGACGCTCGGGCGCTGGTATGGCTCCTCGCTCGCCACCGGCCTCGGCCTCTCCGACGTTTTGCATTGGCCGGAGCGGATCGAGGCCGTCACGGCGCAAGATGTCGTCAAGGCCACGCGCTGGCTCGACAAAAGGCGCAGCGTCACCGGCTTTCTTCTGCCGGCCGAGTCCGCCGCGCGGGCCGGAGCGGCACTGCGGTGACGCTTTGACATTCTGTCATGAGTAGTGATGGAGGCCGGAACGCATTCCCCTCCCCCTTGTGGGGAGGGGTCAGGGGTGGGGGTCCGACATCTCTTTGATTTGTTAGACCCCGACCCCTGACCGCAAGCGGTCCGACCCTCCCCACAAGAGCCTGCGCCCGGGCGCGCGCAAGCGCGGCCCGGGTGGGGAAGGTGAGCGTAACTGTGGATACGCTTCGCCTTCGTCACGGCTGCAATGCACCCATGCGGCGCTTCCGCCCGCGATGAATATTTTGGATCGAATGACATGACCGCACCCGCCACATCCACGCGCGCCGCTCCGACACCCGCCAAGGCCGAAGCAAGCCGGAGCGAGCCGTCGCGCGCCGCCGCCGTGCAGAAAATCGTCTCCAAGGGCGGCATCGAGATCTGGCTCGTCGAAGATTATGCCGTGCCCCTCGTCGCCCTCGAATTTGCCTTCAAAGGCGGCGCCTCACAAGATCCCGCGGGCAGACCGGGCGTCGCCTCGCTCCTCGCCGGCCTCTTGGACGAAGGGGCGGGGCCTTATGATTCGGAGGCGTTTCATCGCGTGCTCGACGATTATGCGCTCGAAATCTCCTTTTCCGCCGATCGCGACATTCTGTCGGGCCGCATGCAGACGCTCGCGCGCCATACTGACAAGGCTTTTGAGCTGTTGCGGCTTTGCGTCAATGAGGCACGCCTCGACGACGAGCCTTTCGCGCGGGTGAAGAGCCAGATCGCGGCGGGGCTGAAGCGCGAGATCAATGATCCCGATTATGCCGCGAGCCGCGCCTTCCGCAATTTTGCCTATCCGGGCCATCCCTATGGCGCGCCTGTGCGGGGGGAACTCGAAACTCTACCCGATTTGACGCGGGCCGATCTCTTCGCCATGCGCGATGCGAGCTTCAGCCGCGACGGCTTGAAGATCGCCGCCGTCGGCGCGATCGATGCCGATAGGCTCGCCAGACATATCGACGATGTCTTCGGCGCTCTGCCGGAAAAAGCCGCCCTCGTCGCAGTTCCCGATGTCGATGTCGCAGGCATCGGCTCGCGCCATGTCGTCGATCTCGACATTCCGCAGTCGACGATCCGCTTCGGCCGGCAAGGGATCGCCCGCAAAGATCCGGATTTCATTGCCGCGACCGTCGTCAATCATGTGCTCGGCGGCGGCGTTTTTTCCGCGAGGCTCTTCCGTGAGGTGCGCGAGAAGCGCGGGCTCGCCTATTCCGCCTATTCCCAGCTCGTGACCTATGATCATGGCGCGATGCTTGTCGGCAGCACCTCGACCAAGAACGAACGCGCCGGCGAATCGATGGAAGTCATCGCCAACGAGATCCGCAGCCTCGCCGAGACGGGACCTACCGAGGAAGAGCTCGACAAGGCGAAGAAATATCTCATCGGCTCTTATGCATTGCGTTTCGACACTTCGACCAAGATCGCCGGCCAGCTCGTCCATCTGCAGACCGATGGCTATGACGTCGATTATCTCGACGAGCGCAACAAGCTCATCGCGGCGGTGAGCATGGAAGATGCGCAGCGCGCCGCCAAGCGCCTGTTGGACAAGGGCGAGCTTTTGGTCGTCGTGGCCGGACGGCCCGAGGGGATGTGAGGCGGCACGCAGAGCTTGACTTTGCCTGCGCATTACCCCACATGCTTTGTCAGATCTCCCGGGATCGCGCGACGCGCTTATAATTGGCGTGTCATCCGGGACAGTCTGTTAATCAATCTCCGTTAGCTCCAATTGCGCGTGGAAGGCGGTAACCGCTCCCTGGCGGTTCGCGTGCCATTTCGGCCCGCACCTCCAGCGCATAGGAACAATCAATCTCGTGACTAATCTCTCATTTTCCGAACTCGGCCTTGCCGAGCCGATCTGCCGCGCGCTCGCGGCCGAAAACTACACAAATCCCACGCCCATCCAGATGCGGGCCATTCCGCTTTTGCTGGAAGGCCGCGATCTGCTCGGCATCGCGCAGACGGGCACCGGCAAGACGGCGGCCTTCGCGCTGCCAATTCTGCAGAAGCTCGGCAAGCCGCGCCATCCCGCTGCGCCACGCTCGGCCCATGCGCTCATTCTCGCGCCGACGCGCGAGCTTGCGGTCCAGATCGGCGAAAGCTTTGCGGCCTATGGCCGGCATATTCATCTGCGTCACACCGTCATTCTCGGCGGCGTGGGACAGTCCCCGCAAGTCAAGGCGCTGGCCCGCGGCGTCGACATTCTCATCGCCACGCCTGGGCGGCTTCTCGATCTCGCCCAGCAAAATCATGTGCGCCTGGACGATGTGAAGCATTTCGTTCTGGACGAAGCCGACCGCATGCTCGACATGGGTTTCATCCGCGATGTGCGCAAGATCGTGGCCATGCTGCCGAAGCAGCGGCAATCGCTGTTGTTTTCCGCGACCATGCCGAATGATGTCGCAAAGCTTGCGGCCGACATGCTGCGTGAGCCCATGCGCGTCGAAGTGACGCCGCAGGCCGTGACGGTCGATCGCATCGAGCAACGCGTGTTTTTTGTGGCGACCGCAAGCAAGCGGGCGCTTCTGATCGACCTCCTGAAGGACCCCGCCCTGCGCCGCGTCATCGTATTCACGCGCACGAAAAACCATGCCAATCGCGTCAGCGAATATTTGGACTGCGCCGGCATCTCCGCCGATGCGATCCACGGCAATAAATCGCAGAATGCACGGCAACGGGCGCTCGAACGCTTCCGCTCGGGCGAGGCGCGGGTGCTCGTCGCGACCGATATTGCCGCACGCGGGATCGATGTGGACGGCGTGAGCCATGTCATCAATTTCGAGCTGCCCAATGAGCCCGAAAGCTATGTGCACCGCATCGGGCGCACGGCACGCGCCGGCAATTCCGGCATCGCCTTGTCGTTCTGCGATACGGCGGAACGCGGCTTTTTGCGCGACATCGAGAGGCTGACGAAACGGCCCCTCCTCATCGAGGCGGTCAAGCCGGGGCTCGCCGCGCCGGAGACGAAAAAGGACGGGCGCGAGCAAGACCCGTCTCTCGTCAAGCGCAAGCGGCCATGGGCGCGTGGCAGGTCCCGGCGTGCGGCGTGAAACGCTCGGCCCAACCGGCCGCAGCTGGAGGGCCGGCCTGCGCACACATCTTTTGCGATCATCGAATGGAAGGTACAATGGTTCGGTGCGACCCCTCGCCCGCTTGCGGGAGAGGGTGGCAGGCGGAGCCTGCCGGGTGAGGGATCTTGCAAGCGGCACCGCCCCTCATCCGACCCTCGCTGACGCGAGGGCCACCTTCTCCCGCAGGCGGGAGAAGGTTTGCGCCCCACGATAACAGGACAGCGCCATGCCCGTCCGCCGTCTCGATCCTATCCTCATCGACCGCATCGCGGCGGGCGAGGTCGTCGAGCGTCCGGCCTCGGCAGTGAAGGAATTGGTCGAGAATGCGCTCGATGCCGGTGCCACGCGGATCGAGATCGTCATCGAAGCGGGCGGGCGGCGCCTGATCCGCGTCTCCGATAATGGTGCCGGCATGAGCGGCGAAGATCTCGATCTCGCGGTCGAGCGCCATGCGACGTCGAAACTGCCGGACGGCGATCTTCTGGCGATTGCCACTTTGGGCTTTCGCGGCGAGGCTCTGCCCTCGATCGGCTCGGTCGCCCAGCTCGAAATCGCGACGCGCTGCGCGGGCGCGCCGCATGGCACAATGATCAAGCTCGACCAAGGCCTGAAACATAAGCTTCAGCCCTCGCCGCAGCCGCGCGGCACAAAAGTCGAGGTGCGCGATCTCTTCGCCGCGACGCCGGCGCGGCTCAAATTTCTGAAGAGCGATCGGGCCGAGGCGCGCGCCATCGCCGATGTGGTGCAGCGCCTCGCCATGGCGCATCCGCAGGTGCGCTTTATCTTGGCCGGCGAGGATCTCTCCGGCTTCGATTATCAAGCCTGCGCCGGCGAAGATGCGCTTTTGCAGCGGCTCACGCAGATCTTAAGCGAAGATTTCCGCGCCAATGCGCTGCCAGTCGATGCGCGGCGCGAGGGCATCGGTCTTGCCGGCTTTGCGGGGCTCCCGACCTGGCATCGCGCCAATGCGAGCGCGCAATATCTCTTCGTCAATGGCAGGCCGGTGCGCGACAAGCTCTTCGCCGGTGCGGTGCGCGCGGCCTATCTCGATTATCTGCCGCAGGGGCGTTCTCCGGCGCTCGTGCTTTTCGTTGCCTGCGATCCGGCGGAAGTCGATGTCAATGTCCATCCGGCGAAGGCGGAGGTGCGGTTTCGCGATTCCGGCCTCATGCGCGGCCTTATCATCGGCGCGTTGAAACAGCTGCTCGAAGCCAATCGCCGCGCCACGCCGAACACTGCCGCGGCGGCGCTCGATCTCTTGGCGCGTCGCCAAGCCAACGGCCATGGCGCAGGTTCATTCGCGCATCATCGGCAGCCGCAAGGCCGCGCCTGGGAGCCCGGCCTTTCGCCGGCCAATCCGGGGCTGGCGGAAGAGCCATCGACTTTCGAAGGCTTCGCCGCGCCTTCCGCCGATGTCCGAGGCCCGGCGCAGGAGGAAGCCGTTGCGGCGCCCTTGGGCGTCGCTCGTGCCCAGATCCACGAGACCTATATTATCGCGCAGACGCAGGATGGCGTCGTCATCGTCGATCAGCATGCCGCGCATGAGCGGATCGTCTATGAGCGGCTGAAGGCGGCGCGGGCAGGGCGCTCGGTCGCACGTCAAATGCTGCTCGTGCCGGCGATCGTCGATCTCGACGAGGCTTCTGTTGCCCGGCTTCTCGACGCGGCGCCGCTGCTCGAAAGCTTCGGCCTCGTCATCGAAGGTTTTGGGCCCGGCGCCATTGCCGTGCGCGAGCAGCCGAGCCTTTTGAAAGTCTCCGACATGGGGCGCCTCATCCGCGATCTCGCCGATGGGCTCGCCGAAGAGGGTAATGCGAGCCTGCCGCTCGAACGCAGGCTCGAAAACATGCTTGCCACCTTCGCCTGCCATCATTCGGTCCGGGCGGGCCGCCGCCTCACGCCCGACGAGATGAATGCGCTGCTGCGCGAAATGGAAAAGACGCCCGGCGCCGGCCAATGCAATCACGGCCGGCCGACCTATGTCGAATTGAAGCTCGCCGATGTCGAGCGGCTCTTCGGCCGGAGGTGAATTTGTTGTTTTGTCCACGGCTGGTCACAAAGCCCTGGCCCCTTTGCCCAAAAATGCTCTAACAATCCGGAAAATCGCTCGATGGGCCAGCCATGAACGTCCTTCTTCTGGGTTCGGGCGGGCGCGAACATGCGCTCGCCCAGGCGCTGCGCAAAAGCCCCGCATTGGACCGCTTCTTTGCCGCGCCCGGCAATCCGGGCATCGAGAAACTCGCCAAATCCGTCGTGCTCGCCTCCGACGATCATGCGGCGATCGTCGCCTTTTGCCGGCGCCAGGCGATCGATCTCGTCGTCATCGGCCCGGAAGCGCCGCTCGTCGCCGGTCTCGCCGACAGTCTCGAAGCGGAAGGCATCAAGGCTTTCGGACCCTCCGAGGATGCCGCCCTTCTCGAAAGCTCGAAGAGCTTCGCCAAGAAAATCTGCGAGATTTTCTCGATCCCCACCGCCGCCTATGCGCGCTTCAACGATGCAGAGGCGGCCAAGGCCTATCTGCACGAAAAAGGCGCGCCCATTGTCGTGAAAGCCGATGGGCTGGCGGCCGGCAAGGGCGTCATCGTCGCGGAGACGATGGCCGAGGCCGAAGCTGCGATCGATGCGATGTTCGCCGGCCAGTTCGGCGAGGCCGGCGACACCATTCTGCTCGAAGAAAAGCTCATCGGCGAAGAAGTCTCCTTCTTCGCGCTCTGCGACGGCAAGCATGCCGTAGCCTTGGGCTCGGCGCAGGATTACAAAAGACTCGGCGAAGGCGATACCGGCCCCAATACGGGGGGCATGGGTGCCACTTCGCCAGTGCCTTTCATGGATGCGGCGATGGATGAGCGGGTGATGGCCGAGATCGTCCGGCCGCTCATCGCCGGCATGGCGGAATTGGAGCGGCCCTATGTCGGCGTGCTTTTCGCCGGGCTGATGATCACCGCCGCGGGACCGAAGGTCATCGAGTTCAATGTTCGTTTCGGCGATCCCGAGACGCAGGCCATCCTGCCGCGTCTCGAACAGGATCTGCTGCCTTTGCTCAAGGCTTGCGCCGACGAAAATTTGGCCGAAGCGCCGCTCACTCTTTCCGACCAAAGCGTGGTCACCGTCGTCCTCGCCGCCAAAGGCTATCCCGACAATCCGCAGAAGGGCGGCGAGATCCGCGGTCTCGAAAAACTCGAGGCGATGGAAGACGTCATCGTGACCCATGCCGGTACGAAGCGCGAGGGGCAAAAGCTTCTGGCCGATGGCGGGCGGGTTTTGAATGTCACCGGCCTCGGCGCCACACTCGAAGAAGCTCGCGCCCGCGCCTATGCGGCGATCGATGCGCTCGATTGGCCGGAGGGCTATTGCCGAAGGGATATTGGGGCGAAGTTCAGCAAAGGCTGATCGCTTCGCAACGACGCCTGCCGCCCCTCTCCCTGCAAGCGAAGCGCAGCGGGGAGAGGTAAGGTGAGGGCCGGGGGATTTGCTGCTTAGCGCCAGAAGCGGACTAATGCACCTGATTTTTGCAACGTCTAAAGGCTTGATTTTGGGCGGCTGAAACGACGGTGCAAAATTCTTGATTTTTGCACCACTAAGCGCGCCATTGAATGGCGACAATGGCCGAACTGCGCCGATCTCGCCTGTCGAAAATCGCCATTCGTGGGCGATGCGCTAGCTGGCAGGTTTCCTTTTGGCTGATCCGTGACCTTGATGCTTGGTCAAGGGTTCATCGCAAAGGTGGATGACTTCACCACTATCGTATAAAGTCACGCGCTCGACATAACGGTCTTCATGATGGTCAATAAGCCGTTCGTAGCGAACTAGCACGCCATTGCGGTTGCGTAGTGGCTGGAACGCAATTCGTATTTCGGCAAGCAGGCCCTTCTTTTTGCTTGTTCCGCTACGCGAAATTTTTCCCGTCAGTTTCGTGCCCGGCACTGTAGATGGTTTCAGCTTTGCGCCACAACCTTTGCAGGTCACATGCTCTGGATCCTCGACGTCGATTTCGTCGCATATAATCGCGGCGCAGGAGTCGCACTTGCCGAAAAGGAAACCAACCATATCGTCTGCATCCCTTTAAACTTTTGTCGCGAAAGACACGCTTAATTCAGCCGCTCCGCCTCCGCCTCAAGGCGCTTCTGTTTCGCCAATTCGCTCCGATATGTCGCCTCCAACTCGCGCAGCGTTGGGCTCGCCTGTTGGGCGGCCGTCTGAAGGCGCAAGACATGATCCGACACCGCCTTGCATGACTTCGCCACACTGGCATCATAAGCAATCTGCGGTGCCGCGCACCTAGTGGAAATCTGCCTTGCTTGTTCGTTGGCCTCATGGATCGCGGTTGAGAGCCCCTGGGCACCGCTTATCACCTCGCCAATCTGGCGCTCAGTGTCCATGACCGCCTGAGAAATGGCAAAGCGGATTTGCCCACGTTCAGCCACATCAGCGAAGGAACGCTCTTGGCTCAGCAACCGCTCGACCTTTTCCGTCTGCCGACCGAACGCAGCGATAAGCTCCTCGGACTTCGGCCTCAACCGCCCCACACGCCCTAAAAGGAGGTCGATTTGGTCTTTCAGATTTTTGGTGTCGAATTTGAGTTGGTAAATCGATCTTGATCGCTCCGCGGCAGCGGCGGCGCGGGCGTTGGCGGCGATCATCTTGGCCGATTTCGTCCTGATCGCCTTCACCCCGTCCTCAAAGATCTTAAGCGGCTGACGCTTCAGCGACCCGTCCAGTCCCTTACCGCTAATGTGCAGTTCGTCGCCATTGCGCTCGGCGGAAATGATCTCTGATTGGGCTAGGAATTCCTCCGGTTTGATAGTGAGACTGATATGCTCACCGTCCGCTTGACCTTCGATGGCAGCAGTTCGGTCCTGGACTGACCCGTCCGTCATAAGCGTCACCAGCTCCATGCGCCCTGAAAGTTTTCCGTGTTCAGCTTCAACGAGATCAATTAGGAGCGCGACGTTGGGATCGGACTTTGAATACGAGCCCGTAGCCGTCGGCTTCGCGCAACTGGCGACGCTCAAAGCGACAGCTGACATGGCCACAATAACAGGGATGACTTTCATGAACCCCTCCAGCCGACACCGGACGCTGCTAACTACTCCGGCAAACGGGCAAGATGAAACATAATTGACTTCCAACTGTACAGAACCATTTGGCGAGTCATCTCGTTGACGCCTCATGTGTCGCATAAGCCCCATTATGTTAAATTCAGGCTGCGGCTCAAATTGCGCCTTCTGCGCCTAGCCATCAGGTTCGACATTGCGGCCAATCACCAAGCCCCTCACCCTAACCCTCTCCCCATTTCATGGGGAGAGGGGATGCGCCGCCCGTAAAATCACCACTTGCGTGTCGCTATAGACTCGCGTCTCAAGCAGCGTGAAACCTTCCGGAATGTCGAGCGTCGCCTCAGCTGCCTCTTCGACGATGACGAGCGCGCCGGGCGCGAGCCACAGACCGTCGCGCAATGCTTCGAGTGCCGGCTCGGCCAGATGTTTTCCGTAAGGCGGATCGAGAAAGGCGAGGGTGAATTTTTCGCCCGCCGGCGCCGGGCCAAGTTTGCGCGCATCGCGACGAAAGATTTTCGTCGCGCCGCCAAGCCCCAGCGCATCGACATTGGCGCGGATGAGCGCGTGCGCTCGCGCCCCGTCATCGACGAAGAGCGCACGCTTCGCCCCGCGCGAGATGGCCTCACACCCCATGGCGCCGGTGCCCGCAAAGAGATCGATCACGGAAGCGCCCGCGACCGGACCGCCATAGGCATGGGCGAGGATGTTGAAGATCGTCTCGCGCAGACGGTCGGAGGTGGGCCTAATGTCTCTGCTGTCTTGGCTCGCCGGGCCGTGCAGGGCCCGGCCTTTCAGACGGCCAGCAACGATGCGCATGGAGTGTGGCGCCGCGCGATCATTTGCTTCGGCGTCCCTTGCCGCCGGCGCCGGGTTTCGGCGGTCGGCCCGGTGCCGGGCGGCCGGGGCCGGGCTGGCGGCGCGTGGCGGGCTTTTTCTTTGCCGGGCCGGCCGCCGTCACTTGCCGCTCGATCGTAACCCTGCGGCCCTTGCGGTCGGTGATCTCGGCTTTTTCGATGCGCGGGCGCGGGCCGCCCGCCGCGGCGTCGGCCGCCAGGCTCTTCTCGGCCCGCAGCGCCGAAATATGTTTGCGCGGGCCGGCCTGCGGCCGATGCCTGATTTTTTCCGGCTCCGGCTCCGGCCTTGCGCGTTTCGGGCGCGGTCCTGCCCCAGTCCTCGCGCCGGGCCTTCCATCAGGTCGCGGCGCCGCTCGCGGCTTATGGCTCGGCGCCGGCCGCTCCTCTGCTGCGGTTTCGAGCGGCGCATCGAAATCGACGCCGGCAGCCTGCATCAGGGCGGGGCCGAGCTGATCGCGCAGCACGCGGGTGCGCACCTCCTCGATCTTGCCTTCGGGAAGATCGCCGAGCTGGAAGGGACCGAAGGAAAGGCGGATCAGCCGATTGACGGTGAGCCCCAAATCTTCGAGCACGCGCTTGATCTCGCGGTTCTTGCCTTCGCGGAGCCCCATGGTCAGCCAGCAATTGGCCCCCTGCTGGCGGTCGAGCGTGGCTTCGATCCCGGCATAGCGCAGGCCCTCGATCGTCACGCCCTTGGCGAGGCTGTCGAGCACGGCCTGATTGGTTTCGCCATTGGCGCGCACCCGGTAGCGCCTGAGCCAGCCGGTCGAAGGCAGTTCCAAAATGCGGGCGAGCCCCCCGTCATTCGTCAAGAGCAGCAGGCCCTCCGTATTGATGTCGAGCCGGCCGATGCTCATGAGCCGCGGCGCCTCGGGCGCATGTTCTTTGAGATAATCGAAGATCGTCGCACGCCCTTCCGGGTCCTTATTTGTGGTGACGAGGCCGCGCGGTTTATGGAAGAGGAAGAGCCTGGTGCGCTGGCGCTGCGCCAAAGGCTTGCCGTCGACGCTGATCTGATCGTCCGGGCCGATCGTGACCGCCGGGCTCGTGAGGGTTTTGCCATTGACGGCGACCCGGCCTTGCGCGATCCAGGCCTCCGCGTCGCGGCGCGAGCAAAGCCCGGCGCGGGCGATGATTTTGGCGATGCGGTCGCCTCGGGCATCCGAGGCACCGGCTTTGCCGGCGCTTGGGCGACGGGTGCCAGGCTTGGTTTTGGGCCGGACTCTCGGCTGAGGCGAGCCGGCGGGTTTCGGGCCCGGCTTTTCACTATATTTATCTTGGCGCATGGATCTTGATAGCAGGTCTGATACGGGGAAGGGACTAGGCAAAACCATTCATGAATGACATTGCGAATGAAAAGCTGAAACCGGCCGAGATCCCGCGCGATCCCAAGACGGGTGATCCCATGACGGGCGATCCCATGACGCTTGCCTTTGCAGAGGCCCGTGCGGCGGGAGCGCGCGGCGAAGTGCCGGTCGGTGCCGTCATCGTCCGCGACGGCGCCATCCTGGCCCAGGCCGGCAATCGGACGCTTATCGATAAGGACCCGACGGCACATGCCGAGCTCTTGGCAATCAGAGCCGCCTGCCTTGCCCTTGGCTCGGAGCGGCTCGTCGGCTGTGATCTCTATGTGACATTGGAGCCTTGCGCCATGTGCGCGGCGGCGATCTCCTTCGCCAGGCTGCGCCGGGTCTATTGGGCGGCGGGCGATCCCAAAGGTGGCGCCGTCGAACACGGCCCGCGGCTTTTTGCGCAGCCGACCTGCCACCATCAGCCGGAAACCTATGGCGGCTTGCGCGAAAGCGAGGCGGCCGAGCTGTTGCGGAGTTTTTTCGCCGCAAGGCGCTAGTTGCTCTCGGCCTCCGAAGCCGCATCGATTGCTTTTGACGCTAGCTTGTCGACGGCGTCGATGTTGATAATTGCCGCGGCGACGATCACATTCTTGTCGAGGAACCAGCCGAGCTCTCGGGCGTGAACGATCTCATGGGTCCAGCCCCCATTATTGTGGCGGGGGTCCGGCCAAGCGACGAGCATCTTTCCGCAATGCAGTTGAGGCGAAATCAGATAAGCGAGGCTTTGGGCCTCGATATGCGGCATGCCAAATGAATAGAGCCGCTCGAAGAGAATGAGAGCGAGAACGTCCCTTAAAGACCATTCGCGCGCCTTGCCGGGCGTTGTGGCCGCCTCCGGTGTAAAGACGCCACGTGCGATCATCTGCTCGACGCGTTCCGGGCTGAGTCTCAAGGCCCGGCAAAGAGTGCGAATCCGAATCGACATTTATATTCCCTCCGACATTTGTCAGAGGATGGCCGCCTTCCGACACATGTCAACACTTTTCCCGGCCTTGACAGCTGTGCGCTCCTGTAAACCCGAGGGAATTCTCGCTGGCCTAACCGGAAGCCGGACTTGACACCCGCCAGCTGCAAGCTCACAAGGCGCCTGCAATCGATCGCCGCGAGAGAAACGCTCCGCAAGGCCGCGAAATAGGCCAGGATAGGCCCTATATTCACGCTCGCATCGCTCCCCTGAGGCTTCGGCGCCCATTGCCGTCTAGCCCGATCCGAATGGTCCCGCGCATGAATGCCGAGTCGATCACCGCCCCATCCATGAACGTCAAGCCGAAGCTCCGTATCTTCCTCTGCGCGCCGCGTGGCTTTTGCGCCGGTGTCGTGCGTGCGATCGATGCCGTCGAACAGGCGCTCAGGATCTATGGCGCGCCCGTCTATGTGCGCCATGAAATCGTCCACAACAAATATGTGGTCGAAGGGCTGAAGGCCAAAGGCGCGATCTTCGTCGAGGAGCTCGACGAAATCCCCGATATGACGCGGCCGGTGATCTTTTCCGCGCATGGCGTGCCGAAATCCATTCACGCGCATGCCGATGAGCTGAAGGTGCTCGCCATCGACGCGACCTGTCCGCTGGTCACCAAAGTGCATCGCGAGGCGGAGGCGCATTATAAGCGTGGCCGCCAGGTGCTTCTCGTCGGCCATGCCGGCCATCCGGAAGTCGTCGGCACATTGGGACAATTGCCGAAGGGCTCGATCATCCTCGTCCAGACGCCGGAGGATGTCGGCAGGCTTACGGATGTCGACGAGAGCAAGCTCGCCTATGTGACTCAGACGACATTGTCGATCGATGACACGCGCAATATGGTCGAGGCGCTGACACGGCGTTTCCCCAACATCATCGGCCCGCATAAGGAAGATATTTGCTACGCGACGACCAATCGGCAGGAGGCGGTGAAGCGCATCGCGCCCATCGTCGATGCGATGATCGTCGTCGGCTCGTCGAATTCCTCCAATTCGCAGCGGTTGAAGGAAGTCGCCGAGCGTTCCGGCTGCAAGCTCGCGCGCCTCGTGCTGCGCGCCGACGATGTCGATTGGGACCTCTTCCAGAATGTCAGCTCGGTCGGCATTACCGCCGGCGCCTCGGCGCCCGAGGTGCTGGTCGAGGAGATCATGGACGCCTTCGGCCAGAGGTTCGAACTCTTGGTCGAGATCGTCTCGACGGCGGATGAGAGCGTGTTCTTTCCGCTGCCACGCGAGTTGCGGCCCGATGCCCGCGAGACGAGGGCCTCCGGGCGCGATGAAGAGGTCGAGCGGCACGCTCATTCGAGCGAGGTCAGCGGCTAGAGCGCTCGACGCGCGACTCTTCTCCCGC
Organism: uncultured Alphaproteobacteria bacterium; assembly: GCA_963704745.1. GTDB lineage: Bacteria > Pseudomonadota > Alphaproteobacteria > Rhizobiales > Beijerinckiaceae > Methylovirgula. The sequence goes on from OY969936.1 coordinate 1,288,947, forward strand.
AGGCGGGAGAAGGAAGGCACTGATTCATCGATCCGCGATCCGCGGCCCGCTCCATATGCGGCCGTTCTGCGTCAGGATCGCGCGGCTCGCCAGCGCCACGCCATCGGCTTCGAAGCTGAGCGTCCAATCGGCCAATTTGGCCCTAAAGTGATGATCGTCCTGCGCCATCGCTTCCTGCCGCTTCTGCCCCGCCCATTCGACGAAGAGCCGCGCGCCTTCCTGGCTGACGCGCAAGATCTTGGTCTCGCCGAGGCGATAGAGCCCGACATAATCGGCGAGCAGAGCCGGATCGAGCGAGACCTCGTCCGTCTCGTCCTGCACGCCGAAATAGAGCGCGGCGAGATCGCGGGCGATCTTTTGAACCGGTGCGCCTTGAATATTGGCGAGCACGATGATTGTGAGATCGGCATCCGGATAATGGCTCAAGACGACGCTGAAGCCATTGATGCCGCCGGCATGAACGAGATGCGGCCTTGAAAACTGGCTCTGGATGGCAAAGCCAAATCCATAGCCATGGCCATGATCGCGCATCATCAGCGCGACCGAGCTGGCGCTGATCGGCCTCGCGGCGGAAAGCGCCTTGAGCCAGGCGAAGAGATCGTCCGCCGTCGAATAGATGGCGCCCGCCGCATGCGGCAAGCTCATGGCAAGATATGCGGCATTTTTGAAGCTGCCGTTTTCGAAACGATAGCCTGGCGCGCGAAATGGGATGATCGTCTCGTCGTGGTCATAGCCGGTGTCGGCGAGGCCGAGCGGCGTCAAGATATTTTCGGCGATATAATCTTCATAAGCCATGCCGCTCACCACCTCGATGACATGGCCGAGAATGACATAGCCGCCATTGTTGTATTTGAATTGCGAGCCCGGTCGGAAGAGCAGCGGCGCGTCGCGCGTCAGCGCGATGATCTCTTGCGGCGTGCGCTCGATTCGCGCGGCGCTGTCGAAAAAGCCTGGAATGGACGTATAGCTCGGAATGCCTGACGTATGGGTGAGCAAATGCATCAGGCTCACATCGCGCCAAGCGGCGGGCGCATCGCGATAATGCTTTGCGATTGCGTCGTCGGGGGCGAGTCGGCCGGCCTCCATGAGCTGCAGAATGGCGGTCGCGGTAAATTGCTTGGTGAGCGAGCCGAGCCTGAATTTGCTTTCCGGTCTGTGCGCGACGCCCCACTCGCGATCGGCGAATCCAAAACCTCGCCGCAAGAGCACATTGCCGCGGGCGGCGACCAAGACCGTGCCGGCGAAGAGATCGGCTTCGACCAAGGCGGCGACGAGATCTTTGGCCGTTTGCGAAAAATTCGGAGGTTCCGGAGGAGATTGCCGTTCGGCCATGGGGAAAGGCTGAGAGAATTCGTCGTGATTGGGAAAGCCAAGTTCGGCTGTTATAGCCGCTTTATCCGCTCTCCCTCAAATTCATGCCGTATCGCCGCATAGGCATAATTCAGCTCGCGTGAATGGCGCGAGATCTCAGATCAATCGATCAGATAGCGGAGACCGATCCGGATTTCCTGCGCGTTCAGCGACTTCGTCACGATCTGGCCGGAGGAATCGGCAACGCCGGGCAGGGTGCCGAGATTGACATAGCGATAGCCGAGATCGATCAGGAATTGCGGCGTGACCGCATAAGAGACCCCGGCCATCAGCGCCCAGGCGAGTTGATAGCGTATCGCGCTCGTGCTCGTATCCCAGTTGAAATAAAATCCGTCGGTTGTGACCTGATAGGGCACGCCATTGCTCATATACCAATTGACGGTGGCATCCGTGCGCGTGACGCTGAAACCCGCGCCGGCGCCGACATAGGGCGTGAACCCATACCAGGTTCCGATATCGAAATAGCCATTGGCGAGGAAGTCCCAGATCCGGACGCTCGAAGCATAATGCGGAGTGCAGGTGTCGGTGGCCGTAGGGGTCGGAATATTGTTGATCGTCGTGAGCTGCGTGGTGCAGGTCTTGCCCGCGCCTGTTCCGGCAATGGTGATTGGCTGACGAAATTCGCCGGTGACATCAGTGCGGAACCAATTGTTGAACTTATATCCGAACCCGAGGTCGGCATTGAAGCCATAGGTCGCGGCGGCGGAAAGATATTGGCTGAGGTCTGCGGACAGCGGCGGCAGCGAGTCGCGCGCATAGCTGAGATCGCCGCGAATATACCAGCCGGTGCCGAATTCGACGGGCTGGGTCTGGGCCGGCGGCGAACCGATGAAAAAATCGGGACCGAGATCGGCAGCCTTGAGCTTCGCGGGCAAAGCCCAGACAGAGATCGCCGTCGCGATCGCTGCGGCATTCGCAATCATCCGCAGGCGTGACTTATGGCTCGACATTACTTGGCTTCCTTTCCGGCCCTTCTGGAAAGGAACTGTGAAGGATATTTCTTAAGCGCCGCTTAACCTTAACGAAATCTGCCGGCTGCCGCACAGGAAGCGTTGCGCAGTTGCGCAAATGCCGCGGGCCAAAAAGCAAAGCGGGCCAATGGGCCCGCTTGCAACGATCCTGATCTCGGTCGTCGGTGCGACTCAATATTTGCTGACGACAGGCCCCTGCAGCGGCGGCGCCATCGGCGGCACCTCGGCGAAGACATAGCGCAGGCCGAGGCGGATATCATGCGAGGCCATATGGAAGCTCTGCTGTTCGTAGGTGCAGCCTGACGTGCAAACGATCGGATAGCTCGAGACATTGCCCATATCGAGATAGCGGTAGCTCAATTCGATTTTCCAATTCGGCAAGATCGAATAATCGACGCCGGCCGTCAGCGCCCAGGCAAGCTGGGTCGAGTTCTTGTCGGGCGCGATGCCATAGGCACCGAGATTGTCCGGACCTACACCAACGTCTGTCAGGGCGTGGAACTGGTGGAAGGCAGCGCCGACGCCACCCCCGACGAAGGGCGTGAACCCATACCAGGTTCCGATATCGAAATAGCCATTGGCGAGGACGACGGCGCTGCGCACGGAGCCGCTGTAACTGTCAACGCCAGGCAAGTCGGTCGTCGTGTTGTAATAGCCTTCATTCGCCCAGAATTTCGACTGCGTGCGATATTCGCCGGTGACGTCCGCCCTGAACCAATTGCTGAACTGATAGCCGACGCCGGCGCCGATGATGGCCTGCTGGCCCAGACCCGCGCCATTGTACTGAAAGCCGGGAACGGTGGCGGCATCGGTCGAGACGAAATTGCTCATCTGGTCGAAGCCATAGCCGACGTCGCCGCGCAAATACCAGCCGCCGAACGGCGGCGCCGGAGCGGCAACCGGCTCGATCGGCGGCGGCATGGGCAGGGTCAGATCCGCCGCTGCGGCGATGCCAGTTGCGCCGCCGACGAGCGCGCCGGCGAGGAGGAGAGCTTGCATGCTGCCCGAAAACCTGGCCATGACGATTCATTCCCTTCCTAGGCTCCGGGCCGAGCGCCCGAACCAATCGTTCGATGGAAGGAAAATGTCGCAAAGATCTTAAAGGCAACTTAACCCTAGTTTTTAAGGTTAAGCGCGCCGCATTCGCGGTGTTCTGCTTGGCGACGCCCAGGTCGCGGGCGGCCGGCCCAATAGGTCGAGACGCTCTCTTACGCAGATACGGGCTCAGGGCAAGGATCAGCCGAAAACCGTAACTCGTTCGTAATACCGATTTTTAACGTTGCGCCCCTACGGCACAAGCTCACGCGGCTGCGGCGCTCAAGGCCACTCGCAGGTCGTGGGCCGCCGGCCCAATAGGTCCAGACGCTCTCTTGCGCAGATGCCGGCTCAGGGCAAGAATCAGCTGAAGACCGTAAGTCGTTCGTAATGCTGATTTTTAACGTTGCGCCTGCACGGCACAAGCTCGCGCGGCTACGGCGCTTAAGGCCACTCGCAGGTCGCGGGCGGCCGGCCCAATAGGTCGAGACGTTCTCTTGCGCAGATGCCGGCTCAGGGCAAGGATCAGCCGAAGACCGTAAGTCGTTCGTAATGCTGATTTTTAACTTGCGCCCCTACGGCACCAGCTCACGCGGCTGCGGCGCTCAAGGCCTCGCAGACATCGTCGACGACCTGCTCGACGAGATCGTGGTCATCACCTTCGCCCATGACACGCACCACCGGCTCGGTCCCCGACAGGCGGATGATCAGGCGGCCGGCATTGCCGAGCCTGCGTCTTCCATCCTCAATGACCTTCGAGACATGCTCTTCTTCGAGCGGCGCCCGGACCTTGAAGCGGACGTTCTTGAGGATCTGCGGCAAAGGCTCGAAGCGGTGGCAGACCTCGCTCACCGGCCGCATCTTGCGTTTGACGACCGCGAGCAATTGCAGCGCCGCGACGAGGCCGTCGCCGGTCGTGCAATAATCCGTGAGAATGATGTGGCCGGATTGTTCACCGCCAAGGTTATAGCCGTGCTGGCGCATGTGTTCGAGCACATAGCGGTCGCCGACGGGCGTGCGCGCCAACGAGAGGCCGAGGCCATCGAGATAGCGCTCGAGGCCGAGATTGGACATCAGCGTGGCGACGATGCCCGGCTGCGCCAGCCTGCCGTCCTCCTTCCAGTCTTCGGCGATCGCCGCCATGACCTGATCGCCGTCGATGACCTTGCCGCGCTCGTCGACGATGAGCACCCGATCGGCGTCGCCATCGAGCGCGATGCCGATGTCGGCGCGCATTTCGCGCACTTTCTTCATCAGCGCCGTCGGCGCCGTCGAGCCGACGCCGCGATTGATGTTGAAGCCATCCGGCTCGACGCCGATCGAAAACACTTCGGCGCCGAGTTCCCACAGGGCTTCCGGCGCCACCTTATAGGCGGCGCCATTGGCGCAATCGACGACGATGCGCAAACCTTCGAGCGAAAGATTGCGCACCAGGGTCCGCTTGGCAAACTCGATATAGCGAGCGCGATCGCCCTCGACGCGCATGGCGCGGCCGAGATCCGCCGGCTTCGACAATTTGAGCGCGACCTCCTTGTCGAGCATGGCGTCGACCTTGGCTTCGACCTCGTCGGAGAGCTTGTAGCCGTCCGGCCCGAACAATTTGATGCCATTGTCTTCATAGAGATTGTGCGAGGCGGAGATCATGACCCCGACATCCGCCCGCATCGAATGGGTCAGCATGGCGACGGCCGGCGTCGGCATCGGGCCGAGCAGCAACACGTCGACGCCGACCGAGGTGAAGCCGGCGACCATGGCAGTTTCGATCATGTAGCCGGAGAGCCGCGTATCCTTGCCGATCACCGCCCTATGCCGGTGTTCGCCGCGCTGGAAGAGCACGCCGGTTGCCTGCGCGACCTTCATGGCGAGGTCGGGCGTGATCACCTTATTGGCGAGCCCGCGGATTCCATCCGTACCAAAATGTTTGCGGACCATGAATAAAGCCGTCCTTCATTCCCAAGCGGCCGACCAAGCGGGTGGCAGCGCCCGGCCAAGCCAGCCCTGACCCTATTGCCATACGACATATACACCGGTGGAAGCTTCTCAATGATTTACGCCGGACTTGCGGCAGGATGCGCTGTCGCCATCACGGAGCCGAACACGATCGCCTGGAACATTCGGCCGTCCGGCCTAAGCAGAAAGCCTCGTCATGGCAAATATACGAGCACTTTCTGATGGTTAAGTCCGGCCCGATTTGGCAGGGCCACGGCGGCCCGGAAACCCGAACTTCGGAGGATTGCCGAAATCGCCCGATTGTTCCATGTGGGTTGGCGCGACAATACCGAGGTCATCTCCAAACTTTGGCCGAACTATGCTTTATGATGTCTTCCTCATGAAATTGCCTGGGATCTTTTTGCAATGGCTCGTTTGAAAAGAGCTTCGGTCGTGCCGGTCTTTGCTGCGGTTTTGGCTGGCGCGGGGCTGGCGGTTTTGCCTCTCGCGGGACAGGCGGACCCCGCCAGCTGGCGGGTGACACCCGGCGCGCCGGCCGCAAGCGCCACTCGCGGCGCCGGCATCGAGATCGCCCAGGACTATGGCTTGCCGCCTGCGGATGTTGGCGACGGGGCAGGCGGACCTCAAGGCGGCGCCGGCGGCGCGCCGTCTAACGATGCGGGCCTCGTTGTCCGGGTTCAGCAGCTCGAAGACCAGGTGCGCGGGCTCAATGGCAGAATCGAGCAGCTCGAGTATGCCAATCGCCAGCTCCAAGACCAGATGCGCAAATTCCAGCAGGACGTCGAATTCCGGTTTCAGGAACTCTCGGGAAGGCGCGGCGCCAAAGCGCTGCAAAAACGCAGCGAGGGGCTGGATCTGGGTTCGGCTCCAGCTCCGGTTGCCACAGCCGGCGACGCCACCCGGCCAGCCGCGACCCGCGACGATGCTTTCGACCCGACGAAAGATCCCAATGCGCCGGGCGCGCCACGCGTGCTCGGCGAGCTGTCGCCGGGCGGCGCGGCAGCGGCCACGCCTGCGCCGGGCGGCGCTGCCGGCTCGGCTGACGCGCCGCTCACTCTTCTGAGCAGCCCGCTCAAATCCGGCACGCCGGAGGCTGGCGCCACGGCGACGCCCGCAGCCGCAACCGTCGGCGGCGCGCCGCCCTTGCGTCCTTCTTCCACGCCGGGCACCCCGGCCGTCGGGACGCCCAACGGCACGGTGATCGCCGACCGGCAGATCAATACGCCAAGGGAGCAGTTCGACATCGCCCTCGCCTATCTGAAACAGAAGGATTATGAGGACGCGGAAAGAGGCTTTTCCGCTTTTCTGGCGAAAAATCCGAAGAACCGCCGGGCATCCGATGCGCTCTATTATCTCGGCGAGACCTATTCTCTGCGCGGCCGCCAGCGCGAAGCCGCCGAGCAATATCTGAAGATCTCGGCCAATTATGCAAGTTCGCCGCGCGCGCCGGAAGCCATGCTGCGCCTCGGCAAATCTCTGCATGCGCTCGGCGCGAAGGAGCAGGCCTGCGCGACGTTCAGCGAGGTGGCGCGCAAATATCCCAATGCCTCGGCGGCGATCAAGGCGAGCGCCGAGCGAGCCGCCAAGCGCGCGCAATGCTGAGCGGCCGGTGACCTGCGGCGGGTCGATCGCACTCTAAGTATAGTGCGGACCGGAGGTCCGCGCTCCGGACCGCGGACCTCTGGTCCGCAGCAAAAGCGGAAGCACAGGCGGCGGTCGCTTCGGCTTTGCCGGTAGGGAGCTTTGCTTTGGAACTCTTCGGGCCAGCGGATCTCGCCCAGCGCTTCGCGCCGCTGGAGAAGGCGCGCGGCGCCTTGCTCGCCGTCTCCGGCGGGCCGGATTCGGTTGCTTTGATGCTGCTCGCCGCTGCTTGGGCGCAGCAATGCGAAGCCGCGGCCCCGCTTTCTGTCGCGACCGTCGACCACGGCTTGCGGCCACAGTCGCGTCAGGAGGCCGAAACCGTCGCAGACTGGGCCAAGGCCCTGGGCCTGCCGCATCGGATCCTCACCTGGGAAGGCGAGAAGCCGAGAACACGCCTTCAGGAACGGGCGCGGGAGGCGCGCTATGGGCTGTTGTTTCGGCATGCGCGCGAGATCGGCGCCGATCATGTCTTGACGGCGCATCATGCCGATGATCAGGCCGAGACGATCCTCTTCCGTTTGCTGCGCGGCAGCGGGATTTCCGGTCTCGCCGGCATGCCGGTTGCGGCGCGCCGCGGCGGTCTCGTTCATTTGCGGCCCTTGCTCGATTGCCCCAAGGCCGCCTTGGTCGCTCTCTGCGAGGCTCGCGGCCAGCCCTTCTTTCGCGATCCTTCGAACGAAAATCCGGCCTTCGCCCGCACACGTTTACGCGAGCTTGCGCCAATTCTCGCCGCCGAAGGGCTCGACCGCGACGCTCTCTTGCGGCTCGGCCGGCGGGCGGCACGGGCCGATGTTGCGCTTCAAGCCTGCACCGAGAAGCTCCGCGCCGCCCTGCATGCGAGCCGCGCCGATGGGGTCTTTTCGGCGCCGATCGGCGAGCTTGCGGCGGAACCTGCCGAGATTTTAGGCCGGCTCGTCGAGGCCGAGATCCACGCGATCGGCACCGACAAGCCGCTGCGTCTCGATCGCCTCGAGACTTTGACGGCGTCGCTTCAGACGGCTCTGCTAAGACGCGCGGCCTGGCGTGGCACTCTTGCGGGGATGGTGCTGATTCTGGACGGCGCGGCCAACTTGACGATTTGCCACGAAAAACCGCGCCGGCGCGGCCGTCCGCCCGGGCGAGCGACGGAAAATTCACTTTCGCGGGAAGCACATCCCTCCGCTTGCCCAGATCCGATAACATCTGGATAAGCTCCCTTGGCAAGCCCCCCTCCGAAGCCTACATTGAATTTTACCATGCACCGCCGGTGCCTTTTATTGAGCGGGTAATTTGTTGTCGGCAAATCGCCCGTCGCAGGTCGAAAATGAATCCGAATTTCCGGAATTTTGCGCTCTGGGTGATCATATTCCTGCTCGTCGTTGCCTTGGTCATGCTGTTCCAGAATCCGGGGCAGCGGCCGCCGACGCAGGACATTACTTTCAGCCAGCTCTTGAACGAGGTCGACCAGGGCCATGTTCGGGAAGTGACCATCTCCGGCAATGAGATCAACGGTCACTTCACCGACAACCGCGCCTTCTCGACCTATGCGCCGAACGATCCGAGTCTGGTGCAGACGCTCTACAAGAAGAATGTTTCGATCTCGGCCAAGCCGCCGTCCGACGGCAACAGCTGGCTCGTGACATTGCTCGTGAACGGTCTGCCGCTCGTCGCCTTTCTGGGCGTATGGATCTTCCTGTCCCGACAGATGCAAGGGGCCGGCGGCAAGGCCATGGGCTTTGGCAAATCGAAGGCGAAATTGCTGACGGAGGCGCATGGCCGCGTCACTTTCGAGGATGTCGCCGGTGTCGACGAGGCCAAGGAAGATCTGCAGGAAATCGTCGAGTTTCTGCGCGATCCGCAGAAATTCCAGCGGCTTGGCGGGCGAATACCGCGCGGCGTGCTGCTCGTCGGGCCGCCGGGCACCGGCAAGACCCTGCTCGCCCGCGCCATCGCCGGCGAGGCGAATGTGCCCTTCTTCACCATCTCGGGGTCCGACTTCGTCGAAATGTTCGTCGGCGTCGGCGCGAGCCGCGTGCGCGACATGTTCGAGCAGGCGAAGAAGAATGCGCCCTGCATCATCTTCATCGACGAGATCGATGCGGTCGGCCGCCATCGCGGCGCCGGCCTCGGCGGCGGCAATGACGAGCGCGAGCAGACCTTGAACCAGCTGCTTGTCGAGATGGATGGCTTCGACGCCAATGAAGGCATCATCCTCATCGCCGCGACGAATCGGCCGGATGTGCTCGATCCCGCTTTGCTGCGGCCGGGCCGTTTCGATCGCCAGATCGTCGTGCCGAACCCCGATGTGATCGGCCGCGAGCGCATCCTCAAAGTGCATGTGCGCAAAGTGCCGCTCTCGCCTGATGTCGATCTCAAGACGGTGGCGCGCGGTACGCCCGGATTTTCCGGCGCCGATCTCATGAATCTCGTCAACGAGGCGGCATTGCTCGCGGCGCGGCGCGGCAAGCGCGTCGTCACCATGGCGGAGTTCGAGGACGCCAAGGACAAGATCATGATGGGCGCCGAGCGCCGCACCCTCGTCATGACCGAGCAGGAAAAGATCCTGACCGCCTATCATGAAGGCGGCCATGCGATCGTCGCGCTCAATGTGCCGGCGACCGATCCCGTGCATAAGGCGACGATCATCCCGCGCGGCCGTGCCCTCGGCATGGTCATGCAGTTGCCCGAACGCGACAAGCTGTCGATGAGCTACGAGCAGATGACCTCGCGGCTCGCGGTGCTGATGGGCGGCCGCGTTTCCGAGGAGATCGTCTTCGGCAAGGACAAGGTCACCTCGGGTGCGCAGTCCGACATCGAGCAGGCGACGAAGCTGGCGCGTGCCATGGTCACCCGCTGGGGCTTTTCCGACGAGCTCGGCACGGTGATGTATGGCGAGAACCAGGAAGAGGTCTTCCTCGGCTATTCGATGGGCCGCCAGCAGAATATTTCGGAGGCGACTTCGCAGAAGATCGATGCCGAGGTGCGCCGTCTCGTCGAGGCGGGGCTTGCCGATGCGACGCGGATCATTACCGAGAAGCGCGACCAGCTCGAGATCCTGGCCAAGGGCCTGCTCGAATATGAGACGCTGACCGGCGATGAGATTCTGGCGCTGTTCCAAGGCCGGCCGCCGATCCGCGATGCGGGTGAGCCGCCGCCGGCGCCGCGGCCTTCGCCAGTGCCCTCAACCGGCTCCAGCCGGCCGAAGCCCGGCCCCGAGCCGGGGCTCGAGCCGCAGCCGCAGGTGTGAGCTTGGTCTCTTCGCAATCAAAAACCCTCATGCTTTCGGCATGAGGGTTTTTTATTGACCGAAGCAGATGAGACGCTGCCCCCTTCTTCGTTTGCCTTAAGCCTTGGCGAATCTCGAGTTGAACGCTACCTCCGAAACCTTGCGCGTGCGGGAGTTCTCGTCGAGCAAAACGAGTGACGATCAATGGAAGTATATGCGCGAATCCGATGAGCTGGGGCGCCTGATCCTGCCGTCATATTCGCCCGCTCAATGATGAGCTTCGTCGATCGGCGTCTTGCGTCTGTTCGATGCCGTCCCATATGCAAGACGGGCCGCCTTAACCGAGAATCTGTGTCATGGAAGAGGGAAACGAACTTAAATCGGCAATAACGGAGCCGCCCGAGTTGAAGCCGTCGCCTCTTTACAAATATGTTGATATTGTCGGCTTAAAGCGCATTTTGCAGGGAGCCGTTCGATTTACGCAGCCGAGGGCCTTCAACGATCCGTTCGAGCTGCTGCCCGAGATTGTCACTCCAAACGGCGAGGCCGAAAGACACATCAGCATCAAATTCGATGTTACGGCGCAGCGTCGTCAGCCGCCTCCCGGCGAAGTCGATGTCGTACCGGACGGCCACGGCACGAGCGATGCGACATCGAGAGATATCGTGCAACACCTTAATGATCAGGTCGGTATTCTTTGCCTCTCAAGGACCAAAGAATCTCTGTTGATGTGGGCGCATTACGCCGACCAATATGCTGGGGCCGTGATCGAATTTGATGCCTCTCACGATTTTTTTGCCGGCCAGATCGACATGGAATACAGGTCGTCGCGGCCGAAGCGGCATTTGAGCGCTTATCTGGATGGAGACAATCCGGTTCCCGTTGCCGAGCTTTGCGTTAAGTCCGAGCAGTGGGCATGTGAGCGCGAAGTTCGGATCATTCGTTGTCTTTCTGATTGCGAGCGAGTCGGAGAGGACGGAAGAGGCTTCCCTGTCTATATTCAAAGGATTCCACTCGCCGCCATAAAGCAAATCATCCTGGGCGAGCGCACTAACGTCATCGAGCAAAGAGAAATTTACCGATCGATAAAGGAGACGCGGATTGCGCTTTCGCTGGCGGCCATCGATCACTGGGGCTATGCGTTCAGGCACGAGCAGATCAAGTCTGCGGTTCTGGGCTCTCAGATGGGGCCTGCGATATCGCCGAGGACGGCCCACATCTTTTCTGACGAGCAAAGCCCGCTCGGCGAGATTGCTCGCCGGTTGATTGAGACCCATCCGATGAGCCGATTGGTGAACCGGCGCGTGTAGCGCTCGCAAGCCTGAATTGAGATGGCCGGGTCAAGCCCGGCCATGACGCGATGAGCTACGCCTTCACAAACGGCAGGCTTCGCACCCGCTGCTTGTTGATCTGATAGGCTGCATTCGCCACCGCCGGGCCGATCGGCGGGACGCCCGGCTCGCCGACGCCCGTAGGATGCTCGTCGGACGGCACGATATAGACTTCGACCTGCGGCATCTCATTGAGGCGCAGCACTTCATAAGTGTCGAAATTGCCTTGCACCACTTTGCCGCGTTCGAAGGTAATCTGCGACTTCAAGATCGCGCCGAGGCCGAAGCCGATGCCGCCCTCCATCTGCGCCTTCACCTGATCCGGATTGACGGCGACGCCGCAATCGACCGCGCAGGTGACGCGGTGCACCTTCACCTTCTTGTCCACAATCGAGACTTCGGCGACTTGCGCGACATAGGTCTTGAAGGATTCGGCGAGTGCGATGCCGCGCGCATGGCCTGCGGGCAAAGGCTTGCCCCAACCGGCCTTCTCCGCCGCCAGCTTCAAGACCGCGGCATGGCGCGGCTTTTCCGCCAATAAAGCAAGCCGGAAGGCGAGGGCATCCTTGCCGGCGGCTTCGGCGAGCTCGTCCATGAAACATTCGAGCGCATAGGCCGTGTGAGTCGAACCCACGGAGCGCCACCAGAGCACCGGCACCTTGCTCTCCGGCGTCGTCAAATCGACGCGGACATTGGGGATCGCATAAGGCTGGTTCGCCATGCCTTCGACCGAGGTCGCATCGACGCCATTCTTGATCGCACCTGCGGCCATAGGCGTGCCTTTCATGATCGATTGGCCGACGATCGTATCATGAAGGCCGACGAGTTCGCCTTCTTTGTCGAAGACGGCCTTGAGCTTGTGAACATAGGCAGGCCGATAGCGGCCGCCGCGCATATCGTCTTCGCGCGCCCATTGCACTTTGACCGGCGCCTTCCAGCCGATCGCCTTGGCGACGCCGACCGCTTCGACAATAATGTCGGCATCGGCCACCGCCCGTCGGCCGAAGCCGCCACCTGTCTTCATGACGCGCAGAATGACTTTGTCGAGCGTGATGCCGGCGACTTTCGCCGCGGCGGCCTGATAGATGTCGGGCATCTGGTGGCCGCCCCAGACTTCGAGCGTGCCATTGGCGTTCATCCGCGCGACGGCATTCAAAGGTTCGAGCGGCGCATGCGCGAGATAGGGGAATTCATAGCGCGCCTCGATGATTTTGCCGCCGCTGGCAAAGGCGGCAGCAACATCGCCCTCATTTTTCGCGATCGCCGCGCCGCCCTTGTCGGCCGCGGCACGATAATCGGCCATGATGTCGGCGGAGCTGCGCCCTTCGACCTGGCTCTCGTCCCATTCGGCCGTCACTTGGGCGCGGCCCTGCATCGCCTCCCACATGCCGGTCGCGACAATGGCAACGCCGCGCGGAATGGCGACCACATCGACGACGCCCTTGACCTTCTTCGCCTTGCTGGCATCGAAGCTCTTCAAGGTCGCGCCGAAGCGCGGCGGATGGATCATCACTGCCGTCAGCATCTCCGGCAGGCGTATATCGATGGTGAAGTTCTGGCGGCCGTCCGCCTTCGCCGCGGAATCATAGCGGGGCAATGTGGCATTGCCGATATAGAGCCAGTCCTTGCGGGTTTTGAGCGCCACATTCTGCGGCACCGGCAGTCGTGCGGCAGCGGCAGCCATCTCGCCATAAGTCGCGGATTTTCCGCTTCGATGGTTCAGCATGCCCTTCTTGGCCGTGATCTCGGCTGCCGGCACTTGCCAGGCGGCCGCCGCGGCGGCGATCAGCATGATGCGAGCGGTGGCGCCGGCCCTGCGATAGCGCTCCCATGAGGAGAAAGTGCCCGTGGAGCCGCCGGTGCCCTGCATTTTGCCGCCCCAGGCGATATTGCCGTAGAGCCGGTCGTCGCCAAAGCCGCCGGCGACAGTAAGCTTCGCCCAATCCGCGTCGAGCTCGTCCTGAACCAGAGTGGCGACGCCGAAATAGATGCCCTGGCCCATGTCCATATGGGCGGAATAGACGGTGATGTGATCGTCTGGGTCGATCTTCACATAGCCTTCGAAAGGATTGATCGCGCCAGGCGTGCCGGCCGGGCCTTCCGCCGCTGCGGCGAAGCCGACGACGAGGCTCGAGCCGACGGCGGTGACGCCGATGAGAAAGCCGCGCCGCGAGATCTCCGGTAGGTCCGCTGGCATTGCGAGACGTTGGGCCATGGATTTCATGAGCATGTCACGCCCCCAGTCGCTTGGCGGCGTCGTGCACGGCCGCGCGAATGCGTTGATAGGTGTTGCAGCGGCAGAGATTGCCGCTCATCGCATCGTCGATATCCGAATCGCTCGGCGCCTTGTTGGTCGAAAGCAAGGCAATCGCGGCCATCACCTGGCCCGTCTGGCAATAGCCGCATTGCGGAACGTCGAGCGTGGTCCAGCTCGTCTGCACGATGTCGGCTATATGTCCGGTCACGCCTTCGATCGTCGTGACCGCCTTGCCGGCGACATCGGAAATTTGGGTGATGCAGGCGCGCGCCGGCTGGCCGTCGATATGCACGGTGCAGGCGCCGCACAGAGCTTCGCCGCAGCCGAATTTCGTGCCGGTCAGGCCGATCTCGTCGCGCAGAACCCAGAGCAGCGGCTTGTCGGGCGTCGAATCGAGTTCCTGCGGCTTCCCGTTCAAGGTGAAGCGGATCATCTCGGCATCCTCGCTTAAAGTTTGCAAACGATCACCTTGACCAGGTCAAGATCAGGTGATCGCAAGGGCGCGGTTTTTCCCGCAATTCGCGCCGGCGCCAAGGCCGAGCCCGAACGAGGCGCTCACTGGCAGGTAAGCAAGGCAATGCCGCAGGCGTAGGCGCCATTCGATCCAATAGGCTTCACAATCGCGTGACAGCGCGCAGCACCTATTTAGCTTTTTGGGCGGAAGGCTTCTTTCCCGGCAAAATCTCATAGACGCGCTCGGGCGGCCGGCACAGGACGGCGCCTTTCTCGGTGACGACGATCGGCCGCTCGATCAGGATCGGGTGTTTGATCATCGCATCGATGAGCGCGGCATCCGGGAGGCTTTCATCCCCGAGCCCCAATTCGTCATAGGGCGTGCCGCGCCGGCGCAGCAGTTCGCGCGGCTTCATCTTCATGCGTTTGAGGAGATCGCTGAGCACCGCCTTGGTCGGCGGTTGCTTGAGATAGGCGATGATCTTCGGCTCGATGCCGGCCTCGCGCAGGAAGCCGAGCACTTTGCGCGACGTGCCGCAGGAGGGATTATGGTAGATGATGACGCCCATAAGGGAATGCTATGCTGGCGCGTTTCGCCTCGCCAGATCAAAAAGTGACGGGAAGCGCAAAAAAAACCGGCGCTCCTGAAGGAACGCCGGCCAAGCTGGGTCATGCGCATTGCGTCATGAATAGGGTCATGAACTCAAAGGTCATGACTTCAAGTCGTGACTTTTGGCCGAAAGCTGCGGCGGTAGGGGGAGCCGCCGCCGGCCCTCGTCACGATTGGTTGCCGCCGAGCACGGTGACCGCACGGCGGTTCTGCGACCAGCAGGAGATGTCGTTGCAGACCGCAACCGGCCGCTCCTTGCCAAAGCTGATCGTGTGGATCCGCGAAGCCGAAATGCCGCGGGCGATCAGATATTCCTTGACCGTCTCGGCCCGCCTTGCGCCCAGCGCGAAATTAAATTCGCGGGTGCCGCGTTCGTCGGCATTGCCTTGGATGGTGAAATTGTAACGCGGATATTGCTGCAACCAGCGCGCCTGCTTGTCGAGCGTCGCCTGAGACGTTGCCGACAGATCGCTCGAATCCGTGTCAAAAAAGACACGATCGCCGACATTCGTGGTGAAGTCCTGCAGGCTGCCGGGCGCGGCAACGCCATAGCCGCCAGCGAGGCCCTGGTCCGCCGGAGTCTTGGCGCAAGCGGCCATCGTGAGAGCGGTGCCTAGGACGACGGCCCATTTCAGCCCGCTCGCGCGTTGATGAAAGCCCATGAGTGAACTCCTTTGGAGACAGCCGGATCAGCCTGTCCTAACGGCCGATGGTTAAACGAAGGTTCCGTCAACCTTTATGAGAGCTTCACGACATCCATTGCATTCGCGCCATCATCCGCAATGGTTAAAGTAAGCTTAATGGCGGCAATGCGGCCGGCGGCCCAATTTGGGCGATGAGGCAGCCCGCCTTTGCTTGCGCTCCCGTTGAATTTTATCGATCCGTGGCAGCGGTGCCACCCTGTCGGCGGCGCCGACCCCCGTCTTGAGCTTAGAAAATCTAGCAGCTTTTCGGCGACGCTGCTCGGCCCATTTTGGCCGCCTCGGCGGCAAGCGTCAGGCTGTGGGATAATTGCCGCGCAGCTTCGGCCGAAGCCCGATCCGCAGGAGCTGGCGGGCAGCTTCTGGCACGGCCGCGCCGCGCGGGATTTCGAGCGTCACCATGACGAGCTCGCCCGGCAGAGTGCGGGTCGCATAACGAGCAGGGGATCAAGCGTGACCTGGCCACGCCCTCTTGGACGTCATTGCCATCGCTCATGGCTCGAGTTCCCGCCTTTGCTCGCTCAAGATCCGGAACTCATGCGCTGGATAAACGCCCAAGATTTTGAATTCCTTGCAGAAAAAAGCGAGTTCCTCAAACGCGCGGGAAAGCGCCGGCTGGTCCGGATGGCCATCGACATCGGCAAGGAACTGCGTCGCGGTGAATTCGCCCTCGACCATATAGCTTTCGAGCTTGGTCATATTGACGCCATTGGTGGCGAAGCCGCCGAGCGCCTTATAGAGCGCCGCCGGCACATTGCGGACGCGAAAGACGAAGGTCGTCACTGTCGCGCCTTGCTCCGGCTCCGGCCATTGCGGCGTTTGCGAAAGGATGATGAAGCGCGTCGTATTATGCGCCTCGTCCTCGACATTGCCGGCCAGGATGTCGAGGCCGTAGATTTCGGCGGCCAACATCGGTGCGAGCGAGGCCTTGCTCTTGTCCCGCCATTCCGCCACCTGCCTGGCCGAGCCGGCCGTATCCGCCGCAATATAGGTCGTCAGGCCGAGCCTGCGGATGATCTTGCGGCACTGGCCGAGCGCATGGACATGGCTATAGACGGCTTTGACGTCTTCGAGCTTCGCCCCTTCGATGCCGAGCAGCTGGAAATGAATCGGCAGAAAATATTCGCCGACGATGTAGAGCCCGGCCGTCGGCAGGAGGTGATGGATATCGGCGACGCGGCCGGCGACCGAATTCTCGATCGGGATCATGGCGCGTTCCGCCACACCTTCCGAGACGGCGGCGAGCGCGTCCTCGAAAGTGGCGCAGGGCAGGGGGGCGAATTCGGGAAAGACATTGCGGCAGGCAATGTCCGAATTGGCGCCCGGTTCACCCTGATAAGCGATCTTCGATTTCGTCATTTCGGCCTCAAGAGGGCGCGCGCACGCTCGAGATCGGCTGGCGTATCGACGCCGAAGGCGACTTCCTCGACAAGTTCGACATCGATGCGCATACCGGCTTCGAGCGCGCGCAATTGTTCGAGCTTTTCGCGGCGTTCGAGTGCCGAGGGCGGCAGCGCCACGAAACGTTCGAGGGCTTGCCGCCTATAAGCATAGACCCCGATATGATGATAGAGGGGGCCTTCGCCCGCGGCGGCGGCGCGGGAGAAATAGAGCGCCCGCAGCCGTGTGGCCGACAGCGGTGCGCCGGCGAGCTTGACGACATTGGGGTCCGCACGCTCTTCCATGCAGCTGATCGGCGCCGCGAGCGTAGCGATGTCGACGCCTTCATCCGCGAGCGGCGCCAGGGCCGCCGCCAGAGCGGAAGGCGCGATCGTCGGCACGTCGCCTTGCAGATTAATGACGGGATCGAAATCGCCCCTCGGATCGAAATTTTGCAGCGCCTCGCAGATGCGGTCGGAACCCGAAAGATGGTCCGGCCGCGTCAGCACCGCCTTGCCGCCCGCCGCGCGGACGGTTTCGGCAATGGCCTCGCTGTCGGTCGCGACGAGGACCGGCCCGAGCGCGGCGGCCGTGGCGCGCCGCCAGACATGCACGATCATCGGCGCACCGCAGATGTCGGCGAGCGGCTTGCCCGGCAGACGGTTCGCGGCGAGACGGGCGGGGATCAGAATAATCGGCGCCGACATAGCGCATTATCTCTTCGAAATGGTGCACTCTGCGGCGAGCGCGGCGCTGGCGGCAAAAATAGCAAGATCTCGGCGCTTATACGTGTTGCCAAGCCTGCCGCAAAGCGCCTAACCATCGCTCTCGCCGGCGCAAGACCGGCGATTGGGGGAGTACGGGCCTATGGATTTGTTCGAATTCAGCAAAACGGCGGGCGCTCTTCTCGGCGCCCTCCTCTTTGCCCTTGGAACCGGCGTGCTCGCGGACACCATTTTCTGGCATCCGAAGCCGGCCAAGCTCGGCTATAATCTGCCGGTCGCCCAGGCGGCTGAGGGGGGCGAAGCGCCCGCCGAGCCGGCGCCCGCCAAGCCTCTTCCGGCTCCCTCGCCCAAGAAATGAAGCTGCGCCGAAAAGCCTTGCCGAGCCCTTGCCGCTTCGCGTGGCTCATTTTGGCCGGGACTGGCATTGGCCGCAAAAAGCGACATAATGCGCCGCGATAAGGGACCCTCCTGTTGCTAGAGCCGACCCCGATCATGGGGAATCGCCCTTTGGCACATCGGATATACCCGAGTGCTTAAATCTTCTGCACGTCAGTGTCCGCAGCGAGCTCAGAAAAGCAGTTTCAGATTTGCCATCGCGCCTCGTTCTCTCCCGCCGTTCCACCCTCGGCCTCGGCTCGGGTCTCTTGGGAAATTTGGGTTTGGGCCGCTTGGGTCTCAGCTTGGCCGGCGTGCCGGGCTGGCTTGCGGCATCGGCCGCCGAAGAAGGCGGCACGCAAACGCACGGGCTTTCGACCTTCGGCGACCTCGCTCTGCCGGCCGATTTCGCTTCTTTCGCCTATGTCAATGTGAACGCGCCCAAGGGCGGCGAGATCTCGCTGCAGCTCTCCGGCATCTCCGGCAATCAGAACTTCACCACTTTCGATACTCTGAACATCTTCATTCTGAAGGGCGACGGCGCTGCCGGCATGGGGATGATCTTCGACACTCTGATGGCCGGCAATGCCGACGAGCCGGACTCGGTCTATGGCCTCGTCGCAAGGAAAGTCTGGATCTCCCTCGACAAGAACCACTATCGCTTCTTCCTGCGCAAAGAGGCGCGTTTCCATGACGGGACGCCGCTCACGGCCCATGACGTCGCCTTCTCGCTCCAGCTCCTGAAGAGCAAAGGCCATCCGGCCATTCGCCAGTCCTTGCGCGATTTCGTCTCCGCCAAGGCCGAGGCGGATGATGTGCTGCTTGTCGAACTCGCCAACGGCCATAGCCGCGGCGCGATCTTGAGCGTGGTAGGCCAGCCGATCTTCTCCGCGGCCTATTACACGAGCCACAATTTCGACGAAACCACGCTCGATCCGCCGCTCGGCTCCGGAGCCTATAAGGTGGGTCCGTTCAATCAGGGCCGCGACATCTCCTTCACGCGTGTCGCGGATTATTGGGGCAAGGATCTGCCGGTCAATCGCGGCCAGAACAATTTCGACAAGATCCGCTTCGAATATTTCTCCGATCGCAAGGTCGCGTTCGAGGCTTTCAAGGCAGGCATCTACACGTTCCGCGAAGAATTCACCGCGGCTGTTTGGGCGACGCAATATGATTTTCCCGCGGTGAAGGATGGTCGCGTCCAGCGCGCCACGCTGCGCGACGCCGCGCCGACGGGAACTCAGGGCTGGTTCTTCAACATCCGGCGCGCCAAATTCAAGGATCCGCGCATCCGGCAAGCCATCGGCCTCGCTTTCGATTTCACCTGGACGAACAAGAACATCATGTATGGCGTCTATCGCCGTACGGTGTCTTATTTCCAGAATTCGCCAATGGAGGCAAAAGGCGAGCCCCCGCCGCAGGAGCTCGCGCTGCTCGAACCCTATCGCAAGCAATTGCCGCCATCGGTGTTCGGCGAGGTCTATGTTCCGCCGGTCTCGGACGGCTCCGGCGAGGATCGCACCCTGCTGCGCCAGGCCAATGAGCTTCTGATGACGGCCGGTTGCCAGCGGCGGGGCACCAATCTCCTCTTGCCCGACGGCAAGCCTTTCGAGATCGAGTTTCTGGATTTCGAGGGCGCGCTCGAACCGCATACGGCGCCCTTCATCCGAAACCTCGGGCTGCTCGGCATCAGCGCGCGTTATCGCCTCGTCGATCCGGCGCAATATAAACGCCGCACCGATGATTTCGACTATGACATTGTGACGGAGAATTTCAGTCTCGGTCTCACGCCCGGCGAAAATATGCGCGCCTATTTCGGCTCGGAGACGGCGAATATGGCGGGCTCGCGCAATGTCTCAGGGATAGCCGATCCGGTCGTCGACGCCTTGATCGCGAAGGCCCTTATCGCCGATACGCGGGAAAAACTGACCGTCATCTGCCGCGCCATCGATCGGGTCCTGCGCGCCGGCCATTATTGGGTGCCGATGTGGAACAGACCCTCTCATCTCATCGCCTATTGGGATCTGTTCGGCCGTCCGGCGCGCAGTGCGAAATATGACATCGGCGCACCGTCGACCTGGTGGTTCGACAAGGACGAGGCGGCGCGCATCCATCTGCCGGGGCGCTGAGGCTTCATGTTCGGCTATATCGCGCGCCGCATTCTCTTGATGATCCCGACGATCTTCGGCATTCTGGCGATCTCTTTCGTCATCGTGCAATTCGCCCCGGGCGGCCCGGTCGAGCATATTCTCGCGCAATTGCAGGGGCTCGACACCAGCGCGACCTCGCATTTTTCCGGCGGCAGCGAGATGAACCCGCCGGCGAATTTCTCAAGCAGCTATCGCGGCGCCGAGGGGCTCGATCCAAAATTCATTGCCGAGCTCAAGCAGCAGTTCGGCTTCGACAAGCCGCCGCTTACGCGCTTCTTCCTGATGGTCAAGAATTATCTGACCTTCGATTTCGGCCGCTCCTATTTTCGCGATGTGCCGGTCATCGATCTCATCAAGGAGCGACTGCCCGTCTCGATCTCGCTCGGGCTCTGGATGACGCTTCTCTCTTATCTGATCTCGATCCCGCTCGGCATCGCCAAGGCGGTGCGCGACGGCTCGCGCTTCGATGTCTGGACCTCCGCCGTCGTCATCGTCGGCTATGCCATCCCGAGCTTTCTTTTCGCGGTTCTGCTCATTGTCCTGTTTTGCGGCGGCTCCTTCTGGCAGATCTTTCCGCTGCGCGGCCTCACTTCGGAGAATTTCGCGCAACTTTCGCTCATCGGCAAAGTCGAGGATTATCTCTGGCACATCACTCTGCCGGTGCTGGCGCTGACGCTCGGCGCCTTCGCCACGGTGACTTTTCTCACCAAGAATTCCTTCCTCGACGAGGTCCGCAAGCAATATGTGACGACGGCGCGGATGAAAGGCCTGACGGAGAACCAGATTCTCTATGGGCATGTGTTCCGCAATGCCATGATGATCGTGGTCGCGGGTTTTCCCGGCGCCTTCATCAACGCCTTTTTCGGCGGCTCGCTCTTGATCGAGACGATCTTCTCGCTCAACGGTCTCGGTCTTCTGTCCTTCGAAGCGATCGTCAATCGCGACTATCCGATCGTCTTCGCCGATCTCTATATTTTCGCGCTGCTCGGGCTCGTGGTGAATCTCGTGTCCGATCTCACCTATACCTGGATCGATCCGCGCATCGATTTCGAGACGCGCGAGGTCTAGGATGGTGCTCACCCAATTGAAGGGCGACGCTTCGATCACCAAAAAGCGGCTCGCGCCGCCGCTGTCGCGTCGCGGCTTCATCACGCTGACGCCGCTCAACCGCCGCCGCCTCGCCAATTTCCGCAACAATAAGCGCGGCTTCTGGTCCTTATGGGTCTTTCTCTTCTTCTTCGTCCTCTCGCTCTTTGCCGAATTCATCGCCAATGACCGGCCGATCCTCGTCTCTTACAAGGGCGAATATCTGTTGCCGATCTTCCATGATTATCCGGAAGCGAAATTCGGCGGCTTTCTAGCGAGGACGGATTATCGCGATCCCTTCGTCGCGCACGAAATCGATGCGCATGGCTATATGATCTGGCCGGTAATTCATTTTTCCTATCAGACGATCGAGCGGGCCTTGCCCACGCCTGCGCCTTCGCCACCGACATGGATGCTGAGCAAGGCGCAATGCCGGGCCGCCGCGGCGCGCGTGCTGGCGCCGGGCAAGCCGAACCATGGCTGCGCCGATATCGAATGGAACTGGCTCGGCACGGATGATCAGGGCCGCGATGTGGTGGCGCGGCTGATCTATGGCTTTCGCATTTCGATTCTCTTCGGTCTGGCGCTCGCCTCGATCTCCTCGGTCGTCGGCATTGCGGCCGGCGCCGTGCAAGGCTATTTCGGCGGCTGGATCGATCTGCTTTTCCAGCGGTTCATCGAGATCTGGACCTCGCTGCCGCATCTTTATCTCTTGATCATCATCTCCTCGATCATCGCGCCGAGCTTCTTCATTTTGCTCGGGATTCTACTGCTCTTCTCCTGGGTCAATCTCGTGCATGTGGTGCGCGCCGAATTTCTGCGTGCCCGCAATTTCGAATATGTGAATGCCGCACGCGCGTTGGGACTCTCCAATGCGCGGATCATGGTGCGCCATGTGCTGCCCAATGCCATGGTCGCGACCTTGACCTATATCCCCTTCGTGCTCAACGGCTCGATCACGACCCTCACCGCGCTCGATTTTTTAGGCTTCGGTCTGCCGCCGGGCTCGGCATCCTTGGGCGAATTGCTCCTGCAGGGCAAAAACAATCTCCAGGCGCCATGGCTCGGAATCACCGGCTTTCTCGCCATTGCCATCATGCTGTCGCTCCTCATCTTCATCGGCGAGGCGGTGCGCGACGCCTTCGATCCGAGAAAGACGATCGGGTGAAGACGATTGCTTGAGGTATGATATAATTGCTGAAAAATGAGGCTCTGCCATGAACAAGATTATCAAGGAACATTATCCTGCGGCGAAGCTGCCCGAGGATTTGCGTGAGGGCCTGGACCCGGCACAAGAGGTGCGGGTTACGATCGAGCCTGCTTCTGCTATCCAAGCTGCGAACGAAGAAGAAGAGGTGCTCGCGGGCTGGTTTCGGCGCCCAGACCATGTGCTGAGCTTGGAGGAGATGTTTGCTCTGCGCCAGCCGCCGTTCCGATCGGCCGACGAAATCGAAAAGGAGCTTCGGCGGCAAAGAGATGAGTGGGATGAGTGAAGATGCAAATCGAGCACGAGTTTATTTGGACTCCAATATCTTCATCTTAGCGTTCGAAAGTGATGCGGAAAGTGCCGGTCATTTGCGAGCGCTTTTTGAGTTCATAGGGCGAAGTGACAAGATCGCTGTGACAAGCGAACTGGCACTTGCCGAGATTCTGGCGCCGAGTCAGGAGCCGCGCCGCTATAGACAGCTCTTTTATCAGAATCTGCTCATTTGGTCCGGAGTCGTCGAGTTGCATCCGGTTACGCGATCGATATTGATCGAAACGGCTGAACTTAGAAAAGAAACGCATTTGAAACTCCCGGACGCCATCCACATTGTCACAGCGCGCCAAACCGGATGCCGATATTTCCTATCGAACGATAAGCGTTTACGCCGACTGCCGCAGGGTATGACGCATGTTCAGCCGAACGCAGCAGATCTTCAGCGCTTGATGGACTCCCTCCGTGCCTGAAACTCCGCTTCTCGAAATTCACAATCTCTCCGTCACCTTCGCGCAGAGCGGCGGCGTCAAGGCCGTCGACGATGTGTCGCTCACACTCGAACGCGGCCGCACTCTGGCGCTCGTCGGCGAGTCGGGGTCGGGTAAATCGCTCACCGCGCTCTCCATCCTGCGGCTCCTGCCGGCTAGCGCCGTGGCTGCGGGAAAAGTGTTGTTCAAAGGCGAGGATCTGCTGCGCTGTCGGGATCAGGATCTGCGCGCCATTCGCGGCAATGCGATCACCATGGTTTTCCAAGAGCCGATGACCTCGCTCAATCCGCTGCATACGATCGAGCGTCAGATCGGCGAGATCCTCGAGGTGCATGGCAAGTTCAACAGCAAGGCCAATGGCGGAAAGCTGCGGCCGCGAATCATCGCGCTTCTCGAAGAGGCCGGCATCAGAGATCCGGCCGGCCGGCTCGGCGCCTATCCGCATCAGCTCTCGGGCGGGCAGCGCCAGCGGGTGATGATCGCCATGGCGCTCGCCAATCGGCCGGATCTTTTCATCGCCGACGAGCCGACGACGGCGCTCGACGTCACGGTGCAGGCGCAGATCCTCGCGCTGTTGAAGGATTTGAAAGCGCGCCACGGCATGGCGATGCTCTTCGTCACCCATGATCTCAACATCGTCCGCAAGATCGCCGATGATGTCGCGGTCATGCAGAACGGCCGCATCGTCGAGAGCGGCAAGGTCGAGCGTATTTTTACTACGCCTCGGCATCCTTACACCAAGGCGCTGCTCGCGGCCGAACCCAAAGGCGCGCCGTCGGTCGTAGATAGAGCCGCACCCGTCGTTCTCGAAGCGGAGGACCTGCGCGTTTATTTCCCGATCAAGCGCGGCTTCTTCCGCCGCACGGTCGGCGCCGTCAAGGCTGTCGATGGCGTGTCGCTGACTTTGCACGAAGGCGAGACGATCGGCATCGTCGGCGAATCCGGCTGCGGCAAGACAACTCTCGGTCTCGCTTTGCTGCGGCTCATCCGCTCGGAAGGAAGGATCGCCTATCTCGGCCGGCCGATCGATGGGCTCGGCTTCAAGGCGATGCGGCCGCTGCGCCGGGACATGCAGATCGTCTTTCAGGATCCTTATGGCTCGCTGTCGCCGCGCATGTCGATCGCCGACATCGTGGCCGAAGGCTTGACCGTTCAAAACAAGAGCCTCGATTTCGAAGCACGGCGCGAGATCGTCGCCCATGCATTGCTCGATGCCGGGCTCGATCCGGCGCTCATGGACCGCTATCCGCATGAATTTTCCGGCGGCCAGAGACAGCGCATCGCCATCGCCCGCGCTTTGGCGCTGGAGCCGAAACTGGTCGTCCTCGACGAGCCGACCTCGGCGCTCGACATGTCGGTTCAGGCGCAGATCGTCGATCTCCTGCGCGCCCTGCAAGCCAAGCGCAATCTCGCCTATCTCTTCATCAGCCATGATCTCAAAGTGGTGCGCGCTCTGGCCCATCGCATCATCGTGATGCGGCAGGGCAAGGTCGTCGAAGAGGGCACGCGAGACGAGATCGTCACCCGTCCGAAGAGCGATTATACGCGCGCGCTTTTCGCCGCGGCATTTGCGATGGAGCCGGACCATAGCGGTGTCGTCAGCCAATAGGCGCCGGGCGCCGCGCCGGGAGTAACAGCAGGCGGGCGCTGCACGAATAGGTAGAGGGAGCTTTGCGCGACGACAGGGAAAGCGAATGGGGTTTCCTGTTGCGGGCCGCCAATGCCGGAGATGCGCTGGCCTATCAGCGCTTTCTCGTGCATCTGACGCCTGCGCTGCGCAGCTTCGTGCGCCGCGCGCTCGCCCGTGCTCAGGCACCGGAGGCTGATTCCGAGGATATCGTGCAGGAAACTCTGCTCGCCATTCACTTGAAGCGTCAGACCTGGATCGCGAGCGCGCCGGTCGCGCCTTGGGTCTTCACCATCGCGCGGCACAAGATCATCGATTTCCTGCGGCGGCGCGGCCGCCGGTTGCATCTGCCGCTCGATGATTTTGCCGAGACGCTGGCCGCCGAGGCGGATGCGCCGAGCCTCATCGGCGCCGATATCGACCGCCATCTCGACAGCCTTTCGACCGTCCAGCGCAAAGTGGTGAAGTCCATCGCGGTTTCCGGCGCTTCGATCGCCGAGACGGCGGCGGAGCTTTCGATGAGCCAGGGGGCTGTGCGCGTGGCGCTGCACCGAGGGCTCGCCGCGCTCGCCGCGAAATTTTCGACCGAAGGGTGATCAGACCGGAACATGAAGACCGAGGATCTCATCCGCGCCCTTGCCGCCGACCAGGCCGGCCCGAAGACGCCGCTGGCGCTGGCGCTCGCGCTCGGCCTGCTGCCCGGAATTCTGCTCTCGATTTTGCTCTATGCGGTCGTCCTCGGCCCGCGCCCGCATCTGATGGCGATGCTTGCCGAGCCGCGCATCCTCTTCAAGCTGATTTTTCCCTGGGCGTTCATCGCCTGCGCGGTGCCGATGGCCCTGCGGCTCGTGCGGCCGGGCACCGATCTGCGCGGTTCTGCGATGATGTTCGGCTTGCTCGCTGTGGTGCTCGCCGCGGCGGTGATCATCGAGCTTGCGGTGGTGCCGCCGACGCATTGGGGCACCAGCCTGATGGGCCATTATGCCCGCGCTTGCGTGTTCTTCATTCCGACTCTGGCCTTCGGACCGCTGGTTGCGGCCCTCATCATCTTGAGGCGCGGCGCGCCGACGAATCCGACGCTGGCGGGGGCCGGCGCGGGTCTCCTCGCCGCCGCGATCGGGGCGGCCATCTATGCGACCCATTGCCCGGATGATTCGCCGCTCTTTTTCGCGACCTGGTACGGGCTTGCGACGGTCATCGTCGTGGCGATGGGCAGCCTCGCCGGATCGAAGCTGCTGCGCTGGTGAAGGGCGGGGGATCGGCTGTGGTTGCTATGAATGCACCATGGCCAGGCCACGCCCTAAGCAACTTTCTTGAAGGCGACGTCGAGT
Source organism: uncultured Alphaproteobacteria bacterium (assembly GCA_963704745.1). GTDB lineage: Bacteria > Pseudomonadota > Alphaproteobacteria > Rhizobiales > Beijerinckiaceae > Methylovirgula. The sequence goes on from OY969936.1 coordinate 1,315,114, forward strand.
TCAACATCGATCGCGGCGAAAGCGGCCTCCAACTGTTCAAGCTTTGATGCGTGATCGAGACGAAAAAGGCGGTCGACGGACTCGCGCTGCCATCCAAGCCGGCGCATGAGTTCTGCACGGGAAATATTCCGTGATCGAAGCTCTTTGTACAGCGTAGCTTTCAAGACCGTCATCAGCGGCAATTTGACGATCCGCTCATACGACACACTTGGAACTGGAATGTCTTCGCCGTCATGAATGCGCGCGGCAAGAGCCTCTTCAATGGCGTCTTTCGCATGCCGCTCAATTTCGCTTTCGCTTGTCGCGAAAGTGATCACTTCCGGCAAATCGGGGCAACGAATGAGAAAACTGCCTTCGTCGTGGGTGACGGTGATGCCGTATCCAATCATTTTTCGAGCCCCAAATCTTTTAGGATCGCCTGCACGAGACCTTTCCCGAGCTCCCTTCGAGCTCCGTGCATAGGCAATTGCGTCTTTCGATCGCCGAGGCGGACAGTTAGATGACCGCTCCCGACCTTTGTGCGTCTCAAAGGTACGGCCTTTGCTGGCGAGATAGCGTTTAAGCTCTCGTGCATTCATAAATATGTTGACTTCCACATAAATGTGGAAGTCAACATAAGTGTTGAATGTGACGCTGCAGACCACTTGAGCATCCCGCCTTCAAGTGGAGTCACTTGAAGGCGGGTAAGATGCTCTAGATTCAGAAAAGTAGAGCATCGTTTATGCGCAAAACCGCTCACACTTTTGCGCACGATGCTCTAGCCTGCAAGTTCGAGCGGCTATCCAAATGGCTTCGTCTTAATCCGACAGCAGGAGAAAATCTTGGTGGCGGATCTGCCAGAAAATTCCGCGCCCGCGGCCGGCGGGACTGAGCCAGGATTTTTGGATCGGAATGGTGGGCGCGACAGGGATCGAACCTGTGACCCCTACGATGTCAACGTAGTGCTCTCCCGCTGAGCTACGCGCCCGGACTGCGCTTTGCGCCGTCGGAAAGGCAGCCTATATCGGCTCGACCGCTATGGTGCAAGCGGCAATGCGGAGCATGAACCGGAAAAGTCGGCGCGACTTTTCGGATAAGATCATGCGTCAAAACAACGACTTGCGATCGCGGCTTCGATGTCGGGCGCCTGCGGCGGCGCTTCAGGCCGCGAGGAGACGCTGGACCTCGTTCACCAGATCCTTGAGGTGAAAGGGTTTGGAAAGGATTTTCGCGTGCTTCGGCGCATTGTTGTCGGGGTTCAGCGCCACGGCCGCAAAGCCGGTGATGAACATGACCTTGATGTCGGGGTCGAGTTCAGTCGCCCTTCGGGCGAGCTCGATGCCGTCCATCTCCGGCATGACGATATCGGTGAGAAGCAGCTGAAACGGTTCCTCCCGCAACCGGTTATAGGCAGAGAGCCCGTTGTCGAAGGAGGTGACGCAAAAGCCGGCATTCTGCAACGCCTTGGCGAGAAAGCGGCGCATGTCATTGTCGTCTTCGGCGAGGAGGATCCGGAAATTCGGCGGAAAGGAGCTGTCGGTCATTTTGGCCTCGAGATCAAGATGACTTTGGATTGGGTCAATCCAAAGTCATCTTGGAGACATCGGATATATCCGATGTCTTGGAAACGTGATCGATTTCTGTAATTTGGAGCTTGATGCGGGCGGCAAACAGGTTCCCGCTTTTCCTCACCCAGCTCCAAGTGATGCCGCCATCAAAGCGGCTTCCGGTAAAAATGGAGTGAAAGCCCGGGATCTTTGCCCGCCAAAGACGTTCCGAAGGCTCCGGCAGCACCTCTAACCGTTCCCGACGCCGACGAGCCGGCATGTGATGAGTGGATGGTGGACACAGGCGGCTTCTCTTGTCACACTGCTTGTCGCCACACCGGACGAGCGGCGGACGCGCGCAAGTTTCGCTCAAGAGGCCCGCCGGCAGGTCTCGGGTCTATAAGTCTTGGCCATATGAGGCAGGCCATATAACAGGCCATATAAGGAGAGTTCATGTCTTCCGGGCCGCCCGGCGGCCGCAGCCAGGCCGCGAAATTTCTTGCGGAGGGGCAACCGCATGAACCGGAGCTCGATCCGCCTTTCGACGTGCTCGAGCCTTCGGCGCTCGCGTCACCGCTGGTTTTTTCATCGCCGCATTCCGGTGCCGTCTATCCGCGCCGCTTCTTGGCCGCGGCCCGGCTCGATGCGATGACCTTGCGGCGGTCGGAAGATGCCTATGTCGATCAATTGTTCGCCGGCGTTGTCGCGCATGGGGCGCCGCTGATCCGCGCCCGCTTTCCGCGCGCCTATCTGGATTTGAACCGCGAGCCTTATGAGCTGGACCCGCGCATGTTCGAGGGCCGGCTGCCGGTGTTTGCCAATACGCGCTCGGTGCGGGTCGCCGCCGGCCTCGGCACGATCGCCCGCATCGTCGGCGATTCGCAGGTCATCTATGCCGAGCGGCTGAAGGTCGAGGAGGGGCTCGCCCGGATCGACAAGCTCTACAAGCCCTATCATCGCAGCCTTCGAAACCTGCTCGAACGGGCGCAGCGGCTGTTTGGTCTCGCGGTTCTGATCGATTGCCATTCAATGCCCTCGGTCTCGAGCGTGCCCTTGCCGGACAAGGACGCTGCGGATCGCAAGATCAAGGCGGATTTCGTGCTCGGCGACCGTTATGGCACGAGCTGCGAGACGGGGCTCGTCGACACAGTCGAATATGAATTGCGCCGGCTCGGCTATAATGTGATGCGCAACAAGCCCTATGCCGGCGGCTTCATCACCGAACATTACGGCGATCCCGCCAATCATTTCCATGCCCTGCAGATCGAGGTGAACCGCGCGCTCTATATGGACGAAAGGACGATGGACAAGGCGCCGCGCTTCGCGCAGGTTGCCGCCGATCTCTGCCTTGTCGCCGATCAGCTCGGCTGCCTGCTCGCCGCGCGCCGCGGCAATGAACGCGCCGCCGCTGAATGAGTGTCGGCCGATCCTCAACAGGCGGGCTCCCAGAACGAAAGAGGCCGCTTGCGTTGCCACAAGCGGCCCAAGTCTAGGGAGGAAACGCCCAAGGAGGGCATCGGCGACAACAGCGTTGCCGCACCGCAATAATATGCACGTGCGTCGCACAAAACGCAAGCCCTTCGGACCGGTTTTTCCCCAGCTGCGTCTGCTGGCCGCAGAATTTTTGCTAGAAGATTGATATAACAGTAAATTTTTTGTATACAGCCGATCTGTCGAGCCCGGGCTTGACGGCGTCTGCCGCATGCCAATCTTGCCTGTGCTGCGTCTCTGGCCGGATTGCGCGGTCGGCGATCGGCCGATCGCCGACCTTCGGCGTCTTCCGATTTCCTTCATGGCCTCCGGTCCGGGAGCTTGACGTTCGCCTCCGAACCGGGAACGGATTTTTCGCCATTTTGGGTTCCGTCGCAGAAGGCCGGTTCATGACAGCCGTCGATTTTGCCGCTTTTGTCGAACAGCTTGCCGACGCGGCCGGCCGCACGCTTCTGCCCTTCTTCCGCACCTCGCTCGGGGCGGAGGACAAGAGCCGCGGCGGCATGTTCGATCCGGTGACCGAAGCCGACCGCGCGGCGGAGGTCGCGATGCGCCGCCTGATCAATCAGACATTCGCGCATCATGGGATCATCGGCGAGGAATTCGGCAACGATCGGGCCGATGCCGAATATGTCTGGGTGCTCGATCCGATCGACGGCACGAAGAGCTTCATCTCCGGCATTCCGACCTGGGGCACTTTGATCGGTCTGCTCCACAATGGGGTGCCGATCTATGGCATGATGGTGCAGCCCTTCACCCGCGAATATTTCAGCGGCGACGGCAAGGCGGCGCGCTGGCGCGGGCCGGGTCCCGACCATGCGCCGATGGAGCGCCGCCTTGCGACGCGCGCCTGCGCCTCGCTGGCCGAGGCCACTTTGATGACGACCTCGCCGCTGCTTTTTCCGCCCGACGCGCTCGCCGCCTTCCGACGGGTCGAGACGGCGGTGCGGCTCTCGCGCTATGGCTATGACTGCTACGCATTCGCCATGCTCGCCGCCGGCCATGTCGATTGCGTCATGGAGGCCGGCGTCAAGACCTATGACATCGCGCCGCTGATCCCGATCATCGAAGGCGCGGGCGGCATTGTCACGGATTGGCGCGGCGCCAGCGCGGCCCAGGGCGGCAATGTCGTCGCTGCCGGCGACCGGCGCATCCATGCGGCCGTGTTGGAACTGGTGGCGGATTAAGCAAGCCTTTGTGTAAACGCATGCTGTTTAAACGCATGCTCTTATCCGAAAAGTCTGCAACTTTTCGGCATCATGCCCAGAGCATCCCGCCTTCAAGTAGAATCACTTGAAGGCGGATAAGATGCTCTAGATTTAAAAAAGTAGAGCATCGTTCGCGCGCAAAACCGCGCACACTTTTGCGCACGATGCTCTAGGCGGCTGATCCCTGCCACGGCCACAGGCGCCACGCCTTGCGTTTCGGCGCGTGCATCGCTGCCGCTATGGATTGGGCGAGCCTGTCCTCGACGCCGGGGATGAAGCTGTCGAAGGCGGCCCAGAATTGGGCGCGGAAGACATCGCGCTCCATCAGGATCTCATGCCGCGCATAGGGCAGGGTGATGACCCGCCCGGCCTTCAGCCGGCTCGCAAAACTCTCGATCGAAGGCGTGGCGACGACACGGTCGGCCCCGGCGGCGATGACGAGGATGGGCGTGAGCGTCCGGCGCGGGTAATCCGCATCTTCGAACTGGCGCATCAGATGAAAGGCGGCATTCGTCCAGCCGATCGTCGGATCGCTAATGGCGAGGTCGGGCGCGGCGCGGATGATCGCCGCCGCGCGCCGATAGCGGGCCTCATCCGAGGTGAGGGGATTGTCGGCAAAGCGCCGAAGATAGACCGGCGTCCCACTGCCGCCCAGAACATAGGCGCTGCCGAAGCCGAGAATATCGAGTCCCTCGGCCAAGAGCTCCGCGGCCTTCTTGAAGCGCAGCCCGGCAAGGGCGATCATCGGTGCCGTCATGACGATGCGCGCGAAAGGCGAACGGCCGGCGCGCGCCTGCGCGATGAGATTCGCGCCCGCCATGGAATGGCCAAGCGCAAACCAGGGCTTGCTGCAAAACGGCTCGAGCACGCTCTCGGCGAGCGCGGCAAGGTCCAATTGGTAAATATCGAAATCGTTGATATGCGCCTTGCGACGGTTGCGGAGCTGGCGCTGCGACAGGCCCTGGCCGCGCCAATCCATGGCGACGACCTCGAAGCGCCGGTCCAACAATTCGGCAATCGTCTCGAAATATTTCTCGATGAATTCGGCGTGGCCCGGCAGGACGGCCACAGTACCACGGCTCGAAGCCCCGCCAGACCAGCGCGCGACGCGCAGAGCGACACCGTCCTTTGTCGTAAGTGCGGAGACCACGGCTCCCGGCGGCGGCGGATTCTCCGGCGTGGCGGTGAGATTCATTGGCCCATTTCCGTTCTGCTTACTCTTCTACCTATGCCGCGGCGCGCGGCGGAACGAAAGCCAGGGAATCTGTCTTGCGGTTTGGCGCGCCAAGCTTTGCACCGCCAGGCGCACCGGAAAAAGCCAAATCGAATTTCGCGCGGAATTCGCCCTTGCGGGCCAAGAAATCCGCCCCCACATCAAATTGAGCGCGGGCCGCAACGGGACGCGCCGACGGACATAGGCAGGGCCGGACGCAGCGCTTCGGCGCAGTGACTTGCCATGTCGCGCACTCGCTTCATTTAGGAGGATGAAATGCGTCAAATCGATCTTTCGCCGCTCTATCGTTCGACCGTGGGTTTCGACCGCCTGTTCAATCTCGTCAATCAGGCGGCCGGCTTCGAGGCGGCGCCGTCCTACCCGCCCTATAATATCGAACGCACCGCCGATAATGCCTATCGCATTACTGTCGCGGTCGCGGGCTTTGCCGACAAAGAGCTCGCAATCGAGGTCAAGGAAGGCAATCTGACGATCCGCGGCTCCAAGGCGCCGCAGAGCGAAAGCGCGCCGAAGACCGAGCTGCTCTACCAAGGCATTGCCGCACGCGTTTTCGAGCGCCGGTTCCAGCTCGCCGATCATGTTCAGGTGCAAGCGGCGAGCCTCGAAAACGGCCTGCTCCATGTCGATCTCGTCCGCGAGGTGCCGGAGGCTCAGAAGCCGCGACAGATCGACATCACGACGCCTGCAGCCAAGCGCCCGGAGGTGGTCGAGGCGGCCAAGGCGGCCTGATCGTCCTGTGAAACCGAGCCATTTGGAAGGGCGCCGCGAGGCGCCCTTTGTGTTGTGAACTGCGCTGGAGCATGATGCATTAGGCATCATGCTCTAGTTTTTCGAAAGCGCATCGTTTGTTGCGAAAAACCGGTGCCCACTTTTTCGCACGATGCGCTAATCCTTGTCGGCATCGCTATCGCGCGGGGCGGGCGTGGCCAGATATCGCGGCTCCGGCGTAATGGGAGACAGCTCCCTTGCCGTGACGGTGGAGGCGGCGGCGGCGGCAGGCTTGTCGGGCGGCGCTGGCGTCTTGGTCGCCTGCGTAGGCGCGGCCGGATGCGGCGGCGCTGGCGGAGCGATGGACGCTGGCTGGGCGGGGCGCGTCTTCGCTCTGACGCCGGAGGTCACATTTTCGATGAGCCTGCCTTCATGGGCGTCGAAGGCAAGGCGATGCAGCAGGCCCTGCGTGTCTTCGCCAAAGCCGATGTAAACGTGGCCTTGGCGGTGCGGCGTGGCAACGAGACGAAGGCCGAGCGAGCTTGCCCGGCGGCGGATCTCCGCCAAAGGAACAAGGCGGTGGCTGACATCGGCTCCGGTGGCGCGCCGTGGCTTCGCTGATCGTCCGATATCTCTCGGCGGAAGTGGTGGCGGACCTTCGTCTGCATGCCACGACCACCAGCCGAAGAATTGCGCCTGCGCGGCAGGGGCGGGAAGGCCGGCAGTGAAGCCGAGCGCCAAGAACCCAAAGGTCGCCAGTCCGGCGGCTTTCCGTTCCCTACGCCTGCGGCAGGGCACGTCCATCAGCCTTTTGTCTGAGCCGTTCATGATCTGCCTCCATCCGGGCCTATGCTCAGAGAGTTTGCGCCTCTCGCGGCAGCTGATTCAGCGTTCCAGGACAGACGCGCGGATGCGCTCTTACAAATTTGGCAATGATTTCGGCGAAAGTCGGCAACAATTGCGGCGGTGAAGGGATCTTCGGTCTCCGATCAAGGCGCCGCCGCCTGGGCTGCAGCGAGGAATTCGGTGACTTCGGCGGGCCGGGTGGCGAAAGAGGTCACGAGACGAATGAAAAGCTCGTCGTCGCCGGGCTTGGCCAGCGCCCGATCGACGGCATTGAACGTCCAGTCGTAATAATGCGCGCCGGCCGCCCGCAAGGCGCGATCGACGGGGCGCGGCAGAAGCACGAAGATTTCATTGGCGGCGCAAGGCCAGACCAATCTGATCCCCGGCACTTGCGCCAGGCCCGCCGCAAGCTTGGCCGCTCGCGCATTGGCCTTGCCGGCGAGGTCGAGCCAATGGCCGGCCTCGAGATAGGCCGTCATTTGCGCGCCGAGGAAGCGGCCTTTCGATAAAGTATGGCCGCCGCGTTTGCGTTGATAGGCGAAACTCTCTGCCCGCCTGGAATCGAAGAAAATCACCGCCTCGCAGGCCAGCGCGCCATTCTTCGTCGCCCCGAAGGAGAGCACGTCGACGCCGGCCTTCCAGCTCATCTCTGCCGGCGTGCAATTTTGCGCGGCGAGCGCATTGGCGAAACGTGCGCCGTCCATATGCACGGCGATGCCGGCTGCATGGGCGATCGACGCGAGACCGGCAATTTCCGCGCATGTGTAGAGCGTGCCGCATTCGGTCGCCTGCGACAGCGATAGGACCGCAGGCTGCACGTGGGTGACGAGGCCGCGCGGAAAGAGGGCGAGCGTCGCCTGCAAGGCGTCGGGCGTGATCTTGCCCGCCGCACCGTCTATGCCGACGAGCTTGGCGCCGGCGGTGAAAAACTCCGGCGCGCCGCATTCATCTTCCATCACATGCGCGCTGCTATGGCAGAAGACGGCGCCATAGGGCGGCGTCAGCGCCGCGAGCGCCAGAGCATTGGCTGCCGTGCCGGTCGCGACGAGAAAGCTCGCGGTGCGCCTTTCGAAGACTTCGTCGAGGCGGGCGAGCGCCTTGGCGGTCCAAGGATCCTCGCCATAGGCGGGTGCCGCGCCGGCATTGGCGGCGGCGACGGCGGCGAGGATTTCGGCGCTGGCGCCGACACTATTGTCGCTGGCGAAATCCATTTTGCAGAATGCTCCAGAGAGGGCGGTCGCGCCCGGCGCACGGCCAGTCCTGGCTCACGCCGGGACGAAAAGCTTGAGCAGCGCGAGCTTGACGGCATCGATCGCCAAGCCGAAGGCAAGCGTCGCGACGAGGACCGCAATGGCGATGCCGATCGGCAGAGGCGCCATCAAGACATGGCCCAAGGCGAGGATGGCGGCGATGGCGAAGCTGAGGGCGGAAGAGGCAATGAGCCAGGCGCTCGGGCGCGAGCTCCACAGCCGCCGCCTTTCCCTGATCGCGAAGATCATCGCCTGGCCGCCGAGAATGAGGACCGTGAAGGCGAGCGTCCTGAGCTGAGCGAGATCGAGCCCGAGCAGGAATTTGCCGGCCGCGAGCACCGCAGTCGAGAAGGCCAGTTTGCACAGCCCCAACACGACCGCGAGGATCGTGATCGAGCCCAGGCGCCAGACGACCGGATGTTCGGACACGAAGGCGCGATCGGTGGTCAGCGACATGGTCAAAAGATCGTTGATGACGAGGAACAAGACCATGAACATCGGCGTGATGACGAGATGATGCGTCATCACCAGCCCGGCGGCAAGGAAGAGAACCGTCTCGATCTTCTTGAGAAGGGCGTTCAACGTGTAGGTCAATATGCGCTGGGCCGTCGCGCGCCCTTCCTTGACGGCATCGACGATCCCCGCGAGCCCCGGCGCCGTGAGGACGATGGCCGCGGCCGATTTGGCGACATCGGTGGCGGTCGAGACGGCAATGCCGACCTGCGCCTGGCGTAGCGCCGCCGCATCATTGGCGCCGTCGCCGCACATGCCGACAATGTGGCCTTCCTGCTGCAATTTCCTGACGAGCCGGAATTTATCCTCGGGAAATACGCCGGCATAAACGTCGAAACCGGTCGGCTCCGCCACATTCGCGATCGCCTCCGCCGGGCAGATGCGGCTGCCGAGACCAACCGCCTGCGCCACGCTGGCAGCGGTCGCGGGCGCGTCGCCCGTGACCATGATGGTGGTCACCCCCAATTTGCGAAGCTCGCCGATGAGTCCGGCGGAATCTTCGCGCGGCGGATCGCTGAGGCCGATGAGCCCGATGAGCGCCAGGGCTCCCGGCGCGCCGGCGGCGACGGCGAGGACTCTGTGGCCCTGTGCCGCCATTTGGTCGGCCGCAGCGAGCGCATCCGGAGCTGCCGAACCCGTAGACGCGATCAGATGCGGCGCGCCTTTGACGATCTCCTGTTTTTCCCCCGATTGGTCGAGGACGAGCGCCTTGGTCCGCTTGAGCGCCGGATCGAAAGGCTCGAAGGAGAGAAGGCTGAAGCTGGCCAGCACGCGATTGCCCTGGGCGGCGCGGCGAACCGCCTCGTCGACCGGGTCCTGGCCGCCCTCGGAGCTGGCGAGAGCGGCAAAGGCCAAAAGCTCTTCCGATGTGGTCGGTGCGAAAGGCCGGACGAGGTCGACCCGCAGCGCGTTCTTGGTCAAGGTCCCGGTCTTGTCGGCGCATAGGACATCCATTGCGGCAATCTCATTGATCGCGGCGAGGCGCGTCGGGAGGACGCCGCGCGAGACGAGCGTGCGCGACGTCAGCGCGGCCGCCAGGGTGAAGGTTGCCGGAAGCGCGACGGGGATGGAGGCGAGGATGGCGGTCAGAACGAGCGGGATGAAATGGCTCGCCGGCATGCCGATGCCATAGGCATAGGCGATCATGAGGATGACGACGGCACCGTTCAGCACCGCGAGATTGCGAACCAGACCGAGGACGGCCTTCTGTTCCGCGCTGTCGTGATGGGCGATGCGGACGAGTTCCGCCGCGCGGCCAAAATAGGTGTGCGCGCCGGTTGCCGTCACTTCGGCTATGGCTTCACCGCGGCGGACGATGCCGCCGGCATAGAGCGCCGAACCGGGGCCGGCTTCCACCGGCACCGACTCTCCCGTTAGCATGGACTGATCGACGAGCACTGCGCCGGCAACGACGCGCAGATCGGCAGGGACGATCGCGCCGAGCGCGATTTTGACGATATCGCCGGGGACCAGCCCGTCGCTCGCCAGCTTGACCCATTGCCCGTCGCGGCGCACAGAGGCCGTGAGCGTCAAGTGGGATTTGAGCGCCGCCAGGGCGTGGTTGGCGCGGCCTTCCTGGATCAGGCCGATCACGGCGTTGAGCACAAGCAGCAAGCCGATGAAAGCCGCTTCGACCTGTTCGCCGATGGCCAGCTGCAAGAGGATCGCCGCTTCCAGCATCCAGGGAACCGGAGCCCAGAATTTCTCAGCGATCCGGCGGAATGGGCGCGCAGGCTCTTCGACGACGGCATTGGGGCCATAGGCTTTAAGCCGACGTTCGGCTTCGTCGCTGCCGAGGCCTGGCGGCGCAGGCGCGGCTGAGTGAGCGGTATGCACGGGCATCGGCGCTTTCCGGAACTCGTTTGGCGACACTGGGAGGCCGCCCGATCGGTTGAAAGAGCCGCGTTGAATGACATCTGAGAAGAAAGTCAATTCCGCGCCGCGCTTCGCGCTTGTTTTGGGAGCCTCGACGGGCCGCGGCGGCCGGCCTGCCGTCGATATGTCGCGTCGAAGCATTCAGAATGCGCTTGTGTTTTTCGACAAATCTGTAATCTTGCCACGATATTGATAGGACAGCCTTGCTGACCATTTGCCATTAGGCATATTTCTGCCATTTTCCTTTACCGACGCCCGCCAGCTGCAAGGCCGCCTGGCCCTTCGGCTCGACCCTTCTGCCTGGCGCTTTCTGATATTGCGCAATGGGTTTGCTGCGAGGCAGCGTTTTTGGACGGGCTTCGGGATGCAAGCTGGGGGCGGAACATGAAGGATGGTGAGCGGGATCAACGTGCGGCGATCGGCCGGACCGGCCGTCCGAAACGCCCGTTTCGCACCATCCCTGCGTCTTTTGTACCAGGATTTTCGTCGATGCTCGATCAGACCTTTCTCGATCCCGCTCTGCCGCCGGCCCAAGGTCTTTATTCTCCGGATCGCGAGCACGATTCCTGCGGCGTCGGCTTCATTGCCGACATGCATAACCGCAAATCGCATGAGATCGTCGCCAGGGGGCTCGAGATTCTGCTCAATCTCGACCATCGCGGCGCGGTCGGCGCCGACGCGCGGGCGGGCGACGGCTGCGGCATGCTGGTGCAGATCCCGCACCGCTTCTTCGCCGGCGAGGCGGCAAAGCTCGGCTTTGCTCTGCCCGGGCCGGGCGACTACGCCGTCGGCAATATCTTCCTGCCGCGCGATCCGGAAGGCCGGGCGATCGTCGAGGCGATCATCGAAAAGGCTGTGGCCGACGAGGGGCAGCTGTTTCTCTTCTGGCGCGATGTGCCGGTCGATTCGCGCGGGCTCGGCGAGAGCGTCAAGCCGACGGAACCGGTGATCCGGCAGATCTTCGTCGGCCGCGGCGCCAATGCCGGGACGGGCGCTGCCGAGCAGGATCTCTTCGAGCGCCGGCTCTTCATCCTGCGCAAGGTGATTTCGAACACGGTCTACAAACGGCGCGATCCGCGGACGAAGGGATTCTACCTGGTCTGCCTCTCGTCGCGCACCATCGTCTACAAGGGGCTTTTGCTGGCGACCCAGCTCGGCGACTATTTCAAGGATGTGCAGGATCCGCTGTTCGAATCGGCGCTCGCCCTCGTGCATCAGCGCTTCTCGACCAATACTTTTCCGACCTGGTCGCTCGCCCATCCCTATCGCATGGTCGCCCATAATGGCGAGATCAACACGCTGCGCGGCAATCTCAATTGGATGGCGGCGCGGCAAGCCTCGGTGTCCTCGGATCTCTTCGGCAATGATATCGAGAAGCTCTGGCCGATCTCCTATGAAGGGCAGTCGGATACCGCCTGTTTCGACAATGCGCTCGAATTCCTCGTCCAGGGCGGCTATTCGCTCGCCCATGCGATGATGATGCTTATCCCCGAGGCCTGGTCCGGCAATCCTTTGATGGATGAGGATCGCCGCGCCTTCTATGAATATCATGCCGCTCTGATGGAGCCTTGGGACGGTCCTGCCGCCGTCGCCTTCACCGACGGGCGCCAGATCGGCGCGACGCTCGACCGCAACGGTCTGCGGCCGGCCCGCTACATCGTCACCGATGACGGGCTCGTCGTCATGGCATCGGAGGCGGGCGTGCTGCCGATGATCCCGCCGGAGAAGATCATCGCCAAATGGCGGCTGCAGCCGGGCAGGATGCTGCTCGTCGATCTCGAACAAGGCCGCATCATCGCCGATGACGAGATCAAGAAGAGCCTGGCAACCTTGCATCCCTATGGCGAATGGCTGGCCCGTACGCAGATCAAGCTCGAAGAGCTGAACCCGGTCGATGCGCGGGCGACGCGCAGCGATGTCTCGCTGCTCGATCGCCAGCAGGCCTTCGGCTATACGCAGGAAGATCTCTCCATGCTGCTCGAGCCGATGGCGGTGACGGGGCAGGAGGCGGTCGGCTCGATGGGCAATGACACGCCGATCTCGGCGCTGTCGAGCAAGGCGAAGCTGCTCTACACCTATTTCAAGCAGACCTTCGCGCAAGTGACGAATCCGCCGATCGATCCGATCCGCGAAGAGCTCGTCATGAGCCTCGTCTCCTTCATCGGGCCGCGGCCGAACATCTTCGATCATGCCGGCAATGCGAAGCGCAAGAGGCTCGAAGTCCGTCAGCCGATCCTGACCAATGCGGATCTCGAAAAGATCCGCGCCATCGGCATGGTCGAAGAGACTTTCGACACGCGCACGCTCGACATCACTTATTCCGCCGAGCGCGGCGCCGAAGGCATGGCCGAGGCGCTGGCGCGGCTCTGCGACCGCGCCGAACAGGCGGTGACCGGCGGCTATACGATTATCGTGCTCTCCGATCGTCTCGTCGGTCCGGACCGCATCCCTATTCCCGCTCTGCTCGCCACCGCGGCCGTGCATCATCATCTGATCCGCAAGGGCTTGCGGACTTCGGTCGGCCTCGTCGTCGAGACGGGCGAAGCGCGCGAAGTGCATCATTTCGCATTGCTCGCCGGCTACGGGGCGGAGGCGATCAATCCCTATCTCGCCTTCGAGACCATCGCCGCCATGGCGGAGGAATTCCCCGACGAGATCGACGGCGCCGAGGCCTGCAAGCGCTATGTCAAATCGGTCGACAAGGCGCTTTTGAAGATCATGTCCAAAATGGGCATATCGACCTATCAGTCCTATTGCGGTGCGCAGATCTTCGACGCCGTCGGCCTCGCCGAGGATTTCGTCGCGCGCTATTTCACCGGCACGGCCTCGCAGATCGGCGGCATCGGTCTCGTCGAAATCGCCGAAGAAACAATGCGCCGGCACAGGGATGCCTTCGGCGATGCGCCGATCTATCGTAATGCGCTCGACATCGGCGGCGATTACGCCTTCCGCATGCGCGGCGAGGCGCATTCATGGTCGCCGCAGACCGTGTCCTTGCTGCAGCATGCCGTGCGCGCCAATTCGCGCGAGCAATATCGCGCCTATGCGGCGCTGCTCAATGATCAGAGCGAGCAGCTTCTGACGATCCGCGGCCTCTTCCGCATCAAGGGGGCGGAAGAGGACGGGCGCTTGCCGGTGCCGCTCGAAGAGGTCGAGCCTGCGGCCTCGATCGTGCGGCGCTTCGCGACAGGAGCCATGTCCTTCGGCTCCATCTCGCGCGAGGCGCATACGACGCTCGCGATTGCGATGAACCGCATCGGCGGTCGATCGAACACGGGCGAGGGCGGCGAGCAATCCGATCGCTACAAGCCCTTGCCGAACGGCGATTCGATGCGCTCGGCGATCAAGCAGGTGGCTTCCGGCCGGTTCGGCGTCACGACGGAATATCTCGTCAATTCCGACATGATGCAGATCAAGATGGCGCAAGGCGCAAAGCCTGGCGAAGGCGGCCAATTGCCCGGCCATAAGGTCGATGCGGTGATCGCCAAGACGCGCCATTCGACGCAAGGCGTCGGCCTCATTTCGCCGCCGCCGCATCACGACATCTATTCGATCGAGGATCTCGCGCAGCTCATCTTCGATCTGAAGAATGTCAATCCGGACGCCGATGTGTCGGTGAAGCTCGTCTCGGAAGTCGGCGTCGGCACGGTCGCGGCCGGCGTTTCCAAGGCGCGCGCCGATCACGTCACGATTTCCGGCTTCGAAGGCGGCACCGGGGCTTCGCCCTTGACGTCGATCAAGCATGCCGGCAGCCCGTGGGAGATCGGTCTCGCCGAGACCCATCAGACGCTCGTCATGAACCGGCTGCGCTCGCGCATCGCCGTGCAGGTCGACGGCGGCCTCAGGACCGGACGCGATGTCGTCATCGGTGCTTTGCTCGGCGCCGATGAATTCGGCTTTGCCACCGCGCCACTGATCGCGGCCGGCTGCGTGATGATGCGCAAATGCCATCTCAACACTTGCCCGGTCGGCATTGCGACGCAAGATCCGGTGCTGCGCAAGCGCTTCGTCGGCCAGCCCGAGCATGTCATCAATTTCTTCTTCTTCGTCGCCGAGGAGGTGCGGGAATTGATGGCGGCGCTCGGCTATCGCAGCTTCAATGAAATGATCGGCCAGATGCAGATGCTCGACAAGCAGAAGTTCGTCGATCATTGGAAGGCGAAAGGCCTCGATTTCGGAAAGCTCTTCCATAAGCCTTGGGCAGCCGATCCAGAAGCGCTCTTCCGTTCGACGCGGCAGGACCATTGTCTCGCCAATGTGCTCGACCGGCAGCTCATTGCACAGGCGGAACTTGCGATCGAACATGGGACGAAGCTCCGCATCGAGACAAAGATCAACAACACGGACCGCACGACCGGCGCCATGCTGTCGGGCGTCATCGCGCGGCGCTACGGCCATGCCGGCCTGCCGGATGGCACGATCCATGTGCATGCGAAAGGCACGGCCGGCCAGAGTTTTGGCGCCTGGCTCGCGCGCGGCGTGACCTTGGAGCTCGAAGGCGAGGCCAATGATTATGTCGGCAAGGGCCTGTCCGGCGGCCGGCTCGTCATTTATCCGCCGGCATCGAGCCGGGTCGTCGCGGAAGAGTCGATCATCGTCGGCAATACGGTGCTTTATGGCGCGATCGCGGGCGAATGCTATATCCGCGGCGTCGCCGGCGAGCGTTTCGCCGTCCGCAATTCAGGTGTAATCGCCGTGGTCGAAGGCGTCGGCGATCACGGCTGTGAATATATGACGGGCGGCGTCGTCGTCGTAATCGGCAGGACAGGCCGCAATTTCGCCGCCGGCATGTCGGGCGGCATCGCCTATGTGCTCGATGAGGACGGAACCTTCGCGGCGCGCTGCAATCTCGCCATGGTCGATCTCGAACCGGTCGTGGAAGAAGAGGAAGCGATGCAGAAGAGCTATCACCAGGGCGGCGATCTCGACTTCCATGGCCGCGTCGATGTGATGCGCGACATGACGCGTTACGATGCCGAGCGCCTGCGCCAGCTCATCGCCAATCACGCCGCCCACACGGGCTCGCTGCGGGCGCGGACGATCCTCGACAAATGGGACGAGTATAAGAGCAAGTTCCGCAAGGTGATGCCGGTCGAATATCGCCGCGCGCTGGAAGAGATGATGGCGCAGAAGGACGACGAGCTGCCGCTCTTGGCTGCTGCGGGGGAATGAAGGCGCCACACATAATCGGATAGGGTATGGGAAAGGTTACGGGCTTCCTCGAAATCGACCGGCGGGATCGGCGCTATGAGCCGGCCTCCGACCGCATCAGGCATTATCGCGAGTTCATGATCCCGCTCTCGGAAGAGGCGACGAAGGATCAGGCGGCGCGCTGCATGGATTGCGGCATCCCTTATTGTCACAGCGGCTGCCCGGTCAACAATCAGATCCCCGATTGGAACGATCTCGTCTATCATTCGGATTGGCAAGAAGCCGCGCGCAATCTCCATTCGACCAATAATTTTCCGGAATTCACCGGCCGCATCTGTCCGGCGCCTTGCGAGGCCGCCTGTACCTTGAACCTCAACGACAATCCGGTGACGATCAAGACGATCGAATGCGCGATCGTCGACCGCGCCTTCGCCAATGGCTGGATCAAGCCGGAGCCGGCCGAGCGCAAGACCGGCAAGCGCGTTGCCATTGTCGGCTCGGGGCCTGCCGGTCTCGCCTGCGCCCAGCAGCTGGCCCGCGCCGGACATGAAGTGCATGTCTTCGAGAAGAATCTTAAAGCCGGCGGCCTGCTGCGCTATGGCATTCCCGACTTCAAGCTGGAAAAGCATCTGATCGACCGCCGCGTGCACCAGATGGTCGCCGAAGGCGTGCAGTTTCATGGCGGCGTCAATGTCGGCGTCGATCGCGATCCCGCAAAGCTCGTCGCCGAATATGATGCATTGGTGCTTGCGGGCGGGGCCGAAAAGCCGCGCGATCTGCCGATTCCCGGCCGCGATCTTTCGGGCATCCATTTCGCCATGGAGTTTCTCCCCCAGCAGAACCGGCGGATCGGCCGCGAGCCGATCCTCAGCAATGATCCGATCCTCGCGTCGAGCAAGCATGTCGTCGTTATCGGTGGCGGCGATACGGGCTCTGACTGTATCGGCACATCGGTGCGGCAGGGGGCCGTCAGCGTCACCCAGCTCGAGATCATGGCGCAGCCGCCGGACAAGGAGAACAAGCTCCTCACCTGGCCCGATTGGCCCTTGAAGCTGCGCACCTCTTCAAGCCATGAGGAAGGGGCCAAACGCGATTTCGGCGTCCTCACCAAGGAATTCGTCGGCGAGAATGGCGCAGTGAAGAAGCTGCGCTGCGTGCGCGTCGATTCCAAGATGCAGGAGATTGCCGGCAGCTCCTTCGAGATCGAGGCAGATCTCGTGCTGCTCGCTATGGGCTTCGTCTCGCCCCTGCACGAGGGGCTTTTGGAGAAGCTCGGCGTGAAGCTCGATCCGCGCGGCAATGTCGCGGCCGATACCAAGACTTACAAAGCCTCGGCCGAGACAATCTTCGCCTGCGGCGACATGCGGCGCGGCCAGTCGCTGGTCGTCTGGGCGATCCGCGAAGGCCGCCAGGCGGCCTATAATGTCGATCTCTATCTCATGGGCTCGACGGTCCTGCCGCGCTGACCTGCCTTCGCCTCATCTGCGATCTCATTTCCCGGGCGGAAAGACCTGATTGCTGAACGGCGACAGCGTCGGCACGCGCATCACCACAAAGCCGAAGCCGCTCGCCTGATGGCAGCTGTTGCAGGCCTCCGTCAGCCTTTGAAAGGCCATGGCAAAGCGTTGACGGTTCCGCACCGCAATCGCCCGCCCGATGTCATCGAGCGCCGGCGTGCTCTTTGTCTTGACGAGCTCGGCGAAAGGCACATTGCCGACCTTTGGATAGGATCGCGCCGCGAGGTCGAAACTCTGTCTCATCAAAGTCATTTCATAATGGGCGAGCAGCCAATTCGCGACTTGCCCGGCATAGCCGAGCTTCAGATGGCGGAATTGGGTGGTGCTCATGATATCGGCCAGGGCGGCACCGGCCTGCGCAGGCGCGCCATTGGGTGCGCGCTCTTGCGCATGAAGCGCGGCAAAAGCCGCGGCGATGATGACAAGTGCCAAGGCGAAAGGCTTCATATCTAGCGTCCTTTCCTTACACGCAATCGTGACCTGCCGAATGCCGAGCCGAGCCTTACTGTGCGGCTCGGCCTCGCCTTTTCACAATAGCCGGATGGGCGCAGACGCTTTTGATTCACCACAATGAAGATCAAGCCGTCCGAGCTAAATGAGGCCAGATCCGACCGCAGAAGTCCGGCATGATGCACGGCATGAGCACGCGTCCCTTCATCATCGAGATTGTCCACCTCACCAAGCGCTTCGGCGACCTTGTTGCGGCCGATGATATTTCCCTGGCCATATGGACCGGCGAGATTTTCGGCCTGATCGGTCCGAATGGCGCCGGCAAATCGACGCTCGTGAAAATGCTGACGACCCTGCTGCCGCCGACGTCCGGCACGGCCCAGATCGCCGGCTTCGACATCAGGCGCCAGCCGGCAGAAGTGCGCCGCAGGATCGGCTATGTCCCGCAGCTCTTGTCGGCCGACGGCAGTTTGACGGGCTATGAGAATCTTCTGCTTTCGGCGCGGCTCTATGCTCTGCCGCGGCGCGAGCGGCAAGCCAGGATCGCTGCGGCCCTCGCCATGATGGGCTTGACCGAGGCAGCCGACCGTCAGGTTTCGGCCTATTCCGGCGGCATGATCCGCCGCCTCGAAATCGCGCAATCGATGCTGCATGAGCCGGCCGTACTGTTCATGGACGAGCCCACGGTCGGGCTCGATCCGGTCGCCCGCCATGCCGTCTGGACTCATGTCAGGGAGCTGCGCGAAAAACTCGGCACCACTATTCTCATCACCACCCATATGATGGAGGAAGCGGATATTCTGTGCGACCGGATCGGGATTTTGCATAATGGCCGATTGCAGGAGGTCGGCACGCCGCAGGAACTCAAGGACCGTGTCGGGCCGGGGGCGAGCCTCGACGATGTCTTTGCGCATGTCACAGGTGCCGTGATCGACAGCGGAGGCTCTTATCGTGACACGCAGCAAACCCGGCGCAGTATCCGCGCCCGTGGCTGAGGGCGGTACCCTTCGCCGCATCCTTGGCCGCATCCTTGGCCGCGTCGCCGATTATCTGCTCCAGGTCTTCGCCGTCGCCGATGCGGAAATTCGCAAGCTGCGGCATGATCCGGGCGAACTCTTCACCCGCGCGTTGCAGCCGGCGATCTGGCTCTTGCTCTTCGGCCAGGTCATGGCGCAGGTTCGCGGCCTCAATGTCGGGGGCGGCAATTATCTCGATTTCATCGCCCCCGGCATTCTCGCGCAAAGCGTGCTCTTCGCGGCGATCTTCTATGGGATCGCCGCGATCTGGGAGCGCGATCTTGGCGTCCTTCACCGCTATATGGTGAGCCCGGCACCGCGCAGCGCGCTCGTCTTCGGCAAAGCCATTTCCTCCGCCGTGCGCGGCCTCGTCCAGGCGGCGATCGTCTATGCGCTCGCCGCTTTCATGGGCATTCATATCGTCTTCGGCCCGCTGCACATCATCGGCGTCGTCGCGCTGATTGCGATCGGCTCGGGGCTCTTTTCGACATTTTCGCTGATTATCGCCTGTCTGGTGAAGACGCGCGAGAGATTCATGGGGATAGGCCAGGTTCTCACCATGCCGACCTTCTTTGCCAGCAATGCGATCTATCCGATCGACATCATGCCGGCGTGGCTGCGCACCATATCCTCGCTCAATCCGTTGACCTATGAAGTCGACGGGCTGCGCGCGCTCATGCTTGCCGGCGGCACCAGCAAATATGGCGTCGGCTTCGATCTGATGGTGCTGACTTTGGTGTTTCTCGCATTCGTGGCGATCGCCGCGCGGCTTTATCCGCGGCTCACGCAATAGCCGATTGAGCGAGGTCTCGCGACCTTGGAGCGAGACGACGCGCAGGTCTCATTCCGATCCGGTTTCGGGCCTTGTGCCGGTCTGTCACATGGTTTCTTGCATACGCACCATGATCTCGGCGGTTTCTGCGGCGGGCAATGCGGAGCGCAGGGCAAGCGCCATCACGACGAGGCTCCAGACGGCGACAGCCGCCACGCCGGGCCAAAAGCCGAGCAGGCCAAAGCCGCCGCCGATATCGCTCAATGCGGAGAGCACCCACATGCCGCCGAACCAGGGCAGCAGCCAGCCGATATAGCGCCAGCCGAAGTGCTCCACCGGCTTTCTTACGATGAAATGATAGTACACCGCATAAAGCACGAAACCGACGCCGACCAGGATGAACAGGAAGGAATTGATCGTGAAGCCGGTCCAATAGATGATCCAATTGCTGCAGATGAAGGCGAGCGGCGCGAGGATCTCCGCTTTCCACAGCAGGAAGTGCCGCTGCAGATCCGGTTGGCTGCGGCGCAGGACCAAGAGCACGATCGGCCCCAGCCCATAGGTCAGGACAGTGATCGACGTGATATAAGTCACCATCAGCCTCCACGCGGGGAAGGGCAGCAGGAAGAGGATGCCGACGACCCACATCACCAGCACCGCAAGCCATGGCGCCTTCGCCGCGTTCAGCGCCGTCAGCCAGCGTGGACCGGCGTCCATCTCGCCGACGGCATAAAGGACCCGCGAGCCGCCGGTCACATACATCAGGCCGGTGCCGCCCGGCGAAATATAGGCATCGATGTAGAGCAGCGTCGCCATCCAGCCGAGGCCGAGCGTCTCGGCGAGACCCGCGAACGGCCCCGCCTGGCCGGCGAAGGTGAGATGCGTCCAGCCCTGCGCCATGTCGGAGGGACGCAGCGCCATCAGGAAGGCCACCTGCAGCAGGATGTAAATGACTGCCGAAATCAGCACCGATCCGATGACCGCGATCGGGACATGGCGGGCGGGGTTGGAGCTTTCGCCACCGAGATCGATCGCCGTGCGGAAGCCGAGATAGCTGAACACGATGCCCGCCTCGGGCAATGCGGTGAAGATGCCCGAGACCTGGTAGCTGTTCTTATCCGCGGCCCAGACATCCCAATGCGAGCTCGCGGCAATCAGCACGACGACGGTCAATATCGGCACCGCGATCTTCCACCAGGTAATGATGGAGTTGAAGCCCAGCAGCATGCGCACGGCGAGCAGATTCATGAAGGCGAAGGCGCCGAGCAGCAGGGCGCAAACGATGAAGCCCGCGGTTGTCAGAAGACTGCTCTTTGGATCCAAGAAATAGGGAAGATAGTTATTGGCATAGGTGACGACGGCCTCGGCTTCGACGGCGGGAATCGGGACATAGGCCAAAAACAGCATCCAGCCCCAGATGCGCCCCAGGCCGTCGCCATGGCTCGCATGGCTCATATGCACCAGCGCGCCGCTCCTCGGAAACAGCGCCCCGAGCTCGGCAAAGCACAGCGCGATCAGCATGATGATCACGGCGCCGACCACCCAGCTCCAGATGGAGAGCGGACCCGCGATCTTTGACGCATGATAGGCGCCGAACAGCCAGCCCGAGCCGATCATGCTGGTGGTGCTGGCAAACAGCAGGCCGATCATGCGGGCTTCGCGCCGCAGCCTGCCGGAAGCGCTCAACTCGACGGACTTTGCCATGCCCCCTCCTATGCCCTCGTTCGGCCGCCCCGCACATCAATGCCGGAACATTTCATCTCTGGTTTCCTTGATCATCTCCTTGCGGCCGGTGCGCTCCGGAAAGGCCGCGGCGAGCGCGGCTTGATTGGCCGCGACGAGGCCGCGTTCGGTGATGAGGCCGGTGACGAGCCGCGCAGGCGTGACGTCGAAGGCGGGATTGGCGGCAGGGCTCGCCTGCGGCGTGATACGCAGGCGTTCGATCCGCCCGTCCGAAGTCGCTCCTTGCATAAAACTGACTTCCTCTTCGCCGCGCTCCTCGATCGGAATCTCTTTCACCCCGTCGAAGAGGGCGAAGTCGATCGACGGCGAAGGCGCCGCGACAAAAAAGGGCACGCCATTATCCTTGGCGGCGAGCGCCTTCAAATAAGTGCCGATCTTATTGCAGACATCGCCGGTGGCAGTCGTGCGGTCGGTGCCGACGATGACGAGATCGATCTCGCCATGCTGCATCAAATGGCCGCCGGCATTGTCGACGATGACATGATGGGCAATGCCGTGCTGGCCGAGCTCCCAGGCGGTGAGCGAGGCGCCCTGATTGCGCGGCCGCGTCTCGTCGACGAAGACATGGATGGGAAGGCCCGCATCATGCGCTTTGTAGATCGGCGCCGTCGCGGTGCCCCAATCGACGGTCGCGAGCCAGCCGGCATTGCAATGGGTGAGGATATTGACCGGGGCGCCGGCTTTCGTCGCGGCGATCTTGCCGATCAAACCGAGGCCGTGATCGCCGATCGCCGCACAGAGCGCGACATCTTCCTCGGCGAGTTCTTCCGCACGGGCAAAAGCCGCGGCAGCGCGCTGCTGCTGCGGCAGCGGCAGAAGATGCGCTTGCATCGTGGCGAGCGCCCAGGCGAGATTGACCGCCGTCGGGCGCGTCGCGAAGAGCGCGGCGGAAGCCGCCGCGAGATTGGCGTCGGACGGATCCTCGCGCATGGCGAGGGCGAGCCCATAGGCCGCAGTGACGCCGATCAGCGGCGCGCCGCGCACCAGCATGTGTTTGATCGCCTTCGCCGCCTCGGCGAGGCTCGCCAGCTCGACCACGGAAAATTCATGCGGCAAGCGCGTCTGATCGATGATCGAGACGGGGCCCTTAGGGTCCGCGGCCCAGATGGTTCGATAAGGCTTGCCATCGACATGCATGCGATCGTCCTTCACGGCTCAGACATAGAATAGAAAGTAAGCCAAGGGAAATGCGCGCCGAGGGCCGGGGCACTTCGCGCCCGCGCGGCAGCCCCAAATCCCGGCGGCGGCCCGAAGATTTCCCCATCCCGGCCTCAAAATGCTGCGCTTTTAACAAGCTATTAACAAAATGGGGTGCAATCTGTAACGCAACATTAACCTTGTGACGGGTGCCTGGACATGGACTTTTCGCAAGACAGGGGCTCCGCGCCCGAGAAGAATTCTGCCGACGCTTCCGCTTCCGAAGCCGCGGCAGATGTGCCCGAGGGCGAGAACAAGGCGGATGCCGCGCAAGGCCCAATGGCCCGGCCGATCAGCGGCGAGGTGATCGGGTCGAGATCAGGGCCATCGGCAGCCGATGGCAGGGCCAAGGCGCGACAAGGGTCGGCCATCGTCCTCATTCCGCCGGTGACGCGAAGCACCGATGGCTCTCAAAGCCCTCACCATTTTACCGCAAAAGATGCGCCATCGGATGCGGATTTCACCGCCGAGCGCGTCTCGCCCCGCGCTTCTTTCAAGCAAGGCTGGACAAAGGAAGGCTTCGCTCTCAAGCAAGGCTGGCTCCGCTATGGCGCTCCGGCAGCGCTCGGCTTCTGCCTCTTTGGAGTCGGGATCGCGACCGGCAGCCAGTTCTTCGGCGCGGCGGCTCCGGCCCGTTCTGCGGCGCAGATGGTCAGCGCCGCCACAAAGCTGGCGCAAGCGAATGGCGAGCAAATCGAGATGCGCCATCTCACCAAGAAGCTCGGCGACGAGATCCACACGCTTCAGGCGCGGATCGAGGCCTTGCGGGTCGCCGTGCGGAGCCAGAGTCCGGAGGAAATGCGCGGCCTGAAAAAGGGCCTCGATGGGCTGAAGGCGAGCTTCGAGACCGCGAAGGCGGAAACCGATGCCTCGACGGCTTCGGTCACGGCCAGGCTCGATCGCATGGAGCGCGAAGAAGCCAAGCTGGAAAAATCTTCGCAGAAGACCAGCCGCGCCGAAACATCGACCGGCGCACCGGCGACGACCGGATCGATCGCCAAGGCGGCTGCGCCGCATGGCGCCGCAGTCGAGACCGCGCTGGTTGGCCCGACTTTGCCGAAAGGCCAGGCGCAGCCCTTGCCGCCCGCGGCCGAGCCGAAGAAAAAGCTGCAATTGCTCGCCGATTGGGTCGTGCGCGACGTCTATGAAGGCGTGGCGCTTGTGGACGGCCCCGAGGGCAGCATCGAAGTGGCGCGCGGCGATTCCATTCCCGGCGCCGGCAGGGTCGAGTCGATCGAACGCAAAAACGGCGGCTGGATCATCATCACCAGCCGCGGCATCGTCGGGTCGCTGGGAGACTGACCTGCGTTGCCATAGAGCGCCTTGCCCGGGCAAGGCCAAGCCGGCAAGGTCGTAAAAGCGGCACCGGCACATCGCGTCGCCTGCCTCACCTAAGCTGAGTGGGTCGAAGCTTCGAAGAACGGCCAGACGCTCATCGGCTAATTCCGACATGAACCCATTCACTTTTTGGGGCGCTAACAATCAAGCCGAAGCCCAGATTATCAATCTTTGCCAATTTCTGACAATTCGGGATAGGATGGCTTTTGCCCAAATCCGGATTGTCAACCGATGAACGTCAATCTCACCCCTGAGCTTGAAGAGATGGTCAGAGAGAAAGTCTCATCCGGCCTCTACACCTCTGCAAGCGAAGTAATCCGTGAGGCGTTGCGCCTGATGGAAGAACAAGACCGTTTGCGCGAGGCCAAGCTCGATCGGCTCCGGCAAGATATTCAGGACGGATTGAGCAGTGGCTCTGCCACGTCGTGGAACGCAGAAGAAACCAAACGTGAGGGACGCAAGAGACGCACTGTGAAAGCAAGTCCAGACCAGACATGACGAATGCCGCGCATCCTCAAACGTCCGCGCGCCCAAGCCGACCTTGTCGAAATCTGGGACTTCATTGCAGACGCTAGAGCATCTCATCCGCTTTCAAGTGAAATCGCTTGAAAGCGGATGAGATGCTCTCGATTCAAAAAGCTAGAGCATCGTTTAAGCGCAAAACCGCATACACTTTTGCGCACGATGTTCTAGCGACGCGCGGGCGGATGCGTTCATCGACGAGCTCGATGAAAAATTTCAGACACTTGCCCAAAATCCGCAGATTGGTCGTGCCCGCGACGATCTGGCGGAGAATCTGCGAAGCTTTCCCGTTGGCCGCTATGTGATTTTCTATTTGCCGCTCGTGGATGGCATCGACATCCTCCGCGTGCTGCATAGCGCACGTGATATCGATGCCATTTTCCGCACCGATAACTAAGCTATTTCCACTGCGATCAGTTTGTCCGGCTTGCCCCTATTGCGGAAGCCGTTTCGGCAGGAAATAGGCGAGCAGCCCGATCGCCGGCAGAAAGGCGCTCACATGATAGACGAAGGTGATGCTCGTCTTGTCCGCGAGCACGCCGAGAAGCGCCGCGCCCAATCCCCCCATGCCGAAGGCGAAGCCGAAAAAAAGGCCGGCGACGGTGCCGACCCGGCCCGGCAGCAATTCCTGCGCATAGACGAGAATGGCGGCAAAGGCGGATGAGAGAATGACCCCGATGATCACCGTCAGGACGGCGGTGAAGAAGAGATTGGCATAGGGCAGGGCGAGGGTGAAGGGCAGCACGCCGAGGATCGATCCGAAGATTACATAACGCCGCCCGATCCGGTCGCCGATCGGGCCGCCGAGAAAGGTGCCGAGCGCCGAGGCGGCGAGGAAGATGAAGAGCAGAAGCTGGGCGTGCGGCACCGAGACGCCGAACCTCTCGATCAGATAGAAAGTGTAATAGCTGCTGAGACTCGCCAGATAGAAGAATTTCGAGAAGACCAGCGCCAGCAGGATGAGGATCGCCACGACGACTTTTTTGCGTCCTAACCCTTCGAGGTGAAGCTTGGCGTGCGGGCGCGGGCGCTTGGCCGCCAATTGCCGCGCATACCAATTGCCGATGGAAAACAGCACGGCCATGGCGAGAAGCGGGACGAGCGAGAGAAAGGCGATCGATTTCTGGCCGTGCGGCGCGACGATGAAGGCAGCGAGCAAGGGGCCTGTTGCCGCGCCGAGATTGCCGCCGACCTGAAACAAGGATTGCGCCAGCCCATGCTGGCCGCCCGAGGCCATGCGGGCGACGCGCGAGGCCTCCGGATGAAAGACCGAAGAGCCGACGCCGATGAGCGCGGCCGCCGCCACGAGCACGATGAAATGATGTGCGACCGAAAGCAAAAGCAGCCCGCACAGCGTGAAACCCATGCCGGCCGCCAGCGAATAGGGCTTCGGATATCTGTCGGTATAAAGGCCGATGAGCGGCTGCAGGAAAGAGGCGGTGAGCTGAAAGGCCAGGGTGATCAGCCCGATCTGGCCGAAATCGAGAGCGAAAGACGCCTTGATGATGGGATAGATGGCCGGGAGCAGCGATTGAACCGTGTCGTTCAGCACATGCGCAAAGCTCAGTGCCACCAGCATGGCGAAAAGTGTCGTCTCGCCCGTATCGGAGCGATACGGCGCTTCGATCTGTGCTTCCATGTCCCGCAAGGCTCGGTTGCTGAATGGTACCGCCACCCCGGCTCGAACGGGGGACCTCTAGATCCACAATCTAGCGCTCTAACCAGCTGAGCTATGGCGGCCTGCTGCGTTCCGGAAACTAAGTGGATCGCCTCATGATTGCAAGGCCTTGCCCTTCGTCACTTGCATGGTCCAAGGGCGTGATTGCATCGGATAGATCCGATGTCTATCGAAGGCGATCAATTCTTCTCATTTGGAGCGGCCGGCGCCCGGCTCGACCAATTCCTCAAGATCGGATGAAGCCGGCGCGGCTGAACCGGCACGCCTGCCGGCACTTCCTGAGTTTGTGTGGCGCCTGCCGCCGAAAGCACCGCTCGGAGGCATCGGAAAATCCGGAGCATGTCCTTCATGAGACATCGGAAAAGCCGAGCAACTTGTCCGGAACATGCTCTAGCATTTTGATTTTGCTTTTGTTTGAGCGACCTTTAAAGCGCTGCGACAGAAAAGTTAATTGTGGATCGAGGCCCGTTAACGGTGAATCCATGTAATTGCGAGGATCTGGGAAACGAACTGTAGACCGCGCCTGCAGCGACGGTTAGGTATTCATTAAGGCTATCCGTGGCGGCGGAGGGGGCCGACGAACGACCGGAAGAGAGCCTCTGCCGCATGATAGCCTATTGTTCCGAGTTTGGCATCAGCCGTCAGGACGTTGAAACCGCGCTCGATGCGCTCTCGCTCTCCAAGAGCGAGGAGGTTGCCCTTTTCGCCGCCAGGGCCGCAGCCGGCCCCGGGCAGAATGGCCGCGTGGTCTTCGCGAGCCAGGCGCTGCTGGCGCTCTTCGGCGCCGCAGATCTCGATGCGATCTCCGCGCGGCTCTTCGAAGCGCGCGACCCCGGCGCCAGGCGCCTTGCCGATCTCACGCGCAGCCTGTCGTCCGAATCAGGGCCGCGCCTCGAGCGCTTGCGCTTCTTCTTCGGGCCAGTCGCCGAGACCATCACTTTTCTCTGCCGTAGATATGTCATCAGCCATAATGAAATCGGCCAAGAGGAAATCGGCCACGCCGAACCTCTGCTGATCGCGGCGGCGCTTGGCGCCCGAGCGGCGCGCCTCACCCTGGCCCCCGTCGCCGCGGCGTTCGAGGCGGCCGAGCCGGCGCCGCCGACAGCAGGGCCGGCCCCGCAAACGATCTTGCCGCTCGAAGCGATCAGAAATGTTCTCGCCGGCCGTCTGGCCGATCAGCGGACCGTGCGCTTTCTCTGGCGCACCGATACGGAAGACAAGATCACCGAGATCACGCCGCCGCTCGCCGAAGTGGTCGGCTCTGCTGCCGCGGATCTGCTCGGCCGCGACTTCGGCGATGTGGCGAAATATCTCGAGCATGCGCCGGAGGGACCCGTCGGCCGGGCTTTCGCCAAAAGAGAGACGTTCAGCGGCATCGAGGTTCTGTGGCCGATCGCCGGCGCGGCGGCTGCTGTGCCGGTGAGCCTCGGCGGTCTGCCGGCCTTCACGCTCGACCGGCGTTTCGACGGCTATCGCGGCTTCGGCGTCATCCATGTCGACCGTCTCGTTGCGGCCGAACCGAAAGAGTTCATGGCGCCCGCAACCGCCGCGGCCGAGCCGTCGGCGCGGCCCGCCGCCGACAATGTCATCCATTTGCGTCCCTTCGGGATCGCCGCGAAGACGGCCGCTGCCGAGATGCCCGAAAAGCCGTCGCTTCTCGATCGTCATGCGCCAAAAAACGGGCCGCTCAGTCATGACGAGGAGACGGCGTTTCGCCAGATCGCCGCGGCTCTGGCCGATGAAGCCGCCATCGCCGCGCAAGGACACGCGGCCAGATCGGATACTGAGACCGAAATCGAGGCCGAGGTCGCACCCGCTCCGGCCGTTGAACCGTTGGCGGCCGAGACTATCGCGGCCGCAGCGCCGCCACGCGCCGAAGCATCCGTCGCAATGGAGCTCGGCCGCAATGCGGCAATGATCTTCGATCGGCTCGGCTTCGGCATTCTGGTCAGCCGTGACGATGTCCCGATCTATGCCAATCGTTATCTGCGCGATCTCCTCGGCCATGCCGACGAAGATGCGCTTCATGCCGCAGGCGGGATGGCGCGGATCTTCGAACATGTGCCCTCGCCCGGCAGCGAGTTCGATGGCTCTGCGCACGGCCTCGGGCGAGATCGCTTCGGTTCGCGTCCGCATTCAATCGATCGATTGGGAAGGTCTGCCGGCGACGCTTCTCACGCTGCGCCGGGACGAAGAGAAGGAGCTGCGCGCAAGGCTCGAAGCGCAAGTGCGCGCCCTGACGACCGAGGTGGGCGAGCTCAATGCCATTCTCGATACGGCCACGGACGGCCTTGCGCTCATCGATTCGCAGGGACGCATCCTCGCCTTGAACCGTTCGGGCGAGGCCCTGTTCGGCTATGACCAGAGCGATGTCGTGGGTCAGCACTTCACCTTTCTGATCGCGCCGGAGAGCCAGACGAAGGCGCGCGATTATTTCGCGGGGCTGCAATCTGACGGCGTGGCGAGCCTGCTCAATGATGGCCGCGAGATCATCGGCCAGGCGCGGCAGGGCGGCGCGATCCCGATCTTCTTGACGCTCGGCCGAATCGGCGCCGGCCGGGGCGAACATCAGGAGCAGAAATACTGCGCCCTCCTGCGCGACATGACCCATTGGAAGAAGGTCGAGCAGGAGCTCGATGCCGCGCGCCGCGAGGCCGAGCGGGCAAGCGCCTTGAAGTCCGATTTTCTCGCCAAGGTCAGCCATGAAATCCGCACGCCGCTGAATGCCATTCTCGGCTTCGCCGAGGTCATCATAGAGGAACGTTTCGGGCCGATCGGCAATGAACGCTATCGCGACTATCTGAAGGACATCCATGCCTCCGGCGCGCATGTGATGAGCCTCGTCAACGATCTTCTGGATCTTTCGAAGATCGAGGCCGGGCGGATGGAACTCGATTTCAACGCGGTCGATACCAATCGGATCATCTCCGAATGCGTGGCGATCATGCAGCCGCAGGCCAATCGGGAAAGGGTGATCATGCGCCTGGCGCTCGCCTCAAATCTGCCGAAGATCCTGGCGGACGAGCGTTCGCTCAGGCAGATCATCCTCAATCTTTTGTCCAATGCGGTGAAGTTCAACGAGCCGGGCGGCCAGGTGATCATCGCCACCGCGCTCACCGACAGTGGGGACGCAGTGATCCGCATCCGCGACACCGGGATAGGCATGTCGGAAGATGACATCGAGACGGCACTCGAGCCGTTCCGGCAGCTCGCGACCTCGCGGCAGAGCGCCGGCACCGGTCTCGGCCTGCCTTTGACCAAGGCGCTGGTCGAGGCGAACCGCGCCTTCTTCTCGATCAAGAGCAAGAAGAACGAGGGAACCCTGGTCGAGGTCGCCTTTCCGCCGGCACGGCTTATGTCGCGCGATCCGCTGTCGGCGTGATCGCAGCTCGGACTATTGTCAGCTCAGTGCTCTTCATCCCTCGCCGGTGACGACAATGATATGCAGCGTGCGCGGGCCATGCGCGCCAAGCAGCAGCGTCTGGCCGATGTCGGCGGAGCGCGATGGGCCGGTGATGAAATTTATCACCCGCGGCATCACTCCTTTGCCGTAGGCGGCGCGCAGCTTTTGCCAGATCGCCTCATAATCGCCGACGATGTCCTGCGCTTGGACAATGACGATGTGGGTCTCGGGCAGAAAATTGAGCGTCGTCGGATTATCCCGGCCCGAGGCGAGGACGAGGCTGCCGGTCTCGGCGACCGCGCCGAAGGCATGGCTGACGCAGACGAGATCGCTTGGTTCTGCAGGTCCGTTCAGGACTTCGAGTTCGGTCGTCGTCCAGGGCATGGCGGCGAGCCGCGGATCGCTGCCAAAACGGACTTTTGCCGGGAGATGGCGGTCGCGCAGATAGGCGGCGATTGCGGCCGGCACGTCCGTGATGGAGCCGACCTCGGCAACGCTTGCCGAGACGCGCTCGGCCTCGTCGCGAAACAGCGCGATGCGCCCGTCCTGATCGAGTTGCCCGCGCGAAGGAATCACGCCCTTCGGCGCATGTTCGAGCCGGTCTTCGACGCATCGCCGGCGCGGCGCTTCGTTTCCGGTTACACCGAGCGCGCGGCGTATATCGGCAAAAATTTCCACGCGGGCGCTCATTCTGCCTCCTTATGCGCTGCGGCCTCGGCCTTTTCTGGCGCGCCGCTCGAAGCTCCGGTGGGCGGCGCGGGCGTCGGTGCAGGGCCGGCGGCCCGCAGCCTTTTCCGCCACTGCGCCTGAAACGTGTCGCCTTGCGGGGCCGGAAAATCGCGGCTCGCGGTCCAGCCGTCCGCCAAAGGCAGATGCGCAAAGCGTCCTTCCGCGCGGCCGAACCAGGCCAGCGCCAGCACGGCCAAGCGCGTTGCCGGCCGGTACAGGCTGGGGCGCTTGGCGAAGAAGCCCCAGGAGCCGAGACCGACACGCTGCGTCAGGGAAATGAGCCCGCGCTCGGTCTGGCGCTCGCGCCAATGCCGCATCAGTTTCGGCAGAGGAATGCGGACCGGGCAGACGCTTTCACAGGCCCCGCAAAAGGTCGAGGCATTGGGCAGAGGCGCGCTCTTGTCGATCCCGATAAGGCTCGGCGTCAGCACTGCGCCCATCGGCCCCGGATAGACCCAGCCATAGGCATGGCCGCCGACGGCCTGATAGACCGGGCAATGGTTGAGACAGGCGCCGCAGCGGATGCAGCGCAGCATCTCGGCAAAATCGCTGCCGAGCATGGCCGAGCGGCCATTGTCGAGAATGACGACATGATATTCCTGCGGCCCGTCCGGATCCTCGGGCCGCCGCGGGCCGGTCGAGAGAGTCGTATAGACCGACATGTCCTGGCCGGTGGCCGAACGTGCCAGCACGCGGAAAAACTGCGAGACGTCTTCGAGCGTCGGAACGATTTTCTCGATCGAGGCAAGGACAATATGCACCGGCGGCAAGGTCTGCGTCAGATCGCCATTGCCCTCATTGGTGACGATGATCGAGGTGCCGGTTTCCGCGACGAGGAAATTGGCGCCGGTGATGCCGACATCGGCAGCGAGAAATTTTTCGCGCAGCACGGCGCGGGCCTCCGCCAATAATGCCGTCGGCTCGGCGAGATCGCGCCCGGCCGGAAGCCCGTCATGCATGCGGCGAAAATCCGCCTCGATCTGATCCTTTGTGAGATGCGCGGCCGGCGCGATGATATGCGACGGCATCTCATGGCGCAGCTGAATGATATATTCGCCGAGATCGGTCTCGACCGGCGTGATGGCCTGCGCGGCGAGCGCTTGATTGAGGCCGATCTCCTCGGCCACCATCGATTTGCCTTTGGTGACGCTCTTCGCGCCATGGCTCTTGCAGATGTCGATGATGATCTTATTCGCTTCTTCGGCCGTGCGTGCCCAATGGACAATGCCGCCCGACTCGACAACCTTTTTCTCATAGGCTTCGAGATAGAGATCGAGATAAGCGAGCGTATGCGCCTTGATATCGCGGGCGCTGTCGCGCAGCGCCGCGAATTCCGGCAGGCGGGCGACCGCCGCGGCGCGGTTGCCGACAAAGCCTTCGCGGATGACATGCAGCGCCTGCTGCAATTGCGCGTCTTCGAAGGCCTGATGCGCATTGTGCACAAATTGCGCAGCGGTCGGCGAGGCGCTCATGAGATTGCCCTCATGGCTTTGGCTTTTGCACGGGTGCGGCGGCGCAGATCGCCGGCATCTCAGTCATGCCGGCGAGCACTTCGGCGAAATGCCGCACTTCGATAGGGCTGCCGTCACGCGCCAATTTGCCGGCCATGTTCATGAGGCAGCCGAGATCGCCGGCCAGCAGAACCGGCGCGCCGGAGGCCTCGACATTCTCGACCTTCCTTTCGACGATGGCGGAAGAAATCTCGCCGAATTTAATCGCGAAAGTGCCGCCGAAGCCGCAGCAGGTGTCGCATTCGTCCATTTCGACGAGTTCGAGGCCGGCGACGCTCTCGAGCAATTTGCGCGGCTGTGCCGCAATGCCGAGCTCGCGCAAGCCGGAACAGGAATCGTGAAAGGTCACGCGCCGCGGAAATGTCGCGGCGACGGTCTTTATGCCGAGGACATCGGCGAGGAAGCTCGCGAGTTCATGCACCTTGCCGGCGAAGGCATTGGCGCGAGGCGTGAGGTTCGGATCATCGGCGAAGAGCGCAGGGTAATGCTTGGCGAGCATGGCGGCGCAGGAGCCCGACGGCGCCACCACATAATCGTAAGAGGAGAAGCTGTCGATCACCTGCCGCGCCAGCGCCTTCGCCAGGATACGATCGCCGGAATTATAGGCCGGCTGGCCGCAGCAGGTCTGGATCGGCACGAAGACCTCGCAGCCGGCATCTTCGAGCAGTTTGACGGTGGCGAAGCCGACCGAGGGCCGGAATAGATCGACGAGACAGGTGATGAAAAGCGCGACGCGCGGCTTTTCGCTCAGTGATGCATTCATGGCGGCACTCCTGCGGCAACTATCGCCACGGCGCCGCTTTCGTCAACTCGGGAAAAGCATGCTGATTTTCAGATGCAATGCGGGCGTGAACGTGGCGCATGCGACGATCGGCACCCCGCCGGAACGCACGTCCAATATTCTTTTCGGCTCCTTATCGCTTTGAAGCCCTGCCGCCCTACATGGATCTCCACGCTTTGCGAGGCTGGGGAGGATAAAGCGCCGTTACAGTCAATATGAGACATCGGACATATCCGATGTCTTTAGAGATGGAGATGGCAAAATGGCAAAGGTTCTCTGCGTCCTCTACGACGACCCGGTCGGTGGATATCCAAAATCCTACGCCCGAGACGGCATTCCGAAGATCGAGAGCTATCCAGGCGGTCAAACGGTGCCGACGCCGAAACAGATCGACTTCAAGCCCGGCGAACTTCTCGGCTCCGTCTCAGGCCAACTCGGGCTGCGCAAGTTCCTGGAGAGCAGGGGCCACAGCTTGGTCGTCACTTCCGACAAGGATGGCAAAAATTCCGTCTTCGACCGCGAATTGCCCGATGCGGAGGTCGTCATCTCGCAACCGTTCTGGCCGGCCTATCTGACGGCAGAGCGGATCGCCAAGGCGAAGAAGCTGAAACTCGCGATCACGGCCGGCGTCGGCTCCGATCACGTCGACCTCGAAGCCGCGGTCAAGCATAAGATTACTGTCGCCGAGATCACCTATTCGAACAGCATCAGCGTTTCCGAACATGTGGTGATGATGATCCTGTCGCTGGTGCGCAACTACATTCCTTCCTACAAATGGGTGGTCGACGGCGGCTGGAACATCGCCGATTGCGTCGAGCGCGCCTATGATCTCGAAGCGATGGATGTCGGCACTGTCGGCGCCGGGCGCATCGGCTTGGCCGTTCTGCGGCGGCTGAAACCTTTCGACGTGAAGCTTCACTACACCGATCGCTATCGGCTCCCGGCAAGCGTCGAGAAGGAACTGAACCTGACCTATCATCCGAGCGTCGAAGCTTTGGTGCGCGTCTGTGACGTCGTCACCATTAACGTTCCGCTGCATGCCGAGACCGAGCATCTCTTCAACGATGCGCTGCTCGGCAAGATGAAGCGCGGCGCCTATCTCATCAACACGGCGCGCGGCAAGATCTGCGATCGCGACGCGGTCGTGCGCGCCTTGAAAAGCGGCCAGATCGCCGGCTATGCGGGCGATGTCTGGTATCCGCAGCCAGCGCCCAAGGACCATCCCTGGCGGACCATGCCGCATCACGGCATGACTCCACATGTGTCTGGCTCGACACTTTCCGCGCAGGCGCGCTATGCGGCGGGAACGCGCGAAATCCTGGAATGCTGGTTCGAGGGTCGACCGATCCGCGACGAATATCTCATCGTCGACGGCGGCAAGCTCGCCGGAGCGGGTGCGCATTCCTACAGCCTGCGCAAGAGCGCGTAACTTCTGTTGATGGTCGTGGCGTAGACGCGCCCATTCCCCTCCCCCTTGTGGGGAGGGGTCAGGGGTGGGGGTCGTTAGTGTCGCGAAATTCGATTGACCCCCACCCCGGACCGCCATAGCCCGTCGTTTACGACGGGCGTCGCAAACGACGCCCTATGGCGGTCCGACCCTCCCCACAAGAGCCTGCGCCCGGGCGCACGCAAGCGCGGCCCGGGTGGGGAGGGTAAGCTCGCACCCTAATCAGCCTATTTCGCTAAGCTTCAGAAAGTGGGATAATAATAATAAAGGCCGGATCTGATCAGATCCGAAGCATCTCCAGAGACACTTGATGAGCGGCATTGTCTTTCCTGCACCCGATGAAACAATTCTTTCCCGCCGTGCCGACATCATCGCGGGCCTCGCCAGGCTCGTGCCTTCCGAATGTCTGGTGACGAGCGCGGACGAGCGCCGCGCCTTCGAGACCGATGGGCTCTTGGCCTATCGCCGCCTGCCGCTCGCCGTCGTCCTGCCGCGCTCGACGGAAGAAGTTGCCGCCGTGATGCGCTATCTCCATCAGGAGGGCGTGAAAATCGTGGCCCGCGGCGCCGGCACTTCGCTTTCCGGCGGCGCCATTCCGCTCGAAGATTCCGTCGTCGTCGGCGTCGGCAAGATGCGCAAGATTCTCGCTGTCGATTACGCCGATCGGGTGATCAGGGTCGAGACCGGCTGCACCAATCTCTCGATCACCGATGCGGTGGCGCCGGACGGCTTCTTTTATGCGCCGGACCCGTCCTCGCAACTCGCCTGCACCATCGCCGGCAATATCGGGATGAATTCCGGCGGCGCCCATTGCCTCAAATATGGCGTCACCACCAATAATGTGCTGGGCGTCCGCATGGTGCTCGTCGACGGCACGATCATCGACATCGGCGGGGCGCCGCTCGACGCCGCAGGCCTCGATCTCTTGGGCCTCATCGTCGGCTCGGAGGGCCAGCTCGGCATCGTCACCGAGGCCACATTACGCATTCTGCGTTCGGCCGAGAGCGCGCGGCCGGTCCTCTTCGGCTTTCCGACGAGCGAAGAGGCGGGCGCCTGCGTCGCCGCCATCATCGGCGCCGGCATCATTCCGGTCGCGATCGAATTCATGGACAGGCCGGCGATCGAGATCTGCGAGGCCTTCGCCCATGCCGGCTATCCGCTCGATGCCGGCGCGCTGCTCATCATCGAGGTCGAGGGTTCGGCCGCCGAGATCGATGCGGAACTCGCCCGCATCATCGCGATCGCCAAGACGCACGGCGTGACGACCGTCAAGGAATCGAAATCGGCGATGGAGACGGCGGCGATCTGGAAAGGCCGCAAATCCGCCTTCGGCGCGACCGGTCGCATCGCCGATTATATCTGCATGGACGGCGTGATCCCGACCGGACGCTTGCCTTATGTGCTGCACCGCCTGCAGGAGATCGTGACTTCTTATGGCCTGCGCGTCGCCAATGTGTTTCATGCCGGCGACGGCAATCTGCATCCGCTGATCCTTTACAATTGCAACGACCCCGAGGAGCAGCGCAAGGCCGAGGCGGCCGGCGAGGATATTTTGAAGCTCTGCGTCGAAGTCGGCGGCTGCTTGACCGGCGAACATGGCGTCGGCATAGAGAAGCGCGAGCTGATGAGTGTGCAGTTCTCGCCAGAGGACCTCGCCCAGCAGATGCGGGTGCGCGCCGTCTTCGACAAGGGCTGGCTGCTCAATTACGGCAAGGTCTTTCCGCTCGCGGGAAGTGCGGCGGCCTAAGCCCTGTTGAATTCATCTGAGGACGATGACGGCATCCGCCTCCGACCGCTGAAATCCGGACCACCACTCGGGGGACGCCCAAATCAAATCGCATGATCCACCTCCAGCCACGGTGAACCAGTTTCGCACTTGTTTTTCAATAACTTATGTGGGTACAGAGCCTAACGTCTGATTCGTTGTTACGAAGGGGAAGGATGTGAGGCAAGTTTTCAAAAGCCACATCGAGTTTATTGCCGGCCGCACGACCGCCAATGCGCAGCTGCTTTACTAGAGATATAAGTATGAACAAAGTGATGCTGTTGGCGACAAAAGCTGGAAACAACCACGAAAATCTCGTCAAGACCTATTGGAATCTCGCCAGCCTTCGTGAGGCAAAGGCTTATCAATCGCTGATGAAGCTGCGCGCGCTCCTGCAGCACCGCCGCCGCTGGGAGGTCGGTCTCGTCGCTTCGGGCCTGCACGACTTCGGCAATGCCTATGAGCACGTCTCGCGAGAGCGCTTCAACATTTTCACGATTGAACCCGCGGCCTTTCTCCGCGGCGAATTTCCGGAGGTCGATGTTCTCATCATCCGCAGCCAGGCGGTGGACACCGACAAAAAGCTCGCGGCCGCCCATTCCATCATGTCCGCCCGGCCTCGGGTGCTGACCTTGTGCTTCGGCTGGGACCATCATCACATGGCCCGGATCCATGCCTTGATGTCGATTAAGTTCGACATCTTCATCCCCATGCACGAAAGCAGCGTCGATTATCTTCGCTCGCTCATCGGATTGGTGACGCGACCGGTTTCGGCCTTCAGCCAGTTCACCAATCCGTGGGTCATCGACGACCTGGCGAAGGAGGCGCTACTGAGGCCGCGGTCCGACGCGGTCTATGGCAAATTCACAGGTTACGGCCATCCACGCGATGCCCTCATCGAGCGCTGCAGGAACGAGCTCGAAGGCTCGGTCATCGAATGTCGGCCCGGGTTCGACAATACCGGAGATTATTTTAAGATAAGCGAGCGCGAGCGCTTTTTCGATTGGGCCAGCTACAAGGTCTCGCTTTCGCTGTCGATCAACAATGATGTCCCGATGCGTATCTATGATGCGCTTCTGACCGGGCAGATTCCCCTGGTGTCGCGCAACATCACCGGCTTCGAGCATATATTCTCGGAAGCCGAACAGAAGGCGTTGCCGATCATCCGCTTCTCGTTCGAGCATCCCCTTGCTATCAAAGCGGCGTGGCAACGCGCCCTGAAACGATTCAATGAAGACGGCGACGCGGGAATCATGCGGCGCCATGAGTGCGTCCGACGCCATCATCTGCTGGAGAACCGCCTGAAAACGCTGTTGGATATCCTTGACGAATATGCCGAGGAGGCGGCGACGCTCTGATCGGTCTGGCTCCAGCCCAGGCCGGAGTGGCGCTAAATTCTCCAGTGTTTAGGAAGTATACAAATTGCCTTTTAAAACTGAGCGCTTCTGACGACCTCGCCAATGCGCGGCCTTTTCTGATTCGAGGGTGATGGATGGATCGGAGATGATCCGATGCCAAGGCAACCGGGATCTTTCGATGCCCAGGTCCATGGCGTTGTCAAAGAAATGTCGGAAATAAAAATGACCAAATATGAGAGCCTAGCCATATGCGGACTTCCGAGATCCGGAACGACATGGATTCATAATTCCCTGATTGCTTGCGAGCGCTATAGCGGCATTCCCGCGGACGATTTGGCAATGACGAGTGCATCGATTTTCGCCACCGATGAAAATCGCCTTCTGCATAAGCTCATGTTTTTGATTGAAAGGGCCGATGACAGAACAGTCAATTTCTTAGCTGGACGCATGACGGAATTATTCATTATACTTTTCAAGCTGCGCTGGCACAGCAAAGAGGTGATGCTGAAATCACCATATTTTTGTTTCTTTCTGGAGAATTTATACGAGCTTGGCGTCGCTAGAAAATTCATTTTTATGAAACGCGATTTGGATGTCGTCTCAATGTCCATGATGAGACATCCTCATATCAAGACGCTCTTGCGTAGCGACTACTCCAAATTCTTCGATTTTTCCTCGCCGCAAAAAAATTTGGAGGTCGAGCACGTTCCCACCGAACTCCTGACAAATGTATCGCGCAATTTTGACAGGCTCACCGAGTATGACCGCGCCTTGTTTAAATGCCTCTGTTTTTTGAGCTCCTTTATAGCGCGCGGCCAGAAACTTCCCGCTAGAAGCATTTTCATCGTCGACTATGACCGCTTTCTCGATGACGACGAACATCGCCGCGCATTGTTCGATTTTGTGGGCCTCGACGAGACCGGCCGCCGGTCGATCGAGTCCTCATATCACCGACCGGGACCCATAACGGCCCTGCCGCCGCATTCAGAAATGCTGCGTGACGAAATTTTGGAGACCAGCCGCCAGCTTTGGCGTGCATGGGACTTCCATGCAGCTCGCAGCTGTGCAGTGGCGCCAAATCAGGAGGCGCAGTCGCTGGCACATTGACTCATGCGCCTCCGCATCTTAATCGCCGCTTCGCGAATTTGTTCGCCCTTTAAGCGACTTCACCGCATCATCAATCTGCATGGATCGAAAAAACCGGAAGCTGCGACACCATATCGAGCTATGACATAGGGAGATCGAATTTGCTGCAGGCGGCGGAACTTGTCGAAAGCGTAATACATTCGGGCCGCATGCTCGCGCTCGTCATATCCGGCAGGTTCCGGGAGCCGGGAATCCATTTTTTCACGCCGACGGAGTTTTCCCAGCAGCTCGCTTACATGGAGCACCCCGCCGGCAAATTGATCGCGCCACACGTGCATAATCCCGTTCCGCGCGAGGTGCAGTATACGCAAGAAGTCCTGTTCATTCGCAAAGGGCGGCTGCGAGTCGATTTCTACGACCACGAGCAAGCCTATCTGAAAAGCCGCATCCTCGAGGCCGGCGACGTCATCCTGCTGATCGAGGGAGGACATGGATTCGAGGTGTTGGAAGACGTGGAGATGATCGAGGTCAAGCAGGGCCCTTACGCGGGCGAACGGGACAAGACACGTTTCGAAGGCATCGATCGCGCACAGGTCAGGCTGACACCCGAAGCGCCGGACGGCGGACAATAAGCGTAAC
The DNA here is from genome assembly GCA_963704745.1 of uncultured Alphaproteobacteria bacterium. Lineage (GTDB taxonomy): Bacteria > Pseudomonadota > Alphaproteobacteria > Rhizobiales > Beijerinckiaceae > Methylovirgula. The sequence continues at coordinate 1,353,868 of OY969936.1, forward strand.
TCGTTGAAGGCCAGACAAATGGACAATTTCGTGCCTGTCAATGAGCCGTTGCTGGACGGTAACGAGAAACGCTACCTCGCCGAATGCATCGATACCGGTTGGATATCTTCCGAGGGGCCGTTCGTTGGCCGGTTGGAACAGGAGTTCGCCGCGCGTGTCGGACGCAAGCATGGCATCGCCGTCTGCAATGGTTCCGCCGCGCTCGATGCCGCCGTTGCGGCGCTCGGCCTAGCCGCAGGCGATGAGGTCATCCTGCCCACATTCACGATCATTTCGTGCGCTGCCGCCATTCTGCGCGCGGGCGCGGTTCCGGTTGTCGTCGACTGCGATCCCGAGACGTGGAACATGCGGGCGGATCATGTCGAGGAAAGAATTACACCACGCACAAAAGCGATGATGGTGGTGCATATTTATGGCTTGCCGGTGGACATGGATCCGATCTTGGCGCTGGCGCGCCATCATGGGCTGAGGATCATCGAGGACTCGGCCGAAATGCATGGCGCCGCCTATCGCGGCAAACCCTGCGGCAGTTTCGGCGACATCAGCACGTTCAGCTTCTATCCCAACAAACACATTACGACCGGCGAAGGCGGCATGATCGTGACCGACGACGACGCGCTCGCGGAACGCTGCCGCGGATTGCGCAATTTGTGCTTCCAGCCGGGCAAGCGGTTCGTCCACGAAGAACTCGGCTGGAACCTGCGCATGAGCAATCTGCAGGCTGCGGTCGGCGTGGCGCAGCTCGAAAGGCTGGACGAGTTCCTCGCGCGGAAACGGAAAATGGGCCGTCTCTACCGGGATCTCTTGCGCGACGTGCCGGGAATTCAGCACCAGCCGGAGCGGACCGCCTTCGCCGACAACGTCTATTGGGTCTATGGATTGGTCTTGCATGACGACATCGCCTTCGATGCCGCGGAGGCAATGCGGCGGCTCGCCAAACTGAACGTGCAGACGCGACCGTTTTTCTGGCCGATGCATGAACAGCCGGTGTTCCGGAAAATGGGTCTTTACGCGGGCGAATCTCATCCCGTGGCTGAACGGCTGGCTCGCCGCGGCTTTTATCTTCCAAGCGGAATGGCGCTGACCGAGGCACAGATCAGGGCTGTCGTCGACGCGGTTCGAGAGGTGCTGGCGCCGACAGCCGGCTCTAGGCCATTGTGAGGCTGCGATGGGATTGCGCGTCGGCGTTGTAACAGAGAATAGCGAGCCGGAGGCCGGGGGAGGCTGGACATTCTCCGCGGCCTTGATTGAGGCGCTCAAGTCTACGCCAAGTCCTCACAGCTTCATCGTTCTACGCAAAACGGTCGCGCCATGGCTCCGCCGTCTTGGCGTATCTCACCCGAATGATGAAAACATCCATCACTTGGAAGCTCTCGCCAGGCGGGAACAGATCGATGTCGTGTGGTTCATGAAGCCGCGGGCCGAGCCCTTGTCAGTTCCCTACATCGCGACCGTCTGGGATCTCGAACACCGAAGCCAACCTTATTTTCCAGAAGTGAGCACCACTGGCTGGACCTGGTCTGCGCGCGAGAAGATCTATGGCGCGCTCTTGCCCCGCGCTTCGATGATCATCACGGGAACGCAGGTGGGCAAGGCGGAAGTGGTGCATTATTATGGCGTCAATTCCGCAAATGTCATGGTCATTCCCTTTCCGGTCCCGGGCGGCGCCCTCATGGCCCGGTCTTTGGAAAGCGCGGGGATCAAGGAAAAATATGGGCTCAACGGCGATTTCCTCCTCTATCCGGCGCAATTCTGGCCGCACAAGAACCACGTAAACCTTCTGAGAGCGTTGAAAATTCTGCGACGTCAAAACGAACCCGATTTGCGCCTCGTCCTGACCGGCAGTGACAAGGGGAACCGGGATCACGTCATCAAACAGGTCGCTGAACTCGGGCTCTCCGATCGGGTTTTTGTCCTCGGCTTCGTCCCGCGCGAAGATCTCATTACCCTGTACCGGGCTTCGGTCGCGCTCGTTTACCCAAGTGTTTTCGGGCCTGACAATCTTCCTCCGCTCGAAGCATTTGCGCTGGGTTGTCCCGTCATTGCAGCGAACATTCCAGGAGCGAAAGAGCAGCTTGGCGAAGGCGCGCTGCTGTTCGATCCCTCCGATCCATCCGACATTGCCGCCACGATCGAGAACCTTTCTCGAAATCCCGGCCTACGTGCAGCATTGATCGACAAAGGCTTTGAAATCGCGAAGGTTCGGACGCCCCAAGCCTATATCGCGACGGTTGGCTCGTTTTTGGACAGATTTGAAGCGATCAGGCGATGCTGGGGCGCGAGCTATCAACATACGTGATAGAAGGCTGCATGATAGGCTCTTTTCGATGGCGAGCCGCGACAACAAGACTCTGAATGTTGCATGCCATGACCCGCGCGGATAGAGGACAGGCTTTCCTATCCCTGCAAGCAGCTTCGCCATGATTGAACTTTCCCCCAAGACCGAAGCCGAAACCGCCGAGATGATCCGCGACGCGCGCGCGGCGCGCCGTCCTTTCGTCATCGAAGGCGGCGGCACGCGCGCCGGCCTCGGCCGGCCGGTTGCGGCCGATTGCGTGCTCGTAACGCGCGGGCTTGCCGGCATCACGCTTTACGAGCCTGCCGAATTGGTGATTGCCGCTCGCGCCGGCACGCCGCTCGCCGAAATTGAAGAGACGCTGCGCGCAAAAAAGCAGCGGCTGGCTTTCGAGCCGATGGACCATCGCGCGCTCTTTGGCACCGATGGCGCGCCGACGATCGGCGCCATCGCTGCCTGCAATGTTTCCGGGCCGCGCCGCATCCAGGTCGGCGCTGCGCGCGATCATCTGATCGGCATAAGAATGGTCAATGGCTTTGGCGAGGTCATCAAATCCGGCGGCAGGGTGATGAAGAATGTCACCGGCCTCGATCTCGTGAAGCTCGTCTGCGGCGCCTATGGGACGCTCGGCGTCATCACCGAAGCGACCTTCAAGCTTCTGCCGGAGCCGGAGGCGGTATCGACGCTCGCGCTCCATGGGCTCGATGACGGCAAGGCGATCGCTGCGCTGTCGGCAGGTCTCGGCTCGCCGTTCCAGATCACCGGCGCGGCGCATCTGCCGGCGGGCATTGAGGACTCGGCGTCCGCGGCGCTGACGCTTCTGCGGCTCGAAGGAGCAAGGGCCTCGGTCGATTATCGCGCCGGAGCGCTTGCGAAACTTCTGGCGCCTTTCGGGACGGCGGAAGTTTTAGGCTCTGAGCCTGCGCAAAATCTTTGGCGTGCGGTCCGCGATGTTCTGCCGCTCACTGAGCCGCGCGAGGCTGCGATCTGGCGTCTCTCGGTCGCGCCGAGCCGCGGCGCGCAAGTCGTGGCCGCGGCGAAACGCAAGCTTGCGGCGCGCGCCTTCTATGATTGGGGCGGCGGGCTCGTCTGGCTTGCCGTCGCGGCTGAAAATGATGCCGGCGCTTCGGCGGTGCGCGAAGCTTTGGCACAAGCCGGCGGCAAAGACGGCGGGCATGCGACCCTGATCAGAGCTTCGGAAGACATCCGCGGGCGTATAGACGTCTTCCAGCCGCTCGCAGAACCGCTGATGCGGATCAGCGAAGGCATCAAGGCGAGTTTCGATCCCGACCATATCGTCAATCCCGGCCGCATGTATGCGGGGATGTGACAGGAGGATGCATGCTTCATTTGGAAACTGACGATGATGGCGCCTCAGGCGTCATTGCGAGCGAAGCGAAGCAATCCAGACGCGCTGAATGGACACTGGATTGCTTCGGCGCTGCGCTTCTCGCAATGACGGCGGCAGCTTGGAAACTGTGAAAAATGCAGACCTCCTTCGCCGAAGCGCAGCTCGCCGACAGCCATATGGCGAGTTCCGAAAAAATCCTGCGGAGCTGCGTCCATTGCGGCTTCTGCACTGCGACCTGCCCGACCTATCTGCTCGAAGGCGACGAGCTCGATAGCCCGCGCGGGCAAATCTATCTGATCAAGGATATGCTGGAGGCCAATCGGCCGGCCTCGGCGGAAGTGGTCAAGCACATCGACCGCTGCCTCTCCTGCCTTTCCTGCATGACGACCTGTCCCTCGGGCGTCCATTACATGCATCTCGTCGATCATGCGCGGAGTTACATCGAGGCGACCTATCGGCGGCCTTTCGCCGATCGCGCGATCCGAACCTTGCTCACGAAGGTGCTGCCCTATCCGCGCCGGTTCCGCCTCGCGGTCACGAGCGCCGCGTTGCTGGGGCCGCTGGCGATGCGCATCTTCGGCGCATTGCCCAAGCGCGAAGGCGGATCGGTGCCGTCGCTTTTCGATCGGCTCGGTGCTATGCTGGCATTGGCGCCGCGCCGGTTTGCCGCCTCTGAAGAGAGCGTCGGGCCGGCCGTCTATCCGGCGCAAGGTTTTCGGCGCGGCCGGGTCGCGCTTCTCAACGGCTGCGCCCAGCCGGTGCTGAATTCGGCGATCAATGCAGCGGCGATCCGGCTCTTGACGCGGCTCGGCATCGAAGTCGTGCTGCCGAAGGATGAGGGCTGCTGCGGTGCCATCGTGCTGCATATGGGCCGCGAAGCGGAGGCACTCGATTTCGCGCGGAAAAATGTCGATGTTTGGACAAAAGAGATCGAGGGCCAGGGCCTCGATGCGATCCTGATCACCACGTCCGGCTGCGGCACGACGATCAAGGATTATGGGTTTCTGCTGCGCGAAGATGAAGCCTATGCCGAAAAGGCCGCGCGCATTTCAAATCTCGCCAAGGATATTTCCGAATATCTCGCAACCCTCGATCTGCCGGCCGTGGCGCCGAAAGCGATCATTGTCGCCTATCAGTCCGCCTGCTCGCTGCAACACGGGCAGAAGATCACCGATCTGCCGAAGCGCCTGCTGCAACAGGCGGGCTTTGTCGTGCAAGACGTGCCGGAAGGCCATATTTGCTGCGGCTCGGCCGGCACCTATAATCTCTTGCAGCCGTTTTTTGCACGAAGGCTGAGGAGCCGCAAAGTGGCGAATATCGAACGCATGAACCCGGATGTCGTCGCCTGCGGCAATATCGGCTGCCTGATGCAGATCGCGAGCGGCACGGATCTGCCCGTCGTGCACACGGTGGAGCTGATCGATTGGGCCATGGGCGGCCCGAAGCCGGAGGGGATGGCGGGCTCGCGCTGAAAGCCGCGCATGACCCAAGTTCCTCAATCTTGAATTTTCAAGTCGAGCGTAAAATCGCTCCCGCCTTCGCTGACGATGATCTGCAAAGCCTTTTGGCTCGCAGGATCTCTCAATTCGAGACCGCCGTAATAACGCAGAACATCCCAATTCGCGTCAGGCCCCATCCCGTCGGCGAATTCATCCTTGGCTTCGATCAACTGCAAGGTCGGATGATTGAAAAGCCATTGAAGCCGCTGATCGAGGTCGGATGAGCGGCCAGCATGCGCATAAGTGACATATTGCTCCGGCGGATGTTTGTCCGGATCGGTTTCGCCCCTACTGTTGGTCACTGTCGCATTTGGCAGCTAATGTGCCATCGATGAGATACACCTTAACGTCGAGCGGGTGCAGCTTCGCACTGCATATGTCATCGGCTAAAGCCGCTGCCGGGCCAGGAAGCAAGTTCGGCATAGTGATGCTGATATAAGGAAGACCGAGCCAAGAACTTGCCATCTTGATGTGGGCGCCATGCGACACAGCGACCAAGGTGGTAGCAAACAGGAAGGCATCCATCGCAGTTTTTTTGTCATAAGCGCGGGCCGCCGTCTTGGTCCTGACGTCAAATGCAGCGATGATGCCGCGCATACCATTCGGCGCGATCACCCAGTCGATTGATGTGCCTGCTGCGTCCTTTCCGGTACGTTCGACCGTGACAGGAGTGTTGTTTGCAATATCATTATCGCAACCCGGAGGGCGCGGAGTATCGGGTAGCGGAAGCCCGCGGTTGAGTGCGTCAATCACTTGCTGCGGCTCTTCCACCTCGAATTTATTCCAACTCGCAAGGTCGCGACAAATCGGCGTGGTCAATTCCTTGGAAGGATCGATAATTCCTAAGGAGATCACCTTTTGTTCCGACGGCTTCGCCGGGGCGGAGTTTAGCGCCGCCGACGCCGCTGGTTTCGCCGCAGTGGGGGGCGGGGCAGGTGCCGCTGACGGCGCGCTCGTCAAGGATGGTTCGGGCGCAGCAGCTTCCGGAAGGCTGTATATCTGGCCCTTGCCGAAGGTCGGCGCAGCAGGTGCTGCTGCTGGCGCGGGTGGAGGTGCAGCGCCGCCGCTGCCAACGCCCTCTGTTCTTCGGATACAAGCCGCCCGCTGCATTGGATCGGCAATCGACCAGCAACCGTATTTACTCAGCGCGACGCTCGACTGCGCCGAAGCGTGCGCGATATTCCAGCCATCCTCGACGATCAAACAAGGCTCGTCGAATTCCCCTACCAATGTTGTCCTGTGACACATGCTTGGGTGACCAAGCAGCGTTACCTGGCAGCCAACTTGGGCCGCGGGAAGGTTGTTTCTACAGTCCAACAAAAACTGTCTCACGTCGCGAGTGGCATCGTCAGTTATCAATCCGATACCTTGATCGGTCCTCCCGGTCGCCTGCATCAATGCGATGGCGGCCATCGACGGCATCAAGAATTCGATATTGCCAATCTTGAGGTATAAGCCTTGGATAGCAATTTTCGTTTCATTCGAGGCGAGGTCTTTTCCATCAAGATGGAAATCGTCGAATCCGATGGGCTTGTAGCCTCGGTCTGTTGCTTCTTTGATTTGGGCGGCCACGGCTTCTTGGTATCGCTTTTGCTCCTCCGCCCGCTCTGCGTCTAGCTCTCGGGCTACCGCTTCCCGCACGTTCGCGATTGCAGCGACTGCTTTAGCTGCTGCGTCTTTTTGTTCCTCTTCCTCCGTACACTTTTCGTAGAGGTAGTGGTCGAATGCGACTTGGCCAAAGGGTGGCCGGTAAAAAATTTCTTTGAGGCGATGATTGCCTTCAAGGAGCGCCTGCTGGGCCTTTCGACAGTCATCCTGCACCGTCGTGAACATGTTTGCCTTTCCTCCAGTATCGCATGCGCTGAAATCCGGCTGAATATTCATTGTATGCGCGTCCAGAAACCTATCCCCCAGGTCAAGTATTCGGTTTCGTTCCTGGTTGCTGTAAGTTCCCCCCGCTGGCGGGGGGATACATATTGTGGTGCCACCAGATGGCGCCGCAGCTCCAGTTATCCCGCCCGCGCCAAAGTCACCTCCGCCACCACCATCAATGCTGCCAATTGGGCCGGCCGGCGAGGCAGCAACCGGTGCCGGTGGTGCAGGCGAGGCAGCAACCGGCGCAGGTGCAGGCGCAGCGCCGCCGATCGGATTTGCTCCTGCATAAGCCCGCAGATAAGCGGTCCTCGCTTGGCCGGCGTGCACCATACATTGCTTGATTGCAGGTGCGAGTGGCAGCTTCGGTCGGATGCGGGGTCTGAGCCCGCACGCGAGCGGGTAGGATTTCACCCATCCGTTCTGGTCGGCGAGCAGCGCTCCTCGATTAGCAGGGTCGAGCGCGTTTTTGGCTTGGTCGTAGGCTTGCTGACGTTCGATCATGAGCGCTCGCAGTTCCGGATCGCTGCAAATCGCGATATCCGACGGCAGCCGTGCGGTCTTACAAAACGCGTCAAGTCTGGCATCGGCGTCGTCTGCGGATTGAGCTGCTGCGCCGCCGAGAAGAAACACGGCAAGCGCCAGCGCCGCCACGTACCGGATCGTCATCCAACTCTCCGCCGGGCAATAAAGCCGCAAGAAAGCCGCAAGCTTGCGAGCCTAAGCGCTGGCCCGCGAGCTGCGCTCTGACAGAGATCAAAACAAAACCCGAAAGAAATTTCGTTCGCTCGCGGCGCCTTTGGTGGTGCGCAAAATCGATCTCCATCGGCTGTCGGTAAAGAACGTATGAAGAACATCAATCGGTCATCAGCGCAGCGTGAGCGCGTAGATTTGCGCATTTCTCGCCATTGCGCGGGCGATCGGCGCAAGCAACGCGCTCAAATCCATTTTCGATATTCGGGGCTCGCCGCGCGACTGATGTGGCACGCGGCCTTTTTCGCAACCCGCCATTAACCTTAATGATTTCAAATCGGAACGTGATTCACCCTGATGTCTCCCCATGCCGAGTGGGGAAGCCATCCGCATTGACCCCCATATTTTCCCATGATATCCCATATGATCCCGTCAGCCGGCAGAGGGGTCTTCGCAATCCCCGCGGCCTGCCATGCGGATGGCGGTTCGCGCGGCGCCGCGCGGCTGCGAATCGAAGAGCGTTGGTGTGGGGGACGCGGGCGTGGATCGGTTCGTCTCGCAATTCACCAACCGGCTCGATGCGAAGGGCAGGGTGTCGATCCCGGCGAGTTTCCGGGCGGTGTTGACGCGCGACGGGTTCGACGGCCTCTTCGTCCATCCTTCGCTCGATGCGGCGGCGGTCGATTGCGGCGGCCATGCGTTGTTGCGGGAGATCGATCAGCTCCTGGCGCTTCATGCGCCCTATTCGGAAGAGCGCGATCTTCTCTCGACGGCTTTGTTCGGTGCAAGCGAGATTTTGAAACTCGACTCGGAGGGCCGCGTGATCCTTACCGAGACGATCAAATCCTATGCGGGCATCACCTCGGAAGTGAGTTTCGTCGGACAGGGGGACAGATTTCAGGTTTGGGAACCGGGCCGTTTTCGGGCGCATTTCGAGGAGGCCAGAAATCGGGTGCGCGATATACGCAAACAGCTCAATTCCCTTTACGCGGCGCCGGATGGGCCGCGGTCGCAGGGAGCACGGGAATGAGGGCGGGCCGCGGCGAAGGAGAAACTCTCGCCGCCGGCGGACCGGCCCGCCACCTTCCCGTGCTTCGTGACGAAGTCTTGGCCGCGCTTGCCCCAAAGGCTGGCGAAATCTTTCTCGACGCGACTTTTGGGGCCGGCGGCTATACGCGGGCCATCCTTTCGATCGAAGGAACGCGCGTCCTCGGCATCGATCGCGATCCCACCGCCATCGCCGCGGGCCAGGATCTCGTGGCCGAGGCGCAAGGCCGGCTCATGCTGGCGCAAGGCGCTTTTTCGCGGCTCGAATCCATCGCCCAGGCGCGGGGCATCTCAAGCTTCGACGGCATTGCCTTCGACATTGGCGTGTCCTCCATGCAGCTCGACGATGCGGCGCGCGGCTTCTCTTTTCGCCAGGACGGTCCGCTCGACATGCGCATGGCTCATGAAGGACCGGCCGCCGCAGACATCATCAATGGCGCGGATGAAGCACGCCTTGCCGACATCCTCTATTATTTCGGCGAGGAGCGCGCCTCCCGCCGCATCGCCAGGGCGATCGTCGCAGAGCGGGCGCGCGCGCCTTTCACCTCGACTTTGCGGCTCGCGGAATGTATCGCCCGCGCGGCGCCGGCAAAGCCCGGTGCCATTCATCCCGCGACGCGCAGCTTTCAGGCGCTCCGCATTGCCGTCAATGACGAGCTTGGCGAATTGGTGAAGGCGCTCGTCGCTGCCGAGCGCATGCTCAATGAAGGCGGAAGGCTCGCTGTCGTCACATTTCATTCGCTCGAAGATCGGATCGTCAAACAGTTTTTCGCAAGCCGCTCCGGCCATGGCGAGGCCCGCTCTCGGCTTTTGCCGGGCGAGCTGGAAAAACCAATGCCGACTTTCATCGTGGCGGGCAAGCAGCCGGTTCTTCCGACCGCGGCCGAGATCACGCGCAATCCGCGCGCGCGCTCGGCCAAACTGCGTTTCGCGACGCGCACGGCGGCAGCCGCGCGCGCCGCCGAGCCGGCGCTCGTTCTTTTGGCGCAATTGCCACGAGAAAAGGAAAAACCCAAGCGCGCGACGCCGAAGCGGAAAGGCGGCTGAAATGGTCCGTTTTCTCAACGTGCTGGCGATCGTGGCGTTGATCGGCTCGGCCGTCTATGCCTATTCGATCAAATATCAGACGATCTTCTATGCCGAGGAAATCGTCCATTTGCAGCATGAGATCAGGGCGCAAAAGGATGCGATCGGCATGTTGCGGGCCGACTTCGCGCATCTTTCGCGGCCCGAGCGCATCGCCGCTCTGGCCGACAGATTTCTCAACATGCAGCAGCCGAGCCTCATGCAGATCGTGCCCATCGACGGCCTGCCCGAGAAGGGATCGAAAGAAGATGAGATCGCCCGCAAGCTCGAAGCGCTCGGCCTCGCCCAGCCGACCAATACGCCGCGCGACAACATGCCCGACGCGACGACGCCTTCGGCGAAGCCTGGAGCGCTTTCTGATCGGATCGAATCATCCGATCGAAAAGAAAACGCTCAAGATCAATAAAGTGGAGCATGTTCTTATCGAAAAAGTCGCGCAACTTTTTCGGAACATGCTCTGGTGAGCAGAAGGCCAGGGAAGGGTGGTGAGGCGAGGGTGGTGAGGCGAGGCCGCTGAGGGGAGAGCCATGAAGGCCGAGATCGATGCCGTGATGCAGGAAGGAGCCGGCAGCGCCGCACCGGAATCGCCGGCTGCGCCGCGCCGCAAACCGGGAATCTTCAAGCGCCTGTTTTCGACCAAGCTCGACAAGAGCACGCGGCGGGTCAAATTGATCGCCTGCGGCTTCGTGCTCGGCTATGGCGTCATCGCCGGCAAGCTCGTCTATTTCGGCCTGCTGCCGGCGTCGTCGCCCGGCAATTACCGCGCGTCGGAGACGGTTGCTGCGGCACGGCCCGACATAGTCGATCGCAACGGCGAAATTCTCGCCACCGACATCAAGGTCACCTCGGTCTTCGCCGATCCGCGGCAGATCATCGACCGCGACGAGGCGGTCGATCTTCTGACCGCCGTCCTGCCCGATCTCAATGCCAGGGAATTGCGCGAAAAGCTCGGCTGGCACAGGGGATTCGTTTGGGTCAAGCGCGCCATCACGCCGCAACAGCGGCAGGAGATCTATCGCCTCGGTCTGCCGGGGATCGGCTTCGCGCGGGAAAACAAGCGCGTCTACCCGAATGGGCCAATCGCGGCGCATGTGCTGGGCTATGCGAACATCAACGGGATCGGCATTTCCGGTTTGGAGAAATATATCGACAGCCAAGGCCTGGGGGCCCTCAACGGCGCCGGCTTCAGACTGACGCGCGATGATCTGAAGCCGGTCGTCACCTCGCTCGATCTGCGCGCCACCTATGCCGTGCGCGACGAGCTCGAAAAGGGGATCGCCGAATTCAAGGCGAAGGCGGGTGCCGCGGCCATTCTCGATGTCAACACCGGCGAAGTGATCGCCATGGCCTCGCTGCCGGATTTCGACCCCAATGATCCGGCCCTGGCGCTCGACCCCAATCGCATCAACAGAATGACGGTCGGCGTCTATGAAATGGGCTCGACTTTCAAGGCACTGACCATCGCCATGGCGCTCGATGCCGGCAAAGTGACGCTCGATTCGCGCCTCGATGCCCGCGAGTCCTTGCGCTACGGCCACTTCACCATTCACGATTTTCATGCCACCCACAGGATTCTGACCGTCCCGGAGGTCTTCGTCCATTCCTCCAATATCGGCACCGCCAAAATGGCGTTGATGGTCGGGGTCGACGGCCACAAGGCCTTTTTGCGCAAAATGGGGCAATTGACCCGTCTGCGCACGGAACTGCCGGAATCGGCCGAGCCGCTCGTGCCGAAGAATTGGGGTGAGTTGAACACGATGACCATCGCTTTCGGCCAAGGTCTCAATGTGGCGCCGCTGCAGGCGCTCATGGCGGTCGGCGCCCTCGTCAATGGCGGCATTATGATCAAGCCGACCTTCTTGAAGCGCAGCGAAGAGGATGCCAAGAAGGATGCGCCGCAGGTCGTCAAGCCCTCGACGTCGGAGGCCATACGCTATCTGATGCGCCTCAATGCCGAGATCGGTTCGGCCCGCAAGGCCGATATCCAAGGCTATTTCGTCGGCGGCAAGACCGGCACGGCCGACAAGATCATCCATGGCCGCTACGCGAAGGACAAAGTGTTCACGACATTCATGGCGATCGTCCCGGCGGACAAGCCCAAATATCTCTATCTGACTTTGCTCGACGAGCCGCAGGGCCTGCCGGAAACCGATAATTATCATACCGCCGCCTGGAACGCCGGCGAGATCACCGGCAAGATCATCGAGCGGACCGCGCCTTTGCTCGACATAGCGCCGCGACAGGAGTCGCCGCCGGAACCGTTTCCGCTCCTGGCCAAGCTCGGCTATACGCAAGCCAATGTGCCCGCGGCCTCCGGGGGGCATTGATGCGGCTCGCCGATCTCTTGGCTGATCTCATGCCAGCGGCAGGCCTTGCCGAGCCGGGCCGGGAGATCACGGGCCTCAGCGCCGACAGCCGCAAGATTGCCCCGGGCGATGCGTTTTTCGCGCTGCCGGGCAGCAAGGCCGATGGCCTCGCCTTCGCCGCCGAGGCCGCCGCGCGCGGCGCCGCCGCGATCATCGCCGAGCGGACGCCCGATCCGCCCTTGTCCGGCGCCGCCGTCGTCCAGGTCGCCGATGCGCGCCGCGCTCTGGCGCTTGCCGCCGCGCGTTTCTTTGGCCGCCAGCCGGACACGATCGTCGCCGTCACCGGGACCAGCGGCAAGACGTCGGTCGCGGTTTTCGTCCGGCAGATCTGGCAGGCGCTGGGGCGTCGGGCCGCGTCGCTCGGCACGATCGGCCTTGTCGCGCCCTCGACCGTCACCTATGGCTCGCTGACGACGCCCGATCCGGTGACTTTGCACGAGACCCTCGCCGGGCTTGCGGCGGATGGCGTGACGCATCTGGCGCTCGAAGCCTCTTCGCATGGGCTGGATCAGCGCCGTCTCGATGGTCTCAATCTGGCAGCAGGCGCCTTCACCAATCTGTCGCGCGACCATCTCGACTATCATGCCGATCTCGACGCCTATCTCGCCGCCAAAATGCGCCTCTTCGAAGTCTTGCTGCCGCAAGGCCGGCCGGCGGTGATCGACGCCGACAGCACTGTGGCGGAGCGGGTCGAAGCTGCCTGCAAGGCGCGCGGCCTCGACGTCTTGACCGTCGGCCGGCGCGGCACCGCGCTTCGCCTGCTCGACGCGCGGCCGGAGGATCTGGCGACCAGGCTTATGCTGGCGCATGCCGGCCGAAACATCGCCCTCCGCCTGCCGCTCGCCGGCGATTTTCAGGTGCAGAACGCGCTGGTAGCCGCGGGGCTTGCCTTGGCGACCGGCGGCGCGCCTGAGGCCGTCTTCGCCGCGCTGGAAAAGCTCGAAGGCGTGCCGGGCCGGCTCGAACGCGTCGGCAGCATCAAGGAGGCGCCGATTTTCGTCGATTACGCGCATAAGCCGGATGCGCTCGACAAGGTTCTGCGGACATTGCGTCCTCTGACCAAAGGCCGGCTCATCATCGTCTTCGGTTGCGGCGGCGATCGGGATGCGGGCAAAAGGCCGATCATGGGCGAGGTTGCGGCGCGGCTTGCCGATGTCGTGATCGTCACCGACGACAATCCGCGCAGCGAGACGCCTTCGGCCATCCGCCGCGCCATTCTCGAAGGTGCCTCCGGCGTCGCCGGTGTGACCTTGCGTGAGATCGGCGATCGCGGCGCGGCCATTGCCGAAGCCATTGCGATGCTGGCTCCGGGCGATGTGCTGCTGATCGCCGGCAAAGGCCACGAAACCGGCCAGATCGTCGGCGACAAGGTGCTTCCATTCTCCGATCAACTGAGCGTCCGCGCCGCCTTGAAGGATTTTGCGGCATGAGGTCCGAATTGTCGCAAAATATAGCTGGACCGGAGCCATTGTGGACCTCTTTCGGACTTTTCGCGCCACTCGAGGCGCGCATGAGCGGCGGATTGCCGCCCCCGTCCTTCGGAATATCGATCGACACGCGCAGCTTGGCCGAGGGGGATCTCTTCTTCGCCATAAAGGGCGAGAAGAGCGACGGCCATGATTATGTCCGCGCCGCCTTCGAAAAGGGCGCAGCGGCAGCCGTGGTCGAGGAAGCTCAGGCCGACGCGCTCAAGGGCGCGGGTCCGCTCTATGTCGTCCGCGAAGTCTTGCCGGCGCTCGAACGCCTGGGCCGCGCCGCACGGGCGAGGACAGAGGCGCGGATCGTCGCCGTGACAGGCTCCGTCGGCAAGACCTCGACCAAGGAGGCCTTGCGCCTCGTACTGTCCGATGCGGACGCGGTGCATGCCTCGGTCGCCTCCTACAACAATCATTGGGGCGTGCCGCTCACGCTGGCGCGCATGCCGCGCGAGACGGGCTTCGGAATCATCGAAATCGGCATGAATCACGCGGGCGAAATCACCCCGCTCGCCGCCCTGGCGGGGCCGCATGTGGCGATCATCACCAATGTCGCGCCGGTGCATCTCGAATTTTTCGAAAGCATCGAAGCGATCGCCGATGCCAAGGCGGAGATTTTTGCCGGCCTGGTTCCGGGCGGCGTCGCTATCCTCAATCGTGATGACGACCAATTCGGACGCCTCGCCTCTGTGGCGCATGCCTCCTCGGCGGGTCACATCGCCACTTTCGGGACCGATGCGCGCGCCGATGCGCGGCTGATCGATGTGAAGCTTGCCGAAGATCACGCTCTTGTCGAAGCCCAAATCTGCGGGCGCGCCCTGTCTTACCGGCTCGGCGCGCCGGGCCGTCATCTCGCGCTCAATTCGCTGGCCGTGCTGCTCGCCGCCAAGGCCTTCGGCCTCGATGTCGAAGCGGCCGCCGGCGCGCTCGCCGCCTTCGAGGTGCCGGCGGGACGCGGCCGCCGCTTCGTGCTGAGGAAACAGGGCGGGAGCTTCAGCTTGATCGACGAGAGCTACAACGCTAATCCGGCATCCATGCGTGCCGCGCTCGCCCTCGCCGGCGCGTTGCCGACACATGGGAAGACCGGCCGGCGCATCGCCGTGCTCGGCGATATGCGCGAACTCGGCCGCCGCAGCGACGAGCTCCATGCCGGTCTCGCGGCAGATGTGCGGCAAAACCACATCGATCTCGTCTTTGCCGCCGGGCCGATGATGAAGAACCTGTTCAATGCGTTGCCGGCCAAGCTCCAGGGTGCCTGGAGGGCGAGCGCTGCGGAACTCGAACCGGTCGTCGTCGATGCCGTCCAGGCCGGTGACCTCGTCGTCGTGAAAGGATCGAACGCGAGCCAAATGCATGTCATCGTAGATGCGCTGAAGGCACGCTATTCAGACACCATCGCCGCTTTCTAGGAATTGCACCTTATGCTCACGTGGCTCGCGGATTTTTCGCATCTATTCAGTCCGCTCAATCTGTTTCGCTACATCACCTTCCGCACCGGCGGTGCCACCGCGACGGCGCTGCTCTTCGTGTTCTTCTTCGGTCCACGCACCATCGCCGCCCTGCGCCTCAAACAGGGCAAAGGCCAGCCGATCCGCAGCGACGGTCCGCAATCGCATCTTGTGACGAAGAAGGGCACGCCCACCATGGGCGGCCTGATGATTCTGTCGGGCCTCATTTTTTCGACCCTGCTCTGGGCCAATCTGGCGAGCCGCTATGTGTGGATTGTCCTTCTCGTCATGATCGGCTTCGGCCTCGTCGGCTTCTATGACGATTATCTGAAAGTGACGAAGCAGACGCATAGTGGCGTCTCTGGCCGGCTGCGGCTGGCGCTGGAGGCGGCAATCGCGCTTGTGGCCTGCTATGCGATGATGGTGGTCGGCCCGGCGCATGCGACGTCGCTCGCTCTGCCGGCGATCAACGGCTATGTCGTCAATCTGGGCCTCTTCTATCTCGTCTTCGGATCTTTCGTGATCATTGGCGCCGGCAATGCGGTCAATCTCACCGACGGGCTCGACGGTCTTGCCATCGTGCCGGTGATGATCGCCGCTGCGGCTTTCGGCATCATCGCCTATCTTGCCGGCAATGCGATTTTTTCGACCTATCTCGGGATTAACTTCGTGCCCGGTGCCGGCGAGCTCTCCGTCGTCTGCGGCGCGATGATCGGTGCCGGCCTCGGCTTCCTCTGGTTCAATGCGCCGCCGGCGCAGATTTTTATGGGTGATACGGGCTCGCTCGCCCTTGGCGGCCTCCTCGGCACGATCGCGGTCGCCGTCAAACATGAGATCGTGCTGGCCATCGTCGGCGGTCTCTTCGTGCTCGAGGCGCTGTCGGTCATCGTGCAGGTCGTCTCCTTCAAGCTGACCGGCAAGCGCGTGTTCCGGATGGCGCCGATCCATCATCATTTCGAGCAGCTCGGCTGGTCCGAGCCGCAAGTGGTCGTGCGTTTCTGGATCATCGCCTTCGTGCTCGCCCTCGTCGGGCTGTCGACCTTGAAGCTGAGGTGACGATGATTCCGCTCAGCTCTTTCGCCGGCAAGAAAGTCGCCGTCTTCGGTCTCGGCGCTTCCGGCTGCGCGAGCGCCGAAGCGCTCAAGGCCGGTGGCGCCGAAGTCGAGGTCTGGGACGATTCTGAGGCCTCGCGCGACAAGGCCGCTGCGCAGGGCCTGACGCTGAGGGATCTTGCGGCCGCCGATCTCAAGCGCTTCGACTCGCTTGTCTTGGCGCCGGGCGTGCCCCTGACCCATCCGAAGCCGCACTGGATCGTCACAAAAGCAAGAGAGGCGGGCGTCGAAATCATCGGCGACATCGAGCTGTTCTGCCGCGAGCGCCGGGCCATCGCGCCGAAATCGCCTTTCGTCGCCGTCACCGGCACCAATGGCAAATCGACGACGACCGCGCTCATCGCGCATCTCTTTGCGACTTTCGGCTATCGTGTCGAAGTCGGCGGCAATATCGGGACGCCGATCCTGTCGCTGTCGCCGCCTTCGCCGGAGATCGTGCATGTGATCGAATGCTCATCGTTCCAGATCGATCTCGCGCCCTCCCTCGATCCTTGGGTCGGCGTGCTCCTGAACGTCACGCCGGATCATCTCGATCGCCATGGCACGATGGAGAATTATGCGGCGATCAAGGAACGTCTCGTCGCCAAGGCCGATGCCGCGGTCATCGCCATTGATGATGCGGTGACGCTCGCCATCGCCGAGCGGCTGCGCCAGAGAGGAAAGCCCGGCACCACCGTCTCCGTGACGCGACCGCAGATCGAAGATGGAATCATTCTTGAAGGGACGCGCCTCATTCGCCGCGTCCAGGGCCGCTCGCTGACCATCGCCGATCTTGCCGGCATTCCATCGCTGCGCGGCACGCACAACGGCCAGAATGCCGCCGCGGCGGTGGCAGCCCTCGGCGCACACGGCTTCGATCTCGATCTCGTCAAGAAAGGTCTCGCGACGTTCCCCGGCCTGCCGCATCGGCTCGAAGAGATCGGCCGCCGCGGCAAGGTTCTCTTCATCAATGATTCCAAGGCGACCAATGCCGATGCCGCGGAAAAGGCGCTGTTGAGCCTCGATGACATCTATTGGATCCTCGGCGGCCGCGCCAAGGAGGGCGGCATCGCGCCGTTGCGCCCGCTGTTTTCGAAAGTGGTGAAGGGCTATCTCATCGGCGAAGCCTCCGAGCTCTTCGCCCGCACCATCGGGGATGCAATTCCTTATGAATTCTGCGGTACGCTTGAAGTGGCCGTCGACCGGGCGACGCGCGATGCCGAACAGGCGGCGACGGAGATGCCGATCGTCTTGCTCTCGCCGGCCTGCGCGTCTTTTGATCAATTCCCGGATTTCGAGAAACGCGGCGACAGATTTCGCGAGCTGGTTCGCGCCGAGCTCGTCGAACCGATGGGCTGAGGAGGCGGCGATGGTCTCGCGCGTGGAACGTTCGGCTCTGGCGAATTGGTGGTGGACGGTCGATCGCTGGATCATCGCCGCGCTCGGCGCCCTCATCGTGCTCGGCCTTGTTCTGACCCTGGCCGCGAGCCCGCCCGTCGCCGAACGGCTGGGCCTGCCGACCTTCCATTTCGTCAATCGGCAGATGGCCTTTCTCGTTCCGGCCGTCGCGGTGCTTTTCGTGACCTCGTTTCTGTCGCCGCGGCATGTGCGGCGAACGGCGCTGATCATCTTCGCGATCTCCTTAGCGTTGATCCTCATGGCTCTGGTCTTCGGGCATGAGGTCAAGGGAGCGAGGCGCTGGATCTTCGGGATTCAGCCGTCCGAATTTCTGAAGCCGGCCTTCGTCGTCCTCGCCGCCTGGGCCTTTGCGGAGGGCGGCAAGAGACAGGATGTCCCGGGCAATCTGCTCGCCGCCCTGCTGCTGCCGCTGTCGATCGTGCCCTTGATTCTGCAGCCGGACTTCGGCCAGACGATGTTGCTGTCGCTGGTCTGGGCCGGGCTTTTCTTCATGGCCGGGCTGCATTGGTTTTGGGTCGCCGGCATCGGCGGGATCGGCATAAGCGGCATGCTCATCGCTTACAAGTTCGTCCCGCATGTCAGGGCGCGCGTCATCAAATTCATCGATCCGAGCTCGCACCATGGCGTCATCGATACATTTCAGATCGACACGGCGATCGACAGTTTTCATGCCGGCGGCTGGTTCGGCAAAGGGCCAGGCGAAGGCACGATCAAGCGTATCCTCCCCGATGCGCATACGGATTTCATCTTTGCCGTGACGGCCGAGGAATTCGGCATCGCGACCTGTCTGCTTTTGGTGACGATCTTCGCCTTCATCGTGCTGCGCGGCCTCCTGTCGGCGTCGCGCAATGAAGATCCGTTCTGCCGTTTCGCGGCGGCCGGATTGACCATGCTCTTCGGTATTCAGAGCGCCATCAATATGGCGGTCAATCTGCACCTCATCCCCGCCAAGGGCATGACCTTGCCCTTCATTTCCTATGGCGGCTCCTCCTTGATTTCGCTGGGCCTAGGCATGGGCTTCCTCATCGCCGTGATGCGCAAGCGCCCGCGCACCGAGGTCATGCTCATGCAGTCCGAGGACGGGCAGGGATGAGGCCAGAGCCGCTCGTTCTCCTCGCCGCCGGCGGCACGGGTGGACATTTGTTTCCGGCCGAGGCTTTGGCTGGCGCGCTTGGCAGACGCGGCGTCGCCGTGGAACTCGTCACCGATGCGCGGGCACAGCGCTATGGCGGGGCTTTTCCGGCCCGCGCCATTCATCAGATCCCTTCCGCCACGCCGAGCGGCGGCTCGCTCTTCGCGCGGATCAAAGCCGTTGTCACTCTAGGCATCGGCACATTGGCGGCCTTGTTTCTGTTGCTGCGCATGCGCCCCGCGGTTCTCGTCGGCTTCGGCGGCTATCCGAGTGTGCCGCCGGTTTTTGCGGCGAGCCTTCTCGGCATACCGAGCATCCTGCATGAGCAGAATGCCGTGATGGGACGCGCCAATCGTTTTCTCGCTGGCCGCGTCAATGCCATCGCGCGCGGCCTGCCGGGACCGAAAGGCGGCGATGCGGCGATCGAAGCCAAATCCGTCCATACGGGCAATCCGGTCCGGCCCAAAGTCTCTGAAGCGGCGAAGCAAGCCTATCCAGACGTTCGTGCCGAAAAATTCCATCTCCTCGTCGTCGGCGGCTCGCAAGGCGCGCGCGTGATGTCCGATGTCGTGCCGGCGGCGATCGCGCTGATGCCGGCGGCCCTGCGCGGAAAGCTCGCCATTGTGCAGCAGGCGCGCGGCGAGGATGAGGGCAGGGTGCGGCAAGCCTATGGAAAGCTCGGCGTCGACGTCGAAGTCGCAAGTTTTTTCAAGGATCTGCCGGCGCGCATGGCGGCGGCGCATCTCGTCATCGCGCGCGCCGGGGCTTCGACTGTCGCCGAACTCGCGGTGATCGGGCGGCCGTCGATTCTGGTTCCCCTTCCGCATGCGATCGATCAGGATCAGGCGGCCAATGCCGGCCATCTCGCCGCAGAAGGCGCAGCGACCATCGTCGTGCAGAAGGATTTCTCGCCGCAATGGCTCGCATCGGCTTTGGCGGCGGCGCTCGCCGATCCCGCCGCCCTCGCGCAACAGGCGGATGCGGCGCGGCGCAGCGGCATCGCTGACGCTGCCGACCGGCTCGCCGATCTCGTCCTGCGCGTGGCCAATTTGGAGACAAGACATGAAACTGCCGCGTGAACTCGGCGCCATTCATTTCGTCGGGATCGGCGGCATCGGCATGTCGGGCATCGCCGAAGTGCTCGTCAATCTCGGCTATCGCGTGCAAGGCTCGGATCAGGCCGAAAACGCCAATGTTCTGCGCCTCCGCAAAAAGGGCATTCAGATCTACATCGGCCATGATGCCGGCCATCTCGGCGCGGCCGAGGTCGTCGTGGTCTCGACCGCGATCAAGCGCGACAATCCGGAACTCGTCGCCGCGCGCGAGCGGCGCCTGCCGGTCGTCCGGCGCGCCGAAATGCTCGCCGAGCTGATGCGTCTCAAGCAATGTGTGGCGATCGCCGGCACGCATGGCAAGACGACGACCACTTCGCTCGTCGCGACGCTGCTCGACGCCGGCAAATTCGATCCGACCGTCATCAATGGCGGCATCATCAATGCCTATGGCACCAATGCGCGGCTCGGCGCCGGCGATTTCATGGTGGTCGAGGCCGATGAAAGCGACGGCACCTTTCTGAAACTTCCGGCCGATATTGCGATCATCACCAATATCGATCCCGAGCATCTCGATCATTTCAAGACCTTCGACGCGATCAAGGAGGCCTTCCGCGGCTTCGTCGAGAATCTGCCCTTCTATGGTTTCGCGGTGATGTGCCTCGATCATCCCGTGGTGCAGGAGCTCGTCGGCCATATCGAGGATCGGCGCATTATCACCTATGGCGAAAATCCGCAGGCCGATGTGCGGCTCGTCGATGTCGATCTCGCCAATGGAAGATCGCGTTTCGCGGTTCTGCTGCGCGACCGCAAATCTGGTCATGAGATCAGATTCGACAATCTCGAATTGCCGATGCCAGGCCATCACAATGCGCTCAATGCGACGGCAGCGCTGACCGTTGCGCATGAGCTCGGCATGAATGTCGACACGATCCGCGCGGCGCTCGGAAATTTCGGCGGCGTCAAACGCCGTTTCACACCGACCGGCACATGGAACGGCACCCGCATCTTCGACGATTACGCCCATCATCCGGTCGAGATCGCGGCCGTCCTCAAGGCGGCGCGCGCCTCGACCAAGGCGCAAGTGATCGCCGTCGTGCAGCCGCATCGCTATACGCGTCTCGCCTCGCTCTTCAACGAATTCGCGACCTGCTTCAACGATGCCGATGCGGTGATCGTCGCCGATGTCTATCCTGCCGGCGAAGCGCCCATTCCGGGTGCTGATCGCGACAGCCTCGTCACGGCGCTGAAGGCGCATGGCCATCGCCAGGTCTTCGCGCTGCCGCACCCGGAAGATCTGCCCGAAATGATCCGCGCCCTCGCGAAGCCCGGCGATTACGTCATTTTTCTCGGCGCCGGCAATATCACCCAATGGGCCTATGCTTTGCCGGGACAGCTTGCGGCGATCGCGCAGACGTAAGAGAGTAGGAGAGGGTCAAAGCCCGGTGCTCGTCTGATCCCGCGTTCTCGAGTTGATCTGTCTCAATGCCCTGAGCCTCTATCATGTCTCTTACCTAATCGGGCGGCCGCTATGTCGCGGCCGAGCAACGAGGGTAATACGGCGATGGCGGGCATTTCGTTTCGCGACAAAGCTTGGTCGCCCTATTTGGCCGGAGTCATTATCGGACTGCTCCAGATCCCTGCCTTTATGCTCATCAGATCGCCAATCGGGGCATCCACTTCCTATGTGACGGTTGGGGGGCGGCTGGCGTCGCTTGTTGATCCGGGCGCTAGCCACATCGCCTACTTCGCCAAGCTCATCTCGGCCACAGGCAGCAACTGGTGGGAGGTTGCGCTCGTCGTTGGCATAGCGATCGGCGCTTTTTTTTCGATGCGCTTGTCAGGCGCGCGCCGTCAACCGATCTCGCCGATCTGGAAACGGGCGCTGCCGTCGAGCCCTGTGGTTCGCTACGCAGTCGCCTTCTCAGGGGGCTTCGTGTTGCTGTTCGGGGCGCGGCTCGCCGACGGATGCACCAGTGGCCATGGTATCTCGGGTTTGACGCAGCTTGCCGTCAGCTCGACCATCTTCGTCGCCGCCATGTGCGCTGGCGGAATCGCGACGGCGCTTCTGCTTCTTCGCCGTATCTGAGCAAGGCACGCCGCCGGAGGAGGGAATATGTGGACCGCAGTTCTCATCGGTTTGGCTATGGGGGTCATTCTCGGATTCGCGCTTGAGAAGTCGCGCGTATTCGAGCCTGGAATGATCGTCGGGCAAATGCAGCTGCGAAACTTCACCATGCTGAAGATGTTTCTCACGGCCATTGCGACAGGCGCAATCGTGGTTGCGGCGCTCAATGGATTTGGCCTGACAAAGCTCTATCCGAAGCCGACTTTCTACGAGGCTGACCTATTAGGTGGAATTCTTCTTGGCGCCGGCGTCGCGCTCACGGGTTCGTGCCCGGGAGCGGTTCTAGCCCAGATTGGCGCCGGCTATCGTGACGCGATCTTCACGCTGCTTGGCGGCCTTGCCGGCGCCGTCGCGTTTGGATATGCCCAGCCATCTCTGAAGCCGCTCTTGTTGTCGGGCGGGCCCGGGAAGATAACTTTTGCCACACTCACCGATGTGCCATATTGGGCTCTGGCTCTCGGATGGGCCGCCGTCCTCATCGTCGTGCTTTACTGGCTCGAAAAGTGGCGCCCATGGCGCAAGGAACTGGGGCGAGACTTCGACGGCGATTTCGGCGAAGCTCGCTGATCGCCGAGCGCTGGCCTTTCGGCGAGCCGCTCTCAACCCGCAGAATAGAGGCAGACTTTCCAGCGTGTCCATACGCGATTTCCGATGAGCTTTCCCGACATCACGGCCGATCTTGCCCGCGCCATGCCGGAGCTGCGCGGGAAACTCCTCAGCCATGTGCCGCTGGGACCTTGGACCTGGTTCAAGACCGGCGGGCCGGCGCAGGCCGTGTTCCAGCCGGAAGATGCGGAGGACCTCGCCTATTTTCTCGCCGGGCTCGATCCTGCGATCCCCGTCCTGCCGCTCGGCCAGGGCTCGAATCTGCTGGTGCGCGACGGCGGCGTCGAAGGCGTCATCATCGCGCTCGGTCCATCTTTCAACACAATGGCCGTGGAAGGCGAGGTCGTGAGCGTCGGCGCGGGCGTCGCCGATGTGAAGCTCGCGAGCGCCGCGGCCATGGCGTCGCTTGCCGGCTTTTCATTCCTGCGCGGCATTCCGGGCTCGATCGGCGGCGCGCTCAAGATGAATGCCGGCGCCTTCGGCGGCGAGATCAAGGACATCTTTGTCTCTTGCGAAGGCATCGACCGCAGCGGCGCTCTGCAGCGCTACGATGCAGCCGATATGGGCTTTTCCTATCGTCACAGCGCCGTGAAGGATGTGATCTTCACCAAGGCGCGCTTTGTCGGAAAGCCCGGCGATCAGGCAGCGATCAGGGCCGAAATGGCCGAGATCGCACAGGCGCGCAGCGCGACGCAGCCGGTCAATACGCGCACCGGCGGCTCGACCTTCCGCAATCCGGAAGGCCGCAAGGCGTGGCAATTGATCGATGAAGCGCAATGCCGCGGCCTCGTCATCGGCGATGCGCAAGTCTCCGAACTCCACTGCAATTTTCTCGTCAATCGCGGCAGGGCGACGTCCGCCGATCTCGAAGATCTCGGCGAAGAGGTCCGCCGCCGGGTGCTCGGGACGTGTGGCGTGATGCTCGAATGGGAGATCGAAAGGGTAGGCGTACGATGAGGGGGCTGGCCGCGAAGCGCTGAATTCGTCTTTGACCCGATCCGGGACTTAGGCCCACATGCCAAGAAGATTAAACCTTAATGGGATGACGAATGGTTCGGTCTCATGCGCGTGGCAAGATATGGTCAGGGTTTCCAAGCGACGTGCGCGCGAAGATCATATATCTGTTATTTGAGTGGCAAACGAGGCTGACGTGCATATCGAATATGATCGTAAACTCGATTTCAAAGACGTGCTGATCCGACCTAAGCGGTCGACGCTCAGTTCGCGAGCGAACGTCGATATCAACCGCACATTCCGATTTCTTCACACTGGGCGGGAATGGACGGGTTTTCCTCTGATTGCTTCTAACATGGATACAATCGGGACGTTCAGCATGGCTCGTGCATTGGCGCCGTTCTCAGCGATGGTCGCGTTGCACAAGCACTATCCCCCGGACGAACTCGTTAAGTTCTTTCAGGAGGACATTTCGCAGAATGTGTTCTATACGGCCGGCACGACAGATGACGACAAAGACAAACTTGCCTACGTCAAGTCGCGCGTAGCACTTTCTAAAATCAGTATTGATGTCGCCAATGGCTACACCGAGACATTCTTGGAGGCGGTGTCGCGCGCTCGAGACGAGAATCGGGACGCCGTCATCATGGCAGGCACCATTGTAACGGCTGAAATGGCTGAGGCACTTATAATTGCAGGCGCAGATATCGTAAGAGTTGGTATCGGCTCTGGCTCAGTTTGCATCACCCGCGATCAAACCGGCGTCGGTTATCCGCAGCTTTCAGCTGTGATTGAATGCGCTGATGCCGCGCATGGCCTCAAGGGACACGTCTGTTCAGACGGAGGCTGCGCGGTGCCCGGCGACATCGCAAAGGCGTTCGGTGGCGGTGCGGATTTCGTGATGCTAGGTGGAATGCTGGCAGGGCATCAAGAATGCGACGGCGATGTAAGATATGAAGATCGCGACGGCGAAAAGATTGCAGTAGGAATGAAATTTTATGGCATGTCATCTGAAAGTGCGATGATGAAATACTATGGTGGTGTTGCTGAGTATAGGGCGTCTGAAGGCAAGACCGTTGAAGTGCCGTATCGCGGCGAGGTGAAAGCCACGTTTCAGGAAATTGCTGGCGGCTTGCGTTCGATGATGACGTACATTGGCGCCACAAAGCTCAAAGAGATTCCGAAAAGAACGACTTTTGTCGTGGTGGGCGCACAACGAAATGGCGTGTTCGACAACTGACCGTCGCAAAAGGGGTCGATTTCGAGGCTAGAGCATCGTGCGCAAAAGTGTATGCGGTTTTGC
This sequence comes from uncultured Alphaproteobacteria bacterium, assembly GCA_963704745.1. Taxonomy (GTDB): domain Bacteria; phylum Pseudomonadota; class Alphaproteobacteria; order Rhizobiales; family Beijerinckiaceae; genus Methylovirgula. The sequence continues at coordinate 1,378,686 of OY969936.1, forward strand.
GCTTAAACGATGCTCTATTTTTTTGAATCTAGAGCATCTTATCCGCTTTCAAATGATTCTATTTGAAAGCGGGATGCTCTAGGCAAATGAGTTGTGATCTACGCTTCCTCACAAAAAACTCTTACAAATTTGCAGAGTTCAAAAAGCTCTTCGATGGAACTGGATATGCCATTGAGCAGGCTGCCGTGGGGATAGAAGAAATGACGCAAAACCGTCATCCGATCGCGGCCCGCCTCCGCTGCAAGAACTCGGAGCCGCAGCGCAGCCGCCCTCATTGACATCGCTCCTGTAACGCTGCCTATTCTCAGTCGAACAGGAGGCGTTCATGACCCTATCGATATCGCGAATTCGCGCCGTTCTGGCCGTCGTTCTTCTTGGCTTTCTCGTTTCGGGCTGCGGCTATAACAGAATTCCGACTTTGGAGGAGCAGGCCAAGGCGAAATGGGCCGAAGTGCAGAACAATTATCAGCGCCGCGCCGACCTTATTCCAAATCTGGTTGCCACCGTGCAAGGCTATGCCAAACACGAAAAAGACGTGCTGACCGCCGTGGTCGAGGCGCGCGCCAAGGCCACGCAGGTCAAGATCGACGCGTCTCAGCTCACCGATCCCGAGAAACTCAAAGAGTTCGAGGCCGCGCAGGCCCAGCTCTCCGGCGCGCTCGGTCGCCTGCTGGCCGTGAGCGAGAATTATCCCGACCTGAAGGCGAATCAGAATTTTTTGGCGCTGCAATCGCAGCTGGAGGGCACCGAGAACCGCATTGCAGTCGCACGGCGCGACTATATCGAAGCGGTCAGAGCCTATAACACCGAGCTTGAGACCTTCCCCGGCCTGTTTTGGGCGTCGACCTTCTTCCGCAACAACAAGCCGATGGCGGAATTCACCGCGAGCGACAATGCGCAGACCGTGCCGCAAGTGAAATTCTGAACGTGAAGTTCTGACACATGAAGTTCTGACGCAGAGCAGTTACGCGAAGGCGCCGCAATGAGCTTGGGTCGTTCCTCCTTTTTCTTCCCGGCAAGAGCGGCGCGCGCGCCATTCGCTCTTGCCGCGCTGCTCTTTGCTTGCCTTTCCGTCTTCGCCGCCAATTTTCCGGCGCTCACCGGCCGTATCGTCGATCAAGCCAATATTATTCCGGCGGCAACCCGCGCCGCCATCCTGCCGAAACTCGTCGATCTCGAAACGAAGTCCGGCATTCAGCTCGTCGTCGCCACGGTCGCCTCGCTCGAAGGCGAGGAAATCGAGCCCTATGCCAACGAACTCTTCCGAAGCTGGAAGCTCGGCGAGAAGACGAAGAACAACGGCGTGCTGCTTCTCGTCGCGCCGAAGGAGCACAGAGTGCGCATCGAGGTCGGCTACGGCCTCGAGGGGACGCTCACCGACGCGCTGTCGAACATCATCATCACCAATGCCATGCTGCCGCGCTTCAAGACCGGCGATTACGGCGGCGGCGTGTCGCGCGGCGTCGATGACATTATCACAGTGCTGACCACCGATTCTTCGGAATGGCAGAAGCGTCCGGCCGTGCGTCTCGACCATCAACAGTCAACCGATCCGACCTCTTGGCTGCTGATCGCGATCGCCATCTGCCTCGGCATGCTCCTCATCGTTTCGCCCGGCTTTCGTTGGCTTGCCATGAACATTCTTTTTAGCATCCTCTTGAATTCCGGCGGATCGCGTGGCGGCGGATTTTCGAGTGGCGGTTCATCGGATGGCGGCGGTTTCTCCGGCGGCGGCGGCTCTTCGGGCGGCGGCGGAGCTTCGGGAAGCTGGTGATGACCATTTCGGAACAAGACCGCGAACGTATCTCGACAGCCATTCGCGCTGCGGAGGCAAAGACCTCGGGCGAGATCGTCTGCGTGCTGGCGCGGACTTCGTCCGACGCAACGGCGCTGCCTATCTTTCTCGCAGCTGTCATCGCTCTGGCGCTGCCTTGGCTGCTCGTCGCTTTCACCGAATTCTCGGTCGAGCGGATCTTGTTGCTGCAGATCATCGTCTTTTTAGCGCTTGCCGTGGTGCTCTGTCTGCCGCGCGTGCGGGTCGCGCTTTTGCCGCGCAAGGCGCGCCGGGCCGCGGCGCATCGCGCGGCTCTGGAGCATTTCAGGGTCCGCGGCGTTGCGCGCAAAAAAGACCGCAACGGAATTCTGATCTTCGTCTCGCTCGCGGAGCGCTATGCGCGCATCATCGCGGATGAAGGGATCGCTGCGCGCGTGCCGCAATCGGACTGGCAGGCGGCCGTCGATGCGCTCACAACGCATATGAGGAGCGGCCGTATCGCCGACGGATTCGTTGCGGCCATCGCCGCCTGTGAGACCGTGCTTTCGGCGCACTTCCCACGCACCGAGGCGAGCCGCGACGAACTGCCGGACCGGATCTATGTGATCTAATTTACGTCGGCTCTTGTCGACGCAACGGCCGATCTCGAAGATCGCGGCGAGGAGGCCGCGTGCTCGGCAGTTGCGCCGTGATGCTCGAAAGGGAGATCGAAAGGGTGGAGGTGCGGTGAGGGCTGTCGGTCATGCGGCGAGGGCGAAGCGGCTGACCTATATCATGGCGAGGCCGCATAGGGCAGTCTAGCTGTCGCTGATGATACCGCCACCAAGGAGAGGCCCATGAGCTATTATTTCGCCAAGACCTTGACCATGAATTTCGATGACGCCATCCGCCACACGACCGATGTCCTGAAGCAGGAGGGTTTCGGCATCATCACCGAGATCGATGTCAAGGATACGTTCAAGAAGAAGATCGGCGTCGATTTCCGCAATTATCGCATTCTCGGCGCCTGCAATCCGAAGCTCGCGCATGAGGCGCTCGCAATCGAGGACAAGGTCGGCACCATGCTGCCTTGCAATGTCGTGGTGCAGGACATTGGCGGCGGCAAGGTCGAGGTCGCCGCGATTGATCCTGTGGCCTCGATGCAGGCGATCGACAATCCGAAGCTGCGCGAGGCCGCGGCGGTGGTGCAGGCCAAACTGAAGCATGTCGTCGAAATTCTCTGACGAGGCGATCCCGAACCGTGCCGATGCGGAGCCTGGCGGCCATGCCGGGCCGGCACACAGGGCGGGCGGTGCCGCCTGCAGCCCATGCACCTCGGCACTTGACAGGAAGGAATAAAACAGCGGAGAAGCGGAAATAGCAATATCTCGGATAATATAGCAGTGCTCGACCTCTCATCGGCCGAATGGACGGCGATCTTTCTCACGCTCCGGATTGCCGTCGTCGCTACGCTTTGTGCGCTTCCCTTCGGCGTTTTCGCGGCTTTCGCGCTGGCGCGCTGGCAGTTTCCGGGCAAGACGATTGTCAATGGGATCGTCCATCTGCCGCTCGTGCTGCCGCCGGTCGTCACCGGCTACCTGCTGCTGCTGAGCTTTGGCCGCAGGGGCTTTATCGGCGCCTTTCTGGATCATCATTTCGGCATCGTCTTTGCCTTTCGTTGGACCGGCGCGGCGCTGGCTTGCGCGGTGATGGGCTTTCCGCTGATGGTGCGGGCAATGCGGCTGTCTTTCGAGGCGATCGACCGGCGGCTCGAACAGGCGGCGGGCACTTTGGGCGCCAGCCCGATCGTGACCTTCTTTCTGGTGAGCCTGCCGCTCGCCCTTCCGGGCGTGATCGTCGGCGCGATCCTGGCCTTTGCGAGGTCACTCGGCGAATTCGGCGCCACCATCACTTTCGTGTCGAACATCCCGGGCCGGACCCAGACGATATCGGCTGCGATCTACACTTACACGCAGGTGCCGGAGGGCGATGCCAATGCGCTGCGCTTGACCGCCGTTTCTATCGTCATCGCGCTCTCCGCGCTCATCGCGTCGGAATTCATCCAGCGGCGGACCGAGCAATGGCTGGCGAGAGTCGAATGATCGACGTCGCCTTGCGCCGCCAATTCGGCAGTTTCAGCCTCGATATCGCCTTCAAGAACAGCGACGGGATCACCGCGCTCTTCGGCCGCTCTGGCTCCGGCAAATCGACGACGATCGGCCTCATCGCCGGTCTGCAGCGGCCGGATGCCGGCCATGTCATTCTCGACGATTGCGTGCTCACCGATGTTGCGGCGCATATTTTCGTGCCGCCGCATCGGCGCCGCATCGGCCTCGTGTTTCAGGATTCATATCTCTTTCCGCATCTCGATGTCGGCCAAAATCTTCGCTTTGGCCGCTGGTTCGCGCCGCGCGATGCGCGCAGCGTCAGCTTCGACGCCGTCGTCGAAACCTTAGGCATCGGCCATTTGCTGAGGCGTTGGCCGAGCCGGCTTTCGGGCGGCGAGCGCCAGCGCGTCGCGATCGGCCGCGCGCTCTTGTCCTGCCCCAGACTGCTCTTGTTCGACGAGCCCTTCGCCGCGCTCGATGTCCAGCGTCGGCTCGAAATCCTGCCGCTCATCGAAAATCTGCGCGACGAGTTCCAAATCCCGATCGTCTATGTCTCGCATGCGATCGAGGAAGTCGCCCGGCTCGCCGCTTGCGTGGTCGTTTTGGAGAATGGGCGGGTGAAAGCGATCGGCGCGCCCGAAGACGTCCTTGCCGAGACGGCGAGTGCGACGGAGGATCCGCGCTTCGGCCATTCGAGCGTGCTGACGGCGCGGGTCGGCAAGGCCGATGTCGCCTATGGCCTCACGGAATTGCTGCATCCGGCCGGAAAAATCTGGCTTGCCGGCCCGGCGGGGCCGGAAGGCGCCAAGGCCCGCATCACCATCAAGGCGACCGATGTCACTTTGTCCAACCTCCGGCCTGTTCAAGTGAGCGCGCAGGGGACGCTCGCCGGCAAGGTCGAGGGCATCAGCGTCGATGGACCTTTTGCCTTGGTCGAGATCGCCCTTGATGGCGACGGCAGGCTCTTCGCCATGGCGACGCGGCGGGCCGTCGCCGAACTCGGGCTGGGCCAGGGCGATCCCGTCGTCGCTCTCGTCAAGACGGTGGCGCTCGACGAGCGCACCGTGGCGCGTCCGCCAAGCCCCAAGCCAAGCCCTAAAACAGACCCCTGAAGAGAGCGCGCTATCCCTTGGTAAAATTTAAGCAAATCGTGTTTTGCTTCGGCGGCTGTGGGGCGCCGATTGCTTATTCGCGCATATGCAGATTTGCCACGCAGGAGGATAGGGTGGCTTGCCCCGGAAATCTGCGGCAATTGCTGAGCTAGAACTGTAAGACAGCACTCTACAACTCTGTAATAACGATTAACTTTGCCCGATTTTGCCGTAATAGATGAGGTCGGCCGCCGCCCCTCACAGGCCAGTTTGCCGTGCCGAAATCCGATGTGGTTTTAGAGCGTTCGGGGCTCTTCGCATCGCCTTGCGCGCGCGCGAAACGATCGAAACGCCTCGCTCTTCGTGGTAGATCTTCGGCCGGAGACAGGCCAAAACACAAGCCATGACCGAAGCCAAATTCGTGACCGCCAAATCCGTGACCGCCGCGCTTCTCGTCATCGGCGACGAGATCCTGTCCGGCCGCACCAAGGACAAGAACATCGGCTTCGTCGCCGATTATCTCACCGATATCGGCATAGATCTGCGCGAGGTCCGGATCGTGCCCGACATCATCGGCGAGATCGCCGAGGCGCTCAACGCGCTGCGCGCCCGCTACACTTATGTCTTCACCACCGGCGGCATCGGGCCGACGCATGACGATCTGACGGCCGATGCCGTGGCGGCGGCCTTCGGCGTCGCCATTTCCGAAGATCCGCGGGTCATCGCGCTGCTCTTGCAATGGATGAAGCCCGAGGATTTGAACGCGGCGCGAAGGCGGATGGCGCGGATTCCGGCGGGCGCGGAACTGGTCGAAAACGAGCTTTCGAAAGTGCCGGGTTTCTGGATCGGCAATGTCATCGTCATGGCCGGCGTGCCGGCGATCATGCAGGCCATGCTTAAAGCGGTCGGCCCCAAGCTCAAGACCGGCCCGCGCACGGTGTCGCTGACCATTGCCGCGGGCAATGTGGCGGAAGGAACTTATGCGGCGGATCTTTCCGCCGTCGCCGATCTGCATCCCGATCTCTGCATCGGCTCCTATCCCTCCATGGCCGACGGCCGCTACAACAATGAGATTGTGGTGCGCGGCAAGGATGAAAAGAAAGTCGCCGAAGCCGCGACGAAGATCGAAGCTTTTCTTGCCCGCTTGCAGACGGAAAAAGTGTAGCCGCGATGAGCGATCTAGCGGCTGAGAAAGCCTTTCACGTTTCCTGGGATCAGTTTCATCGCGACGCCCGCGCGTTGGCCTGGCGGCTCGCCGAGATCGGACCTTTTGCCGCGATCGTCGCGATCACCCGCGGCGGTCTGGTGCCTGCGGCGATCGTCGCCCGCGAGCTCGATCTGCGCATCGTCGAAACCATCTGCATCGCGAGCTATGACAGCGACAACAGGCAGGGCAAGCTCGAGATTTTGAAGCCGATCGCGGCGGAGATCGCGCAAGACGGCGGCGCCAATATCCTCGTCGTCGACGATCTCGTCGACACTGGCGCGACGGCGAAGATCGTCCGCGCGCTTTTGCCGAAGGCGCATTTCGCGGCGGTCTATGCCAAGCCGCTCGGCCGGCCCCATGTCGACACATTCATGACCGAGGTCTCGCAGGACACGTGGATCTATTTCCCCTGGGACTTGGGGCTCGCCTTTCAGGCGCCGATCAAGACGGGGAGGTGAAGGGGCATGTGGCGTCCTAATTTCATGGACTCTACGAAGCATCGTTTTACAAGGACGCTTGCCGTCCCTCTCCCCGTTTCGCATTGCTCACGGGGAGAGGGGACGCGCAGTACCTTGTTCGGATTGCGGGCGTGGCGAAATTGGTAGACGCAACGGACTTAAAATCCGTAGGGCCGAAAGGCCTGTGCCGGTTCGATTCCGGCCGCCCGCACCAGCAGTCTTAATCATGACGCCCACCTTATCTTTTCAGCATGACTTTGAGTTGATGCTGCTGGCATTCCGTTTCGAATTGGTGAGGTCCGCCATAGGCCGTCATCGTTTCGGCGAAACCGAGGCAGGTGAAGCGGTAGATGATCTGCTTGAAGAAATCTGAGCTGAAATAGCCGGCGTGAACGTCTGGCTTGTGGATGAAGAGATAGCTCACTAGTAGCCGGAAATGTTCCAACTTCGTTATCTTGGTCTCTTTGCCGGGCTTTGCGAAACTCACCACACCTGTCCCGCCGTCGACGCCATAGGTGCAATCAAAGTATGCAAAGGAATCGGCGGCATCCGGCTGCGAGCGGGCTGCACCCAAGGTTTCAGTGAGCCCCTGCAGAGTGACCTTGGCAATTCGTAACTTGTCGAGCCGTATGCCCCGCGTGACACCATAACTGTCGGCGATGACGCCGACATTTCCGAGCCGATAGCCGAACCTATGCTTGAGCGTCGGAAGCGAAAAGAAGTTTGCCGTGGTCGAGATTTGCCGAAGCACTTCGTCGGCTTCATTGCTGAACAGATAGGCTTCTTTGAATCGGTGGAGAGACGAGGCGAGAAAATTGCCCCGATTGGACATCACTGTCTCGGCGGGAATATCGGGCGAGATGAGAACGAGCCGCGTCAGGCAGAAGACATGTCCGATTTTGGACATGTCGTGGGGAGGTGCATCAAACGGCGATTCTGAACTCTGCGCGATCCGCGCTTCAAAGGAAATACGCGGCTTCGACGTCGTGAGATTTGGTGGGATAGCAATCGGATCAAAGACGTCGGAAAGAATCCGCACCGCGCTCGTTACGACATAGGCTCCCATACTATGGCCTTGGAACGACAGCGCCACGTGGTGAGATCGCGAAATCTTGCCGTTTAGCCGCACGTCTATTTGTCGGATTATCTCGACAAGATCCGGGATGCCGTAAGAGGTCGCTCTGTATCCGTCGCGGAAATAGACGATGAAGCGCAGGATGAAGAGCGCGAGCGGGACCGTCACAAAAAATGTGGCGAGAACAACTTCTAGAGCGCGCAGGATTTGTGGTTGCTTCGCCAAAAATGGGTCCGTGAACACAGTTACAAGAATCCCGGCCGCGAATAGCGCCAGTCCAAAGCCTAAGAAGCCCTGCAAAAACGGCGGCGCCGCGCTCCACGCACTGCGCCAAGGCGTGCCGATCGATTCCGACGGCCAGCGGTAGCCGATACACACGATCCCGCTGTTTTGGATGGAGCGGTCGTTGTTGACCGCGGTAAAGGCGCGCGCATAGCTGTCGAGAACGGCAGAGCGTGGGCTGTTGAAGCCGTGGACCGCGATGACGATGCTTGGGTGCTCTGCCGCCGCGAGATGATCGACTATCTTGTCGATGGCGGCGTCGGGGTCGATGAATTCTGTGCCGCGCGGAGGCTCGAGCTTCGCGGCATTCGCATCTATGTCGTCAGGGGCGGTGCTTTCGATGAAATAGGCAGGGATACGGGTGCCGCCGATGACTTCATAAGCCGAAAAAAGAGCCATAGGACCTCCCGCAAAAAGCAGAAGAAACGAAGCCGCTCGGCGACGGTCGGGTCGCGCAAGGCGATTTCGGATCGGTGAAATCGCTTGCCGTCTATTGGGAGCAGTCAACGCCGCGCGCTTGCGACTTGGTTCGATCAATGCACGTGATGAACTAATCAAATAACAGCGCGACAAGACTACAGCTTGGCGAAGGCAGCGCAAGCTGATTTCTCGCGATACGGCCGGATTCGCAGCGCGCGAAAGAAGACGGATGCCTTAAAGCGGTATCCCGAAAAAAGTGTCGTCGGCGCCGCCCCAGGCCTTATGCAGCGCGAAGGCCTCATACCATCTGCCGTTTTCGGTCTCGTCGGCGCCGCGATGGGTGACTTTGCCTTCGGGATTTTCGGCGAGCAGATAGCGCTTGCCGTTGCGGATGAAACGGTCGAGATCCTTCTTGTCGGTCGGGCGCACCACGCATTTTGGGACTTCGTTGACCAATATCGTCGTCGGAAGCATTTCCCATCTCCCTCGCGAGAAAGGACATGTCAGCGGTGTCGCCTTCAAAAGCAGGTTTTATGCCAAAGTCGTGGGCGAGCTGGCCAGGAGGGCTGGGCCTCGGGCGGCGAGGCCGCTTCAAGCCGCGCCGAGATCGCGATAATAGCGCGCGATGCGTTCATACCATTCATGCCGGGCCTGAAGATGTGCGAGGCCGCGGCTGCGTTCCGGCAATTGCAGCATTGCGATCAAACTCTCGACCTCGCCGCGCGCCGCGCTCTGCGAGGCCGACAACGCGCCGTTGCGCATGGCCTCCTCGATCGGATCGAGGGCGGTGAGGCCGATCGGAAAGAGCTCGCGAAAAATCACCCGGTCGTGCAGGCCTTCGGTCGGGCGGAATTGCAGCTCGACGGCAAGCTTTTCGAGGCTCGCGCCGATCTGCTTCGCATTGTTGGATTGGATCGAGGACATGCGGTTGCGCACCAGCACCCAATCGATGATGCCTTGATCGACGAGCTTGCGCTTGCGCCGCGCCTCGATCACGAGATCGGCATAATGCGCGACCTGGCCGCGCTGCGTTCGATCGTGATGAACCCGCGAAAACACATCGACATCGATGAAGGAATCATTGACCGGCGAGATCAGCGTATCGGCGAGCGAATGGGCGAGCCGCATCAGATAGGAATCCGAGGCCGGCGTATCGATGACGACGAATTCATAAGCATGTTCGACTTCGGCAATGGCCGCCGCGAAAGCTCCGAATTCCACCGTCTCATTGTCGCGCAGATTGTCCGAACCGCCGCGCTCGAGCGTGCGGTGAAAGGGCAGCTCGACCTCCCAGGGCGCATTGGCGGCCCAGGAGCGGCGATTTTCGAGAAAGCGCGTGAGGGTGCGCTGGCGGGTGTCGAGATCGATGGTCGCGACCCGAAATCCCGCCTTCAAAAGGGCGATGGCGACGTGAATGGAGAGGGTCGATTTGCCAGTGCCACCTTTTTCATTGGCGATCACAATGACATGCGCAGTGCGCAGGTCGGGCCGCTCCAGCTCGGGCTCAGGCGTCGTGCTTCGCGCGCCCATGGGTCGATCTCGTCTCGCAATCCAAACAATAGCGCAAAGCCGGCTCCCGCGGCCAGTTCCGACAGTCCCGGCTAGACTAGAGCATGTCCCGGAAAAGTTGCTAGACTTTTCCGATATTTTAGACATCGGGTATACCCCGATGTCTCATAAAGGACATGCTCCGGATTTTTCAAATAGAGCCGGTTTGTCCCGATCACCCGGATCGAGAGGCGATTCCACGTGATCGGGATCGGCTCTAGAGCATGTTCCGAAAAAGTTGCGCGACTTTTTCGATAAGAACATGCTCCACTTTATTGATTTTGAGCGTTTTCTTTTCGATCGGATGATTCCATCCGATCAGAAAACGCTCTAGCGGCAATTCCGGGAAAGCGAAAAGCGCTTTTACCGGCCGGGCCTGCGCCGATCCAGAATAAAATAGCCGATTTCCGCCACCGGAATGGCGGGAAGACCCGCCTTTGGCTACGCCAATGCAGCGGCCTGGCCGAAACGAGTCCGTTCACTTGAGCGGGGCTTCGAAATGCGGTGAGCCCAATTTCAACAAGATAAGCCGCTTTTAACGAAACAAGACGTGAGAAAAATCATTTCTCACTTCACATTCGGCCTTGCCCATAGAGCCAATCATATCGGGCGAGAAGTCCTTGTGCTCCTATGCTTTGCAAAGCGAGATCGCGGACAAACGCGGCCGGCCCGGCAAGATGATAGATATGCCCCTGCCGGCGCGACTGGGCCTGCACAAGGCTCGCGCGCGGCCGGCGCGCGGCCGCATAGGCGGCCAGCGCCTCTTCGATCCTGCCGCCCGGGGACAAAACCGAGCCCAACATGGCCGCGTCCTCGATCGCTTGTGCGGCGCCTTGGGCCAGAAACGGAACCATGGGATGGGCCGCATCGCCCAGCAGCGCCACGCGGCCCATTGTCCATGCCGGCAGCGGCTTGAGATCGACGAGTGGCCACTTCCGCCATTCGGACGCCGCGGCGATCAGCGCCCGGGCCTCTTCATGCCATCCGGAAAAACGCGCATTGATTTCGGCCGCGTCGCCGGCCTGCGACCAGATGTCGGCCGTCCAATCGATCGCGACCGGAGCTTCGACGATGGCGACGACATTGACGACGCTGCCGCCGCGCAGGGGATAATGGACGAGATGCGCCCTGGGGCCGAGCCAGAGCGTGCTTTCCTTCCGCCGCAGCGCGGGCGCGACCGCATCCGCATCGATCAGGGTGCGCCAGGCGACATATTTGGCTCTGCGCGGCATTTCGGCGGGCTCGGGGCCCCGGTCTTTCCTTCGGCGCAAATCGCCGAGGCGGCGGCGGACGAAAGACCTCAAGCCGTCGGCGCCGATCAGACAATCGGCGCCATGGCTCGTCCTGATCGCGCCATGGAGCACCGCCGCATCCAGCCCTTTTTCGCTGCTGGTGAAGCCCGCGAGTTCGCTCTGCATCGAAAGCGTAATCGAATTTTTCTGCGCGACGGCCTCAAGCAGCGCTTTCTGGAGGTCGCCGCGATGGATGAGGAGATAGGGTGCGCCCCAGCGTGCCTCGGCCTGCGTGAGCGGCAGCCGCTGCAGCGAGGCGCCGTCGCGCCCGCGCCTTATGTGGATCGCATCAGGCGCCAGCGCCGCGGCGGAAAGACGCGGCAGCACGCCGAGCTGACGCAGAATGGCGCTCGCATTGGGCGAGATTTGCAGCCCCGCGCCGACCTCTTCCAGGAGCTTCGCGCGTTCGAGAAGGCTTACACGAAAGCCGGCGCGGGCAAGGCAAAGGGCGGCCGTCAGCCCGCCGATCCCGGCTCCGGCAATCAGCGCGTGCGGCGCATTGCTCATCCTATCTCATCGATGCGACGGCGGCGGCCAAATCAGACGGTTTCGGCGGCGGCATAAGCGCATTCGGGCGGCTCGCAGCCGCCGTGCAGCGAAGCGTCATAAACATAATGGGTCGAGCAATAGGGGCAGATCGCATCCGTATCATCGCCCATGTCGATGAAGATATGCGGATGATCGAAAGGCGGCAGCGCGCCGATGCACATGAATTCCTTGGCGCCGATGCGCACTTGCGCGACACCCGGCTGGTTGTGGAAATGCGGCGTGAAATGATCGGCCATGAGGAAAGCCCAGAGGGTTGTTCTGCCGGGAGCTTAGAGCATGTCCGAAACGCAAAAGTCCAGCGCCTTTTGCCGCACCGGCGGGAGGAGCGAAGGGCATAAGTCTCGGCGACCACGTCATGGCCAGGCCATGACGGATGGCCTCGATCAGAGCTGAATGAACGGCCCCTTCAAGGCCTTCGCAGCTCCCCCGGGCGGCCGGTTGCAACGCGGCGTGCGCTCCTTATATTGGCGCGCGACAGGATGGCCATGTACGAATTTACGTCTCAAGATGTGCGGCTCGCCTATATCGACGAGCCGCCGGCGGGGGGCCGCGGCGATCCGATCCTTTTGATCCATGGATTTGCGTCGACCCATGCGATCAATTGGGTGTTTCCCCAATGGGTCAAGACTTTGACGCAGGCCGGGCGGCGGGTCGTCGCGCTCGACAATCGCGGCCATGGCCGCAGCGACAAGCTCTATGATCCTCAGTCCTATGCCATCCCGCTGATGGCGGAGGATGCGTATAATCTGCTCGATCATCTCAAGATCGCGCGGGCCGACGTGATGGGCTATTCGATGGGGGCGCGCATTGCGGCCTTTCTCGCCAAATCCCATCAAGACCGCGTGCGCTCGCTCATTCTCGGCGGCATAGGCGATAATCTCATCGAGGGCAGCAGCGTCCCGCGCGGCGTTGCCGAAGCCATGGAGGCGCCCTCGGTCGATTCCTTGACCGATCCGGTCCAAAAGATGTTCCGGCAATTCGCCGAGGCGACGAAAAGCGATTTGAAGGCGCTCGCGGCGTGCAGCCGAGGGGCGCGACAGACCCTCACCGAGAAGGAGCTCGGCGAGATCGACATGCCGGTCCTGATCGCCGTCGGCACGAAGGACGAGGTGGCCGGGACTCCGAAGCGGCTGGGCGCGCTGTTTCCGCACGCCCACATGCTCCTTATTCCAGATCGCGACCATAACCGGGCGGTAGGCGATCCGGTCTTCAAGCGAGCCGTGCTGGAATTCCTCGACGGCCTTGGCTGAAGCTTAGAGCATGTCCCGGAAAAGTTGACAGACTTTTCCGACGAGGGACATGCTCTACTTCTTTGATGTAGAGCCGATTTGTCCCGATCATCCGGATCGCGAAGCAATTCCACATGATCGGGATCGGCTCTAGGGCTCGTCGCAAAGCCGCTGCGCCGAGGCCGAGAATATGGTAGATAAGATCGATTTACTCTGCGCGTGACAAACTCTGGAGGTCATTCGTGACATTCGGCAATTCTTCGAAAACGAGCGTAAAACTGCAGTGCGTCGTGCCGGCCGACCCGATTTTCACGCGCATCCGCGAGGAGGCGGAGGAGATCGTGCGGCGCGATCCGGAGCTGACCGGCTGGATCTTCGAAACCATTCTCAATCATGAAACGCTCGAGTCGGCGATCATCCATCGCCTCGCTGCGCGGCTCGGGCGCGAGGAAGTCTCGGCCGATCTGATCCGCCAGACCTATCTCGAAATCATTGGGCGCGAGTTCAGCTCTCGGCGCTGCTTTCCGCGCCGACATGCTCGCGGTGATGGATCGCGATCCCGCCTGCATGCGGCTCATCGAGCCGCTGCTCTATTTCAAAGGCTTCCATGCGATCGAGACGCATCGGCTCGCGCATGTGCTCTGGCGCAGCGGCCGGAGCGATTTCGCGCTCTATCTGCAAAGCCGCTCGTCGGAGGTTTTCCAGACCGACATTCACCCGGCGGCGCAATTGGGCAAGGGCCTCTTTCTCGACCATGCGACCGGCCTCGTCATCGGTTCGACCGCGGTGGTTGAGGATAATGTGTCGATGCTACAAGACGTCACCTTGGGTGGGACGGGCAAGGAGACGGGGGACCGGCATCCCAAGATCCGCCATGGCGTCCTGATCGGGGCCGGCGCCAAGGTCCTCGGCAATATCGAGGTCGGCTACTGCGCCCGCATTGCCGCGGGCTCCGTCGTCTTGCGGCCAGTGCCGCACAGCAAGACCGTCGCCGGCGTGCCGGCACGGGTGGTCGGCGAGGCCGGCTGTGCCGAGCCTGCCCGTACGATGGATCAGATCCTCGCCGCCAAGACGCCGCGCGAGTGAGATGCCGCGCGAGCGAGCAGGCTTGCAGCCTCTCGGGTTTTCTGGCAATGCCGCCTTGCGAGCCTGCGCGGCTGAAGGGCGGGGCTCGCCTCGGCTGCCCTGTCGAGGCCACGAACCGTTTGGGAGATGGATGTTGGACAAAGTCGAATTGCGTAAATTGCAAGGCTTTTTGCGGAAGGCCCTCGGCAATGACGGGATCAAGGTGACGCCCGCCAAACGCAATCCAGACGATGCCGAGGTCCTGTTCGGCGAACGCGTGATCGGCTCGATCGTCGTCGACGACGAAGACGGCGACCGCTCCTTCGCCTTCGCCATGAAGCTTCCGGTCGAGCGGCCGGTTCTGCAGGATTATCTGCGGCGCCTTTTCGAGAACGACAAGCTGAAGATCATTCCACGGCCCAAGAAGACCGATTCCGTCGAATTGAACTCCGGCGATGATTTTCTCGGCGTCATCTCAGCCGATGATCCCAAAGGCAAGAGCTTCACCTTGCAGATCGCCATTCTCGATTTCGATCTCGAGGATTTTTAGCGCCGCGAGAGACCGGTCACTCCGCCGAGTTCTCGACAATGAGGCTGGGCTTACGAGCTTGTCAGCCAGATCACATGTGACATGTCCTCGGCGCGACTGCAGTCCGATCGCGCATGGGAAGCAAGCGGAGACGGGGCATGCCTCTTTATGCGCTCGACGGAATTGGCCCGACCCTGCCGGCGGCCGATCGGTTCTGGGTGGCGCCCGATGCCCAGATCATCGGCAATGTCTGGCTCGGCGAGGATGCGTCGGTCTGGTTCGGTTCGGTGCTGCGCGGCGACAATGAACGCATCCTGCTCGGCGCGCGAGCCAATGTGCAGGACGGCTGTCTGCTGCATACGGATATGGGCTACCCGCTGGACATCGGCGCCGATTGCAGCATCGGCCATCGCGCGGTGCTGCATGGCTGCAGCATCGGCGAGAACTGCCTCGTCGGCATGGGCGCGGTCTTGCTGAACGGCGTCAAGATCGGCCGCAACTGCCTGATCGGCGCCAATGCGCTGCTGACCGAAGGCAAGATCTTCCCCGACAATTCGCTCATCGTCGGCAGCCCGGCGCGGGTAATCCGCCACGTCGACGAAGCCATGGCGGCGCAATTGCGCGAGAATGCAGCGCATTATGTCAGGAACTGGCAGCGCTATGCGCGCGGGCTCCAACCCTTTGCGGAATTTCAGCTCATCAGAGCGTGATGAGGAAAAGTGGGAACCGGTTTTCCGGCGCAATCAAGTTTACGCAGATTGTGCAAGCTTATCTGCATATCCCGCTCTAAATTATTGGAATCGATCGCGCTATGGAGACATCGGATATATCCGATGTCTTGATCATGACTTTGGATTGTTTCAATCCAAAGTCATCGTGATCTAAAGCGTGATGTTCTCGTCGAAGCGTTCGGGCGCAAGCATCCGGTCGAAGGCAACCGCAAAGCCGCCATCGAAAATGCGGACGACGCTCCCCGGCGTCTGACCGAGCAAGACCTTGGTCCCGATATAAGGCTTGAGCCCGGTGCTGATCGCGGCGCCTGATATCGAAATGTCGATCAGCTTCACCACATGCTCGCTTTCGCCGTTGACGAGCAGAACGGAGTGCCGGCGCAGCGGCACGATGCGCTCGTAGCGGCGGTCTTCCGGCAGGCTGAGGATGTCGCGGTTGACGAGCCAAGTGAGCTGATTGGCGATCTTTTCCCGTTTGACATAGGGCATGTTCAAGGCGAGGGCGAAGCCGCGGTCGGTGTGGCGGACGATCTTGCCTTCGACGCGGCCGATCTGATCGAGATAGACGACCACCCGCTCGCCCACCGCGCCGCGCACTGGCGCAACGCAGGCGAGCCCGCCGGGCGACATGTCTGTCGTTACGCAGGGAAATTCCCGCTTGTCTTCGAGCATGTAGCGGCCGAGCAGCGAGACGTCCACACGCTGATGCCGGCGCCGCTCGACGGGTTTTTGAAGAGGCCTGAGGTTCATGTCCATAGATGCCACGCCGCAGGCAGCTTGTGCCACAGGCGCGTAAATTGGCGGATCACGAGTTAAGGCGGCGTTATCTGCACTGACGAGAAGTGAGCCTTTCGTTAGGAAAGATGTCGTCCGCCCTGGAAAACCCGCAGATGCCGCACGCTCCTGGCAGCCTTGCCGCACCGTTGCGCTTGCGCTGAGACAGGCGCCGTCGCGAACGGCGTTTCGAGATCGAAACCGATCGGCGCTGCGGCATCATCGATCGTTTGGATCGACCGCAGCGTCAGATCTTTCGCCGGCAGCAGCCCGAGCCAGGACGGCGGCGTCGACGGCGCGATGAGGCCGAGGATGCGGGCGCGGTCATGCCCGCGGCGCCCCAAGGGCAGAAGCAGAATTTCGATCTCATGATCCTGCCCGCCTTCCGGCTCGGCGACGGCGGTGGCGATGGCCGGGCATGCCGCATCGATCACCGTGAGAAGCATCGCCGCGACATTGCGCTGCTCCTGCGGCGCCCAAAGATCGAGAAAAGACCGGCTGTTCTGCTCGGCGCAGGCAAGCGCGTTGACGCGCGTGCCGGACAGAACGAAAGGAAAAAGATGCGCCGCATCGATCTCGAGCATGAACATATCGGCGATGAGGCGGCGGATCGCGGCCAGATCGATATCGGCCCGCTCCGGCGCAGCGCGGGGCCCACGCAAAGCATTCCAATAATCGAAGAGCTCGCGCGTTGCGCTCTGCCTCATTCTAATCCCCAGCCGGTTCATTTCAAGATCGTCAGGCGGCAGGATTGATCCGGAATGGCACGCTTTGATCGAAATTGCCGCCTTGAGCGCAATAGGAGCAGCGGGCATGCCAGCGGCTTTGCGTCGGTAGGCAAACGGCGGCATTGGCCTCGCAGCGAAGGTGCACGACGGATCATTCCCCTTTTCGCGGACATGTTCTAGAAAGCCGCCATGGCCTTCGAAACCTACCGCTTTGCCGTGGCGCCGATGATGGATTGGACGGATCGGCATTGCCGCTTCTTCCATCGCCTGCTGTCGCGCCGCGCAAGGCTCTATACGGAGATGCTGACGAGCGCCGCCGTGCTCCATGGCGCGCGGGACAGGCTGCTCGGCTTCGATTCTGCCGAACATCCTTTGGCCGTGCAGCTCGGCGGCAGCGAGCCCAAGGAGCTCGCCGCAGCGGCGGCGATCTGTGCCGACTACGGCTATGACGAGATCAATCTCAACATCGGCTGTCCGTCGGAGCGGGTGCAGAGCGGCGCCTTCGGGGCCTCTATGATGCGCGAGCCTGCGCTCGTCGCCGACTGTGTCGCGGCGATGAAGGCGCGGGTGAAAATTCCGGTGACGGTCAAATGCCGGCTCGGCGTTGACGATCAGGAGCCGCAGGAGGCGCTCTTCCGTTTCGCCGAATGTGTCGTCGCGGCGGGCGCCGATGCGCTCATCGTGCATGCGCGCAAGGCCTGGCTCAAGGGCCTGTCGCCGCGCGACAACCGCGATGTGCCGCCGCTCGATTATGGTCTGGTGCGCGCTCTGAAACGCGCCTATCCGCGCCTGCCGATTGTGCTCAATGGCGGGCTTGTCGATCTTGCGCGAATGCAGGCGGAGATGGAAGGCGTCGACGGCATCATGATCGGCCGCGCCGCCTATCAGGACCCGGCTTTGCTGCTATCCGTCGATTCGCTTTTCTTCGGCGAAGAGCCTGCGATTGAGAGCCGGCTCGCGGCGATCGAGGCTTTCATTCCCTACGTCGAGGCAAGGCTTGAAGAGGGCGTGCCGCTCGCGGCGATGACGCGGCATATTTTGGGCGTCTTCAACGGGCTGAGAGGCGCGCGCGCGTTCCGCCGGCATCTGGCGAGCGAGGCGGTGAAGCAAGGCGCTGACACGCGAGTGCTGCGCGAGGCGCTCAGCTTCGTGCGGGAGGCGGAGCGAAGCGACGTCGCCGAGGCGGCGGCGTAAGGGGCGGGACAGCGGTTGCCGCTCCTCTCCCCGACCTAACTCGGGCTTGCCCGAGTTGGCTTTTTGAAATGCGCAAGTCGGCAACAGCCGACTTGCGATCGAAGCGATGCGGGGAGAGGTAAGGTGAGGGGCCAGGGGATTTGCCTCAACATTTCTTATTGCCAAGTCTGGCAGGCCCGACTTGGCTATGCAGCCAATCACCAAGCCCTTCACCCTAACCCTTGTAAGTCAGATTGCCGCGACTCGGCTAGATTTGAAGTTGCGGGGACGGGCGGCGCCGCGAAATGCCTGACGCTGAAGCTGGTGGAGGGGTAGGGGCAAATCCTACATCTTTCCCTCTTTGTTATGTTCACTTTATGTTCTTGACGTGAAGCGGCCAAACGCCTATCCTTCAACGGATTTTATTTGCGAATTTTGGAGGGTGCGAATGGCGTTTCGAAGCGCTGAACTCAAGAGCGAATGGGACGCATTAAAGCACTCTGCGCCGAAGCATCACGCTTTAGAAATAACCGAGGACGGGCTGATGCTCGGCGCTGGAACCGTGCTGGTGCGCATGACACGCGATCGGTTCGGCGCTCCCATGCTCGATCTTACCGGCAGCAAGGACCGCATCCTTGCTTTGCTCGCTCTCGCTTATGAAAGAAAAATCCCTGTTGCCGTTCTGGGGCATATGGAGCGCGCCGCAAAACATTGGATGCAAGGGGAGCGCGGGCTCGCGCAAATCCATCTTGCTTTTGCGCGTCTGCCGCAGCTCCATGACGAGAAAGCGATGTGCCGCCTTTTCCTGGGAGATCGCCTGATCGCAGGCGGCACGGCACCGCGCGCTTTGATGAAAGCGCTCGGTCTTGATCGAGCGCCGGAAGTCGAGAAATTCAATCCCTATCAGCCGCGCGTGCCCGCGGGCAGCGGCAGAGAAAGCGGCCAGTGGACGTCGGGAGGAACTGAGGGCGGACAAGGAAACGCCGGAGCCAATTCGAAGACCAGAAGTGCGACGGCAGTTGAAAATAACGATGGCAAATGGACTCAATTGATCGCTCAAACGCGTTTCAAGTTTGATCCTGATTCAGCTGTACCTCGAATTGAAGACATAGAGGGTGACGTCAACCCAAGCAATTTCGCTAATGCATTCGCCACCGCCACGTCGTCTAATCAGTTTGTCACTGTAGGAGACGGAAGTTTCGGCGCCATTGCTAAATCCGCGGAGGCAACGGTATCGGGGAACACGCTTTTTTCAACCGGCTCTGTCATGGCATTTGACGGGTCGCATGTCGTGACGCTATCCCCGAGCATTGAAGACCAGGGATTAATAGTATCGCTGAACAAAGATCATACGATCATTGTGATTCAATCTAAACAAGAAAAGCCTTAAAATTTAAAATACGGAGTTTTGGGGAATGCGCGTTTTACCGCTTTTGAATTCAGGACCTTTCGGAGTGCGATGATAGTGATAGCACCTTGGCGCAAATTGCTTCAGCCCATCAGCCTCTCGGTTTTGGGGCTGGCGCTTCTCGCGGGTCTGCCGGCGCGCGCGGCCGAGAGAGACTTGGATCTGCGCCCACCCAGTCCGGCGGAGGTGCAACAACATCACGTGGAAGAGATATTAAGAGCGGTGCATTTGAGCCGCACGAAAAAGAACGCCTTCTATTTCGTGTTTCTGCAAGACCATGCAGCTTGCAATGACGCCGGCGCCTTGGTGTTCTTGGACGTCGGCAAAGCGGGGATTATGCTGCGATTTTTCGATGATCTTTCGAGGGCCGAGCTCCGCGTCGACACGGAGAAAAAAGTCGAAACCGCGACGGTCGAAAGAGCCGCATGTCTGTTGGACTTTGCCGTGGCCAAGGAAATCAAGGTCAAGGGCAATTGGACGAGAGCCGATCCGAGGCTGTCGGCCGATTTGGTGCCTACCGAGGCAAAGCAAGCCCAGGCATCGGCCAATCCCTCGAAACATCTACTGGAAAGCATAAGGTTTTCCTTTGCGACGGGGGATTGGGAGACTTGTCCGCGCGGCGCCACCTTTGGAGATTGGTGGAAGACGACTCTCCTTTTCCTTTTCGGCGACCGCGACCATGTCGGCGAGGTCGAGCCGAGGGAAAGCTCGCCTTATGAGAGCCGGTTCGATTTCACGCAGGGCGATTGCAGATATGTGATCGCCGTCAGCCTTTATGGCAAAAGCAAAGATGGGTTTTCGCCGTTGCGCGTCCGCGATCTTCAATCCAAAGGCCTGAATTGATGAGGTGAGCTTTTCATTCCGTCACCTTCCCCAGCCGTCCCGCCAGATCCTGAATATATTGCCACGCCGTGCGCCCTGATCGCGATCCTCGCGTGACCGCCCATTCGAGCGCTTCGGCCTCGATTTTTTCGTGCGCGAGGCTCAAGCCGAAATGCTCGACATAGCCGAAGACCATGGCAAGATATTCGTCCTGGCTGCATTTGTGAAAGCCGAGCCAGAGGCCGAAGCGATCCGACAGCGAGACTTTCTCTTCCACCGCCTCGCCGGGATTAATCGCGGTCGCGCGTTCATTCTCCATCATGTCGCGCGGCAGAAGATGGCGGCGGTTCGAGGTCGCATAAAAGAGCACATTGGCGGGCCTTCCTTCGACCCCGCCTTCGAGCACCGCCTTCAAGGATTTATAGCTCGTGTCGTCGGCATCGAAGGAGAGATCGTCGCAGAAGACGAGAAAGCGCAGGGCGCTGTCGCGCAGGAGCGCCATGAGCTTCGGCAGGCTCTCGATGTCCTCTCTATGGATCTCGATGAGTTTTAAGGGCCGAAAGCCGGGCGTTCCGGCGAGGCGGACATTGATGTCGGCATGGACGGCCTTGACGAGCGCGGACTTGCCCATGCCGCGGGCGCCCCATAAAAGCGCGTTATTGGCGGCAAAGCCTCTGGCGAAGCGCTCGGTATTGTCGCTGAGGATGTCGCGCATCCGGTCGATGCCGCGCAAAAGATGCATGGCGACGCGATTGACCTTGGCGACGGGGTGGAGCGTGGCTTCCTCCGCCTGCCAGACGAAAGCGTCGGCGGCGGAAAAATCGAGCGGCTGCGGCGGTGCCGCCACCAGCCTTTCCAGAAGCTCGGCGATCCGCGCCAGATGCTGCTCGACGCGCCGCGCGGCGTCCCCCGCCGAAACAGCGGCGCGTCCGGCTTCGTCCTGAATCGTCATCGGCTCGGCCCCTTTTCCGGCTGCGGCTTTAGCCGCAAGGGGCCGCCGCGTCCAGCGGCCGGGAGGCGGATGACCGCTTTGTCATATTCGCCGGCGCTCCGGGCGCCGGTCCGCCATTGCTTTCGTGTCGGCGCAAGCTATAGTCCGCGCCGATCCGAAGAGGCCCAAAGAGGCCTGTCAAGGAGTAGCCCATTGTTCATCACCCCGGCTTTCGCTCAAGCCGCTGGTTCCCAGCCTGGCGCGACCGATATTCTCGTCCAGATCGCGCCTTTCGCGCTCATCCTCGTCATCATGTATTTCTTGATCATGCGGCCGCAGCAGAAGCGCGCCCGCGCGCATGCGGATCTGATCAAGAATGTCCGCCGCGGCGACACCATCGTGATGACCGGCGGGCTGATCGGAAAGGTTGCCCGCGTCGTCGACGACGCCGAGATCGAGATGGAAATCGCCCCGAACATCAAGGTTCGCGTCGTCCGCTCGATGATCGCCGATGTGCGGGCCAAGGGCGAGCCGGTCAAGGAAGGTGCGTGAGCTGGCACCGGACCTTCTCCCGTCGAACTCGGGCTTGCCCGAGTTCGACATTTGGATGTGCAAGTCGGCAACAGGCGACTGGCATGCGGGAGAAGGTGCCGAGCGAATGCGAGGCGGATGAGGGTTCTTTCCGCCGTGCAAATGTCCCTCATCCGTCATGCCATAGTCCGTCGCTTGCGACGGGCGTCGCAAACGCCGCCCTATGGCATGACACCTTCTCCCGCAAGCGGGAGAAGGGCCGCGCCTAATTTCTAACAACTCAAGGACTAATCTCGCCTCATGCTGCGTTTTGCGACTTGGAAGATCGTAGCGGTTCTGCTGATGACGGCCATTGCCGTGCTCGTAATCGTGCCGAGCGCGCTGCCGCCCGCTGCGCGCAGCGCGCTCGTCAACAATGTGCCGAAATGGATTCCGGTGCGCACCATCGTTCTCGGGCTCGATCTGCAGGGCGGCTCGCATGTTCTGCTCGAAGTCGACACGAACTCCGTGATCAAGACCGAGGTTCAGAATCTGCGCGACGACGTGCGCCGGCTTCTGCGCCAGGAGAGGGTGCCGATCACCGGCGGCATCGGCGTTCTGCCGCGCGGCGTGCAGCTGCACATTCCCGATGCCGCCGAGCGCGCCCGCGTCGTTCCCAAAGTTCAGCAGGCGGAGCCGCCGGTCGGCAATGCGCTGCTCGGCGCGGGCGGGCCACCCTCGCTCGATGTGAAGGACATGGGCAATGGGACCATCCAAATTCTCGTGACCGATGCGGCGATCAACGACAAGATCCGCCGCGCCGTCGATCAATCGATCGAAGTGCTGCGCCGCCGCGTCGACGCTCTGGGAACGACCGAGCCCACCATCCAACGCCAGGGCAATGATCGCATTCTCGTCGAAGTGCCGGGGCTGCAGAATCCGGAGCGGCTCAAGCAGATCTTGGGCACGACGGCGAAGCTCGAGTTCCGCCTCGTCGCCCAGCCGGGCGAGGACCCGAACGACTATGAGCTCTTGCCGCAGACCGACCAGCCCGGAAAACTCCCCATCCAGAAGCGGGTCATGGTGCAGGGGGAGGATCTGACCGATGCCCAGCCGGGCTTCGATTCGCGCACGCAGGAGCCTGTCGTCAATTTCCGCTTCAACATCAGAGGCGGCGAGCGCTTCGGCGAAGTCACCTCGGAAAATGTCGGCCGGCTTTTCGCCATCGTGCTCGACGGCAAGGTGATTTCGGCGCCGCGCATCTTGAGCCCGATCACCGGCGGGTCCGGCCAGATCTCCGGCCATTTCACCGTCGAATCGGCCAATAATCTCGCCATTCTCCTGCGCGCCGGCGCGCTGCCGGCGAAGCTTACGATCATCGAGGAGCGGACTGTCGGGCCGGGCCTCGGCCAGGATTCGATCAATGCCGGCAAGCGCGCCGCCTATGTCGGGGCGGCGCTCGTCCTCTTCTATATGCTCATCACCTACGGCGTCTTCGGCATTTTCGCCGATATCGCGCTCTTGGTGCATATCGCCATCATCTTCGCCTCGCTCATCCTGCTCGGTGCGACCCTGACCTTGCCCGGCATAGCGGGCATCGTGCTCACCATCGGCATGGCGGTCGATTCGAACGTCTTGATCTATGAGCGCATCCGCGAGGAGGTGCATGCCGGCCGCTCGATCATTGCCTCGCTCGATGCGGGATTCAAACGCGCCTTTGCGACGATCGTCGACTCCAATGTCACTATGTTCGTGGCCGCCGCCATTCTCTATTATTTCGGTTCCGGCCCGGTCCGCGGCTTTGCCGTGTCGCTCGCGCTCGGCATATTGACGACCATTGTGACGGCCGTGACGATGACGAGGATGATGATCGCGCTCTGGTACCAATATGTGCGCCCGACCAAGCTGCCGATATAGCAACAGCGCACTCCTTCTCCCGCAAGCGGGAGCAGGGAGATAAAGGCCCTTTTTGATGAAGCTTCTGCGTCTCGCTCCTGAGAATACGAAATTCGGCTTCATGCGCTTCCGGCGCGTGAGCTATCCCTTCTCGGCGATCATGTCGATCATCGCGGTCGTGCTCTTCCTCGCCGTGGGGATGAATTTCGGCATCGATTTCGCTGGCGGCACTCTGATGGAGCTGCGCGCCAAATCGGGCCATGCCGACATCGCCGACCTGCGGTCGGACATGGGGCATTTGGGGATCCGGGATGTCGAGGTGCAAGGCTTCGGCACGCCATCCGACGTGCTCTTGCGCTTCGGCGTCCAGCATGGCGGCGCGGCGGCGCAGGAGATGACGGTCGCGCGGGTCAAGCAGGCGCTCGAAGGCAAATATGACTTCCGCCGCGTCGACGTGGTCGGCCCCCGCGTTTCGGGCGAGTTGGTCCAATCCGGCACGCTCGGCGTCGTCATCTCGATTCTTGCCGTTTTGTCCTATCTCTGGTTCCGCTTCGAATGGCAATTCGCCGTCGGCGCCATCATCGCGACCATGCATGATCTTCTCTTGACCGTCGGCTTCTTTTCCATCACGCGGCTCGAATTCAACACGACCTCGATCGCAGCGATCTTGACCATCGTCGGCTATTCCCTCAACGAGACGGTCGTGGTGCTCGACCGGATCCGCGAGATGCGGCGCAAATATCGCCGCATGCCGACGGATCAGCTCATCGACATGTCGATCAATGCCGTGCTGCCGCGCACCATCATGACCGCGACGACGGTCTTTCTCGCGCTGCTCTCGCTCGTGATCTTCGGCGGCGAGGTGATCCGTTCCTTCTCGATCGCGATGATCTGGGGTATTTTCGTCGCGACCTATTCGTCGATCTTCATCTGCTCGCCGATGCTCATCTACCTCGGCCTGCGCAACGAGACGGCGCAGGCGCCGCAGGCGCCGCAGGCGCCCGCCGCGAAGCCGGCGAAGACGAAGACACAGAAAAGCGTGACCGGGGCGGCCGCGCAGAACCGGGCGTGAAGGGCAGCCGCCGCTGCATTGGCCGATGAACGAACCGAAATATGCCGGATTCCTGCCCGGCCGACATGTCATTGAAGGCTATGGCAACGGCGGCTTCCGCTTCGCCGGCATGACTCACCGCGGCTCGATCCTCGCTTTGCCGTCCGGCATCAGAGCCTGGTCGGCCGTCGCGCCCCAAGATATTTCGATCGCCGCGCTTGCGCGCATTTTCGAGGAGGCGGAAGGCGCGATCGAGCATCTTCTCATCGGCACCGGGGCGGCGCTCGTGCCGCTCGACACCGCTTTGCGGCAAAGGCTGCGCGCCGCCGGCATTCATGCCGAGCCGATGGCGACGGGGGCCGCGGCGCGCACCTATTCCATCCTCCTGGCCGAAGACCGGCGCGTGGCTGCGGCTCTGCTCGCCGTGCCCTGATGAGCGAGTTTGCGTCGGCCGGCTATGCTTATTGCGACGCGCTGCTGCGGCGCGATGATCCCGATCGCTGGCTCGCCTGCCTGTTTCTGCCGGCAGAGCTGCGGCCGCATGTCCAGGCGCTCTATGCCTTCAGCCTGGAAATTGCCCGGGTCCGCAGGATGGTGTCGGAGCCGATGCTCGGCGAGATCCGGTTTCAATGGTGGCGGGAGGTTTTGGCGGGCGAGCGCGCGAGCGAGGCAGAGGCGCATCCGGTCGCGGCCGCGCTCACTGACACAGTGACGCGCTGCGATCTGCCGACCGCGCCGCTTCTCGCTTTGATCGATGCGCGGCTCTTCGATCTTTACGACGAGCCGATGCCGTCCATGGACATGCTCGAGGCCTATGCCGAGGCGACCTCCGCGCGGCTCTTTCAGTCTGCCGTGATGGTCCTCGATCGAAACGCCGATGCCGAACTGGCCGAGGCCGCCGCCCATGCCGGCATCGCCTATGCCGTCACTGGCCTGCTCAGGGCGCTGCCCTGGCATGCGGTCACCGGCCAAGTGTATGTTCCCAAGGATCTGCTCGACCGGCATGGCGCCGTCATCGAAGCGGTGCAGGCGGGGATCGCTTCGCCGGCCCTGCGCGGCGCGCTGACGGAACTACGCGCTCTCGCCCGCCGGCATCTCGACAAATTCGCCGCGCTTCCCGCGGCCCACGCAAGCGGGGCAAGCGCCGCATTTCTGCCGGCGAGCCTCTGCCAAGCCTATTTGCGGCAGATGGACAAGCACTCCTATGAGCCCTTCGAGACTGTCGTGCGATTGCCCCAATGGCGCCGGCAATGGCGGCTCTGGCGGGCGGCGCGGGCGAGCGGCTGAGGCGAAGTCGGCAATCAAGAGCGTTCGCTCACAAATCCTCCGTCACTGTGCCCCTTGTTTATGCTTTACGTAAAACCTAATTTTTGTTAGGCCATGAATGATCGTCAGCTATCGGGACAAACGCACCGAACAATTCGCCAAAGGCGATCACGTTCGGGCCTTTTCGGGCTTCGCCCGGCAAGCTGAAATACGGCTCGACAGGCTCGACGCGGCAACAGATCTTGCCGACCTTGCGGCCCTTCCCGGCAATAGGCTGGAAGCTCTCAAAGGCGACCGCGAGGGGCAATATAGTATCCGGATCAATGACCAGTGGCGGATATGTTTCCAGTGGCCGCAGGGTTCACCTGGCCCGGTCAAGGTCGAGATTGTCGATTATCATTAGAAGGCTATTCTATGCCGCGCAGCCCGATTCACCCTGGCGAACAGCTCGCCGAAGAACTCCGCGAGCTTGGCATGTCGGCCGCCGAACTCGCCCGGCAACTAGACGTGCCGGTCAATCGCGTCACCGCGATCTTGAACGGGCAACGCGGCGTCAGCGCGGATACGGCGCTCCGGCTGGGACATTGGTTCGGCACGAGCCCGGAATTTTGGCTGAACCTTCAAGCCATCTATGACTTGCGCCTTGCCCGCGCCGAAGCTGGCGATGTCGTCGAGAAATTGCCGACGCTGACCACCTACAAGCCGCGCTCGATCAGGCCATCGCACCCATGAACGAACAGCCGCGGGCGGCCAAAAAGGCTGACGGCCCCGATTATTCCAAAACGCTCTATCTGCCGCAGACGGATTTCCCGATGCGCGCCGGCTTGCCGCAGAAGGAGCCGGAGATTCTCTCGCGCTGGGCCGCGATCGACCTCTATCGCCGCCTGCGCGAGGCTGCCGCCGGCCGGCCGAAATTCGTCCTCCACGACGGTCCGCCCTATGCCAATGGCCATATCCACATCGGCCATGCGCTGAACAAGATCCTGAAGGACCTTGTCGTGCGGTCGCAGCAGATGGCGGGCAAGGACGCGAATTATGTGCCGGGCTGGGACTGCCATGGCCTGCCGATCGAATGGAAGATCGAGGAAGACTATCGCGCCAAAGGCCGCAACAAGGACGAGGTGCCGGTCAACGAGTTCCGCGACCAATGCCGCGCCTTCGCGGACCATTGGGTTTCAGTGCAGCGCGAGGAATTCAAACGGCTCGGCGGAATAGGCGACTGGGATCATCCCTATCTCACGATGAGCTTTCCCGCCGAGGCGCAGATCGCCCGCGAGATCATGAAATTCGCCGCCAATGGCCTGCTCTATCGCGGTTCCAAGCCGGTGATGTGGAGCGTCGTCGAAAAGACCGCGCTGGCCGAGGCGGAAGTGGAATATGAGGACCATGTCAGCGACACGGTGTGGGTGGCGTTCCCCGTGAAGCGCGCCTACATCGCTGCCTCGACAGCAAGAGACGACGGTTCAGAAAAGAAAATAGTAAGTCTCAACGAAGCCTCGGTGGTTATCTGGACCACGACGCCTTGGACGATCCCCGCCAATCGCGCGATCGCTTTCTCCCCGAAGATCAGTTACGGCCTCTATGAGGTCACGGGTGCACCTGAAGGAAACTGGACCCGGGTCGGTGATAAACTGATTTTGGCAGACAAGCTTGCCGGCGAGGTGTTCAAACAGGCGCGCGTCGATAGCTACGAAAGACAGTGGGAAGTTACAGATTTCGAACTCGAAAAAATAATTTGTCGCCATCCGCTACATAACGCAGCTTACTCTTTCGATGTGCCCTTGCTTCCCGGTGATCATGTCACAGACGAGACCGGTACAGGCTTTGTCCATACCGCACCCTCGCATGGCCGCGACGACTTCGACATTTGGATGGCGAACAAGGCGGAACTTGAAGCGCGCGGCATCGACACGCGCATTCCTTATGCGGTCGATGCCGATGGTTTCTTCACCGAAGAGGCGCCGGGCTTTACGGGCAAACGCGTCATCGACGACAAAGGCAATAAGGGCGACGCCAACGAAGCTGTGATCAAAGCTCTCATCCAGGCTGGAAATTTGGTGGCGCGCGGAAAATTGAAGCATCAATATCCGCATTCATGGCGCTCGAAGAAGCCGGTGATTTTTCGCAACACGCCGCAATGGTTCATCGCGCTGGATAAGCCTGTGGCAGTGGCGAATCCCTCCCCCCTTGTGGGGGAGGGTAGGGTGGGGGGTGAAGCCGCCTCAGCGACCCCCACCCCTGGCCCCTCCCCACAAGGGGGAGGGGAAACGCCCACCCTCCGCGAGATCGCGCTTGCCGAAATTCTGCGCACGCGCTGGTATCCGCCGCAGGGCGAGAATCGCATCCGCGGCATGATCGCCAATCGGCCGGATTGGGTCGTCTCGCGCCAGCGCGCCTGGGGCGTGCCGATCGCGGTCTTCGTGAACAGAGCCACCAAGGCGATCCTGATTGACGACAAGATCAATGAAAGGATCGCCGCGGCTTTCGCGCAGGAAGGCGCCGATGCCTGGTTCGCGGAGGGCGCCGCCCGGCGCTTTCTCGCGCCAGATTATGATCCGGCGGAATTCGAGAAGATCGATGATGTGCTCGATGTCTGGTTCGATTCGGGCTCGACCCATGCCTTCACTCTGGAAGATCCGGTGCATTTCCCCGGCCTCGCCGGCATTCACCGCCTCCGCGACGGCGGTGAAGACGAGGTGATGTATCTCGAAGGCTCGGACCAGCATCGCGGCTGGTTTCATTCTTCGCTCTTGGAGAGCTGCGGCACGCGCGGCCGAGCGCCTTACGACATCGTCTTGACGCATGGCTTCACGCTCGATGAGCATGGCCGCAAAATGTCGAAATCGCTCGGCAATGTCACCGCTCCGCAGACAGTCATCAAAGATGCGGGCGCCGATATTCTGCGCCTCTGGGTGGCGGCTTCCGATTATTCCGACGATCTCCGCATCGGCCCCGAAATTCTGAAGACTTTCGTCGAGACCTATAAGAAGCTGCGCAACACCATCCGCTGGATGCTCGGCTCGCTCGCCCATTATGATCCGAACATTCGCGTGGAATTTTCGGACATGCCCGAACTCGAGCGGCTGATGCTCGATCAGCTTGCTCTGCTCGACGACGAGATCCGCGCGGCTTACGACGCTTTCGATTACAAGAAAGTCGTTGCGACGCTGTCGCATTTCATGACCAGCGATCTCTCGGCCTTCTATTTCGACATCCGCAAGGACACGCTCTATTGCGATCCGCCGTCGAGCCTGAAGCGGTGCACGGCGCTTGAAGCGATCGAAGCGATCTTTCGCGCCGTCACGCTCTGGCTCGCGCCGATTCTCGTCTTTACCTGCGAGGAGGCTTGGCTTGCGCGCTATCGGGAAGCCGTTTCGGTGCATCTCGAAGGTTTTCCGTCCATCCCTGTTGCCTGGCGCGATGAAGCGCTCGCCGCCAAATGGGAGACGATCAGAAAAATCCGCTCCGTCGTGACCGGCGCGCTCGAGATCGAGCGGGCGAACAAAAGGATCGGCTCCTCGCTCGAAGCGGCGCCGCAAGTCTATATCGCCGATGCGGATCTGCGCGCGTTGCTCGACGGCATCGATTTCGCCGAAGTCTGCATCACGTCGGACGCGGAAATCTTGGCCGGAGAGGGGCCGGCCGAGGCTTTTCGCCTCGCTGAAGTGCCGGGGGTCGCCGTTGTGCCGGCGCGCGCTCAAGGGCGCAAATGCGCGCGCTCCTGGAAATTCTCGGCCCTTGTCGGCAGCGATCGCGAATTCCCGGATGTCAGCCCACGCGATGCAGCGGCCTTGCGCGAATTGAAAGCGCTCGGACTTTTCGCATGAAGCCGCGCTGGATCGGTCTTCTCGCGGCATTGGCCGCGCTCATCCTCGATCAGGCCAATAAGATCTGGCTGATCGACTTTTATGGAATCGCGCAGCATCAGCCGGTGCGGCTGACGCCTTTCTTCGATGTGGTCTTTGCAAAGAATCCGGGTATCTCCTATTCGCTTCTCAGCGCCAAAACGGCGGCCGGCCGCTTTGCTCTGATTGCCGGCGCGATGGTGGTGACCGCGCTTCTCGTCTTCTGGCTCTGGCGCAGCCGGACCGTGCTCACGGCGCTGGGTCTCGGCCTCATTATCGGCGGGGCGCTCGGCAATAATGGCTGCGACCGCTTCTTCTATGGCTATGTCGCCGATTTCTATCATTTCCACATCGGCGATTTTTCCTGGTATGTCTTCAATCTCGCCGATGTCGCGATCACCTTCGGCGTCATGCTGCTCCTTTACGTGTCCTTAACGGGCGGGGAGGCGCCGAGCCGGAAGGCGACGCCGGAGAAGGCGGCGATGTCCGAGTGATCCCAGGCAGATCGGCGGCCGGCCTCCAAATTGCCGTGAATCATCGTAAAATCAATAAGCGGCGATCCGTATCCTTGATCGGATGAGGGAAGATCATGAATTTCGCAAAAGGCTTGCTGCGCCGCATGAGTGTCGCCTCGACCGCCGTCGGCGCGTTCATGTTCGCCTGGCCCGCGGCGGAGCCGGCGATGGCGCAGAGCCTCGACATCCCTGGGCTCGACTCCCTCGCCAATACGGTCGGCGGCGCGTTCGAAAAGAAACAGGATGACGGGCCCATCGATTATCGGCCGCGGCCGGCCCTTGTCGTGCCGCCGAGCTTTAACCTGCCGCCGCCGCAGCCGCATGTCGCGCGCAGCACGGACTGGCCGAAGGATCCCGATGCCGCGGCGCTGCGCAACGCCAAGGCCGATTCGCGGCGGCCGGCGCCGAAGACAGCGGCACAGGAGGCTGACGAGCCGCGGCCAAAGCCGCCAGCGCCAGCGAAAAAGGGCTGGGACGATCTCAGCACCCTCCCGGAGGGCTCATTCGATCCCATCGGGGCGGCAAGAAGGGCGTGGGCACCGCCCCAGGACGCTAACAGCGGTAGCGACGGTGGCGGCTCCGCCGACAAATGTAACTCGTTCGCCGGCATTTGCATGAGGGCGCCGTGGGACAAGGGCAACGTCGCTCTCAACAGCAAGCCGAGCCGCAAATATCTGATTGATCCGCCGCTGGATTACGTCGAGCCGATTCCGATCTCGCGAAGTAAACCCAAGAGCGCGCAGGATCGGAGCGGTCAAAAGCCGACCGGAGCGGTGGCTGCGGCTCCTGCGCCTGGCGAGAAGCCGCCAAGCAAATGCATGTTTCCGGGGTGGTTCGGCTGTCCCGAGCAGCGGCCAGTCGTTCAGGTCTCGCAAGGCGGCCCGGCGAGTGGGCAGACCCAAGCTGCTCAGCCAGCGGCAGCGGGAGCAACAGCTTCCGCCGACACCGGAGCGGCTGCCTCGCAGCCAGCAGCAAAAAAATGCATGTTTCCCGGCTGGTTCGGCTGTCCTGAGCAGACGCAACCCGATCAGCTCTCGCAAGGCGACCCGGCGAGCGGTCAGACTCAAAGCGCTCAGCCGGCGGCGACGACAGCGTCTGCCGAGACCGGAGGCCCTGCCTCGCAGCCAGCAGCAAAAAATTGCATGTTTCCCGGTTGGTTCGGCTGTCCTGAGAAATGAGCCAAGGCCTGCTGGCTGTACCGGCGTCTTTGTCTTGATGGCGCCGGGCTCTATTTCAAACATCTGGAGCATGTCCTCGATGAGACATCGGATATATCCGATGTCTTAAATATCGGAAAAGTCAGTCAACTTTTCCGCGACATGCTCTGCAGCGCTAGAGCATCCCGCCTTCAAGTGGAATCACTTGAGGGCGGATAAGATGCTCTAGATTCAAAAAAATAGAGCATCGTTTAAGCGCAAAACCGCATACACTTTTGCGCACGATGCTCTAAGCCCGAATATGGGCAGAACCCCATTCTCCGGCTGTCCGGTCGCGCCCCAATTGTCACGGCTTGGTCGGCCCGCGGCCGAGCAGCTTGGCCATTTCCTCTTCGAGCGATTCGAGCCCTTCCAATGACGGGACGGGTGGCCCTGCGGCCGGCCGCTCGGGCGTGGCGAGCGGCCGGGCCGGGGGCATTTGAGGCGACGGTGCAACCCGTTTCGGCTGGGGCGGCGCTGGCGGCGTAGGGGCGCGCGCCGGCCAGCGCATCAAAGCCGGGGGTTGCTGCGGCGGCTGCGGCTTTCCTGGCGGCGGCTGGCGCATTTGCGGCTTGGCTGCAAATTCCGCTTCGCCGGCCTCCTCATGTGTCGGCAAGGGTTTCACGGCTGGCGCAAGAGCCTCGCTTGGGCGCGGGCGGTGAGCTGTTGGCGCAGCAGTCGCGGGGCGGCCCACCGGACTGATCGGGGCGATGCCGGGCAGGGCGACCGGAGCGTAGCCGGCGTATTCTTCCGCGGCAGCAACGGGCTGCGGCTCGGGCATGCCAGGCGGGATCGGCAGCTTCGGCTCGATCACCGGCGGCTTGACAGGCGCCGCTGCATGGGTCGCCTCCCTCTCCCTGCTTTCCTTTTCTCGGCCGCGCATCTCGCGCGCTTCCGTCCGGACGATCTGCGATTCGATCAATATGTCGTTGGGACCGCCGATCATGACGAGATGTTCGACATTGTCGCGGCGGACAATGACGAGCTGGCGCTGGCGATCGAGATCGAAGGCATCGACAATGCCGAGCCGCATTTGTCTCGCGCGGCCGCCGGGCATGCGGAGCCTGTGCCCGAAGGCGAGGCGGAAAACAAGCAGGACGAGCAGCGCAGCAACGAAAAACGCGACCGCTGCGGCAGCGATCATCGATGCTTTGTTTTCGATGAGCAGATGAGTCAAGGCCCGCATTGGCCACTCGTTCGACGCTTTGCCACGAATTCACAAATCCTAACATGCCGGACCGGGCAGCGCGCGGCTAAGGTTAATAATTGGTTAATGCTGCGCCGGCCTCGCCCAATCTCGGCCGCTTATCGCAGCATTGGGGCGAATCTTCGTGCCGCCCATGGTGCTTCCGCTGCCCATCGTGCTTCCGCTGCTCATGGTGCTTCCGCTGCTCATGGTGCTTCCCGCGCGATGGCACCGTATCGACCGTACCGAATCATCGGTCACCCGGCCGTCTCCAAGGCAGCGCAACTTCGCCCGCGCATTTTGCGCCTGCACCCGCGCACAAGATTACAGGCCCTTACTTGCAAAGTATAGTCCGGCGACAGCACCGCAAGACGGTTCGCGGAAATCTTCGTTCGGCAGAGTTCGAAGTCGAGGCCCGATACCGATGCAGCTTTCAGGATGTGGCTTGCGACAGGCGGCTTTGAACATGGCGCGGAAAACTTGGCCCTTTGGTGACATGGCTGGTCCCGCTCGATCGGCCGAAGCGAGCCGAAACTCGGAAAGCCTTCGCCGCGGATTGGCGGGCCGGGGCCCGTTTCCCATTCCAACAGCCGGTGCGCGGCGGTTCGGGCCAATCCGCCGGCGGGAAGCCGCGCAGCCGCAGAAGGCACGCATGGGAAGGATGAGTAGTGGGAAGGATGAGTGGCAAGCCGTGCTCGTCCCCGACAACCTCCCGGCAGGCGGGCCCTTGCCAAATGATCCTGCGCAAAGCTTTCATGTGTGCCAGTCTTTATCTACTATTTCTGCGATTTATGAGCTAAACTTTTGACCGATGTGCAGGACTTTTGGAGGCGTTCCATTTCATCGTTTCCGCGTCTTCGGGATCTGGCGAGCCCCGGTGCCGCTGCTTTTGGCAGGGTTGGGGCGTGTTTGGCCCGCAGCGCTGGCTGAGGACTCTCGCCGGTGTGCGCTTCTGTCGGTCTATCGGTCGGGCGCGATGCCGCGGCGCATCGGCCGGCAATCGCGGCCGTCCGGGATGGGAGCCGATATGGCTCGAAGGGTTGCGATCGGGCGAAGAGGTGACCATTCATGACCGACCAGCCCGTGTCTGCCCCGATCGATCGGACGGAACGCGCCGGCAGCCCAGCCCTCGTCCTGCTGTTCGCGGCCTGCCTCGTCGCGACGGCGGCGGCTTTTTCGCTTTTGCCGAAAGATGACGCGGCAACCCTGGTCATCAGCCTTCTGGCTTCGCTCTCCGTCGTCGGCATCTTCGCGCTTTTCGCCTATGCCGTCGGCTTTCTGCAATTTGCCGGGCAGACGGCCCGCAACGATCTGACCAAGCTCGTCTGCGACAGCGGCCCGGAAGGCTTCATCGTCACCGACGCGGACGGCAAGATCCTTTATGCCAATGAAGCCTATCTTCGGCTTTCCGGCGCCCGCGATGCGAGCGCGTTGAAGCCGGTCGAGCGGCTGTTTTCCGGCACGCCGGAGGTCTCCGAAGCGGTTTACCGCCTCGCCCAGGCCGCGCGCGAGAGCAAACGCAGCGCCGAGGAATTGCGGCTGGCGCCGCCACTCAATGGCGATGGCGAATTCGCCTGGTACCGCATCAGAGTGCGGCCGCTTCCCTTCGTCAATGCGAAGCGCGTGACATTATGGTCCGTCGCCGATGTGACGCGGGAGCGCGAAAGGCACGAAAACGTCTTCCAGGAATTGCAGCATGCCATCGATTTTCTCGATCATGCGCCGGCCGGCTTCTTTTCCTGCGATCCATCCGGCGAAGTGTCTTATATGAACGCGACGCTCGCGAGCTGGCTCGACTATGATCTCGCTCAGGTCGGCTCCGGCGGCCTCCAGCTCAGCGATTTCGTCGCCGGCGGCGGCGCCGCCTTGCTGGCCTGCGTCTCGGGCGCGCCGGGCGATGTGCTGACCGAGCAATTCGACATTGATTTCAAGCGCCGCAATGGTCAAAGCCTGCCGGTGCGGCTGTTGCATCGTGTCGCCTTCGGCCAGGACGGGACGGCGGGCGCCTCGCGCACGCTGGTGTTGAACCGGGCGCCCGGCGAAGAGCCGGCCGAGGATTTGCGTGCCGCCGAGGTTCGCTTCGCGCGTGTCTTCAATGCGACTCCCATGGCCATCGCCATCGTCGACAAGGCCGGCCGCATAAGGCGGTCGAATGCGGCTTTCGCCAAGCTGATGCCGGATGCGCTCAAAGGGACGGAGGCGATCGCTCGCAGCATCTATGCCGGCGTACTCGACGGCGACCGGGCGGCGCTCGAGGCCGCGGTCGTCGCCGCCGCCGATTCGAAAAGCGATATAGCGCCTGTCGACGTCGGCCTGCGCGGCGATCGCGACCGTTCGGCGCGGCTCTTCATTTCCGCCGCCGACGAGGCCGATGGCACGGGCGCAACCGTCTATGCGCTCGATACGACCGAGCTGCGCACCTTGCAGGAAAATTTCGCGCAATCGCAGAAGATGCAGGCGATCGGCCAGCTCGCCGGGGGCGTCGCGCATGATTTCAACAATGTGCTCACCGCCATCATCGGCTATTCGGATTTGTTGCTCGCCAACCACCGGCCGACCGATCCGTCCTTCCAGGACATCATGCAGATCAAGCAGAACGCCAATCGCGCTGCGGGATTGGTGCGGCAGCTGCTCGCCTTCTCGCGCCGGCAGACGCTGCGGCCGCAGGTGCTGCAGCTTGGCGATGTGCTGTCCGATCTGCAGATGCTGATGCGCCGTCTCGTCGGCGAGAAGATCACGCTCGATCTGCGCCACGGCCGCGATCTGTGGCTCGTCAAGGCGGATCTCAACCAGTTCGAGCAAGTGATCGTCAATCTCGTCGTCAATGCGCGCGACGCCATGCCGGGCGGCGGCAGGATCGAATTGCGCACGCGCAACATCTCGGCGCAGGATTGTGCCGCATTCGGCGAAAAGGTCCTCGTTGCGGGCGAATATGTCGCGATCGAAGTCGAGGATAATGGCCATGGCATTCCGGCCGATCTGAGGGAAAAGATCTTCGAGCCCTTCTTCACCACCAAGGAGGTCGGCAAGGGCACCGGGCTCGGCCTTGCCATGGTCTATGGCATCGTCAAACAGACGGGCGGCTATGTCTTCTGCAATTCGAGCGTCGGCGAGGGCACGACCTTCCGCATCCTTCTGCCGCGCTATGTGCCGGCCGAAGGCGAGGAGGAGGCCAAGAAGGAGGTGACCAACAAGTCCTCGGCCGATCTCACCGGTCATGGCACGATCCTGCTCGTCGAGGATGAAGAGGGGGTGCGCGCCTTCGGCGCGCGTGCGCTCACCGCGCGCGGCTATACCGTGCTCGAAGCCGCGAGCGGTTATGAGGCCTTGGAAGTGGCGGAACAAAATTCCGGCACCATCGATCTCATCATCTCCGATGTCGTGATGCCGGAGATGGACGGCCCCACGATGTTCGGCGAATTGCGCAAACGCGGGGTGACGGCGAAAGTGATCTTCGTCTCGGGCTATGCCGAAGAGGCCTTCGCCAAAAATCTGCCGGAGGGCGAGGATTTCGGCTTTCTGCCGAAGCCCTTCACTTTGAAGCAATTGATCGAAACGGTGAAGGGTGCCATCGCGCCGGCGGAGTGAGGCGGGCTCTCCCTAATCCGCCGCCGCCTTCACGGCGCGCTTCTAGAGCATCCCGCCTTCAAGTGGAATCACTTGAGGGCGGATAAGATGCTCTAGATTTAAAAAATAGAGCATCGTTTAAGCGCAAAACCGCATACACTTTTGCGCACGATGCTCTAGAGCGGATGGCTGTCATGCGAGATCAGAGCCAGGAACTCGCTCTGCGCCCGCGTCATCGAGCGCTCCTTATGGCGCAAGACGAAGAACTGCCGTTTCGGTAAGGCAATGTCCCGGCGGCGCAGCAGCGTACCGGCCATGATCCGCGCCCGCGCTGCGATTTCCGAGACGATGGTGACGCCGGCGCCATCTTCCACCGCGGCGAGCACCGCCTCGTTCGAGGGAAGTTCGAGGGCTATCGTGCAATCGGCGATGGAAAGGCCGAAGCCCGCCAGCGCCGCCTCGAACATGGCGCGGGTGCCGGAACCTGCCTCGCGCAGCACCCAGGGCGTGGCGACAAGATCGCCCGGCGTGATCTTGTCCCGTGCGGACCAGGCATGATCGGCACTGGCCACGAGCACGAGTTCGTCCTCGGCGATCGGCGTGATCGAGAGCGCCGGGTTTTCCACCTCGCCTTCGACGAAGCCGAGATCGACCGCGATCTCATTGACCCAGGCGGCGACCTGTTCGGTGTTGCCGATCGCAAGATGCAAGGTGACGCCCGGATAATTCGTTCGGAACCGATGCATCAGCCGCGGCAGAAAGTAATTCGCCACCGTCTGGCTCGCCGCGAGCGACAGATTTCCGCGCTTCAGCCCGGCAAGATCATTGAGCAAGGCTTCGGCCGCCGCCGCCTGCGCCAGCACGGCACGGGCTTCGACCAGAAACAGGCGGCCGGCATCGGTCAATTCGATGCGGCGGCCGACGCGGTCGAAAAGCTTCGTCGCGTAACGTGCCTCGAGCGCGGCGATTGCCGCGCTCGTGGCCGATTGGGTGAGCCGCAGTTCCTCAGCCGCCCGCGTCATATGCTGCCGTTCGGCGACCGCAACGAAAATGCGAAGCTGCTCCAATGTCATTTCAAACGCCCGGTCAGGCGAAGATCTTAACCAGGCCCAGGCTGAAAGTCGCGATGAAAAGCGAGGCCGCGAGACCGAGCAGAGCAGGCCGCAAGCCTTCGGCGCGAAGCTTGCGCATATCGGCTTCAAGTCCCATGGCCGCAAGCGCCATGGATAAAAGGAAGGTCGTGACCGCAACAATCCAGACCTTCGGCGTTCCCTGAAGCGGCACCACGCTGT
Organism: uncultured Alphaproteobacteria bacterium; assembly: GCA_963704745.1. Taxonomy (GTDB): domain Bacteria; phylum Pseudomonadota; class Alphaproteobacteria; order Rhizobiales; family Beijerinckiaceae; genus Methylovirgula. The sequence goes on from OY969936.1 coordinate 1,416,183, forward strand.
TGAAGACCATCAAGCCGAGAAAGCCGAAGACGAACCAGGGGATCGGCGCCTTTGTGGCGATCGTCGGCTCGCCCGCTCCGGATCGGCGCAGGCGCCGCGTGGCCAGGAAGCCCAAGGTCAACACCACCGGCGCAAGCATGCCGACGCGCGTCAGCTTGGCAATGGTCCCGATCTCACCGGCCTGGTGGCCATGTTGGAAAGTGGCCGCCACCACTTGCGCGATCTCATGGATCGAGGAGCCGGCCCAGAGCCCATAGTGAAGCGGGTCGAGATGGAGCAGGCCGGGAAGCAGCGGATAGATGAACATAGCCAGAGTGCCGAAGATCGTCACGCAGGCGACGGCATAGGCGACATCTTCGTCACGCCCATCGGTCACCGTATTGGTGGCGATGACCGCGGAGGCGCCGCAGATCGAGGTGCCGGCCGCGATCAGCTGCGCCATCTTCGGCTCGACCCCGATGAGCTTCGCCAGCTGCGTCGTGAAGAGGAAGCAGCCTACGAGGCTCAGCACGATAATCGTCACGCCGGTCACGCCAATTTCGGCAATCTGCGCTAAGCTGAGTTGCAGCCCCAAAAGGATAATCGCGAAACGCAGGATTCGCCGCAGCGAAAAAGTGATCCCCGGCTGGGTCCCGGCCGGAAGACCGATGACATTGCGAAACAGCATTCCGAGCAGAATGGAGAGGATCAGAGCGCTGAAAATCGAGACATAGGGGACTTTGTTCAAGGCAAAGCCCACGGCGGCAATCCCGCCCGTCAGCAGAAGCCCCGGCACAAGATCGAGAAGCCGGCGGCCGAGGCCGACGGGCTCGAGGGCCAAATCTGCCGGAGAGAGGGCGAGGTCGGATTGGTCGCAAATTTGCGGATCGGCTGTCGTCATGTTCGCATCCCGGTTGAATTGCGCGCAGGATGCAGAGAAATAATCAATCGATCAAATTCATTATTATTGTCATTCCAATCTATTTATACGATGTATTTGGCGACAGAAGGCCGCTCGAGCTTGGCTGCATGTGGGCCGGTCTTTGATTTCGATGGTGGGCGCACAAGGGCTCGAACCTTGGACCCGCTGATTAAGAGTCAAGAAAAACGGCTTTCCCGCGGTTTCCCAGAATGGCCCGTAATCTCACCAATGTATTGAAAACACGAGAGAATGCTTATCACTCTGTTGCGCTGCCGTTCAGCTGATGTCACTATGTGGTGGTCACTGGGTGGTCACTGAAACCGGCGGGGAAGGGCGTGGCGGCGAAGAGCAAACTGATGAAGCGTGTGATTGATCAGGCGGTCGCGGCTGACCGCGCACAATTCTTGTGGGATTCCGAACTACGCGGTTTCGGCCTGCGGGCAGAGCCGAGCGGCACGAAGACATTCTTTGTGCGCTATCGGCCGAAAGGCGCGGGCCGGGGCGGGAGCAAGCGATTTGTCACAATTGGCCGCTACGGACCGCTGACAGTCGAAGAGGCCCGACAGCGGGCAAAGGCGCTTCTTGGCGCGGTCGCGGCTGGCGACGATCCGGCCGCGCAGCAGGCAGCCCTCGCGAAGCCGCTCACATTCGCCGAGGCCGTAGAACTTTTCTTGGTCGAACATGTATCTGCCAAGCGCGAGCCGACGACAGAGCGCGGCTATCGATCGTTGCTGCAATTGTACGCATTGCCGAAGCTAGCCAAGCGGCCAATCGAAGGCATAACGCGCGGCGAGATTGCAAGATTGCATTTCGAAATGCAGCAGACGCCTTTTCGCGCCAATCGGCTAGTGGCCGTCATCGGCAGCCTCTATTCGTTTCTTGAACGGCGAGGGCTGGTTGCGGAAGGGATAAATCCGGCGCGCAAGATCGACAGATATCGTGAAGATCGACGTGAACGGTTTTTGTCGATCGATGAACTCGAACGTCTTGGCGCCGCGATTCACGAAGGCGAAACGATTGGCCTTCGCTGGCAGCAGCGTCCTGATAAGCCAGTATCGAAACATGCTGCGAAGCCTGAAGATCAGTACACGATTCTATCGCCGGATGTCGCGGCGGCGGTTCGTCTGCTCATTTTGACGGGCGCCAGGCTGCGTGAGATTCTCGATCTCGAATGGGCGCATGTTGATTTGCAACGTGGCCTTTTGTTTCTGCCGGACTCGAAGACTGGCCGCAAGACGATCGTGTTGAACAGGCCGGCGCTCGAAATTATTCAAAATCATCGCCGCCTCGGCCCTTATGTGATCTGTGGCAGCGATCCGAGCCGGCCTCGCGCTGATCTGAAAAAGGCGTGGCGATTGATCTGTTCGCATGCGCAACTTGATGGCGTCAGACTTCATGATCTTCGCCATACATTTGCGTCGATCGGCGCTGGCGCCAGTTTGGGACTGCCGATTGTCGGAAAGCTTCTCGGCCATAGCCAGCCGCAGACGACAGCACGTTATGCGCATCTCGATGCCGATCCGTTGCGCCGCGCGGCAGACATTATTGGCGAGCAGATCGACGCTGCAATGCGCGGCAGAACGGGGATTCCCGAGTCGCAGAGCGCCAAGAGCGAGTTACAATAGTGTATTTTTCACGATCTACACTATTGTTTCTAAATGCCTGCCAGCCAGCTCCGCCGACACTGCGATTTTCAGTCTGATCTTTATCAAGAACATTCAACAAATTACAATCAGACAATTTGTCTAACATCGAACCAGCTCAGAAGGAATTCCAGCGAATTGTCTAAAGGCGAGAAAATCGGGTCGTGTAATTGAGTTTTGCCATCGCACTCTCGCGCCGCTCTTGGGGAAGCGCGGAAACCATGAGAGCGTTCACGGCTTGTCGGCCCGTCGAGCTATCCGCGCGTGTTCAGGATGGATGGCTCGGGGTGGGTTCGCTGTCAGCGGGCGAAAAGTCGCCATGGTGGGCCATCTGCTTGATGGTCTCTTGCTCCACGATCTCCCAATCAACGGCGTGCGGGCGCCCGCCGCGTTGGGGTGCAATCGCGTGCCCTTCGCGAAACTCGCGAATCACGTCATCTGTCTTTACACGGACTGCCGAAATGACCGGAAACTCTGGTTGCGCGCCGATAGGCGGCTGAAGTTCGCTCTTCCACAAATGAATGTATCGAGTGGCCCAGTCCTGCGGCTCGATCATTCTACGCGCTCTGCACTGTTGGTCGAAGCCCTCTCCGGCTATCTTGCCCGCCTGGAGGGCGTCTGTCAGCGCGGTGGATGCGGCTCTCCAAGCCTCTTGCGCCTGCCGGAACAATGGCACCGCGTCCGCGCCGTAGTGCGCCTTAATGGAGGTCGGATGGTCCCAAAATGCCCAGCGCTCATGCGTCATGAAGATTGCGAGTTTGCCGCCGTCCGGGGCGAGCCGAACAATCGTGCGAACGGCCTCGGGGAGCTCGACCCAAGTCGCGGGTACGAAATCGGTCATGTGCTGCACCTGCGCTGCACCAAGGACGCGCGGAAACCAGATGGTGCGCCCCAGCTTGTCGACTGGCTGGCCTAGCCGCGCCCGTTCATAATAGCTCGCCGGTGATTCGCTGCCAGCGACTAACCGGCCGGCGTCCCCGTTTTCCACAAGCCATGAATGAAAAAGGCCGGCGCCACGGCCGGCCTTGAAGTGAGATCATGCCGCGGGGTTCAAGCGCCGCGCGTCGATGCTGTCACGAAATCCGAGACGACATCGAGATCATCGGAACCACATTGGTTGTCGCCAGGATCCCCAATCGCGGCAGGTTGGTGCGCACCATGTCGGCCACGTAGGACGGCGCAAGGTGCGCATAATGGCGTTCGGTCATGCGCGTGTCGGCATGCCATGCCCAAGCTGTGCCGCGATCACGCCCATCGGCACGCCGCGCATGGCAAGGGCGCCGGACGGCCCGACGGCGAGATATGACCCAGATGTTCGAGATGCGCTGCCGGGAAAAACGGCATCGAGCACAGGCTCACCAAGATCAAGCATCCTTGGACCAATGGGCAGGTCGAACGCATGAACCGGACGATCAAGGAAGCGACCGTCAAACGCTACCATTACGACTGTCACGACCAGCTCGAAAATCACCTCGCGACTTTATCAAGGCCTACAATTACGGCCAACGCCTGAAGACCTTGAAAGGCCTCACCCCCTTACGAATACATCTGCAAAGTCTGGACTTCCGAACCAAATCGCTTCGCACTCAATCCGCTCCATCAAATGCCAGGACTAGACACCTAGTGGAAGCTCATGTCGCTGGGACGACGCCTTTGCAGATGCGCGATGAACCTTCACAATTCCTGCACGCTGATGGCAACGAAGTCGCCGTCTCGATCAAAGCCACAGTTGACCGCGACTTTGACGAACGCCCGCGCCGGGTGAGGGGCCGGACTCTCAAAGCCGTCATTAATTCGCGCCGCTACCGCTAGCTCTTTGCCCACACCCGGAGACGTTCAGCGTCAAAAACCCCAGTTGAAGCGACAGAGGCCAATTTGAACGACCTCAGCTGGGCGCACTCACGGATCAGAGCTCATCATCGACTTCCAAGATACGCGAAAGAGGCAACTGCTGTGCCACCAGCTTCGAGCCTCGGGTTCTTGCGGCTGTCATACAACACCGGCATATGATCTCACACTGCGCGTCGCCCCGATCTGCGCTGAAGGGCGTGTTGCCGGGATGGAATGATATCGTGCAGTGGTGATCGCCAATGTCCAACAGCCCGGTCCTTGTTCAAAGGACTGGACGTTCAATTCAACCACTTAGTGAGACACGTCGCTCAGTAGCAAGCAAACGCACGAAGGGCCGCAGGCCGAAAGCTTGTTCGAGTTTCCAGCGAACCACGGTAAATTGGATCCGAAGTAGTTGATCGACCGCATCAAGCCGACGGACTTGTGGGTCGAACCGCCTAAGTGAAGCAGTCCGCACGTGTCTCGGCGAGGAATGTCCGCATGATCTGTGTTCGGCCCCTCTACGTGCTCGTCGCCCTCGCGCTTGTCGGCACGCCGGCCGCGCGCGCGGCCAATCTGACGACACCGACGCAGAGCCCGCGGCAAGCCATCGAAAATCCGGTGGCGGCCATTTCTCTCGATCAACTCGCCGCAACAAGGGAGCGGCCACTGTTCACGCCCGATCGTCGGCGCCCGACCGTGGCCTCGGTCGTCAGCCATGTGGAGCCGCACCCGTCTCCGCCCGATGAGCCCAGGCTGTCGCTGTTCGGCGTCGTCCTTGATGCGGACGGGCCTCGCGCGGTCATTCGCTCCGATTCGGCCGGCAAGATCCTGCGCGTGCGCCTCGGCGACGAAGTTGGAGGATGGCGTGTCACTCATATCGATGGACAGCAACTCGTGATGTCGCTCGATGGCCGCTCGGCGACCCTCATGATGTTCAAGAGCCATCATGGCGGCAAGCAGCTTGCCCGAGTCCAGGCTTTGGACCGTGTGTCGGAGGTCACTGCAACGGGTATATCAAGGTCGCATCGCGTCCACGGCAACCATTGATGACGACAAGTAGCGGACGATCTTTTTCGAACCGCGCGGCGGAGACCCTCTCAAACGTGCGGGTGCTAACCGGGATGGCGATTTCTGTAGCAGTTCGATTGGCTCTGGTGCGAACTTTCGGGAGGTGATCTCCTACGCGAGATCGAGGCTGCGGGCCTGGCCGCATGAGGCAGGCTCATCTGCTTCGTCGCGCCGTCGTGCCTGCACCGACACATCGCCGCCGGCTGTTGCTTGCTACGAGCTGATCGCCGTTGAACCTCGGGAAGATCGACTAGAGCCGGCGGGCGCGACGAGGCCCATCCATTAGCCGTCCTTGACGAAAAGCCCAGCGCCAAAGCCTAAGGTCAAAGTCAGACGCACGGCGCTCGGTCCCAGCGCCTCGCCGCTGTCGAGAGCGGACACGTTCGGATCGTCGCCGATCGGCTCCGCCGTCTCGCCGCGCATCAGGCGGGCGGCCGCAGCGGTCCATGTCCGCATGAGCTCGATCACGCAAATCCTGGCTGTAGGCTCGGGCTATGCGTCCCCCGTCGCTGCGTCACCCTCTTATTTTTCTGTTCGCCTCGTTCCACTTTGATCAAGACGATAGCCGTCGGTCAATGTGTTCAAAAAGGCAATCACATCGGCAATTTCAGCATCGTCGAGTGCGGGTTTGTCGCCGCGCTTCCGATCGAAGGGCGCGTCTGCCACATCGATATTGCCCTTATATTCAGGCGGCAGGTCGTCGTAGAGATCGATCTTGCCGTTTGCGAGCTTCGGATACCATTTGGCCGGATCGGTTTCACGCTCGACGTAGAAATGCAGAACCTCTTTGAGCGAATGAAAGAATCCGTTGTGGAAGAACACCTTCCGCGTCGCGACATTGCGCAGGGTGGGTGTCTTGAACAAGCCGCAATAAGGACCCGCATGGGCATAGTCCTTCCGCAAAGGACCACACAGCCCGAGATCGAAATAATGCGGGTCGCGATTGGCCGGAATATCGTGATTGCGCGGCGCCCCCAAGGCTTCGAACTGATAGTCAGTAAAGGCCGGTCGGAACAGACCGTCGCGTGACGGTTTATCGATGTGACAGGACGAGCAATTTCCCTTTTTCGGGTCCTCAAAAAGTTTGAGCCCGCGCATCTCAGCCGCGCTCAACGTCGCCTTGCCGGCGAGATAAGCATCATATTTGCTGTCGTAAGGATGGAAGCTTCGATCTTCGAGTTGGAAGCGAACCAGCGCGAAAAGCGCTTCGTTCATTGCGAGGTCCGGCCGATCAAAAATATGCGCGCCAAACAGCTTTTTCAAAGCTTCCGCATAGGGTGCTTTCTTGATGCGCGCGAGGACATCGCTGGTAGTGTGGTTGGCCATCTCTCTGGGATCGAGCAGAGGGCCCACGGCCTGCGCCTGTATGGTATCCGCACGGCCATCCCAATCAAGCCCACCTTGGGGAACCTTCGATTGGGCGGCGGCGAGAGCTACGTTGTTCTTATCGGCCTTGGCGACCGATGCGACCTTGGTACCGGGAGCCGGCGCGACAGCCGGAGGCGGAGGCAGATCGGTATCGGGGATGGTAGGATTGGGGCCGATCGTGAAATTGGGCGTGTGTTCCAAATATTCCAAGGATGGCGGCGGACGAACGCCGGCGATTTTCATGTCGGGGCCGCCGATTTGTACCGCAAGACTATTCGGAGGACCATATGCATAGGCAGGACTGTGGCACGACGCGCATGCAAGTTGGCCGGAAGCGGACAAGGACGGATCGAAAAACATTTGCCGGCCGATCTGCGCGACCGCCGAAAGTTGCGCCGGTTTGCCGGAGGCATTTGGATGCAGCCCTGTTGCACTCGACACCTGTTGCACTGCGGCCTCAGCAACACTGAGTGAAACGGCCGGCGTCATGTGCTGCGTGCTATCCGACAAGAAGAGAAAGCCAGCCACAAGGCCGATGAGTGCAATCGACAAGAACACGGGCGCCAGCTTGGACAATGTGCGAAAGGGTGCCCGCTTGAATTTCGCGAAGGACATCATTGGAAAAATGTACCGCGGTTGAAGGAACGCAAAGACTATGAGTTGGGACAGACAGCGTGTTCCCGTCCGTCCCAACTCTTGTTGACTGTCCTTATTCGGGGGTGCCCAGGCTCGGGTTGAGGATCAACGTCGGATTCGCCCCGTGCTGGAAATCGAACATATTTTCGAGCGAGCCGGCGACGGCGTCATAGTTGCCCTGGCCGATACGTTCACCTCGAAGCCAATTGTCCTCGATGAACTGGATGATCGAGGATTGATCCGTCACGGAGTGATCGATGAAGTTCCGCTTGGCATAAGGAGAAATCACCAACAGTGGCTGACGGGGACCATAACCGCAGCGGCCGTTGACGGGCTTGCCGTTGATTCCCGGCAAGGCATTCGCCGGCGGAGTGCCGGGGGTCAGCTTCTTGCCACCGGAGAGAGGACCACATTCCCCTGCCGCGATGAGCGCATCGACGCTGCTGGTCGACGGATTGAACACATGGTTCATATGATCGTACCAGCCATCGGAGTCGTCATAGGCGATGATGACCGCAGTGCTGTCCCAGAATGGGCTTTGTTGCAGAGCATTGATCACATTGACGACGAAGGTCTGCTCATCGATCGGATCGGAGTTGCCCGGATGAGCGTTTTGGATCGCCGGCGCCTTGAGGAAGCTGACGGAAGGCAGATTGCCGGCGCTCAGAGCATCGAAGAAGTCATGCGTGTCATATTGGTGATTGGCGCCACCATCGTTCGACGTGCCGATCACAGCAACGGACGTCGGCCGCGTATGAGCCAGATTTTGCGTCGACGCATAATATTGGAACGCTGAGTGGTGCGGCACGTAGTCGTTCTCGTAACTGCCGACGATCGCAGAATATGTGCTCCGCGCGCAGCCAGTCGTGCCATTGGGGTTCGTGATGGTCAGATCGAAACCACCTTGGAACCAGCCCCAAGAAATGTGCCTCGCGTTCAAGAGATCGCCGATGTTCTTTCCAGTCATCGACGTCGTCGGGCTGGAGGTCGTGGAGCACACATCTGCGAAGGGATCGCTATCACCATACATGGTGTAGCCACTCTGGCCGTCGGCGACCAAGCCATTCAGCGTGTTGGTCGAGCTGCCATTGCTCGGCGCGTGGCCCACGGCGCCATTGGTTTGGCCGGAGACGAGATTGACCGCCCCTGGCGAGGACGGACCAAATTGCGAGCTGTATGAATTGTCGTTCAGCGCAAAATGCTGCGCATAATTCCACAGCGCCGTGACCGTATTGCCATCGAAATAGCCCATCACGAGGCCCTTGGTGTCGAAGACACCTGTGCCACCGGTTCCCGCGGTACCAGTATATTCCGGAAACAGATCCATCTTGCCGTCGTCGAAGGCCTCCTGCTCATTCGTATAAGCATGGCTCTGGTCCGCAGTATGCGCCTGAGCGCGGTCGAGACGGAACGGGTTAGCCGCGCCCGCACCATTGGCAGAATTCAAGTTGGGATTATTGGTCAAGAGCGCCGGGGTTAAGCCATTGATCTGCGGCGTGGATGGCGCAGCGTTGAAGGCCGGCTCGCCGGGCGGATTACTCGCGTGCGGATAGGTGCCAAAGTAATGATCGAATGAGATGTTCTCACCGAAAATGACAACGACATGTTTGATCGGCGTCCCGGTATAGAGGTGGAAGTGATCATCATAAAAACCGGGACCAGGACCGAAAGGACCAGGACCGAAAGGACCAGAACCGAAAGGACTGGGACCTTGCTGATCCGCAAGAGCGCTCGCCGCCGACATGGCGAGCGCAGCCGTTAAACAGCCAATGATGGCTTTCGTTTTCATTTCTTTACCCCCAAACGAACGATGGATCATCGGACTCGCACAGCACAATCCGCAGACTTCTCGTGCGAAGTACGATGCGGCGCGACCCTAGTTTCGTCGTATAACAGCGATGTAACGTTCAGGGGGTCGCGCAAAAAAATCATAAGGCGACGCGCTTGCAAGAGCGTCGCGCCATCTGTTTCGAAAGCACTATCGCTAAGGGCGGATCAGATCGGCCCCGCACTCGAAAGTTGAAACATGTCTTTAGCCGATGAGTAGCCGCATTTTTTCGCAACAGGCTTTCGGCGCGTCACGGCACGATCATCAAAATTTCATCAGCCTTACATTCCGACGTTCTAAAGACGTGCTGCGAAGAATTGCCTTCGCGCAGCATGGGGGGTGAGTATGCATTTACAACCGCAACGCGGCCGTCTCAGGAGCAGGCTGGTTTCCAGCGTGGCTGCTGCAGTGATCGTCGCCACCAATATGGCTCCGATGAGTGCGGCGGTCGCCGATCCCGCGACCCGCACTCCGATCCAGCATGTCATCGTGATCATCGGCGAAAATCGCTCCTTCGATCATGTCTTCGCGACTTACAAGCCAGTCCAGGGCGAGACGGTCTCGAACCTTTTGTCGAAGGGCATTGTGAATGCCGACGGCACGCCTGGGCCGAATTACCAAACGGCTGTGCAACAGCAGTCCACCGAAACGCAAACCTATGAGGACAGTCCGGAGGAGAAGCAGCGCTACACAGTCCTGCCGCCGGCACTCACCGGTGGTCCATCGACGCCATATGTGTGCCAGGCACTCGGAGCCACGACGGGGACGTCTTGTAACACCCCAGCGAATTTGGCAGCGGCCGAGACCGTAGAAAATGGCCTGTCCCCCGATTATTACCAATATCTCCTCACCGGCGGCACCGGCCAGCCGAGCGGACAGCCGGACACCCGCATCAAATATGACGGCAAGAATGCGAGCAATCTGCCGCCCGGTCCTTACCAGCTGACGTCGAGCTCTTACCCTTACGACGCTTATGCGGCGAGCCCAGTTCACCGCTTCTATCAGATGTGGCAGCAAATGGATTGCGGCGCCACCGCGGGAAGCGGCGATCACAAACAGGCGGGGTGCAAGTCGGATTTGTATCCGTGGGTGGAAGTGACGGTCGGCGCCGGTTCGAATGGCAAGGCGCAGCCGGCAGGATTCAATGACGAATCGACCGGCGAGGGCTCGACCTCAATGGGCTTCTTCAATATGCACCAAGGCGATGCGCCCTATTTGAAATATCTCGCCGACAATTATTCGATGAGCGACAATTATCATCAAGCCGTGAGCGGCGGCACCGGCGCCAACCACATCGCGTTGGGCACTGGCGACGCGATGTGGTTCAGCGACGGCAATGGCCATCCGGAAGTGCCGCCGAACAATCCCGTCAATGCGCAAAAGCCGGGCACGCCGCCAAACGGCACGAGTGCCCTCGCCGAAGTCGAAAATCCAAACCCGCAGCCGGGCACCAACAATTATTATACCCAGGACGGTTACGGCGGCGGCTCGGGATCGCCGACGGCAGTCTCTCCGAACGCCAATTATGGCGGCGGCTCCTATGTCAATTGCTCGGATTCATCCCAACCGGGTGTTGCATCCGTGTTGCACACCCTCTCCGTGCAGCCACATCCAGTCGCCTCGCGCTGCGATGCCGGCCATTATTATCTGCTCAACAACTACAATCCCGGCTATTTCGGCGATGGCACGAACGCCTATACGGACACAAATCCGAGCAATTATGTGTTCACCATCCCGCCGTCGAGCGTGCGCACGATCGGCGACGAACTGATCGCGAAGAACATCTCCTGGGCCTACTTCGGCGACCAATTCAACCTCTATCTCAACGACAAGTACGACCTCAATCCCGCGGACGAGTATTGCAACATCTGCAACTGGGCCCAATACGCAACGTCGATCATGACCAATCCGACGCTGCGCACCACGCATCTCCAGGACACCGCAGCGCTTTACGCGGGCATCGCCAGCGGCAATTTGCCGGCGGTCTCCTATGTCAAGCCGAGCGGTCTGGTTGACGGCCACCCGGGTTCTTCGAAACTCATTCTGTTCGAGGGTTTCGTGAAGAAGATTGTCGACGGCGTCAAAGCCAATCCGGCGCTCTGGAACAATACGGCGATCTTCATCACCTTCGACGAAGGCGGTGGATATTGGGACTCGGGCTATGTTCAGCCGCTCGACTTCTTCGGCGACGGCACCCGCACTCCTATGATCGTCGTCTCGAAATATAGCACCGGCGGGCACATCTCGCACACCTACAACGACCACGTCTCGGTAGCCAAATTCATCGAGGCGAACTGGGGCCTTTCGCCCATAACCTCCCGCAGCCGCGACAACCTCCCGAACCCGATCACGGCACAGGGAAAGCCCTATGTTCCGCTGAACAGTCCAGCGATTGGCGATCTGACGGATCTGTTCCGGTTTAACTGATACGCCATTAATCGCCTCTTGTGGCGAAAGACGCCGGACGCGCCAAAAGCGCGCCCGGCGTTTTCGATTTCCGAGACTAAGATCCCAGAGGCCGGGTTATTTGCCAATGAAATTGCCAAAAAGCCGTCCCGCCCGAAGCACGCCAAAAGCCCGCGCACCTTCTTCGCCATACGACAAAGAACTTCTCCTATGAGATCATGGCGATCGCAAAGCGCGGCTAAGCAGCAGTACAGGGCTGAGCCCGATCACACGGGACTCTTGCGCCAGATAGCGCGAAGATTCAATGTGACCTCCATCGTCGGCGCATGCGCGACATGTTGCGTCATCGCGCCTGCCGTCTGCAAAATCATTGAATCCACGAATACATAGGGCGTACCTGTCTCGAGCTTAAAAAGGAGACGTTGGAGCGCTGCATAAGTGATGTCCAAAGTCGCTTGGACACGCACCATGTCCGGCGTATCGGACCGATTGGTCTGCTGTACGCCGGATGAAATGAGGCTCGCTTGCTGGGCCATGGCCAGTCGCGAAAGATAGGCTTCCAATTGGGCGCTTGCGAGCCCCGACGTCGGCGCATTCAAAAACGCTGTCGCAGGTGCCACGGACGCTTGTTCGTGAGCACCTGCCTTTCTGCCAGAACGCCGATGCGCGAGTTCCAGCCGTTGCAGCATATCGCGCTCATCCGCAAGCGCTTGCAAAGCGTCGGATCGTGCCTTCAAGGACAAGGCTGGCGCAATGGTGCAGGAAAGCAGCACAAGAAAAAGCGCTGCCAGGGCGATTGCCTGTTCGCGGTCGAGTTTCGCCACGGCTTAATCTCCGATGAGTTCGTGGCGCGGAGCGACCCGCGCCGCGATGGAAAACCTATAGAGCCCGCCGTCCTGACTTTTTATTGTCGGGGCGAAAAAATGGACTTCCGAAAAGTGATGGGATTGCTCCAGGGCGGCAATCAGGGAAGGAGCATCGGCTGCCAAGCCAGCTATGCGCAGGTTCGCGTTTTCAAGGCGTAATTCCGTCAGATAGGCGCTATCTGGAATCGCACGCGTCAAGGCGTCGAGGATCAAGACGACAACAGGCGCGTTCTCTTTCAAATCCCAGGCCCGTTCGGCGGGGTCGAGCGATGCGAGCTCTTGTGGTTTTCGCGACATTCGATCATGCCGGCGCAGAGCATTTGTGAGTGCCGTAACCTGTTCCCGCTCGCTCCAAATCGAATTCGCTGAATAGATGCTCGACAGGCTCAACGCCATGCTCAGCAAAACCACGGCGGCGAGGCCAGCGCCGACCATCCTGGGTAGGCTTTGGAAATTACCTTGTGGCACATGCATGGGGCGCGTCCACAAAGTAACGAGAGAGGCCTCGACGCCAGCATGCGTCCGCACACTGATCCGGTCTGGCGAAAGCCCGCTCGCTGTCAGTTCATCGCAAGTCGTTTCAATATTCGCGCGCGATGTGATTAACACGCATACGTCGAGTGTTCTGGCGTCATCCTTGCTTGGCATCGCGTGAAAACCATAAATGGCATGCGCTAGAGGCCATGGCGAAAGACGTTCGATCTGATTGCCGACGATACCTGGCATGAATTCCCGTGCTTGAACCGGAACCGCGAGATGGCGCGTGACGACCTTGTCGGGTGCCAACTCGAAGACAACAAAATGATTGCGCAAGGCCTCGGCAGTTTCGCTCGGCACGCGCGTACCGATAGCGACATTGGCGAGGAGGGTATCGGCTGCGCTCCCAGGGCGTCGAACCAGGAAGCGCGCGTCCTCACGCGTCACGATGATCGATCTGCGGGCCCGCCATAACGCATGCCAATCAGTGAGAAGCGCCGCCAGCACCTCGACCCACCGGAGCAGAATTGCGCCGATCTGCATGGTCCCTCCTAAAGCCGATTGGGTATGGCAGCGCCGCGGCGCTCGGAAAGGGGCACGGGCGTCCATGCCAGCACACGATAGAGCTGGTTATCATGAGGCACAAGAACGATGACGGCACGGACCGCTAAAGTATAGCCATCAAGGAGGCGCGCCGTGAGCTCGACCAAGGCGACCGGCCGTGCCTTCAGTTTCAAATAATCCTGTGCCTGACCCAAAATTTGTTGGAACTCACCGTCCGCTATCGGCGGGTGGCGGCGCGCCTCGAGGAGCGCTTCAAGCTGCGCCTCGCTTATTCCTGGAAGCGCTGCTATCACGTCGGCCGAGGCGGTCATCGCATTCACTTTGTCATCTCCGAAGACCGTCGTAAGCGGAATGATCGCAGCTAGATAATTCGGTGCCATGCCGGGAACCTGCGCAAGCTGACGAATGTCGGTGAAGGATCGCAAGCCATTTGCGCTTTTACCGCCCGCGGTGGCTTGGGGTGCGGCCCCGTCATTGGGTGTCGGATCGCTCGACGGTTGCGCTTCGGCCGTCGCCTGATCCGCTCCATCACGAGCCCGCCAAGCCTCGATGGACTGAGCAATGGCATTTGCATCATCAGATGCGCCGATTGACCGCAGCAAAGCTGAAAGGACTTGCACCGGCGCTTTGTTGACATCAATGCGTCCGTTCTCATCGCTAAGACGCACGCGCACCGAACCCGTGCGGAGCACGACGATTGTCTGCCTTTCGGTGAGCGGCTGGTCGCCCAAATTTGCGACGATGTCGGCAGCTATCTCGAGCCCCGCAGTCAAAAGCGCGTTGGCCTTGGTCCTGTCCTGATCGATGGCGATAATGCCCGCATACCCGCGAAAGGTCGTCGACAGAGCCATAGCGAGCGCCGCAGCCAATGCAATCGTCCACAGAACGGTGACGAGAATGAATCCACTGCGTGGATCGCGGCGTTTCATTCTCTTGTCGCCGCCCGATTCGATTGCTGTTCTCCAGACTTTGCCCCTGGACCCGAATTCGTCTTTGCAGCGAGGGAAAGACAATCTGGCTTGCCTGCGGTGCAGGCTGCAGGAGCATCGGCACGGACCGCGAACTCCGCGGCCATCAAGAGGCCGGCGCCCGTCACGCTGTCACGAAGATTCAGTCGCACAGAGTGCGGAAGACCCTTTTCCCCAGTCCAGCGATCGTACCAGACGACGGTTCCGTTTTTCATGAGTTCGGAAAAGCTGAAGGACATGTCGAGTTTTCCCTTGAGCAAGATGACAGCGTCTTGCAGTTTGGCATCCTCCAAGCGCATGCGCGGGCCTAGCCAGGCAGATCGGCGCCTAACAAGTTGTGTGAACTCGTCGCTTGTCTCGACAGTTATGCTGACGACTTCCTCTCCTTGTGGTCCAGATGCTCTGCCGCCTGCCGTCACGAAAAGGACTTTAGCCTGTCCGCCTTCGCCTGCCGGCACGCCGGTAAAGGTTGCTCTCGCGCCGTTTGCATTCTTCTCCACAATGAAACGGGCGGCACCGAAATCGCGTGTCAGACATTCGATCGCGAGCGTTAGCTGTTCCACCTGGTCGACGCTGCGCCTTCCCCGGTCGAAAAAAAATACGCCTTGGTGGACGAGTGCGCTCGTCGAGAGAATAATTGCGGCTGCAATCGCAAGAGCGGCAAGAGTCTCGACCAAGGTGAAGCCGGCGCGCGCGGGGCTGACGACGGGCATTTTATTCGACTT
Source organism: uncultured Alphaproteobacteria bacterium (assembly GCA_963704745.1). Lineage (GTDB taxonomy): Bacteria > Pseudomonadota > Alphaproteobacteria > Rhizobiales > Beijerinckiaceae > Methylovirgula. The sequence continues at coordinate 1,431,466 of OY969936.1, forward strand.
GTCCAAGCCGCAGGGTTTCGGCGGCGACGGCTTGTCCCGCGCCCCAGGAGACATTCGCAGTGACCCGGAACAAGGACCAGTTGGGCAGCTGCTCTTTCTCGAACTCTGCGGGTGCCGCTTCGACCGATGCGGTATCAGCGATGAAAGGCTCAACTTCGACGCGCCAATGCAAACCGGCGCTTTCTCCTTCGCGCAGGCCCGTTTCCGGTTTAGTGCGATCGAAAGGTGCCTCAAGCAAGGAACGCAGAAGAAGCTGCGCTCTGATTTCACCATCACCCTGCATGAGAATGCGACGAGCCTGGAATAACAGCGGCCCGAGCGCGACCGCAAAAGCAAGAACAAGCGATAGGGCAACGAGAGCCTCGACGAGGGTGAAGCCTGCTCGCCGCCGCTTGCCTTCATTGCGCTCCGATGGAGACGCCGCCGGTATACCAATTGACGCTGATCTCATATTGGGCCCTTTCGCGAGAAAATCTGAGCACGGCGCCCGATGATGTTCCGTCGGCGTGAAAGACCACAACGGCAAGACGTCCCGACCATGAGGCATCCGCACCGAGGACATCGACGACAACGTCACGCGGGATGACAACCTTATCGCCGCTCTCTCCGATCAACTCACGGCGACCACTGTCGAGGGACACGTGCCGGTCGTTTCGTGTCAAGATCGCGCCGAGACGCTCACGGCGAAACAAAGCCGCGGTTTCCATGACGACCACTTTCAGCCCAGACCGTCCCGTTCCGCCCACCATCATGGTCGCCAGCGACGCGACCAAGGCGACGATCATCATCACCGCCATCATCTCGATCAGCGTGAATCCCGCCTTGGAGTCAGTGCTCGGCATTCGAAACGTCGATTGAGGTGCTCGGGCCACCGCCGCGACCATCCGGACCGAGCGATGTGATTTCGTAAGGCGGCATATGGTCGGTCAGAGTGTGATATTGATAGGCGTGTCCCCATGGGTCCGTCGGAATCTTACCGCCTTTGACATATGGCCCGTTCCAAATGTCGGCACTGATCGGCCGCACGACAAGCACAGCGAGACCTTCCGAATCCGTCGGATAGCGCCCGACATCCATATAAAACAGGTCAAGCGCCGAACTGAAGCTCTCGATCTGCAGCTTGGCTGTCTTCACCCGTGACTCAGCGAGATAGCCGAGCACGCGCGGTCCGACGAGGCCAATGATCAAGCTGATGATCGTCAACACCACGAGCATCTCAATCAGCGTAAAGCCGGCGCTGGCGGTCTTGAAGATACGTCGGGTCTGCGACGAAGCGTTTTGAGGCTGATTGACGGTCATGACGCTAGGTCCGTAATGCTGAGGAGCGCGCTCATGATCGAAACGATCAGAGCACCGATGATGAGGCTCACGGCAATGATGGTGGCTGGTCCGATTAACCCCATGAGCCGATCGAGACCGATGCCGAGCCGGTGTTCGTAGAAAAGTGCCGCGTGACGGGCGATGGATGGTAAGTCTCCGGTCTCGTCGCCGACCCTCAACATGCGCAAGGCAAGCGGCGGGAGCAGATCCGTTTGGGCCACCGCATCGGAGAAGCGACGGCCGTTGCGGACTTGTTCATGCACCCGATCGATGGCGCTGACAGCGCGCGGCTCGGCGACGATGTCGCGCAGGATTTTCAAGGTTGCCGGCAAAGGCACGCCATTGTCCACCAACAATCCAAGCGTTCCGACGATACGGGCTGTCTGGTGATCACGCATCGGCCCGGCTATGCCGGGAATTGATGCGAGACCGGCGACGATGCGAGCTCTCACCTCGCGGCGCCTCAGCAAGAACCAGGCACTAAGCACGACTGCGATGCACGCGACCAGAAAGATCTGGAGGTCGGCGCGCAGCCAGGTGGAGGCCTCAAACACGAGAGCCGCGCCGCCGTTCAGGCGATTTCCGAGATCCCTGAACACGGGCTCGAACTGCGGCACGACAAAGAGCAAGAAGAAGAAGAGAATAAGCATCGCCGATACAACGAGAAACAAAGGATACCCGATCGCCGAATTGAACCGGTCCCCGAGAAGCTCCCGGCGGGTACGGTCCTCTACTATGGCGTTCAATACCGCCTCGAGCTTTCCCGACGCTTCACCCGCTCGAACCATGGCTACATAGGCGGGTACTATGATGCTTGGATGACGTTCGAGCGTCTCGGCGAAACCATCTCCGGCGGAGATCGCCGAACGCAAGCTATTGGCGAACCAGGCCAATGCTTTGCTTGTGTCTTCACTGAGCGTCTGCAAGGCTGCTTCAAGCGTCAAGCCGGCGGCGATGAGCAAAGCCAACTGGCGCAGGAAAAGCGTCACTTCGCGTGGCCGAGGGAGTTTTTGAGCAGCCTCGGAGCCTTTGCGTAGGAATCTGCCTTTTGTCGCGAGTTCCGCCTCGATCAATAAATGGCCAAGATATTCGACACGTCGAACAACCTCGTCGCGCGACGGCGCCTCGACTTCACCTGCAACGATTTCACCAGCTGGAGTGACCGCGCGGTAGCGAAACTGTGGCATGTCGCACCTTAAAGGCTCATGGTCACGCGAAAAACTTCATCTATGGTCGTGTGTCCCGCGCGGCATTTTGCGATGCCGTCCTCCACCATTGCCGTCATACCCTCGCTGCGCGCGACCGCTTCGAGTTCGCCAGCATCGGTTTTCGGGCCAATGGCATGGCGTACGCCCGCTGAAATCTCGAGCACCTCAAAAACTCCCTGACGTCCGCGAAACCCAGTGAAGCCGCACCATTCGCAGCCTTTCGGCTGTTGGACGATATCCCCTTCACGAAATCCCAGGGCCTCGTAGCGTTGGTCTTGCACAAGATCCGCGGCAGAGAGCTGATGCGGTACTTTGCAGTCCTGACAGAGAATGCGCACGAGACGCTGCCCGACAATGGCTTTGACGCAAGAAGCAAGCAGGAAACTCTCAATTCCCATGTCGATCAGGCGGGTAATCGCACCCGCAGCCGTATTGGTATGGAGCGTCGTGAGGACGAGATGGCCAGTGAGCGCCGCATGAACGCCCATATGCGCGGTCTCGGCATCGCGCATCTCGCCGACCATGATCACATCCGGATCCTGACGCAAAAAGGAGCGCAGCGCGGAGGCAAAGGTCAAACCGATCGTCGGATGCACCTGGGTTTGATTGACGCCTGGGATTTGATATTCGACCGGATCTTCGATCGTCAAAATCTTGCGGGTCGGCTCGTTGAGTTCTGCCAGCGAGGCCGCGAGCGTCGTCGTCTTGCCCGAACCTGTCGGCCCCGTGACGATGATCATTCCGAAAGGGAGTTGCAACGCGCCACGCAATATTTTCTCGTCGTGCGGCAGCAGCCCGATATGGTTCAAGGCAACGATCCCCGACCCCTTGCGCAACAAGCGGATAACAGCGCTTTCGCCATGTGACGTCGGCATGGTTGCAACACGAAGATCGATTTCAGAACCGCCGACCATGATCCGCGTGCGGCCGTCCTGTGGCACGCGCCGCTCGGTAATATTCAAACCCGCCATAATCTTGAGACGCGACAACAAACCCTTCGCCATGCTCATCGGCGGCGCCGACACTGCTTTCAAGAGACCATCGATACGCAGACGCACCTGCAGAGCACCGGCAAAAGGCTCGATGTGCAAGTCCGTTGCGCGCTGTTCGACCGCGAGTCTCAAAAGATCATCTAAAGCACGCACGACGGGCGCGCCCCGCGCAAGGTCGCGCAGATCGTCGAGATCATCCGAAGATGTTGCGGTGGCTTCGGAGGGTGCCGCCATGGCTGCGGCGGTCGCCGCGACATCTTGGGTCGTCGTAAGCGCCGCTTCCAGATCGTCGCTGGTCGCGACTGCGATCATTACCTTTTGTCCGAGCGCTATCTCGACAGCGCGGACCGTTTCGTCATCAATGGGCGTCGCAATTGCGAGGGTCAATTGCCCTTGCGCATCCGCGTAGGGATAAAGACGCCCCTCTTTCAAAAAACGCGGCGAGAGATTGGCACCGGCAAATCGATCGCCGACAAGCTCGGTGCGCTGGAGGCGCCGACATGAATAGAAAGCGGCAAGTTCGTCGGCAAAAGCTGGCGGCGTCAATTTGGTGAGTCCAGCCCAATCGATATCGCCGTTCGCATCCGGCCGTCGCGCGGCAAGGCTGCTTTCGAACGCCTGCAGATCGCGCAAAACGCCTCTACGGGCGAGATGATCGATGAAATCGCTTTGCAACACGACAAGACCCAGACAACACTTGCGGCAGCGGTATAATCCCTACGATCGCAAAGAACGACCACTGGACGCGTCACGAATTCGCGGCTTTCTTTTCAACGAAGTTAGAGACCCCGACAAAGAAATCCCGCAAATCGCGCATACTCACTCGCCATCACGAACTCTTCGTGACCCAAGCTATGAGATAGGCGGAACTCTCTCCATAGCCAAAATAGATGTCAGATTGACGACAGAGTTTCGAATCGACTCTGTCGGAGAGGCATTGATCTGGCATGCACATTCATGTGATCGCTTTATCATCGTCGATGTCATCCGCACGTCATAGCGGCGTGCTTGCCGACGTGAATCTCTTTCACCGTGAGGGCCATTATCGGAAGACGGAAGATAAAATTAGAGACAGATCGTCTGTCGTCTGTCGTCTGTCGTCCGAACTCAACTACTTATTTTTTGGGCGGCCGGCATACACCGCCGTGCCTTGCTCGATGCAAGCGAAACTGCCGAAGGCATTATAGACACTGACGAGATCGAGGCGCCGCGCCAAGGCACCTTCGAAATCCGAATAGAGCACTTGGTAGGTGACGGTGCTTCCGCCGGACACATTCAGCGTCAGCTGCGTCGCCGTGTTGGTATAGGTGCCGGAACTCGACACTGAATTCGAGCTGATGCCCGGCTGCGTCCCTTGCTCGGTGCCGGTGAAGACGAGATCGCCCCCCCCCAAGAGGTTCCTGTCGCCGTGAAGCTCCCGTCGTGAAACGTGACCGACAGAAGGATTTGCTTCAGATTGCCGGTATAGGTGGTTTCGTTCGGATCGATCGTGATGATATCCGTGGTGCCGCTCGGAACGTCAACCTCGGTCGGGATCACCGGAACCGACGCCTGACACACGGTCGAGGTCCTTATGCTATAGGGGCCCGAGAGGATCGGCGCGCCTGCGGCCGACGCGCCATTGGTCGACAGCTGGGTCAAAAGCATTACGGCGGCTGCCAGCACGCCAGCAACAGTTCTCATTAGAATTCTCATTAGATCGACTCCCCCGATGAAGCGCGGCTTTCTTTTCAACGAAGTTAGAGACCCCGACAAAGAAATCTTGCAAATCGCGCATACTCACTCGCCATCACGAACTCTTCGTGACCCAAGCTATGAGATAGGCGGAACTCTCTCCATAGCCAAAATAGATGTCAGATTGACGACAGAGTTTCGAATCGACTCTGTCGGAGAGGCATTGATCTGGCATGCACATTCATGTGATCGCTTTATCATCGTCGATGTCATCCGCACGTCATAGCCAGGCGCGTACTCGCCTGAGTTCCTATGACTGTGACGGGCATTATGTCCAAGGCAGCTTGGATCGCGGCCAATTCGCCGCATTTTATATATGGCTGCTTTCTGGGGACTCGCTGCCACGATCCTGATCATCGGCCGCTATGAACGAAGTGACGGTCGCGCACGATCCGCTTGTGGAGCAAATTAGAACGGAACTCGAAAGGGCCGCCTTCAGCAACGAGCCGATCGCCCTCAACCAAGACGCGTATTAATTGGTCCAGCACGCGTGCTCGTCCACTAGATTGCTCGTCTCGCCGACCATGCCGCCGGCCATGCGGTCTCGCCGGCACGCTGGAACAGCAGAACAGCGTCGCCCAATTGTCACGTACTCGTGGCATAGGCCGGACAGGGGAGCCAGTTGGCGCACAATCTTCGAAAAGTCCCTTGAGGCGTGGTTGCGATAAAGCCGCGGACCGTGCCTCGAGCCCTGTGCGTTGAGGGAGTGGTATCGGTGCAGCGGATCGAGTGGCAGCGCATTAGGCAGCGCACGGTAAGAGGTTGCGCCGCGTCGATCCTCCTCGTCTTTTTGGCTAGTTGCTCATCGCCGCAGAAGATAGCCGGTATCGGGCCGGGCGACACGGTTGACCCGGCACGCTATGCGGATTTCTCCGCTCGCTTTCCTGCTAGCGCGAGCGGCCAGGCCATCCGCAGCGGCGCTTCCAGCGGGCCTCAGCTTTTCCCCGGCTCGGATGTGAAGCCGACCTACCCTGATAAACCCGCAGGCGATTCTATAAACGCTGCGATGAAGACCCTAGGGGTTAATGTCGAGGGCGCGGGTATCGAAATCAATTTCGAAAATGCCGACATTCAAACCGTCGCCAAGACAATCCTCAGCGACACGCTTGGCTTGAACGTCGTCATAGATCCTCGTGTTCAGGGTACCGTAACGCTTGTTTCTGCGGCGCCAATTCCGCGCAAAGATCTCATGGCCGCTTTCGAAAGCGTAATGCGCATGTCGAACGCTGCTGTTATCCGCGAGGGCGGTCTCGTGAAGATAATTCCGCTGCCGGAAGCAGCCGGCGCAGGTACGGTCAATATGCAGACCGGCGAAGCTGGATTTGGCGTGACAATCATACCGTTGCGCTACACGTCGGCTGCGACGGTCGCCAAGGCAGCGGAGAATTTTCTTTCAAGACCAGGCGCGGTGCGAGCCGACACGACGCGAAATCTGCTCATGATCCAGGGCACTGCCGCCGAGCGTCAGAACGTCCTCGAGGTGATTTCGAGTTTCGACGTCGAATGGATGCGCAATCAGTCGGTCGGCATTTATCCGCTGAAATCCACGTCGCCCGATACGATGATTCACGAACTCGAACGTGTGTTTGAGACGGCGGATGGCGGGCAAGGACAAGGCCTGATCAGTTTTCAGCCTATTACGCGCATGAATGCCATAATGGCGGTGGCGCATAATCGGAAATTCCTCGATCAGACGACGCAGTGGATCAGGCGCCTCGACCGGTCCGATATAGGCGGGACGACTGTTCGCATCTACCGCGTTGAGTATGGCAGCGCTCCAAAAATAGCAAAGATTTTGAATGCTATTTTCGTTGGTCAGAACGGCAATGCAACAGCCAACACCGCCGCAAAGCAACTCGCACCAGGAGTGAACGGCGCTTTATCCCGGTTGGATACGACCGGCAGTTCCAACAACAATTCGAGCAGTTCGAGCGGCAGCTCCGCGAATTCTCAATCGAGTAATGGCGTCGCTAATAGCAGTAACACTACTACGGCTTCATCTTTCGACGGTTTTTCAGATAAAAAAGGCTTGACCACCGAGACGCAGGGGAGCGGTAGCCTGCCGCATGGCGTCTTCGAGAACGTGCGTATCGCCGCGGATCCCAGTGACAACTCGATCGTTATTTATTCCAACCTGGACGATTACAGGGTTATCGAACGTTCTCTGCGCGAACTCGACCGCCCTCAATTGCAAGTTGCAATTGACGCAACCATCGCGGAGGTGACGCTTACCAACGCTCTGCAATACGGCGTGCAATATTATCTGGGTAGTACCGATGTGCACGCCGGAAGCAACAACGGCTCGGTGTCACTTTCGACCTCCCCGACTTCCGCACTCATTTCGCAAGCGCTTCCTGGCCTGAACGTGCTCCTCGGGTCGCAGGCCTCTCCTAAAGTCATCCTCAGCGCGCTTCAGTCGTTGACGAGTGTGAAAGTTCTCTCCGCCCCTTCGCTTGTGGTGAGCGACAATCAGCCTGCCTTCTTGCAAGTCGGCGACTCGGTGCCGATTTCGACCGGCTCGGCCACCGTCCTTTCTGCGCAGAACACAGTCGTCAATACGATCACGATGCAAGACACCGGCATTATTCTCAAGGTTTGGCCGCATGTTCATGCGAATGGGACCGTCGAACTCGAGATCGAGCAGGAAGTGTCTGCCGTCGTTGGTGGCATTTCAGCTACAGGGACGAGCAATTTGAATCCCACTATCTCGGAACGTCGCGTTCATTCGACAGTTCTGGTGCCAAGCGGCCAGACTGTTCTGCTTGGAGGCCTCATGAGCGAGGAGGACGATAAAACTCAAACGGGCATCCCTATTCTTCGTCAAATTGAGGGTCTCGGTGATATGTTCGGCAATACGAACGGCAGCAAGCTTCGCACGGAAATTATCATTTTCGTCAAGCCGCGTATTATCCGTGATAGCCTCGATGCTCAGAATGTGGCTGAAGAATTCCGTGCGGGGATGAGCACGATGCGTAATAGCCCAGCAATTATCAACGGCATTGGCGTCTCCGCCCTGAAAGAGCCGTCGTCGGCCCTTGTCGTGAAATGACGAGCGAGGCCACAAGCAGGGCAACGATTGCGGTTGAGGAGCCGTCAGTCGAAAGCCTGCGACCGAATTTGGTCATCCTGTCTTGCGGGACGAGCGCAGCCGCACTCCTTTCGTTCATCTACCTGCCATGGCCTCTTGCCGTCGCGTCCACAATGCTCGCCCTATTGATGATTGCGGGAGCCGAAGTCGATGCGCGCGCGTTCCTATTGCCTAATATCGTCACTTATGGCGCGACGGCCTGCGGGATTCTCGCCGCGCCGATGCTCAACACCATGGATCCATGGTCCGGCCTCGGCGCGGCTTGCTTGCGCGCGGCCGGAGCAGCCTTGTTGTTCGTTTGGCTGCGCAAGGCCTATACGAGCCTTCGAGGTCGCGAAGGTCTTGGCCTCGGTGACGTCAAGCTTGCCGCGGCCGTCGGCGCCTGGCTCCCTCTCGAAGCGATCCCATATTGCTTCGGCCTCGCATCGGCGGCGGCACTTATCTCGGTCGCGGTCCGTAGGCGCGGGGAAGGAATCGAAAGCATGAAAGTGCCTTTTGGTGCCTTTCTTTGTCCAGCCCTTTGGCTGGTCTTTTTCCTATACTTAATGTTCGGCTGACACTATTCAGAAGTTCTGAAAAGGTCTTCCTGGTAGGCCGGCCTATTCATCACGACCTACGATTTTGTCTGCTTTTCGCGCCGCCTAATTGTTTGATCCCAGGTTTTGATGGTGCAATCCTCGCAAGACTCAAAGGATGTGCTGTGGGACAAATTCTACACGGGAGCGCCACCACGACAGAGGCGGTCCGTCGAGCGATACAAAATAGTCAAGCGAGCCTGAGGGCGCTCGCCAAGCACTGCGGGATCAACCAAAAGACTGTCGCCAAATGGAAGAAGCGGGGTGGCCGTCGCCGATTTGCCGACTGGCCCGAAACAGGCCAAGTCAACGGTCCTTTCGACCGAGGACGAAGCGATCATCGTCGCCTTCTGGCATACGCTGCTGCCACTCGATGACTGCCTCTATGCGCGGTCATCTCTGCATTGCTGCCTGCAACGCCATGGCATCAGTCGATTGCCCATGTCGATGGCAGCAAGCCAGCCGGGCTCCGCGCAGCAGCCGAAGATTTCGCAACATTAGTACGTCTTGCTCAGCAGTGGGACACGTAAATCGAGATGTCGGCATAGTGCATTTGTGCCAATCTGCACTATCAGACAGCTTTGCGACGCTCGGCATGCCGCCTGACCTTAAGACACGCGTCGAAGCAAAATGATCTCATTTTTGGCTAGACGATGCCCTGTTCGCGTCGGCGTGAGCGTGCAAGATGAACGCAACAAATATTTTATGCCAGTCGAGTCGAGAAGTCTGATCGTCTTTTCGGTGACCCGGTATGCGACTGTCCAATGCGAGTAACAGCCATCGATCATCAAAAGCGCAACTTGATCGTCTTCGAGAGCCTCACGAAGGCACTCACAAAGCTGTCTTATCGTGACACGGTGCGTAGGCAAATTGAGCCGCGATCGCTTGATCTGTGCTGAGAACGTCTCCTGCACGTGATCTTCGGCATGTGCGAGCAGCAATCGAAACAGATTGCCATGCATGCCTTGCCAAACGACAGAAAGCGGCTTTCTTCGATGCTCGGGCAGAGCGGCAATGAGCGTACGAAATAGAGCTTTGGCCTGCGTAACATTGATCTCTGGACATAGAACGGCGAACGCGTTGATGATTGCATAGATGCCACAGAGGCCATCGCAGTCGCCTTGCTTAAAGGGCTTCAGCCGGCATCTCATTTGTAAGCTCTCTGCGATTTGAGGTTGCAAATCAGGATTTCGGTAGGGAAGCTCGCTTGCGGGCCTCAACCGTTCTTTTGGCCAATCGGCGGGGAGACGCAGCGAAGGGAGTCACGATGTGGATGAGTTCGCCGTGGGCCTAGGGGAGGCGTCACCGGTTTTGGCTGGCAGCCATTGAAAGTGCCTGATGATGCGGTGGCGGCTTCGACCGGGTGCCGCGACAGCTTATGGGTCAGAGATGCGCCTGGGTCGATGCGCGGGCTCAGTAGTCTTCGGCCAGCATGATCGTCAGAACGCGATGTGTTACAGCCGGGTCAGCAGGGTCGGGCGAATGAAACTGTAGGTCGCGATCGTAATAGTCGATCTTGAAGAATATCGTGTGGCCATCAGCAACAAGAGAGCCGAAGTCGTGTTCGCCATAAGGATCATTGTCGGCGTCGAATTGATCGTAGCGGCTGACGGCCTCGATGATCTTGGTCCGGAGCTCGGCTTCAAGTGCTGCTATAGATGAGGTTAGAACGACACTGCCCCCACTCAGGGTGGTTCGCAGGTCGTCGTTGAGAGATCGAATTTTGTCGCTGCGCGAAGTGACAACAGGCTCTGTCATGGCTAACTCCAGTTATGACTGCGAGCGCCATCGAGAAGCTGAACGGAGGGCGCCAGCAGGGAAGGGAAGGGCGATCAGATCAGGCGAACAAGCCGGCGTTGGATCGATGTATCGCCATCGATGTAGCGCTGTGTGGTGTCGATCGACTGATGGCCAGCGAGCAATTGAACGTCCGCAGGCTGCCACCAGTGCGATGAACATTCTTCGCAGCGGCCGTGATGAACGTGCGCCTGCCGGAATGCGATGAGCAGCCATCGATGCCAAGTTCAGCGAACATGACGACGAACCAATTGACAATCGAGTTCGGCCGCATCGGACCGCCGCGATTGGAGGCGATGACATGATCTTCGGACGGTCGGTCACGCCAAAGAGCGAGCAACGCTCGTTGCAGATCGGGGTGCATGGGGACGCGCCGGCCGGAGCCGCGTTTTGCAATCGCAGTGCGAATCTCGATGACGTCGTTGATTTTGCCGGCGTCAGTCACCACCATGGACCATTGCAGGCCTGCGATCTCACAGGCGCGCATGCCAGCTTTCACTGACAAGAGAACGATGACGATGTCGCGTTTCGGATTTCTGGTTTGTCGCGCATAGTTGAGCATGCGCCATAATGTCGTTGGCGACACGACTTTGGCTTGCTTGCCTAACATGAGGTTCCTCCATTCTTGACGGCCAGACGTGAGTCATCCGTCGCCACCGAGGCGTCGATTGCTGCGTTTGATATTTGCGAAAGTGGGAGACAGCGGACGGAATCGGACGCAGATGCGGCCGAAGACGGCATAAACCGTCGGTCTAATTGCACGCGACGAAAAGCTGTTGTTCTGTTGACGAAGTATTATTAAATGAGTCGCCAGATATTGTCGCAGAACAGCATGCAAATATATTCTATAATAGTCTTACTAGTCTGTAAAGTACGTTAATATACACTAAAATTACGCGATTTTACACTGAAACAAGGCAAAACGTGATCTGCTGAGGCCGTCCGAGTTGGACGCGAAATCATCCGGAACAGCCAACGCGCGACACCGGCAGAGGAGATGTGAGGTCTGACTTCGCGAATGCCAACTGATGCAACGTCAGGAAATGACGGCTGTGTGAAAACTCGTGCACCTCAATCGCGCTCTGCGGTTCACGGTCGAATTTCGGGGCTTTTGAAGCGATCAAAGACGGTCGAGCACATCAAGCTGCTTCGTAAGAGCCCATTTTCAAACAGAATCTGAGTTTTCACACAACCAAGACCCACAGGCGACTTTCACCTGACGGGCGGAAATGGCAGCTTGGCGCCCAAAGCCGGACGTCGAGATGCACTGTGCTCGCCATCAACAGCGGACATTCGATCAGCGATGGCTTTTCGTCAAAGATTGAGGGGTAAAACGGAAGAAGCCTAAGCGATTGCATTCGAGAGGCACGTCTTCGGCCTATTGTTCTTTCTGTAAATCATATTCATGGATTGCGCAGCAGCCGGATCGCAAGGTGAATTGGAGGAGCTGCACTGTTCTTTCGACGCTTCGAAGGCAGCGCAACGAGCAATCATTAGCAGACCGTTCTCCCACGCCTTAATTTTGAAAATCTGATCATCATCTTATCGTAGTCTCTGCCTTCCGGACAAACTCGGCATGAAAAAGCCGCCCGGAGGCGGCTTCTGATTGGTAGGACAACGGTAACAGCATCAACGACGTTCGCCTAAGCCAATCCCTAAGATACCGGCTCGACGCCGTAGCGCTCCCACCGTGCGCTTCATCTCTTTGGAGATTTTTGCAACTGGCGTCCGCGCCTTAGAATGGGCCTTGAGACTGCGGACATCGTCTTTCGTCCACGGTCTGATTACACGCCGCGCCGTTTTTGGCGACGCTGTCTTTTTCGCCGCGATTTTCTTTGTTGCTGCCTTCTTGGCCATTTCGATCCTCCAATTGAAAGATCGATATGTAGTTACAAAACTGTTAGTATCAAGCTAACAGCAACCTATCGGGAGAGGAGGCTGAAAAGCGCTTTCGCTATTATCGTGACATTTGCTCTATCCATGAGGAAATTGAATTTTGGTAACGCGCGCTGTTGGAGGCGTCCATTCGCACCGCGACGGTGATGTCGGACCTTACAGTCGAGTCGAATCGCAGATGCCATCTGGGTGAACCCGATTTCAATTTGCGACAGCGAGCAATGATGACTGAGATCGTAAGCTCGCCGTTGGCGCCGATGAAATTCGTTTCGCCGTCGGAGACGATGTCGCAGCCGGCCGCGCGCAGGCCCTCCACGATTCCGGACAAGACTTCGGGATAAAGCAACCGCAGGATCTGATTCACGTCGATTTAGCGGTAATCCTGGCGTGGCGAATAGCCAATCAGCTCATAAGCCCTGCGCAGGCTGCCGAAGCGCCATTTATAAGCGCCGCTCGACGGGAGTCCCTCCGCTTCATCAATGATTACCGAGGACAGAAGCCCGACGCGCGTGTAGAGAGCTTGAAGAGCGCCGAGCATCTCCTCGTCTGACATCATCGCCGACCGATCGCTGATGATGGCCTGAGCCATCGCGAAAAGGGCGTGATCGATGATGGCGGGGAACGCGGCGGGCAAACGCACCCACATATCGGGAGGATTGCGGACTCTTCTCGTCCTCAGCTTGCAAGAGGTTCGATTCCAGACGTTATTGCCGACATATTTTTCATTCGTCAGTATTTGGTTGATCGTGGCGAATGTCCAAGCCTGGCCGTCCTCTCTCGTGATCGCGCGGGCATTTAAATCCGCCGCAATTCGGCTTTCCGAGGCCATGTCGAAGACGAAGCGCCCGTAAATCTCGCGGACAATCTCGATCTCTTCCGGCGGACCGATGGCGAGAATCACACGGTCGGTTAGGATACTCTTCTGCTTGCCAGAACCCAGCTCTTCCTTGGCATTGCCCACCTCATCAATGAGGATCCGCCGCAAGCCGTAACCTGCGGGTTTACCCTGACGGAATCCGAATTCTATTAATCTGCATTTGCCGGCAAAGACCTTGGCGGACAGCTCCCGGCTATATTCACCGGCCATCGCGCGTTTGATCCCCTTGATGATCGTCGAAGTTGGGCTGCCGTCGTTCTCGAACTGTTCGGCGCAGTATTGAACCGTAATGCCCGTTCGCTTGCAGATATATTCGTAATAAGCGCTCTCATCGGCATCCTGAAAGCGGCCCCAACGGTGACATCGTAAACTAGTATCGTCTGAAATCCTGGATTGCCTGTTTGGACATCCCGGATCAGCTTTTGGAGCGCATCTCTGCCGTCAATGCGAAGCCCGCTTTTCCCCTGATCCGCATATGTTTTTACGATCTCCATGCCTCGCGCGTGCGCATATCGACGAATTGCTTCCGATTGATTCTCGGTTGAATACTTCTGATGGTCCGTCGACATGCGGACATATTGTGCCGCGCAGATCGTGCCGGTTGCCGCCGCATGCCCAATGCTGGGATCTTCGCTTCTGGTCATGGCATTCCGTTCAAATTGACGACTGTCAGGAACCCTAAACTCTCCCGGGCCGAGTTCGCTTAAGAGCAGCCGCTTGCTGTCGCGTTTGACGCGGAAGATAGATGTGAGGAACGGAAAGATGTTACCGAAAGCGGGTAAGACTTTACATCGCGGCCCGCGGAAGCCTGACCGACACGGAACATTCGAACAAGCGATCGCGGATGCGCTAAAGCGTGAACTGGGCTTGACTCATCAGGCGGTGAAGACACTCATGGCTTGGACGGGAGCGAGCGAAAGAACCGCCAAACACTGGCTCGCCGGCACGCATGGTCCGAGCGGGCGTCATCTTGTCGACCTCGCGCGACATTCGGATGCGGTGCTGTTTTATTTCCTGTCCGCGGCGGACCGGCCTTTCATCGTGCCGGGCATTCACCTTGTGGCGATCCGGGCGAAGCTTATCGACCTTGTCGAAGCCATAGATACATATTGAAGAGATGTGAGCAGCCAAGCATGCAGCGCGATGCCACGAATGTTCAGCGGATTTTTACAAAGGTGTAGGTTTCTTGCAAATCATCGAGCGACGCCCGCCGGATTTTCTCCTCGGTCAGGATGGCCTCATGCTCGTCGCCGGCGTTTTTCACTTGCAGGTCCAGCGCCTCGATCACCGTCAACATGATGCGCTTCATTTCCGCAACGATGGAGCCGGCCGGTATATTTTCATTCGCCGACCTCGCGGCTTGACAGGATACGATGCCCGCAAGAATCATGCGGATGGACGGAACTTTCGTGGCCGGCGCGCGCGATGAAAGCGGCGAATTCGGGCAAAGGCGAAGCTGTTCACGCTTCATCGGGTTGTTAAGGGGCTCGCATAGTGGCCGATATCGCGCCCGACAGCCGCAATTCTGCATCATGGCCCCAGTCAACGCGTGGTCACTGGGTGGTCACTGAGACAGAAAATCTAAAATAATGACGGGAAAAAGCGGCGCTAAGTCTTTGATTTCGATGGTGGGCGCACAAGGGCTCGAACCTTGGACCCGCTGATTAAGAGTCAGCTGCTCTACCAACTGAGCTATGCGCCCATCGAAAAACGGCCTCAACTGGAAGAGGGTTGAGGCCCATCGAGCCCCGCCGGGATCGAGGAGCCCGCCTTTAGCAAAGCAGGCTCGGCCTGTCCAGTCTCGCGTGGGGCGTGGCTCACATCGCCTCAGCCCATTAGCCGGCCATGATCTCCGGCTTGCTCTTGCCGCGCTTGACCATCAGCTTGTTCAAGGCCGCGATATAGGCACGCGCCGAGGCGACGAGCGTGTCGGGGTCGGCGCCGCGTGCCGTCACCGATTTGCCTTCCTCGGCGAGACGCACCGAGACTTCCGCCTGCGCGTCCGTCCCTTCCGTCACCGCATGCACCTGATAGAGCTCGAGAGTGGCATGATGCGGCACCAGAGCCTGGATCGCATTGAAGATCGCATCGACCGGGCCATTGCCGGTCGCCTGATGCGTCATCTTCTCGCCATCGACCTCGATCGTCAGCGCCGCCGATTGCGGCCCGTGAGTGCCGGCGATCACGGTCAGCGCGATGAGCCTGATCCGCTCATGCGCATGCACGATCTCGTCATCGACGAGGGCGATCAGATCCTCGTCATAAATGATCTTCTTGCGGTCGGCGAGATCCTTGAATCTCGTGAAAGAATCTTCGAGCGCGTTCTCGCCGAGCTCATAGCCCAGTTCCTTCAGCTTCTCCTTGAAGGCGTGACGGCCGGAATGCTTGCCCATCACCAGCGAGGTTTTCGCGACGCCGACGCTTTCCGGCGTCATGATCTCATAGGTCTGCGCATGTTTCAGCATGCCGTCCTGATGGATGCCGCTCTCATGCGCGAAAGCGTTTCTGCCGACGATCGCCTTATTATATTGCACCGGGAAGGAACTCACCGCCGACACAAGCTTCGAGGCCCGCGTGAGCAGGCTCGCATCGATATGGCTGCGGAAGGGCAGGCGGTCGCCGCGAACTTTCAGCGCCATCACCACTTCTTCGAGCGCGGCATTGCCGGCCCGCTCGCCGAGCCCGTTGATCGTGCATTCGATCTGCCGCGCGCCGCCTCTCACGCCGGCGAGCGAATTGGCGACGGCCAGGCCGAGATCATTATGGCAATGGACGGAGAAGATCGCTCTGTCGGAATTCGGCACGCGGGCGCGCACGGTCTCGAAGAGCGCCTGATATTCCTCCGGCACGGTATAACCGACCGTATCGGGAATATTGATCGTGCCGGCGCCGGCCTTGATCGCGAGTTCGACGCAGCGGCAGAGAAAGTCGATCTCGGTCCTGGTGCCGTCCTCGGCCGACCATTCGACATCGGCCACATGATTGCGCGCGCGGGTGACGCTGGCCGTGATCATGTCGAGCACTTCGGCCGGCTCCTTCTGCAGCTTATATTTCATATGCAGAGCCGAGGTCGAGATGAACGTATGGATGCGCGGGCGCATGGCGCCGCGGACGGCCTCCGCGCATCGATCGATATCCTTGGCGGCAGAGCGGGCGAGGCCGGCAACGCTCGCTCGTTTCACGATGCGCGCGACTTCCGACACGGCTTCGAAATCGCCCTCCGAGGCGATCGGAAAGCCGGCCTCGATAATATCGACGCCCATCGTGTCGAGGAGTTCGGCGACTTCGAGCTTTTCTTCGAGCGTCATCGAGGCGCCGGGCGATTGCTCGCCGTCGCGCAGAGTGGTGTCGAAAATGAAGACGCGTTCGGTGTTGGCGATCTCTTCGCCGCTTTGATTGGTTTGATCGGTCATGGCAATGATCCGGCTTCGTCTGAGTTGTTCAGGCTCAAGCGCACCCCTGAGTGCCCAGGCAAAGCCCGGACGGCCCTCAGGGGCGGATAAGCAGCAGAAGACCGGACGGCAGAAGGCCGAGGCAAAGGGTGCGCTCGCGCAAAACCCCGGTGCGCAGACGCAAGGACGCGGCGGCGGGCGAAAGCCCCGCTCCAGTCAGCTCCATTTGGGGAGCTAGCGCATATGCTGCCGCAAAAGCCACGAAAACCTCAGATTCGAATTGTTCTAACAAGATTTAAACGAAGCGGCCGGACAGGGCAAGGGGGCAGTTGGCGGGCCCGCGCCCCCAACTCCGAGACGATTTGACTAGAGAAGATGGCGCCATCGATGATGATGTGCTTTAAAAATTCGGCGACGCCGGCAGGAATTTGAACGATTTGGCTTCCTTAAATTGATGGGCGACCTCGCCGGAGAAAATCTCGCCGTTCTGTATGGTGAGTTTCTTGATCGGTGCACCGGGCTTGAGGTCGAGCTTGGCCAGTGACACCCAGAAGGTGTTGGGCCTCGTAGCGGAGTCGAAGTAATAAACCAGGTTCTTTTGATCCGACACCGTGCGCCAGATGGTGGCGGCAATGTTCGGATGGTCGGGGGTCGTGATGCCCAAAGGCACACTGACGGCGCGCTGCACGCTCATGACTTCGGCCACGGCTTGATAGGCGAAGGATTGCTCCGGAACGCTTTTGATGAAGTGCGGATCGACTTGCTTGGGGATCGCGTTGAGCAGGAACGACGCGCGTGCGAACCGGTCGGCGGCGCGACTGGTGCCCGGCAGGAAGACGGTGCCGCCAATCTCTTGCCAGTAGGCGTTCAGCGCCAGCTGCTGATCATAGGTCGGGGAGTTCGTCATCACGGTATATTGCTTGCCGTGATGGATGATCAGCTTGCCTTTGACATATTCAAAGATGGCGGAATCCCCTGAAGCATCCGATAGAGCTAAATGCAGGATGGCTTTGGCGCCGTTCGGCAGGTTTGGCACCAATATGTTGAAGGGCTCCTTCGCCAGCGCCTCGACCGCTTCGGCAACCGTGGCGTAATTGTCCAAAGCATATTGCGCCCACGCGGCGATGGAAAGGAACGGGCGGTTCTCGTCCGGCTTTCCATAATCCGACTCCGCCAGGTAAAGAAGATTGGCAACCAGTCCCTTTTCGTTCATGCCATCACCGGTCCCGGCTTCATAGCTTGATACGATGACGCTTCCGTATTTGGATGTCCAATGAATGGATTTGGGACCAGCGGCGCCATCACGTTTGATGCCTGCGGGGAAGGCCCATAGATTGGAAGACATGTCCTCGTCCCAATCCATATTGCGTCCCGTGATGACAATCTTGTCGGTCCCGACGAAAAGTGTCCGCGTGCAGGCGATGGCGGTGTCGGCCACGGGCGCCGTGAGCATCACGGCGGCAATGGTCAAGGCGACAAGCTTTGACGGGCGCTGCTTCATAGATGGCTCCTGTTGGTTCGGGCGGTCGAGGCTAGACGGCTCGGCTCGACATGGAGCGCAAAATGCCTCACGCCGCTTGGCCTATTCCCTTCCGTCTTCCAATCGCCTTTGCAATTTGCTTTGGATTTGATTGAGTTTCGTCCGCGCGGCATCGCGACGAAGGTGGAAACGTCAGCTTTGCGTTCTCGTCGTCGTCAAGTGCTATGGCCGCATCGTCGAACAAGGCAGCGCCGCGGATCTGACACGACACTGTGCATGCGCCAGCCTCGCCCACCAATACGATGGCCATCTAGCCTTGATGCTGGCGGGAGCCGATGTCAGCGGCGCTCCGGCTATGCGCGCCCGCGCTTGACCCCGAGGCAAAGACGATGATGATTGCTTTTCATGGGCGTGAGTCCGCCCTCGTCTGGAGGTTCGCTATGCAAGGATCGGTCTGGTCGTTTGGCGCGCTCGCTTTGGTTCTCCTGCTCTGCGGCTGCAATGAGGCGCAGCCGGTCGCGTCAGCGCCGCCGCCGCCGCCTTCGCCGGCCGCCAAATTCGCCAATCTTCCGGCCGGCGCCGCCTGCTCGCAAAAGATCCATCGCTACCAGTCCGTGCTCGCGGATGACCTGTCGACCGGCGATGTCGAGCAAAAGGTCTATGATCAGATCGAACAGGAGCTTGGGCAAGCGGCGGCGGATTGCATGGACGGGCTGGGTCGCGAGGCGCTGCAGCTTGTCCATGCCTCGGAGGTCCGCCACGGCTATCATGTGTGAGGCGCCAGCGGTCAGCCTCCTTCGCTCCACATATGATGTATGTAGGCACGCATGAAATCCGGCATGCGGTCCGCTTCGAGATCCTCTGGCGAAAACACTGGCTTCAGCCGCGCGAGCTCAGGATCTCTTTCTTGCGCCAGGAATCGATCGGTGCGGGCGACGAGTTCCGCGGCAGAGAGGCTCGAGCGGACGGTCTTCATGCAGGCAATGTAAGGGCCTTCAAAAACCGCGGTCCAGCCGGGATCGAGCCGCACGTCATCGCGGCTCAAGCCCGTCTCCTCTTTTAATTCGCGCCGCACGCTTCCTTCGAAATCGATCGTTCCGTCTTTGAGATCGTTCGGATCGGGCGTTCCGGCGGGAAAATAGATCCGGCCCGCGCTCGCCGTCCTGGGACCCATTTCGCCGAGCAAAAAGGCACCGTCGGCGGAGCGCAGCGCCGCCATGGCAAAGACATTGGCCACCGCCGCGTCGGGAAAGCCGAAATCGCACCAGGCGATGAAGGCTTTGTAATCGGCCGCGAAGCAAGTGCCTTCGAGCCGATGTCGGGCGCTCGTCTCCGCTATCTCCGACCTATGCATCAGCAAAACGCGGCCGTTGAAGAGATGCGGATTTTCCGCGACGCGCTTTTGCCAATGCGCCTCGATCTCGGCGGCGCGGTCTCGTTCGAAGCGCCAGACATTGTCTTCGACGAGCCGATAGGAGATCTCGGCGATTTGTTCGATGCGCGGCGGCTGCATGGCTTGCATCGTCATAGATCGAGCGTGCCTTCGGCGATGATCACTGCGGCGCCGCCGATCGAGGCCTCGACGAGGACGCTCTGCTCGACATCGAGCCCGAGCGTGATCAGGCTCGGGCGGCCGAGCTCATAGCCCTGTTCGATCACCAGCGCATGGCTGCCGTCCGGGACTTTTTCGAAAGCCATGACGACGCCGGCGAAGGCGGCGGCCGCCGATCCCG
Organism: uncultured Alphaproteobacteria bacterium; assembly: GCA_963704745.1. Taxonomy (GTDB): domain Bacteria; phylum Pseudomonadota; class Alphaproteobacteria; order Rhizobiales; family Beijerinckiaceae; genus Methylovirgula. The sequence goes on from OY969936.1 coordinate 1,451,558, forward strand.
TCGCCGGATCTTCCGCAATGCCTAAGCCCGGGGCGAACATGCGGGCATGGAAATCATGGGCCTCGTCGATCGTCTCGCGCGTATAGAGAAAGGCCGCGCCCGGCGCGTCGGCGCCAAAGGCCGTATCGAAAAGATCGAGCCGCGGTTTTCCGCGCGCGATGGCGGTGAGGCTGGCAACCGGCACGAAAGTGAAGGGGACACCGGCCGAATAGACGGTCGGGACATGCCGGTCGAAGCCGATCTCGGCGGCATCGAGGCCGAGCGCGGCGGCGAGCCGATCCCTGTCTTGCGGCAAGCCGATCCTCGAGGGGAGCTTCGGGACGCTGAAATCGGCCCGCCTCGCCTTGCCGGGCCGATGGCTGACGCTGCAGGCGATCAGGCCGATATTTTCTTCGAGAACCACGCGCAGATCCTGCGCGCGCAGGAGGGCCGCGGCGCGGAGTTCCGCGACCAGAATGGCGCCGCCGATGGTCGGATGGCCGGCGAAGGCAAGCTCCGCCCGCGGCGTGAAAATGCGCAGCCGCGCGGTATTGACGGGATCGCGCGGAGCGAGGACGAAAATCGTCTCCGAGAGATTGAACTCGGCCGCGATCCTCTGCATCGCTGCGGTGTCGAGCCCGTCGCAATCAATGACCGCCGCGAGCGGATTGCCGGCGAGCGCCCGATCGGTGAAGACGTCCAGGACATGATATTTGCGGCGCAAACTCGGCTCCCGGGCAAATTGCGAACCCGTGGCTTGGCGTTCTCATGCCCATGTCGTCCATGACCCGTCAAGCCGCGGGCCTTCCATCCTGGCGAAAGGGTTAAGCCGATCGCAGCCGGCACATCTGCGGCGCTGCCAAGCTTCCCCCTTGTGTCCTGGCAGGCCAGCGCCTATTCCTTACTGGCGTCAGGCAACAGGCGAGTTGAAGCAACGGATCGCGAAGATGAGTGCACCGGGCAGAGTGACGGTCGAAGAAGTCGGCCTCGAGGAGCTGAAACGGGGTCTTGCCGATGGCTCGGTCCTGTTGGTCGATGTGCGGGAGCCGAACGAATATGCCGCCGGCCGTATTCCTGGCGCCACGCTCAATCCGTTGCAGAGATTCGATCCGCAGGCGCTGCCGCGGGAGGAGGGCAGGCGCGTGGTGCTTTCCTGCCGCTCGGGCAAACGCTCTTTGACGGCGCTCGCCCTCGCCCAGGCTGCCGGCCGTGTCGACATCTGCGCCCATTTCGATGGCGGCATACTCGCCTGGGTCGCGGCCGGCGAGCCGGTCGAAAGCTGAGTTCCTCAGGCTCACGTGCATTGCATTGAAAGTTCGGCGCGGGCGAAGCGCTGGGCGGCGAGGTCCTGCTGTTGTTCCAATAGGCCGCCGAGCGGCCGCTCAGCCCCGCTTGCGCCATTCGTCGGGCGGCTCAGGCCTTGGCCGCCGCCGCCGGCTTCACATAGGGCTCATAGAGGAAATCGCGGTTCGCCATATTGTAGAGCGGGCCGCCTTGCCGCAGCGACGGGTCGTTTTCGCGCGCCGCTGCGATCGATTTCCAATTGGTCGGAGGCTTCGGCCAAGTCGCCAACAGCTCCTGTCCCTGACCAGTGTAATAGAGCGCGACGAAAGGATAGATCGTGTTTTGGACCTGCTGCTGGCTCTTCTGATAGAGCTGGCCGGAGATCACGCCGGGTCGGGTCACATAGCCGCTCAGGCGATTGGCGTGATAGGCGTCGATGAAACCCGGAAAAATATCGAGCGGCACGCTCAAGAGCGAGATGATGATGCTTTGCGCATCAATTGGCGTCTCCGGTCCGGGGCCTTGGAATTTGTCCGAAACCTTCTCGAAGAAGGTCGTCATGATCGTCTGCTGATCGACGCCTTCGCCGAGGCGTAAAAATTCGGTCGCGGTGCGCAAGCCAAAGCGCTCGGCGAAGCGGTGGCGCACCGCCTCGACATCGTCGAGCTCGAAGACTGTCAGAAAAAGATTGACCGGCCGTGTGTCGATCTGATTGGCGGCGAGGCTATAGCGCCGCCCGGACAGCACGCCGGGAATCTCCATGACCATGGGCACGAAGCCTTCATACCATTCGTGATAGGCCGCCTCTTTCTTGGCGGGCGGGTCCGTCAAGGCGATAAATGCCCCCTCGGCCATGATAATCTCCTCGCTCTTCTTCCGGGCAAGCTGATCACCTGCGCAGCACCAGCCCCCTGCAAGTTAAATACCGGGCAGAGGCAGGTAGCCCGGCAGGCGCCATCTCACCGTTCTCTGAGCGCGGCCCAAAACCGCCTTTTGTCGGAGCGGCGCAGCACATCGAGGGGGATGGTGCGGCCGATCTTTTCGGCATCGAGCAGGCGCACGAGATCGTCGGCGCCGGTGACCGCTGTGCCATCGACGGCCAAGAGGATATCGCCGGTCAGGAGGCCTGCCTCATCGGCCGGGCCTTTGGCTTCGACCGCGGTCAGCGTCGCGCCGGTCGCCTGGGCGAGGCCGAGCCGCAGCGCGATTCGGCGCGGCAGGGCGATGGTGCCGGCGCCGACGCCGAGATAGGCGCGGCGCACGCGGCCATGGCGGATGATCTCGCCGAGCACGAAGCGCGCCGTATTGGCGGCGACAGCGAAGCATATGCCCTGGGCGCCGGCGATCATCGCGGTGTTGATGCCGATGACCTCGCCGCGCGAGGAGACGAGCGGCCCGCCGGAATTGCCTGGATTGAGCGCCGCATCGGTCTGGATCACGTCATCGATGAGGCGGCCGGATTTGGATCTCAGCGAGCGGCCGAGCGCCGAGACGACGCCTGCGGTCACACTCGCGTCGAAGCCGAGCGGATTGCCGATCGCGATCGCGATCTCGCCGCGCTTCAATTGCTTCGAATCGCCGAGCCGCGCCGCAGGCAGGATCGCATCGTCGTCGACGCGCAGGAGCGCCAGATCCGTGTCGGGATCATCGCCGAGGACGCGCGCGGCAAGGCTGCGCCCGTCGAGCACCGTCACTTCGGCGCGCTTGGCGCCCTGCACGACATGGCTGTTGGTCAGGATCAGGCCGTCGGGCGAGACGATGACGCCGGAGCCGGAGCCGGCGCGGCGTCCGTCGGCATGGCGGATGTCGAGCCGCACGACGCTCGGGCCGACGCTTTCGACGACATCCGAGACGCTGCGCGAATAAGCATCGAGCAGGACCGCATCCGTTGCGGAAGCCGAGGCGGAGGCGCCCGCGCCGGCTTGATCGGCGGACTCGCTGATCCGGTCGTCGAGGAGGAAAGTGTGGGATTGGTCGAACATGAGGGTCAGTGCCTCAGCGCAGGGCGCGGAAGAGCCGAGAGGCTGTTTCGATGCGGCCATGCGCGCAGGATGTGATGGGTGAGCGGTGCCGATCGCGGACGGCTCACTCTGAAGGTCCGAAGCTGATATGGGTGGGCGCTGCCCGCAGTGGAAGAGGGCAGCCCGTCCGCGGCTGGTTCGAAGGGGGCGATCACGCATCCTTGAAACGACGGCCTTTCCGCCGCGCATTATGAACGGATGGCGGCATGGCGGGAGGACGATCGCAAATGGATCAGCTTTGGACGGCGCGGGCCTTGAGCGTGCTGCGCATGATGACGGCGCTCCTCTTCCTGGAGCATGGCACCTCGAAGCTTTTCGGCTTTCCGCCCTCACCCTTTCCCGTGCACAGCCTGATGTCGATGATGGGCGCCAGCGCCATTCTCGAAGCGCTCGGCGGTCTTCTCCTCCTCCTCGGCCTTTTCACAAGGCCGGTCGCCTTCATTCTCTGCGGCGAAATGGCGGTCGCCTATTTCATGGTGCATGCGCCGCATAGCTTTTTCCCGCTGCTGAACAAGGGCGACAGCGCGATCCAATTCTGCTTCGTCTTTCTCTATCTCATCTTCGCAGGTCCCGGCCCCTGGAGCCTCGATGCGCTTCGGAGCATGTCCCGGAAAAGTTGATAGACTTTTCCGATAAAGGACATGCTCCACATCCTTGAAATACAGCCGATCCCGATCATGTGGATCGTAATCCAAGCACATCAAATATATCCGATATGCCAAAGAGGCCGATTCCACGTGATCGGGATCGGCTGTGGCACAGGGAAACGAAGCCGGCTTGATTTTATCCACCTGCCGCGCAGACTGAGCCATTAAACGATTCGCGCTAATTCAATCATCGGGAGCATGTCCTTATCGAAAAAGTCGATCAACTTTTTCGGGGCATGCTAGATTCAACAAAGTAGAGCATCGTTCGCGCGCAAAACCGCGCACACTTTTGCGCACGATGCTCTAGCGAAACCGATCGGCACAGGATGAAAATCGCACCGCCCGAAGGCCTCAGCGACGAAGATTATGAGGCGATCGAAGCCGCGGTCATGGAGACCGTGCGCGGGCGCTGGTTTCTCAGTGAATTCGCCCGCCGCAGCCGCGTCGATGAAATGCGGCAGATGCTCGATGCCATGGCCCGGCTCGAACAGGTCGTGACGGATCAGCGCGCGCTGCCGGCCGATCCCTCGATTCGGCTTCTCGTCCAGCGGCTCAAGGATATGGCGCAGCAGCTCGACGGGCTCGTCGCGGAGATGCGGGCGCAAGGCCATGACGAGAGCCTATGCGTGCGGATCGAGGCGCAGGCCCGCGCGGTCGGAGGCCTCTTGCGGCTGCAACCGCAAGGGGGCACTGCTGCCCTTGAGCCCGAGCGGGCGGTGACACCGCGGGCTTTCCCGAAAGAACCGCCGCCAAAGGCCGCAGCCCCCGCGCCAAAGGCCTTGCCGGCTACTCCGCCTACCGCAAAAGATCCGCGCCTTGCCGCTTTGGCCCGCCTCGACGGCCTACCTGCGGCCGAAAGACTGGCGCTCTTCAGCTGAAATCGCAGCCCTCAGCGGGCGAGCCATCGAGCACATGTGAAGGGTCTTTCGACGGCAAAGCTGTCACCATTTGCATGTCGCGCTGGGAAGACGCAAAAGAGCCGAGTGCAGTTTAAGCCCTGCGCTGACGCCTTGTGCTCTGACCCGGCATGGCGGTCATTGAGATGCGCTTGGGGAGATGGGCTTGGACGGTTCGCGACGCTGTATCTATACGACGATGTTCGGGGCTTATGAAAAGCTCAATGAGCAACCGGTTGCGGCCCGCTCCGCGATCCCCTTCATCTGCCTCACCGATGATCCCGGTCTGCGCAGCGCCAGTTGGCAGACACGCCTGGTTTCGCCCACCTTCGGCATGGATCCAATTCGCAGCCAACGCGACTATAAGATCCGCCCGTATCTCCATCTGCCTGACTTCGATCGGTCGCTCTATATCGACAATAGCGTCGTCATATCGGAGCCTCCCGAGGTCCTGTTCGAGCGCCATTGGCCCGCCTCCGGCTTCGGGCTTCCGCAGCACAGCTTCCGCGACTGCGTTCTCGACGAGTTTCTCGAGGTCGCACGCCTCGGCTTGGACGATCAGATGCGGATCTTCGAGCAATTGAATCATTATCTCATCGACTGCCCGGAGATGCTGGAAGAGAAGCCTTATTGGAGCGCCATTCTGATGCGCGACCATGCCAATCCCGCGGTTCGCCGAATGTGCGAGATCTGGGCGGCGCATGTGTTTCGCTATTCCCGCCGCGACCAGCTTTCGATCAATCTCGCCTTTCGCGGCGCCGGTCTTGCGCCGGATGTATGGACGATCGATAATTTTTCGTCCTGGTTTCATTCCTGGCCGCACGATGACGGCCGCGATCGCGACAAGGGCGCGCGCCGTCCCGCGAGCTCGTTCAATCCGCCGGTCGGTCAGCTGCGGCTTCTCGAAAAGGCCTTGGCCGAACAGGATGCGCGGCATGCAGCGGTCTTGCGCGAATATGCGGCTCTGCTGAAGTCGCCGAAAGCGCTTTTCGGGCGTTTCATCGCGGCCTTGTTGAAACGCCCTGCCGAAGGCGCAGCCGTCCGCGAAGCATCAAGCAGCTCGCAGTGAGACGCCGAGTCCCCGCTTCTCGACGCTCCCTAGCCGATGCGCCGGGCACGAAAGCTAGAGAAAAGCGAATCCCGTTCGATATTTCAAACGAATTCGTATATTATACCAATCGTTGGGACGGCGCGGGTCAAAGCGGGATTTTTTGATGGGCATAGAAGGGCGCGACAAGGTCAAGGCACTGGAAGCGGGCGCGCTCGCCGTCTCGGGCCAGCTCGGCAAGACGGTCCAGCGGCTGCGCAAGGCCTATAATCTGTCTTTATCCGAGCTTTCGGAGCAATCCGGCGTCGCCAAATCGATCATCAGCCAGATCGAGCGCAATGAGACCAATCCGACGCTGGCGACGATCTGGCGTCTGGCGCAGGCGCTCGATGTCTCGATCGAACGCGTGCTGCAGGTCGCCGAGGACGAGCCCTTTCTCGAAAAATGCTCAAAGGGCGATACGCCGATCCTCGTCTCCGACGACGGCAAATGCCGGCTTTCGGTCATCGGCTGGATCAAGACGGTCGAATGGCTGCAATGGTACGGGTTTTCGGCCGAGCCGGGCGGCGTGCTCGAATCCGATTCCCATCAGCGCGGCTCGGTCGAATGCCTGTCGGTGAGCGAGGGCGAGCTGCAAGTCGAGGTCGCCGGCGTCATCGAACAGGCGCGGGCCGGGGAGACTTTGCGCTATCGCTGCGACCGCCCGCATGTGATCCGCAATCTGTCGCAAGAGCCGGCGGCGGCTATGATGGTCTGCATTCTCAAAGCCGCGGTGATGGATTAGGCGGATTTTCGCCATGCCGCCGCCTCATCCCCACAACGCCGGGGAGGGCGGATGAACCAGCGCGCCCTCATAGACGAGGCCATCCGGCCGGTCGCGCGCCAGCAGGAGCGGGCCGTCGAGATCGACGTATTTTGCGCCCGCGGCAAGAAGCAGCGCAGGCGCCATGGCGAGCGAGGAAGCCACCATGCAGCCGACCATCACGGAAAATCCGAGCCGCTCCGCCTCGGCGAGGAGCGCCAAAGCCTCGGTCAGCCCGCCGGCCTTGTCGAGCTTGATATTGACGGCATCATAGCGGGTGCGCAAGGACGCGAGATCTTGCCGATCGTGCAGGCTCTCGTCGGCGCAGATCGGCACGAGATGTTCGATCTGTGCCAGGGCGGCATCGCTGCCGGCGGGCAGCGGCTGCTCGATGAGAGCGACGCCTTGCTTGGCACAGGCTTCGAGATTTGGCCGCAGATTGGCTTGCGACCAGGCCTCGTTCGCATCGACGATCAAAGTGGCCGAAGGCGCTGCCGCACGAACCGCCGCCAGTCGCTCGGCATCGCCGGCACCGGCGAGCTTCAATTTGAGCAGCGGATGCGCGCATGCTGCGCGCGCCGCCGCCGCCATCTCGTCCGGCGTCCCGAGCGAGAGCGTGAAAGCGCTCGTGACTGGCGATGGAGCGCCAAGGCCGGCGAGCCTATAGGCACGAATGCCTCGCCGCTTGGCGTCGAAATCCCACAGCGCGCAATCGAGTGCATTGCGCGCGGCGCCGGCCGGCAGAAGCTCTTGCAGATGCGCCCGGTCGGCGCCCGCTTCGATGGCGGGGCGCAGAGATTCGATCTGTGCAACGACGCTCTCGACGGTTTCGCCATAGCGGGCATAGGGCACGCATTCGCCGCGCCCACTGACACCGTCCGCTGTGATCGTCGCGACGACGACAATAGCTTCGGTCTTGGCACCGCGCGAGATGACGAAGGCGCGCGTGAGCTGAAAGCGCTCCACTGCCACGGCCAGCCGCACGGCCAAGTGCCGCATGTCCTCGACCTCGCGATCCGATTTAATCGGTGGAGGGGTTGGAAGGGTCGGCCTGCCGGTGATGCCGATGGCGCGGCGCCTTATCGCTGGATGGCTTAGCATCGGGTCTGACGCGGGCCGATGCGGCCGCGTCAACCATCGCCTTTGTTCTCTTGTCATTGCCGGCCGCGTCAAACCCCACTTTGATCGCATAGTCATGCTGCTCATTGCCGTGGGTATAGGGAATGCTCAATGGCTCGGTCACGAGAGTGAACGGGGCTTCGCTCTGCCCGGTGGGCACCGTCACGGGGAGCCGATAAAGTTTGCTGACGATCGGCTCCTGATCGATTTTGCGAATGATGGCAATGCGGATCGGTGCGGTGAAAGCGCCGGGCGCACCGACCGGTCCGAGTAATACCTTGCCCGCCACGCCAACCTTCAAATTCATCTGGCCGCCGCCGGTCTTGCAGTCGCGGGCCACATCATTGAGCGAGAATTGATAGCGCACATTGGCATTTGTCTGTTCGCCGGGGCCGTAGGCGCGATCATCGGCGGTGCCGTCGAGGATAGCGATATCCGGGCACACCACATGATCCGTCGGCTCAGGCTGCTTCGGCATCTTCTTGAACTGCACGAGCGCTGCCAGATTATTGAGCTTGGTCTGGGGGTCGGCGGTGACGTCGAAACTGCCCGGCGTCGAGCCGCAGGAGGCAAGGCTCAGGGCGGCGCCGATGACGATCGGCCAGGAGGCGGCAGCGCGTCGGCGCGTCCGCGCCAGCCCAAAAACGGCGGCCGCAAAGCCCCGCAAATCCGAAATCGCCTGCCGCTGCATGGCCTTCGCCCCGATCCCCTTCAACGAATTACAGCTTTGCCTTTACACGAGAAATTCGCCGCCAGCCAACAAGTTTGGCGCCCAATGGCCGCTCGCCCCGCTTCACTGCAAGGCGTCGAAGCCTTCAGCGAAGCCTGTGAGGTTGAGCGGAATGCCAATCCCTTCTTCCGGCGTCTGGAAGATGATGAATGTGGCATTGTGGCCGTTTTTCAGCGATTGAATGAGTTTGTCCTCCATGACGACCTCGGCGATACAGCCGGTGGGCAGGCAGCGCACGAAGCCGGCGCGGCCGACGTCGACATTGTCGATCTTGAGGCCGAGCCCCGAGGGCAGCAGCACGCCGAGCGGCGCGATGACCCGCAACAGCCGGCTTTTGCCATCGGCCGTCTTCAAGACGATCACGACGAGATTGACATTGGGACGATCTTCGGCGGTGACGCTCTGCAGCAGCGCGCATTGCTGATGCAGCGCGCCGGGCGGCGTGTCGCAGCGCAACTCCCAATCGCCGTGCTTGGATTTAACGACGCCTTGGGTTCGCCCGATGCTCGCTCCGCCACACAGAAGTATGGCCGACAAGGTGAGGGCCAGCAGAGGACGCATCATGGTGTTTGGCTTCGCGGCAAGGAGGTTTTCTTCATATCGGGACTTGTTCGCTTGCGTCTTTTGCGGCCGCGCTGGGCGCGGTCGCGCCGTGAGCAGTTGCGTCATGCCTGTCCCCTGCGGGTCTCGCTTCATGAGCATGCGCCGCCACGCTTGCCCCCGTTACCCGGCCAAATCGGGCCGATTATGACGCAATCGCATCGAGATCGTGGCGAAAATCACGCCGAATCATCTAGCTATCGGGTGGGTAGCAAATGCATCTCCTCTGTCAAGCGCCGCTGCGCCGGCTGTCGTTTCGCGCCGCGCATGGCTCGCTCGCTGCGCCGCGAAATTCCACGCCGCTGCTGCCTGAATCTTCAGCGGTTGCTGCCCGGCGCCCGCCAAAATCCTCGCCCGGCCAAGCTTGTTTCATGCTAAAGGCAGCGGGAAATCCGATCTGCGAGCCAATTCAGGAGCGAAGGTGAAATATATTTCGACGCGCGGCGATGCGCCCTCGCTGTCTTTCACCGATGCGCTGATCACCGGCCTTGCCCGAGATGGTGGCCTTTATCTGCCGGAGGCCTATCCGCGGTTTTCGGCGGAGACGATCGCGGGCTTTGCCGGGCGTCCCTACGCGCAAGTGGCGGAGACGGTGATGGCGCCTTATGTCGCCGGCACCATCGCGCCCGCGCCGCTGCGGGAGATGCTCGCCGCGGCCTATGCCCGCTTCGATCATGTCGCGGTCGCGCCGCTCTCGGAGATCGGCGACAATCTCTTCCTGCTCGAACTGTTCCATGGCCCGACGCTCGCCTTCAAGGATCTGGCGATGCAGCTGCTTGCCCGGCTCATGGAACATGTCCTCGAGGCGCGCGGCCAAAGGGCGACCATCATCGGCGCCACCTCCGGCGATACCGGCGCCGCTGCCATCGAGGCCTTCCGTGGCCTCGAACAGGTCGATGTCTTCATCCTCTATCCGCATGGCCGCGTCTCGGACGTCCAGCGCCGGCAGATGACGACCGTCGCGGCCGACAACATCCATGTCATCGCGCTCGAAGGCACGTTCGACGATGCCCAAGCCATCGTGAAGGGCCTCTTCAACCATGCGCGTTTTCGCGAAGACTATGCGCTGGCCGGGGTGAATTCGATCAATTGGGCACGGGTCGCGGCGCAGATCGTCTATTATTTTACCAGCGCCGTCGCCCTGGGCGGTCCGCATCGGCCCGTCTCCTTCGCCGTGCCGACCGGCAATTTCGGCGATATTCTCGCCGGCTGGATCGCCAAGACGATGGGCTTGCCCGTCGAGCGGCTCGTCATCGCCAGCAATGCCAATGACATTCTCGTCCGCACGCTCGATGCCGGGCGCTACGAGCTGCGCCCGGTGGCTGCCACACAATCGCCGTCCATGGACATTCAGCTATCGTCCAATTTCGAGCGTCTGCTGTTCGAGGCGCATGGCCGCGATGGCGGCGCGGTCCGTCGCCTGATGGGGCAGCTTCAGCAGTCGGGCAGCTTCAGCCTCGATGCCGCGCCGCTGGCGGCGATCCGGCGTGATTTCGATGCGGTGCGCATGGACGAAACGGAAACGACGGATGAAATCGCCCGCACATGGCGCGAGACGGGCAAGCTCATCGATCCGCATACGGCGGTCGGAGTCGGTGCCGCACGGGCCATGCTCGCCGTCCGTCCCGAGGTTCCGATGATCGTCTTGGGCACGGCACATCCGGCCAAGTTTCCCGTCGCGGTCGAGAAGGCGACGGGGATCAGCGCGCCGCTGCCGCCGCATCTCGCCGATATTTTCGCGCGCAAGGAACGTTTCGACGTGCTGCCGAATGATCAGGCTCGGGTCGAGGCCTATATGCGGGAGCGCTTGGGTGCGCGGAGAAAGGCGGCATCATGAGCGTCGAGGTCACGACTCTGCCGTCGGGGCTGCGGATCGTCACCGACCGCATGGAGCATCTCGAGACCGTCTCGCTCGGCGTCTGGGTCGCCGCCGGCTCACGCTACGAGCGCGCCGACGAGCATGGGCTTTCGCATCTTCTCGAACACATGGCGTTCAAAGGCACGCGGCGGCGTTCGGCGCGCGACATTGCCGAAGAGATCGAGACGGCGGGCGGCGATCTCAATGCGGCGACCTCGGTCGAGCAGACCGCCTATTATGCGCATGTGCTTGCCGCCGATGCGCCTCTGGCCCTCGATATTCTCGCCGATATTCTGACCGAGAGCAGCTTCGATTCAGACGAGCTCGAGCGCGAGAAGGACGTGATCCTGCAAGAGCTCGGCGCGGTGGAGGATACGCCGGACGATCTCGTCTTCGATCTCTTCAATACGGCCGCCTTTCCCGATCAGGCGATCGGCTGGCCGATTCTCGGTACGCCTCAACATGTGCGCTCCTTCGACCGCAAGCGGATCGCCGCCTATCTCGAGAGCCATTATCGTACCAGGGGCATGGTCGTCGGCGCGGCGGGCGCCGTCGTTCATGCGCAAATCGTCGAGGCGGTGGAAAAGACCTTTGCACGCCTGCCGGTCCAGCCGGCCGAGAGCGCGGTTCCGGCGCGCTATGTCGGCGGCGAGCGGCGCCTGAAACGCCGGCTCGAGCAGGCCCATATCGTCATTGGCTTCGAGGGTGCCGCCTATGCCGATCCCGAGCATTATGCGCTGCATGTTTTCGCCAATGCCGTGGGCGGCGGCATGTCCTCGCGGCTGTTCCAGGAGGTGCGCGAGAAGCGCGGCCTCGCCTATTCCGTCAATGCCTTCCACTGGGGATATTCGGACAGCGGATTGTTCGGCATCTATGCTGCGACAGGATCCGGGCAGATCGCCGAGCTGATGCCGGTGGCGCTCGATTGCCTTGCGCGTGCGGCAGTCGATTTGACCGAGGCGGAGGTGCAGCGTTCCAAGGCGCAGTTGAAGGTCGGCTTGCTGGCCGCGCTCGAATCGCCGGCGGCGCGCTCCGAGCAGATTGCGCGGCAGTGTCTCGCCTTCGGCCGGGTTTTGAGCCGCGCCGAAATGATCGACAGGATCGACCAGTTGAGCGTCGACCAGATCCGTCGCGCCGGCGCCAAGGCGCTGCGCTCGGCGCCGACGGTCGCCGCGGTCGGACCGATCGCGAAAGTCTATTCGCCCGACCGCATCGCGGAACGTCTGCGGACCAGCTGAGGGAGAAAGGCTTGGCTCTGTTCCGACTGGGACCTGCGAACGATTCGGTCAATTTCGTGCGCGGCGAGGGCGTCTATCTGCGCCCGGCCGAGATGGGTGACTATGAGGCCTGGGCGGGTCTGCGCGAGCGCAGCCGCGCTTTCCTCATTCCCTGGGAGCCGACCTGGCCGGGCGACGATCTCACGCGCGCCGCCTTCCGCCGCAGGCTTCGCCGGCATGCGCATGAGATCGCGAATGATGAATCCTATCCATTCCTGATCTTTCGTGAGGCGGATAATATTCTCGTCGGCGGCCTCACGCTCGGACAGGTCAAACGCGGCGTTGCGCAAGCCGCGACGCTTGGCTATTGGATGGGGGCGCCTTACGCCGGCAAGGGCTGGATGTCGCGCTCGGTGCAGGCGGTGACTGGATTTGCCTTCACGGCCCTGCGGCTGCATCGCATCGAGGCCGCTTGCCTGCCGCATAATGATGCTTCGATCCAACTCTTGGAACGCATGGGTTTCAAGCGCGAAGGTTTCGCGCGCGCCTATCTGCGGATCAATGGCGTCTGGCAGGATCACCTCCTTTACGCGCTGTTGGAGACGGATCCTCTTCCTCTGCGCATGCCGCGGCGCGATCGCCCGTAATTCCGCCTCGGCAAATTTGGGAGTTGCCGAGGACAGCCGCCTTCCGACTTGCCCTCGGGCCGCATTGGCCTTACCTAGTGCAGCTCGGAATCGGACGTGACGAATCTGTGACAGCCGTCGCGCGCCGCTCTCGGATAGGCCTTTGAGCGCAGAGCCCGATCATGTGCTTGCAGGCCATGATGTCGGGCATCATGTGCCGGAATTGCGACCCGCGCGGCCTGCGTCGCTGTCCCGCGCGGATCGCAGAAGCGGTCCGCGTGGCTCTCGAGCATGTCCTGGAAGAGTTGGCTCGACTTTTCCGGTCGGGCCATGCTCCAAATTCGTGATGTCGAGCCGATTTGTCCCGATCGCGCGGGTCGTGATCTAGAGCATCGGACCCAAAAGTGTGAGCGGTTTTGGGATGATCCGATGCTCTACTTCTTTAAATCTAGAGCATCTTATCCGCTTTCAAATGATTCTATTTGAAAGCGGGATGCTCTAGGGGAGCTCTGTTTCGCCCTGAAGACTTTGTTTGGCCCTCATGAAACGAGACTGCCGATCTCGCCCGCGCGGATGATCTCGCTTCAGCGTGGTTTTTGGCTTGCTCTCGTCTTGTTTGTTGCGACGGCGGTGCCGGCGCGGGCGATTGAATCCGTCCGCGTGCCGCTCGATGCGGCGGCGATCGATCTCACCAAGGCGATCGAGCGCTACGGCTCGCAGGGTGACCGGCTGGTGGTCTCGACGGCGCCGGGCTCCGAGGGCATCGTGCGCCGCATCGAGGTGCGCGCCCGCGAGCCCGGCTCGCATCCGCACTGGATCGTCTTCGCGCTCACCAATGACACCGACGAGCAGATCGAGCGGGTGATCGTCGCGCCGCATTTTCGCCTCGTGGGCTCAGGTGTCATCTGGCCCGATCTCGGCGCCACGCGCGTGTCGGCGATCACCGCCAGCCAGGGATTTCCGCCGGAGCGGCAAGAAAGCGCCGACGCCGACGTCTTTCGCCTTACGCTCGATCCCGGCACGACCGTGACCTATGTCGCGGAATTGCGCACGCCCAATCTGCCGCAGCTCTATTTATGGCAGCCCGACGCCTACAAGGACAAGGTGACGAGCCTCGCCCTTTACAAAGGGATCGTGATCGGCGTCGCCGGGCTTTTGGCGCTGTTTCTGACGATTGTCTTCGTCGTCAAGGGCGCCGTGATTTTTCCTGCGGCGGCGGCGCTCGCCTGGGCGGTGCTCGCCTATGTCTGCATCGATTTCGGCTTCTGGAGCAAGATCTTCAATACGTCCGCACAAACCGATCGGATCTGGCGCGCCGGTGCGGAGACGTCGCTCGCCGCGACGCTTCTCGTTTTTCTCTTCGCTTATCTCAATCTGAACCGATGGCATGTCCGCGCCTCGCATGTCGCCTTCGGCTGGCTTGCCTTTCTCGTCGCCCTCGTCGGGCTTGCCGTCTATGATGCGCCGGTCGCAGCTGGCGTCGCGCGCATTTCGCTCGCCACTATCGGCGCAGTCGGCTTCATCCTGGTCCTCTATCTCTCCACCCATGGCTATGACCGCGCGGTCATGCTGATTCCGACCTGGTTTCTCCTGCTCGTCTGGATTACGGCCGCGGGCTTTACGGTGACCGGATCGCTGACCAATGATCTCGTCTCGCCGGCGCTCATCGGCGGCCTCGTGCTCATCGTCATGCTGATCGGCTTTACGGTGATGCAGAATGCCTTTGCCGGCGGTGGTCTGGTGCATGGCGCGATCAGCGATGTCGAACGCAAGGCCTTGGCGCTCGCCGGCAGCGGCGAGATCATCTTCGATTGGGATGTCGACGCCGATCGCGTCTATCTCAGTCCGGAAGCCGAGGCGCAATTGGGCCTCGCGCGCGGCCAGCTCGAAGGTCCGGCTTCCGTATGGCTGGAATATCTGCATCCTTTCGAGCGCGACCGCTACCGCGCCTGTCTCGACGCGATGCTTGAGCAAAGATGCGGCCGGATCAATCAGGAATTCCGCCTGCGGGCGGCCGATGGGCATTACTTCTGGTTCCACATGAAGGCGCGTCCCGTCGTCGGCGTCGACGGCAACGTGGTCCGCGTCGTCGGTACTCTGGCCGATGTGACGGAGAAGAAGACCGCGCAGGAGCGGCTTCTGCATGATGCCGTGCATGATAATTTGACCGGGCTGCCCAATCGCGAATTGTTCTTCGACCGGCTCGACGCGGCGCTGCTTCTCGCCGACACCGATGCCAAGATCAGGCCCACCGTCCTCTGCATCGACATCGACAGATTCAAGCAGGTCAATGAGACGATCGGCCTGTCGGCGGGCAATTCGATCCTGTTGACGGTTGCGCGCAGGCTCGGCCGCATATTGCGGCCGCAAGATACGCTGGCGCGTCTGGCCGGCGATCAATTTGCCGCGGTGGTCATTTCCGAATTCGAGACCGATCAGATGATCGGGCTCGCCAATGTCATCAAGCGGGCCGTCTCGACTCCGGTCACGTTCGGCGAAAGCGAGGTGCCTTTATCCGCGTCGATCGGCATTGCGCTCTTCGATCCGCAATTGCATCCCAAGCGCGAAGACATGCTGAATGATGCTGAAATCGCCGTTCGTTTCGCCAAGCGCGTCGGCGGCAATCGTATCGAAGTGTTCCGGCCGTCGATGCGCTCCTTCGGCGCCGATCGTCTGACGCTCGAAGCCGATTTGCGGCGCGCCCTCGATCGGGCCGAAATCAAGGTTTATTTCCAGCCCATTGTACGGCTCGAAGACCGCACCGTCGCCGGTTTCGAGGCGCTTTTGCGCTGGGATCATCCGAAGCTCGGACGCTTGGGGCCGGCGGAATTCATCCCGATCGCCGAGGAGACCGGCAGCATTATCGATCTCGGCATTTTCGCCATGGAGCGCACGGCGCGCGAGCTCGCCGCCTGGCAGAATGCGCTCGATGTCGATCCGCCGCTTTTCGCCAGCGTCAACGTGTCCTCGCGGCAATTGCTGCGGCATGATCTTTTGAACGACGTCAAGGCCGTGCTCAGCCGCAGCAATGTCGCGCATGGGACTTTGAAGCTCGAACTCACCGAAAGTCTGGTGATGGAGAATCCGGAATATGCGGCGCAGATCTTGACCCGGATTCGCGAACTCGGGGCCGGCCTTTCGCTCGATGATTTCGGCACCGGCTATTCGTCCTTGTCCTATCTGCAGCGCTTCCCCTTCGACACGATCAAGATCGATCGCTCCTTCGTGCATCACAATGGCAAGGGCGCGAGACCGGTGATTCTCCGCTCGATCGTCACATTGGCGCATGATCTCGGCATGGATGTCGTCGCCGAAGGTGCAGAGTCGGAGTCTGATGCGATCGAGCTTTATCAGCTCGGATGTGAATATGCTCAGGGCTATCTCTTCGGCCATCCGATCAGCGCCGGCGAGGCGCGCAAACTCGTCGGCGCCGCGCCGATCGCGGCCTGAAACGAACGGTTCCTTGCCCTTGAGCCGGAGCCTCTTGCTCGCCTCCACTTACGTCAGGCGTGGCCGAAATCGGTGGACAGAAAGCTCGGATCGATCCCGAGCTTGCGCAGGGCGCTGTCATATTTCGATTCGAGGGGCGTCTCGAAGATGAGCGAGGCATCCGCCGGGCAGGTCAGCCAGCCGTTCTGCTGCATCTCCTCCTCCAGCTGTCCGGGCGACCAGCCGGCATAGCCGAGCGCCAGGACGGCTTGGCCCGGGCCGGCGCCGTGCGCGATGGCGCGCAGAATGTCGACAGTGGCCGTCAGCGAGATGCTCGAATCGATCGGCAGGGTGGAATTGTCGATGTAGAAATCATTGGAATGCAGCACGAATCCGCGCCCGGTCTCGACCGGACCGCCCTTGAGCACCGGCACGGAGCCGGCCTTTGGGGGCAGCCTGATCGCCTCGTCGGGCGCAATCACTTCGAGCTGCACCAGAAGCTCGGAGAAATTCACGCTGGCCGCCGGGCGATTGATGATGATCCCCATCGCGCCCTCGTCGGAATGGGCGCACATGTAGATCACCGAACGGGCGAAGCGGTCGTCCGGCATGCCGGGCATGGCGAGCAGCAACTGGCCATCGAGATAGCCGTTGCGTCCGTCCTTTTGGGCCCGTCCGCCCTTATGTGTCATCGCCGCCATCGTTCGCGCCTCGTCGGTGCCTCATTCATGATAGGACAGATAGGTGCCGAATTTGAATAGGCGCCCTCGGTGCGAACAACCCCGTCGTCGAAAGGACGAGTGTCATTCTATGACAATTCCAAGCAAAAGTCCTTCCAGCGTCCTGAAGCGTGCCGGAGCCCACGCCCGCCTCGTTGATATGTTGGTGTGGACGCGGCGATTTTGCCAGTGCGTTTTCATCGCTTCGCTCGCTCTCCCGGCGCTTTTTTATCTCGCCGTCCTGCCGGCCAAGTCCGATCCGAATGCCGGTCCATTCGCGAGTTCCTGGTCCGAGCAGGCGGGTGGCGCGGCGCGGATGCGGCTGATCGCCACCGCGCCTTTGCATGGCATCTATCACGCCGCAGTGGAGATCAAGCTCGCACCGCGGGCCATCACCTATTGGCGCCTGCCGGGTGAGGCGGGCGTGCCGCCGCAATTCTCCTTCGAAGGGTCGGACAATATTGCCGGCACCGAAGTTCTTTATCCGGCCCCGAGCCGCATTGATGAAGACGGCATCGAGGCCTTCGGCTATCGCGGCGGGGTCATCTTTCCGATCGAGGTGACGGCGGTCGATGCGAGCAGGTCCGCGCGGCTGATCGTTTCGCTCGATTATGCGGTCTGCGACCGCATCTGCGTGCCGGCCAAAGGACATGCGGAACTGATTCTGCCGCAAAGCGGCGAAAGCCCGCTGGGCCCGGTGATTGCCGCGGCGGAAGCTCAGGTGCCTTCGCCGCTGCCGGTGGCCGAAGTGGCGGAAAAAGTCGCAATCGGAAGAGAGGCGGATCGAGGCAAGCCGCGCTGGTCGCTCGTCTGGCGCGGCGCCATGCCCGCCGCCGATCTCTTCGCCGAGGGACCCGAAGGCTGGGCCTTCGAAACCCATAAGGTGGGGAAAAATGCCTTTTCTCTCGTCGCGGTTGAAACGCCTGCGGCGATCACGGCGGCGAGCGTGCCGGTGCGCCTGACCCTCACCGGGCCGGACAAGGCTTATCAGTTCACCGTGCCGCTCACCGTGGCGAAGGCGGCACGGTGAAGCCTGACGGTGCCGGAAAGCTCGCTGCGCTTTTTCCGACAGCAGAAGCGCAAGTTTTTGTGAGAAGTGCCACTGTCTGGCGGCTGACATTCTGCGGCGCGGATCGCTTTGGCGAGGAGCGATCCGTGCGGCAGAGCGCTTTCCGGCTTCCCGCTTGCCAGGATCTGCTTTAGGTTGGCGCGCGCCGCGGTGGGGGGTCGGACCACGCCGTGAAACTGTTGCGAGGACAGATCCATGTCGATCAAGGTCGGAGACCCGTTGCCCGATGCCACTTTCACGGTGATGACGCCGGAAGGTCCGCAAGCCCGCACCACGGCGGACATATTCGAGGGCCGCAAGGTCGTCCTGTTCGGCGTGCCGGGGGCGTTCACGCCGACCTGCAGCATGAACCATCTGCCCGGCTTTGTCGCCCAGGAAGCGGCGTTCAAAGCCAAGGGCACAGACGAGATCGTCGTCGTTGCCGTCAACGATGTCTTCGTCATGGATGCCTGGGCGAAGCAGTCGGGCGCGGTGGGCAAGATCCTTTTCCTCGCCGATGGCAGCGCCGCCTTCACCAAGGCGATCGGCCTGACGCTCGATCTGACCGAACGCGGCCTCGGCCTGCGCTCGCAGCGCTATTCCATGCTCGTCGACGACGGCATCGTGCAAAGGCTCAATGTCGAAGATTCCATCGGCAAGGCGGAGACCTCCGGCGCGGACGCTCTGCTGGGGCAGATCTGAATAAAAGCGTTGGAGGCTAGCTCTCATCCTCCTTCGGCGGCGCGGCCGGAGCTGCGGCCCGCTTGATCAAAAAGGGCCGCATGCCGGCGCGGGCGAGTTCGTCGGCCCGCTTGTTCATCTCATTCTCGGCGTGGCCCTTGACCCAATGCCAATGGATCTTGTGCGGCTCTGTTGCGGCTTCGAGCCTTTGCCAGAGTTCGACATTCTTGACCGGCTTGCGGTCCGCCGTCTTCCAGCCATTGCGCTTCCAGCCGGGGAGCCAGCTCGTGATCCCGCCCTTGAGATAGGCGGAATCGGTATAAAGATCGACATCGCAAGGACGGCTGAGCGCCTCGAGCGCCTGGATCGCCGCCATCAGCTCCATGCGATTATTGGTCGTCGCCGCTTCGCCGCCCGACAGCTCCTTGCGCCTCGTGCCATAGGCGAGAATGGCGCCCCAGCCGCCGGGACCCGGATTGCCCGAACAGGCGCCATCGGTCCAGATCGCGACTCTTTCGCTCATCGCAGCAGCCCGAAATCGCGCGCGCTCTCGATCCTTTGGTGAAAGCGCAGCCGCTTCACATATTCGAGCGGATCCTTCGGCCGCACCAAGGCGCCCGGCGGCACATTCAGCCAATCGACGAGGCGGGTCAGCGCAAAGCGCAATGCCGAACCGCGCGCGAGAACGGGCAGAGCGGCGATCTCTTCGGAATCGAGCCGGCGCACGCTTTCATAGGCATCGATCAATGCCATGCCCTTGGTGATGTTGAATGACATGTCGGGCTCGAAACACCAGGCATTGAGGCAGATCGCAAGATCATAGGCGTAAAAATCATCGCAGGCGAAATAGAAGTCGATGAGGCCGGAGACACCATCGCCGAGAAACAGCACATTGTCGGGAAAAAGATCGGCATGGATGACGCCGCGCGGCAGATCCTTCGGCCAGGCTTTCTCGAGAAAGCCGAGTTCGTCAGCGAGGAAATCGGCAAGGCCGGGTTGAACGCTTTCGCTGCCATTCCTGCCCTGCTCATAGAGGTCGGGCCAGGCGTCGAGCGAGAGCGCATTGCGCCGCCGGGCGGAAAAATCGGCGCCGGCGCGATGCAGTTTCGCCAGCGCTTCGCCGAGCGCCGCGCATTGCCGCGGCGTCGGCCTCCTGCTCGAGACCCCTTCGAGAAAGGTGACGATCGCGGCGGGCCTTCCGGCGAGCCGCCCGAGCAAGGCGCCGTTTTTCGTCTTCACCGGCTGCGGGCAGGTGAGGCCATGCGTGGCGAGATGTTCCATCAAGCTCAGGAAATAGGGCAGGTCCTCCGCGGCCACGCGCTTTTCATAAAGCGTCAGAATGAAAAAGCCGGCTTCCGCATGGAGGAAGAAATTCGAATTCTCGACGCCTTCGGCAATGCCCTTGTAGGCGAGAAGCCCGCCGAGATCATAATCGGCGAGAAAGGCTTTGAGATCCGTGTCGGAGACTTCTGTGTAGACGGCCATGAGCTGGGCACAAGAGAGAGGACATCCGAAAGACGGCGCAGCCGGGCTTTATCGCGTCAAGGCGGATTCGTCACTCCGAGAGCAATCGTCCCGCTCATCAGGCCGCGTCTTCCTCCAGCGCTTTAGCCTGTTTCGCCGGCTCCGGAAGGGCCGGCGGCCCGGTTTGGCCGTCCGGCTGAATGACGCCGCAGGACATGATGAGCTTGGCCGCCTCATCGGGACTGAGCGCGACTTCGATGACGTCGCGGGCCGGCAGAAAGAAATAGAAGCCGGTCGTCGGATTGGGCGTGCAGGGCAGGAAGACCGAGAGATGCTCTTCCCGCGAGGGAAGGCCGGCGCTGACCCGGTCCGGCGGCGGCGCCGAGATGAAGACCAGCGACCACATGCCCTTGCCGGGGAATTCGATCAGCCCGACCTTGCGAAAAGAGGTGCCCTCGCGCGAGAACACCGTCTCGAAGATCTGCTTCATGCTTTTGTAGATGGAGCGGATGATGGGCATCCGATCGAGGATCGCTTCGCCCAGCGCGATGAGGGTGCGGCCGGCGAGATTGGCGGCGAGGAAGCCGAGAAGGGTCAGGCCGAGAAAGGCGAAGATCACCCCGAAGCCCGGCAGGGGGAAGGGCAGATAAAGTCCGGCCAGAATTTGACGGGTATGATCTTCTTGACCCAATTATCGACCGTGTCGACGAACCACCAGACGAGATAAAGGGTGACCGCGAGCGGGCCGGCGACCACGATCCCGGTCAGGAACCAGTTGCGGATGCGGCCGCCGATGCCGGGGCCATGCGGTGCAGGCGCAGGCTCTTCGGCAGGCTCTTGGGCGGGCTGTTGCGGTGGAGAGGCGCCGTATGATTGCATCATGGGGTTTCCGCGCCTTTGAGGCTGAAAGCGCAATCCTCTGCGATCGAAGCCAACCGCTTCGATCCGAGGCCTCACGCGCAGCTTATCTCATAAAACAGAGACATATTTAGAACAGCGACATATTCACGCTTTTGACGAGATTGCTCGCCGTCGGCCGGTGGTCGGCAAACTCTCGCGCGTCGCGATGTCGCGCGCAACCGGCCTCACGTACCAAAGCGGCCGCCGGGCTCTGTCGAGCCCTCGGCTGCGTCCTTCGAAGGCAAAGGCCGAAGGCGCCCATCCAAGTTTTCAAGGTAGTTTTACCTACCCTGGCCTTCCCTCGAAAGAGGGAGGAAAAAATATGCGAGAGCGCGCCCTTTTTGCGGCAATCGGCTTCAACGTGCGTGACAATGCGTCACGCGTGAGCTACAACCCAAACGCCATCCGAAAGGGGCCGTCCCGGGTTTCCGAGATGTGCATGTAGTCCAAGTCGTGGGAGGACGCCTCCCCTTTGAGCCCGGCGTTGAAGCGGCGCGCCTTCGCAACGAAGGAAGGGCTGAGGGAAGGCCAAGGACGAGTAAGCAAAGAGGGCGAGGCACGGTGGAGGAGCCGGCCTCGCCTTTCTTTTTGCCCGGAGGCTTTCTTTTGCCCGGAGGCTTTCGGCCTCGAGGCACGGCTTGTAGATCAGCCTCGAGCGCCCATTGCACGCTTCCTTCAAGAGCGACGCGCGGTCCCGAATGGCGCGGCGGCTTCGCCCTTGTCGTCTTGCGCAACGGCTTTTGCCGATGCCTGTCCGGCCACCGTTTCTGCCGGCCGCCAAGCCTCTTCTCCCGCCCGCCAAGCCTCTTTGGTCGCTGCGGAAAAATCGGCGAAACGCCGGGTTTCTATGGCGTTTCGAATGCCCATCATCAGGCTCTGATAATAAGCGAGATTGATCTCCGTCAAAAGCATCATCCCTAAAATTTCCCCGGCTTTCACAAGGTGATGCAGATAGGCGCGGGAATAGATGCGTGCCGCCTCGCAAGAGCCGAGTGCATCGATCGGTCTCGGATCGTCGGCATGTTTGGCATTGCGCAGATTGATGCGGCCAAAACGGCCGTAGACGAGGCCGTGGCGGCCGGCGCGGGTCGGCATCACGCAATCGAACATGTCGATGCCGCGTCCCGCCGCTTCGAGAAGATCATCGGGACTGCCGACGCCCATGAGATAGCGCGGCTTGGATGCCGGCAGAAAAGGCAGGGTCGCCTCGATGGTCGCGAGCATGTTCGCCTGCGGCTCGCCGACGGCAAGGCCGCCCAGCGCATAGCCATGAAAATCCATCTCCGCGAGCGCCTTGGCGCTGGCGACGCGCAGCGGCACGGAGATGCCGCCCTGGACGATCCCGAAAATGGCGCGGCCGGGCTGCGCACCGAAGGCCTTTTTGCTGCGCTCGGCCCAGCGCAGCGACAGCAGCATGGCGCGTTCTACTTCGTTCTCGGGGGCGGGAAGCTTCACGCATTCGTCGAGCTGCATCTGGATGTCGGAGCCGAGCAGGCGCTGGATCTCCATCGCCCGCTCCGGCGTGAGCTCGTGGCGCGACCCGTCGATATGGGATTGAAAAGTGACGCCTTTCTCATCGATCTTGCGGAGCTTGGCGAGCGACATCACCTGAAAGCCGCCGGAATCGGTGAGGATCGGCCAGGGCCAGTTCATGAAGCGATGCAGGCCGCCGAGCGCCGCGATCCGCTCCGCGCCCGGCCGCAGCATGAGATGATAAGTGTTGGCGAGCACGATCTCGGCGCCGAGCGCATGCACCGCTTCCGGATGCATAGCTTTGATCGTCGCCGCCGTGCCGACGGGCATGAAGGCCGGCGTATGGATTGTTCCGCGCGGCGTGGTGATCGTGCCGGTGCGGGCCGGCCCATCCGTCGCCTTGATGTCGAAGCGAAAATCCGCGGTCAATTCATGGCTTCCTTACAGCGGGATGGAGCAGGCAGACGTCGCCATAGCTGTAGAAGCGGTAGTTTTTTGCGATCGCATGGCGATAGGCCTCCCGCATCGTCTCGAGACCGGAGAAAGCCGCAACGAGCATGAACAGCGTCGACCTCGGCAAATGGAAATTGGTCAGGAGAAGATCCACCCCTTTGAACCTATAGCCGGGCGTGATGAAAATATCCGTCTCGCCGGC
Organism: uncultured Alphaproteobacteria bacterium; assembly: GCA_963704745.1. Lineage (GTDB taxonomy): Bacteria > Pseudomonadota > Alphaproteobacteria > Rhizobiales > Beijerinckiaceae > Methylovirgula. The sequence goes on from OY969936.1 coordinate 1,474,754, forward strand.
AAAAGGCGCAGTCGTCCCATCCGCGGCCGTCGCGGTTTCGATGAGCCGCAGCGCGGTCGTGCCGACGGCGACAATGCGGCCGCCTGCGGCGCGGGCGGCATTCATGGCCGCGGCGGTTGCTTCGCTCACCATGCCCCATTCCGCATGCATGCGATGGGCGCTCGTGTCTTTCGCCTTCACGGGCAGAAAAGTGCCGGCGCCGACATGGAGCGTGACCGGCGCGATTGCGACGCCTCGCGCGCGCATCGCGGCGACAAGCTCGGGCGTGAAATGCAGGCTCGCGGTCGGCGCCGCGACGGCGCCGGTGTGGCGCGCGAAAAGCGTCTGATAATCCTGTCTGTCGCTCGCATCGGCCGCACGCTTGCCGGCGATATAGGGCGGCAGCGGCATCTGCCCCAAAGCTTCGATCGCCTGATCGAGCGCCGTGCCGGATAGGGCGAAGGCGAGCCGGACCTCGCCTTCGCTGTGCGCGCCGAGAATTTCGGCTTCGAGCGCCTTTTGGTCCTGTTTTGTGAAGATGATCCTGTCGCCCGCACGCAATTTCTTGGCTGGCCGCGCGAAGGCGCGCCAGACGTTCTCCGCTTCGCGCTGATGCAGCAGGATTTCGATCTTGGCGCCGATATCACCGCGGCGGCGAAGGCCTTCGAGCCTCGCAGGGATGACGCGCGTATCATTGACGACGAGAAGATCGCCCTGCCGCAGCATGTCGGGCAGATCGCGGACGGTTCGATCTTCGAACGGACGCTCGGCCTTGGGATCGACGACAAGCATGCGGGCCGCGTCGCGCGGCACCATGGGGCGCAACGCAATGCGCTCCGGCGGCAGATCGAAGTCGAAGAGATCGACACGCATAATGTCAAGCTGCGAGCAATGCTGCGGCGCCCGAGACGGCTCCCGTCAATTGTCCGACACGACGCTGCTCGCTTGTCTAGGATCGTCCCATGGTGCGCGCTCAGCTCACAGTCGCTGAAACGATCTTGTCCGGATCCTTCACCGGCTCGCCGCGCTTGATCTTGTCGACATTCTCCATGCCGGAGACCACTTTGCCCCAGACCGTATATTGCCGGTCGAGAAAGCGCGCATCGGCGAAGCAGATGAAGAATTGCGAATTGGCCGAATCGGGATTTTGCGCGCGTGCCATGGAGCAGGTGCCGCGCACATGCGGCTCGGCGCTGAATTCGGCCTTGAGGTCCGGATATTTCGAGCCGCCGGTGCCGGTGCCGTGCGGACAGCCCGTCTGCGCCATAAAGCCCTCGATCACGCGGTGGAAAACGACGCCGTCGTAGAATTTCTCGGCGACGAGCTTTTTGATGCGTGCGACATGGTTCGGCGCGAGATCCGGCCGCATCTCGATGACGACGGGTCCTTGCGTAGTTTCCAGCGTGAGCGTGTTACCGGGTTCGACCTCGGCCATGATGAACTCCTATTTGGGGATTTGCGGTCAGCCATAGCCGAAGCCGGCGGCGAGGTAAACCGCGCAGCCGTTTCCTTGTACTGAAGCGGCCTTTGAAGGCCGCCTCAGCTGAGCCCGACCGCCGCTTGCCGCCGCCTCACTGCGCTGCGGCGGGTGGCGTCGCGGATGGTTGCGCGGGCGTCTTGGCCGGAGTCTTGGCCGGAGTCTTGGCTGGTTTCTTGGCGGCTTTCTTGGCGGGCTTGGCGTCGCTCGCAAGCTGCATCTTCACGATCTTGTCCGGATCGGTCACCATGCCGCTCTCGCCCGAGCCCTTCTTGATCTTGTCGACCACGTCCATGCCCTTGGTCACCTGGCCGATCACCGTATATTTGCCATTGAGGAAGGGCGCATCGGCAAAGCAGATGAAGAATTGCGAATTGGCGGAATTGGGATCTTCCGCTCGGGCCATGCCGACGGTGCCGCGCTTGAACGGCGTCGGCGTAAATTCCGCCGGCAGATTGGGAAGCTTGGACCCGCCTGTGCCGGTGCCGGTCGGATCGCCCGTCTGCGCCATGAAGCCCGCGATCACGCGATGGAAGACGATTCCATTGTAGAAGCCCTGTTTGGTCAGCGTCTCGATCTGCGCCACATTTTTCGGAGCGAGATCCGGACGCAGCAGGATGGTCACCCGTCCGTCCTTCGTGTCGAGATAGATGGTGTTCTTGAGATCGGCCCTGGGTTTTGGCGCATGTTTCGGCGCACGCTTTTTAGGCTGCGCCGGTGCGGCGGCTGGCGCGGGGGCAGGCGCCGGCGCTGGCTGCGCCGCGAGCGGCGTGGCGAAAGCCGCGACTAAGAGCGCGGCGAAAAGGTTGCGGCGGTTCATCATCATGAAATCGACCCCCTCTTTATGTCGAAGCGCGAAGCTTTCGCGCCAATGTCTCGGCGACGATTTTCGGCACGAAGCCCGAGATGTCGCCGCCGAGCAGCGCGATCTGGCGGACCAATGTCGCCGTAATGTGGCGGACGCCCGGCGAGGCGGGCAGAAACAGCGTCTGGATCTCCGGCGCCATGGCGGCATTCATGCCCGCCATCTGCATCTCATAATCGAGATCCGAGCCGTCGCGCAGCCCGCGCAGGAGGAGATTCGCACCGGCCTGCCGCGCCGCCGCGACCGCAAGGCCGGAAAAAGTCAGCACCGACAGCCTGCAGGACCCTGCCGCAACGAGGCCTTCGCAGCATTGGCGGATGAGCATCGCGCGTTCCTCGGCGGCCAAAAGCGGCGCCTTGCCCGGATGGACGCCGATCGCCACCACGATCTCATCGCAAAAGCGCGCCGCGCCCTGGATGATGTCGACATGACCGTTGGTCAGCGGATCGAATGTGCCGGGATAGAGCGCTTTACGGATCATAGGCTCTATCTAGCGGAGCGCTGAGGCAGGAGCAAATGAAGCTGCCGTAGCTTCACGCTCCCGTGAGCGGTGTGCATCGCAGCGTGTTTGCCAGCCTCGGGCAAGACAGGAGTGCCAAAGATCGGCCAAACATGCTTTGGGAGATTTCAAATGCATGTGTCGGGTCACTTCAAGCACTTTGCGCTTCAGGCCAACGCTCAGACCACTGCGCGCGCACCGCGCAAAAAGCCGGCCAATCCCGAGGAAGTCGCCCCGGTCAAGAGCCGATTCTCGGAAGACGAGCAGGAAGAGGACCGCCGCCAGCGGCAAGGCTGGCAAAACAAACCCCTTCGAGCTCGGGATGAAGGCGATGTTGCAGAGGAGGGCGAGGCTTTCGGAGAGATTCCGGGCCCGCAATCTTCGAGCGCTGCGGCCCCCGCCATGCAAGCGGCAGCACCGCTCGATTTGCTTCTGGCCGGAATGATGAGCGAAGCGTCCCCGCCTGGCGAGCTGGTGGCTCCCGGCGACCATCATGAAGCGGCGGAAGATCGATCGCTCGACGATCTGCTCGCGCTCATGCGAGCTGCGCCGCAAAAGCTCTGACCGGAACAGGCATTTCGCATCGCGGCCGATGACGGCCCGAGCGGATCGCTGCGCCGCTGCCCGGCTTGATGAGCCTGCGCATCGTTGCGGTGCGATTGCATTTGGCTAAACCGCAATCATGATCCAAATTATTGTCTAGAGCATCGGACCCAAAAGTGGATACCGGTTTTGGGATAATCCGATGCTCTACTTTTTAAATCTAGAGCATCTTATCCGCTTTCAAATGATCCCATTTGAAAGCGGGATGCTCTAGGCGTGATCTCATCAAAAAGGTCGATCATGATTGCTTCCGAAGCCAGATACATCGGCCACCCGGCGCGCGTCTTGGCTTGCCTGTCGCTCGCCTCCGGCTGCACCGATGTGTTGACCTTCCTCAAGCTCGGGGAGGTGTTCACTTCCGCCATGACCGGCAATGCGGCGCTGCTCGGCGTAGCGATCGGCCGTGGCGAGATGCTCGCCGCGTCGCGTTCGCTCACGGCTCTTTTCGGCTTCATAGCGGGTGCGGCGCTCGCCGCAGTGATTTACAATCTGGCACAGGCCGAGCCCAAGGCGGGAGGCGGGCTCAGGCGTCTTCTCCTGCTCGAATTTGTTTGTCTCGGCGGCTGCACGGTGCTTTGGAGCTTCAGCGGCCAGCCGATCCAGCCCCGCAGCCTCTACTCCATCATTGTGCTTTCGGCGCTCAGCATGGGCATTCAGGGCATCGCCGCGCAGCGGATCAGTTCGTCCGGTATCAGCACGATTGTTTTTACGAGCGCGCTGATCCGCATCGTGACGTCACTCATCGGAGCGCTCATGCATCTCGCAGGCGCCTCGGACTCGCGCGTGAGCACGAAGGGCCATCTTGCGACATTTGCGGCTTATGGATGCGGTGCCGCGCTTTCGGGGATATTGGTTTCGCGGCATATGGGACTGTTGATCTGGATTCCCGTCCTGGCGGTGTTGTTGGCCCTGGGCTTTTCGCTGCTTCCCTCTGAGCTCGATCAGCGCACGGCATGACGGTGGGCACGAAGCCTGCCCTCACCCTTCGGCGTCATTCCCGTTGCTCTCGCCATCGCCGTCTTCGCCCGCTTCTTCCTCGCTGATGCGCTCGACGCTGACGACATGTTCGCCGTCTGCCGTGTTGAAGACGATGACGCCTTGCGTGCCGCGGCCGGCGATGCGTATGCCTTCGACCGGACAACGGATCAATTGCCCGCCATTCGTCACCAGCATGATCTCGTCGCTCTCTTCCACCGGCATCGAGGCGACGAGCGGGCCGTTGCGCTGATTGACGGCCATGGCGAGGATGCCTTTGCCGCCGCGCCCGGTGATGCGATATTCGTAAGACGAAGTGCGCTTGCCATAGCCATTGGCGGAGATCGTCAGAATGATCTCCTCCGCCGCCGACATTTCGGCATAGCGCTCCGGCGGCAAGGTGCCGGCCAGCGTCTCTTCGCCGCCCGTCTCTTGGCCGATCTCTTGGCCGATCTCTTGGCCCATCTCTTGGCCCATCTCTTGGGCAGTCTCTTCGCCGGCTTCGCCCGCGCCCTCCGCCACGACTTCGCCGGCTACGGCGCGGCGCATTTTGAGATAGGCCATCCGCTCGCCGCTCTCGGCCTCGATATGATGCAGGATCGCAAGCGAGATCACCCGGTCGCCGTCGCCGAGCGCAATGCCGCGCACGCCCATGGAATCGCGGCCCTTGAAGACGCGCACATCGGTGACGGGGAATCTAATGCATTGCCCATTCGCCGTCGTCAGCAGGACGTCATTGGCCTCGGTGCAGATCTGCACGTCGACGATCTCTTCGCCTTCGTCGAGCCGCATGGCGATCTTGCCGGCGCGGTTCACCTGGGCGAAATCGGAGAGCTTGTTGCGGCGAACCCCGCCGCCCGTCGTCGCGAACATCACATCGAGCCGTTCCCAGCTGGCCTCATCCTCCGGCAACGGCATGATCGTCGTGATGCGCTCGCCCTGTTCGAGCGGCAGAATATTGACGAGCGCCTTGCCGCGCGCCTGCGGCGCCGAGAGCGGCAGGCGCCAGACTTTCTCTTTGTAGACCTGGCCGAGCGAGGAGAAGAACAGAAGCGGCGTATGGGTCGAGGCGACGAAGAGGCGCGCGACGAAATCCTCATCGCGCGTCTGCATGCCGGCGCGGCCCTTGCCGCCGCGCCGCTGCGCCCGATAGGCCGAGAGCGGCACCCGCTTCACATAGCCCGAATGCGAGACGGTGACGACCATGTCCTCGCGCTGGATCAGATCCTCGTCTTCGACATCGGCGTCCGTGTCGAGGATCATCGTGCGCCGCGGTGTCGCATGCGCCGCCTTCACCGCCGCGAGCTCGTCCTTGATGATGCCGAAGAGCCGCGTGCGGGAGCCGAGAATATCGAGATAATCGGCGATCTCGGCGGCATGTTTTTCGAGCGCCTCGGCGATTTCTTCGCGCCCCAGCGCGGTCAATCTCTGCAGGCGCAACTCGAGAATGCCGCGCGCCTGAGCCTCCGAAAGCCGGCAGGTGCCGGCCTCGGAGAGCACATGGCGCGGATCGGCAATAAGCGCGATGAGCGGCGCCATGTCGCGCGCCGGCCAGTCGCGGCCCATCAAGGCTTCGCGCGCCGCACCCGCATCCGCCGAAGTTCGGATCAGATGGATGACTTCGTCGATATTGGCGACCGCGATCGCCAGCCCGACCTGGAGATGCGCCGCATCGCGCACCTTGCCGAGCAGGAATTTGATGCGCCGCGTGACGACCTGCTCGCGGAAATCGACGAAGGCGGTCAGAAAATCCCTCAGCGTCAGCATTTCCGGGCGGCCGCCGTTGAGCGCGATCATATTGGCCGGAAAGCTCGATTGCAGCGCGGTGAAGCGCCAGAGCTGGTTCAAGACGACATCGGCGACGGCATCGCGCTTCAATTCGATGACGATGCGCATGCCTTCGCGGTCGGATTCGTCGCGCAGATCGGCAATGCCTTCGATGCGCTTCTCGCGCACGAGTTCGGCGATCTTCTCGACCAAGGCCGCCTTGTTGACCTGATAGGGGATCTCGGTGACGAGGATCGCCTCGCGCTCCTTGCGGATCTCCTCGATCTCGACTTTTGCGCGCACGAGGATGGAACCGCGTCCGGTCATGTAAGCGGCCCTGATGCCGGCGCGGCCCAGAATATGGCCGCCGGTCGGAAAGTCCGGGCCGGGGATGATCGCCATCAGCTCTTCGATTCCCATCTCCGGCCGGTCGATCAGAGCGACCACGGCATCGATGACCTCGCCGAGATTATGCGGCGGAATATTGGTCGCCATGCCGACGGCGATGCCGCCGGCGCCATTGACGAGAAGATTGGGGAATTTCGCCGGCAGGACGGTCGGCTCGCGCTCGCGCCCGTCATAGTTCGGCTGAAAATCGACCGTCTCATTGTCGAGATCGTCGAGGAGCGGAATGGCGGCAGCGGCAAGCCGCACTTCCGTATAGCGTTCGGCCGCCGGCGGATCGCCGTCGACCGAGCCGAAATTGCCCTGGCCGTCGATCAAAGGCAGGCGCATCGAAAAAGGCTGCGCCATGCGCACCAGCGCATCATAAATGGCGAGATTGCCATGCGGATGGTATTTGCCCATCGTGTCGCCAGTGACGCGCGCCGATTTGTTGTAAGCGCGGTCCGGCGTGTAGTGGTTCTCATACATCGAATAGAGAATGCGCCGATGCACCGGCTTCAGCCCGTCGCGCACGTCGGGCAAAGCGCGGCTGACGATCACGCTCATCGCGTAATCGAGATAGCTGCGGCGCATTTCGTCGGATAGGGAAACCGGCCGGATGTCGGAGCCCTGCGGGGCGCCTCCGGTGTTGTCAGTATCGGCCAAAGCGGGTCAATCCAGGCTTGCGGGAAAACATTTCGATTAGTTCACGATTGCTCAGCAGGAGCGCCCCTCTCCCCGTGAGCGTAGCAAAACGGGGAGAGGCTGGGTGAGGGGCGGGGCGATTGGCCTCGACGTTGGAAGCAAATCACCTAGCCCCTCACCTTACCTCTCCCCGCAAGCGGGGAGAGGGGCGGCAGGCATCGCTGCCAAGCAATCATTCGAGATAGTTTCAATATAAGCGATTTCGCCCCAAATTGCCAGTTGCAACGCCTGCCAGAAGCGCAAAAATCCCTCATATTTTCAATTTGTTATCAGTCAGCCTTCGGCCGTGCGCAAAGACCTTTGGCATCCCGTCTCAAAACGGAATATCGTCGTCGATCATATCGGCGACGCGGCCGGAGCCTGCCGTTGCCGGGCGCTTCTCCGAATCGCGCTCCATAGGCGACGAGCGGCCGAAATTGCCGCCTGAAAACTCATAACCACCGCGATCGTCCGAGACTTCGCCGCGCGCGCCGCCGCGGCTGTCGAGCAGGGTGAGCTCGCCGCGGAAACGCTGCAACACGACCTCCGTCACCTTGCGCTGATTGCCGTCGCGGTCGGTATATTCGCGCGTCTGCAATTGGCCTTCGAGGTAAACCTTCGAGCCCTTCTTGCAATATTGCTCGGCGATCTTCCCCAAATTGTCGTTGAAGATCACGATATTATGCCATTCGGTGCGCTCTTTGCGCTCGCCCGTCGCTTTGTCGCGCCAGCTCTCCGTCGTCGCGATACTAAAGCTCACGACGGAATCGCCCGAATTCAGCCGCCGCACCTCGGGATCGCGGCCCAAATTGCCGATCAGAATGACTTTGTTGACGCTTCCCGACATGATGCTCTCCTCGCCACGAAATCGGCGCCGCAAACTTAATCCTTACCTGCAATCCCGGCCGCGCGGCGGCCGCAGCGCGCTTGTCCACATGCGAATTGACAAGTGTGCGCTTAGGTGTTCTTTGTTTGTTCTAGCAACCTCGATTTGGCGATGCAAGCGAAATTTTGGGGCTCGCACCGGGCCATTACTTTTCACCGAGTGCACGACTATTTAGGCAGAGAACGTCCCTGCATGAGCCAAGCTTATGGCCGCTCTGAAACAGCCGTGAAACTGCAAAAGCCCGAGAGGCTCAGAAAACAATTGGCTCTTGCCACTTGAAATGTCAGATCTTCGCTCAGCCGGCTGCTTGGCGGCGTGGAAGAGAGTTTGCATCCGCAGGTGACGCGATGAATGCCGCCGCCTTTCCAAAATCCGCGCTGCGGCCGTTTCTGCCGCAAGACGCGCCGCTCCTCGCGCAGATCTTCCGCGACAGCATCGCGGAATTGACGGGTGAGGATTATGACGAGGCGCAGCAGGCGGCCTGGATCGCGAGCGCCGATGATGAGCCGGCCTTCACCCGACGCCTCGCCGATCATCTCACGCTGGTGGCCACCATCGCCGGTTCGCCGGTCGGCTTCATCAGCGTCAAGGGCCAGGACCATATCGATATGCTTTATGTGCATCCGAGCGTGGCATTGAGCGGCATCGGCACGCTGCTCTGCGATGCTGCCGAGAAACTGGCCCGCTCGCGCGGCGCGGCCCATCTGAGCGTCGATGCGAGCGACACGGCGCGGCCGTTCTTCGCCAAGCGCGGCTTTTTCGCTTTGCACCGGCAGACGCGCGCCTGCGGCGATGAATGGCTCGGTAACACCCATATGGAAAAGCCCTTGGAGTCCCAAGCCACGCGAGGCCTGCCGAGATGAGCCGAGCGCGGATCTATCTCTTCGACACGACGCTGCGCGATGGCGCGCAGACGACCGGCGTCGATTTCTCGATCGACGACAAGAAGCGCATCGCCGCTTTGCTCGACGCTCTCGGCATCGATTACATCGAAGGCGGCTATCCCGGCGCCAATCCGCTCGATACGGAATTCTTCGCCAAAAAGCCGAAACTGCGACAGGCGCGCTTCACCGCCTTCGGCATGACCAAACGCGCCGGCCGCTCCGCCGCCAATGATCCGGGGCTCGCCGCTCTGCTCGCTGGCGATGCCGACGCCATCACTTTCGTCGCCAAGAGCTGGGACTATCATGTCCATGTCGCGCTCGGCTGCACGCTCGATGAAAATCTCGAGGGCATCAGCCAATCGATCGAAGCCGCCTGCGGCAAGGGCCATGAGGCCATTCTCGATTGCGAGCATTTCTTCGACGGTTACAAAGCCAACCCCGCCTATGCCCTCGCTTGCGCCAAGACGGCCTATGCCGCGGGCGCCCGCTGGATCGTGCTCTGCGACACCAATGGCGGGACCTTGCCGCATGAGGTCGAGGCCATCGTCGCAGAGGTCGCCCGCGAAATCCCGGGCGAGCAGCTCGGCATCCATGCCCACAACGATACCGAAAATGCGGTGGCCAATTCGCTCGCCGCGATCCGCGCCGGCGCACGGCACGTGCAAGGCACGCTCAATGGACTCGGCGAGCGCTGCGGCAACGCCAATCTCGTCTCGCTCATCCCGACGCTTCTGTTGAAGCGCGATTACGCCGAGGCTTTCGAGATCGGGGTCGCGCCGGCGCAGCTCGCGAGCCTCACCAAAGTGAGCCATACGCTCGACGAATTGTTGAACCGGGCGCCGAACCGGCATCAGCCCTATGTCGGCGCCTCGGCCTTTGCGACCAAGGCCGGCATTCACGCCTCGGCCGTGCTGAAGGATCCGGCGACCTATGAACATGTCGCGCCGGAAAGCGTCGGCAACCGGCGCCGCCTCCTGGTCTCGGACCAGGCCGGCAAGTCGAACATCCTCGCCGAGCTCGAGCGGATCGGCGTCAAGCTCGCCAAGGACGATCCGCGCCTCGCCCGTCTCCTCGAAGAGGTGAAGGACAAGGAGGCGCAGGGCTATGCCTATGAGGGGGCGGATGCCTCCTTCGAGCTCTTGGCGCGGCGCAGCCTCGGCACGGTGCCGGATTATTTCGAAGTCGAGCGCTTCCGCGTCGATGTCGAGCGCCGGCACAATGCCATGGGCGAGCTCGTCACCGTCTCGGAGGCGACCGTCAAGATGCGCATCGATTCGACCGTGCTGATCTCGGCGGCCGAAGGCAATGGGCCGGTCAATGCGCTCGATCTCGCTCTGCGCAAGGACCTCGGCAAATATCAGCCCTTCATCGCGGATCTCGAACTCGTCGATTATCGCGTCCGGGTCTTTCAGGGCGGCACGGATGCGGTGACCCGCGTCCTCATCGAATTTCGCGATTCCTCGGGCGATCATTGGTCGACGGTCGGCGTCTCGGCCAATCTGATCGACGCCTCGTTCCAGGCGCTCACCGATGCGCTCACCTACAGGCTCTTGAAGTCCGGCGCGGCGAAATAGAACCAATGGTCGCCACAAAAGAAAACGCCCACCGGTGGGAGGACACCGGCGGGCGCTTTGTGGCCAGCGAGCGGGGGAGGAGGCCTACTCGCGGCACTTGGAAACTCATAAGAACGCCCTGCGGACGAGCGCGGCGATCTCCGACCGCCACAGCCCGAGATCGGGCGGGCTTTCAGGCCGGCGTGTCGGAACCGAGCCATCTATCAATGTTTTTTATCGATAGCTGATTTTACACGGCACATGTTAGGCTTAAAAGCGAAGAGCTCATATGCATATTTTGCATACCAAGGGCAATTTCAAGGACATCATCGCATAAATTTGTCATGAGGCGCCAGAAAGCCTGGCTATATCCCTATTTGAATCCTCTATAGCCGCTTGCCCAGAATACATGGATGCAGTGCAGCATTTCTTCTCGGCGCCTGCCACAGGCAAGCCGCCCCTACTCCGCCGCTTCCTTGCGCTTCAGCGGCCGCCGCGCCGGCCCTTCGCGCAAATAGAGCCGCTACGCTTTCGCGGTCATTTGATGAATTTTATCTGACCAGCTTGTCATAATCCGAATGCGAACCGATCCAAAACCATAGGAGACCATCATCAACTTCGACGGCCAAAGCTCTGTGCCGAATTCCAACCCGCACAGACCAAAAACGGCCGACTTTTTTCAAAGACAACGATGGGTGATGGGGATCTTCTTTGAGCAGAGCGTAATTCTTATCGGCAAGTTCACGAATATGTCGAGGCAAGGCCTCATAAGCGATCCAGAATTTGGAACTCGCGAAATGTTTCATAGCTCGCGGCTGCGGCCTTTTTTGTGCTCGGCGAGAGCTTCTTCCGCGAGCCGGTCGAGTTTGCCTGCTTTGATATCCTGCTCGATTGCAGCGTCGAAGTTTTGAGCGTCGAATTCCTCGAACCAAGCCCGGAATTCAGCCAATTGGTCCCGCGGCAGTGTCTCTATAGCTTTTTCAATCTCTTTGACTGTGGGCATTGTTCTGATCTCGTGTAGTTCAGGCCGCCACGCGCCTGTCATTCAGAAGGCATAGATCGCGTCAGCCGTCGCATTCGGGCGCACCGCAGGCTTTAGGCCGTCTTTGTTCACCACATCGACCGGCTCGCTGAACAGGCCCTCGATATATTCCTTGATGTCCACATAATCGAACATCGTCACGCGCGCGGCGGGATCGAGTTCGATCATGATGTCGATATCGCTGTCGGCCCGCTGCTCGTCACGCGCGACGGAGCCGAAGAGCGCGGCATGCGCCACCCCATGCGCGCGCAAATCAGCCTCGCATTCCTTAAGCTTCTGAAGGATAGCGTCTCGCTTCATGGGGTTATTTTGCCGCGGAATCGGGAAAAAAGGAAGGATTTTGAAATGAGGATTTTTCGTTTTCGGAGAAATTCTTAAGTTATGCAGACAGCTACGAAGCCTGCCAAATCCAATTTTATGTGGCATACCGCTTTGACACGGCGGTTGACTCTAGAGATGATGCGCATTCATCAAATTAGCGGAGAGTTGCCATGGCACCCATCGACGTAACTCAGGAAACCGCTATACTTCGTTTCGTCGAGCACAAATATGCAGATCACAAAAAATCAATCGAAGAAGGTAACAAGTCTAAACTCTCATGTGATTCTGATAGTGTAAATTTCCCTTTTTGGAATCTCACTCTTGACGAAAATCCTCCGCCGCCTCACGAACGCATTTTCGATGCCGCCCAAAAAGACCCGGTGCGCGGGGCACTTATATTTTTAGCGCGGGAAGTCGGATGGAAGCTTTACAGTATGGGCGGTGTCGATCTCATGCGAGAGATATTCGACAATCAAAATGAACCGTTCCGCACGTATCTCGATCATTGGTGGGACAACGTTGGTCTCTTTAATGACTGTCGCGGAATATGGCACGCGTAACAACAAGCTCGACGACGCGCATCATCCCTCCCCTTTAGGGGAGGGTGGCCGGCGCAGCCGGCCGGGTGGGGTAGGACATGAGATCGCTGACATCAGCCTAACCCCATCCGTCATGCTTCGCATGACACCTTCCCCTTTCAGGGGAAGGATAAGCGCACCTCACTCCGCCGCCTCTTTGCGCTTCAGCGGCCTTCGCGCCAAGACTTGCTTCAGATAATAGCCGGTATGGCTCGCCGGCATTTTGACGATGGCCTCGGGCGGGCCTTGGGCGATGATCTCGCCGCCCGCATCGCCGCCTTCGGGCCCGAGATCGATGATCCAATCCGCCGTCTTGATGACTTCGAGATTATGCTCGATGACGACGACGCTATTGCCGGTTTCGACCAGCTGATGCAGGACTTCGAGCAGCTTTGCGACATCGTGGAAATGCAGGCCCGTGGTCGGCTCGTCGAGAATATAAAGCGTGCGGCCGGTCGCACGGCGCGCCAATTCCTTGGCGAGTTTTACGCGTTGCGCCTCGCCGCCGGACAAAGTGTTGGCCTGCTGGCCGACCTTGATATAGTTCAAGCCTACCCGCGCAAGTGTCTCCATCTTCTCGCGGATCGAGGGCACGGCCTTGAAGAGAATGGCCGCCTCCTCGACCGTCATGTCGAGCACATCGGCGATCGATCTGTCGCGATATTTCACCTCCAATGTCTCGCGGTCGTAGCGCTTGCCCTTGCAGACGTCGCAAGTGACATAGACATCGGGCAAAAAATGCATCTCGATCTTGATGACGCCGTCGCCCTGGCAGGCTTCGCAGCGCCCGCCCTTGACATTGAAGGAGAAGCGCCCCGGCAGATAGCCGCGCGCCTTGGCTTCGGGCAGGCCCGCATACCATTCGCGGATCGGCGTGAAGGCGCCGGTATAGGTCGCGGGATTCGAGCGCGGCGTGCGGCCGATCGGCGATTGATCGATATCGATCACCTTGTCGAGATGCTCCAGCCCGTCGAGCTTCTTATAAGGCGCAGCATGTTCGAGCGCGCCATTGAGGCGGCGCGCCACGGCCTTATAGAGCGTATCGACGACGAGGGTCGATTTGCCGCCGCCAGAGACGCCGGTCACGCAAGTGAAGAGCCCGAGCGGGATGTCGACCGAGACATTTTTTAAGTTATTGCCGGTGGCGCCGGTGATCTTGAGTTTTCTCGCCGGATCGACTTTTCGCCTGACGCGCGGCACCGCCACTTGCATCGCGCCGGATAAATATTGGCCGGTCAGGGATTTCGGATCGGCCATGATTTCGGCCGCCGTGCCTTGCCCGACGATCTCGCCGCCGTGAATGCCGGCGCCTGGCCCGACATCGACGACATGATCGGCGGCAAGGATCGCATCTTCGTCATGTTCGACGACGATGACGCTGTTGCCGAGATCGCGCAGCCGCCGCAAGGTCTGCAACAGCCTTGCATTGTCGCGCTGATGCAGGCCGATCGAGGGCTCGTCGAGCACATAGAGCACGCCCGAGAGCCCCGAGCCGATCTGCGAGGCGAGCCTGATGCGCTGGCTCTCGCCGCCGGAAAGCGTGCCCGAGGCGCGGGCGAGCGTGAGATAATCGAGGCCCACATCGATGAGAAAGCCGAGCCGGTCGCCGATCTCCTTCAAGATGCGCTTGGCGATCTCATTGCGTTTCTCGTCGAGCCTTTCTGGCAGAGCCGCAAACCAGGCCGCCGCGTGGCGCACGGACAGTTCGGCGACTTCGCCGATATGGCAGCCAGCGATCTTGATCGCCAGCGCCTCCGGCTTCAGCCGATAGCCTTTGCAGGCGGAACAGGGCGTCGCCGTCATATAGCGGGCGATCTCCTCGCGCGCCCACTCGCTCTCGGTCTCGAGATAGCGGCGCTCGAGATTGGTGACGACGCCTTCGAAAGGCTTCTTCACATCATAGGCGCGCAAGCCGTCATTATAGGAAAAGCGCACAACCTCCTCGCCGGAGCCATAGAGGATGATCTTTTGTACCGCTGCCGGTAGCGCGTCGAAAGAAGTGTCGAGGCGGAACTTGTAATGTTTGGCAAGCGACTCCAGCGTCTGTAGATAATAGGGCGAGGTCGAGCGCGCCCAGGGCGCGATCGCGCCTTTGCGCAAAGTGAGCTTGGGATCGGGCACGATGAGATCGGCATCGACGCGCGGCTCGGTGCCGAGCCCGCCGCAGGTAGCACACGCCCCGTAGGGATTGTTGAAGGAGAAGAGCCTGGGCTCGATCTCGGAAATGGTGAAGCCCGAAACCGGACAAGCGAATTTGGACGAGAAGACGATTTGCTTTGCTTCGCCCTTGGCATCCTTCTCATCGGCATATTCGATGATGGCGATGCCGTCGGCGAGTTCGAGCGCGGTCTCGAAACTTTCGGCGAGCCGCGCCGCCATATCGGCGCGCACGACGAGGCGATCGACCACGACCTCTATGTCATGCTTGATCTTCTTGTCGAGCGTGGGCGTCTCGGCGATCTCATAAAACTGTCCGTCGATCTTCAAGCGCTGGAAACCGCGCTTCATATAGTCCGCGATCTCCTTGCGATATTCGCCCTTGCGGCCGCGCACCACGGGCGCCAGCAGAAAGAGCCGCGTGCGCTCGGGGAGGGCGAGCACGCGATCGACCATCTGGGAGACCGTCTGGCTTTCGATCGGCAGGCCGGTCGCCGGCGAATAGGGAATGCCGACGCGGGCGAAGAGCAGGCGCATATAGTCATAGATCTCGGTGACCGTGCCGACGGTCGAACGCGGATTTTTCGAAGTGGTCTTCTGCTCGATCGAGATCGCCGGCGAGAGCCCGTCGATATGATCGACATCGGGCTTTTGCGTCATTTCGAGAAATTGCCGCGCATAGGCCGAGAGCAATTCGACATAGCGGCGCTGGCCCTCCGCATAGATCGTATCGAAGGCGAGCGAGGATTTGCCGGAGCCGGAGAGGCCGGTGAAGACGACGAGCTTGTCGCGCGGGATCACGAGATCGATGTTTTTGAGATTATGCTCGCGCGCGCCGCGGATCGCGATGACGCGCTCGCCCGCAGGGCCGGACGAAGCCGCGTCAAAGAGCGTGTCCAGCTGCGCTTTCGCTTCTTTGGCCGTGGATTTGCGCGGTGATTTCATGGGGAAAAAGTAAAATCCGGAGCCTCAAGGCGGAAGATCAAAGATTGCCCAGCAGGAGGCTTTTAGATAAGCGCTTTAGCGCCAAATTGCGAATGCTGCGATTGCCCGCCACGACCGACCCGCACCACCGTCATGGCCGGCCTTGTGCCGGCCATCCACGCCGTGCCGCTGCAACCATGACGAATATCTAAGCGTTCAGCTCATCATACAAGTCGCGCCAATCCGGATTGAGATCAAGGATCAGACGCACTTTCCAGGCGCGTGGCCAGTGCTTCATATTGCGCTCGCGCTGAATGGCGCCACGAATGTCTGGAAAGCTCTCATACCAAACCAGCCGTCCAAGCCCGTAACGCTGGGTGAATCCATCAATCGCCTTGCTGCGATGCTGCCATATTCGCTGAGCGAGGTTGCTTGTTACGCCAAGGTAGAGCGTTCCATTTGGTCTGTTGGTGACGATATAGACCCAACCGCCGAGCATTGATCCAGATTGCACCGCGTGGATGGCCGGGACAAGCCCGGCCATGACGATGGAGGCCACGAGGCCGGTGCAGTACCCGCGATCGGTTGTCACCGAGACTCCGCTATCGGGCCAGATATAATCGCGCCGGCCATAACGCCGTCCCGCCGCCTCCAATGGCATCGGCTGCTCACGCCCTTTCTTGCGAGGCGCTTGGTCGCTTCGCTTCCCAGCTCGTCGTGCCGTCCTTATTGTCCTTGAGCGCAATGCCCATGTCGGCCAGCTCATCGCGGATGCGATCGGACAGAGCCCAATCCTTCGCTTTGCGCGCTTCGAGCCGTTCCTTGATCTTATGCGCGATGAAGATTTCATCGATGCTCAATGTGGCCGGCGTCCAATGGCTCCATTCGCCGAGGCTCTTCTCGAAGAGGCCGAGGAGATGGCCGCAAGAGGCGAAGCGCGCGCCGGCGAAGGCGATGTCCTCCGTCGCTTCCTTGTAGAGCCGCCGCATGATGGTGATCGCATCGGGCGTGTTGAGATCGTCTTCCAGCGCGGCGATGAACTCGGGCGACAACATGGCTTCCGACTCGGCATATTGCTTGGCGATCGGATACCAGCGATCGAGCTCGCGTTTGCTCTCGCGCAGGCTCGCTGCGGTCCAGTCGATCGGCTGGCGGTAATACGTCTTCAGCATGTTGAAGCGCAGAACTTCGCCCGGCCAATCCGCCAAGGCCTGGCGGATCGTGATGAAATTCCCCAGGCTCTTCGACATCTTCTCGCCTTCGACCTGGAGAAAGCCGTTGTGCATCCAGATATTGGCCATGACATCGCGGCCGAAGGCGCAGCAGCTCTGCGCGATCTCATTCTCATGATGCGGAAAGACGAGATCGATGCCGCCGCCATGAATGTCGAAGGTCTCGCCGAGGTAGGCGAAGCTCATCGCCGAGCATTCGATGTGCCAGCCGGGCCGGCCGCGTCCCCAGGGACTTTCCCAGCCCGGCTCGTCATCGGCCGACGGCTTCCACAGGACGAAATCGAGCTCGCCTCTCTTATATGGCGCGACATCGACACGCGCGCCGGCGATCATCTCGTCGAGCGGCCGGCGTGACAGCCTTCCATACTCAGGCATGGAGGGAACCGAGAAGAGCACATGGCCTTCGGCCACATAGGCGTGGCCGCTCGCCAGCAGCCTCTCGATGAGCATGATCATCGCCGCAATATGTTCGGTCGCGCGCGGCTGGACCGTCGGCTCGAGGCAGCCGAGCGCTTGCGCATCCTCCTGAAAGATCGCGTTGGTCTCTTCGGTCAGCTCGCGGATCGTGATGCCGCGCGCGGCCGCCCGCGCATTGATCTTGTCGTCGACATCGGTGATGTTGCGGACATAGGTGACATGATCGGCGCCATAGAGGTGGCGCAGCAGGCGATAGAGCACATCGAAGACGATGAGCGGCCTTGCATTGCCGATATGAGCATAGTCATAGATTGTCGGCCCGCAGACATACATGCGTACATTGGCAGGATCGAGCGGGACGAACTCGTCCTTGCGGCGCGTCAATGTATTGTAAAGTTGCAAAGCCATGGCTTCCCTTTCGGCCTCGCGCCGGCCGGGGAACGGATCTGCACTCCAAAATGAGGACGAGACGGCTCCGGCCAGCGTTCAGCTAGCCAATAATGCAAACTGTCCGGCAGAGGCGGATCAAGCGCGTCATGCCGTTAGCATGGGCGAGAACAGGGCAGGGGTCAAGCTGCTCCGGGACAGTATTGCCGCCGAGCAATTCCAGTACCCGCCGTCAAGTCAGCCCTGCGACAGGAAATTGGTTCAAATAGGCTGGCGGCGCTTGGATCCGGAGCCCGACTCGCCCCCTATGTCTCTCGCCGCTCTGACAACCGGAGGGGGTTGCTTAACCCGATGTTAGGCGCAGTGGCGGACGATCGGCGCGCAAGGCTTGGACATTGCACGGCGCGGGAGAAGTCATGTCCGCCATTGAACTCGACTATCGCAGGCTGTTGCGCTTCCTGCTTTCGGTCCTTGCCGCTCTTTTGGTCCTTGCCGCAAGCTATCGGGCCGTTTGGGCGGCGGGCCATAGTTTCATCCTGCCGGCCGCTAGCGGCTACGGCGTCTCCGATTGTCTCGGCAAGGAGCAAGGCTGCAGCGAGGTCGTCGCCTCCGCCTGGTGCGAAGCGCACGGATATTCGGCGCCGCTCGCCTATGGAAGGGCAGAGGACATCACCGCGGCGATCCCCGGCGCGCAGCCGGTGAAACTCGATCGCAATGACTTCGTCGTGACCTGCGGCGAGTAGATCACCCTCACATCAATGCGCCGCGCAAAGCTTCGCCGGCAAGCCCGGCGAAGAGCAAAAGGCCGGCGTCGCGATTCGAGCGGAACAGTTTGAGCGCCAGGCCGGGATCTTCGGGATCGAGCCGTCCGATCTGCCATGCGAAATGCGCCGCCATGCCGAGGAGGCCGGCGATCGCCATGGGTCTTGCGGCGTTGGCCGCGATCAGCGCCAAGGCGATGCAGCAGATGCAGCTGCCATAGCAGAGCGCGACGGCTGGCCTGACATGCCGCCCGAAAGTGAGCGCGGTCGATTTGACCCCCGCGATCATGTCGTCGCTGAGATCCTGCAAGGCATAAATGGTGTCATAACCGATCGTCCAGGCGATCGCGCCGAGATAGAGAAAGACGGCGGGCAGCGCCAGAGAACCGAAAGCCGCCGCCCAGCCCATCAGAGCGCCGAAGGCGAAGGCGAGGCCGAGGACCGCCTGCGGCCAGGAGGTCACCCGCTTCATGAAGGGGTAGATCGCGACGATGATCAGCGAAGCGAGGCCGAGCGCGATCGCAAATCGGTTGAAACACAAGAGGACCGCCAGACCGACGAGCGCCTGGGCTATGAGGAAGATTCGCGCGCCGCGCCTACCGATCCGGCCGGAGGGCAGCGGCCGGCCGCGCGTGCGCTCCACTTTCGCATCGATGTCGCGATCGACGAGATCATTATAGGTCGTGCCGGCGCCGCGCATCACCACGGCGCCGATGAAGAACAAAGCGAGATGCCACGGATTGGGCGGCGCATGGCGGACGATTGCGGCGAGCGCCGAGGACCACCAGCAGGGCAGAAGCAAGAGCCACCAGCCGATCGGCCGATCGAGTCGGGCGAGCTCGATGCAGGGCCGCCATGCGGCAGGGGTCGCCCGCAGCAGCCATTGGCCGGGGCGAGAATCCGGCAGCGCGAAGGCGGCGCCTGTATCCAGCCGCTGCGTGTCCCGCGGCCCAGCGGTCGGCTCGGCGCGCGGCTCGCCGATCACAGCGGCCCGGTCGGCAGCTTCGGGCCTGTGCTGGCGCCTGCCTGCTGGCCTTTCTTGATCTGCTCTGCCACCTTGCAGGCCTTGCCGGCGAGCATCTGCGTGCGTTTCGCGCTGGCCTCGATATTGGTGACGGCGGCATCCGGAACCATGCACCAATCCTTGTTCTTGCTAAGATAAGCGGCGAGCTGCTGTTCGACCGCCGCAAGGCTGCGCAGCTTCGGGCAGGAAGCGAGCGGGTCGAGCTGGCCCCTCGGAGAGGCTTTCGCGACCTTGTTCAGCTCCGCGATAATGCCCTGGCGTTTCTGCGCCAAGGCGCCGATGTCCTGATTGCACTCCCCCGCCATGGCCGGGGAGCCGGAGGCAAGTCCAAATGTGCAAGCCGCGATCGCCAGCAGCGCTGCCGTGGCGATGCCGGCCACAAATTTGCGCCGGATCGCGAGAGGAGCGCCGCGCCTGTCGCGGCTGCGATGCCTATGTCTGTTCGACCGCATGGCATGATCCTATGCAGAAAAGAAACCCCATAAAAGAGGTCAATGTGGCTTTTGGGTTTCATAGCAAAATCGCCCAATGCGGAGCAAGCGGTAGCGTAGCACCGCCCAGAGCCTGTCGGAGAGTGCCCGGACATCGCCCAGAGAAGACCGTCGATGGCCCGCTATGATTTCACCACCCGTCGCCTCTATGTCGACGCGCCGCTTTCGCCGGATGCGCGCGTGGAGCTCGAGCGGGCGCAAGCGCATTATCTCTGCAACGTCCTGCGGCTCGCCGAAGGCGCCGGGCTTCTTGCTTTCAATGGAAAAGATGGCGAATGGAGGGTCACGCTGAGTCTGAAGGGGCGCAAATCGGCCGCGCTCCTCGTTCAGGAAATGACTCGGCCGCAGGAGCGGCCCGGCGATCTCCATTATCTCTTTGCGCCGCTCAAATATGCGCGGCAGGACTATATGGTCCAGAAAGCTGTGGAAATGGGGGCGAGCCGTCTGCAGCCGGTGCTGACCCGCCATACCCATGCGGAGCGCATCAATGAAGCGCGGATGCGTGCCAATGCCACGGAAGCGGCGGAACAATGCGGCATTCTCACGCTGCCCGAAACCGCGTCGCCGGTGCGGCTCGATGCGCTTCTCGCCGCTTGGCCGCGGGAGCGGCTGCTCGTCTTCTGCGACGAAGATGCCAAGGCGGAAGATCCGGTCGGAACGCTGCTGGCGGCTAAATCCGGTCTTGCGACAAATCCGCCCCTCGCCGTGTTGATCGGTCCCGAAGGCGGCTTCGATCCGGCGGAGAGGGCGGCTCTGCTGGCGCAGCCGGCGATCCTGCGGCTTTCGCTCGGGCCGCGAATCCTGCGCGCCGATACGGCCGCCGTCGCGGCCCTCGCCCTGGTGCAGGCGGTTCTCGGAGATTGGCGTCAATGAGCGATCGGCTGCGGGCGATTCCTAACGCCGAATTCGTCTCGCCCGAATGCTTTCACGATATTGCCTCAAACGGCGCCTAGCAAATCATGAGCGAGAGAGGCTTGCGGGCGAATCGCGCCTGATGCCTCGATCAATCGATGCTCCTCATCGACGATGGGGGCATCGTCTCCGGCCGAACGGCGCGGAAAACCCGATCGGGATCGGCGCGGAGCCAGTTCGAACTTTTCGCAGAAAGCGCAAAGGGCGATCTGCAGCAAATGACCATTGCGGGAGGGCCATGATTTCCGGCACGCGCATCTTTGGCCTCGTCGCCGGTGTGGCGGGCCCGCTCACTTGGCTCTTTGTTCCGGGCGCAATGGCGCAGGAAAGGACCGTGGTCGGGTCGCAAGAGCCTGTCTGGACACGGCCATGGGTCGCCATTGACCGCTGCGCCGCCTACGGGCCGGAATTCACCTCGGTCGAAGGCACCGAGGCCTGCGTCAGAATCGGCGGTCATGTGCGGGTCGAATTCGGACCGCAAAACTTTGGCCGCGCCGGCGGGCAGGGATGGGGCCGGACAGCGCCGGCGGCCATGCGGACGGAAGGTCCCCTCGGCGGCGATCCCTCGGGCTTCCCGGCAGCGCGGCATTTGCGCCTGCGCCAAAGCAACTCTCCGCCCTATGGCGGCTCCTAGAGCATCGTGCGCAAAAGTGTATGCGGTTTTGCCGCTTAAACGATGCTCTATTCCGGAATCGGTTCGCGATCCACATGATCGGGACTTGCTCTACCTGCGCTGATTTTTGCCCTCGATTGCCGTGCTCCGACAGCTGACGTCAATAGGCGCATTCCGTGAAGGCCGGCTCGACCGAGCCGGCCCAATCGCTGGCAAATCGCGCGATCAAGTCCTCAGCTTGGCTGCGCCCTTCGATCACTCCGTCGAGCGGATCGAGGAAGTAGCTCTCATCGCGGCCCTCCGCATCGCTTTTGCCGCGGCGCCCAAGACCGGCGCGAATGAGCGGCAAAATCTCGCGGCCGATCTCGCGCAAACTGCGGCCGGCGACGCGGGCTTCGAGACCAAGGCGCGGGACATCGTCGCGCAGCGCGGCACGCTGATCCTTGCTCCATGATTTGACGATCTCCCAAGCGCCATCGAGAGCGGCGGGATCATAGAGCAGACCGACCGAAAAGGCCGGCAGAGCGTAAAGAAAAGGCAGCGGGCCGGCGTCGGCGCCGCGCATTTCGAAATAGCGCTTGAGGCGGACTTCCGGAAAAATCGTCGTGAGATGATTGGCCCAATCGGAGAGCGTCGGCCGTTCGCCCGGCAAAGCGGCGAGCCGGCCCGCCAAGAGATCACGGAAGCTCGCGCCGGCGACGTCGTGATAGGTTTCGCCGCGCTTGACGAAATACATCGGAACATCGAGCGCATAATCGACATAGCGCTCGAAGCCCATGCCCGGTTCGAAGACGAAGGGCAGCATTCCAGTGCGATCGGGATCAGTGTGTCGCCAGATCTCAGAACGCGCCGAGAGGAAGCCGTTGAGCTTGCCGTCGGTGAAAGGCGAATTGGCAAAGAGCGCGGTGATGAGCGGCTGCAGGGCAAGCGAGACGCGCAGCTTCTGCACCATGTCGGCCTCGCTCGCATAGTCGAGATTGGTTTGCACCGTCGCCGTGCGAAACATCATGTCGAGGCCGCTTCTGCCGACCTGCGGCATATATTTCGCCATGATCGCATAGCGCTGCTTCGGCATTTTCGGGGTTTCGTCGAGCCGCCATTTGGGGCTCATGCCGAGCCCCAGAAAGCCGATGCCAAGGGGGCCTGCAACCGCCTTCAGAGCGGCGAAATGCGCGTCGATCTCCGCCTTTACGGCATGCACCGTGGCGAGCGCGGCGCCCGAAAGCTCGAACTGGCCGCCGGGCTCGAGCGACAGCGCGCCGCCGCCCTTTTCATCATGCAGGCCGATGATGTTGGGACCATCCGTGATCGGCGTCCAGCCGAGTTGCTTCTGCATCCCTTCGAGCAGGGCGCGGATGCCTTTGCGGCCGAGCGACGGCAGCCCCGCATAGGGCACCGGCGCGTGGTCAGCTTCATAGAAGGGGAACTTTTCATGCTCCGTGCCGACGCGGAAGAGATCGGGCGGCTTGGTACCGCTCTCCATCCAGGCGACGAGCTCATCGCGCGACGTGATGGGCGTCGAATCCGAAACGTCGCGAGCCATAGTGAGACTTTCGTTTGCTTGGATCACGATGGCTTTGGATCGAATCGATCCGCAGCCATGTTTGCGACATCGGATTATCCGATGTCTTTATAACGTGATCGATTCCAATAATTCGGAGCCGGATGCGCGATCCAGTTTACGCAATTTTCGTAGATTTGATTGCGCCGGAAAACGGTTCCCGCTTTTCCTCATTCAGCTCTGTTTCAAAGATCTAGGGCATGTCCCGGAAAAGTCTGTCAACTTTTCGGGGAGATGCCCTAGCATCTTGTTGCGGGGCGCGGGCACCGGCGCCAGAGGATCTGGCGCCGAGGCTCTTCGGTTCGGTTGCGGGGTCGTGCCGTCCGCCGCTCCGGGCAGGGCCATTATGGAGCGCGACGACCGTTCCTCTCAAACCGGTCCCGAAATGGATCGAAAGATCCGATCAGAACCGACTCGAGCTGATGGCGCAGGCTCCGCCAGAAGCCGCGCGCCTAAATAGACGGCGCGCGTGCGCGTCGCAATCGGCCATTCCCGACGCCGGGAGGCTCGGCTGCCCGCTGCCCCAACCTCCAAAGACCCGCTGACCTTTGCGCATCGACACCGCCGCCGGCATCCGCCCGCGAAAGCGACATCGCAGTCGGCGATATGGCGTGGACGCCATGCCGGGAAAAGGATTTCGGGCTCATCCTGGATGCCGATGCCCAAGATTCTGCGCCGGCGGAATGGTCGAGCCGGCGGATACCTGCCCCTTTACCATCGCATGTTAACCCTTCTTCCACTCGTCTCAGGCAAACAGAGGGGGGAGGCCGACATGCAGTGCATCAAGCAATTCCTGGGCGACGAACGCGCTGTGACAGCGATCGAGTATGGCATGATCGCTGCATTGATCGGCATCGCGATCGTTGGAGGTGCGCGGGCGATCGGTGTCGCGATCCAGAATCAATTCTATGGGCCTCTATCGACCGGTTTGAGCTGATCGGCGCGTGCCTTGACGGCGGCTTGCGGCCGCGCCTGCGCCGCGGCCGCTCCGGACATCAGGGCTTGTCGCTCCCGAGAATCTTGCCGATCTGCTCTCCGAGGCCGGATTGGCTAATCGCCGGCGGCAGGTTGCCGGGCTCGAACATTTTGGTCAGTTTGTCGAGCGTGTCTTGCGTATCCGACGGCTGGCCGGATGTCGGCGCGCCGAAGAGACCTCCGAAGAGACTGGTCAGCACGACGAAAATGCCGCCGCTCTGGCCGCCGCCAACGCCGAGATTGCCCTGTTCGGCGGCGCTGGCCAATTGCCCGAGCATGCCGCTAAATCCCTGGTTCTGTGCCGATTTGGCAAGCCCGCCGAGGGCGATGGAGACGACCACCGGAAGCATTTGGACGAGCAGATCGGGCCGCAGACCGGTCACTGCGGAAGCCTGCTGCGCGATCTGCTGCGTAATATGGCTCGATCCGAACATGTCGGTGATGACCTCATTGCCCTTTTGAACCGCAGCGTCCGATTGCGCCGCGTCAGGATTCGAGAATGAGGCCTGATGGGCGGCATCTCCCATGGCGGAGATGATGCTGCCGAGCCCCCCGATTGCACCTTCTGCGTGAGGCCGGCGGAAATGGTCGGGATCAGCGCGTGAACCGCGGCTTGCGCTTGGTCCGGCGTGATCCCGAATTGCTGAGCGAGATTGTCGATGGCCTTGCCATCTTGCGCATTCTGCAAAATTTCATTGAGATTGAACATGCTGATGTCTCCCCGCAGCGCCGGTACTCCGTCCGTCGTCGGAATCTCCAAACCGCCGCATCATATCGTCTCTGTTACCTGTTCAACCGCCGTTTTCGCGTCCGCGCCGCTGAACGCCGGACGAGTCTTGCCGCACCCGGTCCCGACATCCGACGTCCGGCCAAAATCAATGGAAGCAATGCTACGACGTTATGATGAAGGGCGCCGCTTGTCGAGAAAGCTGCGGTGGGTGCGGAAGATCCATGCGGCCTCGGCCGCGAGATCATTCGGAGCGGCATTGCTGCGCCGCCGACCAGCCGTTCAAACTCGTGGGCGAACCCAGATCACGATGTCGTGAAGGACCTCGGCAAAGGCCTGGGTGAGCGCCGCGACAACGGCTGCCGGATGGTCGCTCGCGGCCGGCGCCGTCGCCGAGAACATTTTGTCGGTGATGACCCGGCCATCCCCGGCAATGAGGCGGGCATAGATTTCGACGATGGCTTGCTTGCGCGTCACATCCACTTCGAAATGCTGGATGTCGGTGTTCAGACTGCGATCGGCGAGGAGGCCCGGCCGGCCGACGGCACGCAGCGCGTGCGCCGCCTCGAAGGCGCCGATGAGACGATCCTGGACGAGGCTCGGCAGGTTCGAGGCCCATTGGGCGCCGTGCAGATAGGCGATCGTCCCGGCCCCGGCGCGAACGACCACGCGCCGTGAGTCGAGTGGCAGGCTGGCCGTCGGCTCATAGACGGCGAGCTGGCCGCGGCTGCCACGCACATGCCCGAACTGGACTGAAGGGTCGAGATCGAATGTCATCGGCGGCTTGCTTATGCAGCCGGCAAGCAGAAGCGCACAGAAGGGAAAAGCAAGTCGTAGGAGATGCCGCCGCGGCTGGCGTGAAACGATGGGCGACGGCGATTGCGCCTGCGCGCCAAAGGCAGGTGCATCGGCCGGCTGTCTCACGCATATCCTCGAAAATCTATTATGACTTGCTGATAAGAGCAGCATCCAAGCCATTGACGAGAACCGTTATTCCAGATTGCCGGGATCATCGACGATGCCATGTCATCGGGATCGGCTCTCGATGCCCCTGCGATTATCCGACCCTCATTCCACGTGCTGCGACGTCCAGTTGGATCAAGCGGGCCTATCCCGAAGGCGCCGCACCACTATGCCAGCTGCACCTTAAGGCAAAGCGTGAAGCCTCCAGCCGGCTTTCGCCGAAATTGACGCAGGCCCTCAACGGCTGCTGCTATATTCAGGAACTTGTTGCTTTTTTCCGAACAGGAACTGCTGCGGATTGTTCTCGATCGAACGCACAGCCTGATTGATCTCCTGCAATGTCTTGCGGCCGTCGACAGCAAGCGCCTCATATTGGCGCAGGCCCGTGCCGGCGAAACGGTTGAGATTGACGGTCAGCTCCTTAGTTCGCACATCGAGATCGTCGGCGAGCTTGTGGATCGATTTCGCCGCTGCCGCGATCTCGCCGAAGGCGCCCTTCGAATCGCTCGTCGCGAGAAAGCCGTTGAGATTGGTCAGCACGCCATCGACCTTGTCGGCCGCCGTATTGAGCTTGGCCGAAAGCGCCGCCATGTCCGTGATGATAGACTTCACCGAGTTCGGATCGACGGCCTTGACCACAGTGTCGGTGTCATCGGCCAGTTTCGAAAGCTTCACCGAGAGCGGCCCGATCGATTTGCCGACATCCGACATTGCCGCCATGAAGGCCTTGACGCCATCGGCATTGGCGGCGAGCGCATCGGAAAATTTCTGAACATTCTTCACCGAAGCGGTGAGCGGGCCGGAATTTTGATCGAGAAGCTTGTTGCCCTTGTCGAGAAGGTCGGAGGCCTGGCCGGCAATGCGGCGCGCAGTTTCGAGAAGATCCTGGAAATCCGATCGCTCGGCATAGATCACGCCGGGACCGCCTTTGGCGCCCTTGCCGAGAGGCGCAGCCGTCGGGCTGCCGCCGGTCAACGCCACCGAGGCGACGCCGGTCAGCCCCGTCGATTCGAGCCGCGCCTTGGTGTCGACGCGGATCGGCACGCGCGAATCGACATTAATCAGCGCATAGACATGCGCCGGGTCCTGCGGCATGAGATCGATCTCTTTGACTTCGCCGACCCGCACGCCATTGAAGAGAACCCAGCCGCCGCGGCCGAGCCCTGTGACCGAGCCGGTGAACACGATCTTGTATGTCTGCTCGCCCGACGAGCGCCCAGGGCTCGAGACCCAATAGACGAATAAGAAGCTCGAGGCGATGACCGCGAGGGCGAAGAGCCCGATCAGGGCATAATTGGCGCGCGTTTCCATCTGTTCTCTTTGCTCACACTGTCCGACTCATGGAGGCGGCGTCCGGCGCCTGCCATTCGCGGGGATGAAACGGCGAGCTCTCTCGCCCTGGAAATAGGACCGCACCCAGGCATGATCGCATTCGAGCATGGCCGCGATAGGGCCCGAGGCAACGACCTTGCCGTCGGCCAAGGCTGCGACACGGTCGCAGATCGAATGAAGACTGTCGAGATCATGGGTGACCATGAAGACGGTGAGCCCGAGGGTTTGCTGCAAAGTCGCGATCAATTCGTCGAATTCGGCGGCGCCGATCGGATCGAGGCCCGAGGTCGGTTCGTCGAGAAAGACGAGTTCTGGATCGAGCGCCAGCGCCCTTGCGAGCGCCGCGCGTTTGATCATGCCGCCCGACAATTCGGCTGGATATTTGTCGGCGGCGTCGGGGCTCAGGCCGACAAGCGCGATCTTGAGCATGGCGAGCTCCTCGGCCAGACGGTCCGACATTTTGAGGTGCTCGCGCAAAGGCACCTGGGCGTTCTGCTTGACGGTGAGCCCGGAAAACAGCGCCCCATGCTGAAACATCACGCCGAAGCGCCGCTCGAGCCGGGCGCGCGCATCGGGGCTCAGCCGGTCGACATCCGAGCCGAAGACTTCGATCGTGCCGTGCCGCTTCGGGATGAGCCCGAGGATCGTCCGCATCAGAACCGATTTGCCCATGCCGGAGGCGCCGACGAAGCCCAGCACTTCGCCCTTGTGGACATCGAGGTCGAGCCCGTTCATCACGAGCTGCTGGCCGAAGCCGACGGTGAGATCGCGGACCTTGATCGCCAAGTCCGAAGCCGCCAACTCCGGCGCAGCTTCAAGCATATGCGCTTGCTCGGCAGTGGCGCTTTGCCGGACCGATCCCGGAAATGCAGAAACAGAGAAGCCGCGCATATCAGCTTTCAAAAGTTGATCGCAGAGAAGAACATTGCGAAAAGACCGTCGACCACGATCACGGTGAAAATTCCCTTGACGACCGAGTCCGTGACCTTGCGGCCGAGCGATTCGGCCGAGCCTTCGACGGCGAGGCCTTCGACCGAGGCGATGAGGCCGATCACCAGCGCCATGAAAGGCGCTTTGATCAGGCCTACCCAGAGATCGCTGAGGTCGACCGCATTTTGCAAGCGCGTCATGAAGCTCTCGGGGCTGATGCCGCCATAGGCCCAGGCGACGAGGAGGCCGCCGAATAGCGCCGCCATGTCGGCGACGAAAGTGAGCAGCGGCAGGCTGAGCATCAGCGCGAGAAGGCGCGGCACGATCAAAACCTCGACGGGCCGCAAGCCCATGACATGCAGGGCATCGATCTCCTCGCGCATCTTCATCGAGCCGAGTTCAGCCGTGATCGCCGAGCCGGAGCGGCCTGCGATCATGATCGAAGTGAGCAGCACGCCGAGTTCGCGCAGGACCAGGATGCCGATGAGGTCGACGGCATAAGTCGTCGCGCCGAACCGCTGCAACAGATAGACGCCGCGCTGCGCGATGATGCAGCCGACGAGGAAGTTGATGAGTGCGATGATGGGCATGCTGCGGAAGGCGAAGGTCTCCATGTGGAAGACGAGCGAGGTGGCGCGGAAGCTGGATGGCCTTGCCACCGTCTTCGCGAGGGCGACGACGACTTCGCCGAGAAAGGAGACGCTGTGCAGAAAGTCGCGGCCGACGCCGACGAGGCTTTCGCCGATGTCGGCGAGAAGCTCGCGCCCATAGAAGCGGGACCGCCGCGGCGGCGCGGCAAAGGTCCGGTAATGCGCTTCCGACAAAAGGATCTCATATTCCGGCCGCAAGTTCTCGACGCGTGTGTCGATGCCGCTGGCGCCGAGATCCTGGCGGGTGCGGTCGATCAGCCAGGCGCCCGACGTATCGAGGCGGTCGATGCCGCCGAGATCGAGCACGGCCCGTGCCGCCCCGCCGGCCTTGGCGAGGAGGGAAGCGACTTGGCGTTCGAGCAGAGCAGTGCTGTCGATCGTCCAATGCCCGGCCAGGCTGAAGCGGACGGCACTCTCGTTCCAATCGCAGGAAATTTGCGGCGTTTGCGACATCACATCGAAATCCGGGCTGAGCCAGCCGACCCCATGGCGACTCGCCTTGCGATCAGCGCAATCGGCAAAAATCGCATCTACGTCAAGTCTCGGGGCAGGAATGGAAGAGAAGCCATTTTTTCGCGAGCGTTTTGTATGCGTACTCTATGGTTCGCGTCGCGGCGAAATGATGGCGTAGCTTGCCTGCGCCGAGCCGGAAAGGCGGCGCCATCAGGGCTTCAGAAACAGGCTCTCGAGCGAGATCGGCGCCCAGCCGGAGCGCTCCATCTCGATGACGAAAGCGATGCTGCGGGCGATCAGACGGTCGCGTTGGCAGATGCCGACGACCTCGGCGCTGGGCGAGGCGGCAATGTCCGCCACTGCAGCGCCCTTAGCCAGAGCCGCGCCGTCGCGCGCCAGCCCGCGCAGCCGGCCGGCTGCCGTTGCTTCGATCGCCGTCGCGCCGACGCAGCCCAACACATCGCCGGGGTTGACCCTTTCACCAATGAAGCGGGAGACCTGGAACAGACCGCCCTCCGGCGAAGGCACCAGCGTGCCGTCGGCGAAGGGATCGTCGCGCGGCAATTGCGGCTCGCCGATGCTGCCGGCGCGCAAAACCGCGCCCGGATCGCCGGCGCGGCTGTCGATGACGATATCGCAGGTCTCGCCGGCGATGAAGCCGGGACCGACGCCGATCGATAGATCGGCGAGGTTTTTCAGCGGCCGCCTTGCACGGCCGCTGGGCGGCAGCGCGTCGACGAGCACGTCCCAGGGCCAGCGCTCGGTGACTTCGTCGAAGGAATGCCACAGGATCGGGATGAACTGGCCGCTGCGCAGCCCGGCGAGAAAATCCTTGGCCTTGTCGGAGCGGCGCGCCTCGACGCCTTCAAAGGTCGCGCTGCCCTCGTACCAGGCATCGGCGAAGGCCATGCGGCGGCGAATGGTCGTCGGCGGCGCCGGCTGATGGATGGCCACGGCAAGGCCATCGAGATGCAATTTGCGGGCGACGGCCGAAGCCAGCTCGTCCATGCCGAACACGAGCACTGAGGTTTCCTCGGTCATCGCTCACCCTGCCGATCTTGGCCGCGCCAACCTGCCAACCACGCAATTTTTGCGCCGCGCCAGCTGAGCGGTCAATAGAGTATCGCTCCGCGGCTGCCCGCCTGTCCCCAACGCGGCCGCGAGATCTGGTTCCTATTCCGCGGCGAGAGGGGCGGCGGCGATGAGCCAGGCTTCGAGATCCGCGTCGGCGCGGCCGGCGAGCGCGCGCTTCTTGGCTGCCGCCTTGTCGGCACCGCGCAGCCTCCCGCCGTCGGGTGCCGCGATTTTGTCGACAAGCGGCGGGAACAGGCCGAAATTGACATTCATCGGCTGAAACGACGAGCGCCCGGCCTCGATCGTCTCGAGATGCCCGCCGGTGATGTGATTGAGGAGAGCGCCGATCGCCGTCGTCGCCGGGGGCGAGGAAAGTGCCGCGCCAAGCCGCTCGGCCGCGGCGAGGCGGCCGGCAATGAGACCGATCGCGGCGCTCTCCACATAGCCTTCGCAGCCGGTGATCTGGCCGGCGAAGCGCAGGCGCGGCGCGGATTTGAGCCGCAGCGCGGCGTCGAGGAGTTTCGGCGAATTCAGGAAAGAATTGCGGTGCAGCCCGCCGAGCCGCGCGAACTGCGCATTCTCCAGGCCGGGAATTGTGCGGAAGAGTTCGACCTGCGCGGCATGTTTCAGCTTGGTCTGGAATCCGACCATGTTGAACAATGTGCCGAGCCGATTGTCCTGACGCAATTGCACGACGGCATAGGGTTTTGTCTGCGGCGCATGCGGATTGGTGAGGCCGAAAGGCTTCATCGGCCCGTGCCGCAAGGTCTCGATGCCCCGCTCGGCCATGATTTCGATCGGCAGGCAGCCGTCGAAATAGGGCGTATCTTCAAAGGCTTTGAATTCGATCTTCTCAGCCGCGATGAGGCCGGCGACGAAATCTTCATATTGCGCCTTGGTCAGCGGGCAATTGATGTAATCGGCGCCGGAGCCGCCGGGCCCGGCTTTGTCATAGCGCGACTGGAACCAGGCTTGCCCCATGTCGATCGTGTCGCGATGGACGATCGGCGCGATCGCGTCGAAGAAGGCGAGCTCTTCTTCGCCGATCAGAGTCTTGAGCGCTTCGGCGAAGCTCGGCGAGGTCAACGGGCCGGTCGCGATGATCACCTGATCCCAGTCTTGCGGCGGCAGGCCTTCGATCTCGCCGCGGGCGATCTCGATCAAAGGGCAGGCGGCGATTGTTGCGGTGACTTGGGCCGCAAAGCCCGTCCGATCGACGGCGAGCGCGCCGCCGGCCGGCACTTTATGCTGGTCGGCCGCCGCCATGATCAGCGAGCCGAGGCGGCGCATCTCGCGATGCAGAATGCCGATGGCGCTTGTTTCGGCATCATCGGCGCGAAAGGAGTTGGAGCAGACGAGTTCGGCGAAATCGCCGCTCTGATGCACCGGCGTCGACTTCACCGGCCGCATCTCGTGCAAGATCACCCGGACATTTTGCTGGGCGATCTGCCAGGCGGCTTCCGAACCTGCGAGGCCGGCGCCGATGACATGGATCGGCCGTTGCGATGGATTTGACATGGATGGAAATTAGCGCAGATGCGGGGCGACGCAAAGCGCGGCTTATACCAGATCTCTCTGACGGGAACCTATGCTTGTCGCCGTCATTGCGAGCGGAGCGAAGCAATCCAGTCTTGTTACGCGCTTCTGGATTGCTTCGTCGCTACGCAGGCAAGTTTACGCAGCCTGCGTAAACTTGCCTGCGATGCTCCTCGCAATGACGCCCCCGCTTGCCACGATTGTCCTCTTCGAGATGTGGTATGAGTCGTCCCTTCAAAGATTTGCTATGAGAGGCGGTGCCGTCACTGTTCAATTTCAGCAAAGGATGGCGAGCTGTCATTCAGCTTCGCCGGCTCGGTGACGGGGACGCGCCATCAGCGGTCGCTCGTCATTGCGGCATCAGGCGGCAGCGGCGGTCGGTTTATGCATGTGAACGGCGCTGGCCGCGTTTCGTGTTGATGTGGATCAAGGACGATCTCCGGCTTGTCCGGTAGGCGGCGGCGTGAGCGGGTGACGTGTCGCGCGTCGCTGCGAAAACGAGTCCGGAGCGCTCCATGGCTATGCGACTTGCGCGTTTATTCTCTGTCCTCGCGCTATTTCCCTCGTTTGCCATTGCGTTTGCCGCGCAGGCTGACCAAAAGCTCATGCTTGATCCGAGAGTGGGCCTGAATGCCTATGCCGCGCTCGTCGATCAGCAGTTCGACTCCATCCGCAGCGGGTTACGGATCCTCGCCACAACGGAGAATGCTGCGTCCGGCGACTGGCGGCGCATCAAGAGCCCTTTGGCGCAGTTTGCGGAAGGTGAGCCGACCAGCGCGGCGGTGTGGTTCGCTCGCCCCGACGGCTCGTACTTTACGGTCCAGATGGGCCTAACCGACCAAAACCTCAAGGATCGCGACTATTTTCCGCGGCTGATGGCCGGTCAGGAAGTGGCGGGCGATCTGGTGGTCAGCAAGGCCACGGGCCAGCGAACTGCTATCGTCGCCGTTCCGGTGCGGAAGGACGGACGGGTGATCGGTGCGCTCGGCGTATCCGTCGCGATGAAGAAAGTCGCCGCGTCGATCGACAAGAAGGTCGGTTTCCCGAAGCAGGTGATGTTCTACGCGCTGGATGGCCGCGGTCAGACTGCCTTGCATCGCGAATCACACTTGCTGTTCGAGTTTCCTGCAGAACTGGGCAGCCCGACTCTGGCCGCGGCGACAAAGGTTATGTTGTCTCAGCCCGAAGGCGTCGTGCACTATGAATTCGAGGGTGCCGAACGCGAAGCCATCTTCAAGAAATCAGCAACGACCGGCTGGGTCTACGCGTTGCGATGGTGAACCGTGTCGCGCGGTGCAGGCCCGGTGCGGGCGGCAACGGATTGAGAGCCGAATTTCAAACTGAGCTACTTCCTGGTCGGCGCATCTCTCACAGCGGCGTATCGAGCGTCTCTTTCGCGATCCCTAAAGCGCGGGTCTTGGCCAGCGCCGCTTCGATCATCGGCAGCACGTCTTCGATTTTTTCCGCCACGAGATAGCGAACCTCCAAGGAAGGTTGGATGAAGCCGTGCTCGCGCATGTGTTCGAACAGAGCGAGCAGCGGTCGCCAAAAGCCGGCGATGTCGGCGATCACCACCGGCTTGGTGTGACGGCCGAGCTGCACCCAGGTCAATTGCTCGACCAGCTCTTCCAAAGTGCCGATGCCGCCCGGCAATGCGACAAAGGCATCGGCGCGCTCGAACATCATCCACTTGCGGCTATGCATGTCGGGCACGATCACATGCGTCTGCGCCTCCTTGATCGGCTTCTCCCGCGCCGTGAGAAAAGCGGGGATGATGCCGGTCACGGTGCCGCCATGCGCGATGACGGAATTGGCGATGACACCCATCAGCCCTCTGCCGCCGCCGCCATAGACGAGGCCGACGCCGGATTCGGCGAGAATGCGCCCGAATGCGCGAGCCGCCGCATCATAGAGCGGATCGGTCCCGGCGGCCGAGCCGCAATAGACGCAGATGTTGCGGATCAGGCGATGGCCCGAGTTGTCGATGGGGGATTCGGCCTTGCTCGTGGTTTGGGTCATGCGTGCAATTTCGTGGAGAATGCGCCGGCCTCTTTGCCATTGGCGCGGACACGGGCGTATTCGGGGACTGGCGTCCGCGGGGCGGATACCGTTATTGTAATCGTCTATTGATCGCAAAAGGCGCGAAAAGGCCTGTCGTCTGTGGGTAAATCCTGTGGCGGGTTGATGGCGGCCGGCTTATATTCCGGCGCGAAAGGCAAAAGGTGATGGTGCGCAGGCAGATCATCGCTCTCTCTGTCGGGGCAAGTCTTGCAATTGTCGCAGGCGTGCTCGCCTGGCAAGGGCTGCTGCCGGGCGTGTCTCCCTTGAAGCCGCGAACGGTGAGCCAAGCGCCTTTGCCGGCAAAAAGCCCCGCCGGTGAACCGGTGCCTGCGCCGCCTTCCGCCAAGCCGGCGCAAGTGGCGACCGCCGTGGCGGCAAAGCCGCAGCCGATCCTTCCGGCCTTCGATACGGTGCGGGTCGAGCCTTCCGGCGAATCGGTCGTCGCCGGCCGCGGCGAGCCGGGTGCGAAAATCGATCTGATGGCCGGGGACAAGGTGATCGGCGAGGCGCAGGCTGGCGATTCCGGTGATTTCGTCATCGTGCCGCCGGCCTTGGCGCCGGGCAATTATGTGCTGGCGCTGCGCAGCCATTCCGGCGCGGGCCCTGCGGTCCAATCGCGCCAGACCATCACCGTGTCCGTGCCCGCCAAGGGTGAGAAGGGCGTCGTGGTCGCGCTCACCGAGCCGGGCAAGGCGAGTGTGCTGCTTTCCGATCCGATGGCCAAAACTTCGGCCAAAACCGCGGCCGAGCCGGCCGCCGGCGGAAAACCGGAAAATTTAGCCAAGGAAGAGCCATCGGCAGCGCCGAACAAGCCGCCGCAGCCCGCGTCCGCAACGGCACCTGCGGTGCCGGCGGTGGCGTTCAAGACGGCGGAAGCCGGCAAGGGTGCCTTTTACGCCACGGGCCTTGCGGCGCCGGGGACGCATTTGCGGATCTATCTCGAGGGAAGCCATTTGGCCGATGTCACTGCCGATGCCGACGGGCACTGGTCAGTGACGATCCGCAAGGGCGTGACGGCCGGGCATTACGCGGTTCGGGCCGACGCCATTGACGCGACCGGCAAGGTGACCGCCCGCGCGGAAGTGCCTTTCGATGTGCCCGTCACCGCCGTCGAGGCCAAGCTTGAACGAACGGCCGAACCCGCTCCGGCCAAGGAGGAGGGCTCGAAATCCGCGGCCACCGCCTTGCCGCAAGCGACGCCGAGCAGCGCCGTCGTGACGGAGATCGGCATTGCGACCGTGGCGCGTGGCGACAGCCTCTGGCGGATCAGCCGCAAGACTTTTGGCCGCGGCACTCGCTACACTCTGATCTATGCAGCCAATGCCAGCCAGATCCGCGATCCCAACCTGATCTATCCTGGGCAAGTCTTCGTGCTGCCGCATGCCGATCATTGAGGTGATCAGTATGCCAATTCAATAGAGAGCTATATATCGAATGGTATCGCTGTTTCCGCTCGGCGGGCCGCGATCATCACGCATTCTTGCGTCTTCCTCGCGGAAGATGCGTTTTTCGCCGCGCCGTCATATATGAAGGCGAATTGGCACTGAACGCGGGCCGCATCTTCCGGGCTCGAGCGGCCTTGAGCGATGTCACGATCCTTGCCTCCTTTATCCGCGGCCGGCGCGCCGGCTGCTACCAACCAAGCGTCTTTCGGCAAATCCTCCTTCCGTCAAACTTGGCGACGGCTTTGGCCCTATGTCTGGCCGAGCGGGCGCCGCGATCTGCAGCTGCGCGTCTTGGCGACTTTTGCGTTGCTGCTGATCGCGAAGCTCGTCACCATTGCCGTCCCCTATTCCTTCAAATGGGCGACGGACTCGCTGACCGGGCACGGCGGCGCGCAGCATGTCTTCGGGATTGTCGCAGGGGCTCTGGCGCTGACCGTTCTTTACGGCGCTTTGCGGATCGGCGTGGCGTTTTTCACCCAGGCGCGCGATGCGGTCTTCGCCGCCGTCGCCATGCATGCGGTGCGGCGTCTCGCCAAGGATGTCTTCGTCCATTTGCATCGGCTGTCCCTGCGCTTCCATCTCGAACGCAAGACCGGTGGCCTCACCCGCGTGCTGGAGCGCGGTCGCAATGCGATCGAAACCGTGGTCCGCACCATGGTGCTGATCGCCATCCCGACGGCGGTGGAATTCGTGCTGATCCTTGCCGTCTTCGTCTTCCAATTCGATTGGCGCTATGCGGTGGTCGTCGCCGCAATGATCGGCGCCTATATGGCCTTCACCTTCGCCGCCACCAATTGGCGCATCGCGATCCGCCGCTCGATGAACGAGAGCGATACGGACGCCAATACCAAGGCGATCGACAGTCTCCTGAATTTCGAAACGGTCAAATATTTCGGCGCCGAAATGCGGGAAGCCGAGCGCTACGACAAGTCGATCGCGCGCTATGAGAAGATGAGCATCAAGACCTATACGTCCCTGACTTATCTGAATTTCGGTCAGGCGCTCATCTTCACTCTGGGGCTGACGGCAGTGATGGTGATGACCATTATCGGCCTCAGGGCCGGCACCAACAGCGTCGGCGATTTCGTGCTCGTCAATGCGATGATGATCCAGCTCTACCAGCCTTTGAACTTTCTCGGGATGGTCTACCGCGACATCCGCCAGGCCAAGATCGATCTCGAGATGATGTTCGACGTTCTGGCGCAACATCCGGAGATCACGGACAAGCCCGATGCCCGGCCGCTCGTCGTCCGCGGCGGCCATTTGCGCTTCGACAATGTCTTCTTCCGCTATGATGCCGATCGCGAGATCCTGAAGGGCGTCAGCTTCGAAGTGCCGCCGGGCAAGACGGTGGCCATCGTCGGCCCTTCGGGCGCCGGCAAATCGACGATCTCGCGGCTCATCTTCCGGTTCTACGAGCCGTCATCCGGCCATATTACGATCGACGGCCAGGACATCGGGGCGGTGACGCAGAATTCCCTGCGTTCGGCGATCGGCATGGTGCCGCAGGATACCGTGCTCTTCAACGATACGATCGCCTATAACATCCGCTACGGGCGCTGGGACGCGAGCGAGGCCGAGGTGAAGGAGGCGGCGCACCATGCGATGATCGATCGCTTCATCGACTCCTTGCCCGAGGGTTACGAATCTCAGGTCGGCGAGCGCGGCCTGAAATTGTCCGGCGGCGAGAAGCAGCGCATCGCGATTGCTCGGACGATCTTGAAATCACCGCCCATTCTCGTGCTCGACGAGGCGACGTCGGCGCTCGACAGTTTCACCGAGCGCGAAATTCAGGATGCGCTCGAATCGATCTCGAAAGGCCGCACGACTCTCGTCATCGCACACCGCCTCTCGACTGTCGTCAATGCCGATGAGATCCTGGTTCTCGACAAGGGCAGGATCATCGAGCGCGGCGCACATAACGTCCTGCTTGCCAGGGGCGGCGTCTATGCGGCCATGTGGAACCGGCAGAACGAGGTGCGCCAGGCGGAAGAAGTGCTGCGCCGCGCCGCGGCGGCGGAGCCGGCGAGCCTCAGGCTGCAGCTCGATCATGAATATCCGGAGGTGGAAGGCGCCCGTGCAGCTCAGCCCTATTTGGATCGCGACGAAGAGGTCACGATCGGCTGATGCCTCCGCTAATTGATCTGTGCTTGCGATCGCCGGCGCGTGAGCCGGACCGCGCCGGCGCCGCGATCGGCCGCTCGCTCAGATAGGCTTTGCAACTTCGCTTCAAGCAGGCCATATCCTGTGCGACGTCCGGATGAAGATCGCGCCGCCCATGTCCATCATCGATTCGATCCGCAAGCAGATCGTGCCCATCCACAAGGAGGGCTATGTCTTCATCGCGATTTTCGCGGTGGCGGCGCTGGTCCTCGGCTGGATATTTGCTCCGCTCGGCTGGATCGGCCTGGCGCTGACGCTCTGGTGCGCTTATTTTTTCCGTGATCCGGCAAGGCTCGTCCCGCTCGATGAAGGAATCGTCGTCTCGCCGGCAGACGGCACCGTCGCCTCTGTGGGGCTGTTCACGCCGCCGCCGGAGCTCGGCTTCGGCAGCGAGCCTTTGCTGCGCATATCGGTCTTCATGTCGGTCTTCGACTGCCATGTGAATCGGGCCGCCGTGGCCGGCCGGATCATCAAGATCGTTTACCGGCCCGGCCTCTTCATCAATGCCGATCTCGACAAGGCGAGCGAGGACAATGAGCGCAACAGCCTCGTGATCGAGGCGGCGAACGGCCGCTACGGCATTGTGCAGATCGCCGGTCTGGTGGCGCGGCGCATCGTCTGCTTCGTCGCGTCCGCCGATCACGTCGGCGTCGGCGATCGCATCGGCCTGATCCGTTTCGGCTCGCGTGTCGATGTCTATCTGCCGGCGGGCGCACGGCCGCTCGTCGGGCCGGGCGGACGCGCGATTGCCGGCGAAACGATCATTGCGGATTTCCGGATGCAGGAGCCGCAGCGCAGCTTCAAGCTGAGTTGAGCCGGGCGCATGCAAAGTTCGAGAGGCCATGCAGCATGAGCGGATCCTTCGATAGAGAGGCGTCGCATCGGTCTCGCGCCGACATGTCCGCGCGGCCCGCCGCTTCCGGGCAAGATTCCGCGAGCGATTCGTTCGAAGCCGGCTCGGAGGGGCTCGGCATGGTCCGCCGGCGCCGGTTCCGCGCGGTGCCGCTGCGGATCATTCTGCCCAATCTCGTCACGCTCCTGGCGCTCTGCACGGGGCTCACCGGCATAAGGTTTGCCGTCGAAGGGCAATTTCAGATCGCCGTCATCGCGGTGATCGTGGCGGCGATCCTCGACGGCCTCGACGGCCGGCTGGCGCGCGCCTTGCGCGGCACCTCGCGCTTCGGCGCCGAGCTCGATTCGCTCGCCGATTTCGTCGATTTCGGCGTCGCGCCGGGGCTCATCCTCTATTTCTGGAACCTGCACCAGATCAAAAGCCTCGGCTGGTTCGCCGCGCTCGTCTTCGCGATCGCCTGCGCGCTGCGGCTGGCGCGCTTCAATGTCATGATCGACGATCCGGCCCGGCCGGCATGGCAGGCGCATTTCTTTACCGGCATGCCGGCGCCGGCCGGCGCCGTCGTCGGCCTTCTGCCGCTCTATCTCAGCCTCTCCGTCCTCGGCGTGCCGGCCACCCATTGGTTTGCGCCCTTCGAAATCGCTTATGTTCTCCTGATCGCCTTTCTGATGGCGAGCCGCATTCCGCATTTTTCCGGCAAGAGGATCGGTCGGGTGCCGCGCGAATATGTGATCGCCGTCCTGTTCGGCGTCGCGATGATCGTGCTCCTCCTCGCGACTTTTCCCATGGAAATGCTGGTTTGCCTGAGCTTCGCCTATCTCGCGACAATTCCCTTCGCCATCCGCCGGTTCAAGGCCTTCGCGGCCGCCGATGCCGCTGCTGCGGGAAGCGGGACGGAAGAGCCGAGCCCTGCGCCGCCGGATGTGCCGCATTGACCATTCTGCGATTTTCGCGCAGTTGCGAAGCTCCGCGCGGGCGGCGCGGGCGAGGCCAGTGTGAGAAGTCCCGGGTAATCCACGCCGGTCCTTGTTCCGACAGTTCACAAATCCGTCGTTCTCGACTAGGGTCCGGCGCAGCTCATCCTACATCGTTCGAAAGCTTTCGTAATGTGGGGCCGTTTCGCGCGGATGCGCCGCGCCTGCGCGCATCCTCGATGAGCTGGGGAGTTTTGAGGCGGCGTGGGGTCGCTTCGCCTTGCGGTGCGCCAAGGTCCGAGCCGATTGCGTCGAACGCTCGATCGATCCAGATGAACAGAGCATATCGGCTCTCTCTCTGTCCAATCTGTCCAATGACCGGAGCTTCGCTCTGCGTCAAAGGGCCGAAGCCCTATCGGAAAAGTGGAGCGATTTTCCGCTAGGGACAGACGCCCGGCGCCCCGGTGACGCAGCCGCAACAGGCGGTCCAAACAAAGGAATGAAATGTCGAAGGAAGAATTGCTCGAATTTCCAGGCGTCGTGACGGAATTGCTGCCGAATGCGACCTTTCGCGTCAAGCTCGAAAATGGTCATGAAATCATCGCCCATACCGCGGGCAAAATGCGCAAGAACCGCATTCGCGTCTTGACCGGCGACAAGGTCCTCGTCGAAATGACACCCTATGACTTGACCAAAGGTCGCATTACCTATCGGTTCAAATAGTCCCCAGGCCAAACCAAACTCGAGCCAAACCAAGAGCAGAGCCGTGAAAGGCGAAACCAAGACCTGGCGGCCCAAGC
Source organism: uncultured Alphaproteobacteria bacterium (assembly GCA_963704745.1). Classification (GTDB taxonomy): domain Bacteria; phylum Pseudomonadota; class Alphaproteobacteria; order Rhizobiales; family Beijerinckiaceae; genus Methylovirgula. The sequence continues at coordinate 1,514,606 of OY969936.1, forward strand.
TCATTTTGGCCTCGGCCTCGCCGCGCCGGCTGGAGCTCTTGCTGCAGGCGGGGCTGGAGCCCGACGCGCTTTTGCCCGTCGATCTCGACGAAACGCCGAAAAAAGGCGAATTGCCGCGCCTCTTGGCGGCGCGGCTCGCGACCGAGAAGGCGCAGGCGGCGCTCAAAGTCGCCAATAGCCGCCCGGAGCTCAACGGCGCCTTTCTGATCGCCGCCGACACTGTCGTGAGCGTCGGCCGGCAAATCTTGCCGAAATGCGAGGTCGTCAACGAGGCCGCGCAATGCCTGCGGCTTCTCTCCGGCCGCGCCCATCGCGTCCACACGGGCCTCGTGCTCGTTTCGCCGAAAGGGGCCGTGCGCAAGCGCCTCGTCGAGACGCGGGTGCGCTTCAAGCGCCTCTCGGGTGACGAGATCGAGGCCTATCTCGCCTCGGGCGAATGGCGCGGCAAGGCCGGCGGCTATGCAATTCAGGGGCTCGCGGGCACTTTCGTCCAGAAGCTCGTCGGCTCTTATAGTTCGGTCGTCGGCCTGCCGCTCTATGAGACGCTGTCGCTGCTTGCCGGCGAAGGCTATCCGGCCCATGTCTTCTGGCTCAATCGGGTTTAGGTCCGAGCTTTTGCAAAGCTTCGCTAGAGCATCGGACCCAAAAGTGGGAACCGGTTTTGGGATAATCCGATGCTCCAATAAAAGAATATGGCGGCGGTGCCGAGTCCATTTGAATGCACGCCGCTCTAACGGCCAAAGGGGCCGAGCCATGTCCGAGATCATCCAGGAGAAGGTAAAGGCGCCACCGCGGCCCTGTCCGATCTGCGGCAAGCCTTCGACATTCGAGCATCGGCCGTTCTGTTCGAAGCGCTGCGCCGATATCGACCTCCATCGCTGGCTCAAAGGCAGCTATGCCATCCCCGCCGCGCCGGAAGCCGAAGAGGATGAGACTTTGCCGGAAGGCGGGCATGGAGATGAGCGCGCCTGAGATGTGTCAGAGCAGGCGCGAGAAAAGCAGTCTTGCACTCATGCGCTCCGGCCGAAGGTGACGGAGCCACGGCAACTGCGATGGTGGTGCAGCATCTCCTTTTGAATTATGAGACCGCTGTACAGAGCCGAGTCTAAAGAATGCTGTGCGGGCATAGCGCAAATCCGCGAGGCTGATTGGACTCTGCGCTGCCCTCCATCTCCCGCAGGTCTTGATGTTCTTTGTCATTTCCAAGCTCTTCTGGCTCGTCGCCGAGCCGATCAATTTCATCCTCATCCTCGGCGTTCTCGGCGTCCTTTTGAGCCTCAGCCCTTGGGCGCGTTTCGGCCGCGGGCTCGCGGCGACAGCCATTATTCTGCTCGCCATCGCCGGCTTTTCGCCGGTGGGCGCGCTTTTGCTGCGGCCTCTGGAGGATCGTTTTCCGCCGCCGGCGCAGATGGTGGCGCCGGCCGGCATCATCGTGCTCGGCGGCGCGCTCGATGCCGATCTGACTTTCGCCCGTGGCGTCCCCACTTTGCTCGCGCCGGCGGCGCGGCTCACCGCCGGCGTCGCTCTGGCGCGGCGCTTTCCCAAGGCACGGCTCGTCTTCACCGGCGGCTCCGCCAGCATCTCGGGGAAGGGCGCTTCGGAAGCGCCTGCCGTTCGCGGGCTCTGGCTCTCGCTCGGCGTTCCCGCCGACCAGATGATCTTCGAGGAAAAGTCCCGCAATACATGGGAGAATGCGGTCTTCACCCGCGCGCTCGTCGATCCGAAGCCGGACGAAACCTGGCTGCTCGTCACCTCGGCTTGGCACATGCCGCGCTCCATGGGCATTTTTCGCAAGGCGGGTTTCAACGTCATTGCCTATCCGGTCGATTACCGGACCTATGGCGACGCGCGCGATTTCTGGCCGCCGCATATGGCGCTCGACGAGCTGGGAATGGTCGACAATGCGATGCATGAATGGATCGGCCTTGCCGCTTATCATCTGGCGGGCCGGACCGACGCGTGGTTTCCGGGACCGTAGGGGCAGAGCAAGATCATCTCCGCCACGGATCATTCCCGAAAGGCCGAAGCCCCATGCCGCTCACACTCGTCATCGCCAATAAAGCCTATTCGTCCTGGTCGTTTAGGCCCTATATTCTGATGCGCTACTTCGATATTCCGTTCACGGAAATCGTCGTTCCGCTGGGGCAGGAGACGACGGCGGCGGCAATCCTGCGCCATTCGCCGAGCGGCAAATGCCCGGTGCTTCGCGATGACGGCATCACCGTCTGGGACTCGCTTTCGATCATCGAATATCTCGCCGAAACCTATCTGGAGATCGGCATCTGGCCGCAGAATAAGGCGGCGCGGGCCATGGCGCGCTCGCTCGCGGCCGAGATGCATTCAGGCTTCATGGGGCTGCGCGCGCATCTGCCGATGAACATGCGCCGGCCAGTCAAGGCACGGGCTCTCACTCCCGAAGCCGCCGCCGATATCGCGCGGATCGAACAAGCCTGGGCCACGGCGCGGCGGCAATTCGGCGCGGGAGGCGGCTTCCTCTTCGGTGCTTTTTCAGCGGCGGATGCGATGTTTGCGCCCGTCGTCAGCCGCTTGCATAGTTATGACGTGTCGGTCACGGGCGAGAGCCGCGCCTATATGGACGAGATGGTGGCTCTGCCGGCCTGGGGGGACTGGCAGGCCAGCGCCGCAGCGGAAGTCTGGCGGGTGCAGAAATGGGAGGAGATCTAGGCCGACGGCTATTGCCGCAGTCGTCTTCTCGGGACGGAAATTAGAATCGAGAATCGCCGGAAGCCGCTTGCCGAGACGCGGCCGGCGTAGGACATTGAAGCGACGAGGTCGGGTGGCGAAACGCCGTCCGGCAGGGGTGCATGGGCGCGAGCTTGGGGCGCGAGCTTGGCCGGGGCTTCCGACCGAGGCTTCCGACCGAGGCTCGGGCGGCGAGCGGCGCTTCGGGGGGCGGCGGCGCCGGAAAATTGCGGGAGGTCACTCCAATGCGCTTGTTGCACACCGACTTGTTGCACACCGACTTGTTGCTCATGGACCGATTGCAGATAGACCGATTGCAGATGGACCGATTGCAGATCGACTTGCTGTGCGTGTGCTGACGGAGCGGGGGCGGCGATGCCTTATATTCTGGCTGGGTTTCTCGTCGTATGGCTGTCGCTCTATGCGCTGCGCAGCTTCGTGCGGGCCAATCCGGCGGCTCTCGCGTGGATATTGAATTTGGGCGCCGGCACGATGGCGCTCGGCCTTGGCTTTGTGCTGGCGGTGCGGGGCCGGCCCGACGTCGGCGTCGGCTTGGGCCTCCTCGGCCTCTGGCTCCTTGCGACGGCGAGGAAGCGTTCTGCGGCGAAGTTCCTTGCCAAGGGCTCGGTGCCGCCGCCGGCGCGAGGCGGGGCGCCGCGGGCGAGCGGTCTTTCGCGAGTCCGCTCCGCCGTGGTCGAAATGGAGCTCGATCATGCGAGCGGCATCATCAGCGGGACGATTCTCGCCGGCCCCGACGAGGGCAAATCGCTCGATCGGCTGAGCCGCCTGCAATGCGAGACGCTGCATCGCCTCTGTCTTCGCGACGATCCGGAAGGCGCGCGCTTTCTAGAGGCGTATCTCGACCGCCGGTTTCCCGGATGGCGTGCGGCACGCGACGACGAGCCTGACACGTGGGGCCGTCGTCCAGCCGTTGCGCCGCGTCCTGGCGCCATGACCGAGGACGAAGCTTATGAAGTCCTGGGCCTTCAAAAAGGAGCGACGCGCGACGACGTCATGCGTTCGCATCGCTCGCTGATCAAGAAGTTGCACCCCGACCAGGGGGGCTCGACCGACCTCGCCGCGCGGGTGAACGAGGCCAAGGACGTACTCATGCGACGTCACCACTGAACTCCATACGCAACACGAATTTCTGGCGTTATCGGTTTCAAGAGGAACAGAAATTCCTCAATTCTTAGTTGCGAAACAGGCGAAGCCGGATCGCTTGAGGGATCTGCAGACGGCTTCGGCCGTTCCGGCCTCGAGCCCGGCGAAGCGGGCCCGGTAAAACGTCTCGGATCCTTTCCGGATCTTCTCGGTGAAGGGCTTCGCCATGCTGAGCGATTCCGGCCCATGCGCTTTGGCGCGGGCGAGCAATTCGCTCGCCTCGGCGACATCATCGGTAGCGCCGATCTGGATCATCCAGCCGGAGCGCGCGGCAGCGGGGCGCTCGGAATCGACCGCGACGCCGGTCGCGTCTGCCGCGGCGCGGGTGCCTTCGGCATCGGCGCGCCGCTTGGCATCGCTTTCGCCTTCTTTCGCCGGAGCCGGTCCGACAACCCAACGCAGGCTGGTCGGCGTCGCGCTCGACGTCGTCGGCCGTTCCGTCGAACCATCGAAATAGGCGCGTTTCGTCCGGCCGGTTTCCAGGCTCGCTTCGCGATCCTTGATCGGCTTCGGCGCCGCAGAGACATAGGCGGGGCGCGGCCTCTCGACCGGCATCGGCGTGCCGAGCGATCCGACTCGCATGGGGTCGACATGCACGGCTCCGGCGAGCGGCATCGGCTCGGCCGGAGACGTCACCGCTTCGATGGTGCGCCGCTCGCTGTTGCCTTCACGCAGGGAAGTTTCAGCGATCATCGGCGCCGTGCGGCGGGTCGAGCCATCGTCGATATGCGCCTCGATGAGATCGTCCATGATGCGGTCGCGGCCCGCTGAACTCGCGCCGCCGAGGACGACCGCGACGATGAAGTGGCCGTCGCGTTTCACCGAGGTCAGAAGGTTGAAGCCCGAGGCGCGGGTATAGCCGGTCTTGATTCCGTCGATCCCTTCGACACGGCCGAGGAGGTGATTGTGATTGCGATAGGCGATGCCGTGGAAATGGAAGACCCGGGTCGAAAAATAGCGATAGTAGCGCGGGAAGCGCGCCTGAATATCGCGCCCGAGAATAGCAAGGTCATGCGCGCTCGTGAGCTGCTCGTCGTTCGGCAGGCCGGAGGCATTGGCGTAATGGGTTCGCGTCATGCCCAGCGCATGCGCCTTGCGGGTCATCATCGCCGCGAAATTCGATTCGCTGCCGCCAATCGCCTCGGCAACCGCAACCGCAATGTCATTGGCGGATTGGGTGACGATCGCCTTGATCGCGCTGTCGACGCTGATCGTTGCGCCGGCCCGCAGCCCGAGTTTCGTCGGCGCCTGAGCGGCCGCATGGGCCGAGATCGGGATGCGCGAGTCGAGCCGCAGCCGACCTTTCTCGAGCTGCTCGAACAAAAGATAAAGCGTCATCACCTTGGTGATCGAGGCCGGATGGCGCAAAGCGCTTTCATTGCGGCCATAAAGCTCGCGGCCGGTGTTGCCGTCGACGACGAGCGCCGCGAATTGCGACGTGAAGGCCGCGCCCGGCCGCGTGTGACGCAGGTAAAAGCCGGACCCTAAGTGATGGGGATGATGATGATGATGGTGGTAATGGTGATGATGGCGGTGCCGGTGCCATGCTTCGGCCGGAGAGGCGAAGAACGCGGTGAAAAGACCAAGACCGGCCAAAAACCCGGCTGCGGCGCTGAATGAACGACCAGGCACCGCCCTGCAACGCTTCGACATACCCCGCGACCCCCGATATCTCGCCGGCCGGCTCTTGCCTCAGAGCCCGCCCGGGACCAGTGGCCTGATCCGGAAACATGGCCCAACTTGTTGATTTCGCCCGATGGCTGAGCGCAGCCGATCGCCGGCGTCCTGCAAACGCTTTCTGGAGGACGCTAAATCGGTCCGGTTACCTGACGGTTAACCGAATGAATTAAAGCGGCGGAATGAGTTCCAAGATGGGATATTGTTTTGCAGTGCAAAAAACATTGACGTTGATTGTGCAATGCGGTATAGAGCTCGCCATGGGACCTTCCTAGAGGGTCGCCATTGGCGTGGGCTCAATGACACCGTCTGATCGAGCGGCACGCGCATCCCGTCGGAGGAGTAAGCATGACGAATAATTTCGAAGAATTCCAAAAATTCGGCAAAGAGCAGCTCGACGCCACGACCGCCGTTGCCTCTTCGCTGGCCAAGGGGTTCCAGACGATCGCCGCCGAGGCGACCGACTATTCGAAGAAGGCGCTGGAGAACAATTCGGCCTATGTCGAAAGGCTCCTCGGCGCGAAGTCGCTCGACAATGCGATCCAGATCCAGTCGGACTATGCCAAGACCACCTATGAGGGTTTTGTCGCGCAGGCCACGAAGATCGGCGAGCTCTACACCAGCCTCGCGAAGGAAGCGTTCAAGCCTTTGGAAAACGCCTTGGCCAAGGTCCAGGCTGCCGCTTCTGCTCCCAAGTAAGCGATCAAATAAGCGATACGGCTCACCGCCAGGCTTTCGCCGGGTGCAGCCCTGGTTGCCAGGTTTGGTTTGCGCCTCAAAAGACGGGGGAAGGCTCGACATGCGTCGAGCCTTTTGATTTTGTGCTGCTTCGAACGCCTATTCCTGTCGATCGCGCCCGATCGACAGGAATAGGCGCCAAATCGCTGGCTTGATTGCATCGTCTGCTGCGCTTGTTTCGCAGGCGGCGGGAAGCCGCGGCCGATCGGGAGCGCGGCATGCGTCGAGGCCCGTTGGAGCATGTCGGCTCTCGAGCATGTCCCGGAAAAGTTGACAGACTTTTCCGATAAGGGACATGCTCTACTTCTTTGATGTAGAGCCGATTTGTCCCGATCATCTGGATCGCGAACAATTCCACATGATCGGGATCGGCTCTCGAGCTTGAACGAAGCTCTGCCGGCAAGGCGCGGCAGCCGCGCGGAAGCGGTGGATTGCGTCCTAACGCCTCGGCATGCGGCCTTTTCAAAGATAGTCCGGATCTTGCATGATAGCCGTGCCTCGGGTGATCCTGGCCGTGGCGATCGGCATGTCGCGGCGCGCGGATTGGTGAGCCGCGACATGCCGATCGCCCAAAATCAGAGGTAGTCGGCACGGCCGAAGGCGAGTTATCATCACCAGTGTGGTCGCATCGCGCATATTGGTCAGGCTGGTGCTGATGTCGCTCAGCAGCCCGCAGGATCGGGCTCGGCGGCGAGATTCTGCGCGCAGGGGCGCGAAGGCACTGAGCCGCAGGACCGCAGATCTTTCGGCGCGAAGGAGGGGTGGGTTCGGCGGTTGCAGTCGGGGGCGGGGATACAGGTTGCGGCCGGCCTTGGCCCGCCCCATGTGACGATAAATGGGAGGCGGAAGCATGCCTTTGAGGGCATCGAGAGACCAGCAAAAAGGCGGCGACCATGGGTCGGGTGCCGGGACGGCGGTCATCACGCGGCCCAAGACGCAGACACGGCGTCCAAATATGTATCGCGTCTTGCTCTTGAACGACGATTACACGCCGATGGAGTTCGTGGTTGCCGTATTGCGGAAATATTTCAACAAGGGACCGGAAGAGGCGACCCGCATCATGCTTCATGTCCATCAGCATGGCGTCGGGGAATGCGGAGTCTTCACCTATGAAGTCGCCGAGACGAAAGTCACGCAAGTGATGGACTATGCCAGGAAGCACCAGCATCCGTTGCAATGCATCATGGAAAAGAAATGAGAGATCGGAGCCGCCATGCCCTCCTTTTCGCGTAATCTCGAACAAACCCTGCATCGCGCTCTCGCCGTCGCCAATGAGCGTCACCACGAATATGCGACGCTCGAGCATCTTCTGTTGAGCCTGACGGAAGACAGCGATGCTGCGGCGGTCCTGCGGGCCTGCTCCGTCGACCTCGAGCTTTTGCGGAAGAATCTGCGCGACTATATCGATCAGGAGCTCGACAATCTCGTCAGCGACGGCCGCGAGGATGCCAAGCCGACGGCCGGCTTCCAGCGGGTGATCCAGCGCGCCGTCATCCATGTCCAGTCCTCCGGCCGCGAAGAAGTCACCGGCGCCAATGTGCTCGTCGCGATCTTCGCCGAGCGCGAGAGCCACGCCGCCTATTTCCTGCAAGAGCAGGACATGACCCGCTATGATGCGGTGAATTACATCAGCCACGGCATCGCCAAGCGTCCAGGCCTGTCCGACCCGTCGAAGACGCCGCGCGGCGTCGAGGACGAGGAGAACCGCGAGCCGAAGGAAAAGGACTCCGGCGATTCGAAGAAGAAAGAGGGTGCGCTCGACGCTTACTGCGTCAATCTCAACAAGAAGGCGCGCGACGGCAAGATCGATCCGCTGATCGGCCGCGAAGCCGAGGTCATGCGCACCATTCAGGTGCTCTGCCGGCGGCACAAGAACAATCCGCTCCTCGTCGGCGATCCCGGCGTCGGCAAGACCGCGATCGCCGAAGGTCTCGCCCGCAAGATCGTCAAGAACGAGGTGCCGGAAGTGCTCGCCGATGCGACAGTCTTTGCTCTCGATATGGGCACGCTGCTCGCCGGTACGCGCTACCGCGGCGATTTCGAAGAGCGGCTGAAGCAGGTGATGAAGGAGATCGAGAATCACAAGAAGGCGATCCTCTTCATCGACGAGATTCATACGGTGATCGGCGCCGGCGCCACTTCGGGCGGCGCAATGGATGCCTCCAATCTCTTGAAGCCCGCGCTGGCGCAAGGCACGCTGCGCTGCATCGGCTCGACTACTTATAAGGAATATCGCCAATATTTCGAAAAGGACCGGGCGCTCGTCCGGCGCTTCCAAAAGATCGACGTCAACGAGCCGTCGGTCGAGGATGCGATCGAGATCATGAAGGGGCTGAAGCCCTATTTCGAGGAATTCCACAAGGTCCGCTACACCAACGAGGCGGTGAAGGCGGCGGTGGAGCTCTCGGCGCGCTACATCCATGACCGCAAGCTGCCGGACAAGGCGATCGACGTGATCGACGAGACCGGCGCGAGCCAGATGCTGGTCCCCGAGAACAAGCGCAAGAAGACGATCGGCCTCAAGGAGATTGAGACGACGATCGCGACCATGGCGCGGATTCCGCCGAAGACCGTGTCGAAGGACGATGCCGAGGTGCTCGAACATCTGACCGAGACCCTGGAGCGCGTCGTCTATGGCCAGAACCGCGCCATCGCGGCTCTGACTGCCGCGATCAAGCTCGCCCGCGCCGGGCTGCGCGACGGCGAAAAGCCGATCGGCTCCTATCTCTTCTCCGGCCCGACCGGCGTCGGCAAGACCGAGGTCGCGCGCCAGCTCGCCATTGCGCTGGGCGTCGAACTCGTCCGCTTCGACATGTCGGAATATATGGAGCGCCACACGGTCTCGCGGCTGATCGGCGCACCGCCCGGCTATGTCGGCTTCGATCAGGGCGGCCTCCTGACCGATGCGATCGACCAGCATCCGCATTGCGTGCTGCTGCTCGATGAAATCGAAAAGGCGCATCCCGATCTCTACAACATCTTGTTGCAGGTGATGGATCACGGCAAGCTCACCGACCACAACGGCAAGCAGATCGATTTCCGCAATGTGATCTTGATCATGACGACCAATGCCGGCGCCTCCGACATGGCGCGAGCCGCTTATGGCTTCACACGCACCAAACGCGAAGGCGAGGATATCGAGGCGATCAACCGCATGTTCGCGCCGGAATTCCGCAACCGGCTCGACGCGGTCGTCGGCTTCGGCCATCTGCCGCATGACGTGATCGCCAAGGTCGTCGACAAATTCATCATGCAGCTCGACGCGCAGCTCGCCGAGCGCAATGTCACGATCGAGCTCACCGACGAGGCGCGCAACTGGCTCGTCGACAACGGCTATGACGAGCAGATGGGTGCGCGACCGATGGCGCGCGTCATCCAGCAGATGATCAAGACGCCGCTTGCCGATGAAGTGCTGTTCGGCCGGTTGAAGAATGGCGGCACGGTGCGCGTCGTCGTCACCGCCGATGAAGACGGCGTGAAGAAGCTCGGCTTCGTCTTTCCGGAAGGTCCGGTGCTGCCGCGGCCGGAGCGCGACATCGTCGAAGCCGGCAAGAAGCGGGTGCGCTCCGAGCCGGAAGTGCGCCGCGCCAAGGCCCGCAAGCTCAAGTCGGATGACGGCGAGGGCGGACCCGACGGCGAGGAGGGTGGCCCAGACGAGCCGGAAGGCGAAGACGTTTCGGAAGAGACGACGGCCACCGACGAGACCGAGAAGCCGGCAGGAATCGTCCCGAACGTGCCTCTGCAGAACTGAGACTTAGGCAGTTTTGAAGGTTGAAAAATCGGGCTTCGCCGCTTCGGTGGCGAAGCCCGATTTGTTTATTCCCTGTGGCGCAACAGAATTCCTCATCCTGAGGGCACGCGAAGCGTGCGTCTCGAAGGATGAGGAATTCTGTCAGATCCCGCCGCGGGAGCGATCCCTCGCCCTTCGAGGCTCGCCATAGCCCGTTGCTTGCGACGGGCGTCGCTTCGCAACGCCCTATGGCTCGCACCTCAGGGTGAGGGATCTTCCATTCGCTGGTTACGATCCTTTCGCGATCGCCGCCGCGATCTTGGCGGCATTCGCCTCGAGAACTTCCGGCTTCTCCATAAAGCTCACCGGAGGGCGCAGCGCGACGCCTTCCCAGCGCGGCAGAATGTGGAAATGCAGGTGAAAGACCGTCTGGCCGCCGGCCTCTTCGTTGAATTGCTGGATGGTGATGCCTTCGGCGCCGAGCCCATCCTTGGCGGCTTTCGCGACGATCTGCACGCGCTTTATCAGCTCGCTTAAGCCCTCCGGATCGGCATCGAGAAGATTGCGGGCCGCAAATTTCGGGAGCACGAGACAATGGCCGTCGATGCGCGGCATGATGTCCAGGAACGCCAGCGCTACATCGTCTTCATAGATTTTGTGGGAGGGGATCTCGCCGCGCAAAATCTTTGCGAAAATATTGCTGTCGTCATAGGCAGGCGTCATGGCGCGCTCCTTCGGGCTCTCGTGTGGCCCATGCGTTAATTCGATCGCAGCGAGCCTGTCCAGATCGAAAATCATGTAAAGTCTACACCCTCACGCACCCTTCTTGAACGGCGCCATTTCCGCATATTCGTCGAGCGAATCATCGACCGCTGCCCGCTCGCGCGCCAAAAATTCGTCGATCGCGGAAGCAAAGCGCCGGTCGGCAATATCATGCGCCGAATAGGTGGGAACGGCGACATAGCCGCGCGCGAGCTTATGCTCGCCCTGCGCGCCGGCTTCGACGCGCGACAGCCCATGCGCGATCGCATAGTCGATCGCCTGATAATAGCAGACCTCGAAATGCAGGAAGGGATAGTCCTCGATCGAGCCCCAGTTGCGCCCATAGAGCGCATCCTGCCCAAGAAAATTGATGGCGCCCGCTATATAGCGGCCTTTGCGCTTGGCCATCACGAGCAGGATGCGCTCCGCCATGCTGGCGCCGATCTCTGAGAAGAAGGCGCGGGTGAGATAGGGCCTGCCCCATTTGCGGTTGCCCGTGTCCATATAGAAGAGGAAGAAGGCGTCCCAATGCGCCTCCTTGATCGCTGAGCCGGTCAGAAGCTCGATCTCGATGCCGCCGGCCTGCGCCAGCGCATCCTTGCGCTCGCGCTTGATCATCTTGCGCTTGCGCGAGGTGAGATCGGCGAGGAAAGCGTCGAAATCGCCATAGCCCTTGTTGATGAAATGAAACTGCTGGCCGGTGCGCTGCAAAAAGCCGTTGCGGCCGAGCGCGTCCCATTCGCCTCGTGTCGGAAAGGTGACGTGAATCGAGGAGGCCTCGATCTTCTCGCGCCAGCTGCGCAGGCCGAGGATCAGCGCATTCAAGGCCGCCTCGCCGCCTTGCGGAGACACGAGAAGCCTTCGGCCGGTCGCGGGCGTAAAAGGGACCGCCACTTGAACCTTGGGGTAATATTTGACCCCGGCGCGATGATAGGCATCGGCCCAGCCGTAATCGAAGACATATTCGCCCATCGAATGGGTCTTGAGGTATGTCGGCGCCGCCGCCATCAGCCGGCCGCTCTGGTCTTCGACGATCACATGGGTCGGCGTCCAGCCGGTCTTGGCGCCGACCGAGCCGGAGCTTTCGAGCGCCCGCAGAAAGGCATGGGTGATGAAAGGATTGAAGCGCTCCTTCTGAAGCGCCGAATCTTGCGGCGATACCGTTTCTTGAAGCCCGGCTTCCTGAGGCTCTGCGCTCGGAGCCGTTGGCACAGCGCAAACGTCCGCGCCGCCGCGCAAGGCCGCCGCGTCGGGATTGGCGCAGGCATCCCATTGCGCCGCATCGATCTCGCCGATCGATGTGACAAGCCGGATCTTATAGCTGGCAGACATTGAGTAGGTCGCAGAGATGGGCCGTCGAAATTGTTGCAGACGGTTTCTTATGCGCGATCGCGCCTGCGCTCATGTAGCGCTCTTTGCAGTTGCAGCAACCGTCAGTCAGATCACGATGACTTTGGATTGAATCAATCCAAAGTCATGAACGTGATCAATTCTAATAATTTAGAGCGGGATATGCAGATAAGTTCACGCAATCTGCGTAAACTTGATTGCGCCGGAAAACCGGTTCCCACTTTTCCTCATCCCGCTCTCGCAGCAATCAATGTGCCGAAAGAGGCGAGGCGACTGCGGCCTTGCCCGCAATGATCGCCTCGGCGGCGGCGATGCCCGTCAGATAGGCGCCATGGGCGGTCGAAAAGGCGTGTTTCGAGCAGGCTTCGCCGGCGAAGAAAATCCGCGCCTCGACCGGCTCGGCGAGTTTTCCGCGCGCCTCGGCATGGCCTGGCAGAGCGTAAGAATAGGCGCCGCGCGCGAAAGGGTCCTGGCCCCAGGCTGTCTCCGCCAGGGGGCGCAGCCGCGCCTTGACGGACGTGCCGAGCAGGCCGGCCAACTCGTCCTCGGCGAAGGCGTGGAAGGCCTCAGGCCCCTCGATTTCGAGATCGGCGGCAAGCTGGCCGCCGAAATAGGCCTCGATGAGATTTCGCCCGAACGGGCGCAGATGATAGCTCGCCGTATCGGTGCGATCGATCCGGCCGAACAGATGGCCGTCCTTCGGCAGGTTCAGCGGCCGATCGAGGGCGAGCACGAGCTTATCCGCAATGCCCAAGGGCAGGACGGCGGCGGCGGCGCATTTTTCGGGCAGCGGCGGGTCGAAGACGAGCGCCTCCTGCGCCAGGAGATTGGTCGGCAAGGTGATGATCACACTCTCCGCCGTAATCACGCCCTGCGGCGTAATGAGGCGCAGATGCCGGCCGCTATGGTCGAGCCGCGTGACCGGACAGGAGAGGGTGACCGGCAGATCATGGCCGAAAGCGGCGATGCCCGCGCCATAGCCTTCGGGCACCCGCCAATTGAGGCCGGTGTCGTCATAATCGGCGGTGTCGTGGATCGAGAGCCGGTCGGGTTCGGTCCCGCTCGCATAGCTGGTCACAGCCGCGATGAGCGCGTTGAAGCGGCCTTTAGGCGCGAGCAAATTGGCGGCGGGTTGGTCCGGCGCCTCGCGCGCGGCCTTGACCAAATCTTGCCGAAATGCGGTCATGGCTCGGTCGAAGGCCTGCTGCTCTTCCGCGCTGAACCCGAGATCGAGGCTGTGACGGCCCCAGGCTGGCGGCGTCTTGTCGATCGCAAAGCCGATCTTGCTGAGAATGGCGGTCCACGGATTGGCATCGGCCGAATGGAGCCAGCCGCAGCCGAGATCCAGAGGAAACTCCGCCGCAACCGTAAAGGCCCGCCCGCCGATGCGCGGCCGCGCCTCGAGAATCGTGAATTTGACACCGGCGCGCGCAAGCTGCCGGCCGGCGGCGAGACCGGCGGCGCCAGCGCCTATGACGACGACTTCGTAATCGGGGGGAACAGATGAGGAGGTCATGCACATTGCCAAGTCCACATAGCATCGTCGTCAAAAATTACAAATTACGGAAATCTTTTGCCGTTTCTGCCGCCGGCTTCCCGCCCGCCTGCCATAATCTGTTGCGCAGGGTCCCATTCTCGTCACCTTTCGCCGGCATTGACGGATCATGCGAGCCGTAAACGTTTCTAAAAGCTCGCCACCGCTGGTTTGGCGTCGGAATTCGCGCCGGATTGGAAAGAGCGGAGCCGCCGCGATCGCCATGCTGAGCCGCCCCATCCTTTGGCGCAAAGCCGAAATCGGCCCGAGCCCGATCCGGCGCGCGATCGAACGGCTCGGCGATGCCAGCCGAAGCGTTCCGGCGCGCGGCGGCAGGCGCCAGGGCTTCTCGCAAGATTGTTCGCAAGGCCTGACGCAGCATCTCGGCCGCACGGCTCGGGGCGGCCGCGGCCTTCTCAATCTCATCATCGGATTGGCGTTGACGAGCGTCCTCGCCGGCTGCGGGTCGGTGGGGATTCCGGACGTCACGGGGGCGGTTGCGTCCGTCGGCGACGCGTTTTCATCGGCGCCGCAGCAGGCGCCGCAGCTGGTCGCCATCTTCGTGGCCTCGGCACGCAATGGGGAGAATGGTGCGGCCAATGAAATGAGTCGCGACGGGACCCATTATTCCCTGCAAATGATCAGCGTGCCGCCCCACCATAAGGTCGGCGAGATCGAGCGGCCGGCCTTCGGCGGCCCGAATCCGTCGCAGCATTTCATATTGGCCTCGCGCCGCGACCTCGACGAGACGACGTTCCGCAACGAGCTCGCGAGCCACATCTCGGGCCGCATCGGGTCCAATCGCGACGTGCTGCTCTATGTGCACGGGTTCAACACCAGCTATGACGAGGCGCGGTTTCGGCTGGCGCAGATCGTCGAAGACGGCCGCTTCGGCGGCGTCCCGGTGCTCTTCACCTGGCCGTCCAGCGACAATCTTATGGGCTATGAGGCGGCGCGCGAAACCGCCACCGCGTCGCGTGACGCTTTGGCCAATATGCTGCGCGATTTGAGCGATCTGCCCGACATCGGCCGCATCCACATCCTCGCCCATTCGCTCGGCACCTGGCTCACCATGGAAGCCTTGCGCGAGCGGGCGATCGCCGGAAGCCCGGATCTCAATGGCAAGCTCGGCAATGTGATGCTCGCAGCGCCGGATATCGATCTCTCGGTTTTCCGCGAGCAACTTGCCCGGCTCGATCCTTCGCATATCTCGGTTCTCATTTCGGCAAAGGACAGGGCTTTGTCCCTGTCGAGCTGGCTTGCCGGCGATCGTCCGCGGCTCGGCGCGCTCAATCCCCGCAATCGCGCCGATCGTGCCGCGCTCCGTCGCCTCGGCGTCAAGGTCTATGATCTGTCGCCGGAGTCGACCGGTCTCATCGGCCACGGCACTTATGCCGATGCGCCCGCGGTCGTGCGTGCGATCGGGATGCAGATCGGCAAAGCCCGCGTGCAGGATGAAGATGTGCAGGCCGTGCTCGGCAAAAAACCGATCGATCCCAATGTGACGACCGAGCCCTTGCCGGCTGCCGGGGCACCGGCAAATCCGGCACCGACGGGGCCTGCGACTGCAACGCCCGCGTCGACAAATCCGCCGATGACGACTCCTTCGACGACTCCTGCGGCCGGGCATTGAGCGCAGGGCAAAGGTTCAGCATGTCTGGACCTCTGTGGCCGCTGTGCCAGCTTGCGATCAGGAGATCTCCATGCCGAGCCTTGTCGTCGAACCTGCCGAAGGTCTGCCGCGCGCCCGCCGGCTGAAACATAGTCGAGCTTCAATAAGTGATTGAATGCGAGCGTTCCAGGCTCCTTCTCTGCGGAACCTCTCTGTCGATAGATTCAGGCTTCCGATAGATTCAGGCTTCATCTTTCATGCGCTTGACGGCTTGGTCGAGCACGTCGATGTCGAAAGCATAGATGTCCCAAAGGATACTCTCATCAACCATGTCGTAACCGTGACGCAAGCGATTGCCGATATTCGCAATATCGATCCAGGCTATTTGCGGATGTCTGTCTCTGAGTTCGGAGGGGACATGGCGACTCGCTTCGCTGATGATTTCGATGAATTTTTCAGGAGCTGCGCGCGTAAAGGGTTCCGTGCGCAGATTTTCGATCGATTTTCCGGCGAGCAAGGTGCGAATGTTCACCGTGGCTTCGAGAATATGTTCGAGCCGCTCGCGAATCGTGGCTGGCATCAGAATACTTCGGTCACGTCAGGGGCGATCCGTGCCATGAAATCGGGCTTTAGGCTGCGGCGCATGATTGCGGATACGGGCGCATCGATCGCTTCGCCGATCAGACGTTCGACACCGACGAGATCAATCAAGGAAAATTTGCTCTCCCACGGTACATCCAAAAGCACATCGAGATCGCTGTCGGGGCGATAATCGCCGCGCGCCCGCGAACCGAAAATAGCAAGATGTTCGACGCCGGCGGCGCGCAAGGCGTCTTGCCGGGCGCGTAGGCGGGCGATGATCTCATCCTTGTCCATGCGAAATCATAACATCGTCGCTGGCGATCGTGAACCGGCGGAAAAGCTCACAACCTTGCCGGCAGTTCTTCCTCTCGTGCCAGATTGGAGAAGCGCGTCATCTCCGCCTCGAACGCGAGTTCGACCGTGCCGGTCGGCCCGTGCCGCTGCTTGCCGATGATGATTTCCGCCTTGCCATGCACCTGTTCCATCGTGGACTGCCAGGTCAAGAATTCCTCGCTGCCTTCGCGCGGCTGCTTGTTCTTTAAATAATATTCCTCGCGGAAGACGAACATCACGACATCCGCATCCTGTTCGATCGAGCCGGATTCGCGCAGATCCGAGAGCTGCGGCCGTTTGTCGTCGCGGTTTTCGACCTGGCGCGAGAGCTGCGACAAAGCGAGGATCGGCACATTCAGTTCCTTCGCCAGCGTTTTCAGGCCGGTGGTGATCTCGGTCAATTCCTGCACCCGGCTATCGTTGCGGGCCCGGCTCGCCGAGAGCAATTGCAGATAGTCGACGACGAGGAGATCGAGGCCGCGCTGGCGCTTGAGCCTTCGGGCGCGCGCGGTGAGCTGGGCGATCGAAATGCCGCCGGTCTGATCGATATAGAAGGGGATCGACTGCATGTCGCGCGCGGCTTCGGCGACGCGGTGGAATTCGGCCTCGGAAATATCGCCGCGGCGAATCTTGTAAGAAGGCACGCCCGCCTGTTCGGAAATAATGCGGGTCGCCAATTGCTCGGCCGACATTTCGAGCGAGAAGAAGCCGACGATGCCGCCATTCACGGTCTCATGGCTGCCGTCCGGGCGCGGGCGGAATTCATGGGCCTTGGCGATGTTGAAGGCGATGTTCGTTGCGAGCGCCGTCTTGCCCATGCCGGGGCGGCCGGCGACGATGACGAGGTCCGAGGGCTGCAGACCGCCCAGCATGCGGTCGAGATCGGCAAGCCCCGTCGCAACGCCGGAGAGTCGGCCGTCGCGCTCCCAGGCCTTGGCCGCCATGTCTACGGCGGTGGCCAGAGCATCGGTGAAACGCTGGAAGCCGCCGTCATAGCGGCCGGTCTCGGCGATCGAATAGAGCTTGCGCTCGGCCTCTTCGATCTGATCGCGCGGTGCAGCGACGATCGGCGCGTCATAGGCCGCATTGACGATGTCCTCGCCGATGAGGATAAGGTCGCGGCGCACGGCGAGATCATGGACGGCGCGGCCATAGTCCTCGGCATTGATGATCGTCGTCGCCTCGGCCGCGAGCCGCGCGAGATATTGCGGGATGGTCACCCCGCCGAGGTCGTGCTCGCCGAGAAAGGTCTTCAAGGTGATCGGCGTCGCGAGCTTGCCGGCGCGGATCAGTTGCGCGGCGACATCGAAGATGCGCCGATGCAGCTCCTCGGCAAAATGCTGGGCTTTGAGAAAATCCGAGACGCGGTCGAAGGCGTCGTTGTTGACGAGAATGGCGCCGAGCAGCGCCTGCTCGGCCTCGATGTTGTGCGGCGGCAGACGGAAGCTTCGCTCGCCCGCGCGATCTTGGGTCTTGGCCGGCAGCATGGCTTCGTTTGGGCGGTCGAGCCGGCCGGCGAATTGTTCCAGCGTGGGCATGCGGTCTCAGCTTTGATGGCGAATCACCCCCGGCGATGATCCGCAATCTCACACTTGTCGCATAGAGGCGGGCCGAGCGGGAGCAAAAACTCGACGTTGCGGAAGCCCCGCCCGCAATCCACAAAAGCCATTTAAATTTTTATTTTAAGGGCTCAACTCCGGCGATCGCTTGATCCATCGACAGCTTCTCGATTGTTCCTTGCCGAAAGCTGCGACGCCGGTTGTTTGACGGCCGCCAAACGGGCGCGGGATTCGCTTTGTGCGCCGCGCAAGCGCAGTGCCTTGCGGTCAATATAAGGAAGAGGCTGATCGGACCAGCCGATCAGCGCTTCTCGATAGTTTCAGCCTTCCTCGCCGGCGGCTTCGGCCAGCGCGGCGCCGACTTCGAGGCCGAGATCGGCCATCGATGCCTCTTCGACGACATTCATCGCCTCACCTTTGGCCTGCCGCGCCGCCTCTTCCGGCGAGCGGGCGACATTGATGGTGATGGGCACCTCGACCTCGGCATGGAGATGCACCGGTAGCTCGTGCAGGCCGATCGATTTGATCGGCGTCTTGAGCACGATCTGGTTGCGGTTTGTGATGAAGCCGCCGGCGGTGATGGCCTCGGCGATGTCGCGGCTGGAGACCGAGCCATAGAGCTGGCCGGTCTCGGCCGCCTGGCGGATGATGGTGAAGCTCTTGCCGGCGAGTTTTTCGGCGACCGCCTCGGCCTCGTGCTTCAGTTCGAGATTGCGCGTCTCGAGCTCGATCCTCTGCGACTCGAACCGCTTCTTATTGGCTTCGGTGGCACGCAGCGCCTTGCCGGAGGGCAGGAGAAAATTGCGCGCATAGCCGTCCTTGACGCGCACCCGATCGCCCATTTGCCCGAGCTTGGCGATACGTTGGAGCAGAATGACTTCCATGGTCGTGATCCTTTCGGTTCTTCAAATTTTCGTCGATGCCGCTTGAGCCTTGCGGTCGCGCAGGGAAAAGCCCGCCTCGATAAGGCCGATGACGGCGAAGATAATGAGCGGCCATGGCATCAACAGGCCGAACGTGAGATAGAGCCCGAAGAGCAAGTAGGCGCGGAATTTCATGCCACGTGACAGATCGTGGAGGACGGCGAGCCCCTGCAGGACGAAGACGACGCCCAGAGCCGCGGCGGCGATGCTGGCGATCAATCCGGCGAGGCCGTGCAGAAAGGCAAGGCCGAGGCAGGCGAGGAAAACAATGGCCGCGCCGCGCGGCGCCCGCAGACCATGCGCTATGTCCGGCCAGGGAAAGGCCAAGCGATGCGAGAGCTGCACCACACGCCCGGCGAGCCAGAGATTGGCCATGAACGCGAGAGCCACCAAGCCGCTCGCCGTCGCCGGCATGGTCTCGACGACGAGGCGCGACAGGGCGGCGAGATCGACATTCTTCGGCAGCTCGCGGGGCCCGAGCATTTCGGCGATCAGCGGTTCGACCTCCGCCGCCGCCTTGGCGAGGCCGGCTTCATAGCCGCCTTGTCGAAAGACGAGGACGAGCGTGATCGCCGTCACGACGATGAAGGCAATCGCCGCCGCGGACATGAGAATATCGCCGAACGGAATTTGCGGCGCGGCGGCGATCTGCGGCTTTGGTTCGGACAGCGGCTTGCGGCCGGTGCGCCGTTGGAAGCGGGCCAAGCCGGCCAGGATGAAGGGGATGACGACTTGCGCGCGCCCCGATCCGGCGAGCCGGGCCAGCCACCAGGACGGCAGAGCGAGGCCCAAGGCGAAAGTTAGGCCGCCGAGGCCGGCGGTGATGAGCGTTTTGAGGGAAATCGCCGTCGCCGTCGCGGCGGAGATCAGCGCCATCATGGTTACGGCCGCGGCGACGGCGGCGCCGAGGCCGGTCGCATGGCCGAAGCCGAGCGTCGCGATCATGATCGGCAATGGCGACAGTGAGGCGAGCAGCAAGGCCGCCAGCGTTCCCTGTTGCCGGGCGCTGACGAAAAGCAAAGCGGCCGCGAGGCCGCTGCCGAAGGCGACCGGAAACCTAATGTCGAAGCCTTGCACATCCTTGTTCGTCATCGCCGAGCTGTCCCGCTGGAGGCGGTTAGGGAAGGCACCGGAGCCTTCCCAGCCGAACCGCCGAAGCCTGATCGGCGGCCTTTTTCATTGCGATCTCCGGCAGCGTTGCGGCGCTCGTCGCAGCGCTGCCGCCGTTGAAACCCGCCGGAGACGATCGCGCCCGCCTCCGCGAATGAAAGCACAGGGTCAGCGGATCACATAGGGCAGAAGGCCGAGGAATCGCGACCGCTTGATCGCCTTGGCCAATTCCCGCTGTTTTTTGGCCGAGACCGCGGTGATGCGCGAAGGCACGATCTTGCCGCGCTCGGAAATATAGCGGGAGAGGAGCCGCGTGTCCTTGTAATCGATCTTCGGCGCATTCGGACCGGAGAAGGGGCAGGTCTTGCGGCGGCGGAAGAAGGGCCGGCGGGCCGGAGCTGCTGCGGTTGCCATCAGAAATTCCCCTCTTCGCTCGCACCGGCTTCTTCGCGCGGGCGGCGCGGGCCACGATCGCCACGCTCCCGCTCGCCACGCTCCCGCTCACCACGCTCGCCGCGGCCACGGCCGCGTTCCCGCTCGCCACGCTCGCCGCGCTCCTCGTCGTCGCGCTTGCGCATCATCGCCGAAGGACCCTGTTCCAGCTCCTCGACCCGCACGGTCATGAAGCGGAGAATGTCCTCATTGAGGCCCATCTGCCGTTCCATTTCGGTCAGAGCCGCCGCCGGCGCGGAAATGTTGAAGAGGGTGAAATGCGCCTTGCGGTTCTTCTTGATGCGATAGGCGAGGGATTTGACCCCCCAATATTCGAGCTTCTCGATCTTGCCGCCGAAAGACTCGATCAGGCCTTTGAATTGCTCGTTCAGGGCGTCGACCTGCGGCGCGGAAATGTCCTGGCGAGCGAGATAGACATGCTCGTAAACAGCCATGGGATTGCCTTTCTCAGTCGAAAATATGCTCCGGCGCGAAGCCCTTCGAGCCTCGGAAAGGCTCGAGTGAACAATCGAAGGCGGGGACACGGGAAGCCGGATCGCAAGATCCTGCGGGGCGAATTCTGTCTTGGCGGATGATCTTATCCGAAAAATCTGCAACTTTTCGGGATCGTCCTCTCGCCGCGCCTTCCGTTAAGCCCCCAGCCGAAGCAGGGAAGCGGGCTTTATACGTGGAAATCCGGCGGAATCAAGCGGGACCGCCCGTCCAAGATCTTGGGACCAGCGCCAGACGCCAGAAATGCTTGCGGCCGATGAAGGCGATGGTCAAACGCACGGGCCCCATTCGCCGCTGGCATGGACGCGCCAGGATTTCAATCCGGCTTTGGCGACGACGGTGCGGCCGGCCTTCGCCATGGCGACGAGATGGTTGAAGACCAGGGGAGTCCGCCAGGCGAGCGGCCGCGTCGGATCGCAGACGGCGCGATATTCGTCGCTGTCAGGATCTTCCATGAGGATGGTTCCGACCCGGTCCGGCCGCAGCTGCGCGCTCATGCCCCGGTCGCCTTTCCAGAGACATTCATAGTCGCGGCAGACGTCCGGCCGCGACGGATAGATTCCGCAGCCGCCGCCTTTCACGCAATTCTTGCAGAGCAGTCCCGCCGGCTTTTGCAGTTCTTCGATTTCCAGCACTTGGCAGCACAGGCTGCACGTGCCGCATGTCTTTCCTGGAATATCCATCACGCCAACCTAGCCATGTTCATCCATGCCATGCAATTGCTCGCGCATGCAATGCGTGGGGACGCTCACCAATTTCAAGAGTCGCCAGCAAGAGTCATCAGACTGCGCATGATGACGCGCCGAAGCGGCCATGCAACCGAAATCCGCGAGGCGCCGGACTTTGCCCAATGCGCCCACGCGATGCGCGGTCGAACACGTATGGCTTGACAGACGTGCCCCCGGCGATGCAACTCGCAGCGTTCGAATGGGCGCAGCAATTGGCGTGAGGCATGGCACGGGCTTACATCTTTCCGGGGCAGGGATCGCAGGCGGTCGGCATGGGCAGGGAAATGGCTGCGGCTTTCGCGCCGGCGCGCGCCGTCTTCGACGAGGTGGATGAGGCTTTGCACCAGAAGCTCTCGGCTCTGATGTTCGAAGGGCCGGAGGCGGAGCTTACTCTGACGGCGAATGCGCAGCCGGCCTTGATGGCTGTGAGCCTTGCCGTCCTGCGCGTGCTCGAAGCCGAGGCCGGGCTCGATCTCGCCAGGGATGCCGCTTTCATGGCCGGTCATTCGCTCGGCGAATATTCGGCGCTGGCGGCGGCGGGCTCCTTCTCCATTGCCGATGCGGCGCGGCTCTTGCGGCGGCGCGGCGAAGCCATGCAGCAGGCGGTGCCGCCGGGCCAAGGCGCCATGGCGGCCCTGCTCGGGCTCGATTACGAAACCGGAGTTGCCGTCGCCGAACAGGCGCAGCGGGAAACCGGCGGTGATGCGATCTGCGCCATCGCCAATGACAATGGCGGCGGCCAGGTCGTGGCTTCGGGCACGAAAGCCGCCGTCGAGCAGGCGATTGCGATCGCCAAGACGAAAGGCGCGCGGCGCGCCATTCTTCTGCCGGTCTCGGCGCCCTTCCATTGCGCGCTGATGCAGCCGGCGGCCGACGTCATGGCCGAAGCGCTCGCCGCCGTCGAAATCAAACCGCCGCAGGTTCCGCTCGTCGCCAATGTGACGGCGGCGCCCGTCACCGATCCCGCCGAGATCCGCAAACTCCTCGTCGCGCAGGTGACGGCGACGGTCCGCTGGCGCGAAAGCGTGATATTCATGGCGGCCCGGGGGGTGACGCTCTTCGTCGAGCTCGGCGCCGGCAAGGTTCTCACCGGCCTGTTGAAGCGCATCGTCGACACGGCGAGCGGCGTCGGTGTCGCAGTGCCTTCCGAGATCGATGCCTATAAGGCTCTTGGCTAAACGATATATTTGAGAGACATGATGTTCGATCTTTCCGGCAGGACGGCGCTGGTGACCGGGGCGAGCGGCGGAATAGGCTCCGCCATCGCCCGCGCCTTGCACGCTCAAGGGGCGAGCGTCGCCATCTCCGGCACGCGCGCGGTGGCACTTGAAACGCTTGCCGCCGAACTCGCAAGCCGCGTCCACGTCCTGCCTTGCGACCTCGCTGATCCGGTGCAAGTGGAAAAGCTCGTGCCCGCGGCGGAAGCCGCGCTCGGCAGCCTCGACATCCTTGTCAACAATGCCGGGCTCACCCGCGACAATCTCTTCATGCGGCTGAAGGACGAGGATTGGGATCTTGTTCTCGCCGTCAATCTGACGGCGGCCTTCCGGTTGAGCCGCGCCGCGGTCAAAGGCATGCTGAAGCGCAAGTTCGGCCGGATCATCGGCATTACTTCGATCGTCGGCGTGACCGGCAATGCGGGGCAGGGCAATTATGCCGCCTCGAAAGCCGGAATGATCGGCATGTCGAAGAGCCTCGCCATGGAAGTGGCCGGCCGCAATGTCACCGTCAATTGCGTCGCGCCGGGCTTTATCGAAAGTCCGATGACCGATGCGCTGAATGAGAAACAGAAAGCCGCGATTCTGGCCAATGTGCCGATGGCGCGGCTCGGCAGCAGCGAGGATATCGCCGCCGCCGTCGTCTATCTGGCGAGCGCTGAGGCCGCTTACGTGACCGGTCAGACTCTCCACGTCAACGGTGGAATGGCAATGATTTAAAGGGTTTGGCATGGAGCAAGCGGATTTTCGCCGGGCTCTCGCCATCCTGTTTGAAGTATGTTACCAACCGCAAGCCAGCTGGCGAACGGGTCATTTTGGGGGAAGGTCGCGGCATATCGCGACCCTGCACGCCGGGGCCGCGAGAAGGTTCATTCGCACCATCGGGACCCCTAATGGGTCCATTCTTCAAGGGCATCGGAGGCGAACGCCTTCAGATGCCCAATGTTGCGAATGGCTTTCGGGATGTCGGCTGTTTCGAAACGGTCAAATAGGGACGAGGATTAAACGACCATGAGCGATGTCGCCGAGAGGGTGAGGAAGATAGTGATAGAGCATCTCGGCGTCGACGCCGAAAAGGTTGTCGACAATGCCAATTTCATCGAAGATCTTGGCGCTGATTCGCTCGATACGGTCGAACTCGTCATGGCCTTCGAAGAAGAGTTCAGCGTCGAGATTCCCGACGATGCGGCGGAATCGATCGTCACCGTCGGTGATGCGATCAGGTTCCTCGAGAAGGCCACCGCCGCCTGATTGTGTTGCGGAGCCGGCGGCGCGGCCGATGTTTCGACCTTCCCCGACAGCCCGATGCGGAGCCTATGGCGATGCCCGCTCAGGCGGCCTTCGGAGTGCGGATCGGCGCGCGCCGGCAGACGCAGCGGATCCGTCGGCCCGAGCTTCCCAATGAGCCGCAGCCGCCGGGCTTTGCAAGCGCGCCGCCTTGCCGGTGCATGAGGCAGGTATGGACAAGTTCCGATGACGCGTGAGCGGTGATCTGGGCCGGCGATGTGGAGAAACACCTTGTCGCTGCCGCTTCGGTCTCGTAGCGATCGGAATTTGCAATCCGTCGGCCTGTTGCGAAACCCAATTCCAAACGCATCTGCGGGGCCGGCCACATGCAGCTGCGTCATGCCGTAAGGCTGAAAACCATCGGAAAAGCCGCGTGCCGGATGCTTGCGGCGGCGCCGGATAGGGAGATAAGGTCAATAGATGCGTAGGGTCGTCGTCACCGGTCTCGGCATGGTCTCGCCGCTCGCCTGCGGCGTCGGTGCGTCCTGGCAAAGGCTGATCGCCGGCCAATCCGGCGCGGGTCCGATCGCCGGTTTCGAGACCTCCGATCTCGCCTGCAGGATCGCGATGCAGGTTCCGCGCGGCGACGGCGCCCACGGCACCTTCAATCCCGATCAATGGATGGAGCCGAAAGAGCAGCGCAAGGTCGACGATTACATCATCTATGCCGTCGCCGCGGCCACCGAGGCGCTCGCGGATGCCGGCTGGCAGCCGCAAAGCTATGACGAGCAGATCAAGACGGGCGTGTTGATCGGCTCCGGCGTCGGCGGGCTCGGCGGCATTGCCGAGACCGCGATCACGCTTCTGCAGAAGGGGCCGCGGCGCGTCTCGCCTTTCTTCATTTCCGGCCGGATCATCAATCTCGCCAGCGGCTATGTGTCGATCATGCATGGCCTGCGCGGCCCAAATCACGCCGTGGCGACGGCCTGTTCGACCGGCACCCATGCGATCGGCGATGCGGCGCGCCTCATTGCGCTCGAAGATGCCGAGGTGATGGTCGCAGGCGGCGCGGAATCGGCGATCAATCGCATCGGCATTGCCGGCTTTGCCGCCTGCCGCGCTCTGTCGACCGGTTTCAACGATCGTCCGAAACAGGCGTCGCGCCCCTATGACAAGGACCGCGACGGCTTCGTCATGGGCGACGGCGCCGGCTGCGTCGTGCTCGAATCCTTGGAGCATGCCAAGGCCCGCGGCGCCAAGATCTATGCCGAGATCGTGGGCTATGGCATGTCCGGCGATGCCTATCATATCACCGCGCCCGAAAGCACCGGCGACGGCGCCTTTCGCGCCATGCAGGCGGCGTTGAAGCGGGCCGGCATCACACCGCACGATCTCGATTATATCAATGCGCATGGCACTTCGACGCCGCTCGGCGACGAGATCGAGCTCGGCGCCGTGCATCGCCTGTTCGGCAATGGCGGCGGCTCCAACTCGCTCTCCATGTCCTCGACGAAATCGGCGATCGGTCATCTCCTCGGCGCGGCCGGTGCGGTCGAAGCGATTTTTTCCATTCTCGCGATCCGCGATCAGATCGTGCCGCCGACTCTCAATCTCGATCATCCTTCGGTCGAGACATCGATCGACCTCGTGCCGCACAAAGCACGCGCGCGGGAGGTCGAATTCGTGCTGTCGAATTCTTTCGGCTTCGGCGGCACCAACGCCTGCCTCGTGTTGCGCCGGCCCGAATAGGGCGATCCTGTGGTTGGAACATGGCTTTGCAAAGGCGCAGAGCGGGATTGGCCTATTCCTTTAACTCATTGATATAAAATGGATTTATAGACATGGTTAGAGGCGTCCGGATGGCTTTTGCGCGGGCTGGCGCAAGCTGCATGCGCGGGCCTACGATCCGGATTTTGCGGGTCGGGCATTTCGTGTAGAAAGATGCCGATGCATGTTTTCGACAATGCCCGGAGCCGCGTGCGGTTCATGAGTTTCGTGGCTTGCTCGAGAACATACCCTGGCGAATGGTGACTTCATGGGGAGCAAAACGCCAAGCGACGAAGACAGCCCGACGCCCGAACCTTCGGGTGAAGGGCGGCCGCCCGCGCGCTTTTTCGGCCGTCGCGTGATGCTGCAAAGTCCGAACGAGGCGCTGCAGCCGGAGCGGCTGCCGCCACCGCCGGCGCCGCGTCGGCGCAGGCCCGCGCTCTCGGCCCTGTCCGGCTTCTTGTCCTTTCTGCTGATCCTTTCCGCAGGCGGTCTGTTCGGCGTGCTGTGGGGCGCGCATCGCATCCGCGAACAGGGGCCGCTCAAAGCCGACAAAGTGCTCTATATCGCGCCTGGAACGGATTTCCCCGACATCGTCACGACGCTCGATTCCGAAGGCGTGATCGACAACGAGCTCGTCTTCAATGCCGCCGTGATGCTCGAAGGCAAGCGTTCCAAGATCAAGGCCGGCGAATATCTGTTCAAGCAGAGCGCCAGCATGCGCGATGTGATCGATATCCTTGTCAGCGGCCGTCAGGTCCTGCATTCGGTCACGATCCCTGAGGGGCTGACGAGCGAACAGGCGGTCGAACGGCTGCGCGCCAATGATCTGCTCATCGGCGACATCCGCCAAATGCCCAAGGAGGGAAGTCTGCTGCCCGAGACCTATAAGGTTCCGCGCGGCATGTCGCGCGCCGAGCTGATCAAGCGGATGCAGGAGGATGAGAAGAAGCTCGTCATGCAGATTTGGGCGCATCGCGCCAGCGATCTCATCTTGCGCTCGCCCTATGAGCTCGTCACCCTCGCCTCGATCGTCGAAAAGGAGACCGGCAAGGCGGACGAACGGCCGCGGGTCGCCGCCGTTTTCCTCAACCGGTTGCAGAAGCGGATGAAGCTGCAATCCGATCCGACGATCGTCTATGGGTTGGTCGGCGGCAAAGGCACTCTCGGGCGGCCCATCCAGCATGCCGAAGTCGAGCAGCCGACGCCTTATAACACCTATGTGATCAACGGTCTTCCGCCCGGCCCGATCACCAATCCCGGCCGCGCCTCGCTCGAGGCCGTAGCCAATCCATCCCACACGCAGGATCTCTATTTCGTTGCCGACGGCACCGGCGGGCATGTGTTCTCGCAGACGCTTGAGCAGCATGCGCGCAATGTGCAGCGCTGGCGCGAGATCCGGAAGGAGGCGAAGGGGAAGACGGAACCGGAGGTCGATAAATTCGTGCCGCAGCCGGCCGCACGCGGCAATGGGCATGGCGAGCGCAGCGAGCTCGAAGGCACATCGGTCTATGGCGCCTTGCCGACCTCTCTCGATCCTTTGGGCAGCGCGATTCCGGCGCCTTCGCTGGGGGTCGCCGCGGCCGCCGGGGCGATCGCCGAGGTCGCGCCGATTCTGCCGCCGGGGCTCGCAACCGCAGCGCCGAAGCCGCGCCGCACGGGCCAGCGGCTGGCTCTCGCGGCCTCTCCAGTTTCGGCCCTCACCACGGCGCCGGGCCTCGACCAGCTCGGCATCTCCGTGCGCGGCGTTCCCGATGCGGGCGCGGCCGCGGCGCTTCTCGACGGGCCGGTCGACGCGACCGCTGCGGCCGCGCCGCCGGCCGATGCCGCCGCCGGTCCTGTATTGGCGCAGGCGGAGACCGAACGAGAGGCCGCCGCCGGCGCCGCCGCGATCCCGCCTGCCGGTGCCGATCCAAACGTGGCCAAGCCGCAGCAGGGCGGCAGAGGCGTTCATGCCGCCGTTTTCGATGCCTCGGAAGGCACGCCCTATGATCCTCTGCTCGACAAGACCTACGATCTCAATTACCCGAAGACGGTTCCCAGCGCGGTCGCGCCGCAGTAATCTTCCACGTTTGCACCGCGCTCGCGGGACATGATTTTGGCCGCCCCACACGCAAGGCTCGGATGACACTTGCCAGCATGACCGGCTTTGCCCGCGTCGCCGGCGTTTCGGCGGGTCTTCGCTGGGCTTGGGAGCTGAAATCCGTCAATGCCAAAGGGCTCGATCTGCGCTTGCGTCTGGCGCCGGGCTTCGATCCGGTTGAAGCCGAGGCGCGCGCGAGGCTCGGCCAGGCGCTCAGCCGCGGCACATGCTATGCGACCTTGTCCGTGCAGCGCGAGATGATCGTTCCCGAGGTCCGCATCAACCAGGATCTTCTGCGTCGCCTCTGCGATGCGCTGGCGGGCATGCCGCTCACCGGCGCGCTGCGGCCGGCCTCGCTCGATGGTCTTCTCGGCGTGCGCGGTGTCGTCGAGATCAGAGACCGGGCCGACGAGGAGGCGGAGCTGGCCCAAGCGCGGGAGGCCGTCTTGGCCGGCCTCGAGGAGGCGCTCGCAGCGCTGGTCGCCATGCGCCGGAGCGAAGGGCGGGCGCTGGCACAAATTCTCGCGGCACGGCTCGAAAGGCTCGCTGCTTTGCAACGGGCAGCGGAAGACTGCCCGGGACGCAAGCCAGAAGCAATCCAGGCGAAGCTCGCCGAGACCGTGGCGCTGCTCGCCGGCAACGGCCGTTTCGACCAGAACCGGCTTTACCAGGAAGCTCTGCTGCTCGCCGCCAAGGCCGATATCCGAGAGGAGCTCGACCGGCTCGCGGCGCATATAGGCGCCGTCGCCGAGCTGTTGCA
Organism: uncultured Alphaproteobacteria bacterium; assembly: GCA_963704745.1. Taxonomy (GTDB): domain Bacteria; phylum Pseudomonadota; class Alphaproteobacteria; order Rhizobiales; family Beijerinckiaceae; genus Methylovirgula. The sequence goes on from OY969936.1 coordinate 1,543,110, forward strand.
GAAGGGCGGCCCCATCGGCCGGCGGCTCGATTTCCTCGCCCAGGAACTCGGCCGCGAGGCCAATACGCTCTGCGCCAAATCGAACGATGCGAGCTTGACGGCGATCGGCCTCGAACTGCGGGTCGAGATCGAGCAGTTCCGCGAGCAGATCCAGAATATCGAGTGATGCCGATGCAAGCCCAGGATCGCACGCAGGATCGCGCCCAAGATTGCCCCTCGGACCCGTCCGAACATCCCCAGCCGAGTGGCGCGGGCCTGCGGCGGCGCGGCCTCATGCTGATCCTGTCGTCGCCGTCGGGCGCCGGCAAGACGACGCTGACCCGCATGCTCCTGCAGACCAAGGCGCTCGATCTCACTTTGTCGATTTCGGTGACGACGCGGCCGCGCCGCTCGAGCGAGGTCGACGGCATCCATTATTTCTTCATCACCAACAAGCACTTCGAAGCAATGCGCGAGGCCGGCGAATTGCTGGAATGGGCGGAAGTGCACGGCAATTTCTACGGCACGCCGCGCGAGCCTGTCGAACAAACGCTCGCGCAAGGCCGCGACGTGCTTTTCGATATCGATTATCAGGGCACGCAGCAGGTCAAGGCGAAGGCCGGCGATGATGTGGTGACGATCTTCATCCTGCCGCCGTCGATGAAGGAGTTGAAGGCGCGGCTCGAGCGGCGCGCCGAAGACAGTCGCGAGGCGATCGAAAAACGGCTCGCCAATGCGCGCAACGAAATTCGCCGCTGGACGCTTTATGACTACGTGCTCATCAATGACGATCTGCAGAAGACTTTCGACGAGCTCCTCGCGATCGTGACGGCGGAGCGGCGCAGAGCGGCGCGGCAAAGGGAAGGCATCGGCGCATTCGTCGCGCAGCTTTTGGGGGAGGGGTGAGGTCTAGAGCATCCCGCTTTCAAGTGAAATCACTTGAAAGCGGATAAGATGCTCGAGATTCAAAAATGTAGAGCGTCGTCTAAGCGCAAAACCGCTCACACTTTTGCGCACGATGCTCTAGTTGCCGACCCTGCCTTTCCGCATCTCTCCCAGCGCCCGCGCCAGCCGGACAAATCCGTCGACATCGATTTCTTCCGCGCGCTTCGTCGGATCGATGCCGGCCTTTTCGAGTAAGACCAGCGGCTCGATCCTCAAGCTTCTCAGGCTTTGCCGCAGCATCTTGCGCCTTTGCCCGAAGGAGGCTTGCGTCACCTCCGAAAGCAGATTCACGTCGCAAGGCAAAGGCGTTGCACGTGGGATTAGCTCGACGACGGAAGAAGTGACCTTCGGCGGCGGTGTGAAGGCTGCGGCCGGCACATCGAACAAGATCCGTGTCGTACAGCGCCAATTCGCGAGCACCGCGAGCCGTCCGTAATCGGCGCGCGCACTCGGCGTCGCGATAATGCGGAGCGCTACCTCCTTCTGGAACATAAGCACCAGACGATCGAACCAGGGCGGCCAGGGCTCGCTTGCGAGCCAGCGAGCGAGCAGAGCGGTCGCAACATTATAAGGCAGATTGGCGCAAATTCGCGCAGGGCGTCGCGCGCCGACCAGGGCGGCGAGATCGCAGCTGAGCGCATCACCTTCGACGATTTCGAGCCGGCCCGGATAATGCGCCGCGATCTCTTCGAGCGCGGCGAGGCAGCGGGCGTCGCGCTCGATCGCGATCACCTGCGCGGCGCCTTCCTCGAGCAGCGCGCGGGTGAGGCCGCCCGGCCCGGGTCCGATCTCGACGATGGTTGCCTCCGCCAGCGGGCCGGCGGCGCGGGCGATCCGAGCCGTGAGATTGAGATCGAAGAGAAAATTCTGGCCGAGCGATTTTTTTGCCGCAAGCCCATATTTGGCGACGACTTCGCGGAGTGGCGGCAGATTATCGCTCACGCCGCTCGGCTTCGCGCCGCTTCCGCCCGTGCAAGCCGCGCTGCGAGATGAAGTGCCGCAATAAGGCTCGAAGGGTCGGCCTTGCCGGCGGCGGCAATGTCGAAGGCCGTGCCGTGATCGGGCGAGGTCCGCACGAAGGGCAGGCCCAAGGTGACATTGACGGCGGTCTCGAAGGCGAGCGTCTTGATCGGGATCAGCGCCTGGTCATGATACATGGCGATCGCGACATCATATTGTGTGCGCGCCACCTTGTGGAACAGAGTGTCGGCGGGGAAAGGGCCGCGCGCGTCGATGCCGAGCCGGCGCAACTCGGCGATGGCGGGAGCGATGATGTCGATTTCCTCGCGCCCCATATGGCCGCTTTCTCCGGCATGCGGATTGAGGCCGGTGAAAGCGAGGCGTGGCGCGGCGAGAGAAAAGCGTCGCGCGAGATCCCGCGCGACGATCCTGCCGGTCTCGACGACGAGTTCGAACGTCACGAGCTTGGGCACTTGCGCCAGCGGCACATGGGTCGTCGCCGGCACCACCGCGAGCACTTCCGACCACAAAAGCATGACCGGCCGAACCGCTGCGCCAGACAGATGCTCGCCAAAGAAACGCTGCGCCAATTCGCCGAGGAATTCGGTGTGACCCTGATGCGCGAAGCCGGCACGTTGGAGAATGTCCTTGGCGATCGGATTGGTCACCATGCCGGCCGCCTCGCCCGCACGAATGAGTTCGGCCGCGGTTTCGATCGAGCGCAAGGTTCCGCCGGCATCGGCCATGTCGGGATGGCCCAACTGTCCATGGACCTGCCCATGCCCGCGATCGGGCAGAGCGACGACCGGCAGTGCGCTCGGAAAGACGGCCGCGGCCTGGCGAGCTTCGCAAACGGCAATCGGCACCGGCAGCGCGAAACGCTCTGCGAGCGCCCTCAGATGTTCGGCATCGGCAATGATGAAAAAGGCGGGTGCCGATTGCGCGCCGTGCAAGGCGAGCCAAGCCTTCAAGGCGAGCTCCGGACCGATGCCGGAAGGGTCGCCGCGGGTGAGCGCGAGCAGCGGTCGGCGAGGGCTATCGGCGGCGCAAACGGAGTCCTTATTTTTTGACGACGATGGCATGCGCGCGCATTTCTTTCAGACGCCGTGCGGCATCTTCCTCGATTGTGGCAAGGAGGAGCCGTTGCGAGATCTGTTGCCGGATCGCCGAATCATCGCTCGAGGCGCCCTTGCCGCAGACGGCGATCATCTCAATCCCGTCCTGCGTCCTCTGCGGCGCCGTTAGATGGCCGACCGGCGTCTTGTCGAGCAATTCCTTCAGAGGGCCGTTGAGCTGTGACGAATTGCGCACGAGCTCCTCCTTGACCGCGACATTGTCCATGGCGCGCGCGAGCGGAAGGCCGGAGGCGCAATCGGCAAAACGGGCCCGCAATTGCTGGGCGGCCTCCACGCGGCCTCTGATCGCCGCCGGTGTGATCGCTGTCGCCGGAACGACGAAAATGACCTGGTTGATCTTATATTCGGTGCTCGCGGCCTTGCCGCCTTCTTTGGCGAGTTCCGCGCTGATTTGGGCTTCGCTCGGCTCGACGCCTTTGTGGAAGGCTTCGACCAGTGAATCGAAGGCCAGGACGGCGGAGAAATGGTCCTTGTAATGGCTCTCCGACACGCCGGCCTGCTGGATCTCGGCGAAAAGTGCCTGCGGCGCGACTTTCATCGCATTGGCCGTGCGTGCGATCTCCTGGCCGATCTCGGTGTCGCTCAGGCTGATCTGATATCGCTTCGTCTCGTCGAGCATCAATCGATCATCGACGAGACTTTCAATCGCGGCCTCGCGGGTCGCTGGCTCTCGCAACACGCGCAAAAGCTTCATCCTCTGCGCGATATCGAGATCGGTGATCGGATCACCGTTGACGGTGACGATGATTGCTTGCGCATGGGCTTGCGGCGGCGGCCCAAACAGGCTGCAAAACAACGCCGTCGCAAGCATGATCGACAATTTCGCCCAGGCAGGGATGAGCGGGATTTCGAAACAATCTCGCCGAAAGGCGCCGGAAAAGCTCATCGAACACATGCCTCCTTCTTCATCATTCGCCTCCTTGGCTGGATGATCTGATCATTTTTGGATCGCCAGCCGATTCCCGCAGCATGGCTCAAAAAAATGGCGCCAATCGTCCGATCGGGGCCTTGCTCGCATGATTTGATGGAGAGAGGCAACCGAAGCTTTCCAAATATTGCCGCCCGGCTGCGGGTCGGGCGTCGGCGAACCAGTGCCGAGCCCATTTCACCCGGTCTATGGCGTTGTCGTGCCCGTCGGGGTGGTGACGAAGCTTTGCGAGAAGGTCGTATCGCCAAGCGTGCGCAACTGCAGACTGAGCATCACAGTCTGATTATGATTGAAGGAGCCGGAGCCGTTGTCCTCATAGATGTTCGTGTAGGTCACCAAAAATGTCGTGCAATCATCCTTGTAGCCGGCGCCGAGGCCGAAGCTCGAGATGGCGAAGGGGCCAGAATTGAACCCCGTCAGGCTCACCGGATAAAACTCCCGGCTCATGTCAAAGCTGACGTTGCCCTGCACGTAATAATTCTTGGTGATGCTGTATTTTGAATTCAGCGCCAAGCCTTCGCGGCGGACTTCGTAGCCGATCACGGGCTGCGACGCATAATTGGCATATTGAATGCCGCCGGTCCAAGCGCCGAGATTGATGTTGGTGACGAGGTCGATCCGGCGCGGCTCAAGCGTCGCTTCGTCGAAGCGACCATGGGCAGCAAAGCTGAGCACGGAATTCGGCACCACGGTTAGTCCCGCGACATAATCGGACCATGGTGTGTCGAGGCCCGAGCTCAGGCCAATATTGGCGGCATCCGGCGTCGCATAGGAATTCGTCCCCGCGAGCTGAGCGGACTGGCCGCCGGTGACGTTCACATAGCCGCCGTTCTTGAAAGTAAGGGTGGCCTCGCCGCCATAATTGGTGCGTACGCCAGTCTCGAAGCGATCGTAGCCGGAGTATTTGTCCCAGTCGAACAAGTTCGTGTCGTCGAAGACGAGGCTTTGCGAATCCATATTGACGAGCGAATAGGTTCCCAACGGAGCATTGGGCCTTGCGATGATCTGTCCGATCGGCTCGACCACCAGGGAACCGAGCGGCGTGTTGGTGAGCAGCGGATAGCGGTAGTCAATCCCGGTTCCCGGCATAGTATAGCCATAGGCCCCGCTGTTCACGCCGAAATTCGTCTGCGACGCATTGCTGAAGGTCGAGGTGCCGGCGCTCGAGGTGAAGGTGTAGCTGTTGCTCGTATTGAGGTCGAGCTCTTGCCCGTTGACGCGGGCGAAGGCGAAGGGCGTCCAAACTTCTCCGAGGGGATCGATGTATTTGCGCTTCCACGAAATATCGGCCGTCACCCGCGTGTAATCACCGCCGATGCCGCGCAGGAGGCAGGAGCCGGCCGTCGTGCCCGGCTGATAATTGGTGCAGATATCATAGAGGCCATAGGCCTGATCATACTCATGCGCGCCAACCGCCTGATAGCTCGCGGCTGCCGCGGAAACGCTGCTCAGGTTGTAGTCGACTTCGACCTGGCCGCCGACGCCATAGGTCTTGGCCGGATCGACGTCGATGGTCCGGTTGTAATCCCACACCGGAAGAGCGGTCTGCTGCTCCGGTTGATAGTCATGGCTTGCCAGGCCTTCGAAATAAAAGCCGCGCAAATCGAAATAGCTGCGGTCGCCTTGTCCGGTCAGATAGGCGCTAGAAGTGATATCGCTGATATAATAGGCGGAGAGGGATTGCGTCGGGATCTCGAAGTCACTGATATACCATTTGTCCGTCAGGAACGCGCCGTCCCAGCCGAATTTCCAATCCGGAGCGATCTGGAACTCGCCCTTGCTCTCGATCTCGCCGCGGAAGCTGCGATCCCCGGCGCCGTAGGGTGCGGCGGGAGAATCTTCAGGATGTTCCGGGAAAATGCCATTCGCGCGGATATAATAGGAGCCATTGGCGAGCCGGTGGCGCCAATAGATGTCGCCGAAAAAGCCCTGGTTGGTGAAATAGGTCGGCGTCAAGGTGACATCATAATTCGGAGCGAGCGCCCAGAAGATCGGCACGCCCAGCCCGTAGCCGAGATAATTGTTGTTGAACGTCTGGGGCATCAGAATCCCCGACTTGCGCGTGACGCTCGGATCGGGCGACGACAGAACCGGAAAATAAGCGATCGGGACGCCGACGAATTCGAGCCAGGCGCTGGTGTAATAGACCATCTGCTCTTCTTTGTTGTAGATGATGCGCATGGCGCGCACCCGCCACAACGGCGGCTTTTGCGGATTGTCCTTGCAGGACTCGCAGGCGGTGTAGGTGCCCTTTTCGAAGACGGTCGTGTCGCCGCCGACACGTTCGGCGCGCGGGGCGCTGAAATAGGTCTTGTCCGTGGTGTCGGCCCGCAGGCTTTCGATGAAGCCCTCGCTAAAATCCTGCGTGAGATCGAACCGCTTGGCATAGACGATCGTGCCGTCACGCTCGGTCAGCTTGCCGTGACCTTCGGCATAGACGCGATTCGTGTTGCGGTCGTAGACGATGCGGTCCGCCTCGAGGATACGGCCGTTGTAATAGATCCGCGCATTGCCTTCCGCGGTAATGGTATTCTTGTCCTTGTTGTTGACGAGCTCATCCGCCTCGACGAACATCTTCGGGTGCTTGCCGGCGGCTGGCTTTTGGCTCGCCGGGGGCGCCGCCGTCTGCGCCAGGGCGGCCGCGTCCGGCAAAGCCGCCGAGGCCAACCACAGACAAGCGAAGGAAATCGCGAAAAGGAAGCCGACGCGCAAGCGATATCGACGCGGCGCCTGCGCAAAGACAAAGCGATCTGAGGGGCAAGAACGCCGCCCCATCAACCGTCCTCCCGGTGCAGGAGAGCCAGTGCCCCGAGCATACTGCCGACGACAGCCGGCGACCATGCGGCCACGGAGGCACTCAAAAGACCCGACGCGCCGAGATCGGCAACCATCTTCGTCAGGAGGTAGAGCACGAATCCCGCGCCGATACCACCGCCAACCATCTCGCCGATGCCACCAAAGCGGAAAAATCTTAATGAAAAGGCCGCGGCGATCAGAACCATCGCGACGAGCAGCAGAGGTCGCGCCAGAAGCGTTTGAAATTGCAAGCGGAAACTGGTGGAATCGAGACCTGCCGTGGCGGTTTCCCGGCGCACCCGCGGCAGCGCCCAGAATGGCACGGATTCGGGCGTTAAAAATGTCTCAGCGAGGTGGTCGGGGGAGACATCGCTGGCGAGCAAATAGGTGCCGACCCGCAGGGCGTCTTCGCCCGGGGCCGAAATCAGCGCATTGTCCAGCTTCCACACCCCCGGCAGAAGCGTGGCGCGGTCGGCTCCCACCTTCGCCTCGAAGCTTCCGTCCCGCTCATAGACATAGGCGGTGACTCCGGTCAGCTTCGTGCCGCCGTCGTTCGATTGCTTTGCATGCAGAATGGCCTGCCCGTCGATGCTCGTCTGACGGATCCACAGGCTCGTATCGCCGATGCTCTGGCCGTCGCGGCCGAAGATATGGGTCTCGATGACATTGGCGCGCTCCTTCATCGCCGCCGAAATCGGGTTGAGCACTCCGACCGAAGCGATGCCGATGAACAAAGCGATCCCGACCGGCGGCAGCAGAAATTGCCATACTGAGACGCCGGCCGCCCGCGCGACGATGAGTTCGAGCTTGCGCGTCAGTTCGATGAAAGCAGCCATCGTGCCGAAAAGGACGCAGAAGGGCAGGATCTGTTCGGCCATCGCGGGCGTGCGCAGGAACGACAGGAAGGCGATGAAGGGTGCCGTGACGCCCGGCCTATTGCTTGCGCGGCGCAGCATTTCGACCAGATCGAAGACATAGACCATGCCGCAGATGGTCACAAACACCATCATGATGGTGCTGAAGAAGCGCAGCGACAAATAGCGGGCGAGGGTGACGCCGATCATGGCCCGCTCCGCAACCGGCCCGCCCCGCCTGCATCCGGGCAGCGGGCCGCAGGCCTGATTCGGCTCTTAAGGGCCGGCTGAGCCTGGAGCTTGACGGGCCCGAGATAGGTTGTCGGAGCGTACGTCAGCCTGCCGGCGCGCGCCCACGCACCGTGCCGACCGGCCCTTGCCGCAGGTCCCGGCCCGAGAGGCATCAGAGAAAGGCGCAGCCCATCACCCAGCGGAACCCAGCGGGCGCCACCCCCCCGAGGCTTCGAGAAACCTCCCAAAATGCCACCCCCAGCGGTGTGACGGAAGCTTGGTGAGCTTCCATCGGTTCGGTTGCCAATTCGATTGCCATGCGAAATCTGCGATTTCATGGCCGGCTCCTGACGCATAAAATCCCGCTTCCGTATCGGCGGTTGTCCGCGCCCCGAAGCTACTACGCAGGGCCAGGATTGGAGCCATTTCTGGGGCGAGCCAAATTCGATCCGCAATGGCCGATTTCGTCACTCCGCTTGGCTACAAAGTCGCGGTCCCTGGTGCAAGCGGCTCGGCGCTTTTTGAGGGCGATTGCGTGCAAATGCGCGCGAGCGTGGCGGCGGTGTCACGTGCGTGCGGCCGCGCCCATCGCCGTGGGAGGGTGAACCGCAGTCGATCGGGCCGGCGCCCGATCAATTTTTCGAATATAGCATGCCATCGGCCTCTTGGCTGGACCTTGCCGGGCGGCAAGTTTCGGCCGGCGCCCGCCCTTTCGGGTCTCCCGGCGAGCGCCGAAATCGCCGCTGTCGGACATTCTGCGCACTTGCCCCGCCTGCATCCGAACAACATGATGGCAGGCAAAGCATTATATCCGCTGCAGCGGCTCGCGCTCGCAGCATCGCCAGGAAGGCTAGGAAGATAGGCAAATGTCCCAACCGATCAAAATAGATTTTGTCGCGCTGGCGCCAGTGACCGCCCAGACGCCGCCGCATGCCGTCTCGAAGCGCGCCGGAAAGACCAAGCCCGCTCAAACTCTCGTGATCTTCATGGGGCAGGATTTCGCTTTCGGCGCCGCGACGCGGAATTTGATCGGCAAAGAGGGCGAGGCGCTGATCAAGCGGGCGGCCGGCGCCACCAAATTCAAGGGCAAGGAGCAGACGGCCCTCGATATCGTCGCCCCCACGGGCTTCGCCGCCGACCGGCTTTTGGTGATTGGGACGGGCGCTACGACGGAAGAGCCGGCGAAGGAGCAGGCCAAAGCCGGCAAAGACAATGCCGGCAAGGAAAATCCCGGCAAAGCAAACTCCGCCAATGACAATACCAAAGATGCGAGCGCAAAGCCGGCCGATTACATCAGCCTCGGCGGCTATGTCCTGGGCAAGCTCGGGGCCGGCGCTTGCGCTCTGATCGCTTTCGATCTGCCGCAGCCGCCGAAAGACGCTGCTGCCGCTGCGGCTGAATTTGTCGAGGGCATGCGCCTGCGCGACTATAAGTTCGATGTCTATAAGACCAAAAAGAAGGAGGAGGAGGACACGGGGACGACGGAAATCTCGGTCGCCGTCGACGAGCCTTCGGCGGCGCGGCGCGAAGCCAAGGCGCGCGATGCCGAAGCGGAAGGCGTCGCGATCGCGCGCACGCTCGTCAACGAGCCGGCCAATGTGCTTTATCCGGAAGAATTCGCTCGCCGTGCCCAGGCGCTGGAAAAGCTCGGCGTGGAGGTGAAAGTCCTCGACGAGGCGGAGATGCGCGACCTCGGCATGGGCGCGCTGCTCGGCGTCGGCCAGGGATCTGACCGCGAGAGCCGGCTGGTGATCATGCGCTGGCGCGGCACCAAGGGGGCGAAGGACGATGGCAAGGATTCGGGCAAGGCAAAGCCGATTGCCTTCGTCGGCAAGGGCGTCTGCTTCGATACCGGCGGGATCTCGATCAAGCCGGCCGCCGGCATGGAGGACATGAAGGGCGACATGGCCGGCGCCGCCTGCGTCGTCGGTCTCATGCATACGCTCGCCGCGCGCAAGGCCAAGGCCGATGTGATCGGCGCCATCGGCCTCGTCGAGAACATGCCGGGCCCCAATGCGCAACGGCCGGGCGACATCGTCAAATCGATGTCCGGCCAGACCATCGAAGTCATCAACACCGATGCGGAAGGCCGCCTCGTGCTCGCTGATGTGCTCTGGTATGTGCAGGACAAATACAAACCGCAATTGATGATCGATCTCGCGACATTGACCGGCGCGATCCTCGTCGCGCTCGGCCAGGAATATGCCGGGCTGTTCTCGAACAATGATGAATTGAGCGAAAAACTCAGCGTTGCCGGCAAAGAGACGAATGAGAAGGTCTGGCGCCTGCCTTTGGGCCCGGCCTATGACAAGCTCATCGATTCGAAATTCGCCGACATGAAGAATACTGGCGGACGCCATGGCGGCTCGATCACCGCGGCGCAATTCCTCCAGCGCTTCGTCAATGGCACGCCTTGGGTGCATCTCGACATTGCCGGCACCGGCATGAATGCACCGGCGAGCGACGTCAATCAGAGCTGGGGATCGGGCTTCGGCGTCCGCCTGCTCGATCGGCTGGTGGCGAAATATTACGAGGGATGAGGCGCAACCGTCATGCGCGGACTTGATCCGCGCATCCAGGCGCCAAATGAGGTCTTGAATGTTCATTCGTGAGTTTGAAGACCTCTGTCTATGAAAGTCTTGCCACGCGACGTTCCTGGATGCGCGGATCAAGTCCGCGCATGACGAGCACTCATCGGTAAAGCATCAAAGCACCCCCAATGCCTGAAATCTGGTTCTATCATCTCCAGCATCAGCCGCTGGAAAAAGCGCTGCCGAGCCTGCTCGAAAAAGCGCTCGATCGAGGCTGGCGCGTCGTCGTCCAGGCTTTGGGCGAAGAGCGTCTCGATGCGCTCGACGACGCGCTTTGGACCTATGCGGATGCGAGCTTTTTGGCGCACGGCCGCGCGCGCGACGGCGATGCCGACATGCAGCCCGTCTATCTGACGATCGGCACGGAAAATCCGAATGGCGCGCAGCTTCGCCTCTTCGTCGAAGGCGCCGATGTGCCGGCGCTTCTCGCAAGCGAGCCCTGCGAGATCTATGAACGCCTGATCCTCCTCTTCGACGGTGCCGACGAGGCTCAGCTCGTGAGCGCACGCGCGCAATGGAAGCTCTTGAAAGAGCAGGGTCACAGCGTCGCCTATTGGCAGCAGGGCGAACGCGGCGGCTGGGAGAAGAAGGCGTGAGCCTCAATCTCGATCCGGCTTCGCCGGAATTCCAGGCGCGCCGCGCCGAGGCGCGCAAGGCGCTCGATGCAATCGACCCTGCGATGGCCGGCGATATGGCCGAAGATTCGAAGCGGCAGGAATGGTTCGAGACTGTCTATGCGAAGGCGGCGGATGATCCGGCCCGCGTGCCTTGGGCCAATCTGACCGCGCATCCTTTGACTGCGGCTTTCATCAAAGCACAAATCCGCGGCATTGAAAATCTGCGCGTGCTCGATGTCGGCTGCGGGCTCGGCGACAATGCCGAATGTTTCGCCGCGGCGGGCGCGAAGGTCACCGCCTTCGATTTCGTCGCCGAGGCGATCTCTTGGGCGAAGCGGCGATTTCCGGCGAGCAAGGTCGATTATCGCACCGCCGATCTCTTTGCCTTGCCGGAAGACTGGCGCGAAAAATTCGATCTCGTGCATGAATGCTATACGCTGCAGGCGATCTCGGCGCCGCTCATCCCGCAAGCGCTGGGGATTTTGCGCGGCCTTCTCGCACCGGGCGGAAAGCTTCTCATCGTGGCCCGCGCCCGCAACGAAGACGAAGAAGTCTCGGGTCCGCCCTGGCCCCTGCCGCCGTCGGTTTTCGAGAGTGCGAAAGGGCAGGGACTTGAGCCGGTCGTCATCGAGGATATTTCCGCGACGGCGCAAGTCGGGCGACGGCATTGGCGGGCTTTGTTGAGACGGGTGGGGTGAGTCGATCGTCGACGATACCATCGAACCTTGGCTCGACGCTGAAGTCAAAGCGTAACCGCACCAGGCGAGCTTGACCCGGAGGACCGATGGAACTTTGGCAAAAACAATTAATCCGGAGCTTATTTCACTACTCCGCAAAGCGAATGAATATAGAGCGCGCTTTCATGGTGAAGCACCCTCATGTTCCTAGCAGACTTTATAAGTACAGACAGTTCATCCCGAATCATCTCGATGCTCTCAACAAAGACGTCCTCTGGATGTCTTCGCCTGATAGGTTCAATGATCCGTTTGATGCCGCTGTTTCATTCGACTCCGATCGCTTCTTAGTCGAGGATCAATCAGCACAGGACTTGATTGCGTCTACGAAGGAGATGGCTCGCATCGTCAAAGCCGGAGGGACTTGGCAGCCAAAGAAGCTCGTTCGCCCTGTGCGCCAAGGTGAATGGCGCCAGAAGATCCTTGCGGAGCTGCTTAAGGAGGCCGATTTTCCGCACAAAGACGAGTTTGTCCACACTATCGAAGAATTTATGAGAAAGCAGGCTGAAGATGGTGTGAAAAAAATGAGCGATTCGTTCAGGCAGGGGTTTAGCGTGCTGTCCCTATCCGCAGATTGTTCATCGACACTTATGTGGTCTCACTATTCCGATTCGCATCGGGGGTTTGTCACCGAATATAATTTTGAAACGCTTGCTTACGGAGATCTTGGAAAGAGACTTTGTTTTCCAGTCTTTTATACAAAGAAGTTTAGAGACGCTACGCGCTACATGGCCCGTTCTGACATGAGCGATTACAACAATCTGTTTGGACAATATATGTGTCTTATAAAGCAGGATCGGTGGGCATACGAGAAGGAATGGCGGATCATTCACGCTATCGGACCATCTCACGCCAACACCGAACTCGCAATGCCGAAACCTAGTGCAATTATCTTAGGCTCTCAGGTGAAGCAATCTGACGAGGATGTAATGCGCGACCTATGTCGCGCACGGGCGATTCCGCTGAGACGGATGGTGCGCAGCCTAGTCACTTTCGATCTCGCAATCGCGGATGTTCTGCTTCCGTAGGAATGTTCCCGCAATCGCCCCGTCGTAGTTTCTGCTTCAGGGGAACCACCGCATATCCGCTCAGAGCGCTTCCGCGACATGCCGTCATAGGTAAAACACGGCCGCCCGCCGTGGTGCGCGGTGTCAAGGCGAATGGAACAGAAATCTTAAAGATTGATCTGGGGCACTGGTGATTCCACTCCCCACAAGGGGGAGGGGAATACGCCTCACCCCACCTGCGCCTCTTCGCTCGACAGCGTGAGCCATTCTTCTTCCGCGGCGGCAAGCGCATTGGCGAGCTCGCCGCGCTGCTTCGCCAATTGCGCGGCCTTGGCCGGATCGATGATGAAGGCATCGGGATCGGCAAGCGCCGTATCGACGCGGGCGATCAGGGTTTGAAACCGCGTCATTTTTTCCTCGGCCGCGGCGAGGCGTTTTTTCAAAGGCTGGACGGCTTTCGGCAGTGCGGCTTGCGGCTTTGCTGCTGCGGCCTCGGCATTTGACTTGGCGGTAGTCGCCTTGGCCGCCGTGCGCGTGCCATTGGCCTTGTCGAGCACATATTTCGTGTAATCATCCATGTCGCCGGCAAAGGCTTTGACCGTGCCTTCATCGACCAACCATAGACGATCGGCGCAGGCCTCCAGCAAATAGCGGTCATGCGAGACGAGGATCACGGCGCCCTGATAATCGTTGAGCGCCTCGATCAAGGCGGCGCGGCTGTCGATGTCGAGATGGTTCGTCGGCTCGTCGAGGATCAGAAGATGCGGGCCGTTGAAAGTCGCGAGCCCCATCAGAAGCCGCGCCTTTTCGCCGCCCGACAATTGCGCGACTTTCGTATCGGCCTTGATGTTGGGAAAGCCCATTTGCGCGCAGCGCGCTCTGATCTTGGATTCCGGCGCATCCGGCATGAGGCTCGCGACGCATTGAAACGGCGTTGTGGCGATATCCAGATCATCGACTTGATGCTGGGCGAAAAAGCCGACTGTGAGCTTCGAGGATCGCCGCAAATCGCCGGAAAGCGGCGCGAGGCGCCCGGCGACGAGCTTGGCGAAGGTCGACTTGCCATTGCCATTGGCGCCCAAGAGGCCGATCCGGTCATCGTCGGAGATCGAGAGCGAGAGGCGCTGCAGCACCGGCGTCGCGTCATAGCCCGCTGTTACATTTTCCATTTGCACGATCGGCGGACTCAAAGGCTTTTTCGGCGATGGCAGATCGAAAGGCAGAACATGGCCGTCGACGATCGCAGCAATAGGTTGGAGCTTGGCGAGCATTTTGAGACGCGACTGCGCCTGCGCGGCCTTGGTCGCCTTGGCGCGAAAGCGGTCGACGAAGGCCTGAAGATGTTTGCGCTGGTCCTCCTGCTTTTTCTGCAGTTTCACTTGGATCGCCTGTTGCTCGCGGCGCTGCTTCTCGAAGCTTGAATAATTGCCGCGCCAGAGCGTCAGTTTCGCCTGATCGAGATGCAGAATGTGATCGGCGACGGCATCGAGCAGATCGCGGTCATGGCTGATGACGAGGATCGTGCCGGGATAGCGTTGCAGATAATCGACGAGCCAGAGCGTGCCCTCGAGATCGAGATAATTCGTCGGCTCGTCGAGGAGCAGAAGATCCGGTGCGGAAAAAAGGACCGCGGCGAGCGCGACGCGCATGCGCCAGCCGCCGGAGAATTCACTAAGCGAGCGCTGTTGCGCTTCTGCATCGAAGCCGAGGCCGGAGAGGATGGCTGCGGCCCGCGCAGGGGCGGCATGCGCATCGATGTCGACGAGACGCGTCTGGATCTCGGCGATGCGCAGAGGATCGGTTGCGGTTTCGGCCTCAATGAGGAGGCTGGCGCGTTCGCGATCCGCGTCGAGCACGAAATCGACGAGTTTTTGCGGCCCGCCCGGCGCCTCCTGCTCGACACGGCCGAGCCGCGCCTTGCGGGGCAAGGAGATCGCGCCGTCGTCCGGGCTCAGGTCGCCGGCGATCAGTTTGAAGAGCGTCGTCTTGCCGGCGCCATTGCGGCCGACGAAGCCGATGTGGCCGCCCTCGGGAAGTGCCGCGGTCGCATGATCGAAGAGGAGCCGCGCGCCGAGCCGCAAGGTGATGTCGTTCAAATGGAGCATGGATGTGCTTGTGGCCGCGCCCGAAGCCTATGGCAAGGCATTGCAAGGCGAAAAAGGAAGCAAGCCGAAGCGAGCATGATCGCTGCGGCCGGTCGTCGCATGGCGGTCGCCGCGCGCCACGCCAAGGCACAAGTCTCGCTTCGTCCTTATTTCGCCGGCCGGCAATTGAGCGTTTCCACCGGCCGGCCATCTGCATTATGTAACGCCATGATGATGGGCGGCCCATTCCGGGACGAGGGGCGACATGCGTGTATTGGTGATCGGCGACGGCGCGCGCGAGCATGCTTTGTGCTGGAAGCTCGTGGAATCGCCTCTGGTCGATGAGCTTCACTGCGCGCCCGGCAATGCCGGCGTCGCGACGCTTGCCGAATGCGTGCCGATCAGCAGCAAGGCGATCAATACGCTGCTGAGCTTCTGCGAAGACAATGAGGTCGAGTTCATCGTCGTCGGCGCCGAGCCGGCTCTCGCCGCCGGCCTGATCGACATTTGCAACCGCAATGGCATTCCGGCCTTCGGGCCGGAGGTCCATGCGGCACGGCTCGGCACCTCCAAGGCTTTTGCTCGAGAGCTCTGCGAGCGCCATCAGATTCCCATGGCATCTGGCCGCATCTTCACCGATGCGGAGGCGGCCAAGCGCTTTGCCGCAGAGTCCAAATTTCCCCTCGTCGTCAAACGCGATCGGCGGCTCGATGGCGCCAAGGTCACCATCTGCCACACGCTTGCCGAAGCCGAAGCCGTGATCGCGCCGCGATTTACCGGCCAAGAAGGCGAAGATATAGTGATCGAGGAATTTCTCGAAGGCGAGCCGGTGCGTTTCTGTGGCATTTCGGACGGCAACACCATTCTGCCGATGACGTCGACGACCGATCGCTGGGAGCCGGACGGCCCGCAGGCTTTTCCGGGCATTTTATGCCCGGCGCCGGCGGTGACGCCGGAGATCCAAAAGGCGATCATCGAGACGATCCTGCGCCCGACCATCATTGCCATGAAGGCCGAACGCAAGGCCTTCAAGGGCCTCCTCAATGCGAGCCTGATGCTGACGGCGCAGGGCCCCAAGCTGCTCGATTACAAGATCACCTATAGCGATCCGGACTGGCAGGCGATCATGCTGCGCGTCAAGGGCGATCTCATGCCGGCGCTCGTCTCTTCCTATGACGAGATGCTCGACCGCTTCAATGATTTCCGCTGGTGTCCCGAATCGGCCATGGTTCTCGTCATGCGCGCCGGTGCCGAGGCGACGGCGGAGAAGATCGCTGCGGCCTGCGAGGCGGCGGAAGTGGCCGATCCCGATGTCGTCGTCTTCCGCGCCTATGACGAAAAGGAGCTGAATGTGACGGCGAGCGGCACCGATCTCGCCGATGTGCGCAAGCGCCTCTATTCCGCCGCCGCCCGCATCAAGGCGGCGCTGTGAGAAATGGCGATCCGATCCAAAGCCATCGTGATCTCGCTCAGACTTCGTCGAAATCCGGGATCATCTTATTGAGCGTGCGCAGCACGCTTTGCGTACCTTTGACCATGGCATTGTAGCAGCCGTCGGTTTCCTCATCCATGCCGAAGCCTTCGTGCAGGAAGATGAAATGGGTCGAGCCGTCGGCATTTTTCGTGATCGTCCAGGTCGCGATCGTATCCATGTAGTGGCCGAAGAGTTTTAGCTCCTCATGGCCGCCCTTCCAGGTAAACGAGATCGACTTCTTTTCGTCGGTCTCCTCGACCTCGAGGACTTGGCATTGGAATTCGCCGTCCCAGCGCTCGATCGGCCGGCTGCGCAAAGTGAACTTATGCGAGAAATCCGGTTTCAGATCGTTTTTCATGAACCAAAGGGCGATACATTCGGAATCGGTAATCGCGCGCCAGACCTTATCCATCGGATAGGGCAGATCGATTTCTTCCCGGATGGCGCGCGTCGGGGCTTCAGTTTCGGTCACGCTTCGGTCTCCTCGGTAGAGCGTTTTCCGATCGGATGAAATCATCCGATCGAGAAGAAAACGCTCAAAATCAATAGGTTGGAGCATGTTGCGGAAAAGTCGAGCAACTTTTCCGCAACATGCTCTAGAGCATCGGACCCAAAAATGTGCGCGGTTTTGGGATCATCCAATGCTCTACTTTTTTGAATCTAGAGCATCTTGTCCGCTTTCAATTGATTCGAATTGAAAGCGGGATGCTCTAGGTGCGGCGCCGCGGATGCAGCGGGTCCATGGCAATGCGGCAGCGCCGGACGGGCCTTGGCTTCGATGTCGATGCTTTGAGGGGAATCAAAAATGATGCCAGACGTGCGTGCCGTCGTCGCGATCGGCCTTCAGGGCCAATTCGGCCTCGCCGGCCGCCTGCCTTGGGAGGGCAATCGCGACAAGGCCTTCGTCGAGGATGTCGAGCGGTTTTGGGATTTGACTCGGGGCCATGTGGTCATCATGGGGCCGCGCACTTTCGAATCCGTACCCGAATTTGCGTTCAAGGAGCGGGATATCGTCCAAATCCGCTCCGCGGAAGCGCCGGCCGAAGTGTTGGCGCGGTTTCCGGACCGCGTGGTCTTCATCGGCGGCGGCCCACCGGTCTATGAAGCCTATGCGCCCTTCATCCGGCTCTGGGATATCAACCGGCTGCCCTATGAAGGCGAAGCCGACCGCTGGTTCGATCCGCGCTGGCTGTTGAAGTCGCCTTCCGGGCCGACGCCGTCTTAAAAGGCGACATAGATGAATTTGTCGCCCTTCAAGGCCGGATAATTCGCCCGCAGTGCCTTGGCGATCTTGCCGACGAGTTCCTTGTCGCCTGCCGCGGAGGGACCAACGAAATCCGTGCCTTGGCTCCAGATTTCGAAATAGCCGTGGAGGCCTTCGTCATAATCGGCGCCGGTCGGATTGTTCGACATGTCGTGCAGGGTGACGATCCCGTCTTGATCGACTTCGAGCCGCCATTCGCGATCGTCCTTCACCGAACCCATCAGCTTCGCGACATCGGCGTCCGACCATTCACCTTTGAGGTCCAGCGACATGTTCACCCTCCTGCAACCGAAACGGGCAGTGCTGCATCGGCGGCTGGCACGGGTCCGGCCGCTCGAGATTTCCACCGAAAAAGCAAGAGCGGTGCCATCTCCATCAAGCCATGAGGCGACAGCTTCATGACGCGCGGCGCCTTGTGCACTGGCCTTTCTTGATCGCCGCCGCGAAATGAGGCACAAACCCGCAGGCTCCTGCTGCCGCGGCGCGGCCCGCCGGGGCTCTTCAGATCAAGAGAAGCCTTGAACTTCAAAAGTCTTGAATGTCACAAGCTGAGACATTGGATGAGCTGAGACATTGGATTAACTGAGACTTGGAATTAGCTGAGACATGGGATCATCACATGTCTCAATCAAAGAGTTAGGTCATTTTCCGGCCAGCCTTCGGTCCATCGCCGGAAAATGACCTTGGACTTCATAAGGCCTGCATTCATGTTGCCTCCCTTGCGTGTCGGCATCGCTGGTCTCGGCACGGTGGGGCTTTCCGTCCTCCGGCTTCTCGATCGTCGCGCCGCGGCGCTGGCGGCCATGACGGGCCGGCCGATCGAGATCGTCGCGGTCTCGGCGAGGCACCGGGACAAGGATCGCGGCATCGATCTTCACCGTTTCGCCTGGTTCGATGATCCAGTGAAGCTCGCCGCAGCGCCGGAGATCGATCTCTTCGTCGAGCTCGTCGGCGGGGCCGATGGCGTCGCGCATGCCGCGGTCGAAGCCGCGCTCGCGGCCGGAAAATCGGTCGTGACCGCCAATAAGGCGCTGCTCGCCAAACATGGCATGGCGCTCGCCGAGCTAGCGGAGGAAAAGGGCATGGCGCTTTCCTTCGAGGCCGCGGTCGCCGGCGGCATTCCGGTCGTCAAGACTGTGCGCGAGGCGCTCGCCGGCAATCAAATTGAGCGCGTCTATGGGATTTTGAACGGCACCTGCAATTATATTCTTTCGCGCATGGAGGCGGAGCAACTGTCTTTTGCCGATTGTCTCGCCGAGGCGCAGCGCCTTGGCTATGCCGAAGCCGATCCGAGCTTCGACATCGGCGGCTATGACACGGCCCATAAGCTTGCGATCTTGACCGCCCTCGCCTTCGGCACCACGATCGATTGCGAGGCGATCGCGATCGAAGGGATCGAATCGATCAGCCTCGCCGATATCGAGGCCGCCGCCGAGCTCGGCTACCGCATCAAGCTCTTGGGCGTCGCCAAACGCACGCCCTCCGGGATCGAGCAGCGCGTTCATCCGACGATGGTGCCGCGTTCTTCGGCGATTGCGCAAGTGATGGGCGTCACCAATGCGGTGACGATCGATGCCGATGCGGTGCATGAACTGACCTTGATCGGGCCGGGGGCCGGTGGCGACGCGACCGCTTCAGCCGTCGTCGCCGATATCGCCGATATTGCCAAGGGCCAGCGCCTGCCGCCCTTCGGCCTGCCGGTCGCGGCGCTGGCGCCGCTCGAACGTGCACCGATACAAATGCATGAAGGCGGCTATTACATTCGCCTGTCCGTCTATGATCGGCCGGGCGCCGCGGCGGCGATCGCGACGCGCATGGCCGAATGCAATATTTCGCTCGAGAGCATCATGCAGCGCCGCCGCCCCGGCGACAAAGCCAAGCACGCCGCGGCCGTGCCGGTCATTCTCATCACCCATGCCACTTATGAAAAGCGCGTTCACCAGGCGCTCGAAGCCGTCGTCGCCGATGGCTTCATCGCCGAAAAGCCGCAGGTCGTCCGCATCGAGCGGGAATAGACAGCTAGGCGTGGATCTTGCCGAAAAAACCGATCGGCGCTTTCCAAAAAGGCGGGCTTAGGACAAGATCCTCGGCACGTGATTGCGGCGCAGGCGATAGGCATCCGGCAGGCCCGAGCCGAGCAGCGGCCGTAAATACAAGCGGAAGGCGTCAGTGACATCGACCCCGTTGTCGGCGATAAGGGCGTCGTCCATCACGCGCGTCTTGCCGGCGACGGTTTCAAGCGGAATGAGCTCATAATCGACGGAATAGAATCCGGTGCGCTTGATAGCCACCGAACCGTCCCGGTCGCCCCACATGGCGAATTGCACGGCCTTTTCGCCGACTTCGCGTGCCTCGCGCTGGTCGACGTCGGAGACACAGCCGATGAAGGAGCGCTGCAAATAGCCGAGCGTATCGCCGCGCACGCGCTTGATCTGCAGCTTCTGCTTGATCTCCTCGCACAGGAGGTCAGCGAGCGCGCCGGTGCCTGACAATTGCACGTTGCCATGTGCGTCGTGTTCGATCTGTTGCGCCAGCTTGGTCACGATAGGCGCGCCCAATTCGTCATGAATGCCCTCCGACACAGCTATGATGCAGCGTCCAAATTTCTCGTAAGTCGCCTTTACATCGGAAAGGAATTTGTCGATACGGAAAGTGCGTTCCGGCAAATAGATGAGATGCGGACCATCGTCGGGGAATTTCTTGCCGAGGGCCGAAGCGGCAGTCAGAAAGCCGGCGTGACGGCCCATGACCACGGCGCAATAGACGCCCGGCAGCGCAGCGTTGTCGAGATTGGCACTAATGAAAGCTTGCGCGACGAAGCGTGCCGCAGAGGGATAGCCCGGCGAATGGTCGGTGCCCATGAGATCGTTGTCGACGGTCTTAGGGATGTGAATGCAGCGCAGGGGATAATCGGACTTGCGCGCCGCCTCGCTGACGATCCGCACCGTATCTGAGGAATCATTGCCGCCGATATAGAAGAAATAGCCGATCTGGTGGGCGCGCAGCACCTTGAAGATCTCCTGGCAATAGCCGAGATCGGGTTTGTCGCGCGTCGATCCCAATGCCGAAGAGGGCGAATTGGCTACCATTTCGAGATTATGGGTTGTCTCCTGTGTCAGATCGATGAGGTCTTCGTTGATAATCCCGCGCACGCCGTGATGGGCGCCATAGACGCGCTCGATCGTGTTGAACTTGCGCGATTCGAGCACGACGCCTGCAAGAGATTGGTTGATCACGGCGGTTGGCCCGCCTCCTTGCGCGACCAGGACCTTGGTGGGCGACATCGAATTTCCTCCTTTGCCTGTCTGACGAGCCGTCTTATCGCAACATGGCGCCGAAGGCATTAAAGCATGATCAGAAAAAGCGCATCCTGGGTTTGCGTCCGAAAAGGCGTAAAAAAACCGAAGTGCGATAAAATATAACCTAGAGCATCGTGCGCAAAAGTGTGAGCGGTTTTGCGCTTAGACGATGCTCTAAATTTTTGAATCTCGAGCATCTTATCCGCTTTCAAGTGATTTCACTTGAAAGCGGGATGCTCTAGCCTCGTCGCTGCCTTGCAGAGCACTGGCATATCACATAAGCCGCTGAGACAGCCTGTTAATTGCGACTGCTTTGGCGTGGATCTCGGGCTCCGCCAGCGGCATTTTCGGTTCGCCGGAAAGACACAACTCGACAAGAATGCGATCTTGATCGAGACCTTGATCTATCGCTCAGTGTCGGGAACCATGCGCAAGATCGCCGCCGAAACATCGCGAGATGGGGAAGTTTCGGTTGGATTGAGGGCGTCTCCTTCTCCCCTTGCGGGAGAAGGTGGCCGGCGGAGCCGGCCGGATGAGTGGTGATGAGGGGTCACGCGAACCTTTCATCTGCGAGTTTTTATCATCGCTGCAATGTTGATAGATGGTGCGAGCCCTCATCCGCCTCGCTTCGCTCGGCACCTTCTCCCGCAAGGGGAGAAGGAGCGCGGCCTCTTTCGAAACGCATAATCCGGCGGCCCATCGCGCCCATGGCGCCCTTAATCTTGCCTCAAGTTAGGCGGAGGCAAGCGGTGATCATGTTCCTATTTCAAGGAGAATTTGATGCGGCGTTCCGGCTTCCGCCTTTGCGTAGCGAGTCTCGGAGTCTTTTGTCTTTTCTTCATCGGCGTTGCGCAGGCGCAGGACGTGAAACCGAGCGAATTGACCCGCGAGGCGATTCTAAACGATCCCGACGCGCCGGTCGGCGGCAACGCACAAGGCGATGTCACCATCGTTGCTTTCGAGGACTATAATTGCCCTTATTGCAAGAAGGCGGAGCCGGCGCTGCAAAGGCTGGTCAAGGACGATGGCCACATCCGCCTCGTCTATAAGGATTGGCCGATCCTTGCCGCGACATCGGTCTATGGCGCCGAAGTGGCGCTGGCCGCGAAATATCAAGGAAAATATCAGGTGGTACATGATGTGCTGATGCGCATTCCGGGGGCGCGCGGGACGCGGGTCAGCAAGGAGGTCATGGACAAAGCCTTGCACGAGTCGGGCGTCGATATCGCCCGCCTCAATAAGGATCTCGATGCCCATATGCCCGAGATCAAAGCGCTTCTCCGGCGCAACAATGCGCAAGCCGAGGGCATGGGATTTCAGGGCACGCCGGTCTTTTTGATCGGGCCTTATCAGGTCGCGGCGGCGCTCGATTACGAGGGCTTCAAGAAAGTCGTGGCGCAAGCCCGTGCGCAGGAGGGGAAGTAGCACTTAAAGCGCGGTACTGGGCTTGAAATAACCCCCACCCCTAACCCCTCCCCACAAGGGGGAGGGGAAAGATCGAGCCGCGAATCGCTGATTCTTATGACAGCTCTTCGAGGAAGAGCGCTGAGCTCGCCGCACCATTCCCCTCCCCCTTGTGGGGAGGGGTTAGGGGTGGGGGTCGCCCGTTAATTATTCAGCCCTTCTCTGATCCGCTTTGACGGCTTCGGTATGCCATGGGAAATCGCCGCGTCCCAGGTCGGGTCCGATTTGACCACTTTCGTGTCATGGCCGCCGCTCTGCCAGCCTTCGACGCCGTCCCGATACCAATAGACGTGCTTGTAGCCGAAAGTAACGAGACGTTTCGCGGCGTTCCAGCTGCCCCAGCAATTCGGATGGCAGAAGGCGACGATCGGCCTGTTCAAGTCATTGCCGGCAAGCGCGGCGACCCTCACCTTGAAGGCGGCCGCGAAAGCTCGATCTCTGGTCCCGCTGCCCGCATTCGCCAGCCACACGGCGCCGGGAATCGAGCGATGCGTCGGCATCCAGGGCATGTCCTTCGACAGTGACGGCGGCTTCTTCTCCGCCTCTGCGACATCGAGGAGAAGCGCGCGCGGCCTCAGCTTGGCAAAGGCGTCCGTATCGATGACCGTCGCGCCTTTGAGCCTATTCGGCGTCGCACCATGCATGGCGCCCTGCCAAAGGCCCGATGGCTCGGGAACCGGGGCTGGCGCGGCGGCGACGAGGAAAACCGCCGCCGCTATGGGAAGGAGATGGCGCATCAAGGCCTCAATTCGTCGCCATGGGGACGATGAAGCTCTTTTCCCAATGGCCGTTCTCGCTGTCCTCGACGGCGACCGTCAACTGGCCTGTCGCCTGCGGAATCAAGCCGAAGGTGATGACGGGATTGGTGGCCAGAGAAATGCCGGTGCCGAGGGTGAAGACCAGTCTGCCGGCGTCATTGACCTTGATCGTCTCGATGTAACGCGCCGGCGTGTAATAGCGGGTGATCTGGTTCATCTGCATGCCGTTGAAGTTCGGGTGGCGCACCATCAATGTCGCTTGCGTCGGCTTTCCCGGCGCGACATCTTTGGCGAATTTCATCCGCATCTCGCCCATGCCCTTCATCGCCTCCTCGTCGCTCATGCCCATCGGCGCCGAGCAGCCGCCGGCGGCTTTGACGAATTTCACCGCCTCGACGAGCCTGCCGTCCGGCAATTCGGCTACGGCATGCACATTTGTGTAGCTGTCCACACGCACGCGCATGCTGATGACATGCGGATCGGCGGCGGGGCCGAAAGTGTAATGGGCGGCGACCGGCGAGGGGTTGTCGTCGATGACGAGATAAAGTGCCTTGACCGGCTTGTTTGGCGCGAGCGTGATCGTGATCGGCACCAAAGAAGCGTCCTGGGCGCGCTGCGGAGCATCGAGCGTCACGACGGAGGCGTCGGGCGTCGCGAGCTTGTCGCCGAAGATCGTCTTCTCGATGTCCTTCCAGCGCGCCTCGCGCGCGGCCGGACTGTCTTCATCCGCGCGGCTGGGCAGGCTGGTGGCGATCGCCAGAACCGAGACGCAGACGCAAAGCGCGACGCTCGTCAAAAAGCGCTTCATCGCATTTCCTCCTATTCCCATTCGAGTTCCTTATAGGCCTCGGTGACATTGCGTCCGTTATAATAGTCGAAGAGCTTCCAATTCGCCCTTTCGGACTGGCCCACGGTGGCGATGGCGTGTTCAATCGATCCGTTGTTGTCGATCTCCGCGCGGACGCCGTCGCGCAGCACGGTAAGATAGCGCTCGAGATCGGCAGCGGCGGCATTGACATCCACGATCAGCGGGCCATGCCCCGGGACCGCCTTCGGAACCTTCATCGCTTTCAGCGCATCGAGTTCCTTCAGCCAGCCGGTCAGGCTGCCGTCGAGCACGGGAATCCGGCTCACGAAGAGGAGATCTGCGGGCAGCAAAAGGCCGCTGCCTCCGTCTACCATGGAAAGATCCGAGGTCGTATGGGCCGGTGGATGTGCCTTGAAGGTGATGATGCGGCCGCCGAGGTCGATCTGATCCTGGTCTGCGATCGTCTTCGCCGGCATCACGACCGGCCCGACCTTTTCCTCGCCGAGAATCTCGATCAGACGCTTGCGATAATATTCACCGCGCGCCCGCAGCGCCTCGGGCAGCTTGGCGTGACCGATGAAGACAGGATGATCTTCGAGGAAAGCGCCGGCGCCGAACGCATGGTCCAGATGGACATGGCTCAGCACGACATATTTGATCGGCTTGTCCGTCTTCTCCTTGATGATTCGGCGCAGCCACTGCCCATCGGCGAGGCTGCCGCCTGAGTCGGTGACGAGCACGGCCTCCTTGCCGATGATGAAGCCGATATTGGCGATGGCGTCGAGATTTCCCGCGCTCGGATTCTCGTCGACGCCGCGGCGCATGAAAACGCCGGCGGCGATCTCTTCGATGTCGAATGAATTGGCGCGGCCGAGCGTCGGCAGGCAGCAGAGGCAAAGCCCGCCAGCGACCGCTTGCCGGCGCGACAGACCGTTTCGCGCAATCGTCGCCTCGCCTTGCATGCACGTCATTCCATCGCGGCTCTCTTATGCGACCGATGTTCTAACTGGCAAGGCCTTGAGAATCAATGTAATCGCGGCCTGTTCATCCCAGCACTTTCTTGCCTGATTTTCTGTTCCCAACCGGCTAAGCTAAGGCGTGCACGACTCTCTGCTTCTTTCGAAAAATCGCTTCTTCCTCGGCGTCGAGCGCTCGGCGCTGGGCCGGCCCTGGCGCGACCGGCTGGACCAAGCGGGACAGGCCCGGGCCTCGGCCATGATGCAGCTCCATGGCCATTCGGATCTATTGGCCCGCGTGCTCGCCGGCCGCGGCGTGCTGCCGGAAGAGGCGGCGCGCCATCTTGATCCGAGCTTGCGCCGGCTGATGCCGGACCCCTATGCGCTGGTCGACATGGAAGCGGCGGCCGCGCGCCTCGCTGTGGCGATCGAGACGGCCGAGACCATCGCCATTTTCGGCGATTATGATGTCGACGGCGCCTGCTCTTCGGCGCTTCTCGCCGATTTCCTGACCGCGGCCGGCACGCCTTTCCTCATCCATATTCCCGACCGCATTTTCGAAGGCTATGGCCCGAATGCGCAGGCGATCGCCGCATTGGCGGAGGCGGGCGCAACACTTCTCGTCACCGTCGACTGCGGCACGATGAGCCATCAGCCGCTCGCCGAGGCACGAAAGCTCGGCCTGGAGGTGATCGTTCTCGACCATCATCAGGCGCCCGAACATCTTCCCGAGGCGGTCATCGTCAATCCGAACCGGCAGGATGATCTCTCCGGCCTCGGCCAGCTTTGCGCGGCGGGCGTCGTCTTCATGACTTTGGTCGCCACGAACAGAGTGTTGCGTGCGGCAAGATTTTGGACCGAGGCGCGGCCGGAGCCTGATCTTCTTGCCGGGCTCGATCTCGTCGCGCTCGCGACGATCGCCGATGTCGCGCCCTTGACGGGGCTCAACCGGGCCTTTGTCACCAAAGGGCTTGCCCTGATGCGCGCGCGCGGGCGGCCGGGCTTGCGCGCCCTCTTCGACGTGGCGGGCGGCGACGGACCGCCGAAAGCCTCGCATCTCGGCTTTCTGATCGGCCCGCGCATCAATGCCGGCGGCAGGATCGGCGATGCCGCGCTCGGCGCCAAGCTGCTGGCGCTGAGAGACGAAGTCGAGGCGCGGCGCATCGCCGAAAATCTCGATCGCCTCAACCGCGAACGCCAGGCGATCGAGACGGCGACGCTCGAAGAGGCTGTCGCCGAGGCACTCGCCGCCGGCGTCGAGGCAGAGGCTTGTGCCGCCGTCGTCGTCGCGGGAGAAGGCTGGCACCCGGGCGTTGTCGGCCTCGTCGCTTCGCGCCTCAAAGAGAGGTTCCGCAAGCCGGCCTTCGCCATTGCCTTTGATGGCGCGATAGGCACGGGCTCCGGCCGGTCGATCGCCGGGATCGATCTCGGCAAGGCCGTGCGCGCCGCGGTCGAGGCGGGGATCGCGATCAAGGGCGGCGGCCACGCCATGGCGGCGGGGGTCACCCTTGCGCGTGAAAAGCTTGATGACTTCCGAGCCTTTATCGAAACAAATCTGCAGCCGAGCGTCGCCGCTGCCCGCGCCGGGGAATCGCTCTTTATCGATGCCGCGCTCACTGCCGCGGGCGCGAGCCCGGCGCTTCATGCCACGCTCGAAGCGGCCGGGCCCTATGGCGCCGGCAATCCGGAGCCTGTCTTCGTCTTCCCGGCGCATCGGCTGGTCGAGGTCATGGAGGTCGGCCAGGGTCATCTGCGCTGGCGCGCCCGGGCGGGCGACGGCGCGCGCCTCGAAGGAATCCTCTTTCGCGCTATCGGCGAGCCGCTCGGCGAGGCGCTCAAGGCGGCGCGCGGCGAAACCGTGCATCTGGCCGGCACGCTCATGCTCGATCGCTGGAACGGCCGCGAACGCGTGCAATTGCGCCTGCTCGATCTCGCCCTGGTCGAGCCGGGCCGCAGGGCAGGCTCATAGCGAACTCGGGGCCGTCGCCGCGCATGGCAGCGGAGCTCGCTTGCCACGCGCTATCATGGCCTTTATATCTCCGGCTGTCCTTCCGAATGGGGCTTCGCCCCCTCCCGCGCCCATCGTCTAGCGGCCTAGGACGTCGCCCTTTCACGGCGAAAACACGGGTTCGATTCCCGTTGGGCGCGCCAAGTATTTGCTGATATTTCAATGCATTAGATAATCAGTCCCAAGTGTCGCCAGTGGGACAAGCTAATTTTGAGCTAATATGAAGCGCTTGTCGGCGCATCGAAGCCGTCCGATCGCGATGCCGCCGCGGCCGAGCCCTCATTGAGCCGGAAGCCGGCTTGAACATGACAATTGTTCGGCCGACACTCTCATAATAGCGTAGCGGCGGGCTATGGCAGGCATCGAGACGTCTCTCGGCATCATAAAGCAAGCCACTGCCAAGCCCTGAACCCGGCTCATGCCCCTTATTGGGCCAGCAAATTCAGGGTTCGGCGGGCCAGGGGGCGGCCACCGGCTCAGCCGGCGCACAGCCGTGAGCATGACCGGATGCAAGCGATAAGCCGTTAGTCAAGAAAATATGGCAGAATTGACACATGTAGCTAAAAGCTACATTTATGGATGACCGAAATCAGGCAAACCAAGACCTATACAGACTGGGTTCGCCCGGTCCGCGTAGCTGCTCGGCAACCCCGGCAAAATGTCGAGCCGGTTGGGAATAGTGAATTGGTCGCAAAGAAATCCAGTGGCTCCTCTCTTTTCACTGTGGACATTCCCGTCCGCCGGAGGGTTTCACATGCACCCAATTCGGCGGCGCACGCCCTTCCAGAACTGAGTAGCGTGGTCACGGTTCATGAAATCCGTGAAGGCAGTAAGGTTGTCCCGAAAGGATCTAAAGGAGCCATCGTATTCGTGCATGAAGGCGGAGCCGGCTATGAAGTAGAATTTACTGAGCCGGTGCATTTAGTCATTTCTGCTAGCCGCGATGACCTTGATCTCGCGCAATGCTGATTGAAATTCCCGAGCAGAAGCTTCGGGATTATCTTCTCAACCCTGACCATCCAAATAATGGCGGAAAAGCCGCGTTTTTCCTTGCTGGCGGCTTTCAGATCAATGACCTGGAAACATTCCGAAGCGCCCTGCAGCTTCACCTGCAATCCAGTTCATATGTCATCTGGGAAAACGGAAAATTTGGCACGAGGCTGGTTATTGAAGATTCGCTCTTCGTGCCTGACGGTCGCGACCCGCTAGTGTGTTCGGTCTGGATGGTCGACAACGAAGGCGGTCGCTTCGTGACCGCCTATCCAATCGATAACCGCAAAGCATATGACCTTGGCTATAATCCCTTCCTTACGAGAGCCGCGATTCGAGAAAGGCTCGAACGGACTCTCCGATTGTTGGAAGAAGCGATCCGTGAACGTTCTACATTTTGAACGAGTCGCCGCCCACAGTCCCGGCACTGCCGCCTACCATCACGCCGCTGCATCCATCGCACGTCATTGGCAGTGCCTCTGAATTACACTCATTCAGCATCTGGACGATGCACGCGCTGCGGTGGGCGGGCGGTCAACGTGTCGCCGGATTGGCACGTGCATCGTGCGCTCGGCACGGGGCGATGACGTCACGCGCCGGCAAGTGCTGAACAGCAGCATCCAGAACGCCGGAGTATGACGGTGGATTTCAATGATCTTCTCAACAAAAAGGGCATCGACCCGCGCGACGTGCTCGTTCTCCGCCACCGTCCAAACGAGCCCGAGCTAAGAAAGGTGCTGCCTTGGCTCGCCGCCGAAAGGCCGGACACATTCAACGCCTATCAACAGACGCAGAGCAGGAGAGTTGAGCACGCCATGATGAGCGCGCGATATGTCGCCTCCTTCATTGGACTTGAGCCAGGCGAGGCGGTGTTCATCGGCCTCTATGCGATAGGCGCACACAAGCCCATTACACGCGACGAGTTTTGGAAAATTCCAGCCTACGCGGAACTCAAGCCGCTCGGTATGAGAGGATTTGCTGAAGAGGAAGACCGAACCTCGATCCTTTGGTTTGACCTTGCGGTCACAGACTTCTATGCCGCCTGGAAGGGCAAGCTGATCGTGGACTGGCCGCCTCCGGAAAGGGCTTGGATGCGCCGAGCGCACAGAAACGTCATCCCTGTCCACGCTGTCCTTGAAGAAAGCATTCTCGATACGGCGATGCCCAAGTGGGACGAGATCAACTTCGGTTGGGACGAACTAGGCATGTTGCCCAGCCGCTGGAAAGCGGCTCTCTCCCAATGGCGTGGCATCTACTACATCTTCGATGGGACTGATGGGAAAGGCTACGTTGGGTCTGCCTATGGCGCCGACAACCTGCTCGGTCGATGGCGCAACTACGTCGCCACTGGGCACGGCGGAAACCGTTTGCTCCGTCAGCGTGATCCGCACCGGTTCCGCTTCAGCATCTTGCAGCGGGTGTCTCCCGACATGGACGCCGACGACGTCATTCGGCTCGAAGGCAATTGGAAGGAGCGGCTTCACACCCGTGCTCCGCAGGGGCTCAACGACAACTAGCCGTCGCCAGCGATATTTCACCCGTGCGTGGCAAAAAGGGAACATTCACAGAGTTTTCAAAAAAGCTGGTGATTCAATCTGCTAGTTTTGGCGCCATCCGGCGCGGGGCAATTCCAAGCTGGAGCCAAATTTGCCAAATTGTTCCAGGGAATGCCATGGAAGGTCGGAGCCGAGCCGGGGTCCGGCGCGGCATTCGGGTGCGGCGTGGCGTCAACCGAGTCTCCGCCTTTGGATTTGCGTCTGCTCTCCCATTCCTTGCCCCGCGTTAGCGCCTTGGTTCCGCCAGGCCTCGCGCTGTTTGCTTCGGTGTCGCTGACGGCGTGCTCCGTCGGCCCGAACTATGTCCGGCCCTCGGCCCCGATGTCGGCGCATTTCAAGGAGGCTAAGGGCTGGAAATATGCGACGCCGCTCGACACTTTCGACCGTGGCCCATGGTGGTCCGTCTATAAGGACCCTGTGCTCAACTCGCTCACGCGCCAGGTCGAAATTTCCAATCAGACGGTCATAGCGGCAATGGCCGCCTATCAGCAGGCGCGGGCTATCATCAAAGAGGCTCAGGCCGGCTATTTCCCGACCATTACCACGAGTTACAGCGCCACCGGTGCGCATCAAGGCGGCGGTTCCAGCGGCTCCAGCGGCTTCTCGACGACGAGCCTGACCTATAATCCGGTCGCCAATGCCACTTGGGAGATCGATGTTTGGGGACGGATCAGGCGGACCGTCGAGAGCGATGCGTCGGCCGCCCAAGTGAGCGCCGCCGATCTGGCCAATGCCAAACTCGCCGAGCAAGCGGCGCTGGCAACGGCCTATTTTAATTTGCGCGCCGAGGATTCCTTGAAGACTTTGCTGGACAGGGACGTCGTCGCCTACAAGAAGTCGCTCGAGATCACACGCAGTCAGTTCAAGGCCGGCTATTCGGCAACCGCCGGCGACGTCGCCGCCGCGCAGGCCCTGGTCGATACGACCGAAGGTGCGGCGATTGCTGTCGGCGTTCTGCGCGCCCAATATGAGCATGCGATCGCAGTGCTCATCGGCAAGCCGCCGGCCGAGTTGACGATCCCACCGGCCGCTCTGGCGCGGAAGATCCCCAATATACCGGTCACCATTCCTTCCGTATTGCTCGAACGGCGGCCCGACATCGCCGCCGCCGAACGCACGCTGCAGTCGCAGAATGCCTTGATCGGCGTCGCCGTCGCGAATTTCTATCCGACCATCAGCCTTTCCGGCATGTTCGGTTATGCCGGAGGGACGCCG
The DNA here is from genome assembly GCA_963704745.1 of uncultured Alphaproteobacteria bacterium. Lineage (GTDB taxonomy): Bacteria > Pseudomonadota > Alphaproteobacteria > Rhizobiales > Beijerinckiaceae > Methylovirgula. The sequence continues at coordinate 1,573,764 of OY969936.1, forward strand.
CTTCCGATCTCGGCCGCCACCGAAGCCTGGAGCTTGGCGGGCAGTGCCACGCAACCCGTTTTCGAAGGTGGTTTGTTCAGCGCGGAACTTGCCGCCGCGCGGGCCAGTTACCGGCAATATGTCGCCGATTACCGGCAGACCGTCTTGACGGCCTTCCAGCAGGTCGAGGACGAACTCGCGGCCGTGCGCATCACGGCCAAAGAGCTTGTCCCGCAGGAGGCGGCCGTCAAAAATGCTGGCGTGGCGGTTCAAGTCTATTTGAACCAATATCAGGCCGGTACGATTGCGTTCACGACAGTCATCACCGCGGAAGAGACCCAACTCAGCGATGAGGTCACCGCCCTTCAGACGCGGCAGAGCCTTTTCGTCGCAAGCGTCGCTTTGATCGAGGCTTTGGGAGGGGGATGGGATAGTTCGCTCCTGCCTGGGCTCGAAAACCTGTCCGCCGTGCCGACGATCCCTCCGCCGCTTTGACCATGCGGTTTGGCCGCCCGCGCTCACCAAGAAGTAATTTGCCTTTTTTCCGCCTGCGGACAAGTGGATGACAAAACTGTGCGTTCAGCCTATGAGCGGCGATCCGGTTCGGCATTCGGGCCCCTATCGTTGATCGGTCGGTCCATCGGAAACGCGGCTCGAACGCGCCCCGCGCTTCGAGTTTGCGCGGCGATTGCTTGGACAGAACGAACGGATGCAAAGCCAAATGGATGAACACGTGGCCAAGACTCGCCAGCCGAAGGTCCCCGGTGAGCCGCCGTCGCTAAAGACTATGCCGGGTGAATCGCCACGTCCCGAGACGCGTCCGGATGCCCAGCCGGCCCAAAAGCGAAAGCTGCGATCCATTCCCGGCTTTCTCTTGGGTTTGATCATCATCGTCGCGCTGGGATATGCCGCCTATCGGGTGGCGGCCCCGCGCCCGGAGCCAGCCCGGCATCGCGGCGCGGCGGCGCAGTCGGTCGGCGTCGCAACGATCGGCAGAGGCGATATTCGGATCGTCCTCAACGGGCTCGGCACGGTCACGCCGCTCGCAACCGTGACCGTCAGGACGCAGATCGACGGGCAGTTGCAGACTGTCGGTTTCCAGGAAGGTCAGCTCGTCAAAAAAGGCGATTTTCTCGCCCAGATCGATCCGCGTCCTTATCAATGGGTGGAACAGCAATATGAAGGGCAGCTCGTCCATGACCAAGGGCTGCTCAACCAGGCCCGCATGGATCTCATCCGCTATCAGACCCTCGCCAAGCAGAATTCAATCGCCCTCCAGCAGGCCGAGGACCAAGTCTATATCGTCAAGCAATATGAAGGCTCGGTGAAAACCGATCAGGCGCAGATCGACACGCAGAAGCTCAACATCGAATATTGCCATATCGTCTCGCCGGTCACCGGCCGGATCGGTCTTCGCCTCGTCGATCCCGGCAATTATGTTCAAACGACCGATACGACCGGGATTGCTGTCGTCACCCAGATTCAGCCGATTTCGGTCATCTTTTCGCTGCCCGAGGACGATATTCCGGAAACGGTCGCGCAGATGAAGGCCGGCGCCACCCTGACTACAATTGCCTATGACCGGGCCAATGTCACCGAGCTTGCGACCGGCAAAGTCGCAACGATCGACAATGAGATCGACACCACAACGGGAATGGTCAAGTTCCGCGCCGATTTTCCGAACACGGACGGAGCCCTTTTTCCCAATCAGTTCGTCAATGTGCGTCTTCTGGTCCGCATCCTGCCAAATGTCGTGACGGCGCCCAACGCCGCCGTCCAACGCGGGGAGCCGGGGACCTATGTCTATGTGGTCAATGCCGACAATATGGTTTCGGTGCGGAAAGTCACGCTCGGGCCCACCGACGGCGGCATGGTCGAGATCGTCTCCGGTCTGAGCCCCGGCGAGCGTGTGGTGACCGACGGCGTCGATCGCTTGCACGATGGCGCGCGGGTGACAATCCCGGGAAGTACGCCGAGCCAGGCCGGCGGTCCGCAGACCGGTCGTGGCGGCCATCATGGGCATCGGTGGACCGCCCAGTGAACCTCGGACGTAGAACGGAGCGCGCGCGATGAATCCGTCGCGGATCTTCATCCTGCGGCCGGTTGCCACTTCGCTTCTCATGGCGGCGATCCTGCTTGCCGGCGGCTTCGCCTATAGATTTCTGCCGCTCTCCGCTTTGCCGGAGGTCGACTATCCGACGATCCAGGTCCAGACCTTCTATCCGGGCGCCAGTCCGGAAGTGATGACGTCGTCGGTGACGGCACCTTTGGAACGCCAGCTCGGCGAGATGCCCGGCCTCAATCAGATGACCTCGGCCAGTTCGGCCGGCGCATCGGTGATCACGCTGCAGTTCAGCCTCGATCTGAGCCTCGACGTCGCCGAGCAGGAAGTGCAAGCGGCGATCAATGCCGCAGCCAATCTGCTGCCGGCCGATCTGCCGGCGCCGCCGGTCTATGCCAAGGTCAATCCGGCCGATGCGCCGATCCTGACGCTCGCCGTAACCTCGTCGACTCTGCCGCTGACGACGCTCGAAGATCTGAGCGAGACCCGCCTTGCCCAGAAGATTTCGCAGCGGCCCGGCGTCGGGCTGGTCAGCATCAGCGGTGGCCACAGGCCGGCGATCCGTGTCGAGTTCAATCCGCGCGCGCTCGCCGCCTATGGTCTCAACATCGACGATCTGCGCACGACCATCACCAATATGAATGTGAATACGCCGAAGGGCAATTTCGACGGCCCGACGCAGGCATCCACGATCAATGCCAATGATCAGATCATGTCGGCCGGGCAATTTGCCGACATGGTCGTCGCGTATCGAAACGGCAGTCCCGTCCGCTTGTCGGATGTCGGAACCGTGGTGCGCGGGCCGGAGAACAGCAAGATTGCCGCCTGGGCCAACCGGACGCCGGCGATCATCCTCAACATTCAGCGCCAGCCCGGTGCCAATGTCATCCAGGTGGTGGACGGGATCAAGCGGCTGCTGCCGCAGATCGAGGCCAGCCTGCCGTCGGCCGTCACCATCAAAGTGTTGAGTGATCGGACGACGACCATCCGCGCCTCCGTCGCCGATGTCGAATTCGAGCTCGGCCTTGCGGTGATCCTCGTCGTCCTCGTCATCTTTCTGTTTCTGCGCAATCTGCCGGCGACGATCATCCCGAGCCTTTCGGTTCCCTTGTCTTTGGTCGGAACGCTGATCGTGATGTTCCTCCTCGGCTTCAGCCTCGACAATCTGTCGCTGATGGCCTTGACGATCTCGACCGGCTTCGTCGTCGACGACGCCATCGTGATGATCGAGAACATCGCGCGCTATGTCGAGCAGGGAGAGCGTCCGCTGGAGGCCGCGTTGCGCGGCTCCGGTCAGATCGGCTTTACGATCATTTCGCTTACCGTCTCTCTCATCGCGGTGCTGATTCCGCTGCTCTTCATGGGCGAGGTCGTCGGCCGCCTGTTTCACGAATTCGCGATCACCCTTGCCGCGACCATTGTGATCTCCGCCGTGGTCTCGTTGACTCTGGTGCCGATGCTCTGTGCCAAGTTGGTTCGGCATCGGCCCGACGCAGAGCGCAACCGCTTCGATCTCGCCGCCGAGCACGCGTTCGACTGGGTCATTCGGCAATATGGGCGGGCGCTTGCCGTCGTCTTGGAGCATCAGCCTTTGACGTTGCTCGGCGCCATCGCGACTTTCGTCGTGACGGTCTTGCTCTACATCGCGATTCCGAAGGGGTTCTTTCCGGTGCAGGACACCGGTATGATCCAGGGGATTTCCGAAGCCGGCGAGAGCATTTCCTTTGCCGCCATGGCGGCGCGCCAGCGCGCCCTCGCCGATGTCCTCCTCAAGGATCGCGACGTCGTAAGCCTCAGCTCCTTCATCGGCGTTGACGGCACCAACATGACCCTCAACAGCGGCCGATTTCTGATCAACCTCAAGCCGCACGACGAGCGGCGGCAAACGGTGAGCGAGATCATCCGCCGGTTGCAGCAGGAAGCCGGCGGCGTCGAGGGCATCAGGCTTTATTTGCAACCAGTGCAGGACTTGACGATCGATTCGAGCGTCAGCCGCGCCCAATATCATTTCGTGCTGGAAAATCCGAACAGCAAGGAAATGCAGCGCTGGGTGCCGCTGCTCGTCGACCGCCTGTCGCATCTTCCCGAGCTCGCCAATGTCGCGAGCGATATGGAAGCCCATGGCCGCGCCATCGATCTGGTGATCGATCGGGCCACTGCGAGCCGCTTCGGAATCACCCCGGCGACCGTCGACAATATGCTCTACGACACCTTTGGCCAGCGCATCGTTTCGACGATCTATACGCAGTCGAATCAGTATCGCGTCATCATGGTCGCCGAGCCGGATCTGCAGCACACGCTCAGCGCGCTCAACACGCTTTATCTGCCGTCCTCTTCATCAACGACCAATGGCCAGGTCCCGCTTTCCGCGATCGTGCATGTCGAAGAGCGGCCGGGGGCTTTGCAGATCACCCATTTCGGCCAATTTCCGGCGACCAATATCTCCTTCGACGTCGCGCCCGGCGCTTCGCTCGGCGCCGCCGTCACGGCAATTCAACAGACCGAGAAGGACATCGGTCTGCCTGACAGCTTCATCTCACAGATGGAGGGCAGCGCCGCGGCATTTAGTGCCTCGCTCGGCAACGAACTCATGCTGATCATCGCCGCCATCGTCACGATGTATATCATTTTGGGCATATTGTACGAGAGCTTCATCCATCCGATCACGATCCTTTCGACTTTGCCGTCGGCCGGCGTGGGCGCGCTAGCCTCGCTGATGCTTGTCGGCGACGAACTCGATGTGATCGCCATCATCGGAATCATCCTGCTGATCGGCATCGTCAAAAAGAACGCGATCCTGATGATCGATTTCGCCCTCGATGCCGAGCGCAACCAGGGCATGGCGCCGCGCGACGCGATCTATCAAGCCTGCCTGCTGCGATTCAGACCGATATTGATGACGACGATGGCGGCGATTCTCGGCGCGCTGCCCTTGATGCTGGGTACCGGCACGGGGTCGGAACTGCGGCAGCCTTTGGGTATCGCCATCGTCGGCGGCCTGATCGTCAGTCAGGTTCTGACCTTGTTCTCGACGCCGGTCATTTATCTTTATTTCGATCGCCTGGCGCGGCGCCTCATGCCGTCGCGGCCGGAAGGCGGACTTGCCGGGCAAGAGGCGGGCGAATGAATCTTTGTGCGCCCTTCATCGCCCGTCCGGTCGCCACGACGCTGCTGACCGCCGGCATCGCCATCGCCGGCATTCTGGGCTTCATGAGCCTGCCCGTGTCGCCGCTGCCGCAGGTCGATTTTCCGACCATCGCGGTGCAGGCGCTGCTGCCCGGTGCGAGCCCCGATACGGTTGCGACAAGCGTCGCGAGTCCGCTCGAGCGAAGGTTGGGTCAGATCGCCGACGTCTCCGAAATGTCCTCCACGAGCGGTCTCGGTCAGACGCGGATCACGATGCAGTTCAGCCTCGATCGCGACATCGACGGCGCGGCGCGCGATGTGCAGGCGGCGATCAATGCGTCGATGGCCGATTTGCCGACGAGTTTGCGGAGCAATCCGACCTATCGCAAGCTCAATCCGGCCGATGCGCCGATCCTGATCCTCGCCTTGACATCCAAGACGCTGACGCGCGGGCAAATCTACGATGCGGCGAGCAATGTGCTGCAGCAGCGGCTTTCGCAGCTCAACGGCATCGGCCAGGTGATCATCGGCGGCGCCGCTCAGCCGGCGGTTCGCGTCGAACTCAATCCGACGGCCCTGTTCAAATATGGCGTGGGTCTCGAGGATGTGCGTGCGGCGCTGGCCTCGGCGAATGCGGACAGTCCCAAGGGCGCCATCGAAGACGGCGGCTTCCATTATCAGATCTACACCAACGATCAGGCGACGCATGCGGCCGATTACAAGCCGCTGATCGTCGGCTATCGCAATGGCAATGCGATCCATCTCGCCGACCTCGGCGAGGTGATCGAACTCGGTCGAGGATCTCCGCAATGCGGGGCTCGCAAATGGGCAGCCCGCCGTGGTGGTGATCCTGTTTCGGCAACCCGGCGCGAATATCATCGCCGCCGTCGACCGGGTCAAAGCCGAAATGCCGCATTTGGAAGCGGCGATGCCGAGCAATATCAAGATCGTGCTGGTCGGCGACCGCAGTCTGACCATACGCGCGTCGCTGCGTGACACGGAGCGGACGCTGGTGGTCGCGGTTGTCCTGGTGACGCTGGTCGTCTTCCTGTTTCTCGGCGACGTGCGCGCCGCGATCGTTCCGAGCATCGCGGTGCCGGTATCGATCATCGGCACCTTCGGCCTCATGTATCTCATGGGCTACAGCCTGGACAATCTCTCCCTGATGGCTCTCACCATCGCGACGGGCTTCGTCGTCGACGATGCGATCGTGGTGCTGGAGAACATCACCCGCTACATCGAGGCGGGCGTGCCGCGCGTCCAGGCCGCATTGCGCGGTGCGAGAGAGGTGGGGTTCACGGTTCTTTCGATCAGCATTTCACTGATCGCCGTCTTTACGCCGATCATGCTGATGGGCGGTCTGCTCGGGCGCTTGTTCCGGGAATTCGCCGTGACTTTGTCGATGGCGATCCTCGTGTCGCTGTTGATGTCGCTAACGACGACGCCGATGCTGTCTTCGCTCGTGCTGAAGCCGCGCGCGCCGCGGGAGAGCCGCCCGCGGTGGGTCCCGTTTGCGACCGTGCTGCGCGGCTATGAACATAGCCTCGCCTGGGCGTTGCGCCACGGCGCCCTGGTCATGCTGATGCTGGTCGCGGCGATGGGATTGACCGTATTCCTCTTCATTGTCATCCCGAAGGGCTTCTTTCCGGAGCAGGATACCGGACGGCTTGTCGGCGCAATTCAGGCCGACCAGAGCATATCTTTCCAGGCCATGCGCAAGAAATTAGGGCAGCTGATGTCGATCGTAGGAGCCGATCCGGCTGTGCACAGCATTGTCGGATTCACCGGCACGGGCAGCGGCGGCGGCCGGTCCGGGGAAAACACCGGCTCGGTCTATGTCTCGCTGAAACCGCTGTCGCAGCGCCACCACACGGCGGACGAGGTGATCGCGCGGCTGCGTCACAAATTGGCGGTGATACCCGGCGCGCGGCTCTATCTGCAGGCGGTGCAGGACATTCACGTCGGCGGGCGGCAGAGCAACGCGGAATATCAATATACGCTGCAAGGCAGCAGCACTGCGGAACTCTATGCTTGGGCGCCGAAGCTGGTGCGGGCCCTGCAGCAGAGCAAGGTTCTCGCCGACGTCAATTCGGATCAGCAGCAGAAGGGGCTTGAGTCGGATGTGATCATCGATCGCGATACGACCGCGCGGTTTGGCATCACTCCGATTCAGATCGACAATACGCTTTATGATGCCTTTGGCCAGCGGCAGGTCTCGACCATCTATAGCGCGGTCAATCAATATCACGTGGTCATGGAAGTTGAACCACGCTACTGGCAAAGTCCAGAAACCCTCGATGACATCTATGTCAGCACGGCGGCTGGCAATCCGAGCGGGACCCAGACTAGTGGTCCGCCGGTTGGGACGGTGGTGGCGAGCACCGCAGCCAGCAGCTCATCCTCAGCCGCGGTGGCCGCAGCGAGTGTCACCAATACGGCGCGCAATGCCGCGACAAACGCCCTCGCCAACACTGGCCATGGCAGTGCCTCCGCAGGGGCTGCGGTGAGCACCAGCGCGGAAACCATGGTTCCGCTCGCCGCCTTCGCGCATTTCGCGCCTGGCAACTCACCTCTCGCGGTCAATCACCAGGGCCTTTTCGTCGCGACGACCATATCGTTCAATCTCGTGCCCGGCGCTTCGCTCAGCGACGCCGCGGCGGAGATCGATCGTGCCGTCCGCGAGATCCGCATGCCGGCGACCATTCACGGCAGCCTGCAGGGAACTGCGAAGATCTTCGAGAGTTCGCTGTCGAACGAGCCCCTCTTGATCGCCGCGGCGCTGACGGCTGTCTATATCGTCCTCGGTATTCTCTATGAAAGCTACATTCATCCGATCACGATCCTGTCGACCCTGCCTTCGGCCGGCGTCGGCGCACTCCTCGCTCTGCTGCTGTTCCATACCGAATTCAGCATCATTGCTCTGATCGGCGTGATCCTGCTGATCGGCATTGTGAAGAAGAATGCGATCATGATGATCGATTTCGCGCTGGAGGCACGGCGGATGCAGGGCTTGAGCGCGCGTGACGCGATTTTCCAGGCCTGTCTCCTGCGCTTCCGTCCGATCATGATGACGACGGTCACCGCGATCCTCGGCGCCATACCGTTGGCACTCAGCTTCGGCGAAGGCGGCGAAATCCGCCGGCCGCTCGGAATATCGATCGTCGGCGGCCTGATCCTCAGCCAGATGCTCACCCTCTACACGACGCCGGTGCTCTATCTCATTCTCGACGGCCTGCAAGAATGGGTGCGGGCGGTTGGCCGGCGGTTCGGCCATCCGCCTTATCCCGCGCCGGATCAAGCGATTTAGGCAAGCCAAGGCCGAGCCGACCCGATCGCACCGCAATTTGACATTCCGATGAATGATTCAGCGCAAGGCGCGTCAGCCTCCCTTTGGCTTGAATGGCGCATTCCCGAGTTGCCCCTCAACGATTGAGTCCGTCGTGACAACAAAGATCGAGATTGTCCAAAAGCTCGGCGAGCAAGCCTTGCTCTTGCCGGGCCTGCTTGCCGAGGCGCTTGCTGCCAATGACAGGCTAAAATTGCGGCTGACCCTGCTGCAGGAGGCGGCCGCCCATAGCCGCCATCCCGAGATAGAGCCGCGCAACTTCGATACGGAGCGGCGTGCCGCCGGGCTCATGGATGCCCAATTTGACGCCATCGTCTCGGGGGCGCGGGCGCTGTCGGCGGACCGCATTCTGGTCCCCGGTGGGGAAGAATTGCTCAAAGGCCTCGCCGCCGATCTTTCCGCCATGCTGGCGCCGCTCAAGGCCGCCGATGCGGCAGCCTGCCGGCCTTTCGACGAACGCTTTGCCGCCCTCCTCGCAGCCATGCCCGCCGCCGCCGATGACGAACTCGCGCTGCAGGACATCGATGCGATGACATCGGCGCGGCGGGAGGGCGCCGACAGCGTCCATCTCCTCGTCATGGATGCGCATAAGGCGATCAATCGGCTCGCCGCGGAAACTGCGGTCGAGACCATCGATGGCGCGCGCGTCCATCATGTCGGCGATGAGGATCGGCTGCGCATAAAGGCCTTCATGGCGGGGCTCAACCGCACCGCTGGCCTTGCCTTCGGCCATCCCGGCCTCGGCACGACGGCCGTGCGCGTGGGTACGCGTCTCACGATCCAGAACGATATCGGCGCCACCGAGGCGCATGTCCTCGTCATCCATGTCGAAGACAGGCTGGTGAGCGTCACCTGTACCGATGTGCATCGTTCGCGCGTGAAATTCTTCATCTCGCTGTTCGAAGGGCAAAACGTGGAGTGGAGCCCCTTGGCCGAGCAGACAGAGGCGATCGGCGAAGAGAACGTCTTCTATCTCCTCACTGGCCGCTTCACCGCGGCCGATGAGCCGGCGCTCCTGCGCTTCCTCGAATTCCTTGGCTCGCGCATCGTTTTCCTGATCGATTGGAACAAGGCGCGCAAGGCCTTGCAGACCTTCATCGGCAGGGAGGCTGCCGTTGATATTCTGAATTGGGCGGCTGCGCATGATTACGGCCATCGCGCCTTCATCGCGCTCGGCGGCGTTGATCTCATATTCGAGGCGATTCGGCGCGCGGCAACCGGGCGCATTCCCTATGGCGCCCGGCTCGACGAAGTGCTCGGGCCAGCCGCAAGTGCGAATTTTTTGAAGGACGTGCTGCGTCAGACCAGCGAAGGCTTGCGCGCCGGGCGCTCCACCCGTCTCATTCGGGATGAAATCCAGGCCGATCTCGCGCAACTTTTCGACACGGCGGAATCCGCAGCGCTTACCGTGCTCTTGCGCCATCTCGGCATCACCCGCATGCTGGCCGCGGCACTGGCCGAGGTCTTTGCCGACGATCGGATGGCGGACACCGACAGATCACGGCTCGCGCGCAACGCCAAGCGCATGGAGGAAAAGGCCGACCGGCTCACCGTCGAGGCGCGCGAGATTTGCGCCCGCGTGCAGCGCTCCGACAGGCTCCGCCATGTGGTCGATGAGGTCGAGAATGCGACCGACATGCTGGATGAATGCGCCTTTCTCCTGAGCCTCGTTCCGCAAGGCGACGGCGTGGCGAGCGTCGCCAACCTCGCCGAACTGGCGGACATCGTCATTGAAAGCATCAGCCAGCTCATGCGCGCGGTGGAGGCCGCCTCGCGCCTGCCGCAGGGCCAGCATGACGATGCAGCGGATGCTTTGCAGGCGATCGATGTCGTCATGCTGGCCGAGCGCCGCGCGGATGTGGCCGAGCGCGATGCCATGAGCGCCTTCATGCATGGGCCCGCTGCCGATGCGCGCCGGCTCGTGCTGGGACTCGACATTGCTCGCGCGCTCGAAACTTCCACCGATCATCTCGCCCATGCGGCGCTCGCGCTGCGCGATCTCGTGCTCGAGGAACTTTCCGCATGAGCAAGACTGAGGACATACTTCTGATCGCGCGCAGCGGCGGTTCGCCGGCCATCACGCCGGAGATCGCCGGCTCCAAGGCCGCGCAGCTGTGGCGCATGGCGCAGCTTGGCCTCGATGTGCCGCCGGCCTTCGTCCTGCCGACAACTCTTTGCGCACCCGCCAATGCCATGGAGAAAGACGCGCTCGCGGCAGTCCAGCATGGTCTGGACAAAGGCATCGCCTGGCTTGAGGAGGTGACGGGCCGCCGCTTCGGCGACAGCCGCATGCCCTTGCTCGTCTCGGTGCGCTCGGGCGCAGCAGCTTCCATGCCCGGCATGCTCCAAACCATTCTCAATGTCGGCCTCAACGATGAGACGGTGCGCGGTCTGATCCGGATGAGCGGCAATCCACGGCTCGCCTTCGACAGCTTTCGTCGCCTTGTCCAAGGCTATGCCGAAGTGGTCGCGCAGGTGCCCGCCGCCGGCTTCGAGCGGTGTCTCGCCGAGATGATGCGGCGCGAGGGCGTCGCGAGCGAGACGGAGCTCGACCCGGAGGCCTTGGAGCGCTTGACGAATGAGTTCCGCGAATTGGCTTTGCGGTCGGCGGGCCACGGCATACCGGCGGATCCACGCGAGCAGCTCAGAACCGCGGCCGTCGCCGTCTATCGCTCCTGGGAGAGCGCGCGCGCAAAGGAATATCGCAGGCTCAAGCATCTCGAGGATCTCGATGGCACGGCGGTGACTGTGCAGGCGATGGTGTTCGGCAATTCCGGCGGCAGGTCCGGGGCAGGGGTCGCCTTCAGCCGCAATCCCGCGACGGGCGCGAAGGAGCTTTATGTCGATTTCCTGTTCGATGCCCAGGGCGAGGACGTGGTCTCGGGCCGGCGGACTCCTGGCCATGCGGAGCGGCTCGCGGCGCGCCTGCCCGAGGCCGCGAAGCAACTTGCCGAAGGTGTCAACCGCCTTGAAGCTGAAATGCGCGACGCGCAGGATGTCGAGTTCACGGTCGAGGATGGGCGGCTTTATTTTCTGCAGACGCGCGCCGCCCAACGCACGCCGCTCGCGGCGCTGCGCATCGCCGTCGATATGGTGCATGAGGGCATAATCGATGCCAAGACGGGGCTCGCGCGTCTCGCTTCTTTCGATCTCGACAGGCTGGGCATTGTTCGTTTCGCCACGCCGGCGCCTGCGGTTGCAACTGCGATCTCTGCCGCGCCGGGCGTCGCGATGGGGCGGGTTGCCTTCAACTCGAAGCGCGCCAAGGAATTGGCCGCGACGGGCGCGCCGGTGATCCTGGTGCGGCCCGCGACATCGACCGAGGATGTGGAAGGATTCGCTGTGGCGGCCGGCATTCTGACCGCGGTCGGCGGCCGCACAGCCCATGCCGCGGTCGTCGCGCGTCAGCTCGGAAAAGTCTGTCTCGTCGGCTGCCGGGCGCTGGCGATTGACGAAGCGACCCGCAAAGCGAGGCTCGGCGATGCGGAAATTTGCGATGGTGATTGGCTCTCGCTCGACGGCGATCGCGGCGAAATCAGCCTCGGACAGCGCGCCATTGTGACAGAACGGCCGCCGGAGCTCGCCGAGATCGAGCGTTGGCGGGCGCAGGAGTCACAGGTCGCGCAAGCGCCGGCGTGACCTCGGAGAGGATCTCGGCTTCGGCGGCCTTCATCTTTCATAGCTTGCGACGAGGCGAGCCTCGGCGAGGACATGTCTTTGCGCCTCATGCTCGACCTGGCGACAGGATGGCCGTTCCGGTACGGGCAGGCGCGCGATCGCAAGGGCGAGCAGGCGGAAGCGATAGTGATGCGGCCCGTGCCGATGCGGCGGACAGGGGCCGCGATAGCCCAGCTCGCGAAAATCATTGATGCCGCGCTTGAAGGCCTCGCCGGCATTGCCGTCGGCGCCCTCGGCAAGTTCGCGGCTCTCCGCCGGAATGTCGTAAAGCGCCCAATGATGGAAAGTGCCGGAAGGCGCGTCCGGATCGTCGCAGAGGAGCACGAAGCTCTTGGTTTGCGTCGGCGGGTTATTCCAGATGAGTGGCGGCGAAAGATCCTCGCCATCGCAAGTGTAGCGGCGTGGGACCGTGCCGCCGTCGAATATTGCATCCGAGCCAAGTTGCATGGTCGCCTCCGCTGCCTCGCGCCTCCATTTCGACCATATGCCGCCTCCGCTTGCTTTGACGCGTGTCAAGCTGCGAGGCTCCGCTCTCGTTGAGCAAGATCAAGCTGTAGGCCCGGTTTTCGTGGTGTCCTTGCCTTTAGCACGAAACTTTTGGGCCGCGTTAGACATCGCGCGCGGCGCCTCATTGGTTCAATTGACGCAGAGACCAGAGGGCAAGCCCGCCGCTGACAAAGGGCGAAGTGATCATGGCTAAGCCTACGAATCTTTCGCTGCGCAAGACGGAATGGGAACATTTCCCGCACGATGCCGATCTCGGCCTGCGCGGCTTCGGCACGACACCGGCCGAGGCTTTCGAACAGGCGGCGCTGGCGCTGACTGCAGCGATCACCGATGCGCCGGTCGAAGCGCGAGCGGAAGTCGAGGTGCAATGTGAAGCGCCGGATCTCGAACTTCTGTTCGTCGAATGGCTCAATGCCATCATTTATGAGATGGCGGTCCGTCAAATGTTGTTCGGTGCCTTTGCCGTGCGTATCGAGGACGGAAGGCTCCATGGCAAGCTTTGGGGCGAGCCGGTCGATGTCGCACGGCATGCGCCAGGCTGCGAGCCGAAAGGCGCAACCTATACCGCATTGAAGGTTGGGCAATCGCCGGAGGGCCTGTGGTCCGCTGGTTGCGTCGTCGATGTTTGAATATGATCTTGCGGCAGAGCTGACGCCGCGCGCAGTACATTGCTCAGTCCTGGAGGTGGACCATGGACCTTTCTCTCCTGACGCGCGTCGATGCGACGACTTGGCGCGCCGAACCGCAGGGCGCGATGCATGTGCCGGTGATCATTTACGGCGACGAGGCGCTGATCGGCGGCATGGACGACAAAGTTCTCGTGCAGGCGAAGAATGTCGCGATGCTTCCGGGGATCGTGACGGCTTCTTATGCCATGCCCGATGCGCATTGGGGCTATGGCTTCCCGATCGGCGGCGTGGCCGCTTTCGATCCGGCGCAGGGTGGCGTCGTCTCGGCCGGCGGCGTCGGATTCGACATTTCCTGCGGCGTGCGCAGCATGCTCACCGGTCTTCCCGTCGCCGATATTCTGCGGCTTCAGAAGCCGCTCGCCAACTCGCTCTATCGTGATATTCCGGCCGGTCTCGGCAGCCGAAGCGCGATTGATCTCGACATGACCGAGATGGATGCGATGCTGCTTGGCGGCGCGCGCTGGGCTGTCGAGCGCGGCCTAGGCGAGATGCGTGATCTCGAGCGGATCGAGGAAGGCGGCACGATGCGAGATGCAAAGCCGGAATCCGTTTCCGCCCATGCCAAAGAGAGGCAGCATCGTGAGATGGGTACGCTCGGCTCGGGCAACCATTATCTCGAAGTGCAGGCTGTGGCGGAGATCTTCGATCCCGCTGTCGCGCAAGCCTTCGGCCTCGTGCAGGATCAGGCCGTCGTGACCATTCATTGCGGCTCCCGCGGTCTCGGCCATCAGATCGGCACGGAATTTCTGAAGGAAATGCTGGCCAGCGCGGAAGATTCCGGAATTGAATTACCTGATCGCGAGCTCGCCTGCGCGCCGATCCATTCCGAGGTGGGAGAGCGCTATCTCGGCGCCATGCGTGCGGCGATCAATTGCGCCTTCGCCAATCGCGAGATCCTCAGCCATTATGCGCGCCGGGTCTTCGGGCATTTCTTCCCCGATTGCGATATGCCGCTGCTTTTCGATGTCTCGCACAATACCTGCAAGGTCGAGATGCACGCCGTCGGTGGGAAAGAGCGCGAACTCTTCGTCCATCGCAAAGGCGCGACCCGCGCGCTGGGTCCGGGCCATCCAAGCCTTCCCGAAGCGCTGCGTCGCATCGGCCAGCCCGTCCTCGTCGGCGGCAGCATGGGAACGGGCTCCTATGTTCTCGTCGGCACGGCGAGCAGTGAAGCCAAGGCATTTTCTTCGGCCTGCCACGGGGCAGGGCGTGCGCTCTCCCGCCACGCCGCGCTGCGGCAATGGAGCGGCCGCAAGATCGTCGACGATCTCGCCGCGGCGGGCATTCTCATCCGCAGCCCATCCTCGCGCGGCGTCGCCGAAGAGGCGCCAGGCGCCTATAAAGACGTCGACGCCGTCGTGCGCGCCTCCGAACAAGCTGGCCTCGCCCGCCGTGTCGCCCGTCTCAAACCGCTCATTTGCATCAAGGGCTGACCGGCTCGGCGGTCATCACTTGAGAAAAATCAATTATGGCGGCGGAGTTTTGTGCAACTGAATGCATCGAACCAAATTTGCAGGAGGGCGAGCGCCATGAACGAGACTCAAGTACCTGCGCTGGATCATACGATCCAGCTGACCAATGTCTGGCTCAAGAAGCTTGGCGAGGAGCATCATCTGGGAGACAGGCATCATGCCTATAGTGCGCTGCGCGCTGTGCTGCATGCCTTGCGCGATCGACTGACGCCGCAA
Organism: uncultured Alphaproteobacteria bacterium; assembly: GCA_963704745.1. Lineage (GTDB taxonomy): Bacteria > Pseudomonadota > Alphaproteobacteria > Rhizobiales > Beijerinckiaceae > Methylovirgula. Next base: position 1,588,839 of record OY969936.1, read on the forward strand.
CAGGCGATTCATTTCGGAGCGCAGCTGCCGCTCCTCGTGCGCGGGATTTATTACGAAGGCTGGCGCCTTGCCGAAAAGCCGACCAGCGACCGCCAGGTCGATGAATTCCTGGCGCACGTGGCGGCCGAACTGCCGCCGATGTTTCCGCGCGACGCGCTCGGTACCACCAAGGCCGTGTTCGATCTTTTGTGGAAGGAGCTCGATCTCGGTGAAACCGCCAAGATCGTCGATACGCTCCCGGTCCCGCTGCGGGGCCTCTGGCCGCAGGGCGCACATCGCTGAGCGCACATCGCTGACGATTTGCAGCGCGGCCCGCAGCGCTCCGCTTACCGCACGCTTGAATGCGTGCCATATTCCGCGCGCAGGGCTAACACGCTCACGACACTGATGCGGAAGTAGCGTGCGATAAAGTCATCCGACAGACCAAGATCGACGAGCGCGGCGAACGCAAGTTCCGGGATCGGCCATATTGAGCCTGGCCGGGATTCATTGTTTGACAAGATCTCGCGGGCATCTTGCAGCGGTAAAGACAGCGCGCTGCATGGCATGATGGCGCTTCGTTTCGTCGGCTGGGGCATGTGAGATCCGTCGCGCAGGAGAGCTGGGCATTTCCCTTAGAGCGGGATGAGGGAAAATGAGTACCGGCATTGCGCCCGCACCCCGCTCCGACTTTTTGCATCAATCACGTCCATAAAGGCATCGGATATGTCCGATGTCTCAATCATGACTTTGGATTGGCTAAATCCAAAGTCATCGCGATCTTGCGAGTTAGCCTTAAGCGGCTTTGACCTCGATGGTCTTCTCGCCCTTCATGGCTTCAGCCGTCTTCGGCAGCTTGACGGTCAGCACGCCCTTCAGGAAGTTTGCCTCGATCTTGCTCGCATCGACGCCCGCCGGCAACTGGAAGGAACGGACGAAGGAGCCGTAGCGGCGCTCGGAGAGATAATAGTCCTTCTCGCGCTCCTCCTTCTCTTCCTTCTTCTCGCCCTTGATCGTCAGCATGCCGTTCGACACTTTGACTTCGATATTTTTTTCATCGAGCCCGGGAAGCTCGGCAGTGATTTCATATTCCTTGTCTTTCTCGACCAAATCGACGGCCGGCGCGATCGCGCCGCCCATCTCGCGTGGCCAGGGAAGGCCGAGCCCGAAGGCCGAACGGCTGAACGGCAAACGCCAACCAGGCTCATTGAAACGATCAAAAATCTGGTCGATTTCGCGCCGAAGGCTGTCGAACGGCGGCCATGCTCCCGAGCTCGGGGCGAGCGTTTTCTTTTCGGTCTTCACCGGTATGTTGCTTGCTTCTGCCATGACTTCTGCTCCTCTCGAATAAACAGCCCGATAAGGGCCGCACTGCGGCCAAGCCTCGCGGCTTCGCGCGAAGCAATGCCCGTCGCTTATCATCGTCAGACGGGCGTCATCGCGCCGCTCGAATTTGCAAATTTGTCGTGCGCTCGAGCTTGCAAGGCCCTGCCGATTCAATTTGACGAGCAAGCGCATCAAAGCCGGCTTGCGCGCGCAGGGGTTTGATCTCGATCAACAGGCTGCGATCATGCGACCAATCGCCAATAAAGCGCCCATATGCCGCCGCTTATATTTGCCGAGGAGCACCGCCATCGAACGAATCCAATACTTATCGCGCCCGCGGTATTTGGCCAGGCTCGTCAAACAAAAGAATGCAAGGTCAACACGACAGTTGATGAAAAGTTCCGATTTGCAGCCTGGATCATGGCGTCGGGGGAAACCAGCTCAACGGGAGCGGCGCGGGCATAGCCAAGCGGAGCAGCGAAGCGGACGGGGGACGCCCGCTGGTTCGAATATTATTTGACGCATGGCGAGGCCAAGGACCGGGAGCCGCAGCCGGCCATTGCCGGCGACGAGCAAAACCAAGCAGGTCATAGGTAAGAGGATTGCGCGTCGGCCATGCTTCGGCGAGAATGAACCGCGGCGACAAGGACGATGATCCCGCGCGGGGAGGCGACATGCCTTTCAAAGATCGGGCAGAGGCGGGGAAGAAGCTCGCCGAGCGGTTGCTGACCTATCAGAGCCGGCATCCCGTCGTTTTGGCGCTGCCGCGCGGCGGCGTTCCAGTGGCGGCGGAAGTCGCCGCTGCGCTTCATGCGCCTCTCGATCTCGTCCTGGTGCGCAAGATCGGCGTGCCGGGGCAGGAGGAATTGGCGATGGGCGCCGTCGTCGACGGCGGCGCGCCGATCACTGTCCGCAATGAGGACGTCATTCAGATGGCGGGCGTGAGCGAGGCCGAATTCTCGAAAGTTCGCGACCGCGAGCTCGCCGAAATCGAGCGGCGGCGGCAGCGCTATATCGGGGCGCGCGCACGGGTCGATGTGACCGGTCGCGTGGCGATCGTGATCGATGACGGAATTGCGACGGGAGCCACCACGCGCGCCGCGCTGCGTGCCTTGCGCCTGCGCAAGCCCGCAATGCTCATCCTCGCCGTTCCGGTCGGCCCGACCGACACGATTGCCGCGATGCGCGACGAAGCCGATGTCGTCATCTGTGTTGAAGAGCATGAAATCTTCGGGGCTATCGGCATCTATTACGCGGATTTCCGGCAAACCTCCGATCGTGAGGTCATTGCGACGCTGGCGCGTTTTCCGGCACAGACGGAAGAGGCAGGGCAAACGCCGCCACACGCGCCGAAACCCACGGCTTCCCAGTGATTTGAGAGAGGCAGTTCATTGGCCATTTAAGACGATGATTTGATGCTGGCGTTGTAGACATGCGGCCGCATCGGGTGGCCTGCGCGCACGCGCCATGACCAACTGGATGACGCTGCCGGAGCGCCAACCACGAAAGCCATCAAACAAGACCCATGCCACAAGAGCTGATGCAGCATAATTGCGCTGCCAAGCCTTTTGTCCATGGCCCGGATATATATTTTCATTTATCTTTCAATCGAGCCGCCGAACGGGCGCGGCTTTTGACCCGAGGAGGGTCGACGGCGATGAAGATTTCCGGGCGCAATTTCATTCAAGGCAAGATTGTCGATATCCAGAAAGGTGCGACCACCGCGCATGTGCATATCGAGATTGCCGGCGGGGTCATCCTCACGGCCTCGATCACCAATGAAGCGGTCGATGATCTGAAGCTCAAAAAGGGCATGAATGCGCATGCGCTCATCAAATCGTCCGATGTGATGATCGCGGTCGACTGAGATTGCGAGAGCGAGGACATTTTCACAATTGGGAGCGCCGATGCGGCTCGTCGGCGCGCGTCACCTGTTGCTCGCTTGGCTCAGTGGTCGTGACCCGCATGCCGTCGATGAGGCCGATCGGCGGATCGAGAATGATCCGGTCATCCGGGTTCAGGCCGGCGCGCACCTCGACTTCCGCACCATTGTCCGCGAGCACGTCGAGATGACGCAACCGCGCCACACCTTTGTCATAGACCGCGACACTCAGCCCATTTTTGTCGAAGATCACCGCTTGTGAAGGAACGGTGATCACCGGCTGCGGCCGCGGAATGGCGAGCCGCACGGTGCAATAGACGCCGGGCAACAGGACCCCGTCCTTGTTGTCGACATCGACCTCGGTGAGCAAAGTCCTTGTCCCCGGCTGCAATGCCTTGGCGTTGCGCGCCACCGTGCCGTGAAAGACGCGGCCCGGCATTTCCGGCACGAGAACATCGGCTAACTCGCCGTCCTTGACGCCGAAGGCCGAATCCTGCGGCACATAGATCTGGATCCGCAGCACATCGCTGCGGACGATCGAAAACAGCGGCGTGCCGCTCGACACGTCAGCGGTGACAAGGCTGCCGACATCGATCTGCCGCTGATTGATGACGCCATCGAAAGGCGCCACCACTTTTTCGAAGCCGGTGAGCTCTTCGAGCCGCAAGACTTGCGCCTGCTGCGCTTTGAGATTTGCTTCCGCAACTTTGAGCGCGGCGCTCTGCGCGTCATAGGTGAGGCGGTCGTTGTCGCCTTGCTGCTTGGTTTGCCAGCCTTGCGCGACGAGCTGCACCGTGCGGGCATTGGTGACCTTGGCGAGTTCCTTATTGGCATGCGCCTGGGCGATCGCGGCTTGCATCTGCACCAGCTGGGCACGTGCCTGGGTCAGCTGCTGGTCGAGATCGGGGGCGGCGATCAGCGCCAGCACGTCGCCCGCATGCACCCTGCTGCCGATGTCGACATTGCGCTTGGCGATGTAGCCGGTCGAGCGGGCATAGATGATGGCGCTGTCGAAGGCCTGGATATTGCCGGGCAGGTCGAGCATGCGCGGCGCCGTCGTGGACTTGACCGAGGCGGTACGGACATGCGGCACCATATTTTCTTCCTGGTGCAGCGTTTCGAGCGCAGCCGCGCGGCGCTGCGCGTGGCCCCATGCACCATAGGCTACGAGCCCGGCGACGACAAAGACCGCACCCGATCCGAAAAGGCGCGGACCGCGTCGGCGTGTGTCTATCGGGCTTTGGCGCCCTTTGGCGGATGTCTCCGACATCGAGCCGCTTCGATCATCCATGCTTCAGCATCCTCATTCATTTGCTCTCGTCACAACGGAGCAATGACCGTTCCAAACTCTACGCCATTCAATAGGCATTCATGCCACCATCGCCGGACTCAACCAATCGGTTCCGGCTCGCGCCGCCGCTCATAGCGGCCGAGAAGAGAATAGAGATAGGGCACGAACAGCAAAGTCGTGAGCGTCCCGACGAGGACGCCGCCGATCACCGCGCGCGCCAGCACCGCATTCTGCTCTTCTCCCGGCGCGCCGATCGCCATCGGGATCATACCGACCACCATGGCCGCCGCCGTCATCAAGACCGGCCGAATACGGGTGCGCCCTGCCGCACGCGCCGCTTCGAGCGCGCTCATTCCTTCCTCTCGCCGCTCGCGCGCGAAAGTGACGAGCAGGATCGAATTGGCCGAAGCGACACCGACCGACATGATAGCCCCCATCAGCGAGGGAACACTGAGCGTCGTGCCGGTGACGAAGAGCATTAGGAGAATGCCGGTGAACGCGCCCGGCAAGGCCAAGATCACAGCCAGCGGGTCGATGAAGCTCTGGAAGTTCAAAACCATGAGCAGATAGACGAAGACGGCCGCAAAGATCAGGCCGAGCTCGAGATCGGCGAAGGCCGAGTTCATGCTCTCGATCTGGCCGCGCACGGCGAAGCGATTGCCCGGCTTCAGCTCGTGCTGCAAGCCGCCGAGAATGTTCTGGATCGATTTGGCGACTGAACCGAGATCGCTGTTCTGAACCGAGGCATAGATGTCGTAGACGTTTTGAATATTGGTATGGTTGTAAACGGATTGCACCTCTCTTCGATGCATCGTCGCAACATTGCCGAGCACATTCGGGACCGGCGTTCCCACCGTCGCTTCGCTGACTATCGGCACATTGTTGAGGTCGTTCAGGCTCGCGATCTTATATTCCGGCGTCTGCACTGCGAGATAATAGGGAATGCCGTTCTTCGGATCGGTCCAGAAATTCGGCGAGACCTGTTCCGAGGAACTCAGACTGATGTTGAGATTGGTCGCGATGCTGTTGACATTAAGGCCCAATTGCTCGGCGCGCGTGCGATCGAGCGTGTAATAGAGCTGCGGCGCGTCGAGTTCCTGCTGGATATGGACATCGACGAGCCCGGCGACGCGCGCCATGCGCTGCTGCAGCTTCTGGGCGATCGCCTGATCCGCCGCCTGGTCGCGGCCCTGCACCTGCACGTCGATCTGTGCCGGAATGCCGAAATTGAGGATCTGCGTCACCATATCGGCCGGCTGGAAATAGAACAGAACGTCGGGAAAATCATGCCGCAGCTTTTCCCGCAACTTCTCGATGTACATATTCGTCGGCGCATGCCCATCCTTGAGCGAGGCCAGGATCTGGCCGTCGTTCACGCCGATGGTCGAGCCGTCGGTAAAGGCGAGATTATAGGTGCGCGCGGGAAGGCCGATATTGTCGAGGACGAGGTCGAGGTCGCGCGCCGGAATGCAGTCGCGGATGCGGTCTTCGATCGCATGAAAGATCTGCTCCGTCACTTCGATTCGGGTGCGCGCCGGGGCACGCACATGCAGCTGGATCAGGCCGGCATCGACCTGCGGAAAAAAGTCGGTCCCGACAGTCGTGAACAGCAATCCTGCGCCCGCGAGAACCGCCACGGCCACGCCGGCGACGATGAATTGATGATGCAGGACGCCATCGAGCACGACGGAATAGGACTCGCGGAAACGCTCGAAGCCTGCGTTGAAGCGGCTATGAAAGCGGTCGAGCCGCGAGGCCGCATGGCCCATGGCAAGGCGCGCCTGTTCGCTGCGCAGTAGCAGACGGATGATGATCGGGGTGAGCGTGCGCGATACCACATAAGAGGTGATCATCGCGAAAACGACGGCCATGCCGAGCGGCGTGAAGAGATAGTGCGCCGGGCCGTGCAGAAAGAAAACGGAAACGAAGACGCTGCTGATCGCGAGCGTCGAGACGAGGGTAGGCAGAGCGATGCCGGCGGAGCCTTCGAGCACAGCGGTATCGAAGGCGACGCCTTCCTCGAATAGGCGGTGCGTGTTCTCGATCGCGACGGTCGAATCATCCACCAGAATGCCGACGGCGAGCGCCAGGCCGCCGAGCGTCATCGTATTGATGGTCTGGCCGAGTGCGGCAAGCACGGCGATCGAGCTGAGGATCGACAGCGGGATCGAGACCATGACGATGACGGTCGACCGCCACGAGCCGAGGAAGATCAGGATCATCAGCGCCGTCAGAGCGGCGGCGATCGCGCCCTCGCGCAGCACGCCGTCGATCGCCTGCTGGACGAACACGGACTGATCGAACATCATCCGCACATCCATGCCGGGCGGGGCGGCTTTCTCGATATCCGGCATGGCTGCCTTGACCCGATTGACGACATCGAGCGTCGAGGCATTGCCGTTTTTGATGATGGTGAGCAGCACCGAACGGCGGCCATTGGTGTGGACGATGTTTTGCTGGACCGCCCAGCCATCGCGAACATGCGCGACATCGTCCAAATGCACGGTCGTCGCACCGACCTGGCGGATCGGAATGTCGTTGAGTGCGTGGATCGTCGGCGCCATGGCGTCGACGCTGACGATATATTGCTTGTCGCCGATCTTCGCGTCGCCGGACGGCAAGGTCAGACTTTGAGCATTGACGGCATTGACGACGTCGTTCGGCGTCAGGCCGTTGGCGCGCAGCGCGTCGGGGTCGAGGTCGACCATGATCTGGCGATATTTGCCGCCATAGGGCGTCGGCAGCGTGATGCCCTGGATCGGCGCCAGGGCCTGACGCAGCTGATAGATGCCATAATCGTACAATTGCTGCTCGTTCATCCGATCCGAGCTGAGACTCAATTGCAGCACGGGAACGGCTGAGGCGCTGTATTGCACGATGACCGGCGGCTCGATGCCGGGGGGCATCAGGGCGCGGATCGAATTGGTCGCGGAAACGATCTGGGCGATCGCCAGATCGATGTTCACGTCTGGCTGGAAATAGATCTTCTGGACCGTGATGCCGGAGAGCGTCTGCGACTCCATGTTACGGATATTGTTGACGTTGGAGCTGATCGAATATTCGCTGTAGGTCGTGACGCGCGCCTGCATCTCCGAAGGCGTCAGGCCGGTGTACTGCCAGATCACGCTGACGACGGGGATGTCGATGCTCGGAAATATGTCCTTGGGCGCCGAAAAGATCGCGCTCACGCCCAAGAAGAGGATCGCCAGGGCCATCACATAAAAGGTATGTGGAAACCGCAAAGCGAAGCGAACAATACCCATGCCTCGGCTCCAAAAGACCGGTCGGATCGGCGCCCTCGGCGGCATCGATCGCAAAAACGCCGGAATGTGCAGGCTGATGCGCCCGGCCTCCGTGCGTCGGGACGACCGGAACCGTTCGATGAACTAGTGGCGCGTTTTGCGTTTTGCTTGTTCGATCTTGCTCTCTGTCGCGGCGGCGCCGCAAGAATCGCCTTCCGGTCGCGGATCTGCCTTCAATTTTTCGTGATGCAGCGCAGCAAGCTTAGGCTTGAAGGATTTGGGCTACATCAAAGAAGTAGAGCATGTCCGTTATGAGACATCGGGGTATACCCGATGTCTAAAATATCGGAAAAGTCTGCGACGGCCTGGCCGGCGGGCCTGGCGCCCTCACCATTGCGCGAGCCGGCGTTGAGCAGCGGGCAGTTGCGTCCCATATCAATTCCGCAAGATTGGCAGAAAATGTACGGGAAGCTACGCCGAGGGCAGAGGTTTTGTTCAGGGAAGTTTGAAAGACAGCGCCATGAGCGTCGCCACCCGCGTGCCTAGCACCATCTCTTTGCTCTCACCGGTCGTCGATTTCATGCCCGCCGAGATCGCTGCCCGCAATGCGGCCGTCTGGCAGGGCATGCAAGCGGAGAGCATCCGGATCGTCGAATCGCGACCCTTCGAATATGGCTTTCGCGCGCCTTACCATCTCCTGCTCGTCACCGAGCGCGCGATGCGCTTCGATGGCGAGACCTCGGTCGAAGGCCTGCCGAAGTCCAATCTGCGCGACCTCAGCCGCAAGCTCACTTTCGTGCCGGCCGGCAGCGAATTCCGCGGCTGGGCGAAGCCGCGCCTGCTGAGCCGGGTGACCTGCCTCTATATTGATCCGCGCGGCTCTTTGCTCGATCCCGAACTCGGCTTCGATCGGATCGACTTCAAGCCGCGGCTGTTCTTTTTCGATTCCGCGATCTGGGAGACGGTGCAGAAGCTGAAGGGCGAGATTGGCCAGCCGCAAGCCGGCGGCCATTTCTACGCCGAGGCGCTCGGGGCCGTACTCTGCCATGAGCTGATGCGACTCGACGGCAGCGGTCCTTCGCTTGCGGTGGGGCAGGCGGGTGGTCTCGCCGAATGGCAGAAGAAAAGGCTCGCCGATTATATCGAGGAACATCTCGACAAGCCGATCTCGATTGCGACCATGGCGGCGATCGTCCGCCTCAGCCCCTATCATTTCGCCCGCGCCTTCAAGCGCTCCTTCGGCGTGCCGCCGCATCGCTATCATATGATGCGCCGGATCGAGGCGACCAAGCTCCTTCTCGGCAAGACCTCGGTGCCGGTGACGGAGATCGCGCTGCGCCTCGGATTCAGCGAGACGAGCTCCTTGACCGCCGGCTTCCGACGGCTGACCGGAGTCAGCCCGTCCGAATATCGCCGCGCCTTGGGATAGCCCGGCTTTCTTTGCGCCCGTCAGCCCGGGGAATGGCTTCAGGGTCCGCCGGGCGTGAATCGGCAGTCGGCGCCGCCGCCGTCCTTGCCCTCGATCTCCTTCGGATCGATCGTGCAGGAAAAGTTGGAAAGAGCTTCGAAGATGGTGCCTGCGGCGCCCTCCGATGGAGCGCCGATCTCCACCAGCGTCGCATATAATTCATGCGCCTTGCGACCTTGCAGGTGCACCGTCTTCTTGCCGAAGCTGAGATCGCAGGAATGGTCGGTGAGGTCGACATCGCTGGCGCGGCATGTGACGGCGTCGGCGGCGACTGTTATTTTTTGCCCGGCGGGAAATTTGACGGCGGACTTGCCGGCGAGGAAATCTGCCAGAATCGCCTTTTCAGGCGCAGGCAGCGGTGATTCTTCGGCGACAAGGGCGGCAAGCGCCAGAGCGCCATTGCCTGAGATGCTCTGCTTCTTCGCGGTTCCTGCGGCAAGAGCGGCTTGGCTTGCGAGGAGCAGCGAAAGTGTCATGCAAATGAGCTTCATGACGGCGACGGAAGAGAATTTCGGCGGCAACCAAACGCACTTTATTCGGCATATCTGCGTTTGTCACGGTCCGACCGGCGGCGGCAAGCACCACCTCAGAGCATCGGATCCAAAAGTGGGAACCGGTTTTGGGACAATCCGATGCTCTACTTTTTTGAATTTAGAGCCTCTTATCCGCTTCCAAATAATTCCATTTGAAAGCGGGATGCTCTAGCGCAAAAACGCCGCCGCCATGGCGCCGACGATCGCGCCGCCGAACAGAGCCGCATCATGCAATGCGAGAAGCGGTCGCGACAGCGTTCCTTTGGCATGAACCGCGAGGGTCGCGCCGAACATGGCGAGCGACCAGCCGGAGCCTGCGGCGATGAGCACCAATCCGAAATCGAGGAAGCTCGTGAGTTTCGCTACGACCGCAATGGCGCCGGCAAGAAGAACAATGCCGAGCGCGCAAAAAATCTCGCCTCTGGGATTGGGCAGCAATAGGCCCAGGATCGCCGCCGGCGCGTACATGGCCAATATGTGCCAGGAGATGACTTCCGAGCGGCCGGCAAGGCCGATGCCGCAGCCCGCCATCAAGCCCGGGCTTCCGGCCATCATCAGCGCCATGCCGAGCCAGGCGAGCGCGCCGGCAAGCGTCGCCCAGAGATAGGTGCCTTCGATCTTCGTCACTTGCGGCGCGCGCGCCGCGGCGAGGCTCTTGCCGGGCAGAGTAAAGCAGAGCGCCAGCAGGACAATTTGCGTCAGGCCGGCGAGAAGCAGAGCCGCAGCCGGGGCGAGCGGGCCGGCCGCGCCTTGCGCGAGCCCCAGCAGCGACGGCGCCACGATCGCTGCGAGCGAGCCACCCCCCAGCACCATGGCGATGGCTTTGGCCTTGTTTTTGGCGTGAAGGGCGGCGGAATGGCGATAGAAGAACCCAAATCCCTGTGCCACGCCGAGCCAGAAACTGCCCAAAGCGAGTCCGGCAAATTGCCGCTCGTTGATGCTCCAAGCCGCAAGACAAGCGCCGGCAAGGCCGAGGCTCGCGCCAAGCGCGAAGGCCGATTTGCGGCCGAAGACATCGGTGAGCATGGCCGCCGGCAGCGAGGCGGCCAGCGCCCCGACCAGCGTCAGCGCATAGGGCAGGGTCGCCAACACCGGGCGTTCCGCGATCTCTGCGCCGGCGATGGGCAGGACGGCGACATAAAGCGATTGGACGATGACCGTCAGCCCGAAACCCAGCGCGATCTGGATAAGCGCCGGGCGCTCTGCCACGCCGTCTTCGGCCGCGTTTTCGCCGTCGCAGCTGCAGAAAAGCTGGCCGGCGCGGGCCTTGGCCGGTTCGAGATCCACGAGGCTCATGACGGCAGATCGTCATCCGAGAGAACGCGCACGGCGGCGCCTTCGAGGTCCTCATATTGGCCGCTCTTCAGCGACCAGAGAAAAGCGGTGAGGCCGAGGCCGCCGAGGAGGAGCGCGAGCGGGATGAGCACGAGCAATATGATCATGAGTGGGCCTCCATTACTTGCGCCAACAGGCCGGGCGCCGCGCGGCTTTCATCGGCGGCTTCATTCGTCTCCCGCCGGGGCATCCGAATTTTCGCCCGCAGCGCATTCGAGGTCACGAGGATCGACGAGGCGGACATGACGCAGGCGGCGATCAAAGGCGTGACGAGGCCGGCCATCGCCAGCGGCACGGCAATCACATTATAGGCCGCGGCGAAGCCGAGATTCTGCCGCATCAGGCGATTCGCCTTGCGGCTGATCGAGAGCGCATCGGCGATCGGCATCAGGCGATCGCCCAAAAAGACTGCATCGGCCGAGGCCTGGGCGAGATCGGTTGCGGTGATCGGCGAGAGCGAGGCGAAGGCTGCCGCGAGCGCCGGCGCATCATTCAGACCGTCGCCGACCATCAAGGCTTTTTTGCCGTCCGCCTTCAACGCATCGAGCAAAGCGATCTTGTCGGCCGGCTTCATCTCCGCCTGCCAATCGCCGATGTTCAATTTGCGCGCCGCATTGGCCACGGCGATCTTGCTATCGCCCGAGGCGATCGACACGGCAAAACCTCGCGCGCGCAAGGCCGCAATCGTTGCGCACGCATCGCTGCGCAGGCTCTGGCAAATGAGGAAGATCGCTTTGTTCGTGCCATGCCGAAAGGCCAGCACCGAAGCTTCCGGATCTTTCTCGCGCGCCGCCGCAGCCTCCGCCTCGAGACTGCAGAATGCTGGACTGCCGAGGCGCGCCTCCGTCCCGTCGATCGTGGCACGCACGCCGGAGCCGTGAATCTCCGTCGCATCGGCAAAGGTGGGCGAGCCCTGCGCATGGACGGCCAGGGCACGCGCTAGCGGATGGCGGCTCGCGGCCGCGAGCTGCGCCGCCGCGCGCTGCACGATGGGGTCAATGGCGGCCGCATTGACGAGGGTCGGCTCGGGCAGCGTCAAGGTTCCGGTCTTGTCGAAGACGACGGTGTCGACGGCGGCGAGTCGTTCGATCGCATCGGCGGCATTGAGCAGGACGCCGGAGCGGAACAGGGCCCCGGCGGCAACGACCTGAACCGCCGGTACCGCTAGAGCAAGGGCGCAGGGGCAGGTGATGATCAAGACGGCGATCGCCGCGACGGCGGCATCGTGAAAGGATGCGCCGGCCAGCATCCAGAAGATGGCGGTCGCGGCCGCAGCGCCATGGACGAGCGGCGCATAGAGACGCCCGGCCCGATCGGCGAGGCGCAGATAGCGTGATTTCGCTTCTGTCGCCTTTTCGATCATATGCTCGATCTCATCGAGTAAGGTGCCGCGATTGGCCGCTTTGACCTCGATCGTCAAGAGCCCGTCGAAATTCACGCTGCCGGCATAGATCATTGATCCCGGCGCAACGCTCTGATGCGCGGTCTCGCCTGTGACGATCCCCGCGTCCACCTCCGATCGGCCCTCAACGACGCAACCATCGACCGGAATCTTTTCGCCCGGCTTGACGATTACACGATCGCCCACGGCGAGCGCCGTGACGGGCACGATCTCGCTCTCGCCATTTGCGCCGAGGCGCGCAGCGACGGGCGCCCGCAAGGCCGCGAGATTGGTCGCGACCGCACGCGTCTTGCGCCGCATCGCTTGATCGAAATAGCGGCCGACCAGCAGAAAGAACATCAGCATGATCGCCGAATCGAAATAGGCCTCCTGGGCATGGCGCGCGGTTTCTGCGACCGACATGGCGAGGGCGAGCAGGATGCCGACCGAGATAGGCACATCCATATTGAGGCTTTTCGCACGCAATGCAGCGATCGCGCTCTGAAAGAAAGGCTGGCCCGCGAAAGCCGCGGCAGGCAGCACGATGAGCGCCGACAGCCAGTGAAAGAAATCGCGCGTCGCCGGCGTCATGTCGCTGACATTGCCCGCCCAGACGGAGATCGACAGCAGCATGACGTTCGCCGCTGCAAAACCCGCGACCGCAACGCAGCGCAGGAGCCAGCGCGCGCGCCGCGCCTCCCTCTCTTCGGTCTCGTCGAAGCTGAAAGGATAGGCGCGATAGCCGATCGCGCCGAGGGCCTCGATCACCGCGGCCGGATCGAAAGCAGGGTCCGCCCATTCCACCGCGAGCCTATGGCTCGTATAGTTGACGCGGGCACGCAAAAGGCCGGGTATGTGCTTCAGGCAGCCTTCAATGTCCGCGATGCAGGCGGCGCAAGCGATTCCGTCGAGTGCGAGATCCAAACTGGCCGCGCCATCCGCATGGCGTCTGACGAAGACGGAGAGATCGACCTGTGTCGCCATCGCCAGATGGAACCAATTCTCGCGTCAGGGAATGGTGACGCGGTTGCGTGAGCGAAATACTTGCGTTGCGTCGCGTTCGGCCTCGATGACGAGATCCCATTCGCCGTTCGCGACGACGATCTCGCCGCGATAGATGCCCGAAGCCACTTCGCTCAGCGCGAGACTGCGATCGCGCTTCATATTCGTCGCGAATTCGAGTTTGGCCGTGACAGCAAGGCCGGTGAGGGGTTGATTGTCGCGGTCACGAAACACGGCTTCGACCGTCCTGGCGCCGGCAGCGGCGCTGCTGATATGCGCGGCCACTTGCCAATGCCGTGCGTCCTGAGCTTCTGCAGCAGCGATCTCCTTATTATAGGCGAGGCCGTGCTCATAGGGGTGCGGGTCGATCAGGCCGCTGAAGGTCGAGAGCGCGTAATAGACCATCGTCCCATTCACCAAGAAGATCGTCCCAAAAAATGCGATGAGAATAGCGAGAAATTTTGCGCCGGTCAGCGGTCGCCCGCCATTATCTCCGGCTTCGATAGGGGCACCTCTCGCTACCGCCATTCTTTCTGGCAGGTTCTGTGGCATTGTCGAATCTCCTGGCGGGCGCGCCGGATCTATCGCGTCAAGAAATGATCGCGTGTCGTGGTGGTTTCGCCCGATTTCTCGTCGACCGCCTGAAACGTCACATCACGCGAGGCTTCGCCGGCGGCCGTGGGCGGCAAAGTGACGAGCACCCGCAATTCGTAGGTCTGATCCGGCCCGATCTCGACTTGCGGCCAGCCCGCAGGGCTTTTGCTCGTCCCGATGGCGGTGACATTGGCCGGCGCGAGAGGCGCCACCTTCAGGACATAGCGCCTCGTGACAGAAGTATGATTCAGGATCCGCACTGTATAGGCGTTGCTGATCGAACCGTCGGCGAGTTCCACATAGAGCGGATTGCGGTCATGCAGCACGTTGAGGCCGAGATGGCTGCGCGTCACAAGCGTGGCCAGCATGATGCCGCCAACCAATGCGATCATGGCCGTATAAAGGACGGTTCGCGTGCGGATCGGCCGGAAGACATTGGGAAGCCCGGCGAGCCGGCGCTGGATGTTGAGATCCGTGTCATAGGCGATGAGGCGCGGCGGCCGACCGATCTTCCTCATCACATTGTCGCAGGCGTCGATGCAGAGCCCGCATTGAATGCAGCCGAGATTGGATCCCTGACGGATGTCGACGCCGGTCGGACAGACCGCGATGCATTGACCGCAGTCAATACAATCGCCGGCGCGCGCGCCGGCCGAGCGCAGGACTGCGGCTTTTTTCAAGGATACACGCGGCTCGCCCCGGTCGTAGCGATAGGTGACGTTGAGAGCATATTCGTCGGTCAGCGCCGCCTGAATGCGCGGCCACGGACACATGTAAATGCAGACCTGCTCGCGCATAAAACCGGCGAGCGCATAATTCATGAAGGCCACTATGCCGATGAAGATATAGGCGATCGTCGGCGCCTGAAAGGTTGCGACATCGTGCACCAGCGTCGGCGCATCGGCGAAATAGAGCACCCAGGCGCAGCCGGTCGCCAAGGCGATCATCAGCCAGACAAAATGCTTCGCCGCCTTGCGCGCGACGCGCGCGGGCGTCAGCGGCCCGGCATCGCTTCGCATATGCTCGCGCCGGTCGCCTTCGATGAAGCGCTCGATGGCAACAAACAGATCCGTCCACACCGTTTGCGGGCAGACATAGCCGCACCAGACGCGGCCCGCGAGCGCAGTCGCCAAGAACAATATCAGGGCGGCGAGGGTGAGCAGGCCGGTGAAATAATAGACCTCCTGCGGCCAGATCTCGATGAAGAAGAAATAGAAGCGGTGGTTTGCGAAATCGACGAGCACAGCCTGGCCGGGTTCATTCGGCCCGCGATCGAAACGCACGAAAGGCAGGAAGTAGTAGAGGCCGAGCGTGATCGCGAGCAGCGTCCATTTGATACGGCGAAACGTGCCATGGACGCTCTGCGGATAGATTTTCGGCGGGGCGGCATAAAGGCTGTCGCCGCCCGCGGTCTCGCCCACACTACCCACTTCTCTGGTGTTCATGATGTTCATGTGCCGCCGCCCAAGCTATGAACGAAGACGGTGAGACATTTGATCGTCGTCTCGTCGAGGCGGAAATGCCAAGCCGGCATGACGTTGTTCCTGCCGACCTGGACCTGGTGCATAATGTCGGCCTTGGTCGGCCCATAGAGCCAGATCTTGGTCGTCAGATTAGGCACGCCGAGATCGATATTGCCTTTGCCGTCCGGACCGTGGCAGGCGGAACAATTGTCGGCGAAGATCTTGCCGCCTGCGGCGAGATCAGCACCGGGGCCCGGCTTATTGCCCGACAGAGTGCGGACGTAATCGGCGACCGCAGAGATCTGGTCCTGAGTGAGTGTGCCGTCTTTGCCGAAGGCGGGCATCATAATGTCATGGGTGTCAGGATCGGCATACCAGCGGACGCCGTGCTCGATCGTCGTATGGATCTGATCGAGAGTGCCACCCCAGATCCAGCGATTGGCATGAAGATTCGGATAGCCGTATGATCCTTGCCCGCCGGCACCGTGACAGGGCGTGCAATTCAGCGCGAAAGCTGCAGAGCCTTCGGCGCGGGCGAAGGCGAACAATTGCGGCGTGGTCTCGATTTCCTTGAGCGAGGCCTGGAGGATCTTCGCATTCATCGGCGCGCGCGACGCCTGGAGTTCCTTCAGGTCGGTGACGACTGCGCTGCGGGCATTCCAGCCGAGGAGGCCATGCGTATAGCCATTGGCGAGCGGCCAAGCCGGATAGGCGATCCAGTAGCCGACGGCAAAGACGATCGTGGCATAAAGGATATAAAGCCACCAGCGCGGCAAGGGCGTGTTGAGCTCCCGGATGCCGTCCCATTCATGGCCGGTCGTCTCAGTGCCGCTCACTTCGTCAATCGTTTCATGATGCACTGGCGACATAATCAATCCTCTTCGAGCGGAATGCGGGAAGCTTCGTTGAATGATTTGCGGTTGCGCGGCCACAGGGCATAGACGAGCACGACGGCGAAAATCACCACGGACAAGGCCAATCCCCAAGTGACGGCGAAGCCGCTTAAGGTTTCATAGGTTGACATCGATATGCCTCACCTGATGTTCGCTTTGTCGTCATAGAGCTTGAAATCGACGTGGGTGCCGATCTGCTGTAGATAGGTAATGAGCGCATCGGCCTGGGTCAGCCGGCCCTTGTCGGCGCCGAGATCGCGCGTGATCGCGTCGGGATAGCGTTTTTTGAGGGCTGCGGCAGCAGCCTCGGCCGCGCTCCCGGCCTCACCCTTCGTCCCCTGCGCCACCAGATCGGCCTGAGCATTGGCGATCATTTCCTTCGTATAGGGCACGCCTTCCATCGCGAGGACTCGCATATGGTCGGCAATATGCTTGGCATCGAGCGGCGTCTTCTCCATCCAGGGAAAGCCGGGCATGATCGAGCCCGGCACCACCGCGCGCGGATTGCGCAGATGATCGCGGTGCCAGAAATCCGAATATTTCCCGCCGACGCGGGCGAGATCCGGACCAGTGCGCTCCGAGCCCCATTGGAAAGGGTGGTCATACATGCTCTCGGCGGCGAGAGAATAATGGCCGTAGCGCTCGACCTCGTCGCGCAACGGCCGGATCATCTGCGAATGGCAGAGATAGCAACCGTTCGCCACGAAAATGTCCATGCCGGCCAGCTCGAGCGGCGTATAAGGCCGCACGCCTTGCACTTTCTCGGTCGTGCTCTTCAGATAGAAGAGCGGCACGATCTCGACGAGGGCGCCGATCGAGACGACAAAGAATATGCCGATGAGGAGAATGATCGCATTCTTCTCGAAGATCTTGTGTCGGTCCCACAGAGACGGGCGTTCAACCGGACTGTTCATTGCGCTGTCCTCACTCGGCTGGCGAGAGGGTGGGAGCCGGGACGAGCGGACGTTCTTCCGGCACAGCCGCAGCGTCTGGAGAAATCATCGTCATGACGAGGTTGTAAGCCATGATCAGCGCACCGGCTAAGAAGAACATGCCGCCGATCGCGCGAATGACATAGAAGGGGTGCAACGCCTGGACGACTTCGACGAAGGAATATTCGAGGAAGCCGAGGTTCGTATAGGTGCGCCACATCAGGCCTTGCATGATGCCGGAGACCCACATCGACGTGATGTACAAGACGACGCCGATCGTCGCGAGCCAGAAGTGCCAGTCGACGAGCTTCAAAGAATAGAGGCCCTTGCGGTTCCAAAGCCACGGCACGAGGCAATAGAGCGCGCCAAAAGAGACGAAGCCGACCCAGCCGAGGGCGCCTGCATGGACGTGGCCGACGGTCCAATTCGTATAGTGGCTCAGCGCATTCACCGATTTGATGGCCATCATCGGGCCTTCGAAGGTCGACATGCCGTAGAAGGCGACGGAGACGACGAGGAGACGCAACACCGGATCGGTGCGCAGCTTGTCCCAAGCGCCCGAGAGCGTCATGAGGCCGTTGATCATGCCGCCCCAGGACGGCATCCACAGCATGACGGAAAAGGTCATGCCGAGCGTCTGCGTCCAGTCGGGCAGGGCCGTATAATGAAGATGATGGGAGCCGACCCAGACATACATAAAGATCAGGCTCCAGAAATGGATGATCGACAGCTTATAGGAATAGACCGGCCGCTCGGCGCGCTTGGGGATGAAATAATACATCATGCCGAGGAAGGCGGCGGTCAAAAAGAAGCCGACCGCATTATGCCCATACCACCACTGGATCATCGCATCCTGCACACCGCCCCAGAGGATGTAGGATTTGTACGAGAAGATCGAGACGGGGATGGCGGCGTTATTGCCGAGCACGAGCAGGGCGACGGTCACGATGAAAGCGAGGTAGAACCAGTTCGCGACATAGATATGCGGCTCCGTCCGCTTCATGATCGTGCCGACGAAGATCACCAAATAGGTCAGCCAGACTGCGACGAGCAGAAGGTCGGCATACCATTCGGGTTCGGCATATTCCTTCGAATGGGTGATGCCGAGCATGTAGCCGGAGGCGGCGATGATGATGAAGAAATTATAGCCGAGCACCACGAACCAGGGCGCGAGGTCGCCGAGAAGCCGGGCCCGGCAGGTTCGCTGTACGACATAAAAGGAAGTGGCCAGGAGGGCATTGCCGCCGAAGGCGAAGATGGCGGCCGAGGTATGGACCGGCCGCAGGCGGCCGAAGGCGATCCACGGCAGATCGAAATTCAAGAACGGAAACGACAATTCGAGAGCGGCGTAAACACCCAGGCTGAAGGCCGCGACGGCCCAGAAGATCGTCGCCACTGTCGCGAACTTGAGCGGCCCGTAATTATAATTCGGCTTGCCGTCGATCACTTGCGGCGGCCGCTCCGCCGGGCGCGCATAGTAGCGATTGATGATGGCGAAAGCGCCGGCCGCGCTTGCCGCTGCAAAGAGCACGGCATGGAAGGCATATGCGGGCTCCCAGGCCCGGCTGGCTATGAAGAGCGCGAAAAGCGCGAACAGAAAGAGGCCGGCAGAGAAGGTTATCTCGCTGAGCCAAAGCGTTTTGATTTGCGGCTGCGCTTGCGCCATTGGGAAGCCTCTTTGACGGTGATTCAGTGGCGATCGGCGGATGGTATAATCAACGGGACCTTTATGGTCCAGCCATCATGCGGGCACGGACGAGGCCCAAGCTTTGATTAGGATCAATCAATCGCGATGCGAAGGTCGCGATTGGGCGCGATATCCTGTCTCGGTCATTACGCCGCATGCGGCAAAGCGACCGTGCACTGAAGCTATAGGTCGCGCACGCCTTGGATCGAAGAACGACGGAAAGGAGGAAGACAGACATGCGAATCGGGATCGATCTCGGCGGCACGAAAATCGAAGCGATCGCATTGGCGTCGGGCGGCGCAATCCTGAGCCGCCGGCGCCGGCCGACGCCACAGGGCGATTACAGGGCCATCATGCAGACGATCGCCGATCTCATCTTCGGTCTCGAACAAGATTTCGGCGGCCATGGCAGCATTGGCATAGCCACTCCGGGCTCGCTGTCGCCCAAGACGGGTCTCATGCGAAATTCGAACAGTGTTGTCCTGAATGGCAAGCCCGTCGATCGCGATCTGGCGCAATTTCTGGGACGACCGGTCCGCATCGAAAATGATGCAAACTGTTTCGCCCTATCGGAAGCGCTCGACGGTGCCGCGACAGGCGCTGCGACCGTCTTCGGCGTCATTCTCGGCACCGGCGTCGGCGGGGGTGTCGTGGTCGATCGAAAGCTCATCGCCGGCCACAATAGAATCGCCGGCGAATGGGGGCACAATCCGATTCCCTTCGCCATTGATCCAGACACGCCGCCGCGGCATTGTTTCTGCGGCCGGACCAATTGCATCGAGACATTTCTTTCGGGCGGTGCGCTCGCCAAGGATCATCAGGCCCGTACCGGCAAGGCGATCGGCGCCGAAGAGATCGCCGAACTCGCCGCGAAGGGGGATGTCGAGGCCGGTCGTTCGTTGTCGATCTATACGGACAGGCTGGCGCAGGCGCTCGCGGTGGTGATCAATATTTTCGATCCCGACGCGATCGTGCTCGGCGGCGGCGTGTCGAATATTCTGCAGCTCTATGCGGCGCTGCCGCCGCTCCTCGATCGCTATGCCTTTTCCGACGGAGTCACGACGGCCGTGCGGCGCGCCGCGCATGGCGATTCGAGCGGCGTCCGCGGGGCGGCCTGGCTGTGGCCGAAGCAGGTCTGATCATCCGGCTGCGGCCGCCTCGCGCAGCGCGGCGTCATATTCGGCCCGCACGAGCGCGGCGCCATAAATGCGCTCCAGCCGGCGCACCGTGAAATGCCCGCGCGCAAGCGTCTGGAAATGATCGATGAAGGCGTAATTGACCGCCGCGCCGCCGGCCGCGCCGATGATCGGCACCGCCTGGGCTGCCACTTTCTGCGAGACGACGAGGCCGAACCGCGTCGCGATCTGCGAGACGAAACGCAAGATCACCGGCGCACTTTGTTCCGCCGCGCCGCGTTCGACGACGAAGCGCGCCGCCTCGCTCACCGATTGCGCCAGCACGGCACGTACCGCGAAATAGCCGCTCTCGACCAGGGCGCCGGGATCTTCGTCCGGCGCGCGGGAGCTTTGTCCGGCACCGAGGGCAAAGACTTGCAAACAGGCGAAGGCGGCTTCGGGGGCCGCGAGATTTTCGCCTTCCGCGCTGGCGATCGCCGCGATCGAGCGCAGAATCACCAGGGTCGAGATCGGCAATTCGATCGGCAGGCTCGCCAGCCCGAAGGCGCCGCCGGCCGCGCCGGAAAGCGTGGCGGCGGTCTTGTGCCAGAGCCGCCGGTCATGCGCGGCTTCGCCTTTGACGCTGCGCACCGCCGCCGCAAGTCCGGCCCTTATGGCGCCCTCGGCGGCCCTGTCGACGATCGCGGCGAAATGCGCCGGCAATAATTTGCCGACGAGGCTCATCTTCCGGCCAAGCAGCACCGAAAGCCGCGTCGCAAGACTTCGATGTTCGAGATATTTGACGGCTTGGCGCAATGAGGCCCGATCCGCTTCGGCCATGCCTTCCATCGGCACGTCACGCGCCGCAGCGATTGTGACGGGTAAAAAACTCATGGTTTTGCGCTCCCGGGACGGCTGGCCCGCATGTCCCTCAATGTACGTCGCGCCGCACCGCTGAGGTAGAGGCCAGGCCGAGATAATTTGCCGGCGAAGGCCAAAGCCGAGGTTTGCGCAGAAAGCTCTTCGCACTTGGCATTGATCGTGGCGGCCGTCTCGATCGTCTCCAGGCTGCCGACGCTGGCGGCAATGACAGCGAGCACGGCGATCGTCACCGAGACGAGGGGCCGATGGACAGCTTTGGCCCGCCGACCTATAAACGCGACGCTTCAGCATCAGCGACAAGGCCAATTTCATGCCCGCTTCACATTTTGTCGATCCGGCGTCGGACGATGCGATTTTGCGACGGACCATGGTCGATTCTCAGATCCGTGCTTTCGACGTGACGGATCACGCCGTCATCGCGCGCTTTCTCGAAATTCCGCGGGAAAAATTCCTGCCGGCCGAACTGGCGCTTTTCGCTTATTCGGACATGGCTCTCAGGCTTCCTCCGCTGCCGGGGGAGACGGAAGCACCCGTGTTGCTGGAGCCGGCCATCCTCGCCCGGCTCATTCAGGCCGCGACGGTAAAGCCCTCCGACAGGGTCCTCGATATCGCTTCGGCCACCGGCTATTCGACGGCCATCTTCGCCGGCCTTGCGAAGGAGGTCGTGGCGCTCGAAGCCAATCCGATGCGCGCGGCGGCGAGCAAGGCCAATCTGGCTTCGGTCGGGATTTCGTCGGTGCGCGTTTTGAGCGGCCCGCTGATGGATGGTGCTCATTCGGAGGCGCCTTTCGACGTGATCTTTGTGAATGGCGCGGTCGAATCGCATCTCGACCGGCTGTTTCGGCAATTGCGATCGGGCGGCCGGCTCCTGACCATTCAGTGCGCGACGGAGGGACCGAGCAGCGGCGCGAGCCGTGCCGTTCGGTTCGAAAACCAAGCCGGCCGGATCAGCTCGTTTATTCTCTTCGATGCGGCGGCGCCGGTTTTGACCGAATTTCGCAAGGAAGCGGAATTCGTGTTTTGACAAGGGGATCGGCGCAGCCGAATGTGTCCAGGCTGCTGGAGGACGTGCCGCCGGCGGGTTTCCGCATGCAGAGAGTTGCCGGCCGATTCTGCCGCAGTTGTCGCATTTTTGCGCCATCTCACGGAATTCTGAAGGCCGAGACATAGGCCGAGGCTTGGCGCGTGGCGGCGAAGAGTAATATGAGCGAGGGCAAGGGCGCGTCCGCGACCTTGCTTGTCACGGACGGCTTCAAGCGATCAGTCTCTCAAGAACGATCTCCGGGACAGAGCGATCCTGGGCGGCGGCATCCGCGACCAGTTTTCCAGAACATAGAGTCCCAGGAGAAAATCTCCAGGATTCGGGCGGGGCATATTTTGGAGTTTCTGACTGGTGCGATAGGCTGGTTTACGGCCAGCAGTCTTGTTGCGGGCCGTCCTGCGGCGTGCTTGAGAGGCCGGACGCTGGCATCGATCTCGGCTTGGCGCCTTTCTCTCGCAATTGGAATGCTCGCCGGCCTCTTGGTCGGGATGTCCGCTGCGCGGGCGGAGACGATGTCCGACGCGCTGGCGCGGGCTTATCGCAACAATCCAAGTCTCAATCAGCAGCGCGCCGGGCTGCGGGCGACCGATGAGACGATCCCGCAAGCGACGGCGGCCTATCGGCCGACCGTCGGCCTGACCGGCCAATATGGGGTCACCAGTTTAGCCGAAGCCGGGAGCGCCGCTGCGATCGGCGCTTCGAGCGGTGGGCTCGCCGGTTCGAGCGGCGCGTCCAGCGTTTCGCTCAGTACTTTGACCGAACCGGCCACGGTTGGTCTCACGGTGACGGAAACAGTCTTCAACGGAAATCGGAACTACAACGGCGTGCGGCAGGCCGAAAGCAAAGTCTTCGGTGCCCGCGAAGATCTCCGCAACACCGAGGAGACCGTTCTGCAAAACGGCGCCACCGCATATATGAACGTGTTGCGCGACACGGCGATCCTTGATCTGAACCGGAACAACATCATCGTTCTCGAAGAGCAGTTGCGCTACACGCGCGACCGCTTCAATGTCGGCGAGGTCACGCGCACTGACGTTGCCCAGGCGGAGTTGAGCCTTGCCTCGGCGCGGTCGAATTATTTCACCGCCCAGGCCAATCTGCAGACGAGCGTAGCGTCCTTTCGGCAAGTGATCGGTGTCGAGCCGCACCGGCTGCAACCCGCCCGCACCATCGAAGCCCTATTGCCGCATACGCTGCAACAGGCCGTCTTCGTCGGCCTCAACGAACATCCGGCGGTGCAGGCCGCTTTGCATGCCGCCGACGCGGCGGCTTTGCAGGTCAAGCTCGCCGAGGGCCAGCTTTATCCGACCGTGACCGTGAACGGCAGCGTCCAGCGCGATTGGAACTATCAGGGCTATCCGGGTATCACAGTCTTCAACGGCGCGGTCTATGGTCAGGTCTCGGTGCCGCTCTATACCGGCGGCTCGGTCGATGCCCAGGTCCGCCAGGCCAAGGAGCTCTATAGCCAGGCACGTATCCAAGCCGATGTGGAGCGCGATGCGGTCCGGGCCAATGTCGTCACGGATTGGGGCCTCCTCGAGGCCGCAAAGGCGGCCATCAGTTCCAATGAGGCGGCCGTCAAAGCGGCGGAGATCGCGCTCGAAGGCGTGAGGGAAGAGGCCAAGGTCGGCCAGCGCACGACGCTCGACGTTCTCAATGCCCAGCAGACCTTGCTGAATGCGCGCGTCAGCCTCGTTTCGGCGCAGCGCGACAGAGTCGTCGCCTCTTATGTATTGATGGCGGCGGTTGGCCAGCTCGGTGCCGCCAATCTGAGGCTCGACCTCACAATATATGATCCGACCGTCCATTTCGACCAGGTGAAGGACAAATGGTTCGGCTTGCGCACGCCGGACGGCCGCTGATCGAGTCTTTTCCGGGCGGCACCCGGGTCCTGACAGAGATGTGGATCGGATTTGGCGAGCCGAGCAATGCTTGTTTTACAGATCGCATGCGATTTGCCCTTGCTTGCGGCAAAGGGCTGGGACTAACTTCGATGCTTGTCGCACGGAATGCGAGCGACGCTGCGGAGAGACGGCTTTGGCACACAAGGCCCTTTTTGAAGGCAACCAGAGGCTCGCCAGAACGTTTGTCCGAAACGCAGCCGTCCGTGCAGCAACTGTCCCAATGAGAGGGCGTCGAAGATCATGAATGCGCCGAACCTTCTTTCAGAGGACAAGCGTAGCGCGGAGCGCAAGGCTTACGAGCCCTCGATGGAGGAGATCCTGGCCTCGATCCGGCAAATTATCACCGATGATCAGGCTTTTGCCGTGCGACGGATTCCGGCGCAAGCCGTGACGGAGCCGAAGCCCGCGCCGGCTGCCGTGGCGGAGCCTGAGGCTTTGGCCCTGCGCAGGCGCAATATTCCCAAAGCGAACGGGCCTGAGCCGACGGTCGCGCGCGAGACGGTCGCGGCGAGCCCGGCGATCGAAACGCCGGGGCCTGCCGCGGCGCCGACGGCCGCCCGCGTTCCACCGGCGTCCGTCGCCGGTTTTCCAGTCGAGGCGCAGTTCCAGTTCTTTAAGATCGCCGCCATGCCAGCGGCGGCTGAACCGAGTCCACCGGAAGTGCCGATTGAGCCGCGCGCCCGCAGGCCCGCGGCCGTCAGCGAGGCCGAGGAGACGCCCTGGCTTGCGCCACAGCCGCCGCTGGAACGTGATGTCGTGCCTCGGCCCGTTCGTGCCGCAGCCGAGGTGCCGGAGGAAAGCGCCGACGAAGAGCCGCCGCTGGTATCGCCGGAAACCGATGCGGCCGTCGCCTCGGCGTTCAACGCGCTGATCGCCAGCCGATTCCTGCCATCGGACGAGGCTTTGACCGACATGGTCCGGGAGACGATCCGCCCCATGCTCAAAGCCTGGTTGGACGACAATTTGCCGGTCCTGGTCGAGCGCCTGGTGCGGGCCGAGATCGAGCGCGTCGCCCGCGGCGGCCGCTAAGGCTCCTCGGCAATAGGCACTAGAGCATCCCGCTTTCAAGAGGACCCACTTGAAAGCGGATAAGATGCTCTAGATTCAAAAATGTAGAGCATCGCTCACGCGCAAAACCGCACACACTTTTGCGCGCGATGCTCTATCCGCAATCGGACAAGAGTGTCGCCGCGGCCGGCGCTGCCAGCCGCCTCGCGTTGACTTCCTCAGCCGCCTTGGTTTTCTAGAGCATTTTCAGCAAAAGTGGACGCCGCTTTTGCGTCCGAAAATGCTCTAGCTCTTTAAATGAGAGCGGTTTCCGGTTTGGTGTGGCCACCAAACCTGAAACCGCTCTGAGCGCCGGTTCGCAGTTTCGGCCGGCCCGAAGCTGTACGGCTTTGCCGAATCTTCACGATCTCCAACGCGGCCGATGCGCATGATGGACAAGACTTTCGATCCCGCCAAAGTGGAAGGCCGGATTTCCGCGCTGTGGGAGGCGGAAGGCGCCTTTCGCGCCGGCCGTCCCGAACGGAGCGGGGCGGAGCCGTTCACGATCGTTATCCCGCCACCCAATGTCACCGGCTCGCTGCATATGGGCCATGCGCTCAACAATACGCTGCAGGACATTCTCTGCCGCTTCGAGCGCATGTGCGGCAAGGATGTGCTCTGGCAGCCGGGCACGGATCATGCCGGCATCGCGACCCAAATGGTCGTCGAGCGGCAATTGATGGAGCGGCAGGCGCGCGACCGGCGGAGTTTGGGACGCGAAAAGTTCCTGGAAGAGGTCTGGGCCTGGAAGGCGGAATTGGGCGGCGCCATCGTCAATCAGCTGAAACGGCTCGGCGCTTCCTGTGACTGGTCGCGCGAGCGCTTCACCTTGGACGAGGGTCTTTCCCGCGCCGTCGTGAAGGTGTTCGTGCAGCTCTATAGAGAAGGGCTGATCTATAAGGACAAGCGGCTCGTCAATTGGGACCCGAAGCTTCTGACTGCGATCTCCGATCTCGAAGTCGTGCAGGTCGAGACCAAGGGTCATCTCTGGCATTTCAAATATCCGATCGTCGACGACGCCGGGAAAGAGACCGGCGAATATATCGTGGTCGCGACGACGCGGCCCGAGACCATGCTGGGGGACACTGCGGTCGCCGTGCATCCGGATGACGAGCGCTACAAACATCTGCAAGGCAAGTGCGTGCGCCTGCCGCTCGTCGGCCGGCTCATTCCGATCATTGCGGACGAATATTCAGATCCCGAAAAAGGCACCGGCGCGGTGAAGATCACGCCGGCGCATGATTTCAATGATTTTGAAGTCGGCAAAAGGCACGGTCTGCCGCTGATCAATGTGCTCGACCCAGAGGGGCATATTCAGCTGCAAGGCAATGCGGCCTTTCTCGCGGGCCTGCCGCAAGAAGGCGCGCCGCATTGGGCGCGTTGCCAAGAAACAATTGAGGTGCTTGACGGCAGACCACGCGAACTCGCCCGCAAGCTCGTCATCGACATGATGGAAGCGCGGGGTCTCCTCGATAAGGTCGAGCCCAATCCGCATATGGTTCCGCATGGCGATCGTTCCGGTGCAGTGCTCGAACCGAGACTGACCGACCAATGGTATGTCGATGCAAAAGTGCTCGCCGAGCCGGCGCTTGCCGCTGTGCGCGAAGGCAAGACCAAATTCATTCCGGAGAATTGGGAGAAGACTTATTTTCAATGGCTCGAAAACATCCAGCCTTGGTGCATCTCGCGTCAGCTCTGGTGGGGCCATCAAATCCCAGCTTGGTATGGCCCTGACGGCAAGATTTTCGTCGCAGAAAATAAATCGGCAGCCTATGCGCAGGCGGCACAATTTTATGCACAAAACATGGAGAGCGATCCCTCTCCCCGCACGCGGGGAGAGGGGCAGGGTGAGGGGCATGGGGATTCGCCGCCAACTCACCCGGCCCCTCACCCCAACCCTCTCCCCGCTGAAGCGGGGAGAGGGGGCGAGGTTGTGCTGACGCGCGATCCAGACGTCCTCGACACTTGGTTTTCCTCCGCCCTCTGGCCCTTCTCGACGCTCGGCTGGCCGGACGAGACGAAGGAATTGAAGCGCCATTATCCGACCGACGTCCTCGTCACCGGCTTCGACATCATCTTCTTCTGGGTCGCGCGGATGATGATGATGGGCCTGCACTTCATGCATGAAGTGCCGTTTCATGATGTCTATATCCATGCCCTCGTCCGCGACGAGAAGGGCGCGAAAATGTCGAAGTCCAAGGGCAATGTCATCGATCCCTTGGCACTGATCGACCGATATGGCGCGGATTCGCTGCGCTTTACGCTCGCCGCCATGGCGGCGCAGGGCCGCGACATCAAGCTTTCCACACAGAGGATCGAAGGCTATCGCAATTTCGCGACAAAACTCTGGAATGCGGCGCGTTTCGCCGAAATGAATTTTTCTAAGCGCAGTGCCGATTTCGATCCGCGCGCGCTCTCGATCGTGCTCAACCGATGGATCATCGGTGAAGCCTCGAAAGCCGCCGCCGATGTCACCGCCGCGATCCGCGCCTATCGCTTCAACGATGCCGCCAATGCGATCTATCGCTTCGTCTGGAACATCTTTTGCGACTGGTATCTCGAATTTTCAAAGCCGCTGCTGCTGGGCACGGACGAAGCCGCCAAGGCGGAAACCCGTGCGGCAACCGCCTTCGTGCTTGAGCAGATCCTGAAACTTCTGCATCCCTTCATGCCCTTTATCACCGAAGAGCTTTGGGGCAGCGAAATTTTGGGTGAGGCGAAACGGGACACTTGCCTCGCGCTCGCGCCGTGGCCGCGGCTCGAAGGCTGCGAGGATGCTGCCGCCGAGGCCGAGATCGGCTTCGTCGTCGACGTGGTCTCTGAGGTGCGTTCGGTGCGCTCGGAGATGAATGTCCCTGCAGGGGCGCAGATCCCGCTGGTTTTCATCGCCGCCGAGGCTCAGATCATCGCGCGGGCAAAAAATTGGGAAGCGACGATCCAGCGTCTGGCGCGGCTTTCCGAAATCTCCTTCGCCGGCGAGGCGCCGGCGCAGGCGGCGCAGCTCGTCGCGCGCGGCACGCTCGCCGCTTTGCCGCTTGAAGGCATCATCGATTTCGCCGCCGAGAAGGCCCGCCTCTTGAAAGAAATCGACAGACTGACGAGCGAGGCCAAGAAGATCGAGGCCAAGCTCGGCAACGCCGATTTCATCAGCCGGGCGCCGGAAGAGGTGGTCGAGGAGAACCGCGAACGCCTGGCCGACGCGCAAGAGCGGCGCGAAAAGCTCGCTGCCGCGCTGGCGCGGCTTGGATAGAGCAGGATGCGCTGCGGCGCCCTACTGGCGGAATTTTTGCATTATTTTCGCGGGTCACTCGCGCATACCTGGCTTTGCCTGTCGACGGGGCATATAGGCGTTTTGCCGGAAAGACGGCGACGGCTGTAATTGAGGGCGGGTCGATGGTGGATGATTGAATGCGGTTTGGCGAATTCTTACATGCCGAGATCCAGAGATTGCAGCGAGCTAACCTCGCAATCGCCTGGGCACAGATGAGATGATGGAGCAGCGGCA
Organism: uncultured Alphaproteobacteria bacterium; assembly: GCA_963704745.1. Taxonomy (GTDB): domain Bacteria; phylum Pseudomonadota; class Alphaproteobacteria; order Rhizobiales; family Beijerinckiaceae; genus Methylovirgula. The sequence continues at coordinate 1,617,342 of OY969936.1, forward strand.
ATGATCAGCGAGCAAGACGTGCTCAAGGTTCTGCAATCGGTGAGCGGCCCTGACGGGAAGACGCCCTTGCCGCAGACAGGCGCCATTGCCGGCCTCTCGGTGACGGACAGCAAGGTCTATCTCTCGATTGCGGTCGAACCGGCTCAGGCGGCGGCGATGGAAGGCATGCGGCTCGCCGCGGAAAAGGCGGTGCGCGGCCTCTCCGGCGTCGCCAATGCGTTGGTCAGCCTCACCGCGGAAAAGCGGCCGGCCAATGCCCCGCCCGCGCATGCGCCGCATCCCCAACCTCAGGCGCCGCGCAGCATCGGCATTCCCGGCGTCGAGCGGATCATTGCGGTTGCTTCCGGCAAAGGCGGGGTCGGAAAATCCACGACGACGGTCAATCTCGCGCTGTCGCTCGCCGCACTCGGCTGGCGCATCGGCATTCTCGATCTGGATATTTATGGCCCTTCGCTGCCGCGCCTTCTCGGCATCCATCAGCTGCCCGAGTCGGAAGGTCGCTTCATCAAGCCCTTGCAGGCTTATGGGGTGAAGGCGATGTCGATCGGCTTCATGGTCGGCGAAGAAGATGCGATGATCTGGCGTGGGCCGATGGTGATGTCCGCGGTCCAGCAGATGCTGCGCGATGTCGCCTGGGGCGAGCTCGACTGCCTCGTCATCGACATGCCGCCGGGCACCGGCGATGCGCAGCTGACGTTGGCGCAGACCGTGCCGCTCGCTGGCGCCATCATCGTCTCGACACCGCAGGACCTGGCGCTCATCGACGCGCGCCGCGGCGTCGCCATGTTCGGCAAGGTCGATGTTCCCATCTTGGGCGTCGTCGAGAACATGAGCTATTTCCTCTGCCCGCATTGCGGCGGGCGGTCGGAGATTTTCGCCCATGGCGGCGCGCGTCATGAGGCGGAAAAAATGGGCGTGGCTTTCCTCGGCGAAATTCCGCTCGCGCTCGGCATTCGCGAAACGTCCGATGCCGGCAAGCCCCTGGTCGTCAGCGACCCCGACGGGGCCTATGCGGCCGCCTATCGCGCGATCGCCGAACAAGTGAAGGCGGCACTTGAAAAGGGCCGGGCGCGGCAAGCGCCGAAGATTGTCATAGGATGAGAGCTTTCCTCGCACGTCCAAAGTCTTCACTGCGGATCATTCCATCGCTTATTTCGTTCTACCTTTGTAAATCCCCGGGGCATCCGCGAAACCGGGAGACTATCTCTCGCCTTCTGAGCCTCTTCCCGAGCATGCTTCTTCGATCTCGATACGGTGTGCTGCTCCGTTCGGATGCCAAAGATCTAACGAATATGTTTTCGCTCTTGGGCGAGTATGACGACGTCTTCGAGGTCGTGACTGGACTTCGGCCCGGCATGGCGTTCATCGACATCGGCGCCAATGCCGGGGTCTTTTCGATGGTTGCCGGTCAACGTGTGGGAGAGGATGGTCTCGTCATCGCTTTCGAGCCATCGGCCGCCGCTTTCAGAAAGCTGATCGAAAACGCGGCGGCAAACGGGCTTCGCAATTTTGCCCCGTTCATGGCGGCGGTAGGGACCTCAACCGGCATAAAACGTCTGAAAACGGATGAGCATCACACGGGCGCGGCTTATCTGGACCAAGACGGCAATACGCAGGTCGTCCAACTCGACGGTTCCATGCTGGCCGGCCTTCTTGCGAAGCTCATCGGCGATCGCAGGATCATGATCAAAATCGATGTTGAGGGAGCAGAGTTCGACGTGATCCAGTCGATCGGCGAACTGCTCGGCTCGCATTCGGCTGAGACCGTCATCGTCGAAATGAATGGCGGTCAATTGTCGCGTTTCGGGGCGACACCGAAAGCGATCTACGACGCGATGCAGGAAAAAGGCTACAAGCCGCGCCTCGGAATCGGCTTCAGCCACCACTTCAACGAGACGTTTTCACGATAGTCTAGCCGCCCGTCACGCTCATATGGCGCGGGACGGCCGGATCGCGATGGGCGCGGTCGATGACGAAATCATGCCCCTTGGGCTTCCTGCCGATCGCCTCGTCGAGGGCGGCGTTCAACAGCTCGTCGGATTCCGAGGCGCGCAGCGGCGCCCGCAAATCGGCGGCATCTTCCTGGCCGAGGCACATATAGAGCGTGCCGGTGCAGGTGACGCGGACCCGATTGCAGCTCTCGCAGAAATTATGCGAAAGCGGCGTGATGAAGCCAAGCCGTCCGCCGGTTTCTTCAATCCGCACATAGCGCGCCGGTCCGCCGGTGCGATCGGCAAGATCGTACAAAGTGAAATGCTCGGCGAGTTTGGCGCGCACCGCATCGAGCGGCAGATATTGATCGAGCCGTTCCGCCTCGACCGCGCCGAGCGGCATCACCTCGATCAAAGTGAGATCCATCCCGCGCCCATGCGCAAAGGCGATCATGGGGATGATCTCGTCCTCGTTGACGCCCTTCAGAGCCACCATATTGAGCTTGACCGCGAGCCCAGCCTTTTGCGCCGCATCGATGCCGGCCATCACCTCGCCGAGATCGCCGCGGCGTGTGATCGCGCGGAATTTTTCCTTATCGCGCGTGTCGAGCGAGACATTGATCCGCCGCACGCCGCAGTCTGCCAGCTCCTCGGCGAAAAGCGCGAGTCGCGAGCCGTTGGTCGTCAAGGTCAGCTCGTCGAGCGCTCCGGTCGAAAGATGCTGCGAGAGATTGCGGAAGAGGCTCATGATGTTGCGGCGCACGAGCGGCTCGCCGCCGGTGATCCTGAGCTTGCGCGTGCCGCGCGCGACGAAGGCGCTGCAAAGACGGTTCAGCTCCTCCAAGCTCAAGAGATCGCGCTTCGGCAAGAATTCCATGTCTTCGGACATGCAGTAGACGCAGCGGAAATCGCAACGGTCCGTCACCGAAACGCGGACATAGGTGATCCTGCGGCCGAAAGGATCGATGAGCCCGGCTGATCGATCCCCGGCGCGAGCCGCGCGATCGTCCCTTAGGGCTGGTGTGGATTTTGCGAGTTGGGGCGGGGTGCAATGCGTATTCATTGGCGTAAATATAGGGCGAACCCAGCGCCCGGGAAAACTATGAGCCATGCGCTGAGATGTTTCAAGCGATGGGTTGCACACAATATTGCAAGCTATATCATCATGGATACTTCTATAGATATCCTATGCGATACAGCGGCGTTGAATTGGATGAGGCAGGCCGATGAAAGCAAATGACGGGCAATGGCCGACGGAGCTGCGGCTCACCGAAGCCGGTCGCCTTTTGAAAGTGAGCTTCGAAAGCGGCAGCGCTTTCGATCTCTCGGCCGAATATTTGCGGGTGATGAGTCCCAGCGCCGAAGTCCAAGGCCATACGCCGGAGGAGCGCAAGACGGTTGGCGGCAAACGCGATGTCGCCATTCTCGCCGTCGATCCGATCGGGACTTATGCGGTGCGGCTCACCTTCGACGATCTCCATTCCACCGGCATCTACAGCTGGGACTATCTTTACGATCTCGGCGCGCATTATCCGGACAAATGGGCCGCCTATGTCGCCGAACTGACGGCAAAGGGCTTGAGCCGCGACATTCCCGGCGAAAGATGAGCAGGCGTTTCATCGCAGGCCCGCCGGCTTGAACGTCCGGGCAGATCATATCGAAGAAATTTCCCTGGACGGATCAAAAACCGATTGCTGGCGTAGCCGCCGCCTTCCGATAATATTCCGTGGATCGCCGCGGCTTGGCAATGTGCCGGACTGCGGTCCTGGCGGAGAGGGGCCGGGCAGCGCCGCGGCTGCCTGCGACAAGACTGGTCACGCGGGCGGGATTCATGGCTGAATAGGGGCGCAGCGCTTGCGGCCGGGCGCAGCTTCAAGCGACGACAGGCACAGGAGAAGCGGCAGCGGCTGCCTTGCAGAGCGCATGTTCGGGCGAACGATCCGCCTTTGCTTTGAAAATACTCTGGATATGCCAAAGATCGTGCGCGTCTGCGGTCGCGCGAAACAGACGGGAGAGACCATGCCTTTGTCCACACCTTTGGCGATCGCGCTTTTCCTGACGATCTGGTTTGTCGTTCTGTTTGCGGTGCTCCCCTTCGGCATCCGCTCGCAGCATGAGTTCGGGCGACTATCCGGCAGGCGCCGATCCGGGCGCGCCTGTCGCGCCGCGCCTCCTGAACAAGATCATATGGACCACGGTGATCGCGTTCATCGTCTTCGGCCTCGTCGTCTTCGCCGTGGCCTTCATGGGCTGACATCCGCCGCAGCGGGAAACCATTGCCGGAGGCCATGGGGTGGCCGGTCCGAAAGATCCCGCGCGCTATTGACCCGATGCACCGATGCGGCTAGGCAGGCGCATCCCCTCCAGGAGCGCGTAGCTCAGCCGGTAGAGCATCTGACTTTTAATCAGGAGGTCATGGGTTCGAATCCCATCGCGCTCACCAAGGGGATCAGTGACTTCGCGACGAATATTCGTCCAAGGAAATTGCCGTTGCCCGCGCCGCGTTCCTGACGCGGCCGCCCCGACACCCGCCCGCGGGGCAAGCGGGCTTTCGGCTTGCCAAATGCGCCCGGTCGGGTCAGATTTGGGACGGGACCGGCGGCTATCTAGGGAATGTCAGCTGAATTGGCTCGATTTGGATCGAGAACTTGTCAGTCGGGCGTGACGAGATTCGTCGCAGCGAGTCCGCCTCCGTCGAAAGTAGGAGACGAGAGCGCGGGCGGGGAGGGCCTCGAGTGACGCAAGAGGCGCCGGATGACGAGCAAACCGAGATCGGCACGTCGCCGCCCGACTTCATCGAGATAGCCAAGGAAAAGCTGCGGGACTTCTTGCGCATTCCGAGCTTCGGAATTCGGTCGATCGGGCTTGTTGCGGCGCTCGCCTTTCTCGCCTGGGTCTCGACAGGGGTCTACAAGGTCCAGCCGGATGAGCAGGGCCTGATCCTGCGCTTCGGCAAATGGGTCGAGACCACGCAGCCCGGGCTGCATTTCCATTTGCCATGGCCGATCGAGACGGCGGTTTTCCCAAAAGTCACGCAGATCAACCAGCTTCAACTCGGCCAAGTTTCCGACATTACGGCCCCGGCGCGCGACAAGCAGATGCTGACCGGCGACGAGAATGTCGTCGAAGCCGATTGCGCGATCTTCTGGCAGATCAAGGACGCGGGGCTCTTCCTCTTCCATGTCGCCGAGCCGCAAGTCGGGCTCAGAATAGCCGCGGAAAGCGCCTTGCGCGCAGTGATCGCGCAGATGCCGATTCAAGCGGCGATGTCGGAAAAGCGGGAGGAGGTCGCGGATGAGACCAAAACCGTTTTGCAAGGCATTCTCGACGCCGAGGGGGCCGGCATTGCGGTGATACAGGTGCAGCTGCAGCGGATCGACCCGCCGATCGAAGTCATCGACGCCTTCAACGACGTTCAGCGGGCGCGCGCCGATCAGGAGCGGGCGCGCAACGAGGCCCAGGCCTATGCCAATGACATATTGCCGCGCGCCCGCGGCGAAGCCGACCGCATTCGCCAGGACGCCGAAGCCTATCGCGCGCAGGTCGTCGATCTGGCGGAAGGAGACGCGAAGAATTTTCTGGCCGTCTATCAAAGCTACACGCAGGCCAAAGACGTGACGGCCTGGCGGCTCTATCTCGAAAGCGTCGACGCGGTTCTGCGCAAGGCGACGAAGGTCGTCTTGGATTCCTCCGGCAAAGGCGTCTCGCAAATTGTGCCCTATATGGCGCTCACCGAGACGAAGGGCGCGGCGGGCGTCGCTGCGCAAGCGGCGGCGAAATCGAAATGAAGCAACGCGCTCTCTTCGTCGTCGCCGCGCTCGGCCTTGCGCTCTTTATCGCTTTGTCGGCCTGTTACACCGTTTCAGAGGGACAGCGCGCGCTTGTCGTGCGGCTCGGTGCGCCGATCGCGGTGATCGACACGCCGGGCTTTCGATTCAAAATGCCCTTCCTCGATACGATCATCATCTATGATGCGCGGCTGCTTCTCCTCGAGCCTCCGACGGAGGAGGTCATTCTCGGCGACCAGAAGCGCATCGTAGCGCAGACCTCCACGCGCTTTCGTATCGTCGATCCCTTGCGCTTCTATCGGTCCTTGCGGACGCTCGAGCAGGCGCGCTCGCAATTGGCGCTCGTCGTCGGCTCGGCTTTGCGCCGCGAGTTCGGCCAGATCGATTTGCACGTGCTGCTTTCGCCGGATCGCGAACGGGTCATCCGCGATATCCAGCACGACGTCACGGCAAAATTCCGCCCCTATGGAGTCGAGGTCGTCGAGGTGCTCTTGCACCGCGCGGATCTGCCGATCGAAACCAGTCAAGCGATCTACGACCGGATGAAATCGGAGCGCCAGCGCGAGGCGAAGGAGCTGCGCGCCCAGGGCTTTGAATGGGCGCAGCAGATCCAGGCGCAAGCCGACCGTGAGCGCACGATCATATTGTCGGAAGCCCAGCGCGACGACCGCATCACGCGCGGCAAGGGTGATGCGCAGGCAAACCTTGTGCTCGGCAAGGCGGTGAGCGCGGACCCGCAATTCTATAAGTTTTATCGCGCGCTGCAGAGCTATCGGCAGGCGCTCGCCGCATCGGCACCCACCGTCGTCTTGTCGCCGGATATGGAATTCCTGAAGCTCTTCAAGGCCGGGCCGCAGCCTAAAGACATGGCGGGGGCAGAACACAGCGGCGCTGAACCGGCAAAGGCCAATTGACGATGCCGGAATTGCACGCGTCCCCGATACGCGGCGCCGCGCCAAGGCTTGGAGCAGGTGATTGGAGTAGGTGATTGGCGCAGGTGATTGGCGCAGGTGAGATGACATGAACGGGGCGCTCGCGGCCTTCTGGATCGGCGGTTCGGCACAGATTTTCTTCCTCGATCTGCTGCTGAGCGGCGACAATGCCGTCCTTATCGCGCTTGCCTGCCGCGGCTTGCCCGCGCGCGACGTGTCCAGGGCGATTTTCCTTGGGACGGCGGGCGCAATCGTGCTGCGCGTCGTCCTCACGGCGATCGCCGGCCTCTTGATCGGGCTGCCCTATCTCAAGCTCTTGAGCGCGATCGTGCTGCTCGTGATCGCGGTCAATGTCGCCGCCGGAGGGGCGGCAGGAGCCGAGAGGGCCGAGCCGGACATGGAAGACGAAGGACGGCGCGGCGATCTGATCGGGGCCGCCATGGTGATCGTCCTCGCCGATGCGATCATGAGCCTCGACAATGTCGTCGCTCTAGCCGCGGTGTCGAAAGGCAACTTCTGGTTTCTCGCCACCGGCCTCGCCCTCAGCATCCCTTTTTTGGTCTATGGCGGCACCCTGCTCACCGGCCTTCTGAACGCTTATCCGGCGCTGGTCACGCTGGGCGGCGCCATTCTCGGCTGGACCGCTGGAGATCTCGCCAGCAGCGATCCCGCATTTGCCGGTTGGCTCGGCAAACAGGCCCCCGCCCTGAGCTTTGTGCTGCCGATGGCGGGGGCGATCTTCGTGCTGGTGCAGCAAAGGATCGCGAAGCGGGAGCGCGCAATTGCAAAGCCGCGTCCTGGCGTGGCGCAAAGACGCCGGCCAAAGCCGCGCCCCCAGGCAGCCGTCGCAGCCGTCGCACGGCGGATCCCCGAGCCTGTCTCAGTCGCCATGCCAAGCGCCGCGGCCGGCTTGCAAAAGGCCAAGGATTCGTCGGTCGAGACGGGCTCGGCCGTTCCGCTTCCCAAACCTGCGCCGACGCCAGAGAGGGAAGCGGCCGATGACCGCCTCATGCTCTTCGGCCTCCTCGGGCTGTTCCTCCTGGTCAGCATCGTCTGCTTCGTCCTCTATCTGAGCGGCACCTTCCACGCCGGCGGATAGACATTGACAACGTCCGCATCATCGGCCTCAAACCCATGAGAAGGCGAACCGGCGCCTCTGATTTCATCGGAGCATCTGCCGCGCTAGAGCATCCCGCCTTCAAGTGGAATCACTTGAGGGCGGATAAGATGCTCTAGATTCAAAAAAATAGAGCATCGTTTAAGCGCAAAACCGCATACACTTTTGCGCACGATGCTCTAAGGCGCTGTCAGCTCGGCTCGATCGCCCGGACCAAACATCGCCGAAACGCCAACATCATGGCCGATGGACTCGGGCTTGACACGTCGGGGCAGCGATGGATCAGGGTCAGGCAGCCGTGCCAGCCGCAGCGAATTCGTCACCACGAGGACGCTCGAACCCGCCATGACTCCGGCCGCGAGGATCGGCTGTAAAACACCCAGCGCGGCAAGAGTCAGCGCGACGATATTATAGCCGAATGCCCACACGAGGTTGCTGAGGATGGTCTTGCGAACCGCCCGGGCCATATCGACGACCCAGGGCAGCATCCACAATCCGTCTTTGGGCAACACGATGGCCGCGGTTTCGCGGGCGAGATCGGTGGCAGACCCGACGGCGATGCCGACGTCCGCGTCGGCCAGGACCGGCCCGTCATTGAGGCCGTCGCCGACCATCGCCACGACCCGGTGCTGTTGGCGCCGCCGATCTAGGGCAGCCCGTTTTGTTTCCGGCGACAGGCCCGCCTCCAAGTCCTCGATCCCGACCGCGACAGCAATTCTTTGTGCGGCTTTCGCGACATCCCCAGTCAGCAGTGCTATGTTCAGTCCGCGGCTGCGCAGCGCCTCGATCGTCGAGCGCGCCTCGGGAAGCGGCGAATCGTCGAGCGACAGCACGGCGTGAACACGACCGCCCCAGCCGACATAGATGACCGAATGGCCGGCCGCTTCCTGCGCCCGGGCCCGCTCGCTCAAAGCGGGCGCAATCGACCAACCCAAATCGCGCATGAAAGAGCCGTTCCCGGCCGCGACCATCTGGCCATCCGCATGGCCCCTTATACCGCGGCCGGGCACGATTCGGACCTCACGGGTCGCTACCGGCTCAAGGCCGCGCGCCGTCGCCGCCAGAGTGACGGCGCGGGCCAAGCCATGTTCGGAGTGGCGCTCGAGCCCGGCCGCCCGAGCCAGCACCTCATCGGCTTCGGCCCCCTCCGTCTCGATGCTGATGACATGAGCCTTGCCGGACGTGAGCGTGCCGGTTTTGTCAAATGCCAGCAATCGCGTCCGCGCGAGGGCCTCGAGCGCACCGGGTTCGCGGACCAGGCAGCCACACCGTGCCAGCCGGCCGATGCCGATCGAGGTCGCCAGCGGCGCGGCGAGGCCGACCGCGCAAGGACAGGCGACCACCAGCACCGCGAGCCCGACCAGCAGCGCCCGATCGAAGGGCAGCCAGTGCGCCCAATACACAACCGCGAGCACGCCGAGGGTCAGAACGAGAGGCACAAAGCCGGTGACGACGCGATCCGCGACACGCTGGGTCGGGCCGCGACGCGACAGCGCCTCACGAACCGAGCGGCAAATCTGGGCCCAACGGGTCGCGAGCCCCGCGCCGCTGCTTTGAATCAGCAGCGGGCCGTCGAGATTGATGCTGCCGGCGATCACCGAGGAGCCGACGCCTTTTGCAACTTGCCGGCTTTCTCCGGTGATCACGGCTTCATCGGTGTGGGACTCCCCCTCGGTCACCACGCCGTCGACCGGAATGCGCTCGCCCGGCCGCACCCGGACCAGCATGCCGGCGTCGATCTCCCGCACCGGGCGGCGAGTCTCTGCGTCGCCGTCGACCACAGTTGCGCACTCGCTTTCCGCGGCCAGGAGGGGTTCGAGGTCGCGGGCCGCCCTGGCACGACCGACCGCTTCGAGATAGCGGCCCACGGTGAACAGCATCAGCACCATGGTGACGGTGTCGAAATAGACATGCGGGCTATGCTCGATGACGGCAAAAACGGAATAAACATAAGCGGCGCCGACGCCGACGACGATCAGCGCCGACGACGTCAAATGTCCCAGGATTGCGTTGAACCAGGTCTCGACCAAAAAGGGTCCGCCGAGAATGACCACTGCAGGCGTGGCGAGAATCCAAAGCAAGAGCTCGATCTGGGGAAGCACGTTCGCATCGGCCCCAGTCAAAGCGCCCGTATAGATCAGGATGCTGAACAGCATAATGTTCATCGAGAGAAAGCCGCCGACGCCGAGTCGCATCAGGATGAAGGCGGCATCCCACTCCTCGCTCTTGCCGCTCTTCACCTGAAAAGCGATGCAGCAGCCGTAGCAGCAAAACGCGCAGCTCTTGCCGTTCACCATGCGCTGCATCGGACGCGGGCCGACGGGCAGAAGGCAATGGTCGCACAACATGCTTTCGCTCAGGGCACTCACGCGGGATGTCCTCCCGTCCAAGCATGCGCGGTATGCCCGACCATGGGCATGATCCCGCGGCCGAGGGTGATCAGGCCGAGCACCAGAATAAAGCCGCCGGCGAACCTCACGCCGCGTTGCCGCCACGCCGGCGTAAGAGTCCGGCCGATGCCGCCCATCATCAGCATCGCCGGGAAGGTTCCCAGGCCAAACGCTGCCATGGTGAGGACACCGGCGAGTGGCCGGAAGCTGCTCGCCGCCTCGGCGGCGAAGGCATAGACCAGGGGGCAGGGGAGAAAGCCGTTGAAAATGCCGAAGGCGAGCGCCGCCGCGCGGCTGCGTGTCGCCAGCAGGCTGCGCAAGGCCGTGGCAAATGTGCTGCCGGTGAAGCCGGCCGTCAGGCGATGAGCGACCGGGAGCAGCCCAAAGAATTGCATCGCCATGCCGATCATGAGCAGGCCCGCAACGATGGCGAGGATGCGCTCGGCAACGTTGAAGGAACTGCCCAACAGCAGAACATGCGTTCCCTGCGACGTGCACAGCACCTGGCCGAAGGCGCCTGCGAGCCCGCCGAGGAAGCAATAGGTCGTCAATCGACCCATATTGTAGAGAAAGTGGCGCAGGACGGTCGCAGCAGGACCCTGCGGATCTCTGCCAAGCGCGCAGGCAAAGCCGCCACACATGCCGACGCAATGAAAGCTGCCGGCGAAGCCCGCGGCGAAGAGCATGAGATAATAGGCCATGGCAGATTGTCCCTGCCGCCGGGGCTCGTCTCGCGGGGCTCGAGCCTTTTCAGAGAAAATCAGATCCGATTTCCCCGAACGACCCGGCTAAAGCTGGGACCGCTTCGTTATCCGTGCCCGTGCTTCCCAGGCTTCATTTGCACGAGATAGGCGACCCAAATGAAGAAGCCGATCATAAACACTCCGAAGACGAAGAAGGCAATGATCTGTTCCACTCCCGCATGGGCGAGGGAGAAACTTGTATATTTTAACATGCTTTCCCCCCCTCAGCCAAAAAACAAGGCCCGGATCACGATATAGACGCCTTCGGCGACCAGGATACACAAGTTCACCGCGGCGACTGCGAAAATAAATCTGTTTGCCAACATTTTCTGCCACCCTTTCCAGTCAGCCGAACCTGCAATCGCGGTTTGCGGCCATCACCTCAGCTGGGCCGGCCAGGCCCCTGAAACCCCCAATAATGGAAGAGGTAGTAAAGCGCCCAGATGAAAAGCACGGCATAGACGACCAATAGCCACCACGGGATTCGTCCGACCCATGCCTTGATATAGCCGCCGGCATATTCCTCCAACTCGTCGTGCTCGGCTTCACTTGCCGGCTCGCTCGTGGGCCTGGTGGTGGACCTTGTGGATTCGATCATTTTCCATCTCCGTGCGAAAGAATCTCAGAGCCGCCTCATCGGTGTTGTGAAAGGCGCCCGACAAAACGCCCCAGATGAAAATACTGACCGCGCCCATGCCCATCAGTATCGCGACAATGTAGGGTCCCATGATTTCGAAGTCGGCCATTGGTCACTCTCCTTTTGGGACCGCGGTTTGGGACCGCGGTCCGCGCTTGCCGCGACCGGAGTTCATGGCTCCCCGGCCAGCGCCGCGTTCGGCGCCGCCGAAGTCAGCTTCGTGTTTCCGCGCGGAATATAATAGCCGCTGTCCGGCGACCCTGCCGCGAGATTGGGATCGTCGAGCGCGGTGCGGTCCGCCTCGGAGATCGGCAGCGCCTTCCCGGACAGTGGGTCCTTGAAGGCGGAGAGCGAGAGGACGTAATAGGCGATCGCCCAGCGGTCCTGATCCGAGAATATATCCTTGAAAGTCGGCATGGGCGTGCCATTCAAGCCGTTGGTGATGGTCCTGAAGATGTCCTCCACATTCGGACCCGATTTGAACTCGCCGCCGGCGAGATTCGCGGGTCGGATCGGGAAGCCGAAACTATCCGACATCCCCGCCGCCAATTCGCCATTGCCCTGGCCGGAAGGGCCATGGCATTCCACGCAAGCGATGCCGTTTGGCGGGGCGTGTTCAAAAAGGTCCTTGCCATGCGCCACCATCTCCTGCGTGGGCGCAGGCGGCGGTGGAATGTACAAGGGCGCGCCTGGCGGCTTCTCGACGAACCAGGACTGCGGTTGAGACGGATGGGAGCGATCTACCGCCAGATCATATTTGATATATTGAACGACGGCGATACGGTCATTCAGCGGCAGCATATACCAGGCGGGCATCGCCGTGCCGCGCACCCCATGGGTGATCGTTCGCAGCAGATCCCCATCGGTCGGGATGGGTCCCGTGGTCGACCCGAACTTGAACACGCCTGCGACGAAATTGCGGGGCCGTTGCTTGTACAAGAAGGTCGCGGCCGGCCCATTGCCGTCGCCTTTGGCCCCGTGGCAGCCAAGGCAGCGCCGCTCATAGACTTGCTTGCCATAGGCGATCCATTCTTGCGAGCGCGGCAGCGTCACGTCGGTGACCTCGATCGCTTGCGGTTCGAACAGGTCGCGCCATCTGCCGCGATTCATGCCGAGCTTCTGGACATAGGCGACGAGCGCTTCAAGGTCCTTCGTCTCGGCGGCGATCTTGACCGTGTCGCCGGTATATTCCTTGTCCGGCGTCAGGATGATCGGGGACTTGCCCCGCGCCTGAATCGGCACGAACAGGAGCCCGTCGGCATTCGGCGTGAGACTGATCTGCTCTTTGCTGGCGAAGTCGAACAGCTTTTCGGTGACCGCCGTTTTCTCCAGAGTCCGATTGCCGGCCCCGTCAGTGACGATTTTGATCGCTTCGGATGGCCTATAAAACAGGCCCCGATACGGCGCCATAATCGAATCCGGCGTGAGCATCCGTGGATTCCAGTAATGCGCGAAATGCCATTCGTCGCCGTATTTGAGCCCGACGCGGGTCAGATCCGGCCCGATGCGCCTCGTACCCCAGAGGTGCGGCACGTCGTAGGCGTATTCGCCCGCCTGGCTCACCGGCCCCCAGCGGCGCGTCTCGCCGGTCACCGGACGAACATACTGCGAATGGCAGTACCAGCAGCCCTCGCGCAGATAGACGCGGCGGCCGCGCTCTTGCAACGGCGTATAGTCCGTGGCGTGCGTCCGGATCCATTTGAGCTGACCCAAATCGGTGCGGACGACGGCGGTCACCACATTGGTGCGCGCCGACGGCTCAACCATGGCAAGAATACCCTGTATCCCAACCGCGAGGAAGAAGAAACCAACCCCGGCCACCAGGGTGACGAAGCGCGCGTTCATTCTGCGGGCCCTCCAGCTGGAAGCGGGGTCGCCCCGCGACTCGGAATCGGCTCCCTAGCCGCGGCCGGCCCGGTGAGCGCAGTCATCATGCAATTCAAGACGAGCAGCGACATGCCGATGTCCATGCTGAGGCCGGAGAGAGTGCGCACAAACCAATAGGGTCTCATCCACACGACGGTATCGACCCATTCGGTGCCATTCATCCACGCGAAGCCCTGTTGCAGACCGGCGGCGGTCAGCACCAGGCCCATGGTGGAGATGCCGAGCGTGATGAGCCAGAACGACCAATTGCCGAGCGTAAACGACCACAGCTGTTCGCGTCCGCAGACGCGAGGCCAGAGATAGACCAAGCCGCCAAGCGACCAGATCACGAAGGTCCCGAACACCGTGAGGTGGGAATGCGAGATGACGAAGTCGGTGAAATGCGTCGGCTGCTGGATCCAGCGCAAGGCCTCGGTGGAGCCTTGGAAGCAGCCGAACAGATACATGATCGAGCCGATGATCAGGAATTTCGCCGGCAGATTCTTGCCGAATTCGTGCCACTTACCCCTCATGGTGCCGAAGAAGTTCACCAGCACGGTCCATACCGGAATGATCAGCAGCATCGAGGTGATGATAGCAAGCGTTTCGGCCCAGTCGGCGATCGGGCTGTAGAGATAGTGATGGATGCCGACGAAGGGATAGAACAAAGCGAGCGACCAGAAGCCGACCAGCGACAGCTTGTGCGCATACAGCGGATTGCCCACGCTGACCGGCAGGAAGTAGTAGATCATCACATAGCCTGCCGGCGTGATCCACAGGCCGACGATGTAGTGAATGTAAAGGCCGTGGAAGGCGGCGCTGTTGATGCCCGCGATCGTGTAGGGCAGGATGAAGTCGCCCAGAATGAAATTCAACGTCGTCCAGACGAAGGCTCCGATCAGATACCAGAGTGCGACATAGACCGGCGCCTCGAGGCGCCGGCCGATGGTGATCAGGAATTGGCCGGTCGCCACCGCCAGAACGATAAAGAGGGGGATTTCGGCGAAGAGCGGCAGTTCGCCGGCTTCGAGCCCGTGATTCCAGCCGAACGCCAACGAAGCGAGGCCCGCCGCCAGGAAGATGTTCCAGACCCAGGCCGCCGCGATGCCCAACTCGCCCCGATACATCGGGACGCCGCACAGGCGCGGCACTATATAGAAGCATTGGCCGATGAACAGATTCGAAAAGGCGCCCAGGATGACGCCGTTGACATGGATGGGCCGGAGCCGCCCGAAGGTCAGCTCCAGATGGCTGGTGCCGAGATAGTCGGGGTAATTGAAGAGGCTCGAGATGAGCGCACCGACCGTCGGTGCGACCATGAGCCAGAACATGCCCCAGAGGAGCCAAGTCCGGACGACCCGCCAATCGACCAATGCATCCAGGTCGACGCCGGCAAATCTGCCGCGCAGTAATTCAGATGTCTCTGTCAAGGCCTTCCCTCCGTCGTCGACGCGACGCACGGGCCGCGTGCCTCCCCCTTTTTTTCTTTATTACGCCATCTTCATTTGGCCATCCTCGCTCGCCGATGTCAAGAAGCGCGCGATGTCAAGTGCGACAAAGTATTTTGGATTGATCGTGGTCAAGCGAAAAAAAAAATTCGATTGAGCGTGACAAATAGCGCACGAGTAGCCGATCCTGGCATCGCTTGTGTGCATCGTTCGGCATGCCAACGTCCGTGGCTTTTATGCGCCAATTTTTCGACGGGCCTTGACTTTTCGGTTCAGCTTTAGTCAACTTCACCGAAGAGGAAACTGAGCTTGTCTCAGCGAAGGCCAAGCAGCCAGGGGGGAAATCTGATGAACTCAGAGACAGGCACCGAAGCCTGCGCCGATCGCATTGATGGGTCCGGCTATGTCGCGCGGCGATCCGACCGCCATCTAAGTGCGCGCTCGGCGCCCGCTTTAACGCAAAAACCGACGCTGACCAGACGACGATTGACGCTCGCATCGGCGGTTGCGGCCGCGGCCGCGACCTTGCTGCCGACCCTCGCCCAGGCCCACAATTTCTGGGAATTCCGGGAGCCGGTGACGCCGCTCGCGCACGATGCGCTCTTCATTCACGATGTATTTCTGGCGATCCAGGTGGTGGTGTTCATCATCGGACTGATCGTGCTGCTATATGTCGTCATCCAGCACCGCAAGGCCCCGGGGCATTCCGCCGCCACTTTCAGCAGCCCGAGGACGCTCGGCCCGTGGATCCTGGTCGCTGTTCCGGTTCTGGTGCTCGCCTTGATCGACTATCTCGGGGAGGGCATTCCGGGGGTTGCGGGCATCAATGCCATGGCCAACACCAAGGAAGATGCGGCGCTGGTAGTCAAGGTCATCGGCAGTCAGTGGAAATGGCGATACGAATATCCGGACCAGGGGATCGCGTTCACCAGCAACCTGTCGACGCCGCGCGCCCAGATCGACGGCCAGGCTCCGAAAGATCCTAATTACCTTTACGAAGTCGACAACCCCTTGGTGCTCCCGGTCGGCAAGAAGGTCCGCATCCTGATCAGCTCAATGGATGTGATTCATGCCTGGTCCGTGCCCTCGTTCGGGGTGAAGCAGGATGCCATCCCCGGTTTTCTGCGCGAGACCTGGGTGAAGATCGAAAAGCCGGGCATCTATCGCAGCCAGTGCGGCGAGCTTTGCGGCATCGGCCACTCCTTCATGCCGATCGTCGTCGTCGCCAAGGCCGAGCCGGCGTTCGAGCAATGGGTCGCGCAGACCCAGAAAGCGCAGGAAGCGGTCGCCCTCCTGGAGACGAAGCCGATGAGCCTTGATGATTTGATGGCCCGCGGCAAGACCGCCTTCGAGAAGAACTGTTCGGTCTGCCACCAATCCACCGGACTTGGCCTTCCCGGCGCCTTCCCGCCGCTCGCCTGGGGCCATGTGTGGGAGGGGGCGCCGGCGGATTTTACCAACAAACTCGTGGCGCTCGGCGTCTATAAAGACGGCAAGATCTTGCAGGGATCGATCGAGCGGCATCTCAGCATCGTGCTGCACGGCATCCCTGACACGCCGATGCCGGCGTGGGGGCCGCAGCTCGGCGATCTCGACATCGCCGCCATCGTCACCTATGAGCGCAACAGCTTCGGCAACCACACTGCCGAGGCCGTCCAGCCGGCCGCGGTCAAAGCCGCGCGCTCCAAACCCGAATGAGACTCGATTTTCCGGAAGAAAAAGCCTGAGGAAAAAGCCAATGAGCTCCGCCATCGCCCACCCTCACGAACACGAACACGAACATATGCCGCCGCGCGGCCTTGCGCGCTGGCTGTTCACCACCAATCACAAGGACCTCGGCACTCTCTACACGTTGTTCGGGCTGCTATTCTTCTTCGTCAGCGGCTTATTTGCGATGCTCATCCGCGCGCAGCTCATCCATCCCGGAAATCACCTGCTCCAGCCCGAGGTGTACAACCAGGTCATCTCGCTCCACGCGCTCATCATGATCTTCGCAGCTCTGATGCCGGTGGCTGCCGGGTTCGCGAACTACCTGATCCCGATGATGGTCGGGGGGTCCGACATGGCGCTGCCGCGAGTCAACAATTTGGGCTTCTGGCTCTTGCCGCCGGCCGCGGTGCTCCTGGTCCTTCCTTTGATCCTGCAGTTTTTCGGCATCGGCAACGGCGGGATCGACACCGGCTGGACGATCTATGCGCCGCTATCGGTGCGCAGCGGTCCCGGCGTGGATTTTGCCATCCTCGGCATATTTACGCTCTTCCTCTCGTCGCTGCTGGGGTCGATCAACATCATCGTGACCATCCTCAACATGCGCGCGCCGGGCATGACCTTGATGAAGCTGCCGCTGTTCGCGTGGGCCTGGCTGGTCACGGGGGCCCTGATAATCGTGGCGTCCCCGGCGCTGGCCACCGGCGCCGCCATGCTGTTGGCCGACCGCCACTTCGGCACGCACTTCTTCGACGCCGCCGGCGGCGGCGACCCGGTTCTCTGGCAGCACATGTTCTGGTTCTTCGGCCATCCCGAGGTCTACATCCTTTTGCTGCCGTCGGCCGGACTCGTGGGGCAGATCCTTGCGACGTTCGCGCGCAAGCCGGTGTTCGGCTATCGGGCGCAGGTCTGGTCCTTTGTGGTGATCGGCGTGCTGTCTTGTATCGTGTGGGCCCATCACATGTTCACCTCGGGCATGGCGGCCCAGGCCCAGGTTTATTACATGTTCGCCACGATGACGATCTCGGTTCCGTTCACGGTGCTGTTCGTGTGCTGGTTCGGAACGATCTGGCGCGGCGCGCTCAGCTTCGAAACGCCGATGTTGTTCGCGCTTGGATTCATGGCGCTGTTCGCCATCGGTGGCTTGACCGGCCTGACCCTTTCCGACCCCGTCGCCGACCAGGAGTATCACGGCACCTACTACGTCGTTGGTCACTTCCATTACACGCTGTTCGGCGGCGCGGTCATGGGCTTGCTCGCGGGGGCCTATTACTATTTACCGAAGATGACCGGCCACATGTACAGCGAGCGCGCCGGCCGCTGGCATTTCTGGCTCACCATGATCGGCGCCAACATCGTATTCGGGTCCATGTTGCTCAACGGCATCCACGGGGCGGTGCGGCGCACCCTCGATTACGCGCTCCAGTTCGCGGGCTTGAACATGTCCGCGAGTATCGGCGCATTCATCCTCGGTGCGGCGCAACTGTTCTTTATCTACAACATCATTCTTGCGTGGTCAGGCCGGGGTGCGCCCGCCTCCGACCGCGTCTGGGAAGGGGCGGAAGGACTCGAATTCACGGTGCCGTCGCCGCCGCCCTACCACACCTTCGTTGAAAGGCCCGTGGTCGCATGAAACTCGACAAGGGCTTTGGCGGCACGAAAAAAACAGAGGTGCCGGGCGTGCCGTCACGCGGGGGTGCGAACCTTCGGCTCGCTTGGCTGCTCGCCCTGGTGGCCGCCGGCTTTTTCGGGTTCAGCGTCGCCCTCGTGCCGCTCTATAACACGTTCTGCCACTTGACCGGATTGAACGGCGCCACGGGCACAGCGGCGGCACCGCTCACGCCAGTAGACAAGACTCGCTGGGTCACGGTGGAGTTCGCCGGCATGGTCATGCCCGGGTTGCCGTGGAATTTCGAACCGGCCCAGCGGCGCGTGCGGGTGCATCCCGGAGAGCCGGCCATCGCGCGCTATTACGCGACCAACGTGGGCGACCGAACGTTCTATGGCCGGGCGATCATGAGCGTCTCGCCCGAGCAGGCTGCGAGCCACTTCGAAAAGATCGAGTGCTTCTGCTTTCACGAGCAAGCCTTGAAGCCGGGCGAGACGCACGAGTTCACCCTCGAATTCTTCGTCACGTCGAATCTGCCAAAAGACGTCAACACCATGACGCTGTCCTACGCCTTCTTTCCGTCCGTCGAGCGCGGCAACGATCGCTCGCAATCAAGGAGTTGACCATGACTGATACGACTACGACTCCGAACGTGGCGGCATCGCAGCAGCACTATTACGTTCCCGAGCCTAGCCCCTATCCAGTGCTGATGTCGGCCGCCGCGCTCTTGGTGTTTATGGGTATCGGACTGGCCGTCAACGGCGTTGGCGTCGGCGCGTGGTTCATGGGGGCGGCCGCGCTGCTGGCGCTTTATGCCCTGAACCGCTGGTTCGCAGCCCTCATCGCCGAAGACCGCGGCGGTCTCTTCCACGGCTGGGAGGTCGAGTCGCTTCGGCTCGGGATGGTGTGGTTCATCATTTCGGAAAGTGCGCTGTTCGCTACGTTCCTCGGCGTCCTGTTCTACGAACATTTTGTCTCTGTACCGTGGCTTGCCAGTCTCGCTCCGCATTTTACGCCATGGCCGGGATACCTCGGCGTTTGGCCGACTGCGGGACCAGCAGGGCATCAATTCACGGCCGTCGGTCCGATCGGCACGCCGCTTATCAAAACGTTGCTGCTCCTCATCTCTGGCGCCACCTATGCCTGGGCGCAATGGGGATTGAAAGAGAACCAGCGCGGGTCGCTGATTACCGGCTTGGTTGTCACGATCCTGCTCGGCGTCGCATTTGTCGCGCTCACAGGCCATGAGTTTGTCGATGCCTACGCCAAACACATGACGCTCGGCTCGGGCGTCTATGGTGCGACGTTCTACGGGCTGGCCGGCCTGCACGGTCTTCACGTCGCCGCCGGCGTCGTCATGTTGGCGGCGATACTTGAGCGCAGCCTCAAGGGCGATTTCAGCGCCAAGCACCATTTCGCGGTCCAAGCGGTGGGCTGGTTCTGGTACTTAATCGTCGTCGTCTCGGTCCCGTTCTTCATCGTCTACTGGATCTGAAGCGGACCCCGTTGCGCTCCGGACGATGCGCGCGGGCACATCAAAAAAACAGGGGGGGGTTAATGCTGGGGGCGATCCGAGCGACATTTTCGCTGCTGAAGCTAAGAATCGGCATCGCCATCGCGGCAAGCGCGCTCGGCGGCATGGCGGCGGCAGGCGGCTTGCGACTATCCTGGCCGATTGCGGGATTTGCGGTTGCCGTGCTCGGCGCCTCCGGTGCCGCCGGCGCCTTCAATCAATATTACGAGCGCGATCTCGATCGCCTCATGAGACGCACGCGCTCGCGCCCCTTCGCCGACGGCATGTTCCGGCCCAGCCTGTGGTGGCCAGCCGCTTTCATAGTCCTGCTCGCGATTTCCCTGCTTCTTGCGGCCATGACCGGTGGAGCCCTTGCCACGTGCTTCGTCTTCCTGGGAGCCTTCACCTACGGTATCGTCTACACGGTCTGGCTCAAACGTCGCACGGCGTTGAACATCGTGGTGGGCGGTCTCTCCGGCAGCTTCGCCGTACTGGCGGGAGCCGCGGCCGTCGGTTCGTCTCTGCGACCGGAGCCCCTCGCGCTGGCGGTGGTCCTCTTTCTGTGGACCCCGCCACATTTTTGGAGCCTCGCCGCGGCCAGGCGCGACGACTACCGCGAAGCACGGGTGCCTATGCTGCCGGTCGTGACGCCGGACCATACCTGGACCCTTGCCGTGCTGGCCCATAGCGCCGTGCTCTTTGTCGTTTCGCTGGTGCCGTTGTGGTTCGGGGCAGGGATTCCCTATGCGTTGGGCGCTGGAACGGGCGGTCTCGTCTTCCTTTGGAAGAGCATCGCACTGTATCGGTCGCCGACGAAGCAGGCGGCGCTCAGCAACTTCTTTGCCTCACTCCTGCAGCTCACGCTGCTGCTGACCGGCATCATACTTGATGGCGCGATCGGCCATTAGCGGTGATTCGCCGGAGGTGGCGCGTCAGACAGAAGCTGGCGCGTCGCCCAGAACTATTTGATGTATTTGTAATAAAGCTTAACCCCGGTCCGTCGCCGGAAAGAAGTGGCGCGGCGCATCCAGCGAAAAGAGCATCCGGCACGGCAAAGGAACGATGACCACCGATTTGATCATGCGCAAAGCGGGCGACGATTTTGCCGCCAAAACAGCCTCGACAACGCCGCTGGAACCCCGCTAAAAAGGCCTTCGCGGCGGAGCGGATGGGGCCGGGGAAAGGGGGGAAACTCATGGACTATAACGCGTATTTCACCGATGCCCTCGCCCGGTTGCGAAACGAGCGGCGCTACCGCGTCTTCGTCGATATCGAGCGGGACGTCGAACGCTTCCCTTTTGCGCGGCATCACCGGCCCGACGGTTCGAGCGAAGATGTCGTGATCTGGTGCTCGAACGATTATCTGTGCATGGGCAGCCATCCGGACGTCATCGCGGCGATGCATGATGCTGCGGCGCGGCATGGCGCCGGCGCCGGCGGCACCCGCAATATTTCCGGCACCAGCCATCCGCTGGTCGCGCTCGAAGCCGAACTCGCCGATCTGCATGGCAAGGATCAGGCGCTCGTCTTCACCTCCGGCTGGGTTTCGAATCTCGCCGCGCTCGGCACGATCGGCCAGCTTCTGCCCGACTGCCTGATCCTTTCGGATCAATATAATCACAATTCGATGATCGAGGGCATCAAGCGCTCCGGCGCGCAGCGGCAGATCTTTCGCCACAATGATCTCGACCATCTCGAAGAGCTTTTGCGGGCGGCCGGCAAAGAGCGGCCGAAGCTCATCGCCTTCGAGAGCCTCTATTCCATGCATGGCGACATCGCGCCGGTCGGCAAAATCGCCGCTCTCGCGCAGCGCTATCATGCCATGACCTATATGGACGAGGTCCATGCGGTCGGACTCTATGGCCCGCGCGGCGGCGGCATTGCCGAGCGCGACGGCGTGATGAGCGAGATCGATGTCATCGAGGGCACGCTCGCCAAAGGCTTCGGCACGCTCGGCGGCTATATTGCCGGAGACAGCGCGATCATCGACGCGGTGCGCAGCTATGCGCCCTCCTTCATTTTTACGACGGCTCTGCCGCCGGCGGTCGCCGCCGCGGCGAAGACGGCAGTGCAGCTCCTGAAGCACGGCGCGATCTGGCGCAATCAGCATCAGCGCCAGGCGGCTCTCACCAAACATGCGCTGTCGGCCGCCGGCCTGCCGGTGATGCCCAATCCATCGCATATCGTGCCGGTCTTGGTCGGCGATGCCGAGCGCTGCAAGGCGGCCTCCGACATGCTGCTCGAGCGGCATGGCATCTATATTCAGCCGATCAACTATCCGACCGTCGCGCGCGGCACTGAGCGGCTGCGCATCACCCCGACGCCGCTGCATACGGATGGCCATGTCGCGCATCTCGTCGACGCCATGGCCGACGTCTGGCAGGCGCTGCGACTGCCCTTCGATCATGCGCAGAACATCGTCGAATTTCCGCGCGCCCATGCCACAACGGCGGGCCAATGCACCTTCTCGGATTTCAAAAAGGCGGCGGAGTAAGAGCGCGCGTCTCCTCGCACACAGCGGGGCCTGTCCGGGCATTGGCGCTGGTGATCGGCAGGAGCTGCCGGCACCGCGGCCGTTGCAGCGCAGCCGCCTTGGTCCAGGGCGCGGCGGCCACACGTCCCATTCTTCGGCATTTGTCGGGATGACCGGCATCGCCTTGGCGTGAAAAGGCTCGAGCTTTAGACCACAGGAGCCGTTCCATTCAAAAGCGGCAGTTCCAGCCAGGTGTCGAGCCGAAGCGCGCCCGCGTCTTCAGGACATTGGCGCGGCCGGCAGGAGCGCTCGGGACCGGCCGCATTATCGGCCTTGCGCTGATGGCGGGGCTCGCAGTCCTGCGGGTCTGGGACCCGGCGCCTCTCGAGGAGCTGCGGCTGCGGACCTTTGATTTCTATCAGCTCGCCAAGCCGCGGGACGCGAAGCTGCGGCCGGCGGTCATTGTCGACATCGACGAAGACAGCCTGCGCAAGCTCGGACAATGGCCATGGCCACGGACGCTGGTCGCCGATCTCGTCCGGCGACTGGCTGCGCTCGGCGCGGTCGCCATCGGCTTTGACGTCATCTTTGCCGAACCGGACCGCTATTCGCCCGGATCGATCATCGATCTCGTCGGCAATCTCGACCAAGCGACCCGCGCGCGCATACGGGCCTTGCCGAGCAATGATCAGATTCTGGCAGCGGCATTTGCCGGCGCCGGAGTGGTCGTCGGCGAGTCGGGACTCCGACAACCGACAGTGGCCGGCGCGCCGCCGCAGATCGGGATCGCCAGCATGGGCGCCGATCCGACGCCCTATCTCATCAAATTTCCCGGCCTTCTGCGCGACATTCCGATTCTCGAGGAGGCCGCCGCCGGCATCGGCATGCTGACCATAAGGCCGGAACGCGACGGCATCGTCCGGCGGGTTCCCCTCGCCATGCGCGCCGGCGGACGGACCATGCCCTCGCTCAGCCTCGCAATGCTGCATGTGGCGGCGGGCTCGGGACCCATTATCATCAGAGCCGATGAAGCCGGCATTGAGAGCATCGGAATTCGCGGACTGGAATTGCCGACCGACCGGAACGGTCAGATCTGGGTCCATTTCGCCCGCAGCGACGCCAGCCGCTATGTGTCGGCGCAGGCCGTCCTCGCCGGTCGCGTATCGCGCGACAGGATCGATCATAAGCTCGTGCTGATCGGCACCTCCGCGACCGGGCTTCTGGACCGGACTACGACCCCGGTCGATCCGGTGATGCCGGGCGTCGAAGTTCACGCGCAGATCCTTGAGAACGCGCTGACGGGCGCGTGGATTTCCTATCCCGATTACGCGATGCCGGCGGAGCTCGTGGCGGCATTGCTGGCGTCGCTCTTGATCATCATCGTCGCGCCGGCTCTCGGCGCGCTCAGGGTCGCGGCGCTCGGATTGCTCATGGCGGCCGCGCTCGTCGGAACGTCTTGGTACTTCTACACCGAGCGGGCGCTGCTGATCGACTTCACTTATCCGCTCATCTCCGCGCTCGCGGTCTTTCTGGTGGTCGTGTTCACCAATTACCTGCGCGAGCAAGTCCAACGCCGGCAGATCCGCTCCGCTTTTGGCCAATATCTCGCGCCTGATCTCGTCGAGCAGCTGGTGCGCACGCCAGAGACGCTCGTGCTGGGAGGCGAGGAACGCGAGATGACCATCATGTTCTCGGACGTGCGTGGTTTCACGACCATATCAGAGATGTACAAGCACCAGCCGCAACGTTTGACGTCGCTGATGAATCGCCTGCTCACGCCGTTGACCGATGCGATCATTTTTCACCAGGGAACGATCGACAAATATATGGGCGATGCGGTCATGGCGTTCTGGAACGCGCCGCTCGACGACAAAGATCACGCCGCCAATGCCTGCCGCGCCGCGCTCGAAATGATGGAGCGCGTGAAAGTGCTGAATGCCGATCGCGAGGCGGAGGCGAAGACGCATGGCGAACCATTCATACCCATAAAGATCGGCGTCGGCGTCAATACCGGCACTTGCGTCGTCGGCAATATGGGATCGACCCTGCGGTTCAATTATTCGGTCCTTGGCGATGCGGTGAATCTCACATCAAGGATTGAAGGTCAGACCAAGAACTACGGCGTTGCAATCGCTGCGGGGGCAACCACAATGGCGGCCGTGGGCGAGACATTCGCGGCGCTGGAGCTTGACCTCATTCGGGTAAAGGGGAAGAACGAGCCGGAGGTCATCTACGGCATTTTCGGCGGTGCGGACATTGCCGCGAGCGAGAATTTTCGCCGGCTCGGCGAGATCAACCAGCAGATGCTCTTGTATTATCGCAATCAGAACTGGGCCAAGGCGCTGGAGGCGATCGAGATGTCGCGCCCGTTCGCGGGCGAATTCGGATTGACCGGGCTTCTTGACCTCTATTCGGCGCGCATCCACGAATTTTGCGAGCATCCGCCGGCGGGCGACTGGGATGGCGTGTTCACGGCCGAAGAGAAATAAACGAAGAGAAATAACCAAACAATCGGCAGGAATTTCGGTCAGGCGGCCAGCAGGCGCAGGCAGCTGCGCTCGCAAGTCGAAAGCGCGTTTCGCGTCTGCAGAAAATCGCGATGCGATGCGCCGACCGCCGCCGCCTGGGCGGCGAGCGTTGCGTCGCTCGACAGAGCCTCGATGTCTTCGCAAGACACGCACGCTCCCGCCTCATAGGTCCGGATCAGCCGTGCGACGCCGGCCTGTTGCAGCGCCTCGCCGTTGAAGTCCTGCTCCACCTGCGCACTGAGCACGAGCTGAGGCACGCCCGCGACGAGCGCTTCCGCCGCGCTGCCGGGGCCGCCCCTATGCACGAGAAGCGCGGTGGACGGGAGTATGTCGGCGAGCGGCTCTGGCGCCGCATCGATCCGCGCGCCGGCGCGGCGGAATTGGTCGATCTGCGGCTCCGGTAGGTTCGGCGCATGGAGCCGCAGCCGCGCGGCCAGTGGCTTCAGCGCTTCGAGGATCGCCGGATGCAGCGCGTAGCCGCCCGACAGATATGCGAAAATCGACGTCGCACGCTCCGATCGCTGGGCTGGAACGCGATCGAAGAGCGGTCCGTCGAGCTCTGCCACGCGCTGCGTGTCATAAGGGTCGAGCAAGCGGAATGTCTGGACCAGGCAGGCATCGCCGCAAAAGAGCTGCGGCAAGTTCCGGAGCAAAGGCCATCCGAAGGCCTGCATCGCCTCGTTGACCGCGGCAAGCGTCTGCTCTTCGTCTGAGACCGGCGGCGCGGCGCGGTGGAGAAGCGGAAAGCGCTGCATCTGATGCGGCGGCAGGGTGTAGCCATTGCCGATGAGCACGAGCGGCACGCGCCCGCGCGCGGCGAGTCCTGCCGCCGGGGCGAAATCCGCAATCACGAGGTCCGGGCGAACCTGCTTGAGAAGCCCGTCCCAGGCAGCGAGCAGCCGATGTACCGCCTTAGGGTCGCCGAGGCCGGCCGACGCCAAAATGTCGTTGAGGGTCGCCGACGATGTGGCGGCGCGCGGGCCGCAGTTGCGCAGCCATGAGGGCGCAGCAATCACTTCGTCGAACACGCCGCCCAACAGGCCGGCCGCCGGCGGATCGGCGACCGCCGCGACGAAGCGAAAGCCATGCGGCTTGAGGCGCGCGGCGATGCGGCGCATGTTCATGAGATGGCCGAGCCCGCGGCCGAGCTCCCAGGCGAAAAGGATGGTCTTCACTGTCAATCGACCTCGCGATCTGCCCAGGGTCGCGGCAAGCCATATTGCCGCCGGGCGTGAACGAGACTAACCAAATGACCACTCCCGGTCGGCCGCATCAGCACCGAGCTACGCTTGCCGATCGGCCAGTCGTGTGAGCCGAACCCGAACGGATCGTTATGGAGCATTGCCCACCGGCCGATGCCGAAGAAAGACCGGCGCATACGACGGTGCGGCCGGAAGTGCGCGCGTTCTGGACCGGTCCTCAGCTCAGTCCCTATGAGGAGCTGTGCCTCTTGAGTTTCGTCGCCGCCGGCGCCCGTGTCTTCGTCTATTCGCGCGACAAGACATTGCGCGTCCCCGACGGCGTCGAGCGCGTCGATCTCGACGAGATCCTGACCGGCGAGGTGCATCATTTCACATTTGCGGACGGCGACCGCTCGGCGGCGCTGCATTCCGATCTGTTTCGTTACATTGCGATCCGCCAGTTCGGCGGGTGGTACGTCGATTTGGATGTCATTTGCCTCGGCGAGCAGCTTCCGGAATGCAAGGTCTACCTTGCACGCGAATCGGAAAAGCTCGTCAATGGCGCGGTGATGAAATTTCCGGCGCATGCGCCGGTCCTTGAAGCGGCGATCGAGGAAGCCTTTAAGCTGCTTCCCGAAGCCCGTCCAGGGGCGCCCCTGAGCGCGCGCATATCGATCGGCCCCGAGCTCGTGACACGGCTCGTGAACGATTACGCGCTGGATCACCTCGTCCGTCCGCGATCGAGCGCCTATGAGATCGGTTACGACGAAATTCCCTTGATGTTCGATCCACTATTTTGCGAGGAACTCAATGAGCGTGTCGCCGGAAGCGATTTCGTCCATCTTTGGAACGAGATCTGGCGCCGGGTGCGCATTCCGAAGCACTATGGCCCGCCGGCAGGAAGCTTTCTCGACGGGCTGTTCCGCCGGTTCGGCATTCTATTTGCCGAGGATGCGCGGCTGTCGGCGGAAACAATCGCCGTCTGGTTTCAAGAACGCGCGCTGATATCGCAGCTCAAATATCAGTTGCGTACGGAACTCATTCCCGCAAACGCGCTCGACCTGATCGCGAAGCAAGCGCGGGGATCACCGCGGCAGGCGAATATATTTCGCGCGGCAAAACCGGCCAATGCTGGCCGGCCGAGGTCTGCGGCCTTGGCCCGCGCGCCGCAAACCGTCCGCACCTTTTGGCAAGGCGGACCGATCGGAGCCTATCAGCTCGTGTGTCTGCGCAGTTTTGCCGACCGCGGTCACCGCGTCGAGGTGTATTCCTTCGATTCGAAACTCGAACTCCCAGCCTGGCTTCAGCGCAAGAATGCGGCGGACATCATGCCCGCCGAGCGCGTGCTGCGGCACCTGCCCGAGGAGAAAAGATCCGCCATTCACGCCGATTTGTTTCGGCACGCGCTGCTTCACCGGCTCGGCGGCTGGTGGATCGACCCGGACGTCGCCTTGCTGCGAACCGAATTGCCTTCGGCGGACGACCTGTTCATCAGCGGGCCGAACGAATTCGATGTCGTGTCCACCGCAGTGATGAAGGTCCCCGCCGGTCACCCGGTCCTGACCGACGCGCTCGTTCTGGCAACGCCCTTCGAGGACAAGGTCGAGCACTGGAGCAAGGCCGGCGCGCCAGCTCTGACGCGATCAATCCTGTCGAACGGGTCATCCTCTTCTCTGAAGCCCGTCGATCAGGTGAGCCCCCTGTCATGGTTCGACGTGGCGAGCCTGTTCGATCCCGATCGGGTCGATACTGTGACCAAAAAGCTGCAAGGCAAAGTTTTTCTCGACCTCCATCAGGAGGTTTGGCTTCGCGCCGGCATTCCCGACTATCTCGCGCCGCCACGCGGCTCCTGGCTCGACCGGCTTTTTGAAAAGCACGACGTCGGGCTCGTCTTCCCGGCGCGGATGGACTTCGGCGATGTGAAGCGTTGGCTGGCCCACATGTACGCATGCAGCGGCTTGCGGCCGGCTGCGAAGCCATGAGCGCGCGCTGGGCTTGTGCGAGAAAGCGCGAGATGAGGCAAGCAAAAAGC
The DNA here is from genome assembly GCA_963704745.1 of uncultured Alphaproteobacteria bacterium. Classification (GTDB taxonomy): domain Bacteria; phylum Pseudomonadota; class Alphaproteobacteria; order Rhizobiales; family Beijerinckiaceae; genus Methylovirgula. The sequence continues at coordinate 1,645,237 of OY969936.1, forward strand.
GCGCTTTCGGCTGCATGACGCTAAAATGACATCGCGTCTATACCTTCTGGCCCACCTAAATCCCGGCAGAAAAGCGAAGCGCGCACTTGTACGGCGGAAATCGCTGTGATTAGTTACTCAGGGGAATCGTGTTGGGGCTGGTATGTCTGTTGCGGAAAGTCCGATCCGGGGGGACGGGCTCGGAGTGAGCGTCGGTGCTGTGGGCCGATGGCTCGTCTGCGCTTTGGTCCTGCTCGCCGTGCCCCTCGATACAGCGCTGGCGCAAGACACGGCGGCGGAGCAGCAGCGACTCTATGAGCAGATGGTGCGGCAGCCGACGAATTATGAAATCACTTCGGCCTATGTAAAAGTGGCGACTGAACGCGGCGATTATGAAGCTGCGATCGCAGCGCTCGAGCGCTTGCTTTATTACAATCCTGACTTAGCGAAGGTGAAATACCAGCTCGGCGTCTTATATTATCGGCTGGGTTCCTATGAGATGGCGCGGCGCTATTTCCGTGAGGCGCTGGCAAATCCCGATCTGGACGCCGCCACCAAGGCTTTGATCGAGACCAATCTATCGTATTCGGATAAAGAGCTCCAGCAGAGCCGGTTCTCGATCTTCGCGCAGACCGGCTTGCGCTATCAGAGCAACGCGAGCTATGCGCCGTCGAGCGGGCTGGTTAGCGTCGAAGGACAGGACTATGGGTTGCTGCCTTCGCAAGGCGTTAGGAGCGATGGCAATGCGTTCGGATTGTTCGGCGCGAGCCATGACTACGATCTGCAAGATAACGGCGGCACGGTTCTGGAGACGCGCGCTATCGGCTACGCAACCGGGCAATTTCAGCTGAGCGATCTCGATGTCGCGCTTTTCGACGCGAGCTTCGGTCCGCGTATGGCGCTTGCGCCAGGGAGCCTGCCGGGCGTCACCATCAAGCCCTATGTCGTTGGCGGCGACAGTTGGGTCGGCGGCGCACAATATCTATCTTCGGTCGGCGCCGGCGTTTCGCTTGGGGTTCCGGTTGGGGCGCGGTTGACGTTCGACCCGAATTTTGAATGGCGGCATATGAACTTAGATACCAGCGCCCAGCAGTTTTCGGGCTTCAATTCGGGCGATTGGTTCACCGGCGGCGTGGCGTCGTCCTATGCCTTCAACGATCAATTGAAGATCGATTCACGAGCCTATTATCGACGCGGTGATGCGTTTGAGAGCTTCCAGTCGTTCAATCAATGGGTAGGCGAGGCGGCGTTGCCGTACCAGTTCGCTCCGCCATTTGCCGGGATCCCGGTGAGCTGGATGGTTTCGCCTTTCGCGCGGCTCGTCAGAACCGCCTTCGACTCGCCCAATCCCTATATCGATCCTTCGATTACCCGCACCGACACTGAATGGGTCGCCGGCCTCATCGTCTCCACACCGATTACTCAGAACTTCGGGATATCGACAACGGTGGAGTTCGACGATACGGAATCGACGATTACGAACTACCGGCAACAGAACCTTTCGATCTTATCTGGGCCGACGGCCCGTTTCTGAAATGCGCTCGCATGAACTGGTCTAGATACTCCCGTTTGCCGAAGCTGCTGCTGTCGCTGATGTTGGCGATGGCGCCGCTGGCGCATGCCGATGCGCAGAGTTTCGGGCGAGTCGGCGCCGTCAATTTGGATGCGACCGGCACGCCGCCGCGCGGCACGGCGCACGAGCTGACCCTTGGCGGCAGCATCGTCGTCAAGGAACGCGTCCGGACTTCGACGGCCGGATCGACGCAGATCCTTTTTCCCGACCAGTCGTCGCTGAATGTCGGCGCCAACAGCGACATGGTGGTCGACGAATATTACTACAATCCGAAAGCCGAGACCGGCAACATTGTGGCCTCCGCCACCAAAGGCGTGCTGCGCTATGTCGGCGGCCATATCAGTCATACGTCGGGCGCGACGATAACGACGCCTTCGGCGGTGCTCGGCATCCGCGGCGGCATCGTCACCGTGATGCTGCCGCTGCCGCCGAGCCTCGCCGCATCCGACCCGAGTCTCGCGGGGCTGAGTGGCGAACTCGTCATCGCGCATTTCGGCACAATCACGGTCAAGAACAATGTCAGCCAAATCGTGCTGCCGCCCGGCTTTGCGACAGTCGTCGGTTCCGCCAATACGCCGATCCTGCCACCGTTCAGATTGTCCGACGCGACGTTGCAGAATGTCACGCGGACCTTGACCAGCCGTCCCGGCCAGACCGGCGGCGCGACCAATATTCCGACGAACCAGTCGGTGAGTTTGCCGCAAGGGTTTGCCGCGACATTCCTGCCCAATCCAGGTCAGCCGCCGGGAACCGATCCGCTCGGGTATACGTCGATCTTCGGCGCCGGAAACAGCCTCATCAAGAACAAGTCGCAGACCAACCAGCCGCAATCCGTGCACCCGTCATCGCCATGCAGCTCGGTGGAGGCGACGGGGGCTCCGTGGTACATGGCGACGGTAATATCGCCATGTGGCAGCAGCGGGCTGAGCCGTCCGACCCGCTTGCTGGCGCTGCGCGCCGAGCCTGTGCCGCCGCGGGCTGGAAGTGACATGCTCTATGTCTTTCGTCGCAGCTTAGCTTTGTTGAGGCCCCGAATAATGCGCTCGCATGAACTGGTCTAGACAATCCCGTTTGCCGAAGCTGCTGATCTCGCTGTTGTCGACAGTGGCGCCGCTGGCGCATGCCGATGCGCAGAGTTTCGGGCGAGTCGGCGCCGTCAATTTGGATGCGACCGGCACGCCGCCGCGCGGCGCCGCGCGTGCGCTGACCGTCGGCAGCAGCATCGTCGTCAAGGAACGCGTCCGAACCTCCGCTGCTGGATCGACACAGATCCTTTTTCCCGACCAGTCGTCGCTGAATGTCGGCGCCAACAGCGACATGGTGATCGACGAATATTACTACAATCCGAAAGCCGAGACCGGCAACATCGTGGCCTCGGCAACCAAGGGCGTGCTGCGCTATGTCGGCGGCCAGATCAGTCATACAGCGGGCGCTACGATAACGACGCCTTCGGCGGTGCTCGGCATCCGCGGCGGCATCGTCACCGTGATGCTGCCGCTGCCGCCGAGCCTCGCCGCATCCGACCAATGTCTCGCCGGGCTGGCCGGCGAGCTCGTCATTGCTCACTTCGGCACGATCACCGTCAAAAACAAAGTCAGTCAAATCGTGGTGCGGCCTGGCTTCGCGACCGTTGTCTGTTCGGCCGATACGCCGATCTCGGCGCCGTTCAGGCTATCCGATGCGACGCTCCAGAACGTCATGCGAATGTTGACTAGCGGCCCCGGCCAGACCGGCGGCGCGACCGATCTTCCGACAAGCGATTCGGTGAGCCTGCCGCAGGGGTTTGCCACGACATTCCTGCCCAATCCAGGTCAGCCGCCGGGAACCGATCCGCTCGGATATACGTCGATCTTCGGCGCCGGCACCGGCCTCGCCAAGAACAAGTCGCAGACCAACCAGGCGCAAACTGTGCCGCGGCCGCCGCCGCCGCCGGCATATGGGGACGACTGACTATCATAGCGCTGTCATTTGGGGGCTTGCGCCAGAAAAGCCTGCAGCGGACTGGAAAAGATCAGTGCGCCAGAAGCGAAACAATTGATGAGGGCTGAGAGCGCCGTTACCATCCCCGCGCTGAACTCTCGGCTTAATGCGGCTAGAGCGTTTTCTGATCGGATGGAATCATCCGATCGAAAAGCAAACGCTCAAAATCAATAAAGTGGAGCATGTTCTTATCGAAAAAGTCGCGCAACTTTTTCGGAACATGCTCTCGTCAACCGATCTCGCGGAAAGGCGGTCAAGCGCCACCCCGACCATCAAAGCTCGTTGCGAACCAAGCCGATGCAGGTGATGTCGTCGAATTGGGGTGCGCCCTTCGAAAATTCGGCGACGCATTCGACGACATGCGCCACGGACTTGCGCGCAGATTGGCCGCGCGCGGCGAGAAGCGCCTGCTCGAGGCGGCCCGTGCCGAATTGCGCAGACTGCGGGTCTTCGGCTTCGGTCACCCCGTCGGTGTAGAGGAACAGCCGGTCGCCCGGCGCAAGCGCGAGCGATTGCGCTGTATAGGCGATGTCCTTGTCGATGCCCAAGGGCGGGCCGCTGGCTGGCAGGGATTCGAACGCACCCTCGCCCTTGCGGAGGAGGAGAGGCGGATTGTGGCCGCAGTTGCAATAGGTCATTATGCCGGACGATAGGTCGAGCACGCAGCAAAACAGCGTGGCGAACATCATTTCCCGGTTGCTGGCGACCAGCAGCTCGTTTGCCGTGCCGATCTCGGTTTGCAGGTTCTGAGCCGAGCGCACGACCAGCCGCATCACCGTTTGCGTGACCGCCATGAACAGCGAGGCCGGCACGCCCTTGCCGCAAACGTCGCCGATCGTAATCACGACGCGGTCTGCATCGACTGAGAAAACATCGTAAAGGTCGCCGCCGACTTCGCGCGCCGGATTCATATGTGCGTGAATGTCGAACCGGCCGTCGACAAGATCGCTCGGCAATGTGCCTGGCAGCATGGCACGCTGAATCGCGGCGGCACTCGTCATCTCCGCCTGTTGCGCGCGCCGCAGCACGATCTGCTCGGCCATTCGGCAAAAACTCTGGGCAAAATCCATGAGCTCCGGAACGGGCTGTCTGAGCGCGTCGAGAATACTCAAATCGAAGTCGTCCCGTTCCAGCGCGGAAACAGCGTCGGTGTACAAGCCGATGGCACGATTGAAGCTGCCGACCTGGCCGCCGAGCCTGGCGATGATCGAACGCAGAAGCGCCGGCTCGTCGCCTCCAGCCTGCTGCAGGTGAGCGCGCTCGAAACGCAGCGCGCGCGCGCCGTCCCGAGCGCGGACGGTCGCGGTTCGTGGCAGCTCGGCAAAGACGCCGATCTCGCCGATCAAGACACCGCGGGAAACGCTGGCGAGGGGCACTTCGCCATAGGCGGTCGCGACGCATACCTCCAGCTCGCCATCGAGAATAAGAAAGGCGCAGTCGCTATGGTCGCCCTGCCGGACGAGGATCTCGCCGGGGCCGATATCGATCAGCTGCCCGAGCTTGAGCAGGCGCTCGATCGCGGCGGGGGACAAGCGTCCGAGAACAGGGTTCGACAGGGCGAGCGATAAAGGCGAAGCATCGGCGCTCTTGTCGCCATTGGCGTGATTGTTCATATCGGTGGAATCGCTTTTTGCACGGAGATCGTCGCCGCAACCTGCGCGATCGAGCATCGCTTGCGCCAATCTCCGGACGGCGCCGCGGAGAACAACGCTCTTTGCTTATAACCTATCGCGGATGCATGCAAAATCAGCTCGCTCGCCTGGCGGGCCAAGGCAGCACGGCCTGCCGGCGGAAGTTCACTCGTCGGCCTTCGCCAGATCGAAGCGCAAGGTCAGGCGGTTCATGCCGTCCTGCCGCTCATACGCCAGATGCTGCGCAAATTGCCGTATCAGGTGTATCCCCAGGCCGCCGATTACCGCCTCGCTGATTGTGGTGGCCGCAGCGGGGGCGGCCACCGCAAGTGGATTGAAGGCAACACCGTGATCCTCGATCGTCGCGGTGACAGCACCATTCTCGCACTTGAGAGCGAGGCGCACGTCTTTGTTCAGCCCGGCCTCGCCCTCGAGGCCCACGAAGCCGTGCCGGACGATGTTCGAGACCGCTTCCTCGAAGCAAAGCTGGATCGCGAATGACATCGATTGTGGCAAATCCAACCGTTCTACGACGCCGTCAACCCAGTGACCAACCTGGCCGAGTTCCGCCATTTCGGCCTGGAGGACCAGCGTCTCAGGCATGGGATCCACAATCCCGATTGATTGCGGGGGGAGCAGGGCTAACCTGACACGGCGCTGATGGCGGCGTCCAGGTCGTGCAGGATGGGGATGTAGGCGTCGATCCCGCTGCCGATCAATACCTTCTCCACGTCCGGCGTGGGTTTGAGTAACGCCATGCAGCCGCCTTTCGATTTCAGGGTCTTCGCCCCCATAAGCAGCGTGCGAATGCCCATCGAGGCAAGAAACGGAACCTGTTCCAGGTCAACAATGACTTTGCGGTGGCCCCCGGCGACTACGTTGAAAGGCAGGTCGATTTGGTGCGCTCCAAGAATGTCCAGCCGTCCCGCAAGGTTGACCTTGGTGACGCCATCGGCGAGACTTTCGATCTGCATATCCATTGCGTCGTCTCACTCGGCTTGAACATGGTGCACCGCCGACCCGGTAGCTCGGACAGAAACGTCTTCGCCGGTCGAGACGGGCCGTCCAATTTATGATCTTGAACGAGAAATTTTACAATATTGCCTTTTGAGCGCAAAATAAAATGAAAGATTGGTCTCCGAAAACCCAGTCCAGCACAATTGTCGGGGAACGGCGTGGTTGCGGGAGAGTGGCACTGTGGCTGAAGCATCGGGACTGATCGACCTTCTGCAGGCGGGGGCCGAGGCCGAGCCTGTGACCGCGATCCTGGAGCAATGCCCCATCGGCGTCACGATCGTGGGTCCCGATCTCGCCATACGCTATGGCAACGCGCATTTCGTGCAAATGGTTGGGGTCGAGCCGACGCGTCGCGTTTGGCCTCCGCTCGATCATTTCGTGGCCAATGCTGAGGATCGCCGCATGGTCCGCGCCGTGCTGGCCGGCGGGCAGGCGCTGGCGCATCGCGAACTGCGCCTGGAGACCGAGGACGGACGTTCCGTCTGGGTTCTGATGAGCGCGGAAGCGATCAGCTTTGCCGGCGTTCCCGCAATGCTGGTCTGGCTGGACGACGTCACCAAGCGACGTCTGGCCAGCGAGGAACGGCTGGACCTTGCGGTCACCGGGACCCATTCGGCGATCTGGGAGGTGGATTTCAGCCTTGGCACCACTTGGTGGTCGAAGGAATTCTACCGGATGCTTGGCTATCTCGACGAGCGGCAGCCGGCGCCGGACGACGACATCTGGGAACGTCATATCCACCCGGAGGATGCTGCCCGCGTCACCCGCGCGATCCAACAATATCTGGACGGAGAGCAGCATCCGCACGAGGCCGGCGGCGATGCGGGCGTGTATGAGGCGACTTACCGGCTCTGCCGGCTGGATGGCAGCATCATCTGGGTCGTCGCAAAGGGCCGGCGCAGTTCCAACGAACTGGGACGGACCCGTCGCTTCAACGGCATCATGCTCGACGTCACCGCCCAGAAACGGGCCGAACAGGCTCTGCGCCAGGCACAGCAGGATCTCATCCAGGCGGAGAAGATGGCTTCGCTCGGCTCGCTGGTCGCCGGCGTGGCGCATGAGATCAATACGCCGCTCGGCAACACGCTGACGGCTTCGTCGCATCTCTATGACAAGGTGATCGAACTCTCGGCGATGTTGAATGAGAACCGGCTGCGACGGAGCGATTTGGTCGCCTTCGTCAGCCTGTTGACTGAGACGACGCGGCTGATGGTGACCAATTGCGAGCGCGCGGCCGAGCTTGTCCAGAGCTTTAAGCAGGTCGCAGTGGACCAAACCAGCGGCGAGCGCCGCCGCTTCGATTTGAAGGGCTATATCGACGAGGTACTGCTCAGCCTGCGGCCGCGGCTGCGCAAGACCGGGCACCGGATCACCGTCGCATGCCCGGCGAATTTGGAGATCGACGGCTATCCCGGTGCGCTGTCGCAATTGCTGACTAATTTCCTGCTCAACTCGCTGATGCATGCCTATGATCCGGGTGAGGCAGGTCACCTGTCGATCCGTGTGCAATTGCTGGACGACGGACTGGTCGAACTCGCTTATGCTGATGATGGGAAAGGCATCCCGCAGGAGTTGCTGGGGCGCATTTACGATCCCTTCTTCACCACACGCCGGGGCAGCGGCGGCAGTGGACTAGGGTTGCACATCGCGTACAACCTCGTCACGGGAACGCTTCGTGGCCAGATCTCGGTGGAGAGCGAACCGGGCGACGGCACTTGTTTCACAGTTCGTTTTCCGCTTCGCACCCCCAGTGATACAGCCAAGGTGGACGAGCCGAATGCCTGAGACCAACGATGAACTGCTGTTTGCAGACGATGCCGCGGGCCTGTCCAGCGAAACGGGCCCCAATGCCTGGAAAGTGCTGATCGTCGACGATGAAGAGCAAATCCATGCCGTGACCAAGATGGTGCTCGGTGATTTCAAATTCCGTGATCGCCCCCTCCAATTCCTGTCGGCTTTTTCCGGCAAGGAGGGCTATTCGGCGATTGCCGCCAACCCGGATCTCGCGGTGGTGTTCCTCGACGTGGTGATGGAGACCGAAGCTGCGGGTCTCGATCTCGCGCGCCAGATACGCGGCGCGCTCGGCAACGATTATGTTCGAATCATCCTGCGCACCGGCCAGCCCGGCCAGGCACCGGAGCGCAAGGTGATCGTCGATTACGATATCAACGACTACAAGGAGAAGTCCGAACTCACGTCGCAGAAGCTGTTCAGCACCATGGTCACGGCACTACGCTCTTACAAAGACATCATGACGATCGAGACCAGCCGCAGGGGGCTGGAGAAGATCATCACCGCTTCCTCGTCGCTTTTCCAGATACGTTCGATGGAGCTGTTTCTTTCCGGCGTGCTTCTGCAGTTAGGTTCGCTGCTCGAAGTCGGGATCGATGCGGTGCTGGTCAGCGCCAAGCTTGAGGGAGACGACGAGCGGAACGCAACCGTCGACGAACTGCAGGTCGTGGCAGCGTCGGGTCGGTTCACGGCCCTCGTCAACCGTCCCGCGACGATCCTCGAACCCGCCGTCGTGCGCGCGTTGCAGGAGGTGATCGGCTCGCGCGAAAGCATATTCATGACCAAATACAGCATCGTCTATTTCCATTCACGCATGAACCGGACGACGGCCCTTTACATCGAGACGATGCGGCAGCTCGAAGCGGTGGACCACAAGCTGATTCAACTCTTCTGCGGCAATGCGAGCATCGGGCTCGATATGCTGGCCTGACGAGACCCATGGACTCCGCCGCACCAAAAAATGCCACAAGGCAGCAGGCGTCCCAGATCTTGGGCGACCTGCAGCTGTGGGATGCGATCGTCGATTTGGCGACCAGGACCGGCGACGTCGAGCAGCGGTTCATCGATGATCGCGACCTGCCGGCCTGCATCGTCTGCGCGGGCGAGCGCATCTTCGGCGTGCTGTCACGCAAGAGCCTGCTTGCTGCGCTCAGCAAGCCGATGGCCCGCGACCTTTATATCAAGCGCCCTGTGGAAAAGCTCGTTGCAGCCATGGATACCGAGCCGCTCATCCTGCCCGCTGCGACGACGATCGCCGCAGCGGTGGAAGCTGCGCTGTCGCGGCCGCGCGAGTGGTCCTATGAGCCCGTGCTCGTAGAGGGTGGCGCGGCCCCCGGCATCCTGGAGGTCGACGTATTGATGCGCGTCCAGTCCAGCCTGCTGGAACAGGCGATCCGCGCCAAAGATGAACTCATCGAAGAGGTGCAGCGCACCGCAAACGAGCTTCGCACTGCACTCGACAACCTCGAGCAGGCCCGCGACCGACTGGTCCAATCGGAGAAGATGGCAGCCCTCGGCCAGCTCGTCGCCGGCGTCGCCCATGAGATCAACACGCCGATCGGTGTGGCACTGACCGCCGCGACCTATCTGGGCGAGCGGACCGGCGAGTTTCGCCACGTCTTCACCGAGAACCGGATGAAGCGCTCCGACCTGCAAGCCTATGTCGACATGGCCGGCCAAAGCGCCGACTTGCTGCGCTACAACATCCAGCGCGCCGCCCAGCTGATCCAGAGTTTCAAGCAGGTTGCGGTCGACCAGGCGAGCGAACAGCATCGCGGCTTCGAGCTGAAGTCTTATCTCGAGCAGCTCATCACCAGCCTCGCGCCGGAGGTGCGCAAGGCCGGGCACAGTCTCGTGATGGCCTGCGAGGAAGATATCTGCCTGACCAGCTATCCGGGGGCACTGGCGCAGGTCCTGACCAACCTCGTCTCCAATGCCATCGCCCACGCTTACGACCGCGGCACCGCGGGCACGATCGCACTGACGGCAATGCTCGACGGCGCCAATGCGGCGTTGACGGTCAGCGATAACGGGCGCGGCATCGAGCCGGAGAATATGTCACGGATCTATGACCCGTTTTTCACCACGAAGCGCGGCGCGGGCGGCAGCGGGCTCGGCCTGCACATCGTCTTCAACATCGTGACCGAGACGCTGAACGGGCATATCGACTGCCGGTCTACGCCGGGGCTCGGGACCAGCTTCACCGTCACCATTCCATTGAGCATCCCGCAATGAGCAATGCGCCGAAGCTAGAGGCGGACTTTCTGCTCGACGACGCGCAGCCGAGGGCGGGCGAACGGCGCTCCAACGCGACGCCCTGGCGCGTGCTGATCGTCGACGACGATGAGAGCGTCCATTCGATCAGCCGCGTCGTGCTGGCTGATGTCTGGTTCCAGGGGCGTGGGGTGGAGATCCTCAGTGCCTATTCAGGACGTCAAGCGGCCGCGGTGCTGCGGCAGAGTCCGGACATCGCCGTGGTGCTGCTCGACGTGGTGATGGAAGACGACGATGCCGGGCTGAAGCTGGTGCGCGAAATACGCGATCAGATGTGCAATGCGCGGCTGCGGATAATCCTGCGCACCGGCCAGCCCGGCCAGGCGCCGGAGCGCGAGGTGATCGTCAATTACGATATCAACGACTACAAGTCGAAAACCGAACTCACCGCCCAGAAGCTGTTCACCGCGACCATCGCGGCCCTGCGCTCCTATTCGGATATTGTCGCGCTGGAGCGCAGCCGACGGGGGCTCGAACGCATCATCGCGGGCGCACCAGAGCTGTTCGCGCGCCATTCCCTGACCAGCTTCGCCACGACGCTGCTGCGCCAAGTCGCCGAGCTTTCCGGCCAGTCCGGTGACGGGGTGGTGGTCATCCCCGCCGAAGGATCCGGCGAGGACGTCGACCCGCCGATGCAGGTGGTCGCCGGTCTTGGCAGTTTCCAATCGGCGCAGGGGCATTCCTATCGCGAGGCCTTGCCTGAAGCCGTGGCCGCGCGGATCGAGCGCGTCTTGACCGAGGGGATCGGCCTGAACGGGGAGGATGATTTGGCGCGTCCCATCCGCACGCCGGACCATCGCTTGGCGGCCGTGTACTTCCGTGCCGAGTCGCCGGTCGATGCCGACCATCTGACCCTCATTGACATCATGTGCGCGTCGGTTGGCGTCGGGCTGGACAATGTGCATCTGCATGACCGGCTGTTGCGCCATCAAGCGCGGTTGGAGGCCGAGGTCGCCGAACGCACGCTCGAGCTGGCGACCATCAACGCCGACTTGGTGCAGAAACAGAACCAGATCGACGCAGAGCTGCGGGTCGCGCGCACGCTGCAGCAATCCATCCTGCCAGCTTCGTTCCCCAGCCATGACGGTTACCAGGGCCACGCCTTCATGCGCGCGGCCCGCATGATCGGTGGCGATTTCTACGACATATTTCGGCTGGACGATCATCGACTGGGCATCGTGGTCGCCGATGTCAGCGGCAAAGGCGTGCCGGCGGCGCTGTTCATGGTGCTCGCGCGCACCGTGCTGCAAGAACTCGCGTTGCGGGGCCTGTCGCCGGAGGACTGCCTGGCCGAGGCCAACCGGCAATTGATCGCGCGGAATCCGATCTCGCTGTTCGTCACCGTGATCTACGGTATCCTGGATGTGCGCACTGGCCTCTTTACCTTCTGCAGCGGCGGGCATGTCATGCCCTATGTGCTGCGCGCCGACGGTATCGTGCAGGTGGTGACGGCGCGCGGAGCGCCTCTCGTCGGGCTGATCGAGGAGGCGGAGTACACCGACCTGACGATCGCGCTGCAGCCGGGCGACGGGCTGCTGCTGGTGACCGACGGCGTGGCGGAATGCTTCAACCGGGAAGGCGAGGCCTTCGGAGAGGCGCGGTTGATCGATGTGCTGGCCTCCGCCGGACCCATCTCTCTTGATGGTCTGCTGGACAGAATCGTCGCCGAGCTGGACCGGTTCTCCGACGGGATCCCCGCCTCGGATGACGTGACCGCGCTCGTCGTGCGTTTTCTCGGCCATCCAGGATGGCGGGACGAACCCCTCGCGGCTCAGATGGAGCCGACAAGTGGCCCCTTCCCGGCACCGAGCGGCACAAAAAATTTGTGCGGGTCGGCGGCCGGGTGAAGGGTCTCTACCATCTGCAGCTGCGCAAGCGGATATTCGGGAATCTCGAGCCCTTTCCCGCCCGCACCGAATGGAAGCGGCTGCTCGACCGGCTCGTCTTTGCCATCGGGGTCGTGGGGCCGCTCACGGCGATCCCGCAGATCTTGAAGATCTATCTCCTGCACAACGCGACCGGCGTATCGGCCATGTCGTGGGGGCTGCCGGCGCTTTTGGACATTCCGTGGATCATGTACGGCATCGTGCATCGCGAGCGCCCGATCGCGATCACCTACGCGCTCTGGCTCGTCATGAACGCGGCGATATTCTTCGGCGCGATCATATACGGGTCCGGTCCATACTGAGATATCTTGCGCGCGAGCTGGTAGCCGGTCGCTTGCGCGCGGAAAACCGAAACAGCGGGTTGACTTGATGGCAGCCACGGTTTTCCCTTTCCAATCGCCGCAAGCCGACGGGTTCCTCGATGGGAGACTCTTGTCGCTTGGACCACACGCGGAGTTCGTGCCATGCTATTTTGGAAGCAGATTCTGAGCGCGACGATGCTCCTCACGGTCGCCGCCGTCGCCGTCTCGGCGCAGGAATCCCTCGAACTCAAAGCCGGCCCACAGAAAGGAGGTCGGAGGAAAAGCCCTCGGTACAAAAGGCGTGGCGAAGAAAAAGATCAAATTCGCGAAAGGCTTCACGACCGGCCTTGTGCGATCGAGCCAAGGCGACGGCGACTTGTCGGTTAAATCTTCATCACCGGCCGATCCGGCATCCGGCCCGGCGCCGCAGGAGTTCAACTGGAACGGAATCTACGGCGGCATCCATATGGGCGGCGGCGCCGTCATGGTGAGCCACTGAAGCGTGGCCCGCGGAGGGCCGGCGCCGGCGTCACTGTGCTACGAAAGCGCAAGTCGAACCGGGCGATCGGGCACGGGAATAGACAGTAAAATTCTTCGTTCTTCCCGTTTCCAATGCTTATGTCTTCCCCGCTGTTTCCGTGGAACGACCGTCGCGAGCCGCAAAAATCTTGTCGCCAATCTTTTTGCCGGTGTAGGCGGCGAGCGTGCCGAAGATACCGATAACAAATAGAAAGAAGAGCGCAACAATCGTCTGAAAGATCGTGTTCGTGTTGCGAAGGCTTATGGCGAGCATTGCGCCGGTGTTGGCCGCCGTCGCATAGGCCCCGGCCACATAGCCAAGCAACGCGCTTACAATGTCGTCGCCGAAAAATCTTGTGGTGCCGCCAGGGCTCTCGGTGATGCCACCGAGGCTTTGCGACAAAATGCTATTTGCCCTGCATTGGAGATCGTCACCGGCGCAGAGCGGAAGCGATGATTGCGAGACGGGCCGCGGCAAATGACAGCCTCTGCCCATCAGAAAATAACGGTAATCAGCAATATCGACAGGCTGGATCACATCGTGGAGGATGTCGGCGCGATCGGATTTGCCGTGACAGACGAAGGAATAAGCCGGCATCATGATGACGGCATAGAGGAAGCCCGCTGCATAGGGGAGTAGAACGAGCAGGAACAGGCCGACAATCAGATCGGCCACTATTGACTGCTTGCGCGCGGTCGGCATCACCGCCTCCCTGCTTCTCGCGCCGTGCCGATCGGTAATTTGCGAGACCCGCTCTTCACAGCAATCGGCGTGATAAATCGTCATATGGTGGCCTCGTCAGAATAGCGAAGCCACCCGCGCCTCCCAAAAGATCAGCGTGAAATTTCCATCGGCAGCCCGCCCGCCCGTCAGCAGCTCTCAAACCACACGGCGGATCAGACCGAGCACGACGAGGAGGAGGACGGCGCCGATCGCCGCATTGACCACCGCTGGGATGAAGCCGGTGCCGATGTGGATGCCGGCCCGCGGCAGGAGCCAGCCGGCGACCAGCGCTCCCACTATGCCGATCACAATGTCGCCGATGAGGCCGAAGCCGCTGCCTTGAACGATCAGGCCGGCGATCCATCCGGCGAGCCCCCCGATCACGAGCCAGACAATCAAATTACCGAGCATGAATGTCTCCGTTGTTGCCGGCCGCCCCACTGGCCCGGCGGTGCGACCCTATGACAAATTCACCCGCTCCGATATGGTTTCCCAGGGGCACCCATGGGTAAATATTTTAGGCGGCATCCATGTCGGATTTTTGTACGAGCGCCGGGGCGCGGCGGATCGGAATGGAGCCGCGGCGCGTTCGGGGCCTTCGATCGCGACTTAACCCGGACAGACTGTCTTCTCCGAAAGCCGGCAGTTGCTTCCGAAACCGGCACGACTTGTGCCAGAGACGCTCATGCAAGGCGCTCATGCAGGCCGGCCCAATTGCGGTCGGCTGTCCGACCTGTCGCGCGCCCTGCAGCGGTGATCAAAAGGGATGAGCGGCGTGGCCCTTGCCGGGCCAGTCCTGGCATCGTCGGCCCTGCGAAAAATCGAAGGGGAGATCCGCACGCGCCAAGAGACGCTCTCGGGCGCCAAATTGGCGAGCACGGACAATTGGAGCGCGGACAATTGGAGCGCGGACATGGACGAATTGAACCTCATCAAGGATGCTGTGAAATCTCTGATCGACACGGCGAAATCCAAAAACCGCGACAGCAAGATCACGACCAAGGCTGGCGCGACGCAGACGATTTCCGGCTTTAGCGTGCAGGATCAGCAGATCACTTTCGGGGATGTCGCGCTGACCTGGACCGACGGAACGCGGACTTATTTCGTCGTCTACAATTCGATCGATCACATTGTCGTCGTCTGACGCCGCCGATCGCTTCATTTGCCCATGATCCGGGCCGTGATCCGGCATTGAGGCCGCAATCCGGTCAAATCCACCGAGGGCGTAGGATCAACGGCCCGCACACCGGGCCTCTGCCGCTTTATGCCGCCGGGATTTCCAAACGGCGGCACGGCGCCCGGACTCTCGTCACAATTTCTTGACGAGGCCCACCACCGTATTGCCGACGAAAGCGAAGGGCTTCAGCAGGCTGTTCGGCGAGGGCAGGCTGAGATGCGGCGAGGGCAGGCGCAGATACGCTGGCAGCACGGGCAGGGAAAAACCGGCTCGTGGCGGCGGCTTGGCGCTTTCCAGGGCAGCCGTGGTTATTGCAGGAGGCGGAGGCGGGGGCGGGGGCGGCGGCGCCAGCGCGCCGGGCTTCGCCGTCCGGAACGAACAATTCAGATCGTCCGGGCAAGCCCGCGGGTCGGGCGGCGGCAGCAAGCCGACCGCCGCTCTTGCCGGCGGCAGCGGGTCGAGCCCGGCCGCCCTCTTGTCGAAACCCGACGTATAGGAGGCGGAGGTCAACGGCTTCGCCGTCTGCCCTGATAGCGTCAAGCGCCCATCGGCTTGCGGCGGTTCGAGTCCGCCGGCCCAACCCGGATCCCGCCAAGTCGAAGCGGGCCGGTTCGTTGCCAATGGAGAGGTGCCGATCTGCAAGGCGGCGGGTTTCAGGACAAGCGGTCCAAGCAACAGCACCGCCATCAGAGCGACCACGCCCGAGACGGCGAGCTTGCGGCGCCGCAGAGAAGCTGCGATCTCAGCGAGATGCTTCATCTTGAAGGGCGCCGGCATGACGAGCTCGCGAATATGTTCGAGATCGACTCTATTCCAACGAGGCTTTGCGTCAACACCAGGGCAAGAGTTGTACCAAATTGCTTCTGCGCGAAATTTTCAGCCCCTGTGGCCGTTTTTCATCGCCAATTCGCCGGCGGACCAGTATCATCCTCGCCGGCGCGAATTCGGCAATGCCGCCATGTCCGCCGACCAGGCCGCCGGCGCAGGCAGCAATGTCTCGGTTTCGTCGAGACTCGCAGGGCTTCCTCGCCTGTCGCCATGGTGCCGTCAATCTCGGTTTGCGCGGCCGAAGCGAGCTCGGCCGGCGCGGACACAATGCCGCGGCATAGTTGCCGCGAGATTTTGCTGCCTTTGATCGCTGTCAACCGGCCGGGCTTGCGTCCCCTGCCGGCTCCGGCATAGATGGCTGCCGAGTTTCGATCGGTCGAAGAGAAAGCTGAGGGCGCGCTATGGGTGGTCTCGCGGCGAATGGTCAATTACCCCTGTGGCTGCCGCTGTCCGTGCTGACCTGGGCCGTGATGATGGCCGTCTATCACGGCATTGGCTTTAGCTTCGAATTGTGCGACCGCAATGATTGGCTCAAGAGCGCAAAGGTCCGCAATGTCGATCGTCTGAGCTACCGCGAGATGCTGCCGCGCATCCTCGCCAATCAGATCTTTGTTCTCCTGCCCTGCATGGTTTTGCTGCAATGGGCGGGGCTCGCCTTCAGCGGCGCCCCGCATCTCTCTCCGCTGCGCTTCATCATCAGTCTCGTGGCGATGGGGATCGGCCACGACATCGTGCAATATATCGCGCATCGCGGCATCCTGCATCAACCGGCTCTGATGAAGAGCCTCGGCCATGCGCTGCATCATTCGACCGGCGCGAGCAAGAGCATCAGCGCCTGCTACATGAGCTCGGCCGATTTCTTTCTCGAAATCGCTTTGCCTTATCTCGTGCCGCTCGTGCTCGTCGGCGGCGGCGGCAGCGACATGTTGTTTCAGTTTCTGGTCGCCGGCTTCGGCGCCTTCGGCGGCCTTTATGAACATTCCGGCTATGATTTTGCGGCTCCGCTCCGGCAGACGCGCTTTTTCAAGGCGATGCCGCAGCTCGGCGGGATCGTCGCCGGCCTCCTCACCAGCAAGGCGCATGGCGAGCATCACCGCCGCTCCAATGTGAGCTTCAGCGACGGATTCGGCAGCCCGGGGATCTGCGACACGCTGTTTGCGACGCGTTGGGACAAGGTGGGCTGAAGAGCCAGCCTTTCGGGGTCGCCCTATAATTTTGTTTTGACGCATGATCTTGTGCGAAAAGTCTGCAACTTTTCGGGATCATGCCTTACTGCGCGGCGGCGGCCCGCAAATTGGGATTTTCGAGGCTTTGGACCGCTTCAAAGCCTTCGAATTCCGGATGGCTGATGGTCAGCGGCTTGCGCTCGCCGGCGCCGGCATGGGCGGCGCGGAACTGCTCGGATTTGGTCCAGGCGATGAAATCCTCCTGGCTCGCCCAGATCGTATGCGATGCATAGAGGACATGATCCTCGCGCTCCGGCCCGCGCAAGAGCTGGAAGCTGATAAAGCCCGGGACTTCGGCGAGACGCGAATCGCGCGTCCGCCAGACTTCCTCGAAGGCAGCGCATTCGTCTTTCTTGACCTTGAAACGGTTCATGGCGATGAACATGACGGCCTCGTGAAAGCTTGGCCAGCCGCAGACATCTGCGGCGGTTCTCAGAACGCCTTCTGCCACCGTATTAGACGACTATCAAGCCATGGACCAGCTTCAATAGGGCGCGACCACGGCATAGGGCGGAACATTATAATAGGGCGGTTCTTGCGGGACGGCATAGACCCGAACCGGCACCGGCGCATAGGTCACCACGGGTGCATAGGTCACGACGGGCACCAGCACCGTGACCTCTGTATAGGCGATTACCGGCAGGCCATAGGGTAGGGCATAGACGATCGGCGGGATAGGTCTATAGCCGTCGTAATTCGTCCAAGCGCCAGCGAAGGCGGGCGCGGCGGCAAGCGTCGCGGCCGAGGCGGCGGCGAAAAGCAATTTTCTCGACATGATGCGGCTCCATCTCTCGATGTCCGCATTTGTCGGCCCGCGCCGCCACCGCCGCAAGAGCGCGCGGCTGAATCTCTCGAAGATTGGTTAGCGCCGGTGCCGACAGTCGGCAGCTAGGCTTCAAATCCTTCGAAGACGATCTGATCCGCCCATTGCTGGGCGATGGCGCGCTCGGCTTGCGTGCGCACCGTCCAGACCATCACCTTCATCCCCATGCCGACGCGGCAGAGGAGCGGCACGGCATGTGGCAGATCGCCGACATGCCAGGACAGAAAATCCGGTTTTCCGCGCGGAAAATCCACCAGCGCCTCGAGATTTTTCCGCGCAAGTTCATCGAGCTCCGGCCAATCCGCCGCAGCATAATGCGCCTGGGCCACGAGCCCGAGTGGACGCTCGACGCCGAGCCCACGAAGCGCACAAAGAACTTGCGGATCGAAGCTTTTGAGCGCGAGCGGGCCGGCATAGATCTCGGCGAGTTGCGCGACGCGGGTGGGAAGACGAACATCGCCGTCGAAGCGGCTCTTCAACTCGACGATCAGCGGCACGCGGCCGGCAATCACCGCCAAGAAATCGCTCAGCGACGCAATTCTTTCCTCCGAATCTTTGTAGGCGAGGCGCGCGATCTCCGGCGCGGCGAGCGCGCCGATTGTGCCCGACAGGCCGAGAAGCCGGTCGAGTGTCGCATCGTGAAAGACAATGGCGTCGCCGTCCTTGCTCGATTGGACGTCGCATTCGATGGCATAATTTTTCGCGATCGCGCGCCGCGCCGCCGCGAGGCTGTTCTCGACGATGCCTTGCGTGCTGTCGTGAAAGCCGCGATGCGCGATCGGCCGCGCGATGAGCCAGGCCGGCGCGTTCAGGCGCCGAGTCAAAGGAGGGGTCTCACACAGCGATCTCGAAGAGCGCTTCGACCTCGACCGCGCAATCGAGCGGCAGTTCGGCGACGCCGACGGTCGAGCGGGCATGGCGGCCGGCCTCGCCCAGAACATCGACCATGAAGTCGGAGGCGCCGTTCATCACCGCAGCCACTTGCGAGAATCCCGGCGCCGCATTGATGAAGCCGCCGAGCCGAACGCAGCGGCGGATGCGGTCGAGATCGCCGAGCGCGGCCTTGGCCTGGGCGAGAATGTTTATCGCGCAGCGCTGCGCGGCGGCGCGCCCCGCTTCGGCCGAGACGGCACCGCCGACCTTGCCGACATGGTTCGGATCGAGCTTGCCATCATCGCCGAAGGCGAGCTGGCCCGACACCATGAGCCAGGACCCGGAAATCACGCAGGGCACATAATTGGCGACGGGCGCCGCGGCGGCGGGGAGGGTGACGTTGAGAATATGCAAACGGGCCTCGATCGCGCTCATGCCGGAACTCCGCTGGTTGAGACAGATGATCCGGCCAATGTGCCGATCATCGCCGCCGATGCAAGATCGATCCCGGCCGGCGCGGAGCGATCCGACCCGCCTTTCTCATCTGAACGAATGGGCCTTCGCCCGCAACGAAAGCCGGCCTATGATGGCCCTCTAGTCGGCCTTGGCAACGCTTGCGCTCGGCCGCTGCGGTCGCCGGCACCGCCGGCGCCGCTTGATTTCGCTGCATCTTAATTTTGCCCCGGCTTGGGGGTGATAAGGAAAGTCCCGGTCAGTGGCGGCAGAGGGAGAATCATGCCTTGGTAAGCTGTGTGAAAAAGCGTCCGGCCCTTGCCTTTCTTTCTCTCACCGTGCTCGCGGCGACCGGCGTTTTGGCGGGGCCGGTTCTCGCCGCCAATCCGCCGTCCCGGCTGCCGCGGCTGCCATCCGGCCTGCAATCATCGATCGAATCCATTCCGCTGGCCTCGCATCGCGCCGTCTATGATTTGACCTTGCTCAAATCGGTGGGATCGAAGAGCCCGACCTTTGCGCGCGGCCGCATCGCTTTCGATTTCAGCGGCTCGTCTTGCGAGGGCTATACGCAGACCTTCCGCCAGCTGACGGAATTGCAGCCCGCCGAGGGGCCGACGCGCATCTCGGATATGCGGTCGACGACATTCGAGGATGCCGCCGGCAAGAGTTTTGCCTTCAAGATGCAGACGCGGATCGACGACGAGCCGACGGATGAGGTCGACGGTCGTGCGCAACGCGTCCCGGCGGGCGCTGTTTCGGTCGCTCTCACCCAGCCGAAGCAGGAGAAGCTCGCGCTCGAACGCGACGTTCTGTTTCCGACAGAACATCTGAAATATATTCTCGCAGCCGCCAAGGCGGGCCAACACATCCTGCAAGTGAAGGTCTATGACGGCTCCGAAACGGGCGAGAAAATCTTCCAGACGACCACTTTCATCGGCGCGCCGATCACCAAGCCGCCGCCGGCCGAACCCGCGGTGAAGATTCCGCTGCTCGAAAATATGCGCCGCTGGCCCGTCACCATCAGCTATTTCGACATCGGCACGAAGGATGAGGCGCCGAACTACGTCCTCGCCTTCGATCTTTACCAGAACGGCATTTCCCGCGCCTTGCGATTGGACTATGGCGATTTCGTGCTGGCCGGCGAGATG
Source organism: uncultured Alphaproteobacteria bacterium (assembly GCA_963704745.1). Classification (GTDB taxonomy): domain Bacteria; phylum Pseudomonadota; class Alphaproteobacteria; order Rhizobiales; family Beijerinckiaceae; genus Methylovirgula. Next base: position 1,665,441 of record OY969936.1, read on the forward strand.
ACGAGCCTGCAACTCCTGCCCACGCCGGCCTGTTCGAAATAATCGCTGCAGGCCGGCCTTCACCGCCTGGCTAGAGCATCGGACCCAAAAGTGGGAACCGCTTTTGGACAATTCCCTTCACGATGCGGCTTGCCCATATTTTGCGAGGCGCGACGGTTCAGTCCGCGATCCGAGCCGCGATCCGCTTCCGGCAGGTTGCGAGGCCGTCCTGGCAATAGATCGTGGCGGCGCGGATTATTCCTCCGGAATGGGGGACAGCAGGGCTCGCGCGCGCTGCACTTCCGCGGGATTGACGCCGCAATTGGCGGCGAAGGACAACAGCAGGCTCTCATCGCCGGCGAGATGGTCGAGAACCCCGGCCAGGAAATCCGGTGTTTCTGCCGCAGCGCGCAGATCTTCGAGGCAGAGACCGCTCATCGCCGCGAAGCGCCGCATCCTTTCGTGATCGGCGGCAAGAAAGATCAAGGCTTTGACAGCGAACGCCTCGGCGGCCGCGCGGGGCGATTCGCTCGCCTGCGACGGCAATGTCCGACGCCGTGCTGTGGACAAGTTCGGGCCCGTCGGCGCATTTTTCAACCGAATTTCCCTTTCGTAAATTTCTCTCTGCTACCGCTTACGGCTATTGTCGGACCGGCCGGCTGCGGATGGTCCGCCGCCCCATGGGCGGAATGGGTTCAGATCATGCAAAAAAGCGTTCTGATCGTCGAGGACAATGAACTCAATATGAAGCTCTTCAATGATCTTCTCGAGGCACACGGCTATCAGACAGTGCAGACGCGAAGTGGCGTCGAGGCCGTCGAGTTGGCGCGGATGCACCGGCCCAATCTGATTTTGATGGATATTCAATTGCCGGAAGTCTCCGGCCTGCAAGTCACGCAATGGATCAAGGATGACGAGGATCTCCGTCACATTCCGGTGATCGCCATCACCGCTTTCGCGATGAAAGGCGACGAGGAGAAGATCCGTCAGGGCGGCTGCGAAGCCTATCTTTCGAAGCCTATTTCGGTCGTCAAATTTCTCGAAACGGTCCGCAATTACATCGCCGATCCGTAAAAACGGGCCGATACGCGTTGAGGAAGTGTGGGACATGACCGCTCGGATCTTGGTTGTCGATGACGTCCTTCCTAACCTGAAGTTGCTCGAAGCTCGGCTCACCGCGGAATATTTCGACGTGACGACGGCAACCAACGGTCCGGAAGCTCTGGCCATATGCGGCCGGCACGATTGCGACATCGTTCTCCTCGACGTCATGATGCCGGGCATGGATGGTTTCGAAGCCTGCCGCCGGCTGAAGCGCGATCCTTCGACGGTGCATATTCCGGTGATCATGGTGACGGCGCTCGATCAGCCGGCCGATAGGCTCAAGGGGCTCGAAGCGGGCGCCGATGATTTCCTGACGAAGCCGATCGACGAGATGACGCTCATCGCCCGCGTGCGCTCGCTGGCGCGGCTCAAGCTGGTGCTCGATGAATTGCGGGCCCGCGCGGCGACATCGGTGAGCCTCGGCATGCCCGATCCGCTCGCCCAGGCCTTGGCAGAGAATCCCACCGGCGGCCGCATTCTTCTCGTCGACGATCGGACGTCTTCCGCCGACCAGATCGTTACCGCCATGCGCGGCAAGACGATCGTCGACATAGAGAAGGACCCGCAGGAGGCGCTCGTCAAAGCCGTCGCGGGCAATTACGATGTCTTCATCGTGAGCCTCGGGCTTCGCGACTTCGACGCCTTGCGGCTGTGCAGCCAGATCCGCTCGCTGGAGCGGACGCGACAGATGCCGATCCTCTGCATCGCCGAGATCGAGGATCGGCCGCGCGTGCTGCGCGCCCTCGATCTCGGCGTCAATGATTTTCTTCTCCGGCCGATCGAGCCTAATGAGCTGATGGCCCGGGTGCGCACGCAAATGCGGCGCAAGCGCTATGCCGATGCGCTGCGCGACAATGTGCAGGCCTCGATCGAGCTCGCCGTCGTCGACCCGCTGACCGGCATCCACAATCGCCGCTATTTCGAAACCCATCTCGCCGCGCTCGTGGCCGACGCCGCGGATCGCGGCCGGCCGCTCGCCTTGATGATCCTCGACATCGATCATTTCAAAACCGTCAACGACACTTATGGCCATGATGCGGGCGACAAGGTCCTCAAAGGCTTCGCCGAGCGCATGCGCAAGGCCATCCGCACCTCCGATCTCGTCTGCCGGCTCGGTGGCGAGGAGTTCGTGATCGTGATGCCCGACACGCCGCTCGAGACCGCCGCCAAAGTCGCCGAACGCGTGCGCGGCGAGATCGAAAGAAATCGCTTCCCCGTCGCCGAAGACGGTCGGGCGATCGAAGTGACGGTTTCGATCGGGCTCGCCGAACGCGGCTGTGAGAGCGAGCCGGAAGCACTGTTCCGGCGCGCCGATCGGGCGCTTTACCGGTCGAAGAGCGATGGCCGCAACCGTGTCTCGGCGGATGCCGCCTAAACTATCGGACGCAAAAGTGGGAACCGGTTTTGGGGACGATCCTCAAACAAATGACTAGAGCGGGATGATCTCCGGCGGCCCGTTAACTCCGATTCAGGTAAACAAAAGCTCACCGGCTTGAGTCGGAATAAGCAGTTTGCTTTTTTGTGCGGTCGCGCTAACGTCGACTTCGACAGCAAGCGGGCAGGGGTGCCGAGGCGGCTTGCGAAAGCTGATTTCACGGCGCGGCATTGCCTTTCGATGCGGGCAATTGCGATCTGAAATCGCGAGCGGGGCACTCCATTGGCGATCGAGATTCAGTAATTTGAATATCCTGGAGCGAGGCTGCTCCTGGACATTGGCTGGACCGAGGGCGGCCGTATTGGCCGGCCCGGCTCAGCCGGTTTTGCGAATACCCTGCGGAGTGCTCAGGTCCGCCGCATCTCCTGGGTCCGTAGGGTCGGCCGGCGCGCAGATGGTTTGGAGTGGCCTCCTCGAGATGCCATTTGCCGCCGGCCACCTCTCTTCAGGGACCTTCTCAGCCGCAGAAGCTTGAGCATGCTGAGGAGCGTGCGCAGCACGCGTCTCGAAGCGCGAGGGCTTCAAACACGGGTTTTTCAGCAGACTGCTAACGCTCTCATGGGAGCGCTTCAAACCAGGCAGCAATGATTTGAATTAAAAGCAGAATGACTGCTCTTGAGAAAATGGATGAGGTCTGGCGAAGGCCTTACTTGATCTTGGTTTCCTTGAATTCCACGTGCTTGCGCGCGACAGGATCGTATTTCTTGAACGACAGTTTTTCCGTCTTGGTGCGCGCGTTCTTCTTCGTCACATAGAAATAGCCCGTGTCGGCGCTGGACAGGAGCTTGATCTTGATCATTGCGGCCTTGGCCATGGTCTTCGTCCTTTAAGATCACGACTTTGGATTGAATCAATCCAAAGTCATAAACGTGATCAATTCTAAAAGTTTAGAGCGGGATGCGGGCGGAAAACCGGTTTCCACTTTTCCTCATCCCGCTCTAGAGCGCAGCGGCGCCCGGCGCCACTCCCGCGAATCTGGCCGCCTTCCCGAGCGGAGCTTCACGCGAAAAGGCGGGGGAGGGGGCAAATCGCCCGAAAATCTGCGCGCACCATAAGGATCGAAGTCTTGCTTGTCAAGGATTGGGCTCGTCAAGGATCGGCCGTCTCTATGTGCCATGCGGCGATGCCGAGATAGGCCGCGAGCATCAAGGCAATGGCGAGAAAAAGGCCTGGCGGCGCCAGATCCAGGCCGACACCCAGAAACGGCGGCCCGGCCAGCATGCCGATCGAATAGAGCATGATATAGGCGGCATTGGCGCTGGCCAGTTCGGCGCCGCGATAACGGGCGCCGAGTTGTGCCAGCCCGATCGCATAAAGGCTGCCGACCACGCCGCCCCAGACGACGAGCAGGATGGCGAACAAAGTGAAATGCACGACCGCAAACGGCAGGAGCAGCGCACCGACGAGGCCGGCCGCGGCATTGGCGCTCAACAGGCGGCGCCGGTCGCAGCGGTCGGAGAGCAGGCCCATCGGGATCTGAAAGATGACATTGCCGAGCGCGAAGAAGCTCACCAACAGGGCGCCCGTCTCGGCGGCCATGCCGTTACGCAGCGCATAGACCGGCAGAAGCCCCATGCCGGCCGTCTCGATCGCGCCATAGACGAGCGCCGCGAGCGTCGCGACCGGAGCGGCTGCGAGAACATCTCGGAGCGTGGTCTTGGCCTGGTGCTCCAATGCCGGGGCTTGGCCGCCGACGAGCGCCACCGGCACCGCCGCGACGAGGAAGAGGCCGACGGCGGCGAAAAAGGGCGTGGGACCGGCCGTGCCGGTGACGGTGAGGATCGTCGGGCCGGCGGCAAAGCCGGCGGCGAGGCTCGTCGTATAGAGGCCGAGGATCATCCCGCGCCGGTTCGGCGGCGCCACCGTATTGATCCAGAATTCGCTCAGCACGAAGAGCACGGTGAGCGCGGCGCCGTAGACGCCGCGGATGAGGAGCCAGGCCCAATAATTCTCATAGGCGGCAAAGCCGGCGAGGCTCAGCACCGCCGCGAGCAGAGCGATGAAGAGCAGAGTCTGGACGCCGAGCCAGCGTGCGAGCCGCGGCACGAAGCCGGCAATGGCAAGGGTCGCAAGCCCGCCGGCCGCCGGGTTGAGCCCGATCGCGCGGCCGGAATAGCCCGCTTCGGCAAGCCGCACGGCAAGCAATGCCATGGTCAGCGACAGGCCGACGCCGACCAACGAAACGGTGGTGATCGCGGCGGCAAGCGCTAAGCCGGGCCGGTTTCCCGCACCCGCTGCTTTGCTTGCTTCGACGTTCAGAGTTCTTCGCGAATCCAGCGGCGCTTTCTCTCATAGAAGAAGGGGACCGGAAGATGCTCGGCGAAATCGGCCGCGATCCTCGCCGCGAGCTCGCGCAAGATCATGGCCGTGATGCGCGGAATGTCGAGCTTGGCGGCATCGCTGAGAGAAAGCCACAGGAGTTCGACGAGTTCCGTATCTTGCGTCACGCAACCGTCGACGCGATGCGCGACTTCTCTCACATCGACCGAAAAGAAGCTCGTGTCGAAACGTCTCGGCAAGCCGGGCGGGGTGATGGCGCGGGCGATGAAACGGAGCGGCGCGAGATTGGGCGCAAAGCCATGCTCCGCGAAAGTCTGCCACGCCGCCGGGATCACCGCAAGACGAGGCCCGTCCGATCGTGCACCGAGCAGCAGGCCAGTTTCTTCAAATGTCTCTCGGATGGCGGCGAGCGCGAAAGCGTGAGGGCCCGGACAGCCGCGGCCACGGCGCAGCGCGAGCTTCTCGAGGCTCGCAGCAGACAGAGCGCCGAGCGCCGGCATCAGCCGGTCATCGGCTTCGAGCCGGCCGCCGGGAAAGACATATTTGCCGGGCAGAAAAGCGACCGCGGAGTGCCGCCGCCCGAGCAGCACCTTCGGCTCGGCCCCGCCAGCGTCGATGAGCACCATGGATGCGGCGGCCCGCGGCTTTACCGCATGGCGTGCCTTGGCCGCGCCCGCCTGGCGTGGCGCATCCGCATCTCGGGCGCTGGTCGCGTCCTCATTCATTCCCGATAAGAACGCGAGCGGGCGCGACGGCCGTCTCGAACCCGTGCATGCGCACCCAAAATCGCCGGTGTCATCTTCGACCCGTCCTGTTTACGCGAGGGGCGGGCGGTGTGCCACCGGGCCCGTTGTCGCGGCGCGAGGCGCGCTTGCCCTTGGCGCGATCAAGGCTGCCGCGCGGCGCGCGTTTGCCCTCGCTCAAAAGCTCGAAACGCAGGGCGCCGGCAAAAGGCGCCGCCTCGACGAGGCGCACCGTCACTTCGTCGCCGAGCCGGTGCATCTCGTGGCTGCGGCCGGAGAGGAGCGCGTGAAGGCTCTCGTCATAATGATAATATTCCGTGCCGAGGCTCGCCGCAGGCACGAAGCCGTCGGCGCCCGTGTCGCGCAGCTTGACGAAGAGCCCGACCTTGGTGACGCCGGAGATGCGGCCTTCGAAGATCGTGCCGACCTGGCCGGCGAGATGGGCGGCGATGAGCCGTTCGATCGTTTCGCGCTCCGCCGCCATGGCGCGCCGCTCCGCCGCGGAAATGCGGGCGGCGATTTCGGCCAGCTCCTCATCGCCCATATTGGCCAGACCATCGGCGCCGAGGTGCAAGGCGCGGATCAGGGCGCGATGCACGATGAGATCGGCATAGCGGCGGATCGGCGAGGTGAAATGCGCGTAACTCCTCAAATGCAGGCCGAAATGCCCGTAATTTTCGGCGACATATTCGGCCTGCGCCTGGGTGCGCAAGACGATCTCATTGACGATATTCTCATGCTCAGTGCCTGAGACGCGGGCGAGAATGCCGTTGAACTGATGCGGCGTCAGAACCTGGCCCTTGGCGAGCTTGATGTCGATCGAGGCGAGAAATTCGGAGAGCGCATTCAATTTTTCGAGCGAGGGCTCGTCATGGGCGCGATAGATCAGCGGCTGGCGCTGGGCTTCGAGAGCCTCGGCCGCGGCGACATTGGCGAGGATCATGAACTCTTCGATCAGCCGATGCGCTTCGAGACGCGGCGGCACGATCACCCGATCGACCGTGCCGTCTGGTTTCAGCAGGACCTTGCGCTCCGGGAGATCGAGATCGAGCGGCGCGCGTTTCATCCGCGCGATCTTCAAGGATTCGTAAGCAGCAAAGAGCGGTCGCAGCACGGCTTCGAGCAAGCTTTGCGTTGTGTCATCCGGTAGCCCGTCCCAGGCCGCCTGCGCTTGCGCATAAGTGAGCTTGCCCGCCGAGCGCATCATCACCCGATGGACGCGATGCGACAGCGTTCTGCCGTCGGCGGCGATGGTGATCCGTATCGCCAAAGCCGGCCGGTCTTCATTGGGCCTGAGCGAACAAAGATCGTTCGAGATCCGCTCCGGCAGCATCGGCACGACGCGATCGGGGAAATAGACCGAATTGCCGCGGTCGAGCGCTTCGCGGTCGAGCGCCGAGCCGGCGCGGACATAAGCGGCGACATCGGCGATGGCGACGTGAATGATATGGCCGCCTGGATTCGCAGGATCAGGGTCGGGCGCGGAAAAAACCGCGTCATCATGGTCCTTGGCGTCGGGCGGATCGATGGTGACCAAAGGAATGGCACGCCAATCCTCGCGTTCCGCGGCAGCAGCGGGCCGGACCCGCTCGGCTTCCGCAATCGTCTCGGGCCGGAAGACATTGGGAATGCCATGCGCATGCAGAGCGATGAGGCTCATCGCCTTTTCGGTCGCGAGGCTGCCGAGCCGCTCGCGCACTTTGGCCGCTGGCAGGCCGAGCCGGCCGCCCCGCAGGACATCGACGGCGACGAGGTCCCCCTCCTGCGCGCCGCCTTCGCTGCCTTCGGCGACGCATAATTCGCCGCGGCCGACGTTCTTCTTATCGATCGGCACGACTCTGCCGCCGCCACGCGGATCGGCGCGGTAAATGCCGAGCACTTGCGTTCTGGCGCGTTGCAGAAGCTTGACGACCCGGCCGCTATAGGCCGGCTCGTTTGGCGCCGCATCGCGCAGAACTTCGGTGCGGATGAGAGCACGATCGCCAATGCCCGGTGTCGCCGCGCCGGGCCGCTGTCGGCTCGGCATGAGCAGGATTTTGGGAACCGGCCCATGCTCCGGGTCCCACTCGACCGGGACGGCGATCAGATCGCCGTCCTTGTCACGCCCCGTGATGTCGGCGAGCACGACGGTGGGCAGGGTGCCGGGCCGATGCAGGACTTTGCGGCGGCGCTCGATCGCGCCTTCGGCTTCGAGCTCTTTCAGCATCTGCTTCAGCGCGATGCGGTCGGCGCCCTTGATCGCGAAGGCGCGGGCGATCTCTCTCTTGCCGATCTTGCCGGCGCCGGCCTCGCGCTCGCCTTTGAGAAAAGCGAGAATGTCTTCGCGCGTCGGCAGCCGGCTCGACGCGTTCTCTCTCGTCATGTCTTCGATTTTGCGGTTCTGCACCGGATCGGCCGCGGTCGGGGCGGGCTTGCCGGCCTTTGTGGTCACGCGCGCTTGGCCTTTTTCGTTGCCGTCGGTTTTGCTGCCGGACTCTTCTTGGCGGAGGCCGCTTTGGCCGCAGCCTTGGAGGGCGCCGCTTTGGCCGCTGCCGCTTTGGCCTTGGCCCCACCGGAAGCTTCCGCCTTGGCGGGTTTCACCGCTGCCTTGGCAGCCTTGGCGCCGGCCTTTTTCTTCGCCGGTGCACTCCCTTGCTTCTCGTCGATGAGGCGGATCGCTTGTTCGAGCGTGATCGTCTCGGGCGACAGATCATCCCGCAAGGTCGCATTGACCTTGCCATGGCTGACATAGGGGCCGAAGCGGCCGCTGTGGAGCGTGATGTCGCCGCCATCAGGATGCCGGCCGAGCACACGCCCGCCCCTGCCGCCGCCTTGGCTTTTCGCCGCCAGCAAAGCGACGGCCTCCTCGAGTGTGAAGCTCGTGGGGTCGGCATCGCGCGGCAAGGTCGCATTGATCTTGCCCCAATTGACATAGGGCCCGAAACGGCCGGCCTTGATCGTGACCTTGCCGCCTTGCGGATGTTCGCCGAGTTCGCGGCTCGCGGCACTGGCTTCGGCGCCGAAGCGCCGGCCGGAGAGGCCGCTCTCCTTGGCGATGATGAGGTCGATCGCGCGATTGCCGCCGATCTCCAGAATATTCTCGTCCTTGCCGATATTGGCGTAGGTCTTGCCATGTTGGACATAGGGACCGAAACGGCCGATCCCGGCGAGAATCGGCTCCTTGCTCTCCGGATGCCTTGCGACCTCGCGCGGCAGAGAGAGAAGGCCGATCGCCTGTTCGAGGGTCAGCGCCGCGAGCGCCATGGTCTTCGGGACGGAAGTGCGCTTCGGCTTCTCGCCATCGCCCTGCTGGACATAGGCGCCGAAACGGCCGTCGCGCAGCGTAATCTCCTCACCCGTGGCGGGATCGATGCCGAGCAGCTTGATACCCGGCTGCTCGCCGCCTTCGCTGCCGGCGCTCTCCGTGGCCGCACTCGCCAAGGTCCGCGTGAATTTGCAGTCGGGATAATTCGAGCAGCCGATGAAGGCGCCGAATTTGCCGAGCTTTAGCGACAAGAGGCCGTCGCCGCAGGAGGGGCAGGCGCGGGGATTGGATCCGTCCTCTTTGCGAGGAAATATATGCGGGCCGAGCAGCTCATTGAGGCTGTCGAGCACCTGGCTCGTGCGCAGATCCTTGGTGCCGGCAAGCGCGCTCGAAAAATCGGTCCAGAAATCGCGCAGCACCTGTTTCCAGTCGATCTCGTGATTGGAGACGCGGTCGAGCTTTTCTTCGAGATCGGCGGTGAAATCATAGCCGACATAGCGGGTGAAGAAGCTTTCGAGAAAGGCGGTGACGAGGCGGCCCTTGTCTTCCGGATAGAGCCGCTTCTTGTCGAGCCGCACATAGCCGCGATCCTTCAGCACGGCGAGCGTCGAGGCATAGGTCGAGGGCCGCCCGATGCCGAGCTCTTCCATGCGCTTGATGAGCGTCGCCTCGGTGAAGCGCGGCGGCGGTTCGGTGAAATGCTGCGTGGCGTCGATCTTCTTCTTGGCGAGAGTCTCGTCCTTCTGCATCGGCGGCAGCCGGCCCGCCTCCTCATCCTCCTCGTCGTCGCGGCCTTCCTGATAAAGTTTCAAGAAGCCGTCGAAGCGGATGACCTGGCCGGTCGCGCGCAGATAGAGGTTTTTCTGGCCCGCTTCGGCACGGATATCGACGATGGTGCGCTCGAGATCGGCCAATTCCATCTGGCTTGCGATGGTGCGGGTCCAGATCAATTCATAAAGCCGGGCCTCGTCGCGTTCGAGGAAATGGGCGATCGCTGCGGGCAGGCGGGCGAGATCGGCCGGCCTGATCGCCTCATGCGCCTCCTGCGCATTCTTGGCCTTCGCCATATATTTGCGCGGCGCTTTCGGCACATAGGCGGCGCCGAACTGCTGGCCGATGACGCTGCGCGCCTTGGCGATCGCTTCCGGCGCCATGTCGACGCCATCGGTGCGCATATAGGTGATGAGGCCGACCGTCTCGCCCTCCACGTCGACGCCTTCATAGAGGCGCTGGGCGATCTGCATGGTGCGCGCTGGCGCGAAGCCGAGCTTGCGCGAGGCCTCCTGCTGCAGGGTCGAGGTCGTGAACGGCGCGGCCGGATGCCTTTTGGCCGGCCTCGCCTCGACATTGGTGACGGAAAATTTGGCCTTCTCCAGCGCCTCTTTAAAGGCTTCCGCTGCGGCGCCAGTGCCGATGTCGAGCCGGGCAAGCTTTTTGCTCTCGGCGCCGACGAGCCTTGCGATGAAGGGCGCGCCGGCCGCCGTCTCGAGATGGGCGACGATCGACCAATATTCCTGAACGACGAATTTCTCGATGTCGAGCTCGCGGTCGCAGACGAGGCGGAGCGCAACCGATTGGACCCGCCCGGCCGAGCGCGCGCCCGGCAGCTTGCGCCAGAGAACAGGCGAGAGATTGAAGCCGACGAGATAATCGAGCGCGCGGCGGGCGAGATAGGCATCGACCAATGCGGCATCGATCTCGCGCGGGTGCTTCATCGCGTCGAGCACTTCGGATTTGGTGATCGCATTGAAGACGACGCGCTCGACCGGCTTGTCCTTGAGGAGCTTCTTCGCCTTCAGAATTTCCAGCACATGCCAGGAGATGGCCTCGCCTTCGCGATCTGGATCGGTGGCGAGAATGATGCGGTCCGCGGATTTCGCGGCCGTGGCGATGTCGGCAAGGCGCTTCGCGGCTTTGGTGTCCACTTCCCAAAGCATGGCGAAATCGGCATTCGGGTCGACCGATCCATCCTTGGCCGGCAGATCCCGCACATGTCCGAAAGAGGCGAGGACTTCATAGCCTCGCCCGAGATATTTGTTGATCGTCTTGGCCTTCGAGGGCAATTCGACGATGACGAGATGCATGGAAGTCCTGGTCCTCATGCTCCGGCGATACGGCGGCGCTGTGCCTATTTCGCGCTTGCGCTCCGCGGCTGCCGGCATATTTTCAAAGCCTGCGACGAAAAGGGCCGCGCAGCTTCTTGTTTCAATGAGAGTTCCGCCGCGAGACCGCAGCGGAATCGCATGACGCATACGAGACCAGGCCTGGCAAAACGATAATTTCTTCGGCCGGGAAGGCCGGCCACGCGCGAGAATTGCCGCAAATACGGTCGGGGAGAGGTGGAGCCTTAGTCAATTCCGCCATATGGGCTAAACCGTCCTATGTTGCAAGGCCGGCTTCTTTCCAAGGCCTCCATCGGCGCCCGGCCAGACCCGTGGCCGGATCGGATTCACAAGGCCGATCAAAAGCATATAGGCATGACGCGTGGCTGTGACAAGACGAGCGAGCCGCCGGTCGCCCGCCGCGCTCGAGGCAGCGGCGATCGGCCGTGGCTGGACGCGAACGCCAGCGAGCTGTGGACAGATTCCCCCGTGGGGCCTTGCCGAATGAGCGAATCCCCTCCATAGAGCCGCTTTAATGTCTGATCTGCGGCCCATCTTAAAATTTCGCCACCGGCATCTGCTCGGCATCGACGGGCTTTCCGCGCATGATGTCCTGACATTGCTCGACATGGCCGAGGATGCGATCGAAGTGTCGCGGCAGATCGAGAAGAAGCGCTCCACGCTGCGCGGCCGGACCTTGATCAATCTTTTCTTCGAAGCCTCGACACGCACCCAGTCCTCCTTCGAACTCGCCGGCAAAAGGCTCGGCGCCGATGTCATGAATATGTCGGTGCCGACGTCGAGCGTGAAAAAAGGCGAGACCTTGATCGATACGGCCATGACGCTCAACGCCATGCGCCCCGACATCATCGTCGTGCGCCATGGCCAGGCGGGCGCCGTGCATCTCTTGGCCAAAAAAGTCGATTGCTCGGTCGTCAATGCCGGCGACGGCGCGCATGAACATCCAACCCAAGCGCTCCTCGATGCGCTCACCATAAGGCGCAACAAGGGGCGGATCGAGGGGCTCGTTGTCGCGATCTGCGGCGATATTCTGCATTCGCGCGTCGCCCGCTCGAATATTCTCCTGCTGTCGCGCCTGGGCGCGCGGCTGCGCGTGGTCGGTCCCTCGACTTTGCTGCCTTCCGGCATCGCGCGCCTCGGCGTCGACATTTTTCGGGACATGAAGAGCGGGCTCGCCGGTGCCGATATTGTCATGATGCTGCGCCTGCAAAAAGAGCGGATGAACGGCGGCTTCGTGCCGTCTTCACGCGAATATTTCCGCTTCTTCGGGCTCGACCCGGAAAAGCTCTCCTATGCGAAGAAGGATGCGCTCGTCATGCATCCCGGCCCGATGAATCGCGGCGTCGAGATCAATTCGGCTGTCGCCGACGGGCCCCAGAGCCTCATCCGCGAGCAGGTCGAAATGGGCGTCGCCGTGCGCATGGCCGTGCTCGAGGCGCTGGCTCAGCATCTGCCGAACACGAATTATGACGAACATGCGTGAGCGGCGATGACGTCCCTCTCTTCGCCCGCAATCGCGCATCAGCCCTTTGCTCTCACCAATGCAAGGCTCGTCGATCCTTTCCTCGAAAAGGAGAGTTTTGGCGGTGTTCTCCTCATCGACGGGATGATCCGCGATCTCGGGCCGGAGGTCACTGCCGCTGCTCTGCCCTCGCATGCGCAAATCATCGATTGCGGCGGCGATGTCGTCGCCCCCGGCCTCGTCGATCTCTCTGCCTTCGTCGGCGAGCCCGGCGCCGAACATCGCGAGACGATCGCCACGGCGACGGCGGCGGCGGCGGCGGGCGGCGTCACGACTATCGTCGCGCGGCCGGACACGAATCCGCCGGTCGACGAGCCGGCGGTGGTCGATTTCGTGCTGCGCCGCGCGCGTGACACGGGCAGGGTGCGCGTTTTGCCGGCGGCGGCGCTGACGAAAGGTCTGCAAGGTTCCGACATTGCCGAAGTCGGCCTGCTTCTGGAGGCGGGTGCCGTCGCCTTCACCGATGCGGCGCGCTCAGTTGCCAATGCGCAAGTGATGCGCCGCGCCATGGCCTATGCGAAGGACTTCAACGCACTGATCATTCATCATCTCGAAGATCCAGATCTTGCCTCGGAAGGGGTGATGAACGAGGGCGAATTGGCCTTGCGGCTCGGCCTGCCCGGCATTCCGCGCGAAGCGGAAACGATCATGCTCGAGCGCGACATGCGGCTCGTTGCGCTCACCGGCGCGCGCTATCACGCCGCGATCGTCTCGACGGCTGTGTCGCTCGACATCATCCGCAAAGCGAAAGCCGCCGGCCTGCCGGTCACCTGCGGGACCTCGATCAATCATCTCACCTTGAACGAAAACGACATCGGCGATTACCGGACCTTTCTGAAGCTCGCGCCGCCGCTGCGGCATGAAGACGACCGCCGCGCCCTTGTCGAGGCCTTGGCCGAAGGCGTCATCGATGTCATCGTCTCCGATCACAATCCGCAGGATGTCGAGACGAAGCGATTGCCTTTTGCCGAAGCCGAGAATGGCGCGATCGGGCTCGAGACCATGCTCTCGGCGGGGCTGCGGCTCGTCCATGGCGGCGATGTGAGCCTGCCGCGTCTGCTTGCCGCAATGGCAGCGCGCCCGGCGGAAATTCTTGGGCTTCCGCAGGGCCGGCTCGCGATCGGCGCCCCGGCCGATCTCATCCGCTTCGATCCCGACGAGCCCTATATCGTCGATCCGGCAAAACTCCATTCGCGCTGCAAGAACACGCCCTTCGACGAGGCGCGCCTGCAGGGCAGGGTGAAGCTCACTCTGGTCGGTGGCGAGGTGGTGTGGCAGGCGGAGTGAGCAATCGGCGCAAATTCCAGCAATCCCGATCAAGCCGAAAGCCCACGCCCGCTCTATCTTTCATGGCGAAATCGGCCCGCTTCACCGGCAGCGCTCGCGCTCGACCCGGAGGCAAGCGCGGCGCCTTTGAAAATCATGGAGTCCCTCATGTCCGGCATTCAAGGCAAAGTCGTCGCCATCACCGGCGCCAGCAGCGGCATAGGCGAGGCCACCGCGCGGCTTCTGGCCGAGCGCGGCGCGAAAGTCTTTCTCGGCGCACGGCGTACCGACAAATTGAAGGCGATCGCAAGCGACATCGTCAAATCAGGCGGCGAGGCGGATTCGCATCCGCTCGATGTGACCAAGCATGACGAGGTCTTGGCTTTCGTCGAATCCGCGCAACGCCGCTTCGGCCGGCTCGACGTGCTGATCAACAATGCCGGGCTGATGCCGCTCTCGCTCCTCGATCAATTGAAGGTCGCGGAATGGGACCAGATGATCGATGTCAATATCAAAGGCGTGCTCTATGGCATCGCCGCCGCGCTGCCGATCTTCCGGGCGCAACAAAGCGGCCATTTCATCAACATCTCTTCGGTCGCCGGCCATACGGTGCGCCCGACCATGGCCGTTTATTCCGGCACCAAATATGCGGTGCGCGCGATCTCCGAAGGGCTGCGCCAGGAAGCCGGCGACAAATTGCGCGTCACCATCATCTCGCCCGGCGCGGTCGAATCCGAACTCGCCGAGACGATTTCGGACCCTGAGCTCAAACAGCAGATCGACAATTATCGGAAAATGGCGATCCCTTCGGACGCGATCGCCCGCGCCATCGCCTTTGCGATCGAGCAGCCGGCAGATGTCGACGTGAACGAGATCCTGATCCGCCCGACCGCACAGCCGAGCTGAGACCAGTATCATTTTTGCTCGGCTGAAGACTTTCCTGACGGAGTTGGCGCCCGCAGGGACGTCTGCGTCTGCGTCGAATTGGGCGTGGCGATCGAAGGCGCCAAGGCCTCGACCGCTTGCTCGACGCTATGAAACAGCCGGTCGGGTCCAAGCGTCGCATCGATCGAAAAGCGCTTCATCGCCGCTTGCGCGCGGACGGACCCGAGCCGCGCTATGGCGAAAATGATGTGCTGCTCCTGGCAATCGCGGATGAGATTGTTCAGCGCTTGCGCCGCAGTGAAATCGATATCCGGAATCGCGCTCGCTTCCAGAACGAAGAGCCGGACTGGCTCGGGTGCATCGCGCAAGATCGCCAGAACGTCGCGGCGGAACGCATAGGCATTGAGGAAGGACAGTGGCGCCTGGAAAGCCAATACCACGACATGTGGCAAGGTCTCGCCGCGATCCTGCGGGTCGGGCGGCCACCAGATCGAGGTTCCGGGCACGCGCTCGAAGACGATGGCGTGGGCGCGTGTGATGCTCCAGATGCCGTGCAACAGCGAGAGCGCAATGCCGATGGCCACGCCCTGCTCGATCGGCACGAGGACGATGGCTGCCCATGTGGCGACGATCAGCAGGAATTCGCCAAAGGATTGGCGGTATATGGCCGCCATCTGCCTGACGCGGATGAGCCGCAGACCCACGAACAGCAGCACACCACTCAAAGCCGCATTGGGGATATGGGTAAAGACCCGCGCGCCGAAGATCAGTATAGCGATCACAAGAGCCGATGCGACGAGGCCCGCGAGCTGCGAGCGTCCGCCGGCCTGCGCCATGATCGCCGTGCGCGGCGGGCTCGCATTGAGCGGAAAGGCGCCGAAGAGGCCGGCCAAGATGCTGCCGACGCCGACGCCGACATAATCGCGATCGACATCGGGCGGCACGTCGGGATTGGACGGGAAGGCGCGCGTCGTCGCCGCCGTCTGAATCATGATGACGAGTGCGACGAGGAGGCTCTGTGGCGCGAGAGACGCGAGTATGTCGAGACGGGCGAAGGGGAGCGACAGGGACGGCCAGGCTCCGGCGACATGCCCGATGACGGCGACGCCGCGCGCTTCGAGATGAAGCGCGATGACGGCCGCAGTGGCGAGAAAGAGACCGATCAGCGCGCCGGGAAGGCGCGCGTTGAATTTTTCGGACAGAGCGACGAGGGCCAGGACGCCGAGCCCGATCGGCAGAGTGAAATGATTGGCATTGCCGAGATGGACTGCGAGCGAGAAGGCGCTTTCGATGAGAGGCGCATTCTGATGCGGCAGTCCGAGCAGGCTCGGCAGTTGCGAGACGAGAATATGGATCGAGATCCCGGCGAGAAAGCCGGTCGTCACCGGAACCGAGAGAAGATCGGCGATCCACCCGAGCCGAAAAAACCCGCCGGCAACGAGCAGGACGCCGACCATAAGGGCCAAAGCGGCGGCGAGCGCCGCATAATCGGCAGAGCCGGCGGTCGCCAGAAGCGCCAGCCCGCCCGCAAAGATCGGCGCGATCGTCGAATCCGCCCCGCATGACAGGAAGCGGCTGTCGCCAAAGATCGCGAAGGCCAAGGAGCCGGCCAGAAAGGCGAGGAAGCCGATCTCCGGCGAGAGCCCGGCGAGGCGTGCGGTCGCCATCTGTTCGGGGATGGCGATGGCCGCGAGCGTCAGGCCGGCGACGAGGTCTTGCGGCAGGAAGGCGAACCGATAGGCGGAAAGCGAGCGAAAGATCGGCCATTTTCGATCTGGCACAGCGGAGCGCGAATAGGGAAAGTCGTGCAAGCTTGCCATGCGGCCGGGATTTCAATTGGAGAGCGGAATCACCTGATCGGTCACTATGCTGCAATTCGATCGACCGCAACAGCATCTCCAAGATCGGCGCCGCGCGTCGCCCCGCCCCGTGAGCGCGGCGAAACGGGGAGAGCGTTAGGGTGAGGGGCAAGGAGATTGGCTGCGTCGTTGCGGCAAAGCGCACTCAATATAGCCGGTGCCGCAGCTGTTCTTTGCTCAGCCCGGCTCCTGATCGAGCTCCAGATAATGGCGGAAGATCCCGTCCTCATTGAACGGAACACGCCGCTTCGAGGCCAGATAGCGGGCAATGTTCGGACGTCTGCGCACGGCATCGTGCAAGGCTGCAAGAGCTGGATGTTGCTCCCTAAAGCCGCGCATGGCGCGCGGAAATGCATAGGTCAGACCCTCGACCAGCTGAAACAAGGAGAGATCGACATAAGTCAGTCTATCTCCCACGGCGTGCCGATTGCCGGAAGGGTTTTGCTGCAGGATATGTTCGAAATAGCCGATGAATTTCGGGAGCCGGTGGCGGAGGAATGCGGCAGATCGCTCTTTGGCCGCATCTTTCTGATCTTCGTAATAAAGCTCGCCGGAGATCGGATGATGCGTGTCATGAATTTCGGCGACAAAATCCGTGACGGTCAATTGCAAGCCGTTGGCGACATAGCGCAGTCTTTCGTCCTCCGGCGCAAGATGAAGCTTCGGCCCCAGATACAGCAAGATGTTCGCCACATGCGGCACGATCAGATCGCCGTCTTTCAGAAACGGCGGCGCAAAGGGGATATGAGGCTCGCTGCGGCTTGCAAGCAGCCGCATCATCGCGGCGGTTCCCTGTCCCTTTTCTTCCGGCTCGCGCGCGACATCGACATAATCGGCACCCGCTTCTTCGAGCGCGAGCCTGACGAACTCGCCGCGGCCTTGCAGGCCCGTCCAATAATAAAGTTCATAAGGCATTGGCGCTTCCTTTCGGCGTGCACGAATGGGCTTTGGCGGAGCTTGGAAAGATTGGCCCGGCACGAGAGCTTTTGTTCCGCCCTGCCGGGGCTTGCCCCTCCCGCAACAAGGGAGTTAAGATTCGCTCGCACAGGGCCATGCCACGCTTGAGGTTGATAATGATCTTTCGTCAGCTTTTCGACAGTGCATCGGCAACCTACAGCTACCTTCTTGCCAGCCGCAACGGTGCTGAGGCACTGATCATCGACCCGGTCCTAGAGAAGGTCGACCGTTACATTCAGCTCATGAATGAGCTTGATCTGCGTCTCGTCAAGGCGGTGGACACGCACCTCCATGCTGATCACGTCACAGGGCTCGGCGCATTGAGGGACCGCACGCGCTGCATCACGGTGATGGGAGAGAGCACCAAGGCCGACGTGGTTTCGATGCGCGTGGCCGACGGCGATAAACTCGACATCGAGGGAGTGAGCCTCGACGTCATCTATACACCGGGCCACACCGACAATTCTTATTCCTTTGCGCTGGCCGATCGAGTTTTCACCGGGGATACGCTTCTCATCCGCGGTACCGGCAGAACCGACTTCCAGAGCGGCGATGCTCGATTGCAATATGATTCGATTTTCAATCGATTGCTCAAGCTGCCCGACGAGACGCTGGTCTACCCGGCTCACGACTACAAGGGTGATACTGTCAGTACGATCGGCGAGGAAAAGCGGTGCAATCCGCGGCTTCAGGTGAAATCGGTGGACGAATATGCCGAGCTTATGAACAATCTGAATCTCCCGAACCCTAAGATGATGGATGTGGCGGTGCCGGCAAACATGCGCATCGGCCTGGCCCAGGATGCCGTTGCCCAAAAGGGCCTGGCGGTTCTCGCCGCCGACGCCATGGTTATGCTCGCCCAGCCGGAGATTCTGTTCGTCGATTTGCGGGAAAAAGCCGAACGTGAGCGGCATGGCGCAATCCCGGGCGCATTGCACGAAACCTATACGAAACTGGCCGAGACTCTCGGGGCGGGTGGTCTCATCAAGGCGCTCGGCGCGAGCAAAAGCATCGTCTTCTATTGCGCCTATGGCGAGCGCTCGGCCATGGCGGTTCAGGCTGCGCAAGATGCCGGCATTGAGTCCGTTCATCATCTTCAGGGCGGCCTTGCCGCTTGGAAGGCGGCTGGCGGTCCCGTCGAGCGCTGATCGGGTAAAAGGGGATAGCATGACGAGTTTAGCTCCGGTTTCAGGCCTTATCGGCGGGGCTCTCATCGGCCTCGCCGCCGTCTTTCTGATGCTCACCATGGGACGCATCGCCGGTATCTGCGGCATTGTCCTGAATGCCATGATGCCCGGCGATGCGGCCGGCAGGTCGTGGCGTTTGGCATTCATGGTGGGATTGCCGCTGGGGGCGCTCTTAGTCACCGTGGCCGGTCTGAAGGATTGGAGCAGCGTGAGTTTTCCGGCGAGTTTGCCGATGACGGCGGTTGCGGGTTTCATCGTCGGGGTTGGATCGACGGTCGGATCGGGGTGTACCAGCGGTCACGGCATTTGCGGGCTGGCCCGGATCTCGCCGCGCTCCATCGTCGCCACGGTGACTTTCATCGTTACGGCCGCTGCGACCGTATTCGTCATCCGTCATTTGCTCTAGGCATCCCACATGCCCATCATCTTTTCACTCTTGGCGGGAATCATATTCGGCGCCGGGCTCACGGTCTCCGACATGGTCAACCCGGCACGGGTTCTTAATTTCCTCGACGTAGCGGGCGATTGGGACCCGACCTTGATATTCGTGATGGCTGGAGGTCTTGCCGTCACGGCCTTCGGCTACAGGCTGATTTTTCCCCGTGGCGCTCCGTTGATCGGAGGCAAGTTCAACTTGCCGACTAAGCGGCAAATCGACCTGCCGCTCGTCGGTGGCGCGGCGCTGTTCGGGGTGGGGTGGGGTCTGGCGGGCATCTGCCCCGGCCCCGCCCTCGCCGATCTGAAGACACTGGAACCCAAGGATTTGCTGTTCGTCGCCGCCATGCTGGCCGGCATGATCGTCGCGAAACTCTGTGAGGACAGGCTGTCTGCAAGGAGGCGCTGCGTTCAAATTTCTGATTGGCTCGCCACAGAAGACACGTCAGAGCCAGGTGCTGAAGCCGACAAGGCGGGGACAACGCCCATATCGAATGCTGGGCTGTGAAGCCGCAAACAGGCCGTTCGATGCTGAGGAGAGCCCGCTTTGGGTCCGACTTTGGCGGCCCAAGGGCCCCCCTCCCCATTGCTCCGCCTTCGCGACCCAGCTAATTTGCGCGTGGCCCACTCGCTCTCAACACCCGGTCCTCCCTTGTTCGCCAGCCTCCTCGCTCTGCTCTTCGGCTATTTCTGCGGCTCGATTCCCTTCGGCCTGCTGCTCACGCGCATCGCCGGCACGACGGATCTGCGGTCGATCGGCTCCGGCAACATCGGCGCGACCAATGTTTTACGCACCGGCCGAAAAGATCTTGCGGCGGCGACCCTTTTTCTCGATGCGCTGAAGGGCGCCGCGGCGGTGCTCATCGTCGCCTATGGCGCGCAGGGCATTCCGCCGCTCTTGGCCGCGCTCGGCGCTTTTCTGGGCCATGTCTTCCCGGTCTGGCTGAAATTCAAAGGCGGCAAGGGCGTCGCCACCTTTCTCGGCTGTCTTCTTGCGCTCGATTGGCGGGCCGGCCTCGTCTTCATCGCGCTTTGGCTCATTGTCGCGGCGGCAACTCGCTATTCCTCCATGAGCGCGCTCATCGCGAGCGCGGCGACGCCGATCGCGCTCCTCCTCTTCGGGCGCTTCGATGTCGCCTTGCTTTACACCGTGCTCGCGGCGCTGCTTTGGTATATGCATCGGGCCAATATCCTGCGGCTCGTCAACGGCACCGAGACCAAGATCGGACAGAGCGCATGAGCGGGAGCGCCGAGGCGCCGCAGCTTTCCGAGGCGCAGCGCTTCGATTGGCTGCGGCTCATGCGCAGCGAGAGCATCGGGCCGCGGACCTTTCGCGTACTGATCAACCGTTTCGGCAGCGCCAGCGCGGCGCTCCAAGCTCTGCCCGGCCTGGCGCCGCGCGGAAAACCCGTGCGCATTGCGGGCAAAGAGGAGATCGCGCGCGAATTCGAGGCTGCGGCGAACTGCGGCGCGCGTTTCGTGGCGATCGGCGAGCCGGATTATCCTCACTTGCTGCGCCGGATCGACAGCGCGCCGCCGCTCATCGCTTTGCGCGGCGATCCAGCAATCTTCGCCCGGCCGGCGGTCGCCATCGTCGGCGCCCGCAATGCCTCCGGCGCCGGGCTCGCCTTTGCCGAGCGGCTCGCCCGCGGCCTCGCCCAGGCGGGCTTCGCGACCGTCTCCGGCCTCGCCCGGGGCATCGACATCCGCGCCCATCAGGCGACGATAGAGTCGGGCACCATCGCCGTGCTCGCCGGCGGCCATGACAAGATCTATCCGGCCGAACATGCGCCGGCGCTGGAGCGCCTGATCGCGCATGGTGCGGCGCTCAGCGAAATGCCTTTCGGCTGGGAGGCGCGGGGACGCGATTTTCCCCGCCGCAACCGCCTCGTCGCGGGGCTCGCACAAGGCACTGTGGTGGTCGAGGCGGCGCGCCGCTCCGGCTCGCTGATCACGGCGCGCTTCGCGGCGGAGCAGGGCCGCGAGGTCTTCGCCGTGCCGGGCTCGCCGCTCGATCCCCGCGCGGAAGGCACCAATGATCTCCTGCGCGACGGCGCCACGATCTGCACCTCGGCGCAGGATGTGATCGATGCGCTGGCGCGGCAGATCGAACGGCCGATGAGCAAGGATCTCTTCGCCGACGGCGAGGCGCCCGCAACGCCGGACGAACCGCTTTGGGACGAGCTCGATCTCCCCGATGTCGAAGCCGCGCCAAAGGCGCCGGCGGCAGAGCAGGAAGGCCAAAGCGGCCAAATGGCCTTCGCGCCGCGGCGCGGCGAAGGCGCTCGCGTCGCCGGGCCCGCGTTGAATGGCGAGGAGTTGCGCCATCGGATCCTCGCGCTTTTGGGGCCGTCGCCGATCTCGATCGACGAGCTGGCGCGCGCGGCGGAGGTCCCGGCCGGCGAATTGCGTGCCATATTGCTCGAATTGGAGCTCGCCGGCCGGCTCGAACGGCAAGGCGGTGATCTCGTCAGCCGGGCGTAGCGGCGCGTTTACCCATCTTCGGAAATTCTAGAGCGGCGGCTCCGATGGAACCGGAGCCGCCGCTCTACTCATTTGTTTGAGCATCGGATTTGTCCCAAAACCGGTTCCCACTTTTGGGTCCGATGCTCTAGTCCCGTCGGCGCATGTGAAATTCGGCCTCGAGCCGGGCCATATTGAGAAAATAGGTCAGCATGTCGAGGCGGGCGCCGCCGGCCATGCCGGCGAGCTCGGCCGTGATCGAGGCGATATATTCCGCGACACAGGCCGCGTCTTCGGTGGGCTGCCGGCCGCAAGGGGATGATCTCTCCGCCTTTGCGCGCTCGATTTGGGTCGGCGAGTCGGCCGCGCGGACGGTTCGGACGCGGGAGCGGGATTGCGAGGATTTGGTCGCGGCCATTCATGCCCCCGGCGGAAGGTTCGAGCTTGGTGAAGACAGCCAAGAGATACCCGTAAAAGTTGTAATATTAACCAAGTCCCGGGTCAATCGATCGGGTGGGTTTTTCATTGCTCGGAAGAGATCGATGCGGCGGGCCTGCCTCCAGGGGCGGCAATATTCCGCATAGCGTTGAAAAACTGGGTGATTGTGCTGCCGAAGGCGGGCAAAATTTGACTCGGCGGCAGCTTCGCCGCCTCTGCCGATGGGCAGATCTGTTCGCGTAAAAGCTGTGGTGATGCGCCGACGACCTTACAGATCGGATCCGGCCAGGGCCGTGCGGAGAAGGGTCCCGGCCTTGAGAAAGCGCTCGGGATCGACCGGCTCGCCATCGATCCGCGTCTCGTAATGAAGGTGCGGACCAGTGGCGCGGCCGGATTCGCCGATGTGGCCCACGACGGTTCCGGCCGTCACCTTCTGGCCCTGTCGCACGGCGAAGCTCGAGAGATGCGCATAGCGGCTGCTCAACCCATTGCCATGATCGATCTCGACCAAATTGCCATAGCCGCCGTCGGCATCGGCGAAGACCACGGTGCCGTCGGCCGTCGCCCTGACCGGGGAACCATAGTCCTCGCCTAGATCGACGCCCGTGTGCAGGGCCGGACGGCCGAGGAAGGGATCGATCCGCGGCCCGAAGGGCGAGGTGATCTCGATGGGACCCGGGACGGGCGAGGCAAACGGCACATGCATCGCAATGAGGCGGAGCTTTTCCGCAGTCGCGATGGTGGTTTGCGCCTCGGTCGCGGCGCGGGCGAAGGCCGAGCTGTCGGGGAAGAAAGACGGCAAGGGCACGAAGGGTCCGCCGGTTGCGGCAGGCCGGGCGCCGGGCGGCTGGCGGAGCCGGTCAGGGGTGAGCCCGGCCGAAATGAAGGCGGCGCGAATGCGCGCCGAGATCCGCTTTGCCGGCTCCTGCAAATGCGCCAGAATGATCAATTGCGCGTGATCGAGCCGGTCTTGCCGCGCGGCAAGACGGTCGAGCTTCGTAGCCAGGAGCAGATCCTCGTCAAAGCTCAAAGGTGAGATCGCCGGCCGTTTCGACACGGATCGGGCCCGCACGGCCCCTTCCGGCCCGGCATGCGGGCGTGGGCCGGGACCGTCATCGAGCCGGAGTTCAAATCCTTCCGGTTGCGGCTTGGGTTCGCTCAGCCTTGATACGGGGCGTCCGGTCGGGAAAGAGCCGAGGGGCGCATAAGCGCTGGTTGCCGGCGGAAGCTCCGGCGCGAAGGCACCGGTCGGCAGCGGATCGGCGCCTGCCGCCACCTCCGGCTTTGCGGCGGGTTCCGTGCCGGCTGCGCCGTGCAGCGCCCTCGCTCGCTCGGCAAGATGGGCGACGAGAACGGTGCGGTTTTCCAGTTCGCCCTGCTGCCGGGTGAGCGTGCCCAGCCTTTCGGCCAGCTCCGCCTCGTTGATCTTGGCATGCTGGGTCAGATTGGTGACCTCGTGGCGCAGACGCGCCAAGCGGGCCTCATAGCTGTATTGCATCGCGATCTGACGCCGGGTCAGACCGGCCAGCAGATCGTCGTGGAAGATGAAATAACAGGTGGCGGCGACGAAGATGAGGCCGGCAAGCGGCAGAAGGCCGCCGAGGATCGCCAGCGCGACAGGCGGAACGACGAGGCTGCGCGACCGCTGGCCGGTGACGAGAGTGAGCCGCAATTGAACGCGCCTGCCCTGCGTGCCGGCTTCCGTTCGACGCGAGAGCATGCCTCTTCCCCGCCCAGGTCCATGCGACCAAATCGGGCATCAGAACACGATGTTAAGGTTAATATTCGGCTAACGAGCATGGCTCAGGCGAGGGCGCGCGCGGCCGCCAGAACGGCCTCGGCATGGCCGGGCACTTTGACTTTGTTCCAGACCTGAATGATCTTACCGTCGGGACCGATGAGAAAAGTCGTGCGCTCGACGCCCATGTATTTGCGCCCGTACATGCTTCTTTCGGCCCACACGCCATAGGCTTGGAGCACCGATTTCGTTTCGTCCGAGGCCAGGGCGAGATCGAGCTGGTGTTTGGCCTTGAATTTACCGTGGGCAGTGGGTGAATCCGGCGAAACGCCGAGAATTGATGCGCCTATTGCGTCGAATTCGCCTTTGAGGGTGGAAAAATCCAGCGCTTCCCTCGTGCAGCCCGAAGTATCGTCCTTGGGATAAAAATAGAGCACAAGCGTCTTACCGGCATAGGATTTCAGAGAACGCATCCTGCCCTGATCGTCGGGCAGCTCGAAATCCGGCGCCTTATCGCCGCGACCCAGTTTCTTGCGCATCGTCGCCTTCCTTTCGTCTCAATGAACGGCAATTCGCTTGGCCGGAATTGCGCGTGGCCGATCTGACTGCGCGGCTTCGACAAAGCCCGTATATTCGGGTAGGAATCATGTTTCCAGCGCTCGCTTGTCGCGAAAGGCCACTCGGGTTTGGTCGATCATAGTGACGATCTTCGCTCCCGACCCGACTTTGCGGGGGATTCTCTGTCCGAATGTTCGGACCGGGCACGCGGCGCATGGCCGCTCAGGCTGCTCCGTTCACCCAGCCTTTTGGCCTGCATCGTCCGCCGCACGCTGGGCACGGTCGCGGGATTGATCCTGGTCATCGCATTGGCCGGCGGATTCTTCGTCCTCTATCTCGGCAAGGGGCCGATTGCGCTCGCCGGCATGGGATCGCGGATCATCCAGGCGCTCGATGAGCGCGTCGGGCATGGCTATGCCTTCAAGATAGGCGAGGTCTCGCTGGTCGGCCACGGCTTGGGGCCCACGCTCAGCATCGACAATCTGACGCTCACCGACAGATCAGGGAAAACCATCATCTCGGCGCCGCGCGCCGAGGTCTCGGTCGATATGCTTGGCTTGCTCTTTGGCAAGGTCGTGCCAAAGCGGCTCGAGATTTTCGGCATAGAAGTGCGGCTCGAACTGTTGCGTGACGGCTCGCTCGCCGTGTCCGCCGGCGGAAGCCGGCAAGGTGCGATGCCACTGCTGCCGCTCGCCGCCGCCATGGGCGACGCCCGCCGCGGCAAGGGCGAGGCCGCGGCGCCGAGGGCGAAAATCCCGGCCTTGCCCCTCGCTGGTCAAGCCTCGCCTGCGGAACGACCGGCCGTCCCGCCGCGCTCGCTGATGGTGAAGCGTATCGGCGCCGCATTGCGCCTTTTGATCGACATGTCGACCAAGCCGGACGGCCCGCTCGCGGCCATCAACCGGGTGGGCATCGCGCATGGCCGTCTCGTCATCGCCGATCGCGCCGCGGATCGGACCCGCGTCTATGAAGGGCTGCGGCTCGCGCTCGGCAAATCCGGCGGCGGCACGAATTTCAGCCTGTCGGCCGAAGGGCCGAATGGGAGATGGGCGATCTCGGCCAATGCCTCCGGCGTTCCGACCGGTGTGCGGCGACTCGACATCGGCATCAAGAATGTCTCGATCGACGAGATTTTGCTCGCCACGGGTCTGCGCAAGATCGGCGCCGACTTCGACATGCCAGTCTCGAGCGCCTTCACCATGGCTTTGGCGCCCGATGGAGAGCTGACCCAGGTCGCCGGTAAGATCGGATTCGGCGCGGGATATTTGCGCTTCGATGATCCCAATGACGAGCCGAAGATGATCGATTCGATCGACACCGCCTTTCATTGGGATCGATCGACCCGCCATATTGCGATCGATCAGCTGCGGCTGCGCGCCGGCGGGACCGATTTCGGCCTGAACGGCGCGATCATTCCCCCGGTGCGCGAAGGCGAGGCGTGGCAAATTGGCCTCGTCAACGCAAGGCCGGAGATATTCGGGGCGGAACGGCCCGGCGAAGCGCCGATTGCGATCAACCGTTTCGGCTTTGGCGGCCGTCTCAACCTCCCGCAAAAGATTTTAACGATCGATCGGTTCGCTTTCAGCGGCCCCGAATGCAGCTTTGCCATGTCCGGCATGATCGATTGGACGAACGGGCCCCATCTTCGCCTCGGCGCCTCCGTCGGCCCGACGCAGAGCAGGGTCGCGGTCCGGCTCTGGCCCGCCTTCATCGTGGCCCCGGTGCGGAGCTGGTTTCTGGCACATTGGCAAGATGGGGTGATCGAAAAAGGGACTTTGCAGGTCGATTTCGATGCCGCCATGATCAAGGCCATGCGGCTGCAGCACGCGCCGCCCGACACGGCCGTAGCTATGGATTTCACCATTTCGCACGGGGTCGTCGATTTCCTGCCCGGCGTGCCGCCCTTGCGCAACATAGACGGCACCGGTCATATCACCGGGCGAACGTCGAGCTTCATCGCGACGAGCGGCAGCCTCGACGCCGGCAACGGCAGCCCGCTGATCATGTCCGAAGGCGTTTTCCACGTCGCCAACGCCGAGATCAAGCCGACGCCCGCCCAGCTCTCGGCCAAAGTGTCAGGCAGCGCCGAGGCGGTCGGCGCGCTGCTCAATCGAGAAGCGCTCAAGCCCTATGCCAGCCTGCCGGTCGATCCGACGAGTCTGAAGGGCGAGGTCGAAGGCACGCTGGGGATCGGCCTGAAGCTCGCCCCGATCATGCGGCCCGCGGACACGCTGCTGACGGTCCATGCCACCGCGACCAATCTCACGGCCGAGCATTTGATCGGCAAGGAGCGGCTCGAAGCGGCGACACTTAATGTCGTCGTCGACGCGAGCGGCCTCAGGGCCACGGGGCAGGGACGGCTCTTCGGCGCCCCCGCGACTCTCGAGATCGACAAGCTCGTCGGCAAGCCGGGCGGGGCCTCGGTCAGCCTCGTCCTCGACGATGCGGTGCGCGCCAAAGAGGGGCTTGCCGCGTTTTCCAATGTGAGCGGCCCGATCACCGCCCATTTGAGCGCGCCGCTCGGCGCGACCGATCCGATCAAGGCCCAAGTCGAACTCGACCTGACGCATGCGAGGATCGAAGGGCTGCCCGGCATCACAAAGCCGGCCGGGCGCCCAGGCAAGGTGAGCTTCACCCTCGCAATCGACGATAAAGGGACGCAGATCGATCAACTGGTCATCGATGCCGCGCCCATTCAGGCGCGCGGTTCGGTCGAGCTCGGCAGCGATCAGTCATTCATCGCCAGCAAATTCTCGCAGGTGAAATTTTCCCCCGGCGACGACATGCGGGTCGATGTTTCGAAAGCCGGCAACGGCGTGAAAATCGTCGTCCACGCCGCGGCGCTCGACGCGCGCCCGTTCCTGCACAATTTGACCTTCGCGCATTCGGACGAGACGGCCGCCGCGAAGACTGGCGAGAACAAGGAGCGGGGCGAGGAGTTTGCCAAGGACCCGGTCGCCGACAAGGACATCGAGCTCGATCTGAAATCGACCGTCTTGACTGGTTTCAACAAGACGACCTTGTCGGATGTCGATCTGCATGTCATCAAGCATGGCGATGCTCTGCGCCAATTCGCGCTGTCCGGCCGGTTCGGCCACCGGCCGATTTCGGGCTCGATTTCGCACCCAGACTCGCCGTCGCCGCAATTTGATCTCAGCACCGGCGATGCCGGCGCATTGCTCGCCTTCCTGGACCTTTACAAACATATGGAAGGCGGCCAGCTCCGGGTCGCCATGCGGCTCGGCGACAATGCCGTGGCCGGTGCATTGCGGATCAAGGATTTCATCTTGCGCGACGAACCGGCATTGCGGCGGCTCGTCGCCGAAGGTGCACAACAACGTCCGATCGCGGTCGAGGGAGGCGACGTCGGGTCTCCGTCATTCGATCCCAACTCCGTCGCTTTCAACAGGCTGCAAGTCAATTTCCAGCGCGCCGGCAGCCGGCTCGATATTCGCGACGGCACGATGTATGGCACGGAAATGGGCCTGACCGTCGATGGCTGGCTCGATTTTGCCCGCGACCGGGTCAGCATGGACGGGACTTTCGTGCCTGCCTATGAGTTGAATAATCTCTTCTCGCAGATCCCTCTCTTCGGCCTGCTCCTGGGCGGCGGAAGCCATGAAGGGCTGTTCGCCGTCAATTATCGGATTTCCGGCGCCGCGACCAAGCCCACTCTCAATATCAATCCTCTTTCGGCGATCGCGCCGGGCATTTTCCGCAAGATTTTCGGCGTCACCGATTTCGCCGCGCCCGATACGACATCACGCTCCTTCGCCACGCAGCCGCCGCGCTGAGACAGAGAATAGGCTCGGATCCGACGCCATCGTGCGCGAGCCTGTCCGCAGCGGCTCGTTCCGGTCAGCCCTCTGGCTTCAAGAGCACATGCTTCTTCTTGCCGAGCGAGAGCTTGATCACGCCTTCGACAAGGTCGGCTCCGGTCAACACCGCGCGCTCATCGGCCACTGTCACGTCATTTACTTTGAGGCCGCCAGCTTTGATCTGACGACGTGCCTCGCCGGTCGATGACACGAGCCCGGCGACGACGTTTGCCGTCAGGACGCCAAGACCCGCGTCAAGATCCGATATTTTAATCGTAATCGTTGGCAGGCTCTCGGCCAGCGCGCCTTCCTCGAAAGTTCGGCGCGCCGTCTCTGCGGCGAGCTCCGCGGCCTCGCGGCCATGCAGCATGGCGGTCGCCTCGGTCGCCAGAATCTTCTTCGCCGCATTGATCTCGGCATCACGCAAGGCTTCGAGCCTTTCGATCTCGTCGAGCGGCAATTCGGTGAAGAGCTTTAAAAAGCGGCCGACATCCGCATCCTCGCAATTGCGCCAATATTGCCAATAGTCATAGACGCTCAGCATATCGGCATTGAGCCAGATGGCGCCGGCGGCCGTCTTGCCCATTTTGGCGCCCGACGCGGTCGTCAACAGCGGCGAGGTGAGCGCGTAGAGCTGCGCCGTTCCCATCCTGCGGCCGAGGTCGATGCCCGTGACGATATTGCCCCATTGGTCGGAGCCGCCCATCTGCAGAAGGCAGCCATACCGTTTATGAAGTTCTGCAAAATCATAAGCCTGAAGGCACATATAGTTGAATTCTATGAAGGAAAGCTCGTGCTCGCGCTCGAGCCGCAGCTTCACCGAATCCATGGCGAGCATGCGGTTGACGGAAAAATGCCGGCCGACGTCGCGCAGGAAATCAATGTAATTGAGGCTCGCGAGCCATTCGGCATTGTCGGGCATCAGCGCATCCGTCTTGCCCGTGCCGAAAGTCAGAAATTTCGCGAAGACCTGCTTGATGCCAGCCTTATTCGCCTCGATCGTTTCCAAGGAGAGGAGCTTGCGGCTCTCGTCCTTGCCGGAAGGGTCGCCGACTCTCGACGTGCCGCCACCCATCAACGCGATCGGCTTGCCGCCGGTCTTTTGCAGCCAGCGCAGCATCATGATCTGGACGAGCGAGCCGGCATGCAGCGAGGGCGCGGTGCAGTCGAAGCCGATATAGGCGACAAGGTCGCCGCTCAGCGCCTTCTCGTCGAGACCTTCGAGATCGGAACATTGGTGCAGAAAGCCGCGCGCGATGAGGACGGCGAGAAAGTCGGATTTCGGGGCGAATGCGTCGGACAAGGTGACCTACAGCGCAACGGGCAGGGGAGGGCGCGACCCTAGAGGGTTTTCTGATCGGATGAAATATCCGATCAGAAAACCCTCAAAATCAATAAAGTGGAGCATGTTCTTATCGAAAAAGTCGCGCAACTTTTTCGGAACATGCTCTAGCCCGGCGCAGCGCCGCGTCAAGAGGCAGCTTTCGCCGCCTCTTGCGTTTTTGAAAGGGCGAAGGAACGGTTGGATCGCCGGGTCAAGCCGAGCCTATGTCGAGATCGTCCAGGTGCTTCGCTTTATAGATGGCATAGGAGAGCACCCAGGCGGCGAGGAAGATGCCGATGATGACGAAGCCGAGATTGTTGAAATTGTCGTTCAGCGCGCCGATCGCATCCCAAAAGCCGCCCTTCAGAGCCAGTTTGTCGGCGACCAAACCGAGTGCCTCGATGCCGCCGATAAGGACCGCGACGACCACCGACACCAGCGTGATCGTCATGTTGTAGTAAAGCTTCCGCATCGGCTTGACGAAGGCCCAATCATAGGCGCCGAGCATCATCACCCCGTCCGTCGTATCGATCAGCGACATGCCGGCGGCAAACAGCACGGGAAACACCAATATGGCGGCGACAGGCACGCCCTTGGCAGCTTGTGCCGCCGACACGCCGAACATTGCGACTTCGGTTGCGGTGTCGAAGCCGAGCCCGAACAGGAAGCCGAGCGGAAACATGTGCCAGCTACGGGTGACAAGCTTGAACAGCGGCCGGAAGAGGCGCGCCAAAAGCCCGCGATTGTTGAGCAGGAGATCGAGATCCGCCTCGACATAGGTGCCTCCGGCGCGCACGCGGCGGTAGCTTTTGTAGATCGAGACGAAGATCACGATGTTCATCGCTGCGATGGCGAGAAGGAACAGGGCTGAGACGGCGGTGCTGATGATGCCGCTGACGCTTTTGAACCCATCAAAGCTGCCGAGGAGCGTCGCAGCGACCGCCACAGTGCTCGCAGCAATAATGACGACGGTGGAGTGGCCCATCGCGAAGAAGAAGCCGACCGCGACCGGCCGCTCTTTCATTTGCATGAGCTTGCGGGTGACATTGTCGATGGCGGCGATATGGTCGGCATCGACGGCGTGGCGCAAGCCGAGGCCGTAGATCACCAGCGCGACGCCGAGCAGAACCGGCTTTTCGTGGAAAGCGATCAGGGCCCAGAGCCAGGCGCCGATGTTGAGTAGGGCGAGTATGCCGCTGATGATGACGAGCCGCGCCTTGAGATCGGGCGCGCTCGCGTCGAACAGTCTTTTCAGAGAAGTGAGCATGGAGATGTCCGCCTTTGACGTCTTCATGTCATTGCAGAGGGAGCCGCAAAAGCTGTTATGCGGGTTTCGCATCGAGACACCCCGCCCGATGGTTCTGCGCTGACGTCCAGAGCATGTCCCGGAAAAGTTGATAGACTTTTCCGATGAAGGACATGCTCCAGATCTCGGATCTAGAGCCGATTTGTCCCGATCACATGGATCGCACAGCGATTCTATGTGATCGGGATCGGCTCTAGTGATGGCAGGTCTCCTGGCTCGCGGGTCGGCGCCGCCTCCGCCTTCCCAGGTGCATGTGGAAAATTGCATGTCGCAAAATCCATGCGGCCCAGTGGCAATAAGGAGGTGGCTCGTCGCTTACAGTTGCGGGGGCAGCCGCGGCTTCGGATATTCGCATGTCCCGGAAAAGTTGTTCGACTTT
This sequence comes from uncultured Alphaproteobacteria bacterium, assembly GCA_963704745.1. Lineage (GTDB taxonomy): Bacteria > Pseudomonadota > Alphaproteobacteria > Rhizobiales > Beijerinckiaceae > Methylovirgula. The sequence goes on from OY969936.1 coordinate 1,696,484, forward strand.
TCCGATAAGGACATGCGCAAACATGATCCCCACCGCGTTCCCTTTTGATCCCCGAAGGGAACCATCGCAGCCATGCTATCCCCGCGCTGCCGCAAAGGTCAATGCGCGGCCGGCGCCGCGCCACGATCAGAACAAAATAGATGCCTCTATTCAATGTTCGAACCGCTGGCCGCAGCCGCATAGGTGCTGCCGAGCCGCTTCTTTGGTCCTACCCATCTCTAGCTGACTGAAGGCGAGCCATTATGGACCAATTGTTTTGGCGAACCGCCCTTGCAGCCTTATGGATCGGGTGGCTCATCTATTGGATCGTGAACGCCCGCAAGGTGAAGCCGGCGCGCTGGCGAGACCCGCTGGCGTCGCAGCTCTTCTATCGCATCCCGCTGCTCTTTGCCGCCATCCTCCTGTTTTTCGGACAGGCGCGGTCGGGCTTGCTGAGCGGGCATTTCCTGCCTCAGACGCCGCTGACCGGGGCGCTCGGCGTGATCATGACCACCGCAGGCTTGGCGCTGGCGATCTGGGCGCGGCGATGTCTCGGATCGAACTGGAGCAACATTGTCACGCTCAAAGAGAATCATAGGCTCGTTCGCACCGGCCCTTACGCCTCTATCAGGCATCCGATCTATAGCGGCCTGTTGCTCGCGATCGCCGGCACGGCTGTGGCCTTCGGCGAGTGGCGTGACCTCCTCGCTCTTGGCTTCGCTCTGTTCGCTTTGATCTACAAGGCCCGCGTCGAAGAGAGCCGGATGCGCGAGGCATTTCCAGACTATGAAGCCTATTGCCGGGAGACGGCCGCGCTCATCCCCTTCATCTATTGAGCGCTGCCCCCTTGTAAGTCAGATTGCCGCGACTCGGCTAGATTTGAAGTTGCGGTGACGGGCGGGAGTCCGACAACCCTTGGGTCTTTGAAGACCGTGGGAGAGCTTGGCACCCCGCCTGTCGTTCCATCGAACCCGAACAGTCGCCGGGGCCGCTCAGTGCGAAGCCCGATTAGGCAAGGATGGGTCGCCATGGACATCATCAGCGTTGGTATCGACGTCGCAAAAGATCGCCTCGATGTCGCCGTGCGTCCGACTGGAGAAGCCTTCGCGGTTGAACGCAATGCGGCCGGATTAGATCGGCTGACCGCCCGGCTGCGGGAGCTTTCGCCGCAGCTTGTCGCATTGGAAGCCACCGGCGGCTTCGAGACCATCGCAGCGGCGGCATTGGCTTTGGCCGATCTGCCGGTGGTGATCGTCAATCCAGCCCAAGTCCGGGCTTTTGCCAAGGCGCTCGGCCAGCGCGCCAAAACTGATCCAATCGACGCCGGCGTGATCGCCCATTTCGTCGAAGCGACCAAGCCCGAGCTGCGTCCTCTGCCGGACGACGCCACACGGCTGTTGGCTGATCTCGTCGCCAGACGGCGGCAGATCATCGAGATGATGAGTGCCGAACGCCAGCGCGAGAAGCGCATGACCAAGCCGCATTTGAAGAAGAGCATCACCCGGCTTCTCAAGGCCCTCGAGAAGGAGCTGACGAGCGTCGATGCCGACATCGACGATGCCGTGCGTGGCTCACCGGCCTGGCGCGAAAAGGAAGATCTGCTCGCCTCCGTCCCAGGCATAGGCCCGGTCATCGCGCGGACGCTGATTGCCGAACTGCCCGAACTCGGCCGGCTCGATCGCAAGCAGATCGCAGCTCTGGCCGGGCTCGCGCCCTTTACCCGCCAGTCCGGGCAATGGCGTGGCAAGAGTTTCATCGGCGGCGGCCGCAAAACAGTCCGGACAGCTCTGTTCATGGGCGCTATGGTCGCCAAACGACACAATCCCGTCTTGAAGCTCTTCTTCGATCGCCTCCTCGCCGCCGGAAAGCCGAAGATGGTCGCGCTCATCGCCACAGCCAGAAAGCTCCTAACCATCCTCAACGCCATTCTCAGAGACAATAGATCATGGCAAAACGCTTGACAGCTAAGACAGTCGCTCTCCCGCTTGCGGGAGAGGGTCATTCGCTGAACACCCGTTCGATCAGCGCCTTGCCCATATGGTCGGCGATGTCGCGCAGATAGCGATTGCGCGATTCGAGCCCGACGCCGCCCATGTCGAATTCCGATTGCAGCCCGTCGCGCAGCGCCCAATTCGCCGCGAGGATGGGATAGCCTTCGTCTTCGATCTGCTTCAAAGCTGTGGCGATCTGGCGTTCCGAGCGGCCGGTCTTCGAGAGAATGAAGGTGAGCTTGCCGTCGGCGCCATGTTTGGCGAGCCTTCGGGCGAGCGCGAGCGTCGGACGCAGATCATCGCCGGACGTGCCAGTCGGCAGGAAGACGACCGAACTCTCCTCCGCCACCTCTTTCGTCAGCTCATCGGCGAGGCCGCGCGTGTCGGCGACGATGAGATCGAATGTCTCCTCCGCCTTGCGCAGTTTTTTCAGGCTCTTGAACGGGCGCACATCGATCTCGGGCTCGAGACGGTGGCGCAGACGCGCGGCGTTCCATTCGAGACAGGTGAGCTGATCGAGGTCGAAATCGGCGAGCAGCACTTTGCGGCCGGCGCGGGCCGCGCCGACCGAAAGCAGCCGGGCGAGAGAGCTCTTGCCGACGCCGCCCTTTTGTCCGACGAAGGAGACGAGCCTCGTCGTCAGTGCTTGCTTCATTTCCGTGCCTCCGGAAGACGTGGCGGGTTTGGATCACCGCTTACGTCGTAAAGAAGATAAAGGAGCGGATACCCCCGATGTACAAGCGATTTCCGTAGCTGCAGCGCAATTTTGTTAGGCGGCGAAGATGCCGCCTGCGGGCTGTTGCTGCGCAAAATGGATTTTCCTTTCCAATCCCTCCGCTTAAAGAGGATGGGGATCGGGGATTCGGCGCGGCGAGGGTCCGTTCATGTCCATGCTTCGGGTGATTGGGTTGATGAGCGGCACGTCGATGGATGGCGTCGATGTCGCCCTCATCGAGACCGACGGCGAAGCGTGCGTGACCCCGGGCGCCACGCGGTCCTTCGCTTATGCGCCGCAGGACCGCGCTCTTCTGCGCGCCGCCCTAGCGGAAGCCGCGACGCTCATCGACCGCCAAGCACGGCCCGGCGTGCTCGCCGCGGCCGAGGCGATGGTGACGACGCGCCACGTCGCGGCCGTCGAAGAGTTTCTTGCAGCGGAGGGACTCCCGCGTGAAACGATCGATATCGTCGGCTTTCATGGCCAGACTGTGCTTCACCGGCCAGGCGAAAGCCTCACCGTGCAGATCGGCGACGGCGCCGCTTTGGCGCGCGCGCTGCGGCTGCCCGTCGTGCATGATTTTCGTGCCGCGGATGTCGCGGCGGGCGGGCAGGGGGCGCCGCTCGTCCCCGTCTATCACAAGGCCCTCGCCTTGGGCGCGGGTCTCACCGGCCCGATCATCGTCCTGAATGCCGGCGGCGTCGCCAATCTCACCTTTTTGGAGGGTGATCGCGATCCGCTGGCCTTTGATACGGGGCCGGGCAATGCGCTCATCGACGATCTGATGCTTCGGCGCAAAGGTCTCCCCATGGACGAGGGCGGGCTCGCCGCGAGCCAGGGGCGGATCGATTTCGCCGCTCTGGTCGATCTCCTCGCCCATCCCTATTTCGACCGGGCGCCGCCGAAATCATTGGATCGCAATGAATTTTCGGGAGCGCGCGTCGACGGATTGAAGCTCGAGGATGCCGCCGCCACTTTGACGGCTTTCACGGCCCAGAGCATCGTGCGAGGCTTGGCGCATCTGCCGCAGGTTCCGAAGCTTGCCGTTCTTTGCGGCGGCGGCGCGCATAATCTCGCGCTGCGCTGGGAGTTGATGCAGCGTCTTCCATGCGGATTGGTCCTGGCGGAGACGCTCGGCTGGTCGGCCGATGCGATGGAAGCGCAGGCCTTCGCCTATCTCGCCGTGCGGCGGCTGAAAAATCTGCCGATCACCTTTCCGACGACGACGGGTGTCAAGGAGCCGTTGCAAGGGGGACGTGTCGCCGCGCCCGAGTGATGCGGATCGCTCATGCCACCAGCCCGTGCGAAGGGCGGCGCCTATCGTTTCAAACTGCTCGAACAGCCGGTGATGAGAACGCTCTTCATGCCGGGCCCTTTCCTTGCGCGCCAAGCTTAGGCGCGAGATAGGGCGAGTAGGCAATCTGTGTTGCCCCGCGTCACATCCTTTCGATGGTTCGGGAACCATGCGCGCCCCGGGAGGTTCGCCGCACAATCTCGCATGGCGCCGCAATTCAGGGCAGCGCCGGCCCTCGGGGCGAGCTTGGCGGCGCTTGATCGGGCATTTGGGCGCTGGCGTAAGGGGCTTGCTAACCGCGTGAGCGAAATCCCGAATTTGCTTAAAATTGGAATGATTTTACTATCGTGTTCTGGTCTGTTCAGATTGAATATTCTGGCTGTCATGCTGCGCGTAAGATCACGAAGTAAAGTCACGAAAAAGCATCGGGCAGGAGCGCTCGTTCCGTAGCCAAGCGGAGGAGCAGATGTCTCGCATTGATATGCTTCGAAAATGTTTGACTCGTCTGACCGACCACGCTGTTGAGATGTCGGATGCGGAAGTGATTGCCGCGATTTTGGACTGCCCGAGCGAGGCCGCTCAGGAATGGCTGGCCCGTTATGGCGCGCCCGACCGGTCGTTGACGGCGACCAGGGAAGTGGCCGACCGGCTCGGGCTGAATTGGCAGCATGCCATGGATGCGGCCGCTCATGCGCTGCGGCACCGGCAAGGCTGGACACTCGATGAGGCGGCGCCCTATGCGCTCATTTGGATTGTCGAACGGCTGATCGACAGGGAAGCGGGCGCTGCGGACGGTGATTGCACGGTGCATTGATACGCATGCCGCCGCGCCGCTCAGCCGCCAGCCACGAGGCCCAGGCTGATGGCGCGGGCCACGGCATGCGCAATATTCGAGGCGTTCAGCTTGTGGCGCGCGCCATCGAGATAAGCGCGGGTGACGCGGCGCGAAATATTGAGGATCGTCGCTATGTCTTCGACGGTCTTGCCGGCCGCCGCCCAATGCAGGCATTCGGCTTCACGCGGCGCAAGCCTTATATCTCCGTCATGCGTATTGTAAACACCCGCCTCGACCATGGCATGCTGATGCACATATTGCGCAACGAGGAGAAGGTTCCGCGCCAATGAGCGCCGTTTCGCGCGCCAGTCGGCGTCATATTCATTCGTACTGACGATCAGGAAGGAGCGGTCTCCGAGAGGCCCGCGGACAGGCACCATCAGCGCCTGCTTGGAGCCCCCAACAGCGCCCGTTGCCGCGATCACAGTGCTGGCGCATTTGCGGGCGTGATTTGTCGAATGCAAGACGATTTCGAGATCGATCGGTGGCACGCTCATCTTTTCGATCGCGGCGACGGACTCGATCCGCGCATGATGCTCTCTGACATAATTGAAGAGCCAGTCATTTGCGCCGGTCGCCCAGATGATGGGCGCATTAGGCGGCCGGCCGGGAATGGTATGCGCGACATAGGCTGCGCTCGCCAAATTGTAGGAACGTACCAACGCGTGAAGATAAGCTTTCGCGTTGTCCGCCAGTTTCAGAGTATCGCCTTTGGTACTCATAACCGACCCCGCCCAATATACCAGCAATGGCGAGCTTGACACGATTGGCGACGAACTGCAACGATTTGTCACAATCGGTAATTTCATGGCCATGTAATCTGGAGGAATGCTTTCCGGAGTGCCCGGATATCGGTTGAAAGACAGGGGCGATCGGTAATGGCGTGGCTTTGCGGGCGGAGCTTGTGATCACCGACGATCTGAACCGATAGAATGACGCTTGGAGTCGCGAAACGGATCGGATTTCAGGCATGTCCATGCATGCTCATGCGTCGCCGCGAGCTCGATCGCATCGGCGTGAGTGTAGCGAAGCGCGATGAAGATCTGGTCCAATCGCAATTTCTCGGCAGCGGCGGCGGCCGCGTCGATGAGCGCCAAGAGACGACAAAATTCGCAGGTTTCGGCTGGCGGGGGCTCCACCTCACCGGCCATGATTCGCAAGTGAGACCGCCCTGCGCACATGTCTTCCCCCCGCCTTGCTTTGCCAGGATATGGCTAGCGCCGCGAGAGGAATTTGACATGCCGTCAGTTTTGACGGGTTGACAAGCCAGCGCCATATCTATTTGTCACGCCGAAGATTTTTCGCCGTGGCAGGCGGTGCCGATAAAGCCGCGGTACGAGCCAGCGGATAAGCGCCCCCCCTTTTAGCCTGATCGGCTGCGCTTGTCTCGCCAACCGACTGCCTTCGGGCCGCTGTCCCCAATATGCACAGCCGCTCATCCCCGCTCGGCAGGCTCGGCACGTGTCGGCGTCGGCAGTTTCGGCGGATTGCCGAGCCGCCGGTCGAGATAGACGCCGACCTCTCCGATGAGCGCGTCGACGCAATTTTCAAAGAAATGATTGGCGCCCGGAATCACCGCATGCTCGATCGTGATGCCCTTCTGCGTCTTCAGCTTTTCGATGAGGCCCGTGACCTCCTTGAGCGGCGCGACGCGATCCTGATCGCCATGGACGAAGAGGCCGGAGGACGGGCAGGGCGCGAGGAAGGAGAAATCGAAGCGGTTGGCCGGCGGCGCCACCGAGACGAAACCTTCGACCTCCGGCCGGCGCATCAGAAGCTGCATGCCGATCCAGGCGCCGAAGGAGACGCCGGCAATCCAGCAGGCGCGCGCATCGGGATTGATCGTCTGCACCCAGTCGAGTGCCGCGGCGGCATCCGACAATTCGCCTTGACCATGGTCGAAAACGCCCTGGCTGCGGCCGACGCCGCGAAAATTGAAGCGCAGAACCGAAAAGCCGCGCTCCGCGAAGGCGTAATAAAGATTATACACGATCTGATTGTTCATCGTGCCGCCGAATTGCGGATGTGGATGCAAGATCACGGCGATTGGCGCGCCGCGCTGCGTCGAGGGATGAAAACGCCCTTCGAGGCGGCCGGCCGGACCGTTGAAAATGACCTCTGGCATGTCGTTCCTGAGCTTCCTGCTGTCTGTCTCTCGTTACCGCCTGGCGGCTCGAATTGGCGAACCATCCGGCCGCTATGGTTCAACTCTTGAACCTGGCGTCGCCTTGCCGTCTTGGCTTCGGCCTTCGGGTTGCCGTCCGCGGCGCGGATTCATCTGTCGATCGCTTGACTCGCCGGGCTGCGAGCGCCACAATACACTTAGAATTATTCTAACCGGCGCATGGCTCGCCACGTCATGACGGGCAACTCATAGCGGCCAAGTCATAGCGGCCAAGTCATAGCGGTGTCGCGGCGCCGGATTCGTAGGTGAGCTATCGCGTGCGTGTCATGTCTGCGTCTCTGCCTTGCGCGCAGGCCATCTAGCACGTTCGCCAGCTGCCAATGCAAGTATTTTGAAAGACCGGGTGTGCCGGCTCGAGCGCGGGTGCAAAACGCGGCTGACCCGAATTGGAGAAGATAATTTGCCGAGCTCGGGCGGCAAGAGGCAATCGGCCGCGGACGGCTTCGAGCCGGGTTTGGCCGGGGCGAGATTGAAGGGACGATCTGTGGCGCGGACGCGGGCCTATCTCGATCATAATGCGACAACGCCGCTGCGGCCGGAGGCGCGGGCGGCTTGTGTCGTCGGATTGGATCTCTTGGGCAATGCCTCTTCGGTCCATGCCGAAGGCCGCGCCGCGCGCGCGCGGATCGAGACGGCCCGCGACGAGATCGCCGCTTTGGTCGGGACTACGGCGAAGAATGTCATCTTTACCTCGGGTGCGACCGAAGCGCTCAACCTCGTCTTGACGCCGGATCTCGAAATCGCCGGCAGGGGCGTCCGTCCTTTCGAATGTCTCCTCATCGCCGGCGGCGAACATGCCTGCGTCCTTGCGGGCCATCGATTTCCGCCTCAGTCGGTCGAGATCCTCCCGCTGACGGCCGATGGCCTCCTCGATCTCGCCGCGCTGGCTGCGGCGCTCGATCGCCATGCCGGCCGCCGCGTGATGCTCGCCTTGCAGGCGGCGAATAATGAAACCGGGGTGATTCAGCCGGTCGAAACGGCGGCGGTGCTGGTTCACGCGGCGGGCGGCGCGCTCATCTGCGACGCCGTTCAGGCGGCTGGGCGCATCGCCTGCGACTTTGCCGCGCTCAATGTCGATGCGCTGGCCATATCGGCGCATAAATTCGGCGGCCCGCAGGGCATTGGCGCTCTTTGTTTTGCGCCCGGGACCCATCACATAAAGAGCATGATGTTGCGCGGCGGCGGCCAGGAGCGCGGCCTCAGGGCCGGCACCGAGAATGTCGCCGCGATCATGGGCTTGGCCGCGGCGATGCAGGCGGCGGTACGCGACGCTGAAACGCTCGCGGCCACGCTCGCAGCGCTGCGGGGTGAGATTGAGCAGCAAATTGCCGAGATCGCGCCCGATGCGGTATTTTTCGGTGCCGCTGCGCCGCGTCTGCCAAATACAAGCAATTTTGCAGTGCCGTCGTTGGAGGCACAGGTCTTGCTTATGTCTTTGGACATGGACGGCGTTGCGGTTTCATCGGGTTCCGCCTGTTCGTCGGGCAAGGTAAGGCGCTCGCATGTCTTGGAGGCGATGGGCGTTCCGACCGATTTGGCCCAGGGCGCGATAAGGGTGAGTTTCGGTTGGAATTCGGGGCCACAGGATTTGGCCCTGTTCGGACGGGCTTTCGAAAAGTCGGTTCGAGCGATTAAAGCGCGGCAGGTGAAGCCTGCAGCGTGAGCAGCCGGCAAACCGGCGGCATGAAGTCTGAACCAGCGGTCCTTGAAACCGCCAAGGTGAGGAGAATGGTATGGCTGCGGTGCAGGAAACGATCGATCGCGTCAAAGCGATCGAGGTCGACGAATATAAATATGGATTTTCCTCGGATATTGAAGCGGACAAGGCACCCAAGGGCCTGAACGAAGATATCGTTCGCTTCATCTCGGCGAAGAAGAATGAGCCGGAATGGCTGACCGAATGGCGGCTCGAAGCCTATCGGCGCTGGCTCACGATGCGCGAGCCGGCCTGGGCCCGCGTGGATTATCCGCCCGTCGATTATCAGGACCTCTATTATTATTCGGCGCCGAAGACGGCTTCCGGTCCGAAATCGCTCGACGAAGTCGATCCGGAACTCTTGAAGGTTTATGAGAAGCTCGGCATTCCGCTGAAGGAACAGGCGATCCTCGCCGGCGTCCAGCAGGTGAATGAGGAAGGCGAGGCTGCGCCCGAGCGCAGAATCGCGGTCGACGCGGTCTTCGACTCGGTCTCGGTCGTGACCACCTTCAAGGAAGAACTCGCCAAGGCGGGCGTCATCTTCTGCCCGATCTCGGAAGCCGTGCAGACGCATCCCGAGCTGGTGCGCAAATATCTCGGCTCGGTGGTGCCGACGACGGATAATTTCTATGCGACGCTAAACAGCGCGGTCTTCTCAGACGGCTCCTTCGTCTACATCCCGCCGGGCGTGAAATGCCCGATGGAATTGTCGACTTACTTTCGCATCAATGAGCAGAACACCGGGCAGTTCGAACGGACGCTGATCATCGCCGACAAGGGCGCTTACGTGTCCTATCTCGAAGGCTGCACGGCGCCCAAGCGCGACGAGAACCAGCTGCATGCGGCGGTCGTCGAACTCGTCACGCTCGATGATGCGGAGATCAAATATTCGACGGTGCAGAATTGGTATCCGGGCGATGCCGACGGCAAGGGCGGCATCTATAATTTCGTCACCAAGCGGGGCGATTGCCGCGGCGCCAACTCGAAGATCTCCTGGACGCAGGTCGAGACCGGTTCGGCGATCACCTGGAAATATCCGTCCTGCGTCTTGCGCGGCGATAATTCGCGCGGCGAATTCTATTCGATCGCGATTTCGAACGGCCATCAGCAGGTCGATTCCGGGACCAAGATGATCCATCTCGGCAAGAACACGACGAGCCGGATCATTTCGAAGGGAATTTCCGCGGGCAAGTCGCAGAACACCTATCGCGGCCAGGTGTCGGCGCATCGTTTGGCGACCGGCGCCCGCAATTTCACCAATTGCGACTCGCTGCTCATCGGCGAGGCCTGCGGCGCGCACACTGTTCCCTATATCGAATCGAGGAACCCGTCGGCGCAGTTCGAGCATGAGGCGACAACCTCGAAGATTTCCGAGGATCAGCTCTTCTACTGCATGCAGCGCGGGCTGTCGGCCGAAGAGGCGACCGCGCTCATCGTCAATGGCTTCGTGCGCGACGTGCTGCAGCAATTGCCGATGGAATTCGCGGTCGAGGCGCAAAAACTGATCGCGGTGTCGCTCGAAGGCAGTGTCGGTTAAGCGCGGCGATCCTCCCGGGCCGGGCAGAGCCGCCCGGCCCAAAGCCGAAGACGCAATGTCGATGAAGTGCCGACATGCTGTCGGCGCCAATGTCGAAAAGCCGTCAACCGGCACAAGCCGTCCTCTTGGCCGTGGCTTTTGAGCACAATGGCCGAGGGTAACAACAGCAACAATCAAGCGGCAACGCCGGCATTGGGTGACGTATCGCCGGGGGACTAAGGCAGGACCAAAACCATGTTTGAAGTGAAAAATCTCAACGTGTCGATCGGCGGACGCCAGATCCTCAAGGACTTCAACCTGACGGTTCAAGACGGCGAAGTCGCCGCTCTGATGGGGCCGAATGGGACCGGCAAATCGACCTTGTCCTATGTCGTCGCCGGCAAGAAGGACTATGAGATCCTCTCCGGCGAGGTCCTGCTCAACGGCGTCAATCTCCTCGAGCTCGAGCCCGATGTGCGCGCCGCCAAAGGGCTCTTCCTCGCCTTCCAATATCCGCTCGAAATCCCCGGCGTTGCGACCATGACCTTCCTCAAGGCGGCGCTCAATGCGCAGCGCAAGCAGCGCGGCGAGGACGAATTGTCGACGCCGGACTTTATGAAGCGCGTCAAAGCTTCGGCGGACAAGCTCGGGATCAAATCCGACATGTTGAAGCGCGCCCTCAATGTCGGCTTTTCCGGGGGCGAGAAGAAGCGCATGGATATTCTCCAGATGGCGCTGCTCGAGCCCTCCTTCGGCATTCTGGACGAGACCGATTCGGGTCTCGACATCGATGCGCTGCGGATCGTCGCAGAAGGCGTCAATGCGCTGCGTTCGTCGACCCGCGGCTTCCTCATCATCACCCATTATCAGCGGCTTCTCGACTATATCGTTCCTGATACCGTGCATGTGATGGCCGGCGGCCGCATCATGCGCAGCGGCGGCAAGGAGCTGGCGGTCGAACTCGAGAAGAGCGGCTATAAGGATTACGTCGACGAACCGGCACTCGTGTGAGGAGGCGAAGCTGAAATGACCGCCCAGATCATCCCCACCCGCACGCCGGCGGAGACGGCGCTGGCCGAGGCCTTCGGCGCCGCCAAAAGCAAACTGCCGGGCACGGCCGAAGTCGCGAAGCTGCGCGAAGCGGCTTTCGAATCCTTCGCCCATTCCGGTCTGCCGCATCGCCGCGTCGAGGCTTGGCACTATACCGATCTGCGCGCCCTGATGCGCGAGGCACTGCCGATTGCGCCGCTTCCGAACGCCGACGCGCTTGCCGCGCTCGGCAAGACGATGGGCGAGGTCGGTCTGCCGGCGCAGAGCCTCGTCCTCGTCGACGGCGTCTTCGCGCCGGAACTGTCAACGCCTTTGCCGAAAGGCGTCAAAGTGACCTCTTTGGCCGCCACTCTGGCGGAAGGCCGCGCCGACATCATCGCTGAGCTTGCGGCGGAATGGGTCGGGACGAAGGATCCGATCGTCGCGCTCAATGCCGCTTTGATGCAGGATGGCGTGGTGATCGAGGTGGCGCCCGGCATCAAGCTCGCCGAGCCGATCCATCTCATCCATGCGACGGCGGCGACAAATCCTGTGGCGCGCTTCTCGCGCTCCCTGATGATCGTCGGCGAGGGCGCATCGGTTCAGCTCAGCGAACAGAGCTTCGGCGCCGGTGGCCGGACCGGGCAGACGAACAATGGCCTCGTCCTGGTGGTCGGCGATGAAGCCGAAGTCGGGCATACGCTCGCGCTCACTGATACGCAGCCGGGCAGCGTCCGCCTTGAAAGCTTTATGGTGAAGCTCGGCGCCAAGGCCAATTTCGACAGTTTCGCGCTGATCACCGGCGGCGGGCTGGTGCGGCGGCAGATTTTTATGCGCTTCGACGGGGCCGATTCCAAGGCGGCGCTGCGCGGCGTCTCGCTGTTGCGCGGCCGCGAGCATGCCGACACCACGCTCTTCGTCCAACATTGTGCGACGGGCTGCGAAGGCCGCGAGACTTTCCGCTACATTCTCGATGACGAGTTGGTCGGCGTCTTCCAGGGCAAGATCCACGTCGCCCCGGCAGCGCAGAAGACCGACGGTAAGATGCTCTGCAAGGCTTTGCTGCTCACCGATATGGTGGCGATGAACAGCAAGCCGGAGCTCGAAATCTTCGCCGATGACGTCGCCTGTGGCCATGGCACGACCTGCGGCGGCCTCAATGAGGATCAGCTCTTCTATCTTCAGACGCGCGGCCTGCCTTATGCGCAGGCAGAGGCGCTGCTTCTCGACGCGTTCGGCGGCGAGCTCGCCGACGAGATCCCGCATGAAGGGCTCGTCACCGCGTTCCGGGCCGAGATCGCGGCTTGGCTCGCCGCGCGGGCGGGAGCAGGTCCAGGAACAAGCATATGAACAAGCATATCGTTGCGGATGCACCGCTCGACGTCACGCGCATCCGCGAGGATTTTCCGATCCTCTCCCTTAAGGTCTATGGCAAGCCGCTCGTCTATCTCGACAATGCCGCTTCGGCGCAGAAGCCGAGGCAGGTCGTCGACCGGATGGTCCATGCGACCTATCATGAATATGCGAATGTCCATCGCGGCCTGCATTATCTCGCCAATGCCGCGACCGACGCCTTCGAGGCCGCGCGGGAGAGCGTCCGGGCTTTTCTGAACGCGGAATCGGTCAACGAGATCGTCTTCACCAAATCAGCGACCGAATCGATCAATCTCGTCGCCTCCTCCTTCGGCCAGGCCTTCATCAAGGAGGGCGACGAGATCGTCCTGTCGATCATGGAACATCACGCCAATATCGTGCCTTGGCATTTTCTGCGCGAGCGCAAGGGCGCGGTGCTGAAATGGGTCGATGTCGATGACGACGGCAATTTTCTCATCGAGGAATTCGAGAAGGCGCTGACCGAGAAGACTAAGATCGTCGCCATCACCCATATGTCGAACATGCTGGGCACGGTGACGCCGATCAAGGAGATCGTGAAGATCGCCCATGCCCGCGGCATTCCGGTGCTCGTCGACGGTTCGCAAGCCGCCGTGCATCTTAATGTCGATGTCCGCGACCTCGATGTCGATTTCTATGTCATGACCGGCCATAAGCTCTATGGGCCGACCGGCATAGGCGCCCTATACGGCAAAAAGCAATGGCTCGAAAAGCTGCCGCCTTTCCTGGGCGGCGGCGAGATGATCAATGAGGTGACACGCGACCGCGTCACCTATAATGAGCCGCCGCACCAATTCGAGGCCGGCACGCCGCCGATCATCCAGGCGATCGGTCTCGGCGCCGCGCTCGATTACATGCGGTCAATCGGGCGCGAAAAAATCCATGCCCATGAGACGGCGCTGAGCGATTATGCGCATGACGTCGTCTCGCGGATCAATTCGATCAGGATCTTCGGCCGCGCCAAGGGCAAGGGCGCGATTCTGTCCTTCGAGATGAAGAATGCGCATGCCCATGATGTCGCAACGATCATTGATCATTCCGGCGTCGCGGTGCGGGCCGGCACGCATTGCGCGCAGCCGCTGCTCGCCAGATTTGGTGTGACCTCGACGTGCCGGGCGTCTTTCGCGCTCTATAATACGTTCGAGGAAGTCGACAAACTCGCCGAGGCCTTGCGCAAAGCCGAAGGCCTCTTTGCCTGAACAGGGAGCCGGTCATGGCCGAAATGGACACTCTGGAAGCTCAAGAAGCCGTGCCGAACGAGCCGCAATGGATCTTCGCGCAGGATGTTCAAGCCGCCGAGCGCGACCGCCTGATCGGCGACATGGTCGCCGCCTTCAAGACGGTCTACGATCCGGAAATTCCCTGCGACATCTACGAACTGGGCCTGATCTACAAGGTCGACGTCGACGAGAACCGGCTGATAAGGGTCGAGATGACCTTGACCGCGCCGGGCTGCCCCGTCGCCGGCGAGATCACCCGCTCGGTCGAAACCGCGATCGGCACAGTGCCCGGCACGCTCGGCGTCATCGTCAACATCGTTTTCGAGCCGCCCTGGGACCAGGCGCGCATGTCGGATGAGGCGCGAGTGTCGCTGGATATGTTGTGAGGGGCGCCAATCCTTCCCCTGAAAGGGGAAGGTGGCAGCGGCGCTGCGCGCCGCTGACGGATGGGGTTTCGGCTCTGTCCATCTTTGAAGACTATGACCCCACCCGGCCGCTGCGCGGCCACCCTCCCCTGAAGGGGAGGGATTAGCCGCTGCGTGCTTCAGTCGCCTTTTCCCTCTCCGTCCCGAACCATGCCGCGAGATGATCCGTTAGTGCGCGCAATCGTGCCGAGGCCGGCCCGCCGGCCGGGCGCAAGAGATGAATGCCGGCTTCCGGCATCGGATAGGCTTCTAGAAGCCGCACCAATGTGCCGTTCGCCAAAGCTTCGCTGACGAGAAAATCTCGTAGTGCAGCAATGCCGAGACCGGCCAGCGCCGCTTGCCGCAACACCTCGCCATTGTCGGCGCGGAACCGCCCTTGCGGACGCAAGCTCAGCCATTTGCGGCCGCTGCGAAACTGCCAAGTCTCGCGCGCGCCGGCCGAATAGATGAGGCATTCGTGGCGGGCGAGCGCCTGGGGCTTCTCGGGCGTGCCATGTTTTTCGAGATAGGCCGGACTTGCGACGAGGAGCGCTTGGACCGAGCCGAGCCGCCGCCCGATCAGGCTGGTATCGGGCAGAATGCCGATGCGAATGGCGGCATCAAAACCTTCCGCAACCAGATCGACGAAGCGATCGCTGACGGAAAGATCGACCGCAAGACGCGGATGTTTCGCGGTAAATGCCGCGATCGCCGGCGCGAGCCGCGTGATGCCGAAAGACAGGGGCACGGCGAGGCGCAAAGTGCCGGCGATGTCCTTTTCGCGGCAGGCGACCGCTTCGCGCGCAGCGTCAAGTTGATTTAAGATTTCGGTGCAGCGCGTCTTGAATTCGAGCCCGGCCTCGGTCGGCGAGATGCCGCGCGTCGTGCGGTTGATGAGCCGGATTCCGAGATCGGCTTCGAGCCGTGCGACCCGCCGGCTGATGATCGATTTCGACAGGCCGAGCCGCTCTGCCGCGCGGCTGAAGCCGCCCGTCTCGACGACCCGCACGAAAGCCAGCACATCCTCCAGGCTCTGCATCTCTCATGTTCCGCCTAATGCAACAATCTTGTTCCTGGAATGACGATAGGCGCCAATAAAGTAAACACCTATTTAGCCAGCCAAGGCAGCAAGGAGGGTAGCTATGCCAGCGAGCAGCTTTGTTGAACACATCAGAGGTCACGCGACCGGCGAGGCGAGCGTTTCGCGGCATTTGGTGTCGGTGGTGACCGGCATAGCCACGTCTGACGGTGCGGGGGTAAAACTCACCCGCATCATCGGCCAGCCGGCTCTGCCGGATCTCGATCCTTTTCTCATGCTCGATGAGTTCAATTCGGATGATCCGAGCGCCTATATCGCCGGCTTCCCCGAGCATCCGCATCGCGGCTTCGAGACCGTCACCTATATGCTCGCCGGCGCTTTGCGCCATCGCGACAATCAAGGGCATGTTGGCCTGCTCGGGCCGGGCGCGATGCAATGGATGACGGCCGGGCGCGGCATCATCCATTCCGAAATGCCGGAGCAGCGCGACGGGCTGATGCGCGGCTTTCAGCTCTGGCTCAATCTGCCGGCGCGCGACAAAATGTGCGCCCCGCATTACCGCGATGTCGCGGCCGAAGAGATTCCGTTGCTGCGCCTCGCCGATGGCGTCGAGGCCAAAATCCTCGCCGGGGATATCGCTGGCGCGCATGGCGTAATCGAGCCTCGCGCCACGGCGCCGATCCTTCTCGATATTATCGCCGAGCCGGGCGCGGCATTCCATCTCGCCCTGCCCTTCGACCACGCGGCCTTCCTTTACCCTTATGAAGGCGAGATGCGAGTCGGACCGGCCGATGCGGCTTTGCCGCTTGGCGAGCGCCAGCTGGGCATTCTCTCGGAGGGCGACAGGCTCGATCTCGAAGCTGGCGCGCGGGGCGTCCGTCTGCTCGTGGCCGCCGCGAAGCCCTTGCGCGAGCCGATCGCCAAATACGGGCCCTTTGTGATGACGACAAAGGCCGAAATAGAGCAGGCGATCGCGGATTTCCGCGCTGGCAGATTTTAAAGCAATCTCCTGGGAGCCTTGATGATCATGTCCGATACCAAAGTCTTGATCGCTTTCTATTCACGCACGGGCGTAACCGAGGCGCTCGCCAAGGCGGTTGCCGAAGGCGCCGCGAAAGAAGGCGCAGCGGTGCGGCTGCGCCGAGCCCGCGAATTCGTCGGTCCCGAGATCATGGCGCAGGCGCCGGGCTGGCAGGAGAGCGCTGCGGCGATGAATGCGCGCTATCTTGCCCCGACGGCTGAGGATGCCGCCTGGGCTGACGCGCTGATCTTCGGCACGCCGACGCGTTTGGGCAATGTGTCGGCGGAACTGAAGGCCTATATCGACAGCCTCGGGGGCTTATGGTTTCAAGGCAAGCTCAATGGCAAGGCGGGCGCGGTTTTCTGCTCGACCTCGGTGCAGCATGGCGGCAATGAAACGACGCTGCTCTCGATGTATGTTCCGCTCGCGCATCTGGGCCTCATCATCGTGCCGACCGGCTATGCCGATCCCGTCATGTTCAAGGCCGGCACGCCCTATGGCGCGACCTCGATTTCGCTCAATCAGGCCAAGCCGCCGAGCGCCGAGGATCTCGATGTCGCGCGCTGGCAGGGGCGCCGCGTCGCTCTGGTCGCCCGCGCGCTTAAATCGGTCGGCATGGTGGCTGCAGCCGCCTAAGCCGTGGCGGAAACCGCGCCACCCTGCCGGATGCGCTGAGCCGACCTATATGGTATAAGAAATGATATTTGTTTGGCTTGCCGCTTCGGTTTGGCTCGAAAGGGACGAGGTACTGCGGCAGGCGCGAAGGAGGTCGAAGTGGCGACAGCGAATTTCGCAATCATGACACTGACCGAGGCTGCGGCCCGGCGGGCGCAGGAGCTTCTCTCGGCCTCCGACAAGGCGGCGCTGCGGGTCGGCGTCAAGAACGGCGGCTGCGCCGGCATGAGCTATACGCTCGAATTTGCCGATGCGGTCGGGCCTTATGACGAGGTGGTGGAAGACAAGGGCGTGAAGGTCGTGATCGATCCCAAGGCGCTCATGTTCCTCCTCGGCACGCAGATGGATTTCGAGACCAATAAGCTCGGCGCGGGCTTTATCTTCAATAACCCCAATCAGACGGGGTCTTGCGGCTGCGGCGAATCGGTGTCGATTACGCCGGTCGCGCAGGCTGGCGCGGCCCCGGCTTCCTCGGAACATCCTTGAGGGTAGCGGTCGATTAGGGCCTAATGTATTCGGCCTGCGCAAAAACTTGTCCGCCTCATCCTCCAAGCCGCCAGTTTTGGCGGCTCCCCAGGGTGAGGCGGGCTTATTGTTTTTTGGCGGTGGTTGAGCGAGGGATCACTCCTGCTCCTCGGCCACTTTCGCCGGCTTGAGGCGCACCGGCCGCAGTAGGAACATCGGCGTGTGATCGCCCATGCCGATGACGGGACGATCCTCGGCGGGCTCGGAATAGGCAGCGGGCCGCCGTCTTGCGGGAGCCGGGCCGGCCAGGGGGGTGTGCGGTTTGCGCAGGTGCTCTTTGCGAGCCTCGGGAGCAACAGCGCGTTCGGCGCGCTCACCTTCGCCACGCCGCCCGCGCCGCGCCCGCGACAGCCGTGGCGGCAGCAATTTCTCCGCGACAGTCTCGCTGCCTGGAAGACCCGCATCTTCGTGATCCGCCGCAATGAGCGACTCGAAGCCCGCGCCATCGAGCCAGGGGATCGGCCGGGCGATCAGCTTTTCGATTTCGGCGACATGTTTCTTGTCCATCGGCGTGACGATGGTCAGCGCCGTGCCGGCCTTGCCGGCGCGGCCGGTGCGGCCGATGCGATGGACATAATCTTCCGCATGGACCGGAACGTCGAAATTGAAGACATGGCTGACGTCTGGGATGTCGAGGCCGCGCGCTGCGACGTCGGAGCAAACGATAAGATCGACCTCGCCGGTCTTGAACGCGTCGAGCGAGGCCATGCGCGCCCGCTGATCCATGTCGCCATGCAGAGCGCCGGCGTTGAATCCATGCTTCAAAAGCGATTTATGAAGAAGTGCGACGTCGCGCTTGCGATTGCAGAAGATGATCGCGTTCTTGAAGGGCGCGGCGCTGCGGATGAGATTGCGCAAAGTCTGCCGTTTGCCCGGCCCGGGCGCCGAGGCGACCAACGCTTGCGTGATGGTCGAGGCAGTGGACGAGGGCGGCGCGACTTCGATGCGCACCGGATTATGCAGGAAGGTTTCGGTAAGCCGCGTGATCTCCGGCGGCATGGTGGCGGAGAAGAACAAAGTCTGCCGCGTGAAGGGGACGAGCTTGCAGATCCGCTCGATGTCCGGAATGAACCCCATATCGAGCATACGGTCCGCCTCGTCGATCACGAGGATCTCTATGCCGGTCAAAAGCAGCTTGCCGCGTTCGAAGAAATCGAGGAGGCGGCCAGGCGTCGCGATCAGCACGTCGACGCCGCGGGTGATCTTCGCTTCCTGGTCGCCGAAGGAGACGCCGCCGATGAGCAAAGCCACGTTGAGCTTGTGATTGATGCCGTAGCGGGCGAAGCTCTCTTCGACCTGTGCGGCGAGTTCGCGTGTCGGCTCGAGGATCAAGGTGCGCGGCATGCGGGCCCGGGCACGTCCCTGTTCAAGACGGGACAACATGGGCAAAGTGAAAGCCGCCGTCTTGCCCGTTCCTGTCTGCGCGATCCCTAAGACATCGCGCCCGACGAGCGCTTGCGGGATGGCCTGCGCCTGAATTGGCGTAGGCGTCGTATAGCCGGAAGCTTCTACCGCTTGGAGAACCTTCTCGCTGAGGCCGAGTTCGTTAAAAGTCATATTGTTCCTGAAAGCAGCGGCCAGAGGACGCCGCCTGATCGGGGCCGTGGGTGCTCGCTTCGTTGTTTGCGGACGCTCGCCAAGGCCGCGAATTGCCAAGCAAGAAATGTGCGATACGCATCCGCGAGACCGCTTTGGCCATCGCGAGACCATTTTGGCTCTGCGGGGCATCGCGTCCCATGACGGGGAGGATCACCCATCGCGCGCTGTCAGCGAAGAATCGCTGCGCCTCGATCTTGCAGCGCTCTCTAAGCCTTATATCGATAGGAAGCAATGGGATTGCAAGCCGTGTCCCGCCGCGTGGCGACTTGAATAGGCCGCGCGCGCCAAATTGCCGCGTGGTACGCGCGCCACCCCGGGCAAATTTGGCCCGCGCTTCAGCCGGTTGCGAGCTGAGCGGCCGGCTTCGGCGGCGGCGAAAAGAGCTTCATCAGGCCGAAGATGATGGCCAGCGTGACGATATAGACGACAAGCTGCAATTGTGTCGGCTGGTCCGTATAGCCGAGCAGCGTGTGCAGGATGCGGCCGAAAAGACTGTTGTCCGACACGATTGCGGAGGTGTTCCACATGACCCGATCAAGCTGCGTCGCAAGATTCGCCTGTTCGAGAAAAGCGATGGCCTGCACCGCCATGCCCGCCGCCATGAAAGAGATCAAGAGCGTGGTAACGCGGAACAAATGCCGCATCGGAATGGCGACCAAGCCTTTGAAGGTGAAGAAAGCGACGCCGGCGCCAAGCAGCAGACCGATGAGGCCGCCGGTCAATATGCCGACGCCGCTTGCCCCCGCGGAGATGACAATACCATAAAGAAAGAGAACAATTTCGGAGCCCTCCCGCAGAACCGCGACGGCGACGACGATGGCGAGCGCCAGCAGCGTCTTCGAGCCGTTGCGGAGTTCGCGGCCCATCTCATGCAGGCTCGCGGCCATCTCGCGGCCATGCCGCGCCATCCAGACATTGTGCCAGGTCAGCATCACGACGGCGAGAGAAAGGACCGATGCATTGAAGACCTCCTGACCGGAGCCCGCGATCATCGAAGCCATCGCGCCGGCGAAGGCCGCGACGAGGCCGGCGCCGCAAATCCCGGCGACCACACCGCCGATGATATAGGGCATCCGCCTCGGAATGGATTGCGTGACTGCCAATACGATCCCGACGATCAGACCGGCTTCGACCACTTCACGGAAGACGATGATGAGAGCACCGAGCACGCGCAAACCTTCCCTTTGACTGCGGCCGACCTTGCGGCCAAGCTCTTCCCTTCACGGTCATCATGACCATCGGGTCGTCGCCTATGACCTGGCGGGGCATGATCCGGCAAGTCTGAGATGGCAAGCTTCCCGGCTCACCGCCAGGACATGCCACCATTCTTCATATGGGCTCGATTTTCTCCGGCGCAGCAGGGCGAAAGCTCCCTGCGACAAAAATCGGCCTTCCCGCCTCTCGTTCTCCTGCCGAAATCGGCATGCCGATCTTCCGCAAAAGTCCTTCGCGCAAAAGTCCTTTGAGCAAGACTCCGCCATGCCGCCGCCCTTTGGACGCGAATGATGTCGACGAAGCAGCGCGCGGCTTGCGCCGGGGCAGTCCCCGGACGCGGCGGTCCCCGCATGGACAGCCGGACCGCCGAACCGAGACGCTTCATGCCATGCGCCCGCAGGCCTGCACAGACCGTTGCCGCCAGGGCCGACCCACAAAGCCTGGGCCGCAAAGCGATCGCTGGCAAACTTGCCATGCGATGCGCCCCGGCTGCTCGGGGCTTTGCGTGAGGTCCGTCCGCAGCACCTTTCATCATGTTCATACTATAGCCGCATCGCTCTTTACCGCAAGCGCTATGCGACTATCTTAGAATCATACTAAATATACTAACTCACCTGTCGCAAAGGATTTTCCGGCGCAAGAGGGGGCGCTGCCGTCGCCGGCAGTTCGATGAGTTTGGCGATGAGGACGGCATCGAGCATGATGGTCATGCGTTCGATCGGCTTCAGCCAGTCGATCGCCTCATCGATCGTTGCCGCCTCGAGGAGTTTGGCTTCGGCGAGCGCCCATTCGGGCGAAATGTCGCCGCGCTGGCGCGCCGGCCCGGCCGGCAACATGGCGACGTGAATCGCCCGAAATTCGGGATCGGCATAGAGGCTCTTGAGCCCGTCGGCTGCCGCCGTCGAGCAGACGAGACCCTTGGCGCGCTGATTGGCACGACGGACCACGGGCGGCTTATGCATTTCCTCGGGCGTGATCAAAAGGCCGACGCGGCGTAGAGCGAGGCCGAAGGCCAATTCGCCGGTCATCCAGGAAATGAAGATGGCGAGCACGAGGCCGACGATCGTCGGCGACATCCAGGCAACGAGCGAAGGCGAGATAAGGAGGCCGGCGATCAATGTCAGAAAGCCCATCGCGACATGCGATCTGTGGCGGCGGACGATCGCGCCGAACGGAATCGAGCCGTCGTCCCGCCGCTGCGGATTCCAGCCGGTGTCGAAGCCGAAGAGAAAATGCGCCACGTGGCCGGTCTGGACCAGCATCTGAATCGGTGCCAGCAAAGCCGACATCACAATCTCGAAAAATGTCGAGATGACGAGCAGGATCGCCCCGCCGCAGCCGCGTCGCGTCGGCCGATCCAGAAGCGAGAGGATGAGGCCGAAGAGCTTCGGCGCGACGAGGATCGCCATGGTCAGGGCGAACAGGGCCAAGGATCTTGCCGCATCGAAGCGCGGAAAGGCAGGGAACAAGGTGAACTCGCTGGTGAAATATTCGGGCCTTATGTAGCTCGCCTGGAAGACGAGAATGATGCCGACGAAGAGCTGCAGCAGCCACAGCGGCGAGGCGAGATAGCCCATGATGCCGGTGATCAAATGCTGGCGCGAGGCAAAGGCGAGACCCGCCGCCGGCAGCACCCGCATGTGTTGGAGATTGCCTTGGCACCAGCGCCGGTCGCGCGCAGCGAGATCGATCAAGGTCGGCGGGCTTTCCTCGAAACTGCCGGTAATGCCGGGCAGCATATAGACCGCATAGCCGGCCCTGCGGATGAGCGCCGCCTCGACGAAATCATGGCTCAATATATGGCCACCGAGGGGCGGGCGGCCGCCCAGATTCGGCAGCCCGCAATGCGCGGCAAAGGCCTGTGTCCTGATGATCGCGTTATGGCCCCAATAATTGCCGTCGCGGCCCATCCAGGCGGTGAACCCGGCGGCAATCACCGGCCCATAGATCCGCGCCGCGAACTGCTGCACGCGGGCGAAAAGCGTGTTGCGGTTGATGATTAAGGGCAGGGTCTGGATGATACCGGCGCCCGGATCGGCTTCCATCGCGGCGGCAAGCCTGATGATGGCTTGGCCGGTCATCAGGCTGTCGGCGTCGAGCACGACCATATGGGCGTAACGGCCGCCCCAGCGGCTGACGAAGTCGGCGATGTTGCCGGCCTTGCGGGCAATGTTCTTCGGCCGATGTCGATAATAGAGCCTCGCAGCCGAGCCGAGCTTACGGCGCAATGCGATGAAGGCATGTTCCTCGGCGATGAAGATCTCCGGGTTGGTCGTGTCGGACAGGAAGAACCAGTCGAAGGCGGCGCCGTGTCCGGTTGCCTCCACTTCCGCATGGATCGCCTGCAAGGCGCCGAAGACGCGCGCCGGCGCCTCATTATAGATCGGCATGACGATGGCGGTGCGTTCCTTGAGTTCGGCAGGCACGGCCGGCGCCTTGGGGCGTTTGAAAAGCAGCCATAGGAAGCCGACGAGCGCACTCGTTAAGGCGAGCGAGATCCAGGAGAAATTGATGATGAAGAAGGTGACGAGGGCCCATTCGAGCGGCGTCACCGTGCCGACGGACACCACCGCATAAATCTCACGGGCGCCATAGCCGGTCAGCGCGAAAGCGCCGCCGAACACGAGGAAGCGGGCGAGCCAGGTCCAGGCGCCCGAGCGCGGCGGCGGCCGCGCCCGGTCTTTGGCGCGGTCGAAGTGGAACAGGCTCTGGATCGGCATCGCCAAGGGCTGCTCGCCCGGCATGGCCGGCGTCCAGAGCTGCGTCGGACGATCCTCGGCAGAACTCTCGGCCGAAGCCGGCTCCGCCCCGGCGGCACCCGTGTCGAGCAGTTGCAAACTGGTCAGCGCGTCCATCGGTACAACCAGGTTTGGCTGATCGGCTTGCCCGCGGCCTCGAGCACGAGACGCAATTCGCTGGATGTCTCGTTGCCCGGATCGATCTCGAACAAGATCCGATAGGATTTTCTGTTTGGGACAGGATATTGCCGGATGAAGATGATGGTGCCGGGCGCCGCGGTGAGGACCGGATTGGCGGCCTGGCTTTGTTGCGGATCACCGAGCCCCTCGCCCCTGAATTCGACAAGGAAGCGTCGCCGTTTGGCGGTCGAGCCGCGTCCCGAACGCGTATCGGTCACCAGCGCCAACGCCGGCCGCTCGGGCGGGTTCCAACACCAGAACTGCCGATAGGCGAAAGCCGTCTCGCTGCCGGCCGCCAAGGCCTGATGCGGCCGCCAATAGGCAATGATGTTGTCATTGGTTTCCGAATCGCTCGGGATCTCGATGAGTTCCACGCCGCCCGCACCCCAATCGCCGATCGGCTCGATCCACAGCGACGGCCGGAGCTCCCAATGCTGGTCGTCGTCCTGATAGTCGTCGAAGGCGCGGTCGCGCTGAAGAAAGCCGAAGCCGCGCGGATTTTCATCGACGAAGGTCGCGATCTGCAAAGTCTCGCGATTGGAGACCGGCCGCCAGAGCCATTCGCCTGCGCCCGTCAACATTTGCAGGCCGCCGATGTCGGCGATCGTCGGCCGCGTGTCGTCGGGCTGGCGGTGGTCGATCGCATCGGTCAGCACCATCGCGCTCATCGTGGCGAGACCGAAATTGTCGACATCGGCGCGCGCGAACAAAGTGCATTCGGTGTCGATGATCGTCGCTTCGCCCGGATGCAGGGTGAAGCGATAGGCGCCCGTCACGCTTTCCGAATCGATAAGAGCGTCGATGACGAGCGTGTCGGTGGCGAGGTTCGGGCGCTGGATCCAAAAAGTGCGGAACGCCGGAAATTCCTCGCCGCGCGGATCGGCCGTTTTGATCGACAAGGCCCGCGCCATGGTGCCGAAACCCTGGCCTTGCGCGACGGCCCGAAAGAAGCTCGCACCCTGAAACGTCGCGATCTCCTTGAGCTCGTTTCCGTTTCGCGGCACCAGGACGCGGAAGCCGGAAAAGCCGATGTCGCCAATGTTGGGCACGGGCAAATTGCCGAAATCGAATTGTGAGGTGCTATAGATAATCCGCCGCGCTTGCCCGTCCACGACGAGATTGATCTCGACCGGAGAAGAAAAGATGAAGCCCCGGTGCAGCGGTTCGAGCGCGAAGCCCAAATTTTCGTTCGCCCATATCCTAGCGGTCGGCTTGGTCCGTATCGCTACATATTGCTCGTAGCTCAGATGGCGCAGCTGATCGGGAAGATCGCTCGGCACCGGCTTGAAAGATGTCTTGGCGGCGGCCCGGGCGGCATCGGCGACGAGCCCCGGATGGAAGGGAGTCGGTTCGCTGAGCGCGAATCCCTGCGGCGCGGTTTGCGCCTCGGCGCTGTCGATGACAATTTGCGCCGCGGAAAAAGAAAGATCGATCCCGGCGGCCAAGCCGCCAAGGCCCAATCTCAACACGTCTCGACGCTCGAACATAAAGTGGACTGGCCGGTCCCGCAGGGGAGCTGTTGCTTGGATTCGACGGGATCTGTCGTGTATATATCCTATTCACCGCCATGGCGGGATGGCATTTTAACGACTTTTCGGCGGAGCTTCTCTGCAACTATGCCTCGGTGATCCTGGCGCCGCTGTCTGCCCCCTACGCGCAGTCGGTGCGGGGCTATGCATCATTACCGCCTTTCGTCGGCAGCTCGGCGGCGCGACGAGGACGCGTGCCGTGTACATAGGGGGACCCCTTGTGCCGGCGTTTGGACGTCTGAGACGAGATGCCGCATCGCGGCAACGGCTGCGAGCCAGGGAAGCATGATCCGGGAAAGCTTTCTGCCATGAGGGGCCACGCGCCATGACGTCTCTTGATCCGACGCGGCGTCGCTGCCTCGCCGTAGTCCTCGCCGCCGGCGAGGGCAAGCGCATGGCCTCGCGCAAGCCCAAAGTGCTGCATGAACTTGCCGGCCGCCCGATGCTCGCCCATGTGCTGGCGGCGGTCGGCGCGGCCGGCGCCGACAGAACCGCAGTCGTCGTCGGGGCCGGGCAGGAGGCGGTCGTGGCCGAGGCGCAGCGGGCGGCGCCGCAGGCCGATATCTTCGTCCAGTCCGCGCCGCTCGGAACCGCGCATGCCGTGCTCGCCGCCAAAGCCGCCATTGCCGAGGGTTTCGATGATATTCTCATCGCCTTCGCCGATACGCCGCTGGTGCGTCCGGCGACTTTCTCGGGCCTGCGCGCGGCTCTGGCGGAACGCAGATCGGCCGTCGTCGTCCTTGGCTTCGAGGCCAATGACCCCAGGGGCTATGGCCGTCTGGTGCTCGAGGGGGACAGCCTGGTTGCTATTCGCGAGCACAAGGATCTACATGAGAGCGAGCTTGGCCTCGCCGTCTGCAATGCCGGCCTCATGGCACTCGCCGGGCAGCATGGCCTCGGCCTGCTCGAATCGATCGACAAAGCCAATGCTCAGGCCGAGTATTATTTGACCGATGCCGTCGCCATCGCCTATGCGCGAGGCCTCGGCGCGGCGGCGCTGAGCGTGCCGGAGGAGGAGGTTCTGGGCATCAACGACCGGCAGCAGCTGGCAGTGGCGGAGGCGGTCTTGCAGGCCCGCTTGCGCGCCGCGGCCATGCAGGCGGGCGTCACTTTCCTCGATCCGGCAAGCGTGCATCTCTCCTTCGACACCGAGCTTGGTCCCGACGTCACGGTGGAGCCCAATGTCTTTTTCGGGCCCGGCGTGCGGGTCGGTGCGGGCAGCATGATCCGCGCTTTTTGCCATCTCGAAGGGGTCAAAATCGGCGAAAACTGCACCATCGGTCCTTTCGCGCGGCTGCGCCCGGGCGCCGAGCTCGACGAAGGGGTGCATATCGGCAATTTCGTCGAGGTGAAGGCGGCGCGGCTCGGACCCGGCGTCAAGGCCAATCATCTCGCCTATATCGGCGATGCGACGATCGGTGCCCGCACCAATATCGGTGCGGGGGCGATTACCTGCAATTATGATGGTTTCGCGAAATTCAGGACGGAAGTGGGCGAGGATGCCTTCATCGGCGTCAATTCGGCGCTCGTCGCGCCGGTGAAGATCGGCGCCCGCGCTTACATCGGCACGGGCTCGGTCATCACCAGGGATGTCGAGGCCGATGCGCTGGCGCTCGCGCGCGAAAGGCAGATCGAGAAGCCGGGCTGGGCGGCCGCCTTTCGGGCAAAGCACAAGAAATAAGGCGCGCCAACCGGCTTCACGGCGCGACGCGCGGCAGAACAAAGCCTGCGAGGGAAGACTGAATGTGCGGAATTGTCGGCATTCTGGGGCGTGGGCCGGTCGCGGGCGCAATCGTCGAGGCTTTGAAGCGGCTCGAATATCGCGGCTATGATTCAGCCGGCATCGCAACCCTCGAAGGTGGGCATATCACACGCCGGCGCGCGGCCGGCAAACTCAAGAATCTCGAAGCTTGCCTCGCCGAAGCGCCGCTTTTCGGCACGTCCGGGATCGGCCATACGCGCTGGGCGACACATGGCAAGCCGACCGAATGCAATGCGCATCCGCATGTCAATGGCAAGGTCGCCGTCGTGCATAATGGCATCATCGAAAATTTTCGCGAGCTGCGCGACGAGCTGCGCGGCAAGGGGCATCAATTCGAAAGCGACACGGATTCGGAGGTGATCGCCCATCTCTTCGCCGAGGCGATGGCGACCGGCCTTTCGCCGGTCGATGCAGTGGCATCCAGCCTGCCGCGGCTCAAGGGTGCTTTCGCGCTCGCCGTTCTGTTCGACGGCGAGGAGGATCTCCTGATCGGCGCGCGGGACGGTGCGCCGCTGGTGGTCGGTTTCGGCGAGGGTGACAGAAGCGGCGAAATCTATCTCGGCTCCGATGCGCTGGCGCTGGCGCCTTTCACCGATGAGCTCGCCTATCTCGAAGACGGCGATGTCGCCATTCTGACGCGGCATGGCGCCGAATTCCGCGATGCCCGTAATGAGCCGGTTGAGCGGCGGCACGTCAAGATGCAGGCCTCTGCGCTTCTCGTTGACAAGGGCAATTACCGGCATTTTATGGCCAAGGAGATTCACGAGCAGCCGGAGGTCGTCGGCCGCACGCTCGCGCATTACCTCGACATGTCGGCGGGAACCGTCGCCTTGCCTTTTGCGCTGCCTGTCGATGCGGCGCAACTGCCGCGCCTGACGATCGCCGCCTGCGGCACAGCCTATATTGCCGGGCTTCTCGCCCGCTACTGGTTCGAGCGCTTTGCGCGCTTGCCGGTCGAGATCGAAGTCGCCTCCGAATTCCGCTATCGCGAGCCGCCGATGGAGCGCGGCGGCCTCACCCTTCTCATCTCGCAATCGGGCGAGACGGCGGATACGCTCGCCTGCCTGCGCTACGCCAAGGCGCATGGCCAGAAGATCCTGAGCGTCGTCAATGTCGCGACCTCGACCATGGCGCGGGAAAGCGACATCGCCGCCTTGACGCTCGCCGGGCCGGAGATCGGCGTCGCCTCGACCAAGGCCTTCACCTGCCAGCTTGCGCTGCTCGCCTGTCTTGCGCTCGCCTTCGGGCGGGCGAGAGGAGTCCTCGACGCGGAGGAAGAGGCGCAATATGTGGCCGAGCTGATGGCCGTGCCCGGCCTGATGGCGGAGGCGATGAAGCGCGAGGCGCGGATCGAGGCGCTCGCGCGCGATTTGAGCCGTGCCCGCGACGTGCTCTATCTCGGCCGCGGCACGTCTTACCCCTTGGCGCTCGAAGGCGCGCTGAAGCTGAAGGAGATTTCCTATATCCACGCCGAGGGCTATGCCGCGGGCGAATTGAAGCATGGGCCGATCGCGCTCGTCGACACGGATCTGCCGGTCATCGTTCTGGCGCCGCGCGATCCTGTCTTCGACAAGACGCTGTCGAACATGCAAGAGGTCGCGGCACGTGGCGGCCGTCTGATCCTCATTACCGATGCCAGCGCACCGCATGATTTCGGCGGCGAGGTCGAGGCGATCGTGATGCCTGAAATGGCGCCGGATTTTTCCGCAATCGTCTATGCCGTGCCGGTGCAGATGATCGCCTATCACACCGCGGTGTTCATGGGCAAGGATGCCGATCAGCCGCGCAATCTGGCGAAAAGCGTGACGGTGGAGTAGGGCGGCAAATCGGCGCGGCTTTTTCTTCGACTGTGCCCAGCGCTATTCGGCCGGGGCTTCGAGATCGGCGCATTCGGGCACTGAAGCCATTGCCGCCACCGCGACCAAGGTTTCGGCCGTGACGGACGGCCGGTCCTCCGCGATACGCGCAAAGGCGGGCCGTTCGAACAGGAACCGACCATAGCCGATGCGCTGAACGATCAGATAGAGGGCGACCGGCGTGATGATGGACACCACGAGAACCGCGAAGCTCAGCGGCCCGGTCGCGGTGATGAGGCCGGTCCTAAGGGCGAAACCGCGGAACATCGACATCGGAATGGTGAAGGCGACATAGACGACGAGCGAATGCTCGCCGAGCCATCTCAGCCAATCCATGAAACGGAGCTTCGCGAGAAGCCCGCCCGTCACACAGAGAGCGAGAGCGCCCAGCACGGCGAGCGTGAAATGCAGCGGCGCTATGGCGGCAAGTCCCATCTGCGTTTGGCTCGGCAGAACCGCATAACCGGGCGAAAAGACGAGCAGGCCTTCGGCGAGAGCCCAGATCCCAAGGCCACCCAGCGCCCATCCGACATGCTGGTTCGTCCATGCGACAATCCGGAAAACCAGCGGCGCGGCGACATAGCCGACATAGAAGAAAGCGAAATAGGCCGCAAATTGCGTCACGACATAGCTCGGCGATTGGATCTCTGCCATTTGCAGCAAAGCCGCCAAAGGAATGACGACAAAGGCCGGCACGCGCCATTGCCATAAAAGCTTGGCGGTCAGCCCGAAAATGCCGAGCATATAGATAAACCAGAGCACGCCGTAAGGCTCGACGAGCGCGACGCCGAGCTCGCGCGTCATATCGAGGGGCGCGCGCGCGAAAATGCCGACCTTGAGCGCGATCATGATGAACGCCCAAACGGCGTAGAAATAGAAATAATGGACGATGCGCCGATCCGCATAGCGGCGCCACGGCCGGTCGATCACCTGGGGAAGGAACAGGCCCGAGATGAGAAAGAACTCGGGCATCCGGAACGGCGTCGCAAAGCCGATGACGTAATGCAGAAATCCGACCCCGCCCGTATATTTGCCGGTGTTGTAAGCGGCATACATCATCACGACGAGAATGATGGACAGGCCCTTTGCCATATCCACCCAAGGCATTCGACTGGCTTTGCCCATGGCCAAACTCGATCCTGTAGATAGGTTCGGCTCATTTTTATCGATTTTCGGAGCCCAGCAGGCGAGTTCCTGTCGCGTTGGTAAATAAAGACTTCGTTAATATCGACGCAACGCGTTAATTCTCTTGCCGCCGTGTCACTGCTCAGGCGCAAGGCCGCGATCTCGCTCATCCAGGGGATCGGTCCTCAAAAATAGAAACGAGCTTCGCCAGCGCACTGACATGAGTTTCCGCAAGCGTATTGTCGCCGAATTGGGCGAGGCGGAGCGCCGCTTCGGCTTCGGTCAGGCCGATGGCGTCCTCGCTGTGCGCCGGGGCAGGGGGCGGCACCAAACGCGCCTTTTGCTGCCGCTCCTCCTTCTTCCCCTTTGCAATTGGTCGGGCGCCGATTAAAAGCGGTCGCCAGAGCGATTTCAGGCGGGGCGGATCGCGGTTCGCCGGCCCAAAATGCTCTGATTTAATGAATTGGAGCCCATTCGGAGGAAAGGCCGGATTCCGTTTTTCGGAAAGGGCTCTCCCGGCCGCAAGCCCAGCCCTCCCTCCCGCCGAGCCCAAAATCATGCGCCTCTCCCGCTATTTTCTGCCGATCCTGCGTGAAACGCCGAAAGAGGCGGAGATCGTCTCGCATCGCCTGATGCTGCGCGCCGGCATGATCCGCCAGGAGGCGGCCGGCATCTATGCCTGGCTGCCGCTCGGCTTTCGCGTGCTGCAGAAAGTGACGCAGATCGTGCGCGAGGAAATGGAC
Organism: uncultured Alphaproteobacteria bacterium; assembly: GCA_963704745.1. Taxonomy (GTDB): domain Bacteria; phylum Pseudomonadota; class Alphaproteobacteria; order Rhizobiales; family Beijerinckiaceae; genus Methylovirgula. The sequence goes on from OY969936.1 coordinate 1,726,747, forward strand.
CGGGCAGGGGCGATCGAGCTCTTGATGCCGACCTTGCAGCTCGCCGATCTCTGGCGCGAATCCGGCCGCTATGACGCCTATGGGCCGGAGATGCTCAGGATCAAGGACCGGCATGAGCGCGAATTGCTCTACGGGCCGACCAATGAAGACATGATCACCGAAATCTTCCGCGCCTATGTCAAGAGCTATCGCGAGCTGCCGAAGATTCTCTACCACATCCAGTGGAAGTTCCGCGACGAGCAGCGGCCGCGCTTCGGCGTCATGCGCGGGCGCGAATTTCTGATGAAGGACGCCTATTCCTTCGATGTCGACGAGGCGGCCGCGTGGCGCTCCTATCACCGCATGTTCGTCGCCTATCTGCGGATCTTTGCCCGAATGGGGCTGAAGGCCATTCCCATGCAGGCCGAAACCGGGCCGATCGGCGGCAATCTCAGCCATGAATTCATCATTCTCGCGGAAACCGGCGAATCGGGCGTCTATTGCAATGCCGATATTCTCGATCTGCCGATTCCCGATGCGGGCATCGATTACGACAGCGATCTCGCGCCGATCGTGAAGGATTGGACTACGCTTTATGCCGCAACCGAGGATGTCCATGACGCGGCGAGATTCGCGCGCGAGACGCCGGAAGCAAAGCGCATCCATAGGCGTGGCATCGAAGTCGGCCAGATCTTCTATTTCGCCGACAAATATTCGACACCGATGCGGGCTCTGATCGCTGGCCCCGACGGCGTCGAACGGCCTTTCATGGGCGGTTCCTATGGCGTCGGCGTCTCCCGCCTCGTCGGCGCCTTGATTGAGGCCAATCATGATGACGCCGGAATCATCTGGCCGGAGGAGGTTGCGCCCTTCCGGATCGGAATCGCCAATCTGAAGGTCGGCGATGCGGCCACCGATGCGGCGTCCTTGCAAATCTATCACGCGCTCGAAAAGGCGAAGATCGACGTGCTCTATGACGATACGGACGAGCGGCCGGGAGCGAAATTCGCCACTTTGGACATGATCGGCCTGCCTTATCAGGTGATCGTCGGACCGAAGGGACTGGCCGCGGGGACTGTCGAAGTCAAGACCCGCGCCACGGACGCGCGCGAAACCCTGTCGATTGCGGCGGCGATCGCGAAATTGACAGCCTGAGACGCAGAAGCCGAAGGTCGCAGCCCGGCCGCGCCATGCCGCCCCCCTGCGCCTTCGCTGTGAAATGAGGAATATGAATTGAAGGTCGGAACGCGCCCCTTTTCCCCGTTCGAATGGATGATCGCCACGCGCTATCTGCGGGCGCGGCGGGCCGAAGGCTATGTCTCCGTCATCGCCGGCTTTTCCTTTCTCGGCATTATGCTGGGCGTCGCCACTCTGATCGTCGTGATGTCGGTGATGAACGGTTTTCACAAGGAACTGCTCGACAAGATCGTCGGCATCAACGGCCATATCTTCCTGCAGGCGGCGGATACGCCGCTCACCGATTACAACACGGTGGCTCGGCGCGCGGCCAGCGTGCCCGGAGTCGATCTCGCCATTCCGATGGTCGAAGGGTCGGCCTTCGTCTCCTCGACCTTTGCCCAGAACGGGGCGGGCGCCCTGGTGCGGGGCGTCTCCGGGGCCGACATCAAGCGGCTGCCGGGAATCGCCGGCCATGTGAAGAGCGGCACGCTCGATGGCTTTGCAGCCTCGGGCGGCGCCGCCGTCGGCGCAAGGCTTGCGGAAAATCTCAATCTGCGGGTGGGCGACAAGATCAAGATCATCACTGCGGCCGGCGCGCAGACGCCCTTCGGCGTCGTGCCGCGGGTGAAGTCCTATCCCATCGTCGCGATCTTTCAGATCGGCATGGCGGAATTCGACAGCATCTTCGTCTATCTGCCGCTGCCCGAGGCGCAGGCCTTCTTCAACAAGGACAAACAGGTCAGCACGATCGAACTGTTTCTGCACGATCCGGAAAACATCGATATCGTGCGACCCGAGATAGAGGCGGCGATAAAGCAACCGGTCATCATGACCGATTGGCGCGAGCGCAACCGCACGTTTTTCGACGCCCTCAATGTCGAACGCAATGTCATGTTCGTTATCCTCACCTTGATCGTGCTCGTCGCGGCGCTCAACATCATCTCCGGCCTCATCATGCTGGTGAAGGACAAAAGCCACGATATTGCGATCCTGCGCACTATGGGGGCGACGCGCGGGGCGATCATGCGGATCTTTCTGATCACCGGCGCTTCGATCGGCACGGCCGGCACTTTCGCCGGCTTTCTTCTGGGCCTTGTGGTCGCCGACAATGTCGAGACAATTCGGCGGCTTCTGAACCGGCTGCTGGACGCCAATTTCTTCCCGGCCGAGCTGTATTTTCTGTCGCAGCTTCCGGCCATTGTCGATCCCCGCGATGTCGTCAGCGTCGTCGGCATGACGCTGATGCTCTCGGTCCTGGCGACAATCTACCCTTCCTGGCGCGCGGCGCGGCTCGATCCGGTCGAAGCGCTGCGCTACGAGTGACATGACGCGACCCGTTCTTCAGCTCGAAAACATCGGCCGCCGCTACACGCAGGGTGCGACGTCGCTCAGCGTGCTGCGCGGCGCCGACTTCGCCCTTTTCCCCGGCCAATCGGTCGCGCTCGTCGCGCAATCCGGTGTCGGCAAGTCGACGCTTCTTCACATCGCCGGCCTGTTGGAGCGGCCGGACGAGGGCGAAGTCTATATCGGCAAAGAGCCGACGGTGCGGATGCCGGACGACATGCGCACGGCGCTGCGGCGCGACACCATCGGCTTCGTCTATCAGTTCCATCATCTGCTGCCGGAGTTCTCGGCGCTCGAAAACATCATGCTGCCGCAGATGATTCATGGCCTGTCGCGCAAGCAGGCGCGGGCGCGGGCCGAGGCCTTGCTCGACTATCTCGGTCTTGCCGAGCGGGCGACGCATCGGCCGGCGCAATTGTCGGGCGGCGAGCAGCAAAGGGTGGCGATCGCCCGGGCCGTCGCCAACACGCCCGGCATTCTGCTTGCCGACGAGCCGACCGGAAATCTCGATCCGGCGACCGCCGCTCACGTGATCAGCGCCCTCGAAGCCCTGGTGGAGCAGACCGGCCTCGCCGTTCTTCTCGCCACCCATAATATGGATCTCGCCGCGCGGATGATGCGGCGCGTGACTTTGCAGGATGGCCGCGTCGCTGAAATCACCTGATCGCGGTGCGACAGGGCGGCCGCGGCGCCGCGGTCAAAAGGCGTTGTTGGGATCCTGGCCGAGATCCACGAGTTTTTTGCAGAGCTGACGGATGCGCGCCTTCAATTCCGCATTCTGAACTTCTAGTTCCCGGATCCGGGTTTCGCCGCCGAGGGCCGGCATCTCCGGCAGCGAAGGCGCCGCGGCGGCCGGCGCATTGATGAAGTCGATGCCGATGGAATCCGTGTCGCGCCACACGAGCCTTGCGTGATGGCTGCGGCCGCGCTGCGGAATATAGATGTCGAATTCCGTCGGCAGCGCCAGAGTTTCGTTCAAGGCCACTCTGGCGCCGGTCGGAGATATGTTTTTGACGATGCAGTCGATCGTCGACATGCGATTGTTGAAGATGATCTGGGCGCGCAAAAAGCTTCTGACCCGATCGCTTGCCCGTCTGTCGCTTGTTCCAGTGTTGGGCATATCCATGTCCGTCTCCATGTCCATCTCTATATCCGGCTCCGTCTCCATTTGCCCGAATTCGATCGGCAAATCCGCCGGGATGCGTGGACAATGCGGCGTCGCTCAATGCCACGCTCGCCGAAGCGGCGGCTTCGACGCCCAACCATCGCAAAACTGCTGCGGACCCTAGAGCCGATCCAGATCACGTGGATCGAGAGACGATTCCACGCGATCGGGACAAATCGGCAAAAATCCGCAGCATGTTCATTATGAGACATCGGGTATAGCCGATGTCTAAAATATCGGCAAAGTCTAGCAACTTTTCCGGGACATGCTTAGCGAGCCAGGGTTAAGACTTGCTCAATCGCGACGCTCGTGCGCGCTGCATCCCGGCGAAAATAGATGCGGCGATCTGCGCCCCAACGCCTGCGCCGGTGCATCGCCGCTAGTCTCGCAAATGCGTCGGCGCGAGCCAGGCCCGGGCGTGGCCGAAACCCGCTGTTCAATGCCGCGTGGTCATGACATAGAAGAGCGAGGCGCGTTCGAAGAGAGGCCGTGCACGCCGACGCGACATATGCTAGCTTTGCCAGGGCGCGGGGGAGTTGCCTTTGGGACGGAAATGTCTTTGCCTTGTGGGGCTGATCGCCGTTGCGCTGGCGCTCGCCGGCTGCGACAATTGCGGCAATTTTGTAAAGTTCAACTCGCCGAGCATACCGAAGAGCTGCCACGCCAGCCCGTCGCGCGGCTAGAGGATATGGTCCATCTAAAACTGGCGTTTGTAAAGCCATCGGAGATATCCGATGGCTCGAACATAGCTTGCGTCGAGCCTCGCTGAGCGGATCTGTCAATTGGTTGCCGATGCAGGCAATTTTGGATCAAATAGCGAATTTCTATTTTATTGCGCCGCACGCGCCTAAGCCGCCTCGATGAGCGCCGGCCATTCGTCGGACGGCGGCCCAATTTAATCGAATCGGAAAATTGCGCGGCAATAAGAGCCTCGCCCGCGCCGCGCCGGACTGACATGCTTTGCTATTTGCCATGATGCATGTAAGAGGGTCGAAGACCGTATGCCAAATGGCAGAGGCCCGCGGCGCCAGCAGGCTGTATGCCAGGTGGGTGGCGACATTCGGGTCGGACCGGATGCAGAGGAGAGCCAAGGCTTTAATTTGTTTCAGCCTTTCTGAAGGCGGCCGAGGTTCTCGGGCGGCGGTCGAGAGGCGGCGGATGTCCCCGTCAGATGAGAATGGAACGCTTTCGCCATTTTCCGGAACACGACTGCGCTCCCTCCCTTTGTCTCGAGAGAAAGTTCGAACGGCGATATGAAGATTTGTATTTATGGCGCAGGGGCGATCGGCGGCTATCTGGGTGTTTTGCTCAAGCGCGCCGGCTTCGATGTCTCGCTCATCGCCCGCGGCGCGCATCTCGACGCGATCAAGGCCAAGGGATGCGAATTGCGGATCGCCGACCAGACCTATGTCGAGACGATGCCCGCGAGCAAAACTCCGGCCGATCTCGGCGTCCAGGACTATGTCATCATCGGGCTGAAAGCGCATCAGGCTTGGGAGACGGCGGAGGATATGCGCCCGCTGCTCGGCCCCGGTACCGCCGTTGTGACGGCGCAGAACGGCGTCCCCTGGTGGTATTTTTATGGGCTCGAAGGTCCTTATGCCAATCGGCGCCTCACGAGCGTCGACCCTGGCGACCGGCAATGGAACGCCATCGGGCCGGAACGGGTGATCGGCTGTACCGTCTATCCGGCCGCTGAAATCATCGCGCCCGGCGTCATTCAGCACATTTACGGCAACCAATTCGGGCTCGGCGAGCCGAACCGCCAGAAGAGCGCGCGCGTCCAGGATCTCGCCGATGCCTTGGAGGCGGCCGAGCTGAAGGTGCGGATCTATGACGACATCCGCGACGATATCTGGATCAAGCTCTGGGGCAATCTCTGCTTCAATCCGATTTCGGCCTTGACCCAGGCGACGCTCGACATTGTCGCGACCGATCCCGCCACCCGCGCACTTTCCCGCAGTATGATGCTGGAGGCGAAGGCGATCGGCGACAAGCTCGGCGCCAATTTCCGTGTCGACGTCGAGCGCCGGATCGATGGGGCCGCCAAAGTCGGTGCGCATAAGACCTCGATGCTGCAGGATCTGTTGAAGGGCAGGGCGCTCGAAATCGATGCTTTGGTGACGGCTGTCCAGGAAATGGGACAGATCACCGGCACCCCCACGCCCTATATCGATGTCGTGCTCGGCCTCGTCCAGCAATTGGGCCGTATGAAAGGCCTTTATCCGACCTTTCCCGAAACGCCCGCCAAGGTCGCCGAACCGGCGCTCGCCTGCGCGCCTTAAGCGCCTCTTGGAGCATTGGTATCAGCGCTCATCATGGACATAGCGGTTGCCGCCCAACCATGCGGCCGCGGCAGCGATCAGGCACATGAGGGTCGCGAAGACGAAAGCCTCGGCGAGGCCCGCATGGAAGGGCCGAGAAATCAGGTTCGAGAAGAACGAATGCCCGGTCAGCGCCATCCGGTCTGCGGCTGAAAGCTGATCGAGAACATGTGTGCCGACCAGCGTTTCGATCGGATTATAGCCGAGAAAGGCGGCGAACAGGATCGAGACCGGCGGCAGGGCGCCGACTTGCTTGGCAACCTCCGCCGGCACCCCATGCTGCGTCAGGCCTTGCACCAAGGTCGTCGACAAAGTGCTCGACAGGCCAAGGATGACGAGGGTGAAAAAGATCCCGATCGACAGCACCTGGGCCGAGTTCTGAAAGGTGGCATTCATGCCGCCGCCGGCGCCGCGATCGCGCGCCGGAAGGCTGTTCATAACGGCTGCCCGATTGGGCGATGCAAAAGCTCCCATGGAGAGGCCGATGATCGTCAAGATCGCGGCGAAGGCCCAATAGTCGAAGTCGATCGGCAACAGCATCAACATCAGGAAGCCTGAGGCGGCGGCGATCATTCCGCCGGTGGCGAAAGACCGCGTGCCCAAACGATCCGACAGGAGGCCGGAGGCTGGGCCAGCGAGCAGGAAGCCGAGCGTCAACGGCAGCATCAATATGCCGGCCCAAAGCGGCGTCTCTTCGAAACTATAGCCGTGCAGCGGTAGCCAAATGCCCTGCAGCCATATGATCAGCATGAACATCAGGCCGCCGCGGCCGATCGCCGAGAGAAATGTCGAGAGCGTGCCGAAGCTGAAGGCCTTGATCTTGAACAGATGCAGCCGGAACATCGGCGCCCTCGACCAGGTTTCGATCATCGCGAAAGCGGCGAGTGAAAGAAGCCCTGCGCTCAGCAGAAAAACGACCGGCGCGCTCGTCCAGCCCATGGCATTCCCGTTTGCCGGCTCGATGCCACAGGTAATGCCGATCATGATCATGATCAGCCCGGCGGCGAAGGTGATATTGCCGGCCCAGTCGATCTTCGCATTGTGGCGCTGTCCGAGTTCCTTCAGCTTCAGATAGGACCATATGGTTCCGAAGAGGCCGAAGGGTACCGACACCAGGAAGACGAGGCGCCAATTGATTGCCGCCAGCACGCCGCCCAAGATCAAACCGATGAAGGAGCCGCTGATTGCCGAGATATTGTTGATGCCCAAGGCCAGACCGCGCTGGTTCGGCGGGAACGCATCGGTCAGGATGGCGCCGGAATTGGCGACCAGGAATGCGGCGCCGACGCCTTGGACGATCCGGCCGAGAATGAGCCAGAGCGCGCCGCCGCATCGGTGAAAGGATCGATCGTCAGCAGCAAAGACGCGACGGTGAAAATGACGAATCCATAATTATACATACGCACGCGCCCGAACATATCGCCGAGGCGGCCGAGGCTCACCACGAGAACGCTGCTGACGATCTGAAAGCCCAAGATCATCCAGAGCAGATAAAATGTGTTAGCCGGTTCGAGCGGGTTCAAACCAATGCCGCGAAAGATTTCCGGCATTGCGATCAGCATGATCGAGGAATCGATCGTTGCGAGCAAAACCGCGATCGTCGTGTTGGACAGCGCCACCCATTTATAGCTTGGCGAGACGGGCGCGAGAGGCGAAGAGGGCGCCACCGAAGCGGCGATCTCGGTCGCTTGCGAAGCGAGGCGGTCGGTCACTTGTTCGCTCACATGTTCGGTCGCTTGGCGACCTCTGAATGGCTGCGGGCGAGGAGATCGACGATCTCCTGTGTCGTGCCGGTTTCGCCGAGCCGCGGAAAAATCCGCGTGATGCTGTTTAAATGCGCCTCAAGGCTCATATCGGTCATGGCATCGATGGCGAGCGTGACGTTGAAGCCGAGCTCATGCGCAAAGCGGGCGGTCGATTCGACGCCGGCGCTGGTGGCGACACCGGCGATGACCACCTGCGTCACGCCGAGGCTTTTCAGATAGGCATCGAGATCGGTATTGGTGAAGGCGCCCCAGGTTCGCTTCGTCACCTTGTGGTCGCTCGGCTGCGGACTCAGTTCGGGCATGAGATCGGCCCAACCGGCGGGGAGATCTTTAACACTGAACGTCCGTTCGGCGCGGCCGGGCGCGCCGCCGTCGACATTGACGAGCACGACGGGCAGGCCATGGCGGCGGAAGGCCTCGGCCAATCTTGCAGCATGCGTCAGCACCTCGCCGATCGGGTGAGCGGTGGGAAACGCGACGATTCCCTTTTGCAGATCGATGATGATGAGAGCGGTCTTCGGGTCGAGCGTGGTGAGGGCCATCTGGATGTCCTTCGCGTGGATGTCTTTCAAGTGGTGTCATAGCGCCGTCGCTTGGGATGCGGTCATGAATCGACGAGGCGTTTGAGCAATTCGACGGCGCGCGCGAGGTCTTCTTGCTCCGAGGGAGCAAGACGTGTCTGGATCGCCCGCAGCAGCCAGTCTTCGCGGGCCGCGCGGGCGGCTTTGATCCAATCCTGGCATTTGGCCGTCAAGGACAGAATGGTTTGCCGGCCATCGTTTGGGTCTGCTGCAGCGCTGACGAACCCGGCGGCCTCGAGGACCGCGACAGTGGCGCCCATGGATTGCGGCCGCATGCCTTCGGCTTTGGCGAGGCTGGTGACGGTCGCCGGGCCATCGCGGTCCAAACGGGCGAGCACCGACAGCTGCGACCAGGTCAAATCGCCAGCATGCGGCTGCTCGCGCAGGCGTCGCTTCAATTGGCCGATCAGGACGCCGAGGTCGCGTGCCAAAGCCGCGGCGCGCGCCGTGCCGGACTCGCTCGTTCGCTGGTTCATCGCCGTGACTTAGGATATATGAAGATAAACTACAAAGGTAAACTTCTTATTTTCACGCAAAAGTGTTGAGGAGCGACGAGGGCGCTACCCTAAAAACGGGATCGGAACCCCAAAAGTCTGCAGCAAAAGGACAGTGTTGAGGCTCAACACCAGGGCGGTTCCCACCCATGCCGCGATCCGCGTCAGACGCCCATTTGCGAAAACGCCCATGATGTCGCGCCGCTGCGTGAAAATCAGAAGCGCGATCATCGGCACCGGCAAGACAAGGCTGAGAACGACCTGACTGATGACGAGGGCATTGGTCGAGTTGATGCCGAGGCCGACGACGATGAAGGCCGGCAGCATGGTGACGAGACGGCGGACCCAGACCGGAATTCTGAACCCGACAAAGCCCTGCATGATCATCTGGCCGGCCATGGTGCCGACGGCCGAGCTCGACACACCGGAGGCGAGCAGCGAGATGAGGTAGATGGTCGCGGCGCCGGCCCCCAAGAGCGGCGTCAACGTATGATAGGCGGTCTCGATCTCGGCAACATCGCTGTGGCCCTGGTGAAAGGCGGCGGCGGCCATCATCACCATCGCCATATTGACGGCGCCGGCGAGCGCCAGCGCGACGACGACTTCCTTGTTGGAAAAGCTGAGGAGCTTCCGCCGATCGGCATCGCTCTCGACAGGCATGCGGCCCTGAGTGAGGCCGGAATGGAGATAGATCGCATGCGGCATGACCGTGGCGCCGATGATGCCGACGGCGATCGTAATGGCGGCCGCATCTTGGAGTTGCGGCATCACTGAGTGGAAGCCCGCAGCCGACCAGTCCACCGGGGCGATGAACATCTCGATCAGAAAGCAAAGGCCGATGACACCGACCAGCGCGCCGATGATCAGCTCGATCGGCCGGAAACCGCGCCGCTCGAACATCAGGATTCCATAGGTGACGATCCCGGTGACCACCATGCCCCAAAAGAGCGGGAGATGGAACAGAAGCGCGAGACCGATCGCGCCGCCGAGGAATTCCGCAAGGTCCGTCGCCATCGCCGCGATTTCGCTGACGATCCACATGCCGATGACGAGCGGCCGCGGGAAATAGGCGCGACATAATTCGGCGAGGTTGCGGCCGGTGACGATGCCGAGCTTCGCCGAGAGGGCCTGAAACAGCATCGCGATCAGATTGGCCAGCAGAACGACCCAGAGCAGGCCATAGCCATATTTCGCGCCGGCCTGGATGTTCGTCGCATAATTGCCGGGGTCCATATAGGCGATCGAGGCGATCACCGCGGGCCCCGCCATTAAAGCGAAGGCGCTCATGCCGCGCCTACGGCCCGCCAGAACTTCGCCAATGGCGATCTGGGTCCGATTCCGGTGCCCGCTCATTGGCCCGGAATGTGCGGCGGTATCCGTCATTCAGCTTCCCCTTCGGCGATCTCGACAAACCGGGCCTCGGCGCTTCGCCCGAACATCGCTTTCGCGCGTGAGTCTACGTCTGGTTGACGATACAGCAAAATGTAGCGCAGGCTACAAAGAAAGCAAGCATTTTGGCATTGACTTGCCCTCGCAATTTTCGAATTACGTCTGCGGCAGCGGTCCGGGGCGAGGAACAACAGCCTGATGGTCACGAAAAGCGCGACGCCGGCGCAGCTTTCGGGCGAGCTCCCGGCCGAGGCTGTGCAAGCCGAGAGGTTCGGAAAAGCCCGTTCGGCGCAGGCTTCGGCGGTGCTCGAAGACTATGTCGAATTGATCGACGATCTTCTGAACTCGCAGGGCGAGGCGCGGCCGACCGACATCGCCCGCCGGCTCGGCGTGTCGCATGCCACCGCGATCAAGAGCATCGCCCGGTTGAAGCGGGAAGGGCTGGCGACGTCGAAACTCTATCGCGGCGTTTTTCTCACGCCGCGCGGGCTCGACCTTGCGGCGCGCGTGCGCGCCCGCCACCGGCTGGTCGTCGACCTGCTCGTCGCCGTCGGCGTGCCGCAACATTGCGCCGAACTCGATGCCGAGGGAATCGAGCATCACGTGTCCGATGCGGCGCTTGCCGCATTCGCCCGGTTCCTCGGGCGCGAGCCGCCGGCCGACACGGCCGAAGCGGAGTGATCGCGCCGCTAGAGAATGTCCCGGAAAAGTTGACGGACTTTTCCGATAAGGGACATGCTCTTCGGCTCCAGAGCTGATCCCGAAAACTTGCCGACGTTCGGCAGAGATCATGCGGTTCGGCACCAGGAACCGAATGGCGCGCCATTCGTTTTTAAGGGCGAGCATGCGCGGCGGCATTTTGCGCCTTGCAATTTGTGGCAATTGGGCCACAGCGCGGATGCATCTGCGGCAAGTCTTCCGTGCAAAAGAAGAAGGCCGCTTTTCAGCCATAAACCATCCGCTAATTTGCTCGTGATTGATGGGATAGTTTTTCGGGGCAGCAATACTGTCTACCGGAAGAGGTTATGAGTAATAAGTGGAGTCGGTCGCCCGCTTCCCCGCGCGGCATGGAATGTCCCTTTCGGGCCATCGAAAATTTGCAAGTGAGCGGGGTTGGACCATGGACGCGCCTCTAATCGCCCAGGATGATTTTCTCAGCAGTTTTTGCGCCGGCGGCACTTGTCCGGGCGGCGCCGCCGCGCACGGCCTTGTTCGGGGCGCGACGGTCCGGTTTCGCCTTGGTCGGCTCGGTGCGGCCGGCGCCGGCTTGGACGCATTAGAGCCGATCCCGATCATGTGGAATCGCTTCGCGATCCGGATGATCGGGACAAATCGGCTCTACATCAAAGAAGTAGAGCATGTCCTTTCTCGGAAAAGTCTATCAACTTTTCCGGGACATGCTCTAGGTGGGACGCAGTGCCATGCGGACGCCTAGACCGGTCCTTCTTCTCGCTCTCGCCGGGCTTGCGGCGGCGGTCGCCGGCACTGTCGGCAATGGCTCCGCCATGGCCTTCGACGGCAGCACAGATGTCGCGGCCCCCAATAAGCCATTGCCGATTTTCAAGAATCCGCAGGCGGCTCTGCGTGCCGGCCTGGAGGATTTCAAGATCGGCGACTCGCGCTCGGCGATCGAGGCCTTGAAATATGCGGCTGCCGGCGGCGAGTCTTTGGCGCGTTGGAAGCTCGCGAAAATGTATGCCGATGGCGATGGCGTCCCGCAGGACGACATCAAGGCCTATCAATATTTCTCGCAGATCGTCGCCAATTATGACGAAGACGATCCCAACCCGCGCGAATCGTCGGTGGTCTCGAGCGCTTTCGTCGCTGTCGGTGTCTACAGTCTGAACGGCATCGCCAATACGAAGATCAGCCCCGAGCCGATGCGCGCGCTCGAAATGTTCCAATTTGCGGCGACGAATTTCGGCGATCCGAATGCGCAATATAATCTCGCGCGCATGTATCTCGATGGCGTCCCCGGTCTCGTCGAGAAGGATGTCCGCCAAGCGGCGCGCTGGCTGCATCTCGCCGCCGAAAAGGGCCATGCCCCTTCGCAGGCTTTGCTCGGGCAATTGCTCTTCACCGGCCATGACGGCCTGCCCCGCCGGCGCGGTCTCGGCCTGATGTGGCTCACGCTGGCCAACGAGAATGCCGGAAAGGCGAAGAAGGACAAATGGATCACCGACCTTTATGCAAAGGCGACGGTGGCGGCAAGCGACACGGATAAGCAGATCGCCGCGCTCTATGTCGCCGATTTCAGGAAGGCACTGATAGCCAATAGGGGATCTTCAGGCAGGTGACGGCGATCGCCTCGCCCGAAACGCGGAGGGCTGGCCGCTCCGAGCGCTCGCGGCGGGCGCGATCAATGCCTCGATAAGTTCTCCCACCGCGGCGGCACTGCGGAAATCATCTTCCATCGCCTATTTTGCGAAAAGACGCCGATCCATTTCCTCGGTGAAGAAATGACACGTGCCGCCGCCGCTGTGCTCGGCGTGATGGAGCGCGACATCCGCGCGTTTCAAGAGCTCTACGAAGCTCGATCCATTGCCCGGCGCCTGCGCAATGCCAATCGATGCGCCGATCATGATCTTGCGATTCTCGGTGTCGAAGGATTTGGCGAAACAGCTCTGGATTCGGTCGGCCAGATTGTCGATCTCGTCGCTGGAGCATCCCGCCTTCAAGTGGAATCACTTGAGGGCGGATAAGATGCTCTAGATTTAAAAAAATAGAGCATCGTTTAAGCGCAAAACCGCATACACTTTTGCGCACGATGCTCTGGCGGACCGGGAACTGAAGCACGGCGAATTCATCGCCGCCCAGACGCGCGACGATCTCGCCGGCGCGGCAACTCGCCTTGAAGCGATCGGCCGCCGACTTCAAAAGCAGATCGCCGGACTTTTGCCGAGGCCTTTGAAGGCCAAGGCCGGATGTCGGGCACCTGCGGGGAAACCGAGAATGAGTTAGGTAGAGCCCGACTTCAAGACCATCGCCACGATGGTGATCTTCGTTGCGACCTATCTCGGCATGGCGCTCGGCCGGCTGCCCTTTCTTCGGATCGACCGCACGGGCATCGCTCTGGTGGGTGCGAGCCTCATGGTCGGGGTCGGTGCCATCGGGCTCGACCAGGCCTTCAAGGCCGTCGATCTCAACATCATCGCGCTGCTTCTCGGCATGATGGCGATCGTCGCGCATCTGCGGCTCTCGGGATTCTTCCGGCTCGCCAGCGCTGTCGTCGTGACGCGGGCCGGCTCGCCCTTGATGCTCTTGTGTTGGATTGTCGCCATCACCGGCTTTTTTTCGGCCTTTCTCGTCAATGATGCCGTATGCCTCGTCATGGCGCCGCTCGTCATTGATGTCGTGACCGTGTTGAAGCGAAATCTTGCGCCCTATCTTCTCGCGACAGCGATGGCGTCGAATGCCGGCAGCGCGGCGACGATCACCGGCAATCCGCAGAATATGATCATCGGACTCGATGGGCATCTCGCCTATGGCGATTTTGCGGCGCGGCTCGCGCCGCCGGCCCTCGTCGCGCTCGCCCTGACGATCCTTCTCATCGCCATCATTTATCGGCAGGAATTTACAGAGCCCTTTCAACTGCAGCCAAAGCCGCCTAGGCCGCGCTGGCATGTCCGGCAAGTCGTCAAGGCGCTGGTGGTGAGCTGCGGCGTCATCATCGCCTTTTTCGTCAATGTCCCGATGGCGGAGGCGGCCATCATCGGCGCTTCGCTGCTGTTCCTCACGCGCGCGGTCAAATCGCGGAAGATCTATACGCAGATCGATGGCGGCCTGCTGCTCATGTTCGCCGGGCTCTTCATCGTAACGGCCGCCGCCGGGCAGGAAATGCTGACGCCGCCGGTCATCAGGGCCGTGGGCGCCTTGCATCTCGCGAATGACTGGAGCCTCGCGGCGGTGACTGCGGTCCTTTCCAACCTCGTCAGCAATGTGCCGGCGGTTCTGGCGCTTCAGCCCTTCGTCGAAAAACTGCCGCATGCCCAGGCGGCCTGGCGAATCGTCGCCATGAGTTCGACCTTCGCCGGCAATCTCACTTTGCTCGGATCAGTCGCCAATCTCATTGTCGCGGAGCGCGCCAGGGCCGCAGGAATCGAAATCTCCTTCCTCACTTACGTCAAGGTGGGCCTACCCTTGACCCTCTTGAGCCTCGTCGCCGGAACATGGTGGCTGAGCCACGGATAGCGCCTTTCGGAAGCCGTCGGACGCAGGCACCGGCGTCCGTCACAAAGCGCACGGCTTTTGACATGCGCGGGATCCTCCATATATCTTCCGCCCGTCACGGCACCTATGTGCAGCGCTTGTCATATGCGTCTCCCAGAGGCAGAGCCGTGTGCGGGTGTAGCTCAATGGTAGAGCAGCAGCCTTCCAAGCTGAATACGAGGGTTCGATTCCCTTCACCCGCTCCAATGATTTCAATGAGGAGGGATCGCTCGGCACGGCGGATCCCGGCTAAGGCTGGCACGAACGAGATGAGCGAGAACAGCGACGAACGAATCCGTCATTTCGTCTCCTATACCGGCGTGAAATTGCCGGTCAAAATGGTCAATCCGTTGGAACTGGCGGATCTGAGCAATCGCAACACCTATATTGTCGCGCGTTTCGACGCCCAGGACCGGCTCACCGGCTTTGAGAAGATGGTCTATGGCGAGATCGAGATCTCCCACAAATATGAATATGACGCAGACGGCGTGCTGCGACGTGCCGAAATCTACATGGACGAGGAGACGACCGAAATGCTGTTCGATGCTCAGGGCGCTCTGCTGACGGCGTGAGCCGGCTTGACTTTGCCGGCGGGGCGCGAACATAAGGCAGCCGCTCGCCGGTGTTTTGAAAAGCACGCGGCGGCATATCAGCGTGGCATAGGGTAAAACGACGGGATGCGTGTCGATGGCCAAGGAAAAGTTTGCACGGACGAAGCCGCATTGCAACATCGGGACGATTGGTCATGTTGACCACGGCAAGACGTCGCTGACGGCGGCGATCACGAAAGTCTTGGCGGAGACGGGCGGGGCGACGTTCACGGCCTATGATCAGATCGACAAGGCGCCGGAGGAGAAGGCGCGGGGGATCACGATTTCGACGGCGCATGTGGAATATGAGACGAAGGCGCGCCATTACGCGCATGTCGACTGTCCCGGGCATGCCGATTATGTGAAGAACATGATCACCGGGGCGGCGCAGATGGACGGGGCGATCCTCGTCGTCTCTGCTGCGGACGGTCCGATGCCGCAGACGCGCGAACATATTCTTTTGGCCCGCCAGGTGGGCGTTCCGGCACTGGTCGTGTTCATGAACAAGGTCGACATGGTGGATGATCCGGAGCTTCTGGATCTGGTCGAGCTCGAAGTGCGCGAGCTTTTGTCGAAATATGATTTTCCCGGCGACGACATACCGATCACCCGCGGCTCGGCGCTATGCGCCTTGGAGGGCCGCAATCCGGAGATCGGGCATGATGCGATTTTGAAGCTGATGCAGACGGTGGATGAATATATTCCGCAGCCGGAGCGGCCGATCGATCAGCCGTTCCTGATGCCGGTCGAGGATGTGTTCTCGATTTCCGGGCGCGGCACGGTGGCGACGGGGCGGGTGGAGCGCGGCATCGTCAAGGTCGGCGACGAGGTCGAGATCGTGGGGCTGCGTCCGACGATCAAGACGGTGGTGACGGGGGTCGAGATGTTCCGCAAACTTCTGGATCAGGGGCAGGCGGGCGACAATATCGGGGCTCTGCTGCGCGGCACGAAGCGCGAGGAGGTCGAGCGCGGCCAGGTTCTGTGCAAGCCGGGCTCGGTGAAGCCGCATACGAAGTTTCGGGCCGAGGCCTATATATTGACGAAGGAAGAGGGCGGCAGGCACACGCCGTTTTTCACCAATTACCGGCCGCAGTTTTATTTCCGGACGACGGATGTGACCGGCGTGGTGACGCTTCCGGAAGGCACCGAGATGGTGATGCCGGGCGACAATGTGACGATGAATGTGGAACTGATCGCGCCGATCGCGATGGAAGAGCGGCTGCGCTTCGCCATCCGTGAAGGCGGCCGCACGGTTGGAGCTGGAGTTGTTGCTGCGATCACCGAGTGAGGAACGCGGGTCGCCGTTGCGGGCGAGCCGATTTAGACCCATGGTGAGAAAAATCGGCGGGAGCGCTGGCGGGAAACTGGCGAGACCGCGCTTGCGCCAGCGAAGGTCCTCCGGCTAAAATGGCGGCGCTTTAGGAGTGTAGCTCAATTTGGTTAGAGCACCGGTCTCCAAAACCGGGGGTTGGGGGTTCGAGTCCCTCCTCTCCTGCCAATTTCGCCTGGTTTAAATCGCGCACATAGCTTTATCCGTCGGCTGCTGGCTGCCAGGGCCCGGGCGGCGCGGCCGCCGTGGCTGGTAAAGATCCCATTCGCGGAGCGGCAGAGCACGGCGGAGCGGCAAATCTGCCTTAGCAGAACAAATGATCGGCAATTTCCGCTTGGCGTGGCGGTGTTCTCTCGCTATATTTGCAGAATCAGGTGGCGCGTGGCCAGTCGGCTCCGCGCCGCAGCTTTTTTGGCTTGCGGCGTTTTGGCACGACGTTTCGGGCTGGCCGTGCGGGATCTGCGTCCTCGATCCCATGCCACGAGCGCTCAGGCACGGCTGCTGTAAGCCGGCTCGGCCCGCGACGGTGCGATGGACCGGCCGAGCCGGATGCGCGCGGCGCTTTCTTCCACCTGGCTTGCAGCAGCGAGTTCCGTAACGACGATGGCCAATCCGTTCCGATTCCTCCAGGAAGTTCGTTCCGAAGCCGACAAGGTGACTTGGCCGTCGCGGCGCGAGACCATGGTCACCACCGGGCTCGTCATTGCGCTGGTGATCCTCACCAGCCTGTTCTTTCTGGCGGTCGATCAGACGCTGCGGGTGATGGTCGGCCTCATCCTGAAACTTGGGCATTGACGATCGTCAATTGATTTCATTGCATATCGAGGAGCATCCGGGGTCGGCCATGAGCATGCGCTGGTACATCGTCCACGCTTATTCGAATTTCGAGAAGAAAGTGGCCGAATCAATCCGCGAGCAGGCCGCACAGCGCGGTCTCGCCGATAAATTCGAAGAAGTTCTGGTGCCGACCGAGCAAGTGGTCGAGGTGCGCAAAGGCCGGAAAGTCAGTTCCGAACGCAAGTTCTTTCCCGGCTATGTGCTGGTCAAATGCGATTTGACCGACGACATCTATCATTTGATCAAGAACACGCCCAAGGTGACGGGCTTTCTCGGCGCCGACAAGAAGCCGATGCCGATCTCGGATGCCGAGGCGAACCGTATCAAGGGGCAGGTGGCGGAAGGCGTCGAGCGGCCGAAGGCCGCGATTTCCTATGAGGTCGGCGAGACCGTGCGGGTCGCCGACGGGCCTTTCGCATCCTTCAATGGGATCGTCGAAGAGGTCGACGAGGCGCGATCTAGGGTCAAAATCGCCGTGTCGATCTTCGGCCGTCCGACTCCGGTCGAACTCGAATATGGGCAGGTCGAGAAGGTTTAACCGACACCGAGCCCGCCATGATTGGAAGATAAGGACGAAGCTTGCCTTCTTGCCAAGAAGGTGTAGGAAACGCGGCTCTGCTTTAGAGCAGCGCAGCATGCCAAAGGGCATGCGCAACCCGTGTGGGAGATAGGACCGGTCGCCAGCCGGAAACCGTCCCGACCACGCAACCGCAACCGCCGCCCGGGCGCGCCAGCGCACGGCGCGGCTCTTGTTGGAGAGATAAATGGCAAAAAAAATCACCGGCTATGTGAAGCTGCAAGTGCCGGCGGGCTCCGCCAATCCGTCGCCGCCGATCGGCCCCGCGCTCGGCCAGCGCGGCCTCAACATCATGGAATTCTGCAAGGCCTTCAATGCGCGCACCGCGCAGATGGAGAAGGGGACGCCGATCCCGGTCGTCATCACGGCCTATCAGGATCGCTCCTTCACCTTCGAGCTGAAACTGCCGCCCGTGACCTATTTCCTGAAGAAGGCGGCCGGCATTCAGTCGGGCGCCAAGACCACCGCGCGCGGTTTCGTCGGCAAGGTCACCCAGGCGCAGATTCGCGAGATCGCGGAAAAGAAATTGCCCGACCTCAATTGCGCGACCATTGACGCCGCCGCCCAGATGATCACGGGCTCCGCCCGCTCGATCGGCCTCGAAGTGGTGGAGTGAAACCATGAGCCATGTTGGAAAGCGTCTCGTCAAGGCGCGCGAAGGCATCGACCGGGTGAAGCTCTATCCGGTCGGCGAGGCGGTGAAGCTCGTCAAGGAACGGGCCAATGCGAAATTCGACGAGACCATCGAAATCGCGATGAATCTCGGCGTCGATCCCAAACATGCGGATCAGATGGTCCGCGGCGTGGTCAATCTGCCGAACGGCACTGGCCGGACTTTGCGGGTGGCGGTGTTTGCGCGCGGCGCCAAAGCCGATGAAGCCAAGGCTGCCGGCGCGGATATTGTCGGCGCCGAAGAGCTGGTCACGACCGTCCAGGGCGGCACGATCGATTTCGACCGCTGCATAGCGACGCCCGACATGATGCCGCTCGTCGGCCGGCTCGGCAAAGTGCTCGGGCCCCGCGGCCTGATGCCAAATCCCAAGGTCGGAACGGTGACGATGGATGTGACGGCCGCGGTCAAGGCCTCAAAGGGCGGCGCGGTGGAATTTCGTGTGGAAAAGGCCGGCATTGTCCAAGGCAGCGTCGGCAAGGTCTCTTTCGACGAGACCAAGCTCCTCGAGAACATCACAGCCTTCGTCGATGCTGTGGCCAAGGCCAAGCCACAAGGCGCTAAAGGTACGTATATTCAGCGCGTTGCGATTTCGTCGACCATGGGGCCGGGGGTCAAGGTCGATCCGGCCACGGTGATCTCTTGAAGCCGCCGCTTGTCCAAAGCTATGCAGCCGGACGTGCTTGACAAGTCGTAAAAATGCGGATTCACCCCTTGGCATTGGGGAAGGATCGGTCTAAATAGAAGGTTCGGGTTGGCCGATGGCGGCCAGCCCGGAACTCTTTACAGCTTCCGCGTCTGAGGATTCCGGGCCGTTGATTGTGAACGGCCGGAACGTTTGGATGCGGCGGATCGGCCGGAGGATCGAAGCGCCGCTTCGGTCCCTTCCGGTCATGTCCTGTCCGAGACTGCCGGTGTCGGCACGGGCTTTTGCCCCGATTTCGCTTCTGCCGAATTGGGGCTGCGGCCAAAGTGCAGACTTAATGCTCAAAGCTCCCCTTCGGTTCCGGCCTCTCGCCAATTCCGTCCGTGGGCCGAGCGCCAGCATAGACGGGGTTGGTACCGATATGAAAGTGCAGGTGCGGCAGTTTCCTGCAACCTTTGATTTTGGTCGCATCCCTCTGTCCGGAGCGTCGCCTCGTTCCGGAGGACAGGCGTGGCGCCGCGCTGACAGGGTCGGGCTCTCTCGGCTGCTGCACGGCGGCAAACGCAACCTGCGGGAAAGCCCCGCGCAGACAGAGAGAGTATAGTGGAGAGAACGGAAAAGAAAGCTTTCGTCACCACTTTGCACGATGTCTTGGAACAGACCTCGGTCGTGGTGGTGGCGCATTATTCGGGCTTGACTGTGGCCCAGATGCAGGCGCTGCGCAAACAGATGCGCGAGGCCGGCGCAACCGTCCAGGTGACCAAGAATCGGCTGACCAAGATTGCGCTGGAAGGGACGGAGCTCGCCTCCGTCGCGCGCCTTTTGAAGGGCCCGACCCTTCTTGCCTATTCGCAGGATCCCGTCGCGGCGCCGAAGGCCGCGGTGGCTTTCGCCAAAGATCACGACAAGCTCGTGATCCTCGGCGGCGCGATGGGCAAGACGGCGCTCGATCCCGACGCCGTCAAGTCGCTGGCGACCTTGCCGTCGCTCGACGAGATGCGCGCCAAGCTCATCGGCCTCATTCAGGCGCCGGCCACCAAGCTCGCCCAGCTCACGACCGCGCCCGCGGCCAAGCTCGCGCGTGTCGTCAAGGCCTATGCCGAAAAGGGTGCGGCTGCGTGAGCGCTGCCGCAAGATCATCCGTGAAGATTTACGACCGAAATCAAAGGAACTGCGCAAATGGCCAATCTTGAAAAGATCGTCGAAGATTTGTCGAGCCTGACCGTGCTCGAGGCGGCGGAGCTCGCCAAAATGCTGGAAGGGAAATGGGGCGTCTCGGCGGCGGCTGCGGTTGCCGTCGCGGCCGGTCCGGCGGGCGGCGCGGCTGCGGCTCCGGCCGAGGAGCAGACCGAGTTCACCGTGGTTCTCGCCGCCATCGGCGACAAGAAGATCGAGGTGATCAAGGAGGTTCGCGCGGTGACCGGTCTCGGCCTCAAGGAAGCCAAGGATCTGGTGGAAGGCGCGCCGAAGCCGGTCAAGGAAGGCGTTCCGAAGGAAGAGGCCGAAAAGATCAAGGCAACTCTCGAAAAGGTCGGCGCGAAGGTCGAACTCAAGTGAGGTCCGGCGGGACCGTATGGATGGCGGTCCCTTCCCCGTGTCGGGCGGTCCCGGAGCATGCTCCGGGGCCGTTGTGGCGTTGCCGCCGCAATGGCCGCCGTCGCGCCCGATCGGATGGGATCGCGCCTCTGCCGCTCAGGTGAGGGCCATCGACGGATGGGAGCGTGCCCGCGTTTGAAAAGTGGTTCCACTTTTCCCGGGCATTCCCGAGAAAAGGAAGCCTGCCGCGAGGTTGTGGCACGCTCGAAGATTGACGGGACTTGAAGTCCCGCCGCGTGAACCGGAGTCCGGGGACGCGAGTTGTGCGGCGCTGTGGCCATGGCCCCGCCGCTTGCCAGATGCGAGGAGCGAGATGGCTCAATCAATTGCGCAGACCTTCAGTGGCCGCAAGCGCGTTCGCAAGTTTTTCGGACATATTCGCGAAGTGGCGGAAATGCCGAATCTGATTGAAGTCCAGAAGGCCTCATACGATCAGTTCCTGATGGTGGTCGAGCCGCAAGGCGGCCGGCCGGAGGAAGGGTTGCAGGCTGTCTTCAAATCGGTCTTCCCCATCGCCGATTTCGGCAATGTCTCGCTGCTCGAATTCGTCCGCTATGAATTCGAACCGCCGAAATATGATGTCGACGAATGCCGCCAGCGCGGCATGACCTTCGCTGCGCCGCTCAAGGTGACCTTGCGCCTCATCGTGTTCGATGTCGATCCCGACACCGGCGCGAAGTCCGTCAAAGACATCAAGGAGCAGGACGTCTATATGGGCGACATGCCCTTCATGACGATGAACGGCACCTTCATCGTCAATGGCACGGAGCGCGTCATCGTCTCGCAGATGCACCGCTCGCCCGGCGTCTTCTTCGACCATGACAAGGGCAAGAGCCATTCGTCCGGCAAGCTGCTCTTTGCCGCGCGCATCATTCCCTATCGCGGCTCCTGGCTCGATATTGAATTCGATGCCAAGGACATTGTCTATGCGCGCATCGACCGGCGCCGGAAGATTCCGGTGAGCTCCTTGCTTTATGCGCTCGGCCTCGACGGCGAAGAGATTCTGCGGACTTTCTATAAGACGCTGACCTATAGCCGCGACGGCGACGGCTGGCGCTTGGCTTTCGATGCCGAGCGGATGAAGGGCATGAAGACGAGCATCGATCTCGTCGATGCCGACAGCGGCCAAGTCGTGCTCGAAGCGGGCAAGAAGCTCACCGTGCGCGCCGCTCGGCAGCTCGCCGAGAAGGGGCTGAAGTTCGTCAAGGTGCAGGATGCCGATCTCTACGGCAACTACATCGCCGCCGATCTCTATGATCCGGCGACCGGCGAAATCTATGCCGAAGCGGGCGACGAGATCACGCCGAAGACCTTGCCGGCGCTGATCGAACTGGGCTTCAGCGAATTGCCGCTGCTCGACATCGATCACGTCAATATCGGCCCCTATATCCGCAACACGCTCGCGGTCGACAAGAACAATTCGCGCGAGGACGCGCTGTTCGACATCTACCGGGTGATGCGGCCGGGCGAGCCGCCGACGCTCGATACGGCCGAAGCCATGTTCCATTCGCTGTTCTTCGATGCCGAGCGCTATGATCTTTCGGCGGTCGGCCGGGTGAAGATGAACATGCGCCTCGACCTCGATGCGCCGGACACCGTGCGGACCTTGCGCAAGGCGGACATTGTCGCGGTCGTGCGCGCGCTCGTCGATCTGCGCGACGGCCGCGGCGAGATCGACGACATCGATCATCTCGGCAATCGCCGCGTCCGCTCGGTCGGCGAATTGATGGAAAATCAATATCGCCTCGGTCTGTTGCGCATGGAGCGGGCGATCAAGGAGCGCATGTCCTCGGTCGATATCGACACGGTGATGCCGCAGGATCTCATCAACGCCAAGCCGGCGGCGGCGGCGGTGCGCGAGTTCTTCGGCTCGTCGCAATTGTCGCAATTCATGGACCAGACGAATCCGCTTTCGGAGATCACCCATAAGCGGCGCCTGTCGGCGCTCGGCCCGGGCGGTCTCACGCGCGAGCGCGCCGGCTTCGAAGTCCGCGACGTGCATCCGACCCATTATGGAAGGATCTGTCCGATCGAGACGCCGGAAGGCCCGAACATCGGCCTCATCAATTCGCTCGCGACTTTTGCACGCGTCAACAAGTACGGCTTCATCGAAGCCCCCTATCGGCGGATCAAGGATGGCCGCTTGACCGATGAGGTCGTCTATCTCTCGGCGATGGAGGAAGCCAAATATTATGTCGCCCAGGCCAATGCCCCGGTCGATCAAACTCGCGCGCTGACGGAAGACCTCGTCGTGTGCCGGCATGCCGGCGACGTCGTGATGGTGACGCCCGACCGCGTCGACTTCATGGATGTGTCGCCGAAGCAGATCGTCTCGGTCGCTGCGGCGCTCATTCCCTTCCTCGAGAATGACGACGCGAACCGGGCGCTGATGGGCTCGAACATGCAGCGCCAGGCGGTGCCGCTCGTCAAGGCGGATGCGCCGCTCGTCGGCACCGGAATGGAGTCGGTCGTGGCGCGCGATTCCGGCGCGGCCATCGCGGCGCGGCGCAGCGGCTATATCGTTCAGGTCGATGCGACCCGCATCGTCGTGCGCGCCACCGAAGACACGGATGGCGGCAAGCCCGGCGTCGACATCTATCGGCTGATGAAGTTCCAGCGCTCGAACCAATCGACCTGCATCAATCAGAAGCCGCTGGTGCGGGTCGGCGATTTCGTGCGCAAGGGCGATATCGTCGCCGATGGGCCGTCGACCGATCTTGGCGATCTCGCGCTCGGCCGCAATGTGCTCGTCGCCTTCATGCCGTGGAATGGCTACAACTTCGAAGATTCGATCCTGCTGAACGAGCGGATCGTGAAGGACGATGTCTTCACCTCGATCCATATCGATGAATTCGAGGTGATGGCGCGCGACACCAAGCTCGGCCCGGAGGAGATCACGCGCGACATCCCGAATGTCTCGGAAGAGGCGCTGAAGAATCTCGACGAAGCGGGCATCGTCTATATCGGCGCCGAAGTTCAGGCCGGCGACATTCTCGTCGGCAAGATCACGCCGAAGGGCGAGAGCCCGATGACGCCGGAAGAAAAGCTCTTGCGCGCCATCTTCGGCGAAAAGGCTTCCGACGTGCGCGACACGTCGCTGCGCGTGCCGCCGGGCGTGCAGGGCACGATCGTCGAAGTCCGCGTCTTCAACCGCCATGGCGTCGAGAAGGACGAGCGCGCCCAGGCGATCGAGCGCGAGGAGATCGAACGTCTCGCCAAAGACCGCGACGACGAGCTCGCGATCCTCGACCGCAACGTCTACAGCCGCCTGTCGGAGCTGCTTTCCGGCAAGACCGCTGTCGCGGGCCCGAAAGGGTTCAAGAAAGAGACGGTCCTCACCAAGGAGGTCTTCGAGAGCTTTCCGCGCTCGCAATGGTGGACCTTTGCCATCGAAAACGATCAGCTCATGATCGAGATCGAGGCCATGCGCAAGCAATATGACGAGGCGAAGAAGGGGCTCGAAAGCCGCTTCCTCGACAAGGTCGAGAAATTGCAGCGCGGCGACGAGCTGCCGCCGGGGGTGATGAAGATGGTCAAAGTCTTCGTCGCGGTGAAGCGCAAGATCCAGCCCGGCGATAAAATGGCCGGGCGCCACGGCAACAAGGGTGTCGTCTCCAAGATCGTGCCGCAGGAAGACATGCCCTTCCTCGCCGACGGCACGCCGGTCGACATTGTCCTCAATCCGCTCGGCGTGCCGAGCCGGATGAATGTCGGCCAGATTCTCGAGACGCATCTCGGCTGGGCCTGCGCCGGCCTCGGCAAGCAAGTGTCCGCGGCGGTCAATGCCTATATGAAGAGCAAGGATTCCAAAGTGCTGCGGGACGAACTCGTCGACATCTATGGCGCGAAGACGGAGATCGACGCGCTGGATGAATCGACCTTGCTCGAAGTCGGCGAAAATCTCCGCCGCGGCGTGCCGATCGCAACGCCGGTCTTCGATGGCGCGCATGAGGGCGACATCGTCGAAATGCTGGAGCGCGCCGGGCTCGACCGCTCCGGCCAGGTGACGCTCTTCGACGGGCGCACGGGGGAGACTTTCGATCGCAAGGTGACGGTCGGCTACATCTATATGCTGAAGCTGCATCATCTCGTCGACGACAAGATCCATGCCCGCTCGATCGGTCCCTATAGCCTCGTCACCCAGCAGCCGCTCGGCGGCAAGGCACAGTTCGGCGGTCAACGCTTCGGCGAAATGGAGGTCTGGGCGCTCGAAGCCTATGGCGCCGCCTATACGCTGCAGGAAATGCTGACGGTGAAGTCGGATGACGTGGCGGGCCGCACCAAGGTCTATGAATCGATTGTGCGTGGCGAGGACACTTTCGAGTCGGGCATTCCGGAGAGCTTCAACGTTCTGGTGAAGGAGATGCGGTCGCTCGGTCTCAATGTCGAACTCAAATCGACAATTCAGCCGCCGACCAATCTGCTGCCGCCGACCGCGGCGGCCGCGGAATAGGTGCGAGATCTCGTATGAAGGCAGGCGGCTGCGCCGCGCCGTCTGCCGTCATGCCCGCACCCTGCTTGCGCGTCAACGGCCCATGCGTCGCCTTCTTATGCGTTTGCGCGTGATGCTGTTGGGAGAGAATGGCCGGTGTGACGGCCTCTGCCAATGTTTTTTGCCCGCGGTCCGGCGTTGTCCCGCGTGGGCCATGGATATCAGGAGAAGATGATGAATCAAGAGGTCATGAATCTCTTCAATCCGGTCGTCCAGCCGCAGGCTTTCGATCAGATCCAGATCTCGATCGCGAGCCCGGAAAAGATCTTGTCCTGGTCCTATGGCGAAATCAAAAAGCCGGAGACGATCAATTACCGGACCTTCAAGCCCGAGCGCGATGGTCTCTTCTGCGCCCGGATCTTCGGCCCGATCAAGGATTACGAATGCTTGTGCGGCAAGTACAAGCGGATGAAGTACAAGGGCGTCATCTGCGAGAAATGCGGCGTCGAGGTCACGCTGTCGCGCGTGCGGCGCGAACGCATGGGCCATATCTCGCTCGCCGCGCCCGTCGCGCATATCTGGTTCCTCAAGTCGCTGCCGTCGCGTATCGGGCTTCTGCTCGACATGACGCTGAAGGATCTGGAGCGTATCCTCTATTTCGAATCCTATATCGTGATCGATGCCGGGATCGCCCCGCTCAAGGAGCGCCAGCTCCTGAGCGAGGATGAATATCTGCGCGCCCAGGACGAATACGGCCAGGATTCCTTCACGGCGATGATCGGCGCGGAGGCGATCCGCGAATTGCTGCGCGCCATGAATCTCGAAAAGATCGCCGAACAGCTCAAGGTCGAGATCGCCGAGGCGACGACCGAGCTGAAGCCGAAGAAGCTCGCCAAGCGCTTGAAGATCATCGAGGCTTTCCTTCACTCCGGCAACAAGCCGGAATGGATGATCCTGACCGAAGTGCCTGTCATTCCGCCCGATCTGCGGCCGCTGGTGCCGCTCGACGGCGGCCGTTTCGCGACCTCCGATCTCAACGATCTCTATCGGCGTGTGATCAACCGCAACAATCGCTTGAAGCGGCTGATCGAACTGCGCGCGCCCGACATCATCATCCGCAACGAGAAGCGCATGCTTCAGGAGGCGGTCGATGCGCTGTTCGACAATGGCCGCCGCGGCCGGGTGATCACCGGTGCCAATAAGCGGCCGCTGAAATCCTTGGCCGATATGCTGAAGGGCAAGCAGGGGCGCTTCCGCCAGAACCTGCTCGGCAAGCGCGTCGATTATTCCGGCCGTTCGGTCATCGTCGTCGGACCGGAACTGAAGCTGCATCAATGCGGCCTGCCGAAGAAGATGGCGCTCGAATTGTTCAAGCCCTTCATCTATTCGCGCCTCGACGCGAAGGGGCTGTCGGCGACCGTCAAACAGGCGAAGAAGCTGGTCGAGAAGGAAAAGCCGGAAGTCTGGGATATTCTCGACGAGGTGATCCGCGAGCATCCGGTGATGCTCAACCGGGCGCCGACCTTGCACCGGCTCGGCATTCAGGCCTTCGAGCCGAAGCTGATCGAGGGCAAGGCGATCCAGCTGCATCCGCTCGTCTGCGCCGCCTTCAATGCGGATTTCGACGGCGATCAGATGGCGGTCCATGTGCCGCTCTCGCTCGAGGCGCAGCTCGAGGCGCGCGTGCTGATGATGTCGACCAACAACATCCTGCATCCGGCCAACGGCCAGCCGATCATCGTGCCGAGCCAGGATATCGTTCTCGGCCTTTATTATCTCACCCTGATGCGCGACGGCGAGCCGGGGCAGGGGATGCTGTTCGCCAACATGGGCGAACTCGAGCATGCGATCCATGCCAAGGCCGTCACGCTGCACACCAAGATCAAGGGGCGGGCCTGGAGCTATGACGGCAATGGCCAACGCGTGTCGAAGGTCTTCGACACGACGCCCGGCCGCCTCATTCTCGGTCGGCTTTTGCCGGTGCATCAGAAGATCACCTTCGACGTCGCCAACAGGC
This sequence comes from uncultured Alphaproteobacteria bacterium, assembly GCA_963704745.1. Classification (GTDB taxonomy): domain Bacteria; phylum Pseudomonadota; class Alphaproteobacteria; order Rhizobiales; family Beijerinckiaceae; genus Methylovirgula. Next base: position 1,753,872 of record OY969936.1, read on the forward strand.
TGATGACGAAGAAGGAAATCTCCAACATGATCGATATTGTCTACCGCAATTGCGGGCAGAAGGAGACGGTGATTTTCTGCGACAAGATCATGGCGCTCGGCTTCCGTGAGGCGTTCAAGGCGGGCATCTCCTTCGGCAAGGACGACATGGTCGTGCCGGAGACGAAGCCGCGCATCATCGCGGAGACGGTTGCGCTCGCCAAGGAATATGAGCAGCAATATAACGACGGTCTCATCACCCAGGGCGAGAAATACAATAAGGTCGTCGACGCCTGGGCGAAATGCTCCGACCAACTCGCCGAAGAGATGATGGCGCGCATCTCGTCGGTGCAGAAGGACGAGTCCGGCCGCGACAAGCCGATCAACTCGATCTATATGATGTCGCATTCGGGCGCGCGCGGTTCGCCGACCCAGATGAAGCAGCTCGCCGCCATGCGCGGTCTAATGGCCAAGCCCTCGGGCGAGATCATCGAGAGCCCGATCATCTCGAACTTCAAGGAAGGCCTCACCGTCCTTGAATATTTCAATTCGACGCATGGCGCCCGCAAGGGGCTCGCCGATACCGCATTGAAGACGGCGAACTCGGGCTATCTGACCCGCCGCCTCGTCGATGTCGCGCAGGATTCGATCATCACCATGGCCGATTGCGGTTCGACGAACGGTATCCGCATGCGCGCCATCATTGATGCCGGCCAGGTCGTGGCCTCGCTCGCCTCGCGCATTCTCGGGCGCACTTCGGCCGAGGATCTGAAGGATCTCGAAGGCAACATCATCGTCCATGCCGGTGAGATGATCGAAGAATGGCATATGGAGCGGATCAATGCCGCCGGCATTCAGGAGGTGAAGATCCGTTCCGTGCTCGTCTGCGAGGCGAAGAATGGCGTCTGCGGCAAATGCTATGGACGCGATCTCGCGCGCGGCACGCCGGTCAACATGGGCGAGGCCGTGGGCGTCATCGCGGCGCAGTCGATCGGCGAGCCGGGCACCCAGCTCACCATGCGCACCTTCCATATCGGCGGCGCCGCGCAGATCGCCGATCAGTCCTTCATCGAATCGAATTTCGATGGGACGATCCGCATCCGCAATCGCCATCTCGCCCGCAATACGGATGGCGATCTGATGGTCATGGCGCGCAATGTCGCGGCGATCATCGAAGGATCGGACGGGACGGAGCGCGCGGTGCATCGCGTGCAATATGGGGCGCGGCTGAAGGTCGACGAAGGCGACAAGATCAAGCGCGGGCAAAGGATCGCCGAATGGGATCCCTATACGCGGCCGATCCTCACCGAGGTCGACGGCATCATCGATTTCGAGGACCTCGTCGAAGGCGCCTCCATGTCGGAGACGGTCGATGAATCGACCGGGATCGCCAAGCGCATGGTCATCGATTGGCGGCTCAACCCGCGCTCGGCCAGTCTGAAGCCTGCGATTGTGCTGAAAGGTCCCAACGGCAAGGTGCTGAAGCTGCCGCGCGGCGGCGATGCGCGCTATATGCTGCCGGTCGAGGCCATCATTGGCGTCGATCCGGGAGGGTCCGTGAAGGCCGGCGACATCGTCGCCCGCATCTCGATGGAATCGGCCAAGACGCGCGACATCACTGGCGGTCTGCCGCGTGTCGCCGAATTGTTCGAAGCGCGGCGCCCCAAGGATCATGCCATCATCGCGGAGGCCTCCGGCACGGTGCAGTTCGGCCGCGATTACAAGAACAAGACGCGGATCTCCATCATCCCGCATGAGGAAGGTGCCGAGCCGGTCGAATATCTGATCCCGAAGGGCAAGCACATCCATCTCCAGGACGGCGACATCGTGGAGAAAGGCGACTATATCGTCGACGGCAATCCGGCGCCGCATGACATTCTGGCGATCAAGGGGGTCGAGGAGCTCGCTGCCTATCTCGTCAACGAGATTCAGGAGGTCTATCGGCTGCAGGGCGTCAACATCAATGACAAGCACATTGAGGTGATCGTCCGGCAGATGTTGCAGAAGGTCGATATCGTCGAGTCCGGCGATACGGAGTTTCTGTCCGGCGAGCAGGTCGATCGGATGGAGCTCGACGAGGCGAATGAGAGAATGCTCGGCGAGGGCAAGCGTCCGGCCTCGGGCACGCCGGTTCTGCTCGGCATCACCAAGGCGTCGCTGCAGACCCGCTCCTTCATTTCGGCGGCATCCTTCCAGGAGACGACGCGGGTGCTCACCGAGGCGGCCGTCAACGGCAAGACCGATTCGCTCGAAGGCTTGAAGGAGAATGTCATCGTCGGCCGGCTGATCCCCGCCGGCACCGGCGCCGCGATGGCGAAGCTGCGCCAGATCGCGAGCGGACGCGATGAGATGATTCTCGCGCAAAAGGCGGAAACCGGGCGGCGGCCGCTGCCATTGCCGGCAGCCGGCGAAGGGACGGGCGTCCCGAAGCCTTGACATCGACGGGTCTCGCGAACGCGCCCAGAGACGGCCGCCCAGCGGCCGCCTCGAAGGCGGGAGAGAGGCTGCCGCCTTTCAACGCCCTTCATCCGTCGCGACGCTTGCTTGCAAGCGTCGCGAGATGAGGGGCTTTTCGTCCGCCGGCGCTGATTTTGCGGCGCAAAGGGGTTGACGGCTCGCGGCGACATCATTAAGTTCCGCGCACTTTCGACAGGCCGTAGGTTCTTTTCTGTTCGGGACGTCACGTCCCGAAGCCATACGAACCTAAACGCTGTCGGTCCCAGCGACTGACCAGTCATATTGGATCAGCGGTTCCGCGGGTCCTTCGAGAGGCACGATCTCGGCTTTGCCGCGGTCCTCTGCTTTGTCACAGCGCCGGAAGCCCTGTGGGGCCGAAGGCGCTGATTCTTTTGCGTTTCTGGCCGCGGCGCGGCCAAATCGCTGGGGCGGAGCTCGGATGGAATGGCGCGGGCCGGCAATGGCACGTGGCGATGAAGGCAGAGATTAAAGGCGAAAGATAAAGGCGAAGCATGCCGACGATCAGTCAGTTGATCCGCAAGCCGCGGCACGAAAAGGTCTATCGCGAAAAGGCCCGGCATCTCGGTGCCTGCCCGCAGAAGCGCGGCGTCTGCACGCGCGTTTATACGACTACGCCGAAGAAGCCGAATTCGGCGCTGCGGAAAGTCGCCAAGGTGCGGCTGACCAATGGCTTCGAAATTATCGGCTACATCCCCGGCGAGGGCCATAATCTGCAGGAGCATTCTGTGGTGATGATCCGCGGCGGCCGCGTCAAGGATCTGCCGGGCGTGCGCTATCACATTCTGCGCGGCGTGCTCGATACGCAGGGCGTGAAGAACCGCAAGCAGCGCCGTTCGAAATATGGTGCCAAGCGGCCGAAGTAGGCGTCGGGCGGATTTGGCTGGCGTTGCCGCGGCGCGGGACTAGGATGAGATCATGAGCGCGATGCAGGCGCTCTGAATGGGCCAAGGTGGCGCCGGCGTCTAGACGTCACCTGAACCGAAACGAGTTTAGCGAACTATTTAAGGACCAAGGACATGTCGCGCCGCCATCGGGCCGAGAAGCGGGAAATCATTCCGGATGCCAAATTTGGCGATGTCATTCTCGCCAAATTCATGAATTCGATCATGTATGACGGCAAGAAATCGGTTGCCGAGTCGATCGTCTATGGCGCCTTCGATGTGATCGAGGGCAAGCTGCGGGCGGAGCCGCTGCCGGTCTTCCGCCAGGCTTTGGAGAATGTCGCGCCGGCGATCGAGGTGCGCTCGCGCCGCGTCGGCGGCGCCACCTATCAGGTGCCGGTCGAAGTGCGGCCGGAGCGCCGCCAGGCGCTCGCCATCCGCTGGATCATCACCGCCGCCCGCGGCCGCAACGACAAGACCATGGTCGACCGCCTTTCGGCGGAAATCATGGATGCCGCGAACAATCGCGGCAATGCCGTGAAAAAGCGGGAAGATACGCACCGGATGGCGGAAGCCAACCGCGCCTTCTCGCATTATCGTTGGTAGGCCTAAAACTTCTTTCGCCTTTGAAGGAACTCATCCCATGCCGCGCGTTCATCCGATCCAAGACTACCGAAACTTCGGTATCATGGCCCATATCGATGCGGGCAAGACGACGACGACCGAGCGCATCCTCTTTTATTCCGGCAAGTCGCATAAGATCGGCGAGGTCCATGAAGGCGCTGCCACGATGGACTGGATGGAGCAGGAGCAGGAGCGCGGCATTACGATCACGTCCGCCGCGACCACGACTTTCTGGAACGGCCATCGCCTGAACATCATCGACACGCCCGGCCATGTCGATTTCACGATCGAGGTGGAGCGCTCCTTGCGCGTCCTCGACGGTGCCGTCTGCGTCCTGGACGGCAACCAGGGTGTCGAGCCGCAGACCGAGACCGTCTGGCGCCAAGCCGATAAATACAATGTGCCGCGCATCGTCTTCGTCAATAAGATGGACAAGATCGGCGCCGATTTCTTCCGCTGCGTCGACGACATCAAGACCAAAGTCGGCGGCCGGCCGGTCTGCGTTCAACTGCCGATCGGTTCGGAGGCGGATTTCAGGGGCATCATCGATCTCGTCCGCATGAAGGCGGTCGTCTGGGAAGACGAGGCGCTCGGCGCGAAATATCATGACGAAGAGATTCCGGCGGCGCTTGTCGACAGAGCGATGGAATATCGGCAGATGCTGATCGAGGCGGCGGTCGAGCTCGATGACGAGGCGATGACAGCTTATCTCGACGGCGTCGAGCCGGACGAGGCCTTGTTGAAGAGGCTCGTCCGCGAGGCGGTGCGGACCATCACCTTCATTCCGATCCTGTGTGGCTCCGCCTTCAAGAACAAGGGCGTGCAGCCGTTGCTCGACGCCGTCGTCGATTATCTCCCGTCGCCGCTCGATCGCGAGGCGATCAGGGGCGTCGATTTCGACACGGGCGAGGAGATCGTTCGCCATCCCTCCGATGACGAGCCTCTCTCCGTGCTCGCCTTCAAGATCATGGACGATCCCTTCGTCGGCACGATCACCTTCGCGCGCGTCTATTCGGGCCATCTCGAATCGGGCACGACCGTGCTCAATTCGATCAAGGACAAGCGCGAGCGCATCGGCCGCATGCTGCTCATGCACGCCAACAACCGCGAAGACATCAAGGAAGCCTATGCCGGCGACATTATCGCGCTTGCGGGCCTCAAGGACACACGCACCGGCGACACGCTCTGCGATCCCAATCATGCGGTGATCCTCGAGCGGATGGAATTTCCCGATCCGGTCATCGAGATCGCCATCGAGCCGAAGACCAAGACGGATCAGGAGAAGCTCGGCGTCGCTCTAGCGAAGCTCGCGGCGGAGGACCCGTCCTTCCGCGTGTCGACCGATCCGGAGTCCGGCCAGACCATCATCAAGGGCATGGGCGAGCTCCATCTCGACATCAAGGTCGATATTTTGAGGCGCACTTACAAGGTCGATGCGAATATCGGCCAGCCGCAAGTCGCCTATCGCGAGAAATTGTCGAAGCGCGTCGAAAAGGAATATACGCATAAGAAGCAGTCGGGCGGTTCCGGTCAATTCGCCAAGGTCAAGATCATTTTCGAGCCGACCGCGCCCGGCGCGGGGACGAGTTTCGAATCAAAGATCGTCGGCGGCGCGGTGCCGAAGGAATTCATTCCGGGCGTCGAAAAGGGCTTCAACAGCGTGTTGGGCTCGGGCGTGCTCGCCGGCTTCCCGGTCGTCGACGTGAAAGCGACCCTGGTCGACGGCGGCTATCATGAGGTCAATTCTTCGGTGCTCGCTTTTGAAATCGCCTCGCGCGCGGCCTTCCGCGAAGCGCTGCACGAGGGCGGCTGCGTTCTTCTCGAGCCGATCATGAAGGTCGAGGTGACGACGCCGGAAGATTACACCGGCTCTGTGATGGGCGATCTTCTCGCCCGCCGCGGCCAGGTGCAGGGCCAGGACATGCGGGGCAATGCGGTCGTCATCAATGCGATGGTGCCGCTCGCCAATATGTTCGGCTATGTCAATCAGCTGCGGTCGTTCTCGCAAGGGCGGGCCAATTATACGATGCAGTTCGATCACTATGAACAGGTCCCCGCCGGCGAAGCGGCCAAGGTACAGGCCAAATACGCCTGAGCGTCCAATTGAAAAGGGGTTAGAGGAGCCAAGCCATGGCCAAGGAAAAGTTTGCACGGACGAAGCCGCATTGCAACATCGGGACGATTGGTCATGTTGACCACGGCAAGACGTCGCTGACGGCGGCGATCACGAAAGTCTTGGCGGAGACGGGCGGGGCGACGTTCACGGCCTATGATCAGATCGACAAGGCGCCGGAGGAGAAGGCGCGGGGGATCACGATTTCGACGGCGCATGTGGAATATGAGACGAAGGCGCGCCATTACGCGCATGTCGACTGTCCCGGGCATGCCGATTATGTGAAGAACATGATCACCGGGGCGGCGCAGATGGACGGGGCGATCCTCGTCGTCTCTGCTGCGGACGGTCCGATGCCGCAGACGCGCGAACATATTCTTCTGGCCCGCCAGGTTGGCGTTCCGGCACTGGTCGTGTTCATGAACAAGGTCGACATGGTGGATGATCCGGAGCTTCTGGATCTGGTCGAGCTCGAAGTGCGCGAACTCTTGTCGAAATATGATTTTCCCGGCGACGACATACCGATCACCCGCGGCTCGGCGCTATGCGCCTTGGAGGGCCGCAATCCGGAGATCGGGCATGATGCGATTTTGAAGCTGATGCAGACGGTGGATGAATATATTCCGCAGCCGGAGCGGCCGATCGATCAGCCGTTCCTGATGCCGGTCGAGGATGTGTTCTCGATTTCCGGGCGCGGCACGGTGGCGACGGGGCGGGTTGAGCGCGGCATCGTCAAGGTCGGCGACGAGGTCGAGATCGTGGGGCTGCGTCCGACGATCAAGACGGTGGTGACGGGGGTCGAGATGTTCCGCAAGCTTCTGGATCAGGGGCAGGCGGGCGACAATATCGGGGCTCTGCTGCGCGGCACGAAGCGCGAGGAGGTCGAGCGCGGCCAGGTTCTGTGCAAGCCGGGTTCGGTGAAGCCGCATACGAAGTTTCGGGCCGAGGCCTATATATTGACGAAGGAAGAGGGCGGCAGGCACACGCCGTTTTTCACCAATTACCGGCCGCAGTTTTATTTCCGGACGACGGATGTGACCGGCGTGGTGACGCTTCCGGAAGGCACCGAGATGGTGATGCCGGGCGACAATGTGACGATGAATGTGGAACTGATCGCGCCGATCGCGATGGAAGAGCGGCTGCGCTTCGCCATCCGCGAAGGCGGCCGCACGGTTGGCGCCGGAGTTGTTGCCGCGATCACGGAGTAAGTGAGCGTCATTGCGAGGAGTGAAACGACGAAGCAATCCAGTTCAGCGTCCTTTTGGATTGCTTCGCTTCGCTCGCAATGACGCGGGACGCACGAAGGCTCCTTGGAGCCGGAGGCGGATGATAGGAATGAAAAGATGAACGGACAAAATATCCGCATTCGCCTGAAGGCCTTCGATCACCGGATTCTCAATTCCTCGACCAAGGAGATCGTGTCGACGGCGAAGCGGACGGGCGCGCATGTGCGCGGCCCGATCCCGCTGCCGACCAAGATCGAGAAGTTTACGATCAACCGCTCGCCGCATGTCGACAAGAAGTCACGCGAGCAGTTCGAGATCAGAACCCATAAGCGCGTGCTCGACATTGTCGATCCGACGCCGCAGACGGTCGATGCATTGATGAAGCTCGATCTCGCCGCTGGCGTCGATGTCGAGATTAAGCTCTAAGCATCATCCCGAAAAGTTGCAGACTTTTCGGACGAAGATGATGCGCTGGAAAAGAGAGGCATCATCCCGAAAAGTTGCAGACTTTTCGGACCAAGGTGATGCGACGTAAAAGATGAGTTGGGTCTTGGGACGTCGGTCCGGGCCTTGAAGGATGAAACCATGCGGTCAGGCGTCATCGCACAAAAGCTCGGCATGACCCGCGTCTTCACGGACGGCGGTGAACATGTGCCGGTCACGGTTCTGAAGCTCGATGGCTGTCAGGTCGTTGCGCATCGGACCAAGGAGCGCAATGGCTACACGGCGGTGCAGCTTGGCATCGGGCGCGCCAAAGTGAAGAATGTCTCGAAGGCCGAGCGCAGCCGCTTCGCGGTCGCGCAGGTCGAGCCGAAATTGAAGCTCGCCGAATTCCGGGTCGAGGAAGCGGGCCTGCTGCCCGTCGGGGCGGAAATCACCGCCGATCATTTCGTCGTCGGCCAATTTGTCGATGTCACCGGGACGAGCATCGGCAAGGGCTTTGCCGGCGCCATGAAGAGATGGAATTTCGGTGGTTTGCGGGCGACCCATGGTGTGTCGATCTCGCATCGCTCGCATGGTTCGACGGGCGGTCGCCAGGACCCCGGCAAGACCTTCAAGAACAAGAAAATGGCCGGCCATCTCGGCGTCGAGCGAGTGACGACGCTCAATCTGCGCGTGGTTCAGCTCGATGTCGAGCGCGGGCTCATTCTCGTCGAAGGGGCCGTTCCCGGCACGCGCGGCGGCTGGATCCATGTCCGCGATGCGGTCAAGAAAGCGCTCCCCAAGGATGCGCCCATGCCCGGCAAATTTCGCTTGTCCGGCACTGCCGCCGAAGCCGGCGCGGCGGCGCAAACGTCGGAAGGATGAAACCAGTGCAGATCGACATCCTCTCCCTCGACGGCACGGCCGCCGGCTCGCTCGAATTGAAGGACGAGATTTTCGGGCTCGAGCCGCGCGAGGATCTCATCGCCCGCATGGTGCGTTATCAGCTCGCCAAGCGGCGCGCCGGCACGCATAAGGCGAAGGGCCGGGCCGAAATCGCCCGCACCGGCAAGAAAATGTATAAGCAGAAGGGCACCGGCAACGCCCGCCATGGCTCGGCCCGCGTCCCGCAATTCCGCGGCGGTGGCCGCGCTTTCGGCCCCGTCGTGCGCTCGCATGCCCATGATCTGCCGAAGAAAGTGCGGGCGCTGGCGCTCAGACATGCGCTTTCCGCCAAGGCGCGGGATGGCGGGATCATTATTTTCGCCAATGCCGAGATCGCCGAGCCCAAGACCAAGGCGCTCTTGGCCCATTTCGCCAAGCTCGGTCTCACCAATGCGTTGATCATCGACGGCGCCGAGCCGCAGGCGAATTTCAGCCTGGCGGCGCGCAACATTCCCGAAATCGACGTGCTTCCCGTGCAAGGCCTCAATGTCTACGACATTTTGCGCCGCGAGAAGCTCGTCCTCACCAAAGCGGCAGTCGACGCGCTGGAGGCGAGGTTCTCATGAATTCGAAATCTTTCGCCGATGCGCGCCATTACGATCTGATCGTCGCGCCGATCATCACCGAGAAGGCGACGCTCGCCTCCGAGCAGAACAAGGTGATCTTCAAGGTCAGCCGGGACGCGACGAAGCCGCAGATCAAGGCGGCGATCGAACGGCTCTTCGACGTCAAGGTCGAATCCGTCAACACCATTCTCCGCAAGGGGAAGCGGAAGACTTTCAAGGGAACGCGCGGCGTTCAGTCGGATGTGAAGAGAGCGGTCGTGACCCTTGCCGAGGGCCAAACGATCGACGTCACGACCGGGCTCTGAGCGAGGATTGCAGCCATGGCACTGAAGACATTCAAGCCGGTCACCCCAGGCCTTCGCCAATTGGTGATCGTCGACCGCAAGGATCTCTACCGCGGCAAGCCGGTCAAGCAATTGACCGAGGGCAAACCGTCTTGCGGCGGCCGCAACAATCATGGCCGCGTCACCGTGCGGTTTCGCGGCGGCGGTCACAAGCAGAACTATCGGCTCATCGATTTCAAGCGCCGCAAGCTCGATATGCCGGCGAAAGTCGAGCGGATCGAATATGATCCGAACCGCACGGCCTTCATTGCCCTCATCCGCTATGCGGATGATGAGCTGTCATACATCATCGCGCCGCAGCGTCTTGCCGTCGGCGACGAGGTGATTTCCGGGGGCCAAGTCGATGTGAAGCCCGGCAATGCCATGCCGATGGCCAATATGCCGGTCGGCACCATCGTCCATAATGTCGAGATGAAGATCGGCAAGGGCGCCGCCATGGTGCGCTCGGCCGGCAATTATGCGCAGATCGTCGGCCGCGACCGCGGCTTTGTCATTCTGCGTCTCAATTCCGGCGAGCAACGCCTCATCCAGGGGCAATGTTTCGCGACCGTCGGGGCGGTCTCCAATCCCGATCACATGAATACTTCGATCGGCAAGGCCGGGCGCAAGCGCTGGCTCGGCCGGCGCCCGCATAACCGCGGCGTGACCATGAACCCGGTCGATCATCCGCATGGCGGCGGCGAAGGCAAAACGTCGGGCGGCCGGCATCCAGTCACCCCCTGGGGCAAGCCGACCAAGGGTAAGAAGACCCGGTCCAACAAGGCGACCGACAAATTCATCGTGACCTCGCGTCACAAGAGCAAGAAGAAGGGCTGAGCCATGGCGCGTTCGATCTCCAAGGGTCCGTTCGTCGACGGCTATATGCTCAAGAAGGCGGATGCGGCGCGGACTTCCGGCCGCAATGAAGTCATCAAGATCTGGAGCCGGCGCTCGACCATTTTGCCGCAATTCGTCGGTCTGACCTTCGGCGTGCACAATGGCCACAAGCATATTCCGGTCTCGGTCAGCGAGGACATGATCGGGCATAAATTCGGCGAGTTCTCGCCGACGCGCACGTTCCATGGCCATGCCGCCGATAAGAAAGCCAAGCGAGGCTGAGATGTCCAAAGACAAAACCCCGCGGGCACTGCCGGACAATGAGGCGAAAGCGGTCTGCCGCATGCTGCGGGTGAGCCCGCAGAAGCTGAATCTCGTCGCCCAATTGATCCGCGGCAAAACGGTCGACAAGGCGCTTGCCGATCTGCAATTTTCCCGCAAGCGCATCGCCGGCGATGTGAAGAAGACGCTCGAGGCGGCGATCGCCAATGCGGAAAACAATCACAGCCTCGATGTCGACGACCTCGTCGTCGCCGAGGCTTTCGTCGGCAAGGCATTGGTCATGAAGAGGTTCAGCCCGCGCGCCCGCGGTCGGTCGGGCCGCATCGAAAAGCCGTTTTCGAATTTGACGATCATCGTGCGCGAAGCCGAAGCGGCCGAGGCTTGAGGAGCTAGAATGGGACAGAAAGTCAATCCGATCGGCCTTCGCCTCGGAATCAACCGCACCTGGGATTCGCGCTGGTTCGCCAACAAGGGCGAATATGGCAAGCTTCTGCACGAAGACATGCGGATCCGAGAGGTGCTGATGAAGATGCTGAAGCAAGCGGCCGTATCGCACATCATCATCGAGCGGCCGCATAAGAAGTGCCGGGTGACGATCCATTCGGCACGGCCCGGCGTCGTCATCGGCAAGAAGGGCGCCGACATCGACAAGATCCGCAAGACGGTGGCGAAGCTCACCGACTCCGAAGTCGTCATCAATATCGTCGAAGTGCGCAAGCCCGAGATCGATGCGACCTTGGTGGCGGATTCGATCGCGCAGCAGCTCGAGCGCCGTGTCGCCTTTCGCCGGGCGATGAAGCGCGCTGTGCAATCGGCCATGCGGCTCGGCGCGGAAGGCATCCGCATCAATTGCTCGGGCCGCCTCGGCGGCGCGGAAATCGCCCGCCTCGAATGGTATCGCGAAGGCCGCGTGCCGCTGCATACGCTGCGCGCCGATGTCGATTATGGCGTCGCCACCGCGCATACCGCCTATGGCACCTGCGGGATCAAGGTCTGGATCTTCAAGGGCGAGATCCTCGAACATGATCCGATGGCGCAGGATAAGAAAATGGCCGAGCAGGAACATCATCCGGCTGGTGGCGGCGGCGAGCGGCGCCGGCGCGACCGCGAGGCGGCTTGAAGTCTGCTTAAAGAGAATTCGAGAGTTTGACCCATGTTGCAACCCAAGCGTACGCGATTCCGCAAGGCTTTTAAGGGCCGCATTCACGGCGCCTCGAAAGCCGGCTTCACCTTGAACTTCGGCCAGTTCGGGCTGAAGGCGCTCGAGCCCGAGCGCGTCACCGCGCGGCAGATCGAGGCGGCGCGGCGCGCCATGACGCGCCACATGCGCCGCGTCGGTCGCGTTTGGATCCGCATCTTCCCGGACGTGCCGGTGTCGAAGAAGCCGACCGAAGTCCGCATGGGCAAGGGCAAGGGCGCGCCGGAATTCTGGGCCTGCCGCGTCGCGCCGGGGCGGATCATGTTCGAGATCGACGGCGTGCCGACCGAGACGGCGCGCGAGGCGCTGCGGCTCGCCGCGGCGAAACTGCCCATCAAGACCCGCTTCGTGCAACGGATCGCGGAATAGGAGCTGACGATGAAGGGCAAGCAGCGCATGTCGGATCTGCGCGTCATGACCGATGATCTGCTCGAACAGGAAATCCTGGGCCTGAAGAAGGAGCAATTCAATCTGCGCTTTCAACGGGCGAGCGGACAGCTCGAAAATACAGCCCGTGTGCGCGTCGTGAGGCGCGATATCGCGCGGGCGAAAACCATTGCCGCGGCGCGGCGCGCCGCCAAATAACAAGGTTCGAATACCAATGCCGAAACGGGTTTTGCAAGGCGTCGTCGTGAGCGACAAACAGGATAAGACGATCGTCGTGAAGGTCGAGCGCCGCTTCACGCATCCGCTGTTGAAGAAGACGGTGCGGCGCACGAAGAACTATCACGCGCATGACGAGGACAATCATTGCAAGATCGGCGACACGGTCTTCATCGAGGAGACGCGGCCGCTGTCGCGGCTGAAGCGATGGAAGGTCGTCGAGACCGTGGCGCAGGCGTGAGGGCGTCGAGAGAATCGTGACGGGAGGTTTGATCCTCCTTCAGGCGTAGTCCGGCGGGCGATCCCGTCAGCTGGAAACCGATCTGAGAAGAAAGGCATAGGCCATGATACAGATGCAGACCAATCTGGACGTCGCCGACAATTCGGGCGCGCGCCGCGTGATGTGCATCAAAGTGCTCGGCGGGTCGAAGCGGAAATATGCCGGCGTCGGCGACGTCATCGTCGTGTCGGTCAAGGAGGCTATTCCGCGCGGTCGCGTGAAGAAGGGCGACGTGATGAAGGCGGTCGTCGTGCGCACCGCCAAGGATATCAAGCGGCCGGACGGTTCCGTCATCCGCTTCGATTCCAATGCCGCGGTGCTCATCAACAATCAGTCGGAGCCGATCGGCACCCGCATCTTCGGCCCGGTGCCGCGCGAATTGCGCGCCAAGAACCATATGAAGATCATCTCGCTTGCGCCGGAGGTGCTGTGATGGCGGCGAAGATCAAGAAGGGCGACAAGGTCGTCGTTCTCGCCGGCCGCGACAAGGGGCGCTCCGGCGAGGTTCTGCAGGTTCTGCCCAAGCTCGACCGTGCCATTGTGCGGGGCGTCAATCTCGTCAAGCGGCATCAGCGTCAGACGACGAAGCAGGAGGGTGGCATCTTTTCGAAAGAGGCGACCATTCATTTGTCCAATCTTGCGGTGGCCGATCCCAAGGACGGCAAGCCGTCGCGTGTCGGCTTCAAGATTCTCGATGACGGCCGCAAGGTTCGCGTCGCCAAGCATTCGGGAGAAGTGATCGATGGCTGACAATAAGGCCGGCAAAGGCGACGCCAAATCAAGCGCCAAGGGCGGTGCGAAAGCTGCCGGCGCGAAGGCTGGCGGCGGCAAGAGCGCGCCGAAGGAGGCCGCCGCCGCAAAACCGGCGGCCAAGCCAGCCGGCGGCAAAGGCAAGGGGCCGGAGCATGAGGCGGCACGCAGGGCCACGGCAACAGCTGGGGTGGAAGCGCTCGCCTCGCCGCAGGACTATGTGCCGCGGCTCAAGCGTCATTATGCCGAGGTCGTGCGGCCACAGCTCATCGAGCAGTTCGGCTACAAGAATCCTTTGGAAGTGCCGGTGATCGAGAAGATCGTCCTCAACATGGGGGTCGGCGAGGCGGTTGCCGACACCAAGAAGGTGACAGTCGCGGCCGCCGACCTTGCTTTGATCGCCGGCCAGAAACCGGTGATCACAAGGGCGCGAAAGGCGATCGCGACCTTCAAAGTGCGCGAGAACATGCCGATCGGCGCCAAGGTGACCTTGCGCAAGACGCGGATGTATGAATTCCTCGACCGGCTCGTGACGATCGCTTTGCCGCGGGTCCGCGATTTTCGTGGCCTCAATCCAAAGAGTTTCGATGGCCGCGGCAATTATGCCCTCGGCATCAAGGAGCACATCGTGTTCCCGGAGATCGATTACGACAAGGCCGAGAGCATTCTCGGCATGGATATCATCGTATGCACCACCGCCAAGTCGGATGACGAGGCGCGCGCCCTTTTGCGGGCATTCAACTTCCCGTTCCGGCAGTGAGACTTGGTCTCAAACGCGGCGACCAGAGGTAAAGCATTTATGGCGAAGAAAAGTTCGATCGAGAAGAACAACCATCGCGTCAAATTGGTGAAGCAATATGCGGCGCGCCGCAAAAGGCTGAAGGCGGTGGCCGAGGATCCTAATGCGACGCTCGAGGAGCGCTTCGCCGCGCGCCTCAAGCTCGCGGAGCTGCCGCGCAATTCGGCGGCGAGCCGCATCCGCAACCGCTGCGAGGTTTCCGGCCGCCCGCGCGCCTTCATCGGCAAGATGAAAATGTCGCGCATCGCGGTTCGCGAACTCGGGTCGCGCGGCCTGATCCCCGGTCTGGTGAAGTCGAGCTGGTGAGGGCGCGAGCATGGCAATGAACGACCCGTTGGGCGATATGCTCACCCGCATCCGCAATGCGCAGATGCGCCGCAAAGGCAAGGTCCAGACTCCCGGCTCCAGGCTCCGGGCGCATGTGCTCGACGTTCTGGCGTCGGAGGGCTATATCCGCGGCTATTCGACGACGGAATATGGCAATGGCCGCACTGAATTCGAGATCGAGCTGAAATATTACGACGGCAAGCCGGTCATCCGCGAAATTCAGCGCGTGTCGAAGCCTGGCCGGCGCGTCTATGCCGGGGTCGGCGACATGCCGCAGGTCGCCAATGGTCTCGGCATTACCATAGTGTCGACTCCGAAAGGGGTCATGGCCGACCATGTGGCCCGCGAAGCCAATGTCGGCGGCGAAGTCTTGTGCAAGGTCTTCTGAGCGAAGAACGAGGAATTTTCTATGTCGCGCGTCGGAAAGAAGCCGGTCGTCATCCCCGCCGGGGTCACGGCAACGGTCGATGGCCAAGCGATCGCCATCAAGGGCGGCAAGGGGGAATTGCGGTTCCTCGCGCCGGGCGAGGTCAGCGTCAGTTTTGCAGATCGTCAGATCAAGGTCGACCCGCGCACCCAGACCAAAAAAGCGCGGGCGATGTGGGGCATGACGCGGGCGATGGTGAATAATCTCGTCACCGGCGTCTCCAAGGGCTTCGAGAAGAAGCTGGAGATCACCGGCGTCGGCTATAAGGCCTCGGTGCAGGGCAAGAAGCTGCAGCTTTCGCTCGGCTATAGCCATGATGTGCAATTCCCCATCCCGGAGGGGATTGCGATCGTGACGCCGAAGCCGACGGAGATCACCATCTCCGGCATCGACCGGCAGAAAGTCGGGCAGGTCGCGGCCGAGATCCGCGCCTTGCGGCCGCCCGAGCCCTATAAGGGCAAGGGCGTCAAATATGCGAACGAATTCATCTTCCGCAAGGAAGGCAAGAAGAAGTAAGGCGGTTGGCCCAAAAAGGCAGCCGGATCTCGAGAGGCCGGCCAGGATTTAAGGAGCGCCGCAATGGCGAAGAACAGTGAGACGGGCGACCGCCGCAAGGCGCGGGTCAGGCGGGTGATCAGGGCGCGGGCCTATGGCAAGCCGCGGCTGTCGGTCCATCGGTCGTCGAAGCAGATCTATTGCCAGATCATCGACGACGCCGAGGGGCGCACCATCGCGTCCGCCTCCTCGCTCGAAAAGGCCAATCGCGAGAGCCTGAAGACCGGCGCCACCGTCGAGGCGGCGCGGATCATCGGCAAGCAGATCGCCGCACGCGCGATCGCCGCCGGGGTCGCGGAGGTGGTGTTCGATCGTGGCGCCTATATGTATCACGGTAGGGTCAAGGCGATCGCCGAAGGCGCGCGCGAGGCAGGTTTGAAGATCTAGCATGATCCCGAAAAGTTGCAGACTTTTCGGATCAAGGTCATATGCGGAAACAGAAACTATTCGAAGCGAGCGGCGGGCACTCCGGCACGGCCGCGCAAGTGACGAAAGCAGTGGAAAAGCAAAATGGCACGTGAAGGTGAAGGCGGCGGACGCGGCCGCGATCGCGAAGAGCGCGACAGCGAATTCGTCGATCGTCTGGTCCATATCAATCGCGTCGCGAAAGTGGTGAAGGGCGGCAGGCGTTTCGGCTTCGCCGCGCTTGTCGTGGTCGGCGATCAGAAGGGCCGCGTCGGCTACGGCCATGGCAAGGCGCGCGAAGTGCCGGAAGCGATCCGCAAGGCGACGGAATCAGCCAAGCGCGCCCTGATCCGCGTGCCGCTGCGCGAAGGCCGGACCCTGCATCACGATGTTCACGGCCGGCATGGCTCCGGCCGCGTCATTCTGCGCGCGGCACCGGCCGGCACCGGGATCATCGCCGGCGGTCCGATGCGCGCCGTCTTCGAGACGCTCGGCATGCATGACGTCGTTGCGAAATCGCAAGGATCATCCAATCCCTACAATATGATCCGTGCGACCTTCGAGGCTCTCGCGAAAGAGGATTCGCCGCGTCTCGTCGCGGCCCGGCGCGGCATCAAAGCCTCGACCTTGCAGGCGCGCCGCCAGGGCGGCGAGGCCGATGCTTCGGGCGATGCGTGAGGGCTTGGACATGACGACGGACAGCAAAGCCAAGATCATCGTCGAACAGACCGGCAGCCCGATCGGCCGTCCTGCCGTGCAGCGCGCCACTCTGGTCGGATTGGGGCTCAACAAGATCGGGCGCCGGTCTGCCCTCGTCGATACGCCGGCCACGCGCGGGATGATCGCGAAAGTCGCGCATCTCGTCCGCATCGTCGAGAGTGAGTGAGGGCAGGGCGATGAAACTCAATGACATCACCGACAATCCGGGCTCTTCCAAGCCGCGCATGCGGGTCGGCCGCGGCATCGGCTCGGGCAAGGGCAAGACGGCCGGTCGCGGCGTCAAGGGCCAGAAGGCACGCACCGGCGTCGCCATCAAAGGGTTCGAAGGCGGCCAGATGCCGCTGCATCGGCGGCTGCCGAAACGCGGCTTCACGCCGCCTCATCCGGCCGATTACAATGAAGTCAATCTCGGCCGCATCCAGGCGGCCGTCGATGCCGGCAAGCTGGCGAGAGGCGTCCCGGTGACGATCGAGACCCTGGTCGAAGCCGGCATCTGCACCAAGCCGCGCGACGGCGTCAAAATCCTCGGCATGGGCGAAATCAGCGCGCCGCTGAGTTTTGAAGTGGCGGCGGCGTCCAAATCGGCGATCGCTTCGATCGAAAGGCTCGGGGGAACCGTCAAGCTCCTTGCCGCCGCCGAGGCCGCGGCGGAGAGCTGAGCTTGCGCCGCCGCGGCGGTCTGTCCCGCCGCGCATCCCGCTTTAAGTGGTTGGAATCCGTGGCGTTCATAAAGACATCGGAGCATCCGATGTCGCAACTACCGCTTTGGATCGATGCAATCCAAAGCCATCGTGATGGGGCGCTTCCGGGTGAGTCGGATGAACGCATTCGGGGGATCGACTTTCGCCGAAAGTCGATCCAAAAGAGGCGGATTCGAAGGCGCACAATCTGCGGCTGCCTGGCCGCAGGGGTCTAGTTGGGACATGTCCTTCTTGGAGCCAATTTTCCAGGACATGCTCAAGCAATGCCGACGGGTGAAGTCCCCTCGAGCCTTGGCGGCATAGATATGCCGTACGGAGCATTTTATGGCATCGGCCGCTGAACAGCTTGCAGCTAACGTCAATTGGAGCGCTTTCGCCAAGGCCGAGGAGCTCAAGAAGCGAATCTGGTTCACCCTCGGCGCGCTGATCATCTACAGGGTCGGCATCTATATTCCGCTGCCGGGTATCGATCCGAACGCCTGGGAACATTTTTTCAACGCCCAGTCGACGGGCGTCCTCGGCATGTTCAACATGTTCTCCGGCGGCGGCGTGCGGCGCATGGCCATCTTCGCGCTGAACATCATGCCCTATATCTCCGCCTCGATCATCATCCAGCTTCTGACCAGCGTCTTTCCGACGCTCGAAGCCTTGAAGAAGGAGGGCGAGTCCGGCCGCAAGGTCATCAATCAATATACCCGTTATCTGACCGTGGTGCTGGCAGGCTTCCAAGCCTATGGCATCGCCGTCGGGCTCCAAGGCCAGGCGGGGGTCGTCAGCAACCCCGGCTTTTTCTTTGTCATCACCACGGTGCTGACCTTGACGGGCGGCACCATGTTCCTGATGTGGCTCGGCGAGCAGATCACCTCGCGCGGCATCGGCAATGGCTCGTCGCTGATCATCTTTGCCGGCATTGTCTCGGCCTTTCCGACAGCCATCGCCCATACGCTCGAACTCGGCCGGCAGGGACAGCTGTCGACTGGGCTCATCATCGCCGTTCTGGTGATGGCCATCGCCGTGATCGCCTTCATCGTCTTCATGGAACGGGCGCAGCGCCGGCTCGTGATCACCTATCCGAAGCGCCAGCAGGGCAATCGCGTCTATGAGGGCCAGACATCGTTTCTGCCGCTCAAGCTCAACACTTCGGGCGTCATCCCGCCGATCTTCGCCTCTTCGCTTCTGCTGCTGCCGACGACCATCGCGAATTTCTCCAGCCATGGCGGCGGCACCGGCATTCTCGCGATGATCTCGATCTATCTGGGGCATGGTCGGCCGCTCTACATGCTCGCCTATGTCGGCTTGATCGTCTTTTTCGCCTTTTTCTATACTGCGATCGTCTTCAACCCGACGGAAACCGCCGACAATCTGAAAAAACATGGCGGATTCATTCCCGGCATAAGGCCGGGCGAGCGCACCGCGCAATTTATCGACAAGGTGCTGATGCGGATCACCGTGATCGGCGCGGCTTATCTGGCACTGATCTGCCTGATCCCCGAAATGCTCATTTCCTACGCCGCAATGCCGTTCTATTTTGGCGGGACGTCGCTTCTGATCGTGGTCAGCGTGACCATGGATACGGTGGCGCAGATCCACGGCCACCTTCAGGCTCATCAATATGAAGGGCTGGTCAAGAAAGCCAAATTGCGGGGGAAGCGGAGATGAGGCTCATTCTGCTGGGGCCTCCGGGCGCGGGCAAGGGTACGCAGGCCGCGCGTCTCGTGCGGAAATATAGGATACCGCAATTATCGACTGGCGACATGCTGCGGGCGGCGGTTCTGGCCGAAACGCCGGTCGGCCTCAAGGCCAAAGCGATCATGGATGCGGGCGGGCTCGTCTCCGACGACATCGTCGTCGGCATTGTCGCCGAGCGGATCCAGCAGCCGGATGCGCAACCGGGCTTCGTCCTCGACGGATTTCCCCGCACCGTCAATCAGGCGCAGGCGCTCGATGCCATGCTGGCGGAAAAGCATATGGATCTCGACGCGGTCATTGAGCTCAAGGTCGACGAGGCAGCACTGCTCGATCGCATCGCCCAAAGGGCGAAGGAGACGACGGCAGCCGGCAAGCCCGTGCGGGCCGACGATAATCCGGAAGCCTTCAAGACACGTCTCGATGCCTATCGCAGCCTCACCGCTCCAGTATCGGCCTATTATGCGAAAAAGGGCCAGTTGAGGCTCGTCGACGGCATGGCGCCCGTCGATGCCGTCACCGAGGCGATCGACACGATGCTGAGCCCTTGCATCAGAGCTTGAGCGGCAGTTGCGTCCGAGCCTGGCTTGCGAAAGCGGCGCTCGGTGGCGCTCGCAATGGCGAAAATCCAGCTTATATGGAAAACAGGCGGCGTTTCGCAGCCCGGCAAATCTTCGCGGTCAGGCCCCGTTGCTTTGAAAGACGGGGAGGATTGCAATTGGTTGTTGACGGCTGCGCCCGACAACACTAAAAGCGCAATTTCCCGCTTAACTCATTGGGCTCCGGACTTCTTGCAAGCTCGGAGCTATGGACGTTGGGCAACCCGCAAGGGCCGGCCTCCACCGGACGCGGGTTTACTTTGCGCCGCCTGCAGAGCGGCGGATATGGAGACAAATCTGTGGCACGTATCGCCGGCGTCAATATACCGACCAATAAGCGCGTTGTGATTGCGCTTCAATATATTCACGGAATCGGCTCCAAGAAGGCCGAGGAGATCTGCGAGAAGGTCCATATTCCGGCGCAGCGCCGGGTGTTCGAATTGACCGATGCGGAAGTTCTCCAAATTCGCGAGACGATCGACCGCGATTATGTTGTCGAGGGCGATCTGCGCCGCGAAGTCGCGATGAACATCAAGCGCTTGATGGACCTTGGCTGCTATCGCGGCCTGCGCCATCGCCGGCAGCTGCCGGTGCGCGGTCAACGCACCCATACCAATGCCCGCACCCGCAAGGGCAAGGCCAAGCCGATCGCCGGCAAGAAGAAGTAAGCGCAATCTAGGAAGGCGTGAGCCTTCATTAAAGAAGCCTGAGCGCCTGGCATTACGGGCGCGTTGGAAGGACGGATCTATGGCGAAAGAAGCGACCCGCGTACGCCGGCGTGAGCGTAAGAACATCGTGTCGGGCGTGGCCCATGTCAATTCGACATTCAACAACACGATGATCACCATCACCGATGCCCAGGGCAATACGATTTCCTGGTCGTCGGCCGGCACGATGGGATTCAAGGGGTCGCGGAAATCGACTCCCTATGCGGCGCAGATGGCCGCTGAAGATGCGGCGCGCAAAGCCTCCGATCATGGCATGCGCACGCTCGAAGTCGAAGTATCGGGGCCAGGGTCGGGGCGCGAGTCGGCTCTGCGGGCCTTGCAGGCGGCGGGATTTACCGTGACATCGATCCGCGATGTGACGCCGATTCCGCACAATGGCTGCCGGCCGCGCAAAAGACGGCGCGTTTGAGGTCGAGCCCGTCGCGTCGTTCAGGCTGCCGAAAAGCCCTCTTTGCGGGCCTGGGCAGCGGCGTCGGAGCGCGCGGAGAAGTGTGAAATTGCGGCCGACAGGGATCCGGCGATGCCGCGCCGCATTGTCCGCAGATCCCGTCGGTTCAACAGGCTGAAGCTCCGCGACAGGCCGCGCGCCGGCGCGGGGTGCGGCTTCTCGATGAAGGGTACGAACGTGATCCAGAAAAATTGGCAAGAGCTCATCAAGCCGAACAAGCTCGAAGTTGCCTCGGGCGACGATCCGAAACGGTTCGCGACTGTCGTCGCCGAGCCGCTCGAGCGCGGCTTCGGCGTGACGCTCGGCAATTCGCTGCGCCGCATTCTCTTGTCGTCGCTGCAAGGCGCGGCGATCACCTCCGTTCATATCGATGGCGTGCTGCATGAATTCTCGTCGATCCCCGGCGTGCGCGAGGATGTGACCGACATCGTGCTCAACATCAAGGACATCGCCATCAAGATGCAGGGCGAGGGGCCGAAGCGCATGATGTTGAAGAAGCAAGGACCGGGCAAGGTCACTGCTTCCGATATCGCCACGGTCGGCGATGTGCAGGTTCTCAATCCGGATCTCGTCATCTGCACCCTCGACGAAGGCGCCGAGATCCGCATGGAATTCACGGTCAACACGGGCAAGGGCTATGTGGCAGCCGAGCGCAACCGCGCCGAGGACGCCCCGATCGGGCTCATTCCGGTCGACAGCCTCTACTCGCCCGTCAAAAAGGTGAGCTATCGCGTCGAAAACACGCGCGAAGGTCAGATCCTCGATTATGACAAGCTGACTCTGGAGCTCGAGACGAATGGCGCGGTGAGTCCCGAGGATGCGGTGGCTTTCGCCGCCCGCATTTTGCAGGACCAGCTCAGCGTCTTCGTCACTTTCGAAGAGCCACGTCGCGAAGAGGTGACCCCGTCCATCCCAGAGCTCGCCTTCAATCCCGCCCTGCTCAAGAAGGTCGACGAGCTCGAGCTCTCCGTGCGTTCCGCCAATTGTCTCAAGAACGACAATATCATCTATATTGGTGATCTCATTCAGAAGACCGAGGCGGAAATGCTGCGGACGCCGAACTTCGGCCGCAAGTCGCTGAACGAGATCAAGGAAGTTCTCGCTCAGATGGGTCTGCATCTCGGCATGGAAGTCACCGGCTGGCCGCCGGAGAACATCGAGGAACTCGCCAAGCGGTTCGAAGAGCATTATTGAGGCGATCGATCCTTCCCCTGAAAAGGGAAGGTGGCGCCATAGGGAGCGCTTGGGCGCGCCCGTCGGTTTGAATGACGCCTCGCGCAAGGCGCGAGGCTATGGCGAGCCGGATGGGGCTTCCCCACCCGTCTCGCTTCACGAGACACGCTCCCCCGAAGCGGGGGGATAAAATAGACGGCCGTACCTTGGCACGGCGGCCGCAAAAAGGAGCAAGCCATGTATCACGGTCGCGCCAAGCGCCGCTTCAATCGTACGCATGAACATCGCAAGGCGATGTTCGCCAATCTGTCGCAGGCGCTCATCAAGCATGAGCAGATCGTGACGACTCTGCCGAAGGCCAAGGATCTGCGGCCCGTCGTCGAAAAGCTCATCACCCTCGGCAAGCGCGGCGATCTGCACGCCCGCCGCTTGGCGATTGCAGAGATCAAGGATGTCGATCTCGTCAAGAAGCTCTTCGATGTGCTGGCTCCCCGCTACAAGGATCGCCACGGCGGTTATACCCGGGTGCTCAAGGCGGGGTTTCGCTATGGCGACAATGCGGCTATGGCGGTGATCGAATTCGTCGACCGCGACGAAGAGGCGAAGGGGCGCGACTCCGGCCCGGCGCCGGAAGCCCAGGCGGCCGCGTGAGTTTGCCCGCACGAAGCGCGCCGCCGCCGGAGATCGCGCGGGAAGTCTGGGAGGGGCGATGATCAGGTGCAGCGCGAGTGGCGGTTTCGGTGCTTCGATCGTCCGGCTCGCGCTGGGGCTTTCTGCGGCGCTGATGTTTGCGGCCTTCTTTGCCGGCGCCTGCGCGGCCGAGGATGCCCGCCAGCCTCCGGCCTCCCGGACGCAGATCACTTTATCCTTCGCGCCGGTCGTCAAAAAAGTGCAGCCGGCGGTCGTCAACGTCTATGCGTCGCGCACCGAGAGGCTGCCGCGCAATCCGCTCTTCGACGATCCGATCTTTCGGCATTTCTTCGGCGAGAATGGCGGCCGCAGCGGCAAGCAGACGGCGCGGTCGCTCGGGTCCGGCGTACTGGTCGATCCGTCCGGCCTCGTCGTCACCAATAATCACGTGATCGAGGGCATGACCGATGTGAAGGTCGCCCTGGCCGATCAGCGGGAATTCGACGCCGACATCGTCCTGCGCGATCCACGCACCGATCTCGCGGTGCTGCGGCTGCGCGGGCATGGCCCGTTTCCTTATGCCGAGCTCGGCGATTCCGATGCTCTGCAAGTCGGCGATCTCGTCCTGGCGATCGGCGATCCCTTCGGCGTCGGCCAGACGGTCACGCAAGGCATCGTCTCGGCGCTCGCCCGCACCCAGGTCGGCATTTCCGACTATGGCTTTTTCATTCAGACCGATGCGGCGATCAATCCCGGCAATTCCGGTGGTCCGCTCGTCGACATGGCCGGCCGCGTCGTCGGCATCAACTCGGCGATCTTCACCCAGACGGGCAGCACGGTGGGGATCGGCTTCAGCATCCCGGCCAATATGGTGAAGATCGTCGTGGCGACGGCGAAAAGCGGCGGCAAGCGCGTGCGACGCCCCTGGCTTGGCGCCAGCCTCCAGCGCCTCACCCGCGAGATCGCCAATTCGCTCGGGCTCGACCGGCCGATCGGGGCGCTTGTCACAGATGTCGTGCCGAAAAGTCCCGCCGATGAGGCCGGGATGAAACATGGCGATCTCATTGTCAGCGTCGACGGCCAGATGATCGAAGATGCCGAAGCCTTCGGCTATCGCTTTGCGACGAAGCCGCTCGGTGCCACCGCCACGATCGGTGTGCGCCGCGCCGGCAAGCCGCTGACCCTGACCGTCAAACTCGAGCCGGCACCGGAGATCCCGCCGCGCGACCCGGTCACGATCAAGGGCAGCTCGCCCTTTGCCGGCGCCACAGCCGTCAATCTCTCGCCCGCGGTCGCCGAGGAGCTTTCGATCCAGGCGCCCAAAGCAGGGGTGGTGATCACGGACATAGAGCAGGGCTCACAGGCCGCGGCCGTCAATCTGCAGAAGGGCGATGTCGTCATCTCGGTCAATGACACCAAGATCGCGACGACGCGTGATCTCGAGAAAGCAACCGCCGGCCAGCATTATTATTGGAAGATCAGCATCGGCCGCGGCAGCCAGATCATTACGACTGTGCTCGGCGGATAGCGCGAGACCTTTTCACAATCGATCGCGACGAAATGAATGAGCGACGTAATGCATGAAATTGCGCGGCGAAAGCGTCTTTGCCGGCTGCCGCTCATGCTCGATGCCGCGTTCCAAAACCGCGTTGCAAATACGGCACAGGCTCTGCTTTATTATGGAGAGGCGGCGCGTGCAGCGGTCGCATGCTCCGTACCGACATGCGATTGGTCTAGACTTTTGTTTCATCGCATTTTTCGCGGGCAAACCGATGTTTATTCCGCGTGAAAATGCTCTCGTCTCGTAAGGAATCATAAGGCGAGGCAACGGTGGAAGCGCTGTGGGGATCCTTGACCTGTTTTTCGGAAAATGTTCTCTGTCTGTATACCCTGTCTATTTTTTCATGCTGGGGGCAACGTGAAAAAGCAATTTTTGGCAGGTGTCGCGTTCGCCGCAATTGCGTTCAATTCATTGATCGCTCCGGCTGCGATGGCGGCCGATCTGCCGCAGTTCAAGGGACCGCCGCCGTTCATTGCACCGCCCGTATTCACTTGGACCGGCTTTTACGTTGGAGCCACCGCCGGTGCGGCATGGGGCTCATTTGATCCAAGAACGTCGACGATCGGCGCTGACTATATGAACGCGACCCAGGCGGCAGCCGTCACCGCCGCCGGTACGCAAAGCATCAATCCGCTCGGCTTCGCCACCGGCGGTGAGGCCGGCTATAATTGGCAAAGCGGTCCATTCCTCATCGGCTTCGAAACCGATCTCCAAGGCCTCCACCTCA
This sequence comes from uncultured Alphaproteobacteria bacterium, assembly GCA_963704745.1. Taxonomy (GTDB): domain Bacteria; phylum Pseudomonadota; class Alphaproteobacteria; order Rhizobiales; family Beijerinckiaceae; genus Methylovirgula. The sequence continues at coordinate 1,778,865 of OY969936.1, forward strand.
ATGGCGCCGCCAACAGTGGCGCGGTCGCTTATCCGGGCACGCCGGGCGTGCAATTCGTTGTCAGCTCTTATGCAAATAGCAATTGGCTCTTTACCGCGCGGCCGCGCGTCGGCTTCGTGGCGCCCAACAATTGGCTATTCTTTGCGACCGGCGGCCTCGCGCTCACCCACTTGAATGAAGATTTCCTGTTTACCGATACCCTGGGCGGCGCCTTGGAGTCCGCCAAGATCGACACCACGAAAGTGGGCTTTGTGGTCGGCGGCGGCGTCGAGGCGCCGCTCACCGACCGGCTGAGCCTCAAGGCCGAATATCTCTATGCCCATTTCGGCACCACGGCCGCGGCGGTGACATCCAACAATCTCGCTCCGGACCAGGTCTTCAGCCATAGTGGCGATCTTTCCGCCAATATCGTGCGCGTCGGCCTCAATTATCGATTCGCCGATCTCGGTGCCGGGCCGGGTGGCTTTGCCGCGGTCGCACCGGTGATGCCTGAGATGCCGCTCTTTACCGGCTGGGAAGTGGAGACGGGCGCACGCGTCGGGTTCACCTCCGGCAAAATCGGCGCGCCGCAACCCTTGTTGAACAACCCCAACATTCTCGCTTCGCGGCTGCAGTACAACGACCTCAACGGCTATACTGGTGAAGTTTTTGCCCGCGTCGATCATTCCAGCGGTGTCTTCGTCAAGGGCTTCCTGGGCGCCGGCGGCATCACCAGCGGCAAAATGAATGATGAGGATTTCCCGGCCGCTGGAGCTTATTCCAATACGGTGCAGTCGAACAATTCCGGAAATATCGGTTATGCCACGATCGATCTCGGCTACAGTTTCCTGACGGCGCCCGGCGCGAAAGTGGGAGCATTCGTCGGCTATACCTATTATGATCAAAACATCAATACATATGGCTGCAACCAGCTCGCCGGGGCCGCTACATGCACGCCCGGACAGTTCTCACCGAATTTCTTGGGCATTGCCGAAGATGATCATTTGAACGCTCTGCGGCTCGGTCTGTCGTCGCAATTCATGCTGACCGACAGGCTGAGATTCACCGCGGATGCAGCCTATGTGCCGCTGGTGAGTTTCAATGGCCAGGATGATCACAATGCGCGCGAACTCCTGCTGCCGGAGGCCGCGTCGTCGGGCGACGGCGTGATGCTTGAGGGGATTTTAGGCTACAATATTACCGAAGCGTGGAATGTCGGCATCGGCGCACGCTACTGGGCCTGGAATATGCGGACCGGCACCGAGACGTTCGACTTCTTGGGTTCTCCCCCGCCGGCACCCGTCGAGCCCGCGCGCTTCACCACCGAACGCTACGGCGTCTTCCTGCAAACCAGCTATCGCTGGGGTGCCGAGAAGACGCCGGAAGGCGGCATTATTAAGGGGCCGATTGAGCGGCCTGCGCCGGTGAATTGGACAGGCTTCTATGTCGGCGGGCTCGTCGGCGGCGGCTGAAGCAATGATCAATGGTCCGACCCATTCGGTTCGACTCCGGGCCTAGGTGGCACCACCAATGTCGCGGGCTTCGGCGACATAATCCACGCCACCGGCCCGCTCGGCGGCGGCCAGGTCGGGTTCAACCTGCAACAGGGCCAATGGGTCTTCGGCGTCGAGGCGGATGGCAGCGGCGCGGATCTGCGCGGCGAGAACACCTGCTTCTCGGGTCTCGGCGGCGTCGATTGTCAGCGCGTCGTAAATGCGCTCGGCACCTTCACCGGCCGGGTCGGCTTTGCCTGGGACCGATCGCTTGTTTATGTGAAGGGCGGGGGGGCCTGGACCAACACTACATATAGTCTCAACGCCAATACCCAAGCTGTTACCCTTGGCACTGGTGCCACCAACTTGACTGAGATCGGATGGGCGGTCGGCGCCGGCCTTGAATATGCGCTGACCAAGAATTGGAGCACGCTGGTCGAATATGACCATATTGGCATGGGCAGCACGACCGTACCGTTCCCGACGGTCGCCGTGATCAACGGACAGAATATCGCGGTCCGGCAAAATATCGACATATTCAAGCTCGGCGTGAACTATAAGTTCGACTTCGGCGGGTCGGCTCCAGTTGTCGCCAAATATTGAGCGCGAGAGCTTTTGGCTTGGGCGGAATCGTCCGATCGAAAAGAAAACGCTCTAAGATCTGCCGTGGATGCCGCGAGCGTTTCGGTCGCGGCGACATGCACCGGAGATTTCGCCGCGCCATTTTGAAAAGGCGACGGCCTTGATGTCACCGTTACAGAAGATATGTGGCGTCACGCCGCCTTTTTCGGGCTCTTCTCGGGCTGCTTGAGGCGTGTGAATCGGCGCTTCAGCGAGGTCCAGAGCTGCCGCATTTCCTCGGCGGCTTTGCCCTCTGGGTCGATCTCCGTCACGCCCATGCCTTCGCGCGCCGCCTCCTGATAATCGACCCGCGCGCAGACGAAGGGCTGGAGAAGTGCGCCCATGGCTTCGAGCGCCGCCGCGCCGTCGCGCACCCGTGCGCTTTCCGGCATGGGCGAGCACTGCGTCAGCAGGAAGGCATAGTCCTTGCCCGCCGTCTTGAGCTTGCCGCGCGTCACCTCGCTCGACCAGATGTCGAAAACGGTCGGTCGCGCCGGAATGATGGCGAGATCGGCACAGGCCATCGCCGCCTCGGCGGCGGGCGAATCGGTCGCCGGCGTATCGATGAGGACGAGATTGACGCGGCCGCGCGCCAAGGCCGCGAGCACGGTCGGCAGTTTGGCAGGGGAGACCGCTTCGACGGCGAGATCCTTGTCCTCGCGCCGATGGCCCCATTTGATCAGCGATTTCTGCGGGTCCATATCGATCAGGAAGACGCGCTCGCCGGCCTCCTTCGCGGCGACGGCGAGACAGGCGGCGAGGGTGCTCTTGCCGGTACCGCCCTTCTGATTGATGAATGCGATCGTGCGCATGCGAAAAACTCCTGCGATCGAACCCGAGCAAACAGCCGATCTTTCTGCAATCTCATTGAAACATTAACCAATTGATAAATGTCGCGCAGGCGCCCAAAAAGGCGGGCGCAGCGACGATCTCCGCGAGGCGAGGCGCCGCCCCTTCATTTTGCGGTGCCGCGCGCCCAGATTGAGTGTCATGTCCGATCTCTTTACTGCCGCCGGCCTCGCCAAAGACGCGCCGCATCCGCTGGCCGACCGGCTGCGCCCGCAGCGCCTCGAAGAGGTGGCGGGCCAGGATCATCTTCTCGGTCCCGATGGCGCGCTGACCCGGCTCATCCATGCCGGCTCGCTCGGCAGCCTCATTTTCTGGGGGCCGCCAGGCACCGGCAAGACGACAGTGGCGCGGCTTCTGGCACGGGAAACGAAACTCGCCTTCGTCCAGATCTCGGCGATTTTCTCCGGCATCGCCGAACTGAAGAAGGTCTTCGAAGAGGCGCGCAAGAGACGCGCGACGGGGCAGGGCACTTTGCTCTTCGTCGATGAGATCCATCGCTTCAACCGCACCCAGCAGGACAGTTTTCTGCCCGTCATGGAAGACGGGACGATCACGCTTATTGGGGCGACGACCGAAAATCCGAGTTTCGAGCTCAATGCGGCGCTGCTGTCACGCGCCCGCGTCCTCGTCTTCCGCGCGCTCGACGAGGCTGCGCTCGAAAAGCTTCTGGCGCGGGCGGAAGCGATCGAAGGCAGGCCCTTGCCGCTCGACGCCGAGGCGCGCGCGGCTCTGCTGCGCATGGCCGATGGCGACGGCCGCGCCGCTCTCACCCTCGCCGAAGAGATCTGGCGCGCCGCCGATTCTAATGAGTTAGAGCGGGATGCGGGCGGAAAACCGGATTCCACTTTTCCTCATCCCGCTCCCGGCCAGAGCTTCGATGTGGCCGGGCTTGCCGAGATCGTGCAAAGGCGCGCGCCGATCTACGACAAGGCGCAGGAGGGGCATTACAATCTGATCAGCGCGCTGCATAAGGCGGTGCGCGGCTCCGATCCCGATGCGGCGCTCTATTATCTCGCGCGCATGCTCGATGCCGGCGAGGCGCCGCTTTTTTTGGCGCGGCGTATTGTCCGGATGGCGGTGGAAGACATCGGGCTTGCCGACCCGCAGGCGCTCGTCGTCGCCAATGCGGCGAAGGAGGCTTATGATTTTCTCGGCTCGCCGGAGGGCGAACTGGCTTTGGCCAATGCGGTGATCTATGTCGCGACCGCGCCGAAATCCAATGCCGCCTATAGAGCCTATGGCGCGGCGGTGCGGCTTGCGAAAGAACATGGCTCGCTGATGCCGCCGAAGATCATTTTGAACGCGCCGACGAAATTGATGAAGGCCGAAGGCTATGGCTCAGGCTATGACTATGATCATGATGCGCCCGACGCCTTTTCCGGGCAGGACTATTGGCCGGAAGCGCTCGGCCGGCAGGTGGTTTACGAGCCGGCCGACCGCGGCTTCGAGCGCGAGATCAAGAAGCGGCTCGACTATTGGGAGAGGCTGCGCCGCGAACGGGGGCAGTCGAAGACATGACCGATGCCGATCGGCGATACGCCGCCAAAGCCGCTTCCGCGCAGCTCGCGATTTTCCATTCAGACAAAGCGCCGAAAGTGAACACGCAAACCCTGCAAGTGACCGAAGATGAAGAGGGTATGCGGCTCGACCGCTGGTTCAAGCGGCGGCTGCCGAGCCTCTCTCTGTCGCATCTGAACAAGATCGTGCGCACCGGCCAGGTCCGCGTCGATGGCGCGCGGGTGAAGACGGCGACGCGGCTCGCGGCCGGGCAAAAAGTCCGCATCCCGCCCATGGAGATCGCGCCGCCGGCGCCGAAAGCCAAAATCTCAGAAGAAGATCAACGCGCGATCCGCGATATGATCCTTTACGAGGATCAGGATTTGATGGTGTTGAACAAGCCTTATGGGCTTGCGGTGCAGGGCGGCTCCGGCACGACGCGCCATATCGACGGGATGCTCGCGTCGCTCGCCAATGAAGCGGGCGAGCGGCCGGTGCTCGTGCATCGGCTCGATCGCGACACATCGGGCGTTTTGCTCGTCGCCAAGACTCGGCGCATTGCTGCGGAGCTCGGCGAGATTTTCCGCTCACGTCAGGCGCAAAAGATCTATTGGGCCGTGGTCGAAGGCGTGCCTAAGCCGGCGCAAGGGCGCATTTCGCTGTTTCTCGCCAAGGGCGAAGGCATGGGCGAAACAAGGAGCCCCGGAAAAAATGCGCATAGGGATCGCGCGCAAATGGAAAAGATGCGCATCGCCCAGCATGGCGATGAAGATGCGCAACATTCCGTCACCTATTACACGGTTGTCGACAAACTCGCGCCGCAACTCGCCTGGCTGTCGATGAAGCCGATCACCGGCCGCACCCATCAATTGCGCGCCCATGCCGAGGCGATCGGCCATCCGATCGTCGGCGATCCGAAATATGGCGGCGATCCGCGCGATCCGCGCCGACGCGATCCCTTGCGGATGATCCCCGAGGGGGTCGAGCGCAAATTGCATCTGCTCGCACGTCGCATTGTCCTGCCGCATCCGCGCGGCGGCACGCTCGATGTGACGGCGCCGCTGCCGCCGCATATGCAGAAGAGTTTTGACATGTTCGGCTTCGATGTGAAGCGCTATGACCCGATCGAAGCTGCGCCGGAATAGGGCGTGTCGCGGAAGAGTTGATGGACTTCTCGGCTGCGGACATGTTTCCCTTTGGTGCGGAGCCGATTTCGGGTTGCTCTTTTCGAGTCGCTCTTTTCAGGTCGCTATTTTGGAGAAAGCCATGAGAATCCTTGCTGCTGTCGCCGCCGGCCTGTTCGTCACCCTGCCGGCTCTGGCGCAAGATAAGCCAGTCACAACGGGCGGGGACAACATGTCCGACAAGGAAGTGCTGGAGCAGTGCCGCGCCGCTGCGCTGGCGAAAGGCCTTGATGAAACCACGCGCAGGCAAGCCATTGCCGCATGTATCATCGAAGCGCGCCCGCGAATCGCCGCGCGCATCCATTGCCTCATGGATCCGCGGCTCAAGACAATGGATAAGGGGGCTCGGCTGGTCGCCATCAAGGATTGCGCGGAAGGCAAGAAGTAAGGCTGCGCCTCTTCGAGTCTTGCGGCTGAGAATAGCCGCGAGACCATGCGCGAAGGACCTCAGCCGCTATTACGCAGCCCCGCCGAGATCCCGTTGATGGTGAGCTGAATGCCGCGCAGGATCTGCTCGTTCTGCCTGTCGGCGGCGCGATGCAGTTTCAACAATTCGACTTGCACATGGTTCAAGGGATCGAGATAAGGCACGCGCATCCGCAAGGAGCGGTCGAGCACGGGATTGTCTTGCAGCAGTTCCGCCTGTTTGGTGACCGCGAGATGGGCCTCGATCGCATCCGTCCATTCGGCGCGGATGCGCCCAAAAATCTCCTCGCGCAGAGCCTTGTCCGGCACTAGTTCGGCATAGCGCGAGGCGATGCCGATATTGCTCTTGGCGAGCACCATCTCCATGTTCGACAGAAGCATTCGGAAGAACGGCCATTCGTCATACATGTCCTGGAGTAATTGTAGGCCGTCGTTCGGATGCGCCGCCACGAAGGCCTTGAAAGCCGAGCCGAAACCGTACCAGCCGGGCAGCATGAGCCGGCATTGGGCCCAGGAAAAGACCCAGGGAATGGCGCGCAGATCCTCGATGCGCCGCGTTTTGGTGCGCGAGGCCGGGCGGCTGCCGAGGTTCAGCGTCGCGATCTCGGTGATCACCGTCGACGACCAGAAGTAATTCTCGAAATCCGGCGTCTCATAGACGAGGCCGCGATAGGCCTTGAAGGCCGCACCCGACAATTCCTCCATTGCCGAGAGATATTCGGGCCGCGGCGCATGATGCTCCGGCATCAGCAACGAGGCTTCGAGTGTTGCCGAGACGAAGGTCTCGAGATTGCGGCGGCCGATCTCCGGATTGGAATATTTGCTCGAGATGATCTCGCCCTGTTCGGTGACCCGGATCTGGCCGCCGACGGCGCCGCTCGGCTGGGCGAGGATCGCCTCATAGGCCGGGCCGCCGCCGCGGCCGACCGAGCCGCCGCGGCCGTGGAACAGGCGCAGTCTGACGCCATGCCGGCGGAAGGTCTCGATGAGGCTGATCTCGGCCTTATAGAGCTCCCATCCGGAAGTGATGAAGCCGCCATCCTTATTGCTGTCCGAATAGCCGAGCATGATCTCCTGAACATTGCCGCGGCTTTCGACGAAGCGCCGATAGATCGGCAAGGCGAACGCCGTTTCCATCACCTGGGCGCAGTTCTGCAGATCGGTGATCGTCTCGAAAAGCGGCACGATGTCGATATGGCTCTTGCCGTCCGCGGCGATGAGGCCGACCTCTTTGAGGAGCACGGCGAGCTCGAGGAGATCGGAAACCGCATCGGTCTTGGAAATGATGCTCGTCCTTATGGTCTCATCGCCATAGGTGGTGCGTGCCTCGACCGCCGTATGCAGCACCGCGAGCTCCTTGCGCGTCTCCTCCGAATAGGTGAGGAAGGGCGAGGCGAGGAGCCGCGGTGTCTGAAGCTCCTTGATCAGGATGTCGACACGTTCCGCTTCGCTGCGAGCGAGATAGTCCGTTGCAGGCGCGACGGCTTCGAAAAGCTCGGCCACCGTGCGCTCATGAACCTCGGAATTCTGCCGCAGATCCAGGCTCGCGAGATGGAAGCCGAAACATTTAGCCGCGCGCCGCAGCGCGCGCAGCCGGCCGCGCGTGACGATGTAGGAGCCATGCGTCTTCAGCGAGCGGTCGATGATGTCGAGATCGCGGCGGAATTCGTCGGCGTTTCGATAGGGCTTCATCTTGACGGCGCGGGTCCGGACCGGATGGTGTTCATCGATTGCGCGCAAGGTCGCGGCGATGCGTCCATGCATTGCGGCGATCGCCCGCCGATAGGGTTCGGCCATGCGATGCGGCGAGCAATCGGGCGAGGTTGCGGCAAGGTCGCGCAAGTCCTCCGAGACTTTGACCACTTCGGTGCTGATCGAGAGCTCGGCCCCGAGCTGGGCCAGTTCGTCGAGATAGAAGGTGAGGATGTGCGTGCCATGCATGCAGACCGTCTGCTGCAGCACCGCGGCATCGACGTAAGGGTTGCCGTCGCGGTCGCCGCCGATCCAGCTGCCGAGACGCAGGAACGAGGCGATGTCCTGATCGGCGAGGGAAGGTGCATAGTTTCGCACCTGCCGTTCGACCATCTGATAGAGATGCGGAACCTCAGTCAGGAAAGTGTAGTCGTAATAGGAAAGCCCGTTCGAGACCTCGTCACGGACAGTGAGCTTGGTGCGCCGCAGCAGGCTCGTCTGCCAGAGGATGAGCACAGCGCGGCGCAGTTTGTCCTCGATCTCGATCTGTTCGTCGCGGGTCCATTGCTCGCGGTCGCGCCGGTCGAGCAGATGGGCGATCGCGATTTCCCGCGTCATCGTGCTCTTGCGCCGAACTTCGGTCGGATGCGCGGTGAGCACCGGCATCATGAAGGCGTGATCGAAAAACTGATGCAATTGCTCCGGGGTGACGCCGGCCTCCTTGCAGCGCCGCAGCGCACAGGCGAGCGTGCTCGGTCCCGGCGGGACGCCGGCGATCGCATCGCTGCGAAACCGGCGGATGTTGTGCAGATCCTCGGCAATGTTGGAGAGATGCGAAAAATAGCTGTAGGCGCGCACGATCTGCGCCGATTGCACCGGCGTCAGCGATTCGAGAATGCTTTCGAGCTGATGGCGCGCCGTCTCTTCGCCGTCGCGATGAAAGCGGACCGATGTCTGGCGGATCAGTTCGACGAGATCGAAGGTCTCCGCGCCCTGCTGCTCGCGGATCGTATCGCCGAGGATACGGCCGAGCAGGCGGATGTCGTCCTTGAGCTGCCGGTCCTCTTCGCGGTCGGTTGAAAATTCCGTCCTTTCCGCTTCCTTGTCCATCTGATCTCTCCGGCGGCTATGCAGGCGGCAAAGCTGCCCATGTTCGAAACTCCGGTGACGAGCCAGGCTCGCTCGCACAAACCCGCTGCCCGCGCAGACCGGCCGCTTCCGGCTCGGGCTCGTCCGCATTGTCCGATATGGCATCTGCCCGGCTTCGGGCCGTGCAGGGGCTTCGCCAGTGCCGATCTGCGGCATTGCAGTGAGTGCCAAGAGCATTGTATTTGCATACAAGCCCTCCGCCTTCCAGGCCCAGCGGAGCCGCTTGCTCATTCATAGCCGACGATCGATCCCGGCGCGACTGGCGCCGTGCATTTTCGGTCGGTGCCAACTGCCGGTAGGGACATGCGTGATCAGTTGACGAGACCCGCTTCCGAGACATCTCAGGCCTCGATCGATCCCATCGCCAAGGGGCGCCAGAGCCTCAAGACTCCATTGCGCGAGCGCTTCTACAAAACCGCCGCAGCCGCCCCGCATGAGGATGGCTTCGTTGTGATGCTTGATGGGCGGCCGGCGCGGACGCCGGCCAGGGCCAGGCTCCTGCTGCCCACGCGCGCCGCGGCAGAGGCGATTGCCGACGAATGGCAGGCGCAGGGGGACGCAGTCGATCCCGGTACGATGCCGCTGACGCGCATCGCCAATGCCGCGATCGACGGCGTCGCGCGGGCCATGGAGCCGGTCGCCGCGGAGATCGTCAAATATGCCGGCTCGGATCTCGTCTGCTATCGCGCCGGCGAACCGGCGAGTCTGGTCGAGGCGCAGGCGGCGGCCTGGGACCCGGTGCTTGCCTTCGCCGAGACCGAGATCGGCGCGCGCTTCCTCTGCGCCGAGGGCATCGTCCACGTCGAACAGCCGGAATCATCCATTGCGGCAGTCCGGGCCGCGGTCGATCGCCTGGCACGGATCGGCGCCGGGGCGCCGCTGGCGCTCGCCTGTCTCGATGTCATGACCGGGCTCACCGGCTCCGCGCTCATCGCGCTGGCGCTCGCCAGTGGCGCTATGCCGCTCGATGCGGCCTGGGCGGCCGCCCATGTCGACGAAGATTTCCAGAGGCGGCTCTGGGGCGCCGACCACGCGGCGATGGCGAGGCGGGCGGGGCGCTTTACGGAAATGGCGGCCGCGGAGCGTTTGTGGCGGCTGGTCCGCGCCTGAAAATCTCAAGGCGCCGTCACCGTCTTCGCCAGCGCTTCGAGGGCGGCCGACATGGCGGCGATCGCGGCGGCTGCTTCAGCGCCGACATCATGCCGCTTCGCGAGCCAGGCCGGATCATTATAGGACAGCCATGTCCTGCCGGCGGCATCCTGCCAGACGAGGGCCTTCAGCGGCAGGTCGATCCCGATGGTCTGGCGCGCCTGCATCAGCGGCGTACCGCCCTTCGCATTCCCGAAAATCAGGAGCTCGGTCGGGCGCAAACTCAGGCCGACGGCGGCGGCGCCTGCAGCATGATCGAGCCGCGCGAAGACCGTCATCCCCTTTGCCTTGATCTCCCCCTCGAGCCGATCGGACGTCTCCTTGGGCCCGAATGCGCTTTGAACATTCGTCAGTCCCTCCGGAGCCATGCGCGGACCTCCCTTTCGAGCGCGGGCGGCTGCGGCCACGCTCCGATTCCTTTGCATGGAATGGCTTCACGCTCCACGCAAATGGGACGGCGCGCCGGCCAAGCCCGGCGCGCCTTTGCCGCTCGCGCCGAAGGCCGCCTATGATTTTCCCTGGCGCTCTTTCTTTTCGACATTGCTCAAATGGCCTTCGACGCCGGCCCGCCGGCGCCAGGCTTTGGCAATGGCCGGATATTTGATCTCGATGCAGATCTTCGCCACTTGGCGTTCGAGATTCTGGCTGCCGCAGGCAGGGCAGGTCGGCACATCGGAACTGCGCACCAGGGTCTCAAAATTCTTGTCGCAGTCTTTGCAATGGAAGGCATAGAGCGGCATGGGTCTTTTTCCGGGCCATGCTCGCGCCCGCGACCTTATGCCCTGCCAGCGGAACGTTCCGAAAGCGGGATTTCGGAAGCGGCTGCCTTAGGTCCTAAGCATGGGTCGCGCGAGCGCAAAAGCAAGTGTCGGGAAAGCAAGTTTTGGACCTTCGCCGCGACAATTGCTGTCAATTTTGCCAATCCATTACGCCAGCGCCAGCCGGCCAGCTGTGCATGGCCGACGGATAGGGCCGAGAATGCGGCCAAGAATCCGGCCAAGAATCCGGCCGAGAATTATGCCGCAATCCTTGTGTTCCTGCGTTCCGAGGCATAGGTTTCGGGAATATCTTGCAAAAGGAGTTTCGCTATGGGAGGTCTCTCGATCTGGCATTTGCTCATCCTGGGAGCAGTGGTGATGCTCCTCTTCGGCGGCAAGGGCAAGATCTCCGACATCATGGGCGATGTCGCCAAGGGGATCAAATCCTTCAAAAAGGGCCTGGCCGATGAGGAGACGAAGCCTGCGGCCGATGCCGAGCCGCCGCGGGCGATCGAGCATCAGCGCCCGGCCGAGGCCGGCAAGGTCTCCGAGCAGCAGAAGGCGAGCTGAGCTCGATTGCTTCCAAGACCGGATCTCAAAGGTTCTGCGACTGATCCATGCTTGAATTCGACGCCGCCAAACTCGTCATCATCGGCATTGTGGCGCTGATCGTCATCGGGCCCAAGGAATTGCCGCGGGTCATGCGCCAGATCGGCCAGGCCATCGCGAAGATCCGTCGCCTCGGCGCCGAATTCCAGGCGCAGTTCACGGAGGCGATGAATGAGGCCGATCTCGCCGAGATCAAGGCGGAGGCCGCCAAGATTTCCGAGGCTGCGCGGCTCGACACGGGCACCGACCCGCTTGGCGAGATCAGAGCCGAACTGACCAGGAGCGTCGGAGTACAGGCGGACGTCGAGCCGCAGCCCGCCAAGGCGGCTCTCCCGGGCCGCGCCGAGCCGCTTGCCGAGCCGCTTGCCGAGGCGCTGCGCAAAGAACAGCCCGAGATCGCGCTCGAAGCCGTGGAGCTCCGCGATCCGACGCCGAAGCCGCTCGCCGCCGCTCCCATCACGCAGGCGGCGGAGCCGCTGCCCGAGCGCGCGCTGGACCCGGAGCCGCTTCGCAACCGGGGCTGACCCCATGGCGCGTTTGACGCCGATCTCTTTGACGACGGAAACCCAATGACGGACGCGGACATAGAGGCGTCGCGGGCGCCTCTGATGGATCATTTGATCGAGCTGAGATCGCGGCTCATCAAGGCCCTGGTCGCCTTTGTCGTGATGTTCTTCATCTGCTTTTTCTTCGCGAAGAACATCTACAACATTCTTCTCATGCCTTATGAACATGTGGCGGGTCCTAATGCCCGCCTCATCTATACGGCGCCGCAGGAGTATTTTTTCACGCAGATCCAGGTCGCGATCTTCGCCGCGGCTTTTCTCGCCTGTCCGGTGATCTTCGCCCAGCTTTATGCCTTCGTCGCGCCGGGGCTCTATAAGGAAGAGCGCAAGGCCTTCGCGCCCTATCTCCTCGCCACGCCGATCTTTTTCGCGCTCGGGGGGCTGCTCGTCTATTTCGTCGTGATGCCGAATCTTTTGGGATTCTTCATCGGCATGCAGCAGGCGAAACAGCCAGGCCGGGCAGAGATCGAGCTGCTGCCGCGGGTCAGCGAATATTTGTCGCTGATCATGACATTGATCTTCGCCTTCGGCATTTTTTTCCAACTGCCGGTGATCCTCACTCTGCTCGGCCGCGTCGGTCTCGTCAGCGCGGATTTTCTACGCCGGCAGCGGCGTTATGCGATTGTTCTGGTCTTCATCGGCGCCGCGGTGCTGACCCCGCCCGACATATTCTCCATGATGGCGCTTGCCCTGCCGGGCCTCCTCCTCTACGAGCTGTCGATCCTTTCGGTTGAAGTGATCGAGAAGCAACGCGCCAAGGCGGCGGCGACCGAAGAAGAGAGCTGATCTTTCGCTGCCTGCCGCACTTGCTTGCCGATCCATCACCTTGCCCTCTTTCTGCGCACAGAGAGGGACGAGACTTTCGCCATGTATGACATCAAATGGATCCGCGAGAACGCCGAGGCCTTCGACGAAGGCCGCAGACGGCGCGGGCTCGAACCGCTCGCCGATACGCTCTTCGCGCTCGATGACGCGCGCCGCGCAGCAATCGCCAGATTGCAGGAAGCACAGGAGCGCCGCAATGCCGTCTCGAAGGAGATAGGCAAGGCGATGGCCGCGAAAGATTCGGCACTCGCCGAAGCTTTGAAGCTCGAAGTCGCGGAATTGAAAATGGCGCTGCCGGCGCTTGAAGAAGAAGAGCGGCAGGCGATCGCAGCGCTCGACAAGGCACTTTCCGAAATCCCGAATACGCCTTTGCCGGATGTGCCTTATGGCAAGGATGAGAATGACAATCCGGAACTCCGCGCCGTTGGAACAAAGCCCGAGTTTGCTTTTACGCCGAAAGAGCATTTCGAGATCGGCGAGGCGCTCGGCCTCATGGATTTCGAAACCGCGGTGAAATTATCCGGCGCGCGCTTCGTGGTGCTCAAAGGCGGGCTTGCGCGGCTCGAACGGGCGCTCGCGCAATTCATGCTCGATCTGCACACGGGCGAGCATGGTTATATGGAAGTCGATCCGCCCATCCTGGTGCGCGATGATGCGATGTTCGGCACAGCGCAATTGCCGAAATTTTTAGAGGATCAGTTTGCCGCATTTGCTCGGTCTAGCCTTGATTTGGAAGCTAGACTTCATTCCGGTTTGTTTAGTGACGAAATACCCGATTGGCCGAAGATTGAGGAAGACGTTAGGGCTTATTTAGCAAACGCGAAACGGGACGATTATGATGATTTTGTATTAGGTTTTCGGAATGTAGTTCTAAAGGGCCTAAATGCTTCAGACGTCCGAAGCCGTTGGTGGCTCATCCCCACGGCCGAAGTGCCGCTCACCAATCTGGTGCGCGAAAAAATCTTGGACGAAAGCGACCTTCCGATCCGCGTCACGGCTTGCACGCCTTGTTTCCGTGCCGAAGCGGGGTCCGCCGGGCGCGACACGCGCGGCATGATCCGCCAGCATCAATTCTTGAAGGTCGAGCTTGTCTCGATCGTAACGCCCGAAAAATCGCTTGAAGAGCATGAGCGCATGCTCGGCTGTGCGGAAGAAGTGCTGAAACGTCTCGAACTCGCTTATCGAGTCGTGACGCTGTGCACCGGCGACATCGGCTTTGCTTCGCAAAAGACCTATGACATCGAGGTCTGGCTGCCGGGCCAGAACCGCTATCGCGAGATCTCCTCCTGCTCGGTCTGCGGTGAGTTTCAGGCGCGGCGGATGGCGGCGCGCTATCGGCCGGAAGGATCGAAGGCGCCGCGCTTCGTCCACACCCTGAATGGTTCCGGCGTCGCGGTCGGTCGCGCCCTCGTCGCAATCCTGGAGAACTATCAGAACGAGGATGGATCGGTCCGCGTGCCGAAGGTTTTGCAGCCCTATATGGGCGGGCTCGCACTGATCGACAGGAAGAAATGACATTGCGCATATTGATCACCAATGACGACGGCATTCACGCACCGGGCCTCGCCAGCCTCGAACGGATCGCCGCAGCACTTTCCGACGATGTGGTCGTCGTGGCGCCCGAATATGACCAGTCGGGCGTTGCTCATTCGCTCTCGCTCAACGATCCTTTGCGGCTGCGCAAGATTTCCGAGCGGCGTTTCGCGGTGAAGGGCACGCCGACCGATTGCATCATCATGGGCGTGCGCTCCATCCTGCAAGGCGTGAAGCCGGATCTCGTTCTCGCGGGCGTCAATCGCGGCCAGAATGTCGCCGATGACATCACCTATTCCGGCACGGTCGCCGGCGCCATGGAAGGCACCATGCTCGGCATTCCTTCCATCGCGCTGTCGCAATGCTACGGGCCGGCCGGGCAGGACGCCATCCATTGGGATTGCGCCGAGACGCATGCGGCGCGCCTCGTCAAGGCGCTGCTCGCCGACGGGATCGACCGCAATATTCTGGTCAATATCAATTTCCCGGATTGCCCGGCCGAGCTGGTTGCCGGGGTCGAGGTCACCATCCAGGGCCGCCGCGACATGCAGGTGATCCGGATCGATCCGCGCTTGGATGGCCGCGGCAATCCCTATTATTGGATCGCCTTCGACCGGGAGACCACCGAGCCGCCGCCCGGCACAGATCTCGAAGCGCTGCGCAACAAGCGGATTTCGGTGACGCCTCTAAAGCTCGATCTGACGCATGAGCCGTCGCTCGCACGCTATGCGCGGCTTTTTAATTGAGTGCATTTGCGATGGCTCGAATCGCCTGATTTCTATAGTTTGGCACGGAATTGAAGTGGCGGCAGCGGTTCCGCGGCGAGGGCATAGCATGTGAGGCCACGCTTGCTCCGTCCGGCTGGGCGAGCAAAGGACAGAATGCACGCGGGCACGACAAAGAGATCGGCTGCGATGGATGAGAGTGACCTTGCAGCGGAAGCGAAGGCGGCTTTTGTCCTTCGGCTGCGGGCGCGCGGCATTCGCGATCTCGCCCTGTTGCGAGCGCTTGAAAAAGTGCCGCGCGAGGTTTTCGTGCCGCATCGCTATGCGGATCTCGCCGGCCGCGAACTGTCCTTGCCGATCGGCTGCGGCCAGACCCTGTCCGAGCCCTGGCTCGTCGCCCGCATGATCGAAGCCTTGGCTCTCGCAGCCCATCACAGCGTGCTCGAAATCGGCACAGGCAGCGGCTATGCGACGGCCATTCTTGCCGAAATCGCGCAAAATATCGTCTCGATCGAACGCTTCCAATCGCTGGCCATCGCCGCCCGCTTGCGCCTCGAAAAGCTGGGTTTGGCCAATGCGGCGGTCGTCTTCGGCGACGGTTTGGCGGTGCCGCGCGACGCCGGCCCCTTCGACCGCATTCTCGTTCACGGCTGCATCGACGAGGTGCCGCCGCGGCTCGTCGAAGTGCTCGCCGCCGAAGGCAGGATGGTGATGGCAAGAGGCGATCCGGCGCTGCCTTGGCGCCAGATCCTGGTCGAGATCTCCCGCGCCGCTGATGGAGGTCTCGTCGAGCAGCGGCGCGGGGCCTGCCGGCTGCAGCCGCTCGTGCCGGGCTTGGCGCGCATGCTCTGAGCCGTGCCTCGGGGCCAATCTTAATTGCACCAATTTTGTTGAATGGCCGTTCACCTTAAACGCTCCCTTAACTCACTTGCCACTTAATGAGCCGACTAGGCTTTGTTTGTGGGTTGCGTCATGGGAAGAATTGCGTCGCTCATCGGCTCGCATCCGGCCGTGCGTCTTGCACTGGCGGGCTGCCTGGCGGGCTTGCTTGCCGGCTGTGCCAATTCGGAGCGCCTGGCCGATCCTTTCGGCAATCCCTTCGACACGCGCAATGCCGATCCTACGCCGACAGGAAGCCTGGCCGAGGCGGCAGCGACGCGCCCGGTTCAGTCGCAGCCGCTGGCCCCGCCCGGCGGCACAGCTGCGCCGGTGCCGGCCTATATGGCGCCCGCCCATCCGAATCCGCATCTGGCTTCCGCGCGCTCTTATGGCGGTGCCGACACGCCGGCTACCGTCGGCCGCCGCGGCGCGAGCGTGGCCGGCTGGACGGCCGAAGGCGGCATGCCGGTCGTAGTGGCGCAGGGCGAAACCGCCGGAATTGTCGCCAGACGCTATGGCATTCCGGAAGCGGCCTTGCTCAGAACCAATGGATTTTTCTCCGCGGCGCAGGTGCGGCCCGGAACGCGGCTCGTCATTCCGATCTATAACGCCGCGCTTGCAGCTTCGAGCGGCGTGCATGTCGGGGTCAAGCACCCGGAACGGCTGAAATTTGTGAAAGGTCCGCCGCCGGCCGACCGCAAGCATGAGGAATTGGCACAGGCCGCGGCGAAGCGCAGGCTCGCCGAAGACAAGCATGAGAGATTGGCGAAAGCCGAGCAGCACCATATGCGCGCCGAACTGGAAGTCGCCAATAAGGAACGCGCTGCGAATGAGCGCTTCGCCGAGGGTGACGCCAAGGCGCCTGTCGCCGAGGACGAAAAGGCAAAGGTCGCCGCTGCCGCGCCCGGGCCGAAGAAGCCTGCGGTCGATCAGATGCCGACGGCGAGTGTTCATGAGGGCGGCGGCAAATCCGTGGTGGCAGCGGCCGTCCCGGAATTCCGCTGGCCGGCGCGTGGACGGATTATTCAGGCCTTCAAGATCGGCCGAAATGACGGCATCAACATCGCTTTGCCGGAAGGCACTTCGGTCAGAGCGGCCGAGGCAGGGGTCGTCGCCTATGCCGGCAATGAGCTCAAGGGCTATGGCAATCTCATTTTGATCCGCCACCCGAACGGCTTCATCACCGCCTATGCGAACAATGCCGAAATCGACGTCAAGCGCGGCGAGACCGTCAAGCGCGGCCAGGTGATCGCCAAATCCGGCGAGACCGGCAATGTCTCGACGCCGCAGCTCCATTTCGAATTGCGCAAGGGCGCGCGGCCTGTCGATCCGACGCAATATCTCGCCGGAGCGTGAGAGGCGCTTCCTTTACGCCCTTGGTCTCGCGAGACATGGACGAAGGGCGGTATGAGCGGCGGGCTCTTCACGGGGCCCGCCGCTGCTTTTCGACCACGGGCGCGACGTCCACCCCGCGCTCCTCGAGCGTTTTCTGATCGGATGGAATCGTCCGATCGAAAAGAAAACGCTCAAAATCAATAAAGTGGAGCATGTTCTTGTCGAAAAAGTCGGGCAACTTTTTCGGAACATGCTCTTGACCGTCCGTAGTCACAGCCTTGCGGTGAAGACGAAATAGGCGGACAGCTCCGCGACCTGCTGGATCGCGCCGGCGACATCGCCGGTCTGGCCCTGGATGAGCCGCCGCGCCAGCACGGTCATGCCATAGGCAGCCGCGGCGCCGATGATCAGCGCGCCGAGCACGCGGGCGAGGCTCGCGCCCGCCAACAGCGGCAGCAGGCCGATGAGGAGGGTGGCAATGCCGGCGATGGCGAGTTCACGCTCTCTTGGATGGGCGGCGGCGGAGCCGAGACCGTCTTCGCGCGCCGGCGCAAGAAGATAGAGAGGCACGAGCGCGAAGCTGCGCGAGCTGGCTGCTGCGGCGATCAGCACCGTGCTGGCGAGGCCGAGGCTGTGTTCTGTCAAAACGCCGAGGCTCATGACCCGCGCCAGCACGCTGATCACGAGGGCGAGGCCGCCGAAGCTGCCGATCCGGCTGTCCTTCATGATGGCGAGCCTCTGCTCCTGCGTGCCGCCGCCCAAGGCGTCGGCGAAATCGGCGAGCCCGTCTTCATGCAGCGCGCCGGTCAGAAGAACAAGGGCCGCCAAGGCGACCAGGGCGGCGAGAGACGAGGGCAGGCCGAGCTTTGCCGCAAACCATAGGATGAGAGCGGCGGCGGCACCGATCAAAGCGCCGGCGATCGGCAACATAGAGGCGCTGGCGGCAATCGAAACGTCCTGCTCCGGCTGCTCAAAACCAAGCCTCGGTATGGGCACGCGCGTGCAAAACCGCAGACAGACCAAAAGATCCGCCAGCCAATCGGTCGGCCGTAGTTTGGGAAAATGCGGGGTCTCGGACATGCCGCCTCATGCTGCGGCATGTCCGAATGTTTGTCGAGAGCCGCCGATATCGCAGCCCGCTTCGCCGCGCCGGCAATCGGGCAAAGCGGCCCTGCGCCAAGATGTCGGCGCTTCAGACGCCGGCCTCGCTTTTCGGAAGGTCTTCATAATCTTCCGCGCGCGTGTCGTCATGCGCCGTATTGGGCAGGATGGCCGAAAGCACGGCGGCGACGACGATATTGGCCGCAAGCGCGGTGAGCCCATTATAGACCGCGATGCCCGAGCCGAAGAGCGCATGCACCGGGACCCAGGCCGTGGGCGTCCAGGCGAGCCAAGTGCCGAGCACCATGCCGACGACCCAGCCGGCGAACAGAGCCCAGCCGCTGAACCAGCGGGTGAACAGGCCGAAGATCAGGGCCGGAAAGATCTGCGACATCCAGACGCCGCCGAGCAATTGCAGATCGAGCGCGAATTTGGTCGGCACGAAGAGAATGAAGATCAGCGCGCCGACCTTGACGACAAGCGACATGAGCTTGGCGAGGACGGCCTCTTGCGCTCCGGTCATCCGCGGATGGACGAAGGGCTTCCAAATATTGCGGGTGAAGGTGTTGGCGGCGCCGATCGACATGATGGCGGCGGGAACCAAGGCGCCGATGGCGATCGCAGCGAAAGCAAAGCCGGCAAACCAGCTGGGGAAGATGGCCAGGAACAATTGCGGCACCGCATCCTGGGGATCGGCGA
Source organism: uncultured Alphaproteobacteria bacterium (assembly GCA_963704745.1). Taxonomy (GTDB): domain Bacteria; phylum Pseudomonadota; class Alphaproteobacteria; order Rhizobiales; family Beijerinckiaceae; genus Methylovirgula. Next base: position 1,797,934 of record OY969936.1, read on the forward strand.
CCTTGATGCCCGCGGCATGCGCCATCAGGCCCAGCAGTGCGATCAGGCCGAGCACCAGGGAATAGGCCGGCAGAGCGACCGCATTGATGCGGATCGATTTGGCGTTGCGGGCGGCGAGAATGGCGGTCATCGAATGCGGATACATGAGGAGCGCCAAGGCGGAGCCGAGCGCCAAAGTCAGGAACGGCCAAATCTGTTTCGGCGCCAGCAGCAGTCCTGCGGTGACTTTGCCGCCAGAGGCCGCGACTTTCTGATCGAAGACAGTTTTCGCCGAATCGAAGATCATTGCATAGCCGCCGAGCTTCATCGGCACGACGATGATCGCCGCGATGACGAAGATGTAGATCATAATGTCCTTGACGAAGGCGATCATTGCCGGCGCCCGCAATCCGCTGCGATAGGTGTAGAGGGCGAGGATGACGAAGGCGAGGGAGAGCGGCAGATGCCCCCACATGCCCTGGCCATGGAAGCCAAGTGCCTGGATCACTTTCTCCATGCCGACGAGCTGCAGGGCGATATAGGGCATGGTCGCGAGAATGCCGGTGAATGCGGCCGCGAGTTCGAGCCATTTATTGGCGTAGCGGCCGAGCAGATAGTCGCTTGCAGTCATATAATGCTTGCGATGCGCAATGCTCCAGAGCCGCGGGAAAGTGACGAAGAGCAGCGGGAAGACGAGGATCGTATAGGGAACGGCGAAGAAGCCATAGGCGCCGACCGCATAGACCAGCGCCGGCACGGCGATCACCGTATAGGCCGTATAGAGGTCGCCGCCGATCAGAAACCAGGAGATCCACGGCCCGAAGCGACGGCCGCCGAGCCCCCATTCATGCAGATCGGTGAGATCGCCGCGCTGCCAATGCGCAGCGACGAAACCGAGAATTGTGACAAGCAGGAAAAAGCCGATGAAGACCGCTGTGGCCGTCCAGTTGAGGTGATCGATCACCCTTCCTCTCCCTTATAGGCAAGGAAGGTGAAGATGCTGGAGACCGGAATGAGAAGCAGAAGGAACCAATAGAAGAAGGGAAAGCCGAAGAGGCGTGGCTCCATGAAATTATAGAGCGGCACGCAGAGCGCCGTGGCGCTTGGAAGCAGCAACAGCAGAGCCTTCCTCATTCTCACCTCCCGGCATGCCGGCATCTCACGCAACGCTGCGACATGGCCTGCCCGAAGTCGAAAAAGCCGCAACATTTCTAGTAAGACGAGTAATTTTGCGAGCGGCGCCGGTCAAGCTCTGATTCTGAGCGGCGCGCCATCGGCGCGGCTATTTCACGCGCTCATTCGGGCGGGAGCCATGAACCCTGCGGTGTCGCGCTGAAGGATCACTGTTTCGCGAGCACTTCGACGTCGCGATCGTGCGTGGACTGCACTTTGAAGTCCGCCTGATAGGTCTTGCCGTCGTGACGTGCGATGGCGACATATTCGCCTTCGGCGAGCACCAGAGACGGAAAGGCGCCGATCAATTCGCGGATCACGTCGCCGCCCGGCGTCAATATCGTGAAGGTCGTATTCGCCAAGGCTTCGCTGCCCGGCGCGCTGACGAGTTTCAGCGTGATCACCGCGGCGCGGTGGCGCAAGGTCGCGTCGGTCAATTTGCCGGCCTGGACGCGCAGATCGGCGTGAACGACGGAGTTCGTCGCATTGGAGACGCCGCTTTGTGTCAGCGAGCCGGCGCCCGTCGTGTCGAGCAAGGTCGACACGACATGATAGGCGCCTTCCGGCAGGCCGATGATATCGCCGGATTGGGCGTTGGCGAGAACCAGCTCGGCTTCGGAATTGCCCGGCTCCGGGACATAGATGGAAATCGACAGCTTCGCCGGGTTGATCGGCTTGGCGCCGAGCATGCCGACGACCCGCAAGCCGCCCGCATTGAGCACCAGGCGCTCGCTCATCGGCTGGCCCGTCATCGTGACCCGCTTCGTCATGCCGGCCAGTCCGAGCGCGGCATGGACGATATAGGTCCCCATCGGGAGGGCGAGGGCGGGCGCAGCCTTGGTCGATTGCGCGACGAGCTTATGGGACCCGTCCGCTTCCGCCCTTTCATCATACACCTGCCAGATCAGGCCGCCGCGCAGCGGCTGCGTATCCGTGGCGCTGAGGAAGGCAGAGAGCAGCAGAATGCTGCGCGGCTCTTCCGGCGCGGGAGCCGGCCGTGGCGCCATGAGGCCGCCGAGGGGAATGAGCGGCGGCCTGGTCAGCGCCGGCTGAGCCGGCTGCGCCCCTGCGGCGCTCGCCGCCATGAGCCCGAGGCAGCAGAGCGTCACCCCAGCGAGACGACGGAACATCCGCGCAGAACGCGGCGTGGTAAGGAGATCACTCGTCATTGCGTCTCTGGAACAGGGCGGCGTCTCTGAAGCAGGGTGCGGCCGACGGCGGCGAAATTGGCGATTGACAGAGGTTCGAAGAAAAATTCGATAGGATAATGGCCGGCTGGACCCTCGACCGCGCGGAAGAGAAGATCTGCCCGCAGAATCGGCTTTTTGGCGGCATCGATCCGCACTCCGCGCGCGGCGCGCAGCATGAAGCAGCAGGCGGCGGTAGGAGCGGTGGTCGCCTCGAGCAGTGACATGGATTTGATTGGCTCTCGACGGGGCTTGCGCCACAAGCAGGCTGGCGGAGTCAGCACTCACAAGACAAATGGACCATTTCGTGGCGGCGGAGCTTGCGTAGGCGCCCGCCGCGATTGGCACGCGACTGGCCAGCCGGTTGCGCCGAGGCCATGCTCGCAATCCAATTTTCTCTCCTGCAACGGTGAAGCTACCATGAATGCAACGATCGACCTTTTGAAGACGCGCCGCTCGGCGCCGGCCGCAACCCTGGCGGAGCCGGGGCCGACCGAGGCGGAACTCGAAATCATTTTGGCGATTGGCTCGCGAGTGCCGGATCACGGCAAGCTCGCGCCCTTCCGTTTTCTCCTGTTCAAGGAGGAAGGCCGCAAGCTGGCCGGCGAGGTCATCGCCGATGTCTTCGCGGCGGCCAATCCTGCCGCCGATGCCGATCGCCTTGCCGGCGAGCGCCGACGGCTGGCGCAGGCACCCCTCGTCATCGCCGTGGTCTCGCGTGCCGGACCGCATGAGAAGATCCCCGAATGGGAGCAGATCATGACTGCGGGCGCCGTCTGCATGAATCTGATCATCGCCGCCAATGCGTTGGGCTTCGCCGCCGTCTGGCTGACCGAATGGTATGCCTATGATCGCGCGGTCTTGGATCGCTTCGGCCTCGCTCCTTCCGAAAAAATCGCCGGCTTCATTCATATCGGCCGCAATGCCGGCCCGCGCGACGATCGTCCGCGTCCGGCGCTCGCCGATATCGTCACGAGCTTCGGTGCCTGAGCCCGTTCCCGAGCCTTGGAGTGAGCCCTTGATTTTCTATGAGCCCCAGGCGCGCGACAAGAAGCTCTTGCCGCAGGATCCCTTCAAGGCGCTGATCGTGCCGCGACCAATCGGCTGGGTCTCGACGGTCAGTCGCTCCGGGGCGGTCAATCTCGCGCCCTATTCCTTTTTCAATGCGGTCTGCGAGGATCCGCCGATCGTCGTCTTTTCCTCCAATGGCCGAAAGGATTCGCTGACCTTCGCCGAGGAGAGCCGTGAATTCGTCTGGAACATGGCGACATTCGCGCTTCGCGAGCAGATGAATGCGACCTCTGCGCCGCTGCCGCGCGGCGAAAGCGAATTCGCTTATGCGGGGCTTGCGACGGCGCCGTCGTGCTGCGTCGCGCCGCCGCGTGTGGCCGCCAGTCCTGCGGCGCTCGAATGCAAAGTGAGCGACATTTTTCGGCTGAACGACATGACCGGCGCCGCGACCGAGAATTATCTCGTCTTCGGCCAGGTCGTCGGCGTCCATATCGACGAAGCGTTCGTCAAGGATGGGCGCGTCGATACGGCGGCGATGCAGCCGATCGCGCGCTGCGGCTATATGGATTATGCCGTGGTGGATAAGCTCTTCGGCCTGCCGCGCCCGAAGTAGCGCCTCACGCCTCGGCTGCGGCGCCCTTCGCGAACATTGCATTGATGATTGCGACCTGGCTCGGATGAAGCGCGAGTTTGCCGGCAAAGCCGTCGCGCCGGGCTGTCTCGCAGTCGCGCCGCAGGCCGGCATCGTCTCGGCCGATCGGAGAAGCCGCGTCGATCGCCATGACATCTGCCGCTTTGGCGGCAAAGAGCGTGAGGTTTCGCGCCAGAGCCAAAGGCGCAGACGGCGTGCCATCCGGCCGTTCATGCATCTCGATGCCGAGCGCCCGCGCGAGTTCGGCCGCGCCATAAATGAGCCCGGCGAGGCGCCGGCTCGCGCCGACATAGCTGCCCAGATGAAAAAGCGAGGCGGGGGTCTCGGCCGCCATGGCGATGATCTTCGTGGCACCGTCGCGGAGCCCGTATTCGGCCTCGCGGACAGCGAGCTTGACGGAGAGATGCTGAATGTCGGCGCCGTTTTCCGAGTGGGGCAGGACGATGCCGTCGGGACGGCCCGGCATGATGGCGTCGAGATCGGCATCGACAAGGTCGCTCCGCAGGCCATTGACGCGGACGTAGAGAAGCGGAGGGCCAGCTTTTTGGCGTGCGCGCTGGAGTGCGGCGAGGGCGCGCTTGCGCGCCAGCGGCGCGTCGGTGGCCGCTAATTGCGTGAGATCGAAGACGAGGGCATCGGCGCTGCTGTCGAGCGCGTTCTCTATCTCCGCCTCGCATTCGGCATGGACCAGAAGCAGCGCGCGCATCGGAATCATGGTCTCGTCGAAAGGACGCATCGGCGTCATTCATCTATAAACATGTCCTGGCGCCATTGAAATTATGCGAAAAATCCCGGCCGCCCGTGTCCTTAAACCTCCATTTACCATGATCGCCGATGCTGACGGAAGGTGAGGCTTTCGCCTCCCTTCGATCATTCCTGCGCCTTTCGGCTTCGGATCTGAGCATGATCATTCGTCGGTTTCTGCAATGGGCGCGCAGCGCGAGCCCCGGACAAAGGGCGCAAGGCGTGAGCGCCTTGGCCCGCGCCTATCTCTACGCCGATCTCGATCAAGGCACGCGCGAGGAAGCCAAGCTCGTCCTGACGCAATTCCTCGACGATCCGTCGCCCTTGGTGCGGCAGGCCCTGGCGGACAGTTTTGCAAACGCGGCGCAAGCACCGCACCACATTGTGCTCGCGCTCGCCGACGATCAGTCGGATATCTCCTCGATCGTCCTCTGCCGTTCGCCAATTCTCTCGGATTCGGAGCTCATCGACTGTGCCGCCATCGGCGACGCGATCGCGCAATCGGCCATCGCGCTGCGGCCGGGCCTGTCTGTCGCCGTCGCCGCGGCGATCGCCGAGGTCGGCGCCCGCGAGGCTCTGATTTCGCTGGCGGTCAATCCGAGCGTCGAGCTGCCGGATTTTTCGATGCGTCGGATGATCGAACGCTTCGGCCGCGACGGCGAGGTGCGGGAGGCGCTGCTGACCCACAGGCGTTTGCCCGCGGCGCTGCGCGCCGATCTCGTCGCCGCGACGGCCGCGGCGCTGGGGGCTTTCGTCGCCGCCTGCGACTGGCTTTCGCCGGAGCGCGCCCAGCGGCTCATGCGCGAGGCGCGTGATCAAGCGCATATCATCATCGCCGCGACGAGCGGCGATGCGGAAACCGGCCCGATGCCGCTTGTCGCGCATTTGCGGGCCTCCGGTCAATTGACCGCAAGCCTGCTCTTGCGCGCGCTGCTCAGCGGCAGCGCCAGCCTGTTTGAGGCGGCGCTCGCCCATCTCGCGGAAGTGCCTTTGGCGAGGGTCAAGGGCTTGATCCGCGACTGGCGGAGCGCCGGCTTCGCCGCGCTTTACCGCAAGGCCGGACTCGCCGAGCCGCTACTGCCGGCCTTCCGTGCCGCAATGGACGCGCTCGATACGCCCGATCTTTCGGATCAGTCCGGCGCCCGCCTGTCGCGGCAAAGAGTCGAACGGGTTTTGACCGCCTGCAAAGCGCTCCAAAGTGTCGAGTTCGAGCGGCTGCTCGCGGTGCTGCGCCGGTTTGAAGCGGAAGCGGCGCGCGACGAAGCGCGGATTTTTTCGGCCGCTTTGCGATCGCAGCCGGCAGCCTCGCCGGCGCGGATCGCGCCAAAGGCAGGCATGCCGCATGAACCGCCCTTGCTGCTCACCGATCCCGATGCCGAGGCGGCTGGACCGCGCCGGCGGCGCGAAGCAACGACTTATATGATCGACATGGCGGCGCTCGAAGCCGAGCTTGCGGCGGCGTGAGGCTCTCTTTCAAAGGCCAGGAGCATGTCCGTCTTAGCCGGCACTCTGAATCAGCCCCGTGAGTTTGGCATAGTGCAAAAGAAGAATGGTCTTGGCGTCGATGATCTCGCCTTGCGCGATCATGGCCAGCGCCTCGCCCAGGGTCGGCTCTAGCACCTCGAGGTCTTCGCCGTCATCGGCGAGGCCGCCGCCGGCGCCGACCTTGTCGGCGGGAGAGTAGGGGGCGACAAAGAAGCTGAGCTTTTCGGAAAAGACGCCAGGGCTCATGAAGGCATCGAAGAGATGGCGCGGAGCCCTGATCGCATAGCCGGTTTCTTCTTTCACCTCCATCACGATGCGGGTCGCGGCATCGAGGCCTTCGAGTTTGCCGGCGCAAACTTCGATGATCGTTTCCTGGCCGGTCGCCAGATAGACGGGGAGACGGAACTGCCGCACCAGCAGCACCCGGCCGCGATCTCGATCATAAAGCAGGATCGCGGCGCCATTACCAGTGTCATAGACGTCGCGGGTGATGTCCTGCAGCTTCGCGTCGAATCTTCGGCGCCGCAATGTCACCCTTTGCAGCAGGCCGTAGCCGCGTGCCAGGATCTCGCGGCCGAGGATCTTGATCGCTTCATCCATGTCTGAACGCTCGAGTGTCGGAAAGCTCCGGACCTCTGTCTTGTCGAGGGCTCCGTGCTCGGATGGCGGATGTGAAAGCAGAGAAAAAGCCGTCAATAGCCGAATTGTTCGCGCAGGATTCTCTCATCGAGAGAATGGCCGGGATCGTGCAAGATGACGAGGCCGGTGCTATGATCCATGGCGATCTCGACCTTCACCACCTCCCGCAATTCGAAATGGTCGGCGACGGCCGAGACGGGCCGCTTGTGCGGCTCGAGAATATCGAGCGTCACATGCGCCGTGTCGGGCAGCAGCGCGCCGCGCCAGCGGCGTGGCCGGAAAGCGGAGATTGGCGTCAAGGCCATGAGCGGTGCATCGAGTGGCAAAATGGGTCCGTCGACCGAGAGATTATAGGCGGTCGAGCCCGCCGGTGTCGCGACCAGGAGCCCGTCGGCGACGAGCTCGGAGAGTCTTTCCTTGCCGTCGATCGAGATCCGGATCTTCGCTGCCTGATAGGATTGGCGCAGCACCGACACTTCATTGATGGCGCGCGCCTTGGCAGTCTCGCCGCGAATGTCGGTCGCCACCATCAGGAGCGGATGAATGATCGATGGCTCTGCTTCCTCGATGCGCTTTTCGAGATCCTCCTCGCGAAATTCATTCATCAGAAAGCCGACCGAACCGCGATTCATGCCATAGATCGGCTTTTGCGCGTCCATGAAGCGGTGCAGGGTCTGCAGCATGAGCCCATCGCCGCCGAGCGCGACGATCACATCCGCGGCGGCCGGATCGCAATTGCCATAGGCATGGACCAGACGAATGCGCGCGGCTTCGGCTTCCGGCGTGCCGGCGGAGAGAAAGGCGATGCGTTTCATCTCGGGTTTCCCGGCGGGTTGGATCTGATGCGGGCGCGTCACAGGGCGTCCATGACATAGCTGGAAGCGGGGGCGGCGGTAAAGCGGTTCTCGCCAATTCGCGCGTCCTGCTGCGGGCGGGCCCCGATGGTGCTGCAACGCGATCGGGCGGGATCGGATCACGCCGTTGGATCAATAGGCCGCATAGCTCTTCTCTTCGACGATATCACTGCGCAAAAGCGCGTTGATCTCGCGCTTGAGCGCCGCCCTTCGATCATTCATGCGATAGACAGATCGTGCCAGAGCCACGAATTCCGCCCCGAAACTCTGGATCCTTTCCTGCGCTCTGATGTCATCTTCGATCCGCCAGAGCTCGGCATTGACGGTCTTCAGCGCCTCGGTCAGTGCCGCGAGCGTCTCGCTTGGCAAAATCTCCCGCCGGAGCGTTGCCGTCAGCCGCTCATATTCGTGCCGGACATTGGCGAGCTTCGCAGAATCCTGGAGGTTCTGCAGCTTGATCTCTAGGATGGTGATCTTGTCGATCAATTCGCCGGCGGAGATTTCGACCAGGAGAGGCATGGGTTGATTTCCGCGATCCGCTTGCGTGAGAGCAGAAGGGTCGGCGGGCCGCCGAACGACCATTCGGCATAGGCCGCGGCTGCAAAGCCGGCAAGATCCGGCAGACGCTCATCAACATGCGCGCTGCGGATCGCCAACGCTCGATATGTCCGGCTGGCGCATGACTTGCTTCGCCTTCGGTATGGCCGAGCAAGGAAAAATGGTTTTCAGCGCCATTCCGGAGATCCCGCAGGACCGGATGGCCGCATTGCGCGAGAGGCTGCTCAAACTCCTCATTGGGACGGGTGCGCCGCCGGATTATGCGGTCCAGGCCGCCAGGATTGAGCAGGAGCTCGGCATGTCCCGCGAGGAGATGCGTGCCGTGCATATGAAGATCCTCACCGAGGGCCTGGTCGCCGAACGCGCGCGCATGGGCCACATCGGCCTGAGCGAGCGCGGCCAGCTTGTCGCCCGCCAGCTCGCCGACCCGCCGACGCCGGACGCGGCGGATTAATCGCGCGCCAGCATCGCCACCGCATGATCTCATCCGAAAAGTCTGCAACTTTTCGGGATCATGATGTCATTCTCCGACGCATGATCTTATCCGAAAAGTCTGCAACTTTTCGGGATCATGCTCTATTCATCGGCGGCGGCCTCGATCTCGATTTGTTGCAGCAGCGCCGCCGGATCCCTGATGAGCGCGAGTTCGAGAGCGCCGATCCCCTGTGGTGCCCTTATGGCGAGACGGAAATTCTTCGGCCGCGCGATGAATTTGGCAAGCGCTTCGGCAAGCACATCGGCGCCGCGGCCATTGTCGAGCAGCGCCGGCACGGCGGCCGTCGCCGCATCGGTGAATTTTTTGCGGATCTTCGCCGGCGTCGTGTTGTCCTTTTTGGCGGCGGCCGCGACCAGCCGCTCGAAAAGGCCGGCATTTTCGACGCGGATCTCGACGCGGCGCAGCAGCACGCCGAGAAGGCCGGCTTCCATCTCGGACTGATCGGACGAAAACAGGGCATTCGTTACGTGATCGAAACGGCCGGAAATCCGGATCGAGCCCATATCGACGCCGCGCAACGATAGGGCATCGAGGTCCAACTGGCCGCTCGTATTACTGAAATGCGCTGCGAGCCGGCTCGAAAGATCGAGCTTGTCATAGCCAAGCCTCGCGACCTCTGCGAGCTCGCCGTCCTTCAACGAGCCGACGCCGAAGACGAAGTGGTCGAAGGCCGCGTTCATGCGGGTCGGAATCCCGTCGACCGCATCGCTGCTCGTCAATTCGAAATGGCCGAGCTGAAAATGTGTGGGCGCGCCAGGTGGAGGTTGGTAGGATTCAAGATTGCTCACGTCGATATCGAGCGTATCCGCACTGATCTTCTGCTGCTCGGCAGAGGGCGCGCGGTCGTTCGGCCCGATCTTATTTGGCAGCACCTCGTCGCCGCTCTCCTTTGCCGCGAGATCGAGTTCGTGCCAGCCTAGGCGGCCGATTTTCACCTTCGCCCCTTCGCCTGCGATGGTGAAATTCTCCAGCCCCGCTTCGGCGATCTTGGCGGCGACCATCTGGGTCATGTGGCCGCGGCCGATCCTGCCGGTCCAAGGGGTCGTCCCGTTTGTCATTGCAAAGCGCAGATCGGTGAATTCGAGCGAGCCGATCGCGAAGCCGTCCATGAGCTGCGCGAAGGCCGTCGCGCGCTCCGTCGCCGGCTTGCCGGTCCTCAGGCCATCACCGGATCGCAACAGTTGCGGCAGCGAACGGGCTTTGACATCCTTGATCGCAACCGTCCCGACGCCCAATTCGGCCGGCGCTTTCGGCACGGAGATTTTCACCCCGTCGATGTCGAGGCTGTCGCAAATTGTTTGCGGCGCCTCGGCGTCGCGAAAAGAAGTGGCGGACAAAAGCCGGGCCGCCTGCACGAGATCGAGGCCGGTGATGCGCGTCGGTCCGAAGGCCGCCTGCATTTCGCCGGCCTCGGGCGAATGGATGATGGCGGTCGTCGCGCCGATCGCGGCGCTGCCCGCGCGGCCTTGCGCGACTTCGTCCATGGCGATGTCGCGCAAAACGATCTTCTCGTTCTGTGCCTCGTCGTCTGGCATGGCGTCCGCTTCGCCTTGCGCGTCCTGCGGCGTGGGCTTGCTCTTGAGCACGATCTCGGAGATGGCGACATGGGCGGCCGATATTTTGGCGAGACGTTCGGCGGCCGAGGCGTGCGCATGCGTATCAAACAGCGCGTCGAGATCGGCCTTGTCGAGGCGCGTGCCTTCCATGTCGATATGTTTGATGACTGCGTGAAGCGCGGCTGTCTCAATGGTGACGTCGTCGGCCGAGATCGTCCCGGTCTGCGCGAGACCGGCGCCGGCGCCCTTCACCGGCGCTTTCGAGTCCACATCCGTCGCTGCGGCCGCTTGCATGAAGCCCCGGCCGGCAAAGGAGGGCCGCGGCGATGAGAGGCGCAAAGTGAGATGGCCGATGCGCAAGGCGAGATCGGGGCGGCGCAGCACGAGGCCTTCGATCGTCACCTCTCGCCGCGATGGATTGGCGCTGATATGCGCGGCGCTGAGCCCTTGGATGCCGCCGGCGAGCTCGTCGAGTTCCGCCTTCAGCGTCAGCCAGTCGAAAAGGGCAGGGATCTCCATCGGCGCCAAGGGCATGGCGATCAAAAGGAAAGCGCCGAGAATGGCGGTGCGATACATAAGAACCCTCATCCCGGAATGCGCGGCACAGCGTGCCAGCCAAGCATGAATTTACCGAAGCGCAAATCGTTTTCGTTTCTAAGGGGGAGCGCCGATCGTCTCACTGCGATGCCTGCAAGCTCACGCCGGCGCGATGGCGTGTTCGATCGCCCCGATATCGGCCAATGTCGGCAGGCCCGCCTCATTGCCGAGATGTTGGATCTTATAGGCCGAGGCGGCGCGGGCGAATTCGAAATGCGCCGCGAAGCCACGCTCCGGCGCCGCGAGATAGGAGGCTATATAGGCGCCGTGAAAGACATCGCCGGCGCCCGACGTATCGATGATGTCCTTCGTCGGAACCGGCAGCGCCGGCATCCGCGAGACAATGCCTTTTTCGTCATACCAGAGCATGCCGCGCTCGCTTTGGGTGACGCCGCCGATGCGGCAGCCTTTCGATTTCAGATACGCCAGCATGTCTTGGGCGGAAAGGGCCATTTGTTCGCACAAACGTTCGGCGACGATGGCGACGTCGATGAAGGAGATCAGCTCGGCAATATTGCCGCGCAGGCCGCCGCCGTCGAGCGAGGTCAATGTGCCTTTTTCGCGGCAGAGCTTGGCATAATAGAGCGCCGCATCGCCCTGATGACCGTCGAGGTGGAGGGCGCGGCATTGGGCGAGGTCGAGAATGGGGAAAGGCTCGAGATAATGATCATCGCGGGCGCGGATGATCGCGCGCTTGCCGTCATTGGGCAGGACGAAGGAGAGTGAGGAGCGCTTCACCCGGCGCGGATGGAGGCGGATATGATAGGCCTCGGCCATCTCGAGAAACATGCGGCCGAGCCAATCATCGGCCAGCGTCGCGATGAGATCCGGCGGGAAACCGAGCTTGGCGCAGGCGAAGGCGGCCGTCACCGCATTGCCGCCGAAGGAAACGGCATAGTCCTGCGCCACCGTCTTTTCATCGCCGCTCGGCACTTTGCTGCAAAGCAGAGTGACATCGATATAGGTGTGGCCGATGAACAGCGCTTGCAAACAGACCTCGTGCGGCAAAGGCGATGCGGCCTTCTCCGTCGCCCGGGAAGCGACTCGATGTCAAGCCGACAGCTAGGGCCCTACTAATCCGCCGCATTTGAGAGCGCGAGGAAAACCGATATCCTGATCTCAAGTGAGCGGCATTCCCCATTTTGGGGGCCAATGCTGTGCCGGCTCGCGGCGTAATTACGAGGCTCCCATGAGACTGAAGCCAAAGGCATTCTCGGCCGCGTTAGGTTTCTCGGCTATTGTCTTAGCCGTTGGCGTTGCTGTGGTGGTCTGGAATTCCGCTCTTCTGCTCAAAGTGAACAGCGAATTGGCAAAAGACAGTCGCAACACAGGGATAACTTTATTAGCTTATCATACGAACTTCTTGAGTCCATCTAGCTTAACCTTGGATCTTTGGGCAGTACATCCAGAAAAGGCCCCGTCTGATGTCTTACGCGTCCTTTTCCAAAGTGCCGATGCTTTAAAGAATGACCACTTCGATCGCGTTGTACTTTCGCGACGGGGCGTGAGTATGTTTGTGCTATCCGGACCAAACTTCTCTTCGCTAGGTTATTCTTACTCTCAGGGTCAAAACCCGATCTATCTGATTCGTACGCTTCCAGAACAGTTATCCCGCCCGGACGGTTCGGTCGCCTTCGGCACCTGGACTGGCGGTTGGCTAGGCGTGATGACAAAACAAATCGACGACGCGACGACCTTCGCCGTGGATTGGACGACAGGTGTGGAGACGACACCAACAAACCCACCTGACTAGCGTTGCTCTCGCCTGAAGATTGATTGGCCCGCCCAAGAACCTATCGAAATAATCCCTTCATTGACCGCACCCAATCGTCTGCCCCGTGCTGGTGATTGTGCAGCTATTTCCTTCATTGTCCTCTGAGTGGACGCCATCGGAATCGACCCAAGACTTCACTGAGTAATGGTTGCCTTCGCTGTCATCGCTCTGGATTTCAGTTCCGCCACCAGGAAGATGAGTGGTGGAAGTATCTAGTGAATAGCTGTGTCCCTCGCTATCGGAACTCCACACGTGCAGATCTCCCGAGCTGTCCGTATAGCTGTCAGAGCAAACCTGATAAGGCGCGTCGCCGAAACATTCAGCTCTTGCCATGCCGGGTGAGAGAGCTACCAGCCCAGCGACAATGAAGAACCTCATCCAATCCCCCTTTATAGCGGCTTAATGCAAAGTTAGCTGAGCTAGGCCATCTGTCAACCTCGCACCCGAGCGTTCTTCATGATGTCAAACAGCGCGCGTGCGCGAAACGCCAGAGGAATACTCTTAGCGAGCGCCAGCCGGACAGAGATTCGTCACTTCGAGCGGAGAAACTTTAGAGTCGGTCGAACTCTTTCGCGTGAGGTGGATCATCCCTGTTCTCTGAGCCTCTGAGACATTGGACGAAGGCTGGCTCCGCTGACGACAGAGGAGCGAGCGCGGTTCGGTTCGGTGGCCCAGAGAAAGAAGGAGAAATTGATGCGCGGAGAGACCAAAATCTTGGCCCTAGCTAGAGCCGACCCCGGCCTTCGGAATCACTTGCGATCCGCACGGCCGGTCCGTACCAACGTATGTGATTGCGATTGGCGTTTCAGCCGTTGGCCGCGGCAGCCGCTGCGCCAATTCCGGTGCGCGACCGGCGGACTTGCGCGGCGGCTCAGACAGCGAAGCTCGAGCCGCAGCCGCAGGAGGCGGTCGCCGCCGGATTGCGGATCTTGAACATGCGGCCCATCAGATCGTCGATGAAGTCGATCTGGCAGCCGCGCAGGAAGTCCAGCGAGATCTGGTCGATCACCACGGTCGCGCCTTCCCGTTCGAGGACGACATCCTCCTCCGAGCGATCCTGCGTGATGTTGTAGGTGTATTGAAAGCCGGAGCAGCCGCCGCCGTCGACGCCGACGCGCAGGACGGAGCCGGCTGGCTCGGCCTTCAGGATTTCCGCAACCCGGCGGGCGGCATTTTCGGTCAATACGACCGGCGTTTCGACGGCGGTTTCGGTCATGACAAAACCTCGAAATCTGTCGTTCTCGCAGGGTCGCACTTGCGACGCTTGCGTCGTCTCTTGATAGGGAAGATACGTCGCGGGGCCCGCGGCTGCAATGAGTCGTGGCAAGACTTACGCCAAAATGCTCGGCTGCGCCGTGATTTGCAGCCGTTCCGGCGACTCTGGAGGTCCGATTTGTCTTCGCTGGTCAGGCAAGATGTGGCCTTTCCGTTACTGCGCGCGGTCTATGCGGCCGATCCGGCGCAAAGCCGGGGCCGGCGCTTTGCCGAGCCGGCCTCGCCGACGCGCACCGATTTCCAGCGCGACCGCGACAGAATCCTGCACTGCACGGCCTTCCGCCGCCTCGCGCACAAGACCCAGGTCTTCGTCCCGCATGAGGGCGATCACTACCGCACGCGCCTCACCCATTCGATTGAAGTCGGCCAGATCGCCCGCGCCATCGCGCGCGTGCTCGGTCTCGACGATGATCTCGCCGAAGCGCTGGCGCTCGGCCACGATCTCGGCCATACGCCCTTCGGCCACACGGGCGAGGAGATGCTCGACGAGTTGATGCGGCCCTATGGCGGCTTCGACCACAATGCCCAGGCGCTGCGCATCGTCACCAAGCTGGAGCGGCGCTATGCGGCCTTCGACGGGCTCAATCTGACCTGGGAGGCGCTGGAGGGGCTCGTCAAGCACAATGGGCCGCTCATCGGTGCGGGCGCAGTGCCCGTTGCCCGCTATGCCGAGCGGGGCCTGCCGGTCGCCTTGCTTGAATATGACGCCCAGCATGATCTGGCGCTCGGCAGTTTCGCCAGTGCCGAGGCCCAGGCCGCGGCGCTCGCCGACGACATTGCCTATAACGCGCACGACATAGACGACGGGCTGCGCGCCGGGCTCTTCGATGTCTCCGAAATCGCCGAAGTGGACTTTCTGCGCGATATCGGCAGCGAGATCGAAGAGCTCTATCCGGGGCTCGAGCGGCCGCGCCTGGTTCACGAGCTGGTCCGCCGCGTCATCGCCCATCTCATCGAGGATGCGATCGAAGAAAGCCGGCGCCGGCTCGTCGAATCGGGGGTGCAAAGCGTCGCAGAGGTGCGGGCGCAGCCTAGTCCGGTCATCGCCTTCTCCACGGCGACGCAGAGTGTCGACAAACTCGTGAAGAGCTTTCTGTTTCAGCATATGTACCGGCATCCGCGCATCATCCGCGTCAGGCTGCTCGCCGCGGATGTCGTCAGCGATCTCTTCGCGGCCTTTTTCGAAAATCCGGAATGGATGCCGGGCGAATGGGCGCAGGCGGCGGCGCTTATCCCGCCTGAAGAAGAGGCGCGGCGCGCCCGCGCGGTGTGCGACTATATCGCCGGCATGACCGATCGCTATGCCTTGGCCGAACACGCACGGCTCTTTGACGCGACGCCGGATTTACGTTAGGCCGCGCCCGCTCTTTGACACCGGGCGGTTCTTGCACAGAGTTTGCCCGCGCGCGTCACGAAAGTCCGTTAAGCAATGAACATTTACGCCGAATTCCATGCCCGTGTCGCGCGGCTTCTGCGCCGCTTCGTCGAAGCAGGGAGGCTGCCAGAAGGCCTCGATCTCGGCCGCTTCGTCGTCGAGCCGCCGCGCGATCTTGCGCATGGCGATCTCGCCGTCAATGCGGCGATGGTCTATGCGAAAGAGGCAAAGGCATCTTTCGGCAATCCGCGTCAGCTCGCGACCGAGCTCGCTGCTCTGCTCGTCGAGGACCAAGATGTGGCGCAGGCGGAGGTCGCGGGGCCCGGCTTTCTCAATATTCGTCTGAAGCCCACGGTTTTCGCCGAGATTCTGAAGGCGGCGTTGCGGCAAGGCGAGCGCTTCGGCGCCGGGCTCGGCAGCGCCGAGCCGCAAAAAATCAATGTCGAATATGTCTCCGCCAACCCGACCGGGCCGATGCATGTCGGCCATGGCCGCGGCGCCGTCTTCGGCGACGCGCTCGCCAATCTCCTCGCCTATGCCGGCCACCGCGTGACCCGCGAATATTACATCAATGATGCCGGCGCCCAGGTCGATGTGCTGGCGCGCTCCGCCTATCTGCGCTATCGCGAAGCGCTCGGCGAGACCATCGGCGCCATTCCCGAAGGGCTCTATCCCGGCGATTATCTGAAGCCGGTCGGCGCCGCGCTCGCCATGGAATTCGGCGATTCGCTCCTCGGCAAACCGGAAAGCGAATGGATCGATGTCGTGCGGGCCGCCGCGATCGGCGGCATGATGGAAATGATCCGCGCCGATCTCGCAGCCCTCGGCATTGCCCATGATGTCTTTTTCTCCGAGCGCACATTGACGACGAGCGGCGAAGGCGATCGGGTCGGCGCGGCGATTGCCGAATTGCGCGCCAAGGGCCTCGTCTATGAAGGCCGGCTGGCGCCGCCCAAGGGACAAGCGATCGAGGATTGGGAGGATCGCGAGCAGGTCCTTTTTAAATCGACGGATTTCGGCGACGATGTCGACCGGCCGCTGATGAAGTCCGACGGCGGCTACACTTATTTTGCTTCCGACATCGCCTATCATAAGTCGAAGATCGACCGCGGCTTCAAGATTCTGATCGATGTCTGGGGGGCCGATCACGGCGGCTATGTCAAGCGCATGCAGGCGGCCGTCGCGGCCCTCTCGGCCGGAAAGGCGGTGCTCGACGTCAAACTCTGCCAGCTGGTCAAATTGATGCGTGGCGGCGCGCCGGTCAAAATGTCGAAGCGCGCCGGCGAATTCGTGACCTTGCGAGATGTCGTCGACGAGGTCGGCGTCGATGCGGTGCGCTTCATGATGCTGTTCCGCAAGAATGACGCGCCGCTCGAATTCGATCTGGCGCGCGTCATCGAACAGTCGAAGGACAATCCGGTCTTTTATGTGCAATATGCACACGCGCGTGGAAAATCAGCTATGCGTCAGGGGGTTGCAACGTTTCCTGAAATCGATTTATCAATCGGGGCGCTGAGCGCGGCGGATTTTTCCTTGCTCGTCGATGAAGGCGAGATCGGCCTCATCCGTTTGATCGGCCAATATCCGCGTGTAATCGAGGGGGCCGCCGCCGCGCATGAACCGCATCGGGTTGCGTTTTATCTGCATGAACTTGCCTCTTTGCTGCATTCGCATTGGACGCGCGGCAAAGATCAGCCACAATTACGCTTTGTTAATGAAGAAAGTAGAGATTTATCCGTCGCTCGGCTCGCCCTGGTTGCTGGCGTGACTTCCGTATTGGCGGCAGGATTGAACATTCTCGGCGTCAATGCACCGGACGAAATGCGCTGATCTGGCGCAAGACCCGAGCGCCGATTTGGAGGAGAGCCACATTCGCCGTGCCTGCGGCAAGCAGGTACGGATGGGTGCGGGTTGCGAGCCGAATTCGATGGCGCAGCCGCTCTATGCGCAAGCGATCGGATGGGTTTTCAACTATGCTGCATGAGGCGGATTCGTCTGGTCCGCGGCGTGCTTTGATCTGAAGCTGGAACACCGGTCTTCGCAGCACGCGAGGCACCGGTTTTGAGGGGTGGGGCGACCGAATTGGCCGCAGAGTCGCGAATGACAAATTCATGTCGCGGCGGCGGCATATGTCGAGGTAAAAGTGATGAGTGAGCCCGTCGCCAGGCAACGCCCGATGATTGATCTTGACGAATTCGAACGGCGGCTGCGCCGGCCCGCTGCCGTGCCGCAGCCCAATGAAGACCCGCTCGCCGAACTCGCCCGCCTGGTCGGCGGCGAGCAAGATCCTTTTCACGGCGTATTCAAGGAAAAAGCCTCCCAGGACAGAGGCCTTCAGGAAAAACCGGCGCCTCAGAACAGGGCGGTCGGAATCGACAGGCTGGCCCGGCCCGCCGACAGGCCTGCCGGCGCCGAGAGAGTGATCCGAGCCGAAAGGCCGTTCGATCCGCCGCAGGTTCAAAAGCCGGTGGAAGGCTTGCAGCCGCGGGCTCTCACGCGAGATCCGGCGCGCAGCAATGGCCTGCGCGCATCGCGCGGCCCAGATCTTGGCGGCCCAGATCTTGGCGGCCCAAGTCTTGGCGGCCCAAGTCTTGGCGGCCCAAGTCTTGGCGGCAATTTCGCGGCGATCGAAGCCGGTTTGCGCGGTTCGATCCAACCTGAATACCGAAGCGCGCCGGCCCAGCGCCGCCAGCAATACCAGCAGCCAAGCTACGAGCAACATTACGAGCAAAGCTACGAGCAAGATTACGAAGAGCCGGTCGCCGAGGAGGATGACGAGGACTGGCTCGAGGAAGCGCAGATGGCGATGCGGCCGGCGCCGATGATGCTGGAGCCGCCGCGTTCGCGCCGGCTGCTTTACGTCACTGCGGCGATCATCCTCATCGGAATCGGCGGCATTGGCGCGACCTTCGCGATCAAGCGCAACCCGGTCAGCCCGCAGCAAATTGCGATGATCGAGGCCGCGACGAGCCCGGCCAAAGTGCAG
Source organism: uncultured Alphaproteobacteria bacterium (assembly GCA_963704745.1). Lineage (GTDB taxonomy): Bacteria > Pseudomonadota > Alphaproteobacteria > Rhizobiales > Beijerinckiaceae > Methylovirgula. Next base: position 1,816,275 of record OY969936.1, read on the forward strand.
GCTCCGGCACCGGCCATGAGCGCCGGCGCCAAAGCGGCGATTCAGGATGCCTCCGTTCTCGACAAGACGCCGCAGCCGCCGCCGGTCGGGGTCGTCAATCGTGTGGAACAGCCGGTGGATCTGGCGCAAGCTGCGGCCGATGCCGGGGAGGGATCAGCCGCGCCGGGGGCCGCTTCCGTTCCCGTGCCGGCACCGCCCGGCACGACGGGGCCGAGCGGGCAGGTTTCCGCCGCACCCGCCTGGGAAGGGCGTCCGGATGGCGCTGAGGTGGCCGATGCCGCGCCCGGCCAGGCCTTCGGCCTCGCCGGAATGATCCAGGCGAAGAAGGTCAAGACCGTTACGGTGCGCCCGGACGGGACGATTGTCCCGGATGACGCGCCGCCGCAGATGCCGCCCGCCGCCGCATCCGTACCGCAGGCGAATCCGCCGCAGGCCGAAGCCCCAGACGATGCAGAGGCGGCGACACCGAAGACCGTTGCGCGGCTAGCGGCGGACGCCGGGGCTCCGGAGAGAGAGGCCCTGGTCGCCAGCCCGACCGGATCTGAACAGACCTCCCGCAGCGAAGAAAAGCCGAAGGCCAAGGCCCGCACGAGACCGTTCAAGGTCGTCGATCGCGACAACGGCCAAAACGACTCGGCTGCCGATTATGCCCGCGGCGGCGCCTTCGCCGTCCAACTCGCCGCGCCTGCGACCGAGGCGGAGGCGCGCAATGCGCTCGCCAGCCTGACGCATAAATATGGCAGTGAACTCGCGGGCCATCATCTGAAGTTCCGCCATGCCAAGCTCGGGAGCAAATCGGTTTATCGCGTCCGTGTCGGCGGTCTTTCCAAGCCGGCGGCGGTGAAGCTCTGCCAATCGCTCGAGGCAAAGGGTGGCAGTTGTTTCGTCGCCCGGGATTGAGGCCGCTGGCGGGGCAGAATCTGGATGGATCGCCGCGATGATCCGCGCCTTCGTCTGCGGCTGCCAGGGCTTGGTGTTGACGCATGAGGAGCGCGCCTTTCTCCGCGAAAGCGCGCCTTTCGGTGTCATTCTGTTCAAGCGGAATGTCGCGAGCCCGGCGCAGGTCCGCGCCCTCGTCGACGATCTCCGCGATTGTCTCGGCCGTGCCGAAGCCGGCGTGCTCATCGATCAGGAAGGCGGCAGGGTGCAGAGGCTCGGGCCGCCGCACTGGCGCGCCTATCCGGCCGCGGCGCGCTTTCGGCAAGCGGATCTGCCGCGCGAAGCAAAGCGGCGCCTAGTCCGGTCCGCGGCGCGGCTGATGGCGCAGGATCTGCGTGGGCTCGGGATCACCATCGATTGCATGCCCGTGCTCGATGTGCCGGTGCCCGGCAGTCACGATGTCATCGGCGATCGCGCCTATGGGGCCGATCCGCAAACGGTCGGCGAATTCGGCCGCGCGGCGGCGCTGGGGCTTCTCGATGAAGGCGTGCTGCCGGTCATGAAGCATATGCCGGGTCACGGCCGTGCCATGGTCGACAGCCATCATGCCTTGCCCGTGGTCAAGGCATCCTTGGCCGATTTGGCGGAGAGCGATTTTCCGCCCTTTGCCGCCAATGCCGATCTGCCGGCTGCAATGACCGCGCATGTCGTCTATACTGCGCTCGATCCGGATGCGCCGGCGACACTTTCGGCGCCTGTGATCGAGGCGATCATCCGCAAGAGGATCGGCTTTACCGGCCTCCTCTTCAGCGACGATCTCTCCATGCAGGCGCTCTCCGGCAGCCTCTCCGCGCGCGCCGCTGCGGCCTTTGCAGCGGGGATCGACATTGCGCTCCATTGCAATGGCGATCTCGACGAGGCGCGCGCCGTGGCCGCGGCGGCGCCAGTGCTGGCCGGTGAGAGGCTGGCGCGTGCACAGCGCGCTTCGGCGCGCCGGGCCGAGGCGATGTCCGGCCCCGCCGCAAGCTTTGATCCTGTGGAAGCCTGGGCGGAGATTGCGGCTGCGCTTGCGATTGCGGCCTGATCGGACCAGAGTTGTCAAAAGCCTTCGACATGAGGCATCAGTTGAGTGATTTGCTTTTGGAACTGCCGTTCGAACCGGAGCCTGAGCCCGCCAGCCAAACGACGTTTTTGGTCGATGTCGACGGCTTTGAAGGCCCGCTCGACCTGCTTCTCGAACTCGCGCGCCGGCAAAAGGTCGATCTCCACAAGATTTCGGTCCTCGCTTTGGCCGAGCAATATCTCGCCTTCATCGAGGCCGCCCGGACCCTGCGTCTGGAGCTCGCCGCCGACTATCTCGTCATGGCGGCTTGGCTCGCCTATTTGAAATCGCGCCTCCTGCTGCCTCAGGCGCAAGAGGACGACGAGCCTCCGGCCGAGGATCTCGCCGCCGCGCTCGCCTTCCGGCTGCAGCGCCTCGAAGCCATCCGCGCCGCGGCCGAGGCGCTGGTCAACCGGCCACGGCTCGATCGCGACATGTTTCTGCGCGGGCAGCCGGAGGGGGTGGCCGTGAGCCGCCGGCCGCAGTGGCAGGCGGGCCTTTACGATCTCTTGTCGGCCTATGCGCGACAAAGGCAGAAACACGCCTTGTCGCGCATCCGCTTCAAGCCGCGCTTCGTCTGGTCGCTCGCCGAAGCGCGTGAAGCGCTCAAGAAATTTGCCGGCGAGGTGCTGGATTGGAGCGTTCTCGACACTTATCTTGCGGCCTATTGCACGAGCCTGGAGACGCGCCGTACCGTGCGCGCCTCGGCGCTCGCAGCGGCGCTGGAGATGGTGCGCCAGGGCGAGATCAGCCTGCGCCAGGACCGCGCCTTTGCACCGATTTGGCTCAAACGGGCAGCTCGAAGCGCAGCGTGAGGCGGCTGGTGAATACGCAAATATCGCGCGGGGCTGGCGCCGCGAAGGCCACCGGGCTCCTGGTCCGCCCCAGCCACACGGGGAATCTTTTGCCGGCCTCGAAGCCATTCCTTCATGCGAAGGATCGACCAGTCAGCGCGCTGCGCAATTGGCCTGTGGACAAAATGTCGCCTGTCTCGATCGGCCCGGTCGAGGCCTGCGTTCCGGGACATGCCGAGGAGAATTGGAGTGGCTGAAGTCGCGAGACTGTTTCCGCAAGCACCGAGCTGGGACGAGAAGGAATTGGCTGATCCGAGCGAAGCATTGTTCGACGAAGCGATGCGGATCGCCGAGGCCATGCTGTTTGCCGCGGCCGCGCCGCTCGAGGAGACTGAGATCGCCCAGCGCATGCCCGAAGGCATCACCGCGAGCGAAGTGCTGGCGCGGCTCAAGGCCGATTACGCGCCGCGCGGCGTCAATCTCATGCGTGTCGGCAAGAAATGGCTGTTCCGGACCGCGGCCGATCTCGGCTGGCTCTTGGCGCGCGACGAAACGCAGCCGAAGAAACTGTCGCGCGCGGCGCTCGAGACTTTGGCGATCACCGCCTATCACCAGCCCGTCACCCGCGCCGAAATCGAAGACATACGCGGAGTCGCCATCTCGAAAGGGACGATGGATGTGCTCATCGAGACCGGTTGGGTCAGGCTCCGCGGCCGCCGGCGGACGCCCGGCCGGCCGGTGACCTATGGGACGACCGAAGCCTTCCTGCTGCATTTCGGCCTCGAGGCGATCGGCGATCTGCCCGGCCTCGAAGAGCTGAAGGGGGCCGGCCTCTTCGATGGCCGCCTGCCGAGCGGCTTTGCCGTGCCGCTGCCCTCCGACGACCCGGCGCTCGCCGAGGACGAAGATCCGCTGGATGGCGATCCGCAGGAGGAATTCGCCAGCCTCGCGGAAGGCGAGACGGAAGAAGGCGAGGCGCGGCCCGAAGCGGAGATAGGGCTGGCCGACGAGAGTCTCGGCGAAGATTCGTGAAGGCGCAGAGGCAACTTCAAATCATCGGACGTGTTAAGACGGTCACGGTCGAGACAAGGAATCGAGCTTCGGATTTCACAGCGCCGTTACATGAGAAACAAACCCCGCCGTATCATTCAAGCAGCCATGTTCGAAGGCACCATAGGTCCCATCAAAGCTTCCGAACTGATCGCGATGCCGGAAGACACGTGGGGATTGCTACGGGATCGTCTCACCGACGGTCGCCACAGTCCAGGAAGCGGCCTCGTTGCGAAGTGCATGATGTGCAGTTCGGAAGTTTTCATTCGAACGCGGAGAATGAACGGGAAACCGCTCCCGTTATTTGCTCATTTCAAAGGAGGCGATCCCACTTGTCGATGGCGTCACCAATCGACCAGTGACATGGATCAGGTTCGCGCTAACCAATACGGTGGCCGGCAGGAATTTTCGGCCCACCGCATGTTATGTGAAAAGATCGAGGAATTGGTGAAGGCTGACCCGCGATATGTAACAAGCGCGGTCGACGAGTATCTTGCGCCCACCGAAAATGCATTTGGTAGATATCCGGATGTCTATGTCGAATGGCGCGGATTTTCGCCGTTTGCAATTGAGATACAGCTATCGAACACGTTCGAAACAGAAATCTCGCATCGCTGCCTTCATTATGATCGTGAGGGTGTAACCCTTATATGGGTTCTGTTCGGAACGGACCCGTGGGATACCGATCTCCCACAAAATTATCGCGACGTGATCCGCCGGCATCACGGTAACGCGTTCACGCTCGATAAAGATGCAATTGCTGCATCGCATGAGCAAAAAACGCTCGTTCTCAAATGCTTCTTGAAAAACGCTGCTGATAAATTCGACGCTCCAATTTTAGTGCGTCTCGATCAGTTGACGTTTCCTCAACGCGGCCTCGCATATTTTGAAGATCGCTTCCTGGCGCTGCAAGCCCAGCGCATCGATGCGATCAGAAAACCGTGGTTCAAAGCCCTTTCCGATTGCCCGGAAGGCCTCGATCGCTATACCCTCTCCGATGGGCTTGTGTCCGCAGTCGATGATCTCCGGCGCGTTATCCCTGTTCTTACAGATTTGGAAGCGACCAAGCAGGATCAGGATTTTGAAATTGCACGGCTCATTGCCATTGTGTTCTCAATAATTGCAACGGCCAACAAAAAGGAGCGTAATTACGCAACGAGACATCCCAATATCAAAAGTATGTTAAACACGATGCTCAATCTGCAATCAGGAATTGGGCGTTATGCGTCGATAATCGAAGAGCTTCTGCGACATTCAAGGCTTGATTATCTGCTGGACGACTCGGTTGGCGAACACATCGATCGTGCAAAGCGTTCGGCCGGCAACGATCTTTGTCTTAAAGAACAGCCGGAGTGGAAGATCATGGCGCATCTCGTCCCCGAGGTGTTTGATAGCGTAATTTGCTATGAGCTGAGCGATTTCGATGCGTTTCCACCATGGGCTACACCATCAAAAAAACCAAAGAGGACGTTAATTTTAAGCCGCGCTAGCCCGGCCGATGTTGACGACAGAGTTGTGCCAAAGGGCTTGGCCAGTGGGCAGCGTCGCCCAGCGCCGTGCTGCTGCTCTGTCACCGCCTTGGACTGGCGCAGGTCTATTGCGTCGCCGCCTCTTCGAGGATCCGCAGTTTCGGCGAATAATTCGAGGCGTTGCCTTGCCCCGACCGGCAGTCGCGGGCGAACATGATGAGATGATGCGCGGAGATGGCGGTTGCGAGGATCGCTTCGATCTCGCCGCGCAGCAGCCGCGGCAGGACGAAGCGCCAGAAAGGGCCACGATAATCGCCGCGGACGCCCAGCTTCCACAGCACTTTGGCAAGCATGGTAAGGCCGCGGCGCGCATTGGCCGGCGAGCAGCGCGCCTTGCTGAGCGGCCGGCGTAGCCGATTGGGCCAAGTCGCGCGCATCTGATGCTCGTAACGGGCAAAGAGGCGCACGGGGTCATAGGCCTCGTCCACGCATTCGCGCCACATCGCCACCACATCGTCATAAGGCAGCAGGAACCGCACATTCGACTCACGGCTTTCGTCGTGATCGAGCCGGTCGTCCTTTGCGAGACGGTCCCAGAGCGGCGTGCGCGGCAAGGCCTGCAGCAGATTGATCGTCAGCATCGGAATCTTCGATTGCTCGATAAAATCGAGAATCCTGCGGCCTGACTCCAACGTGTCGGTGTCGAGCCCGAGAATGATGCCCGAGACGACCTGCATGCCATGATTGTTGATCATGCGGACCGAGTCGAGGATAGGCATGACGAGATTGTGCTTTTTGTCCATGCCTTTCAGCGCCTCGGGCTCCGGCGTCTCGATCCCGCAGAATATGACGTCGAAAGCGGCCTCCCGCATCTGTGCGAGAATCTCGGGATTTCGCGCAATGTTGAGGGTTGCCTCGCAGGCGAAGCTGACCGCATAGCCGGTGCGCTTCTGCCAGGCGATGAGATGCGGCAGCAATTCGGCCACGGCGGCGCGATTGGCGATGAAATTGTCGTCGACGAAATAGATCTGCCCGACGACGCCGCAGGCCAGCAATTTGTCGAGCTCGGCCAAGATCTGCGCCGCCGTCTTGATTCGAGCGACGCGGCCATAGAGGCCTGGAATGTCGCAGAATTCGCAGCGATACGGGCAGCCGCTGGAAAATTGGATCGTGCCGATCAGATAACGGTCGATCCTCGCGAGCTCATAGGCCGGCAGCGGAAATTCGGTGAGATCGCGGCGCGCCTCGGTCTTCAGCACGATCTGCCGGTCCGGCCGGCCGACGTCACGGGCAAGCATCTCGATGAGCGCCTCGGTCGCATCGCCGAGCTCGCCGACGTGCAGATAGTCGGCGTTCGGGTAATATTCGGGGCAGGCTGATACAGACGGGCCGCCGAGAACGACGGGTTTGCCGTGGCGATGCGCTCTGCGGCAAATGTCGTCGATCTGTCGGCGCTGGATATGCATGCCGCTGACGAAGACGGCATCCGCCCAGGCGAAGTCGCCGTCTTCGGCCGCGTTCATGTTCTCGTCGATGAAGCGCACCTGCCAATGCTCGGGCAGAACCGCGGCAATCACAAGCAGACCTTGCGGCGGCATGCAGGCCTTGATGCCCGTGGTGAGCTCATAGGAATATTCGAAAGTGGCGAAGGAAGGCGTATAGCGCGGAAAGACGCATAGGATACGCCGCGGGCGGCCACGCAGGGGATCGGTCATGGGCCTAGCCTTCATCAGCATGTCGAGATTTTGGCCATCAAAGCCAATCAGCGCCTTTGTATAGGTTTTCTGGAGCGCGCACGAAAGCGCCAAACTTCGACATTTTCGCGATTCTCGCGATTCTCATCTGCGCACATATTTTGGTCGTATTGTTGATGCCATGTGGCGCGCCTCAGAGCTGCTGGCGGCCGTCGCCAGCTTGTCTAACGACCGGCTTGTCTAACGACCAGCTTCTCTAACGACAGGTGTCGTCCGCCACGCTCCATTTCGCCGTTACGACCGGTTCCGGCCGGGGTCTCGCATCGCGGAGGCGGCCGAAAGCCTCGGGCTCGCCGGCTCATCGTGCCGAAAGACTTTTCTGCAGCACGCTTGCAGGGCGGCCTGCGCCGCCCAAAGGCGCGTGAACCTTTTCGTGCGATAGGCTGGCGGGCCAGTTCCTTCATAAGGCAGACATGATGCAGCCTAGGTATTGTACGAATAAATTTTGTATTATGTGTGAATTGCAGTGAGTGTCCGCACGACCAGCAACGAAATCGAAATGGATGCCGATGTACCGAGCGCTTATCTCGACGCACTCGCCGTCGGGCAAGGCGGTCGTCCGGATATTATGAGGGGCCATGTGCACCGGCGGGTGGGGCGCATCGCGTCGACCGTCGATCAGCGGGGCGCCTCGGGCGGGTGCGCGTTTCGCTGGCGGCGGATTGGTGCCTGTGTGTTGGAAGTGCACGCGACATCGATGCGGGGTGAAGCTGCGGAGTCTCAGTACCGCAATCCGCCGTGCTTTATGGCATGGACGGCACCAGCGCGCAGGTGGTGCATGGGCGCATCGTGGAGCAACGCGGAGTGAGGATCAGTCTTTTGTCGGATCAAGGCGCAAAAGTAAAAGACGGCGTGCAGGCCGGCGATGGTGTCGCCCCGCATGCCGATACGCCGCTTCATAGTGACGCGGCGAGCATGCTTCTCAATGAACGGTCGGGTCGGACGGGGCAAGTATAATGGCGCTCAACGTCTCAGCCTGGTCGATCCGTAGGCCGCTGCCGGCAATCGTCTTCGCGCTGGTGGTTCTCGCGCTCGGCGCGGCGAGTTTTAGGAAGCTGCCGCTCACCCTGCTTCCCAATGTCGATCCGCCGATCGTCTCGGTGGTCGTTACCGAAATTGGCGCACCGCCCGCTGAGCTTGAATCGCAAGTCACCAAGCCGATCGAAGATGCGGTGGCCGATGTCGAGGGCGTGAAGCATATCATGTCTTCGGTCAGCGATGGCGTGTCGGCGACGACCATTACTTTTGGTCTCGACGTCAATACCGACCGCGCCTTGAACGATGTGAAGGCTGCGGTGACCCGCGTTCGCGGCACTCTGCCAAGCTCGATCTCAAAACCGCTGATCCGGCGGGTCGATGCGGTCGGCCTCGGCATTCTGACCTATGCGGCGATTTCGAAGAGCAAGACGCCGGAGCAATTGTCTTATTTTGTCGACAATGTCGTCGTACGCGAGCTCAAGGACGTCAGCGGCGTGAGTTCGGTCGAACGGATCGGCGGCGTTAAGCGCGAAATCCTCGTCTCGCTCAATCCCAACCGTCTGCAAGCCTTTGGGCTTACGGCCGCAGATGTGAGCCATCGGCTCAGCGGCACAAATGAAAATGTCGCGGCCGGCCGCACCGATATTGGCGCCCATATTGGCGCCCACGATGACCAGCCGATACGCATATTGGCCGGCGCGGGGAGCCTCGCGGAACTGGCCGGAACGATGATCAGCCTGCCGAAGGGCGGCGAAGTGCGACTCGATCATCTCGGCGCCGTCACCGATACGATCGCCGAGCCGCATCGTTTCGCGCGATTGAATGGCCAGCCGATCGTCGGCTTCAGCATTCTGCGCGCCAAGGGCGCGAGCGATGTGAGCGTGGCGGCGGGCGTCGAAAAGGTCATCGGCAAAATCAAAGCCGAACATCCGGACGTCAATATCAATCTCATCGATACTTCCGTCCGTTATACGCAGGGCAATTACGAATCGGCGTTGCACACGCTCTTCGAGGGCGCCGCTCTCGCCGTGATCGTCGTCTTTCTCTTCCTGCGCGATCTGCGCGCCACCGTCATTGCAGCGATTGCCTTGCCGCTGTCGATCATTCCCGCTTTCTGGGTGATGGATCTGCTCGGCTTCTCGCTCAATCTCGTGAGCCTGCTCGCCATCACTCTGGCGACCGGCATTCTCGTCGACGATGCGATCGTCGAAATCGAGAACATCGTCCGTCACATGCGGATGGGGAAATCGGCCTATCAGGCGGCGCTCGATGCCGCAGACGAGATCGGCCTGGCGGTGATCGCCATCAGTCTGACCATCGTCGCAGTCTTCGCGCCGGTCAGTTTCATCGGCAATATCGCCGGACAATATTTCAAGCAATTCGGTCTGACCGTGGCCGCGGAGGTGATGTTCTCGCTTCTCGCAGCGCGGCTGATCACGCCCATGCTCGCGGCCTATTTCCTGAAGGCGCATCCGCATGAGGAGGTCGAAGGGCGATTGACTCGGCGCTATGGCCGGGTGGTCGAATGGTCGGTGGTGAACCGCTACAAGACCGTGCTCATCGGCCTCGTGCTTTTCACCGGTTCCATTCTCAGCCTCACCACCAATCTCGTGTCGCGGGATTTCCAGCCGACGCAGGATTCGGGCCGGTCGCATCTCGCCATCGAGCTGCCCGCCGACTCCAAGCTCGACGATACGCAGCGCGTCACGGATCTTGTTGCCGAAGTGCTCCGTAAGCACCCCGAAGTGACCAGCGTCTTCATCGACGGCGGCCGCATCGCACCCGGCGCCCCGGAAGTCCGCAAGGCGCAGCTCACCGTCAATTATGTGCCGAAGAGCGCGCGGAAATTGTCGGTGCAGCAATTGCAGGCATTGATCAATAAGGATCTCGACGACATTCCGGGCATCAGACATTGGTTCGTGGATGATTATGGTGCCCGGCCGGTGGCGCGCATCTTCACCGGACCCGATGGTGCGACGGTCACGAAATTCGCCGCCGCCCTTGCGGTGCAGATGCGGCAGATTCCTCTGGTGACCAATATTGTCGCGTCGGCAGGGCTAGATCGGCCGGAACTCCATATCAAGCCGAACCTCAATCTTATGGCAAAGCTTGGTGTTTCGACCGAGAGCCTCGGCGAGACGATCCGCTTTGCGACGATCGGAGATGTCGGCCCGGCTCTGGCGAGATTCGATGCCGACGGCCGTCTCATTCCAATCCGCACCGCGCTCGACGAAAAAGCGCGCGGCGACCTGCAAGTGCTCGGAAATCTGAAAGTGCCGACGGGTGCCGGCAGTTCCGTGCCGCTCGGGACGATCGCAAAGATCGAGTTCGGCCAGGGGCCGGTGAGTATCAATCGCTTCGACCGCGCCCGCTCGGCAACCGTCCAGGCGGATCTCGTCGGCGATGCCGCGCTCGGCGACGTCGAGGCCGCGATCAACAAGCTGCCGCTGATGCAGCATCTGCCCCCGGGCGTGAAAGCCCGGAAATCGACTATTGCCGAAGCGATGGACGATTTGAGCAGCGGCTTCGCCGAAGCGATGCGCGACGGCCTCATCATGGTCTATGCGGTGCTCGTGCTTTTGTTCGCGAGCTTCCTGCAGCCGATCACCATTCTCTTCTCGCTGCCCTTGTCGATCGGCGGTGCGATTCTCGCGCTGCTGGTCACCGGGCGTCCGCTCAGCATGCCGGTGATCATCGGCATATTGATGCTGATGGGGATCGTGACGAAGAATGCGATCATGATCGTCGATTTCTCGAACAGGGCGATGGCCAAGGGCATATCCCGCACCGCCGCCGTGGTCGAGGCCGGCAAGAAGCGCGCACGGCCGATCATCATGACGACGATCGCCATGATCGCCGGCATGGTGCCGAGCGCGCTCGGCATCGGCGCCGGCGGCGAATTCCGTTCGCCCATGGCGATCGCCGTCATCGGCGGTCTGCTCGTCTCCACCTTGCTGTCGCTCCTCTTCGTGCCCGCCGTCTTCGCCGTCATGGATGATGTGCGGCTGGCTGTTCTGGGCGCCTGGAATGCGGTGACCGCGGCTCGGCGAGATAAGGCCGGTGTGAATGCGCAAACCGACGTCGACTTGATCCATGACCCGAGCTCTGTGAGAGGCCCGGCGGAGTGACGGCGTATCGGGCCACGAAAGCGGTCCCTGCTTTGGCACGCTGATGTCGGATGATGTCTTCGGCGTTGTGCCGGACCAGCAGCACGCGAGCCTTTCGAGATGCGGGAAGATTGGCCACGCAGCAGGCCCATCATCGACCTCGACGCAACCATCATCGAGGGGCTGATCGGGCCGCTCTTCCCGGGCGGCCGGATCATCGCGATCGAGCCGGTCGCGGGCGGGTTGACGAATACGAACTTTCGGCTGCGGCTCGCCGGTCGACCTGTGGCGCTTCTCCTGCGGTTTTACCAGCGCAGCGGCGATCTCGCGCATAAGGAGATGGCGCTCTGCCGCCTGGTGGAGAAGCAGGTGCCTGTTCCGCCCTTCCTGCATTTTGCGCCCGAAAATCCCGTCACCGGACACGCCTTTGCGGTGATGGAATGGATCGAAGCGACGCCTTTCGACGCCGCTCTCCCGATGCTCGACGACGGCGCGCTCACAAGTGTCGGGGACGCAATCGGCCGCACGCTCGCGGCGATCCATGGATTCACTTATGAAAACTTCGGCTTCTTCGATGCGGCTCTGCATGTGCAAGCGCCCATCGATCTCAGTCGCGACGGGCTCGTCGCCTATCTCAATCAATGTCTGGTCGAAGGGCTGGGCGGGGAAAGGCTAGGCGCGGAGCTCACCGCCGGTGTCCTTGCTTTTGCCGCGCGCGAGGGGCATCGGGTCGAGGCATGGCAACAGAGGGCCTGCCTCGTGCATGGCGATTTCAACGCTTCCAACATTTTGATCCGGCAGGGCACTCATTCTAGATGGGAAGTGGCGGCGATCATCGATTGGGAATTCGCCTTCGCCGGCGCGCCGGGTTTCGATTTCGGCAATTTGCTGCGCCCGCCGCTCGATGGCGCTGCGGGTTTCGTCGCGGCATTGGAGCAGGGCTATCGCGCCGCCGGCGGCATGATGCCGGCGGACTGGCAGCGCATCGCCCGGATCACCGATCTCTTTTCCCTTGCCGACGTCTTGCACCAGCCGGAGACGAGCGGCGCCATGATCGAAGATGCGAAATGCGTGATCCGCAGGCTGATTGAGGAATAGCCGATCCAGATCCGGGCATTGCGCATGGCTCTCAGTCGCCGAAAAGCGAAGGGTTTCGTCGTCTTGAGAATGCCGGAGTCTCCGTTTGGCTTTCTGTGATATTGATCGCGCTATATCGGGATGGCTCGCGTGATTTCTCTTGTGGCAGGCGCGGCCCGCGCCATGGTCGCGCTCGACGGCGCCGAGATCAAAGTTTGGGAGGTCGCCGGCCGGCCCCTGCTATGGCAGGCCGATCCTTCGGTCTGGCCGGAAACCGCGCCGATCCTTTTCCCTGTCGTCGGTTGGACGAAGCAAGGCCAAGCGAGGGTGGGGAATAAGACCTTTCCGCTCGGCCTGCATGGCTTCGCCCGCCATCAGCGCTTTACGGTCGTGGACCAGGACCGCGCCGGCCTTCGCTTGAAACTTGCCGCCGATGCGGCGACGCGGGCGCTCTATCCGTTCGACTTCGTCCTGACGGTCGAGCACCGCCTGTCGGAAGCCGGGCTGGCGAGCCTGATCGAAGTCGAGAATACGGGCGATCGAAGCCTGCCCTATGCCTGCGGCGTGCATCCAGGCTTTCGCTGGCCCTTTGCCGGCGGCGCGGCGAAGGATTACCGGATCCGCTTTGATGCGGCGGAAGATCCACGCGTGCCCGAGGTCGCGCCGGGCGGATTAATTTCGCGCCGGCTGCGCCGCCTGCCGCTCGAAGGCCGGGTCTTGCCCTTGGCTTTCCGGCTTTTCGAAAATGATGCGCTCTGCTTTTTGAACGCGCATAGCCGCGGCCTGCGGTTCGAGGCGCCTGATGGCGCGGCGATCGCGCTCGCGGTAGAGGATTTTCCGCATCTCGCGCTCTGGTGCCTGCCGGGTCACGGCTATCTCTGCCTCGAGGCCTGGACCGGCTACAGCGATCCGGAAGATTTTGCCGGCGATCTCTTCGAAAAGCCCTCGATGCGCCTGCTGGCGCCGGGCGAGCGGGGACGGCATGCGGCGGCCTTTTCCTTCGAGCCACCGGCTTCCGGCGCGTGAGGGCACGAGCATGTCCCGGAAAAGTTGACAGACTTTTCCGATATTTTGGACATCGGGTATACCCGATGTCTCATGACGGACATGCTCTACTTCTTTGATGTAGAGCCGATTTGTCCCGATCATGTGGATCGCGAACCGATTCCACATGATCGGGATCGGCTCTAGGACAAAACTTTTGAGATGCGCTTACGCCGCCGCAAGCGCGAGCAATTGCGGCACCTGCGCCTTGATCTCGGCGACGACCTTTTTGTCGAGCCGATCGAGCCAGGCGCGGGGGATTGCCGAGGTGCCATAGGTGGCGCCTGCCAGCATGCCGGCGAGCGCGCCGGTGGTGTCGGCATCGCCGCCTTGATTGACGGTGGCGACGAGGCAATCGGCAAAACCCTGTGTTGCGAAATAATAATGGAACACCGTCTGCGAGGTCTCGATCACATAGCCCGACGAGCGGCCAGGATAGGGCGTAAAGCGCAGTGCCGGTATCCTCTCTTGCAACGTCTCGGCATAGAGCCGCATGGCGCTGCGGTCTTTGCCCGAGATGAGGGCCTGAGTCATTTCGACGAAGGCGAGTGCGGCGGCATCCGACAAAGGATGATGATGGGTGATGTGACATTGCGCGAGCGTCCACGCCACGGCGTCCTCGCGCCGCCCGAGCGTCGCAAGCGCGATCGGCAGCACCCGCATCGCCGCGCCATTGCCGGCATCGCCGTCGGAAAGCGGCGCTTCGAGCGTGCCTTGCGCAATATAGCGCCTGATCCCGCGCCGGCAGGTGTTGCCGACATCGACGGGACCGCTCCTGAGCCAGGCAGCGAATTCCTCACAGATGTCACGGGTATCGCAGCCGCGGCGCCGGATCAGCGACCGGCCGAGAGCGAGCGCCATCTCCGTATCATCCGTCACCTGACCCCGCTTCAGCCGCAGCCAGCCGCCGCCTGTGATGCTGCGATGAACGCCATGGACGCGGGCGATCTCCTCCTTGGTCATGAATTCGACGGTGGCGCCCAAAGCATCGCCGACGGCAAGCCCGAGAAAGGCGGCCAGAGCGCGGTCGGACACGTCTGTTGTAAAGGGTTGCATGTCCTGTCCGACGGCCAAGCCACGCCGAATATACGGTGGCTCTCGCTCACATCACGCTGCTGCGCACAAGGTAATCGCCGCCGATGACGAGATATTCGCTCTCGCCCTTGAGCGCATGCATGGGCAGGAGCGTGTTGAAAAAGACGAGTTTTTGCAGCGGCACCTCGACGGTGAGAATCGTATCGCCGAAGCAGGAGGCGATGTCGCGATCGCGCGAGAAGGAGACGAGATTGTTGAGCCGCATCACCATCGTGCTCTTGTCGAGGCGGCGCGCGATGCGATGCTCCTCGAAGGAATTGATGCCGCGGTAAAGAATGAGATGCGTCTCGCCCGGATGCAGATGCGGCGCCGCCCATTGGCAGAATTCATAGACGAGATCGAGCTGCGCATAGATCGAATTGTTGTGGAAGCGGCTCGCCATCTTCTCTTCGATATAAGAGGTCCAGGCGCCGGTCGAAATCCGGCAGATCGCCTGCCTGTGATAGGTCGGGAAGATGCCGAAGCGGCTTTCCACCCAGCCTTTGAGAACCGCGCCTTCTGCGCCATTGCTGTCAAACGCCCAGCCGCGGATGAGATCGAGATAGGAGGAGCGATAGCGGTGTGCAGCGGCGCCGGCGCGGCGCGGGTCCACTCGCTGCTCGGGATCGAGCCCGAACATGGCCTTCATATAGCTGTCGAAGGCTCGGCCCGCCTCGTCGATTCCGCCCGCCAGAGCAAGCATTTCAAAGAGCTTCGGATTCATCTCGCGCACGCCGGAAATATGCACCGGACAAGGCGCTTCGTTGAAATCGCAACTCGCCAGAAAATCCGTCGGCAAGTCGAGGAGATTGGTGGAATGGCCAACGGCATGCGGCGGCGCGCCGATTTCCTCTGCTTCTTCGGTGCGGGAGAGCGGCTCGGTTTTGCTTCTTGTAATCATTGCCTGCGGCTATGGCCAAGGAGAATTGAGCCAAGTAAATGCCGAGAAGGCAAGGCTGGCAAGGAAGGCTCGGCGAAAAAACGTCGGCGCGGAAGCGAGCCGTCCCAATGCAGGCTGCGAACCGGCCCCATGGTGGCGCCGCGCCCAAAACTCCGAGCCAGACTGAAGAAAAAAACTGAAGCGTTTCCGTAAGAACGGAAGCGCTTCAGCTGAAAGGACGCGCGGCGGTGCCCAAAGGCGGAGCCACGCTGGGGGGAGCAGCAATATATCCTCAAAGGCGGATGCGCGTCACCCTCGATTTCGGCCTGCGACCATATTTTTGCAGCGGCGGATCCCTCCGGAAAGACCCCCTCGAAAAAATTGAATGAATTCGGGCCATTCATCACACGGTCGGCCGACGGATATATGGAGTTTTATCCGGCAAACCTGAGACCGCGGAATGCCTCTCTCCACTGCCGGTACGACGGGTAAATTCCGCCCGCCGCCGGCCGCCGTACGATGAAGGCCGTTCCGTCAAGCGAGGACGACGGAACGTCTCGATGGCGCCCTGGCGGCGCGAACTGCCTCAGCGGATAATGTCGAAGCTGAAGTCGGTATAGGCCGGGACGATCGTGTTGCGATCGATCTGCGTGAAGATCGCGTCGAGCAGTTTGACCAGCACATTGAGGCCGCCCTGATAGCCCCACACCGGGAAGCGGTGATGATGGTGCCGATCGAAGATCGGGAAGCCGATCCGGATCAAGGGCGTGCCTGTGTCGCGCTCGAGATATTTCCCATAAGTGTTGCCGATGAGGAAATCGACCGGCCCGGTGAAGAGCAGCGAGCGCATGTGCCAAAGGTCGCGGTTCGGATAGACTTGGCAATTGGCGCCATAGGGCGAACTCGCAAAGACCGCCTTCACCTTTTCCGCCCACTCCTTGCCGCCATTGGTGGAGAGCACATGGGTCGGCTCGGCGCCGAGTTCGAGGAGGAAGCCGGCCAAGCCGAGGCAAAGGTCCGGATCGCCATAGATCGCGAATTTCTTGCCATGAATATGGGCCTGCGAATCAGCCATCGCATCGACGAGGCGGCCGCGTTCCTTGCGCAATTCATCGCCGATCGGCTTGCCGGTGATGCGTGAGACTTCCATGAGGAATTTATCGGTCGCCTGAACGCCGACCGGGTGGTTGAAGGCCTTCACCTCCTGGCCATGGTTGGCAATGAAGGCGAGCGTCTTCGGAGTCGAAAACTCCTGCATCGAGATCGTCGCCTTGGCATGAACCGCAGCGGCCGTGTCTGGGAGCGTGGTGCCGCCCGAATACATGCGGTAGGTGCCGTCGGTCGGCGTGTCATAGACATCGCTGTTGTCGGCGAGGATCGTATGCTCGACACCCATCAGATCGAAGATGCGCCTGATCTCGCGCAGATTGCCGACGGTGTAGGGATCGAAGCCGCCGATGAAATTGATCTTGTCGGTCTCGACCCGCTCGAGCTTTTCCGTGGTTCCCGCCTTGCCGTCCCAGAAATGTTCGAGAATGCCTTTCAGCATATTGTCATAGCCGGTGACATGGCTGCCGACGAAGGCCGGCGTATGGGCGAAGGGTACGTCGAATTCCTTGGGGACCGAGCCCTTCTCTTTGGCGTTTTTGATGAAGGCGTTGAGGTCGTCGCCGATGACTTCCGCCATGCAGGTCGTGGAGACCGAGATCATCGCCGGATTGTAGAGACTGTAGCTATTGGCGAGCCCATCGACCATATTGTTGAGGCCGCCGAACACGGCGGCGTCTTCCGTCATCGACGAAGAGACAGCGGAGCAGGGCTCCTTGAAATGGCGTGACAGATGGCTGCGATAATAGGCGACGCAGCCCTGCGAGCCGTGCACGAAGGACATCGTGCCTTCAAAACCCGCCGAGCAGAAGACGGCGCCGAGCGGCTGGCAGGCCTTGGACGGATTGACCACCAAAGCCTCGCGCTTAAAATTCAGCTCCTGATATTCCGGCGTCTTCAGCCATTCGGTGATGCGCTCGATTTCGCCGGGCAAATGCATATTCTCGAAGTTCCGGCGCTTATTCGCGAACATCTCGCGATATTCCGGCTGCCGGAACAAATCGAAATGGTCGAGGACATGATCGGCATTCTGCGGCATCGGAGATCCTTTGGGCTTTGCTTGCGCGGATAGGCACGAAGCCAACCTTCGGCAAGGTCGAGACATAGCTCTATACAGGTCGTCGCAAGCTTATGCGTATCTAGTCTCAGTGCTCTGGCTCGCTCTCAACAAGTAGAGAGACGCAAACAGAGGCATCTGCCGACTGCGCCGGCCATATAAGCTTTCTGCCGTGGCTGCTGGGCCGCATAAGCTTGAATAGAATATTGATCAACTACTGATCGGTAGTGTGTCAAGGCACGGGGAAATTACGACAATGTAATAACAGCTGTATTTATTGCTACAATTCTTTTGTCTTCATGTAGCAGCAAATACAGTCCTTTGGGACGCTTTTGGACAAAGCGGCGATGGCGGCTGAGAGCCCGACGATTTTTGGCAACGTCGCGCGCCCTTTGTGTCGCCGAAAGCGCGCTGCAAGTCTCAAAGGACGGACAATAAGCAAGGCCAAGCCGTTCTGAAGACGGTCGCGCCGCTGCCGCGACCGTCTTCAGAACCGCCATTTTCGCCCAATGTCGGAACTTTGTTGCATTTGTTCGCGCGGCCGAGCCCGTTGCCGGCGGCTGCCGAGGCAGGGGCTGTCGCAGTCGTGGCAATATCACCTCCGCAATGCAGGGAAGCCGTTTTGCCTGTCGATAAAGCGACGAAAATCTCTCGCCCTGGCGCTCGAATTGTCTGTGATGCGACAAGTCACTAAGCCCGGTTTCTCCGCGCGCATGGTCCGACGGCCTGATGGACGATTTGTCGCATGACGGCAGCATGACGTGGCGGTCAGCCGAAAGCTCGGTCGGCGCCAACCGGGGCGCCGCGCAGACGAGAAATCTTCGGAACCTATTGGCGGGAGAGGAGCCGGCGCTTTGCGAAGCCCGCACGCTCCCCCTCACCGGTGACGCTATTTCACGGCGCCGGTGCAGGGATTGAGCGAGGACGCGCGTCTCAGGCCGACGATCGTCCCGGTCGTGGAATAGTCGATCCCGGCGCGCAAGGCCAGATCATGCGCGGTCGTCGGCGCGGTTTGCGTCCGCAGGCTTGTCAAGACGCGTGTCAGCACGCCGTCTTTCTTCGAGGCATAATGGAGAAGATCGGCCCCGGCGACGCCGAGCACGGCGACCACAGACAGCGCGAGCGCCAGGCTTTCGAAACTCGAACCGCCGTCATGGCGCAGAAAACGCCGCAAGATCCACATGCCTTTTGTCCCGCTTTGCCAAGCTTTGGCAAGGATGCTGGACCAGGGTTAATGGAAGGTTGATGCGAAGCCGAAAAATGTGGCGTTGCGCCGCGACGAAGGCCGCCGCGATCGGCAGCGAAGCGGCTGAGGATTCACACGACGACCAGCTCGACGGCGAAAGGCGCGCGTTCCTGAATGAAGGCGAAGCGCGCATCTGGCTTGTTGCCCATCAGCCGTTCGACCGAATCCGCGGTTTCCGCCTTGTCTTCGGCCGCCACGGTCACTTGCAGAAGCGAGCGACTGCGCGCGTCCATGGTCGTTTCTTTGAGTTGGGCCGGCAGCATTTCGCCCAAGCCTTTGAAACGGCTTACCTCGATCTTGCCGCGGCCGGTGAGAATTTTTCGGGTGATCTCGTCGCGATGTGCGTCGTCGCGGGCATAGGCGTTGGTCGCGCCCTGGGTCAGCCGATAGAGCGGCGGCACGGCGAGATAGAGATGCCCGGTTTCGATGAGCTTCGGCATCTGCCTATAGAAGAAGGTGATGAGCAGAGAGGCGATGTGGGCGCCGTCGACATCCGCATCGGTCATGATGATGATCTTCTCATAACGAAGATCCTCATCCTTATAATGTGCGCCAGCGCCGCAACCCAGCGCCTGGACGAGATCGCCGAGCTGCTGATTGGCGGCGAGCTTGTCGCGCGTCGCGCTCGCCACATTCAAGATCTTGCCGCGCAAGGGCAGCACGGCCTGGCTCGCCCGGTCGCGCGCCTGTTTCGCCGAGCCGCCGGCGGAATCGCCTTCGACGATGAAGAGTTCGGAGCCTTGCGCGGCGTTGTTCGTGCAATCCGCGAGCTTGCCGGGCAGGCGGAGCTTACGCCCGGCGGTCTTGCGGGCGACATCTTTTTCCGCTCTGCGGCGCAGCCTTTCCTCGGCGCGCTCGATGGTGAAATCGAGGAGCCGCAAGGCGGCCGACGGCGAGGCGGCGAGCCAATGATCGAAAGCGTCGCGTAACGTCGTCTCGACGATGCGCGCGGCTTCCTGCGTCATCAGCCGGCTCTTGTTCTGGCCCTGGAATTCCGGCTCGCGCAGAAAGACTGAGATCAGCGCGGCGCAAGAGGCCATGACATCATCGCCGGTGAGCACGGCAGCGCGCTTTGCCTGGCCGATGCGCTCGGCATGGTCCTTAAGGCCGCGGAGCAAAGCCGTGCGCAGTCCCGCCTCATGGGTGCCGCCGTCCGGCGTCGGAATCGTATTGCAATAGGAATGGACGAAGCCATCGTCTTCGCTGAGCCAGGCGATGGCCCATTCGAGCGAGCCATGGCCACCTTGTTTCTCGACCTTGCCGGCGAAAATCTGCTCGGCGACGAGCTCCTTCCCTTCGATGTCCTGGCCGAGATAGTCCTTGAGCCCGCCGGGGAAATGGAAGACGGCTTCGGCCGGAATCTCGCCCGTGGAATCGAGCAGGCTAGGGGCGCAATGCCAGCGGATCTCGACGCCGCCGAAGAGATAGGCTTTGGCCCGCGCCATGCGGAAGAGGCGGGCGGGTTTGAATTTCGCGCCCTTGCCGAATATCTCCGGATCGGGCTTGAAACGCACCTTCGTGCCGCGCCGGTTCGTTACCTTGCCGAGCGTCTCGAGCTTGCTCTTCGGCTGGCCACGCATAAAAATCTGCCGATAGAGCATCTGGCCGCGCGCGACTTCGACTTCGAGGCGCTCCGAGAGCGCATTGACGACCGAGACGCCGACGCCATGCAGTCCGCCGGAGGTCTGATAGGCGCCGGAATCGAATTTTCCGCCCGAATGGAGCGTGGTCATAATGACTTCAAGGGCGGATTTTTTCGGAAATTTCGGATGCGGATCGATCGGAATGCCGCGGCCATTGTCGGTCACGCACAGAAAACCATCGGCCTCGACGGTGACATCGATGAAACTCGCATGGCCGGCAACCGCCTCATCCATGGCATTGTCGAGGACCTCGGCGAAGAGATGATGCAGCGCCGCCTCATCGGTCCCGCCGATATACATGCCGGGCCGGCGGCGGACGGGTTCGAGCCCTTCGAGAACCTCGATGGAGGCGGCAGTATAGGCGGCTTCTCCCGGCGTATTCGACGCCGCGACAAGCAGACCCGGCGTCTTGGGCTTTGCCGCAGGCGGCGCGGGCTTGCGCGCTGCATGATGACCCTGGGTTTTCGCCATTCCATTCCTCATCGAAGCTGATTCGCTTTTTAAGTTTAACCTAAGATAGTCTAGAACGAACCAGGAACAATCCCATGCTCCCGGATCATTGCCCCAAATGCTGTGACTGCGGGTCAACCCTCGGTTAAGGGATCGCCGGCTAAGTCGAGATGATTTCAATCATGGCGGGAGATATCGGTGAGCGGCGCGAAAAGAGCCCTAACCGTCGTGATCTGCTCCGATTTCGGCGGCATCACCGGCGGCCAGGCGAAGGTCGCCATCGAAAGCGCGATCGGCCTCAAAAGGCAAGGCCATCGGGTGATCTTCTTTGCCGCGACCGGGCCGGCCGACCCGGATTTGGCCAAGGCCGGAGTCGAGGTCCGCTGTCTCGAACAGCATGATCTCGTCGGCAATCCCTCGCAGCTCGCCGCCGCCGTCCAGGGCATATGCAACCGGCCCGCCGCGGCCGCACTCGGCGAGCTGCTCGCGACACTCCCTCGGGAAAACTCGATCATCCATGTGCATGGCTGGGCGAAGGCGCTCTCCCCGATGATCGGCGTGCCGATCGCCAAATCCGGCCTGCCTGCCGTGTTCACTCTGCATGAATATTTCCTGTTTTGTCCGAATGGCGGATTTTACAATTATCAAAAGTCGGAAGTCTGCACGCTGGCGCCGCTGTCGCCGCAATGCTGGCTGACCCATTGCGATGCGCGCAATTATCCGCGCAAATTATGGCGCACCGCGCGGCTGCTCTACGCCGAGCGCATCGTCCATCTGGCCGATGTCTTTTCCGATTTCATCACCATCTCGGCGTTTCAGCGCAGGATTGCCGAGCCTTATATTCCGGCTGGCGCCCGGTTGCATCGCCTGTCCAATCCGGTGAAGGTCGAAGATCTCGGCTTGAAGCAGAATGCAAGTGCCGGCGACATTATTTTCGTCGGCCGGCTGTCGCCCGAAAAAGGCGCCTTTCTCTTTGCCGAAGCCGCGCGCAAGGTCGGCCTTGTGCCGACTTTCGTCGGCGACGGTCCGATCGCGGCGGAAGTCGCGGCGCGTTTTCCCGAGGCGCGGATCCTCGGCTGGCAGAAGGAGCGAGAGGTGCGCACGCTGATGCGTGCGGCTCGCGCCCTGGTCTTTCCCTCGCTCTGGTATGAGGGCCAGCCGCTCACCGTGCTCGAAGCCAAGGCGCTCGGGCTGCCGATCGTCGTGGCCGACAATTGTGCCGGCAGCGACGAAGTCGAGGATGGCGTGACCGGCCTCTGGTTCAAGAGCGGCGATGTCGACGATCTCGCGAGAGCGCTCGCCGAACTGCGGGATGATGCTCGCGTGACCGCCATGTCGCATGCCGCCTATCGCGCCTATTGGGCCGAGCCTCGGACGCTGGAGCGGCATGTCGACGGGCTGATCTCGATCTACGACCAGATGCTCGAAGCACGCCGGTCGCCGCGGCCACAGGCCGCTTCCCTTCGCACCGCGCTCGACCACGAAGTTGCCGCCCTGACGCTGCGGACTTGAATTCGCGGGATGAACCCTCGACCAAGGCTGCGAATGGCGCGTTAGAGCGTTTTCTGATCGGATGGCATCATCCGATCGAAAAGAAGACGCTCAAAATCAATAAAGTCGAGCATGTTCTTATCGAAAAAGTCGCACAACTTTTTCGGAACATGCTCTAGGCGCGCCTTCGTCAATGGAGCTGCCGCAATGATCTATGCATAAAAAATGCGGCCCATTGGGCCGCATTTCTCAGTTCGTGAGAAAGCCTCGGGCGCCGCTGCCGGCGCTTGCCGCTTACGATGAATAATACATGTCGAACTCGACCGGATGCGGGGTCATTTCGAGGCGTAGCACTTCGGTCATCTTCAATTCGATATAGGCATCGATGAAATCATCGTCGAAGACGCCGCCTGCCTTGAGGAAGGCGCGGTCCTTGTCGAGATTGGTCAAAGCTTCGCGCAGCGAGCCGCACACCGTCGGGATCTGCTTCAACTCGGCCGGCGGCAGATCGTAGAGATCCTTGTCCATCGGCTGGCCGGGATCGATCTTGTTCTGAATGCCGTCGAGCCCGGCCATGAGCATCGCCGAGAAGGCGAGATAGGGGTTGGCGGCCGGATCGGGGAAGCGCACCTCGACCCGCTTCGCCTTGGGGTTCGAGGCATAGGGGATGCGGCAGGAGGCCGAGCGGTTGCGCGCCGAATAGGCGAGCAGAACCGGCGCTTCGAAGCCCGGCACCAGACGCTTGTAGGAATTGGTCGACGGATTGGTGAAGGCGTTCAGGGTCCGCGCATGGCGGATGATGCCGCCGATGTAATAGAGGCATTCGTCGGAGAGGTCGGAATATTTGTTGCCGGCGAACAGCGGCTTGCCGTCCTTCCAGAGCGACTGATGCACATGCATGCCCGAGCCATTGTCGCCATAGACCGGCTTCGGCATGAAGGTCGCCGATTTGCCATAGCTCTGCGCCACCTGCTGGATGCAATATTTATAGATCTGCATCCGGTCGGCCATTTTGGTGAGCGGGCTGAACTTCAGGCCGAGCTCATGCTGCGCGGCAGCGACTTCGTGATGGTGCTTTTCGACCTTGGCACCCATCGCCGCCATGGCGGCGAGCATTTCGCCGCGCATGTCCTGCGCCGAATCCTGCGGCGGCACCGGGAAATAGCCGCCCTTGGTGCGGATGCGGTGGCCGAGATTGCCGCCCTCATAGGGGGTGTCGCTGTTGATCGGCAGTTCGAGCGAATCGAGGACGAAGCCGGTGTTGTACGGATCGGCGGAAAACCGCACATCGTCGAAGACGAAGAACTCCGCCTCGGGGCCGAAATAGGCGGTGTCGCCGATGCCGGTCGAGGCGGCATAGGCCTCCGCCCGCTTGGCGACGCCACGCGGATCGCGGTTATAGGGCTGACCCGTCGTCGGCTCGAGAATGTCGCAGACGATCGCCATGGTCGCCGCCGCGAAGAACGGGTCCATGCAGGCGCTTGCAGGGTCGGGCATCAAGGTCATGTCCAATTCGTTGATCGCCTTCCAGCCGGCGATCGACGAGCCGTCGAACATTAGCCCTTCCGAAAAAGTGTCCTCGCCAATGAGCGACACGTCGAAAGTCACATGCTGCCACTTACCGCGCGGATCGGTGAAGCGAAGATCAACATATTTGACGTCATTGTCCGTGATCGCCTTGAGCACATCACTCGCGGTCTTCATGTCTCACCCTCTCTGGTCTGAAACGATATGAGGTTGTCCACGGCAGACGCTGGCCGCCGTCTGATCGCGGCCACTAAATTGCGTCAAGCCCAGTCTCGCCGGTGCGGATGCGGACCGCGCCTTCGATATTCGAGACGAAAATTTTACCATCCCCGATTCGCCCGGTCTGTGCGGCTTTGCGGATCGCTTCCACAGCAGCATCGACCGCGGCGTCCGCCAGGACGACTTCGATCTTCACTTTGGGAAGAAAGTCGACGACATATTCGGCGCCACGATAAAGCTCCGTGTGCCCCTTCTGACGGCCGAACCCTTTGGCCTCGGTCACCGTGATCCCGGATACGCCCGTCTCATGCAGTGCTTCTTTGACGTCGTCGAGCTTGAACGGCTTAATGATCGCCTCGATTTTTTTCATCGGTGCCTTGATGGTCGCAAAACGGCAAAAAAATGGCCCGTTGCGCGTCTGCGCCCGGGCCTCATAGCATCTGTCAAGCTCTCCGCCTATGCAAAAATAAGCAGATTCGGACGATCATCCTTTCGGCAGATAGGCAGCCGATGCGGCAAAAAGTGCCGCCGAACCGGGCCGCAGCTCGGGCCCGCTTTTCTTGCATTGCAACATCACATTCTGTGCATCGCAAATGTCGAAGGCTCTCCACAACTCATGCGCGCAGAAGCGTAGTGAGCACCTCCATCGCGCCGCAGGCGGTGCCCCGGCATTTCGCTTGATGCGAGTCACCGCCGGCATTGGCTCCTGCAGAAGCCCGATGCCGGCGGTGCGTTTCGCTTCGCGCGTGGCGTGTCAGCCGGCCGCAATCAGGCGATCGGCTCCAACACTTCGCTGCGGGTCGCCGCCGCGGGCTTCTCATGCAGGGAGACGAGCGCCACGCCGACGCCGGCACCGAGCAGCTGCAAGGAAACTTCCTTGCCATTGCCGAATTTGATGCCGTCGCGATAGGCGCCATGCTCGAGGCGCGCGAAAACCACCTCTTCCTCGGGCTTCACAGCGAGGCGGGCCTGCAGATCGGTCGAGATATTTGCGAGTTTGAGACGCGTGTCATACTGGACGCAGACAGCCGTCGTGCAATCGCCCGGGGCCGCGAGCCCGATGCTGCCCGACGGAAAGCGGGTCGTGACGTATCTCTCTTCTTCGCGTGCAGGCCGGGAGGCATACATTTCCAGCGAATAGTCACACATGGCAGTCACTCCTGAAGTCTGTCGATGAGTGATCCCCTTCCGAGCAAAGCGCGAACGCGCGTCCACCGCGCATTGCAGAGTCGGTCGGAATGAACGGATCGGCAACTCCCCCGCGAATGGGGAGGATCGGGGACGGCGCGATGGGCCGGCCGGTCTGGTTCCTCAGGAGTCCGAGGCGGCCTTGCGCCGCATCGAGCAACCAAACGACATTCGACGAGCGCCGAACGTTCCCCAGCACGAGGCACTGAAACCTCTTATAGTTTCAAATGACTCGCGACGTATTGGTATGCTAGCGCGGCTAGCTCGTCCGTCAAGCTCTTTGCCGATCGAACTCACTTTTTCTGGCTAATGGAGCAGAACGGCAACAATGCATGCGCGGCAGCGCTTGGCCACGGGAGAAGAGCCCGTTGGCAATGCCGCGAAGCTGCCCGCAGCCGCTGCGCGGTTCTGCTCGAAAAATCCGTGCTCGACCGCTCTCAACCTTGCGTGATCGGCAAATCGCCGCGGCCGCCCCATTCGGTCCAGGAGCCATCGTAAAGGATAATGCCGTCCTTGCCGGCGGTTTCGAGCGCGAGCAGCAGAATGGCGGCGGTTACGCCGGATCCGCATGTCGTGATGATCGGCCGCGAGAGATCGACACCGGCTTTGGCAAAGGCGGCGGCGACCTCCGGCGGCGACCGCATTTCGCCCTTGTCGACGACCTCTCGCCAAGGGACATTGAGGCTGCCGGGGATATGGCCCGAGCGCAAGCCAGGCCGCGGCTCCGGCGTCTCACCGCGAAACCGCGGCGCTGCACGGGCATCGACGATCTGCGCCGAGCCGGATTGCGAGGCTTTCAGAACGTCCGCGGCCGAAGCGACCGCCGCGGGATCGAAATGCACGGAAAAATTCTGCGGCAGACGCGCGACGGCGCCAGTTTGCAGCGCACGTCCCTCGGCCGTCCACTTCGGCAGGCCGCCCGCCAATATCTTCACATCCTTCGCGCCAAACAGGCGCAGCGTCCACCAGACGCGCGCGACGCCTTGCAGGCCGGAGGCATCGTAGACGACGAGCCGCATCGTTTCGCTGATGCCGAGATCGCGCATCGCGGCGGCAAAGGCCTCGGGCGCGGGCAGCATGTGCGGCAAATCCGTCGCGTGGTCGGCGACGGCATCGATGTCGAAAAAGACCGCGCCGGGAATATGGCCCGCGAGATATTCGGCAGACGCGTTCCGGTTCTCGTCCGGCATGAAGAATGTGCCGTCGACGACGGCGAGATCGGGCTCGCCCAGATGTTCGGCGAGCCAATCCGTCGAAACAAAGAAGGAGGAGGCGGACATGCTCATCGAAAAAACCTCACAAGATATTGGAGGATCGGGTCGCAGCGATCTTTGTGCGCAACGACACCGCAAGGCCGCAGGCGGGGGGCGATGATAGCTTGCATAGGGTGATCGCAGTGAAGGAGCCAAGCCATGTACGCAACATCTACCCGTCGCTGCCGCAACCAGGACAGGCTCGTTGCACCCGTCATCTTCTTTCTCTTCTGGCTCATGGGCTTCTGGTTCATGCTGCATGCAGCCTGAGCGCCGATACGATCGTTACACGAAGTCCGGCGTGACCGTGCTCGGGTTTTCGAGCCATCCGGGGACCGGCAAATTCTTCGCGCGCAAAAACTCCGGATTATAGAGCTTCGATTGATAGCGCGCACCGGAATCGGCGAGGATGGTGACGATCGTGTGGCCGGGCCCCAGCGCCTTGGCGAGCCGGATCGCGCCGGCGACATTGATGCCGGAAGAGCCGCCGAGCAGCAGGCCTTCCTGTTCGGCGAGATCGAACAGGATCGGCAGCGCCTCTTCATCGGGAATTTGGAAGGCGAGATCGATCGGCGCGCCTTCCAGATTGGCGGTGATCCGGCCCTGGCCGATGCCTTCGGTGATGGACGAGCCTTCCGCCTTCAAGCTGCCATGGGTGTAATAGTCGTAGAGCGCGGCGCCTTTTGGGTCGGCGAGCCCGATCTTGATCCTCGGGTTTTTCGCCTTCAGCGCCATGCCGACGCCGGCAAGCGTGCCGCCGGTGCCGACGGCGCAGACGAAACCATCGACCTTGCCCTCGGTCTCGGCCCAGATCTCCGGCCCGGTCGTATCCATATGGCCTTGCCGATTGGCGACATTGTCGAATTGATTGGCCCAGATCGCGCCTTGCGGATGCTCTTTGGCGAGCCGTTCCGCCAGCCGGCCGGAGAGCTTCACATAATTATTGGGATTGGAATAAGGAACCGCCGGCACTTCGATCAGGCTCGCGCCCTGCAGGCGCAACATGTCCTTTTTCTCTTGGCTCTGCGTGTCGGGGATCACGATTACCGTTTTATGGCCGAGCGCATTGGCGACGAGGGCGAGGCCGATCCCGGTATTGCCGGCAGTGCCCTCGACAATGAGCCCGCCGGGCTTCAGAGTGCCGCGGGCGATCGCATCCGCGATGATGGCATGGGCGGCGCGGTCCTTGATCGAGCCGCCGGGATTCATGAACTCGGCCTTGCCATAGATGGTGCAGCCGGTCAGCTTCGACGCCTGCCGCAATCTGATGAGGGGGGTCTTGCCGATCGCCTCGACCACGCTGTCCGGAGAACTCATCTGGCCTATCCCTACAAAAGCTGTCGACTATATAGATCCGGCAAATGCGGACTGTCAACTCATGCGGTCCTTAAAAGCAGCGAGCAAAAATCATGTATCGCGCCAACTATCGCGCCAAGCCTGAGGACGGCGTCGCTTTCGTAACCGGCGCGAGTTCGGGAATTGGCCGGGCGACGGCCGTGGAATTGGCCCGGCGGGGCTATCGCGTCGCCGTCAGCGCCCGCCGCGAGGATGCGCTCGAGAGCCTCGCCGCCATGGCGCCGGAGCAGATTTTCGCTTTTCCGGCCGATGTGACGAATGGCAGCCAAATGGGGGGAGTGGTCTTCCGGATCGAGAAAGAGCTCGGCCCAATTGCGCTCGCTTTCCTCAATGCCGGCGTGTTTTTCCCGGCCGAACGCCAGGGCTTCGATGCGGCGCTGATCGCACACACCCATGCCGTCAATGTCGGCGGCACGGCCAATTGTCTCGCACCGCTCCTCGCCGCCATGCTGACGCGGGGCAGGGGCCAGATCGCCATCAACGCCTCGCTCGCCGGCTATAATGGCCTGCCCGGCGGTCTCGCCTATGGCTCCTCGAAGGCGGCACTGATCCATATGGCCGAGGCTTTGAAGCTGACCTATCAGGCGAGGGGATTGTCGTTTCAGATCCTCTGCCACGGCTTCGTGCGCACGCCGATGACCGATCAAGAGAAGGATTTCGCCATGCCCGGGCTGATCGAGCCGGAGGCGGCGGCGAGGATCATCTGCAACGGCTTCGAGCGCGGCGGCTTCGAGATCGCCTTTCCCTGGCCGCTTGTCGCTATATCGAAATTGGTGAAGCTCTTGCCCTATCCGCTGCGCTTCCGGCTCATCGCGGCGGCATTGCGCAATGCGAGACGACAGACGTCAGCTGACACTGCCGACTAGGGCGTTTGCGAAGACTGCCTGGACCAGATGTGCAAAGGCCGAAGAAGCGGCTCGGCTGGCTCCCTGAGCAGGACTCGAACCTGCGACCGATCGATTAACAGTCGATTGCTCTACCAGCTGAGCTATCAGGGAATATGCGCCGATATAGGTGGAAGAGCCGGCATATTGCAAGCCCCGATGGGTTTTGCCAAGGCGCAAAATGCGCGGCCCGCGGCGTCTTGCCGGTGAACTTGCGCATGAAGCCGCGAAGCATTCCTTGCCGGGGGCGGGTATACTTTGCTATAGGCGCTAGCACCCCGACGCCTAGTCGGAGGTTGGCCTCGTGGCGGAGTGGCTACGCAGAGGACTGCAAATCCTTGCACCCCGGTTCGATTCCGGGCGAGGCCTCCATCAATCAAGCGCCAGCCGCCTCCGCCGTGACATCCTGCAGGGTCGCGCAATCGATCTCGGCTTCGCAAGCCGCTGCGAAATCGTCGACATCGACATAGCTGCGCAGAACCGTCCAGGCGAGTTCGCCGCGGATAATATAGGTGATCCGGCGGCCTTGCTTGATCAAAACCTTCCGCAGCGCCTTGTCATTTGCGCGGTAGCAATGGCCCGGCGCAACCATTTCGGCTGGAATCGGCATAGATCACCCCCTGGCATCCCGCCTCACAATGACACTGGCGATATTTTCCGGCCGCGCCGAAAGTGGGTCAAGCGCCACAATAGCGTCAAACAGCCCGAAAAACGGGCAGGCACAGGCGGGCGCCGCCATCGCAGCTTTCATCAGGGAAGGCACGCCCCTTGCTGGAACGAGACGAATCCGGCACGAGACAATCGTGCGAGACGTGAGACTTCGATAGGGGCGCCTCCCAGATGACGGCAATTACGACGCCGGCACGGCTCAAGACCGTGATGGCGCAGCGGCAGGTCGATGTCGACAAGGCCAAGGCCAAACGCTCCATGGGCGCTCTGACCGGCATGATCGGCGAGCTCGCGATGACGCGCGGCTTCAGCAATGCCCTGCTCGCGCATTTCTTCGAGAAGGGAAAGGTCGGCGTCATCGCCGATATCCGCGGCGCTTCCCCGCTTTCAAAAGTGACGCGGACCCGCGTCGATGTGATGGACCTTGCGGAGGATTTTCGCGACGCGGGGGCGACCTGCATTTCGGCCTCGCCGGATCGGCGACTGTTTCGCGGCAGCATCGCCGATCTCGCGACCGCCAAGGCCGGCAATCTGCCGATCCTGGCGAATGACATCGTCGTCGATCAATATCAGATCCTCGAGGCCCGCTATGCCGGCGCCGATGCGGTGCTGTTGATGGTCAATGTGATCGGCGAAAAGCTCGGCGAATTCATCGCGCGGGCGCAATCGGTAGGGCTCGATTCCCTCGTCGAGGTGCGCAATGAGGCGGAGCTCGAACTGGCGCTCGCCGCAGGCGCTGAACTCATCGGCGTCAACAACCGCGATGCGGAGACGCTCGAGGCCGATCTGACGGTCTGCGAAAGGCTCATTCCTGCCATTCCGGCCGACCGCGTCATCGCGGTCGCGGAAGGCGGCGTGACCTCGCCCGAGGATCTCGAACGCATGGCGCGCACCGGCGCCAAAGCCGTGCGCGTCGGCGGCGTGCTGATGGCGGCCAAGGAACCCTATGATGAGCTGCATCGTCTGCTCGGCACGACCCCGGCGCCGGAAAGTTGAGTGCGGCGCCTCCGACGCGCCGATGTCCTGGCGCTTGTGAGCGTTCTTCGATTTGACGGCCGTGCGAGAGCTGCGACACGTGGTGATTGTTTCTGACATCGATGCGGCACGCGCCACTTTGCAGGATCTGATCGAACGATCGGAAGGCATCATCGCATTCACCGGCGCCGGCATTTCGACGGAATGCGGCCTGCCGGATTTCCGCTCCAAGAAATTCGCCCTTCCAAGAATTCGCCCTGGCGGCGCTTGAAGCCGATCGACTTCGAGATCTTCGTCGCCGATGTTCTCCAGCGTGAGGAAGCCTGGCGGCGGAAATTCGCGCTCGACGATATTTACGCCCATGTGCAGCCCGGCCGTGGCCATTGCGCGCTCGCCAATCTGGTCGCGCGCAGCAAGATCAGCGGCATCATCACCCAGAACATCGACAATCTGCATCAGGCCTCCGGCGTCGCCGCCGAGTCGATTGTCGAGCTGCATGGCAACGGCACTTATGCGACCTGTCTCGCCTGCGGCAAGCGGCATGAGCTTGCCGCGATCCGCCGCGCATTCGATGCAACGGGCGCGGCGCCGATCTGTGCCGATTGCAGCGGCATCGTCAAAGCCGCGACCCTCTCGTTTGGTCAGCCCGTGCCGGAGGCCGCCATGCGCCGGGCGCATGAGCTTGCCACCGGCTGCGATCTTTTGCTGGCGATCGGCTCATCCCTCGTCGTCTATCCGGCCGCGGCCTTTCCGACGATCGCCCGTCAGCATGGCGCGCGGCTAGAGCATGTCCCGGAAAAGTTGACAGACTTTTCCGATATTTTAGACATCGGGTATACCCGATGTCTCATAACGGACATGCTCTACTTCTTTGATGTAGAGCCGATTTGTCGCGATCATGTGGATCGTAATTCAAGCACATCGGATATATCCGATGTGCCAAAGAGCCGATTCCGCATGATCCGGATCGGCTCTAGTGATAGTCAATGACGAGAAGACGCCGCTCGACGATCAGGCGGATATTGTCTTGCGCGGCGATATCGGCGACATATTCGAGCCTTTCGCCGCGTGATCTCGCCGCGGGGATTTGAGCCGGCGCCACGCACTCCCGGCAAGACCGGACTTTTTTCGCGTACCGCCTTTTGAAAACGAATGTGCTTGCAAATCAAATTGGAGCGGCCGGACCGGCAGCACAGATGCGCGCTGAACGCCCCAGTCATCCACAGGCCCGCGTAAATTTCCCCTGTTGCAGGCCTCGGCCAATGCTATCCTTCAAAAAACGGAATTGAACTGATTCGTGCTTATGACAAGGCGTGTAGCGACGTCGTGAGGCATGAGCAGCGTAGAAGTTTTGGGAGCTGGTCCGTTGGGCAGCAAGGATTTGCTATTGCCGCGCGGCGACCTTCGCGGCGAGGTTCATGCGGGCGTCGAGCAATCGGCCGCATCCGACTTCGATCTCATCGAGGTTGTCGGACGCATCAAATGGTTTGACGTAGCGAAGGGCTATGGCTTCATTGTTCCCGACAATGGCTTGTCGGATATCCTTTTGCATGTGACGACTTTGCGCAAGGATGGCTATCAGACCGCTCAGGAAGGCATGCGGGTGGTCTGCGAAGCGGTGATGCGCAGCAAAGGGCTGCAAGTTTTCCGCATCATCTCGATGGATGAATCGACGGCGGCGCATCCGGCACAGGCGCCGGCGGCGCGCACGCATGTGCAAGTCGTCCCGAGCGGCGGCTTCGAGATCTGCGTCGTCAAATGGTTCAACCGGCTGCGCGGGTTTGGCTTTCTGTCCCGCGGCGACGGCACGGAAGATATTTTCGTCCATATGGAAACCCTGCGCCGCTATGGCATTGCCGAACTGAAGCCCGGCGACGGCCTGCTCGTCCGCTTCGGGGATGGACCGAAGGGTCTGATGGCGGCGGAAGTGCGGCCACTCGAAGCGGCCTTGCCATCGTCACATTGATCCGGCACTGAGGTTTGCGTCTCGCGTCTCCCCGATCGGCGCGGATACTCTTTTCGATGTCTCGCCCGGGATTGCCATGCCGATCGGCGCCGCCATCTTCCGTTTCGTCGGCAAGCGTCTTCTCTTCGGCCTCCGGATCGCGGCGCTGTTCGGCACGATCGGCGTCGCGCTGGTTCGTGCCGCTCCGGGCAATGCCGCGGAGACGGGGACGGAGCCCTTGACCATCGTCACGGCGAGCGGCCCGCACGAATTTTCCGTCGAAGTGATGCGCACCGATGCGCAGCGCGAAAGAGGCCTCATGTTCCGCCGCTTCTTGCCGGCCGACCGCGGCATGCTGTTCGACTTCAAGACCGAACAGCCGGTGATGATGTGGATGAAGAACACCTATATACCGCTCGACATGATCTTCATCGCCAAATCTGGCCGCGTGGTCGGCATCGCCGCCGATACCGAACCCTTGTCGGAGCATATCATCCCCTCCGGCGCGCCGGTCCTCGCGGTCCTCGAGGTCAATGCCGGGACGGCGGCCAAAATAAACCTCAAGATCGGCGACAAGGTGCGCGATCCGCTGTTCGCGCCGTGACGCGCAGAGCGGGCTCGCGGTGAGGCCTTTTGGCGAGGCTTGTTCGGATGCGGCGCCCATGCTAGCCAAGCGCCGGTACGGGCCGTTTGGCGGGCCGGGCGGGGTATAGCGCAGCCTGGTAGCGCGGAAGTTTTGGGTACTTCAGGTCGCAGGTTCGAATCCTGCTGCCCCGACCACGCGACCGTCAGTGTGCAACAATTGGCAAAAATTGGAATGCCGGCATGAGCGCACGGATTTATCGGCCGACCCGAACCGCCACCCAATCGGGTCGGGCGCGCAGTCAGTTCTGGGTCCTGGAATTTGCCCCGGAAACGCCGCAGGACATCGATCCCTTGATGGGCTGGACCGGATCGCGCGACATGAAGCGGCAGATCCGCCTGACCTTCGCCACCGTGGAAGAGGCGATCGCCTATGCGCAGAAGCATGGCATCGCCTATCGAGTGGAGCCGCCGGCGAAAGTAGGGCGCAAGATCATGGCCTATGCGGATAATTTCAAGCCGACGCGACACGGACTATGGACCCATTGAGCGGCCGCGCGGCCGGCACATGCGCAAGAGCATGACCCGGAAAAACCGTCCAGCGAGGCCATGTGCTCCGATGATTTGCCCGCAAGGCCCCGTAGCTCAGCTGGATAGAGCAGCCGCCTTCTAAGCGGCAGGTCGCAGGTTCGAGCCCTGCCGGGGTCGCCAGCACCTTGGAGCTTCACCAAGGCGACATTTGGAGCCTGTAAATCGGCGCCTTGAACATGCGGCGGGAAAACGCCTTCCCGGAGCTTGACCTTCCCCGAGCTTGAAAGGGGTCGAACATGCGGCGCAAAATCTTTTGGCGCAAGCATCTCTTAAGCTCGCTGCTGGCAGGCGCTTTGACGGCAGGCGCGATGGCGCGCCCAAGCCTCGCGCAGCCTGACGGCCTGACGCGCACGCCGATCAAGCATCTCATCATCATTCTCGGCGAAAACCGCAGCTTCGATCATATTTTTGCGACTTATCGGCCGGTGAGCGGCGACGCGATCGCCAATCTTCTCTCGAAAGGGATCGTTAAAGCCGACGGCACGCCCGGGCCCAATTACGCCAAGGCCTTGCAATATCAAGCCTCCGACACCAAGCTCTACCGGCTCGCCCCGGCGAAGACGGCGCCCTACACGGTCTTGCCGCCGGCGCTCACCGGCGGCCCAGCGGCGCCATGGCTATGCCGGACGCTTGGCGCGACCTCCGGCACGTCCTGCCTCACCCGGGCCAATCTGAAAGCCGCCAAGGCAATCGAAAACGGCTTGCCGGGCGATTATTACAAATATCTGCTGACCGGCGGCACCGGCCAGAGGAGTGGGGCGCCCGATGTCCGCATCCGCTATGACGACAAGGACGCCGGCCATCTGCCGGCGGGGCCATATCAGCTCACCTCGCCGAGTCTGCCTTATGATTCCTATACGGCGAGCCCGGCGCACCGCTTCTATCAGATGTGGCAGCAGCTCGATTGCGACGCCGCCAAAGCGAGGGATGACAATCCCTCGGGCTGCCGCGCCGATCTCTTTCCCTGGGTGGAAGTCACTGTCGGTGCCGGCTCCAACGGCCAGGCGCAGCCACATGGCTTCAACGACATGTCGACCGGGGAGGGCGCGACCGCCATGGGCTTTTACAATGTCCAGAGCGGCGATGCGCCTTATTTGAAGGCGCTCGCCGACACTTATGCGATGAGCGACAATTATCATCAGGCCGCGCTCGGCGGCACCGGCGCCAATCACATCATGCTCGGCACCGGCGACATGATCTGGTTCTCAGACGGCGAGGGCGATCCGGCGATCCCGCCGCATAATCGCATCGATCCGAAGACTCCCGGCACCCCGCCGAACGGCCGCCGCGCCCTGGACGAAATCGAAAACCCCAATCCGCAGCCGGGCACCAATAATTATTATATCCAGGACGGCTATGGCAGCGCATCCGATTCACCCGGCGCGAAGGCGCCGAACGCCGCCTATGGCGGCGGCTCCTATAGCGATTGTGCGGACCCTTCCGCGCCGGGCGTGTCGCCGATCTTGATTTACCTCTCGGCGCTGAAGCGCAAAGTCGATCCGCGCTGCGAGCCCGGGCATTATTACCTCCTCAATAATTACAACCCCGGCTATTTCGGCGACGGCAACAATGCTTATACGGATGACAATGCCAACAATACCGTCTTCACCGTCCCGCCGTCGCGCCTTCGCACCATCGGCGACGCGTTGAGCGAAAAGCACATCGCATGGGCCTATTACGGCGATGATTGGAATCAATATCTCAACGATAAATATGAGCAGAACTTCAAGAAAGGGACGGATGAATATTGCAACATCTGCAACTGGGCCCAATACGCGACCTCGATCATGACCGATGCGGCGGCGCGCAAGGCGCATCTGAAGGACACCGCGGATCTCTATGCCGGCATTGCGCGCGGGGAGCTGCCCGCCGTCTCCTATGTCAAGCCGAGCGGCCTGGTCGACGGCCATCCGGCATCCTCGAAGCTCGATCTCTTCGAGGGCTTCGTGAAGAAGATCGTCGATGGCGTGAAGGCCAATCCGAAGCTCTGGGCCGATACCGCGATCCTGGTGACCTTCGACGAAGGCGGCGGCTATTGGGACGGGGGCTATGTTCAGCCCCTGGACTTTTTCGGCGACGGCAGCCGCGTTCCGCTGATCGTCATCTCCAAATACAGCATGGGCGGACATATTTCGCACAGCTATGCGGACCATGTCTCCATGCTCAAATTCATCGAGGCCAATTGGCGCCTTCCTCCGATCACGCAGCGCAGCCGCGACAATCTGCCGAATCCGAGTGCCGCCGCATCAAACCCCTATGTGCCGCTCAATAGCCCGGCGATCGGCGATCTGATGGATTTGTTTCATTTTTAATGGTGCTTGGCGCGAGGGCGGATCAAGGACCGCCGCTCACACCAGTACGACCTTACCGGTCGCGATGTCATAGACGCCGCCGACGACCTTCACCTTGCCGGCTTTCACTTTCTCGGCGACGATGGGCTTCGCCTCGATGAGCCGCGCGACATTGCGGCGGACGTTCTCCATGATCGCCGCGGCCAACAGATCGGCCGGATGCCTGGCCTGCGCCGCCAGCACGGCCGGCGCGATGGCCGCGACCAGCTCCGGCAGATGGCCGGGAAGCTTCGCACTATCCTTCACGACTTTGATCGCCGCCGCGACGGCGCCGCAATTGCTGTGGCCGAGGACCATGATCAGCGGCACGGCGAGCATGGCGGCGCCATATTCGAGACTGGCGAGACCGTCATCGTCGACGAAATTGCCGGCGACCCGGACGACGAATAAATCGCCCGGTCCCTGATCGAAGGCGAGTTCGGGGACGACACGCGAATCCGCGCAACTCACCACCGAGGCGAAGGGATATTGGGCGGAGACACGGGCGGCACGTCCGGTCGCGGCATTCTTGCACTGCATCCCGCCGGCGGCATAGCGCGCATTGCCGGCGACGAGCCGCTGCAGAGCTTCATCCGGTGCAATCGCATTCGGCGCATTCTTCGAGACGACCGCGTCTGCGAATGCGTACTGCGCTGCGGTCACGGCCACCGCCGACGCAGCCGCGCGCCCGAGAAAGCCGCGCCGGGTTGGCAGCTTGGAAGAGCAGGACTCACACATCTGGGTTGACCTTGCGATGCGCTGGGCGCGATTGCTGACGCTGGAGCATGATTGCGTTCACTTTGATGTCGCCAGGCTCGGAATGGCGCGAACAAGGGCCTCGCCGCGCCGAAACTTCCGCTTCGCCACTTGCGGGCCGGCCGCATGCGAGCCGCGCGGGGCTTTTTTAACGATGTCGGCAATGAATTGCGCGGCGCAGGCATTCCTTTCGCCTTTCGGAACTCGGAAAATCGTCAGGCGCCTAGTTTGATTTGGCAATTTATCACATGAGAAGATTTTCTAGATGAGCCAAGAATGCCAACGTTTTTCAATAGATTGTTCTTTTTCATTTGATTCGTGAATGAAAGCTGCGCCGCACTTTTGCCCAATTTGAACCGCCCTTTGCGAATGCCGTATGATTTGGAACGAGCTTGCCGCGGCGTCTGTCCTTTAAGGTTCTGGCAAGACCGTCCATGCAAGCCTCCGCCATTGCCTTCGGGCCCCGCGAGAGGCATCAGGCAGCGGTAGCCGGGGGAAGTTCATGATGCGCTTGGAACCTCTGTCGCGTTTGGCCATGAGCGCGGCGCCTTTCCCGGCTTCCCCTTGCAGTGACCGCACGAGGCTTCGCGCCCATTCCGTCTTCGCGCTTCTTTCAGCGACGACGGCGCTCGGTCTTGCCGGCTGCGCGCAGCAACCGCAACAAATTGCGCATGGGAAGGAATATTTCCCCGCTTCCATCTATGGTCAGGCGAGCCCGCGCGTCGTCGTCGCTGACAGCCAGCAGATCCCGCGTGGCGGCGGCTCCTATAAGGTCGGCCAGCCCTATATGATTGCCGGCACGACTTACTATCCAAGCGATTACAAGCGCTATTCCGGCGTGGGCCTGGCATCCTGGTACGGCGATGCCTTCCATGGCCGGCGCACCGCCAATGGCGAGATCTATGATCGCAATTCGATCACCGCGGCGCATCCGACCATGCCCTTGCCGAGTTACGCGCGGGTGACCAATCTGCGCAACCATTATTCGATGATCGTCCGCGTCAATGATCGCGGTCCCTTCGCGCGCAACAGAATCATGGATGTGTCGCGCCGTGTCGCGGATCTGCTCGATTTCCGCAGCAGGGGGACGACCCGGGTCAAAGTGGACTATGTCGGTCCGGCGAGCCTTGCCGGCTCCGATGATCACAAGCTCGCCGCGACCTTGCGCGAAGACGGCCGTCTGGCGCAGCTCGACATGCGCCATCCGCCGACGTTCATCGCCGACAGCAAGCCGATCGTGACCGCCTCGGCCCACAGTTCGCCGACACCGGCGGCGGAGGAGGTGGCGGACGCGGGGGCCGTGCCGCTGCCGGCCTTCACCGGGCCGACGCCGTTGCCGCCGGCGCGCCCCTTCGATCTCGGCACGATTACGGGAGCGGACGTGCCGATCGACCTGCGTCCCACGCTGGCCCGCCGCTGACCGTTTCCGCCGATTCGACGGGCCGGGCGCACTTGTCATTCCGGTTGAACGAGCGATTGAGCCTCTGGGAAAATCAGTCGTTGCGGATCTCATATTCCAAGCGATTTTCTCATGCGCATGACAGTGGGGCGTCGACCTCGCTCGTAATCGGGGGGTTTCCTCGGCAGCAGCGCCATGGATGCCGCTTGGCTTGCGCCTCTCGTTTGGATGTTTGTCACGCCGCAGCCGTTTTGGGCCAGCGCGCAAAAGCATGGCGCGTTCAATTCGCTTGCAAAGCATGGTAGGAAAGAAATTCGGGACTGGTCCCGCAGTTTCGTCCGATTTCCAAGGCCGCTCGCCTGCGCCCGAGTGGATTTGGATGAACCATCTGCCATTTTTCCGGCACATGCCCCGGCGGCTGTTCCGGCATATCGTCGATGCGATCAGCGAGAGGCTTTGCGTGAGTTCCTCCCTGTCCTGGCGTTCCCTCTGCGAGGGTCTAGTGCAGTCCGGCGCGGCCTTTGTCCAAAAGCTGCGGTCGTGGCGCCGCCCGGC
The DNA here is from genome assembly GCA_963704745.1 of uncultured Alphaproteobacteria bacterium. Classification (GTDB taxonomy): domain Bacteria; phylum Pseudomonadota; class Alphaproteobacteria; order Rhizobiales; family Beijerinckiaceae; genus Methylovirgula. Next base: position 1,854,706 of record OY969936.1, read on the forward strand.
GATCTTCGCCGCCGTGCTCGTCTACGCCTCGTTGCCTGCCGGAGGGCTCTCGGCGCAGCCTCTGCAGACGAGCGTGCCGCAGGCCATATTGATCGATGCGGACACGCTCTCCGTCCTCTTCGAGAAGAATGCCGATGACCTCGCGGTGCCGGCCTCGACCGCCAAGATCATGACCGCGGAGCTGGTCTTCGAGGCCGTCGCCGCGGGCCGCCTCAAGCTCACCGATGAATTGAAGGTGAGCGAAACCGCCTGGCGCAGCGGCGGCGCGCCGGCGCATGGCTCGACCATGTTTGCGGCGGTCGGCAGCTATATCAAGGTCGAGGATCTGATCCGCGGCCTCGCCGTCGTGTCGGGCAATGATGCCGCGATCGTGTTTGCTGAGGCTCTCGCCGGCTCGGAAGGTGCCTTTGCGACCCGCATGACCGAAAGGGCGCACGAACTCGGCCTCAACCATCTGACCTTCACCAATTCCTGGGGCAGGGGCGATCCTGACCAAAAAGTCACGGCGCGCGAAATGGCTCTGCTCGCCGCGCATCTGATCAAGACCTATCCGGACCTCTATCGCTATTTCGGCGAAAAGGATTTCACCTGGAACCGGATCAAGCAGCCCAACCGCAATCCGCTCCTGTCGATGGACCTCGGCGCCGACGGGCTCAAGACCGGCTATATCGAAGGCAGCGGCTACAGCATCGTCGCCTCGGCGGTGCAAAATGGGGAAAGGCTCGTCCTCGCGCTCTACGGCGCCAAGACCGCCAAGGAACGTGCCGATGAAGCGGCGCGCATCCTGCAATGGGGCTTCCGCTCCTTTGCGCCCAAGATCGTCTTCGCGAGCGGCGAAGTCGTCGGCGCGGCGCGAGTCTATGGCGGCAGCGAGGGCGAGGTGCCGCTGGTCGCGCCGAGCCAGGTGAAGGTGCTCGTGCCGCGCGATTTGAACGAGAAACTCACCGGCCGGATCGTCTATGACGGGCCGTTGGTCGCGCCCGTCACGGCGGGCGAGGACGTCGCGCGGCTGCAGCTTTTTCGTGGCGGCAATCAGGTGCTCGAAGTGCCGCTGCGCACAGGGGCGGATGTCGGCCGCGGATCACTGCCGAGACGCGCCATGGATGCGAGCCTCGAATATGTCGGGGACCTGTTCCGCAAATATGTTCTGAAGGCCGTGATCCATTGATGCCGCCGCAACCGACCTCTCTGCGCCGCGGTGCCTTCATCACTCTCGAAGGCGGCGAGGGCGCCGGCAAGACGACCCAGGCGCGCCATATCGCCCAGAGATTGCGCGCCAAAGGCATAAAAGCGATCACGACACGCGAGCCGGGCGGCTCGCCGGGCGCCGAAATCCTGCGCGACGTGCTGCTCTCCGGCGGGCTCAAGGATCTCGGTCCCGAGGCAGAAGCCATCGTCTTCTCCGCCGCCCGGATCGATCATATCGACCAGACGATCGCCCCGGCGCTCGCCGCCGGCACATGGGTCGTCTGTGACCGTTTCGCCGATTCGACCCGCGTCTATCAAGGCATCCTCGGCGGCGTCGATCCCGGCTTTCTGCAGCTGCTCGAACGCGTGACTTTGGACGGATTGCGGCCCGACCTGACTTTGATCCTCGATCTGCCGCCGGCGATCGGCCTCGCGCGGGCCGCAGCGCGGCGTGGTTCGCAAGGCTCGGATCGCTTCGAAAGCGAGGAGATCGGCTTTCATGAGGCTTTGCGGCAGGCCTATCTCGACATCGCCGCTGCCGAGCCCGATCGCTGCGTCGTCGTCGATGCCATGCAGGATGAAGATGAGGTCGCGCAGGCGATCTGGGATGTGATCGCTGCGCGCCTGTTGCCGGATGCGAGAGAAAACGAGGCGAAAGCGCAAAACTCGAAAACCCTTGCATGAACGTCCTCGGCCGTTCATGCGAAACTGTCGTTCATCACGTGTCGCACGCATTCATCAGGGGCAAGGGCATGGCGCGCGGGACCATCGAGGCTCCGCCGGAGACGGAGCGATTTGAGGATGCGCCGCATCCGCGCGAAGCGCTTGCGCTCATCGGCCATGCGGAGGCCGAGCGCGCGCTTCTCGACGCCTATCGCGGTAACCGTCTGCCGCAGGCCATCATCCTCGGTGGCCCCGCCGGCATCGGCAAGGCTACACTCGCCTGGCGGCTGACGCGCTTTCTTTTGGCGCATCCCGATCCCTCCGCCGCCGCGGTCCGGGCGGCGGAAAATCTCTCCGTGCCTGTCGACCATCCGGTCGTTCACAAGCTCATGGCCCTGTCGCACGGCGATGTCTTTCTGCTGCGGCGGGAATGGAACGAGAAGGCGAAGCGGCCGTTCACGGAGATCCGCGCCGATGATGTGCGCCACGCCATCCATATGTTCCAGCAGGCGGCCGGAGCGGGCGGCTATCGCATCTGCATCGTCGACTGCGCCGAGGACCTCAACCGCGCCGGTGCCAATGCGCTGTTGAAGCTCGTCGAGGAGCCACCGCCCCGCGCGCTGTTTCTCATCATTGCGCACCGGCCGGCACAGGTGCTGCCGACCTTGCGTTCGCGCTGTCGCAGGCTGTTGTTGAAGCCTTTGACGGGCGCCGAAATCAGCGCCGTCATCGCAACGCTGGGAGCGCCCTGGAGCAGCGCCGACCGCGAGGCTATCGCAATGGCAGCTGCGCGGGCCGGCGGCTCCGTTCCGGCGGCGCTGCGGCTTCTCGGCGGCCGCGGTCTGGAACTCGACACAGAGATCCGGCGGCTGCTCGCCGATCTGCCCATGGTCGACTGGCGCGCGGTACACGAACTGGCCGATCAGGTCGCCGGGCGCGACAGCGCCGCCGACTATGCCATGATGATGATGGCGATCGTCGATTGGATCGACACCGTCCTGCACCGCGAGGCGGGGCAGGGAGCGGCGCGCCTTGCGCCTTTGGCCGAGGTGTGGGAAAAGGCCGCCGAAGCGGCGCGGGAGACCGAGGTCTTGAACCTCGACAAGCGTCCTCTCATCCTTTCTATTTTCGCCGATCTCGCCACGGCCGCGAAGGCGTTCGCAGCCTGAGCGGTGCGGCGCGGCCGCAGAGTTTTGTCAGCCATGGCCGCAAGCCCGACCTTCTACATCACCACCGCCATTCCCTACGCCAATGGCGCGCCGCATATCGGCCATGCCTATGAGCGGATCGCGACCGACGCGATCGCGCGGTTCAAACGGCTCGACGGCTATGACACGCTGTTCGTCACCGGCATGGACGAGCATGGCCAGAAGATGCAGCAGGCCGCGGTGCGGGAAGGGATCACGCCGCAGCAATTGGCCGATCGCACGGCGGCGCAATTTTCCGCCATGGGGCTCGCGCTCGAGGCGCCGGCCGACGATATCGTGCGGACGACGCAACCCCGCCATCACCTGGCGGCGCAGGAGATCTGGCGGCGGATGGCGGCGGCCGGCGACATCTATCTCTCGAAATATCCGGGCTGGTATTCGGTTCGCGACGAGGCGTTTTTCGATGAATCCGAACTGACCCTGACCGCCGATGGCAGGCGCTTCGCGCCGAGCGGCGCCCCGGTCGAATGGGTGGAGGAGGAGAGCTATTATTTTCGCCTCTCGGCCTATCAGGACAGACTCCTCGCGCATTACCGCGCGCATCCCGAATTCATCGTGCCGGAAAGCTATCGCAACGAGATCGTCGCCTTCGTCGAGCGCGGCCTCAATGATCTCTCCATCAGCCGCTCGACCTTCGATTGGGGCATTCCGGTGCCGGGCGACCCCAAACATGTGATGTATGTCTGGGTCGATGCGCTGACGAATTACATCACGGCGACCGGCTTTCCCGATCCGACAGCGAAGAGAGCAAAATTCTGGCCTGCCGATGCGCATGTGATCGGCAAGGACATCACCCGTTTCCACGCCATCTATTGGCCGGCCTTTCTGATGTCGGCCGGCCTCGCCTTGCCGAAGCAGATCGTCGTCCACGGCTTTCTCTTCAACCGCGGCGAGAAGATGTCGAAATCACTCGGCAATGTCATCGATCCCTTCGTTCTGATCGATCATTATGGCGTCGATCCGCTACGCTATTTCTTCTTGCGCGAAGTGCCCTTCGGGCAGGACGGCCATTATTCGCACGAGGCGATCGTCGCACGGATCAATGCCGATCTCGCCAATGATCTCGGCAATCTGGCGCAGCGGTCATTGTCGATGATCGCCAAGAATTGCGCTGGCCGGCTGCCCGAGCCGGGGGAGCTCAGCGAGGCAGATCGGGCGATCCTCACTGATGCGGCGGCATTGCTCGGCAAAGCGAGGCTTGCAATGCGAAACTTTGCGCTCCATGTGACTCTCACGGAGATCTGGCATGTGGTCGGCGAAGCCAACCGTTATTTCGCTTCGGAAGAGCCCTGGACCAAACGCAAGACCGATCCCGCCCGCATGGGGACGATCCTTTACGTGACGGCGCAAGTCTTGCGTAGGATCGCCATCCTCAGCCAACCCTTCATGCCCGCAGCCATGGCCAAGCTTCTCGACCTCTTGGCTGTCGCGCCCGACGCGCGCGACTTCGCCCATCTCGAGGCCGAGGATATCGCCGGCCGCGCGCTGCCGCCGCCGGCCGCGATATTTCCGCGCTACGTCGAGGCGGAGACCGCCAAACCAGCCTGAGACGAAAATGCTGATCGACACCCATTGCCATCTCGACTTTCCCGAATTCGCGGCAGAGCGCGATGCCATCGTCGCCCGGGCGAGATCCGCTGGGCTCGCGCGGATGATCACCATTTCGACGCAGGTCGAAAAATTTCCGACAATTTCCGCCATCGCCGAAGCCTATGACGATGTCTATTGTACGGTCGGCACGCATCCGCATGAGGCGCATATGGAGGCGGAGGCGAGCGTCAAGAAGCTCGTCACCCTCGCCGGGCATCGCAAATGCGTCGGCATCGGCGAGGCGGGGCTCGATTATCATTATGATCGGGCGCCGCGCGATGTCGCCACCCGCGTCTTCCGCACCCATATAGCGGCGGCGCGGGAGAGCGGTCTGCCGCTCGTCATCCATGCCCGCGATGCCGATGCCGACGTCGCTGCCATTCTCGAAGATGAAATGGGGAAGGGGGAGTTCAAGGCGCTGCTCCATTGCTTCACCTCCTCGCGGCAATTGGCGGAGAGAGCGCTGGCGCTCGGCCTTTCCATCTCCTTTTCCGGCGTGCTGACCTTCAAGAAATCGGACGAGTTGCGGGCGATCGCGCGCGATGTCCCGCCTGATCGGCTGCTCGTCGAAACCGATGCGCCTTTTCTCGCGCCGGTTCCTTATCGCGGCAAGCGCAATGAACCGGCCTTCGTCAAAGAGACGGCCAAAGTGCTGGCCGAGGTCAAAGGCATGTCCGAAGCGGAGCTTGCGGCGATGACCACCGCCAATGCGCTGCGGCTGTTTTCGAAAATGCCGGCCCCGGCCGCGGGCGGCACGGCCGCCAATGTCGCCGCATGAGTTTTTCGATCACCATTCTCGGCTGCGGCTCGTCGGCGGGCGTTCCCCGCGTCGGGCAAGGCTGGGGGGCGTGCGATCCGAACAATCCGAAGAACCGCCGCCGCCGCTGCTCCATCCTCGTCGAGCGCGGTAACGCGGACGGTGCCAAGACCACCGTGCTCGTCGATATGGGGCCGGATCTGCGCGCTCAATTGCTCGATCGCAACGTCTGCCATCTCGATGCGGTTCTGCTGACCCATCCGCATGCCGATCATATTCATGGAATCGACGACGTGCGCCCGCTCGTCATTCAGGCGAAGCAAAGAATCGATCTTCATATGGATGCCGCGACGGCGCTCGTGGTCCGCAACCATTTCGACTATATTTTCGTAACGCCCGAGGGCAGCCATTATCCGCCGCTGCTGACCGAAAAGCGCCTCACTCCCGGCAAGCTCTGCACGGTGAAAGGGGCGGGCGGCGCGATCGAGGCCATGCCCTTCCGGCTCGAACATGGCGAGATCCCCTCGCTCGGCTTCCGCTTCGGCACGATCGCCTATACGCCGGACCTCAGCGCCATCCCCGCTGCCAGCCGCTGCTATCTCGAAGATCTCGATCTTTGGATCGTCGATGCTTTGCGCTATACGCCGCATCCGAGCCATTTCTCTTTGCCCGAAACGCTGGAATGGATCGAGAGGCTGAAGCCGAAGCGGGCGATCCTCACCAATCTCCACACGGATCTCGATTTTGCCCGGCTCCAGGCCGAGCTGCCCGACAATGTCGAGCCGGCCTTTGACGGAATGCAGCTCTCCGTTTGAAAGCGACGCAGGCCTTCTCGCCGCGATCATTGCCCCAAGCTGTCGATGTCAGCGCATATATATACGCCCTATATGAATGCCGCCTGTCGCGCTCTCTCGAATTTATATGAGGATACGGACCACATTGCGCTGATCGCTGAATATCTGCCGTGGCTGCTTGATGAGCTGCAATGGCACAGGCGAAGTCGGAGATCGGCAATGCATGACAACGGCCTCGGGCGCGTTGGAGACTATAAGTCCAATGATGCGCGTGGCTGTTCTCATGACCGCGACATTTCAGGGCGCGAAGAAGCTCCGCGGCCGAGTGAGGTCCTGTACGAGATCGGCATGGCGATCGCGGCCTTCCTGGGCGTTGCCGTCCTCGCGCAATTGCTTGTCGTGGCAATCCATGCCGGCTGATCGTGAGACTTTCCGATGCGGGCTCTGCTTCCTTCATAGAATTCATCGCGCCCTTTGCCATTTTAGGGATTGCGCTTGATCCACATCAACGGCGCGGCGCCGTCTGCGCCGAATGATGTCGTCTGAAGAGCCGAGCGCCTTCTGCCCGAATTTATATGGAATTTTTATAGAAGCAGCCTCCCATCTCCTCTCGATTTTATAGGAGAGTTTCGCGATTTTGCGCGCGATGCGAAGCGGGGCTGTTTGGCGGTCACGGCAGAAAGCACGAAGCGCGATGGAGTGTGCGAAAAACCGAAGCGCCGCGTCGGCCGTCGCCGATGTCGGCAGGAGAAGATGATCCATGTTTGACGCTATCTACTTGGCCGTTGGCTGCGCCTTCTTCGTCGCGGCCACGCTTTACGTCACTGCTTGCGAGCTCTTTTGACTCGTGAGCGTTTGAGGAGATTCCGATGATTTTCGATTACGCGCTGGCCGTGGCGGTCACTTTGGGACTGCTCGGCTATCTCGTCTATGCGCTGATCCGCCCCGAGCGGTTCTGAGGAGCAGCAAATGACCATCAATGGCTGGATTCAGATCGCGCTTTACGCGCTGCTCGTCATCGCAGTGGTGAAACCGCTCGGCGCCTATATGGCGCGGGTCTTCACCGGCGAGCGCACATTTCTCTCGCCGGTCCTCCAACCGCTCGAGCGCGGCATCTATCGCGTCTGCGGTGTCGACGAGGGGCAGGAGCAGCATTGGGTGACCTATACGGTCGCGATGCTGTTCTTCAGCGTGGCCGGCTTCGTGTCGCTCTATGCGCTGCAACGGCTGCAAGGCATGCTGCCGTTCAATCCGCAAGGGCAAGCCGGCCTCGAGCAGAGCCTCGCTTTCAATACCTCCATAAGCTTCGTCACCAATACCAATTGGCAGTCCTATGGCGGCGAGACGACGATGAGCTATCTCACCCAGATGGCGGGGCTCACCGTGCATAATTTCGTCTCGGCGGCGACCGGCATTGCGCTCGCCATCGCGCTCATCCGCGGCTTTGCGCGGCGCTCGGCGCAAACGGTCGGCAATTTCTGGGTCGATCTCACCCGCTGCACGCTCTACATTCTGCTGCCGATGGCGATCGTTGTCGCGCTGGCTTTGATTGCTTGCGGCATGCCGCAGAATTTGAGCGCCTATACCGAAGCGACGACGCTCGAAGGCGTCAAGCAGGTGATTGCCCAGGGGCCGGTCGCTTCGCAGATTGCGATCAAGCAGCTCGGCACCAATGGCGGCGGCTTCTTCAATGTGAACTCCGCCCATCCCTTCGAGAATCCGAATGCGATCTCCAATCTCATCGAGATGTGGTCGATCCTCGCGATCAGCGCGGCGCTCACCTATACATTCGGCCGCATGGTCGGCAATGTGCGCCAGGGCTGGGCGATCTTCGCCGTCATGGGCATTCTGTTCCTCGCCGGAATGACCACCTGCTATTGGGCGGAAGCGCGCGGCAATCCCGCCCTCACGACACTCCATGTCGACCAGGCGCCGTCCGCCTTGCAGACCGGCGGCAATATGGAAGGCAAGGAAGTCCGTTTCGGCATCGCCAATTCGACGATTTGGGCGACCGCGACGACCGACGCATCGAACGGCTCCGTCAATGCGATGCATGACAGCTTTACGCCGCTCGGCGGAATGGTGCCGATGGTCAACATTATGCTGGGCGAGATCATCTTCGGCGGTGTCGGCTCCGGCCTTTACGGCATGCTGCTCTTCGCCATCCTCGCCGTGTTCATCGCCGGCCTCATGGTGGGGCGGACGCCGGAATATCTCGGCAAGAAGATCGAGGCCAAGGACGTCAAGATGACGATGCTCGCCATCCTCATCCTGCCGTTGTCGATCCTCGGCTTCACCGCGCTCGCCGCCGTTCTGCCGGCCGGCCTCGCGGGGCTCGCCAATGCGGGCCCGCATGGTTTCAGCGAGATGCTTTATGCCTATGACTCTGCCACGGGCAACAACGGCAGCGCGTTCGCCGGGCTTTCCGCCAACACGCCCTTCTACAACACGACGCTCGCCTTCGCGATGCTGATCGGGCGGTTTCTCTTCATCGTGCCGATGATGGCCGTGGCGGGCTCGCTCGCAGCAAAGAAGATCGTGCCGGCTTCGGCGGGGACTTTCCCGACTGATCGTGGCCTGTTCGTCGGCCTGCTCGCTGGCGTCATTCTCATCGTCGGCGGCTTGACCTACTTTCCTGCGGTCACACTCGGGCCTCTGGTCGAGCATTTCTCCATGCTCGCCGGCAAACTCTATTGATCCTGAGAGGCAGTTCGCAATGGAATTCTCCCATATTCGCAAACGGATGCCGGTCGCCACTATGACCGATCCGAAGATCCTTGTGCCCGCCATTGGCGAGGCGTTCAGGAAGCTCGATCCGCGCGTCATGATCCATAATCCGGTCATGTTCACGGTCGAGGTTGTCGCGACGCTCACGACGATTATCTTCCTGCGCGATCTCGTCACCGGCGCCGGCCATTACGGCTTCTCCTTCCAGATCAATCTCTGGCTCTGGTTCACGGTCGTCTTCGCCAATTTTGCCGAGGCAGTGGCGGAGGGGCGGGGCAAGGCGCAGGCCGCGAGCCTGCGCCGGACCAAGACGGAAGCGGCTGCGAAGCTGCTGTCCGCCGCCGCTGAAGACAGGGCGTCGGCCAATGTCGGTTCGCAATGGCGGGAGGTGCCTGCCACTTCGCTGAAGCAGGGCGATGTCGTGCTGGTCGAGGCAGGCGACATCATCCCTAGTGATGGCGACGTGATCGAGGGCGTGGCCTCGGTCAATGAAGCGGCCATCACCGGCGAATCGGCGCCCGTCATTCGTGAGAGCGGCGGCGACCGCTCGGCGGTGACCGGCGGCACGATGGTGATCTCCGACTGGATCAAGGTGAAGATCACCGCGGCGCAGGGCGCGACCTTTCTCGATCGCATGATCGCATTGGTCGAAGGCGCGCAGCGGCAGAAGACGCCGAATGAGATCGCGCTCAATATCTTGCTCGCGGGCATGACGATCATTTTCGTCATCGCCGTCGCGACCATTCCGAGCTTTGCCCACTATGCGGGAGGCGCCTTGTCGGTCCTGGTGCTCGTCGCTTTGTTCGTGACCCTGATCCCGACGACCATCGGGGCGCTTCTGTCGGCGATCGGCATCGCCGGCATGGATCGGCTGGTGCGGTTCAACGTGCTTGCCATGTCCGGCCGTGCGGTCGAGGCGGCGGGCGATGTCGACACCCTGCTGCTCGACAAGACCGGGACCATCACTTTGGGGAATCGTCAGGCAACCGAATTTCTGCCGATGCCCGGAGTCGACGAACGGGATTTGGCCGATGCGGCGCAATTCGCGTCGCTGTCGGACGAGACGCCAGAAGGCCGTTCGATCGTCGTGCTGGCCAAGGAGAAATATGGCATCCGCGGCCGCGACATGGCGGGGCTCAGCCCCCATTTCATTCCGTTCTCGGCGCAGACGCGGATCAGTGGCATCGATGGCGAGGGCGTCGCCATCCGCAAGGGGGCGGTCGATGCCGTGCTTGCCTATGTGCAGCTTGCGTCAAGCCCAACAGCGCGCGATCTCAATGCGATCGCCGATCGCATCGCCAACTCGGGCGGCACGCCGCTCGCCGTCGCCAAGAACGGCAAGCTGCTCGGGATCATTCATCTGAAGGACATCGTCAAAGGCGGCATCAAGGAACGCTTCGCCGAACTGCGCCAGATGGGCATCCGCACGGTGATGATCACCGGCGACAATCCGCTGACTGCTGCGGCGATCGCGGCGGAAGCCGGCGTCGATGATTTTCTGGCGCAAGCAACTCCAGAAGCCAAGCTGAAGCTCATTCGGGACGAGCAGGCGAAAGGCAAGCTCGTCGCCATGTGCGGCGACGGCACCAATGATGCGCCGGCGCTCGCCCAGGCCGATGTCGGCGTGGCGATGAACACCGGCACAATGGCGGCGCGCGAGGCCGGCAACATGGTCGATCTCGACAGCGATCCGACCAAGCTGATCGAAATCGTGGAGATCGGCAAGCAGCTCCTGATGACGCGCGGGGCGCTGACCACTTTCTCGATCGCCAATGACGTCGCCAAATATTTTGCGATCATCCCGGCGATCTTCATCGCCTTCTATCCGCAGCTGCAGGCGCTGAACATCATGCATTTGCGGACGCCGCAGAGCGCGATCCTGTCGGCGATCATTTTCAACGCTCTGATCATCGTCGCGCTGATCCCGCTGGCGCTCCGCGGCGTCGCCTATCGACCCGCCGGCGCCGCGAGCATTCTGGGGCGCAATCTTCTCGTCTATGGCGTTGGCGGCATCGTCGCGCCCTTCATCGGCATCAAGCTGATCGACATGGTCGTCTCGTCCATCGGCCTTGCATAAGGACAAAAATCATGGTGAAGCAGATCCGACCGGCCATATTGATGATCGTCGTCATGACGGTCATCACCGGCCTCATCTATCCGCTCGGCATGACCGGCATTGCGCAAATCCTCTTTCCGCATCAGGCGAATGGCAGCCTGATCAAAAAGGATGGCAAGATCATCGGCTCCGCGCTCATCGGCCAGAATTTCAGTTCGGACAGATATTTCCATGGCCGGCCTTCGGCAACGACCGAACCCGACCCGAAAGACCCGACCAAGACGATTCCTGTGCCTTATGCCGCCGATAATTCCACCGGTTCCAATCTCGGGCCGACCTCGAAAGCGCTCGTCGATCGGGTCAAAGGGGACACGGCGACGCTTCAGGCCCAGAACCCGGGGGTGCCCGTGCCGGTCGACCTCGTCACGACATCGGCCAGCGGGCTCGATGCCGACATCACGCCGGCGGGCGCGCTGTTCCAAGTGCCGCGCGTGGCCAAGGCCCGGCATTTGCCGGAGGCGCGGCTGCGCGAATTGGTGGAAAGCCATGTCGAAAAGCGCGTCTTGGGCGTCATCGGCGAGGACCACGTGAATGTTTTGAAGCTCAATCTCGCGCTCGATACTCTGGCGGCCAAATAGTGTATGATGAACGTGCGGACTTTGGTCTGGGCCGCGCCGCCGTGCTATAGGATGATGTTGAAATCAACCTCATGGGCCGACGGGAGCCGATGCGAGGGATGGCTCAGCTGAGCCGCAATTCGATCAGGCCGCAGGAATGACCGACGATCGAACAGAGCGCGCGGGCCGGCCGTCGCCGGAGGCGCTTTTGGAGCAGGCGGAGCACGAAGGACGTGGCCGCCTGAAGGTATTTCTTGGCGCCGCGCCGGGCGTCGGCAAGACCTTTGAAATGTTGGTGACCGCCCAGGCCAAGCGCCGCGACGGCATCGATGTGGTGATTGGCGTCGTCGAAACCCATGGCCGCAAAGAGACAGAGGCGCTGCTCGAGGGGCTCGAGATCGTTCCGCGCCGACGCGTGGACTACAAGGGCCGCTGGCTGGAGGAGATGGATCTCGACGCCATTTTGAAGCGTCACCCGAAGCTCGTTCTGGTTGACGAACTGGCCCACACCAACGCGCCGGGAAGCCGCCACCCCAAGCGCTACGTCGATGTCGAGGAAATCCTCGATGCCGGGATCGATGTCTTTACCACGCTCAACATCCAGCACCTGGAAAGCCTGAACGATGTAGTGGCCAAGATCACCCGCATCTGGGTGCGCGAGACCGTCCCGGATTCGGTCATCGATCGGGCCGATGATGTGGAGGTTGTCGACCTCACGCCGGATGATCTCATCCAGCGCCTGCGCGAAGGCAAGGTCTATATGCCGCAGCAGGCGGAGCGCGCGGTCCGTAATTATTTCCAGCCCGGCAATCTGACCGCGCTGCGCGAGCTTGCCCTGCGGCGCACAGCGCAGCGTGTCGACGAGCAGATGGTGAGCTACATGCGCGCGCATGCGATCCCGGGCCCATGGGCCGCGGGGGAGCGCGTGCTGGTCTGCGTCAATGAAAATCCGGCAAGCCTCGCGGTGGTGCGCAGTGCGCGGCGGCTCGCCGACCGTCTGCGCGCGCCCTGGACGGCAATTCATGTCGAAACCGCGCATACCTTGCGATTGTCGGAGGTGGAGCGTGCGTGCATCGCCGAGGCGCTGCGCCTGGCAGAAAAGCTCGGCGGCGAGGTCATTACCATCCCCGGTCAGAATGTCGGCCGCGCGCTCGTCGATTATGCGGCCGAAAACAATTTCACCCATATCGTCATCGCCAAGTCGCGGCGCACGCGCTGGTCGGAACTGCTGCGCGAGTCGTTGACCCATTGGCTCATCCGTTATGCCGGCGACATCAGCATCCATGTCATTGCCAGGCCGGAGGTGCAGAAGGGCGCGCCGCGACGCCCGAGCGAGGCCGTGGCACCGGCACCGAGTGCCGAGCAGATTGACCTCAAGGCCTATGGCGGAAGCCTGGCCTTCGTCGTCGTCGCCCTCGGCGTAAGCGAGGTGCTGCGGCACTTCGTGGCGAGCCCAAGCATCGCGCTCGTTTTTCTGACGGCGGTGATGGGAAGTGCCATCGCCTATGGGCTCTGGCCGTCGCTCTTTGCCTGTCTGGTCAGCGTGCTCGCCTACAATTTCTTTTTTCTGCCGCCGCTCTACAGCTTTACCATTGCCGATCCGGAAAATGCCGTCGCGCTATTCTTCTTTGGCTTGGTAGCGGTGATCGCCAGCAATCTCACGGCCCGCATGCGCAACCAGGCGATGAGCGCGCGGCAGCGGGCAAGGACAACGGAGGAACTCTATCTCTTCAGCCGCAAGCTCGCCAGCGCGATCACCCTCGACGATCTCCTATGGGCGACCGTGTATCAGATCGCCCTCATGCTCAAGGTCAGGGTGGTCCTGCTGCTGCCGCAGGACGGTGTCTTGACCGTGCGCGCCGGCTATCCGCCGGAGGATATACTCGACGAGGCCGACATAGCGGCCGCCAAATGGTGCTGGGAGAACAATCGGCCGGCCGGCCGCAGCGCCGATACTTTGCCCGGCGCCAAACGGCTGTTCCTGCCCGTGCGGACGGCGCGCACGGCCGTCGGCGTCGTCGGGCTGGACAATGACCGGCCGGGACCGCTGCTGACGCCCGACCAGCGGCGCTTGTTCGATGCGCTCTGCGACCAGGCTGCGCTGGCGATCGAGCGCGTCAATCTGGTCGCCGATGTCGAGCGGGCGCGCCTCACTGTCGAAACGGAAAGGCTGCGATCGGCCTTGCTGACCTCAATCTCGCATGATCTGCGCACGCCGCTCGCTTCCATTCTCGGTGCGGCGACCAGCCTGAAGTCCTATCGGCCGGTGCTCGACGAGGCCGCGCAGGAGGAACTCATCGGGACGATTCAGGAAGAAGCCGAACGGCTCAATCGTTTCATCGCCAATCTTCTCGACATGACCCGATTGGAATCGGGCGCAATCGAGCCGCATGCCGAAATCGTCGATCTCGGCGACATTGTCGGGAGCGCGCTGGGGCGTGCCGCGAAAGTGTTGGGTGACCACAAAGTGGTGGTCGATCTCAGTCCCGATTTGCCCGTGCTCAAGGTTGATCCGGTGCTGCTCGAGCAAGTGCTTTTCAATCTCCTCGACAATGCCGCGAAATATACCGCTCCGGGGACCGAGGTGCGCGTCGAGGCAAGACGCGAGGGCGAGATGCTACGCCTGGAAATCCTCGACGAAGGGGAGGGCATCCCGCCCGAAGATACCGAGCGGATCTTCGACAAGTTCTACCGGATTCAGGCCGCCGACCGGAAGCGCGCCGGGACGGGCCTCGGGCTTGCCATCTGCCGCGGCTTCGTCGAGGCCATGGGCGGATCTATCGTTGCCGGCAACCGTCGGGACCGGCGGGGTGCGGTCTTTACGGTCCGTCTGCGCGCTCCGGCCGGGCACAGCCTCGACGCGGAAGCTGCGAGATGACCACTGACGCGGCGCCGCTGCGCATATTGATCGTCGATGACGAGCCGCCGATCCGACGTTTCCTTCATACCAGCCTCGCCGCGCAAGGCTATCGCGTGCTGGAGGCGGCGGATGGCGGCGCCGGCCTCGATATGATCCGCGCCAACCCGATTGATGTGCTCGTCCTCGACCTGGGCTTGCCGGATGTCAGCGGCTTCGAGATCATAAGGCGCCTGCGCGACCAAGGATCGGCGGTGCCGATCATCGTGTTGTCGAGCCGTACCGACGAGGCCGGCAAGGTGAAAGCCCTTGATCTCGGCGCCGACGATTATGTGACCAAGCCTTTCGGGGTCGACGAGCTGCTGGCACGAATCCGTGCCGCGCAGCGCCATCGCCTGCAGCAGCAGGGCGAAAGGCCGATATTCCGTTCCGGCGATCTTTCCGTCGATCTCGTCCGCCGGATCGTGACGGTCGGCGGCCAAGAGATTAAATTGTCGCCGCGCGAATATGAACTGCTGCGCTTGCTCGTCGCCCATGCCGGGAAGGTGCTGACCCACAAATTTCTGTTGCGAGAGGTCTGGGGCGGCGATACCGACGTTCAATATTTGCGCATCTATATCCGGGCGTTGCGGCAAAAGATCGAAGCCAATCCGGAGCGGCCGCAACATATCATCACCGAGCAGGGCGTGGGCTACCGCCTTCGGCTGTCCGAATGATCCTTACCGCCGTTTCCCCAAAGAGTGACAAGCCGATGGAAATGATCGAACTGATCAAGCCGGAGCGCGTGCTGAGCTTGCGCGCCGGGAGCAAGACACAACTGCTGCATGAGCTGGTGCGGCGGGCGGCCAAGGCGCTCGGACTTGAAGTCCAAACGATCCTCGACCCCGTCATGGCGCGCGAGGCGCTGGGCTGCACCGGGGTCGGAGCGGGCGTTGCGGTTCCGCATGCACGCATCCCCGGCCTCAGCCACTTCTTCGCTTTGTTCGCGCGACTTGAGAAGCCGGTCGATTTTGAAGCCGTCGATGGACAACCGGTCGATCTGGTCGTCCTCTTGCTCATCCCGGCAAATGCCGACAAGGAGCATTTGACGGCGCTCGCCTGCGTGTCACGGCGTCTGCGGGATCCCGAGATAGCCCGCCAGTTGCGGGCGACCTCGGACGCTTCGGCGCTCTACGACGTGCTTGCCAAGACACTGCCGAGTGGCGCGGCCGCGCCAGGCCGCACGTAGGACGTGATCCCGATAATTTGCAGATTTTTCAGATAGGATAAGGCGATAAAACAAGGACTTGGCGTGGTCCTTTCAACCTGCTGCAAGCTCGCCCGACAAGTCAGCGCAAACGCTGCGGCGCGGTCATCCGGCGGGATTGAAATCGACGGCGGTAGCGCAAGAAGCCATCGAGCAGCTCATAGAGGCAGTAGCCCAGATAGCCGAGCATCGCTCCCGCCTCGAGAATGAGATCGATCGTCATTGCAAAGGCCCTCAACCAATTGGATCGCGCCATCGACGGCGCTTCGGTGACGCGCAGGTCGAGTGACTTGCTACATTTGTATATTGAGTGGAGTGCCATATAGGTTCGAGAGGCCTTGGAGGACCAACTCATAGTAATTTCATAGGCTTCTGGCCGATCTCCTCAGCCAACGATACGTTCCATAATATTGATTATGCGAATAACGCCGGGGGTCTTGCACGGGCATTCCCTTCCATGACCGCTGGCGCTTGGCTGCGCCGCGGCCTCGGCGGCACCTTCGTGTCGCGGATCTGACGGCGGGGGTGCTGAGGTCGGGTCCGCCCTGGCATCAGCTTGCCTGGGGAAGCCTGCAAGAGCGCGGTGCCTCCCGCTTCCCATTCCGGCACGTTTTCCGGTCCAGAGGTCAACAACGGGACAAGAGCGTCAGAGATCGATGCGAAAGCGGTAGCCAAGAGGCGGGCTCTTCTGCTATCAATAAAATAAGCGCGGGACTTTCGGCATTCATATTAGATACGATCGCGACACGGTCCGGGTCGATCACCTTGGGAATTGCCCCTTTGTGCTCGACCGAAACGCACGCCTGCGGAACCGTTCTACGTTATCGCGGGGTCGAGAACGAGAGGTTCGCAGGAGGTAACGGCGCGCGCTTTCGGTGGGATTATAAGTAGGCAGAACATGAGCAAAGGTAAAGATTTCCGGGGGCCGAAAAAACGCGGCTTCGACGATGATGGTCCATCACCCTATGATGCACCGCGTCCCAGCCGACATTCGCGCCCCGCTTTCGGTGGCGGCGGTGGTTTCGGCGGCGGCCCCGAAATGGCGCCCCCGGTGACCGGCACGCCGGTCGATGCCATCGTCAAATGGTTCAAGGGCGACAAGGGTTTCGGCTTCGTCGAGCTCGGCAATGGCACGGGCGACGCCTTTTTGCACATTGGCGCGCTGCAGGCCGCGGGCTATGAGACGGTGCCGCCCGGTGCGAAATTGAAGGTCTATGTCGGCACTGGCGCAAAGGGCGCGCAAGTGACCCGCGTGCTGGAGGTCGATACCGCCGGCGCCGCCGAACGGGCGCCGCCCTCGCGGTTCGGCGATCAGCCGCGGGCGCCGCGCCGGCATCCGGACCCCTCGACCGCCGTGCAGGTCACCGGCACGGTCAAATGGTTCGACGACAACAAGGGCTTCGGCTTCGTCCAGTCGAATGACGGCGGCAAGGACGTCTTCGTCCATATTTCGATCCTCGGCCCGTCGGGCATCCAGCATCTGGCAGAGGGCCAGCCGGTCACCATGCGGGTCGTCGATACGCCGAAGGGCCGCGAAGCGCTGTCGATCGCGCTGGCCTGACGCTCGCCGCCTCGTGCCACAGCCAAAGAGCGGCGTCCGTTTCGGCGCCGCTCGATTTTTATTGTCGCATGGAACAATCCCTCTCCAGGCTTCTCGAGATCATGGCGGCGCTGCGCACGCCAGACACTGGCTGTCCTTGGGATCTCGAGCAGGATTTCGCGTCGATCGCGCCCTACACGATCGAGGAAGCCTATGAGGTCGCCGATGCGATTGCCCGCGGCGACCTCGCCGATCTGAAAGACGAATTGGGCGATCTGCTGCTGCAAGTCGTCTTCCATGCTCGTCTCGCCGAAGAAAAGGAAGCTTTCGATTTCGGCTCCGTCGTCGAAGCGATCATTGCCAAAATGATCCGCCGGCACCCGCATGTCTTCGGCTCCGCCCAGGATCTCTCGGCTGAAGCCGTCAAGGCGCGCTGGGCCGAGATCAAGGCGCAAGAGAAGGCAGCGCGCCGCGCCGCACGCGGCGAAACGGCCGATCTGCCCGCAGCGCCGGGACTATTGTCCGATGTGCCGCTCGCCCTGCCCGGCCTGACCCGAGCCGTCAAGCTGCAAAACAAGGCCTCGACCGTCGGATTCGACTGGAATGATGCGCGCGCGGTCCTCGCCAAGATCCGCGAGGAAACCGATGAGATCGAAGCGGCCCTCGCCCAGGGCGATACCGGCGGCGCAGGCGCGGAAATCGGCGATCTGCTGTTTGCGGTCGCCAATCTCGCGCGCCATCTAGACGGCGATCCGGAAAGCGCGATCAGGCAGACCAATGCCAAATTCGAGCGCCGCTTCGCCTTCATCGAAGCCGAGCTGGCCCGCCGCGGCGTCGCCTTGGGCGAAGCCGATCTTGCCGAAATGGACGCGCTTTGGAACGCGGCGAAGCTGCAGGAAAAATAACTCGAGCAAGGATCAGTGCTGCGCCTGCCGCTGCGGCGCGGGCCTGCCTTCGATAAATCTTCGTCGCAGAGTCTCGACCAACCACGGCGCCGCGCGCACGGTGAAACAGGCCGTGCCGTCCTCGGCCTCGCTGCGTCCGAGAACTTCCGTATGCTCATAAAGCCAGTTGCGCCCCTTCCCGTCGGCTGGATCGAGCCGGACATCGACGACGACGCGCTCGCGCGCCAGAGCGGCTTCGACACTGGCCAACAGATCATCGACGCCCTGTCCCGTCAGCGCCGAGATCAGGATCGGCCGTTGCTTCGCCGGACGGCGTCGGGCGGCATTGGTGAGCGCGAGGTTTTGCGCCTGGTCGAGAAGATCGAGCTTGTTCCAAACTTCGATGACGGGCTTGCCCCAATTTGCGCCGATGCCGAGCTCGGCGAGCACGGCCTCGACATCGGCGCGCTGTGCCTCGCTGTCGGAATGGGCCATATCGCGCACGTGCAAGATGATATCCGCCTCAATGACTTCTTCGAGCGTCGCTTTGAAGGCTTCGACGAGCATCGTCGGGAGATCGGAAATGAAGCCGACCGTGTCGGAGAGGATGATGGTGCTGCCGCACGGCAGACGCACGGCCCGCAAAGTCGGGTCGAGCGTCGCGAAGAGCACGTCCTCGGCAACGACGCTCGCCTTGGTCAAGCGATTGAACAGGGTGGATTTGCCGGCATTGGTATAGCCCACGAGCGCGACCACCGGATAGGGCACGGCGCGGCGGCTCTTGCGATGCAGGCCACGTGTTTTCTTGACATTGGCGAGATCGCGTTGGATTCGTGTCATGCGCTCCTGGATAAGGCGGCGGTCCGTCTCGATCTGCGTTTCGCCGGGGCCGCCGAGAAAGCCGAAGCCGCCGCGTTGCCGCTCGAGATGGGTCCATGAGCGCACGAGCCGCGATTTCTGATAGGCGAGATGGGCAAGCTCGACTTGCAGCGCGCCTTCGCGCGTGCGCGCCCTTTGGCCGAAAATCTCGAGGATCAACCCGGTCCGGTCGATGACCTTGCATTGAAAGGCCTCTTCCAGATTGCGCTGCTGCACCGGCGACAGCGCGCAATCCATCACGACGAGCGCGACCTCGCCGCTCTTGACGATCGCGGCGATCTCATCGACTTTGCCGGGACCGATGAAGGTCGCCGGGCGAATCTGCTGCAGCACCATGATCTTGGCATCGAGAACGTCGAGATCGATCGCTTGCGCGAGGCCCTTGGCCTCGGCGATCCGTGCCGCATGCGAGCGGCCCGGCTGGACGGGCTCAAAGCCAAAGCCAGGCACTTCACTGCGCCGACGCTCGCGTTCGTCGAGATAGGGCCCGATCACCAGCGTCCGCGTGGGCACCGCGCGGCTCTCGGCCGAGCTTCGTTCCGAAAAGAATCTCGCGCTTTTCAAATCGGCTTCGAATGCCTTTCTTTCATAAGTCGGGCCTCAACTCCCCGCCTGTCCCTCTTCGCCGGGCTCGAACATTTGAATCGGTTGTCCCGGCATGATCGTCGAAATCGCGTGTTTGTAAACGAGCTGAGAGTGGCCGTCCCGTCGCAAAAGGACGCAGAAATTATCGAACCATGTGACGACACCCTGCAATTTCACTCCATTGACCAGAAAAATCGTGAGTGGGACCTTGTTCTTTCTTACGAAATTCAGAAACGTGTCCTGCAGATTTTGAGTCCGTTCTGCTGCCATTTTGAATTCCTGTTCTTTTCTTGATGTCGCCGCTCGGCGACTGGGCGCCAACGTAACCCGCATTTTTGTAAAGGATCGCGCGCTTTCGGAGGCAGCGGCCTGCCCTGCCGCCGAGTGGTGCGATAAGCGCCCGTTTACTCATCTAGAGCAGCCCCCGAAAAGTGGACCCGCCTTGCCGGAAGAAAGGCCAAAGCTTCGCCGACGAGCCCCGCCCCCATTGGCGACTCGCCGAGGCCATCATGACGAGCGCGACAGGCTTTGGGCCGCGCGCCAGACGGCGGTTGGCGGATCGGCCCTTACGGAGCCGCTGCTACCGTTCTGTGGCATTAGAACGATCGCGTGGCGCCGCCGCAAGCAGGACTTGTCCCGAAAACGCCGATTTTAGCCTCGCGGCGCCGAGCTTTCAGCGAGCGCCATCTAAGAACTGCGTTTTGCGACACGATGAAATAAAACACGCAATCTTTGGGCCAATGGCCCGGGCCGGCCATCGGCCACCGGCTCTCCATCGATGGCGACGACCGGCATAACAAGGCTCGTCGCACCAGTGACGAAGGCTTCGCGCGCCGCTTTGGCCTCGCTGAGACTGAAGCGTCGCTCTTCGACGCGCAGTCCGTCGGCGGCGATCAGATCGAGCAAGGTGGCGCGGGTCACCCCGCTCAATATGCCATTGTCGAGCTGCCGCGTGATGATCACATTCTGATGATCGATGATCCAGGCGTTTGACGCGGCACCTTCCGTGACCATGCCGTCGGCATCGATCAGCCAAGCCTCCTGGGCGCCCTTTTCCTTCGCCGCCTGCCGCGCCAGGACATTCGGCAGAAGGCCGATCGTCTTGATATCCGGCCGCTTCCAGCGGATGTCGGGCAGGCTGATGACGGCGATTCCCGCCGCCGCCAAAGCGGCCCCCTTGGCGGGATCGACGGCGCGGGCAGTAACGACAATGCTGGGCCGTATGGAGGGCGCCGGAAAGCAATGCTCGCGCGGCGCCACGCCGCGCGTCACCTGAAGATAAAGATAGCCGTCGCTGATCCTGTTGCGCCGCATCACCTCGCGCAGGACGATCGGCAGCGCGGCTTCCGCCAAAGGCATGGCGATCTGCAACTCGGCGAGCGAACGCTTGAGCCTGGCGAGATGGCGCGCCTCGTCGATCAAGGCGCCCGCATTGATCTCGCAGACCTCATAGACCCCGTCGCCGAACTGATAGCCGCGATCCTCAATATGCACCGCCGCCTGATCCTGCGGCAGATAGCTGCCGTTCACATAAGCGATTCGCCCCACGGCTTTCTCCGCTTCTTCAAAAGAATGCCAGCCGGCTCGCCCGGCCGGCGCGCCGAAGATGGTGCCCGCGGCACGGCCGAACAGCGGATTGAGCCGCGTCGGTAAGACGACGATGGTCATGCCGAGGGTAAGCGTCAAGACATTGCGATCCGCGGCGCCCGCGAGCGGCCCGCGCCGGCGACGCGGTTCTTCACGTCGATTTGAAGCGAGAATTGCTCACAGAGGCCGGCAAGTGCGCAGAGACCGCAGGAAAGACCACACCCATGGTCGCCGAGCAGCGCGGCGATGTTCACCGCGTCGGCGCCGGCAGGATGCTCGCGACGCCGAGCAGTTCCTCATAATCCTGCTTGCAGGGCCAGGCGCGTTCCGCGACGATCACCCGCCGCCATCCGCGCCCGAGCCCCGGTGATCGCGAGATGCAGCGCGGCCTTCTCCAAGCTTTGGAAATCGATGGTTTTTGATCACCACCATACGGCGACGAGATCAGCACCGCCCGCTTCCGCCGGTTCAACGACCGGTTTGCGGATCATTCGTCCAGGAATTTGATGGCGGGAGAGAATTGTTCGGCCGGGATGGGCGCACAGAATTTCACCGCAAAGCCGATTTCGAACGTGCGCGTCACCTCGGCCATATGCGGATGCTGGCCGCTGAAGACGATATGTGTTGCAATCGGCGGGATAACCGGCGCCTTGATCAACGCATCGATCTGCGAAATGTTGATGATCTTACCTTTCCTCAGCATCCCTGTATGGTCGGTGAAGCTGCAATTCTTGATGTCGGGTTCTATGCGGGTGATGTTCGTCCGCAGGGCCGAGGGCGTTTCGTCGGTGCCGGCGTTGCGGATGGCGGCCGCGATACGGGCGAGCTTGGTGATCAACATGCCCTTGCAATTGACATCGACGGCAAGCTGAAAGCCTTCCGCATTCTGCGAGGTGAGAACGCCGTGGACATTGCCGATCTGATCGAGATCGAGATGCACGGTCGAGCCGGGCGGTATCTCTTCCGGCGGCCTGATCGGATATCCCGCGGTTTGGAGATCATAGACGAGATCGACGGATTCCGAGCTGATTTTCCTGGTCTTGCAGGTGGTCGAGCGACCGTTCGGCATCATGCAGCGGCCCGGCAATTCGATATCGATCGGTAGCCTGTGGTCATAGAGCGAGGTGAGTATAGCGGCGTCGTCAAGCGCCGAGAAAGGACGCGCCGGGCCGCCGAGATCCGCATAGAGCAGCTCTTGCCGGACAAACCGGTCTTGCCGCACTTGCGGTTCCGGGCGCACTTGCGGTTCCGGCCGCGCCGCCGCTGGCTCCTTCGGCTCGATTTGACCCTGGGCGGCGACAGCCCAAATGTTGAAACGATGCCGCGGTGGCTTGTCCATTAGAGATCTCTTAAGCACAATCGAATTGGAGGTCAGCGCCTGATGGCCGTTCGAAGGTCCATCGTCGCCGAAATTGCCTCTGAAGCATATCTTCGAAAAGTTGATATAGGGTTTGCTGCCAATGGCTCCAAATCCCTGCCGCGAGCGATTTTGTTCGGATTCGCAATCGAGCTTTGGACAGGATCGGGACAAAACGTATTCGGGGCCTTTTCAGGCGACGCTGCGGGCGCGAGCTTCCTGCTCGCGGCTATTCCCGATCACCACCACCTCCTGCGCACCGGCTGCGATCAGCTCGTTCCGAGCCCTGCCGCATCTCTCCTTGGCCATCTCCCCTGCCCCGACGAGGACGATGAAGTCGGCATAGGCGGCGAGCGACTTCGCCATGTCGCTCGCGGCGAGCCCCGGCGCGGCCAGGAGGATGAAATCATAGGTCTGCGCCAACGCCTCGAGGACCAGATCGACATCGGCCGGATCGAGGTCGTCGGCCGAGCCGAAGGTGATGAAATGAAGACGCGAGCCGGCATCGCGATGGATCACCTCGGCGAAGCTGGCGCTTCCGGTCAAGAGATCGGTCAGGCCGAGGAATTTCTCGGGGATCTTCACCGCCGCCTCGCGATCGGATTGGGCCAGAGCGGCGAGCTGGCTGCCGCGCGCATCGAGATCGATGATGATCGGGCGGCCTTCCTGGGTGAGACTTCGCGCGAAGGCGATCAAGCCCGCCGCGGTCGCATCGCTGTCTTCGACGGACGTCGTGACGATGCGGGCGCCGCGCCCGGGCGTTCTCTGTGCGGCAAGAGCTTCGGGCACGGATTGAACGGCGGCGATCTCGCCGGCCTCGGCGGAGGGTTTGGCCGCCATGGAATTGCGTCGTATTTCGGTGGCGGAACGGCCGAAATCCCGCAGACGGTTCAAAAGCGGCGCGCGCCGCGATGCCAGCTCGGGGTCGTCGCCAATCGCGCGGGGCTGTTTGATCGGGCCGTCCGGCGACGGAGTCGCGGCGCCGCCCAGCAGCTCGCTGGCGATCACGGCCGCAGCCGAGAGAACGAAAGCCGCGACCGTGCCAAAGACGACCATCGGGACCTTCTTCGGAAATGACGGCTGGTCCGGCGCCACGGCACGGGTGATCATTCGCGCATCGGCCGGCGTCGCGGGCGAGTTCTCGCGCGCCAGCGCATCCTGGTATTTGGCCATGCTGGCATCGAGCTGGTCGCGCAGGGCTTGCGCCACGCGTTCGAGTTCGTGCAGATGCACCTCATCCGCATTGGCGCGCGCCACGGCGCCTTTTTGCTGATCGATCGCCGTCTCAAGATTGATGACGCGCGCCGCCGCGATCCTCGCATTGTTTTCAAGTGCGCGTGCCGTGTTGATGACCGCCGTGTGCAATTGCTGATCGAGATCGGCGATCTGGGCCCGAAGTTCCTTGATCCGCGGATGACCGGGCAGCAAAGTGCGCAATTCGAAGGCGAGCTGCGCCTTTGCCGCGACGCCCTGTTCGGCAATTCGGCGGACGAGATCATTGTTCGCAACATCGGCGATGTCGGATATCCGGCCGGTGCGGATCATGTCGCGAACGAGCGTCGCCTTGGCTTGCGCATCCGCGTCTGCCGTGCGCGCCTTCGACAGCTCGCCGTTGAGGTCGGCGAGCTGCTGGCCGCTGATGGTCATATTGTTGGTGCCTGCGAGCAGGCCGGATGTCGTCCGATAGCGCTCGACATCGTCGGCCGCGCCGGTAAGCTTGGTCCGCAGCTGCGCAATCTGATTGGCGAGCGAGGCTGCGGCGGCTCTGGCCCTCTCGCGCTTCGCGTCCGATTGCGTCTTGAGATAGAGGGCGACGATTTCATTGGCCGCGCGCGCTGCCATGTCGGGATCATGGGAGCGGAATTGAATGGTGAGAACGTGTGTCTTGGTCGGTGAAAACACGATCAGGCGCTGTGCGAATTTATCGACGACGCGATCCTCCGGCGCCACTGTCGTCGGATCGCGCTTGAGCCCGAACAGAATCAGCACGCGCGCGATCGGGCCGATGCCCTTCGCCGCGGGGTCGAATTCGGGATTGCCGACGAGCCCGAGCTTTTCGATCGCGCGGCGCGCAATGTCGCCGGAGGTGGCGAGCTGGACCTGGCTGCCGACCGATTCCTCATCGAGACTGGTCGCGTTCGAAGACAGCATCTCGGCGCCGAGCGAATGCGGCAGATAGCTCTCCTGATTTTCGAGCAGCACCTGGGCTTCGGCCGTGTACGTCGGCTTGGTGACCATGACATAGAGTCCGGTGCCGATGAAAGCGGCGAGGGTCGGCCACAGGATCCAATGTTTTTTCCTGACCAAGGCGTGCCAGAGCGCGCCGAGATCCAATTCACTCGCGCCTTCGTCGAAAGACATGTCCGGCTCGAACCGCTGGTTCATCGCTCATCCCATGCGAGCGGATCGCGCTCGCCCATCAAGGCACCCCGCATCCGCGGCTCGCCACCGTATGAGTCCGCAGGGTGCCCGCGATCGCTGTTGCACCGCCTCCCATCAAGCCGCGGGAATATTGAAGTGGGGTTAATAGGCGGCTGAAATCTGAGCTGCGAACTTAAGAATTGTTAACCATAGCTGCCTAGGATCGCCCGGACTCGACAAGATGTCTTAGTGAGATCTCAACCTTTCGGCGGCGATGATGCGGCGGTTCTTGCTTTCTGTCGTCTTCCTGGCGCTGGCCTTGGGTCTCGCGGGTTGCGCGGCGAGATCCTATTCGGCTTATTTCGCAGTAAGCCCCGACGCGCCCTACCAGCTCGGGAGTGGTGATCGTCTGCGGATCATCGTTTTCGGGCAGGACTCGTTGAGCAATTCCTATGCTCTCGACGGATCTGGCAACATCTTCATGCCGCTCATCGGCCTGGTCCCGGCGATGGGACAGAC
This sequence comes from uncultured Alphaproteobacteria bacterium, assembly GCA_963704745.1. Taxonomy (GTDB): domain Bacteria; phylum Pseudomonadota; class Alphaproteobacteria; order Rhizobiales; family Beijerinckiaceae; genus Methylovirgula. The sequence continues at coordinate 1,880,121 of OY969936.1, forward strand.
GACGCAATCGCTCGCCCGCGCGATCGAAGCCAAATTGCGCGCCGGCTATCTGCGCGAGCCGAAGGTTTCGGTCGAAGTGGAAGCCTATCGGCCGTTTTTCGTGCTCGGAGAAGTCACCACGCCAGGCCAATATCCTTATATCAGCGGCATGACGGCGGAGACCGCGGTCGCGGTCGCCGGCGGCTTCACGCCGCGCGCCTATCAGGGTGGCGTCGACCTGACGCGGATCATGAATGGGCGCCCGGTGACCGGCCGCGTCCCGATCACGCAGCTCATTCGGCCCGGCGACACCGTCGTCGTGCCTGAGCGATATTTTTGACGGGGCCGTGCATGACGTGGACGCCGTCGTTCGAAGAACCGACCGAACGCAAGCTGCGGATCCTGCATGTTCTGCGCGCGCCGCTCGGCGGCCTTTTTCGGCATGTCGTCGATCTCACCCATGAGCAGATCGCGCGCGGCCATGCGGTCGGGCTCGTCACCAATTCCTCGACCGGCGGCCAGCGCGCCGCCGATATTCTCGGCGAGCTCGCACCCTCGCTCGCCCTCGGACTCCTGCGTCTGCCGATGCGGCGCGACCCACATCTTCGCGACGTCTCGACCGCCATAGGAATCGCGCTCCACAGCCATTCGCTGGCCGCCGATATCGTCCACGGCCATGGATCGAAAGGCGGCGTCTACGCGCGCGTGCCGGGATTTATACCGGGATTTCGGCGACCCGTCCGGGCCTATACGCCGCATGGCGGCAGCTTCAACTATCGCGCTCACCCCAGCGTCGAAGCCGCCTATATGGCGGTCGAGCGGCTTCTCGTCGAGGCGACCGATGTCTTCCTCTTCGAAAGCGCCTTCATCCATAACCGCTTTCGTGAAAAGGTCGGCGAGCCGCGCAAGCTGGTTCGGCCGGTTGTCAATGGCATAAAGACGGCCGAGTTCATCCCCGTCAGGCCCAATGTCGATGCGGCGGAATTCCTCTATGTCGGCGAGCTTCGCACCGCCAAAGGCGTCGACACGCTGATCGAGGCACTTGCCCTCGTCGCGTCGCGCCGCCAATCGCATCTCGACCATCCGCCGCAGCTCGTCCTCGTCGGCTCCGGTCCCGACGAACACAAGCTCGCCGCCTATGCGCTCAGCCGCAACGTCGGACATTTGGTGAGTTTTGCCGGCGCGCTTCCCGCCTGCCAGGCGTTCAGGCTCGGCCGCATTCTGGTCGTGCCAAGCCGGGCTGAGTCGCTGCCCTATATCGTGCTCGAAGCCGCCGCCGCGCAGGTGCCCATGGTCGCAACCAACGTCGGCGGCATCGGCGAGATCTTCGGTCCCTATCGCGACCGGCTGATTTGCTGTGACAATCCCGAAATTCTCGCCGCGACGCTCGAAATGATGCTGGCGCGGTCGGGCAGCGAGGTACAGAGCGACGCCGCAAAACTCGCCGCTTTCGTCGCGACGAAATTCACCATCGCGGGCATGGCCGACGCCGTGCTTGCCGCTTACGCCGAGGCCCTCGACCGCAAACGCCACCCCGCGATGACACCGCCTTTTGCTCTTCACTCTTGATACGCACGAAGCAAAAATGGTCAGACTTGCCGCACGCGATCTTTCGAAGCTCGCCGCCGCCGCGGATAGTGCCGGAAGAAGGCCGCGCGATGCCGCAACCGGGCAAGGCAGCGACGCCGCCCTTGCGCAAACGATCGCTTGCGCCGCGGCGGCGCCGGCGGTTTCGCGACTCGTCCTCGAAGGTCTCGTGCGCGCGGCGGAATTCGCTCTCGTCGCCGCCGCTGGCCTTGCCGCCTATTTTGCCGTCGCCGCACCGTCGCGCGGTTTCGAATGGCCTTATCTGATCGTCATTCCGGCAGTGGCGGCGGGCGTCACCTTCGTCCTTCAAGCACTGGGGTTCTATCGGATCGGCGCCTTTCGCAAATTCCCGGCGCGAGGATTGCGCGTGATCGCCGGCGTCGCGTCGCCCTATCTCATTGCGCTCGTGCTCGGTTTCGCGCTGAAGCTGGACCAGGGCGTCGTGCGCCCCTTCCTCCTCGCCTGGTTCGCGGCTGCGCTCATCCTGGTACTTTCCGGACGCATGCTGCTTGCCGTTGCGGTCGATCGCATGATCCGCACCGGGCGGCTGACCCGCCGAACGGCGCTCGTCGGCGGCGGCGGCGCAGCAGACGAGCTGTTGCAGCAATTCGCCGACTTGCCGCAGGCCGATCTCGAGATCCTCGGCATCTTCGACGACCGTGCCGATGAACGCTCGCCCGCCATGATCGGCGGCTTTCGGAAGCTCGGTAGCGTCGATACCCTGATCGAATTCTCCCGCCGCACGCGCGTCGATCTCGTCATCTTCACTTTGCCGATCACTGCCGAGCAGCGGATCTTGCAAATGCTCCGCAAGCTGTGGGTGCTGCCGATCGACATAAGGCTCGCGGCGCATATGAACAGGCTGCATTTCCATCCACGGTCTTATTCCTATATCGGCGTGGTTCCGCTCATCGACATTTACGACAAGCCGCTTGCCGATTGGGACCTCGTCTTAAAACTCTGCTTTGACAAGATCATCGGCAGCCTCTGCCTCGCCTTTCTGTCGCCCGTGATGCTCGCCGTCGCGCTCGCCATCAAACTCGACTCGAAAGGATCCGTCCTGTTCAGGCAAAAGCGCTATGGCTTCAACAATGAGCTGATCGAAGTCTATAAGTTCCGCTCCATGTATGCCGACACAGTCGATCATGCTGCGACAAAGCTCGTGACGCGCGGCGATCCGCGCGTGACCGCCGTCGGCCGTTTCATCCGGATGACATCGCTCGACGAATTGCCGCAGCTCTTCAATGTCGTCTTCAAAGGCAATCTCTCGCTCGTGGGGCCGCGCCCGCATGCGGTCCAAGCCAAGGCGGCGGAGCGGCTCTATGACGAAGTCGTCGACGGCTATTTCGCGCGGCACAAGGTGCGCCCGGGCCTCACCGGCTGGGCCCAGATCCACGGCTGGCGGGGCGAGACGGACACGCAAGAGAAAATCCAGCATCGTGTCGAGCATGACCTCTATTACATCGAGAACTGGTCGATCCTGCTCGATCTTTATATTCTCTTGGCCACGCCCTTCGCGCTTCTGAAGACGAGCAACGCCTATTAAGTGATGCGCCGCGCGGCGCGATGAAGGATGCCGGCATGTTCCAACCCATGCGAGTGTTGCGGCTGCCGGCTTCGCCCATGATGCGGGTCGCGCCGCCGAGCCCATCGAGCCGGCCGACCCCCAGACGACGGCCTGCGCCAATTCTTGGCCCCTTATTGGGATGGTTCAGCCTTCTCTCGGCGCTTGCGGTGACGACGGCCACGGCCGACGCCTTGCAGATGAAGCTGGTTCCCGGCACCAGTCCGGAGATCGTTTTCGATACCGCCCACGACCGCTGCGGCGCCGAGGACATGCCCGATATCAACGCACGCGCGTTTCGAGATGCCGAAGGGCATGTCGTGATGTTCGCGCTCTATGACATGAACCGTGCCTTTCGCGGCAAGGACTTGGCGCATGTTTCGCTCGACTGCCATGTGGCGCTTGCGAGCCATTTCGATCCCGACCCGGCACATTATGATGATCGCAATTTCTTGACCGCGACCTGGACCGCTAATGGAAGCGACGTCGCAGCCCTCGTTCATCACGAATATCATGCCGACCAGCATGGCCGCTGCCGCGTCCATTCGGATCTCGGCTGCTGGTATAATACGATCCTTGCCTATCGTTCGAAGAACGGCGGCGAGGATTTTGCCAGGTCGCATCCCTTGGTCGTTGCCGCCGCGCCGTTTCGGCAGGATGTCGGGCAGGGCCGGCATCGCGGCTTTTTCAATCCCTCCAATATTTTCTCGGACGGCACTTACGAATATTTCTTTGCCGCGACGACGGGCTGGGCCGGGCAGCCCTATGGTGCCTGTGTCTTCCGCTCTGCGAGGCCGGAGGATTCGGCGTCCTGGCGCGCCTTCGACGGGCGTGCCTTCACCATCGGCTACGGCGATCCCTATGCCGCGCATTTCACCGCGCCGAACGCCTGCGCGCCGATCAGCCCCTTCGTCTTTCCGGTCGGCGCCGTGGTGCGCGCCCGCGCCGATGGGACATGGATCGCCGTGTTCCAGGCCGCCCATAATGCCGATGTCTTTCCTGTCGATGGATTCTATTATGCGACATCCAGGGATCTTTTGCATTGGAGCCTGCCGCGGCTTCTCCTCGCCGGCAAGACGCTCTTCTCCGACCTTTGCACGGCCGGTCCTTCGGTGATCGCCTATCCGTCTTTGCTCGATCCGAGCGCCAAGGGACGCAACTTCGACGACGTCGGCCGCGCGCCCTTTCTGTATTACACGGAGATCAAAGTCGCCAATTGTGCGACGGGGGAGCGCCGGCTCGTGCGACGAAGGCTGGCGATCAACAGCGATGCGGAGCGGCTGCCATGACGAGCGCGGCAAATCCAGCATTGGCCGAAGGCGCGCCCGGACGCGGTCCAACTCTGCGCTATCGACGCCTCCTCAACTGGATGTTCGCCATCTTCATCTGCTCCGGCATCATCTCTGCCATGAAGCCGTCGCCCTATGACTTCCTGTCGCTGCTCGTCATTCCGTTATGGTTTCTGGGCGGATTCAAAGTCCATCGCGTGCTGGTCTTCATTTTTGTGCTCTGGTGCATTTTGGAGATTGCGGGCTTTGCTGCGCTCATGCCCTATTGGGATCAGACGGACCCGCGCACTTTCCAGCTCCAGTCGCTCTATCTCTTCTTTACCGTTGTTTTTTTCACTCTGTTCTTTTCCGAACGCACGATCGAACGGGCCGAGCTCTGCCTCAAGGCCTATACGGTGGGTGCGGTGATCTGTGCCGTGATCGCGATCATGAGCTATTTCAATGTCGGCGGGATCGGACCTCTATGGAGCCTTGATCAGGGGCGTCCTGCCGGGACCTTCGACGATCCGAACCTTTATGGCTCCTATCTGATTCTTTCCACCACCTATATTCTGCAAATCCTGCTGCTCGGGGCCACCAGGCAAGTCCTGCTCGCGACCATCTCGCTCGTCATCCTCATCGTCGGCGTTTTCATTTCCTATTCGCGCGGCTCCTGGGGGGCGCTGATCAATGCCGGTCTGCTCATGGGAATTGCCGGCTATCTGACGGCACGCTCCAGTCGCACGCGTCGCAGAATCGCGCTCATGACCGGTGTGACGCTCGGTGTCGGGGCCTTGGCCGTTTTTGTCCTGCTCGCGCAGCCGACCACGCGCGACTTCTTTTTGAAGCGGGCGACGATCGCAGAATCTTATGATCAAGGCGTGACCGGACGGTTCGGCAACCAGATACGGTCGATTCCCATGCTGCTCGAACGGCCGGAGGGCTTTGGCCCGCTCCGGTTCCGGAATTTCTTCCGTCTCGAGCCGCATAACTCCTATGTCGGCGCTTTTGCCAATGACGGGTGGATCGGCGGCTTCACCTGGATCATCATCACGATCTCGACCTGCTTCGTCGGCTTCCGGCTGATCTTCGTCAAATCGCCCTACCAGCGGCTTGCACAGATCTTCTGGCCGACGCTGCTTTCCTGGTTGCTGCAGGGGTTCCAGATCGATATCGATCACTGGCGGCAGCTGTTCCTGTGCTTCGGCGCCGTCTGGGGCATGGAGGCGGCCCGCTTGCGCTGGGGAGCGCGGCAGAAGCAAATGCAACAGACGCAGCTGGCGGGCGCCGCATCCCCGCAAAGCGGGAGCGAATTATGTCCCACTGGCTCTATGCCTTGATGGCCGTCGCGGCCCTGGCCGGCGCCGCCGGCGTCATGGAGGCGGCAGCTGCGGCGCATGCCGTCGCCGACCCGCGGCTCGCCACATCGGCGAATTTGCTGATGCTCGATGCCGCGGCCAGTATCGCCATCGGCGCCTTTGGTCGCGGCGCTGGGCGCGCGACTTGCTGGTTCCTGGCGGCGGCGACGACCCTCTTGGCAGGCGGCGTCTTGTTCAGCACGGACATCAGCCTCAGAGTCTTTACGGCGCAGCGGCTGTTTCCTTTCGCGGCCCCGATCGGCGGCACGCTGATGATCCTCGGCTGGCTGCTTGCCGCGGCAACCGCTGCCGTCTGTCTTGCCAGACGGACGCGAAGCTGACATTCGGCTTACATCTGCCGCTGCTGCCGGCGGCATGGCCTCGCCGGCGCCGTCATCCGTCCATCGATGTGCCTTCGCCGCCGCATGCGCGCATTTGTCTGATCGTGCCGGAAGATTTGAAGCGATGTTTAGTTGTCGTGACATCGGCAACCGTTTCAAGGATTTCGTGGAAGGGCGAAGATGCTAGCCTTTGATGCGGCACTCGACGCCACGGCTTTGATGGATCGGAAAGGAGGAATGGCTGGACTTCGGCTTCGCAGCACGGCAAGCTCACATTTCGGCGGTGAAGAGCGAGCGGTGGGGATGGCACGCGGAACCGAACAGGATGAGACGGCACGGCCGCGGATCCTCATCGTCGAAGATGAGCCGCTGATCGCCTTGATGCTCGCGGATATGCTTGCCGAACTCGGCTTCCTGGTCGCGGCCAGTGTCGCGCAAGTCGACGATGCGCTCGCCGTTCTCGTCGACCATCCCGTCGACATTGCGCTCTTGGACGTCAATATTGGGGCGCAAAAGATCGATCCGGTCGCCGACTTTCTGGCGGCGCGCGGCACGCCCTTCATCTTTACGACCGGTTATGGAGCGACCGGAGTTCCTGCCAATCACGCCGATCGCACGCTTCTGCAAAAGCCCTTTCATATCGACGAGCTTGCCGCCGTGCTGCGCAGCGAACTCGGGATTGTGAAGGATTGATGGGCAGGGCCACGGCCGCGGGCAGCCGTTAAAAATCAAAGTCAAAAATTTTCCGAGCTTGATCGGCGCAGAGCCGCAGGACGATCGATAATCGCCTCAAAAGGTCGCGAGCTGGTGGAAGCCGCCGCCCCAGCCTTCCTCTGCCAATGCCGCATCATCTGCCGGCGCGATCTCCAGCGCCTCGACAAAGGCGCCCGGCGGACCGCGGCGGCAGATCTCGCAAAGGGCATCGACAGCCTCGATTTCCCCGGCGAAAACCGCCTCGACATCGCCATTGCGGCGATTTCTCACCCAGCCGATGATGCCGCGGGCCATCGCCTGCGTCTGGGTGAAGGCGCGAAAGCCGACGCCTTGCACGCGGCCGCGGACCTGCACCCGCACGATCGTCGCTTCGCTTTCCATGGTCCGCAGCTCACTCTTTGCAGCGCAGCTCAGGGGAGCCCCTTCAAGGCGCTGCGCCCGGCATAAAGCGCCTGGGGACCCAATTCCTCTTCGATGCGCATCAATTGATTATATTTGGCGAGCCGATCGGAGCGCGCCAGCGAGCCGGTCTTGATCTGCCCACAATTCGTCGCCACCGCGAGATCGGCGATCGTTGTATCCTCGGTCTCGCCGGAGCGATGCGACATCACCGCCGTGTAAGCCCCCCGCTGCGCCATCGATACTGCCGCGAGCGTCTCGGTAAGCGAGCCGATCTGATTGACCTTGACGAGGATCGAGTTGGCGACGCCCTCGTCAATGCCCTTCGCCAGCCGCTGCACATTGGTCACGAAAATATCGTCGCCGACGAGCTGGCACTTTTTGCCGAGGAGGTCGGTGAGGATCTTCCAGCCCTCCCAATCATCTTCGGACATACCGTCCTCGATCGTCACGATCGGATAATCGGCGGCGAGCTTGGCAAGATATTGCGCCTGCTCTTCGATGGAGCGGGTTTTGCCTTCGCCGGTATAGACATATTTGCCGCCATGGAAGAATTCCGTGGCCGCGCAATCGATGCCGAGCGCAATGTCTTCGCCCGGCTTGAAGCCTGCCGCATTGATCGCCGCGAGGCAGTAATCGAGCGCCGCCTCCGCCGAGGGCAGATTGGGGGCGAAACCGCCTTCGTCGCCGACATTGGTGTTGTGGCCCGCCAATTTGAGCTGACTCTTCAGGACATGGAAGACTTCCGCGCCCCAGCGCACCGCCTCGGCGAGCGTGGGAGCGCCGACCGGCAGGATCATGAATTCCTGGAAATCGATTGGATTGTCGGCATGGACGCCGCCGTTGAGAATATTCATTTGCGGCACCGGCAGGACGCGCGCGGCAACGCCGCCGACATAGCGATAGAGCGGCAGGCCGCTGGCTTCCGCCGCCGCCTTGGCGACGGCGAGCGAGACGCCCAAGATCGCATTGGCGCCGAGCCGCGCCTTGTTCGGCGTTCCGTCGAGCGCGATCATGGTTTCGTCGATCGCCACCTGATCTTCGGCATCCATGCCGCTCACCGCGTCGAAAATGTCGCGATTGACGGCGGCGACGGCTTGCAAAACGCCCTTGCCGGCGAAGCGCATCTCGTCGCCGTCGCGCAATTCGACAGCCTCATGCGCGCCGGTCGAGGCGCCGGAGGGCACGGCGGCGCGGCCCAAAGTCCCGTCTTCCAAAGTGACGTCGACCTCGACCGTTGGATTGCCGCGGCTATCCAAAATCTCCCGGGCGGCAATGTCGATGATCGCGGTCATGATGGCTCCTTTGGGTCTGTTTCCTTGGCGCTGCGGGTTTCTACGACGGCTGCGCCCAGGAAAAAAGAGGCGCGCGTTCGCAGGCGCATGAAAAAGCGGGCCGAGGCTTCTGCATCACAGCATCGGCATGCGAGCCGAGCCAGATGCGATGCCCAGCGCCAATTGTTTGACGGAGCCGCCTTTCGTGGGGCAAACCGGCAGCGCTTTTTCCTTCGCAGGGAGACATGCCATGGCTCAGGCCCCTGAAAATCCGCTCCTCGGCCGCAAGGTCGCGCTTCCGGCCTCGCCCGACGAGGCAAAGCTCGACCGCATCGCCAATCCGCATAGAGACGCAAACTATATCGCCCGTTTCACGGCGCCGGAATTCACCTGCCTCTGCCCGGTCACCGGCCAGCCGGACTTCGCCCATATCGTCATCGACTATCTGCCGGACGCCTGGCTCGTCGAATCGAAGTCGCTCAAACTTTATCTCGCGTCCTTCCGCAATCATGGCGCCTTCCATGAGGATTGCACTTTGCGGATCGGCAAGGACCTCGTCGCTCTGCTCGCGCCGCGCTGGTTCCGGATCGGCGCCTATTTTTATCCGCGCGGCGGCATGCCCATCGATGTCTTTTGGCAGACCGGGAGGCTGCCTGAGGGGGTCTGGGTACCGGACCAGGGCGTGCCGCCCTACCGGGGACGATAGAAAGGCCGTTCGTCCTCACGCGCGCTTGACTTTCGGCGGCGGCAAAAGCCCGCTAATCTCTGCGCATGCCGAAGCGCCCCGATATCAAACGGATCCTATCTTGCTGCGCGGCGCTGGCCTGCTTTGTCGGCCTCGCCGGATTCGGCGAATTTCCGCCGATGCCGGAGTTTCCCGGCATCGAGGCGCAGAACGACGCGCTCTGCCAATCCTATGGCTATCCGCCGGGAACGCGGCTTTATGCGCTCTGCCGCGCGCGCAAGGACCAGATCGCGCATGACTCCCGCGCCGCAGCGGTTCCCGATGTCACGCCGGTCCCGCTGCTTTTGTTCGTCGATCCCCGCCCTGCTTGGTGAGCCGGTCGAAGGCCTGCAACTCTTCGAGGAGAGCCGGGAGCTCCTTGAGCGCGATCATATTGGGGCCGTCGGAGATGGCGCGGTCGGGATCATGATGCGTCTCGATGAAGAGGCCGGCCACGCCGACGGCGACGGCGGCCCGGGCCAGCAAAGGCACGAAGCGGCGCCCGCCGCCAGAAGTCGCCCCCTGCCCGCCCGGCTCCTGGACAGAATGGGTCGCATCGAAGACGACCGGCGCGCCGGTCGTCTCGCCGAGGATCGGCAGAGAGCGTAGATCCGCGACAAGCGCATTATAGCCGAAGCTCGTGCCGCGCTCGGTCACGAGCACGCAGGGGTTGCCGGCGCCGCGGATTTTCTCGACCGCGTGGACCATGTCCCAGGGCGCCAGAAACTGACCCTTTTTGATATTGACCGGCCGGCCCGTCGCCGCAGCGGCCAAGAGCAGATCCGTCTGCCGGCAGAGGAAGGCGGGGATTTGCAAAAGGTCCACGACCTCCGCGACAGGCGCGCATTGGCTGGTCTCGTGCACATCTGTCGTGACGGCGAGGCCCAGAGTCTCGCGGATTTCGGCGAAGACAGGCAGCGCTTCCGTGAGCCCGAGCCCGCGGCCGCTCGCGGCGGATGTGCGGTTCGCCTTGTCGAAGGAGGTCTTGAAGACGAGGCAGAGCTTCAAGGCGCACGCGATCTCCTTGAGCGCGCAAGCCATTTCGAGGGCATGGGCACGGCTTTCCATCGCGCAAGGGCCGGCGATGAGGACGAAGGGCAAGGAGGCGGCGAAGGTCACCGCCGCCGTGCCCTGCCCCACAATCGCCTCACCCGCTCCCTCGCTCTTTCCGCTCATGGCTTCACGCGTTCGTCATCGGCTCTGCGATGAGCATGGTATCACGCCCGATGCCGCAAACCGTAAGGTTACCGTCAGCATCCGGGTTTTCTCTTCGCCTTGAAATTGGTATTGCTATGCTGGCGAAAGCGACAACTCCGCGCTTTGAGATCGCGATCCATTGAGGATCGACCAACGAAGTGAGGATCGACCAACGAATTGAATATCGGACAAGTAAAGGAGCGTATCATGCGTAGCTTCTATTTCGTTCCCGTCATGCTGGCGCTATCAACTGCAGCCTACGGTCAGTTCGGGCAATGGCTGTCCGCCGAAGATATCCAATCGCACCTCGTCGGAAACACCATCACGGGAGTCGAAGACGGCGAACAGTACATCGAATATCTCCGTCCCAATGGTACGATTTCCGGCCAATCGCCGTCGGGACGCTATACCGGCGCGTGGCGAATTTCGAGTAATCAGATGTGCTTTTTCTATAATGGCGAGCCCGGCGAGGCGAAGCAGCGCGATTGGGATTGTTCCAACGTCAGAATCGAAGGCGATAAGGTCTTCTGGTCGGAAACCGCCCCCAGTGAGGCCTCGACGCTTGTCAAGGGAGACCCGAACGGCCTGTAACGGCTCAAACGATGGCGTCGCGAATTCTGATGATCGCTGATGCAGGCGATCGTCAGGCTGTTAGAACAGCGCCTCATGAGGCTGCGTTTAAACATCGCGCTAAAACGCCCAGCCGCCAAGCACGTCAGAAGCTTATGTTGACCTCCAACACTCTGTACTCGCCGCCGCCTTGGAACGAATCGTGGCCGTAACCGCCGGCAACAAAGGCCTCTAAAGGGCCGAGTTTGATGCCTGTTACATGCGCGCCGTCAGGGCCACTCAGCCATGGATCAATACCCGAATAAGTAGTTTATGTAGCCTCCTGGCGCAAGAACACCATAGATCATAACGGCGAGTTCGGCGGCGAGGAGGAGGATGATCAATTTTTCGAGCTTGTTGTTCTGCGCGGCGGCTTTGGCCTCCGTCAGCCGTGAGTTCGCCACCTCGTAAACATCTCCCGCATGTTCGATCGGATCCTCCAGGATTTCCAGCCGCTCATAGAGCGCGCCCTGTTGAACCAGTTCGGCGAACAGGCGTTTCGAAGCGGTGGGCAGGGCGGGATCGAGCTGCTCGAGCGACCCCTCGAGACGCAGGAGGGTCGACATCATCTGAGCTGCCCGCACGGTCAGGCTGTTGACGAGCGGCTGCAATCGCTGGTCCTGCGGCGTGATGGCATGCATGAGCCGGGCATGCTCGTCCAGTGCCGGCCAAGTGGCGCTCATCTCGTTTTCAAGACGGGAAGTCAAGCGAGCCGCCACGGTGAAGCGGAGGACGGCATCCATGGCGTCGCTCATCTGGTCCTGCCCGGCATAGATGATGGCGCGATCGCTGGACCAGATGACCCGGCTCGTCCGCAACCCGGCCCGCACCGGGTGGACGAGCCGGTCACTGCTCTCTTGCAGCCAGGCCTCGAGACGCGTCTCGATGTCGCCGGCGAGGCCACTGCCAGGCGGCAAACAAAGGAGTAGCAGCGGCTTTTGGATCTCGTCCGCGGCGCGGGCCTTCCCATTGCCGAGCCCGCGGGTCTCTCTGCGTTCCGCCAGAGCGTCGGCGAATTCGACCGCTGTGGCCGCCGCGATCAAATTGGCCGGTTCTTTGACGATGACCAGCGGTTCTTGATCCTTGGCACAAGCCGGCACGAAATCAATTCGCCAAGCGCGGGCATCGACCACGAGTTTGTCCATAGTGGGAGTGGCTTGCATCTCTATTCTCCTTTTGCACGGCGCAATGCAAGACCCAGCGTGGAAATATCCTCCTGGCTCGTGCTTCCCGACTCGACAGTCGCGGGCGTCGTCGCTTGAGGTGTGATTTCGTAGAAACAATAAAGGACGCTTTCGGCGTCCTCATACCAATGGCCTGGACCCGCGCCGGCGGCTTGCGCCCGCTTCCACGCCTCAGCAAGAAGCGCCGGGTCCGACAATGCGTGCTCGAAGCCTTGCGCATAGAAAAATTCGGCCCAGTCCCATCGCGAAGCCAAAGTTTTCACGCCAGCCAACAAATCGTAGCGCTCGAGGAGATCGATCGCCAGATCAGTGGCTACTGATCCAAGGACCACTCCGCGCCGCGCGATGCGGCGCAATTCGGCAATCGCGCTTGCGATTTGCTCCCTCGGCAGGTGGCAAAGGCCGGTATCGATGACGACATCGAAATAGTCATTCGGGAACGCAAGCGCGGTCAATTCGCCGACAAGATTGAACGGCCGTAGTCTCCTCGGCGTGCGTATGTGGGGAAGCTGATAGCTTTCGATGCCGAAGGCGTCGAAGCCCGCCGAGCGCAACGCGCCGACTATTGTCCCCGCGCCCGATCCAATGTTCAAGATCCGAGCTCCCGGCTCCAGCCCCCAGGTGATTTTCAGCATGTCGGCGACGAAGGGCGCTTCGAAAAAGCGTTCGCGGACCTGTTCGTTTTGGCCTTTGAACCAATGATCCGCTCCAACTGTACCTTCGAGCTGTTTTTGCGACGCCCTCCGGCGCAAGAGCACATCCGCCAGAATCATATCCGTTGTCGTGTCCGCCGAGTTGAGAACGCCATTGAGTGTCGCATCGAACATATAGTCGCCGACCACGAATATGCCGGGCAGATTGGCCGGATCCGGTCGATGATTCTCGGGACGGCCGCGCAGGGGATAACCGCCGGGAATCGCATTGACCGAGGCCATCCAGCGGTGCACCCGCCGGTCGACCAGGAGATGGCGTCCATGCTGCAGGCAGGGCGGCAAGGCGTCGAGACACAGGCCCTCGATGCGTTCATCTGACATATTGGCGAGATCCATGGCTGCGTTGCCGGCGATCAGAAAGCCGAGCGCACCCCACGGGCCGAGATCATGCCGCGCGCCCTCGTCATAAACGCAGCATCCGTCGAATGCGTCCATCATCCACCATGCGGTCTGCAGATGTTCGCGCCAGAACGGCCGCTCGAACAGCAGAGTTGCTCGCAGATAATGTCCCGGCCGATCGAAATAGCTGATATGTCTCGCCATTGCGCGCTGCAAATTCGCCGACCGCCAGTCGATGATCGAGAGCGCTGCGAGCGGCAAGGCAAGAATGACATAATCCGCGACGGCGCTTTCGGACATGCCATTCGTTCCAATATCGAGACGATAGGTTCCGTCCCGAAGCGGTTCCACGGCGCGCACCGGTGTATTGAGGCGGATCTCGGCGTCGAGTTCGTCGATCAAGCGGCGAACGATCTCCTCATTGCCGCCGACGACCGAGTAGATTTTGAGATATCCGTCGACATCCATCAGTGTGTTTTTGAGGAAATTGAGTCCATTCGTCAGATGCGGAGCTGCCGCCACATCGCTGTGGCTCATGACACGTAGGTATCGGCGCGCCATCTCGTTCTGGATTTCGTTCGCGAGGATATTCTCGGCGGAGATCTGGCGCCAGCAATGGATATTGTCCGCTTCGCGCACCGATTTGTAGAAATCCCGCGGACTGAGCAGATCGGCGCATTTGGCGCGAAAATCGACGACCGCGTCCTTGACCTCGGCCCCGAAATGTTCGGCGAGGTCCTCCGCGCTTTGAAGGATCTTTCCATGGAAAACGCACGGCCCGCCGTCGATATGCTTGATCCGAAGGTCGAGCTCATTCTCGATCAGGTCGCGGAGAGGGTCGGGGCCGAGGTGGGAATAATCATAAATTTCGGCCACGCCAGCCTCATAAAGACCCGCGCCGGCGAAATTGCGGGTGATGATCTTGCCGCCAAGACGGTTATCGGCCTCAAATATTGTGATCTTGCCCGCCGTGCCCAGTTTGGCGGCGAGATGCCACGCCGCAAATAATCCCCCCGGCCCGCCGCCAATAATAGCAACGCGGAATTCGTGTTCGGCGGACACACTATTTATGGATGTGTCATTATGTCGAGTTTCTCCCATGATGACGAACTCCTTACGCTACGCTACTTTGTTTATGTAAAAATACTCCAGGGTGGCCTCTTAGACCCTAAGACGTCATTCACTTCTGATCCGGCCATGCTCGGTGCTCCGCTCGCTTTTCCCACCGAGAGTAGCCTTAATTAAACCTTAATCCCAACCGTCAAGATTAGTCTAGTGGTTTGCGTGGGCGCGGCGATGTCGAACAGATTTACTGTTAATTTAAACGACAGAATGAATGCCGAAACTTGTCAACCCGATAGTCTAGGTCACGCCTGTACTACCTTGTCGCGGATGTCGGCACAGAGAAATTCGCCCGTGCGGCGGGTTGCGACTGCCCTCGCCGCGGGCCGCGCGGAACGGCCAGGATGTTGGAGATGGCAGGGATTCCAGCCCGCGCTTCAAGGCTTCGCTGGGCCTTGCGCAGTTTCGGAGACGAGCATCGTTCCGCCAGCGGCAGATGCGAAAAGAGGATGGAATTGCCGCGGTCTTCGCAGGTGATGCCCCCTCCCCGGGCCGCGCCGCAGTCGAAATCACGGCGCCGTCAGGACGAGACAGTCGATCGCGCGCGGCATGCGCCGGCGCTTACACCAGCCGGCTCTGCTCGATCGCTGCGGCGACGAAGCTCGCAAAGAGCGGATGCGGCTCGAAAGGCCGCGACTTCAGTTCGGGGTGATATTGCACGCCGATGAACCAGGGGTGATCCAAAAACTCCACGGTCTCCGGCAAGAGCCCGTCGGGCGACAGGCCGGCGAAGATGAGGCCCTTTTCCTCGAGCCTTTCGCGATAGCTCATATTGACTTCATAGCGGTGCCGGTGCCGCTCTGAGATCTCGGTCACCCCATAGATCGTCGCGATCTTCGAGCCCGGCTTCAGATGCGCCGGATAGGCGCCGAGCCGCATGGTGCCGCCGAGATCGCCCTCCTCGGCGCGGATCAGCAATTCATTGCCGCGCATCCATTCGCTCATGAGCCCGATGACTGGCTCTTCCGTCGGCCCGAATTCGGTGGAATTGGCGGCCTTGATCCCGGCGAGCGCGCGCGCGGCCTCGATCACCGCCATCTGCATGCCGAAGCAGATGCCGAAATAGGGCACTTTTCGCTCGCGCGCGAAGCGGGCCGCCAAAATCTTGCCTTCGGCGCCGCGCTGGCCGAAGCCGCCGGGCACCAGAATGCCGTCGACATGATCGAGTCGCGGCGCCGGATCATGGCCTTCGAAAACTTCCGATTCGATCCAATCGAGATTGACCTTGACGCGATTGGCCATGCCGCCATGCGCCAAAGCCTCGATCAGCGACTTATAGGCGTCCTTCAGCCCCGTATATTTGCCGACGATGGCGATCGTCACCTCACCTTCCGGATTATGTACCCGCACAGTCACCGCATTCCAGCGGCTCATGTCGGGCTTCGGCGCCGGCTCGATGCCAAAGGCGGCGAGCACCTCCTGATCGAGGCCGGCGGCATGATAGGCCTGCGGCACGTCATAGATCGACTCGATGTCTCGGGCCTCGATCACGGCGCTTTCACGCACATTGCAGAAGAGCCCGATCTTGCGGCGCTCCTCGCGGCTGATCTCGCGATCGGTCCGGCAGAGGAGAATATGCGGCTGGATGCCGATCGACCGCAGCTCCTTGACGGAGTGCTGCGTCGGCTTCGTCTTCAACTCGCCGGCGCTCGGAATGTAAGGCAGCAAGGTCAGATGAATATAGATCGCATGGCCGCGCGGCAATTCATTGCCGAGCTGACGGATCGCCTCGAAGAAAGGCAGGCCTTCGATGTCGCCGACCGTGCCGCCGATCTCGACCAGGACGAAATCGAAGCCGTCATTGCCGCGCAGGATGAAATCCTTGATCTCATTCGTCACATGCGGAATGACCTGGACGGTCGCGCCGAGATACTCGCCGCGGCGTTCCTTGGCGATAATCTCCTGATAAATCCGCCCGGCGGTGATATTATCCTCGCGCACGGCCGGGCGGCCGGTGAAGCGCTCGTAATGGCCGAGATCGAGATCAGTCTCCGCCCCGTCGTCGGTGACAAAGACCTCCCCATGCTGATAGGGACTCATCGTCCCCGGATCGATGTTGAGGTAGGGGTCGAGCTTGCGCAGGCGGACGGTATAGCCGCGGGCCTGAAGGAGAGCGCCAAGGGCTGCCGAAGCAAGCCCCTTTCCAAGCGACGAGACCACACCGCCGGTGATGAAAATATACCGCGCCATGGGCCTCGGGATTTATCCTTTTTCGCCCTCAATGGGGAGAGTTTTTATTGGCCGCCGCCCGTCATCCACATCGGATCTCGCGCATCGGGTTACGGGACGCCGCATTATTCGCCGAACTTGCCGGCATTCTCCTTCAACTTGTCGAAATCGATTTAATTATGTGCTGTGATGACATTACTGCGAACGTGGTGCCTCCGGCACCGCCGGCGTCTGGCTCGGCGGCGGCGCTGCCTGCCGTTGCTGTTCCAACTTTTTGAGCTGCTGGAGCAAATCGCCTTTCCCAGCCGGCGCGCTCGTGCTGCTTGCGGGCGGCGTCACGCCTTGCAGGATGGATTTCGGCGCCCGCGTCCAATTGGCCAGGAGGGTCAGGCCGAGACTGGTGGCAAAAAACAGTGCTGCCAGAATCGCCGTGGCACGGGTCAGCACATTGGCCTGGCCGCGGCCGGTCATGAAACCACCGCCGCCGATGCCCAGCGCGCCGCCTTCGGAGCGCTGCAACAGGACCACGCCGACGAGCGCGATCACGACCATGAGATGAATGACGATCAGAACGGTCTGCATACTATGCCGATTGCCTTTACTGAGCCTTCGCCCCGTCCTCTCCCCGCTGCAGGCCTGCTCTTATACGGGAGCGCGCCGTCTGACTAGAGCGTTTTCTGATCGGATGGAATCATCCGATCGAAAAGAAAACGCTCAAAATCAATAAAGTGGAGCATGTTCTTATCGAAAAAGTCACGCAACTTTTTCGCAACATGCCCTTGCCGATCGCGTCAATTATTGGGCAGCGGCAAGGTTTCGCGCGCGCAATGCCCCGAAATTGCTTTCCTGCAAGCGATCTTGCATGATCCAGCGGTCGGCGCGGCAGGCCCGCCTCCGTGGCATGGGGCGCTGCTCGGGGAGGACAAGCTTGGCCAAAGAGTTTCGCAGCATCGAGCCCGCCCATCGCCAATTCATCCTGCGCCAGCATATGTTCTTCGTGGCCTCCGCCGCGGCAACCGGCCATGTGAACCTCTCGCCCAAAGGCCTCGACAGCCTGCGCCTCGTCGGCAACAACCGTGCTGCCTATCTCGATCTCACCGGCAGCGGCAATGAGACGGCGGCGCATCTCCTGGCCGATGGGCGGCTGACTCTCATGTTCTGCGCCTTCGAAGGGGCGCCGCTGATCCTGCGCCTTTACGGCCATGGGCGAAGCCTGCGGCGCGGCAGCGCCGCATATGCCGAAATTCTGGCTGGCGAATTCGGCGGCGCCGAACCCGTGGGAGCCAGGCAGATGATCCTGCTTGATGTCGAACGCGTGCAGACCTCCTGCGGCTACGGCGTGCCCTTATTCACCTTTGCCGGCGACCGGCCGAGCCTGACCCGCTGGGCTGAAGCCAAGGGCGAGGCGGGCCTCGAAGCCTATCGCCGCGCCAATAATCTTCGCAGCATCGACGGCTTCGCGACCGGACTTCTCGAGGCGGACGAAATACTCGCAGAAGACATTCGACCCGGCTGATCTATACCTAAGTAAATTGATGTTTTTCAACCGATTGGCTTATTTTCGCGATGGCAGAGTTGCGCTAATCAGCTGTTCGACGTCGATCCCGTGCCGAGCATCCGGTAGACGCCTGCGATCGGCAAGAAATCCGCTGCCTTGAGACTGGCGCCGCCGACGAGAGCGCCATCGACGTCTTCGATGCCCAAAAGCTCGGCCGCATTGGCGGGCTTGACCGAACCGCCATAAAGGATGCGGACCGCCGCCGCCTTGCCGGGAAGGCGCTGCGCCAATTGGCCCCGGAGAAAGCCATGCATGGCGCCGACATCCGCCGGCGTCGGAGTGAGCCCGGTTCCGATCGCCCAGATGGGTTCATAGGCGATCACGAGCCGCGCCGCCGGGACATCTTCCGGCAGCGACCGGGCGAACTGGGCGCCGACCTTCGGCAAGGCCTCGCCCGCGCCGCGTTCGGCCCGCGTCTCGCCGAGGCAGAGAATGACCGTCAGCCCGGCGCGCAAACCGGCGGCCGCCTTGGCGCGCACGACAAAGTCAGTTTCGCCATGATCTGCCCGCCGCTCCGAATGCCCGACGATCACATAGGAAGCGCCCGCATCCTTCAGCATTTCGGCGGCTATGTCGCCGGTATGGGCGCCGCTCGGCTCGGCGTGGCAATCCTGCCCGCCGAGCCCTATCGGGGAGCCTTCACAGAGTTTCGCCGCCGCCATGAGCAGCGTTGCCGGCGGGCAGAGCACGATTTCCGCCGCAGCCGCCGCGCCAGCGGCCACGGCGTCGCGAATCGCTGCGATTTCGGCAAGACTCGCGGCGAGCCCGTTCATCTTCCAATTGCCGGCCACGAGCGGCCTGCGGATGTTCGCCATTCAAAAGGTCCCTTCCCGTTCATGTCGCGTCCGTTAACATTCGCCGGCCAATCCGCAAAGAGGCGTGCTGGCGCCGGCCATGCCTGATGCGAGACCTCCGGGCCGGGACGGGCTCGAGACGCGCTCAATAAGACGCGCCGCCGTTGCATGGCTCATTGCCCCTCCCTATAGTCCGCCCGCGCAACCGGGATTTGGGTTCCGCCATTGGAGACATTTTAATATGCTCGACGCCTTGCGCGCCGCCACGCAGAATTGGATCGGCCGCATCATCATGGGCATAGTGATGGGCTTGCTCATCCTTGCTTTCGGGTTTTGGGGGATCGCCGATATCTTTCGCGGCTTCGGCGCCAATGAGCTCGCACGGATCGGCTCCGACACCATCAGCGTCGCCGCCTATCGCAGTGCCTATGAGACCGAATTGCAGAATTTGGAGCAGAAGGCACGCCGTGCGATCACCAATGAGCAGGCCCGCCAAATGGGGCTCGATCGCGAGGTTCTGGCGCGTCTCATCAGCAGCTCCGTTCTCGATCAGGAGGCGCACCGCCTCGGCCTCGCTCTCGCCGATCACGATCTCGCCGAACAGATCGTGCAGGACGATGCCTTCAAAGGCCCTAACGGAAAGTTCGATCGGCAATCCTTCGAAAACCGGCTGCAGGCGGCGGGGCTGACCGAGCAGCGTTTCGTCGCCGAGCAGCGCCAGGCATATTTGCGCTGGCAGATCATCTCGGCGATCACGGGCGGGCTTGCCGTCCCGAAGGCCATGGTGGACGCCATCCACCGCTATTACGGCGAAACCCGCAGCATTGATTATGTCGCGCTGCCGCAAAGCGCGTTCGGCGAGATCAAGCCCCCGAGCGAGGATGTGCTCAAGGCCTATTACGCCGACCGGGCCCAGATCTATCGCACGCACGAGTATCGCAAGATCATCGTTCTGGCGGTGACGCTCAAGAGCCTTGCCGAACAAATCGCGAAAACCAGCCCGATCAGTGAGGCGGATGTCAAAAAGCACTATGAAGAGGTGAAGGCGGAGCGTTTCAGCATCCCCGAGAAGCGGCATATAGAGCAGATCGTGTTTCCCAACGAGGCGGCAGCCGCTGCGGCGGCGAAGAAGCTCGCCGGCGGCGAAAGCTTCGACGCGCTCGTCGCGCAACGGAGCCTGACGCAAAAGGACGTCGATCTCGGCACCGTGACGAAAGACAGCATGATCGACAAGGCGATCGCCGCGGCGGCTTTTTCGCTTCCCGAGGGCCAGGTCTCGACGCCCGTGAAGAGCGAATTCGGCTGGACGCTGCTGCGTGTCGAGAAGATCATTCCGGGCTCGGTGATCCCCTTCGAAAAAGTCGCACTATCACTGCGCCAGGAGCTTTCGATTGTGCGCGCGCATGGCGAGATCAACAAGATCCATGACAAGATCGAAGATCAGCGCGAGGCCGGCAAGACGCTCGCCGAGGCGGCCAAAAGCGTCGGCCTCACCGTGCGCAGCATCGATGCGATCGACGCGCAAGGCTACGACAAGAGCGGCCGGCCGGTCGCGGATCTTCCCGATCCGCAGCCCCTGCTCAAGGCGGTGTTCGCCTCCGATGTCGGCGTCGACAACGAGCCGATCTCCACCAGCGACGACGGCACCATATGGTTCGAAGTGGCGAGCATAGATCCCGCGCATCAGCAGAGCTTTGCCGAGGTGAAGGCGGCGGTAGCGGCAGGGTGGACCGACGACGAGCGCGCCAAACGTCTCGCGGCCAAGGCCGATGAACTCCTCAAGAAGCTCAAGGGCGGCGAAACCCTCGCCGCGCTGGCGACCGAAGCCCATCTCGCGGTCAAACATGAGGACGGCGTGAAACGCTCCGGCGCGGCGGGACTGTCCGCAACCGTCGTGGCGGAGATTTTCGATCACAAGGTCGGCGAGGTGGGATCGGCGACGGATGCGAACGGCGACCGGCTCATCTTCAAGGTGCTCGATGCCAAAGTGCCGCCCCTCGATCCCAAAGCGGCGGACTTCCGCAAGATCCTCGATGGCGTGAGGGGCAGCCTCGGCGAAGATATTCTTGGCCAATATCTCATCAAATTGGAACGCGACCTTGGGGTCAGCATCAATCAGCAGGCGCTGCGCACCGCGACCGGGAGCGAGTGACGGACGCTGATGATCGAACCTTCCTTCGCGGCTTTCAAAGAGCGCCATGAGGCGGGCGGCGGCGTGCTTTTGTCGACGCGGCTCATCGCCGATCTCGAGACGCCCGTCTCGGCCTTTCTGAAATTGTCCGCCGGCCGCAGCGGTGGGATTTTTTTGCTCGAATCGGTCGAGGGCGGCGCCGCGCGCGGCCGCTATTCGATGATCGGCCTCGATCCCGATATGGTTTGGCGTTGCGTCGATGGCCGCGCCGAGATCAACCGCAATGCCCTGTCGGATCCGGACGATTTTTCGCCCTGCCCGGAGCCGCCGCTCGAAGCCTTGCGGGCGCTGATCGGGCAATCGCGGATCGACACGCCGGACGATCTGCCGCCGATGGCGGCCGGCGTCTTCGGCTATCTCGGCTATGACATGGTGCGGCAGATGGAGCGCCTGCCCTCGGCCAAGCCCGATCCGATCGGCGTGCCCGATGCGATCATGATCCGCCCGACCGTCATGGTCGTCTTCGACAGCGTGAAGGACGAGATTTCAGTCGTCACGCCGGTGCGGCCGACACCGGGAGTGGCGGCGCAGGCGGCCTATGAGGCCGGCTGCGAGCGGATCGAAGCCGTCGTCGCCATTCTCGAAGGACCGCTCGCTCACACGCCGGCGAACGCCGATCCGCATCTCGTCGCCACGCCGCCGAGGTCCAACACATCGGAAGCGCGCTTCCTCGAAATGGTGGAGCGCGCGAAAGATTATATAAGCGCCGGCGACATTTTTCAGGTCGTGCTGTCGCAGCGCTTCACCGCGCCTTTCGCTCTGCCGGCCTTTTCGCTCTATCGGGCGCTGCGCCGCGTCAATCCGGCGCCCTTCCTCTGCTATCTCGATTTCGGCACATTTCAGATCGTCTGTTCGAGCCCCGAGATATTGGTGCGGGTGCGCGACGGCAAGGTCACGATAAGGCCGATCGCCGGCACGCGCTGGCGCGGCAAGACGCCGGCCGAAGACGAAGCGCTCGCCGCCGATCTCTTAAGCGACGAGAAGGAATGCGCCGAACATCTGATGCTGCTCGATCTCGGCCGCAATGATGTCGGCCGCGTCGCAAAGATCGGGACGGTCGAGGTCACGGAGCAATTCGTGATCGAGCGCTACAGCCATGTGATGCATATCGTCTCCAATGTCGACGGAAGGCTGGCCGCAGGTAAGGATGCGATCGATGCGCTGTGCGCCGGCTTTCCGGCCGGCACGGTTTCCGGCGCGCCGAAAGTGCGGGCGATGGAGATCATCGATGAATTGGAGACGGATAAGCGCGGCATCTATGCCGGCTGCATCGGCTATTTCGGCGCCAATGGCGATATGGACACTTGCATCATATTGCGCACTTCGATCGTGAAGGACGGCTTCATGCATGTGCAGGCCGGCGCAGGCGTCGTTTATGATTCAGATCCGGCCTATGAGCAGCGCGAAACGATCAATAAGGCGCAGGCGCTGTTCCGCGCCGCGGAAGAGGCGGTGAAGTTTGCGAGCCGGGTGAAACAGGGGCAATGAGATTTCCTTGACCTTGCGGCGCCGGCGGCCCAAAACGCCGGCAGAGGACCCCATGCCTGCCGTCACTTTGATCGACAATTACGACAGCTTCACCTTCAATCTGGTGCATTATCTCGGCACGCTCGGCGCCGATGTCAAAGTGCATCGCAATGACGAGGTGAGCGTTGCCGAGGTCATGGAAGCCGGCCCCGACGCGATCGTGCTCTCGCCCGGCCCCTGCACCCCGCATGAGGCCGGGATCTGCCTCGATCTCATCCGCGCCGCGAGCGCAAAAATCCCGCTCTTCGGCGTCTGCCTCGGCCATCAGGCGATCGGCGAAACCTTCGGCGGTGAAGTGATCCGCGCGCCTTTGCCCGTCCATGGCAAGATCTCCGAGATCAGCCATAAAGCCGAAAAGATCTTTCGCGGGATCAATGGGCCGTTCCGCGCCACGCGCTATCATTCGCTGGTCGTGAAGCGCGAGGGCCTGCCGGAGGATTTGGACATCACCGCCGAGACGGACGGGCTCATTATGGCGCTGTCGCATAGGAGCCGGCCGACCCATGGCGTGCAATTCCATCCCGAAAGCATCGCCTCCGAGCACGGCCATCGGATTCTGTCGAATTTTCTCGATCTCGCGGCGGAATGGAACCGGACGGAACGCGGTCGCTGAAATAAAAAGCCACACGCGAAGGAACGTCGCGTAGAAAGAGTTATGGACGCCTTCAAGCCCTTCATTGCCAAAATCGCCGCCGGCGAGAGCCTCAGCCGGGCCGAGGCCGAGGCCGCTTTCGAAGCCTTGCTTTCCGGTGAGGTCACGCCGGCGCAGATGGGCGGCTTTCTCATTGGCCTCAGAGTCCGCGGCGAAACCGTCGACGAGATCACTGGCGCGGTTGTCGCCATGCGGGCGAAGATGCTGCGGGTCGCGGCGCCGCCCAACGCCATCGACATTGTCGGGACCGGCGGCGACGGCCATGGAACCTATAATGTCTCGACGCTGGCGGCCTTGATCGTCGCCGCCTGCGGCGTGCCGGTCGCCAAACATGGCAATCGCGCCGCCTCCTCCAAATCCGGCTCGAGCGATGTCCTCGCCGCGCTCGGCGTCAAGCTCGGCCTTTCGGCCGAAGCCGCCAGCGCCTGCCTCAGCGAGGCCGGCCTCTGCTTCATGGCGGCACAGGCGCATCATGCCGCCATGCGCCATATCGCGGCGACGCGCGGCGAGCTCGGCACGCGCACGCTCTTCAACCTGCTCGGGCCTTTGTCGAACCCGGCCGGGGTCAAGCGTCACGTGATCGGCGTCTTTTCCCGTGCTTGGCTCAAGCCGCTGGCAGAGGTTCTCCAAAATCTCGGTTCGGAGCGCGTCTGGCTGGTGCATGGCGCCGATGGTCTCGACGAAATCACGGTGACCGGCCCGACCTTTGTCACCGCGCTCGAAAATGGCGCCATTCGGTCTTTCGAGATCACGCCGGAAGAGGCCGGCCTTTCCCGTGCTACACTTGCCGATCTCAAAGGCGGCGATGCGGCGCAGAATGCGGCCGCCCTCACCGCCGTCCTTGAGGGCGCCAAAAACCCCTATCGCGACATCGCCGTCTTCAACGCGGCCGCGGCTCTGGTCGTCGCCGAAAAAGCCGCTAATCTACGCGAGGGCGCCGAGCTTGCCGCCGCAGCCCTCGACGACGGCCGCGCCGCCGCGGTGCTGGCCAGGCTGGTCAAAATCTCGAACACCTAAGCCAATGTCGGAGACCCGATGAACAGCACTCCCGAGGGGCAGCAATGGCGGATATTCTGAAGAAGATCGAAGCCTATAAGCGCAAGGAGATCGTCGAGGCGAAATTGCGCATGCCGCTCCAGGCTCTCGAGCGCCGCGCCCATGATCATGATCCGCCGCGCGGTTTCTTGCGCGCGATCGAGACGCGGATCGCTTCCGGCCGCTTCGCCCTCATCGCCGAGATCAAGAAGGCCTCGCCGTCCAAGGGGCTGATCCGCGCCGATTTCGATCCGCCGGCGCTGGCGCGCGCCTATGAGCAAGGCGGCGCCACCTGCCTCTCCGTCCTCACCGACATGCCCTTCTTCGAAGGCACGCTCGATGATCTCGAAGCGGCGCGGCGTGCGACCCATCTGCCGGCGCTGCGCAAGGACTTCCTCTTCGATCCCTATCAGGTCTACGAGGCGCGCGCCTATGGCGCCGATTGCGTTTTGATCATCATGGCCTGCGTCAGCGACGCCGAAGCCAAAGCACTCAACAAGACTGCCCATGATCTCGCCCTCGACGTGCTCGTCGAAGCGCATGACGAAAACGAGCTGGCGCGCGGGCTGGAGCTCGAAACCCGCCTGATCGGCATCAACAACCGCGACCTCCACACATTCGAAACAAAGCTCGAAACTTCCGAACGGCTGGCGGAAAAAATCCCGCGCGACAAAATCATCGTCGGCGAGAGCGGGATTGCGAGTCACGAGGATTGCCTGCGCCTGCGCCGCGCCGGCATCTCGACATTTTTGGTCGGCGAAAGCCTGATGCGCTGCAAGGACGTGGGAGCGGCGACGCAGCAGCTTCTCTTTGGCCAAACGGCGCGCCCATGTGCGGCCGGCAAGGCGCATGGGTGAGAGCCGTCATGGCCGGGCGTTTCCCCTCCCCCTTGTGGGGAGCGGTTAGGGGTGGGGGTCGAGCATTTCGCTCACCGGCCCGCATTGCGCAGCCTCGAAAGAAAAAGATGACGAGTCAAACGCGGTTCGAATGACCCCCACCCCTGACCCCTCCCCACAAGGGGGAGGGGAACACTTGCGACACTCTTCCCATGCCAAAACTTTCGCATCTCTCGGCCTCCGGCGCCGCCACTATGGTCGATGTGTCGGAGAAGGCCGTCACCGCGCGTTCGGCCATCGCCGAAGGCTGCGTGGTGATGGCCAAGGAGACGCTCGATCTGGCGCTTTCCGGCAATGCCAAGAAAGGCGATGTCTTTGCCGCGGCCCGCCTCGCCGGCATTATGGCGGCGAAGAAAACGGCCGATCTCATTCCGCTCTGCCATCCGCTGGCGCTCGCCAAGATCGGCGTCGATCTCGAAGCCGATCCGGCTTTGCCGGGCATAAAAATCCGCGCCAGCGCCAAGGTCGTCGGCCAGACCGGCGTCGAAATGGAGGCCTTGACGGCGGTCGCCGTCGCCGCTCTGACGATCTACGACATGTTGAAGGCGGTGGATCGGTCGATGCGGATCGGGGGCATCGAACTCGTCGAGAAGGTGGGCGGCAAATCCGGCTCTTTCAAACGCGGAAAGGCGTGAACGCGGCGGCTGCGGGACCCCATCCGTCAGCGTCGCTTCGCTCCGCTGCCACCTTCCCCTTGCAGGGGAAGGATTGATCCCTCCCCTTTAGGGGAGGGTGGCGCCGAAGGCGCCGGGTGGGGTTCATTCTCATCCTGTCACACTTGGAGCCAATCCAGCCAATATGCCTAACCAAAAACCGCTTTCCGTCGCCGAGGCGCGCGCAAGAATCCTCGCTGGCGCGCAAAAAATCCGCGATGTCGAGAGAGTTGCGCTCGCAGACGCGCTCGGCCGCACGCTCGCCGCTGATCTGAGTGCCCGACGCACGCAGCCGCCGGTCGCGGTCTCGGCCATGGACGGCTATGCGCTGCGCGCCGCCGATGTCGCCCGCCTGCCGGTGCGGCTGAAGCGCATCGGCGAAAGCGCTGCCGGCCATGGCTTTGCCGGCATTCTCGGGGCCGGCGAATGCGTCCGTATCTTCACCGGCGCGCCGGTGCCGCAAGGCGCCGATGCCGTGCTGATGCAGGAAGACGCCAAAGCCGAGGGGGTCAATGTCGAGCCGCAGAAAAGCGTGGCGAGCGGCGATTTCATCCGCAAGGCGGGACTGGATTTTTCGGAAGGCGACCATCTGCTTGCGGCCGGCACGCGACTAGGACCCATCGAGATCGCACTCGCCGCCGCCATGGATCATGCGGAACTACCGGTGATGCGAAAGCCACGCGTAGCGATCCTCGCAACAGGCGATGAATTGGTGCGGCCGGGCGGCGCGGTCGGCGAAGCTCAGATCGTGGCTTCCAATTCCTTCGCCATCGCCGCCTATGCGCAATTGGCGGGCGGGCAGCCGATCGATCTCGGCATTGCCGGCGATGATTTTTCTGCGCTCGAAGCCGGCATTACGCGCGCGCGAGAGGCCAAAGCCGACGTATTGGTCACGCTCGGCGGCGCCTCGGTCGGCGATCATGATCTCGTCAAATCGGCGCTCGCCAACGAAGGGATGGAGCTCGGCTTCTGGCGCATCGCCATGCGCCCCGGCAGGCCGCTGATCCATGGCAGGCTCGGCAATATGCTGATCTTGGGCCTGCCCGGCAATCCGGTCTCGGCCATCGTCTGCGGCGTCTTGTTTCTTCTGCCGCTGGTGCGTGCGCTCTGCGGCGAAGCGCAGCCCGAAGCCGCGATGAGCGAGCCCGCCCTGCTCGGCGCCGCGCTGCGGGCCAATGATTTCCGCCAGGATTTTCTCCGCGCGACGCTGGCGATCAACGAGACCGGCCTGCCCGTCGCCACGCCGCTCTCCGCGCAAGATTCCTCATTGCTGCGGGTGATGGCGCAAGCGCAATGCCTGATCATCCGCATGCCGCAAGCGCCGGAGGCGAAGGAAGGCGATCTCTGTCAGGTGATCAGGCTGCCGAAGGGAGGAATTTGAAAGCGTGGAAAAATAGCGACTTCTAAAAAGGACGAGGGCGCTAAATGAGGCGGCAAAAATGAATGAGCCCAGTCAAGTTCATCCCATTGACCGGGCTCTGCGTAGCGGCGCGCTTGCGTCGCTTTTTATGGTCCTTTTGGTGCGGGTGGCCCGGCGGGACCGGCCGGCCCGGCGCGGCCGGGAGGTCCTGGAGGCCCGGCCACTCCGGCAGGGCCCTGAGGCCCAGCTGGACCTTGGGCGCCCGGATCGCCCTTGGGCCCAGGCGGGCCCTGTGGTCCTTGGAAACAGCCTCCGAGCACCAGACACGCAAGAAGCGCAATTGCCGTCGCGATACGCATGCAATAGTTCTCCCCCACATGAGACAGCTAACGTCGGGCCAATTCGGCGTATGTGTCAATACCGGCAATTTTCAAAAGGCGATATTATACTTGGTAAACCTACGTGCGCCCGTGAAGCGGCGATCATGACTGACCAAGCCGCCTGGTATCCTGAGATCGCAATCGCGGCGGCCGAAGTTTGCCGGCCATGACACCGTAAACCATGCAAAAGACGACTGTCTTCGCCGCGAGGGCGAAAACATGGTCATTACCAACGCGGTCGAAGTTATTATTCGATCTTCCAACGCGGCATGAAGGATGTTTACCACATTGCGCCGAGAAACACTTAACCGTTATTTAAGTAAGTTTGATTTCCCTTATGGCAACCGCGTTCGGCTGGGCGCAGATGACATGGAACGCACCAACTCATTACTGATGAGCGTCCCAAGAAGGGCCGCAAGAAATGCCGAAAACCTGGAATGAAATGACCGTCGAGGAAAAGCTTGATGAGCTTCATCGGGGCAAGCAGGACGTTGTCCTTGGGCTAGCCCGATTGATCGAAGAGATGTGCAATGTTGTGCAAGGGCTTGACGAGGAGTTTGCAGAATTTCGGCGGAAGCTAAATCTACCTGCAGAAAGCATCGATGACGGTTCGCATGAACAAACGGGAAAAGCCAAAGCGAACCCCCGAAACTGACTAAGAAGGCTCAATACGAGCGGTTCAAGGAAACCGCTCGGGAGCTTGGCTGCGACGATGCGATGAGCGTGGAGGAATTTCAGCGCCCCGATGAATTGGCGGAGACGATCGTGACAAGCGTCATGGCCGGGCTTGTCCCGGCCATCCATGCGATTCGATTTGGCAAGTGGCAGATCGTTTTGCTTTCAGTCGAAGCCGATCGATTTGCGTTATCACCTTAGAATTCGACGCTTTGAATCCGTGTCTCGGCGTGGATGGCCGGGACAAGCCCGGCCATGACGGCTGGGGAAGCTGACGTCAACGGCCTTTTGATGGCCCCGGCCTGCCCGTCGCTACGCCACTCTCGGCGCGGGATTCGTCGCTGCTGCGGATGATGGCGCAAGCGCAATGCCTGATCATCCGCATGCCGCAGGCGCCGGAGGCGAAGGCAGGCGATCTCTGTCAGGTGATCCGGCTGCCGAAGGCAGGGATGTGAGGGCGCGCGCCGCGCGTCATGGCCGGGCTTGACCCGGCCATCCAAACCGAAGCGACAGGTTTCTTCAGCGATATAGCGGCGACAATGGCGCCTGGATGGCCGGGTCAAGCCCGGCCATGACGGCTGGGGCCCTCTGGTTTTCCAAAAACCAATTTTGCCATGGCGCGCAGAAGGCCTTCGAAGCACTCCTCGGTTTCGGGGCGCGGGTCGTCAGGGAGCTTTCTTTTGGTGTTCACGGGTAGCTGACGTTACCCTCGTTATTGTTGGGGGTTCTGTTGGATCATATCGCAGCACCATCTGAACGGTCCGACTATCGCGAGCGCGCGCTTCGATTGTGAACTCGTGGGGCCTCTTAAATACGTCTCCCATTGCGGACGTTTTCGCGGTGCCGTCTCGGAAGTGGTTGGAATTTGAAGGTGGCGTAATCTCCGGTTTTCTCAAACAAGCCGAATCGGCGCGCCAACGCCGATGGAGATTACGCCATGAAGAGAGATACCACGGAGCCGGCCGGCGAAGCGACCGAAGAGAAGCTTTTCGACAATTGGTTCGATCCCGTCGAAACAATATTACGTAGCAAGGTGCGCGGCTTTCTCGAAACGATGATCGAGGAAGAGCTGGAGACGGCCCTGACGCGGCCGCGTTACGGACGCCGCTTTGAACCGACATCGGACTCTGCCACGACACCGACAATGACACCGACAATCGTCGGCCATCGGCACGGGCACCGGATCCGAAAGCTGAGCGGCACATTCGGGCAGACCGAGATCGCTGTGCCGCGCGCGAGGATCGCGGGTGAGGACGGCAAGACGAGCGAGTGGAAGAGCAAGGCGCTGCGCTCCTATCAACGCCGCACTGCGACAATCGACGCTGTGATCGCCTCGGCCTATCTATCGGGGACCAACACGCGGCGGGTCAAGCGCGTGCTCGCCAGCCTCTTCACCAACGGGATCGGCAAGGATGTCGTCAGCCGCGTCTGGCGCAAGGTGAAAAGCGATTGGGATGCGTGGAATGCGCGTTCGCTAGCCGCGGAGCCGATCATCAGATTGATCCTTGACGGCACCGTCGTGCGCGTCCGGCTCGACAAGAAAGCGACGTCGATCTCCCTGTTGGTTGCGCTCGGCGTCAGGCAAGATGGGCAAAAAGTTCTGCTGGCAGTGAAGAACATGGGCGGCGAGAGCGAGGCGGCCTGGCGGGCGCTTCTCGACGATCTCGTCAAGCGTGGATTGCGGACACCCGAACTCGTGATCGTCGACGGGGCTCCTGGCCTCGAGAAGGCGCTTAACGCACTCTGGTCGAATGTCCTGATCCAGCGCTGCACCGTGCACAAGCATCGCAATCTCTTGGCGCATGCGCCGGAGCGGCTGCATGAGGAAATCTCTGCTGATTATAAGGACATGATCTACGCGGAGACGAAGGAAGAGATTGCCACCAAACGCAAAGCCTTCATTCGCAAGTGGCGGCTGAAATGTCCGGCCGTCGCAACCAGTCTCGCTGAGGCTGGCGACAAGCTCTTCACCTTCACGCGCTTCTCGAAAAGCCAATGGAAATCGACGCGGACGACGAATGCGATCGAGCGCTTGCATGAAGAGTTTAAGCGCCGGATCAAGACGCAGACCGTCCTGCCTTCGGCAGAAACCGCCGCAATGTTGTTCTGGGCGCTCTTGGCTTCAGGCCAGATCGTCATGCGTAAAGTCGACGGCTGGGAGAGCCTTACCGAAAATCCCTTCGATCAGAGCATTGACCTCGCCGCATGATCGGATAACCTCGTCACGCTGGAGATCGCGTCAAAGTCAATTCCAACACAAATTGAGACGGCACCCGTTTTCGCGTCCATACCGAACAAGTCGATATACTCAACGGCCAGTGGTTCGAGAGTGTCCTTTCTGTAAACGATGGGATCTTTCTCTATTGGCTTGTCTCGATGACGGTGAGCAACGGCAATGGAACATGACACAAACCAACAATCTTTGGCTCGCACCGTTAGTTCATCTGCACTTTTAGTCGAAGATTTGTTCCGCACCCTAATATGCCAATGCCAACTCCTTGGTAGGTCGCTCTCGAACCAATATTGCTCGTCATGGACGGATCGCGGATCGTTTTCGTCGAAAAATAACTCAAGCTCCGCATGCACTCCTTCAAGCACACCGATCCTTTCTTCGAGCGCGACAACTTTCGATCTCTCGGTGGACCAGACTCTGTAGATCGCGAGGAAAAAGCATACTGCCGCAGTCACGCCTAAGGCTATTTTCGCCTCGCTGTTGGGAACGAAATAGGCGACGATCCCGAGAGGCACGCTAAGCGCACCGCTCATGGCAGTGAACCAATGCGCGCAGAGAGCGCCAATGAACCTATTCATGGAAGAACGCGCAGCCATGCCACCTCCCATAGCACGGATTCCCCCCTTGCGGAACACAGCAAGAACGAATATAGTCCGTTCACTCTTTGTTTAAGGCCTTCCACCAGTCTAGGCCGCGTTTCGCAAAGACACCGATTCGGCCGGGTTCGCCTCGCCGGAACGGCCCCCCAAAAGGCCGAGAGTGAGAGCCGATGCTGACCAGAAAACAGAGCGAATTGCTGCGCTTCATCCATGAGCGGCTGAAGGAGGCCGGCGTCCCGCCCTCCTTCGACGAGATGAAGGATGCGCTCGATCTGCGCTCGAAATCCGGCATTCATCGGCTGATCCTGGCGCTCGAGGAGCGCGGCTTCATCCGCCGCCTGCCCAATCGGGCGCGGGCGCTCGAAGTGCTGCGCCTGCCTGAATCCTCGACGCCGGCTGGCCCCTCGCGCGGCAAGAAATTCTCGCCTTCGGTCATCGAAGGCAATCTCGGCCGCGTCCGTTCGCTCGCAGCACCCGCCGAGGACGAGGCCGAGCGCGCGATGGTCGCAATTCCCGTGATGGGCCGGATCGCCGCCGGCACGCCGATCGCCGCCCTGCAGACGCGCAGCAACACGATCAGCCTGCCGCCCGACATGCTGCCGGCCGGCGAGCATTTTGCGCTCGAAGTGCGCGGCAATTCGATGATCGAGGCCGGCATTTTCGATTCCGACCTCGTGGTGATCCGCAAGCAGGATACTGCCGAGACCGGCGATATCGTCGTCGCCTTGATCGATGACGAGGAGGCGACCTTGAAGCGGCTGCGCAAGCGCGGCGCCTCGATCGCGTTGGAGGCCGCCAATCCCGCCTATGAGACGCGGATTTTCGGGCCCGACCGCGTCCGCATCCAGGGCAAGCTCGTGAGCCTCATCCGGAAATATTGAGGGCAAGCCGAAGATTGGCACCCTGCCCGCCCATGCAGGCCCGCCTGCGCGCGTGCCCGCGTGCCGGAGGGTCCGGCGCCTGTTTGACCGGCGCTTGATGCGAGCCTGCTTTGGTCCATACTGGCGCCTTGGCCGCAAATCCGCTTCAATCGCCACATTAGAACTCCGGGAATGAGCTGACCGCGCAGGACGCCCGCCGCCGACGCCGCGGCGGATCGGCGGCCAAACAACGTCTGACCGGAGCTCGGCCGCTGCCCCTTTGGCAATTGAAGGCCAGACTGGCCCACAAAGGCAACGCCGTCATGAGCAAGACAGCGACTGTCACCGCGGCACAGCGGCGTGTCAGGCTCCTGCGGGTCGGCTGGTTGCTTGGCGCGCTCGTCGCGAGCGCCGGCGCGGCCGCGGTGGCGGCGAGTTTCCTGCTCACTGCGGCGGTCCTGAACAGCGATCTCGCCGAACAGATCCGCCGGGCCACCGGCTCTTCGACGGCGATCCACGGCAGCGCGCGCTTGGCACTGTTCCCGCAGCCGCATGTCGAAATCGAAAATATCAGCTTCGCCAATCCGCAGGCCGCGCTGCGCGTCGATGCCGCGCGTTTCACCGGTTATTTCCGCCTGCTGCCGCTCCTCGCCGGCCGCGTGGAAATCGGCCATATCATTCTCTATCGGCCGAAAATGGTGATCGATCTCGACGATAGGCCGATGACGCCGGAGAGCGCCATCGGCCGTGCCGCAGCCGCGAAATCGTCGAGCCCTGAAGCCGCGGCCATCGATACGGCGAAGCTCGGCATCGTCGACCTCGTCGGCGGCAGCGCTCGGCTCGAGCGGCATGCAGCCCCGCATGACCTCTTGGTCGACGACATCGACATCCGCATCGATTGGCGCAGCCTCGATGCCTCCGCTACCTTGACCGGCCAGTTCAATTTCCGCGGTGTGCCGCTCCAGCTGAAGGCGTGGTTCGCGCAGCCGGTCGAGCTTCTGCGCGGCGGCCAATCCGCCGCCATTTTGCATCTTGACTCGGACGCGCTGAGACTTCTCGCCTCGGGCCGCATCTCGGCGGCGCCGGCGTTTCAATATGAAGGCAGCCTGCTCGCCAGCGCGCCATCTTTCCGCAGGATCGCGCGGCTCGCCGGCTATGCCTTCGCCAAGCATGGCCGCTTCGCCGATCTCGATCTGCGCTGCGACGCCAATGTGAGCGCCAATACCGCCGCGCTCACCAATCTGCATCTGCGTCTCGACGGCAATGAATATGAAGGGGCGCTCGCCGTGCAAAGCGACGGGCAGACGCCCCGTCTGTCCGGTACGCTGGCCACCAATCTGCTCGATTTGACGCCTTTCCTCGAAGGGCTGCCGCAGCCGAGCGGAGATTATCGGCGGTGGAACAATGAGCCGCTCGAACTTGCCGATTTCGGCTTCACCAATCTCGATTTGCGCCTTTCAGCCTCGCGCGTGCGCCTCGGCGACATCAAGATCAGCGATGCTGCCGTCTCCGTGCTGACGCGGCCCGGCTCCATCGATCTCGCCCTCGCCGAAGCGGTGGCGAATGGCGGCGCGATCAGGGGTCATCTGACGCTCTCGGCAGCGGGCAAGATGCTTGAATTTCGCGCCTCCGGCAGCGCTGCAGGCGTCGACGTCGGGCCGATGCTGCAGGGCCGCAATGTCAAGCACCCGCTGCTCGGATCGCTCAGCGGTTCCCTGGCGCTAGAGAGCAGCGGCAGCAGCTTCGATCAGCTCATGCACGAGCTTTCCGGCCATGCGCAGGCGAGTGTCGCGAGCGGGCAGGTCGTCGGAATCGATCTCGCGACCGCCTTGCGCAGTGGTGCGCAGCAGCCATTTGCCGGGGCGAACGGCGCGGCCCAGAGCGTGACGAATTTCGATGCGGCGACCTTTGGACTGCGCATCAATAAGGGCATCGCCGAAATCATCGACGGGCGCATTCACGCGGACGGCATGGCCATCAGCTTCGGCGGCACCGCCGGTCTCGGCGACCGCAATCTCGATCTCTGGGCGCTGGCCCGAGCGACCGGAACCGCCGGTCAGCCGGCGATCACGGCCAGGCCCTTACGGCTCGCCATCAAGGGGCCTTGGGACGATTTGCACGTCGTCACCGATCGACCGCCGCCGACCGGCCTTCCCGCCTCGCCGGCGCAACGCCACGGCGGCATGCCGGCTGATAAAACGGCCGGCATGCCGCCCTCGTCCGAATAGGCCGCTCATCCGCTCCGCCGCCGCAAAGCGATGCCGGCGTGACAAAGGCTGGGCGCGCTCGCGATTTGCCGTGGAGATCAGCCTTCTTCGCGCAAGGCTTCGGCGAGGCGCGCCTCGAGCACCTGCGGCCGCAACAGCACGAGCGCGCCGCGCGTCTTTTCGACGAGCCCCTCATGCGCCATGGCGGAGAGCTCGCGCGTCACCTGCTCGCGTCGGCAGCCGATCCGCGCTGCCAGCACATGATGATAGGGCGGCGGCGTCACGGTCCTTTCGCCGGGTCGGCCGGGCCGCGGCCCCGCCAGGCGCAAAAGCTCGGAATAGAGGCGATGCTTCAAATCGAAGATCGAATGTTCGACGACCCGCGCATCGAGCTCGCGCACGCGCGCCGTGAGGAGGCGCAGAATCCGGTCGCAAGCAATGGCCGAGCCAAAGATCACTTCCCGAAACACGCTGCTCGGCATGATGCAGAGTTCCGACCTCGTCAATGCCGTCACATTCGCCGATCGCTTCACGCCGTCGAGCGCCGCCAATTCGCCGAAGATGTGGCCGGTGCGCATCTCGGCGAGAATGATCTCTCTGCCGGCCTGGGTGCGGATCAAGACCCGCACTTCGCCGGAAATGATGAAATAGACGTCCGAACTATCGTCCCCATAATCGACGATGGTTTCGCCGTCGTCGCAGCGGCGCCAGGTGCAGCGCCGGTCATAGCGGTCCAACGCGAGATCCGTGACGTCTCTGAAAAAAGCAACCCGTGCGAGCGTTTGCATGGCCGCTGCCCCGAAACCGGTCGCGACGGCGCGCCATGCGTGCGAGGTTCCGCGAAGCTCGGTCTTCCATTGGCGATGCCGGAGGATGGGTCATCGCCCGTGCCGCCGCCCGACCGATCTCGCCTCGGCCTCGCCGCAGATGCGGTGCCACCTGAGGACCGAGCCTCCCCTTTGTGGCGCTCATATGAGCGTTTCACAAAACCGGGATCAGCTCGATGATTTCCAACACCTACCACAGATTGGGTCTTGGCGCATGCCGAGGACGGGGCTGGCCTCATGACGGTGTTTCAGCCGTCGCTCAAAATCGCCGCCCGCACCGTATTGGCCATCAGCATGGCGATCGTCATCGGGCCGACGCCGCCCGGCACCGGCGTAATGGCGGCCGCACGCGACACAGCCTCGCTGAAGGCCACGTCGCCGACGAGCCGCGTCTTCGGCTGACCTTGTGCATCGAGCCCCTCGCCCGGAACGCGGTTGATCCCGACATCGATCACGACCGCGCCCGGCTTGATCCAATCGCCGCGGATCATCTCCGGCCGGCCCACGGCGGCGACGACGACATCCGCCCGGCCGACCGTCTCCGGCAGATTGCGGGTGCGCGAATGGGCGATGGTCACTGTCGCATTGCGCGAGAGCAGCAATTGCGCCATGGGCTTGCCGACGATGTTCGAGCGCCCGACGACGACCGCCTCGGCGCCGGCAAGACCGGCGCCAAGCGCCGCCATCGCTTTGTCGAGAAGCACCATCGAGCCCGCCGGCGTGCAGGGAACGAGCGCGCGATCGAGATCGCCGATCGCGAGAAGCCCGGCGTTGAAGGGGTGAAAGCCGTCGACATCCTTCAGCGGCGACAGGCGTTCGAGCACGCGCATGGTGTTGATTGCCGGAGGCAGCGGCAATTGCACCAGAATGCCATGAATGGCGGGATCGCCATTGAGCTGATCGACGAGCGTCAGAAGATCCGCTTCGCAGGTCGAGGCGGAGAGATCATATTGCACGGAGTGGAAACCGCAGGACTGCGCCGCCCTGCTCTTGGATTTGACATAGACCTGGCTCGCCGGATTGTCGCCGACGAGAATGACGGCAAGCCCGGGCTTGATCCCTTTTGCGATGAGAGAGGCGGCTTTGGTCGTTACTTCCGCGAGCACGGCCTCGGAAGCCTTCTTGCCGTCGATCAGCAGGGCTTTGTCGCCCGATGGCCGGAGAATGCCGTCCGCCATCCCTGCCGCCTGCTCCTGTTTCGCCAAAGCCATGGATCTGCGTCCTCCCTCCATCAGGTGAAATGCCCTCGCCTATCTGTCAGCTTTCCGAGCGTCTGCCAAGCCGGGCGGTCGCTCTCGCCCTCATGTGACTTGCCAAATCAGCAATTCGCAGGCAGGCCTATCCGAATCGTGCCTCGCGCGACGCGCCTTGCCGCGCAAGCAAAGGATCACAATCCCGCCGCCTATCGCCGCTAATTGACCGAACATTGGTTTCCATCGCGGTCAAAAGGCTCTAAGTTTGAGCCAGTTGCGCGAAACCATGCCACAAAGATTATTCACCGGAGTCGAACGGATGGCCTTCCTCAGCTCTTTCGCGAAGAGCCTCGCCGCTGCCGCCGCCATCTGCTGCCTGGCCGGGCCGGCGCCCGCGGATGGACAGTTTTCGCCTGCGCAAAAGGGCGAAATCGAACAGATCATCAAGAACTACATCATGAAAAATCCGGAGATTCTGCGCGACGCGATCTCCGAACTCGAGCTTCGCGAAAAGACCGCCGAGGCGAATGCCGTCAGCAAGATCGTCTCGGATCTGAAGGGGCCGCTCTACGCCTCGCCAAATCAGGCGGTCGTCGGCAATCCGAACGGCAAGGTCACGCTCGTCGAATTCTTCGATTATAATTGCGGCTATTGCAAAAGGACACTGCCCGACATCGTCCGCCTCATTAAGGAAAATCCGGATCTGCGCGTCATATTGAAGGATTATCCGATCCTCTCCGAAGGTTCGGTCGAGGCGGCGGAAATCGCCGCGGCGGCACGCAGGCAGTTCACGCCCGAGAAATTCTGGGAATTCCATCAGCAGCTGCTCGGCTCGCGTACCCCGGTCGGCCGCGCCCAGGCGATCGCCGTCGCCAAGGAACTCGGCGCCGATATGGACAAGCTCAGCAAGGATGCCGCCGATCCCGCCGTCAAAAAGGGCCTCGAAGAAAATGACCACTTGGGCCAGGCCCTCATGCTGGACGGCACGCCATCCTTCGTGATCGGCGAAAAAACCATCGTCGGCGCGGTCGGCTATGATCAGCTGAAGACCAAGATCGACAACGTCCGCAAATGCGGCAAGGTTATCTGTTCTTGAGATGTACCGATCGCGTCTCGGGATGGCGCGAGGAAGTCATTGGAGAGGTGGGCCGGCGCGAAGCCTGATTGCGGGCGCAACAGCCGTTCAATCTGATGTCCCTAGAGCCGATTCCACATGATCGGGACAAATCGGCTCTACATCAAAGAAGTAGAGCATGTCCGTTATGAGACATCGGGTATACCCGATGGCTAAAATATCGGAAAAGTCTGTCAACTTTTCCGGGACATGCTCCGGGACATGCTCTAAGTCTCGAGCGACCGCGGGCGGCGCCCCGACAGAGAAAATTCGGCTCCGCGCCAAACATTTCTTCCAAGCATTTCTTCCAAGCGTTTCTTCATGCAAGGCATGCTTTCTTGCGGAAGGCTTTCTTTGCCGGGCGAAGCGGGGTAAGGAAGCCTCTTCCATTCGCCGCCCCCACCTTCATGTGCCGATGATCACAGCCGTCCATGTCCTCAACGGGCCAAACCTCAACCTGCTGGGCCTGCGGGAGCCGGAGGTTTACGGGCATGAGACATTGGCCGTGATCGAGGCGCGGCTCAATGCGGCCTGCAAGGCGCGCGGCGTGAGCCTCACCTTCCGACAGACGAACCATGAGGGCGAGCTCGTCAGCTGGATCCAGGATGCAGGCCTTGCCGGCGCGCCCATCATTCTAAACGCCGGCGCCTATAGCCACACTTCGATTGCCCTTCACGACGCGATCAAGGGCGCCCGGGCGCGGGTGATCGAAGTCCATCTGTCGAACATTCACGCGCGCGAAGGCTTTCGCCATAGATCGCTGATTTCTCCGGTTGCCCAGGGCGTGATCCTCGGTTTCGGCGCCGCCTCCTATGACCTCGCGCTCGAGGCTTTGCTGTCCGGTCGAGCCGCCAATAAGAGTTGAAAGATGACAGACAAGAAGACCGCGGCGGGGGCGCCGGCGAGGACGATCGATCCGACTCTCGTCGAGACGCTCGGCGAAATCGCGACGCGTCTCGATCTCAGCGAGATCGAAGTGGCGCAAGGCGACCTCAAGATCCGCGTCGCCCGCCAGATCAGCCTGCCGCCGGCGGCCGCGCTTCCCGCCGTTTCCGTGCCTGTGGCGACACAAGCCACGCGGACCGCCGCGGCGCCGCCGCCCAGCCTGGCCGATCATCTCGGCACGGTCAAATCGCCCATGGTCGGCACCGCCTATCTTCGCCCGGCGCCGGATGCGCCTCGCTTCGTCGAGGCTGGCGTCCAAGTCAAGGCAGGCGACAAGCTGCTCCTGATCGAAGCCATGAAAACCTTCAATGAAATTGTCGCGCCGCGGGCCGGGACCGTCACCGCCATTCTGGTCGAAGACGCGCAACCGGTCGAATTCGGCCAGCCGCTCGTCGTGATCGAATAGTGCCTTCGGGGCCGCCGCCGATGGATGGCGAAGTCTTGCTCGGCACTTGCTTCGGTCTCAAACCCGCTCTTCGCACAAGGCAGTGATCGCACCCGTTTCGGTAGATGCATATGTTCGACAAGATCCTCATTGCCAATCGCGGCGAAATCGCTTTGCGCATTCTGCGCGCCGCGAAGGAATTGGGCATTGCCACCGTCGCCGTCCATTCGACGGCCGATGCCGATGCGATGCATGTCAAGCTCGCCGATGAATCCGTCTGCATCGGGCCGCCGCCGGCCCGCGAATCCTATCTGAACATTCCGGCCCTGCTGTCGGCCTGCGAGATCACGGGCGCCGAAGCAGTCCATCCCGGCTATGGCTTTTTGGCGGAAAATGCGCGCTTTGCCGAGATTCTCGCCGAACATCAGATCAAATTCATCGGCCCCAAACCCGAGCACATCCGCCTCATGGGCGATAAGATCGAGGCCAAGCGCACGGCCAAGCGGCTCGACATCCCTTGCGTGCCGGGATCGGACGGCGCCGTCTATGCCAATGACGATGCGGCGAAGATCGCCGAAAAAATCGGCTTCCCCGTGCTCGTCAAGGCGGCGGCGGGCGGCGGCGGCCGCGGCATGAAAGTGGCGCGAACGGCGGCGGATCTGCCGACCGCGGTCGCGACCGCGCGCAGCGAGGCCAAGGCCGCCTTCGACGACGATGCCGTCTATCTCGAGAAATATCTCGACAAGCCGCGCCATATCGAGATCCAGATTCTCGGCGACGGCCGCGGTCGCGCCATCCACCTCGGCGAACGCGACTGCTCCTTGCAGCGCCGCCACCAAAAGCTGTTCGAGGAAGGGCCGTCGCCGGCGCTCAACACTTCGCAGCGCTCCGCGATCGGCGAGATCTGCGCCGCCGCCATGCGCGAGATCAAATACGAAGGCGTCGGGACGATCGAGTTCCTCTATGAGGATGGCCGCTTCTATTTCATCGAGATGAATACGCGCATCCAGGTCGAGCATCCGGTGACGGAGATGATCACCGGCTTCGACCTCGTCAACGAGCAGATCAAGATCGCCGCCGGCTCGCCCCTGTGCATTGCGCAGGAGGATGTGATCCTGTTCGGCCATGCGATCGAATGCCGGATCAATGCCGAACATCCGAGCAGCTTCCGGCCCTCCCCCGGCAAGATCGACTATTACCATCCGCCCGGTGGCCTTGGCGTCCGCGTCGACAGCGCCGCTTATGCCGGCTATACGATCCCGCCCTATTACGACTCGCTCGTCGGCAAGCTCATCGTGCATGGTCGCACGCGCACCGAGGCCTTGATGCGGCTGCGCCGCGCCCTCGATGAATTCATCGTCGACGGCATCGATACGACGATCCCGCTGTTTCGCACGCTTGTCCGCAATGCCGATATTCAGAACGGCATCTATGACATTCATTGGCTCGAAAAATTTCTCGCGACCGGCGGGATCGAGATCGTGTAGGTCACGGCAATCCGATCGCGCCGACGCGCATCACTGACCTTTCGCCGCCGTCGGCACCAGAAATTCGCGCAGCGACGGCCGGCCTGAGGCCGCCGCCTCGGGCGAGACATCGGAGCGGTTCCACCAGCCGCCGCCGAGAGCCTGGAAGAGCGCCGCCGTGTCGATCAAGCGGGCGGCCTGCGCCTTCACCCGCACGAGCGAGGCCTGCAGATAGGTCTGCTGCGCATTGAGAAGCGCGAGCGAATTGGCCTGGCCCAGCGCCAATTGCTTGCGCGTGATGTCGAGGCTTTGGCGCGCCGCGGTCTCGGCCGCCACGGCGGCCTTGTAAGTCCTTGCATCGGCTTGAAGCGCTTGCAGCACATCGGCGACATTGCGGAAGGCGGTGATGACGGTGCCGCGATATTGCGCCCCCGCCTCCGCGAACGCCGCCTCGGCCGCCTTTTGCTTATGATAGAGGGAGAAGCCATCGAAAATCGTGTGCGTCACGCTGCCGGTGACGGCCCACATCATCGTCTGCGGCGACAGCAGCGTGGCGAGCGTCTCCGAGCTGTTGCCGTAATCGGCCGTGAGGCTGACGACCGGCAGGCGGGTGGCGATCGCGACGCCGATCGCGGCGCTGGCGGCGTGCAGATTGGCTTCCGCCGCTTTGATGTCGGGCCGCTGCGCGACGAGCTTCGAGGGGAGGCTCAGCGGCAGGCTGCGCGGCAGATGCAGAGCGCCGATCGTGAATGTCTGCGCGATCTCCTGGCTCGGGAAGCGTCCGGCCAGAGCGGTCAGGAGATCGCGCTGCTGCTCCAATCGCCTTTCGAGGGGCGGCAAGGTCTGCTCCACCTGCGCCAGCGCCGCTTCCTGCAAGAGGACATCGGCATCGGAGATCTGGCCGAGATCGCGCTGCCGGCGCAGAATGCCGAGATTTTCGGTGGCGATCCGAATGATTTTTTGGGTGGCATCGATCCGGCCGCGCAGCGAGGCCTCCTCGATCGCCGCCGCGACGACATTGGAGGTCAGGGTCAAATAGGCCGCCTCGAGCTCGAAACGCTGCATCTCGGCAGCGGCGTCGAGAGATTCCACCTCGCGGCGGCGCAGGCCGAAGACATCGGGCACATAGGCGACGCCGACCTGCGGGGTGAGCAATGTGTAAGCGCGCGCGTTCGAAGCGAGCGGCGATGAGGCATCGCTGCCGACGTTGCCGCCGGCTCCGCCGAAACCGGCGCTGAGCTGCGGATAGAAGCCGCCTTTTTGCGCTTCGGCATTTTCGCGCGCGACGCGCAGCGCCGCCTGAGCGGCTTGCAGATCCGGATTGTGCTGCAGTGCATCCTCGATCAGCATATCGAGGGGGCGCGAATGAAAGATCGCCCACCATTGGCCGGGAATATCGAGATCGCCCATGATGCGCTGGGCGTCTCCGGATGTCGCGGCGATGTCGCGGCCGAGCGGCTGTTTCGTATATCCGGCCACTTGCGGCGCCGGCGGCGGGGCAAAATCCGGCCCGAGGACGCAAGCAGCGAGGCCGAGTGCGACGAAGGCCGCGCCAAGAGAGGCGCCGGCGCGGCGAAACCCGCCCCCGAAACGGGCGATAGAGACGGCGCCGCGCCGCCCCGTCCCCGTCAATGCATCCTGCGCGACCGCCCGCCGCCTCACGACACACTCACTCGGCCGCTCCCCCGCTTGGGCCATTTCGGCATTCGCCTTGGCGCCCGCCGCGCCGCTCGGCGGCATTTTTCTCGCCAGCAGCTTCGAACACGTAATCGAACATGCGCCGATTGAACAGCATGAGATGCCTGCGGCGCGCAGACTGACCGCATTGTTGCAGGCCTGCATGTCGGCGCTAAGGGATTTTGACCGCCAGCATGCCGGGATGATGACGAGACGCGCAGATGCAGCAATCTACCGAGACATAGGCGCGGGGACAGGGCTGTTCCTATCCACATGTCGGCGTCGGTGCTTGCATGCAGCTTGACGCCGCCCTGCCGACGCAGGCATGCTGAATTCATGGCGCGCGCCCGCACACAATTCGAAATTACTCCCGACATTCTTCTGCGCGCCTATTCGATCGGCCTGTTTCCCATGGCGGAAAGCGCCGCCGATCAAAATCTGTTCTGGATCGACCCCGAGGCGCGCGGCATCTTTCCTCTCGATCGGATGATCATCTCCAAGAAGCTCGCGCGGATCATTCGGTCGGATCGATTCGAGATTCGGATCGATCATGATTTTGGCGGGGTGATCGAAGGCTGCGCGGCAGCGGCCGCGGGGCGCGAAAAGACCTGGATCAACCAGCGGATCAGGACGCTTTACGGCCAACTCTTCGAACTCGGCCATGTGCATACGATCGAGAGCTGGCAGGATGGCGAGCTCGTCGGCGGCCTTTACGGCGTTGCCTTAGGCGCCGCCTTCTTCGGCGAGAGCATGTTCCATCGCCGGACCGATGCCTCCAAGGTCGCGCTTGTCCACCTCGCAGCGCGCCTGTTCGCCGGCGGTTTTCGTCTGCTCGACACGCAATTCGTGACGCCGCATCTCGAAAGTCTCGGCGCCATCGAAGTGTCGAAGGAAGCCTATCGCATCATCCTCGCCGACGCGGTCGCGCATAAGGCCGATTTCTGGGTCTGGCCACGCGGCCGCAGGATGCTGGGCCGCGAGGCGCTCGCCGCACTGGCGGATGGATCGCGCGACGGCGCTTTGTGCCCCGAAGCGAACGGCATCTAGAGCGGCGCGCGTTCAACGAGAATCGCCGCCGCCGTATTCTTTTGTTTGAGCATCGGATTATCCCAAAACCGATTCCCACTTTTGGGTCCGATGCTCTAGTTGAAGCCGTCATTGCCCGCGGGAGCGGGAGTCGCCGGATAGAAGCCCCGCGTCGGGGGGCCCTGCTCGGCTGGTGGGACGAAACCGGGCGCCGGCCCAACCTCGATCGGCCCACCTCCTGCCGGCGGCAGTGCGCGCTGAGCCGCCGCGTCCGACGGCCGTTCGGCCTTCGTTTGCGGCGGTTTTACCGCCTCCTGCGGCGGGCCCGTGTTGGGCGCCGGCGGTTCCGTGGCCGCGGTTTCGGGCGGCGAGGGAATCAGTTCGCCATTGCCTTTGCAATGCAGGAGCCAGATGTCATAGACGGGGTGATCGAGGGCATGGAGGCTGGGGCTTCCGGCAAACATCCAGCCGGTGAAGATCCGCTTGTAATTCTTGTTGGCGTCGATGTTGTCGACCTCGATGAAAGTGTCGGTCTGTGGCGCCTCGGTCGGCGGTCGCGAATAGCAGACGCGTTCGGTGATTTGCAGCGAGCCGAACTGAACCGTCTCATTGGTGGCGACTTCGAAAGTGATGATCCGGCCGGTGATTTTGTCGAGGCCGGAAAAGACCGCGATCGGATGCTTGATCTTGTCTGCCGCCGCGGGGCCGACGCTCATGCCCACGAGGGCCAGGGCGCCGGCGACTACGGCGCATGCTGCGAGACGGCGCATCGGCCAACCATGCCGCCGCTGCCCGCGGCGCCCTACCCACCCTATTGGCCGCAGATAATCGATAAGCTCTGACATGAAAGATCCGGCTGATTTGCCCTAAAAACCAACATGAAACTCCGGCTGGAATAGGGCCGCGGCCCACTCGTCATTCGATGATCTCATTGCCGGAAAAGAATTGCGCGATCTCGACGGCGGCGGTCTCCGGCGCATCCGAGCCATGTCCCGAATTCTCGCCGACCGATAAAGCGAATTCCTTGCGGATCGTGCCCGCCGCCGCTTTGGCGGGATCGGTCGCGCCGAGAAGGTCGCGATATTTCTTGATGGCGTCTTCGCCTTCGAGAACCTGGACGACCACCGGTCCGGCCGTCATCGTCGCCACGAGCTCGCCGAAAAACGGCCGTGCCTTGTGGACGGCATAAAAAGTCTCCGCCTGTGGACGTGTCATCAAAATACGCTTCTGGGCGATGATGCGGAGCCCGGCGGATTCGATCATCGCATTGACCGCGCCGGTGAGATTGCGACGCGTGACATCCGGCTTGAGAATGGAAAAGGTGCGTTCGATCGCCATAAGGTTGGAAATCCTGAAGCTGCGAGATGGGTCCCAAACCGGGGCCGGAGCTGCGGCGCTTATAGCGGCGCGTTGGAGGCTCGGCAAGGCGGCCGCGGCGCCTTCCCGAAGCCGGCGGCTTGCGCTCACGCCTTCCACTCAGGTCCTGGACCGCAATGAGACGCTCGTGGAAGCCGGGTGGCGCTCGATGAGCCCGCCCTGTAAAAGGCGGTGGGCTTTGCCGAAGAGAACATGCTCAACCGTTTCTCGGATGACCTGACTCGTCGCGAATCTATGAGCTTTTGCGCATTTCAGATCGGCGGAACCGATGGATGCGCCGCGTGGGAAGCCGACATGCTGGTCATAACCGATGCAATCATAACCCAGAAAGATGCGCCGACCGTGCCGCGCCGGCCCTATGTCTTTCTGGTTGCGCTCATCATTGCCGTTCTCGTGGGCCTGCGCATCGCGCTCTTCTTCGTCAAGCCGTTTTGGCTCGACGAAGTCTATACCGGCGCTTCGGCCCTCTCGACTTCCGTCGGCTCTTTGTTTGCGGACTGGATTACGAAGGATTTCAATCCGCCGCTCTATCCGCTGCTGCTCTATTTCTGGAGCAAAGCTTTCGGCATTTCGGATGTGGCACTGCGGCTGCCGAGCCTCATCTTCGGTATCGCTGCGATCCCGGTGATGTAT
Organism: uncultured Alphaproteobacteria bacterium; assembly: GCA_963704745.1. Classification (GTDB taxonomy): domain Bacteria; phylum Pseudomonadota; class Alphaproteobacteria; order Rhizobiales; family Beijerinckiaceae; genus Methylovirgula. Next base: position 1,924,925 of record OY969936.1, read on the forward strand.
TTCGGGCTGCGCAAGACGATCGGCGAAAGACAGGCGACCATCGCCGCGCTCATCGTCGCCGCCGCGCCCAATGCGATGCTCTATTCGGCGGAGGCGCGTTGCTATGGCCTCGTGCTCCTGCTTTCGGCGGTGGCAATGGTCTTCGCGCTGCGCCTGGCTGTGGCGCGCGAAACAAGTGCCCTGCCCGGCTTCACCCTCGCAGCGATCGCTCTGGCGCTGACGCATTATTTCGGTCTCGCCGTCGCTGGCAGCCTCTATGCTTGGCTCATTCTGCGCGACCGCCGCAATTTTGGGCTCTTATTGGTCTCGGGCTTCTGTTTCAGCGTCTTCGTGCTGCCTTGGCTCATCTATCAATTTCCAATCCTGGCCAGCAGGACCGGCGGGCATTTCTGGATTCAGCCAAGGAGCATCTGGGACAGCAGCCTAGCGGTCTTGGGCGCCACATGGGGTGAAGACAAGGACATTCGGGCCTTCGGCCTCGCGCTCGTCGTGCCTCTGTTGGCCGCCATGGTGACACGGCAGAGCGCGAGCAAGATCTCTGGTCTTGGCGCGGAGCTTCTTCTTCTGCTCTTCGCCGACCTCGCCATCATCATGGCCATATCCCAGCACACGCCGCTGATCGTGTCGCGTTATTTTCTTGTCTTCACGCCGATCGCGGCGATCGTCAGCGGCATCTATATCGGCGCGCTCGGCCGGCTCGCCTGTCTTCTCATGACGCTCGCCGTGCCGATCGTCGTGACCCTGCCCTGGGCGGCGTCCTATATCGGCTTCGAAAAGTCTTGGACGATAGCCTGGGAGGAGCCGGCGCAGCGTCTCGTCGACGCGCAGGTCAAAAGCGTCATCTTCTTTCTCGACGATCCGGTCAATGTGCAATGCACGCCGGAGGAGCTGCGCCGGATGGGAGAATTCTTTTTCCGGCGCGCCGGCTCGAACGCTCAAGTCATCCCGGTGTCGATGCGATCGCCCGATTATGCGGCCGATATGGAGGCGGCGCTCGCCTCAGTGCCGCACCCGGTTGCGATTCTGAAGCCGACGACATTGCTGGGCTACTATCACAATCATGATGACTTGCTGGCCAAGCTGGCGGAGAGCCGGGGCGGCCAATGTTTTAGGCAGGGCTCTACCCAGAGCTGCATCTTCCGCTGAACTTGCACGCCACTCTGGACAAGCGGCGCGGCACTCCATATAACCCCGCCTCTGTCGGCCCTGCCGGCCTTCGCCCAGGTAGCTCAGTTGGTAGAGCATGCGACTGAAAATCGCAGTGTCGGTGGTTCGATTCCGCCCCTGGGCACCATTCGGCCACTCAGCCGCGTTATGCACCGCTTGAGCGAATCTGCGGGTTGGTGCCGGATAGCCGGAGCAATGGCTTCCACGGCCAAATTGGTGAATGGCATGTGCCTCGCAATCCCTATGCAAATAACCTCCATCGACGGTTATCTCGCGCGCTGCGAGGCCAAGAGTGTTCAGCGTGAGGTGAGCCTTTTCCTGCTGCAGGACGAGCCGGTCAAAACAGGTGATTTCGTCGTCGTCCATGTCGGCTATGCTCTCCAAAAACTAACGCCGCAGGAGGCACGCTCGGCCTGGGAATTATATGATCAGATGCTGGCGGCCGAGTCAGCATGTCATGAAGCATGAGAACCGGGCGCTCCGCCGCGCCTTCCTTTCGAACGACAGCGGAAGATTGCGCAGCGGTCTTTGACACGGAGCAACGACGCGCTCGTGGAATATCCGGAGCGAGCTCAGACATGACCACGTCGCAGCAATGGCTCGATCGGATTCGTTCGCTTGCGCTTCCGCGTTCTTTCAAAGTGATGAATGTGTGCGGCGGACATGAGCGTTCGATTTCCATGGCAGGTCTGCGCAGGGCGCTTCCGCCAGGCATCGAACTCGTTCCGGGGCCTGGTTGCCCGGTCTGCGTATGCCCGGAAGAGATCGTCTATCAAGCCATTCAGCTTGCCTTGTTGGAGCGCGTCGTTCTTGTCGCATTCGGCGACATGCTGCGCGTGCCGGTGAATGCCGCGAAGGGCGACGTGCGCTCGCTCGAAGAGGCCCGCGCCGCAGGCGGCGACGTCTTGCCTGTCGCTTCGCCGCGAGAGGCCGTCCAAATCGCGCATGATCATCCTGAGCGAAAGATTGTCTTCTTCGCAGCCGGTTTCGAGACGACCATGGCGCCGGTTGCGGCTATGTTGAACGAAGGCGTGCCCGAAAATCTCTCCGTCCTGCTTGCCGGCCGACGCACCTGGCCTGCCGTCGCGATGCTCTTGCAATCGGAAGCGCCGGGTTTCGACGCTCTCATCGCCCCCGGCCATGTTGCGACGGTGATGGGACCGGAGGAATGGAATTTTGTCCCCGAAAGGCATCAAATCCCGACGGCGGTCGCCGGCTTCACCGCAGAAAGTCTGATTGCTGCGCTTTATTCCGTCTTGCGGCAGCTTGTCGAAGGCCGCTGCTTCCTCGACAATTGCTATGCCGAGCTGGTGCGGCCACGCGGGAATAAAGCGGCGCAGGGCCTGATCCAGACGGCATTCGAGATCATCGACGCTCCTTGGCGAGGCATTGGCGCCATTCCGGCTTCGGGCTATGCTTTAGGCCCGCATCTGGCGCAACACGATGCCTCGCGGCTCTACCCTTCCTTCGCTGACGATGCGCGCCAGCGCGCCGGGCAAATGCCGCCCGGCTGCGACTGCGCCCGCGTCGTTCTGGGCCGGATCTATCCCGACCAATGCGCGCTCTATGGACAGGCTTGCACGCCGCGCACACCGATCGGGCCCTGCATGGTCTCCGACGAAGGGGCCTGCCGGATCTGGTGGGCGAATGGTGTCCGCGCCTCGCGCAAACCCGCTTGCGCAGTTGTGTGATCGTAGGGAATCCATGTCAGGCCCTGTCGCGCGGAAATGGATGGTCGGCGGCCGTGTCCAAGGCGTCGGATTCCGGCCTTTCGTCTATCGGCTCGCTTGCCGCTATGGCCTCGGAGGCTGGGTTCGAAATCATGCCGGGGAAGTCGAGGTCTTCGTACAAGGCGATGCACAATCTCTGGGTCTCTTCGCAACCGCGCTGATCGCCGAAGCGCCGCCTCTGGCCCGCCCCAAGATCCTGGCCGAGCTACCGACAAAGCCTTGGGTCGGCGAAAGTTTCGAGATCCATTCGAGCCATGCCGGCTCGAGCCGGCACATTCATCTCTCGCCGGATTATTTCGCCTGCGACGAATGTCTGGGTGAACTCGAGGATCCACGTGATCGCCGCTATCGCTATCCCTTCATCAATTGCACGCAATGCGGCCCGCGTTACACCTTGATCGAAAGCTTGCCTTACGACCGCGCGCGCACGTCGATGGCCGGCTTCGCGCTGTGTCCGGATTGCGCGGCCGAATACCAAGATCCGCGCGATCGCCGCTTTCATGCCGAGCCGATGGCCTGCCCGGCTTGCGGACCACAGCTCGAATTCCGTGCGCCGGATCAAAGCGCATGCCGTGGCGAGGCTGCGCTCGCCGCAACGGTTGCGGCACTGCGGGCCGGCGGCATCGTCGCAGTCAAAGGAATCGGTGGCTACCATCTGTTCTGCGACGCCGTGCATTCGCGCGCGGTGCAGGCGCTGCGCCGGCGCAAGAAGCGGCCCGACAAGCCTTTTGCCGTGATGTTTCCGATCGAAACCGGGCTCGTCTCCCTGCGCCGCGCAGTGCGGCTCGACCTAGACCATGAAAGACTGCTGCGCGATCCTATTCGGCCCGTTGTGTTGATCGCGAAGCACGATGACGCTACGCTCGCAGCGGAGATCGCGCCCGGCTGCGCCGAGATCGGCGCCATGCTCCCCTACAGCCCGCTGCACCATCTGCTGCTGCGGGACTTTGCGGCGCCGCTCGTCGCAACATCGGCCAATCTCAGCGGCGAGCCGGTCCTGACCGATCCGGCCATGGTCGAAAGCCGCCTCGGCGGAATGGCCGACGCCTTCCTCCATCATGACCGGCCGATCCTGCGTCCGGCCGACGATCCCGTCTATCGCATCATCGCCGGAAGTCCCCGCCCGATGCGGCTCGGGCGCGGCAGCGCACCATTGGAAATCAGCCTGCCGTTCACGCTCGCGCGGCCTATCCTGGCGCTCGGCGGCCAATGGAAAAACACGATCACCTTGGGCTGGGGAGACCGCGCGGTCGTCTCGCCGCATCTCGGCGACATGGATGCACCGCGAAGCCGTGCCCTGCTCCAGGAGGTGGCGCGTGATCTTCAGCGCCTTTACGGGGTCGAGGCCGCGCTCCTTGCCTGCGACGCCCACCCGAATTATGCGACGACGCGGCTCGCGGCTCAGTGGAAGCTCCCCGTCGTCCAGGTTCTCCACCATCATGCGCATGCCGCGGCCTTGACGGCCGAATATCCGCGCAGCGGCGATTGGCTGATCTTCACCTGGGACGGCGCCGGCTATGGCGAAGACGGCACGATCTGGGGCGGCGAGGCTTTGCTCGGCCAGCCTGGAAGATGGCGGCGCGTCGCGAGCTGGCGGCCCTTTGCGCTGCTCGGCGGCGACCGCGCCGCGCGCGAGCCTTGGCGCAATGCTCTGGCGCTCTGTTGGGAAAGCGGGACCGAATCACGCTTTCAGATGCGCGACAGCGCTCTCTTTTTACGACCGGCCTTTGAGCAAGGCGTCAATTGTCCGCAAACTTCGTCCGTGGGCCGTCTCTTCGATGCCGCGGCTGCCTTCCTCGGGCTGTGTGAGGAAGCACGTTACGAAGGGCAGGCGGCAATCGAAGTCGAAGCCGCCGCGAGAGGGCGAGGTGACGCAATTCCCCTCCCCCTCGCCAGACATTCAGGCCTTTGGCGCACAGATTGGCAACCGCTTCTATCGCTTCTCCAGGACGAGCGGCGCAGCATTGCGGATCGCGCTTCCATGTTTCATGCGTCATTGGCACGCGCTTTGGTCGATCAGGCCCTGGCCGTCAGCGCCGAACATGAAGTTTCACACCTCGGCCTGACGGGCGGCGTCTTCCAAAATCGCATTCTCTGCGAAGAGATCAAGCAAATGGCGGAAGCTGCCGGCTTTTCGATCTTCATCCCGGAGCGCCTGCCCTGCAATGACGCGGGCCTCAGCTTCGGTCAGCTTATCGAAGCGGGGCAGCGATGAACCGATATGTGAGCTTGGCGCATGGCAATGGCGGCCGCTTTATGCGTGAACTCATCGAGACGGTCTTCGCACGGCATCTCGCCAATCCTGACCTCGACACCAATGTCGACGCGGCGCATTTGCTTCTTCCCGAAGGCGAAGTCCTCGTCACCACCGATGGATTTACCGTGCAGCCGCTGGAGTTTCCCGGCGGCAACATCGGGTCCTTGGCCGTGCATGGCACGGTCAATGATCTCGCCGTCGCCGGCGCCTTGCCTCTCTATCTCACCCTCAATGCCTTTATCGAGGAGGGCTTCGGCCTAGCACAATTGGAGCGCTTGGTGGCCAGCATGGCGACGGCAGCAGAGGCAGATGGCGTGCGGGTCGTGGCCGGGGATACGAAGATCCTCCGCCGCGGCGAGGCCAGCGGGCTTTATTTGGCGACGACGGGCATCGGCGTGCGCCCCTTCGGCCTGCGCCTCGGATTCGACATGATTTGCGAAGGCGATCGAATCCTTGTCAGCGGCACGGTCGGCGATCACGGCGCGGCTGTCTTGCTGGCCCGCGAGGCTTTCGGGCTGAAGGGCACACTCCTGTCCGATGCGGCGAGCGTCTTGCCTCTGACATTGGCGATCCGCCACCTCCCCGGCTTGCGCTTCATGCGCGACCCAACGCGCGGCGGGCTTGCCACGGTGATGCACGACATCGCGCGGACAGCCGGCCGCTCGATTCGATTGCGGGAAGCCTCGCTTCCCCTTCGTGAAGAGGTTTCCGGCCTGTGCGAAGCTCTGGGCTATGACCCGCTGTTCCTGGCCAGTGAAGGCCGCGTCGTCGCTGTCGTCGCGCCGGCGGATGCGCCGCAGGCGCTCGATGCGTGGCATGCTCTCGGCGCCGATGCAGCCGAAATCGGCCGCGTCGACGGACAGGAAGCTTATGTCATTCTCGAAACGGCGATCGGTGGCGAGCGGATCATCGAAGAATTGGAAGATGATCCTCTCCCCCGGATCTGCTGACTGCCCGGCGATAGAGCATGGCCCGGAAAAGTTGACCGACTTTTCCGACATTTAAGACATCGGATATATCCGATGTCGCGTCGCCCTCGGTTTTGAGTTGCCTCGTCAATCAAGCGATTTATGAAAGCGAAGGACGCAGAGGGTGAGAAGCCCCGTCGCGAGCAAGGCAAGCGCCAGCATTTCCGGCCAGAGCACTGCCACGCCCACGCCCTTCAAAAAGGTTCCGCGGATGATGATGAGATAATAGCGGACCGGATTGAGATAGGTCAGCCATTGCAGCGCATCCGGCATGCTCGCGATCGGAAAGCTGAATCCCGACAAAATGAACATCGGATTGATGACGAAGAAATTCGTCGCGAAAGCCTGCTGCTGCGTCGAGCACAAGGTCGAAATCAAGAGGCCGATGCCCAGCACGCTCAGAAGGTAGAGCGACGTTCCAAGCAGCAAGACCAGGAGATTGCCGACGAACGGAACGCGGAACCACAAGGTGCCGACCGCAACAATCAGGCTGACGAGGGTTAGCCCGACGATAAAGAAAGGAACGGCCTTGCCGATGATGAATGCCAGCGGTTTGATCGGCGCCACCATGATCTGCTCGAGCGTGCCGACCTCGCGCTCGCGCACGACCGCGAATGACGTCAGATTGATGACAATCGTCAATATCGATATGGCAATCACGCCAGGCACGAAGAACCAGCGGCTGTTGAGGTCGGGATTGTACCAAGGCCGCTGCTCCAGAACGATTTGCACGATGCGGGAACCTTGTCCGCCGCCGTGCAGCTCTGTCGCAAAATCGCTCGCATAATCTTGCGAGAACTGCGAAACGATTTGACCCACATAGCCGAGCGCGATCATCGCCGTGTTGGAATTTGTCCCGTCGACGATAACCTGCAGCGGCGCGGACTGGCCGTTGCGGAGATATTCCCCAAAGCCCGGATAGACGGCGATTGCGACCGTGGCGTCGCCCCGGTCGATCGCCCGAGTGATATCCGCCTGCGTCCTTGCTATGCGCACGACATTAAAGCGGCCGGTATAAGTGAAGCGTGAGATCAAATCCCGGCTCGCTTGGCTGTGATCGAGATCAAGAATAGCCGTCGAGACGCTGAACACTTCGAAAGTCGCGGCATAGCCGAAGATGATTACCTGAAGGAGCGGCAATGCGATGAGACGAAGCCACGCCCATTTATCGCGCCTGAGTTCGATGAACTCCTTGATCATCAGAGTGAATATGCGGCTGAGCATGCCATCAATCCAGCGTCTTGCGGAAGGCGCGCGCCGCCAGCGTGCCGATCACGACCGCATAGAGCGCGAGCAATGCGATCGGCTGGGCGAGCTCGCTTATGCCTGCGCCCTTCAAAAAGACCGCTTTGAGGATTGTCACATAATAGCGCGAGTGGACGAGATAGGTGATCGCCTGGACGGGCGCCGGCATCTGGTCGATCGGGAAGGTAAAGCCGGAAAGTAGCGATGTCGGCAGCAAGGTCACGAGCAGTGCCACTTGGCTCGCGCCAATCTGGCTGCGGATAGCAACCGAAATCAGATAGCCGACGCCAAGCACGACGACCAGGAACAATGATGTCGTGAAGAAGAGCGTAAACAGCGTGCCGCGGAACGGCACCTCGAACCAGAAGACCGCGAGCGTCAGGCAGAAGGCCGCATCGATCAGGCCGATTGCGAAATAGGGCAGGATCTTTCCGATCATCACTTCGAGCGGGGTGACCGGCGTGGAAATCAGAACCTCCATCGTTCCGCGCTCCCATTCCCGAGCAATCGTCAAGGAGGTGAGCTGCGCGCCGACCAGAGCCAGGACCACGGCGACGACGCCGGGAATGATGAAATTCCGGCTGTCCAGATCCTCATTGAACCAGACACGGGGTTGAAGCGTGACCGGTTGGTCCTGCTGAACCATGCCCTGCCGGCCGGCATAGAGGACTGCGACATCGTTCGAAAACCCGGACACGACAGTTTGCGCATAGTCGAGCCCGATATTCGCCGTATTGTCATCCGTCGCATCGAGGATCAATTGCACATAGCTTTTGCCGGTGTCGTTCAGGCGCTCGGAAAAAGTCGGCGGCACCACGATGGCCATCTTGCAGCGGCCATAATCCAAGGCCTCTTTGATCGCAGCATAGTTTGCTGCGACTTGGACGATCCGAAAATACTCCGAGGCCTGAAAGCGCTTCAACAGAGCTTCGCTGTGCTGGCTTGCCTCGCGGTCGAAGGTACAGACCGGAATATGTTTGATGTCCAGGCTGACGCCATAGCCAAGCAGCACCATCTGCATTAGCGGCATGAGAAGCGCGATCATCAGGCTTCGCGGATCCCGCACAACCTGCAGGAGCTCCTTTCGCGCAATCGCCTTGAGCCGCTGCGTTCTCATGGCGACGGTGCCTTCGCCGCCGTCGCCTCGACCAATTGCACGAAGACATCCTCGAGCGACGGCATAATGGGCTCGATGCGGGTCCAATACAGATGCCGTTCCGCGAGATAGGCTTCGATCGCGGGAAGGTCTTGCTCCGCATGATCGACGAGAAGATGCAGCGACGAGCCGAAGGGCGCAGCATCGCGCACGCGAGGCGCCGTCTCCAAGGCAAGCAGCAAGGCGCCGGGGTCTTCACACTCGACGAGCAAGAGATCGCCGTGAAGTGCTCCACGCTTGAGCTCGCTCGGACTGCCGAGTGCCACGAGCCTGCCCTGGTTGATCAGCGCGATGCGGTTGCAATATTCCGCCTCGTCCATGTAATGGGTCGTGATCAGCACCGTCACACTCTCTTCCGAAAGCGCGTAGATCAGATCCCAGAACCGGCGCCGCGAATTCGGATCGACGCCGGAGGTCGGCTCGTCGAGAAAGAGCACCGGCGGCTGGTGCAAGACGGCGCAGCCAAGCGCGAGCCGCTGCTTCCAGCCGCTGGACAGGGTTGACACGAGCGTATCCTCGCGTCCCGTCAGCCCTGCCATTTCGATTGCAAAGGCGATCCGCGCCGCAAGCCTTGCGCCGGTCACGCGATAGATGCCGCCGAAGAATTTGAGATTCTCGATGACGGAGAGATCGTTGTAGAGAGAGAATTTCTGCGACATATAGCCGATATTTTCGCGGACACGCTCCGGGTAACGCGCAACGTCGAGTCCCGCGACGAGGCCTCGCCCGCCGGATGGACGCAGCAATCCGCACAGCATCCGGATCAGGGTCGATTTGCCCGCCCCATTGGGACCGAGAAAGCCCATGATCTCGCCGCGGCCCACCGTGAAGCTCACCTGATCGACGGCGGTGAAGGCGCCGAAGCGCTTCACGAGATGATCGGCGACGATCCGCGGCTCGGAGGGGGAAATCTGCTCGCTCATGTGCCGGCGCCCGGTTGATCGAGAAGCGAGACGAACAGATCTTCGATGGATGGGCGCAGCTCTTCGATCCGATCGAAGCCGACCCCGGCCTTTCTCAGGGCGTCGGCGATTTCCGGCTTTCTGCGATCGGCGTCGTCGACGACCATGTGAATGCCGTCGCCGACGAGAAGCGCTTTGGACACTCCCTCGAGGGTCCTCACCAGATCGCGCGCCTTGCGCGCCTGCGGCGAGGTCAGGGCGAGAAGTTCGCCCGGCATGAGCCGCTTCAGCTCATTCGGCGTGCCGCAATGGAGCATATGGCCGCCGTAGAGCAGGCCCAGTCTCGTGCAGCGCTCGGCCTCATCGAGATAGGATGTCGCAATGACGATAGTGACGCCTTCCCTGCGCAAATCGTAGAGGATGCGCCAGAAGTCCCGCCGCGAGACGGGATCGACGCCGGCCGTCGGCTCGTCGAGGAGCAAGATTTTCGGCGTATGAATGAGCGAGCAGGTCAATCCGAGCTTTTGCTTCATTCCGCCCGAGAGCTGGCCCGCACGGCGCTTGCGGAACGGCAGCATTTCCGAGGCCGCCAAGAGCCGGAGCGCGCGCTCGTCCCGTGTTTTGCGGTCGATCTCGAAGAGATCGGCAAAAAAGGCGATGTTCTCGTCGACGGTGAGATCTTCATAAAGGCCGAAGCGCTGCGGCATGTAGCTCAGATGCACTTTCGCAACTTCGGGGTCGGCGACGACATCGACGCCGTCGATGACGATCGACCCCATGTCCGGCGGCATGATGCCGGCGAGAAGCCGCATGATGGTCGTCTTGCCGGCGCCGTCCGGCCCGACGAAGCCGAAGATCTCGCCGCGTGCGCAGGCGAAACTTAAATGTTCGATGGCGACGAGGTCGGCAAAATGCTTGCCGACATCCTGCGCCACGACCATTTCGGGGACTGGACTGCTCATGACGGACCGGGCGGCAGCAATTGGATATGCGCATCCGCCGGCATGCCAGGGACGAGCTCATGCGTCGGATTATAGATGTCGATCTTTATCCGGTAGACGAGGCTCACGCGCTCGGCATGGCTTTCGACGGTCTTCGGCGTGAATTCGGCGTTCGAGGCGATAAACGAAATCCGGCCGCGGTATTTTTTGCCGGGATAGGTGTCGGTCGTCACAATGGCCGATTCGCCATAGCGCACCTTGCCGATGTCGGGCTCATTGATATAGGCGCGCAGCCAGATATGATCCAAATCCGCAAGCGTCACCACCGGCGCGCCGGGCAGCGAGACTTCGCCGAGTTCGGCTTGGCGGACCATGATCACGCCGTCGAAAGGCGCGCTCAGCGTCGTATATCCCAAGACGATCTCCGCCATTTTGAGGCTTGCCTGCGCATTTCGAATATTGGCCTCGGCCAAAGCGACATTCCGCTCGGAGACGACTTCGAGCGCGTTGTCGCGATCGAGTGCGGCCGCGGACTGCTTAAACGCCGTGAGCGCCAGGTCTCGCGTCTCGACCGTCCCGGCGCCGGTCGTCAAAAGCGTTTGCGCCCGATCATAATCGAGCTGCTTCATCGCGAGATCCGCCTCGTCGCTCGTGACTGTCTTCTGCGCGGCCTCGACATTCCGCTCAGCCACGGCGAGCTGCCGCTCTTGTACGTCGAGCGTTCTCTGCGCGATCACAACCTGCTGGCAATAGTCGGCGGACTCGACCCGCGCGATGAGCGTGCCGGTTGTCACCCATTGTCCTTCGTCGAAAGGCAATTCGACGATGCGCGACTGTACCGTCTTGAAGCTTAGGACGCTTTCATGCGCCTCGATATTGCCGGAGACGAGCAGAACGCCCGGGCCTCGCAAGGGATTCAGCCATTGCCGAATGGGCGCCGCGAGCCAGTAGGCTGCCACGCCGCCAAGCGCCAGAAAAACTGCCATGGCGAGCAGTCGGTTTCTTATGCGCTTGGTCATGTCTGAAAAGGAGGCCGGCTGGTTCGTTGCTGTATGGCACAGCCTAGCGGCGCCGCAAGCCGCCGACATTGATGCGTATCAAGCCATTGAGTCCTCGAGCAGCCTTCGCTTTTTGAGCTTCGGCTGAGGAAGCCCGCTGGCAATGCCGATGATCACAAATGCGCGATTCAAATCGCAATGAGCCGATCGCTTTGCAATCCTGCCTTCCGAACCAGCGCCAGCGAATTGATGTGGCTCAATTCAATGCAAGCGCGGGCAAATAGGTTTTGCCCAGGGTATTTTCGGCCGATCGGCATCAGACCATATGTCACCGGCTGCCATTCTGCAGGCGGTGGCACGCCAGTGATCGAATGGCCGGTGTCGAGCCTTATAACGAAAAGGACCGACGATGATGACAAGACGCCAGGCCAACGCCGGAGTTCTCGCCAGCGCCGCACTTGCGGCGGCGCCAATTGCGGCAATGGCACAGGAGCGCAAGCCCATCACTCTGCCGCGGCCCCGCGACGATGGCGGCATGCCTCTGATGCGCGCGCTAAAGCTGCGGCATTCGACACGCGAATATGCGGATCGGCCGCTTCCACCGCAGGTGCTCTCCGACCTTCTGTGGGCAGCCTTTGGCATCAATCGCCCGAACGGCGATCGCACAGCGCCCTATTGGCGCCATGTCATGGTGATCGATATCTATGCCGCCATGGCCGACGGCGTCTTTCTCTATGAGCCGAAGAGCCATGCGCTGCAGCAATATCTGAAGGACGATCTGCGGGCCGAGACCGGGCTTCAGGACTTTGTCGCAACGGCGCCGCTCAATCTCGTCTATGTCGCGCATGGCGAGCGCATGACCGATGTCTCGCCAGAGGAGCGCCGCCTCTACGCGTCGGTCGACACCGGTTTCATTGGCCAGAATGTCTATCTTTTCTGCGCTTCGGAAGGGCTTGCCACGGTTTTTCGGGCAGCCGTCGACTATCCAAAGCTCAACCGCGCCTTGAAACTGCCGGAGCAGCAATTCGTGACCTTCGCCCAGACGGTAGGATATGCCCCTGCGTGAACGAAAATCCGAGACGGGAACGCCGCAAAATTCGCGGATGGTGCTGGTGTGGGATTGGCCGGTCAGGCTGTTCCACTGGGCGACGGCGGCGCTGGTGCCGGCGCTCTATCTCACTTGGCGTTGGAACTGGATGGATTGGCATGCGCTCGCCGGCGACGCGCTGCTGGCGCTGCTGCTGTTCCGCCTGCTCTGGGGATTGTTCGGCAGCGACAGCGCGCGGTTCGCCAAGTTCCTCGCCTCACCGTCTTTAGCGTTACGCTATCTCGCGCATTTGCCGCGGGGCGCGCCGGATACAAAGGCGGGTCACAACCCGGCGGGCGGCTGGATGGTGGCGGCTATGCTCGCAGTGCTCCTGGCACAAACGCTTACCGGCCTCTACGTACAAAATGACATCGCCAACGAGGGTCCTTTCACTGCACTCGTCCCCGCCGGCATCGCCAACGCCATCACCCGCCTGCATGATACGATCCTATGGGACGTGTTGCTGGCACTTGTCGCGCTGCATCTGCTGGCGATCCTGACCTATGTTGCCCTGCTCCGGCAGGATTTGGTGCGGCCGATGCTGACCGGACGCAAGCTCTTGCCCGCTTCGATGCCGGGGCCGCGCATCGCCGGCTCCGCACTCGCGCTGTTGCTGCTCGGCTGCGCCGCTGGCGCCTCGGCCCTCATCGCGCTGATGGTCTAACCGGGGCGCCAGAATCGATCTCAATCAGGCCTTCGGTGGGACGACCTGCCCGCGGAGCTCGCCCGCTGGATTGCTCTCGGTATGGATGTTGATGTACCAGTCGCCGGCCATGAACTGCTTTGCCTGCGCCGTGCTCAATTTGGCCTGGCCTTTGATCGGGCTCGTTGCTGGCATGCCGTGCTTGCTGATCCAGATCTGCACGCGTGCGTTCTTGCCGGCCGGCGCGGGGCCGTGGAAATGCGCCATCGTGACCGTGCTCGACAGACCGCTATAAGTGACCGTCCAAGTCAGCAGACGAGTCGAGGGGTCATAGGTGAGGTCGGCGGTTCCCATGCCGGGCGTCGTGACCGGCGGCACCTGTTGGCTGCCGGTGAGCTGAACGGTGAACGACAGCGGTGCTGCCTGCGTCACGGATACGGGAGCGACCCATGCCAGGCACGCTAGAGCCAGCACGGACATCCATAATCTCGCCGAGTGCATCTCGTCACCTCCTGTTGTCGCTGGCCTCGCAGAGCAGGTCGCGCCTGGGTCGGTCAATGTCCGGCCAAGCGTGGCGAGCGAGGGTAGGCCACGCGCCGGCCTCGAGCTGCTCCCGAAGCCATTGTATATTCTACCTCACCCGAACAAGGATTGCCCAGCCGAAAATCGAAGAACCTTGTCCCCACCGTAAGCTCGATGTTCTGACGGCGGATCCACTCCGTCATCGTCCGACTTCGAGCCTGGAGGACTGGGACTCTATGATGCGATCAGGGCTTCACGGGGGCGGCGCCGGACCATGGACCCGGCGCAATGCCCGGCGCGGGTTCTTGACCCAAGGTCGTGGTCAAAGCCGTTATCCCGGCCAAGCCGCCGAGCTGCATCGTTTCGACCGCCGTGCTCGGCACGATGACGATCTTGGCGTTGTTGCTCTTCAATCCTTCGTAGAGCATGTTCATCGCCCGCAAATGAAAAGCGACGGGATTATTGGCGTAGGTCTTTGCCGCCTCGCCGAACTTCTCGGCGACCTGGCGCTCTGAATCGCCGAGGATGACGCGCGCCTGGCGTTCGCGCTCGGCCTGCGCCTGCATCGACATCGCGTCCTCCAAGGCAGACGGGATCAGCACATCCTTGACCTCCACCGCAATGACATTGATGCCCCAGGGCTCGGTCCGCACATCGATGATCCTCTGCAGCTCGCTGCTGATCTTTTCCCGGCCCTCCAGCATGTCGCACAACATGGTCTTGCCGATGACATCGCGAAGCGCGGTCTGCGCGGCCCAATTGATGGCGCTGACGTAATCGGCAACGTCGAGCGCCGCCCGCTTTGCGTCGACGACCTTCCAGAACAGCACGGCATCGACGTCCACCGGCACCGTGTCCTTGGTGAGCGTCTTTTCGGCGCTGAATGCATTCGTGATCACGCGGGTGTCGATCCAATAGGCGACGGTCTCGATGATCGGAATGATGAAAAACAAGCCCGGACCCTCGAGGGAACGGAAGCGGCCGAGCCGCAGAACGACGACCCGTTCCCATTGATCCGCGACCTTGACCGAGTAGGAGACAATGGAGGCAATGATCAGGGAACCGACGGCGATCGCCAAGCTCATTTGGTAGTCGGTAAGCGCAAAGCTTGAATAGGCGAAGGCCAAGCCGATGCCCAAAATGACGACAAAGATCAATCCCGGCAGAGAGCTGGATTTCCTCATCTCGATTCCCCTTTTCATGTCGGTATCGGCTGCAAGACATCGCAATCTCCGGCCCATCCGGATCATCGTCGCGTTGATACAGCGCAATATCGAGCCGAAAGATCGGCAAGTTTTTCATGCCGGCTTTCGGTCCGGGCGCCCCATGCCGGTTGGCGTTGCGGCTCGCGGTCTTGTGCATTACGGTTCGGTATCGCTGGCGATAAGATGTCCTCCCTCGTAAAGCCCTGCAAGAGATCAACCGGATGAACTTGGTTTCCTTTGCTCTGCGACGGCCGGTCACGATTTTGGTCTCGGTCATCGCGGTGATCCTGACTGGTCTCTTTACGATAGAGCGGATGCCGCGCGACGTGTTTCCCGCTCTTGGTGTCCCGATCATCTATGTCGCTCAGCCCTATGGCGGCATGGACCCGGGGCAGATGGAAGGATTTCTGGTCAGTTACTACGAATACCATTTCCTCTATGTAACTGGCATCGAGCACGTCGAGTCCAAATCGATCCAAGGCTTGGCGCTGATGAAGCTGCAATTTCAACCGGGAACGGACATGGCGGAAGCGCTGGCCGAGACCGTGTCCTACGCGAACCGCGCGCGCGCCTACATGCCGGCCGGAACCGTTCCGCCCTTCATCATGCGTTTCGACACCGGTGCGGTGCCGGTCGGCGATCTCGTCTTCTCGGACGAGAGCGGGAAGCTGAGCGTCAATGATCTCCAGGACGCCGCCCTCTTCCGCGTGCGGCCGCTGTTCGCGACCTTGCCGGGCGTCGTGGCCCCTTCGCCATTTGGCGGCAGCCCCCGCGCCGTCGTGATCAGCGTCGACCCTGACCGGCTGCGCGCATACAACATGAGCCCGGACGAGATCGTCGAAGCGATCACCAAGGGAAACACGATCAGCCCTTCGGGCAATGTCCGTTTGGGCAACGAGATACCGATGGTTCCGGTTAACTCGGTGGTCACGGACGTGAAGCGGCTCGGCGACGTTCCCATCCGGTCCAATGGGACCCGCACCATCTTCGTCCGCGATGTCGGAACGGTTGCCGATTCCGCCGATACCGAAGTCGGCTACGCGCTCGTCAATGGTAACCGCACTGTCTACATGCCGGTCACCAAGCGCGCTGATGCCTCGACGCTCAGTGTCGTCGATCTCGTCAAGGCGAGTCTGCCGAAATTTCAGGCGGTCCTGCCGCCAGGCGTCAAAGTCAGCTATGAATTTGACCAGTCGCCCTTCGTCACGCGCGCCATTTTGAGCCTGACAGAAGAGGGCCTGCTCGGCGCGGTTCTCACCGGTTTGATGGTCCTGCTGTTTCTGCGTGATTGGCGCAGCGCGCTGGTGGTGGTGGTGAACATCCCCTTGTCGATCCTGGCAGCGATGATTGTGCTGGGGGTGTCCAGGCAGACAGTGAATCTGATGACCCTCGGCGGTTTGGCCTTGGCGGTCGGCATCCTGGTCGACGAGGCGACCGTGGTCGCCGAGAATGTCCATTCGCATCTCGGACGCGGCGCAACCCTCGCCCATGCTTCGTATGACGCTGCGACCGAGACGCTGCTCCCGCGTTTCCTCGCGATGCTCTCCATCCTCGCGGTCTTCGTCTCCGCTTTCTTCATGCGCGGTGCCGCACACAACATGTTCATCCCGCTGGCGCTGGCGGTCGGCTGCGCGATGGCGGCCTCCTATGTGCTGTCTTCCACGCTGGTCCCGGTCTTGCTTATTTGGATTCTTCGGACCCAGCGCCGCCACCCTGCAACGGATGTCCCGCAGTTCAATTATTTTCGCGACCGTTATCACGCGTTTTCGGCTCGGGTCGTCAAGCGGAGATGGATCGTCGTGCCGGCCTATCTCGTCGTCGCCGGGCTGATCACTGTCGTTATCGGCAGCAGCCTCGGTCGGGCGATCTTCCCGACTGTCGACGAGGGGCAGTTCACGCTCCGCCTGCGCGCCCCGGCGGGCACCCGCATCGAGAAGACCGAGTACTTCGCCAATAAAGCACTGGACATCATCCGCAATGAGGTCGGGGCGCAAAATGTGAAGATCTCAGTCGGCTTTATCGGCGTCCAACATGCCGCCTATCCGATCAACACCATCTATCTGTGGACGAGCGGCCCGCAAGATGCGGTTCTCGAGCTGCAGCTCAATCCCAAGGCGGGGATCAGCATTGGTCGTCTCGAAGAGCGCCTGAGACGGAAGCTGTCGCACGAGCTTCCCGACTTGCGCTACAGCTTCGAGCCGAGCGACATCCTCAGCCAGGTGATGAGCTTCGGCGCGCCGGCGCCGATCGAGGTGGCCGTCAGCGGCCCCAATTTCACCAAGACTCGCGGGTTCGCGCAGCAGCTCGAAAAAGCCCTGGCGCGGGTTCCATCCTTGCGCGATCTCAAATTCGAGCAGGCGCTCGATTTCCCCGCGGTCAAGGTCGACATCGATCGTGAAATGGCCGGCATGCTCGGGATAACCGCGCGGCAAGTGGCCAGGTCCCTGACCGAGGCGACCTCGTCGAGCCGTTACACGGTCGCCAACTTCTGGGCTGATCCCAAGAGCGGAATCGGCTACCGCATTCAGGTCGAAGTGCCGCCGCAACGGATGGATTCGTTGGAGCAGGTCAGGAATATCCCGATCAGCCAGAGTCAAGACGTCCACATCGGTCTCCGCAACGTCGCGGATGTGACGCGGGGGACGGTCCTGGGCGAATACGATCGCTACAACATGCAGCGGATGCTGACACTTGCGGCCA
Source organism: uncultured Alphaproteobacteria bacterium (assembly GCA_963704745.1). Lineage (GTDB taxonomy): Bacteria > Pseudomonadota > Alphaproteobacteria > Rhizobiales > Beijerinckiaceae > Methylovirgula. Next base: position 1,942,446 of record OY969936.1, read on the forward strand.
ATATCGCCGGCGAGGATCTGGGCGGAGCTGCCGCTCAGGTATCGCAGGCGGTCGCTGACGCCGGTCCTCCGCCGCAGGGCGTGACTGTGGCCATCCGCGGGCAGGTCGGGCCGATGCAGGAGATGTTCGGCGGACTCGAGGCCGGGTTCGGCATCGCGGTCGTTGCCATCTTTCTGCTGCTGGCGGCAAATTTTCAGTCGTTCCGTCTGTCGCTCGCGGTCCTGCTCACCGTGCCTGCCGTCATTGCCGGCGTTGCTCTCGCTCTCTGGATCACCGGGACGACCTTGAACATCGAGTCGCTCATGGGCGCCATCATGGCGATCGGCGTGGCAATGGCCAATGCGATCCTGCTGGTCACTTTCGCCGAGCGGAGTCGAGTCGGTGGCGCCCATGTGCTGGATGCGGCAGTGGTCGGGGCGACGAGCCGGTTGCGGCCGATCCTGATGACGAGTTGCGCCATGATCGCGGGCATGCTGCCCATGGCGGCCGGGTTCGGCGAAGGCGGCTCTCAGACGGCGCCGCTCGGTCGTGCCGTCATCGGCGGTCTGACGGGTGCGACCATCGCGACGCTGGTCATCTTGCCGGCGATTTTTTCCATTTTCCGAAGCGAGCACACGCGAAAAAGCGCTTCGCTCCTGCCCGCCGACCGCGGCGGCTCGGATGCCACACTTTAGAGGACCGCACTGCCTTTGGAACCGGATTGCCTCATGAATACGCATTGTTCGTTGCGCATTTGCCAGATTGGGACGAAACACCGGCGCGGATTGGCCGCTCGTGCTGTTCTTTCCGCGGCCATCAAGGCGAGCTGCATTGCGTCTGCAGTTCCGATCTCGTGTTTCTCCGCCCATGCGCAGTCAGCGCCGGACATGGCTCCCAAGTCGTCTGTGCCGTCCCCCACATCGCCAGAAGCCCAAACCGGCAACAAGAGCCGGAAATTCGCGACGGTTGTCGTCCCGGCGACGATTCAGGCGTTTTTCGTGGCCGATCTTTACGCCAAGGATTCCGGCTATGTGTCGAAGCTCAGCGCCGACATCGGCGACCATGTGAAGCAGGGGCAGGTGCTGGCAGTGATCGACGATCCGGAGCTGCGGGCACAATTCGCCAAGGGTCTGGCGGCGGTGCAACAGGCCAAGGCGACGCTCGAAGTCGCAAAACGCCAGTTGGCGGCGATGCAGGCCGATTTAGCCTTGCAGCAGGCGACGCTCAGGCGACAGAAAGCGCTCTTTGCTGGCAAGGCTGCGACGGCGCAGTCGCTCGATGAGGCGCAGGCGAAGGAAGGGGTCTCAAAAGCCAATCTGGAAACGGGGAAGGCGAAGATCGCGTTGGCTGAGGCCAACATCGAAGCCGCGAAGGCCGAAACGGAGAGGCTCCGAGCACTCTTGCAATATGACCTGATCGTGGCGCCCTTCGATGGTGTGGTGACCCGGCGACTGGTCAACCCCGGCGATCTGGTACAGTCGGCCACGTCGTCGCGTTCGCGTCCGCTTTTCACCTGTCAAGCACTCGACCGGGTGCGGGTGCTCGCGGACGTGCCGGAGGCGAGCGCGGGTGCTGTCCGTCCCGGCCTGGCGGCCGAGGTCAAGCTCTATGGCGAGACGGGTGTTTCCGTCCATGGCACGGTCAGCCGCATCGCCAGTGCGCTGAATCCCGCAACGCGCACCATGCGGGTGGAAATCGACCTGCCTAACCCACAGGAAAGACTGCTGCCGGGAATGTATGCGCAGGTGACCTTGGGACCTGATCCGCAGCAGGTCGACCCACCCAATCGGTAACGTCTCATGGATCGAGTTCGAGTAGTAGAGATGAGGCGGCCATTGCGCTGGTACATGCGGGTCGCGGCAGTTGTTCTGCCAGCGATCGGCGGCTGCGTCGACATGTCGACCCTGCAGCTTTCTCACCCTTCCGTCGCGCCCACCACGCAGCCGACGGCTTCGTTGAAAGTCGACGCATCGAAGATTCGGCCGATGTATCGCAGCCTCCTCGCCGCGGACCTGCCGACTGTGGTGCGGGTCGCCACGGCGCGCAACCTCGATATTAAGGAAGCAAAGCAGCGCGTCGAAGCCTCGCGCGGCGCCTACGAGAGCAATGTCGAAGCGGTCGTCCCTTCTTTTACGCCGAACGTCACCGCACTCGGCGTTGAGGGAGCTCTCTCGGGTAGGGGCGTTTACGGGCTGGCGACACTGTCGAATGTCGTCCCGGCGGCGGCGATCCAATGGATCATCAATCCCGGACAAGTGGCTTACGACATTGTCGCATCGAAACGGCGGCTCGAGGCGTCGGCGCAGCAGGAACAGGCTGTGACGCAAGAAACCCTTCGGATCGCGGCGGACCGATATTACGATCTCGTGCTGGCTCAGGCGCAGGTGGCAGTCGCCCGCAAAGCGATGCAAGAGGCCGAGGAATTGCTCCGGCTGGAACGATTGCGCTTGCAGACTGGCACCGGATTGCTCGCGGACCAATTACGGGCCGAAGCCGCGCTCGCCGGCCGCCAACAAGATTTGTTGACCGCCCTGAATGGCTTTTACAATGCCTCGCTGGCGCTCACCGTCACTCTCGACCTCGATCCGACCGTCATGCTGGTGCCACGGGCCGGAACCATGATGCAGACGGCGCTTGTTCGCCACGATCTGCCGATCGACGACATGCTTATAACCGCCGTGCGCTACCGGCCCGACTTGGCAGCGGTTCGGACACTTTTGGAGGCCGCTCGGGCGGACAAAGGTGCCACAGTCTGGGGCGGCCTCGGGCCACAGGCCCAGTCGGTGGGGCTTTTCGCGCCGCCGCCGGCGACTGGCCTCGCCATCGACACCCTGTACCGACAGCGAACTTACGTAGCGACAGGCGGCTTCAACTGGAGCCTTGCGACTTTCGGGAGGATCAAGACAGCGGTCGCCGCTGTCAAGATCGCCGGGCTGGACTTGGACCGGCAGTTGGATCAAGTGCGCGCCTCCGTCGTCTCGGCAGATCAGGCGAGCCGCACTGCCGCACAGCTCATCCCGATTGCCGCGCAGCAGGTCACCGCGGCTGAAGAGGCGCTGCGCCTGACACAAGAAAACCTCAAGGCCGGCACAGGGCTGACCGTCGATGTGCTGCAAGCCGAGGGGACTGCCGACCGGGCCCGGGCCCGCTACGCCACCGCGATCGTCCGCTACAATCAGTCCCAGATCGATCTGCTGGCCGCGCTGGGTCTCATCGATCAGGCGACTGTAGAGGGCGGGTCAATTGCGGCGCCCGGCTTGCGCGCGCCAAGCGAACCTTCAGGGTCCAGCCCGAAATGCGGGCCGGCGGCGCGGCGATGCCGCAAGTGACCGCCCTTCCCCGTCTGATCGCCGCGACGCTCGCAGTGGCGTCTCGCCGTGCCAAGCTGCATGCAGCGCAGGCGCTTCTGGCCTATTTGGCGGCGCCCGCAGATGCGACGCCCTGCAGCGCGCGTCGAAGACCATGGATCTGGTCGAGGAGATCGAGAATAATCTCGATGCCTTCGTCATTGACCCCCATCGGCCCGGCGAGATCACGGATCAGCCCGGCCCGCGCAATATCCATTTCTGAGAAGCTCGGCTCATTGCTCGACTGCAGCTCAATCCAGCCGGCGGCGATCCAGGCCTGCAATATGTGTTGCTCTATGCCGAGGCGCCGGCACATCTCCATCCCGTCGATTGTCATAGGCCCATCCCCTGCCGCGGATTGAAGCTCTTGCCGGCCTCCCAGCCGGAGGCGAAAGCCTCGAGCGCCGGGTCCGGCCTGTCGGGCAGCATGATTTTCAAGGTCACATATTCGTCGCCGCGCTTGCCGTCTCGGCCCGGCACGCCCTTGCCCCTGAGCCGCAGAATTTTGCCGCTGTTCGCACCTTTGGGAATCGTCAGAATGACGGGACCCGTCGGCGTCGGGACAGGCACTTTCGCACCGAGCACCGCCTCGGTGAGGGAGATCGGCAGCTCCAGCCGGATATCGTCGCGGTCGCGCTTGAAGAAGGGATGCGGTCGAACACCGACCTCGATCAAAGCGTCGCCTGGCTCGCCGCCGGCCGGACCGGCTTCTCCCTGCCCCTCGAGCCGCAGCACCTGGCCGTCCTGCGTTCCCGGCGGAATGGCAACATCGAGGGATCCGCCGTCAGGCAAGGTCACGCGCTGTGCCGTGCCGTTCACCGCGTCGAGGAAATCGACATCCAGCCGATAGTGCCGGTCGGCCCCGCGCATGCGAACGCGGCCTCTGCCGCCACGGGAAAAGAAGGCGGAGAGCACGTCGTCCGCATGCTCGAAATCGGCGAAACCGGAGGTTCTGCTATAGCGGTCCTGGGCTGCACCCGGCTCGGCAAAATCCCGATAGTAGCGACGCTGCGGCTGTTCCGCACCGGAGGCGTCGATTTCGCCGCGGTCGAAACGGCCGCGTTTTTCCGCGTCGCCAAGAATGTCATAGGCGGCCGACGCCTCCTGGAACTTCTGCTGCGCATCCTTGACGCCCGGATGAAGATCCGGGTGCAGCTTCTTGGCGAGCTTGCGGAAGGCCGCCTGAATCTCCTTCTGCGACGCGGTTCGTGCCACCCCGAGCACTTCATAAGGATCGGCACTGGCCATTGCATTCCTTCTCCCACTTTCGAGCGGTCGAGCGTGCACCGAGCTGAGAATATCGCGGCTAACTGCGGTCTGTCACGGTCGCGTTGCAAACGCCGCCGACAATGAACTAAACTATCACACGAAGAAGTGGCCGTTCAGCGAGGCTGATCCGGTCACGGCTGCCAGCCTCCCTTCCGCACCCGCCGCGCCGCCTGCTTTCCTCTCGGTCATCGTTCCATGAAAAAGCCCGCAAGCCTCGTCTACGGGAGCGGCGAAAAGCCGCCGACCGCGATTACCATCATCAGCGCCATTCAGCATGTGGGCGTGATCGCGATCTTCATGATCTACCCGCTGATCATCGCGCGAGAAGCCCATGTCCCGGCAAACGAGATCGCAGCTATCCTGCGCAGGGGCATGCTCGTGCTGGCGGTCGCCGTCGTTTTGCAGGCCCTGCCGCGCGGGCCGGTCGGCAGCCGCTTCCTCGCCCCCTCGATTTTCACCGGCGTCTATCTCGGGCCGGCGATGCTGGCGGTGAAGCTCGGCGGGCTGCCGCTGGTCTGGGGCATGACCCTGTTCGCCGGCCTCGTCGAGATCGGCCTGTCGCGGATTTGGTTGCGCCTGCGCGTCTTCATCCCGCCGGAGACCGCCGGCATGGTCGTGTTCCTCGTCGGCGTGATCATCGGGCTTGCCGCCTTGCGGGTAATGCTGGACGGCGCGCCCGGAGGCATGGTCTCGGGCCGCGGCGCGCTGGTCGCCGGCGCGAGCCTCGCCACGATGATTGGGTTGAACATCTGGAACAAGGGACGGCTTCGGCTCTTCTGCATTCTGGCGGGCATGCTGGTCGGCTATGGGTTCTCGGGCTTGACCGGCTACATCACCGGCGCCGAAGTGCATGCAGTGTTGAGCCAGCCGATCCTGGCGCTTCCTTCCGTCTCGGATCTGTCGTGGGCGTTCGACTGGTCGATGGTCATTCCCTTCGCAGTCACCGGACTGGCGGCCGCAATGAGCGTCACCGCCGTGGTGACGACCTATCAGCGCCTCAACGACGCCGAATGGGTGCGGCCGGACCAGGGCTCGATCAGCGGCGGCATCTTCGGCGATGGCATCGCGGCGGTGCTGGCCGGCATGCTCGGGACCTATGGCCTCACCGTCTCGACCGCCAATGTCGGCCTGGTGGCGGCGACCGGGGTCGCCAGCCGCCGGATCGCCTTCATCATCGCGCTCATACTGGCGGTGGCCGCGTTCCAGCCGACTCTGGTCGGGATCCTAACGATCATGCCGCCGCCGGTGATGGCCGCCGCGCTGCTGTTCACCGCGGTATTCATCATGATCGGCGGCGTCCAGATCATCTCCAGCCGCGTTCTCGACCCGCGCCGCACCCTCGTGATCGGCGCCGGCATGATGGCCTTCTTCATGGTCTCGGTGTTTCCCTCGGCCTTCGGGGGCGTGCCGCAATGGGCGCAGCCCTTGGTCACCTCGGCCCTGGTACTGGCGACCCTCGTCGCGCTGTCGCTCAATCTCTTGTTCCGCCTCGGCATCCGCCGCACCGTGACCATGAGCATCGATCCGAAGGCGGTTTCGCTGGAAGAGGTCGAAAATTTCATCGAGCGCGCGGCCGGCAACTGGGGGGCACGGCGCGACGTCATCACGCGGGTCGAGTTCGCGGTGCAGCAGGCCGTCGAGGCAATCGTCGAATACTGCCATGTCAGAGCGCCGGTCACGCTCGCCGTCAGCTATGACGAGTTCGATATCGATGCCAAGCTCAGCTATCACGGCGTCGCCATGGAGCTGCCGGAGTGGGCGCCGTCGCACGAGGAGATGCTGGAGACCGAAGACGCCCCGCGCCTGCTCGCTGGATTTCTGGTGCGCCGGCAGGCAGACCGCGTGCGCAGTACCGTCGAGCACGGCGAAACAGTGCTCAGCCTGCATTTCAAGCACTGAGACGGCATCGGACTTCACGCGAAAACGGCGGGCCCGCCCCTCACCCATTGCGGCCGAGCGTCTCGGGCCGCGGCCCGAATATCAGAGTGAGACGATTGCAGCCGGCGACGCGCTCGTAGCGCATATCGGTGGTCAGCTTGCGGATGAGGTGAATGCCCATGCCGCCGATCCGCGCATCCTCGAGTGAAGCGGGGGTCTCCGGCGGCGGCGCAGCGGTCGGGTCGAAGGGAGATCCGCTGTCTTCGAGGTGGACCACCAAGGACGGCGCGCCCCGCGCCATCGTCACCGATATGGGCTCGCCCGACCGGTCTCCGGCTCCGCCGTGCATGATGATGTTGGCGACCGCTTCTTCGAGACATAGTTCGAGCGCGAAAATCTGCTCTTGATCCAGCCCTTCGGCATGACCGAAGTCGCGCGCGAAGGCGCCGAGCCGTTCGAGCTCGGCCAAATCGTTGCGCAACACCAAATGGCGCTCGCAAGATGAGATCTTCTCCGGCGCCGTCATGCCTGCGCCACCGGCTAGAGGATAACCGCCGCGATGGCCGCATCGCGCTCCTGAAAGATCGGAATCAGAGTTTCGATGCCCGCCGTCCTGAGCACCATCAAGACATTGCCTTCGGGCGTCACGATGACCAATTTGCCGCCCTTGCGTTGGACGGCCTTGGCGCTCGTCAGCAGCACCCTGATTCCCAGCGAGGCGAGAAAATCCACCTCCGAGAGATCGACGACGACCGCATGTTTCGAGCCGGCAATCACGCTGAAGCGTAGATCGATCGCTTCGGCGCCATGCGTATCAAGCCGCCCGCGCAAAGCCACATTGGTGATGCCGCCTTCGAGCTCGTCGATAACCATGTCCATGGAACCCTCCCCTTCAAGCACGCCCGCCGACGGATGCGCGCACCTTCCGAAGGTGGAAGGGCATCGATCCTCGGAACCACAGCCCTGAGCCCGTCCCTAAGGGAGAGGCAGGCTCAAGGCATTCGCTGTCGATCTCGCTTCACTGCCGTCCAGATGCTCGGTCACGCCGAGATACAGCGGCAGGAAGCTGAAAACACGCGCCTGCTCGCGATCGACCAGGGCGAGCGCCGTTTCCGGTTCGCCGAGCGCCTGGTGGTAGAGGTAGCGCGGCTTCGACACCGCCTCTTCCACGGAAGGAGGCGCGAGACGGCGCAGCAACGGCTGCAACGGCTTGTCGAATACCGCTTGCACGCCGACGGCGGCGATCTGACAGGCCAAATAGACGAGCGCCACCTGCTTGCTCGGATCGTGGGTGACGAAGCGGATGGCATGGGCGAGCAATGGCACGTCGAAAAGGCGCTCGGCAATGAAGAAGGGCAAGAGCGCCGCGACACCGAGAATCTTGACGAGGGCTTGCAGAATGGGAAGCTGGCGCGACGTTCCGGTCACGCCGGATATGATGATATAGGTGCTCAATCCCGAACCTACGCTGGCGCCGAAGACCGTCATCATGGATTGCTCCAGCGTGAGCAATCCGGCCGCAGCCATCGCAATGGCAATCACAGTGACGGTCGCCGAGGATTGAACGAGGAGGGCCAGCACCGTGCCGACCAGAAAGGCGGACACGCTCCACTGCGCCGAGATCTCCAGAAACGCGCGAACCCAGCCGATGGCGCGCAGCTCAAGGGTTCCGCTGCGCATCAGCTCGAGCCCGAGAAACAAAAGGCTGATCGCGAAAAGCGCGGACACGATCGGCCGCCAGCGCGGCGAGCGATCAAGTTTCATGTAATAGCAAAAGCCGGCGAGCGCGGTGATCACCAGAACGAACAGATGAATATCGACGGCGACCAGCAGCACGAGCGCCGCCGTGCCGACATTCGCCCAAACCAGAATCGGCGTCGCCTGGCGCAAGGTAATGAGATCCGCCGTCGCCAGGCTCATCAGAATGACGGTGATCGCATTGGTACTCTGCGTCACCCCGCCAGCGAGCACCCCGATCAGCGCGCTCATGGGATAGCTGCCGGTCGAGTGCGCCACCCATTGGCGCAAGCTCCGCCCGGCCAGTTGGCTCAGATTGGCGGCGATGCCCTTTATTCCGATGAAAAACAGCCCGAGCCCCGCGAGGATCGAGGCGAAAACGTCTATATTCGTCATGCTCTAGCGCTATTGGGCCGACATGACGCTTCCATGACAATTGAACGACGTCAGAAATAATGCGGCAGGAATGCAGCGACTTTTCCGGCTAGTACCGAGAATCACAAATTCCCGGCACGTCGCATTTATCGGGCGTATCCGCTTATCGCCCTTGAACCGCGGTCAGTGCCTGACTCGCGCTTCAACGACGGCGGATACTAGGTCGCAGAAAGGGTCGAAAGCGCGGCGTCACGCGAGCTGTGGATATCGAGGATGCGGCTGAAGCCGCTGATCTCGAAGACCTCGGAGATCTGCGGATTGAGCGAGCAGAGCGCCAGCTTGCCGCCGGCCGTCTTCATCCGCTTTGCGGCGAGCAGCACGATCCGCAGGCCGGCGCTGCTGATATATTGCAACTCGGTGAAATCGAGCAGCAGGCGGCGCTGACCGTCGTCGATCTGCTGCAGCAGATCTTTCTCGAAGGCCGGACCGCTGGCGCTGTCAATGCGCCCTTTCGGCCGCAGCTCGCAAATGTCATCTGCCATGGTCGTCTAAGCCCGACTGTTTGAGAACGAAAAATCATAGTCCAGCGGTTTTCGACCGGCAAGGCTGCCACCACTGGCCTTGCCAATAAGCAGAACTCAGCCCATTCACGCCGCTGCGATTCGATACTGCTGACCTCGTACCGGGAATCACAAATTCCCGGTACGTCGCATTTATCGGACGTATCCGCTTATCGCCCTTGAACCGCGGTCAGCGCCTGACTCGCGGTTCAATGACGGCGGATGCTAGCCCCGCTGCGATTGCCGCTCGGCATAGGGATTTTCGCTGGTCTTGGTCGAGAGCCTTATCGGCACGCCCGGCAAGTCGAATGTCTGGCGCAGGCCATTGACGAGGAAGCGCTTGTAGCTCTCCGGCAGATGCTCGAGCTGATTGCCGAAGATCACGAAATAGGGCGGCCGCGCGCGCAATTGGGTGATGTAGCGGATTTTGATGCGACGGCCGGAAACCGCAGGCGGCGGAGTGGATTCGATCGCCACGGCGAGCCAGCGGTTGAGCTTTGCCGTCGCGATGCGCTTGTTCCAGATCTCATGGACCCGGAAGATCGCCTCGATCAGGGCCGGAATCCCCTCTCCCGTCGCGCCCGAGACCGGCACGACCGGCAGGCCCCTCACCTGCGGCAAAAGCCGTACAGCCTCCTCGCGCAAGTCGCGCAGTCGCGTGCCGCGGTCTTCGACGAGATCCCATTTGTTGAGGGCGATGACGATCGCCCTTCCCTCTCGCGCGGAAAGATCGGCCAGCGTCAGATCCTGTTTCTCGAAAGGGATCGTGGCATCGACGAGCAGCACCACCACTTCGGCGAATTTCGCGGCGCGCAGAGCGTCGGCGCCGGCAAGCTTTTCGAGCTTGTCTTCGACGCGGGCGCGCTTGCGCAGGCCCGCCGTATCGAACATTTTGAGCTTGCGCTGCCCCCAGGTGAAATCGACGCCGATGGCGTCGCGGGTGATGCCGGCTTCGGGCCCGGTGAGCAGCCTGTCTTCGCCGAGAATCTTATTGAGCAGGGTCGATTTGCCGGCATTGGGGCGGCCGATGATTGCGATGCGCAACGGCTTCGTCGGATCGAGTTCGGAGCCGTCTTCGTCATCGGCGAATGTTTTCGGCTCGCCCGCTTCAGCGTCCTCTTCGTTGCCGGCGGCGACTTCGGGCAGCGCCTCGCAGAGCGCGGAATAAAGCTCGGCCAATCCCTCGCCATGTTCGGCGGAGAGCGGCACGGGCTCGCCGAGGCCGAGATCGAAGGCTTCGAGCGCCCCCGCGCCGCCCATGCGTCCTTCGGCTTTGTTGGCGATGAGGATCAGCGGCTTGCCGGCGCGTCGCAGCAGATTGGCGAAGAAACGGTCGTCCGGCATGATGCCGGCGCGCGCATCGACCATGAAGAAAATGGCATCGGCCTGCGCGATCGCCGCCTCGGTCTGCGCCCGCATCCGCCCGGCAAGCGATTGCGCCTCGCCCTCCTCGAGCCCGGCGGTATCGACGATGGCGAAGACGAGATCGCCGAGCTTGGCTTCCCCCTCGCGGCGGTCGCGGGTGACGCCCGGCCGATCGTCCACGAGCGCGAGCTTCTTGCCGACGAGGCGATTGAACAGGGTCGACTTACCGACATTCGGCCTGCCGATGATGGCGATGGTGAACATTATTTGCCCGGCAGTCTGCCGGCCTGCACGAGCGCGAGGAAGGCGTCGGCCCGGCGGCGCAGCGCCTCGGGCGCCGCGGGATCGGTGATGATCTCGTCGAGCCAGCGTCCTGCCGCCGTCTCGTCGCCGCCCTTCAAGGCCGCCAGGGCGAGCAGCTCGCGGTAGGAATCGCGATAGGGCTCGCCCGGACCCGCAAAGGCGGCATAGCTTTGTTCGAATTCCTTGGGATCGTCGCTGTCGACCCGCAGATAAGCGGCGCGCAGCCGTGCGACATCCTTGAGCCGCGCATTGAATCCTGGGTCATTGGCGAGCGCCTCATAAGCCTTGATCCCGGCCCCGGGGTCATGGGCAGCGGTCTCATCGGCGCTGACGAGCCGCGCCAGCGCGGCATAGCCCTTGGGCGCGGTATGCCCGAGGGCATTGAAGTCGGCGATGGCTTCGGCCGATTTGCCCTTTTGCAGCAATTGCAGCGCCGTTTGATAGCGGCCACCGGCCGCCTCGTCGGCCTTGGTGCGGAAATATTCATAGATGCGCCAGGCGCCGGTACCCGCGATCACCAATATGGCCGCGGCGATGATCCAATTCTGATAGCGCTTCCAGAACTGGATCGCCTGGTCGCGGCGGAAATCCTCGTCGACCTCACGGAAAAAATCACTCATTTCTTGCTCTTCTCAAGCATGATCCGGAAAAGTCGCAGGCTTTCGGCTAAGATCATGCGTCAAAACGAAACAATCCGCCGCAGACCGCCGCGAAGCGGCGAGAATGGCGGCGCGTGCTCCAAGACTCCTACAGGCGCCTTGCTGCTTTACTCGTCTCGCGGGATTTTTGCCACCAAGAACGGCGGCGCCGGGCCTGTCGTCGGGAGAAATCGCGCCAGCCGTGTGCCGGCGTCTCGCCCAGCCCAGGCAGTCGGCACCACGCGCCAGGGTCGAGCCGATCGGCAGCCGGGCCAGCATGATCTCGCCGATGGCTGCGCCGGCGTCGCCATCAGTGGCGTCGCCAGGCCAGCTTGATACATAGTGTCTTGGCGGCGAGATAGAAGGGCGATCGAAAGATCGCTTCGGACACTATTCCCCCCAGATTCGAAGTTTCCCACAGCTGAATAGACAGGATTTGATGACATCGCCCCGGCAGACGATCCTCATGTGCCCGCCCGATCATTTCGAGATCGCTTATGTGATCAATCCATGGATGGAAGGGCAGTTCGCCAATACCGACGATGCCTTGACGCACCGGCAATGGGATCATTTGCGAAACGCGATCGAACGCCATGCGAAAGTCGTGTTGGAGCCGCCGCAATGCGATCTGCCGGATATCGTTTTCACGGCGAATGCCGGCCTCGTGCTGGGCCAAAAGGTCATCCTCAGCCGCTTCCGCAGCCTCGAAAGACGAGGTGAGGAGCCGCACAACCGCGCCTGGTTTTCGGAAAACGGATTTGAAATTCTGGACTGGCCGCAGAATGTTGCGTTTGAAGGCGCCGGCGATGCTCTGTTCGATCGCGGGCAGGAATTGCTGTGGGTCGGTCACGGCTTCCGGTCGGACGAAGCGGTGCCGGCGCTTTTGGAAAAATTGCTGGGTCGCAAGACAGCGGCGCTGAATCTGGTCGATCCGCGCTTCTATCATCTCGACACCTGCCTGTGCCCTTTGGCCGGCGGGCATCTTTTGTATTTTCCGGCGGCATTCGATGAGAAATCGCGCGCGCTGATTGAATTTGTGGTGCCGCAAGACAAGCGCATCGCGGTCGCGGAAGCCGATGCCCTGAAATTCTGCTGCAACGCCGTCGATCTCGACGGCCATGTCTTCATGAATGATGCCTCGGAAAATTTGCAGAACCGCTTGCGCGCCATCGGTTTCACGCCGGTCATCACGCCTTTGTCGGAGTTCATGAAGGCCGGCGGCGCCGCCAAATGCCTGACCCTGAAGCTGGTCGAGAGCTGAAACCGGCCGTGTTTGCTGCTGCCCGAATAGGCAACTCTCACGCCGCTGCGCCGCTTTGGGCAGGATTTCAGCAGCGTCCACAGCCTCTTTGGCCAGCGCTACGGGTCCATGCGTCTGGCAAGCCTCTTGCTGTGATTTTCCAGCCTGCCACTCATGTGGCGCCGGCGGGACGCAGCTCAAGGACGGGCGCCTCCCTCGCGGGCGGCGACGCCCCTTCCGTTTGATGGATGGATCAGTGCTGATCCATCGCCGGCGCGTTTCTTCACTTCGACATCTGAGCGATCTAGCCAAATGCCGCGTTCACGCGGGTATTGCGCCATGTCGCATTCGCCTGCACTACAGCGCGCGCCGCCGATCCGGTTTCGAGATTCAATGCCAATGAGAGGAGCGCGAGCGATGCGCACACATAAGGTGGAGCAGCTGGTGATCGCGACCGTCGGCTTCTTCTGGTGCTTTCTGATGTGGTTTTCGACCGCGGCGTTCAGTCCGAGCATCGCCGCCGCCTATCACTTGAACATCAAGGAACTCGGCCTCTTGGCAAGTTCCGCGATCTGGATGGCGCCGGTCGGCCGGATCATCGCCGGCTGGGCGTCAGATCGCTTCGGCGCGCCGCGCACATTCGCATTCATCCTGGCCGGCTGCGGCCTCATGTCGATCGCCTCCGCCTATACCACGAGCTACGAGCTCTTGTTCATCGAGCGCGTCATCGTCGCCATCGCGGGAGTCTCCTTCGTGGTCGGCATTCAGCATGTCGCGCAATGGTTCGAACCCGACGAGATCGGGACCGCGGAAGGGCTTTATGCCGGCACCGGCAATGTGGGCGCCGGCGTCGGCGCGCTTCTCCTGCCGCGCATTTTCGGCACATCCTATCATGCCGCATTTCTGTGGCTGGGCGTGATCGCGCTCGGCATCGCCGCCTGGTATCTTCTGCGCGGCCATGCCGCCAAGACCATCGAGCGCCGCGCCGCGGCGCGCACCGCAAGCGATCTGCGCGGCACGGTCTTCGTCTGGAGCCGCTATATCGCGATCGCGCTGATGCTGGCCTATGCGATGAGCTTCGGCCTCGAGATCGCGATGAATGCCTGGCTGCCCGGCTATTTCGCCCGCGGCTTCCATAGTGCGATTCTCGCGCTGGGCTTCACGAGCGTGGCCGGCGTGCAGATTGCGGCGGGAACATTTGCGGCCGTGCAATCCTTCACCGCTTCGCTCTTCCGTCCGTTTGCCGGATTCATGTCCGACGTCTTCCAGCGCAAGGGATGGACGCCGCTGCCCTTCATTGCCAAGACCCTGCCCTATGCGCCGCGCCTGCATTGGCTAGGCATCGCGCTGATCTTGATCACGCTTTCCATGATGGGGCTGACGGCTGCCGGCCTCTCGGGTTCGCTGCATATGTCGGTCGCGGTGCTGGTCGCCTTCGGGATCTTCGTCTCTTTCGGCACTGGCGGCACTTTCGCTCTGGTGCCGTTGCTGTTTCCCGAACGTCCCGGCGTCGCGGCCGGCTTCATCGGCGGCGTCTCGACCGCCGGCGGCATCGTCTATCCGCTGATCTTCGCCGGAAGCGCGAACATCCACATGGGATATCTCACCGTCGCGCTCTATATGTTCGTGCCCTTCGTGCTGTTCTATCTGTGGGCGGCGCGTTACGAACGCCATCCCGAGGAGCACGGCTTGTTTACGCCGGGACTCGTCGGCGAAGAAGGCTGACGTTTTTGAGATCTATCGCATGATCCTATGAACCAGGAGATATGACATGCAATCCCCCGCCAAGCAGGTCCAACATGAGCCATGGTACAAATATGGCGTCGCCTTTCTCATTCTTGAAATGGCAATCGCCATCGCGGTCAGCGCCTATTCGCTTTACATGACCTTTCATGGTCTCGGCGGTTTTCCGGGAAAACACTAAGGTGCACGCTTATCCTTCTCCCGCTTGCGGGAGAAGGTGGCCCGGCGAAGCCGGGTCGGATGAGGGGCGGTGCCGCTCTCGAGAACCCTCATCCGTCATGCTTCGCATGACACCTTCTCCCGCAAGCGGGAGAAGGAGCGCCCACTGGACATGCGTTCGCATGCCTCGAAAGCCATCGTCACGCTTTCGGCTTTTGCTGTTCGAGGATGCGCAGGCTGCGCACCGTCAATTCATCGACCTCCAGCTCTTTAAAACGCGCCCTCTTGATCACCAGACCGCCGATCGCCAAGCGCCCGATCGCCAGCGCGCCGATGGCGACCGCACCGAATGCCGCCGCGCCCAGCGCCAAGGCCAAAAGGCTCGCCACGGGAATATTTTTGGATCGGCTCGTTATTTCGCCCGCCATCGGGGCCTCCATCATGTCGACACTCTAGCAGCCTTTGACGATGGCCGCTTGATAAAGCTCCGGCTTGAAACCGATCAAGCGCCGCGCGCCCAGATCGACGATCGGCCGCTTGATCATCGAAGGCTGGACCAGCATCAATGATATGGCCTTGCCCATATCGAGATTTTCCTTGTCCGCCTCGGCAAGCTTGCGAAATGTCGTGCCGGCGCGGTTGAGCACAATCTCCCAGCCGAATTCCTGACACCAGGCCGCCAATCGCTCCGGATCGGCGCCTTCGAGCTTATAGTCATGGAAGACATAGGCGACGCCCTGCGTGTCGAGCCAATCGCGGGCCTTCTTGACCGTGCTGCATGCCTTGATGCCATAGACGGCGATGGTCATTTTGGTCCCCCAACCGAGATCATCGGCCGCGCCCTCACCCAATGGGATTCACACGTAGCTTCCCGCAACTTCCCCAGACGGGCCCCAGCTGATCTCGGCTGTTGCCGATTGAGCCAAGTCAATCTTGAGGCAGGTCAATATCCCCAAGATGTTAGCATGCCATTTTGTTGGCAAACGTAACAGTCCCGGAGAAGCGCGATGAAGGCGCTCATCGTCTACTACTCGCTGTCCGGAACAACACGGGCGGTCGCTGAGGCACTCGCGAAAGAGCTCGCAGCCGATATAGAAAAGATAGGCTGCGACCGTTATGCACCCGGCGTTTTGGGCATGGCTAGAGCTTGCTACGATAGCTGGAGGGGCAACCTGCCTCCAATTGGCCCATTATCGCATGAGCCGTCGCGCTATGATCTCGTCGTGATCGGCGGCCCCATCTGGGCATTCCATCCCGCGACTCCCGTCCGCAGCTACTTGCGGCAGGAGTCATCCAGGCTTCCTAATGTGGCGTTCTTCCTGACGCATCACAAATCGGCCGCCCAGCAATCACTTCGCGACATGGAGCAGGTGGCGGGACAGGCGCCGAAGGCCACGCTTGTTGTGCGCGCGGCGGAGGTCGAGAAAGGGACTTTCGGTGCCGCGGTTTCGTCCTTCGCGTCGACGCTGCGAATGAGCAGGGCTGCCTGACTCCCCTGCTCCCACTTGCACCACCGCGTTTGCCTTCACAACAGGCCCAGTGAGGAAAGCTCGCGTTTCAGATCGTCCGGCAGATCCGGATCGCTACCCCGCCGCGCCTGGTCGGGCGGCGCGTTCCTGTCTTCCAAATAGCGCCAGCCCTGAAAGGCGCGATGCGGCCGCAAGGCGACGGGGATGAGGTGAGGATCATAAACCATGGCGCAACAGGCGATCCCGTCGCGCGTCACCGGCCGCAATTCCAGCATCTTCTGGCGCGCAACAATAAAGGCTTTGACGACCCAATAGAGCGAACCGCCCGCCAACACTTCGGCGGCCCGCTTTGGCCGGTTGCGGGTAATATGGATCAATTCCGGCTTTTGCTTCGCCCGCTTCATCTCCGCCAAACGTTGCTCTTGGCGCGCGACAAGGTCGGCAAGCGTCTCTATGCCGACAGCGAGCTTGAGGATATGAAGGGTCATCGTTTCGCGCCGCGCTTTGACGCGCCATTATAGCGAGAGAGACGGCACAAGATGAAACGGCGGGGACCGTCGAAGGTCCCGCCGTTCCAAAGGTCATTTCCGAGCAAGCCTATCACCAAACCCGCCGTTAGCTCGATGATGGCGATCTATAAGGCTATTCTGCAGCGACCGCCGTTCGATGTATCCGCGACTTTTGCAGCAGTTCGGCTCCGTCAGACATATCACCCGCGTTGTCATTATTTATCAGAAGCGGAAGGGCATCGGCGAGAATTGGCAACGTTTGAATCCCAACCTCCATCAAATATGCTTCGAGCGCCTTTCGAATACTCGGATCACCCCAGGGCGTGTGACCATCATCCCAGAGAAAAACCTGATCTAGATGCGCGATATACAACCATGGCTCCATCCGTTCGGGAGGCACATTATTCCGAATGCGCCAGATTGGCTTGTAATCGCGAGAGAAAAGAACTCTTGCACCATCGCTTTCGATCCAATAGCCGTAGGGCAGATACAAACGCATGGGAAGGAACAGGGGTCGAGGATTACGCGGTGAAACGAATTCAAAATCTGCGACCGTTCCTACACTTCTTTCAGTAATGATCCATGTTGGTCGCCCATAGGAACGAAGAATCACAGCCTCACCATTCCGACCAGACGATTTAAGCGTACCAACGGCGCCGCGCTCTCTTCGTCCAGATAGGCCAAGCGTTGTTTGCCGCCAACAAGCCAACCGAATTTCGAGCTGATCAGCCAATGTAACGACACGATCTCCTATAAGGCGCGATTGCGCGAGAGCGGCTTGTGTATCGCCATCAGACGCTTGAAGCGCTTCTGCTAGCGCAAGGCTAAGCTCTACATGTCGCTTGATAAAATCGGAATGAGAAATCTCCTGGTCGAGTACCGTGGTTGGTTCCGACGCTTGGGTTGCCGCCAGATCATGCCAATCACGATATCCGCAGGCTCGTGCCACGCCGTTCTGGCAGACCGACAAAGGCATGCCAAGACGTGCCGCGATATGTTTTGAAGCCTTCTTGGGCCGGGAGAGATTCGGAAAATGCAGTCTCATACTCTCGTCTCCGAATGCGCCTTAACGGGTGTGTCCACTAGACCAGCAGCGCGCTCGAAAAAGAGAACGGCCTTAACAGTGCACTTGCCCCTGAGGCTTCGCCATTGTGGACGGCGCGGGAGACGACTCCGCGAAATTTAGCGTCCCATAGACCGCGAAAAACGTCAATGTGCCAGACACAAATTCTGTCATTCCCTCGCGATCGCCCCCACCGCCTTCCCCGTCACATCATAAATGCCGCGACTAATGCCCTTCATGTCATTGATAACTCTTGTCGCCGCGCCCCCTCAACCCACCCGCTCTATATCCGTCTTCGCGAAATCATCGCCGACATAAAGCAAAGGACAGCCGTTCTCTTTTGCCACCTCATAGGCAAAGCAATCGCCGAAATTGAGCGCCGCGGCATTAACGCCCTTGCCCCATTGCGCATAGGCTTGCGCGATGCGCCGCGCCGAGGCCGGCGTCACGCTCACGACCTCGAAGCCCAGTCCGTCGATCAGGCCTGCTATCTCTGCATGGACGTTGCGCCGCGCCGCAACGATGAGCGCTTCAGCCATTGTGCCGGCCGAAATCAGCAGCCGATCCGCGCCTTCGAGCGCCGCGATACAGGCGTCGGCTTCCGGTTCATTGAGGACGATCGCCATCAATGCGGATGTGTCGACCGCGATCACCCAGGCAGGCCTTCATCGCTGTAAAGGAAATCCTGGCTGCGCGCCGCGCTCGGTCCGGCTTTCGCCCGTGCCGCGCCGGCGGCCTTCGCCGCTTCGAGCAGCGCCCGGCGGGTCTTTCGCTCCGCGACGACATGGACCGGGACGAGCCGCACCGCCGCATGGCCATGACGGGTCAAAATGATCTCGTCGCCCGCCTCCGCCCGGCGCACGAGTTCGGTCAGCTGCCCTTTGGCGTCGGTGACGGAAATCTGCATGAAGACCTCGCCGTTGGGGTTGTCGCTGTTGCCCACGAAGCCAACATTTAGACTAGATGATGGTCCATTTCAAGCCCGGAGGCACGCCTACTCCCACTCGATCGTCCCCGGGGGCTTGCTCGTCACATCATAGACGACGCGATTGATGCCTCTCACCTCATTGATGATCCGCGTCGCCGCGCGGCCGAGAAAACTCATGTCGAAGGGATAGAAATCCGCCGTCATGCCGTCGATCGAAGTCACGGCGCGCAAGGCGCAGACGAAATCATAAGTGCGGCCGTCGCCCATCACGCCGACCGTTTGCACGGGGAGCAGCACGGCAAAGGCCTGCCAGATTTGATCATAGAGCCCGGCCTTGCGGATCTCGTCGAGATAGACCCAATCCGCCTTGCGCAATATGGCGAGCTTTTCCCTTGTGACGCCGCCGGGACAGCGGATCGCGAGCCCCGGCCCCGGAAAAGGATGGCGGCCGACAAAGGCCTCGGGCAGGCCCAGCTCGCGGCCGAGCGCGCGCACCTCATCCTTGAACAGCTCGCGCAAAGGCTCGACGAGCTGCATCTTCATCCGCTCCGGCAGGCCGCCGACATTGTGATGCGATTTGATCGTGACCGACGGCCCGCCATGAAACGAGACGCTTTCGATCACATCGGGATAAAGCGTGCCTTGCGCCAGAAATTTTGGCGCGCCGCGCCCGTCGGACGCGATCTTCTCCGCCTCTTTGTCGAAACACTCGACGAAGAGCTTTCCGATGATCTTGCGCTTTTCTTCCGGCTCGGTGACGCCTTTGAGCGCATTGAGAAAAATCTCGCCCGCTTCGACATGATGCAGCGGAATATTGTAAGCCCCACGGAAGAGCGAAACGACCTCCTCCGCCTCGCCTTGGCGCAGCATGCCGTGATCGACGAAGACGCAGACGAGCCGGTCGCCGATCGCCTCATGGATCAGCACGGCGGCGACGGCCGAATCGACGCCGCCCGAGAGGCCGCAGAGGACGCGCGCGTCGCCGACCTGGGCGCGGATCGAAGCGATGGCCTCGGCGCGAAAGGCGCCCATGGTCCAGTCGCGTTTCAAGCCCGCCACTTTATGCACGAAGTTCGACAAGAGCTTCGCGCCGTCTGGCGTATGCACGACTTCGAGATGGAATTGCACGGCATAATAATGCCGCTGCTCGTCGCCGATCACGGCGATCGGCGCATGTTCGGATGTCGCGAGGCGCGAAAAACCTTGCGGCAATTCGGCGACCGCATCGCCATGGCTCATCCAGACGGGATAGCTTCGGCCCTTTTCCCAAACGCCTTCGAAGAGCGGGCTGTCCGCCAAAATCTCGACTTCGGCGCGGCCGAATTCGCGGTTCTCGCCCGCTGCGACTTTGCCGCCCAATTGTTCGGCCATGACCTGTTCGCCATAGCAGATGCCGAGGATCGGCACGCCTGAATCATAGATCGCCTGCGGCGCGCGCGGCGAATTTTCTTCCAACACCGAGGCCGGACCGCCCGACAGAATGACCGCCTTGGGCGTGAGCGCGGCAAAGGCGTCAGCGGCTTTTTGGAAGGGCGCGATCTCGCAATAGACGCCGGCCTCGCGCACGCGCCTCGCGATGAGCTGCGTCACCTGCGAGCCGAAATCGACGATCAGGACCTTGTCGTGACGCTTGATGATGTCCTGGTGCAAATCGGGGTCGATCATCTCTGTTCTTTATCCATCCGCGACGCCTATTGTGAAAGCTTTCTGAAAAACTCGACAGATCTTTCCGCACGAGGTTGAACTGAAAGGAGAGCTTTGCGGTGCATTTTGCGAGCGAGAACGCCGGCTTGCCCGGCAAAGCCGACATTGCAAAAGCGCCATTGCCGAAAATTTCCACGAAACCTTTCGCCTCACTTTGAGCGATCGGGTTGAAGGCGGTGCAAGGCCTATCGCGTATATCTCCTGTAACGGCAACCGATGTTCTCCCAGGCACCTATGTCCGAGCCTCGCCTTTCGTTCAAAGAGCCGCCGCACTCGCTGCAGCCCATGCGGATTCGTTGCAGCGACATCCCTGCGCTCTTTTCCGAAGGCGCGGAACGGGAGGCGGATGATTGCGCTCGGTGGCCGCATGTCGAGACCAAAAAGCTCCGCCTCAAAATGGCTTGGTCCGCATTCTTCGGCCGGCTGGCAGATCGCACGAAGAATTTCTGGCTCCGCGATATACGCGCCTGAATCTCGGATCGAAGTCTCGCCATGTTCAAGTCTTCATTCTAATCTGTCCCGCGATTAATTTTTAACTCCGCCGCAGGCCGGCCACGAAGAAACCGTCGGTGCCGGCCGTCGCGGGCGAAAAGCGCAGCCCCGGCCCGAGCTGCGAGGCAAAACGGCCGAGCTCGGCCAAGCCCGCCGCTTCCGCGAGTTCACCAGGGCCGATCGGGGCGAACTGATCCTGCCGTGCGAGAAAAGCTGCGATCCTGTCTTCATTCTCCTCCCGCAGCAGCGAGCAGGTCACATAGATCAGCCGGCCACCGGGCTTCACGAATTTTGTTGCAGTTTCGAGGATCTCATCCTGCTCTTTCAGGCGCTGCTCCAGCGCGCCGGGACGGATGCGCCATTTCGCATCCGGATTGCGCCGCCAGGTTCCGGTGCCGGTACAGGGCGCATCGATGAGAACCAGATCGCATCGCTCCGCGAGATCGGCCAGAACATCGCTGCCACGCCGCGGCGGGCGAAGCTGGATATTGCGGGTTCCCGCCCGCTCGAGCCGCGGATAGATGCCGGCGAGCCGTGCCGCATTGCGGTCGGTCGCATAGATCTGGCCGTGATTGTTCATGATTGCGGCGAGCGCCAGGCTCTTGCCGCCGCCGCCCGCGCAAAGATCGAGCACTTGCTCGCCGGGCTTGGCGCCGCAGAGCAAAGCGGCGAGCTGCGAGCCCTCATCCTGGATCTCGACAAGGCCCTTCACATAGGCCGGCTCGCCAGCGAGCGAAGGATTGCGGCCGTCGGGCAATAACGGCAGCCGCAGGCCGAGCGGCGAAAGCTTCGTCGGGACGGCGCCGAGATGTGCCAGGGCAGCTTGCGCCTTTTCCCGCGTCGCTTTCAGCGTGTTGACACGCAGATCGAGCGGCGCACGCGCCGCCAGCCCCTGGCCTTCGGCAATGGCCGCATCGCCGAAGACGGCGGCAAAGGAAGGCGCGAGCCATTCGGGAAAATTGCCGAGGACATAGGCCGGGGCGCCATCGAGCGAGGCGGAGGCGAGCCGCGCCTCTTCCTCGGCCGTGAGCGGCTCGGGCGCAAAGCCCTGCCCCGTGCACAGAGCCGCGATCGCTTCGACGGTCATGCCGCGCATCTCGCGTAAACTGCCAAGCATGATTGCGCGCGGCGTCTCTGTTGCCATAATGAAGGCCGCCGAAGCGCGGCAGCGCAAAGCATCATAGACGAGGGAGGCGAGCGCCGCCCGGTCCTTCGCTCCGGCGAAACGATGCGACAGCCCCCAATCCTTCAAAGCGTCGGATGCCGGCCTGTGGCGCGTGTCAATATCGGCGAGAATGTCGATGGCCGCGGCGATGCGGGCGGCTGGGGTCATATTTTCTTTTTCACTGCCCGGTCGGATAGTTCGGGCTCTCGCGGGTGATCGTCACGTCATGGACATGGCTTTCACGATGCCCGGCCGCCGAGACCTTGACGAAGTTCGCGCGGCTCTGGAACTCGGCGATGGTCTGCGCCCCGACATAGCCCATGGCGGCGCGCAGCCCGCCGCCCAATTGATGCAGGATCGCCCCGGCCGGGCCGCGATAGGGCACCTGGCCTTCGACGCCTTCCGGCACCAGCTTCAGCGCATCCTTGATGTCCTGCTGGAAATAGCGGTCGGCCGAGCCGCGCGCCATGGCGCCGACCGAGCCCATGCCGCGATAGGATTTGAACGAGCGGCCCTGTAGCAGATAGACCTCGCCGGGGCTCTCGTCCGTGCCGGCGAGAAGCGAGCCGACCATCACGCAATCGGCGCCGGCGGCGATCGCCTTGGCGACATCGCCGGAAAATTTGATGCCGCCGTCGGCGATGATTGGAATGCCCGCCGCGCGCGCAACCTCGACCGAATCCATAATCGCCGTGAGCTGCGGCACGCCGACACCGGCGACGATCCGCGTGGTGCAGATGGAGCCTGGCCCGATCCCGACTTTCACCGCGTCTGCGCCGGCATCGATCAGCGCCTTGGTGCCGTCGGCCGTCGCCACATTGCCGGCGATCAAAGCCACTTTGTTCGAGGCCCGTTTGATCCGGCTCACCTGATCGAGCACCGCTTGCGAATGGCCATGCGCCGTGTCGACCACGATGGCATCGACGCCGGCATCGATCAGAGCGAGCGCCCGCTCATAGCCCCTATCGCCGACCGTCGAGGCGGCGGCGACGCGCAGCCGCCCATCTGCATCCTTGCTCGCCTCAGGATGCTGCGTCGCCTTCTCCATATCCTTGACGGTCAGCAGGCCGACGCAGCGGTAATCCTCATCGACGACGACGAGCTTCTCGAGCCGGTGCTGGTGCAAAAGCCGGCGTGCCTCGTCCTGGCTCACGCCTTCGCGCACGGTCACGACTTTCTTCGTCATCAATTCGGAGACGGGTTGCAGCGGATTGTCGGCGAAGCGCACGTCGCGATTGGTCAATATGCCGCAAAGCCGGCCCGGCTTGCCGTTCAGGCCACGCTCGACAACGGGAATGCCGGAAATCCCGTGCCGGCGCATCAATGCCAGCGCGTCGGCGAGCATCTCATCCGGGAAAACCGTGATCGGATTGACGACCATGCCGCTCTCATAGCGTTTCACCTTGCGCACTTCCTCGGCCTGTTCATCGACACCGAGATTGCGGTGGATGACGCCGATGCCGCCGGCCTGCGCCATGGCGATGGCCAGTCTTGCTTCCGTCACCGTATCCATGGCGGCAGAGAGAATCGGCAGATTGAGCGTGATCTGGGAGGTGAGCCGCGTCTTCAGATCGACGGCGCTCGGCATGACCTCGGAATGCCCCGGCAGAAGCAGCACATCGTCGAAAGTGAGAGCTTCTCTGAACGCCGGTCGGGTGATTTCGGCCATGGCCAACTCCGTCATTGGCGGCGCCGGCCTGCCGGCACCGCGGAAAAAGGCTTGCGCAGCGAATCAGGGTGGGCTCCGCTGCAAACCAAAGTTGGCAGCGGCTCATAGCACGCCCAGGACGCAGCGCAAAGGAGAGAGAAAGGGGCGCGAAGATCAGATGCCGATCAGGCCGACCACATGCCAGCTGGCCGTGGCCGGCGGGCAGAGCTTTGCGGCAATAGGCGGCGGTTGCCCTTTCCTTGCAGCTCAAATAATTGAGATCGGCTGAATTTTCCAGTTCGGCCAGAGCCGGCGGGCGGCAATTCTGCCGCAGACATCGCGACCGCCGCGCATGCCTGTGTTAGAGCGGTGACGAAAAACCCGACGCTGCTTTTCGCCGGAACGCATTCCAGCTGATCCAAGCCACGCATTTTCGCCGCGCCCGATTCGCCCGAAAATGCGCAAAGCCCTTGATCGAGAGCCGGTTTTCGCAATTGGGGCGGATCGGTCGGGGCTTCACCCGGTGGCGTTCGGCGCCCAAAAGAAGGGACAGGACACAGTTTGCCGCGCTATGGTCTGACCGCGCTGATCGTCGCCTGCGCCGTCTTCATGGAAACACTCGACGGGACGGTGATTTCGACCTCGCTGCCGGCGATCGCGGCGGATCTGCATCAAGATCCGATCACGCTGAAGCTCGCGCTTACCTCCTATCTTCTGTCGCTCGCCATCTTCATTCCCGCCAGCGGCTGGGCCGCCGATCGCTTCGGTGCGCGGACCGTGTTCCGCCAGGCGATCCTCGTCTTCACCTTGGGCTCCATTCTCTGCGGGTTTTCGAGCACATTGCCGGAATTCGTCGGCGCCCGCATGATTCAAGGCATGGGTGGCGCGATGATGGTGCCGGTCGGCCGCCTCGTGTTGCTGCGCTCGGTCGAGCGCTCCGAAATGGTGCCCGCGCTCGCCTTTCTGATGATCCCGGCGCTGCTCGGCCCGATCGCCGGGCCGCCGATCGGCGGCTTCGTCACCACCTATCTGCATTGGCGCTGGATCTTCTTCATCAATGTGCCGATCGGCATCTTGGGCATTGTGCTGGTCAGCCTGTTCATCAAGAACATCCGCGCCGAAGAAGTCTGGCCGCTCGATGTGAAAGGCTTTCTGCTGCTGGGCTCGGGCCTTGCGGCGCTGGTCTTCGGCGTCACCGTCATCGGCCGCGGTCTCCTCGGAACGGCGGTCGTCTTCGGCCTCATCGGCTTCGGCGCGCTGCTCTTGACCGCCTATGCCTTGCATGCGCGCAAGGCGGCGTTCCCCATCCTCGATCTGCGCCTTCTCGCGATCCCGACCTTCCGGGGCAGCATTCTCGGCGGATCTTTGTTCCGCATCGGCGTCGGCGCCCTGCCCTTGCTGCTGCCGCTGATGTTGCAGATCGGCTTCGGCATGAATGCCTTCCAATCGGGCTCCGTGACTTTCGTCGCCTCGGCCGGGGCCATGCTGATGAAGGCGACGGCCATGCCTCTCCTGCGGCTCTTCGGCTTTCGCCGCATCCTCATTTTCGATGCGCTGCTGAGCGCTTGCTTTTTCGCCGGCTATGGCTTCTTCACGCCGGCGACGCCGATCATCCTGATGATGGGGTTTCTGCTCGTCGGCGGCTTCATCCGCTCGCTCGAATTCACGAGCATCAATGCGCTTGCCTATGCGGAGATCGATCCTGGAGCCATGAGTCGGGCGACGAGCTTTTCCGCCGTCGCCCAGCAATTGTCTCTAAGCCTCGGGATTGCGGTCGGCGCCTTCGTGATCGACATGGCGCGCGATATGCGCGGCGCGGCCACGCTGACGACCGCAGATTTCCGCTGGGCCTTCGTCGTCGTCGCCGTCATTTCGGCGAGTTCGATCGTCTCATTTCTGCGGCTGCCGGCGGACGCCGGGACGTCGCTCGTCGGCGAGCGGCGCGCGGCGGTGAAGGCGTAAGGGCTTGCTGCCGTCATTGCGAGGAGCATAGCGACGAAGCAATCCAGGGGTTGCGATGGCTGGATTGCTTCGCGAAGCCTGTCATCGGGCCGGCCAAAGGCCGGACCCGTTGGCTCGCAATGACGTCGCTAACCAGAGGGTGCATCACTAACATCTGATTTGGGCGACGCGCCCCCGAAACCCCGTCGCCAGCACATAAAGCTCAGACGACTCCGCCCGGCTCGCCGGCGGCTTGATATGCTTGACCTGCGCGAAATCGCGTTTGAGGCGGGCGAGCAGCTCGCTCTCCGTGCCGCCTTGCAGCACCTTGGCGAGAAAAGCGCCGCCGGGAGCTAAAATCTCGCAGGCGAATTCGGCGGCGAGTTCGACAAGGCCGATGATGCGCAGCTGATCGGTCTTCTTATGGCCGGTCGCATTGGCGGCCATGTCCGACAAGACGACATCGGCCGGCCCGCCGAGCCATTCGCGCAGCATTGCCGGTGCCGCGGGGTCGAGAAAATCCATCTGCTTGAATTCGACGCCGGGCACCGGCGCCATCGGCACGAGATCGATGGCGAAGACCTTGCCTTTGCCTTGCGCTGCGGCGGTCTTGCCGGCGCCTATTTTGGAAGCCGCGACCTGCGACCAGCCGCCGGGGGCGGCGCCGAGATCGACGATTTTTTGGCCGGGCTTCAAAATATGCGCCCGCTCGTCGATCTCGATCAGCTTATACGCGGCGCGTGAGCGGAAACCTTCGCGCTTGGCGCGGGCGACATAGGGATCGTTGAGCTGGCGTTGGAGCCAAAGCGTCGAGGCGAGCGACCGGCTGCGCGCGGTCTTGACGCGTGCCTTCAATGAGCGGCCGGATTCGCGACCGGAAGCGCCCTGTGTCATCGCTGGTCGGCCCAGCCCTTTGCCCGGTCGGCCTGCATCAATTGCAGCAAAATGCCCTCGCGCAAGCCGCGATCGGCGATGCGCACGCGCTCGGCCGGAAAGGCGCGCCTTATCGCCTCGAAAATGGCGCAACCGGCCAGCACCAGATCGGCGCGCTCCGGGCCAATGCAGCCATTGGCCGCCCGCTCGCGATAGCTCATCTTGCGCAGCCGTTTCATCGTCCGGCTCACTTCCTCGTCCGACATCCACAACCCGTCGACGCGGCGGCGATCATAACGCGAGAGATTGAGGAAAATGCCGGCGATGGTCGTGACTGTCCCGGAGGTGCCGAGCAAATGGAAACGCCCGCAGCGGCCAAGTCCCTTCGCCCGCAAGATGAAACCGTCGAGTTCGCGGGTGACGCAGGCGACCATGGACTCGAAGACGTCGTCGGAAACCTCTATCCCGCCAAATTTTTCCGCCAGCGTGACCACGCCGAGCTTGAGCGAGACCCAAAACCGAATGCGCTCGCGCAAATCCCTATCCAAAGCGGCGGCGCCGTCCTGTCCGCCCCGATCGAGCCAGACCACCTCGGAGGAGCCGCCGCCAATGTCGAAGAGCAGGACGCTTTCGGCCGCCGCATCGGCAAGCGAGGCGCAGCCGGTCGCGGCGAGATGAGCCTCGGTCTCCCGGTCGACGATTTCGAGGTCGAGGCCGAGCCCAGCCCGCACCTTTTCAACGAATTCGGTGCCGTTCTGCGCCGCCCGGCAAGCCTCGGTCGCGATCAGCCGTGCCCGCGTGACATTGCGCGCCTGCATCTTGTCGCGGCAGACCGCCAACGCGTCCAATGTGCGTTCGATGGCGGCTTCGCCCAGCCGGCCGGTCTGCGCCAGCCCTTCGCCGAGACGCACGATGCGCGAGAAGGAATCGACGATCTTGAAGCCGCAGGGCAAGGCCTCGCGATGCGCCGAACGCGCGATCAAGAGGCGGCAATTGTTGGTCCCGAGATCCAGGGCGGCATAGGTGGGATTGTGGGTCGGGCCCTGCCATTGCGCCGCATCGACCCATGGCTGTCGGGGCGGAAACCGAGGCCCCATGGGCGCTTCCGGGCCGGACGCGACGCGGCGTGCGCCATCCCTTGCCTCCTCGATCTCCAGCGCATCACCCGGGCGTAGAATTCCATTCCTGGTACCGCCACCGGCGCGCTGCATCGTTTCATTCCCCCCGCGCGCTGCTCATCACCGCCAGAAAGACAGTGTATCTGCCGGCTCTCTTTACACAATATGTAAATTGATATTCCCGGTCCAGAGCTATTCCTTGCGCTTGCGGCTTTGCCCGCACGCGCCGCCACCACCGGCGCGGCGCGCCGCAGTTGCCAGAGGACAAAATTGCCGACGGCCGGATGGATCGTCGGCGCGGGTCACATCGCGCTGCGGCCCTCGGCGGCACGGGCCTTTGCCGCACCCATTGGCAGCAGCTTTGCGGCTGACCAGCGATGAACGACTGTCGCGGCCGAAGGGGCGATCGGTCCGAGGCACCGCAAAGGCACCAGGACGAACGACAGCGGCAAAGAGAAAGGCGGAATCAACCAGGCGATTGTGTCCAGCCGTCCGTCGCCCCAGAACGCCGGCGTCACTTGAATGTCACGCCGATTGGTGAGAAGAGGGTGGCCCATCCTCCCGCCCAAGCTCTTCCAATGCAGTCCAGAGTCATCGCCCTCGTCGCGCTCGGGCGCAAGAGCCTGCCGAATTACTATGATCTTGTCGCGATGGCGGTGATTTTCGCCGGCTTGATCGCCGTGGTCAGGGCCTCGCATGCCATGACCTTGCCGCTTTCGGCGCCGCAATCCACCGTGATCTCGCTCGATTATGCGCTGCTGCCCTCCTATGCCTTGCGCACGACCTTGCGGATGTTGGCGGCAATGGCCGCATCCCTGCTCTTCACTTTCACCTATGCGACATGGGCAGCGAAAAGCGCGCGGGCGGAGCGCGTCCTGATTCCCATCCTCGACGTTCTGCAGTCGGTGCCGATCCTCGGCTTTCTTTCCTTCACCGTTACCTTCTTCCTCGGCCTTTTTCCCGGCTCCACGCTCGGCGCCGAATGCGCCGCGATCTTTGCGATCTTTACGAGCCAGGCGTGGAACATGGCCTTTTCCTTCTACCAGTCGCTGCGGACGGTTCCGCGCGAGCTCAACGAGGTCGCCAATAGTTTTCATCTCTCTGCCTGGCAAAAATTCTGGCAGCTCGAGACGCCCTATGCCATGCCCGGACTGATCTGGAACATGATGATGTCGATGTCCGGCGGCTGGTTTTTCGTCGTCGCCTCGGAGGCGATCTCGGTCGGCAACACGACGGTCAAACTGCCCGGCATCGGCTCCTATCTTGCGGTCGCGATCGATGCGCGGCGCATCGATGCCGTGTTCGCCGCCATCGTGGCCATGCTCATCGTCATCATCGCTTACGACCAATTGCTGTTCCGGCCGCTCGCCACCTTCAGCGCCCGCTTCCGCGTCGAATTGTCGGCCGGCGAAGAGCCGCAACGCTCATGGGTCCTCCTGCTCTTCCGCCGGACGAGATGGCTGCGTGCGATCTCGGCCATTCCCGCGCGTTTTTTCGACACGGTCGCGCTTTGGCGGGTCGAATTGCCGTCGCGACCCAGGCCATCGGGAGTACAAGCCGGCCGCCTGATGGACCGCCTTAGCGATGCAGTCTGGATCATTGCTGCAGGCGGCGCCGGGCTCTGGGGTCTTTGGCTCATTATTCACTTTCTCAGCGCGAAGCTCACCCTTGCCGATTTGGGCCAGGCGGTCGAATTCACCTTTTTCACCATGCTGCGCGTCGTTGCCTTGATGCTGCTTGCTTCGCTCGTCTGGGTGCCGATCGGCGTGCAAATCGGGCTGCGCCCGCGGCTCGCGGAAAAAATTCAGCCTCTGGCGCAATTTCTTGCCGCCTTTCCGGCCAATGTGATCTTCCCCATCGCCGTCGTCCTGATCTTGCGCCTCTCGCTCAACCCCGACATCTGGCTGAGCTTCCTCATCGTCTTCGGAACCCAATGGTATATTCTGTTCAATGTGATCGGCGGCGCCAGCGCCTTTCCCAATGATCTCAAGGAAGCGGCCGCGAACTTTCGCGTCGGCGGCCTCGACTGGTGGACGAAAGTGATCCTCCCGGGGATCTTCCCCGCCTATGTGACCGGCGCCTTGACCGCCTCCGGCGGTTCGTGGAATGCGGCGATCGTGGCCGAATATGTGAAATGGGGCAACGACACGGTATCGGCACATGGCATCGGCGCCTATATCGCCGAAGCGACGGCGGCCGGCGATTATCCGCGGATCGTGCTCGGCGTCGCCGTCATGTCGGTGTTCGTCATTCTCTTCAACCGTTCGTTATGGCGGCCGCTGGCGCGCCTTTCCGAGCGCCGCTTTCGGCTGGATTGAGGTTAAGTTCATGCTCGATGTTCGAACCAAGCCCCTGCTCGAGGTCAAAGACGTCTGCCAGCGCTATCGCACCGGCTCGGGCGAAGAAGGCGCCATGGTTCTCGACCACGTCTCGCTGACTTTGAACGAAGGCGAGATCGTCGGCCTGCTCGGCCGCTCCGGCTGCGGCAAATCCACGCTTTTGCGCATCATCTCCGGTCTCGTCGAACCGGCCGATGGGACGGTGACATTCCACGGCGCCCCGGTCGAAGGGCCGGCCGAAGGCATTGCTATGGTCTTTCAGAGCGCTGCGCTGTTCCCCTGGCTTACCGTGCTCGCCAATGTCGAACTCGGCCTCAGGGCAAAGAAAGTGCCGGAGCAGGAAGCCCGGGCGCGTGCGTTGAAAGCGATCGACCTCATCGGCCTCGACGGATTCGAATCGGCCTTTCCGAAGGAGCTGTCGGGCGGCATGCGGCAGCGGGTCGGCTTTGCCCGCGCGCTCGTGGTCACTCCCAATCTTCTCTTGATGGACGAGCCTTTTTCCGCGCTCGACGTGCTGACGGCGGAGACCTTGCGTACCGATCTCTTGGATCTCTGGGTCGAAGGGCGGATGCCGATCAAATCGATCCTCATGGTGACCCACAATATCGAAGAAGCGGTGCTGATGTGCAACCGCATCATCGTGCTCTCGTCCAATCCCGGGCGCATCGCAGCGGAAATCCAGGTCACATTGCAGCATCCGCGCAACCGGCTCGATCCCGAATTCCGGCAATTGGTCGACAAGATCTATGCCTTGATGACCCGCCGGCCGACCCCGACGGCGCCCGGCCGAGAGGCCGCTTTTCCCGGCCTCGGCCTCGGCATGGCGCTGCCCGATGTCTCGACCAATCTGCTCGCGGGCCTCATGGAAACGGTCGCCGGACCGCCCTACAAGGGCCGCGCCGATCTGCCGGCGCTCGCCGACGATTCGCAAATGGCGATCGACGATCTCTTTCCCGTCGCGGAAACCTTGCAGCTCATGCGTTTCGCCGAAATCGAGGAAGGCGACATCAAATTGACGCCGGCCGGCCTGCGCTTCGCCGAAGCCGAAGTCGATACGCGCAAAAAACTCTTCGGCGATCATCTCCTCGCCTATGTGGCGCTCGCGGCACGGATCAAAATGGTGCTCGACGAGCGGCCGGCGCATTGGGCGCGCGCCACGAGATTCCGCGAGGAGCTCGAAGATTACATGTCGGAGGATTATGCGGAGCAGACGCTCAAAAGCGTCATCAATTGGGGCCGCTATGGCGAAATCTTCGCCTATGACGAAGCCTCGGAGACCTTGAGCCTCGAAAACCCGCAGTAAGAGCGGGGCCGAGATATCTTCTACAAAGGCACGAAGGGCCGGCCGCGAAGAACGATGTAGCCGATGAGGCCGATGAGAACGAGCGTCGCCACAATCGTTATGGTCAAGGCCACCCTATAGGCCTTGCGGCGCCGTCTGACAATTAAGAGCAATCTATCGACCGGTCGCCCGTCCTCGGCACGAAAAGAACCGGGGCCGGTCATCTGCACCGCATAAAGGCAGAGCAGCGATGTGAAGCTGTATGTCACGATCTCACAGAGCAATAATGCAGCGACAATCGGCGGCACGTCGCGCTTTAATGAGGCATTTAAGGAAAAGCTGAAAAGCACACTTGAAACCGCGATCATAATCGACACATGGGTCAGCAGCGCGGCGGCCTTCGAATTCAGGCCATCTGCTAAGCGAAACGTCAGCGCGCCAAGGGGACTCGCCTCAACCTCGGCCACCTTGTTGATATATTGGAGCTCTTCTTCGATAGGCAGCATGCGGGCTCTATGGGTTCGCGTTGCCCAGCCCACATTACGCTTTCGCTTTCTGCTTCCGCAATCCCCAACGAAAAGTCGGGAAGCGTCATAAGTGCGTCGTGCCGATCACCGCCGCGAGACGGATTTCAACAGGCCCATATAGTCCTCGTTGAGCTCCATATCGACGACCGGAGCGGAAGCAATGAGGAAGGACGCGATGAAGGCTTCGTCATTGCGCGCTTCCTTCAGCGCTTCGAGCGCCAGCGGCAGATTGGTCTCCGGCTCGTGCAGGCTTTCTTTCCGTTGCGCGAAGATTTTTGTGAATTCCTCGCGGCCCCATTGCGCGACCTGCGGCACCAGCTCGACGATGAAATTCGATTTCCGCGATTTCTCGTAAAATCTCAGGATCGCGTTCCATTTGTCCTTCGGATCGTCGAGCTCGCCGGCCAGGAGCGCCTTGCCGATCTTGCCTACCCAATCGTCGAGCGTTTCCGGCGTGTCGCACTCCTGATGGAAATGGAACAGGGCGAAATAGCCGGGATAATTCTCGCCCATCTGCTCCTTGAGCGCATTCTCGACGAAATCGACCGCCGCCTTGTCGCCCTTCAGCGAGGCCGCGATCGCGAAGGAAAACACCGAGTCATTGGCGATCGTCTGCACGCCAGTCATCACATAATCCCGCTTGGCGAGCGGCGGCACGCTGCCGTCCTCGGTTGCCTTGATCGTGCCGGCCCGCTGGCCCATGACATAATGGGTGATCTCGAGCCAGCCCATCAGGCTCGAAGAGAAGAGGGCAGCATCGACGTCGGTGATCGATTTGTTCATCGGCTCTTTGCGGCGGATCACTTCATTCATCGTCTCGTCCTCGGCACGGCTATTTTAGGCATACAAAAGCAAGATCCAGGCCGCCACCCATGTCGGGCGAGGCAGCCGCGCCACATTTTGCAAGGACATGATCGCTTCGATCCTGCCTTCGCGAATGATCAGAAGCTCGCGCGAGGACGCCGACCCGATCATGCGAAGACATTCATCGGCCTTTCAAAACAGCCGATTGCCTGGGCTGTCGCTGAGCCTTTTTCTCGGCCTCGGGCTATCGGCCGGCGCCGCGGCGCAAGGCTCCGCCTGCCCGGCCGCTGCGCTGGGAGTCGCGCGGCAAATTGTGCTCGGAACCAAAGGCGGCTTTGCCATCGGCCTCAAGACCTATCCGCAGAGCCTCGATCTCGCCGATCACGAGGTGGTTCTGACCTTCGACGATGGGCCTTCGCCTACGACGACCCCGGCCGTCCTCAAAGCACTCGGCGCACAATGCGTGCACGCCACTTTCTTTCTGATCGGCCGCAATGCCGCGGCCTATCCGGCGCTGGTGCGGCGCGAGCTTGCGGCCGGCCATACGCTCGGCCATCACACTTTCTCGCACCCGGCGCAAACGCTGCGGCTCATGCAGGATGGCGCGGCGCGCGCCGATATCGACAAGGGCTTTGCGGCCGATGACAAAGCCGCCTATGGCGACAAGCCGTCAGCGCAAGCCGGCGTTTCGCCGAAAGTGCGCTTCTTTCGCTTTCCCGGCTTTGCCGATACGCCGAAACTCGATGCCTGGCTCGAAAGCCGCAACATCGGGATCTTCGGCGCCGATCTCTGGGCCTCGGATTGGCTTCCCATGACGCCCGCCGCCGAGCTGAAACTCGTCCTTGCGCGGCTCGAAAAAGAGAAGCGCGGCATTTTGCTTTTGCACGACACGCGCCGCTCGACTGCTTTGATGCTGCCGAAACTTCTCATCGCATTGAAGAAACGCGGCTTCCATATCGTCCATCTGGTGCCAGGCGCGGGCGCGCCGCCGAAATTCCGGCAGGCGCCCAAGGGCTGGCATTCGGAGACGGAAGCGATCCTCGCGAAGGTGCTGCCGAGATTGGAAAGGCTGAAAGGCAGCAGGCGGACAGGATCACAAACGAAGCCGCCGCCAATGCCGGAGATGCCGGAGCCGCGGACCTAGCCGCGTTCGGATCGGAGCTTATTTTGAAAATGGTGCGGCCAAGAGGACTCGAACCTCCACGGGTCTCCCCACTAGCACCTCAAGCTAGCGCGTCTACCAATTCCGCCATGGCCGCGAGAAAGCGCGATCAGGCCAAAACCGGCCAAATCGGCAGGCGTGTCGTCTAACAAAAAGGCTCGGCCGTGACAAGCGCCGAAGCCGCCTCTCAAGGGTGATGAATTATCTCGCGCCGCGCCTTATCATTGCAGCCGTCGCAATACCGCAAATCACCTATAAAGAGCCAAAGAAGCACCGTGCTCAGCCGCGCCAGTCTTAATCCGTCCATGCTGCCGCAGCTGGCCGCGCCGCCGGTCGAATGGCATATTTTCGCGGGCCTCACGCCCTATGAAGTCTCTGTCGCCGCGATGGAGGCCCGCGCCGACGCGATCGCCGCGGGGCAAGCGGCCGAGGCCGTGTTTCTCCTTGAGCATCCGCCGCTCTATACGGCGGGCACTTCGGCGCGCGACAGCGATCTCGTCGAGGCGCGCTTTCCGGTCCATAAGACCGGCCGCGGCGGCCAGTTCACCTATCATGGGCCGGGCCAACGCGTCGCTTATGTGATGCTCGATCTGCAACGCCGCCGGCCCGATCTGCGCGCTTTCGTCGCCGCTCTGGAGGGCTGGATCATCGCCACGCTCGAAGACTTCAACATCAAAGGCGAGATCCGCGAGGATAGGGTCGGCGTCTGGGTCGCGCGTCCCGAAAAGCCGCGTGGCGCCCTTGGTGAGATGGCCGAGGACAAGATCGCGGCCCTCGGCATCCGCGTGCGCCGATGGGTGTCCTTCCATGGCATTGCGCTCAATATCGACCCGGATCTTGCGCATTTTTCCGGCATCGTCCCTTGCGGCATCGCCGCCGCCCATCTCGGCGTGACGAGCTTTGCCGATCTCGGTTTTCTGGTGAGCATGGCCGAGGTCGATGCCATATTGCGGCGCGAGTTCGAAGCGATCTTCGGCGCGACGATCGCTCAATCAAGCGGCGATAGATCGGCGTCATCTTGATCCATCGGCGCGTCGGCGCCGGCCGAGCCGGTCTCTTTGCTCAAGACCGCCGGGCTGCCCCAGCGCGGCTGCGGCGCCGGCGACCAGGGCCGGTCCTCATCGGGCGTCCGCGCCGTCGCCATCTGCCAGCCCTGCCCATGCGCAGTGAGGGTCATGGCGCCGGTTTCGGCCAGCCTGTCGCGATCGATGACGAGAGGGGCGGCACATCCCGGCGGCGCGAAAAGCGGGGTCACGATCACATCCGCCCGCATGCAATCTTCGGCGAAGGCTCCCCGATTGAGCACAAGCGCCACGGCGCGGCCGTCGGGCAGAATGCCGACGCAGCCGAGCTTGCCGCAGGCGGACGCATCGACGGCCTTGCGCGCCGCCCGCCCATCCGCATCGGCGCGCAGCCATTGCTCGGCGGCAAACAGGCTCGGCCGATGGCCAAGCACGGTGAGCTTGCCGTCGCCGCCGCGCAAGGCGATGGCATCGCCCGTCGCGGCGATCGCAATATCGAAACCGGGTCCGATGGCAGCGCCATAAAGGCCGATGAGCGCGAGCGGGATCGCCGAGGCGCGAAAGAGCCAGCTCCGCCAGATCACGGCCGAGAGGATGGCGAGCGCGAGAAAGACGATCGCCCAAGGCGCAAAGGCATAAAGATGCAATGTCGCGCCCGGCCAGCTGCCGATCTGCCGCGCCGCCCACAGGACGATGGCGATGCCGGCGCCGACATAATGCCAGACGAACGCATCGAGCCCGAGCGGATAAAGCAAAGTGCCGACCAGCGCGCCGGGAACGGCGAAGATCTCAATGATCGTCAGAGTCAGAGGATTGCCGATCAGCACATAGGGGCTGAGCTCGTGAAAATCATAGGCCATGAAGCAGGCCGTGGCCGAAGTCGCGCAAAAGGTCGCGAACAGCAAAGCAAAGGGTCCGCGCGCAAACCTGTCCTGCCAAGCTGCGAGACGCTGTTTCCAGGCCGATGTGATCGCCGCCGGCCTGGCGCCGAATTCCTCTTCGTGGCGGCGCACGCGAAACCCCGCCCGCGCCTCATAGACGGCGACGAGCGCGGCCACCGCGGCGAAAGAGAGTTGAAAACTCGCGCCGAGAATCGCTTCCGGCTCGATCACTATGACGAGACAGGCGGCGAAGGCGAGATTGCGCATGCTGAGCGATTGGCGTCCGATCAGCACGGCCGACAGCATGATCACGGTCATGAACAGAGCGCGTTCCGTGCCGACCCGCGAGCCGGTCAAAATATCGTAGAAGACCGCGCCGAGGATGGCCGCCGCTGCCGCCCATTGCTTGATCGGAAAGCGCAGAGCGAGCGTCGAACTCGCCGCCAGCAGCCGACGCAGGCCGATGAAGAAAATGCCGGCGACCAGGGTCATCTGGACGCCGGAAATGGTGATGATGTGGAAGATGCCGGCTTCGCGGATGATCTCCCTGGCATCCTCGGTGAGAAAGTCGCGCTTGCCGGTCACCATGGCAGCGGCGATCGCGCCGGCGTCGCCGCCGACGATCCGGTCGACCCTCCGCGCCAGCGCATTGCGGCCACGGTCGACGGCCATCATCATCGACAGGAAAAAGCCGGGCGGACGCGGCGGGCTCGCGACTTCGACGCGGCCCAGGACATTGCCGACGGCACCGATGCGCGCAAACCAGGCATCGCGGGCGAAATCATAACCGCCGGGCAGGCTCGCCGGCGCCGGCGGCAGCAGCCGCGCCTTCAGCCGCACATAAGTGCCGGCTTCGAAAGGCGGCGTGCGGCGGATCGTCAGCCGCACACGATAAGGCGTTTGCGCCGCGGTGAGGCCCGCGATCTTGTCGGGGCGCAGCACGAAGCGCGCGCCGACGCGGCGAAAATCCATCTCTTCGACATAGCCTTCGACCTGCGCGATTTTCAGATGGTGGAGGACAGGCGCCGCCACAAGCGCCGCGCGCCAGCTCGCCGACACGAACCCGAGACAGAGAGCGCAGAGCCCGATGCTCAAGGCAAGGCCGAGAGGCCTCCGGCGCAGCCCATAGGCGGCGGCTGCGAAAGCGAGCAGGCCCAAAGCTGCATACCAGAGAGACGGCTCGTGGTCGGCGAAGACATAGCAGACGACGCCGGTGCCGGCCGCCACCGGAAACCACAGAAAGATACGCCGCTCGGCGATCTCCTGCGCCAGAGCGCGCTCGAAAAGCCTGCGTGGATCGGCGCACAGCGCTCTGCCGCGTGCCGCTGCCCCCGCCCCGGCAAGACCGCGGTCGGCAAGCGCAGATCCGGCCACATCCGCCACGATGTGCAAGCCCCCTTCTGCCCGATCATCAAAGCGCGATCGTCATGGCGCGCCGACGCTTCCCCGCCGCACACCGTGACACTTTTCTTTCGGAGTTTCCATGCTACACGACGGGCAGCCGCGCGGAAGGCCTGCCGGCGCTCGGCAGGCGAATATTTCCGCGCCCAACGCCAGCGGCACACGGATTACGATCGATGGCAGACCAGGTGGTCACGCGCTTTGCCCCCTCGCCGACGGGGTTTCTCCATATCGGCGGGGCCCGCACGGCGCTGTTCAACTGGCTCTTCGCGCGTCATGCCGGCGGCAAGATGCTCCTGCGCATCGAAGACACCGATCGCGAGCGCTCGACCGATGCGGCAGTCGCCGCCATTCTCGACGGGCTCTCCTGGCTCGGCCTTGAGTGGGACGGCGACGCCATCCATCAGTTTCAGCGCACGGCGCGCCATCGCGAGATCGCCGAACGCCTGCTCGCCGCCGGCAAGGCCTATCGCTGCTACGCGAGCCAGCAGGAGCTCGACGAGATGCGCGAGAAGGCGCGCGCCGAAGGCCGCCCGCCGCGCTATGACGGACGCTGGCGCGACCGCTCTGCGGCCGAGGCACCGCAAGGCGTCCCGCCGGTCATCCGCCTCAAGGCGCCGCTTTCCGGCGAGACCGTGCTCGACGATCGCGTGCAGGGCCGCGTTACGTGGGCGAATGAACATCTCGACGATTTCGTGCTTCTGCGTTCGGACGGCACGCCCACCTATATGCTCGCCGTCGTCGTCGACGATCACGATATGGGCATCACCCATATCATTCGCGGCGACGATCATCTCACCAATGCGGCGCGCCAGATGCAGATCTATACGGCGCTCGATTGGGAGATTCCCGTCATGGCCCATATTCCGCTGATCCATGGGCCGGACGGCGCCAAACTGTCGAAGCGGCACGGCGCACTCGGCGTCGATGCCTATCGTGCCATGGGCTATCTGCCGGCGGCATTGCGCAACTATCTCGTCCGGCTCGGCTGGAGCAATGGCGATCAGGAATTCTTCTCGACCGAAGCGATGATCGAAGCCTTCGATCTCGCCCATGTCGGCCGTTCACCGGCACGTTTCGATTTTGCCAAGCTCGAGCATATGAATGGGCATTATATGCGCGCGACCCGTGATGAGGATCTCGTCGCCGCCTTCATCGCGTCGCTGCCCCATCTGCCGAACGGCAGAAGCCTCATCGACAAAATCGATGCGCCGATGAAGGCCAAGCTGCTCGCGGCCATGCCGGGTCTGAAGGAACGCGCCAAGACTTTGGTCGAATTGCTCGAAGGCGCCATGTTCCTCTTCGCTGCGCGGCCGCTCGCGCTGGACGACGGGGCTGCTGGCATCCTCGATGCCGATGGTCGCGCGCTTCTCGCGCAATTGCTGCCGCGACTGGCGGCGCTGACGGAATGGAATGCCGCAGCGATGGAAGCGGTGGTGCGCGACTATGTCCAAGAACATAGGCTGAAGCTCGGACAAGTGGCGCAGCCTTTGCGTGCGGCCTTGACAGGCCGCACCACATCGCCAGGCATTTTCGACGTGCTCCAAGTGCTCGGCCGTGACGAGAGCCTCGGCCGGCTGCAAGACCAAATTCGGCAAGACCAGATCCGATAAGACCAGATCCCCTGAGATCGGCTTCGGCGATCTCAATCGATCGTTCAGGGCCGCGACGCGATTGCGAGCGCGGCAGCCGCTTGAACCGCGTCAAACTATACGATACTGACCTTTTCGCAGTGCACACTGTCGGGTCTCAACGCGGCCGATGACTTCTATATGCAAGAGACGCGACACACGAGAACTGAGAAGGTAGACGCCGATGAGCGAAACCACCGCTTCCCTCACGCTTGGAGGCACCGGCTTTGCTATGCCGATCAAGATCGGCTCGATCGGCCCATCGGTCATCGACATCAGCAAGCTCTATGGGCAGACGGGGCTCTTCACTTACGATCCCGGCTTCACCTCGACCGCGAGCTGCGAATCCGCGATCACCTATATCGACGGCGATGAAGGCATCCTGCTCTACCGCGGCTATCCGATCGAACAACTCGCCGAACGAGGCGATTTTGTCGAAACCTGCTATCTCCTGCTCTATGGCGAATTGCCGGCCGCCTCGCAGCGCCATGATTTCGATTATCGCATAAAGCGCCATACGATGGTGCATGAGCAGATGGCGCGCTTCTTCCAGGGCTTCCGCCGCGATGCGCATCCGATGGCGGTGCTCGTCGCGAGCGTCGGCGCGCTTTCGGCCTTCTATCACGATTCCACCGACATTTCGGACCCGAAGCAGCGCATGGTCGCGTCGATGCGGCTGATCGCCAAAATTCCAACGTTGGCCGCGATGGCCTACAAATATACCATCGGCCAGCCCTTCGTTTACCCGAACAACAGCCTCGACTATGCGTCGAACTTCCTGCGCATGTGCTATGCCGTGCCCTGCGAGGATTATGAGATCAATCCGGTGCTCGCCCGCGCGCTCGACAAGATCTTCATCCTGCATGCCGATCACGAGCAGAATGCCTCGACCTCGACGGTCCGGCTCGCCGGCTCTTCCGGCGCCAATCCCTTCGCCTGCATCGCGGCCGGCGTCGCCTGCCTTTGGGGACCCGCACATGGCGGCGCCAATGAAGCCGCGCTCAAAATGCTCGAGGAAATCGGCAGTGTCGGCAATATTCCGAAATTCGTCGCCCGTGCCAAGGACAAGAATGATTCGTTCCGCCTGATGGGCTTCGGCCACCGCGTCTACAAGAATTACGATCCGCGTGCGAAGATCATGCAGAAGACCTGTCACGAGGTTCTGGATGAGGTCGGCAACAAGAACGATCCTTTGCTCGAAGTTGCGCTGGAACTTGAAAAAATCGCGCTGAGCGACGAATATTTCATCGAAAAGAAGCTCTATCCGAACATCGACTTCTATTCCGGCATCACTTTGAAGGCGATGGGCTTCCCGACCTCCATGTTCACTGCGCTCTTTGCCGTCGCCCGCACCGCCGGGTGGATCGCGCAATGGAAGGAAATGATCGAGGACCCGGGCCAGAAGATCGGCCGCCCGCGCCAGCTTTACACCGGCGCGCGGCGCCGCGACTATTTGCCGATCGACAAGCGCTGAGCGAGCGGCTTTGCAG
Organism: uncultured Alphaproteobacteria bacterium; assembly: GCA_963704745.1. GTDB lineage: Bacteria > Pseudomonadota > Alphaproteobacteria > Rhizobiales > Beijerinckiaceae > Methylovirgula. The sequence continues at coordinate 1,982,488 of OY969936.1, forward strand.
TAAGACGCTGAAAACGGGACCGAGACGGACTGGGTGGGAACGGCAGAGCCGGGAGCTGATATTCTTGTCGTCGGGACCGGCGCCGCCGGTCTCTCGGCCGCGATTGCGCTCGCCAAGGCGGGCTTCTCGGTGGTGGCGGTCGGAGCACTCGAGCAAGGCGGCGTCGGCCGTACCGTTGCGCTCTTCGAAGCCTCGCTGCGCTTTTACGATGCGCTCGGCCTCTGGTCGGAGCTTGCCGCCTCTGCCGCGAAAATCGAAACGATCCGCATGGTCGACGCGACGGGCTCGCGCGTGCCGATCCCACCGATCGAATTTTCCGCTTCGGAAATCGGCCTGCCTGCCTTCGGCGAGAACATAGGGAATGATGTGCTCGTCGCGCGCCTCGCCGCGACCGTGCGCGAGATCCCGTCGCTGGCGGTTAGGGACGAGCGGCTGGTCGACATCGCCGATGGCAAGGATCAGCTTTGCGCGATCTTTGCTTCCGGCCGCAGCATCAATGCGAAATTGATCGTCGCCGCCGATGGCCAGCGATCGACGGTGCGTGCGATCGCACGCATCGGCGCAAGGCGTTGGACCTATCCGCAGGTCGCCCTGACAGCGCTGCTTGGGCATGAGAAACCGCATCGCAATGTCTCGGTCGAGTTCCACACCCGCAATGGCCCCTGCACTCTTGTGCCGCTGCCGCCCAGCGCCGATGCGCCGCATCGCTCGAGCCTCGTCTGGCTGATGTCGGAAGCGGAAGCCGCGCGGCGGCGCGGCCTCGCCGACGATCTCCTCGCGGGGGACATCCAGCGCCAGGTCGCATCGGTTTTCGGCCGCATGCGGCTCGACGGACGGTGCGGCACTTTTCCGATGACGGGACTGCGTGTCGCGCGCCTCACCGGCCGCCGCATCGCGCTCCTCGGCGAAGCCGCGCATGTCTTTCCGCCGCTCGCCGCGCAAGGCCTCAATTTGAGCCTGCGCGATACCGCCGCGCTGGTCGAATGTGTCGAGGGAGCCCGCGCCAGCGGCGAGGATATCGGCGGATCTGCGACGCTCGCGGCCTATGCGGAGGCGCGCCGGCCGGATATTTCGCTGCGCACATATGGCATCGACATATTGAACCGGTCGCTGCTCGCCGATTTTCTGCCCGTCGATCTTTTGCGTGGCATGGGTTTTCTCGCCTTCACCATGATCGGGCCGCTGCGCCGCGCCGTGATGCGCGAAGGCATCCTTCCCGCTGGGCATCTGCCGCCGCTCATGCAGAAGCCGCGGTCGGTTTCCGCGCCGGGATTGTCGCGACGGCCCGAGGCCGCGGGCGGGCGGGCGCGGCACCGATCCTGATGCTGAGCGGCCGCCATTGCGGCCGCGTGAAGCCCGCATTTCGTGATCGAACTTCTCCTTCCCTGGGCGGTTGAACCATTGCCGACACGATCCCGCAGCATTCTCATGACAATCTGAACGGGTTGGAGGGGGACGAGGAAAGTCGCAACCGGTTTTCCGGCGCAATCAAGTTTACGCATATTGCGCAAGCTTATCTGCATATCCCGCTGATCCTGAAGTCGCGCGCTGGGGCATGGCATGAAAAACCTGCTGGACTTTGCCGGTCGAGACGTGCTGCAAACCCTCGAGCGAGTGCTGATTCCGCGCCATCGCTCGGCCGGTTTCAGATCGCTTCAGGGCGACATGAAACAATGCTGACGAGCTGAGAAGATCTTGGGGCGCCGCACGATGCCGAACGCCACCACGGCCGGACGCTTTCTTGCGACACGATGGCTTGCGACGCGATGGGGCGGCGTGTCGTTGCGCTACAGGCTCGAAGATCTCGCCTTCGCTCTCTCGGGGCTTTGCTTCAAGATCCTGCCGATCGAGGCGGCGTCCTGGCTTTCGGGCGTGCTTTGGCGATCGCTCGGCCCGCGCTTCGGCAATCGCCGCCAGGCCCGGGCGCTCGCCAATCTCGCCCTCGCCTTTCCGGAAAAATCCGCAGCCGAGCACGCAGCACTGGCCGCCGCCATGTGGGAAAATCTCGGCCGCACCTTTGCCGAGACTTTTCGGCTTGCCGAAATCGCGGCGAGCGACAGGCTCACCGTCGAAACGCCGCCCGGCTATGGGACTGACGGGCCGCGGGTTGTCTGCGCGGCGCATCAGGGCAATTGGGAGATCGCCGTTCTCGCCGTTTCTTCCGCTGCGAAGGCGCAGCCGGCGGGCGTCTATCAGCGGATCAAAAATCCGCTCGTCGATGCGCGCGTAAGGCAGATGCGCAGCTTTCTCTATCCCGGCGGCCTCTACCCCAAGACCCCGGCGACGCCACGCCAGCTCATCCGCCACGCGCGGGACGGCGGCACGCTCGCCGTGCTCGCCGATCAACGCGATATGCGCGGCCCGCGCGTGACTTTCTTCGGCGTGCCCGCCCCGTCGACGCCCTTCCCTGCCATGGTCGCCAGAACGCTGGGCCTAAAACTCTATGCTGGCGAGATCATCCGCAAGCCCAATGTGCGCTTCGATATCAAGCTCGTCGAAATTCCGGTGCCGCAGACAGAAGACCGCGAGGCTGATATCATCGCCGCGACAGCCGCTTTGCAGGCCGAGTTCGAGCGCACGATCAGGCGCCATCCAGAACAATGGATGTGGTCGCACCGGCGCTGGGGGTGATATCCTTCTCCCGCTTGCGGGAGAAGGTGCCGAGCGAATGCGAGGCGGATGACGGATCTCACAACTTGTATCACCCCTCGTCCGACCCTCGCTGACGCGAGGGCCACCTTCTCCCGTAAGCGGGAGAAGGAACGCGCGCAACATAAGGCACGCCTTGATTGACCGAGGATCGCATGCAGATCGCCACATGGAATGTCAATTCGGTCCGGCAAAGAACCGCACATCTCGTGCGCTATCTCAAGGAGGTCGGCCCGGATGTGCTCTGCCTGCAGGAACTGAAATGCGTCGATGAGGCCTTCCCGCATGCGGAAGTGGAAGCCTGCGGCTATAATGCCGCCGTGCATGGGCAGAAGGCTTTCAACGGGGTCGCCATTCTGTCGAAGAGCCCGATCGAGGTGACCCGCGGCCTGCCGGGCGATGACGGCGACACCCATGCCCGCTATATCGAAGCGATCGTGCCTAATGGCAAAGGTGTCGTCAGGATCGCCTGTCTCTATCTGCCGAACGGCAATCCGCCCGATACCGACAAATATGGCTATAAGCTTGCCTGGATGGATCGGCTCATCGCCCACGCCAAGCGCTTGCTGGCCTTCGAGGAGCCGCTGATCCTCGCCGGCGACTATAATGTGATCCCCGAGCCGCGTGATTGCTATGATCCGGCGGCCTGGATCGAGGATGCTCTGTTCCTGCCGCAGACGCGGCAGAAATTTCGTGCCCTCCTCAATCTCGGCTTTACCGATGCGTTGCGGGCGACGAGCGATGCGGCGGGGCTCTATACGTTTTGGGATTATCAGGCGGGCTGCTGGCAAAAAAATAAGGGGATCCGCATCGACCATCTGCTGCTGTCGCCCTATGCCGCCGACAGGCTGGCCCATGTCACGATCGACAAGGAGTTGCGGGACGGCGACAAGCCCTCCGATCATGTGCCGATCAGGCTCGAGCTGAGCTGAGGCACGGACCTCCCCGGCCAATGACGTGGAGCCCGCCATCGCGGCGAAGCTTACCTCCTTCTCGGGCCGAAGCCTTTGGGGGCCCGGCAAGGCTGGCGCGAAAGCGTGAATGATCTTATCTGAACATCAACCGGTCATTGATGTGAAAATCACTGCGACCGTGTCAGCGCCGGTATGGCTCTTTCACAGGCCGATGCGGCGCGGGCACGCGGCCGGCGCAAGGCGTGAGCCCCGAGTCTTCCGTCTTTCTTCCCGCTTGCGAAGCCAACGTAAAAGCGCAAGCCTCGCCGGCATTAGGATCGACTCAAGATCACATGAAGAAACAGCCGTCTCCCCGCCTCGAGGTCCCGTGATCGACAAATTGGAATTCTTCATCGCCGTGGCGCGCGAACAAAGTTTCAGCCGCGCCGCGGAGAGCTGCGGAGTCACGCAGCCGACATTGTCAGCAGCGATCAAGCAATTGGAAGATAGTTTGGGCGTGCTGCTCGTCAATCGCAGCTCGCGCTTCCACGGCCTCACGGCCGAAGGCGAGCGTGTGCTCGAATGGGCGAAGCGGATCGTCAGCGATGCGCGCGCCATGCGCCAGGACGTGCGCACTTTGAAGAGCGGCCTCGTCGGGCATTTGCGGATCGCGGCGATTCCGACGGCGCTCACAATGGTCGCCGCACTCACGACGCCGTTCCGTGCCAAACATCCGAGCGTGCGCTTCAGCGTCTTGTCGATGAGCTCGCTCGAAATCCTTGCCGCCCTCGACAATCTCGAGATCGATGCCGGGATCAGCTATCTCGACAATGAACCGCTCGGCAATGTGCGGACTTTGCCGCTCTATATCGAACGCTATCGACTCGTGACCTTTGCCGACAGCCCCTTTGCCGAACGCGACAGCATCACCTGGTCCGAAGTCGGCCGCATTCCGCTCTGCCTGCTCACGCCCGACATGCAGAACCGCCGCATCATCGACCATCTACTCAAGAGCGCCGGCAATGACGCGGTCCCGACGCTCGAATCGAATTCGATCATCGCGCTTTTCGCCCATGTGCGCACCGGCCGCTGGGCGAGCGTCATGCCGGAAAAGCTGGCCGAGACGCTCGGCCTGATCGAGCCCATTAGGTCGATCCCGATCCTGGAACCGCAGGTGGTGCATCAGATCGGTCTGGTGGTGCCTTATCGCGAACCCATGGCCCCGCTGGCGGCCGCCCTTTTCACCGAAGCTAAAGGCTTTGGTGCGGTGCAAAATTCTATCGAATGAAATGAATGACGGATATTCATAGAAAAATCCAATAGTGCCACGGAACGGCTTTATTGATCTCCGGCAAGGCGGGTTTACAGTTTTTTGCATATGGATCGGTATGCCAGATGCCTGAGACGATCTTTTTCTCGGGAATGTGAGTATCTGCCGAATTTCAAGACCATGTACACAGGCAGAAATTCGCGAAGCGAAACATCTCGGGAAACTGTCCAAGTCATAAATGCGCAAGGCATAAGAAGCTATTGGTGGAAACATGCCCGAGACCCCCGACTTCGACGAAGGCCGCGCCCGAGGGATTATCGCCGAACATCTCGGCCTGGAAGGTCCGCTGCTCCCGATTCTCCACGCCTTCAACGCAGAATTCGGCTTTGTGAGTGATAGAGCGGTGCCGCTCATTGCCGAAGCGCTCAATGTCACGCGGGCCGAGGTTCACGGCGTCATCACCTTCTATCATGATTTCCGCCGCGAGCCGGGCGGCCGGCATGTGCTGAAGATCTGCCGCGCCGAGGCCTGTCAAAGCCGCGGCGGCGAAGCGATCGCCGGCGGCGCGCTGGCCGAACTCGGCGTCTCTTGGCATGGCACGACGAAGGACGGCGAGATCAGCGTCGAGCCGGTCTATTGCCTCGGCCTTTGCGCCAGCGGCCCTTCCGCGCTTCTCGACGATCTGCCGATCGGACGATTCGACAAGGTAAAGCTCGCCGAGGCGATCGGTGAGGTACGCAAACAATGACCCGGATCTTTGTTCCCAAGGATGTCGTGGCCCTCGCGCTCGGTGCCGACCGCGTGGCGCGCAAGATTTCGGAGCTCGCCGTCGCGCGTGGCGCCGACGTCAGCATTGTGCGCAACGGCTCGCGCGGCATGTTCTTCCTCGAGCCCATGATCGAGGTCGAGACAACGGCCGGCCGCATCGCCTATGGGCCGGTGGCACCGGCCGATATCGCCTCGCTCTTCGATGCCGGTTTCCTCAATGGCGGCGCCCACCCTCTGCGGATCGGCAAGCCGGAGGAGCATCCTTTCCTTGCCAAGCAAACGCGGCTCACTTTCGCCCGCTGCGGCATTACCGATCCTGTGTCGCTTGAAGATTATGAAGCGCATGCCGGCTGGCGCGGGCTCGCCCGCGCCATCGAGATCGGCCCGGCGGCGATCGTCGCCGAGGTGACGCAATCCGGCCTGCGCGGGCGCGGCGGCGCCGGCTTTCCGACCGGCATCAAATGGAAGACGGTGGCCGACACTTCGGCCGTCCGCAAATATGTCGTCTGTAATGCCGATGAGGGCGACAGCGGCACCTTCGCCGACCGCATGGTGATGGAAGGCGATCCGTTCATGCTGATCGAAGGCATGGCGATCTGCGCCATCGCGGTCGGCGCGACGAAAGGCTATGTCTATTGTCGCTCGGAATATCCGCATGCGGCGAAGACCTTCGATGCGGCGCTGCGCCTCGCTCGCGGCGCAGGTTGGCTCGGCGCCAACATCAAGGGCTCGAACCATACATTCGACATCGAGCTTCGAATGGGCGCCGGCGCCTATGTCTGCGGCGAAGAAACTGCCTTGCTCGAAAGCCTCGAAGGCAAGCGCGGCATCGTCCGCGCCAAGCCGCCGCTGCCAGCCCATAAAGGGCTGTTCCAGCAGCCGACCGTCATCAACAACGTTCTCTCCTTCGCCGCGACGCCCTTCATTCTCGCCGAAGGCGGTGCCGCCTATGCGCATTTCGGCATGGGGCGCTCGCGCGGCGCCATGCCTTTGCAGATCGCCGGCAATGTCCGCTATGGCGGGCTCTATGAGACGGGTTTCGGCCTGAGGCTCGGCGAAATCGTCGACGAGATCGGCGGCGGCACGCTGTCCGGCCGGCCGGTCCGTGCTGTGCAATGCGGCGGTCCGCTTGGCGCCTATTTTCCGCGGGCGCTGTTCGATACGCCCTTTGACTATGAGGCCTTTGCGGCCCGCGACGGGCTCATCGGCCATGGCGGCATCGTCGTCTTCGACGATACGGTCGATATGGCGGAAATGGCCCGTTTCGCGCTGGAGTTCTGCGCGATCGAAAGCTGCGGCAAGTGCACGCCGTGCCGGATCGGTTCGACGCGCGGCGAGGAGACGGTCGAGCGGGTGATGAAAGGCGAGAATGTCGCCGGCAATCTGGCCCTTTTGGAAGATCTCTGCCAGACGATGAAATTTGGCTCGCTTTGTGCCCTGGGCGGTTTGGCGCCCTATCCTGTCTTGAGCGCGCTCCGCCATTTCCCGGAGGATTTCCGGCCGCATACCGCGGTTGCGGCCGAATGAGGACGAAGCCCATGACTCTCATCCACGAGACCGATTACGGCACGCCCGCCTCGCAATCGGAACAGCTTATCACGCTCACCATCGACGGCGCGCCGGTCACCGTGCCCGCCGGCACTTCGATCATGCGGGCGGCGATGGAAATGGGGACGGAGATCCCGAAGCTTTGCGCCACCGATATGCTCGAGCCTTTCGGCTCCTGCCGACTCTGTCTCGTCGAGATCGAGGGCCGCAACGGGACGCCAGCCTCCTGCACCACGCCGGTCGCGCCGGGCATGGTGGTCAAGACCCAGACGGCAAGACTGAAAGCGCTCCGCAAGGGCGTGATGGAACTCTATATCTCCGACCATCCGCTCGACTGCTTGACCTGCGCCGCCAATGGCAATTGCGAATTGCAAACCCAGGCCGGCGCCGTCGGCCTGCGCGAGGTGCGCTACGGCTACAAAGGCGCGAACCATCTCGACGATCAGAAGGATCTGTCGAACCCCTATTTCGCTTATGATCCGTCGAAATGCATCGTCTGCAACCGCTGCGTCCGTGCCTGCGAGGAAGTCCAGGGCACTTTCGCGCTGACGATCGACGGGCGCGGCTTTGCGAGCCGCGTTTCGCCTGGCCAAGCGCAGCCTTTCATGGACTCCGAATGCGTCTCCTGCGGCGCCTGCGTGCAGGCCTGTCCGACCGCGACGCTCATCGAAAAGAATGTCGTCGCAATCGGCCAGCCGGAGCATTCGGCGGTGACCACCTGCGCCTATTGCGGCGTCGGCTGCACCTTCAAGGCGGAAATGCGCGGCGACGAGCTCGTCCGCATGGTGCCCTATAAGGACGGCAAGGCCAATCACGGCCATTCCTGCATCAAGGGCCGCTTCGCCTGGGGCTATGCGAACCATAAGGAACGCATTCTGAAGCCGATGATCAGGGCCAAGATCAGCGATCCCTGGCGCGAGGTCTCCTGGGACGAGGCAATCAATCATGCCGCTTCCGAGTTCAAGCGTATTCAGGCCAGATATGGCAAGGGCTCTGTCGGCGGCATCACTTCCTCCCGCTGCACCAATGAAGAGACCTATCTGGTTCAGAAGCTGATCCGCGCCGCCTTCGGCAATAATAATGTCGACACCTGCGCCCGCGTCTGCCACTCGCCGACAGGTTATGGCCTGAAGACCACCTATGGCACTTCCGCCGGCACGCAGGATTTCGACTCGGTCGACGACAGCGACGTGATCTTGGTCATCGGCGCCAATCCGACCGACGGCCATCCGGTGTTCGCCTCGCGGATGAAGAAGCGGCTGCGCCAGGGTGCCAAGCTGATCGTCGTCGATCCGCGCCGCATCGATCTGGTCCGCTCGCCGCATGTCGAGGCCGACTATCATCTCGCTTTGAAGCCCGGCACCAATGTCGCCATGCTCGACGCGCTGGCGCATGTGATCGTGACCGAAGGCCTGGTCAATGAAGCTTTCGTGCGCGAACGCTGCGACATAGATGAATTCGCCGATTGGGCGCGCTTCGTCGCCGAGCCGCGCAACAGCCCGGAAGAGGTCGAAAAGCTCTCCGGCGTTCCGGCCGGAGAGATCCGCGCTGCGGCGCGGCTTTACGCGACGGGCGGCAATGCCGCGATCTACTATGGCCTCGGCGTGACCGAGCACAGCCAGGGCACGACGACCGTCATCGCCATCGCCAATCTCGCGATGGCGACCGGCAATCTCGGCCGCAGAGGCGTCGGCGTCAATCCGCTGCGCGGCCAGAACAATGTCCAGGGCTCCTGCGACATGGGTTCCTTCCCGCATGAGTTCGTCGGCTATCGGCATGTCTCCGACGAGGCGACGCGCAAGATGTTCGAAGAGGTCTGGAAAGTGCCGCTCGAAAAGGAACCGGGCCTGCGCATTCCCAATATGATCGATGCGGCGATCGAGGGCACTTTCAAGGGCATCTATATCCAGGGCGAAGACATTCTACAGTCCGATCCGGATACCCATCACATGGCCTCGGGACTCGCGGCGATGGAATGCGTCGTCGTCCAGGATCTCTTCCTGAACGAGACGGCGAATTATGCGCATGTCTTCCTGCCCGGCTCGACCTTCCTCGAGAAGGACGGCACTTTCACCAATGCCGAGCGGCGCATTCAGCGCGTCCGCAAAGTGATGGCGCCGAAGAACGGCTATGGCGATTGGGAAATCACGCTGAAGCTCTCGGAGGCTTTGGGCTATCCCATGAACTACAGCCATCCGAGCGAGGTCATGGACGAGATCGCCGCGACGACACCGGGCTTCGCCAATGTGTCCTTCAAACATCTCGACGAGGTGGGCTCGGTGCAATGGCCGTGCAACGACAAGGCGCCGGAGGGCACGCCGATCATGCATATCGGCGGCTTTGCCCGCGGCAAGGGCAAATTCGTCCTGACCGAATATGTGCCGACCGATGAGAGGACCGGGCCGCGCTTCCCGCTGCTGCTGACGACCGGCCGCATTCTCAGCCAATATAATGTCGGCGCGCAGACGCGGCGCACCGCCAATGTTCTCTGGCATGAGGAGGATCTCCTGGAGATCCATCCGCATGACGCCGAACAGCGCGGCATCCGCGACGGCGATTGGGTCAAGCTGCAGAGCCGGACCGGCGAGACGACTTTGCGCGCCAAGGTCACCGACCGCGTCGCGCCGGGAGTCGTCTACACGACCTTCCACCACCCGGCGACGCAGGCCAATGTCGTCACCACCGATTTTTCGGATTGGGCGACCAATTGCCCCGAATACAAGGTCACGGCAGTGCAGATCTCGACCTCCAACGGCCCAAGCGATTGGCAGGACCGCTATCGCGAACTCACCGAACAGAGCCGCCGGATCGCCGCTTCGATCGAAGCCGCCGAATGAGTTCCAAGGACCAGGAAGAGGAAGCCCGGCTGGCGCCTCCCGCCTCTGCTTTCGATGCGGCCTGCATCGCCCAGCGCGGCATGCTTTCTGTCGAAACGCAGCGCAGCGTGCCGGAAGAGATCGCGGTCGCCTTCACTTACAATGGCTCGACCCATGCGGTCATGATGGCGACGCCTTGCGATCTCGAGGATTTCGCGGTCGGCTTTTCGCTGACCGAAGGCGTGATCGGCGCGGCCTCCGATATTGACAGTCTCGATATGATCACCACGCCGCTCGGGATCGAGATCCAGATGTGGCTCAAGGAAGAACGCGCCACGGCCTATGTCACCCGCAAGCGCAGCATGGCTGGCCCCACCGGCTGCGGGCTCTGCGGTGTCGAGAGTTTGGAAGCCGCGATGCGGCCCCTGCCTCAGGTTTCACGGCCCGCCTGGCGTCTCACGCCGCAATCCGTCGTCGCGGCGATGGAATCGCTCGATCCGGCCCAGACATTGAACAAAGCAACGCATGCGGTTCATGCCGCCGCCTTCTGGACCGAAGCGGAAGGGCTCGTCGCGCTGCGCGAGGATGTCGGCCGCCACAATGCCTTGGACAAGCTCTGCGGGGCGCTCATCCGCAGCGGACGAACCGCGGCGACCGGCATCATCGTGATGACGAGCCGCGTCTCGATCGAATTGATTCAGAAGGCAGCCAGGCTCGATGCGCCGGTGCTTGCCGCCGTCTCGGCGCCGACCGCCGCCGCCATTCGGCTTGCCGAACAAAGCGGCATCACGCTCATCGGCGTCGCCCGCCGGCAGGATTTCGAAATCTTCACCCACCCCGACAAAATGTTCAGTGAAAATCCCCGCCATGTCGCCTGACAAGCTCGTCTATATGGCCAATCAGATTGGCAAATTCTTCGCCACCAGCGGCCATGACAATGCGGTTGCCGGCATCAGCGATCATATCGCGAAATTCTGGGAGCCGCGCATGCGCAAGCAGATCTATGCGCATCTGGCGCAGGGCGGCGCAGGGCTCGACCCGCTGGTGAAAGAAGCGCTCGAAGCGCTGCAGCGCGAGGACGCCATAGCGCCGGCGCCGGCTGCGGCGAAATGAGGGCCTCGCCTCAGACCGCAATATTGTCGATGAGCCGTGTCGTGCCGAGCCGCGCGGCTGCGAGCAGCCGAATCGGCTCTCCGTGAAGACCCGCGACAGGCGCGAGCGTCTCGGCATGGCGGGCTTCGATATAATCCAGCACGAAACTAGCCGCTTCCAGCCTTTCGCGCGCCGAAGCGAGCGCCGGCTCGATCGAGAGACCAGAGCGCAGCGCCTCAGCGCATTGTTGCAAGGCTTCATGCAGAAGCGGCGCCCGCTCCCGCTCCTCCTTCGACAGATAGAGATTGCGCGAGGATAGCGCGAGCCCATCCGCGTCGCGCAGTGTCGGCGCGCCGACGATTTCTGTCTCGAGATCGAGATCGCGCGCCATGCGCGTGATGACCTTCAATTGCTGATAATCCTTCTCGCCGAAGAGCGCGACATCTGGCCGGCACTGGACGAGAAGTTTGGCGACCACTGTGGCAACGCCGGCGAAATGCGTCGGCCGGAATTTGTCTTCAAGGCCGACCGTCGCCGGACCTGCGACCGAGACCGTCGTGGCAAAACCCTGCGGATACATCTCACCGACTTCGGGCGCGAAAATGAGATCGCCGCCGGCTTTTGAAAATTTCTCCGCATCTTCGGCAAAGCGGCGCGGATAAGATGAAAAATCTTCATTTGGCGCAAATTGCGTCGGATTGACGAAGATCGACATGACAATTCGGTCAGCCCGCCGCTTCGCCTCTTCGACAAGCGACATATGCCCGGCGTGAAGCGCACCCATCGTCGGCACGAGGGCAATCCGCGCGCCGGCGGCGCGCCAGCCTGTGACGCTTGCCCGCAAATCCGCGACCCTGCGCGCGACAGCGAGGCCGCCCTTATTCACCAAAGAGTTGGCCATTACGCTCAAAGACCTTTCAATCGAATGGCGCGCCAGCCGGACGTTTTGTCCCCCGCATCGGCGGGCGCTCGGCCGCCTAGAGAGCGAAGATAGGTGAGATAGGCGTTCGGAAAATTCCAGTCGCGCGCCGCGGCGATCACGCGATCGACATAGTCGCCTTGCGCCACGCCTTCTTGCGCAGAAGCGCCGACATAGAGAAGCGCCTGCACAGGCGCTGCGCCGTCGCGCAGCACAGGCTGGGTGATCTTTTGATAAAGGCCGCGCCCGATTTCTTCGTAGCGGTCGAGAGCGGGGATATCCGCCAGCGCAAGATCATAGAGCACGCCATGGACATCCATGCGTGGGTCGCGCTTCACCGAGCCATGGCCCGAGTTCATGATGAAAAAACGATGGCGGGCCAGGCGCGCGCGCCCGAGCGGGCGCGACTTGGGGCAGCGCCGGCGCATGGATTCGCGATCCATATTCGAACCATAGGCGAAATAGAGCGGCATGGGTTGACCTTATGCATGACGCTATTGAAGCAATTTTCGCATATTCAGTTCTAAAGAGACATACCGACAATCGGCGCCCCTTCTCCCGCTTGCGGGAGAAGGGGGCCCTCGCGTCAGCGAGGGTCGGATGACGGGTGGTGCCACTTGCCAAATCCCTCATCCGTCATGCTTCGCATGACACCTTCTCCCGCAAGCGGGAGAAGGAGGCGCCCCCACCCGTTCCTCACATAAAATCCAATATCACCGCGTCGACACCAAGCAAGGCGCCTTCCGCGACAAGGATCTCCTTCACCACCGCATCGCTTTCAGCCCGCAGAACATTTTCCATCTTCATCGCCTCGATGATGCAGAGGATTTCACCTTCCTTCACCGCCTGCCCCGGTATGACAAAAATCGCCTTGACGAGCCCCGGCATGGGACAGCGCAAGCTCCTTGCGATATCGATCGCCTTTTTCTCTAGCATCACCGCGGCGAGTTCGGCCTCGCGCGGACTATAGACGCAGGCCTCGCCGGCAATGCCGCGCCAGAGCAATCCGAAAGAATTAAGATGCGGCCGAACCTGCACATAGGTCGGCTCCTGATCGATCGTTCCGGACCAGACTTTCATGCCGCCGCCCCAGTCCGATCGGCAGAGATAGGCCTCCCCATTCGCCGCAATGCGGATGAGAAGCCCATCATCGCCTTCGTCAATGACGACATCGATCCGGCTCGGCCCGAAGAGCACGCAGCGCTCCGGCGCAAGGACGCTGGGGCGCGTGCGCGCCATCTGTCCGGAAATCAGCAGCTTTCGTTCCTTCAGCACATGGTCGATCGAAGCCGCGACTGCGGCGAGGCGATCAAGCTCGTCGCCTGCCGGCGCCCGCATCGTGAAGCCATGCGGATATTCGGTTGCAATGAAATCGGTCGAAAGCGCGCCGCGCCTGAACCGCTCATTCTGCATCAGCGCCGCAAGAAAGGCGATGTTGTGGCTGACCCCTTCGATCACGAATTGATCGAGCGCATCGGCCTGCGCCGCAATTGCCGCGGCGCGATCGCCGGCATGAGTGATGAGCTTGCCGATCACTGGATCGTAATGGATCGAGATCTCGCCGCCTTCGACAACGCCCGTGTCATGCCGCAGGGTGACGCCATCATGATGGCCTTCTGCCGGTGGCCGGAAGGTGACGAGCCGTCCCGTCGAAGGTAAAAAATCGCGGCCTGGATCCTCGGCATAGATGCGGCTTTCGATCGCCCAGCCTTTGAGATGCACATCGGCCTGCGTGAGCGCGAGCCTTTCGCCGGCGGCGATCCTGATCATCTCTTCGACGAGATCGAGGCCGGTGACGAGTTCGGTCACCGGATGCTCGACCTGCAGCCTTGTGTTCATCTCGAGGAAATAGAAGCCGCCACCTGTCGGCTCGACGATAAATTCGACCGTCCCGACCAACTCGTAATCGACGGCCCTCGCGAGCGCAATCGCCTCTGCGCCCATTTTGGAGCGCAATTCTTCATCGACCAGAGGTGAAGGTGCCTCCTCCACCACTTTCTGATGGCGGCGCTGGATCGAGCACTCGCGTTCGCCGAGATGAATGATGTTGCCGAATTTGTCGCCGAGGATTTGGATCTCGACGTGGCGCGGATGTTCGATGAATTTCTCGATGAAAATACGATCATCGCCAAAGGCAGAGGCGGCTTCCGATTGCGCCCGCGCAAAGCTGTTCTCTATTTCCCTGCGCGCATAGGCGATGCGTATCCCCTTGCCGCCGCCGCCGGCCGATGGTTTGAGCATCACCGGATAGCCGATTTCTTCGGCGATGGCGACAGCCTGTGCGGCATCCGCGATCGCATCGGGAAAGCCCGGCACGGTCGCAACGCCGGCGACGCGCGCAAGCTGTTTTGCGGCAAGCTTGTCGCCCATCACCGCAATGGCGCGCCGATTGGGCCCGATGAACGTCAATCCGGCCTCATGAAGCGCATCGGCGAAGGCCGGCCGCTCGGAGAGAAAGCCATAGCCCGGATGCACGGCTTCGGCACCTGTCTTCTCGCAGGCCTCGATGATCTTTTCGATCGCGAGATAAGACTGGGCCGCGGGCGCTGGGCCAAGACAGATCGCCTCATCCGCCATGGCGACGAAGAGCGCATCGCTGTCCGCCTCCGAATAGACCGCGACGCAGGCGATCCCCATCCGATGCGCCGTCTTGAGGATGCGGCAGGCGATTTCGCCGCGATTGGCAATGAGGATTTTTTTGAACATGGCCGGCGCCGGCTGCGATCGGAAGGCAAAGCCGTTTCTACGCAAGCGAAGACGCCGCGTCCATAGATCAAAAGGCGCGACGAGCGAATCTCAGAGGCCGCATGGAGGCCGAAGTTTTAGAACTTCTGCGTGATGCCGCCGAAAAAGCCGCGGCGCGGCCCATATTGCGGCGCGAAGACGCCAATGCCCGTCCCGTCGCGGATCATATAGATCTCGTCGAAAAGATTGATGACATCGAAGCGCAGAACCATGGGCCCGAGCCCCGAATCCTTCGGCGTAGCGAATTCATGGCTGAGGCCGAGATTGACCTGCGCATAAGGCGCGACCGTGCTCGTGTTGGCGAAGCCATTGCGCAGGCCGCTGCCATAAATCAAATCGGCGCTCAGCTTGGTGCCCTGAAAAGTGTAGGAGACGCCGCCCGAGCCGGTGATCGTCTGATCATGGTCCGTATAAATAAAGTTGTTCGAAATATAGGCGATCTCGGCTGCCGTGAACAAATATTGATTGGACGAAACTTCGGTGGCGCGTTGGCGTCCCCAGGCCACATTCGCATAGGCGCTGAAATTCTCGAAATTGTATTTCGCCTTGAATTCGACCCCGGTATTATAGGCTTTGGCGTAGTTGAACGCTGTGAGAACCAACGCCTGGCCGAATTGCCCATCGTCCAGCAGATTGGTAGCATATTTGTAATAGGCGTCGACGCCTGCGTCGAGACCGGGCAAAATTTTCTGATCGACGCCGGCGTCGAAAACATATGACCGCTCCGGCTGCACAGGACTGCTCTGCGTGACCTGGGCCGCCGCCGTCGTATTGTTGTAAGCCGCGACATTGGTGGGCGCGGCGAGGGCCTGCTCCGGCGGCGTGAAATAGCGGGCAAAGCCGGCATGCAAACTCGTGCTTTCCAAGGGCTTGTAAATCACCGCGATGCGCGGGCTCAACTGGTTGGTGGTGACATATTCCGCCATTTGATCGAAGCGCAATCCGCCATTCAGCGTCCACTGATTGTTGATCTTCCACTCGTCCTGCGCATAGACCGAGCCGAGCCAGCCGAGCTCGCTGCTCGAACTCGGAATGGTGAAGGGCGTATCGATCGGAACGCCGCTCGCATTGAGCGGCTCGACGACATCATTATTGATCGCGGTCGTGGTCTCGCCGCTGACGTTGAAACCGAAGCGGATGGTATGCGGCCCGAGGTGATAGGCATTGTCTGACTGCACGCCGTTGAGAAGGCTGTCGCGAACCACATCGGAAGAGACGCCGTTGAAGACGAGATCGCCGATCGGATCGGGAAGGAAATGCAAGGTCGAATCGCGTGAGTAGAAGGAGAGCTGGGTGTCGAGCGCGCCATAGGATTTCTGCAGCGCCAACACATTGTAGAAGTTCTGCTCAACCTGGTTCTCATTGACCAACGAGGAGTCGAAATTGGTGACGCCATAGGCCGGAAATTGCGGCGGCTGGCCCGGCGAATTGGGGATCTGGAAGTGGTTCACCGCCGTGCCGGTGATGAAGCTCAGCCGCACATCGTTCGGCAGGATCGTCGAAACATAGCCGAAGAATTTGCCCTGCCGCGTCTGATCATGGATCGCGTCATAGCTCGCGGTCGGGTTCTCGATGCCGACATTGTCCGACAGCAGCCGGCCGCTGAAGAAATATTGCGTCTGCCCGATCGTGCCGCCATATTCCATGCTGGGCATCAGCGTATCATGGCTGCCACCATACATGCTGACGCTGCCGCCCTGGGTGAAGACGCTGCGCGTTTGAATATCGACGACGGCCGCAGTATGTAGCCCATATTGTGCCGGCAGAACGCCGTCCAGCAAGGCAAGAGTGCCGACGAAACTCGTATCGATGAATTGACCGAAGCAGGACACGCCGTCCGGCAAGAGGATGCCGTCGATCCGGTACTGAACATTGGCATGTTCGTTGCGAATGTGGAGATCGCCGCTCGCCGCCGAGTCCTGCGAGACGCCCGGTGCCTGCAGCAGAACCTTGTCGAACGAGGTGTTGTCGCCCGCCGGCAAGGCGTCGATCGTTTTCTGATCGATTTGATAGCTATTCGCGCCGACCGGCGCGTAAATGCCTTGCCGCACTTGATCGAGCGCCTGCGTCTGAAGAACGAAGGCCGGCGTCGGCGCGAAGGGTGACGGCGCCTCTGTGGGCGATGCGACCACATTGACCTGCTGCAGCTCTACCTGGCCGAAGGCCGGCGCACTCATTGCAAGAAACACAATGAGCGGCCCAAGCCTCGCGACCGCCCGCGTCATCGAAAATTGCATCCTGCCCCCCAGGCACTCACTCAAACCCTACGCAACGTCACATTCGTTATGTTATTACATTATGCCCGGCGGCGGCGTCAATCGGGATGAGAAAAGAGAGGTCCGTCTAAGGAGAAATGGGCCGCCCTATGCGACGCGCATCACATCCAGAACGATGATGCGTCAATAGGGGTCACAGCGGAATATTGTCGTGCTTCTTCCACGGATTTTCCAAATGCTTGTGGCGCAGAAGCGCCAGCGCACGAGCGATGCGCGGGCGCGTTTCATGCGGCATGATGATGTCGTCGATATAGCCGCGCTCGGCCGCGACGAAGGGTGAGATCACGCGATCCTCATATTCCTTCGTCTTTTCGGCGATCTTCTCCGCATCATTCATGTTGCCGCGACAGAGGACCTCGACCGCGCCTTGCGCGCCCATCAATGCGATCTGCGCCGAGGGCCAGGCATAATTAATGTCGCCGCGCAAATGTTTCGAACCCATGATGTCATAAGCAACACCAAAGGCCTTGCGCGTGACGACGGTCACCTTCGGCACACTCGCTTGCGCATAGGCGAAGAGAAGCTTGGCGCCATGTTTGACGAGGCCGCGATGTTCTTGCGCCAGGCCGGGCAGAAAGCCCGGCACATCCACAAAAGTCACGATCGGAATATTGAAGCAATCGCAGAAGCGAATGAAACGTGCCGCCTTGCGCGCGGCATCGCCATCGAGCACGCCGGCCAGAACCAAGGGCTGATTGGCGACAAGGCCGATCGTGCGGCCCTCGATACGGCCGAAGCCCGTGACGATATTTTTCGCATGGGCCTCCTGGATCTCGAAGAAGTCGCCTTCATCGACGGTTTTGCCGATCAATTCCTTAATGTCGTAAGGCCGTGCCGGATCATTCGGCACCAGGCTGTCGAGCGACATGTCGCGCCGGTCTGGATCATCGAAGCTCGGCCATTCCGGCAACTCGTCCTCATTCGAGGAAGGCAGGAAATCGATGAGCCGCCGCATCTGCAGAAGCGCCTCGACATCATTGTCGTAAGCGCCATCGGCGACCGAACTTTTGACGGTATGGACCGAGGCGCCGCCCAACTCCTCGGCGCTGACACTCTCATTGGTCACCGCCTTCACGACATCCGGTCCGGTGACGAACATGGCCGCCGCGTCCCACACCATGAAGATGAAATCGCTCAACGCCGGCACAAAAGCATCGGCGCCGATGCAAGGCCCCAGGACCACCGAAATCTGCGGAATGACGCCCGAGGCGAGCACGTAGCGTTGAAAGACTTCGCCATAGCCGGCGAGCGCCGCCACGCCTTCCTGAATGCGGACGCCAGCGGAATCGAAAAGGCCGATGAGCGGCGCCCGATTGCGCAGCGCCAACTCCTGCAGCTTCACGATCTTCTGCGCATGCGCTTCCGACATCGAGCCGCCAAGGACCGTGATGTCCTTCGCATAGACGAAGACGGCGCGGCCGTTCACCGTGCCGCAGCCGGTGACGACGCCACCGCCCGGCGCTTTTGGCGCATCCATGCCGAAATCATTGCAGCGATGTTCGACGAAGGCGTCGAACTCTTCGAAGGAGCCGGAATCGACAATGAGCTCAATCCGCTCGCGCGCGGTGAGCTTGCCCTGCGCATGCTGCGCCGCAATGCGTCTTGGCCCGCCGCCGCTCTGCGCCTCGGCGCGCCGCGCGGCGAGCCGTTCGATCATGTCTCTCATGGCGATGTGTCCCAGTCAAAAAAACGCCATTATTTTGGCTCGTTCTGTCAAATACCATAGATTTACTAGACTTTGCGCCGCCGGCCGGTCGCTGCGCTTTCCCGCCGAACTTTGTCTCGGGCGGCGGGAAGGCCGGTCTGCAAGGAAGCGCGCCGGACCAAAAACATAGATTACGAACGAGGACATCGCATGAAGGACGAAACTGCGGTTCGTCACATGATGACGCGTCGCCATCTGCTCGGCAAGGCCAGGACTGGCGGCCTCGCTCTTCTGTCGGTGCCGAGCTGGGCACAATCTGGCTGGGCTCAGAACACGATTGATTTGGCATTCCCCGGGGGAGCCGGCGCGCGACCGCTCACGACCGCCTTTCCGCAAAAAGGAAAGATGATTTTGCAACGCATGCGTGCGCCTCTCCTCGAATCGCCCTTCGATGTTTTCGACAGAGGCGTGTTCACGCCGAACGATCAATTCTTTGTCCGTTGGCATTGGGCGGGCTTTCCGACCTCGGTCAATGTGGACACGTTCAGGCTGAGGATACGCGGCCATGTTAATCAAACGCTGTCGCTGTCTTTAAAGGACCTCATCCACCGGTTTGAGCCCACGGAAATCGCTGCAGTCAATCAATGCTCCGGCAATTCCCGCGGCTTTTTCCAGCCGCGCGTGCCCGGTGGCGAATGGGGAAACGACGCTATGGGCAATGCCCTCTGGAGGGGCGTCCGCCTGAAGGATGTGCTTGATCGAGCAGGCGTAAAGCCTGGCGCCCTGCAAGTTCGGTTCACCGGCTTGGACGAGCCCACGGTCGCGGAGGGCCCACGTTTCATCAAATCGCTGGACATCGTTCACGCTCGCGACGGCGAGGTGATGATCGCCTATGCGATGAACGGCGAACAAATGCCGCTGCTGAATGGCTTTCCTTTGCGGCTTGTCGTGCCAGGCTGGTATGCGACCTATTGGATCAAAATGCTGAGCGACATCGAGGTGCTGGACCAACCTGACACGAACTTTTGGATGAAGACTGCGTACACTATTCCGGATCGGCCGCACGCCAATATGAAGCCCGGCGAGACCGGGGTGAAGATGATCCCAATCAACCGCATGGTTCCCCGGTCTTTTTTCACTAACCTCCATTCCGGTGGCAGCGTGCCGGCAGGCAAGCCGAGCTTGGCCCGCGGCATCGCCTTCGGTGGTGACTGCGGCGTCAAAAAGGTGGAGATCTCGACCGATGGTGGGAGAAACTGGGCGAAAGCGCAGCTCGGAAAGGACGAAGGGAAATATAGCTTCCGTCAATGGCGGGCATCGTTCACTTTACCCTCGCATGGCAAATACACCGTGATGGTCCGCTGCACCAATGAGAATGGCATCGCACAACCCGATACGCCGAATTGGAATCCGGGTGGATACATGCGCAACATCATCGAGTCGATCGATCTCGTCGCGGCCTGAGGAGCACCATATCGTGCACAGCACCATGCTCTCAGTTATGGCCCTTCTCGGTCTTGGTTTCATGCCAATTCCCGCGCAAGCCGATACGCCTTTTGCGTTAAAATCGGTGAGCATCGACTTGCCGAACAGCAACCGAAGCTTTCCGGCGGGCCCCGGATCTGAAGCGATCAACAACAACTGCCTGGCCTGCCATTCGGTTGGCATGGTTTTGAACCAACCGCCGTTGACGAAGGCAGCCTGGGCAGCGGAAGTCGCCAAAATGATCAAGGTCTATAAGGCGCCTATCGCCGCGCAGGACGTCGATACAATTATCGACTATCTGGCGCGACTGAGGCCCGCGAAATAGCAATTCGGAAAAGTGGGCGACTTTCCGGGGCATGCTCTAGCAGGCGGCGCCGATCGCCAATGCGACGGCAGCGGTGGGCCTCGCTCTCCTAATGTTTCAAGGCCACACTGGAAGCCTGCGCAGCGCATAGAGTTTCCATGGCGGGCGCTCACGCCAAAGACGCCGCGGTGGGCGGAGCTTCTCCCGCGGTCTCGGCGAGCGCGGCGGCGATTTTGCCGACCTCGTCCCAGCCGATTGCGATCGGTTCCGCCGCAGCGACGTTGAGCCCCTCTGGCCCGACCTTGCCCGAAAAATCGCCATTGCTGGCGATGGGACTCATATAGACTTCATCGACCGGGCTCTTGCCGTCGCGCACGGCGGCGAGCGCGCGCGCCAATATGCCGGCCTCCTGCGTGGTGAGATCGAAGCCGAGTGCGCCTCCAAATTCGAGCCGGATCATCGGCCCGAGAAGCCGATGGCTGACGGCAGTGACCGACCATTGGCTCATCGGCGGCCTCTCATGATGCACGTCTCCCGAATGAATTCCTTCGGAAGCTAAGCATCTCGAATGCCATGGCAAGACAAAGCAAAGAATAAGCAGAGAGGACGCTGGCCCAAAGCGCCCTGCGGCCTTTCCCCGCCGAAAGCCAGATGGAGAAATTTCACGATCCTCGACCATCTGGCCAATTGGGCGAGCTCATTTCCTGACTTTGTCGCAAGGATGTGATGGATTTTCGCGTTCCGCGCCTATCTCTTCCTGCAGAGTGATCGAGAACAGCGCCGTGTGATAGGATGGCTGCGCTCTCGGTCGCGAAAGGGAGATGGGGATGAGAAGTTTCGGGACAGGGATCACCCCAGGCGCCATGTCCGCCATCGTGGCCGATGTGATGCAAAATCTCGCGGCGCGGAGCCGCGCCATGCTGCGTCGCGGCCGCGAGGATGAGGGCCGCAACCGCCGCGCGGACGGACTCGATCTCGATTTGATCTCCTGCGGCGAAGCCTTGCTGTCGCGCCGCGGCGAAGCCTCGGGCGTGGTGCTGGCGGCGTTCCTGCTCGATGCCTATGCTCGCACATCGCAAGCGGAAAAGCGCGCCTTTCTGCGGGCGCTCGCCGATCGCTTCGGCGCCGATCCAGGCTTGGTCGATCAGGCCCTCCATGCCTATCGCGAAGATCCCAATCCTTCGACCGTCAAAGCCCTGCATCATGCGACCGAGCCGCACCGGCAGGAATTGATGCGCCGCCTCAATCTCGCGCCGGGCGGCACGGCGGCCCTCGTGCGGATGCGCGAGGACGTGCTGGCCGAGCTTGCCGGAAGCCCGGAGCTCAAGCCGCTCGACGATGATTTCGTCCACCTCTTCTCCTCCTGGTTCAACCGCGGCTTTCTGCATCTCAAACCGATCGACTGGACCACATCGGCGAGCATTCTCGAAAAGATCATCCGCTATGAGGCCGTGCATGCGATCACCGACTGGCAGGATCTGCGCAATCGACTGGAGCCCGCCGACCGGCGCTGCTTCGGCTTCTTCCATCCGCAGCTTGCGGACGAACCTTTGATCTTCGTCGAAGTGGCCTTGACGCGCGGCATGAGCGAAGCCATCGCCCCGCTGCTCGCCCTCGATCGCGAGATCGTTCCCCCCGAGGCCGCGACGACCGCCGTCTTCTATTCGATCTCCAATACGCAGAAAGGGCTCGCCGGCGTCTCCTTCGGCAATTTCCTCATCAAGCAGGTAGTCGAGGATCTGAAACAGGCGCTGCCCAATCTCGAAAGCTTCGTCACTCTCTCGCCGGTCCCGGGCTTTGCCCGCTGGCTCGCCAGCGAACACCAGTCGCAGGGCCCGTCATGTCTCGATGAAGCGGAAAAAGCCGCGCTCACTTGGCTCGATGAGCCCGACTGGTGCAGCGATCCCGAAAGGCTCGAGGCGCTCCGTCCTGTCCTCACAAAGGCGGCGGCCCATTATTTCTTCACGGCCAAGCGGGCCGACGGGCGCCCGATCGATCCTGTCGCCCGTTTCCATCTCGGCAATGGCGCAAGGCTCGAGCGGATCAATTTTCTCGGCGACACTTCGGCCAAAGGCCTCGAACAGTCGCATGGCGTGCTGGTCAATTATCTCTATGCGCGCGAGGACATTGAGCGCAACCATGAACGCTTCTTCGAGCATGGCGAGATCGCGGTCTCGACGCAGATCCGCAAAACGCTGCGCGAAGATGCGGCCGCGCCGCTGCGCTCGGCAAGTCCGGCAGCGCCTCTCGCCACTGCCGGCTGAGCCAACGCCATGCCGGCTTACGCCTCATCGTCTTCCGCGCGCAGACCCTGAAGGAGCTCGCGCGCCATGGCCCGTGTGACTTTGCCGCTGCGGGCCAGGCCCTCGCGGTCGAGCAGAGCGACGATGCGCCTTGCCATATCGAGCGAGCGGTCGATGTGCAGCGCGATATAATCGACGACAGCCGCATCGACGACGAGCTGGCGGTCGCAAAAGAGTTTGACGAGCACGGCGTTGAGAAGCGCCTCGTCCGGCGGCCCGAGTTCGACGGCCGGCGCCAGCCGCAGGCGAGACAGAAGATCGGCTGTCGCAAGTCGCCAAAACTCCGGCCTCCGCGCCGCCGTCAGAAGCAGGCCCGTCTTGCATTCGCGCGCGAGATTGATGAGATGGAACAGATTGGCTTCCGCAGCCCCGACGGCTTCGGCGTTTTCGATGACGAGCGCCGGTCTGGCGGCCAGCGCCATCAGATCGGCCTCTGCCAGCAGGGGGCCCGAGATGATGTCGGCGCCGGCGCGAGCAGCCCAGATCGCCGCTAGATGGCTCTTGCCGGCGCCGGGCGGACCAATGAGAAGCAGCAGTTCGTCAGGCCATTCCGGCCAGGCCTCGATCATCCGCAAAGCCGCGGCATTGGCCGGCGAGACGAGAAAATCGTCGCGGCCGAAATGCGGCGGCAGTTCGAGCTCCAGGACGAGCTGACGCCGGGCAGACCTATTAGGCTTGGACGGAGACTCGGCCATCGTCTCAACGATTGTTTTCGACATGCTTCTTCGCCACGATGTCGGGCGGCGGTCCGGCGAGCCAGGCCGGCATGCCGAGATAGAACTCGCTGGCGCGATAGCGGCGGATCGCATAGCGCAGCAGCACGCCCGCCACCGCGGCGACCGGCACGGCGATCAAGAGCCCGATGAAGCCGAGCAGGCTGCCGAAGGCGAGCAGCGCGAAGATCAGCCAGACGGGATGCACGCCGACTTTGTCGCCGACGAGCTTAGGCGACAATATATTGCCTTCGAGGAATTGCCCGGCCAGCACGACGCTTACGGTCAGGGCGAATAATTGCCAATGCGGCCAGCCCTGGACGATCGCGACGATCGCCGAGACCACCAGGGCGGTGAACGAGCCGAAATAGGGGATGAAGCTCAACAAGCCGGCGGAAATGCCTATCAACAGGCCGAAATTCAGGCCGACGAGCGAGAGGCCCACGCCATACCAGATCCCGAGAAAGAGGCAGACCAGCGATTGGCCGCGCAGAAAGCCGGCCAAGGCATTGTCGATCTCATGCGCCAGCTGATGCGCGGTCTCGCGATGGCGCAAGGGGATGAGGCTGTCGATCGTCGCCGTCATCTTGTGCCAATCGAGCAGCATGTAGAAGGCGACGACGGGGGTGACGATAAGCAGCGAGACGACGCTGATCACGGCCGCGCCGCGGGCGACGACGGAATTCAGAAAGGCGGCGGCCGTGCGCGCAGCCTCCCCGACGAGACCATTCACATTGTTGCCGGTCGCGGGCCCCTTCATGCTTTCAAGGCCGAGCTTTCGCAGAATTGGGCCGAGATAGTCGTGGCTAAGCCAATCACCCGCCTGACCCAACAGCGCCTGAAGCTTGTTCAAAGTCTCCGGCAGTTCCCGGATGAATGTCGAAAGCTGATGACCGAGGATGGGCAGGACGAGAACGGAGAGCAGCGCCAGGACGATGGCGAAAGCGGCAAGGATCACCAGCGTCGCCGTGAGCCGCCTGAGCCCTAGGTTTTGCAGCCGGTCGGCGACGGGATCGAGCAGATAGCCGATCGCCAGAGCCATGATGAAAGGCGGCAGAATCGCCCAGCACAGCCAGAGGAGCAGCAGGAGCACGGCGCCGGCGCCAAGCCAAAAGACGATATGCCACCCGTTCCGCATTACGCTGCCTCTCGCCTCTGCCTGCCGCGGCAGCAGTGCTTCACAGGCTCATATGCCGCGCCCATGCGGTCAGATAGGCCGCCAATGAGGCAAGGGTCAATGCCGCGACACCATAGACGGCAGCCGAGAACCAGGCGCCAAGTCCAAATTGAAACGCTTTCGCGCCAAGCACCAGGGCGGCAAAGCCGATCTGCGCCGCCGTGTTGAGCTTGGATATCCACAGCGGCCTGATCTCGACGGGCTTGCGCATGAGCCAGGAGATCATCACCGCGCCGATGATCATCAGATCGCGCGCGACGACAATGATGGTGAGCGAAGCCGGCACGACCCTCTCGACCGCCAGCGCGACATAGATCGATACAAGCAGCGCCTTGTCCGCTACCGGATCGAGATAGGCGCCAAGCTCGGTGCGCAGCTTGAAAGTCCTAGCGAGCCACCCATCGACTGCATCGGAAATTCCGGCAAGAATGAAAATAACGCAGGCTTCCTTCCACCGCTGCGCCGAAATCATTGCAATGATGACGGGAACGAGGACAAGACGGCCAAGGGTGATGAGATTGGGCAGGCTCGTATAGGCAAGGAAGGGCATGGGCTCCACGGCATTGCGGCGCGGCTGGCGACGGCGCCCGACAAAAAAGCTTACGTGATTTGCCGCAAGTGGGACAACCGTCCCGCTGCCAGTCGATGCGCGGCCTTGCCGCCGCTTGCCTTGCGCGAGCCAAGAGGCTACAGCCGATCATGCCTGCGCCGCATCAAGAGGTCACGCCGCACGGAAATCGGGGCGCGATTTCAAAACCTTGGCCCGTGCCCCTCAAGACGCGGCCGGGCCGATTTTTCGGCCATGGGCGCAGGCAGGATCAGGCGCAATAGGCGAATTCGCCTGAAAATGCTCCGATTCTTTGAATGACAGCGGCTTCCCATTGCATTCCCACGCGCGCAAAAGCCGCTCGCGGCCTGCCGGCGAGACAGGGATCGATATGGTTGACAAGAAGGGCCTCACTTATGCCGATGCCGGCGTCGACATCGATGCCGGCAATGCGATGGTCGAGAAGATCAAGCCGCTCGTGCGGGCGACGCGGCGGCGCGGCGCCGATGCCGAGATCGGCGGTTTCGGCGGCCTCTTCGATCTCAAGGCGGCCGGCTTCGTTGATCCCCTATTGGTCGCCGCCAATGACGGCGTGGGCACCAAAGTCAAACTCGCCATCGACAGTGGAATGCATGCGACGATCGGCATCGATCTCGTCGCCATGTGCGTCAACGACCTCGTGGTGCAAGGTGCCGAACCGCTGTTTTTTCTCGATTATTATGCGACGGGCAAGCTCGATCCGAGCCTTGGCGCCGAGATCGTCGGCGGCATTGCGGGAGGCTGCCGGGAAGCGGGCGCCGCCTTGATCGGCGGCGAGACCGCCGAGATGCCGGGGCTCTATGCCGGCAAGGACTATGACCTCGCAGGCTTTGCGGTCGGCGCCGTGGAGCGCGGCGCTTTGCTGCCGCGGGCCGATATCGCGCCAAAGGACATCGTCTTCGGCCTTGCCTCCTCCGGCCTCCATTCGAATGGTTTTTCGCTGGTCCGCCGCATCGTCGCCGAGGCCGGCCTCGGCCTCGCCGATCCTGCCCCCTTCGCGCCGGAGAAGACGCTGGCCGAAGCCTTGCTGACGCCGACTCGGATCTATGTCCGCGCGATTCTGCAGGCCCTGCGGACGAGTTCTGGGATCAAGGCTCTGGCGCATATCACCGGCGGCGGCTTTTTCGACAATATTCCGCGCATTCTGCCCAAGGGTCTCGGCGTCCGCCTCGATCTCGCCGCTATCCCGGTTCCGCCGGTGTTCGGCTGGCTCGCTTCGAATGGCGGTGTGGCGGAATCGGAGATGCTCCGCACCTTCAATTGCGGGATCGGCATGGTCGTCATTGCGGCGGCGAGGCGGGCCGAAGAGGTCGAAGCCGCCTTGCGCGCGGCGGGCGAGAGCCCAGTCCCGATCGGTAAGGTCGTCGAGGCGCGCGGTCCGCGCGTCACCTATGCCGGACGGCTCGCGCTGTGAGCCGGCGCAAGCGCACCGCCATTCTGATCTCGGGACGCGGCTCGAACATGGGCGCGCTCATCGAGGCGGCGCGCAGTCCCGACTATCCCGCCGAAATCGTCCTCGTCTTGGCAAACCGGACGGAGGCGCAAGGCCTCGCGCTTGCCAAGGAGCGCGGCATAGCGACCGCGGTGATCGACCATAAGATCTATGCCGGCCGCGAGGAATTCGAAAAATCCATGCAGGTGCTTCTCGATCTGCATCGGATCGAGATCATCTGTCTGGCCGGTTTCATGCGCGTCTTGACGCCGGCCTTCGTCCAGCGCTGGGAAGGCAGGCTTCTCAACATCCACCCTTCCCTGCTGCCCGCCTATCGCGGCCTCGACACGCATGCACGCGCCTTGGCCGATGGGGTGAAGATCCATGGCTGCACGGTGCATTTCGTCGCGCCGGTCCTGGACGATGGACTCATCATCGCGCAAGCCGCGGTGGCCGTACTCGACAGCGACACGCCGGAGACTCTCGCCGCGCGGGTGCTGGAACAGGAGCACATCATCTATCCGGCCGCGCTGGCCGCGGTCGCGGCGGGTCGCGTCCGCATCTTCGACAACCGCCGCGTATGCTTCGATCATGCGTATTCCGAATCGCAGCCCTTGATCGTCATGCCCTGAAAGACGAGCGGCCGATTTGCATTCGATGGGCGTCATTGCGAGCGAAGCGAAGCAATCCTTTCGGGACGGAAACTGGATTGCTTCGTCGCTACGCAGGCAAGTTTACGCAGCCTGCGTAAACTTGCCTGCGATGCTCCTCGCAATGACGCTACGGCCTCCACGCCTCGTAATCGCCCGTCGCCGGCGGCCTCACACCGGAGGCCAAGGTCGAGCCCGGCGGCCGCCAAGCTTGCGGCGTCCCGGTCATATTGGGCTGATGCGGCAGTTCCCAGCTGCGCGGCTGATAATCTTCCTTGGTCGGCGGAATATCGACCGTATGATGCAGCCAGCCATACCAGCCGGGCGGCGTCATCGAGCCTTCGGCCTCGCCGGCATAAATCACCCAGCGCCGCTCGAAGCCGAGCGCCTTGTCCAGCCGGCCGCCGCGCCTGCGATAATAGGCATTGCCATATTGGTCCTTGCCGACCAATTCGCCGTTTTGCCAAGTGTAGAAGAGCGTGTTGAGCGTCGCGCCGTTCCACCAGGTGAAGAAGCGGACGAGCCATTGCATCATCGAGCGGGAATCCTTGCCTGAAACGGCGGCGGCCGGACTATGGCGAGATGGGAAGCCCTTGTCCAGCCGCCGCAGGCCCATTTGACCGGCGCACAAAGAGGTCCGCAGCCAATGAATCAGCCGCGCACGAGGTTGGCGGAAGTGATTGCAAGCGCAATTGGGCCGCCATCCCTGGGGATATGGCGGACGACTGCGGCTTGGCTGCCGAGCCGGCTTGTGAGGCGCCTGCCGGTAGGCCAAGAATTTTGGGCCGTCCAATTGATCTGTTCATCATTTGCTCAATATTTGGTGGCATCTGTGATCTAACATACTACTCCTTGACGCGCGTCAAGAAGGCGTCATAATTCGAATCGAAGCGTCGGGCTCCCCGAGGGTTGGGGAAACAGCCTTTCAAGCCAAGCGTTTTCTGAGCCGGCAGACGGGTGCGGCGCGCCTAAATGGGCGTATCGCGCGTTATGCCAAGGGATAGGGACCCCTTCAGGAGGTCCCGGCGGGCTTCAGCCCGCGAGCATTAGGATGGGCACCCATGCGGATCGAACGGCGCTACACTAAAGCTGGGCACTCGCCCTATGAGACGACCGAATTCCGCACGACGCGAAGCGAAATCCGCAATCCGGATGGTTCTGTCGTCTTCGCGCTCGACGGAATCGAGGTTCCGGCGAGCTGGAGCCAGGTCGCCGCCGATGTTCTGGCGCAGAAATATTTCCGCAAGGCCGGCGTAGCCGCGCGGTTGAAGCGGATCGAAGAGCCGAGCGTCCCGAGCTTTTTGTGGCGCAGCGTCGCGGATACTGCCGCGCTTGAAGCTTTGCCCAAATCGGAACGCTATGGCTCCGAGACCTCGGCCCGCGAGGTCTTCGATCGCCTCGCCGGCGCCTGGACCTATTGGGGCTGGAAAGGCAAATATTTCGACGGCGAAGAAGATGCCGAAGCCTTCTATGACGAATTGCGCTTCATGCTGGCCGCCCAGATGGCGGCGCCGAATTCGCCGCAATGGTTCAACACCGGCCTCTTCTGGGCCTATGGCATAGACGGGCCGAGCCAGGGCCATTTCTATGTCGATTTCGAATCGGGCAAGCTCGTCAAATCGAAATCGGCTTACGAGCATCCGCAGCCGCATGCCTGCTTCATCCAATCCGTCGCCGACGATCTCGTCAACGAAGGCGGCATCATGGATCTTTGGGTGCGCGAGGCGCGGCTCTTCAAATATGGCTCCGGCACCGGCTCGAATTTCTCGAAATTGCGCGGCGAGAACGAGAAACTTTCGGGCGGCGGCAAATCCTCCGGCCTGATGTCCTTCTTGAAGATCGGCGACCGCGCCGCCGGGGCGATCAAATCCGGCGGCACGACGCGGCGCGCCGCCAAGATGGTCGTCGTCGATGTCGATCACCCCGATATCGAGGCCTATATCGATTGGAAGGTGAAGGAGGAGGAAAAAGTCGCCGCCCTCGTCACCGGCTCGAAGATCGTGAAAAAGGCGCTGAAAGCGATTCTCCGCGCCTGCGTCAATTGCCAGGGACCGGACGACGCCTGCTTCAATCCGGAAAAAAATCCGGCGTTGAAGAAAGAGATCAAGCTCGCCCGCCGCGCCTGCGTGCCGGACGGCATGATCCGCAAGATCATCCAATTCGCCCGCCAGGGCTATAAGGACATCGACGAACTCATCTCCTTCGATACGTTCACCACCGATTGGGATTCGGAAGCCTATCTCACCGTCTCCGGCCAGAATTCCAACAATTCCGTGCGCGTCACCGACGCTTTTTTGCGCGCCGTGGAGGACGATGGAGACTGGGCTTTGACGCGCCGGCTCGACGGCAAGGCGCACAAAGTCATGAAGGCCCGCGAGCTGTGGGACAAGATCGGCTATGCCGCCTGGGCCTCGGCCGATCCCGGCCTGCAATATCACACGACGATCAATGATTGGCACACCTGCCCGGCCGCCGGCCCGATCGTCGCCTCGAACCCCTGTTCCGAATATATGTTCTTGGACGACACGGCCTGCAATCTCGCGTCGCTGAACCTGCTGCAGTTCCGCGACCCTGAGACGAAGACCATCGACATTCCCTCCTATGAGCATGCGGTGCGGCTGTGGACGCTCGTGCTCGAAATTTCAGTCCTGATGGCGCAATTCCCGTCGAAGGAGATCGCCAAGCTGTCTTATGAATATCGCACGCTCGGGCTTGGCTATGCCAATGTCGGCGGGCTTCTGATGTCGTCGGGCATCGCCTATGATTCGGATGAGGGCCGCGCCATTTGCGGTGCGCTGTCGGCGATCATGACCGGCATTTGCTATGCCACTTCGGCCGAGATCGCCGCCGAGCGCGGCGCCTTCACCCATTTTGCCGAAAACAAAGAGGCGATGCTGTGCGTCATGCGCAATCATCGCCGTGCGGCGCAAGGCGAAGCGGCGGGCTATGAGCAGCTCGCCATCTTGCCCGTGCCGCTCGATCATGCGGCTTTGCCCGACCCTGCGTTGGGCCGGCACGCGATCGCTGCCTGGGAAAAGGCCGTCGCGCTCGGCGAAGCTCATGGCTATCGCAATGCGCAAGTCAGTGTCGTCGCGCCGACCGGCACGATCGGCCTCGTGATGGATTGCGATACGACCGGCATCGAGCCGGATTTCGCCCTCGTCAAATTCAAGAAGCTCGCCGGCGGCGGCTATTTCAAGATCATCAACCGCGCCGTGCCCGAGGGTCTGCGCGCTTTGGGCTATCGCGAATCGGAAATCGCCGAGATCGAGGCCTATGCCGTCGGCCATGCCTCGTTGCGCCAGGCTCCGGCGATCAACCATACGAGCCTGAAGGCGCGCGGCTTCACCGAGGAAAAGCTCGCCGCTCTCGAAAAGACGCTGGCCGCCGCCTTCGACATCAAATTCGTCTTCAACAAATGGACGCTCGGCGCCGACTTCGTGGTGAAAAACCTCAAAGTGCCGGAGGAAAAACTCGACGATCCGAATTTCGATCTGCTCGCCTTCCTCGGCTTTACGAAACCTGAGATCGAAGCCGCGAACATCCATGTCTGCGGCGCCATGACGGTCGAGGGCGCGCCGCATTTGAAGCTCGAGCATTATCCGGTCTTCGATTGCGCCAATCCCTGCGGCCGTACGGGCAAGCGCTATTTGTCCGTCGAGAGCCATATCCGCATGATGGCAGCGGCGCAGCCCTTCATCTCCGGCGCGATCTCGAAGACGATCAATATGCCGAATGACGCGAGCATAGAGGATTGCAAGGAGGCCTACATGCTCTCCTGGCGCCTCGCGCTGAAGGCCAATGCGCTCTATCGCGACGGCTCGAAGCTCTCGCAGCCTTTGAACGCGCAATTGATCGCCGACGAGGAGGAGGATGGCGAAGAGGCGGTCGAGATCCTCATGGCTCAGAACGTGCCCGCCCGCGCCAGCGTCGTCGCCGAAAAAATCGTCGAGCGCATCGTCGAGCGGGTCGAGCGCGAGCGCCAACGCGAGCGCCTGCCCGACCGGCGCAAGGGCTATACGCAAAAGGCGGTGGTCGGCGGCCATAAGGTCTATCTGCGCACCGGCGAATATTCGGACGGAAGGCTCGGCGAGATCTTCATCGACATGCATAAGGAAGGCGCCGCCTTCCGCTCGCTGATGAATAATTTCGCCATCGCCATTTCGGTCGGGCTGCAATATGGCGTGCCGCTCGAAGAATATGTCGACGCCTTCACCTTCACGCGCTTCGAGCCGGCGGGCCTGGTGCAGGGCAATGACGTGATCAAGAACGCGACCTCGATCATCGATTACGTCTTCCGCGAATTGGCGATCTCTTATTTGGGCCGCAACGATCTCGCCCATATCGATCCTTCCGACATCGGCCATGATGCGCTCGGCAAGGGCGAGGACCAGAGCCGGCCGCCGCAGGGCGTGCCGTCTTCCGCGAAGCTCGTGTCGAGTGGTTTTGTGCGCGGCAAGCCGACGGACAAGCTGATGCTGGTTTCGACCGCTCCGCAGGCCGCGGGCCCACAAGGCGCGACGGCTTTAAAGAAGGATCTCGAATATGAGGTCGAAGCGGAGCTCGGCGGCCTCGATTGGTCGCTGCCGGGCGAGCGCGGCACGGTCGCGAGCCGGCGCAGCGAAGCGCGGATGAAAGGCTATACGGGCGAAGCCTGCCCCGAGTGCAATAATTTTACCCTGGTGCGCAATGGGACGTGCCTGAAATGCGATACATGCGGCGCGACGACGGGATGTAGTTGAGATTTCATATGTCTTAATGAGAGCAAGGAAGTCACACTATGGGTACCGTAAAAGTTTATCAGTACGAATACACTGATACCAATCTCGCACAGCCCGCGAGAGCGAAACGGATGGGTACCAAAGAATACATTGAGAAAGTTCAGGGATGGATCGTAGAGGGATCGGAAAAGGAAGTCGACGCTTCGAAAGTTGATACTGAGGGCAAGACTGAGATTGGATTTACTGGCTAGTCGCCGCACCAGATCCCTCCCCTGAGCGGGCGAAGTGAGCCTCGAAGAGCGAAAGCGGATCGAGACGCGGCCGAACTCGCCTAGTGCCACAAGGCAATTATCGTGGAAATATCACGTGCGAGGGGGCGCGAGCATGCCGCAGGAACACCACCGCAGTGACGTAAACGCAAGCCAATCCGGCAATCGGAAGCCAGCCCAAGAGAAGAAGCTGCGAAAGCCGCTCAGTCGCAAGGTGATATTTTTCTATGACCTTGCGGTGCTGGCGATGCTCATCCTTGTGGGCGTATTGTATGTAAAATGTCCGCATTTTTTCACGTTGGGAGGCGACTCTCTTAATTTGGCGATTGAGAGCATGTGGTTTGGGGCGCTGGGCGGCGTCATCATCAGTCTTAAGGGAATTTACGATCATTCCGGTGGACCGGGCGGCTGGGATGTTTCGTACAACCTTTGGCACTTTGGTCGGCCGCTGAGCGGCGCCATTGCCGGTCTCATGACTGTCGTGTTGCTGAAAGCTATCAACCCCAAAGGTGACCCGGCGAGGCCCGTCGTTTTTGCGGCGGCCTTTATCTTCGGCACACAAGAGAAACGATTTTTTAATTTCCTCTATGAAGTTGCGCGACTCATCGTGCAGGTCCCTGAGGAAGCCAAAGCTTCAGGCCTAGGGATCACGGAAATTCAACCCTCCGAAGGCTCTGCCGGTGGTGTCGTGGTCATTACCGGTCAAGGCCTCGGCCCTCACACGACCGTCAAACTGGGCGCTGCCGCGATCGATAAGCTCACCGTGTCGACGAACGGAACATCGGCGGCCGGCTTAATCCCGACGCGCCCGCAGGGAGCAGATACGGTCGATGTCATCGTTTCCGATGATACGGGTGCGAGCTTTACGGTGCCGTCCGCATTCAAATTCACGGACTAGCTTCGTATCGGTTATGACCTGTCCGTGCCGAGCTGTTTGAGCCACCTTCGGCCCATGCAGACTACTGAATAGCCGCCTTTGAGCGACCATCCCGGCCCAATCCGGCAGGATCTCCTCTTGCCGGTCTACGCGGGCCTCACCCTCTGCAATATGGCGTTCGGCTCAATCGAGAGGCGGCTCCTAGTTCCGGCTGTCGAGAGTTGGCCCGGCGCGGAACTGCACAAGAGGAACTTCATGCGGCTGTACGTTCCCACGCCGCCCTGGAGCGTCGCTCATCGAGGGCATCGGGCGGCACCGTGCGCAGAAAAGCCGCCCTCGGCGTGCATATCGCCGCAACCTGGACACGACGGGATACATCCGGCCGATCCGATGCCCGCAAATCTTACACTTGGACCAACGGACCGGTACACTCTCCATCGGAAGAGCAAGTACGCCGGTATTGCTGCCCGCCGCTTGTGTATACAACACCGCACGCTGTACCGGTGGACTGTCCAGCGCAATCTATACTTTGCGGCACCACGCGGGACGCGCCGCGGCCCCTACCGCCGGTGCCGTCGACGAAAAGGCCGGCGTTGCGCTTCAGCACGGGGCGCTTGTTGTATGGCACGAAGTCTTTGTCGATGGGAGCAGGCGTAAACATGGCAACCTCCTGATTTTGGTGCTAGCGGTCGAAATACTCAGCGATCTCGTTTGCGATCATCGGAAACAAGTGACTCACATCCACGCGAACGAAAAATTTCTTCACGACTCCTGTTTGCTTGTGTTGGAAAGCGAATACCGGATCCACGATGCGCTTCTCGCGCTCAAGTCGGGACGTCATCACCTTGACACTAATGAGATCGTAATCGTGCGTCTTTTCGGCGTACTTCTCGTAAATGTGCTTGTAGCGAACGGCAAGAAAGTTGAGCGCGCGCCATGCGTCCGTGTCCCCGAAATTATCGGCGCTCTGGACGAGCATCTTGAAGAGCTTGAGCCTCTCCGGATCTGGCTCAATCGGGTCTTGCGGATTTTGTTCATCTGAACCAGACTTTTTCTGACCCGGTGCCCGCTTTCTCAGCGTGGGTGGTGTTTCCGATGAAAGCTCACACCAGGCGGCGAGCGCACCCTGTTTGAACGCGCACAACTGATCCACCGCAAGGACCGGGGCTGTCACCCCCGGGCACGTTTCGACGGGGATCAGCGAACTCGATCCGACGAACAAGCAAAGGTCATCATCCTTAGGCTCACCGAGACAGCTGACCAAGTCGTCGAGATCCTCCAAATCGCGGAGGGCCAAATAATAGGCAGGCTGCCGCTCGACCGTGAGGATCCAGCCCACTTGTCGGGCGACATAACGCGCCTCGGGCAGCCTCAGGACCCGAT
This sequence comes from uncultured Alphaproteobacteria bacterium, assembly GCA_963704745.1. Taxonomy (GTDB): domain Bacteria; phylum Pseudomonadota; class Alphaproteobacteria; order Rhizobiales; family Beijerinckiaceae; genus Methylovirgula. Next base: position 2,017,009 of record OY969936.1, read on the forward strand.
AGCACCAGGTTCGCAGATCCTCGTCCGCTTCCTGCACAATGTTCATCGTCTCCGCCACGGTTTGCAATTCCGCGGAGATCGATTGGTCCGGAAAGCGAATGTCCACGGTGCCCAACACGTAGATGAAACGCGATGGCGACCCCCCCTCCGCACAGGTGCATACCCCGCCGGGTGCCCCGCAGGCGCAGCCGCCCAATCCCTGTGCCGGGGTTACCGCTTGGCCAGACAGCGTGGCCGGACCAGCGCCGCGATTTAACGACCTCGGCAGCCCATTTCCAACATTCATTGTCGTCTCCCCCTGCAAGCTCGCGTAATTTGCCTTGCCGTGTTCCGTCAACGCAGCTCCCGCGACCGCTGCGGCATCTCGCCGGTCCAGCACCGCCAAGAAGATGTCCCGGTCGAGCATTGGCGGAACTGGGCCATTGCGCGGCGCCAGGCGCGCCACGGCGGCGCGAATCTCGGCGCCTTCCGCCTCAGGACGCTCCGCCCACAGCAGCGCCAAAATTCCGGTCGCGACCGCGGTCGCTACGCTCGTTCCCGACATCAGTGTCGTCCCGCCGCCCGGCGCATAGCCAAGCACTTCGTGGCCAAAGGCCGCGATACCGCGACGCAATATCAGGGGGCCGAAATTGCAGTCCGGCAGCAGCCTGCCCGCCACGTCCACCGCGACAACCGGAACCGTTACCGGATGCGATAAAAGTTGCCCTATGGCCGGACGGGCCTGATTGCCGGCGGCCACCACGACGACGGCGCCATTCGCCTCGGCACGGTCGAGCGCCAAGGCAAGTTCAGGGTGATTTTGAGCATCGTCGCCCAGGATCGCGAGACTGAGATTGATAAGCCTCGCGCCGGCTGCGACCGCAACAATGATTGCATTCGCCAGCGCGGCAACGCTCGCCCATGGCGCACCCTCGTCTACGAACAGCGGAACATGCAAAAGTTTGCAATCCGGGCATAGGCCTGGGATCAAAGCGTCTCGGCGCGCGCCGAGCAGCCCCATGACGAAAGTGCCGTGATTGCATGCGTTGTTTGGTTCAACACTGCAGCTGCCGTTGCCGAGGTTGACCGGCGCCTGGGCCAGGACCCTCGACAATGCAGCGGCGTCGTAAGGACCGTCGATAACGGCTACCGGCACTGCACACATATTGCCCGTCTCAAAAAACACTTTAGGGCTCGCCGAGCGCTGTTGCGAAGATCGAGTCGATCGAGACTTTCAAAAGCATTCTATTGTCCTGCATTGTCACCACAGCACGACCGCACTAGCCTTCGACCGGCGTCAGAACGGTGTTTGCCATGACGAGCTTTCCCGAGATGACAAGGTTTAATGTGATGTGCCTTGGATTTGTGCTGCAGTTGAGTTGCCGCCGAGCCCGGCATTGTTAAGATTTTCAGCAGCAGGGGATAAGTGCGCTGGTGACGTATCTGTCGCTTTGACATACTTACCAAATGTGATCATCAACGTATTCGTTTTTGTTCGCGATGCATTTAGAAGTGTTGAACTAGAATTAGCTGTGAATGTCGCCAATTTCCATGTAGGAGTCACATTACCTCCGTAAGAAGCTACGAAATTGAGCGTAGCTTGGAATGTATTATATGGAGCCCATAATGGATTTTCGATTGACACTTCACTTGGTTCAATAGATACTTTGTCATAGATAAACTGTGCTAGCTTCAAGTCCCCATCTATCATGATCCCATTTTTCTTGCAGTACAATTCGCGTCGGAGCTTGAGTTCTTTATCCGCTTCAGCCAAAAGCTCTGAATTTGAGAGCGTATATGCTATTACTTCTTGACGGGTGGAATGGGCGGTCCCGGACAAACCAAATCCGAGCGAAAATGACTGTGGGCTGACGACGTTTCCTCCCACGGGAAAGGTCCTGATCGAGTTCTCAAACGGCGTCACCAGAGAAGCGCCGGGATTAAACCCGCTCAGTTCGTCCGCGATAATTGTCAACGTTACTTCGGCACCCCATGTCTTCAGCCATTGGGCGTTAGGCAATTGCAAAGCCTCCGAGAGGCCCTTACGTATTTCGCAGTCAATATGACCAATTATTGCATTTTCTATAGTCCCCTCAGGAGAGGGCAATCCAGGCTTATGGTCGGTGTCATCGACAAAAACATCCTTCTCCGGCACATACAGACCGCATCCACCAAGAGTAGCCGGCAGAATGACCGCAAACAAAATCACGCGCTTTACACCCGACATGGCAAATCCCCCCGGAGTGAGCCATAGCAGTTCCTGAATCCGCGCTAATGATATTAGGCGCTTCCCAACTCATTGGCGCCACACCTTTGTTTCGGTGCAGTCGAAAAAAGCTCGGCTGGGCATCCGAGCAAAAGGTCGCGGCGGAAGACGCGGCCAAGCCAGTACATGCCGCACCCACGTGGTCATTTAAGATAATGCTGCCACCTTTTGGTGAGGCCCGCAAGGTGCGACGGCCCTGAAGAAGAGCCGCGAAAATGAGATCGAAGCCGAATTGGGCGAGCTCGATGGGTTGGTGTCGGCCGCGCACACCGCGGTCGCATTACGCCGCAGCAAAGCGAAGCGCGCATGAAAGGCTATGCGGGCAAAGCCTGCCCCGAGTGCAATAATTTTGCGCTCGTGCGCAACGGGACGTGCTTGAAGTGCGATATTTCCCGGGGGACGACGGGATGCAGTTGAGGGCGCGCATCATGCTTCGCGACGCCCCCGGGTCTAAGCCCGGCGGCAACCCTCCGTACGAAGACAAACTCGCGCGGTCATCGTATGCTCTGCTGCGATCGGGCGAGAGCAATAGGGCTTGGACGTCTCCGACTGACCTAGCGCAAGGCGCGGCCACAGGCCGGTGCCAGGATGCAGATTATCGACGCTACAGCCACGGATGAAGAAACATGCTGCAAGACTGCCTGAGCGAGCGTCACTTGCTGCTCTTCGGAACCATCATTCAAGGGTTCGCCCGATTTGAGCGGCTCATGTTGGAGACCGCGGCGACGGTCGCCGGCTCGGATTATGCCTCGGTGATGCTTTTGACTCGCGGCCTTGATTTCGAAGGCAAGCGGCAGGCCTTTCTCGATCTGCTTCGGCATCGCGCGGTCCCGGTCGATCAATATGACCGGATCTGCGAGCATTTACAAATTCCGCATGGCCTGACGCGGCTGCGAAACGATATTGCTCATTCGACATGGATGCCCGTCATCTATTCGAATTGGGCTCAGCCGGATTGGGTTCTGCGCCCGCCGCCGCGCGTCAGGCCGTGGCACGATAAGTCCCGCACCGATTTCGTCGAAGGCGACCATTATGCAAACGGATATACGATCGAGGACTTGGAGGGGATCGCCAAGACGCTCTCCGAAGGCCATGAAAATTTTGCGACCTATCTTCGAGAGATTCGCCTGACTCCATCGCTCCCGGCAGAGCCGGGCCCGTGATCGGCCGGGCCGGGCCGGCGCTAATCGATCCCGAGCGACTTCAGCTTGCGATGGAGCGCCGAGCGCTCCATGCCGATGAATTCGGCGGTACGGGAAATATTGCCGCCGAAGCGATTGATCTGCGCGACGAGATATTCGCGCTCGAAAACCTCGCGCGCGTCGCGTAGCGCCAGGCTCATCAGCCTTTCGCCGCCGGCGCCATTCGGCGTCGAAGGCACCAGCGCGCCGACTTCGGCCGGCAGCATGTCGGAGGTGAGCTCGGCCTCGGGATCGCCGGGCGCGAGGATCATCAGCCGTTCGACATTGTTGCGCAATTGCCGAATGTTGCCGGGCCAGTCATGCGATTGCAGCACCGCCATGGCCTCGCCCGCGATCTTGCGGCGCGGCATGCCGGTCGCCGTCGACACCTGATCCATGAAGAAATCGATGAGTTCGGGAATGTCGTCGCGGTGCTCGGCGAGCGAGGGAACCCGGATCGGCACGACGGAAAGGCGATGGAAGAGATCCTCGCGCAGCGCGCCTTCGGCGATCAGCCCCGGCAGATCGCGCGAGCTCGAGGAGATGATGCGCACGTCGACATGCACGCGCGTCGCGCCGCCGACCCGCTGGAAATTCTGATCGACGAGCACGCGGAGAATCTTGCCCTGCGTCTCCTTCGGCATGTCGGCGATCTCGTCGAGATAGAGGGTGCCGCCATGCGCTTCTTCGAGCGCGCCGACCTTGCGGCTGCGGCCGTCCTTCGCCTCGACGCCGAACAGCTCAATCTCCATCATGTCCGGCGTGATCGTCGCCGAATTGATGACGACGAAAGGCCCCGAGGCGCGCGCCGAAGCCTCATGGATCGAGCGCGCCACCAGCTCCTTGCCGACGCCCGGCGCGCCGGTGATGAGGACTCGCGAATTGGCCGGGGCGACGCGCTCGATGACCTGGCGCAACTGATTGATCGCCGTAGATTTGCCGATGATGCGGTTGACCGCGCCCGCGCGCGTCCGAAGGTCATTGACCTCGCGCTTCAGCCGCGAGGCCTCGAGCGCGCGCTCGGCGACGAGGACCAGGCGGTCGGCCTTGAACGGCTTCTCGATGAAATCATAGGCGCCCATTTTGATCGCTGAGACGGCCGTCTCGATATTGCCGTGGCCGGAGATCATCACCACCGGCAGCACCGGGTGACTGGTCTTGACCAATTGCAGAAGCTGCATGCCGTCGAGGCGCGAGCCCTGCAGCCATATGTCCAGAAAGACGAGATGCGGCCGCCGCGCCTCGATCGCGGCGAGCGCCTCGTCGGAATTCTTGGCAGCGCGCGTGCCATGTCCCTCGTCGGACAAAATGCCCGATACGATATCGCGAATGTCGGCTTCGTCATCGACGATTAAAATATCGCTTGCCATCTCTGCCTTCGCGCTCTCTTAGTTGGGGCTTTCATCGGACGCGGTCATCTCTTCGGCGGCAGAGCCGTCGCTGCGATGCGCCGCGTCGCTGCAGGGGAAATAGAGCCGGACGACGGCGCCGCGCCCTTCCGGCGAATCGAGAAGTTCGAGACCGCCGCCATGGTCTTCGAGAATCTTGGCGACGATCGCGAGGCCGAGGCCGGTCCCCTCCGTCCGCGTCGTGACATAGGGTTCGAGCAGCCGGTTGCGATTGTCCTTGGGAAAGCCTTTGCCATTGTCGGTCACGAAAATTTCGGCGAGCCCCGCTGGTGTCACGTCGAGCGACACGGAGACGTGGCCTTTCACCGGTTCGACCGCCGCCCGGGCGGCGATGCCTTCCGTGGCATTCTTGACGACATTGGTGAGCGCCTGCGACAGAAGCCTTCGGTCAAACGACGCGATGATCGATTCCTTTGGGACGCGATCTTCGATCTCGATGTCGGGGTGGCCAACCCGCATCAGAAAGATCACTTGGCGCACGCAATCCGTCAGATCATCCTCGGCGAGCCTGGCCTTCGGCATGCGGGCGAAGGACGAGAATTCATCGACCATGCGTTTGATATCGTCGACCTGCCGCACGATCGTGTCGACACATTGATCGAAGACATCCCGATCCGTGGTGATGAGACGGCCATATTTGCGCCGCAGCCGTTCGGCCGAAAGCTGGATCGGCGTCAAAGGGTTTTTGATTTCATGGGCGATGCGGCGCGCCACATCGGCCCAGGCGGCGGTCCTTTGCGCGGAGACGAGATCGGTGATGTCGTCGAGGGTCACGACGTAATTCTTTTGCGCACGGTTGCCGGGCTCGGTCGTCACCCTGATGTTGAAGATGCGCTCGCGCCCTGCCCGGCTCACCGAGATCTGGCCCTGCATCAGGCGAATGTCGCCGGAGCGCGCCTCAGCCAGCACGGGCGCGGCTTCGGGCAATACGTCTTCGACAGGCTGGCCGATGGCGGTGGCACTCGCCTCGCCGCTTGGATGGATCAGCCGTTCGGCGGAAGGATTGAGCACGGTGATCTGGCCGCGCGTGCCGATCCCGATCACCGCCACAGGCACACCGGACAGCACCGCCTCGGTGAACAGCCGGCGCTCGTCGATGAGATTGCTCGCCGCGATCAGCCGGTTCTGCTGCAGGCGCAATTCTGATGTCATCTTGTTGAACGTGTCGCCAAGATGGGCGAGATCGCCTTCCGATGGATCGATCGCCACCTGCACATAGAGATTGCCGGAGGCCACTTGGTCGGTCGCCGCGATCAAGCGACGGATCGGCGCGACGAGGCGGTCGGCGAAGGAAAGCCCCACCCAGGTCGCCGATAAAAGCATGATGAGAGCGATCAGCACATACATGGTCGCGAAGACGACCTGTATGGTCGAGCGATGGCTGTCGAAAACGTCATAAAGGGCGATGAGACGCGAGGCTTGGCGTGGAAAGGCGACGCTGAACGGATCGACCGGCCGCGCCACATAAAGAAACGTGTCGTCAAAGGCCGAGAGCTGGCGCAAAGCGACGAAGGTGCGGCCCTCGTCGAGGATCAGGCAGAGCGGCTCGTTCTTCTTGGCGTCCTCGAAATCATTGGACTGCGGCTTGACGATCGACGTGCCGAATCGCGCGCCCGTGTCGATCTTCTCCTCGATCGCGCCGTCCGAATGCATCATCGCCGCGGCGGTGAAGCCGAGGAAGCGGACGCGCGAGGCGAAGAACTCATGAAACAATTGTCGGTCGGCGGTGAACATGGTTTTGCCGCGGTCGAGATCCGCGGCGGTGAGGCGTGCCTCTTGGAGGAGCGAGCGACATTGTCCTTCACGAAAGAGCCGCGCCGCGTCGACCGTGTTCAGAATGAAGCCGCGCACATCATGCAAGAAGGCCGGGTTCAACGTACGTTCGAGCGTCACCGATCCGACCGCCGCCATGAGGATCGCCGGGACGACCGCGATGATCGAAAAAAGGCCGACGATCCTCATGTGCAGCCGTGCGCCCGCGACTTGCGCGCGCCGCGCTGCGAAGAGGCTCCAGGCCGCCATAACGACGACAACGGTCAGGAAGATGATGCAAAGGGCGTTGACGCCGAGCAGCCCGAGGACGACACGATTGGTCGGCGGGATCGGCGTATAGCCGGTAAAGATCAAGAAGCTCGTCGTCGCCACAACGAGCGCGAGGATGACCGCGACCGGCCCCAGCTTCGAGCTCCGTCGCCGCGACCGCTTACGTCCCGCGGTCGAACGCTGTGGAATGATCGACTCGCGCATCCGGCTCGCCGCCTGGAGATATTATCTGAGGGCTTCGTCCGACCGGCGGAGCTGCCGGATCGGCCGCGCGGCAGCGTCAAGACCGGCACGCCGCCGGGAAGGCATCGAACGCGCCTTCATCGCGGAGCCAACTTGTACAGCTGTCATAGGTCCCTGCCCGTTACCGCGCTCCTCTCCAGCTGACAGAGTAACATGAAGAGCAGCGCTTCGCGTTGCGCGAAGATCACGCTGTTGCACAAATACGACATTTCCGGGGCCAGTCGGAGCATGGCCCGACAAATAGCCGGGACAAGCCAAAGCTTCCGCTCCAGCACCAGCCCGAAAAGTTGCGGACCTTTCAAACAAGACGATGCGTCAGAACAATCTTATCGCTGATCGCCCCGATCTCATCGCAACTTGCGACAGCATCACGGATGCTCGGCAAGGGCGAGAGCGGCGGCGCGCTGTCACGCTATTGCGGCGAGCGCATCAGCCTAATGTCGAGATCGCGAACTTTTTTGCGCAAAGTGTTGCGGTTGAGGCCGAGGAGCTCGGCGGCCTTGATCTGATTGCCGCGCGTCGCCGCGAGCACTGCCGAGATCAGCGGATACTCCAATTCCCGCAAGACCCGGTGATAGAGGCCGGGGGGCGGCAGGCCGTCCCCATACGCTTTAAACAGCTCGGAGACGTGACGTTCGACCGCGCTCGCGAGGCTCGTACTGCGGTCGCCTTCCTTGCCGCCGCGATCCTCGCCCAAATGCTGCTGCGAGAAACCCGGCAGCAGCGGCGAAGACTCGGCGGAGAGTTCGGTATCGACCAGAGCCTCGCTGATTACCTCCTGCGGATAGAGCGCCGCCAGGCGGCGCACGAGATTTTCGAGCTCGCGAATATTGCCCGGCCAACGATAGCGCTTCATCCGTTCGAGCGCCGCCGGCTCGATATGTTTGAGCGGCAGCCCTTCGGAGGCGGCGAGCGCGAAGAAATGCTGGACGAGATCGGGAATATCCTCGCTGCGCTCGCGCAGCGGCGGCAGGCGCAGCGGCACGACGTTGAGGCGGAAGAACAGATCCTCGCGGAACAGCCCCTGCTGGATCAGGCCGCGCAAGTCCTTGTTGGTGGCGGCGATGATCCGCACATTGGTCTTGATCGGCGTACGCCCGCCGACGGTCGTATATTCGCCCTGCTGCAGCACGCGCAGCAGACGCGTCTGCGCCTCCATCGGCATGTCGCCGATCTCGTCGAGAAACAGGGTTCCACCCTCGGCCTGTTCGAAGCGACCGGCGGAGCGCTGATTGGCGCCGGTGAAGGCGCCCTTCTCATGGCCGAACAATTCGCTCTCGATGAGGTCGCGCGGGATGGCGGCCATGTTGATCGCGACGAACGGCCCCTTCTTGCGCTTGCCGTAATCATGCAGCGCGCGGGCGACGAGCTCCTTGCCGGTGCCCGATTCGCCGGTGATCATCACCGTGAGATCCGTCTGCATGAGGCGGGCGAGCGCCCGATAGATCTCCTGCATCGCCGGCGAGCGGCCGACGAGCGGCATGCCTTCGAGATCGGCCGGCGCGGCGAGCTTCGCCCGGTTCTTCGGCTCGTTCATCGCGCGGCCGACGATCGCCACGAGCTCGCGCAGATCGAAGGGCTTCGGCAGATAATCATAGGCGCCGCGTTCCGAGGCCTTGATCGCCGTCATGAACGTGTTTTGTGCGCTCATCACGATGATAGGCAGCTCGGGCCGGAGCTTTTTCATGCGCGGCAAGAGCTCGAAGGCATTGTCGTCGGGCATGACCACGTCGGTGATCACGAGATCGCCGTCGCCGGACTGGACCCAGCGCCAGAGCGTGGCCGCGGTTCCGGTGGTCCGCACTTCGTAACCGGCGCGTGACAGGGCCTGGCTCAAGACGGTCCGAATCGCAGCATCATCATCGGCTATGAGGATATTTCCTCCCATCGCCCGGCACCTCCAAAGGCCTCTTGGGGCTAATCTTTGCTCACTTCAGCTTCCCGCTGCGGCCGTCGCGCAAGGCGTACATGGGCATGAGCACTCTAAAAGTCGTCCGGCGCGGGTGCGATTCGCACTCGATCGTTCCGCCATGGTCGCCGATGATTTTCGCCACTAACGCAAGTCCCAGGCCACTTCCGGAAGCCTTCGTCGTTATAAAGGGTTCGAACAGATGCTGCTGAATTTCGGGCGGCACGCCCGGGCCGTTGTCGCGCACGCAAAATTCCAACGGCAGGCTCACCGGGACGTCAGAGGTGGAAATTTTCAGCCGGACGCCGGGCCGGTAGGCCGTGGACAGTTCGATCTCGCCGTCGCTGCGCGCCTCACCGATCGCCTCGGCGGCATTCTTGACGAGATTGAGAAAGGTCTGAACGAGCTGGTCGCGATTGCCGAGGACGGGCGGCAACGACGGATCATAATTCTCGATGAATCTTATGTGCCGGGCAAAGCCCGCCTGCGCCACTTTCTTGACGTGATCGAGAACCGAATGGATGTTGACGCTCTCGCGCTCGAGCGGACGCCGGTCCGAAAAAGCCTCCATGCGATCGACGAGCTTGACGATCCGGTCGGTCTCGTCACAGATCAGCCGCGTCAAGGCACGGTCGGTGTCGCTGACCTCCTGCTCCAGCAATTGCGCGGCGCCTCTGATCCCCGACAAGGGGTTTTTGATCTCATGGCCGAGCATGGATGCCATGGCCGTGACCGAACGCGCCGCCCCGCGATGCGTGAGCTGGCGGTCCATCTTCTCCGCCATCGTGCGCTCCTGCAGCAAGACGACCACGCCTTCGCTCGAATCGGACAGGGGCGTCACGAACAGATCGACCATTTTCTCCACGCCAAGCCGCGGCACGCCGAGGTCGACGCGATATTCATTGATTGCCGCGCCGCTGCGCATCACCTGTTCGACCAAGGACAGCAGAACCGAGCCGAAAGGGAGAAGATTGAGCAGCGTCTGCTGCAGTAGGATCGAGCGGCTGCTGCTGAAGAAGATTTCCGCCGCCAGATTGGCTTCCAATATGAAGCCGTCCGCCCCTACGGCCAGGATTGGATGCGGCAGGGCATTGAGAAGCTGAGCCGGATCGGCGCGGAAGCCAGCCTCCGCATGGGCGTCTTTGCCGGCCTCGCTGCGCAGAAGGACGGGATCGCCCGGCGTGGTCGGGAGGCCGGTTCTCCTCATGCCGTCCCCGCAGCAGGTTCGGCATCCAACAAGGCGGCGAGAAGCGCTTCGACCTCGGCCGGATTTTCGCTCGTCACGAGGCGCGCCCGCAGCGCCGCCGCATCCGGGTGCTGCGAGCCATGCGCATAGGCGGCCAAATGCTTGCGCGCGTGGCGCAGCCCCTTTTCCCGACCGAAGCACGACAGAAGCGTCCGATAATGTTCGCGCGCCGCATCGCGCCGCGTCGTCGCCGGAAGTTCCGGCTGTGCTACTCCCCGCGCCAGCTGCTCCGCGATCTGCCCGACGAGCCAGGGACGGCCGATGGCGGCGCGGCCGATCATCACCGCATCAGCGCCCGAGGCTTCGCGCATCGCCGCTGCGTCGGCCGCGCTGGTGCAGTCGCCATTGGCGACGAGCGGGATGGAAACCGCCTGCCGCACCCTGCGGATCGCCGCCCAATCCGCCTTGCCTTGGTAAAACTGGCAGCGCGTGCGGCCGTGGACGGTCAGCATCGCGACCCCTTCGGCCTCGGCGCGGCGCGCAAGCTCGGGCGCATTGAGCGCCGCTTCATCCCAGCCAAGCCGCATTTTGAGCGAAACCGGGACTTTCACTGCGCCGATCACGGCGCGCAAAAGCCGCGTCGCAAGTTCGAGGTCGCGCATGAGAGCGGAACCTGCCGCCCCGCCAGTGACCCGTCTCGCCGGACAGCCCATGTTAATGTCGATCATCGCCGCTCCGGCAGCTTCGGCCAGCCGGGCTGCCTCCGCGAGAGATTCGGGCGCGCAGCCGGCGATTTGAACAACATGCGGCGTCATTCCCTCGCCGGCGGCGCGGATCGCAGCTTCGCGGTCGCCATTGAGATAAAATTCAGCGTCCAGCATTTCCGAGACGGCGAGCGCGGCGCCGAACCGCTGGGCCAGCCGCCGCATGCCGAAATCCGTGACGCCCGCCATGGGCGCGAGAAAGGCCCGGCCTTGGAGGGATAAAGCTCCAACGGTCATGCTATCGCTGTTATTGCTTAAAGCTTGTGCACTGGCGGCCATGTTTAAATTATAGTCACTTTGTGCAGCGTCGCAACTACTGTAGACGGCTATTGCTTATGCACAACGCTGGAAAAATTGACGCGGACCTGGAAAAGCGACAGGAGAAGCCCTGTGATTGGCTTAGAGCTACGCCCTGAGATGCATGGCAAGCCGGAGACGAACCTGAGCGGTGAATTGGCAATTCTGGTCGTCGCGGCGGGCCGCGGCTCGCGGGCTGGACCGGGGATTCCGAAGCAATATAGGGATGTTGCGGGCCGGCCCTTGCTGGCGCACACATTGTCGTCCCTGCTCAAGGCCGCGCCGAAGGCGCGGCTGGTCACCGTGATCCACAAGGACGATCAAGATTTCTACGCGCAAGCGGTGACGCATCTGCCGGCCGCGGCTCTGGCGCGCCTTTATGGTCCGACGCAGGGCGGCGAGACCCGTCAAGACAGTGTCCGGCTCGGGCTCGAAGCGCTGGCGCGGCAAGTGCCCCTGCCCGAGATCGTTCTCATTCATGACGGCGCGCGGCCGTTCTCGAGCGAGGATCTGATCGCACGGGCGCATGCCGCCGCGGCGGCGCATGGCGCCGCAGTGCCGGGCCTGGCGCTGACCGATACGGTCAAGGAAGTCGACAGCGACGGGCGGGTCATCGCGACGCCGCAGCGCGCCGCCCTGCGCACGGTGCAGACGCCGCAGGCTTTCCGTTTCGATCTCATTCTCGCGGCGCATCGCAAGGCCGCACAAGAAGGTCAGTCGGGTCTCACCGATGATGCCGCCATCGCCGAATGGGCCGGACATGGCGTGCATGTTTTCGAAGGCGAGCCGGAGAATATGAAAATCACTAGCGCCGAAGATATCGTTGTTGCCGAAGCGAAGCTCGTCGGCAGCTTGCAGGACGTCCGCATTGGGCAAGGCTTCGATGTCCATGCCTTCGGTCCCGGCGACCATCTCTGGCTCGGCGGCCACAGAATCGCGCATGATCATGGCCTCGTCGGCCATTCCGACGCCGATGTGCTGAGCCATGCGATCACCGATGCCATTCTCGGCGCCATCGCCGATGGCGACATCGGCAGCCATTTTCCGCCGTCCGACCCGCAGTGGCGCGGCGCCGCCTCGTCGATCTTCCTGGCCGCCGCCGTCCAAAGGCTGCGCGAACGCGGCGGCATGATTGCCCATATCGACGCGACGATCATTTGCGAAAGACCGAAGATCGGCCCGCATCGCGACGCGATTCGCGAAAGCCTTGCCGCGATCACCGGCGTTCCGGTCGAGCGGATCGCGATCAAGGCGACGACATCCGAGCATCTCGGCTTCACCGGTCGCGAAGAAGGCATGGCGGCGATGGCGATCGCAACGGTGCGGCTGCCGCCATAGAGCATGATCCCGAAAAGTTGCCGGCCGCCGGATTAAATCCGGGGGTTCGGATGAGATCATTCGTTGATCGCGACCGTTGATCGCGACCGTTGATCGCGACTTGGGCTCGTCGGCGATCCATTCGGCGTCGTCAGGCGACATGCTTCGCCGGCGCATCTTCCCAGGCCGCGAAACTGAGCTCCGACACGGGCCGTGGCCGGCCGAACAAATAGCCTTGCATCTCCGTGCAGCCCGCCGTGCGGAGCAACTCATATTGTTCCGGCGTTTCGACTCCTTCCGCCGTGGTTGCCATGGCAAGGCTGCGGGCGACGCCGATGATCGCCGCCACAATGGCCGAACATTCGGCGCGATGGCCGAGGCCGACGATGAAGGATTTGTCGATCTTGATCCGGTCGAAGGGGAATTTGGTCAAGTAGTTTAGGGACGAATAGCCGGTACCGAAATCATCGAGAGCGACCGAGACGCCGATCTCCTTGAGGCGATGCAACATCGAAAGCGACGCTTCGCTGGCGTGCAGGAGAACGGACTCGGTCACTTCGAGTTCGAGCCGTGCCGGCGGCAATCTCGTCTCCTGCAGGACGGCTTCGACACTTTTGCAGATGTTGCCATTGGTCAATTGCGCCGGCGAGAGATTGACGGAAACCCTGCTGTCCTTCGGCCAGGAGACGGCGTCGGAGCAGGCCTTTCCCAAGATCCAATCGCCGAGCGGCACGATCAATCCGGTCTCTTCGGCAATGCCGATGAATTTCGAAGGCTCGATGATCGAGCCGGCCGGATGGCGCCAGCGCACCAGCGCTTCGGCGGCGCAGACGAAATTGCGCGCGACATTGACGACCGGCTGATATTCGAGCAGAAAATCGTCACACATCATGGAATTGCGCAAATCGAGCTCGAGCGAATGGCGGGCGCGCGCATCCGCATCCATGTCTCTGTCGTAAACGCGATAGCAGTTGCGGCCTTCGGCCTTCGACCGATAGAGTGCGAGATCGGCATTGCGCATGAGCTGATCCGCGTCGGTCCCGTTCTCGGGCGCTCTGGCGATTCCGATGCTCGCGCCGACCATGACCTTCTGGCCATCGATATCATAGGCCGTGCCGACGGTGTCGAGAAGACGCGTCGCCAAGCGCGATATCGCCTCGCGTCCTGCGCCACTCGTCTGCACGACGGCGAATTCGTCGCCGCCCAGACGAGCGACGATATCGGTGTCGGCGACGCAGCTGCGCAGGCGCTGCGCCACGGCCACCAGCAGAGCATCGCCGCTCGGATGGCCGAGCGTGTCATTGATCGCCTTGAAGCGATCGAGATCGATGAGCAGGATTGCGAAGCCTTGGCCGATCTGGCCGAGGCGCGCCAGCGCCTCCTTCATTCTGTCGCCGAAGAGCTGGCGATTGCCGAGGCCGGTCAGCGAATCATGATGCGCCAGATAAGCGACCTGCGATTCGATCCGCTGCACTGCCGTGACATCCGCATGGGTCGTCAACCAGCCGCCGAATTGCAAGGGGCGGCGCGAAATGACGATGCTGCGCCCATCATTGAGGTGATGCAATGCGGTCGAGGCGTTGGCAACGGAGGCTATCCGTTCCCGGAAGTAGCTCTGCGCGTCGGAGCCGGCAAAAATGCCCCTGGCGATACGCCGCGCGATAATGCTCGGCAGGGTGGTCCCCGGCCGCAGCTGACGCGCCGCGACGCCATAAAGCTCGCCATAACGGTCGTTGCAGATGACGAGACGTTTATCCTCGTCGAACATGGCAACGCCATGTTCGAGATTGTCGAGAACGGCGGCGAGCAGGCTGCTCGTCCACTGGCCGGTGAGGAGTGTCAGGGCCAGAGCGAGCAGGAACGAGGCGCCGACGGAGACGAGGACGAAGACGGTCCGCGTGATCGATGTGTGGGTCTGAAGGCCGGCGATGAAATCCGGCTGAAAGGCCGCGACGCCGCAAACCAGCGCCACACTGGCCTGGACCATCAGCAGAATTCCGATCAGGCGCCGGGTTCCACGCAACGGGCCTGCCGGCGAGCGCAGCGCACCAACGGCCACATAGCTCGCGCCGAGGGCGAGGCTGAGGGTAAACACGATCACGCGCGCCGTGGTCGACGGCATTTGAACCGTGAACCACCGTTGCAACAGCAAGGCGGCGATCGCCAACGCACCGAAAAAACGCCGTGGCGCCGGCGCCGCGCAAGCCTCGGTGATGCCGAAGCCGAAAATGACGAGACCGGCGTAAATGAAGACGTTGCGGCCGATGATGAGCGCCGTCGACGAAATGTCGGGGTTCAGGGCGATCAGCGCTGTCCCGAGGGCGAGAAGCAAGGAGCCGATCGCCCATTTGCGGGCGGGCGGATATTTGCGATTGACGTACCAGACGTAAAGCAGGGCCACCGCCTGCAAGAAACACTTGAGGGCGTAGACGACAGCAATGGTCCGGTAATTGAAAATGTCGTTCATCGAGACCTTGCCGCAGCGCTTCCCCACCCAAGCCCATTCGACTGCTACGGCATTCAGGTAAAGAATAAATTCACGCCTGCCGTTTGGTCTGAGGAACCGCGTAGCGGCGCGTGCCAAAGCTCGTGAAGAAGTTCATATCCCGCGCAGATGCTTTGCCGGCCGATTCTGTTGCTGGCCATTATCTAGAGCATGTCCCGGAAAAGTTGACAGACTTTATCCGGGACATGCTTCAGGCCTTTGAAATAGAGCCGCCGGAACGAGGAATTGAGCCGAAATCGCAAGTGCTGCATTCGCATTCGGCCTGAAGCATTTTTGTCACAATGATCCAAATTCAGCTCTGGCCAGATCTTTCGAAATCGCAAAAACGATTTGATTTCAGTGAATTAATCTCCTCTCAGCCTGAACTGTCGCATTGCGCTCGGAAAAAAAGACGTTATGCAATCGTAGTATGGAATGTGGAATACAAGTCATTCAGGGCTGCAAGGAAAAAGCCTCGACAGAGACGGCCGAACGGCCAGTGAACCGCCTTTGCATGCTTGGGGCAATTCGCATGCTTGGGCAATTCGACGAAGAGCCAAATTCCCAAGACGCCGCTAAGAGTTCGAGATAGAGGGGGGGATGCCAGGATGAGAGATACACCGCATCATCAAACCGGCTTTGCTGTTGCCGGGGAAAGCAGTTTCACCGGCAACGAAGGACTTTATAGGGGAACCGGCAAGAGCCGTCTTATGATGCGGCTTCTCGGCGCCGCCGCCGGCGTCTCCTTGCTCGCCGGCATGGGCGTCTCGGCTCAGGCACAGACCGCCGATGTCGACAAGATCCAATCCCAGCTCAACGCCTTGACGGCGCAGGTGAAAGCGCTGAAGGCGGAATTGCGCAAGCAGGCGCATGAGCAGAAAGAGACGAAGGTCAAGATCCGCGCCGTGGAACGTCGCGAACTCGCGGTCGTGAGGGCCCCCTATGAGCCGCCCTTCTTCGCGGACAAGGCGCTGCATCTCGGTCCCGTCACCCTCACCCCCGGCGGCTTCATCGCCGGCGAAGGCGTCTTCCGCCAGCGTGCGGATCAGGCCGACATCGCGACGGCGTTCGGCGCGCTGCCTTTCCCGAACCAGCCGATTTACCACATGAACGAGACGCGTTTCAGCGCCCGCCAGAGCCGTCCGTCGCTTTTGGCTCAGGCGGAAATCGCGCCCGGCATGATCGCTTCTGCCTATTTCGAGATGGACTTCCTCGGTGCGGCACAGACCGCTAGTGCCGGCGAGAGCAATTCCTATAATCCGCGCATCCGCAATCTCTATGTCTCCTTGGATTGGGCCCAGCCGGGTGTCAGCGTGCTCGCCGGCCAGGCCTGGACCTTGATGATGCTGCAAGGCAAAGGGCTCGATCCGCGCAACATCGTCACAGCGCCCTTCATCGACGCAGACTTCATTCCCGGCCAGCTCTGGGAACGCGGCGCGCAGGTCCGCTTCGTCAAGGATCTGGGCCCGTTCACGGTCGGCGTTTCGGCGGAAAATCCGCAGACGACATTCGCGTCCTGCCCGGGTGCTACGAACGGCACAACGACATTGCCGATCGCGGGCGGCGCCTTTGGCCAATTGCCGAATGGCGTGGACGTCTTTTGCGAATCGCAAGGCGGCTTGTTCTACAATTCGCTCGTCAACTATTCGCTCAACCGTATTCCCGACATCGTCGGCAAGGCCGCTTGGGACGGCAAAGTGGCCGACCGGAACGTGCATCTCGAAGCCATGGGCTATTTCAGCGAGGAGTATGATCAGGTCGCCTATGGCGGTATTCTCAACACCTCGACAGGCCTGGTCAGCGGCTACACGCCCGGCGGTAATATGACCACGGACGCCTGGGGCGTCGGCGGCGGCGTCGTTGCGACGCTGATCCCGAAATGGCTCGATACGGAGGATCAGGTCTTCGCCGGCCGCGGCATCGGCCGCTTCGGCACCTCGCTCCTCCCGGATGCGACCTTCAATCCAGATGGCTCGGTCTCGGCGATCCCGGAAGTCATGTTCCTCGGCTCTTTGACCGCGCATATCACACCGCAGATCGATATCTGGGGCGGCGGCGGCTTCGAGCGTGAATTCGGGAATTATTGGGCGACGGGCTCGAGCTATTACGGCGTCGGCGTTCCGAATGCCAACAACAGCGGCTGCTATATCGAGGGTGGCACTTGCGCAGGCGCCACCAAGGAAGTCTGGCAGGCCACCGGCGGCTTATGGTACAAGATCTATTCGGGGATGGCCGGGACCGTGCGTTGGGGCATGCAATACTCCTACACGCAACGCGTTCTGTTCGCGGGCAGCGGTGCGAGTTCGGGGAGTTCGCCGCTCGTCGGATCGCCGGTGACCTCCGACAATATCGTCCTGACCAGCCTGCGTTGGTATCCGTTCGACATGCCGGCGGTGTCGCCGCCTCTGCAGGCGAAATACTGAACCCAAAGAATTGGGAGCAAGACCTAGGGAAGCGGGCCTCCGGGCCCGCTTTTTTTTGGGCGCTGCGCCGGTTGGCGCCCCGCTTCCCACAGCCGTCATGGCCGGGCTTGTCCCGGCCATCCACGCCGTGAAAACGCTTCAACGGTTGAATTTCGGAGATACCGTAACGTAGATTTTTTCGTCGTGGTGCAGACGAAACTATCCTGCGTCACGCCAAGTCGAGCCGCGTGGATGGCCGGGACAAGCCCGGCCATGACGCGCGATCCATTCGCTTTTCCGGCATGTCACCTTAGGCCGCCTTGTGCCATCGCGCTTTCGGCTCCGGCCGCTGCGCTCAGATCCTATGATGCCAAACGGACACACTGGCTTACAAAATACCACGGCCGCGGATCTGGCTCGCACTGTGAGTCGCTCGATGCTGCAATGCGCAATCGCAAAATGGCGTCGCGGTCAAGTCCAAAGAACATTATAATTATCCTTTGAAAACAATATGTTGACGCCACTCAATGCGATTTGAGCATGGCCTTTCCGAGCCGAAGCCCAGATCTTTCCGCTCCGTCAATGGTGTCCAAGCTCGATCGCGCAGCGCTTTATGAAATAAAATTTATGAAAGCCAGGATAAACTGTCACAAAACCCGAGCCCAAGCCCGCTATCACTGCACACGGTTCAATAGAGACCGGCTCATAGAGCCAGGTCTCGACAACCGCATTGGGGGACTTTCGTGCACACTTCAACGACCAAGAAAGGCGGCGCATCGGCGGCCGCCGGCCGCGGCCTTTCCGGCCGGGTATCTCGACAACTCGTCAGCTGCGTCTCGATCGCGGCTATGACGCTCGCGATGGCGGCGACCGCCGCCAAGGCGGAAGATCAGGTCACCATCAAAGAGATCCACGATCTCAAAATGCGCCTGCGAGAGCTCGAGCATCGCATGGACAAGCAGGCCAAGGTGACGCAGAAGGTGCTGCGGCGCGAGGCCGTCTATCCGCCGCCTGGGGCGCCCTATACCCCGCCCATGCCTTGGGACAAGAAGTTCCATCTGAACGGCATCACCCTCACCCCCGGCGGCTTCCTGGCGGCGGAAGGTGTGTGGCGTTCGCGTGATACGGGCGGCGACTTCAGCCCCGCCTTCGGCAGCATTGACGAATACAACAGCCCGCTCGCGCATATGAACGAGATCCGCGGCACCGCCCGCCAGTCGCGCGTGTCGCTCTTGGCGGAAGGCGAGATCAACCCGACCACGGTCGCATCCGCCTATGGCGAGTTCGACTTCCTGGCCTCCGGCATCACCGCCAACTCGGGCGAGAGCAATTCCTACTCGCCGCGCGTCCGCCATCTCTATGGCGCTCTCGACTGGAACGACATCGGCGTGCATCTCCTCGCCGGCCAGACCTGGTCGCTCGTCACGATGAGCAATAAGGGCATCACGCCGCGCAATGAAGTCATTCCGTTGACGATCGACGCACAGTACGTCGCCGGCTTCACTTGGACGCGTCAGCCGCAGGTCCGCCTGGTCAAGAACTTCGGCAACACGTTCTGGCTGGCGGCCTCCGCCGAAATGCCGCAGACGACGGGCTGCCCGGCCGGTTCGCTCTCGGGCAGCTCTGCTCCGGGCGCATCTGTGCCGGTCACTGCTGTTAACGGGAACGGAGTTGTCTGCAACCAATTGCCGTCGGGCGGTTCGGGCCAGCTGGACAGCTATAATTATTACTCGATCAACCACGTGCCGGATGTGATCGCCAAGGCGGCCTGGGAGCCGACCGTCGGCGACCGCAAGATCCATGTCGAAGCCTTCGGCCTCTACACCGACCTTTACGACTATGTGGAAAACGGCGTGACTGTGACGAGCCAAGCGGTGTCGGCTCTTTCCTATAACAACAGCAGATACGACACGACGGGCTGGGGCGCGGGTGGCGGCATCCTCATTCCGATCCTGCCGAAGTGGGTAGATGTGAACGGCTCTGCCATGATCGGCCGCGGCATCGGCCGCTATGGCTCGGGCCAGCTCAGCGGTGCGACCTTCAATCCGGACGGCTCGCTCGACCCGGTGCCTGAGGTCATGTACTACGGCAATCTGACCGTGCATGCGACGCCGCAACTCGACCTCTATGTCGAGGGCGGCGAGGAAAGAATCCTCTCCGCCGACGCCTTCTCCGTTGGCAGCAGCTACTATGGCTACAGCCCCACGAACGCCGACAATTCGGGCTGCTTTGTGGTTAACGGCACCTGCAAAGGCGTCACCGAAGCGACCTGGGAAGCCACCGTGGGCTTCTGGGACAAGATCTACGAAGGCAACTTCGGCTCCGTCCGGGTCGGCCTCCAATATGCCTATATCGAGCGTGAGCTCTTCCCTGGCACCAATTCGTCGGACAGTCTGCCGGCCTATGTCGGCAGTCCTTGGTTCAACGAGCAAGAGGTCTATGCCTCCTTCCGCTATTATCCGTTCGACGCGCCGCCGGTGTCGCCGCCGCTCGTCGCGAAATACTGAGCACGAAGCACTCAGACCCAAGAACTCTGCAAGCGGGCCTCCGGGCCCGCTTTTCTTTTGCGGCGCCGCAAAACTCGGATTGGAAAATTGCCATTTAAGCCCCGATTTCTTAAGGCGTTTTGGGCCGGACTGTCGCCGCAAAGGCCTTGTCGTCTGCCGCGGCGATGCCTACTTCATTTTCAGATCCTTTGATGCTGCGGGACATGATGTGATAAAGCAGCGCCGACGCTGGGAACCCTCGCAGCTCCAAGAAAATGGACGATCCAGTGGCTGCCACCCGCCGGAATTCCGAAACCGCGCCGATTCTCCTCATCGAGGACGAGCGCGAGCTGGCGCAGGAAATCTTCATGGCGTTGGAGGAGGCGGGCTATACCGTCCGGATCGCCGAATCCGAAGCCGAAGTCTTCGCTTCGGCGCGGGCGCATCCGCCCGCCATCATGATCGTCGACCGGCTTTTGCACGGAACCGACTGCCTGCCCATGATCGAGCGGCTGCGGGCCGAGGGCAACAAGGTCCCCATGCTGGTCGTCAGCGGCCTCACCTCGGTCGATGACCGCATCCACGGGCTCAAGGCCGGCAGCGACGATTATCTGGTCAAGCCCTTCGCGTTGGGAGAGCTGGTCGCCCGGGTCGAAGCCCTGCTGCGACGCTCGAACGACGGCCGGCTGGTGAGCCTGCAGGCCGGTCCTCTCGCGATGGATCTGATCGACCGCACCGCCCGGCGCGGCGATCAACTCTTGTCGCTGCTGCCGCGCGAATTCAATCTCTTGGAATATTTCATGCGGCATCCCAACCGCGTCGTCACCCGCGCGATGCTGCTCGAGGATGTGTGGCACTATCGCACCTTGCCGCAAACCAATGTGATCGATGTCCATATCGGCAAGCTGCGGCGCAAGGTCGACGGCCCGGGCGAAGCCCCGCTCATCGAGACCATTCGTGCGATCGGATTCATGCTTCATGTCGATGAATGACCTATTGAAGTCGACCGCCTTCCGTCTCGCGGTGATCTTCGCGCTCGTCGTAACGGCTTCGACCTGCGCCGTATTCGCCATCATCTATTGGCAGGTTTCCAATGCCGAGATCAGGCGGCTGGGCACGGTGCTGAAAGATGAAGTCGCGCACGCCGCCCCCGAGCCGACGACGCGGATCAAGAGCGAACTGGAGCTGCGTCTCACGCGCGATCTGCGCCGGATCGAATATGTCGGCCTCTATGCCGCCGACGGCCAACTCCTCTACGGCAATGTGGTCGAACCTCCGGCAGTCCCGGTGGATGGCCGTGCCCATTACACGGAGACATTGCGCCTCGCCAGCGGCGATGAAGGGGCGGAACCGGTGATCGTCGTCGCGCGACGCCGGCCGGACGGCGGCGTTCTGCTGCTCGGCCGCAGCCTCTACGAGGTCTATGCCTTGCGCCGCTCGGTGCTGGAAGCCTTGGCGATTGGCGTCGGGCCGACAATTCTGCTGGCATTGATCATCGGCGCGCTCTTCAGTCTGCAAGCGTCGCGCCGGCTCAAATCAATCCAGCATGCGATCAACCGCGTCGTGCAGGGCGATTTGCGGGAGCGCCTGCCGGTTCACCGCCGGCCCGATGACATCGACGAGGTCGTCCGCTCCGTCAATCTCATGCTCGACGAGATCTATCGTCTCATGAACCAGCTCAAGAGCGTCGGCGACAACATAGCGCATGATCTGCGCACGCCGCTCGCCCTCATGCGGGTGCGGCTCGAGCGCGGCCTCAACGGCTCCGAGGACACATTGCGAAAGGCCGCCGAACAGGCGCTCTGCGATCTCGACCGGGCCATTACGACAGTCGCCGCGCTCTTGCGGATTTCCGAGATCGAAGCCGGGCTGCGGCGGAGCGCCTTCGCCGAAGTCGATCTGGCCGAGGTTTGCCGCGAAGTGTTCGATCTCTACGAGCCCATGGCAGAAGCCAAGCGGATCGCCCTCGTCCTCGAGACGGCGGATGTCGTTCCGATGATCGGCGACGCCGAGCTTTTGCGGGAGGCGCTCACCAATCTCGTCGATAACGCCATCAAATTCACGCCGGAAGGCGGCGCGGTGCACATCGCCGCAAAGGCCCTCCCGGAAGGCCCATGCGTGAAAGTCTCCGATAATGGTCCGGGCATCGGCCTTGCCGAGCGTGACAAGATCTTCAAACGTTTTCATCGTTCGAGCTCGGCAAGCGGCATTCCCGGCAACGGTCTCGGCTTGAATATGGCGGCGACCATCGCGGAGCTGCACGGGCTCACCTTGCGCCTCGAGGACAACCATCCCGGCGCTTCGTTCGAAATCGCACCGCAAGCCAATTCCCTGCTTGCGACAAATGCCGTGCTGCGCCGCGAAAGCGCGAAGGCGCAGAAGCGTTCGAGACCATTCGGAAAGACGGCGGCCCTATAGCTTTCTCGCAAAGAGGCAGAGAAGCCCAGCGCCTCCGAGTCCGCCACAAAATATGAGGAACTCGCCGGCCGGCGGTGAGGCCGCCGGCGGTGCCAGCGCGTTGAAGATCGCGACCGCGTTGCTCTGCCATCACCGCGTTCGCGCCGACACGTTCGCAATGGACATGCAGTGGCGACAGCGCGGGCCATTCGTTACAATTTGAAGCGTTTCATCGGCTTAAGGCTGAACTCTTGAATTTAAATTTAATACCACTCAGCAGCGCTGCCGGCTTATTATGGTGTTGCCGTACCGTTTAAGCTTATGGCAAGCGAGACCCGCCGCCTCTTTCGTTCGGCGCTTTTGCAAGGAAGCGCGGATGCGGGAGCGCCCTTCGTTTCAACGGCATTGCAGCAAAGGGGTCTTGTCTCGAAGCGGTCTCAACCAACGGCGGCGGGGCGCGCCTTTGTCATATGCCTTTTTCGGCCGCATGCTTTTCTGCGGCGGAGGCTAGAGCATCATGCGCAAAAGTGTGAGCGGTTTTGCGCATAAACGATGCTCTCGTTTTTTGAATTTAGAGCATCTTATCCGCCGTCAAGTGATTTCACTTGAAGGCGGATAAGATGCTCTAGGCGCGAGATTCGGCGCGCCGGCAAAGGCACAGGGTCGATACGATCCGACCGGTCGAAGCTGACTGCCCGAGCCGGAAACATTTGAGCAGGATCAAGGAATAATACGGCCGCCACCATGATCGCCATTGTGAGAATAGCTCTTCAGCGTCCCTACACCTTCGTGGTGATGGCGATGCTGATCCTGATCTTCGGTGTCATGGCATGGAAGAAGACGCCGACCGATGTCTTTCCGAACATCGGCATTCCGGTCATCAGTGTCGTATGGACCTATAATGGCATGCCGCCAGAGGATATGTCGGGGCGCATCGTCTATTATTATGAGCGCACGCTCAGCTCGCAGGTCACCGACATCCAGCACATGGAGTCGCAATCGCTCACCGGCTACGGCATCGTCAAAGTCTTCTTCCAGCCGACGGTGAACATCAATACGGCGCTCGCGCAAGTCACGGCCGCCTCGCAGACCGTGCTCAAATTGCTGCCACCGGGCATCACCCCGCCCTATGTTCTGGTCTTCAATGCCTCGACCGTGCCGGTCCTGCAGCTCGCTCTGTCGAGCAACACGGTCTCGCAGTCTGCGCTCAATGATTATGCGCAGAATTTCATAAGGCCGCAGCTAGCGACCGTTGCCGGCGCCGCCGTGCCATCTCCCTATGGCGGCAAGGTACGGCAGATCCAGATCGACATCGATCAGCAGAAGCTTCAAGCCTATGGCCTGTCGGCCCAGGACGTTGGCCGTGCGTTGAATTCGCAAAATCTCATCATCCCGATGGGAACGCAGAAGATCGGTCGCTTCGAATATGTCGTCGCCCTGAACGATGCGCCTAAGACCATGGCCGGTCTCAATGATCTGCCGATCAAGGCGATCGGCGACACGGTGGTCTATATGCATGACGTCGCCTTTGTGCACGAGGGATCACCGCCGCAGCTGAATGCCGTCCGCGTCGACGGAAAGCACGCCGTGCTGATGACGATCCTGAAGTCCGGCTCGGCGTCGACGCTTGATGTCATCAACGGCGTGAAGGCGCTTCTGCCGAAGATCAAGGCCAGCCTTCCCCCGGGGATCGACATCCATGCGGTCGGCGATCAGTCAGGCTTCGTCCAGGCGTCCGTCGACAGCGTCCTCGAAGAAGGCGCGATCGCAGCCGCCTTGACCGGCCTGATGATCCTGCTCTTCCTCGGCAGCTGGCGCTCGACCGTGATCATCTTGATTTCGATCCCGCTCGCTGTCCTCGGCTCCATCGCTCTGCTCTCCGCGACCGGCGAAACGATCAATGTGATGACCTTGGGTGGGCTCGCGCTCGCCGTCGGCATTCTCGTCGACGACGGCACGGTGACCATCGAAAACATCAATTGGCATCTCGAGCAGGGCAAGGAGATCGAACTCGCGATCATGGACGGCGCGCGGCAGATCGTCGTTCCCGCCACCGTCTCGCTGCTGTGCATCTGCATCGTCTTCGTGCCGATGTTCAGTCTCGGCGGCGTCTCCGGCTTTCTGTTCAGGCCGATGGCCAAGGCCGTGGTATTCGCGCTCATCTTTTCATACATATTATCGCGAACGCTGGTCAACACACTGGCCCGCTATATGCTCGCAGCGCAAGCCGGACAGGGAGGCCATGCCCACAGCATCAGTGAGCCGCCGAGCCGCAATCCCCTCGTGCGCTTTCAACGCGGATTCGAGCATCGTTTCGAAGCGACCCGCAATACTTATCGCGCCGTTCTTGCGCTCGCCATGGGACGCGGATGGTGGTTCATCATTGCCTTCCTCGCCGTCGTTGTCGTCTCCTTCGGCCTTGTTCCTTTCCTCGGCCAGAATTTCTTTCCGCCCGTCGAAGCCGCACAGATCAAGATGCACATAAGGGCGCAGGTCGGCACAAGGATCGAACAGACGGCGGATCTCTGCGACCACATCGAAGATGCGGTCCGTCAGATCATTCCGCCAAAGGCGCTCAACAATATCGTCGACAACATCGGTCTGCCGTTCAGCGGCATCAATATGGCCTATGCCAATTCGGGCACCGTCGGCGCCGCCGATGCCGACATATTGATCTCGCTAAAGCCGGGCTATGCCGAGGACTCCGCCGATTACATAAAGACGTTGCGCGAACAGATGCCGCGCATGTTCCCGGGGACCACATTCGCCTTTCTGCCGGCCGATATCGTGTCGCAGATCTTGAATTTCGGCTTGCCGGCGCCGATCGACGTGCAGGTGATCGGCACGCATCTCGGCGCCGATCGCGCCTATGCCGACAAGATCTTCAGGCAAATTGCCAATGTTCCGGGGATCGCCGATACGCGCATCCAACAGGCGTTCAACGTCCCGACCTTATACGTCAATGTCGACCGCACCCTCGCCAGCGACGTCGGCCTCAGCGAAAAAGACGTGGCGACATCCTTGCAGGACACGCTCGCGAGCAGCCTGCAGACGGCACCCACCTTTTGGCTCAATCCCAAGAACGGCGTGTCCTATCCGATCGTCATTCAGATGCCGCAATATTGGGTCGACTCGCTCGGCGACCTCAAAAACGTCCCGGTGACGGCAAACGACACGACCCAATTGCTCGGCGGCATCGCCACGGTCCAGCGCGGAATGAGCGATGCCGTCGTGTCGCATTACAATGTCCAGCCCGTCGTCGACATTTACGCGACGACGCAGGACCGCGACCTCGGCGGCGTCGCGACGAGCATACAACGGATTCTCGACAAGACGGCCGCCGAAGCGCCGCCGGGCTCGACGGTGGTGCTGCGCGGCCAGGTCCGGACGATGACAGCCGCCTACGGCCAGCTTTTGGCGGGCTTGGCTATGGCCATCGTGTTCATCTATCTGCTGATTGTCGTCAACTTCCAGTCATGGATCGATCCTTTTGTCATCGTCGCCGCTTTGCCTGCAGCTCTCGCCGGGATCGTCTGGATGCTGTTTACAAGCTATACGACCTTGTCTGTGCCGGCGCTGACCGGCGCGATCATGTGCATGGGCGTGGCGACGGCCAATTCCATTCTGGTGATTGCCTTTGCGCGGGAGCGGCTGATGGACGGGGCCGATGCGGTGACGGCGGCACTCGACGCCGGTTTCACACGTTTCCGGCCGGTGCTCATGACGGCATTGGCGATGATCATCGGCATGCTGCCGATGGCGCTCAGCGCCGAGCAGAATGCGCCGCTCGGCCGCGCCGTCATCGGCGGCCTCATCTGCGCCACTTGCGCGACGCTCTTCTTCGTGCCGGCGCTATTCGCCTTGGTCCATTCACGCGGCGGGCATAGGATCGGCGGGCACGCTGCCGACGCACGCGGCGAATCGGCGGCTATCGAGCCGCTTCCGCAGCATTAATGCAACAATGGAATAGTGAGACGCCATGTCCTCCAGCGACCCCAAAAAGCTAGGCCGTAGAGTTGCATGGTGCTTGGCCTTCATTGGCGTCGCTGCCGGCATTGTCGCATTCAGCGGCGTCACCAGCCGCGAAAAAGGCGACGTCGGTCTCGCGAAATGGACGCGGGCGCAAGCCATCCCAACGGTCGAAGTGGTCACGCCGCAGCACAATGCCGGCTCTCAGCAGCTCGTCCTTCCCGGCGATGTCGAGGCCTGGTATTCGGCGCCGATCCATGCTCAGGTCAGCGGCTATGTACAAATGTGGTACAAGGATATTGGGGCCAAAGTGAAGGCTGGCGACGTATTGGCCACTATCGATGCGCCCGAACTCGATCAGCAATTGGAGCAGGCCAAGGGTGAACTCGCAAAGGCCAAGGCCAATGCCGCACTCGCCCAAATCACGGCGAAGCGCTGGGAGTCGCTGCAGAAGGAGAATGCCGTCTCGCAGCAGGTGACCGACGAAAAGGAGGGCGACTACCAGGCCCGAGTCGCGGAAGTCGCAGCAGCCAAGGCGAATGTCGCACGGCTCGAGGCGCTCAAAGGCTTCGAGCGGCTTACCGCCCCCTTCGATGGTGTCGTGACCGCACGCAAGGTTGACGTCGGGGCCCTTGTGCATGACGGAACGCATGCCAATTCAAAGGAGCTGTTCGAGGTCGCCGATATCCACGAAATGCGGATCTATGTCGATGTTCCGCAGGCCTATGCCGCACGGATCCATCGCGGAATGACGGCCGAATTGAAGCTGTCGCAATATCCGGAAAGAACCTTCCTTGCCGTCGTAGCGACGACCTCGGATGCCATCACGCGCAAATCGCGGACTCTGCAGGTCGAGCTGCATCGCGACAATAAGGATGGGCTTCTGCAGCCGGGGGCCTTCGTCGAAGTGCATTTCAAGCTTCCGCCCACTCCGAATGAGCTGATTCTGCCCGCGAGTGCCCTCATTTTCCGGCGCGACAGGCTTCGCGTCGCGGTAGTCGGCCCCGACGACAAAGTGACGCTGAAGCCTATTCAAATCGGGCGCGATTTCGGGACGACGGTGGAGGTTCGGTCAGGATTGTCGGCCACCGATCTCGTGGTCAAAAACCCGTCCGATTCGATCAGCGACGGCGATACGGTGCGGATTGCAGGCCGGGACGGACTCGCGCCCGAGATCAGCGCGCGTTAACGTAGCTTCGGGGCGGGGGCGCACCATGCGAGTTTGGCGTTTTTTGATGGCGCTCGGGCCGGCGCTGGCACTTGGGGCGTGTGATTTCGCGCCTGCCTATGCGCCGCCGAAGCTCACCACGCCAATGCCGGCGAAATTCAAAGGGCAAGCCGACATGTGGCAGACGGCGCAGCCCGCTGACAATGCACCGCATGGCGACTGGTGGCAGCGTTTCAAAGATCGCACGCTGGACGACCTCGAACCCCAGGTGGAGCTCGCCAACCAGGATCTTGCTGCGGCGCTCGCAACCTATCAACAGGCGCGCGCCTATGTCGCCCGCGCGCAGGCCGGGCTCTACCCTTCGGTTCAGCACGACGAACAATTCTCGGCTAACAGGCAATCGGACAATCGGCCGATGCGGGGAGCCAATGAGCCGGATCATTACGGCGACAATTTCGTCGACATGGCAGCGAGTTACGAGGTCGATGTCTGGGGCGAGGTCAGAAATACCGTCGCGGCGAGCAAGGCGCAGGCACAGGCCAGCGGCGCCATATTCGAGAACGTGCGGCTCGGCCTGCAAGCCGAATTGGCGCGCGACTACGTCAGTCTGCGCGGCATCGACCAGCAGGAGAAACTGCTGCGGCAAACGGTTGTCGCCTATCGCGCGGCGCTCGATCTGACGCGGCAACGGGTGACGGGCAAGATCGCCGCACCGATCGACGAGGCCCGCGCCGAAGTCCAGCTCGACAATGCGCAAGCCCAGCTCGCCGACCTCGCCGGACCGCGCGCCTTGCTCGTCGATGCGATTGCGACCCTCATCGGCAAGCCGGCTTCCAATTTTGCAATTCCGCCTTCGATCCGGATGCCGCCGATCCCGGTTTTCCCGCCCGGCGTGCCTTCGTCGCTGCTGGAGCGCCGACCCGACATTGCCGCGGCAGAAAGGCAGACGGCGGCGGCCAATGCAACGATCGGCGTCGCCCGTGCGGCTTTTTTTCCGCGTTTCACGATCAATTTGATCGGCGGCACGCAGGACACCGGCCTGAACCTCTTAAGCCTGCCGAACAGTTTCTGGTCGGTCGGGCCGAACGTCTATCTGCCCTTGTTCGACGGCGGCCTGCGCGTCGCCAATCTAAGCGCGGCGCAAGCGGCCTATCGGCAGGAGGTCGCCCAATATCGGAGCACCGTGCTGAAGGCGATCCAGGAGGTCGAGGATAATCTCGCCTTCCTCCGCGCGCTGCGGATCGAGGCGCGCAGCGCCAATGCGGCAGCCGCCGCAGCGCAGAAGGCTCAGGATCTGGCGCTCACCCTTTATCGCGACGGCGCGGTGAATTATCTCGAGGTGGTCGTGGCTCAGACTGCGGCGCTTTCGGCCGAGCAAACGGCTTTGAACGTCGAGACGCGCCGGCTGCAATCGAGCGTGGCCTTGATTCTGGCGCTTGGCGGCGGCTTTTCGGTCAATGTGGCGGCCCAGATCGAAGATCTGCATAAGTAATTCATGAACAGTTCATGGTGCTTCATAGGAACTCGACATGCAAGAAACTCTGACCGAGGTCGTTCAATGCAGCCGTTGCGCGTTCTGGCAGCAGGTTGACGGGGTGAATGGCCACTGCCGACGACATGCGCCACGCGCCTGCGAAAATATGGATGAAG
This sequence comes from uncultured Alphaproteobacteria bacterium, assembly GCA_963704745.1. GTDB lineage: Bacteria > Pseudomonadota > Alphaproteobacteria > Rhizobiales > Beijerinckiaceae > Methylovirgula. The sequence continues at coordinate 2,046,160 of OY969936.1, forward strand.
TGGCGCATTGGCCGCTGACCCGCGGCACAGAATCATGCGGCGAAGGCGTTGCTGCCCGACCCGCCGAATTCCCCATCATCCAATGCGGCGACTGCATCTATTGGCGTCATGCGGGGGCCGGCATCGATCCGATGCTGCGCCTTGATCAGCTGAGCGAGTGGTGGCGACATGCCGCCCACTGCGTCCGATTCGCGCCGACGCCGTCGCGGGAGCCAGGGCCGAGAGCCTATTGGCGTGCCACCAATGCCGTCGACGGCTGCTTCGACGGAAAGCCAAAGCAAACTCGCTGAGCGCGCGGTCCCGACAGGCGCCATAGGCCGACCGATGGTTCGAGAGCGTGCTGCGCATCGAAGGTTTCGAACATGTCCCTATTTGCCCGGCATCTTCTCGAAAAGGCGGAAACGCTCATCGGCCATTGCCGCGCGCAAAATCTCATGTTGGTGAGCGCCGAATCCTGCACGGGCGGCCTCGTCGCCGCGGTCATCACCTCGATCGCCGGCGCGTCGGATGTCTTCGATCGCGGCTTCGTCACCTATTCGAATCGCGCCAAGGAGGAATGCCTCGGGGTCGATGCCGCGATTCTCGAGGCATTCGGTGCGGTGAGCGAAGCGACGGCCCGCGCAATGGCGGAGGGGGCGCTGGCGCATTCGCAAGCGCAGATCGCCGTCGCCGTCACCGGCATTGCGGGGCCCGGCGGCGGCTCGCCGCAAAAGCCCATCGGTCTCGTTTATTTCGGCTGCGGATCGCGCGGCGCCATCGCGACCATGGAACGGCGATTCGGCGATATCGGCCGATCCGAGGTGCGGCTCGAAGCGGTCGCGGTTGCGCTCGATCTTCTCTGCAAAGCCGTCCAAATGCCGGCCTAGCTGAACTCCCCCTTTCGCGCATAAAAGCACAGCCCGGCCTTTGTAGGCCGGGCTGAATGCGCCGCACCAGGCATGCAGCGTCATGCCTCGTGCAAGTTGCCGGCGTTTCGTCCGGCGAGGCACAAGAGCGGTTTCAGATTGGGCGTCCACACCAAATCGGCTCGAAACCGCTCTCATTCAAAGCGTCAGAGCATTTCACTTAGGCTGAAAATGCTCTAGGCGATAAAGCAATCCAGAAGCGCAGCTGTGGCACTGGATTGTTTTTTTTGCCTGTAGCCCGCAATGGCGGTCGAGAGCCATGAGTTCTCGACACGGAGACTTGCATGACGATTTGGATCAGAAGGTGATACGCGATGAAATAATCCACTCGTGATTATACTGGGGCGTCCTGTCACCTGAAGCGGCGTAGTAGACCGGATCCGGCCCAACCGCGAACTGATAGCCGACACCGATAATTCCCTTGATTTGGGTGAAGCCAGTATCGGCGAGGACGAAGCGCCCAAATATGATTCCGGGCGTGAGCATGGTTTGATCCAGATGACCCCTTTCGCTGCCGTCCAGCCAATAGGTGTTGTTGACCTCGAATTCGGGCCAGAAATATTTAGCGAAGTGATATTGAAAGGTGACATTGGTCGCCCAGGATTTACCGACAACGGATTCTTGTGATCCCGGGATCGCAAGAGCAGTGGTCGCCTGAATGTCGAAATCGCCCCAGCCTTTACCGGCGAGGAGAGTCGGCGTGAAGACCCAGGGGCTTTGCGGCAGAGCCCCGGTCGCAAAGGCGGGTGCGCCCGTCGGTGCGGTTGCGCCGAACATTAAGGACACGACATAATCGTCCTTATCGGCTGGGGAGCTGAGCAATCTTTGCTTGATGTTGAGAAAATTCCAATCCGTGGTCCCCTGGTGCACGGATTGTATGACCCGGTCTTGATAGGCCGGCAGATTGATCAGCAATTCCGTCGTCGTCCAGGGGATGATTTCGAGGCCCTTACCGCCGTCGAAGACAGTGGTCTGGGCGCCCCCCGCGCGCTCCTGCCAGAATTGATCATAACGGAATTCTTCTTCGAGCCGCGGCGTCACCGTTGCCAAGGGCGTCATCCAGCCCGGCTGCGTCGCTTGGGCTTGGTGCACGCGGTCGTACCACGTCAAAAAATAATCGGTGAAGGGATCGCTTGCGACGGGGCTTGCGACGGGCAAGATGGGTGCCGTATCGTCCTGCGGGGCCGACAAATCCGCCGCCAAAGCGCCACTTGCGCCTAAAAAAACGGCGATGCCGATTGCAGAGGCACGATGCAGCAGTGGCTGCCGGATCGACTCATTCCTTGTAAGACACTTACCAGCCATTGTTATCCCCCGATTTTGGCCGGCCACGCAGATGTCGGGCCGGCAGCCCATGAGCAGCAATATACTTTTCAATACAGTATCTGTGCCGATATGGCTAAGCGGGGCGGGGCGACATTAGAAAATTTTTATGACTGTTGCGCCGAAAGCACGCTCCTCCGGACGCGGAAGGCGGGCGGCCGGTTCAGCCTCGCCGAGCATGACGTCTCGACCGGCCATGAGTCCCATTCGCCTCATTCATAGCCCTGCCGGCCGGCGAGACCGGCTCCACCTTTATCTCGTCCAGACAAAATCCCGGCGTGCTCGACGAGCTAGAGCATCGTTCAAGCGCAAAACCGCTCACACTTTTGCGCACGATGCTCTAGGCTCCGTCAGCGCAAAGATTCGATCCCAACAGGGTTTCGATCTAGGATCGGGCCACCGCGATAAAGGCAGACCGGCTCTTCTGCCATGTCGTTGTCTTGGCCGAATAAAAGTCTTGTCTCATTGGCGCCGCGTGTCAGATCGATATTTTTGGAATCACGCGGCGCGGCCATAGACGAAATTGGCGCGCGTCTCGAAGGCTTCGGCAAATTTGCGGAAGGCGGCATCGAACATGCCGCCGACGAGCAGCCCCAAGGCGCGGCTGCGGAATTCATAGGCGATGTCGAATTCGACAGTGCAGGAATGTTCCCCGGTCTCGACGAAGTGCCAATGATTCTCGAGATGCTTGAAGGGGCCGTCGACATATTCGACGAGGATCTCGAGCCGCGCAGGATCGCAGGTCACGCGGCTCGTAAACGTCTCGCGGATCGCCTTGTAGCCGACTTCCATATCCGCAATGAGCAGCTGTTTGCCATCTGCGGTCTCGCGGGTCTCGCGCAGCCGCAGGTCGCGGCAGAGCGGCAGAAATTTCGGATAGGACCGGACATCCGCGACGAGAGCGAACATCTCGGCGGCGGAATGCGAAACCCGGCGTTTGGTGCGAAACCTCGGCATGAGAGAACAATAGAGCGACGACGATTAAAATTCGATGCGGGGACCGTTCAGGGTCTTGCGAAATGATGCCGCAGCGCGACTATGGGCGAGGACTGCGCCGGAATTCAGCCCCCTGCCCGCTTCGCCTTGAGCTTGGCGAAATCCTCGCCGGCGTGATGCGAGGAGCGCGTCAAAGGCGAGGCCGAAACGAGCAGAAAGCCCTTCGCGCGGGCGACGCCCGCATAGGCTTCGAACTCCTCCGGCGGCACGAAGCAAACCACCGGATGATGCTTCTTCGTCGGTTGCAGATATTGGCCGATCGTCAGAAAATCAACATCGGCGCTGCGCAGATCATCCATCAGCTGGAGCACTTCGTGGCGTTCTTCGCCCAGCCCGAGCATGATGCCGGATTTGGTGAAGATGTCGGCATCCTGCTCCTTGACCTGCTGCAGGAGCCGGACCGAATGGAAATAGCGCGCGCCGGGCCGCACGGTCAGATAACGGCCGGGGACCGTTTCCAGATTGTGATTGAAGACATCGGGCTTGGCGGCGACGACTTTTTCGAGCGCGCCGTCTTTGCGCAGAAAATCCGGGGTCAAGACCTCGATCGTCGTTCCCGGGCTCGCCCTGCGGATCGCCGCGATGACCTTGACGAAATGGTCGGCGCCACCATCGGCGAGATCGTCACGATCGACAGAGGTGATGACGACATGGGCGAGGCCGAGCTTGGCGACCGCATCGGCGATGTGCGCCGGCTCGGAGGCATCGAGCGGCCGGGGCAGGCCCGTCCTGACATTGCAGAAGGCGCAGGCGCGCGTGCAGATGTCGCCCATGATCATGAAGGTCGCATGCCGCTTGGCCCAGCATTCGCCGATGTTGGGGCAGCCCGCCTCCTCGCAGACCGTCACGAGTTGATGATCCTTGACGATGGATTTGGTCGCCTCCCATTGGCCTGAACCCGGCGCCCTGACGCGGATCCAGGCCGGCTTTTTGGCGACGGGCTGGTCCGGCCGATGCGCCTTTTCGGGATGGCGCGGCGGAAGCGGCGGAGCGTCGTCAAGCGATTGTGGAGCTGAGGTCATTGATTTCACCATTGCCAACTCTAGAGCATCGTGCGCAAAAGTGTGAGCGGTTTTGCGCTTGAACGATGCTCTAGTTTTATGAATGTAGAGCATCTTGTCCGCCTTCAAGTGATTTCACTTGAAGGCGGGATGCTCTAGATTTCAAAGCGGCGCGGCGCAATGTGCCATTTGGGACCGAGTGACGATGCCTTATGCCAGCAATTGGGACCTGCCGCCGTCCGTGCGCGATCATCTGCCCGAGCATGCGCAGGATATTTTTCGCGCCGCCTTCAACGCCGCCTATGCGGAATATGCCGGCGAGCGGCAGGAAGAAGCCGCTTTCCGCGTCGCCTGGGCGGCCGTCAAAAAGCAATATCACAAGATCGGCGACGTCTGGGTGCCCAAAGACGACTGACGGGCCACGGCCCATTTGTTCCTCACATATGGATCACCCGCCCATAGGCGTCGAGGACGCTCTCATGCATCATTTCCGAGAGCGTCGGATGCGGGAAGATCGTCGCGATCAGCTCTTCTTCCGTCGTCTCGCAATTCATGGCGATGACGAAACCCTGGATCAATTCGGTGACTTCGGCGCCGACCATATGGGCGCCAAGCAGCTTTCCGGTCTTGGCATCGAAGATGGTTTTCACAAGCCCGTCCGGCTCACCGAGCGCGATCGCCTTGCCATTGCCGATGAAGGGGAAGCGGCCCACCCGTAGCTCATAGCCCGCAGCTTTCGCCTTCTCCTCGGTCAAGCCGACGGAAGCGATCTGCGGATTGCAATAGGTGCAGCCGGGAATCATCAACTTATCCATCGGATGCGGATTGAGGCCCGCTATCGCCTCGACGCAGATCACACCTTCATGCTCAGCCTTATGCGCAAGCATGGGCGGGCCGGCAACATCGCCGATGGCATAGAGGCCGGAAACATTGGTGCGGCCATGGCCGTCGATGCCGATAATGCCGTGCTCGATCTTCACGCCGAGTTCTTCGAGGCCAAGATTTTCGACATTGCCCTGCACCCCGACGGCGGAAATCATCCGCTCGGCTGAAAGCGTCTGCGTCGCGCCCTTCTCGTCGGCGAGTGTGACGACAATCCCTTGCGCCTGCTTTTCCGCCTTCGTCGCTCTGGTAGAGGTCAGGATCTTGATGCCCTGTTTCTCGAAGCGCTTGCGGGCATGGGCGGCGATCTCCGCGTCTTCGACCGGCAGGATCTGCGGCAGAAGTTCGACGATCGTCACTTCCGTGCCGAGCGTATGATAGAAGGAGGCGAATTCGACGCCGATCGCGCCGGAGCCGAGAACGATGAGGCTCTTCGGAAATTGGGGCGGCACCATCGCCTCGAAATAGGTCCAGATGAATTTCCCGTCCGGCTCGAGGCCCGGCAGAATGCGTGGCCGGGCGCCGGTGGCGACGATGATATGTTTCGCCTGATATACGCCCGGCGGAAGGATACCTTTCGGCGCCGGATGCTGGGGCTGCATCGCCTTCTTCTGCGAAGCCGTGACAGCGACTTCACCGATCTTGCTGATCTTCGCCTCGCCCCAGATCACATCGACCTTGTTCTTCTTCAAGAGAAAGCCGACGCCATTGTTCAATTGCCCGGAAACGTCGCGCGATCTTTTGACGATTGCGGCGGGATCGAAGCCGCGTTTGCCTTCGATCGTGAGGCCGTAATCCTTCGCGTGCTGGGCATAATGATAAATTTCCGCCGAGCGCAGCAGCGCCTTGGTCGGAATGCAGCCCCAGTTGAGGCAGATGCCGCCCAAATGCTCGCGCTCGACGACGGCCGTCTTCAGGCCGAGCTGCGCAGCGCGGATCGCAGCCACATAGCCGCCCGGCCCGCCGCCGATAATGAGGATGTCGTAAGGATCAGACATGAGGATCTCGCTCTTCCCCTCCCCCTTGTGGGGAGGGGTCAGGGGTGGGGGTTCGTTCAAATGCAGCCGCGATCGTGTCAGGCACACTATCGATCGCCGTGATCACATCGTGATTTGAAAAGCGGAGAATGCGATAGCCTTGCAATTCGAGATAGGATGTTCGCACCGCGTCTCGTGCAATCGATGCGTCATCGCCGTGCTGATTGCCATCGACCTCGATAATCAATTTCCCAGCATGCGAACAGAAATCGGCTATATAGGATCCTATGCAGACTTGCCGTCTAAAGTGGGTCTTTTCGAGCGGAAGCCGCCAGCGCAGAGCCTTCCAAAGCTTGCGTTCCGGCTCGGTGATCTCACGCCGCATTGCTTTGGCGAATGCAGCCTGACGCGGCGCTATGCTCGTTCGGTCAGCTCGCTTGACGCTCATCGATCCCCACCCCTAACCCCTCCCCACAAGGGGGAGGGGAAAATGCGCGTCACACCAGCATCGCAACCGGATTTTCGATGTAGCGCTTGAAGGCGGCGATCAGCTCGGCGCCTTTGGCGCCATCCATGGCGCGATGATCGCAGGTGATCGTCGCGCTCATCATATTGGCGATGGTGATCGCGCCGTTGCGCACGATCGGGCGCTGCTCGCCCATGCCGATCGCCAGGATCGAGGATTGCGGCGGATTGATCACTGCGCAGAAATCCTTGATCCCATACATGCCGAGATTGGAAATCGCGCTGGTGCCGCCCTGATATTCCTCCGGCTTCAATCTGCGACCTTTGGCGCGGGCGGCGAGCTCCTTCATCGTATCGGAAATCGCCGACAAGCTCAGCGTGTCGGCTGCCCGCACGATCGGGGTGATGAGCCCGTCGGGGATAGCGACCGCGACCGCCACATCGGCGTGATGATGATGCAGCATGGAATTTTCGGTGAAGGTCACATTGGCGCCGGGAACGGCAACGAGCGCCAAGGCCAAAGCCTTGATCACCATGTCATTGACCGAGATTTTGAAGGCCGGCGTGCCGTCCTTGGCCTTGGGCGCGGCCTTGTTGACGTCTTCGCGCAGTTTCAACAGAGCGTCGATCTCGCAATCGACGGTGAGATAGAATTGCGGGATCGCCTGATTGGCCTCGCTCAGCCGCCTTGCGATCGTCCGGCGCATATTGTCATGCGGGACTTCCGTATAGCTTCCCGGCGCGAAATAGCTCTTGATCGCCGCCTCGGCGAGCGACGGCGGCAGCATGGGCGCCGGCGTCTGCCGAAGCGCGGGCCCCGCGGCGAGCGCCGCCTTCACATCGCGTTCGATGATGCGGCCATGCGGGCCGGAGCCTGTCATCCGCGCGAGCTCAACGCCGGCATCCTTGGCGATCCGGCGCGCCAGAGGCGAAGCAAACAAAGGTTGCGCCGTTCCCGGCTTAGGCTGTGACGCAACCTGGCTCAAGCCCGGCGCTGCACGCGGCGGGGCAGCAGAAGCCGGTGGCGGCGCGGGAGCCGGCGCGGTGGGCGCTGGCACCGGCGCGCCTTTCGCCGGAGCCCTGATGCTCTTCGCATCCTCGCCTTCGCCGGCGATCACCGCGATCACATCATTGACCGGCACGTCGGCCGTGCCTTCCGGCACGAGGATCTTGGCGAGCACGCCCTCATCGACCGCCTCGACCTCCATCGTCGCCTTGTCGGTCTCGATCTCGGCCAAAACGTCACCGGATTTTACGTGATCGCCTTCCTTCTTCAGCCATTTGGCGAGATTGCCCTTTTCCATGGTCGGCGACAGCGCGGGCATGAGGACGTTTATGGGCATTGGCAATTCACCTTTTCCGGCTTCGCCATTTTTTGCGTAGCACCTACTGCTGCTCAAGATTTGTAGCAAACCGCTTTCGCCGCTGCGATCACATCGCCGACGCTCGGCAAAGCGAGCTTTTCGAGATTGGCGGCATAGGGCATGGGGACGTCGCGGCCGGTGATCCTGATCACCGGCGCGTCGAGATAATCGAAGGCCTCGTTCATCAGCCGCGCGATGATCTCCGCGCCTATGCCGCATTGCGGCCAGCCTTCCTCGATCGTGACGCAGCGGCCGGTCTTCTTCACCGAGGCGATGATCGTCGTCTCGTCCAGCGGGCGCAAGGTCCGCAGATCGATGACCTCGGCATCGATCCCTTCCTTGGCTAATTCTTCGGCAGCCTTCAGCGTATAGCTCATGCCGATGCCGAAGGAGACGAGCGTCACGTCGGCTCCTTGCCGCGCGATGCGCGCCTGGCCGATCGGCACGAGATAATCCTCGATTTGCGGCACTTCGAATGTGTGGCCGTAGAGAATCTCGTTTTCGAGAAAGATCACCGGATTTGGATCGCGGATCGCGCTCTTCAAAAGTCCTTTGGCATCGGCCGCAGTGAAGGGCACGACGACCTTCAGCCCCGGCACATGCGAAAACCAGGCGCTGTAATCCTGGCTGTGCTGCGCGGCGACGCGGGCTGCTGCGCCATTCGGGCCGCGAAAGACGATCGGGCAGCTCATCTGGCCGCCCGACATATAATGCGTCTTGGCGGCCGAATTGATGAGCTGATCCATCGCCTGCATGGCGAAATTGAAGGTCATGAATTCGACGATCGGCCGCAAGCCCGCCATGGCGGCGCCGATGCCGAGGCCGGCGAAGCCATGTTCGGTGATCGGCGTGTCGACGACGCGGCGAGTGCCGAATTCCTCCAACAGGCCCTGGGTGACCTTATAGGCGCCCTGATATTCGGCGACCTCCTCGCCCATCACGAAGACGCTTTCGTCGCGGCGCATCTCCTCGGCCATGGCATCGCGCAAGGCTTCGCGGACTGTCATGGGGACCATTCGCGTGCCGGCGGGCACAAGAGGCTCGGCCGCGGGCGGCGTCACCATGGGCACGACAGCGGGCGAAGGTTGCGGCGGCGCCGTCTCCGGCGCGGGCGTGACGGGCCTTGCAGGAACGGCCACGACCGATCCAGCGGAGGGCGCGGCCGCAGTCTGCGCTGCAGCGATCGGCTCGCCATCGGCTGTAATGACGCCGATCAGGCTGTTCACCGCGACATTTTCAGTGCCTTCCGGCACGACGATCCTGGCGAGCGTGCCGTCATCGATGGCCTCGACCTCCATCGTCGCCTTGTCGGTCTCGATCTCGGCGAGCACATCGCCGGATTTGACCTTGTCGCCCTCCTTCTTCAGCCATTTGGCGAGCTTGCCCTGTTCCATCGTCGGCGACAGCGCCGGCATCAAAATATTGGTCGGCATGAGCGGCCCGCCTCAGAGCAATACATCGGTATAAAGTTCGGATGGATCGGGTTCGGGATCATGGGTCGCGAATTCCGCGGCCTCCGCCACGATCGCGCGCACGGAGACGTCGATCTCTTTCAATGTCTCTTCATCGGTCGATTTGGTGCGGAGAAGCCGCGCCCGGACCTGCTCGATCGGATCATGTTCTTCGCGCATCTTCTGGACTTCTTCCTTGGATCGATATTTCGCCGGGTCGGACATGGAATGGCCGCGATAGCGATAGGTCTGCATTTCGAGGATGATCGGCCCCTTTCCCGCCCGGCACCACAAGGCCGCCTCGCGCGCCGCCGCCGTGACGGCGCGGACATCCATGCCGTCCACGCGTTCGCCGGGGATGTTGAAAGAGGTGCCGCGCTTCGAGAGATCGGTGACTGCCGAGGCCCGCTTCACCGATGTGCCCATCGCATAAAGGTTGTTCTCGATCACAAAGACGACCGGCAGTTTCCAGAGCTCCGCCATATTGAAGCTCTCATAGACCTGGCCCTGATTGGCCGCGCCGTCGCCGAAATAGGTGAAGGAGACATTGTCATTGCCGCGATAGCGATCGGCGAAAGCGAGCCCGGTGCCGATCGGCACTTGCGCGCCGACGATGCCGTGCCCGCCGAAGAAATTCTTGGCCCGCGAAAACATATGCATCGAGCCGCCCTTGCCTTTCGACTGGCCGCCGCGGCGTCCGGTGAGTTCCGCCATCACCGCTTTCGGGTCGATACCGCAGGCGAGCATATGGCCGTGATCGCGATAGCCGGTGATCGTCTGATCGCCCGGCTTTGCCGCCCGCATCATGCCGACGACCACCGCCTCCTGGCCGATATAGAGATGGCAGAAGCCGCCGATGAGCCCCATGCCATACATTTGCCCGGCCTTCTCCTCGAAACGGCGGATCAGCAACATGTCCCGATAGGCGGAGAGCTCCTCTTCGAGGGTGAATTCGGCGGGTTTGGTGGCTGGGACAGGAGCTTCCGGCACGGCCGGCTTACTAGTTGGGTTTGACGCGACTGCCATTGCAAATCCCTTCCTGGATGCCGGCATAAATACTGTGGGACGACGGCAATGGCGAGCTGCCAAAGGTTGCATCGCGACCGGCCGCTGCCGAAAACCGAAACATACCGCTTTATGGCCACTTAGCCAGGGCGGGCCAGCCGCGATCCGGCAGATTGGCGGCCCTTGCCCCGCGGCTGCCCCGGAAGACGCGCGCCGGGCGGCGAAAAGCCTATCGCGCCATGGGTTTCAGTCATGTGACACGCGCCGCTGCCGGCGAGCACCCGGCTCCGGCCTGGAAGCGCCGGGCCAGTCCATGCCGACGGCATCGGCAAGTCAGGGTGTCGGAGGGTCGAAGATGATGACGAGGTCGTTCTTCCCGACGCTGCCGAGCCGCGCCTCCGCCTCTTCCCGGAGGAGATCCTCATCGATCGTTTCACCGCGCAGCAGATTGACTTTTCGCTGCCAACGCTGGCGATCGGCCTTCAGATCCGCGAGCTCGCCGCGCAAAGTCGCAATCTTGCGCGCGTAATATTCGCTGGTCTTGAGACCGCGCTCGCCATTGACGGCATGCCAGACGAAATAGCCGCCGATGGCGGCAGAAAGGCAATAGAGCAGCAGAGGATAGAGAATGGCGCGAAGACGCCTGCGGACAACCATTGCCACACAGTCGCCGATCCGGGTTAGCGATCGCTTAAGCCCGAATCGAAAGTGGTGGCGGCCGGGAGATCGCCCTTGCGGAAAGAGGCTTCGCTGGACGCCGGCCGAGCGAGCCTGCAACGGCCACAAAAAAGCCGCCCCTTATGGTGGCGGCTCATGCGCTTCCGCATCGCTTCGCGGCGGGAGCCCGCCGAAACTTCTCACGCCGCCGCCCCGCCGGGTGATCCCGAGCGGGGCTGACAGCCCGGTTCAGACGTATCGCCGTCCGGCGTCGAAGGCGCCGCCGCCGCGCAGCTTCAGATTTCGGCCGAAGCGTAGCTCGTGACTTCCATGCCGACGCAGATTTCGCAGATTGAGGGTGTCGTCCAAGCCATGATCGTCTCCTCGGGTTGGGCACCAGACGGAAGTGCTACTCCGGTCTGGCGAGAATGGCATTCGGCTGCGGCGCGAAGCGCCGATACCGAATGCCGCTGCCTCGCTTCTATTCGAGTGAGCCGATCTTAGCCGGAATGCCGGCGGAGTGGTCAGGCGGGTGAAAGAATAGTGTAAGATATCTGTAAGAAGGCCGCCGCGATGGCCCGGCGCGTCCAAAGCTTTGCGCGCCGCGCGCGCTCCTGTATCCTTCCCCCAAAGGACGACAGGGAGATGAGCAACAGCTTTGCCGTGCGGCGCGCATTCGCCCCTGGCGGCACGGACCGGCAAGAGGGCTGGCGGGCGGTCGCGTGGTTCGCCGTGCTGCTCGCTCTGCCTTTGGCCGTGTTCGGCGTCTTCGCAGCGCTGCTGATCGATGCCGATTATGCCGTGACGCGCACCCATGAACTTGCCACGGCGACCGATCAGATCGCCAGGCTCGACACTTTCATGCGTCAGGCGACCGAGCACCGGGCCGATGCGACGATCGCCGATGTGCGGACGGCGCTGCGCGACAACAAAGACCCTGTCGGAGCCTTGCGGCTCGCGACCTATGTGGACGAAGCGCGCTTTCTGCTCGTTCACCGCAACGATCAGCAGATCTTTCCGCCCCTCGCCGGCGCCACTTTTTCCGAACAGGAGATGCTGCGGAGATTTTCCACCGCCCTCGCCGCGGCGCGGTCCGAATTGACACCGCGAACGCGAGACAAAGCCGGGACGACGGGATTCTGGACAGCCGACAGCCTCGGGCTGTCCTTCGTCCGCTGCCTGCGCGAGCCAAACACGCTCGATATTTGCGTCGTCTTCGACGAAAGCGCCCTCGACCCCGTTCTCGAGGTCGCCCTCAATGCCGCGGCGACGAAGCTTGCCGGATGGTCCTTGACCTTGCGCGACCCGGTCGGCCGCGCCATTTGGACCCATGGCAAGTCGACAACGAGCACAGCGGCCATTTCGGCGCTCACCGGCTCGATGGGAGGCTGGCATATGGAGGCTTCGCCACCGGCCGGCACGCATTGGGGCTTCTTGCCGCTGACGGCGATCATCGTGCCTTTGATCGGCTGCTGGCTCTTCGTCGTCTGGTACATGTATCGCAGCCAAAGGGCGCGCCTGCTCGAAAGCAATTTCCGCAGCGAGATGACGGCCAAGCTGTCGCATGATCTGCGCACGCCGATCGCGAATTTGCGCCTCTACGCGGAATTGGCCTCGCGCCGCGCCGACGACGGCCCTGCGGTGCGCCGCTATTGCGAGGTGCTGCGGGCCGAGGTCGAACGGCTCGCTTTGCTTGCCGATAATACGGTCGTCTACGGCCGCGGCTCGATGCCGCAACCGCTGCGGCTCGACGAGGCGATCCCGGACAGCGTGCTCGATGCGACGATCGAAAGATATGAAAGCCTGTTTGCCGCCACGGGATCGACGATCGAGGTGACGCATCATGCGCCGAACCGCTGCCGTTTCGACCGGATGGGCTTCGAACGCATATTGATCAATCTCCTCGACAATGCCTGCAAATATGCGCCCGGCCGCATCAAAGTCGCGACAAAGCAGGACGGCAACAGCCTCATCCTCAGCATTCGCGATTTCGGCAATGGCTTCGACGAGGTCTTCAGAGAGAAGCTCGCCGCCCCTCACAAAGGCGCCGGCACGCAGGACGGCTATGGTCTCGGCCTTTCCGTCGTGCGCGACCTCGCCGAAGTCAATGGCGGCAAGATTGCCGTCGAAAATCTCGACCAGGGCGCCCGCGTCACCGTCTCGATGAAGACCATGGCGGCGACCCGTCCAGCGGAGGCCAAATGTCCATCCTGATCGCCGAGGACGATCCGCATCTGCGCAACGGCATCGTCGACCTGCTCACTTTGGAAGGATTCCCCTGCCAGGTCGCCGAAGACGGAGCCAAGGCGCTCGCTCTGTTCCGGCAGTCGAAGCCCGATCTCTGCGTCTTCGACGTGATGATGCCGGCCATGGACGGGCTCGCGCTGTGCCGCGAAGTGCGCCGGATCGATCCGCTCGTGCCGATCCTGCTCCTGTCGGCGCGCGGCGAAGAGACGGACAGGGTCCGCGGGCTCGATGTCGGCGCCGACGACTATGTGGCCAAACCCTTCGGCGCGCGCGAACTCATCGCGCGCGTCAAGGCCGCCTTGCGGCGGGCCAAGGCCCAAGAGGCACAGACGCAAGAGGCGAATGCGCTGGCAACGCCGGTGAAATCGGAGCCCTGCGCGAGGATCGGGATCGGCGATCTCGACATCGATCCCAAAGCCATGCGGGCCTTTCGCGGCGACACGAAGATCGATCTGACCGCGCGCGAAGTCGCGATCCTGATGACGCTCTACGAAAGGCGCGGCCAGGCCGTGTCGCGCGACGAATTGTTCGATCTTTGCTGGGGCCGCGGCTTCATGCCCAACAGCCGGGCGCTCGATCAATATGTCTCGGCGCTGCGCAAGAAGATCGAGATCGATCCCGCCAATCCGCGCATCATCCGCACGGTGCACGGCGTCGGCTATCGGCATGAGGCGGATGAATAGCGGTTATGCCGTTCGGCCTGCCTTGCCCCAACCATTGTCTGGCGCTGCAACATCCGGTATAGTTATATCTTATGTTATATAGCTCGTTGCTGGCCATCCGGCCGGACGCGCCAGCCTTTCGGAAGCCAGACGATGAAACCTGCTTTGGAGCCTGTCGATCGCGAACAGGCGATCATGAGCTGCGTGCGCAGCTTTTACGGGAAGGCACGGCAGGACCCTCTTCTCGGGCCGATCTTCGCGGCCAGCGTCCATGATTGGGAGACGCATTATCGGACGGTTGCGGATTTCTGGTCGCGCGCCCTGCTCGGCACCGATCGCTACAAAGGCCATCCTTTCCCCTTCCATACAAAGCTGCCGATCGAGCCGCAGCATTTCGAGCGCTGGCTCGCTTTGTTCGGCGAGGCGACCGAGAGCCGCCTGCCGCCCGATCTCGCAGCGGCGGCCATGGCCAAAGCCCGCCATATGGCCGAGAGCTTCAAGGCCGGCATTTTTCCCTTCACCGATGCGCAGGGCCGGCCCTCACGGCTGCCGGTCTGAAATCCGCCCTGCCAAAGCGCCGGCAGGGATCTCACCGGCACGCATGAGAGCGGGACAGGCCAGCATCCGAAAAAAGCGGATTGCAACGCATTTGGTTGATGATGAACCAGCTGCCGAAGAGGAGCATCAGGACCACCAGAAGACCGAGGCAGAGGGCAAGGGGGCTATTGGGCTCCTCTTCGATGTGACGTTCTTGTTCGGCGCGCGTCTCACGTGCCTCATCGCGGTCTGCTGCATCAGCGGCGCGCATTTCGGCCCGCCGCTCGACCCAGCGCTGCGTCGCCGGGGAAGCGCCGCTCTTCACGTCTCGTTCTTGCGGATCATCGGTCATGTCGGTTCCCACTTTTCCTCGTCCCGCTCTGGCGGCGATGTCGCCATTCCGCTACACTGCAGACTGTCTCGCCAATCGTTTCTCGCCGGCGCTGCGCGCTGTGCGGAAGTGAAGGTGCTTGCCCTGAAGGAACCGCCATGCACCTCTCGAACGAAAGTCTGATCGTTATCCTATTGGTGGGTCTGATCGCCGGGTGGTTGGCCGGTCAAATCATGCAAGGCACCGGATTTGGGCTCATCGGTGACTTAGTGGTCGGGATCATCGGCGCCTTCATCGGCGACTGGCTGTTGCCGCAATTACATATTCATTTGGGTGTCGGAATCGTCGGTCTGATCGTGAACGCCACAATCGGCGCGATTGTGCTGCTCTTCGTCATCGGCCTCGTCCAAACTAGAGGCAGGTGGGGTCGGGGCTGGGGCCGCCGTCGGCGCTGGTGACATCCGCTCGCGCGCATTGGATTTGTTTCGGTGCAAGGCTCGCGAACAAATCTGCTGCAAGCGCAGCTCTATTTCTAAAGCAAATGAAATCAAAGTGGTGGGAGAGGTAGGACTCGAACCTACGAAGGCATAGCCAGCGGATTTACAGTCCGCCCCCTTTGCCGCTCGGGACACTCTCCCACGCAGTCCGCGCCTGCCTAGGCTTGCCGCGCGGATCGCAGGCTTATGGGAAAGCCACCCCGCCTCTGTCAACCCCTGTCACCGGCAAAGCGTGACGGCGGGCACCTTGCCGATGGTCCGCCATGTGGCTGTCTGATAAGGACTTGGCCGAAAGCGCCGCCCGGCGCGCGCTTGCCGCTGCCGCTGAGCCTCGCTAGAGCATCCCGCCTTCAAGTGGAATCACTTGAGGGCGGATAAGATGCTCTAGATTCAAAAAATAGAGCATCGTTTAAGCGCAAAACCGCATACACTTTTGCGCACGATGCTCTAGATTTGCGCAATGAAGATCGACTATTCCGACCTCGCCACCGACGGGCTCATCATCTATCCGCGCCGCAATGGCGCAGCCGTGGCCCATTCCTTTGCCGGCTCGACGCCGCAGAGCTTTTTCGATTCCGACCGGGGTGAGCCGGCCTGGATCAGCGATGTTCCGAATTTCGCCGATTTTGCCGCGGGGGTGGATCACGACGTCGGCGCCTTCGAGATCAAGGCGCAGCGCACGCGCCGCATCTGCCTGCCGAGCAATCTCGCCCATCTCCTGCCGACGACCGCTCTGATCATCGACGATCTCTATGATCATGCCGGCGAAGCCGTCGCCGACCAATGCGAGATCAGCCTGCAATTCTTCCGCCGCGGCTATGCCAAGGGCGAGCAGCTCCTCTTCGACCGGATCCATCGGCATGCCTCGGAAGGCAAAATGGTGATCTATGTGGTGACCGCCTTCGATGCCGCCGGGACCGGCGAGGCGCAGCAGCTCGGCACGGAATTCTATGCGCCCTGGGTGATGGGCCAACGCATCGAGCGGGCGCGCACTGCCGCCGGGCCGGCGGAATTCGCGCGGCGCTATCGCGACCAGGGCGTCGTCGCGGCGCCCGGCGGCGCCATCATAAGGTTCAGCGAGACGACCCTGCATGCGGCGCCGGACGTCGTCGAAAATCCGGCCGCCAAAAACATTGCGGCCAGGCCGTTCGGCGGCAGAGGCCTGCGGCGCAGCCTGTTGAACATCATCGCCAGCCACAGGCAGAAGGACGGCACCGTCTATGGGCGGACGCGGCCGCCCCATGACCATCGGCCCTCCCCCGTTCGAGACATGGCCGATCGCCATGATGCCTATTGCGTAGCGGCCGCGCGTGTCCTCGGTTGCTTGCACCGGACGGAACGAAGCGCGTGACGCCGCGCAAGCGCCAAGGCCCCAATCATCGGCGCAGCGATCGGTCTGGCGATCGCGCCGAGCGTGGCGCAGATGCACATCCACCGACCGCGCCGCGCCCGCTGCGTAAAAAGCCGAGCCCGGCGGCTTCGGCCGGCAAAGCTGCGCCACATGCATGGCGGCCGGGCGGGCCCGCGCCCGGCTTCCGCCGCCCGAGCTCCGATGTCGTCATTCTCTACGGGTTTCATCCTGTGTCCGAAGTGTTGCGCAGCAAGAAACGGATATTGTTAGATCTTTTTGCGACAAAACAGGCGGCGGAACGGTTGAAGGACGAGATCGCCGCTGCCGGCCTGCCGCTGCATCTCGTCCAGGCCGAAGAGCTGACGCGGCGGCTCGGCCCTGAGGCGGTGCATCAAGGTCTCCTGCTCGAGGCGCGCCCCTTGCCGGCGCTGCGCCTCGACGAGATCGTCGCGCGGAGCGGCATTGTGCTGGTGCTGGATCAGATCACCGATCCGCATAATGTCGGAGCGATCCTGCGCTCGGCCGCCGCCTATGGCGTCGATGCCGTGGTGACGACCGAGCGCCATGCGCCAGAGCTCTCGGGCGTGCTCGCCAAAGCCGCCTCCGGCGCGCTCGAACATGTGCCGGTGATCGAGGTGGTCAATCTCGCCCGCGCCTTGGAGGAATTGGGAGACCTCGGCTATCTGCGCATCGGCCTCGATTCGGAAGCGGCGCAGGCCTTGCCAACATTTGCATCGCGCCGCCCGCTCGCGCTCGTCCTCGGGGCCGAAGGCAAGGGGCTGCGCCGGCTGAGCCGGGAAAACTGCGATCACCTTGCCCGCCTCGACCTGCCGGGTGCGATCAAGAGCCTCAATGTGTCCAATGCCTGCGCCATCGCCTTGACGCTCGTCTCTCTGAAGAGCGCTTCGACTTAGCGAGGGAGGGCGGCGGCGCGGAAATAGTCTGCGGCGGCGGACAAAAGGCCGGCGCGCCATAGGTGACGCGCGGCGTTTTTCCTGCCGTTTTTTGAGGCTCGAGCTCGATCACGAGCGGCGTGACACATTGCGGCGGAGGAGCAGGTGGCATCGGATAGAAACCCGGCGGCAGCACCTCGCTGCCCCCCTCTACGCCCTCCGGCGGCTCGGTCTCGAACGGGCCTGAAAGGAGAGGCAGATAGCCATAGCCCCATCCGAAGGACTGAGATGGTCTGAAGCGCCGGAATGCCCGCCGCCGCGGATGCCGCGCCGCTCGGCGCAAAGCCCGCGAGGCTTCAAAGCGGCCATGTCGCGCCGACGCAACGACTGGGCCCCGCCCCTGCTCCATCGCGATCATTGGCCCGAAAGGCCCGGCCGCAGCGCCATTGTCAGCCGCCATGCTGAACGCGCCGATCACCATGAGGCAGCAAATAGTGGCACCGAAACGTAAGAGGCTCTTGGCCGAAGGTTGCATGTGGGCTCCATAGACGCCGCCCCGTCGCTAGGCGTAATATTAAGCCGCTGTTGATCATTCCGATAGATCCGCGAACGCCAGAAGCGATCCCAAGCCGTGGAACGCCGGCCAAAGTCAACGGGAGCGCTGGCGCGCATTTGCTGTGGTCGGCAGCGAAACAATAAGGCAGCATGGCCGAAAAGGCCTGCGGGGCAAGGAAACCAAGGACAAGGCCATGAGCAACATAATGGCAGGCAAGAGGGCCCTTCCGGGCGGGGGTGCGCAGCAAATGACGGCGGAAGAGAGGCTGGTCATTTTCGCCTCTTCACTCGGCACCGTCTTCGAATGGTATGATTTCTATATCTACGGCACGCTCGGCGTGTTTCTCGCCAAATACTTCTTCTCCAACGTGCCGCCGAATGTCGGCTTCATCTTCGCCTTGCTGGCCTTTGCCGCCGGCTTCGCGGTGCGCCCGTTCGGTGCACTGATCTTCGGCCGGTTCGGCGATCTCATCGGCCGCAAATATACCTTCCTGATCACCATGAGCCTGATGGGTGTCGGCACGTTCTTCATCGGCGTGATACCGGGCTTCGCCACTTGGGGCATCGTGGCGCCGATGGTGCTGATTGGGCTGCGCCTCGTTCAGGGCTTGGCACTCGGCGGCGAATATGGCGGGGCGGCGATTTATGTCGCCGAGCACGCGCCGCCCACCAGACGCGGATTCTACACGTCTTGGATTCAGACTACCGCGACGCTCGGCCTTTTCCTCGCTCTTCTCTTGATCCTCGGCATCCGCACCTTGATGGGCGAACCCGCCTTCGGTGAATGGGGCTGGCGCATCCCGTTCCTGCTATCGGCGGTGCTGCTCGCGGTCTCGCTGTGGATCCGGCTCAAACTGAGTGAGTCGCCGCTGTTCACGCGCATGGTGGACGAGGGCAAGCAGTCGACGCGGCCGCTGACGGAAGCCTTCGGACAATGGAACAACGCGAAGATCGCGATCGCCGCTTTGTTCGGCGCCACCGCCGGCGAGGCCGTGGTGTGGTATGGCGGCCAGTTCTACGCGCTGTTCTTCCTGACGCAGACGCTCAAGGTTCCGGGCCTCACCGCGACGATCATGATCGTGATCGCGCTCGCCATCGGCACGCCCTGCTTCATCCTGTTCGGATGGCTGTCCGACAAGATCGGGAGGAAGCCGATCATGCTCGCGGGCTTTGTGCTTGCGGCGGTGACCTACTTCCCGATCTTCCAGGGCATCACCCACTTCGCCAACCCGAAGCTGGAGGCGGCGCTTGCATCGGCGCCGGTGACAGTGACGGCCGATCCGGCCAAATGTTCGTTCCAGTTCAAGGCGACGGGAACGGAGAAGTTCACCACCGGTTGCGACATCATCAAGCAGACGCTGGTCGGCCTCTCGGTCAACTACAACAACGTCGCCGCGCCGGCAGGAACGACGGCGAGCGTGAAGATTGGCAATCAGACGATCACGGCGGACACGCCGAATGTCAAAGACGTGATCACTAAGGCGATCAAGGAACACGGCTATCCTGCGAAGGCCGATCCGGCCGAGATCAACCATGTCATGACGGTGATCCTGCTTGCGATCCTCGTCGTCTATGTGACGATGGTGTACGGGCCGATCGCCGCATGGCTCGTGGAGCTGTTCCCGACCCGCATCCGCTATAGCGGGCTGTCATTGCCGTATCATATTGGCAACGGCTGGTTCGGCGGCTTCCTGCCGGCGACTGTCTTCGCCATCGTCGCCGCGACCGGCAACATCTATTCGGGCCTCTGGTATCCGATTGTTGTCGCCGCAATGAGCTTCGTCGTCGGGCTGCTCTTCCTGCCCGAGACCAAGGATCGCGACATCACGCACATCTAAATCGATCGATTGGTTCGATCCGCGGGACGGCGCAGGCCCGTCCCGCTGCTTTCTAAGAACAGGAATAAATATAAACCTATAACATATCTATTTCGACCTCTGGTATCCGATCATCTTGGCGCTCGCGACCTTCATGATCGGCCTAGAGCATCCCGCTTTCAAATAGAATCATTTGAAAGCGGATAAGATGCTCTAGATTTAAAGAAGTAGAGCATCGGATCATCAAATCAAATCGGGCCTGCCCGATTTGATCATTCAAAAGCTGATCTCGGCAACAGCCGAGATCAGTACCGCTCACACTTTTGGGTCCGATGCTCTGGTGTTCATTCCTGAGACCAAGGATCGCGATATTCATGCCAATGCCTGAACCCGTTCCGAGCCGATGAGCGAAACCGATCCCCGTGCAATTGCACGGGGATTGGTTGCAAATCGAAGCGGTTCACAAAAAAAGGCCTCGCCAAAAGCGAGGCCTTTCCTTCAGCAGCTTGTCTTAAGCCGAGCGTCCGCCCGGCTCGCCCGTAGGTCGGACCTCAAGATCCGCTCCAGCGCAGCGGTACCGGCGAATCGCGTCGCGACGGCTCAATCTCTGAAATAGCGGAGACAGACCGGATTGCCGTTGGCGTCCGGCTGGGCCCTCCACCGGGCGCAGCGCGGCCCCGGACCAGCATCGGGGCCCGCATCCGGACCCGGGCCCGGCGCCGGGCCGGGCGCCGAGGCTGGATCGTAATAGGCCGGCGGAGGCGGCGGAGGCGGATAATAGCCCGGGGGCGGCGGCGGTGGCGGCGCAGCGCCCGCAGCCGCGGCACCGACCATGACGCCAAGCGCGGTTCCGCCGAGGATGCCGGCGGCGATGGCGCCGCCGTCACCTGCCCGCGCCGGCATGGCGACCGCGGTCATTACGCTCGCGGCAAGCCCGAGGGCCACCACGGATTTGAGTGCCGATCCGATCTTCTTCGACATGATCCCTCCTGAAAAGGGCGCTTGAAAAGAGCGCGATTCGCGACAGGTTTCTTCAACGACGCTATGATTCTTAACATAGCGATAAAGGCGCTATGTTTTGTTCACAAGGCCGAGATGGAGCGCGGTTTTTCCCGGCCTTCACAAAGTGCATCGGCCTTATGAGTCGACCATTTTTAAACTGTCCACTCGGGCCCCGATAGTCGGTAGCGGCCCATTGCGGCAAGGATGCGGCCGAATTGGCGGGAGACGGTTGCATGTCGCCGCGCCCGCTGCTAGCTCAATCCGTCTCGAACGGGCCGCGCTGCCGGGCGGCGCCCCCTTGGGCGCAACCCAGACCTCCGGTCCCCGACGGGAAACGCCGGTTTAGCTCAGTTGGTAGAGCAACTGATTTGTAATCAGTAGGTCGCGGGTTCAACTCCTGCAACCGGCACCACATCATCGTCTGATGGCGTGCGATAACGTCTTGTCGTAAGCCATACCTCAGGGAGGAGCACTTTTCAGGGGGAAGACCACCGACAGCCTCCGGAGACTTCATGTGCGCGTCAGGGCGCGCCTTGACTTCAGAAATTTCTTGGTGGCGAATTGCAAATATGAGACATCTGTCGCCTAGCGCCGCGAGATATTGGTCGACGCTACGCTTCCTGGTCAACTCGGAGCTTCTCATAGCGATGCGGCTATGCGGGAACAGCTCTCGTCGTGAAGCTGATGGCAGAACCACGATTTCGAAGAGAATGCCCTGAACGAGTGCTGCTAGTGATGGATAACCGCGCGAATCAAACACAGAAGCGGCTGCGCCTCTCTCGCGTTTCGCGATGAGTGCCCCCTCGTGATCATCCTGATCGATCTTCTGTTTGTCTGCTTTGTCCTCGCAGCTTTCATTTTGGGTTTGCGTGCAGGTGTTGCCGCGCTAATTGTCGTGCGCCCACTATGTGATCGCCTGTTTGAGTCAGGACGGTTTGACATCGCCGGGCATGCCGAAAGCGCCGGCGCTATAATGAATGTCATCGTGATCTGTACGGTGATTTTCAATATAGCGAGAATATCAAAATATACTCCTCCCCCCCTGAAAAATATTTGGTTTCCGTTTCTGTTTGTCTGCGCGGCTGCGGTCATTTACTCGCCCGTCCAGGTCGATGCGCTGCGGACGCTTCTCACCTACGTGTGCTACTACGCAATGTTTGCGCTTTCTTTCGTGGTCGTCAGATCGGAAGACGATGCGCTATCATTCCTAAAGCTGATAGTTCTGTCTTCGGTATTGCCGGTGCTGTATGCGCTTTTTCAGATCGTGTCCGGAATCGATTGGGTAGTGTCGCCCGATTGGGAACACGTTTCTCGAATCCGAAGCACGTTTTCTCATCCCAATATTCTCGCTTTCTTTCTGCTAGGGGTCATCGGAGTTATCCTGTTCTTGCTCGTCACAAAGCACGTCAGCATAACCGCTCGAGTGCGTCTTCTTCTGCAACTCTATCTCGTTCCCCTTCTCGTTGTCCTCATAATGACGAAGACAAGAAGCGCCTGGATTGGTTGTCTGGTGCTGTTTCTCGCATATGGCCTGATTTACGACAAACGGGTTCTCTTTCTTGTGCTAGTGGTGCCATTCCTTGCGCTCGCACTGCCTGTCGTGTCCGATCGTCTAAAGGATCTGCTGTCTGACACACAGTACGTCGGTGGGCCGGCTGTGGTCCTTAATTCGTTTGCCTGGCGAGAGCTGTTATGGGAGAACTCGTTCTCCTATATCTGGCGGCAGCCAATATTTGGATATGGTTTGGAGTCCTTCCATGTCTATTCTCCAATGTTCTTCTCTCCCGAACCAGGCGGGACTTTTGCCCACAATGTTTATATTCAACTTCTTTTCGAAACTGGCCTTATAGGCTTGATCGGATTTCTATGGATTTTTGCGCGGTGCCTTATCTGGCTTATTCGACGCTGGCAATTTGACTGGCGCGGCACGTCGATGGCTGTCGCAATTGTGATTGCATACTTAACTTACTCATATTCGGACAACATGCTAGACTATTTAACTTTTCAATGGAGCTTCTGGTCTGCCTTAGGCGCCATTTGTTCACTTATGGCTTGGCGCCTTTCACTCGCCCGGCCGCAGTTTGGCGATCGGCCAAAATTGGTTGCAACGCGTACGGCAGGCGCCGCGCCACGCCCTAGCAGGCCAGAAGCCTAGGCTGTAATGTCCGATCATAGGCGGCTTGTGGCACGGGCCGCCCCCGGAGTGGGAGCAAGCGGTAGAATACCGCGACGAGGCGGACGTGGCTTCCAAGAGGCCGGCTTATTTGCGGCGAGCGGTGAGCAGGCTATCCCATGCTGATGAATGAGGCGATTTGGATTGGTCGGGCACTGTCGGCGTTGCCGCTAAGTGAGGCTTCGCCTTGCCTCAACCTTGGTTCCAGCGCAGGTGATTTCCGGAAGATTACGCAGCCATGGATCCAACGGCATGTCATTGCACCAGCGGAGGCACGTGGGGTTCGATTTATTCATGCCGACATCAAGGATGCTCCTGGGGTCGATATCGCTGGCGATATCTTTGATCCGGCCTTTCAAGCACGGTTAGCTGCATCTGAGCCGAACGCGATCTTATGCTGCAACATGTTCGAGCACGTCCTAGACCGCCAGAAGCTCGCTGATGTGTGCATGAAGCTTGTTCGCCCGGGAGGTCACATCATTGTCTCCGTTCCACGAAGCTATCCTTATCACCTCGATCCTATCGATACCTATTTTCGACCAACGCCCTCGGCTATCGCTGAGTTCTTTTCCACTTGCCAAATCGTCACAAGCGAAGTCGTTTTAGAACATACGTATTGGACAGAAATATCGGCGTTACCCGTTCGGCAGCGGTTGGTTGAGCTGGTGAAGATGGCCGCTCATTTGTTCATACCGTTCTACAAATGGAATCGCTGGAAAACCCGCCTGCATCCCCTTTTGTGGTTGTTTCGCCGTTACAGAGTCTCGATCGTCGTTCTCAGAGAAATCGAGCGAACTAACAGGTAAGTTGCTGCCGTGGCCACGATTGATGTCCTTCTTCCTGTACGCAATGGATTGCCGTTCTTAGGCGCAGCAATCGAGAGCATAAGAGATCAGACATTTTCTGATTGGAGGCTCCTCATTCTCGATCACGGCTCCTCTGACGGCTCCTTAGAGCTCGCGCAAAAGTACGAAGAAAAAGATTACAGAATCCAAGTGTTCTCGTTTCCCGCCGCCGAGGCATTGGCAGGCCTCCACAATGCTGGACTTGAAAGGTGTGACTGCCGATATATCATGCGGCAAGACGCGGATGACATTTCACTTCCTAATCGGATGCTGATCGTCAAGGACGCGTTCATTGCCCGCCCACACCTCGTCGCGGTTGGCGCACCTGTTTTTACGATCGATAAGTTGGGGCAACGTACAGGGTATGTCAGCGTACCTACGACGCCGGCCGCCATCACTGCAGCCAGTTTCTTTTACAATCCAATTCTTCATCCGGCGGTGGCGGCAAACTTCGCTGTGCTCAAACATTATGGCGCGGAGTATGGCAAAGATATTCTTAAAGTGGTTCCGGCGTCGGAGTCACCGTGCATAACAAAACTTGCATTGGACTATCTTCTTTTCGGACAATTGGCCCTGTTAGGACCATGCGCTAACCTTGCCGTTCCCCTGGTTGAGTACCGCAGACACGGCGAAAGCGTGGGGATTCTTAATCCGATTGCGCAAATTGAGGCGGCCTTGCAGGTATCGCGCTTTCTCGCGAACTCCCTGTCCATTATGAAAAGCGTGCCCAGATTTGATCCAGGACCATTTTGCAATCATGCGGACTACGTTTTTGATTTTCGGCTTGACGATTACACGCCCGAATTTGAGCGGATGGCTTGCGCGCTGCGTCGAGGCCTTGGACCCTCTGATGAACTCGAACGGGAGCTGGCATTTCGACGGATCCTGGCCGTCCGAAGGTCCGTGCATATGGCGGCGCGCTACCTTCAGTTCCGATTGAAACACGCGGCGACCCCAAGCGAATGGCGTACCGTTCGAAACTGGCTGCTGCGGGCGGCCCGCAATGGTAAATACATCTATCGCGGCTGAGGTCGAGAAACGCTCCAAACGGGCGTTGAGGGAGGTTCGTGGCTATGGCGCCGGCAAGGATGAAAGCAGCCATTGCTTTAGCGCTGCTGATTTGCTGTTGGCGACTTCCAGCACAGGCCGCCGATTTCGAGCGGTTGGGAGACAGTCAATCGACCGGGAAGCAGCATGGTTACAGAGTATTCGCTGCCGGCAGTTTTTGGTATCAGCCGATCCCCGCTAATGCGCCGTTGAACCCCAGCTCGGCCGGGATGTTGCGAAACTTCCTGGCGCAAATTCGCAGCTATTATGGCGATGTCAACCTGGATATAGCCTCCTGGACAGCACCGATTTATGAGCCGGCGGCAGGGACGCAAACAGTTGCGGTTAGACAGAGACAGGCCTTAAACGCCGGCCTAGCTGCCCAATGGGCCGCCGTGCCTATGCCCTCCTATACCCAAATCCCCGATTCGCCTGATACCGATAAAGAGGTCGTCCTCTATCAGCCTTCCACCGACAAAATGTGGGAGTTCTGGCAGCTTGCGCACGACAGCAATGGTGCTTGGGCGGCCTCCTGGGGAGGCGAAATGCAGAACGTATCACTGAACAATGGCATCTGGGCCAATCCTTATGGGGCAACGGCCACCGGCCTACCGCTCATCGGTGGCCAGTTGAGTATCGACGAATTGTCAGCTGGCAAGATCAAACATGCGATCGGTATTGCGCTGGTTGAGACCGCCGCCAACAATGTCGTCTCCTGGCCGGCCAATCGCTCGGATGGATGGTCAAGCGGCAAGTTGCCGGGCACCCTTATTCCCGAAGGATTGCGTTTTAGGCTCGACCCAACAATAAACGTAGATGCCTTGAATCTCACACCGATCGCCAAGATGGTGGCCAAGGCGGCGCAGATTTATGGATTTGTAGTCTGGGATCGTGCCGGATCGATCGCACTGCGGGCGGAAAATCCGCTCAGTCGAACAGCATTTGGCAAGCCTGACCCTTATCCGCGACTCACACAAGGAGTGCCACACTATGCAATCTTCAACAACTTCCCCTGGGATCATCTTCAGTTTCTGCCGATGAACTACGGAAAACCCTAGGCACCATCAATGCATTCCGCGGATTGCACTCGCAAACTTGCTTACCTGATAAGCCAATATCCCAAGGTAAGCCACAGTTTCATTCGTCGCGAGATTCTTGCGCTTGAAAAGCAAGGATGGCAAATTTTTCGATTGTCCATACGGGGCTGGGATCTACCGCTAGTCGATCCCGATGACATTTTAGAGCGAACAAGAACAACTTTTGTATTGAAGGACGGCGCGCTGTCCCTTGTGACGGCAATTATAAGCCAGCTCTTTTCCAGGCCTCATAGGTTTTTTGCGGCCGCCGCCTTGGCAGTCAGAATGATGCGGTGGTCGGACCGACCTTTTATCTGGCATCTTTTTTATCTCGCGGAAGCATGCTGGATCGTGCCTCAATTAAAGCGCCACGGCCTAACGCATGTGCATGCTCACTTCGGTGCAAATGATGCCGAGGTAGCAATGCTGGTTAGCATGCTCGCGGGGATCAGCTACAGCGTTACCGTCCATGGGCCGGACGAATTCGACAAGGCGCGATCCATCCATCTTGCCGAGAAGATCAGGCGAGCAGCCTTCGTCGTCGCTATATCCTCATTCGCTCGCGCGCAGATTTTTCGCATTATCGATCATCACGAATGGGACAAGATCAAGGTTGTTCATTGCGGTATAGACGCATCATTTGCCGATCTCGCCGCGGTCGTGCCATCGGAGACAAATCGCCTCGTTTGCGTCGGCAGACTTTGTCCCCAGAAAGGACAACTCCTTCTCGTAAAGGCAATTGCCCAAATCGCCAGAGAGCGACGCGATTTTCATCTTGTCCTCGTCGGAGATGGCGAGCATCGGGGCGCGATCGAACAATTGATCGCTGAGAATAATTTGGCCAATTTCGTGACAATAACCGGGTGGGCCACCGCGGGCCGCGTTAGAGATGAAATTTTGGCGGCGCGGGCTATGATCTTGCCCAGTTTTGCCGAAGGCCTGCCGGTTGCGCTTGTAGAAGCAATGGCCTTAGGGCGGCCTGTCTTGAGCACCTATATTGCGGGAATCCCCGAACTGGTCGTCAACGGCAAGACCGGGTGGCTTTTCCCGGCCGGTTCTGAGAACGCAATGCTGGACGCGATCCGCGCCTGTCTCGACGCGCCGAAAGAGGCGCTCAAAGCGATGGGCGAGCTGGGACGCGCCCGCGCGCTGGAGAGGCATGATGTGACCAGAGAGGCGGAAAAGCTCACGAGTTTGTTTGAATCCGTGCTACAGCGGCAGCGTAACCAGCGCAGGCCCGGAAGTGAAACACCATGAGCTTTGCTTGAGGCCAGTTTGGCGAATTGGGGCGAAGGCCGAAAGGTTGACGGCTGGGTCTTAACCCTACCCCAAGGAAGACCAGCTGACCGCAGGTCCTTGCGCATTGCGGCTGAGTTGCCTCGATGCTACCGACTTGATAATCACTAGGCGCTGGAATGACCAATGCAAGACGTCATCGTTATTGAAGCCGGCCGCACCGAGCGCCACTATTGGCTGGACCTCTGGCGCTATCGGGAACTGTTTCGCGTGCTAGCTTGGCGCGACTTGGCTGTCCGCTATAAGCAGACCGTCATCGGCGTCCTGTGGGCTCTGATCCGGCCCTTTCTGACGATGGTGATATTTACCATCATTTTCGGCCGCATCGCCAAGCTGCCGACGGACGGCAGCGCGCCTTATGCGCTCATGGTGTTCGCCGGCATCCTGCCGTGGACTTTTTTCTCCACGGGCCTAAGCGAGGCTTCCAATAGCCTCATCACGAATGAGAAGCTCATCAGCAAGGTCTATTTCCCGCGCCTGATCGTGCCCATAGCCACCGTCGTTGTGGCATTCGTGGACTTTCTGATCAGCTTTTGCATCTTGCTTTTGCTGATGGGCTGGTACCGCTACTCGCCGGATTGGCGGATACTTGTTTTGCCGGTCTTTGCTCTTTTGGCCTTTTTTGCCAGCATCGGCCCATCCCTCTGGATCACCGCTCTCAATGTTAAATATCGGGATTTTCGTTACGTCATACCGTTCATCGTGCAGTTCGGCCTTTACGTGTCGCCCGTCGGATTCAGTTCAAGCGTGGTGCCCGCGAAATGGCGGATGCTGTATTCGCTCAATCCTATGGTTGGCGTAATTGACGGGTTTCGGTGGTGCATACTGCGCGGACAAAGTGAACTATATCTGCCAGGACTGTGGGCGAGTGTTGCCGTGATTGCCTTTTTCCTGTGGTTCGGAGTCCATCAGTTCCGCAAGATGGAAAAAAGCTTCGCGGACCTGATTTGAGCGAATGAACCAATCATGCCGGACACCGCGATCGTCGTCGAAAATTTGTCCAAGAGCTACCTCATTGGACACCAATCCGGGTCAAACGGAAAGTACAAGTACAAGGCCCTGCGCGATGTCATGGGACGCGAAATCGGCAACTTTGCGCGCAAGGCTGCCGATGTCGTTCGCGGCCGCCAGGTCGTGCAAGGGGATGCGATCGAAGAGTTCTGGGCCCTGAAGGATGTGAGCTTCGAGGTCAAGCAGGGAGAGGTTCTCGGCATCATCGGCCGCAACGGCGCCGGCAAAAGCACGCTGCTCAAGATCTTGAGCCGGATCACCGAGCCGACCCGGGGGCGAGTGTTGTTGCGAGGGCGCGTTTCGAGCCTGCTCGAGGTCGGCACCGGCTTCCACCCCGAACTCACCGGCAGGGAGAACATCTTTCTCAATGGCGCCATCCTCGGCATGACGCAGCGGGAAATCCGCAAGAAATTCGACGAAATCGTCGCCTTCGCCGAGGTGGAAAAATTTCTCGACACACCAGTGAAGCACTATTCGTCAGGAATGTATGTGCGCTTGGCGTTTGCCGTGGCCGCGCACCTCGAGCCGGAGATTTTGGTTGTGGGCGAGGTGCTGGCCGTCGGCGATGTCGAGTTTCAGAAGAAGTGCCTCGGAAAAATGGAAAACGTGGCGCGATTGGGAAGGACAGTGCTCTTTGTGAGCCATGATATTGATGCGGTTGAGAGGCTTACTTCACGATGCCTCTTGCTTTCAAATGGCCAATTGCTGCTCCATGGATCGACTAGAGATGTGGTTACAAAATACCTGCGCGCCTCGCAATCTACGGAAGTCGACCTTGCCCAATATCGGTTGGCTTGCATTGCCGAGACCGTGTCCGTCAAACGAATCTGGACTGAGACAACATCCGGTCAAAATGCCAAGAGTTTCCGCCAAGGGGAATCGTTCCGAATTGGCGTTGAAATCGACGTAAAGAATGTCGACGCGTGTGACCTCGCGATTGTAATAGAGAACAGCCGGCAACATGCAATTTTTGCTACACATCTCAGCGATCACGGTCTTCCTGTTAATGCAAAAGGCCGGCATACGTTCTATGTGAATATAGTTGAGCCAAACCTTAGGGGCGGTGAGTATCTTATCTCCTTTGCGGCTTTCTCCCTTGACCAGAATACAGTTTTTGACCTGGTGAAATATATTCCAGGCTTTCAAGTTGCCGGCACATTGCACAAGACATTTCCCTGCGATAAAAGAGACGGAGATATTTACATTCCAGTCAGGTGGCAGGTGAGTCAGTCATGATGTTGCTTAAAACTGCTATTAGAGCCGCAATACCCGTCGGTTTGCTTGATTTGCGTCGCGCATGGCAGAAAAGACGGGCGAAAAAGGAGCAATTACTTACACGTTTCAATTTCCACGATCTGCGACGTCAACGAATCGACACGGTTTCCAATACTTTTCTCGGCACTCAATTCAAAGCGGACAACTACGAACGGGTAGTAGCCTTTCTAGTCGAGGCGGGCGTCACAGAGCATCACATTCGTGACGGCAGCATTCCGTTTGACTCACTCAAATTTATTAACGATACCGTAATATCAAAACTCAATCCAAATAGGCCGTCATTCGTGTTGCATATAGGCAATTTCGTCGGCGTATCATTGGCTTACCTTACCGGTAAAATAGTCGATTTGAATTCGCAATCCGTTGTCGTTGCTATTGATCCTAACATCACCCACAGGGGAATCGCAAATCCGCAGTCGCTCGCGATGAAATTGCTTTGCAGTTGCGGATTGCAACGAAATGTCATCCCGATCACAGGATTCTCGATCGGAAAGAACATTAGCAACGATGGTGTCATTTTCGAAAATTATGATCCTGTTCAGTCCTTTCTGGAAGAAGCCTCCTGCGAGAAAGTGCTCGATAACTTGAGCCTCTTTTTCAACGAGCAATTTGATGTTGCTTGCTTAGATGGCAATCACGAAGCAACCTATTTGCAGCGAGAAATTGAATCCATTTTGCCTCTCATTAAAAGAGATGGATGGATGATTTTTGATGACGTTGATCAAGGCTGGCCAGAAATCCAGGATGTATTCAAGAGGGTCGCTCGTGGGGATTGGACGCGATCGCAAGCGATGGGCGTGTTGGTATAGCGAGACTTGGTGGGCGAGATAATGGATAAATATAGTGCTTAGCAAAAGAGTTCAGATGAGAATAAACCGCTCGATCCGAGCAATTCTCAATGCTCTCGGCTACGATATTGTACGCGTGAAATCGCGAGGATCAGATGCGTCCATTAAGAAGCCAACTGATGCGTCCTATCTAGAAATTCTCTTGGATGAGTCCTTTCAGACTTCGATTGACGAGGTTCGCGATCTTACACTTCTCGATACGGCAAGGCTCGCAAATCTTTGGCAGCTGTGCAGAATGAGCAACCCTGCCGGCTCAATTATTGAGATTGGATCATACAAGGGCGGAGCCGCGCTCCATATGTCAAACAGTTGTCCGAACCGTCGTATCTTTGTGTGCGATACATTTGAAGGATTCGCAAACCTGCCGATCGATAGTCGGCTTGATCGACTGTTCTCCCGAAGCGATTTCGTGGACACGAGCCTAACGTTTGTGCAAGCAGCGTGGAAAGGCAAAAGGCGAAATGTGAATTGGCTAAAAGGCTACTTTCCGGAAAGTGCCGCGGGCGTAGGGATTCGCGATATCTCCTTTGCTCATATAGATGTCGATCTCTACAAGTCCACATTCGAATCGTTGGCGTTTTTGAGTCCCCACTTTATCGATAGATCGCTTGTTGTTTTGGACGATTATATGCGTGGTGTCGATGGTGTGATGAAAGCGACTAAAGACTTCCTAAACTTGCATCCCGAATGGATTTGCCTGCCAATTTACCCTGGTCAGGGACTCATGATTCATCGTAGCTGGTTTCGTTAAGTTCGAGCATTTAAAGGGGCGACGCTCGACATGTCGAAGACCTATTCATGCGTGATCATTGGCGCAGGGCCGACGGGTCTTGGTGCAGCGACGCAGCTCGTGTCTCTGGGAAATCGAGACTGGCGTCTCCTGGAAGCCGAAAGCCGGCCCGGCGGCTTGGCGCGGTCATTCAGAGATGACGCAGGTTTCACCTGGGACATCGGCGGGCATGTCCAATTTTCGCACTACGAACTCTTCGACAGATCAATGCTTGACTGCCTCGGCGCGGACGGCTGGCTGCAGCATGAGCGTGAATCATGGATATGGATGCGCGATCAATTCATTCCTTATCCATTGCAGAACAATGTGCATCGGCTTCCGCCCGACGACTTGAACAAGTGCTTGCAGGGTCTTATCGCGATCACACGTGAGCCGAGAGCTAAGTCTGCCAATTTTGCCGAATGGATTGAAGCCACGTTTGGCGCAGGATTGGCCGAAGTATTCATGCGTCCATATAATGAAAAAGTCTGGGCGTTCCCTCCCGAAACAATGAATGCCTCATGGGTGGGAGAACGTGTGGCGGTTACGGACTTATCCCGAGTATTAAAAAGCCTTGTTTACAACCATGACGACGTGTCCTGGGGGCCCAACAACCGCTTTCAATTTCCCAGAGCCGGAGGCACTGGAGCAATTTGGGAGGCTTGCGCTGCTTCCTTGCCGGCGGAGCTGCTCAATTTTTCCACGCGAGTGGTTGATATCAACCTTAAGGAGCGGAAGCTATATACATCTGATGGTTCGAAATATACGTACGACGTATTGATCTCTACGATGCCATTGCGAGAGCTGATTGAGGTGACCCATCGTAGTGATTTACGCCCACTGGCCGATAAAGGGCTCTTGCATTCCAGCGTAAATATCGTCGGCATCGGCCTGCGAGGACGCCCGAAGCCAGAGTTAGCGAAGAAATGCTGGATGTATTTCCCGGAGGATAACTGCCCCTTCTATCGCGCAACGGTGTTTAGCAACTATTCACCGGCAAATGTTCCCGATCCCACTCGTCATTGGTCCCTTATGTTCGAGGTATCCGAATCGCCGTATAAGCCGGTCGATCGAGCGTCGTTATGCGATGACGTTGTTTCTGGCGCGCTCAACACGCGCTTGATCGGCGATCGAAGCGATATCGTTTCCCTTTGGTCTTACCGGGCACGATATGGCTATCCGACGCCAAGCCTGTATCGCGATGAAGTTTTAGGCGAGCTGATCCCGGAATTTGAGCGCTGGGGAGTATATTCCCGCGGCCGATTTGGAATGTGGAAGTACGAAGTATCAAATCAAGATCACTCCTTCATGCAGGGAGTGGAGGTGATCGAGCGGCTTTTAAATGGCCGCTCTGAAATGACCGCCTTCAACGCCGGTTTGGCAAACAGCAAGAAGCATCCTTGGCCATTCGAGGAGTGGGAGTAGTATCGTGCTCTATGTCCATTCCAAGTCCAACGGCGTCAATCCAGCCGCGAATACTATGAATCGGCCGTCGCGTAGCGCGCCGGATCAAGGCTATGCTGACCTTGACTCCGCGGTGCCTCGAATTGAACCTCTTCCTCCTGGCATGAAGCGCCCGCTTTGGTCGGTTATGATTCCGACTTACAATTGTGCAAGATATTTACGGGACACTTTGAGGAGCGTGTTAGCGCAAGATCTGGGACCGGACGAAATGCAGATCGAAGTCGTCGACGATTGCTCAACGCTCGATGATCCTGCAGCGGTTGTGGAAGAAGAAGGCAACGGGCGAGTTCTCTTTTACCGAAAACAGACAAACGAGGGAGCGATCAGAAACTTTAATACTTGCATCAAGCGGAGCAAGGGACATCTGATCCACATCTTGCACGGGGATGATTATGTTCATCCAGGATATTACAATAAAATATCAAATGTTGCGGCGCTAAATCCTGAAGTTGGATTACTTTCTGTAAGATGTTTTGTAATTGACGAAGACTCAGAGATTTCCGGTGTGTTCCAGCGCGTGAAAACGCTTGAAGTTGCAGGAAAGTCTGTTGTTCCCTTTTTATATTCTACGCCCATCGCGCCAGCCGGCGTAACAGTCCGGCGTCAAGCATATGAGAAGCTTGGCGGATATAGATTAGATCTAGTGCACGCCGCTGATTGTGAGCTGTTCGCCAGGGTTGTTACAGAACATGGCGGAATTATTCTAAAAGATATTTTGGCTTACTATCGAGTATTTGAGGGAAACGACACATCTCGCCTCAGACAAACAGCAGAGAACATTCGTGACGTTTGCCGATTGAACGAGTTGTTTGCCAAGCGTTATGCAGAATTTTCAGTTGAATTGGGGCGCGAAAGAGCTATCGACATGGCGCGCCATCAATATTCTCGGTTTCTAAAATTGGGCAATGAGGAAGCTCTCGCAGCTCACCACAAGATTTTAGTCGAATTAATGCCCTTCTTCCGAAAGTGCAAATGGCAACTAAAAAATGTGATCTTCCGCCGTGGCTTTCTGTGAATTACCGCCGCTTTCTTAGCTAATGCGCTTTTAGCACTTACCTGGGAGACGGCATTGCGCAAGCCAATTCTCTTCATATCCAGCATGGGTGGCAGCCCCTGGGGAGGATCGGAGGAACTTTGGACAAGAACGGCTGCCCGGCTTGCAAGGCAAGGTATCGCCGTCTCGGCAAGCGTCCACGGCTGGCCGCAGCTTGACCGCCGAATAAGCGAATTGTCGCGAGCCGGGGTCGACCTTCGCCCACGCCCCGTCAAACCTTCTTTGGTAACTCTCGCGCGACGATATGTGTCCGGTCAGACGCAAATTGTTTTCGACATCGACCGGTCATTTGGGAAAACGTCGCCGCGTCTCGTGCTCATCTCCAGCGGGTCTTTCCCCAGTTTGCAAATCGAACTGGTCGAAATGTGCATCGCAAAGCGTTGGCCATTGGCTATTGTGGCGCATGGGAATTTTCCTGGTTGGTGGCCTTCCGACCAACTGGCTGCTCGGTTCCGGAATGCGCTGCCATTTGCTCGCCGAATATTTTTTGTCTCAGAGGCCAATCGACTTCTTGCCCAGAGACAATCGGGATACGAGTTTGAAAATGCAGAGATCGTACGTAACCCACTGGTCATCGAGATTGCCTCCCCCCTGCCCTGGCCGCCGCAAGCAGGGCAGCAAGAGCTTCGCATGGCGTGCGTGGGCAATCTGTTTCCGACCGAAAAAGGCCAGGACATCCTGTTCGACGTCCTGGCCACCCCAAAATGGCGAGAACGGAATTGGCGGCTCACTCTTTACGGGAACGGCCCTAATCGCGGAATCCTTGAACAGCTGGTTGCCACGCTCAAACTGGAGGATCGGGTCTCGTTCGCGGGCTATGTCGCAGTCGACAAGATCTGGCGGGAAAACCACATCCTGCTCATGCCATCACGGTATGAAGGCATGCCATTGACAATTGTCGAGGCGATGTTCTGTGGACGCCCTGTCGTCGCAACGAATGTCGGCGGCATTTCAGAATTGGTGAAGGAAAACCTGACAGGCTTCTTGGCTGAAGCCGCCGTAGCCAAATGTTTCGCCGATGCACTCGAGCGCATGTGGTCGGAGCGCGACAGGCTGGAGGAGATCGGAATGCTCGCTGCGGCCAGTATCCGAGAGTTTGTGCCAAAGGATCCTGTCGGCGAATTCGCGAACAAGCTGAGAACGCTAGCTAACATCCCAAAATAGCGCGATTGCGATTAGTGGTTAATGGCCCTTCTCTTTGACGCGAGCGCAGGCTTGAGTAACCGCACCAACGTTGATATACAAGAAAGCTATAGGGTTGGATGCGAGCCGCACAGCTCACGGGTATTATCGGCATGATAATCGCGGGGGACAGCCAGCCTAGCGAGGCTCGAGCCAACGAGGCAGCCCCGCCTTGCGATAGTGCGACCGTTGCGGTCATTATCCCTATCTTCAACTACGCACGTTTTCTCGCCGCCGCGATCGAAAGCGTGCTGGCACAGACTCACCCTGCCGACGAGATCATCGTCGTAGACGATGGGTCGACTGATGATCCCGGGGCGATTGCAGCCAAATTTCCCGGTGTGCGCCTGATTCAACAGGAGAATCGCGGTCCGAATTCCGCCCGCAACGCCGGCCTTCGAAGTTGCAAGACGAGCCACCTCGTTTTCCTCGATGCGGACGATCGACTGCTGCCCAAAGCGCTCGAAGCTGGACTTGCTTGCATTGTAGACCGACCCGATTGCGCGTTCGTCTATGGTGGCTATCGCTTGATTTCAGAGAGTGGTGATCGTATCGGGCCCGATGTCCTCAAACCGATCGACGGCGACGCTCATTTAGCTTTCATACGCGAAAATCGAATTGGTTTACCCGCCGCCGCACTTTATCGGGTTGATTGCCTGCGATCCGTGAATGGGTTTGACGAAACACTCCGGCGGGCTGAAGACTTAGAGGTCTATCTTCGTCTTACACAGAAATACCCGATTGCAACGCATCCGGAGATCGTTGCCGAATATCGAAGACATGATCAAAACGTGTCGAGCAATTACGCTGAACAACTCAGGGCGGCGCTTCAGGTCCTCGACCTTCATGAATTGCGTATTGGCGCCGATGCTCGCACTCGCGCGGCCTTACGAGAAGGGCGAGCAAACAGGCGGAAGATGTACATCTCGCAGATGCTCGCAGCGGCCAATGTCCGCTGGCAAATGCGCCACGACATCGGAATTCTCGTGCGGGACGTAATGCAAGCCGCGCGATTGTCACCATTTTTCACCGTGCGCGCGTCAGTCGGCTTTCTCGGTCGTCGTGCCAGTCAAGTTCTCCCGAGACCAATTGTCCGACGGATCGAGGGGATTCGGGGCCGACCCTATCCGATCCCAGTCGGATCGGTACGCTTCGGCGATCTCGGACGATTAACGCCTTTCGACCGCAGCTTCGGGTGGGGTCGGGGCAAGCCGGTCGATCGCGTCTACATTGAGCGATTTCTCGCTAAAAATGCAGCTGATATTCGCGGACACGTGCTGGAGCTGGGAGATAACGCTTACACCCGAGCGTTCGGTGATCAACGCGTCGAGCGTAGCGATATCCTTGGTGTCGAGGCAAACCCGAAAGCGACCATCATTGCCAATCTTGAACACGACGAGGCGCTGCCTGAAGCTACATTTGATTGTATTGTCCTGACGCAAGCGCTGCAGTATCTGTTCGATATCCGCCGCGCGACAGAGACCTTGTACCATGCGCTGAAACCGGGCGGCGTCTTGCTTGTGACCGCTCCCGGCATATCGCCGATGGAAGACTTTTGGCCATGGTATTGGACGCTCACTGCGGCAGCGCTGTACCGCCTCCTTGCAGATCGATTTGGACAAGATGCTGTGAATGTCGAGGCGCACGGTAATGTCTACGTTGCGACTGCGTTGCTTTATGGTCTAGCAGTCGATGACCTTGATCCTGCCGCTCTCAACACCGACAATTCGAGATATCCGGTCACCGTAGCCGCCCGGGCGGTTAAGCGGAGGGATGCATGAGCCTTCGCAGCAGACTGAGAGTTCGTACAAGATTGCGCTCGGCCATCCGTCGAGTCTGGCCGCCCAAGCCGAAGCCGCTGATCCTCATGTATCACCGGATCGCCGATGAGCCTGTCGATCCTTGGGCCCTCGCCGTGTCTCCGGCGCATTTTGAAGAGCATCTTCTTGTACTGCGCCGCACTCGCCACCCCCTTCCGCTTTCGGAATTCGTCCGCGCTCTAACGGCAGGTACGCTGCCACCGAATGCCGTGGCTTTGACCTTTGACGATGGTTATGTGGACAATCTTTTCGCAGGCAAGCCGCGGCTTGCGGCCGCGGACGTGCCGGCGACCGTCTTTCTCGCCACTGGATATCTTGACGGCTCAGAGGAAATTTGGTCCGACGAGCTTGCGAGACTCATTCTCCTCGGAGACGGCCCTCAAAGTTTTGAGCTTCCAGTGGTCGGCGAGTTGATGCTCTTCGAGCTCGGAACCGATCCACCCGCGCGGGGGGACGGCACCACACCCGTCGAATCGTTGCAAAGACGGCTTGGCGCTTTGCGAAAGATACGGGAGGTTTTACGCGTGCTTGACGACGAAAAGCGTCGACCAGTTATGGCGCAGCTTCGCTCGATCTTCGGAGGTCAGGGTCATAGCGCGAACGTTGCCCGGGCGATGACAAGCCAAGAAGTCAAAACGCTCGTGGCCGATGGCCTAGTGACGATAGGCGCACACACCGTCACCCACCCGGTCCTCCCAAAATTGGCCGCAGCCACATGTCACCGTGAAATCAGCCAAAGCAAAATTGCTTGTGAGTCCTTGATCGGAGCACCAGTGGCGGCATTCGCTTATCCATACGGAGACTTCGATACCCAGGCACGTGAGATAGTGAGAGCCAGCGGCTTCCTCTTTGCCTGTTCCACGCAACGAGGACCGGTGGGCGCGGCTTCAGACATCTTTGCTTTACCACGCATCCACGTCAGCAACTCGAACGGCGATACATTTGAACAAGCCCTTCGTTCAGTATCAGCGTCATATTGACGAGAACGAGATTCCATAATCCATCACAAAGCATATGGCACTGATGCGTGACGCCTAACCCCGAACGCGTATAGCGCTCTCCGGTTCAAGCATAGTCAAGCGTAAATACATCGCCAACAATCGCTCGCGGGCGCGATGGCGCCGGAAGTGCAGGTTGTTAAGCGAAGGAGCGGGAACTCAACCCGCGATGTCGAGCGCGGTTTCTTTGCTTAGCTTACCTTATATCTTTCTTAACATGTTTACATCGCCAATGTAGCCTGCTACCATGGCAAACCCGACGGAAGTCAGAAGTCAGGCGGGACGCAAAATGAAAATCATTGTTTTGGGCGGTGATGGCTTTTGCGGATGGCCTTCAGCACTGCATCTGTCGGCCAACGGGCACCAAGTTGCGATCGTCGACAATCTGTCGCGACGCAAAATCGATATTGAACTTGAGGTTGAATCGCTCACGCCGATTGCCCCGCTCGGCGTCAAACTCAAAGCATGGGCAGAAACCACAGGAACTTATATTCCATTTTTCCAATTCGATATCGCCGAACACTACCATAGACTTCTTACTCTCTTCGAGGAGCTGAGGCCGGACGCAGTCGTGCACTTCGCCGAGCAGCGCGCTGCGCCTTACTCGATGAAATCGTCGTTCCACAAGCGATACACGGTCAACAACAACCTAAATGCGACCAACAATGTTCTGGCCGCTATCGTCGAGACGGGTAACGACATACACCTCGTTCATCTCGGTACCATGGGCGTCTACGGCTACGGCACGGCGGGAATGAAAATCCCGGAAGGCTATCTTTCGGTGAAGGTGGATACGCCGGCCGGCGAGACAATCAGTCAGGAAATTCTTTACCCGGCAAACCCGGGCAGTATTTATCACATGACCAAGACCCAGGATCAGTTGATGTTCGCGTTCTACGCTAAGAACGACGGCGTCCGCATCACCGACTTGCATCAGGGAATCGTCTGGGGAACACAAACTGCACAAACAAAACTTGACGATCGCTTGATCAACCGCTTCGACTATGATGGCGATTACGGTACCGTGCTCAACCGCTTCTTGATGCAGGCCGCCCTCAACCATCCGCTCACGGTACATGGCACGGGCGGACAGTCCCGGGCATTCATCAACATTCAGGACACTGTCCGCTGCATCGAACTTGCCGTCCTTCACCCGCCGCAGCGCGGCGAGCGGGTCAACATTCTCAACCAAATGACTGAAGTTCACCGGGTGCGCGACTTGGCGAAGATGGTCTCCGAGATGACCGGAGTTCCGATCTCCTATGTCAAGAACCCGCGAAACGAAAGCGACGAAAACGATCTTCACGTCGAAAACAGCCGATTGCGTAACCTCGGGCTGGCCCCGATCACCCTTGAACTGGGCCTCATGCGCGAAGTGACGGAGGTCGCGCAAAAATACGCTTATCGATGCGACACCACGAAGATTCCTTGTACCTCGCTTTGGCGGCCCGAGCGAGAAGCCGAGGTTGTACCGTTACAGGCAAGCGGCTGACGTTCGGCGAGGAGTTCGCACAGCGGACTATTTTGCTAAGCCTGCAAAGCGGCGCGCCTTGCCGACGTGATTGTAACTCCAGTAGGCAGATAGTGCCGGTGGCTCAGGTTAGCCCGACACATGACGAACTTTAGCAAGATTTCTCATTACCGGGGGCCGCGGCTTTATCGGAAGCAATCTGATTGAGCTGCTTCGATCGCGGGCGGATTGCAAGATTTCGCGTTCTTGACGACGAATCCACGGGATCAAAAACCGACATTATGGATTTCGATGTTCATTTTATGCACGGCGATATCACCGATGCCGCCACGATAAAGGAAGCTCTCAAGGACACCGACCTCGTAGTTCACCTGGCTGCCGACACTCGCGTCGTCGATTCGATCGCCGCGCCGCAATGGAACTTCTGCACGAACGTCTATGGAACTTTCAATCTGCTTTGTCGAATGAAGGAGGTTGGGATCCGCCGCATTGTCAATACATCGACGGGCGGCGCAATCCTCGGAGAGGTTCCGCCCGTCCTCGCAAAAAAGCGAGCGTCTTGCTACCCCTACCTTTCCGTTTGATCGAGACCCTCGCGTCTGTGACGAACTTCGTTCCAATCTTCAGCACGAGCCGTAGCGCCGTCGGACGCACCGTGCGACCTTCCCTGGTTTTGGAAACAATGAGCACGGCTCTCTATTGCCACGGCCGATCCGGCCTTTCGACGCCCGGAATAACAACATCCATGCCCCTGTCGCGGAGCGTTCTTGCAAAGACCGCCCGAGGATAGGCCTTCGCAGATTTAAGGGCCAAGACCATGCGGTTTTGCGCCGCCGGCGCGGCACTGGCGAAGATGTCCGCCGTCTCCGAATACGCCCAGCCCGTGTCCACCAATTTCACAAATTCATCAATCGCATCATTCTGAAGATCGGCGGGTAGCTGCTTAAAAGCCGCAATGGCGATTCCATTACGTCGCAGGCCAATCCATCCCTCATTCGGGCCCAGCATGTAAGACAGGCGCAGGTAGTTTGCATTATTTGGCTGGATCCCTCGCTTGGTTGCATCGAGCCAAAATAAGGTCAACCATGCGAAGGAATCCGATGGCGCGCATAAGAGCGCCTTTTGCCCCGATTCATATACGGGCTGATAGGCGGCATCGATGCGTTTCTCATCTTTTGCCGCGATCGCCTCATTCAGAATTGCAAGACGAAGTATCATGGCGCTATGCAGTTCGGCCGGGGTACAAAATGAAGAATCCTCGGCCATCTTCAGTTGACGCGCTCTGTCTTGAAGAACCCGCCCGCTAAATGTGTGGCCCTGCAGGAGCTCGGAAGCGAGCCGGTTCAGCGGAACTTGCCGCCAGAACAACGGCAGCAGGAAGATACCCCAACTGACAGCACCCAATCCCATACAACAGACAAAAATCCGCACCAGAATTAAGCTTGCAGTCCTTCCAGTGACCTTCATTCGCTATAGCCGTATCGCTGATAATTTCCGTGGTAGTAGTAGCTATAGCCTCGACCGTCGAAGCGTCCCAACAACCTCAGATTAACTTTATTGAGCACGACTCCGAGCAGATGATCGTAAACCCCTCTTGCCGAGTTCAGAGTCTGTTCGACAAAATCGATCCTCGTTTTCCCCCACTCAACGACATATATGTAGCTATCGACGAAGCCCGTGGAGGCTCGAACGTCTACAATAGGCATCAACGGCGCCAAATCCACGAAGATGTAGTCATAATCGCTGCGCAAGCTCTCAAAGAACGTCCGCATATGTTCCGACGCCAAAATCTCGCTCGAATGGGCCAACCGGCCCTTCATAAACACGGGCAGGAATTCCATATCGGTGGCTTCATCCAACCAAATGGTGTCTTCGAGAGTCGATTTCTGCAAGACAACGTCAAGCAAGCCGCTGGTACCGCCAAGTGCAAAAGAGCGTGACAACGACGGATTCCTAAGGTCGCAATCAACTAGTAATGTCCGGGCCCCCGCGTGCGCCGCTAACCTTGCAACCGCGAGAGCTATGGTGGATTTTCCTTCACTTGGAATCGATGACGTGAAGCCAATGATCTTGCAGCCAGCCTGCGCCGGGCTTTGATCGACAGTAATTTTGATTGATCGAATTGCCTCGGTGAAGATCGAGAACGGTGAGTCAACGATCGCCGAATGTACCCCAGGCGCAAACGTAATCGATCCCTGATCTTTCTTAAGAGACTTCGTATTGGCGATCTCGGCGCTCCACTCCGAAGCCCTGCTCCCCGCCTTCCCGTGTTTCCCACCCAGAGCCGGAACTAACGCAATGCATTCCGTCTGGAGAATTTCCTCGACTTGACCGCGAGTCCGAAATACGCGGTCTGCGACCTCGCGCCACGCTCCCACTAAAGTGCCGAGCGCCAGACCGAGGACAGTGGCCAGCCCCAGCGCAAGCGTTGTTTTTGGGTGGCTCTTGGATGGCGGGCGTGTCGCAGCGGAAACTATCCGGGCATCCGTAATCGGGAACGACTGCTGCTGCACGGATTGCATATAACGCTGCAAGAAATTGTCATATAAGGCTTGGTAGGATTCAGCATTAGTCTGGAGCTCGCGGAGAGCAACCTGTGCTTCGTTCGTAACCTGCGATTGCGATACAGACTTATCGAGCTCCTCCTGGGTGCTATTTTCACGCTGCTTAGCAATTGCATAGTCGCTCTTGTAGGTCTCAGCGATACGCCGCAACTCATTCCGGATCGAATCCTCGATCTCGCGCATCTGATTGCGCAGATTGACAACCGCAAGGTGATTGATTCCATACTTCGGCACCCAATCTTCTTCACGCGCGGCTAATGTAAGGTATTGTGTGCGAAGGCTGCTGATCACCGGGTTTTTGAGAACGTCGGTAACTGTGGCATCAACTACCGCTTCTGGAGAATTGCTCGTGAGAATCATTTGAATACGATCTAGCCGGGCGCGCATCTCTGCGGTCTGCGCCCGAGCTTGGACGAGTTG
The DNA here is from genome assembly GCA_963704745.1 of uncultured Alphaproteobacteria bacterium. Classification (GTDB taxonomy): domain Bacteria; phylum Pseudomonadota; class Alphaproteobacteria; order Rhizobiales; family Beijerinckiaceae; genus Methylovirgula. The sequence continues at coordinate 2,088,391 of OY969936.1, forward strand.
GCTGTTGAGCTCAGCCATCTGCTGCTCATTTATCGTCCGCCCGCCGGCATCGACCATCTCGTGCTTGTTCTTAAAGTCGACGACAGCACGCTCAGCGACCGTGGCCTGCTCTCGCAATTGGCGGAGCCGATCTTGCAACCACACCGCCGCGCGCTTGAGCGTTTGATATTTGGCGTCGAGTTGATCATCGATATACGCGTCGGCGACAGCGTTTGCGATCCGGGCCGCGCGGTCTGGGTCGTGCGATTCGAAATTGATTGCGATCAGGTAGGTAAGGCCGATACGCCGGACACTTAAATGACTTCGAAAGATACCCAGAGCCTGACGGGCCTGAGCATATTCTGAAGTCGGCTCGCTGGAGCCGAACAGATTGCTGAGAATTCCCATGAGCGAGCTGATCACCCCGCCGCCCGGACCGGAGAACTCAGGATCCTGCACGAGGTTGAGTTTCTTGACGACTGCTGCCGCGATCTTCTCGGACTTGAGAATCTCAACTTGGCTCTCAACGGCTCCGGGATCGATCGCGATCGGCAGCTCCGAACCCTGCTGCTGGAACAGGTGGGCGCCTTGCGTGTCGATAAGGAGGGTCGCGGTGGCGGTGTAGCTCGGCGGCGTCGTGAAGACGTATACGAAGCCCATCGCAATGATGATCGCGGCGACTACGCCTATCACCGCGTATTGCCGCTGAACGAAAGCCACAGTCGACTGATAGGCAAACCGAAAGGTCTCAGGCGACACCGTTTCAGTCGAGTCGCCGACGCTCCGGACGGACGAAGAGTGTTCAGTCTGGAGCATATAACTATCCATTTACAAAGGAACTCGACGACGCTGTACACAGGCTCAGCGTCAAAATTCTAAAGAATTAAGAGCGAAACTGCAAGTAATTGTTGCGCCGCATTAAAACTGCGGCTCAGTATAATTAAGAGCAACAGGGAGGATCTTCGCGCGCCCTCGACCCACCAAAAGCATCCGCAGGGCCTTCAAAGATATGGCCTCGAAGGCGGCCTAAGGGGTCGACGAACTCACCGCCGAACTCGGAGTGAAGCTGTTTAACGTGAAGCTATCGACAGTATTGGTCGCTGCAGTATAAAGGTTAAGCGGGCTCCCCGCAAAATATCCTCCGAAGGTCCCCGAGCTACCGGTCCCCGCTTCACCACCGCCTCCTGTCCCGCCGCCGCCAGCTGCAGCAGTGAGCTGGATGTTACCGCCAATCGCAGCATCAAAGGCCACCAAGGCCGAAGCACTTTGCGCGGCGACGACCGCCTGCTGGATCAGCGTGGCATAGGCTTGATTGGTCTTAACCGCTTCAACGGCGATCTTGCCGAGCCCGGTGCCGATCGCACTCGCCTGTTTCGGATTTGCGCTCTTGAGCAATCCTAGGAGCGCCTGCAGCGTGGCTGGATCGGTCCCGGCGAGCTTGTAAACCTCGTCGATCATCTGCGGCCCGCCGTCGGGATATTGCGTCAATAGCGCTGATGGGTTGGCGAGGAATTGCTGGATAGCCTGCGCTGAAAGCGCCAGGTTCGCCGGAATAACCGGGGCCGCGACCGCCGAAAGCGGAGCCAGAAAGAAGCTCGCAATTGCTGCCGCTTGGGCCAGTCGCACAAGGCCGTTGGAATTGGAATACCGCACGGGCACAATCTCCAAAGAGCTAAACAATAGCACCTCTGTGGCCGCCTGCCAATGCCAGGACCCGTCGATCGCTCACCGGCCGATATAGCCAATATAGCCTAGGCTAAAGGGAAGGATTGAGCCAAACCTGCCCCAATTAGGGACAGTACCACAACGGAATAACCCGGGATTTGCAAAGTGAAGTCGATCAGCGAATGCAGCACCGCCAGCATGGCAACCGCAAGCCCGGCAACCGGCACTAGGGCGCCGCGCCGGCGAATAAGAGCGCCCCGAATTAACAGGGTAAAGATGACAGCCCAGGCCGCTGTAACGAGCACCGCAATGGGCAGGCCCATATCGCTGGCGATCTCGAGCAGGGTGTTATGGGCCATATCCCAGACGCCCCACATCGAGGCGGTGGGGCTTCGATAAGCCGGAAATGCGTAGGCGAAAGTGCCCTGCCCTGTCCCAAGCCAGGGGTGGTTGGCTCGAAGGTGAATCGGCTTTGGTCATTCTGCCATCCGCTCGTCCCGCCGACCGTTGGCTTCGACCAACTCGCGAAACCATCGCCCTCGTTCTGCGCTAAGGCAAAACAAGTGGATGTCGCCAAGCAAATTACTGCAAGCGTGACCCGAAACATCACAAGCCCACTAAAATATTACCTATCGCAGCAATATTCATGCCATGTTTTACGTAACTTAACTTATCTCAGAATTTGAAGAAAATCAATCTTAACATCGACCATGTTGAGAAGGCTTCTTCGCCGCGGAAATCCTCGACTTCAGAAAGGTTGGCGTCTTGCCTTACGCGAAGGTTGCTGTCTGTTCCTAGTCCTGAGCAAGCCGAGCGCCCGTTGGATCTGGGCGCAAAGCGATTCCAGGCGTAGGCTAATATTGCATGCGGTCGCGGATGACCTACCTACCGGAACATGGACAGATATCCCGTTTTGACACACGAGAACTTGAACGCGGCCATAGAACCCAGAACCGCTCGATGAAACCCTTTGCGTCTCGCCTCAAGTGGTATATCGCCCGGCTTTCAGCGATGGACGCTCCCGAAATCGCTCATCGTCTAAGCGAGGCGGTTAAGAAGGCAGGCGCGCGGCGTATGACTGTCGGATGGAGCGACTTCTCAGTTCCTGGTTCGCTGCGCACGAACGCTTCGATTGGCGCCCTTTGCACCTTTGGCACAATAGATTCGCATGTCGCAGCAATCATCGCCACTGAAGCGGCGGCGGTCCGTGTGGGACGCCTTGCGCTACTTGGCGCTCGGTGGCCGAAACCGTTTGCAATGCCTCCCCCTGAAGATTTTTGGCATCTTGATCCAGTAGATAGTGAGGCTTGGCCCAGCCAGTCCTATTGCTTCGACGTTCCCTTTCGCCATGGCGTCAAAACCCGCGAGATCAAGCGCGTTTGGGAAATCAACCGCCTCCAATTCCTTCCTCCCCTAGCCCTTGATGCGGTCATTCATAATAGCGAGGAGGACCGAGAGCTCGTCGTCGGCATCGTCAAATCCTGGATGGCGGGCAACCCGCCTTTTCAAGGTGTGAACTGGATATCGCCGATCGAACTTGCCCTGCGTGTCATTTCGGTGGCTGTTTCTGTCTCTGTCCTCGGCACTCACAATCTCGACCCCGACGTTCAGAAACAACTCTTCAGCTTTTTTCGGCCCATGCATTTTGGATCGCGCGCTTTCCGTCCCTCCATTCCTCGGCAAATAACCATCGCGTTGCCGAAACGTCAGTGAGATAGTCCTGCGGATCTATCTCGTTCAATCTCGCCGTATTGACATCCCGGTCTTTGCCGATACTTTCAGGGCCATTTGAAAATGAGGGGGAGTCATGAGGTGATTGGTGGGACCCCGGCCGCATGCCATCGCTCACGATAACCAATTTGGCATATTGATTGCCGAATATGCGTTTTGCCAGCACGTCAAACCCGGAATTACCGGGTTAGCGGAGGTGAAAGGCTGCCGCGGTGGGACCAGCAGCCTTGAGGACCTGAAACGGCGGATCGATTACGATCTCTGGTACGTCAACAATTGGAGCTTTTTGCTCGACCTGCAGATCTTGGCGCGGACGCTGGTTGCGACAATTCTTGCCCGAAACGCCTATTGGGAGCCAACCGGAATTCCTATGGATTGTGAATACCTCCATGCAGTTCTCTAATTCCTGACGGCTACCCCTACCTAACTGAAAGGGCCAGCCATTGACGATTTTCTCATATCAATGGGGGAAATTCCGAAGGCTCGTAAACAGGTCAACGCAGTTCAGTTCAACAGCTCATCTGCGTGCGCACAAGGGAAAAGACGGGACGCGTCTTAAAATGACAGATGCTCGATTGCCACCTATCCCTGCGCGGTCCAGCCAATTCTTGTTGGAACACGTTCCTGTTGCCGCTCCTTGCCGTTCCGCCGCCCTAATCGAAGGGTTGCCTATCAGCTTAACGCCCCACGAGGAAGTCCTGGCCGAGATCGACTATACTATCGCGATTCGCGAAGTGGGACATTACATCTCGATCACGAATACGGAATTTATGTACCACGGGCTCCGCATTCCGGCGCATGGCGAATATATTCGCAATGCAGATTTTTCGTTGTGCGACGGGGTCGGCGTTATCATCGCCGGCTGGGCTTGGGGGCACCGCATCCGTCGCTTTAACGGTCCCGTGCTGCAGCTCGAGTGCTCCCGTTATGGAATCACTAAAGGTTGGCGGCACTTCTTCTATGGTGGCAAGGAGGGGGTCGCCGAGGAAATGGCCCGACAGTTGAAGGTCATGTTTCCAGGCTTAATTGTATGCGGCATCATCCAACCGCCTTTCCGTGAGTTAACTTCGGAGGAAGAGGAAGGCATGATCCAACAGATAAACGCCAGTCGGCCTGATATCGTCTGGGTCGGATTAGGTCTCCTTAAGCAGGAGCGCTGGATCGCCAAGCACCTGGGATGCATCGAAGCGCCATGGATGGTAGGTGTGGGGGCAGCGTTCGACTACCACGCTGGCGTCGTACCTTGGGCACCGCCAGTGTTGCGGGCCCTCGGCTTGGAGTGGCTGTTCCGCCTGATCATACAGCCGCGCCTTCGCGCAAAGCGCTACTGCTGGTCGGCAGTCTATGTTGTGCAGAGCTTCGTCCGCGGACTTGTTACGGCTCAATTTCTACGCAAACCCAAGACATGCTGAAAAGTTATTCTACTTGGCAGCTACGCTGCCACGTTCGGAAGCCATCTTAATTCCAGAATACTTCCCCAATTGCTTTGTTGGAGGTGGTTAAGTTGGTTCGCGTCGCTGTTGTCGGGCTGGGCAAGATGGGAATATCTCATCTGGCCATCATCAAACCCCATCCGGACGTCGATTTGGTCGCAGTGTGCGATACCACTGCATACCTGCTCGACATCCTTGAAAAATTCGCGTTCGTCAAAACTTACACGGATCATCGTAAGCTGCTCGCGAGCGAAAAGCTGGACGCTGTACTTATCGCGACGCCGTCGCGATTTCACGCCAGTCTAGTTCAGGCCGCATTGGATGCAAACGTGCATGTCTTTTGCGAAAAACCTTTTTGTCTCGATGCGGCCGAAGGCTTGCGGCTTGCCGACCTCGCCGAAAGCAAAAATCTGGTAAATCAAGTGGGATATCACTATCGATTTGCCGGCGTTTTCCACGAGGTGAAGCGTCTTCTTGATCTCCAAATCCTCGGCCGATTGCATCATGTGCGGGCTGAAGCATATGGCCCGGTGGTCCTCCGACCCAAGGGCGTGACTTGGCGTGCGATGAAGTCTGAAGGTGGGGGCTGTTTATACGATTATGCATCTCATGCAATTGATCTAGTGAATTACTTTGTTGGGCGACCCGGAGCGGTGGGCGGTACTGTGCTCAATCGGGTGTTCTCCTCCGATGTGGAGGACGAGGTCTATTCAAGCTTGTATTTTCCAAATGGCATGACGGGTCAAATCGCCGCGAATTGGAGTGACGAAAGTCATCGCAAGATGTCGACAAAAATCACCATCTGGGGAACGAACGGAAAGATCGTTGCCGACCGACAAGAGTTGCAAGTCTATCTTCGCGACGATGCTCCGATTCCCGAGGGGTTCAACTCGGGATGGAACATCCGCTATACGACCGATCTGACGGACGGGGTGGGATTCTATCTTCGCGGTGAAGAATATTCGGCCCAACTCGACCACTTTATCGGGGCGGTCAAAATACAGCAACTCGACACTCGGAGTACATTCCGTTCGGCAGCCGATGCTGACTTGGTAGCGGCCGCCATGGTTCGAGATGCCAGCGTTCGAGATGCCAGCGGCGGCGCAAATGCAAGGGTGTCCACAGAACTTGAGGCCGAGCAAATGCGAGAGAAGACAAAGTGGTGGAATTCGCTAAGGCGGTCTTGGGGATCGACTGCCATCATGCCTCCACGATAGGATTACTGCCGTGCCCATGGAAAGAGTGCTATTCGGCGACAATCAGTTCTTTGGCATAAATCATATGTCGGAAGAACGGGCCCGCGCCCAGGCAATGAAGTTTCAGAACCTCCAGGCGGTCATTGAGGTGCTCGATGCCGCCTACGATGAGGGCATTAAGGTCTTCATGTGCACGACGCATGAGCGCATTGCCGAGGTGTGCGATCACGTGCGCGCCTATTCGGACCGGTATAGGGACTTTCAGTTCTATCCTTGCATGCCCTATGCACATAAATACGCGAACGCCGTTACCGAACACGGAATACTGGGGGCCCTTAAGTCGTTCCTCCCAGAGGAAGGGGCGATCGGTGCCCTCCTTCGCGGTGGGATGTCGCTCGCGCGAAAGGACGTGGAGGGCCCAGCCACCTTGCTGATCGACGCCGAAATGAAGATGTTCAACGGTCTGAAAACGCCGGTGATCTTTTTGCAAAATATTGTGACCGATCTGATCTTGGGCTTGGGAGCGAAAGACGTGTTCCGAATATTCGCCGACCATGTGAAAAACCGCTACGGCGCGGAACCGGGCTTCATTACGATGAACATGCCTCGCTTGCTTGACGCACTGGATGCATGCGGCATCGACAATCCCATCATCTGTGCCAATATTAACAAGATTGGTTTTCGCATGTGCGGTGGGATTAGCGCCTACGAGCAGGCGATCAAAACCAGGCGATTCCGGCCGGTCGCCATGTCCGTGCTGGGTTCCGGCGCGATCTCCCCTCGCGAAGCGGTCGAGTACGTCTGTAACCAGCCGAAGATAGAATCCATTGTGTTCGGGGCTTCAAGCCGAGCCAACATCCGGCAGACAAAGGCATTAATCGACGAGATGACTTCGCGCAGTGCTTGTTGACACGACATAGGATACAGAGTTCGATACGATTCGTTCGTTGCAATTGAGATATCGGCGGTCTTGAAAGTCATCCTTTCAGCGAGGAGCAAAAGTCTCCAAAAAGGCCGCGCCGGCTAAATTTTGCCTCGTAAAGCTCCGGGCAGAGATCATGATGGTCGAAGATCAAGCTCTTGCGGCCGAGGCCTTTGAAAATCAGCCCGACGATAAAAATCAAGTCGGGAGGATTGCAGGCATGAATGACTTCAAAGCCGGTCTGTTTAGCGACTTTCAAAGCTAGGACGAGCTGCCAGAACAGTGCGAGTCCATATTCCAAGACATAGCCGATGGCTCCGTTGGCATCATGCGAAATACCATGACGGTGCACATAAATGCCATCAATGATTTCATGGGATGATTCATACTCGGGCGCTTTAGGGCTGATAACTGACACTGTATATCCGGCATCGCGCAAGGTGGTTGCCTCAGACCAGACGCGCCGATCAAATGGAACCGGAAGGTTCTCGACAATGATCAGTGCTCGGCTGCCCGCCCGCGACACAACAGCATCAACCAAAGCTAATTGGGCATTGTCGTTCGCCATCATCGGCTCCACGCCTTAACAAGCCTTCGATCTGAGATCTCGCGGTATATTTTGGGCATTCGGTTCCTTCGGCACTCAAAAAGCCTCCCCTCTTGACGCTACTCTAACGCGTCAGTGGCGCTACTTCAGCTCACAACTCAACAATTCTCTCTCCGCTCGCTGACTCCGCGACGCCACAAGACCTCACCGCAGCAACAATCCCGTCGGCAGCCGCATCGTAATTATATTCCTGGACCTTCGCCAAAGCATTTTTGCAAAATGTGTCCAGCAAAGCGCGGTCGGTCAACAGCCTGCAGACATGCTGACACCAAACTTCTGGATCTAGCTCAAGAACAAAGCCATTAAAGCCATCGAGAATAAGATCGCCGGCAGCCCCCGCATTCGAACATGTAATGACGGGAACCCCCGCCGCGCAGGCTTCGTTGGCGACCACCCCCCACGGATCGAGTAGCGTGGGGAACAGAAACACCCGCGTTGACGCGTAGTAGTATGGAAGTTCGTTTTGAGAGAGGTATCCCGCGTAATCGAAGTCTATCCCGCTACTCCGCAGGACATCCAATACTTCCTCGCGCTGCGGTCCATCTCCCATCAACAATACGCGCATGTCCGGCTTCTTGCCTTTCAGAAGCTTCGCGACCTCGGCAAAAAAAAGCGGCATTTTGCGTTCGATGAATTGTCCGGAGAACGCTATGTCATATTTCTTCGGCGTCACTCCGGCATACTTTCTGTAGGTGTCGTTGTTCGCGCATAGATGACTCTGAAACAAAGCGGCTTCCGGGCAGCCGTAATGACGGAACCAATCGAGGCCGTGACGACCTGGACTAAGAAACGCACATGAATGCCGATAGACGAGCTTCCGGACCAGAACGTGGACAAATGTCAAATTCGATTCTGATCGCATCCATCCGTCATGAAAGATAATGTGCTTTCGTTTTTTCACAACACACCAAAGAAACGCAAACAAAAATGTTGGGTTAAACCCTGTCGTAATGACAATTCTGGGATCCAACTCATCCAAAGCCGGCCACACGTCGAAATTGATGTGAATGAACCTGTCACTCAACGCAACGAATGCTTCCCGCAGAAATGTGCTGCCATAAGCGCCAAGCTCGACGTCCCACAATCGATTGGGCTCCCGACGGTGACAATAAATTACATGATAATCGCCGTTCAGATCGTTGGACACGCGCTCATGAATCTTCTCGCGGTAGGGAACCGGCATATTCGACACGCAAACCACGGTCTTCATGATCTGATCTCTGACAGGCGAGCGCTCAATGCTGGGAATGTTGAACCTTCTGCCGCTGCTTGCACAAGGGATGATCGAGTTGCTTGACCAGCCCCACTGAGTCCAGTTTGGATGCTAGTGGATTGAGGGGCTCGGCGCCAGCGCGGAGAGCTCGAACAGCTTCAACTCGGATCGAATAGGATCAATGCATCCTTGGCGACGCGCGCGGCTTAGAAGCCTCTCCGAAATTGCCGACTCACGAAGCAAAGTCCGCTTCTGGCGCAATTGAGAATATGGAGCGAGTTCCCCCGAACGGACGTTGCCCGAAACGGCAGGCCCGGTCCTCAATTGGAGCGCGACGGACCGCATAATGCCGCGTTAGAGCCATGAGCCACGGTCCGAAAGCCGAAACAGGCAGGGACAGACATGACCCCCGATGAGGATTAGGTTGAGACTGTACCGGGAAACGCCCTCTGGGCCCGAGCAAGCTGATGTCGTTGGTATATTTGTTGGTATAGCGGAATTGATTTGCCGAAAAACTTCCGTAAAATCATGCGTGCTGCCCGGACCCGGTATGGCGCTTGATGACGGTTTTCGTGAGGAAGCCGTCATGCCGATCCGCGACGTTCGAGGTGCGATCTGTGGAAAGCCGCAACGGCGCGGAGGAACTGCAATGGCGAATTTGGAAGCAGGCGAAGAGATTTTGATTCAGAAAAAGCCAAACGGCAAATGGGGCATATTTCTGCGCCTGAACGACTATGCCGAACCTTTCGACATCGGGCGCGAGTTGAAGACCGAAGAAATGGCCGAAGGCTGGGTCGACACGACCGAATGCAACAATCTGATCGACCAGTTCATCAGCAAATATCGCGGCAAGGCCTGACTCGCCCGCACCGCACTATAAGGCGACGAGTACGAGCTGTTCGCCACCCCGAATGGGACGGGGAGCCGCCAGAGCCGGAACAACCCGGCCCGCCGCGACCGGGACCGGGACCAGGCGAACCACCGCCGGAGCCGCCGGGCGGCGGCGAGGAGGAAGACCCGCCCCAAAAGATCAAGATCAAGCTCGCCGACGGCAAAGAGCGCGCGATTCAACACATGACGGCGACAACCTTCTGGAGCGCCGATGGCCGCCCCATGTCAGCGGCGCAATTCGTTGAAAACCTGTTTGGCGAATTGCCGGCGTTCTTCAAGGACGAAGACGAGTTGCGGCTGATCCGGAGCCGGCCGGATACGCGCAAGGCTCTGTTGCAGGGGCTCTCAGAGAAGGGCTTTGGCCCGTCGCAACTTGGCGAAATCAGGGGCCTGATCGAAGCCGAGAACAGCGACATTTTCGACGTGCTGGGTTACGTCGCCTTCACGCAATGCGTTTGTCAGGTTTCAGCGGCATTTGAATCCCCCTGTAAGGCCCCCATTTTATCAGTTAAATCATTGCGTTAAGCCGAGATAGGCAACTCCGGAGCGCCCGGCACTTCACGCTTCGGCTATGTGAATTGTGGCGGGGCCGTAGCCATTCTCGCTCGCGCAAAATAGCGATGCTTGGTTGTACATAGTAACTTTTTGTTAGCTGTTGCGGGATCGCAACAAGGCGTGATGGCTTATCCGGCGCTTGGCGCCCCCGGGGCGCGTCGGCATCAATTGCCTTCAATTATCGCCTTTGGGGCGCCATCTATCGGCTTCGGGGCGCCACCAGACGCTGTATCCGATCAGGCAATGTCGCCTTCGAGCCGTTGATCGAGGTTTCATGCAGGATTGGCGAGCGACCGATTTGTGTCAGGTTAAGACCAACGGGGAGGACCACGGCAACGACGGCTTCGAGCCGTTTGCAGACTGCGCTCGGCCTGGCCGATGGTCTGCCCTTTCCCGATATCGCCCGGCGCCGACAGTTCGTCTGCACGCAATGCGGCGGCCGGCGTGTGTCGGTCTCGCCGGATTGGCAGGCGCACTGGGCCTATGGACCGCAGCGGGGGCAAGCCGAAATGACGGCCCGCCGCGACAGCAGCACCTAGGGCAGCGAGATCGCCAGCCCGCTCAGGTCGGCATTGGCGATCAACCCGACCTGCGGGCCGGACAGCGTCAACACGGCGCCTTTTTCGTTGCGCAGCACGATCGCCTGCGCCCCGAAACCGAGCGCGGCGCCGGCGCCGGCGGCCCCATAAACGCCGGCGACGTCCGACGGGCGTCGGATGTGGCTCACCCGGCCGAACAGCCTTGTCACCGAAGCGCCGAAGACGAGCCCCGCGCTCAAGCCCCCAACCGTCAGCGGATAGCGCCGCCCGTGGAAGATCAGCGTGCCGCCGCCGCCGGATGCGCCGATGAACCAGCCTCCCTTCAACACCGAAATCCAAATGGCGCCGGAATCGGCGTGTGCGGCGAACGAAACGCCCGCACCGGCCAACGCAACCAGAGCGACGAGAGCGGCACGAAATCCCGACGAAAATCGCATGGTGGAGTCTCCTTGGGTCCTAGAGAGGCGCGTATAATGGGCAATGCTTGGCAAAGCGCCAGAAGCCGCAACTCGGCTCGATGAGGAGGAGAAAGGTCTCATTGCTAATGACACCCCTGGCGCTGAGCAGAACGCCACTATCATCAACGCGCCCGGCCCTTTACAAGCTGATCATGACGAGCCGAAAGCCGCAAGCCAAGCGCGCCGGATTTACAAAAAGACAGCGCGCCGCAAGGCCCGACTCGGCCGCGCCGCACCGCACTATAAGGGCTTCGGCGCCCGCGGCGCGTTTCTTGCGTCTTGCAGAGACGAGGATTTGCTGCGCGGCCCGATTATTCTCATCGATCGGGCGTGATCGCTCGCTTTGAGCGTGACGTTGGCGCATGCCGGTCCGCATTTCGGACCCGAGCCAGGGACCCTAGAGCATCCCGCCTTCAAGTGGAATCACTTGAGGGCGGATAAGATGCTCTAGATTTAAAAAATAGAGCATCGTTCAAGCGCAAAACCGCATACACTTTTGCGCGCGATGCTCTAGGGAGCTGGAAACCATGACGGACAAGCAAGAGCCGACGGTGTTCATGGAAGGAGGCGACGAGTACGAGCTGTTCGCGAGCGAGGACAAGACTGCCTATCTTCTGCGATTCAAGACGGAGGAACTGTCGGTTCCGCTGGCGGGCGATCAGCTCGCGGCTTTCCTGAAGGAATATGACACCGTCAAAAAGGCCTATCCTCATTATGGTCCGGACCAGCGGCTGGCGCAGATCTGGGATCAGGGCGGCTACAGCTGGCTTGCCATGGAGGCGACCGGCGACGGCGAGGCATGAGATTTTCCAGAGGGTAAGACGACTGCCCGCTGTCCGGCGGCTCTACTTCGCAGCCGCGGCGAAAAGATTCGGGTGGCTTTGCTCTATATAGGCTTTCACCATCGCCGCCCGGATCGTGTTCGCAAAGGCGGTTGGATGGCGGTCGCCGGGGATTACCAGCTGCATTCCTGGATAATCGGCTGAATGAAGCGTCGCATCGATCACGTCGAGACCGGAGGCGCGCATCTGCTGGATGATCTCCGAATCGCTGTAGCCGGAACGGCGAAGATAACGTGCCTCGCTGCGCATATTGCGCATATAGAGAATGAGCGTCGGCGCGTTATATTTCTGCCGCCCCAATTCCGCCGCCCGCGCAAGAATGGCGATGTAGAGATCGATATCCTTATGGCTGGGGCCGCCCAGCGCCGGCTCGATGAAGACGTGATAGAGCGCGGTATTGGCGAATAATGCCCTGAGCATGTCCGTCCAATGCTGGTAACAGGCGCCGCGATAGACGGGACGGCCGCCGACCATCTCATAGCGTGGCGCGCGCAACATGAAGCCCGCCGTGCAGGACGTGCGCTCCGCATGCCAGGCCGCGGTCTCATAGACGAAGAGACGCATCTGCTGGCGCAGAAGCTTGTCGAACATATTGGTTTCGAGCGCACGCAGAAATTGCTGCGGACCATAGCCGGGAAAGCCGAAATTCAAAACGCGGATTTTGCGATCATAGAGGTCGGCGAAGACCTGTGGCAGGGTCTGCTTGTCCTCCATGCCGGTTCCGAAAGTGAAGGAATCGCCGAAGAAGGCCACGGTCGGTCCACTCTTTGCGGAGATCACCTGACGGTTGAGGTTTTCGTCGATCGTATAATTGACGTCATAGATGAGACGCCCGCTTCGTGCCTCGAATTTGGTGTGAGGGAAGACGCCCGCATGCCCGGGACCCCAGCCCAGAATCGGCCGCGACACGGAATAGCCGCGGGCACGGATGTCGATGGGTCGCCCCTCAATGACGACCGAGAGGGCTTCGACGCAAGCAAGCCCCACCAAGATGGTTGCGACGGCTATCGAAAGATCCCGAATGCGGCCGCGCAAGATCGCGGTGAGATAGACCGCGAGCGCGGCGATCAGCGCAAAATATTTGAAGCTGCTCCAATTATCATAAGGCGCAGCACAGACGTACCAGAGTATGGCGAGAATGGCGATCGGAGCGACGATTTTCGCTACACGACGATAGACCATGATCGGAAACCGGCTCCCGTGACAGCGCCGTGCCTAGAGCATCCCGCTTTCAAATGGAATCATTTGAAAGCGGATAAGATGCTCTAGATTTAAAAAAGTAGAGCATCGGATTATCCCAAAACCGGTATCCACTTTTGGGTCCGATGCTCTAGCAGACTTGGCCACAGGGATCAACGCGCGCCGACGCCGCAAGCGCCTCGCTCAGCCCTTCTGATCGGGCAGATTGAGCCTGATGTGCAATTCCCGCAATTGTTTCGCCGTGACCGGCGAAGGCGCGCCCATGAGCAGATCCTCGGCCTTCTGATTCATCGGGAAGAGCACGACCTCACGCAGATTCTCTTCGCCCGCCAGCAACATGACGATGCGGTCGACGCCCGGCGCTATGCCGCCATGCGGCGGCGCACCATAGTGGAAGGCGCGATACATGCCGCCGAATTTCTCGAGCAGCACGGCCTCGTCATAGCCGGCAAGCGCAAAGGCCTTCTTCATAATGTCGGGGCGGTGATTGCGGATCGCGCCCGACGACAATTCAGTGCCGTTGCAGACGATGTCATATTGAAAGGCCTTGATCGACAGGACCCTCGCCTGATCGGCCGGATCGAGCGCGACGAAGGCGTCATGATCGTAATTCGGCATCGAGAAGGGATTGTGCGAGAAGTCGATCTTCTTCTCTTCGTCGTTCCACTCATACATGGGGAAGTCGACGATCCAGCAGAATTCGAAGACGTCCTTCTTGGCGAGATCGAGTTCGCTACCGAGTTTTTGGCGCGCGAGGCCGGCGAATTTATAGATGTCGTCCGGCTTGCCGAGGACGAAGAAGACGGCGTCCCCCGCCTTGAGGCCTTCCGGCCGCAACAACCGATAGGGTGTCGCGACTTCAAGCGGGAATTTTTCACCGCTCGCCGCTTCGAGTTCCGGCGCCGGCACATGCACCCATTCGCCCGGCAGGCCATTGAGCCCTTGCCGAATATATTCGGTCCGCTCCGGCCCGACATTCTTGGCGACGGGGCCGGCACCAGTCTCTTCACCCTCGCGCCAAAAAATATAGGCAAGCCCCGGCTGGCCTTCGCTCTTCGCCCACGAGTCCATGCGGTCGCAGAAGGTGCGCTGGCCGCCGCCCGGCGCCGGAATGGCCCAGACGCGCGCCTCGGGATCAGAGGCGAGTTTTTTCGCAAAAACGCCGAAGCCGGAATCGCGGAAGGCCGCAGTCGCATCATGGATGAGCAGAGGATTGCGTAGATCCGGCTTGTCGGAGCCGAAGGCGCGGATCGCGGCGCTATAGGAAACAAGCGGAAATTTCTGCGTCACCGGCCGGCCTTCGCCGAATTCCTCAAAGATGCCGCGCAGCACCGGCTCGACGGCGGCGAAGACATCCTCCTGGGTGACGAAGCTCATTTCGATATCGAGCTGATAGAATTCGCCGGGACTGCGGTCGGCGCGCGCATCCTCGTCGCGAAAACAGGGCGCAATCTGGAAATAGCGGTCGAACCCCGCCACCATGGTGAGCTGCTTGAACTGCTGCGGCGCCTGCGGCAGCGCATAGAATTTGCCGGGATGGAGCCGCGACGGCACGAGAAAGTCGCGCGCCCCTTCCGGGCTCGAAGCGGTGAGGATCGGCGTCTGGAATTCAAAGAAGCCTTGGCTCTTCATCCGCGCTCTGAGGCTGTCGATGATTGCACCGCGCAACATGATGTTTCTGTGCAGCTTGTCGCGGCGCAGATCGAGGAAGCGATATTTGAGCCGCATGTCCTCGGGATAATGATGCTCGCCAAAGACCGGCAGAGGCAATTCGGCGGCTGCGCCTAAAACTTCGATGTCGGTGACATAGACTTCGACGAAGCCCGTCGGCATCTCGGGATTTTCAGTACCCTCCGGTCGGCGGCGCACATGGCCGTCGCAGCGCACGACCCATTCGGAGCGCAGTTTTTCCGCTGCGCCGAAAGCCTTGGAATCAGGATCGACGACGCATTGGGTGATGCCGTAGTGATCGCGCAGATCGATGAACAGCACACCGCCATGATCGCGAATGCGATGGCACCATCCCGAAACTCGCACCTCTTTGCCGGCCTGCGTCTCGCGCAAGTCGCCGCAGCTGTGCGTACGATAGCGATGCATCATCTCACGTGATCTTCCGTTTGCACTCGACACAAGGACGCGGCGAGTCCCTTTGGATTGACTCACTCCGAAGCCAGCGCCTTGTTCAAAGCGTCGAGCGCCTCGCCGAAGCCATGGAAGCTCATCGCCAGCACCACCTCGTCGCCGCTCGAATCCTTGAAGGTGATCTGGCCCGTCGTATTGAGGCCATGCCAATATTTAACCGTGGCATCTGCGAGCTCCGTTTCGGCGAAACAGCCGCCCGATACGCAGCGCACCCAGTCGAGCCGAACGCCCCAAATATCCTTGTCGTTGCTGCGGATATGCACCGAACTGGGGAATGAGACATTGTTCGGCAGGATGACGATGGCGTGGAGCGCCCCCGCTCCCCCCAGCCGGCCGACCGAAAGCTTGGCGATGGGTCCGGAGCGGTCCTGCGCCTCGATCGTCTCCGAGATCTCGCAGGCACGATTCGCCTTCGGAGCGTCTTTCTCTTGCTCCTTTTTTTTGCCCTCTTTGCGGCAGCGCAGCGCCCAAGCCCCAAAAGCGGTCGTAACGATCTGCGATTCGGGCGTCGGCGCCGCCCTTGTGTGCGCGTGCTCTGCCGGCGCCGCTTTCGCCTCCGGTTTGGCAGCGGCTGCCGGCGGCTCCTCGGCCAAGGCAGGTGCCGCAAGGCCTGCGACGATAACAAAGGACCAGAAAGTGAGGCTGTGACGATGCGACATACGAGGCCAAAACTGCAAGCTGTGAGTGGAAGGAGCCCTCCATATACTAGAAATTCGCGGTTCGATAGGCCGCTTCCGCGCCGCCGCGCTCCCGGCTCCGAGCGGCGCGCCCGAATAAGAACAACAGAGGAACATATGGCGCAAGGATCAGAACTCTGGAAGCCGGACGGCCTTTCCGATATTTACGGACGATGAGCTTGATCACCACGAGTCGCGAATTGGCGGAGATCTGCCGCCGCATGGCCCGCCATCCATTCGTCACCGTGGACACGGAATTTTTGCGGGAGACGACATTTTGGCCAAAACTCTGCGTCGTCCAGCTCGCCTCGCCGGATGAGGCCGTCGCGATCGATGCCCTGGCCGAGGGGCTCGATCTCGCGCCCCTCTTCGCCCTCATGGCCGATGCCAATATACTCAAGGTCTTCCATGCGGCGCGCCAGGATATAGAAATCATCTGGAATTTGGCGAAGCTGATCCCGGCGCCTCTGTTCGACACGCAGGTCGCGGCCATGGTCTGCGGCTTCGGCGACCAGATCTCCTACAGCGAATTGGTGCAGTCCGTCTGCCGCGTCAGTCTCGACAAATCCTCCCGCTTCACCGATTGGTCGCGCCGGCCGCTCTCCGAGGCGCAAGTCGACTATGCGATCGCCGATGTGACGCATCTGCGCGACATCTATTGGTATCTGTGGCGGCGGCTGGAGAAGACCGGCCGGCTCTCCTGGCTCGACGATGAAATGGCGCTTTTGAGCAGGCCTTCCACCTATCAGCAACATCCGAGCAATGCCTGGGAGCGGTTCCGCAACCGGGCCCGCAAGCCGCGCGATCTGGCTGTGCTGATCGAAGTGGCGGCCTGGCGCGAGGCCGAGGCGCAGAGCCGCGACGTGCCGCGCTCGCGCGTCTTGAAGGATGATGTTTTGGTCGAAATCGCGCTTGCGGCGCCGCGGACGCCGGAGGAGCTCTCCAATCTGCGGACATTTCCGCGCGGCATGGAGAGGTCGCGCGGGGGAATCGATATTCTCGCCGCGGTTCAGCGTGGCCTCGCCCGCGATCAGACGAGTTTGCCGAAGCTCGAAAAGGAGCGCCGCGGCGGCGGCGGCGCGACGGTCGAACTTTTGAAAGTGTTGTTGCGCCAGGTCGCCGAGGCGGAAGGCGTCGCGCCGAAAATGATCGCGACCGTCGACGAGCTCGAGGCAATCGCCGCCGACGATCATGCGAAGGTCGCGGCTCTCGCAGGTTGGCGGCGCGAAATTTTCGGCGCAAAGGCGCTCGAATTGAAGCACGGCCGGCTCGCCCTGACGGTCGAGCATGGCAAGGTCGTTGCCTTGGAATGGCATGAGACGGCGGAAGAAGCCGCGGAGTAAGCACAATTCGGGTAGGACGGCGATGAAAGATCTGCCTCTCGCCAAAGTCTATCAGCTTCTCGAGCCCGGACCTGTCGTCATGCTGACGACGGCGCATAAGGGCCGCGCCAATGTCATGACTCTATCCTGGCATATGATGGTCGAGTTCGAGCCGCCGCTCGTCGCCTGTATCGTCAGCGAAGCCGATTACAGTTTTGCGGCCTTGCGCAGGACGAAGCAATGCGTGATCGCGATTCCGGCGCTGGCGCTCGCGAACAAAGTCGTCGCGGTCGGCAATTGCTCCGGCCGCGATCTCGATAAATTTTCCACCTTTGGTCTGACGCCGCTGCCGGCCGAGCGCGTGGAAGCGCCCGCTCATCGCCGAATGTTTCGCCAATCTCGAATGCGCCGTCGCCGACACGCGCCTGGTGAACAAATATGATCTCTTCGTGCTCGAAGTCGTCAAAGCCTGGACCGATCCCAAGCAGAAGAACCCGAAGACCATCCACCATCGCGGCTACGGCACATTCGTGGTCGACGGCGAGATCATCAAGCTGAAGTCGAGGATGCGGTAGCGGCGCGGCTAGAACGTGATTCAGTCAAGTTGAATCGGGTATCATGCACTGAGTTTTTGAAAAGGCATCGCTTGTTGCGAAATTTGCAGATGCTCTAACTCACGCCAGGAAATATTCACAAATGCAGCCACGTCATCGCCGTTGCAGCACCTATCTATAATTGATAGCGTTCAATAGGAGTTTTTACGATGGCTAAGAACAGCTCCGTCGAGATCGGCGATTATTTTGCGTCTTTCGTCGAGGCACAGGTCGCGGAAGGACGCTACACCTCGGCGAGAGATGTCGTTCAGGCCGGCTTGCGTCTGCTGGAGGAGCACGAGGCCAAGCGAGCAGCCCTCCGCGCAGCGCTGCTCGAAGGCGAAACGAGCGGCGCGGCAACACCCTTCGATTTTGAGGCTTTTATCGCTCGCAAGCGTGCGGCCTCGCCTAACCAATGAGCCGCTCTCGCTTATCGCCGCGTGCACAAGCCGATATTGAAGAGATCTGGGATTACACCGCAGCCCGTTGGGGGCTCGATCAAGCCGAGATTTATCTTCGGCAAATTATGGCGGCGATCGAAACTGTCGCTGCCGCCCCAAACCGCGGCCGATCTTGCGCCGACGTGCGCGCCGGCTATTGGAAATACCCAGTAGGCTCGCACACCCTGTTTTATCGGAACACTACAAATGGCGTCGAAATCATGCGCATCCTGCATATGCGCATGGACTTCGGCCGTCACCTTTAGAGCATCGGACCCAAAAGTGTGAACCGGTTTTGGGATAATCCGATGCTCAAACAAAAGGCTGCCAATTCTATTTGAACGCACGCCGTTCTAGAAAGCGACACGCGGCTAATTGGCCACCTACCCCGCCGTCACCACCGCCGCCTCGCGGCCGATCAACCGGCCGAGCTGCTTCAGCCGATTGGTCAGCCGGTCGCTCGCAAGATCCGCGAGATCTTTGGGCAAGGTCAAAACCAGCCGGTTCCTGACGCAGACCATCGGGGTGCGCGGCAGGACATCAGCCATCGCCGCCGAGACCAGATAGGCGACCCGCAGAGTGCCACCCAGAACCCGCGCCCGATCGAGCAGACGCGACGAGACGAGCGCCCGCATTCCCGGATTGACGTCCTGTTCGAGCCCGAGATAGCGATAAGAGGCGGCGAGTGCGAGAAAAGACCGGCCGCCGTGATCAATGCCCATGAACGAGGCATTCGCCACAATATTGAGGCTATGCTCGCTGCGGTAATCGGGATGCGCGCGCCAATTTGCGTCGGCGAGCAGGCAGGCGACATGGCGCAGCCGCCGCTCTTCGGCGCTCTCCTCGAAATGCGTCGACTTCATGAATTGGTCGGTCCAACCGCAAAGGTCTTCGGCATGATTGGGCGAACGCGCATTGAGCAGATTGATTTCGCGGGCGGCGACCAGCAGGGGATCCTGCCGCCGCTCCGCCCGGTCGAGCTTTTCATAGAGCAGGCCCTCGCGCACGCCAGTGGCTGAAATGGTAATCTCCTTCGGCTGCGCCCGGCGCAAGATCTCGTCGAGCACGATCGCGCCATAGGCGAGCAGCGGCCGCCGCGCCGGAGCGATCGCCTCGACCGCAATCAAGGTGTCGGCGTTCACCCTTTCGACGAGACCGGCGAAATCCGCCGCATCCCGCGCCGGAATCGTATAGCCATGGATGACGCTCATGAAATAATTGCGCTGGCGCATATGCAGCCGGGCCAGCGCCCGCCAAGTGCCGCCTACCGCGTAGAGCGTGCGGCCGCGCAGATTGTCGAGGATCTTCACCTTGGCCAGAGCCTCGCGCGCGATCTTGACCGCGGCTTTCGGCGAGCCCTCCGACGCATCCATCAGCGACAAGCCGCCGAGCGGCAGGGTGATGCCCTTGCCGACGTGTGTGCCCTTGACGTCGATCAGCTCGATGGAACCGCCGCCGAGATCGGCGACGGCGCCATCCGGATCACGGAAGCCGGAGATGACGCCGAGCGCCGAAAGCTCGGCCTCCCTTCGGCCTGACAATAGAGTGACCGGTGCGCCAATCGCTTCGCACGCCGCGGCGACGAACTCCGGCCCGTTGGCCGCATCGCGGGCCGCCGCGGTCGCGATGACATGCAGATCCTCGACATCCATGATGGCGATCAGCGTTTTGAAGCGCCGCAACGCCGCGAGCGCCCGTTCGACGCCGGAGCTCGACAAACGGCCCGTCGTCGCCACCCCATGGCCGATGGCGCAGAGCGACTTTTCGTTGAAGATGGGCGTCGGCGCCCGCCCGAGACCATCATAGATGACGAGCCGAACCGAATTCGAGCCTATGTCGACGATGCCGACCGGTCGTTTGGCTTCGATATTGGCGACTAAGTTCGAAAACAATTCGAGCATGAGACGTTTCAGCGACCTTCCAGACGCTTGAGCAAAGTCTTGGGGCTCGAACTCGCGCCCCGATTTGCCGCGGCCGGACAGACTTGGATTGGTCATGAAATAGCTGTGCGCGTTGAACGGCTCTTCACCCGGCGCAGATATGCGCGCACTGGACCCGTCGGGCAAGAGCCGATAGCTCTGCTGATTGTCGATGAGGTTGGCGACCATGATCTGATCGAGCACTTGATCATGCACGGTCGGATTGGTGATCGGCAGCAGCGCTTCGACGCGCCGATCGAGATTGCGCGGCATCAGATCGGCTGAGGAAATATAGACATGCGCGAGTTGGTGCGGCAGGCCATGGCCGCCGCCGAACGCATAGACGCGTGCATGCTCGAGAAAGCGGCCGATGATCGATTTGACCCGGATGTTTTCGGAAAGGCCGGCGACTCCCGGCCGCAGGCAGCAGATGCCGCGGACGACGAGATCGATCGGAACGCCGGCCTGGCTCGCGGCATAAAGCGCATCGATGATCTCCGGATCGACGAGCGCATTGCATTTGCCCCAGATCGCGGCGGGCTTGCCGGCGCGGGCGAAATCGGCCTCCTGCGCGATATGATCGAGCAGCTTGCTCTTCAAATTGATCGGCGAGATCGCCATGCGCTCGAGCCCCGCCGGCTCGGCATAGCCGGTGATGTAATTGAAGATCCGCAATATGTCGCCGCCGATGACCGGATCGGCGGTGAACAGAGAGATGTCGGTATAGATCTTCGCCGTCACCGGATGATAATTGCCGGTGCCGACATGGCAATAGGTGCCGAGCGATCCGCCCTCGCGGCGCACGACGATCGACAGCTTGGCATGCGTCTTCAGCGCGATGAAGCCGAACACGACTTGCGCGCCGGCGCGTTCGAGATCGCGCGCCCAGCGGATGTTGGCCTCTTCATCGAAGCGCGCTTTCAGCTCGACGAGCGCGGTCACCGATTTGCCGGCTTCCGCCGCCTCGATCAGAGCGCGCACGATCGGACTGTCGGAAGACGTGCGATAAAGCGTCTGCTTGATCGCGACGACATTCGGGTCGCGCGCCGCCTGATTGAGAAATTGCACCACCACATCGAAGGATTCGTAAGGATGGTGGACTACCAGATCCTTCTGCTTGATCGCGAGAAAGCAATCGCCGCCGTTTTCGCGCACACGCTCCGGAAAGCGCGGATTATAGGGGCGAAACTTGAGGTCGGGGCGATCAACCCCGACCAGCTCCGAAAGTTCGTTCAAAGCGAGCATGCCGTCGAGCACGAAAATCTCGTCGGCAACGACATCGAGCTCCTCGGCCACGAAGCCGCGCAATTCCTCCGGCATCAGGCTGTCGACCTCGAGGCGGATGACCAAGCCGCGGCGGCGCCGCTTCAAGGCGCTCTCGAACAGCAGCACGAGATCCTCCGCCTCTTCCTCGACTTCGAGATCGCTGTCGCGAATGACCCGAAACACGCCGGAGCCGCGCATCATGTAGCCGGGAAACAAAGATTGGGTGAACATGCCGACGAGCGATTCGAGCGCGATGCAGCGCAATTCGCCCTGCCCGTCCGGCAGTTTGACGAAGCGCTCGATCTTCGCCGGTAGGCGGATCAGCGCCTTCATATAATTGCTGTCGCCCGGCCGCACCAATTCGAGCGCGATGGTGAAGCCGAGATTGGGAATGAAGGGGAAGGGATGCGCCGGATCGACGGCGAGCGGCGTCAGCACCGGGAAGACATGCAAAAGGAAATAATGCTCGAGCCAGGCGAACTCGGCCTTGCTGAGATCCTGCGGATCGACGAGGACGATGCCGGCCGTCTTCAATTCGCCGCGCAATTCCCGCCAGCGGCGCTGCTGCTCGGCGGCGAGCAGACCCACACGTTCCCGGATCTTCGCCAGTTGCTCGGCCGGCGTCAGCCCGTCCTCCGAAGGCGTGTCGACTCCGGCGCGGACCTGGCCGCGCAGGCCGGCGACGCGGACCATGAAGAATTCGTCGAGATTGTTCGCCGAAATCGACAGAAAGCGCAATTGCTCGAGCAAAGGATGAGCGCGGTTCGACGCTTCCTGCAAGACGCGGCGATTGAATTCGAGCCAGGACAATTCGCGGTTGATGAAGCGCTGCGGCGAGCGCGCAAGCTCCGCCGGGCGGCCGGCAATCTCGCCAATATCATCCATGACCGGAATCGAAGCCGCCGGCGACACCGCACTTGCATGCGCGGCCTCATCTGCCGCGACTCGTTCGACATTCTCTATCGGCTTGTGCCCTTCCGCATTGACCTGCACAGCGTCCTCCTTGCTACCGTCCCGCCGAGGTTGCCGATTTATTTTGACGTTAGCATGATCTGACATTGGCTTCATCTGATAGGGGTTCCAGCGAAATTTCACGCCTGCTCCCGGCGGGCTGCGGAAGAATGACCCATATTTCGATTAAGGGTCTGGTGCAAATGCAAGGCACAAGTCCGATTTCCAGCCGCCGGTCGCTGCCGGAAATCGTACGAGATCCTCGCAGAGCGCTATCCGAAGGGCGCGACTCAACGCGACGAATATTTGCGGAAGAAGCACGATCTCGGCGGTTGACGGCATCCATCATTCTCGCGCCGTCGGCGCGATGAGGGCCGCCGGCAGGCTGCGGTCGATCACGTCGCGCAAGGCAAAACCCGACTGGATGCGCGCGACATGCGGCAGCCGCGCCAATTGGGTTTTATGGATATGTTCGAAATCCGCGATGTCGCGGCAGAGCACGAGAAGCTCATAATCGTCATAGCCCGACATGAAATAGCACCGAACGACGGAGGCGCATCGGGCCACCGCCCTTTCGAAAGCTTCGAAGGCCTCTTCGCGTTGTGAATCGAGCGTGATGCGCACGAGCACGGTGACCGCCAAGCCGAGCCGTTTGTGATCGAGCGCCGCGTGATAGCCGGTGATCATGCCGCGCTCTTCAAGCCCCTTGAGACGCCGCGCGCAGGCCGTGCTCGACAAGCCGACCCTGGGCGCGAGATCGGCGAGACTGGTCCGCGCATCAGCGACGAGCGCGGCAAGAATCGCCCGATCGAAGCAATCGAGATCAAGGTCGTCACCGGAATCTTGCACATTATCTCTCATTTGCACCGTATTCCTGCGAAAATATCTCTATTTGCAGTGTAAACGCCGGAAACCAGCTTGGGAAGACGCATATTCTCACCGGTGGCCAGCAGGCTTTGCTGGGATTCGCGGCGGAGGATGAAAGAATGCGCGTCGGCGTCTTGAAGGAAATCAAAATTCACGAATATCGCGTCGGCCTCACCCCGGAGGCCGCGCGGGAATACGTAGCTGCAGGCCATGAGCTCTTCATTGAGACCTGTGCCGGCGCCGGAATCGGCGCGCAGGATGCCGATTATGTCGCGGCCGGCGCCAAGGTCGCCATGAGCGCAGCGGAGATCTTCGCGAGCGCCCAGATGATCGTAAAGGTGAAGGAGCCGCAGCCCTGCGAATGGGTGCAGCTGCGCGAAGGGCAGATCCTGTTCACCTATCTTCATCTCGCGCCCGATCCGCGCCAGGCGGCGGGGCTCATGGCCTCGGGCTGCACGGCGGTCGCTTATGAAACCGTTCTGGGGCCGGACGGCAGCCTGCCGCTCCTCGCGCCGATGAGCGAAGTGGCCGGTCGTCTCGCCATTGAGGCGGCAGGGAGCGCTTTGCAGCGCCAGAGCGGCGGCCGCGGCATATTGCTCGGCGGCGTGCCCGGCGTCGCGCCGGCGCGGGTGGTCATCTTGGGCGGCGGCGTGGTCGGGACTCATGCCGCACGCATGGCGGCCGGCCTCGGCGCCGAGGTCAGCGTGCTCGACCGCTCATTGCCGCGGCTGCGCCAGCTCGACGAGCTGTTTCAGGGCCGTGTGCGCACCCGCTATGCCTCCGCCGCGGCGATCGAGGCGGAAGTCTTTGCCGCCGATGCCATCATCGGCGCGGTGCTGATCCCCGGCGCCAGCGCGCCGAAACTCGTGACCAAGCCGATGCTGAAAGAGATGAAGAAAGGCGCCGTGCTCGTCGATGTCGCAATCGACCAGGGCGGCTGTTTCGAGACCTCGCATCCGACGACCCATGCCGAGCCGACCTATGTGGTCGACGGCATTGTGCATTATTGCGTTGCCAATATGCCGGGCGGCGTGCCGTTTACGTCGAGCCACGCGCTCAACAATGCGACTCTGCCTTATGGGCTCGCACTGGCCGCTGGCGGTCCTGCGGCGATTCTCGCCAATCCCGGCCTGCGCGCCGGCCTCAATGTGCATCGCGGCCACATCACCCATGCGGCGGTGGCGGCAAGCCTCGGGCTTTCGGTCCAGGCGCCGGAGGCTGCGCTCGCGGCGTGAGATCGGCTCAGCGGTCGAGAAACATCGGATCGATCGGGTGATCGGCGCAGCGCGGGTTGGCGTCGTCCATACTTCGACCCGGCTTAGAGCATCGTACGCAAAAGTGTATGCGGTTTTGCGCTTAAACGATGCTCTATTTTTTAAATCTAGAGCATCTTATCCGCCCTCAAGTGATTCCACTTGAAGGCGGGATGCTCTAGTCTCTGGCTTAGCGTGTTTCGGCGGCGGCCGTCGCCGAAGCGGCGCCCGCGGCGGCTTTCGCCTCTTGGTCGCCATGCGCCACGTCCCGAATTTCTTCGCACAGCAGCGGCCCGCGCCAGCGTCCGTAGCGCCAGGGGGTCCTCCAGGAGCTGGCCGCCGGCAGGCGCTGCGGGACGGGATCGAATCCATAGGTCCCCCAAGGATGGCAACGGCAGAGCCGCGCCAGCCCCATAAAGCCGCCGGCCCAGAGGCCGTGGCGGGTGATCGCCTCATCCATATAGGCCGAGCAGGTCGGCAGATGCCGACAGTTCCGGCCGATGAAAGCCGAAAGGCTCAATTGATAGGCGCGGATCGCATAATGGGCGGCGCGCCGAGGCAGAAGACGAAAATCCATCATGAGCGACACCGCCGTGCACAGGGCCTGCCTGCATAGGGCCCGGAAGAAACGTGAAAGAACATTGTCCTGCTTTGTGAACGCCCATATCCGCTGGCGGCGGGGCTATGCGGCAATGGGCTCTCCGCCGCAAGCCGTCGACGCCGGCTCGCGACAGCGCCAAGCCTATTCCGCAGCCTTCGCAGCCGCCGCCGCTTCGATCTGATTGATGGCATCGACCGTCGCCTCGAAGGTCAATAGGGTCGATGTGTGGCGTGCCTTGAAGTCACGGACCGGCTCGAGCGCCCCTATCTCGGCCCATCTGCCCTGTGGCGGCGGCCCGTTTTCCTTCAACATGGCGCGCACCTCGTCGCGCAATTGGCGCAGTTCCGGCGCCGTCGCACCGATGACATTGCGGGCCATAATGGAGGCGGCCGCCTGGCTTAGTGCGCAGGCTTTCACGTCATGGGCGAAATCGACAACCTTGCCGTCGCGCATGACGAGGTCGACGATGATCGTCGAGCCGCAGAGCTTGGAATGGGCTCTGGCCGTCGCATCGGGCGCGGCCAATCGACCCTGGCGGGGAATATTGGCCGCCAATTCAAGGATTTTGTCGCTGTAGATATCGGTCAGCATGGCTCAGAACACGAAAGCTCGGCCCGGATGACGGCACGAATAAGATACTATATAGGGTGTGGAGGCATGGCGAACGAGATTTGGCACATTTCCAGCAGGCTCCCCGATCGATCCGTGGTGCCCGCGCCGAAGGCCTGGCCATCAATCCCATAATCAACTCTCAGGAGGCACCACATGGATGACGTGGTTAAGTCCTTGCTCGAACGCCAGCCGCCTAAGGCCGTCGCGCCGAATACCATAGCGGCGAATACCGTTGCGCCGAAGCCGCTGCACCCGACGCGTGAGGAGGCGGAAGCGGCGGTGCGCACGCTGATTCTCTGGGCTGGCGACGATCCCGACCGGGAAGGCCTGCGCGATACGCCGCAGCGCGTCGCCAGGGCCTATGAGGAATTGTTCGCCGGCTATCGCGACGATGCAAGCGACGTGCTGGCGCGCGTCTTCGAGGAAGTGCAGGGCTATGACGATCTCGTGCTCGTGCGCGACATCGCCTTTTCGTCGCATTGCGAACATCATATGGTGCCTTTCGTCGGCAAGGCCCATATTGCCTATTATCCGAGCCAACATGGCGTCGTCGGCCTCTCCAAGCTGGCCCGCCTCGTCGACGTGTTCGCTCGGCGGCTGCAGACCCAGGAGGCACTGACGGCGCAGATCATCGGCGCCATCGAACGGCATCTGCAGCCGCGCGGCTGTGCCGTCATGATCGAGGCCGAACATATGTGCATGTCGATGCGCGGCGTTTTGAAACAGGGCACGACCACGGTGACCAATCAATTCACCGGCGTCTTCCGCGACGACCCGGCCGAACAGGTGCGTTTCCTGGCGCTGCTGCGCGGCAAATGAGAGTCTGGCCGTGTGACGTCGTTTGAACCGGCGCCGATGGGCGGGCTGCAAAGCCCGCCGAGGGGAAAGTCCTGCCGACAGAGAGATGTTGCCTGCATCGCCAGGGTCGGTCACGGTGGGCGCGTGACGAGGAAGGCCATCCGCACATGATCCCGCCCTCCACCCTTCCCTTCCCGAGCCCGGGCGACAAAAACGACCTCGAAGAGGGCACGGTGTTCACGCCGCGCTTCGATGCCGATGGCTTGATCGCCTGCATCACGCTCGATGCCCGCGACGGCGCCGTGCTGATGTTCGCCTTCATGAATGCGGAGGCCTTGCGCCTCACGCTCGAAACCGGCGTCGCCCATTATTGGTCGCGCTCGCGACAAAGCCTCTGGCGCAAGGGCGACACCTCCGGCCAAGTCCAGAAGGTGACGGAGATCCGCACCGATTGCGACCAGGACGTGCTGCTCCTGAAGGTCGAACCAGGTGGCGACGGCGGTGCCTGCCACACCGGCCGCCGATCATGTTTCTATCGGCGCCTCGTCTTTGATCGCGACGGCACGACTCTCGTCAATGACGAAGCGTAAACCCGCGGCGCGCCACGCATCGCGCAAAAGCGGACATCCGGCGCGGTCTTGGGCGCGGTCTTGAATGGGCTTTTACGCAACCTTTCGGCGGCGTAGCCGTTGGCGCAGTGAAGCCGTAAGACGCTGCGGTTCTCTTCCTTGAGCTTTGCCAATTTTAAATTAGTCACGATTTTCCGCAATTTACCGACATTTCCTTCAAAACCAGTCTGGCATCGTCGGCGTCGACAGAAGGGGCCTTTCCAGGCGCATTGCGATGTTCACACGAAAGACTTCGGAGCCGTCCGGCAAAAGTCCGGGCGCCAATGGCTCGGCCGTCCCTGGCAAGTTGAAAATCGGCATAGCGCTCGGCGCCGGGGCGGCGCGTGGCTGGTCGCATATCGGCGTGCTGCAGGAACTTGCCGTGCATGGAATTGTACCCGATATCGTCGCTGGGACATCGATCGGCGCGGTGGTCGGCGGATGCTATGCGGCGGAACGGCTCGAAGCGCTTGAGGGCTTCGCGCGATCGCTCACCAAGCGCCGCGTCTTCGGCCTGGTGGATCTGACACTTTCCGGCGTCGGCCTGCTCGCCGGAGCCAAATTGAAAAAGAGCCTCGAGGACGAGCTGGCGGACCGGACGATCGAAAGCCTGCCGCGAAGCTTTGCCGTGGTGGCGACGGAAGTCGGCACCGGACATGAGGTCTGGCTGCGCCACGGCAATCTCGTCGAGGCGATCCGAGCGTCCTATGCCCTGCCCGGCATTTTCGAGCCGGTGCGCGTCAACGGGCGCTGG
Organism: uncultured Alphaproteobacteria bacterium; assembly: GCA_963704745.1. GTDB lineage: Bacteria > Pseudomonadota > Alphaproteobacteria > Rhizobiales > Beijerinckiaceae > Methylovirgula. The sequence goes on from OY969936.1 coordinate 2,116,425, forward strand.
CTTTACGATGGCGCGCTGGTCAATCCGGTTCCCGTCACCGTCTGCCGTGTGCTCGGCGCCGATATGGTGATCGCCGTCAACATCATCGGCGACAATGCCTTCCGCGGTACGGTAATCAGCGACGGCCTTTCGCTCGACCGGACGCTCGACAGCATCCGCGACCAGACAGCGGCGGAAGAGCCTTCACCGGCAAAAGTGAGAGTCAATGGGCACCTCAGGCGCAATTTCGACCGCCACGAAGACGGGCCGCCGGGGATTGCGACCGCGTTGATGGATGCTTTCAACATCACGCAAGACCGGATTTCGCGCTCACGCCTCGCCGGCGACCCGCCCGATATCATGATCAATGCGCGCAATTCGCATATCGGCGTGTTCGACTTTCACTGCGCCGAAGAGCTCATCACGATCGGCCGCGAAGCGGCGCTGCGCGCTCTCGGGGACATCGCCGAACATATTGCGCTTACGCCCTGCGAAGTGGATGGTGCGGCGCAGCCGCCAGCATGAAGGCCCACCGCCTTCGCTGCGAAAAGGACCGCCAAATTTTGCGCCGCGAAGGCGCGAGCGCGACGCAACTCACGCCTCATGCCGTCCCGTTGCAGGCTCTGCGCCGCCTATATCGAGGCGATGTATTCGCGCATCGCCAACTCCTCATGTTCGATTTCCTCAAGGCGGAATTTGAGCGCGTCGCCGATCGACACGATGCCGGCGAGCTTGCCTGCCTTGAGCACAGGCAAATGACGGAAACGGCCGGCGTTCATCTTCTCGACTGTCGCAAGGACAGTATCTTCTTCCACCGCCGTGATGACCTTGGCCGTCATATGCATGGAAACGGCATCGTCGAGAGCGGCAATGCCGCGCGTGGCGACAGCCCGAATGATGTCGCGCTCGGAGAGAATGCCGAGCACGGAGCCCAGCACATCCGCGACCACCACGGCACCGATGTTGCGCATCGTGAGAACAGCGGCCACTTCCTTCAACGTGCGATGCGGCTGCGTCGTTACAACCTCGCGGCCCTTCTTCGCCAATATCCGCGCTATTGTCATCGGAAGCCCTCCTTCTTAACTGAGCTTCAGCGAGGCGTCTCTCCGTCTATCGAATCATTTTCTAAAGAAGGAAATCGGCGAGCTCGGCAAAAGGTTCCGCCCTCCTCGTCGTTAAATCATCATTGCAGCGCGAAGTTTCGCACCCGCTCTTTGCACTGCGGTGCGGCGCAATTTTCATGGTGAAGATGGGTTAAGGACGATTCCACGTGATCGGGATCGGCTCTAAGGCTCGTCCTCGCCCGCATCCTCATGCAATGCGGGTGGATCGAAGAGCGGAAAGGCGAACAGACCGACGAGAAAGCCGCCAATATGCGCCTGCCAGGCGATCGTCGCGCCGGCGAAGCCGGAAAGCTGCGGCGCCAGGCCGAAGAGAAGATTGGCGAAGAACCAGGCGATCAGAAAAATCATCGCGCGCCGGTCGGTGAACACCGACCACAATGGCAGGGCCGGCCGCCGATAGGCGCGATCACTCGCCTTCGCATCCATGTAACCCAGCCCTTCGCCGAGCGGCGCGCCCGGCTGGAACACGAAGCGCGCGGCGGCCGCCATCGTGCCGGAGACGACGGCGGAAGCGCCGATCACCGGCTGCAGATCATCCATATGGGTGAAGTAATGTGCGAGCGCGCCGGCAATCGCCGTGACGAAACAGAAGAGAAGAAACCGCAGGGTTCCGAATCGGCGGGCGACGGCGGCGCCAAAGGCGACGAGCCAAAGGCAATTGAACCCGACATGCAGGAAGCTCGCATGCAAGAAGGCATAGGTGATCGGCGTCCACCACAACGGCCTGCCGTCACCGAGGAAAATCTGCGCGATTTCAGCATGCAGCTCGTCCTTGCCCGCGAAGGCTTCTATGATAGGGACCATTCGGTGAGGATCGAAGGCATAAGTGAAGCGGCCCGGCACAAAGGCGAAATGCGCCAGCAGATTGAGATCTATGTCCGCCGGAAGAAGCTCGCGCAGGCCGTGAATGCCGACAAGAATAACGACGGCGGCGAGCACGACGGGCGGAAGGTTGAAGATCCGTTCTCTCTGTGGACGCACGTGACCCCGCCTTCGTCTTGACGCTTACGATCGCGCCGTCATTGCGAGCCAACGGGTCCGGCCATTCAAGCACATCGGATATATCCGATGTGCCAAGTGGCCAGCCCGATGACAGGCTACGCGAAGCAATCCAGTCCTGCCGGAAAGACTGGATTGCTTCGTCGCTACGCAGGCAAGTTTACGCAGCCTGCGTAAACTTGGCTGCGATGCTCCTCGCAATGACGGCGGCAAGCATCGGCGTTCATTGCCGAGACTTGCTATTATTCCACATCCTCGACCGCGACCGGCCCGCCGCCATAGACTTTCTGCGCCAGGGAGGCTTCCATGAATGTATCGAGATCGCCGTCGAGCACCTCGCTAGGCGTGCCCGATGTCATGCCGGTGCGCAGATCCTTGACGAGCTGGTAGGGCTGCAAGACGTAAGAGCGGATCTGATGGCCCCAGCCGATCGCGGTCTTGGCGGCTTCCGTTGCGTCGGCCGCGGCCTCGCGCTTTTCCATCTCGAGCTCATAAAGCCGGGCCCGCAACATGTTCCAGGCCGTCGCGCGATTCTTGTGCTGCGACCGTTCGCCTTGGCAGGCGACGACGATGCCGGTGGGAATATGGGTGATGCGCACCGCCGAATCGGTCGTGTTCACATGCTGGCCGCCGGCGCCCGACGACCGGTACGTATCGATGCGGCAGTCGGATTCCTTCACATCGATCTCGATGCGATCGTCGATGACGGGATAGACCCAGACGGAGGCGAAGCTCGTATGCCGCCTTGCATTGGAATCGAAGGGTGAGATGCGCACCAGGCGGTGCACGCCCGATTCCGTCTTCGCCCAGCCATGGGCGTTGTGGCCCTTCACCAGCAAGGTGCCGGATTTGATGCCGGCCTCGTCGCCAAAAGTCTCCTCGATGATCTCGACCTTGAACTTGTGCCGCTCGGCCCAGCGCGCATACATGCGAAACAGCATCCGCGCCCAGTCGCAGCTCTCGGTGCCGCCGGCGCCGGCATGTACTTCGATATAAGTGTCATTGGCGTCGGCCTCGCCGGAAAGCAGGGCCTCGATCTGCCGGCGCTCGGCCTCGCTCTTCAAGCGCCGCAGCTCGGCCAGGCCCTCTTCCTCGGCTGCGGCATCGCCTTCCGCCTCGGCGAGCTCGATGAGCGTCAGAGCGTCCTCGAGCTCGGATTCGAAGCGCGCCAGCGCGCCGAGCCTTGCCTCGAGCTCGGTGCGCTCGCGCATGATCTTCTGCGCGGCCTCGGCATTGTTCCAGAGGTTTGGGTCTTCGACCTTGGCGTTCAGCTCGGCAAGGCGGCGGCTGGCGACATCGACGTCAAAGATGCCTCCTCAGCAACCCCAAGGATTGCTTGATCGATTCGCGGAGCGCTTCGGCTTCGGCGCGCATGGGCTGTCAGGTCCTTCAAGGATGAGCGCGGGGAGGCCGCGCAAGATCGGACGTAAATCGTGAGGCATAGATAGTCAGCAAAGGCGTCGCTGTAAACCTGATCGGCGGAAGCAGCGCGATGGTTGCGCAGATAAAAATCTATCCTCAATAAAGCCCGCCGGTGCCGGTTCCCGCCGCGCGGTCGGCGTCCGGGTCCACCGTCATCACTTGCGGCGTCTGCTCGCCGCCGCCGGCGTAGACGCTGTCAGGCGGCTGCGTGCCGGGCTTGAAAGCTTCGAGGATCGTGCCCGATCCCGTCGCCCGCAGGCCGGTCCTGGCATCGACCGAGATGAGCTTGATGCCGGGCGGCACGCGGAACGGCACGTCGGGCTTGTCCTCCAGCGCCATCTTCATGAAATCGCGGAAGATCGGTGCCGTATAAAGTGCCGCCTGGGCGGCGCGGCCGAGCGAACGCGGCCGGTCATAGCCCATGAACACGCCGACGGTGAGATCCGGCGAAAAGCCCATGAACCACAGGTCCTTCGCATCATTGGTCGTGCCCGTCTTGCCGGCGAGATGCTTGCCCACCGCGCGGATCGCCTGGCCGGTGCCGTATTGAATGACGCCTTCCATCATCGAGGTGATCTGATAGGCGGTCAGAGGGTCGATCACCTGCTCGCGCTCGTCGACGATCGTCGGCTCCGGCTGGTTCTCCCATTTCACCGCATCGCAGCCCTCGCAGATGCGCTTGTCGTGGCGATAGATCGTGTGGCCCCAGCGGTCCTGGATACGGTCGATCAAGGTTGCCGTGATCCTCTTGCCGCCATCGGCGAGCATGGAATAGGCCGTCGTCATCCGCATCAATGTCGTCTCGCCGGAACCGATCGACATGGAAAGATAGGGCGGCAGATCATCATAGATGCCGAATTTCTTGGCATATTCGGCAATGAGCGGCATGCCGATATCGCGCGCGAGACGCACCGTCATCTGATTGATCGAATGTTCGAGACCATAGCGCAGCGTGTGCGGACCGCTCAACTCGTGTTCGAAATTCTCCGGCCGCCAGACGCCGAGACCCGGACCTTGGTCGATGGCGACGGGCTCGTCCAGCACGTCCGTCGACGGCGTATAGCCATTGTCGATCGCCGCCGCATAGACGAATGGCTTGAACGACGAGCCGGGCTGGCGCCAAGCCTGAGTCGCGCGGTTGAATTCGGACTGATCATAGGAAAAGCCGCCGACCATCGCGAGCACGCGCCCCGTGAAAGGATCCATGACGACGAGCGCGCCGCTGACTTCCGGGATCTGCCGCAGCCTGTATTCGCCGGGCCTGTCCTGCAGCGGCTCGACATAGATGACATCGCCCCGCGTCAAAGAGGTCCGCTCGCTCGGCCGCCGCGCCCATTTGAGCCCGACGGCTGCGAGATAGCCGGTGTCGCGCTCGGGCGCCACCGCGCCCGATGGTTCGCGTTTCGGCTGCAGGCCGATGCGCAATTGCTTGTTGCTGCCGTCGAGCACCACGGCGAGCCGCCACGGCGCCACATCGTTGAGCGCGGGAACATTGGCGAGCGCGGGGCCCCAATCCTCGCTGATCTCGATATGGCGCATCGGGCCGCGGAAGCCATGCGCCTCGTCATAGCGGACGAGACCATCGACGAGGGCGCGGCGCGCAATGAGCTGCATTTTGGGATCGAGCGTCGTGCGCACCGCAAGGCCGCCCTCATAGAGCTTCTTCTCGCCATAACGCTCAAGAAGCTCGCGCCGCACCTCCTCGGCGAAATAGCCGGCAGCGTAAGTGCTCGGCGACAGCACGCGCGGCGTCACGCCGAGCGGCTGCTCTTTGGCCCTTTGGCCCGCTGCGGGGGTGACATAGCCGTTCTCGACCATGCGGTCGATGACCCAATTGCGCCGGTCGATCGCCCGCTCGCGCTTGGTGAAGGGATTATAATTGTTCGGCGCCTTGGGCAGAGCGGCGAGATAGGCAGCCTCGGCAACGGTGAGCTCGTAGACCGATTTGTCGAAATAGTTCAAAGCCGCAGCGGCGACGCCGTAATTGCCGAGACCGAGATAGATTTCGTTGAGATAGAGCTCGATGATCTTTTCTTTCGAATAGGCGCCCTCGATCCGCAGGGACAGGAGTGCTTCGCGGATCTTGCGCGAAAACGACCTCTCATTCGTCAAGAGGAAGTTCTTGGCGACCTGCTGGGTGATGGTCGAGGCGCCCTGAACGTGCCGGCCACCCTCGGCAAGGACGAGGAGTGCCCGCAAGATCCCCCCGGGATCGACGCCATGATGGGTGTAGAAGTTCTTGTCCTCGGCGGAGATGAAGGCGTCTTTGACGAGAGGCGGAATCGCCGTGCCCGGCAGATAGAGCCGCCGCTCATGCGAATATTCGGCGAGCACCGAGCCGTCCGCGGCTTGCACGCGGGTCATGACCGGCGGCTCGTAATTTTTGAGCTGCGTATAGTCCGGCAGATCCTGCTCGAACTTGAAGACGACGATCGCCGCCGCGCCGATCCCGACGACGAACAGGATCGTTGCGCTCGCAAAGACAAATCCGAAGAAACGGGCGATCAGCCGCATAGTGAAATGGAGCCTCTGGATCTGCGCCGCCGCAGTGCCGCATGGCCGAATCCGACGGCGTTTCGCGCTTGTTGGTCCGCTGAGCTTTTATCCCGATCTGGCGACTGCGCAATCACGTCGTCGATGGCGCGGCCCCGCGGCCGCGGTGAACACAAGATCATTCGACGCGGGCCGCGCCGAAATTCCAAGCGGCAAATCTTCAAGCGACAAGGTTTTGATCGGCAAATCGAGGCAGCGATGAGCGCGTCCGACCATGCTCCATTCGCGTCGGCCCGATCTTCAACGTCGCACCAGATCATCATCTTTTGGTGCGGCGCGTTTGTGTTGATAGTGAGGCGCCGTCGCATGGCGCAGGAACGTATCACTCTTGCGCCACCGCTGTCCCGGCGCCATGCCGTGTACCGTCATGGTTGCAGAGTCGGCCATGCCGGCGCGACACAATGGGCCGGGGCGTTTCAATCCGCTCAATTGGCGCCGCTGCCGGGCGTGGCCGAGGCGGCGAGAGCCGGCGCGGCTGCGGAAGCATCGCCACCCGGCGCTACCGCAGCGCCGGATATCCCCCGGCTATCGAAAAAGGCGTTGATCGCCGCGACGACCCTGCTCGTAGTCTCGTCGCGCCATTGCGGCGAGACGAGCGACTTCGCATCCTTCACATTCGAGAGATAACCGAGCTCCAGAAGCACGGAGGGCACATCCGGCGCGGTCAGGACGATGAAGCCCGCGGCACGCTCCGGATTCTTGTTCAGGCGTCCGGCCACCTTCCAATAATTGACCAGGGTCCGGGCGAAGACATGGCTATAGGCGCGGGTTTCCTGGCGCGTCAAATCGAAGAGAATGTCGGACACGCCGCTCGGCTCTTTCTTGCCTTCGAGGCCGGCCGTCGCATCGGATTGGTTTTCCTTCTCGGCGGTGCGCGCGGCCTCTGCATCGCTCGCGCGATCCGACATTGTGTAAACGGTCGCGCCCGAGACGCTCGCGGCCTCGGCAATCGTGTCGGCATGAATCGAGACGAACAACGAGGCATGGACGTCATGGGCGATGCGCACCCGTCCGCCGAGCGGGATGAAGACGTCGCTGTCACGGGTCATGACGACTTTATAACGTCCGGTCTCGGTCAGCTTCGCCGCCAGCATTTTGCCGAAGGCCAGGACCATGTCCTTTTCGACGAGACCATTGACCATCGCACCGCTGTCGACGCCGCCATGGCCCGGATCGACGACCACGACGGGGAGATTGCTCTGCAGCCCGACCTTGGCCAGGGCGGATTCGGACGCCGGCTTCGGCTCTGCGGCTGCCACCGCCGCCGCGGCGGCCAGAACGGCCTTTTGGGCGGCGGCCTGAAAGGCCGCGCGGTCCGTCTTGGCGAGCTCGATGACCAGCACGGCCTTTTTCCCGTCCGCCGTGCGCTGGGCCGCGACGCTCTGGATCTTCGCCGGCGCCGCGAGATTGATCACGATCCGCGACCGGCCCGCGGCGAAGAGACCGAATCGGAAGGAGGCAACGAGACCCGAAAATCGCGCCGGCCGCAGCCGGCCGCGGATGGATCGCACGAGACGGGCTTGGCTGGTTGAGCCGCCGGCCTGCGGCGCGATATGAAAATCGACTTCGGGCAGGTCGATGACGACTCGGTCCGGCGCGGCGAGTACGAAGGCGCTTGCATCAACCGGCCGGTTCAGATCGAAACTGAGCGCGGCCCGGTCGCCGCCATCCTCGAGATAGACGGCATCCGCGACGGCCGGCAGCAGGGCCGGCTCGGCCTTGGCCGCAGCGAGCTGAAGTGCGAGCGCGCGCTCCCCGACCAAACCACGGCTTTCGGCATGGGCGCCGGCAATCATGCCCGAGGTCGCAAACGCGGCAAGACCATATAGGACGAAAAGCCAGGGAACGCAGGCGGCCAGACCGCTTGGCCAGGCCCTTCGCGCCAAGGCCATCGAGCGCCAGAGGCCGGCTGGAGCGGCACAAGAACAAGAGGCTGATTCGTGCCGTATCGCCATCATGAGCCAGCCGAAAATCCGATCGCGGCGCTGCACCGGCTTGGTCGGTCGAGCCGAAATGCAAGATGAATCCGCGAGGTTAACGGAGGATGAGCATGCCAGAAGAGAAAGCGATCCGCCGTTGCGGACGCGCCACACTATGCTGAAAACTTGCCAAATCGGCCCATAACCCGATATTAAGTACAGGTTCGTGTTCGGCTGCGAGGAAAGTGACCGACCGGACATGTGGACGTTTCCGGCATGTCGGCTTTTCCGGCGCGGGGTCGCCGTTCGCGGATGACCAAGGCGTGGAAGGGCTTTCGGGGGGCGTGGCCCCTGCCGCCGCCCACCGGAAATGAGTTTCGCCGGTTTTCGTTCGCGGAAGCCCAACAGGTGACGAGGACATGGTCTGCCCTTTGATGGGTGCTTATCCGACCAACCAGCTCAGCGCTTACGGCAGGCGCCCCAAAAACTACGCGCCGATGCTGGTCCGCGTGGCGTCACTTGGTTGCAGTCGAGGCGGTCTGGCGAAGGCCGTATCTCGGCGCCCTCTCGCGGCCGGGTCGACCGGCCGCATATCCCATCCATTTCAGCCTTTGCAGATGGCGCCGTTCGTGCCGCCATGCCGTGCCCCGGTCTCGCTCGAAAGAGCGCTCATGAGAGACCTTGGCGGCAGCGGCAGTTCGGCGCGCGCCCTGCCCCAGCGGATTTTACATGGCCAACAAAATGCTCATCGATGCCTCCCACCCGGAAGAGACTCGGGTGGTGGTGCTCCGCGGTAATCGGGTCGAAGAATTCGATTTCGAATCCGCCAATAAGAAACCTCTTCGCGGCAATATCTATCTCGCCAAAGTGACGCGCGTGGAGCCCTCGCTGCAGGCGGCCTTCGTTGATTACGGCGGCAACCGGCACGGCTTCCTCGCCTTTTCCGAGATCCATCCGGATTATTACCAGATCCCGGTTTCGGACCGTCAGGCGCTGATCGACGAGGACGCGCTCGCCCATCGCGATGAGGACGAGGACGAGGCGCAAGCCACGCAAAGGCGCAGCCGCCGCCATCGCCGTGGCGGCAAGAATGGCGAGCACGCCGAGAAACGCCGCAGCAGCCAAGACGATACGCTTGCCAATTCGGCAGATGCCGAGATCGAAAGCGCCGATGCCTCGGCAGGCGCGGTCGCTGCGCGCGAACCAGGTGACGAAGATCTGGCGTATGACATCGCGCCGGACATCGACAGCGAGCCTTTATTGCCGTTCGCTGAGCCGCATGAGCCAGCCAGCGAAGGACCTCCGCCCCTCAGCTCGCCCGAGGCGGCAGAAAACGGCGGCGCCAGCTCCACCCTGTCGCAGCCGACGACGGTGGCGAAGGAGGCGAGCGCCGAACAGCCCGAGCGCGCCGCTCGAAGCGGTGTTCAAGCGACCGTCGCCGAGGGCGCCTCGGAAGAAATTGTTGCCGAGAGGCCGGCGCCGCACCGGCTCGCGACCGATCCCGAAGGCTTTGCCGTCGTCGAGGATCAGGACGAGGTGAGAGAAGCCGGCGCGGCGGCCATCGCCGCCCACGAGGACGAGATCGAAGAACGATTGCGCCGCGAGGAACGCCGCAGCGAAGAGGAAGAGGAGATCGACGAAGAGGTCGAACAGATCGGCGGCGACGCGATGGAAGAAGTGCCGACGCGGTCGCATCGCATCCGCCGGCAATATAAGATCCAGGAAGTCATCAAGCGCCGGCAGGTTCTCCTCATCCAGGTCGTGAAGGAGGAGCGCGGCAACAAGGGTGCCGCTTTGACGACCTATCTGTCGCTCGCCGGCCGCTATTCGGTGCTGATGCCGAACACGGCGCGCGGCGGCGGCATTTCCCGCAAGATCACCGATGCGGGCGACCGCCAGAGGTTGAAGGCGATCGCGCAGGAGCTCGAAGTGCCGGAAGGCATGGGCGTCATCCTGCGCACCGCCGGCGCCGCGCGCACCAAGGCGGAAGTCAAACGCGATTTCGAATATCTCCTGCGGATGTGGGAGACAGTGCGCGAGATGACGCTGAAATCCACCGCGCCGACGCTCGTCTATGAGGAAGGTTCGCTGGTCAAGCGCGCCATCCGCGACCTCTACAACAAGGACATCGACGAGGTCATCGTCTCAGGCGATGCGGCCTATCGCGAGGCCAAGGAATTCATGCGCATGCTCATGCCGAGCCATGCCAAGAACGTCCACCCCTATCGCGATCCGCAGCCGATCTTCGCCAAATCCGGCGTCGAAGCGCAGCTCGACGCGATGTTTTCCAATCATGTGCCGTTGAAGTCGGGCGGTTATCTCGTCATCAATCAGACCGAAGCTCTGGTCGCGATCGACGTCAACTCCGGCCGCTCCACGCGCGAGCACAGCATCGAAGACACGGCGCTGCGCACCAATCTCGAGGCGGCCGACGAGGTCGCCCGGCAATTGCGCTTGCGCGATCTCGCCGGCCTCATCGTCATCGACCTCATCGATATGGAGGAGAGCCGCAACAACCGTTCCGTCGAACGGCGGATGAAGGAGGCTTTGAAGAACGATCGAGCCCGCATCCAGATCGGCCGCATCTCGCATTTCGGCCTGCTCGAAATGTCGCGGCAAAGGATCAGGACCGGCGTCCTCGAAGGCTCGACCTCCGTTTGTCCGCATTGCGCCGGCGCCGGCACCGTCCGCTCGACGGCCTCGATCGCGCTGCATGTTCTGCGCGTCCTCGAAGACGCGCTCATCAAGAGTTCGGCGCATAACATCACCATGCGCACACGTTCCGAAGTGGCGCTCTACATCCTCAATCAGAAGCGCGCCAATCTGAGCGATCTCGAGCAGCGCTTCGGCGTCAGCATCACCATTGTCGCCGACGACAGCCTGACCGGCACGGCCTATCACGCGATGGAGCGCGGCGAACCGGCGACGGGCGTTCCCGAGACGCGCGCCGAAGCGCCTCGCCCGGTCGAAGCCCCTGCGGTCGAAGAGGAAGCCCTTGCCGAAGAGGCAGAAGGCGAAGAGGCCGAGACGGAAGCCCTTGCGGAAGAGTCCGAACAGGGCGATGCCGGCCGGCGGAAGCGGCGGCGGCGGCGTAGACGCGGCCGCGACAGAGAGGCGACGGGCATCAGCGCCAATGCGCCGCAGCCCTCCGATGAGGCGCTCGGCTTTGTGGCGGAGATCGGCAGACGGCCGGAACGGCATGTGACCGAAGCGCCCGCCGAAACGGCGGAGCCGGCCGAAGAACCCATCAGCGCCGCAGCCGCAGAGGCGTTGCCGAAGCGCGAGGGACGGCGGCGGCGGTCGCGGCGGCGCGGCCGGGGTCTCAATGAAGTCACCGATGAGGCGATCGGCGAGGCGGCGGGCGAGGTCGTCGCCGAAATGGATTTCGGCCCGGCCGCAGCCGGGCTCGACGAGCCAGCGGCCGACTGGCCGGCGGACTCCGAAGCGGAAAGCTTCGGCACCGAACCGGAGGCCGAAGAGGCTGACGAGCTCGTCGAGGCTGTCGCCGCAGCCAAGCATGCGCCGGAGCCTGCTGCCGCTGTCGCGCCCACGCTTCATCTCGAACCGGCCGAGGCGATCGCCGCCGAGGCTGATCAAAACCGTCCGAAGCGGACCGGCTGGTGGCAGCGCGCCAAAGCTTCCATTGGCGGCTGATTTTTCTGCCCAGCTCCATGTTGAATGCGGCCGGCGTCTGTTTTAGACGCCGGCCGCAATGTTTATACGGCGAGCTTGGGACCGAGGATCTTGCGCAGACGCAATGCGTCCTGCGGCGCAAAGCCCGCCTCATCATTGTCGAAATAGCAGTAGACGTCGCTGCCGCTGCGCGCGAAGCCGCGGATCAGCTTTGCCCAGGCGCGCAAGGCCGCGTCGCTATAGCTCCCCTGATATTTCCCGCCGGGCCCGTGCAGGCGCAGATAGGCGAAATCCGCCGTCAGCCATTGCGGCGATTGCAGGCCGGCGATGTCGAAGATGCAGAAAGCGCAATGATGCCGCACAAGAACGTCGCGCACGGCCTCGGAAAACCAGCGCGGGTCGCGAAACTCGAAGGCATAGGCGTGCTGCCGCGGCAAAGCATTGATGAAGGCTTCGAGACGCATCACATCGGGCAGGAAATGTGGCGGCGTCTGAAACAGCACAGGTCCGAGCCGCGACCCGAGAGGCTCGATACGGGGAAAGAATTTCTCGAAGCTTCTGGGCGCGTCCTTGAGCCGCTTGACATGCGTCGTATAGCGGCTCGCCTTGCAGGCAAAGATGAAATTTTCCGGCGTCTGCCGGCACCATGAGGCGACGGCGGCGGCGGAAGGAAGCCGGTAGAAGCTGTAATTGATCTCGACCGTCGAAAAATGCGCGGCATAGAAGGCGAGCATTCTGTCGGCCGTCATGTCCGGTGGATAGAATGGGCCGATCCAATGGTCGTAATGCCAGCCCGACGTGCCGATATGGATGGTTCCCGGCATGAGGCTATCGCCATCCTCGTCGCGGCCGCTTGCGCTGTGCAAATCCCGATGGCAAACCGCTCGACATCAAAGGCTTTGGCTGCAGGCAGCTCAGCCATTTGCCATAGCGAGAAAGGCCCGCCATTCGCCCGGCGAGCCGTAGAAGGCGTTTTCATCCACATTGCCGCTGATGCCCGGCACATGCGCATGCGCCGAATGCTGCCAGAAATGCCAGCGGCGGCCGCCATATTTCACCGCCGGATAATATTTCACGCTGCGCACCCACATGGGATAACCGGTGAACTCGCCATCCAGCACGTCACGATAGAAATCGACCGAAGTATAGATGATCGGTTTCTTGCCATAGGCGCGTTGCATGGCATCCAGCATGACCTTCATGTCGGCGAGGGCGACCTCGCGAGACACATGCCGCGGGCATGTCTTGGAATCGGCATTCCACTCGACGTCGAGGACGGGCGGCAAGGCGTTCGGGTCGTTCGGCACATGCTGGATGAACCATTGCGCCTGTTCCTCGGGCGGCCGGCACCAATACATGAAATGATAGGCGCCGTGCGGAATGCCGACCACCCCCGCCATCGCCCAGTTCTGGGCGAATTTCTCATCGAGATAATCGCCGCCTTCCGTGGCCTTGATCCAAACGAATTTGACGCCGGAATTGCGCACCGCGTTCCAATCGATGTCGCCCTGATATTTCGAGACATCGATGCCGTGGATCTGGAAATCATCGGCGGTCGGATAGATGTCCCTTTCGCTGGCGCAGCCGGCCAGAAAAAGCGCAAAAGCCAGGCTGAGAAAGCCCGCCTTCGCGGCAAAGAGCGGGCGAAGCGGCAAAGAAGGGATGGAAGCGACACGACGTCGGATCATTGGGCGGATTTATCCGATGCCCGGTAATGTTTCGTTAACAAGCAAAAGCGCGGGCGTCTACAGCTGGGACAGCGCTCCTGCCTGCCGCGACCTGGCGCAGCTGCAACGCGCGCCGAAAAAACACTCGGATTTTCCGAAACATGCTTGACAATGTCCTAGCCGAGCTTTGTCCAAAATTTTGTGGGAAACAATGGCGCAGATATGGCCGGCGGCCAGGATTGAGCTTTTCCAGTCAGGCCCAGACGATTGGCACCGCATAGGGCGCGAAGGCGCGGTCGTGCGTCAAGATGGTCAGATCGCGTGCCGATGCCTGAGCGATCAGCATACGGTCGAAAGGATCGCCGTGGTGGCGTGGCAGGCGGGCAGCACGGATGGCATCGGACGGTTCGATGAGGACGAGTTCAAGACCTAATATCTCTAGCTCATGTGAAAAATCGGCGATCTGCGGCAGCCGACCCGCGGCGATTTTGATTTCGACTTCCCAGAGTTGCGCAAGGCTCATTGCGATCGTCTCGGTCTGCCGCCGGAGCAGATCGCGGATGGTTGCCGACAGACGCGGGTGATCTTGGATCAGCCATATCACGATATGAGCGTCGAGAATCAGCCTCATTCTTCTTTATTCAGGCTTTCCTCGAACAGCCCCAATACGTAACGATCGGACTCGGCCCATTCCTCATCGGTAATGTCAGGCCATTTCCCTTTCAACGCCCCAATCCCGCGCATAAGCTTCTCGCCTGGCGTCAAGGGCCTTTCCTCGGGTTGCTCAGTAATGGCAACTAGGCGGACCACCGGCTTGCCGGCCTTGGCAATGACGACCTCTTCGCCGCGCAAAGCCGCCTCGATCAGTTTCGAGAGATTGGTCTTGGCATCGTGAATGTTGGTGATCGTCATGGCGACAATATAGCTAACCTAGCTAACTAGAGCAAGGCCTCGTCGGTGTAGACCACTGTCATGAACGGCGGTGCTTGGCCAATACCGCTGCGACAGCTGCGTCGCTCGCGAATTTTCCCTCAGCCGCCGCCTTGAGGCCCCGGTCGATCCCGGCCAGCTCTTCTATTGAGCATGATACGTGCCGCCGTGCAGGCCGGCTTCCGTTTCGCGCGCGATCTCGGCAAGCTCCTCCTGCGCCTCTGCCGGCCAGGATTCAACCCGCTCCATCACGTCCTTGAGGGCTTTCGCTGTCATGATTGCATTATAACAAATTGGCCCTGCCGTACAAATCCGACGACATCGCCTTCTCCGCGAGCACTTCGAGCGCCGCGTCGAGCGGCATCGAGACCTGATCCTGCGAGCCGAGCCGGCGCAAAAACACGCTGCGCTTTCAACGGATGGCTTTCATCAGGAGATTGCCTAAAGGCGCCATACCCGGGCTCACAGTCGGTGTTTGGGCATTTGAAAGCGCTACAGCCTTTAGCTTTTCCAAATTGTAGAATGAAGCCAGCACGTCATCTTCGCTGACACCGAGTTTATTTGAGAACGCTTGGCGAGGATTTGTACTATTATTAAATTCGCGTAAATAGACGATATCGAGAATTAAAGCGTCTATTGGCTCAAACTCCTTTAATGCTGCGATTACATCCTTGCGGACGAGGTGCTTTCTCTCAGGGTCCATGGCCGAGGCAAGCAACTTTTCCCAAAGCTGTTTTAAGCCGTCACGAGTTTCATCGACCGCAGCTTCTAAAAGCGGAAGTGCGATTGAGGGGC
This sequence comes from uncultured Alphaproteobacteria bacterium, assembly GCA_963704745.1. Taxonomy (GTDB): domain Bacteria; phylum Pseudomonadota; class Alphaproteobacteria; order Rhizobiales; family Beijerinckiaceae; genus Methylovirgula. The sequence continues at coordinate 2,131,446 of OY969936.1, forward strand.
TAACCTCTTCATATGGCCCTTTAACGCTGCGCTCGTCCAGAATTCGTTTTGTATTTGCAAACAACTCCGCTGCGCGTCTTATCCTTGTGTGAGTAATGTAGTCGGCGAACAGTCCAACGAGGTTATGTGGCAACTGCCCCAACACACCACTCGCATATGAACCGGCCTTTTCTGTTAGAGTTACAAGACTAATACCTAATTTGGCGGCCTCTTGAATTGCCTTGGTAGTATCCTCATCGATTGGCCGTATAAGCTCATTGCTCATTTTCTTACTCATGGAGGAAGGACGTTGCTGCACCACAAAATAACGATCGCTGACATTAACCGCGCACACGCGAAGTTCGAAGAAAATGAACCTCGCGGCCTATTTTATAGAGCCGCTACTGAGCTTGTCGCTCTTGCCCTTCAAGGCAAAACTAACCTTACAGTTCCGGAGGCGCTGTCCATTCTTTTGCAAACGTGGAACAGGGCCTATTACCGGTATCGCAAATTCGACAAGGATCACATCGAGAAGTTTAAATCGTTGTGGGCTAAAAGCAAGGCCACCGTCGCTAAATATCGGGCTCGAGAAATTGATAGTGCGAAGCCCGATGAAGAAGCCGCTATAACGCACCTATTTCAAGATTTCGAAAAGATATTAGGACCGGTCGGAGCCGCGAAGTCGCTGCACTTACTCGCACCGCACTTTTTCCCCATATGGGACCGCACCATCGCAAAAGCTTGTGGGGTACCACTTAAAAAAGCCGGATTGAACGGCAACCAATATTGGAGCTTTATGCTGCAAGCAAAAGACCAGTATCATGAATTGCAGAACGAGACGTCCAATAGTTTAAGCGCGCTAAAATTGATAGACGAGTTCAACTACTGTAGGCACACCAAGAATTGGATTTGATTAATCGTAGTCGGGTGGCTTGGAGGGCTGTTTCCCGCTCACCCCTCACCCCCTCCGCTTCACATCCGGCGGCATCGCCTCTTCCGCCAGCGCTTTCAACGCTTGATCCAATGGCATCGACACCTGCTCCTGCGAGCCGAGGCGGCGCAGCGAGACGGTCTTCCCCGCCGCTTCCTTCTTGCCGACGACCATCAGCACCGGCACTTTGGCGAGCGAATGCTCACGCACCTTATAGGTGATCTTCTCGTTGCGGAGATCCGGCTCGACCTTGAGGCCGGCCTTGCGCGCGCGCGCGATCACCTCATAGGCATAATCGTCGGCGTCCTGAGTGATCGTCGCGACGACGATCTGCAGCGGCGACAGCCACAGCGGCAGATGGCCGGCGAAATGCTCGATCAATATGCCGGTGAAGCGTTCGAGCGAGCCGAACATGGCGCGATGGATCATCACCGGCGTCACTTTCTCGCTGTCCGGCCCGATATAGAAGGCGCCGAAACGGCCCGGCAGGTTGAAATCGACCTGGGTCGTGCCGCATTGCCATTCGCGGCCGATCGCATCGCGCAAAGTATATTCGAGCTTCGGCCCATAGAAGGCGCCCTCGCCCGGATTGATCGCGATCTTGAGGCCACGCTCTTTCAGGGCATCGAGCACGCGGAAAAGCGCCGCCTCGGCCTTGTCCCAGGCCTCGTCCGAGCCGACGCGCTTTTCCGGCCTTGTCGAGAGCTTGATGACGATGTCGTCGAAGCCGAAATCCGCATAGATCGACAGGATGAGATCGTTGATCTTCAACGCCTCTTCCATGATCTGATCTTCGGTGCAGAAAATATGCGCGTCATCCTGGGTAAAGGCGCGCACGCGCATGATCCCATGGATCGCGCCGGACGGCTCATAGCGATGCACGATCCCGAATTCAGCAATCCGCAGAGGCAAGTCGCGATAGGACTTGAGGCCGTTCTTGAAGATCTGGACATGGCCGGGACAATTCATCGGCTTCAAGGCGAAGACACGGTCATCTTCCGTCTTGGTGAGGAACATGTTCTCGCGATAGGTCTGCCAATGGCCCGATGTCTCCCACAGCGCCCGGTCGAGCACCTGGGGCGTATTCACCTCGACATAGGACTCAGCCTGCTGGCGCCGCCGCATGTAGGAAATCAGCGTCTGGAACAGCGTCCAGCCTTTCGGATGCCAGAAGACCGTGCCGGGCCCCTCCTCCTGGAAATGGAAAAGATCCATCTCGCGGCCGAGGCGGCGGTGGTCGCGGCGCTCGGCTTCGGCGAGCCGATTGAGATAGGCGTCGAGCTCCGCTTGGCTCGCAAAGGCCGTCGCATAGATGCGCTGGAGCATCGGCTTCGTCGAATCGCCGCGCCAATAGGCGCCTGCGACCTTCATGAGCTTGAAGGCCTGGCCGATCTTGCCGGTCGAGGTCATATGCGGGCCGCGGCAGAGATCGAGCCACTCGCCCTGCTTATAGATCTTCAGCTCCTGATCGGGCGGGATCGCATCGACGAGCTCGACCTTGAAGGCCTCGCCATGGGTCTCGAACCAGGCCTTGGCCTGATCGCGCGTCCAGATCTCTTTTGTAAACGGCCGATCGCGCGCAATAATCTCGGTCATCTTCTTTTCGATGGCCGCAAAGTCTTCCGGCGTAAAAGGTGCCTCACGATAGAAGTCGTAATAGAAGCCGTTCTCGATCACCGGACCGATGGTCACCTGCGTGCCCGGATAGAGCGTCTGCACCGCCTCGGCGAGCACATGCGCGGCATCATGCCTTATGAGCTCGAGCGCCCGCGGGTCCTCGCGTTTGATGAACTCGATCTTGGCGTCCCGCGTCACCGGATCGGCGAGATCGGCCAATTTGCCGTCGATCGCCATGGCGACGGTCTTCTTGGCGAGCGACGGGGAAATGCTGCGGGCGATCTCGGCCCCGGTCGTGCCGGGCGGAAAAGGGCGCGAGGCGCCATCCGGAAATGTCACGGAAATCATGGATCTATCTCCTGAAGCTCAGTCGCCGATACCAATCGGCGTAAGCGCGAGAGTTTCTGCGGCCGCAGCGCGGGGAGCGCCTTGAAGGCGGCAAGCGGCCCCATAGCACGCTATGCGCCGCGATAGAAGCCGCCGAACTTTATATAATCGCCACAAAAGAAAAGCGCTTCCCGCCGAGGAAGCGCTGCCCTTAGAGGCCGATACAGCGGTGGACGCCGCACCGGCTCACGAACCTGCTCCGCCGGCCGGGCCTATTCTTCGATGTCGCGATAGGGGCCGGCCTGACCCGGCTGCAGGCCGAGCTTCTCGAAGGTTTCCTTGGGCAGATCGATCACCATGGAACAGATGTGGTCTTCGGTGAGGTTGAACGTCTTCATGACAAGCAGAACCGCCGCATCTTCCTTGGGCTCCCACGAAGCATAGAGGCTAACGTCCTGCTGGCCGTCGCGCGGATCTCCTGACGTAACCTGTATGAGCCATCCTTCGAACATTTTCGTTTCCCGTGTCTTCGAGCCGGAACGCTTCGTCTTTCATGAAGGTCTCGACGGGGCGCGGCACCTGCCGAGCATCCTGCCAATGGTCCCTTCGGCCTTAAAGCAAGTTCAATGCCGCAACAGGGCGCACCGGTTGCTCAGGACCGCCCCCACCAATAGAAGGGCTTCGTCGGATAGCGGTAAAATTTGAGCGTATTGGCCGGCACATGCGCGGCGGCGCCGGGATGCGCGGGCCCGTACATGACATAATTGTCGACCGGCAGGCGGCGGCGATCGTCTTCGGTGATCCGCGCCGCGAGCACATCGGCGGCGGTGCCGAGATCGAGCACTTCCGCGATCAGAGTCGCGTCCCAGTCGAAAGCGGCATTGGCGAGCGCATCGCGCAATTGCGGCGGCAAGCTGTCGAAGCAATCGAATTGCCGTTTGAGCCTGGCCAAGCCGACCTCCGCCGGGTCGACCGCCGCAATTCAGCAAGCCGGCGCTCGACCTCGCGTGATCACGCATCAAAAACCTTGCCAAATCCGCCGGAGCTTCAAAAGCGCCACGCGACGCCGAACCTCGGCCGCAGCCAGTTTCGCCCTTACAGCTCGGCCTGCAAATTTCTGAGATGGGCGTCGCGCAAATCGAGTTCGCGCTCGATCCGCCGCCGCGCCTCGTCCTTCAGCTTGCCGCGGCGATAGAGGTCATTGATCAAGTCCCGCTCGGCGGCGATCAGCCGGAGTTCGACGTCGTCGCCGAGCGCGACGAACTTATTATGGCCGACATGGCCGTCGATCCTGCGTGCGACCTGTTTCAGCCGGCCATGGTGATAGGCGCGCAGCGGTGCGACGACATCCTCCGGAAGCTGGCGCTCCGCCGCGAGGCCCTCGAGCCGGGCGATCGCCGCCTCGATCGCCCGCCGCCGGGCGTCGAATTCCTCAATCCTGTCGGCGTGGCGCTCGCGACGCCCGGCCTGGGCGAGGCCGAGCCCGCGGATCACCGACGGCAACAGCAGGCCTTGGCCGACGAGAGTCACCAATATGACGGAAAAAGTGAGGAAGAGGATCAGATCGCGCTCGGGAAAAGGCCGACCATTTTTCATGGCGAGCGGGATGGCGAGCGCCGCCGCCAGCGAGACGATGCCGCGAACCCCGGTGAATGCCAGGACGAACGGCCATTGCCAGGGCGGCGATGGATCATTCCGCCGCACCGCGGGGATGAGCCAGCGCGGCAGATAGGTGGCGGGATAGATCCAGACGAAGCGGGTCAGGATGACCACGGCGCTGACGACGGCGGCGGAGAAGATCAGCTCGGACATCGAATAGCGGGTGATGTCGGCAATGAGCGTGCGTGCCTGCAGGCCGGTGATGAGGAACACCATGCCCTCGATCAGATAGATGAGAAAATCCCAGAAGAAGATGCCCTGGAGCCGTGTCGCGGCGCTGATCAGCCGCGGCCCGTTCCAACTGAGATAGAGTCCGGTCGCCACGGTGGCGAGTACGCCGGACCCGCCCAATTGCTCGGGCGGCCAATAGGCCAGAAACGGCGTCAGGAGCGACAGCATGATTTCGATGCGCGGGTCGCGGACCCAGAGGCGCAGACGCAGCATCGTCCAGCCCACGCCGATGCCCCAGAGTATCTCGCCGGCCAGAATGACCGCGAACATGCCCGCTGCATGCTCCATCGAAAATGCGCCGGCGCACACCGCCCCGACGGCGAAGCGATAGAGAACGAGCGCCGTGGCGTCATTCGCCAGCCTCTCGCCTTTGAGAATCACGGTGATGCGCCTCGGGAGCTGCATTCGGCGCGCGATCGAAAGCGGCGCCACCGCATCCGGCGGCGAAACGATGGCGCCCAACACGAAGCCGACCGGCCAGGCGAGGCCCAGCAGCCAATGGCTGGCGGCGGCGACCGCGACCGTCGTGAAGATGACGCAACCGATCGCCAGAAGCGTAATCGGGCGCAGGTTGAAGCGGAACTCGCGCCAGCTCATTGCGACCGCCGACGCATAGATGACCGGCGGCAGGACGAGAAGCAGAACCAATTCCGGCGCCAGCTGCACCGTCGGCAGGCCGTCGACGAGCCCCAGAACGACGCCGGTGACCACGAGGAGAATGGCGGGCGGGATTTTGAGGCGCGCGGCAACGGTCGCGACCAGGGTGATCACGACAAGCAACAGGACCAGAGTCTGGAGGGTCGAGATCATTGCCGCGACTCTTGCCATACCCTGCGGCGAATGCGGCGAATGTGCCAGCCCTTCGGGCCGGCAGTGCCCACTGCCGGCATCAAATTTTCCGAGAGTCTTCGCTAGAGCATCGTGCGCAAAAGTGTATGCGGTTTTGCGCTTAAACGATGCTCTATTTTTTAAATCTAGAGCATCTTATCCGCCCTCAAGTGATTCCACTTGAAGGCGGGATGCTCTAGTCTCGGTCACGCGTGGAAAAGTCAGTATTTGGCAACGACCGGGCCAGGCGGCGCTAAAAAATCGAACCTGTAGTTGAGCCCGACACGGACGATTTCGCTGGTGAACTTGATATGCTGGTCGAACACGCCAACTCCAGGAATCGTTCCGTCAAATATGGCATTATCGCCAAGGTCGACGTGAAGATATTCGAGTTTTGCCGACCAGTTCGGCGCGAGCTTGGCCTCAATTCCTGCCCCGACGGTCCAACCCGGCACCGTCCTCGTGCCCGAGCCGCCCTCGCCTTCAGCGAGATAGCCCTCTTGGCCATGCAGAGAGCCGACGGCGACGCCCCCCGTCACGTAGGGCAAAAACCGGTCGAATGCGACACCAAGGCGCCCGCGAGCAGTGCCCAGCGCCTCAAGATTGGCGGCGCAATACGGGGAGTAACATGTAGAGGGAGAGATACCGAGCGTTGAGCCACTAACCCACGCGGCGGAACCGTCGCCCTCGAGACCAAACACGAAATTATCGACTTGCCAATTATAGCCTATGGTACCGCCAACCAAGCCGCCTGAGACGCCATAAGCGCCGCTGCTCCAGGGCGTTAAATCCGTTTGCTCGGCACTCCCCCAAGCCCCACCGCCCGCGATGCCGACATAAAAGCCGGTCCATGAGAAAGCCGGCGGCGGCGGCACATAGGCCGGCGGCCCCTTGATGCTCGGCAGATCGGCGGCCAGAGCACTCGCAGACAACGCTCCCAATACCGCCGCAGCGGCGAGCAATCGTGCAATCACAGCTTCCCCCCAAGTTACGTCAGACCCAAATCCAATTCGCCATTCTAGCCTTGCCTTTCTCGCGCTCCCACTCGAAGGCTCGATGCGGCGAGATTCAAGGATCGGATGTGGTAATTTCACAACGCTTCGGGTGCTGCGAAGTTACGCATCGCGAAGAGGCCTTCCCGGTCATGGCCCGTGAGACGCGCGATGTCGGTAGCGGTTCGGGCGCCGACGGCCGGCAATAAATTAAATGGTCGGAGTGGCGGGATTCGAACCCACGACCCCTAGTCCCCCAGACTAGTGCGCTAACCGGGCTGCGCTACACTCCGACTGTCGCCGTTATAGAGAAAGGCGTTGCCGGCCGCAACGCGCCCGTCAGTCTCAGCCGCCGCGCGCCGCATCGAGAATCCTTGCGCATTCGACGAGCTCGGCCAGCAGCTCTTGCAAAGCCCCGCGATCAGCCGGCGCGAGCGCGCCGTTCCCAGGAGCAGAACCAGGCTGGCCACGCGGATTTTCCGTCGCCGGCATCGGGCGCGGAACATGGTCTTGGAAAGCATGGATCCGGTTGGCGTCCCAGGCTTCGCGATCGCGTGCCGCAGGCGCCTGCCGTTGCGGCTGATTCGAAGCAAAATTCACCGCAGCCTCGGCGCCGTCCAATACGTCGCTGCCGCCCGCCAAATCATCATCCGCATCCTCATATTGCCGCAGCCGGGGCGCATCTGGGTCGGCCGGCGCAGGACCGTCGCCGCCATGCGACGCGGCCACAAGGCGCGGCCCCTGCTCTTTCAAAATCTTCTGAACGCCCTTGATCGTATAGCCTTCGCCATAAAGCAGCCGGCGGATGGCGCGCAGGAGGTCGACATCTTCCGGCCGGTAGTAGCGACGGCCGCCGCCGCGCTTCAACGGCTTGATCTGAACGAAGCGTGTCTCCCAGAAACGCAGGACGTGCTGCGGCAGATCGAGGTCCTGCGCGACCTCACTGATCGTCCTGAAAGCCTGAGCACTTTTTTCCATGCGCTCTCCTCGCGGCGCGACAAGATCTGCGTCTTGAAGATCAGCTTGGCCGGCAAGTCGCTTGCTGGCAAGTCTGCCAGATCCATCCACAGATTGATCGACTCGGCGCATCGGCATGGGCGGCGCTCCTTGCCGCGCCCGACGGAGCGCATCACTGCCTATCGCTCGGGCGGCTTTAGCCGTTGATCTTGGCCTTCAGCAAATTCGACGGCTTGAACACGAGGACGCGGCGCTCGGTGATCGGCACTTCCACCCCCGTCTTCGGATTGCGGCCGAGCCGTTTGCGCTTGTGGCGGATGATGAAGGAGCCGAAGGAGGAGAGCTTGACCGGCTCGCCGTCGATGAGCCGGCTCATGACCTCGTCCAGCACCATTTCGACGAGAGCCGCCGACTCCTTTCGCGACAGGCCGACCTGTTGGTAGACCGCTTCGGCGAGATCGACGCGCGTCACCGTGCGCACGCGCTCCTGATCCGTCGTCGCGGCCTTGCGGCCCCCTGGTTCACCAGGCTGCTCCGCAGCCATCAAAAAATCGGATCCCGTCATGTTTTTGGCTCTATTATTATTCTCGGTTCGGAGCGAACAATGAGTAGAAATCTGTGCCTGCGACAACAGCGGCAATATTGCCCCGCGGTCATGTCCCCAAAAGGCGATTCATCTTGCCGATAAGGACATGCTCATTGCCGATGAGGACATGCTCAAAAAATCCTTAGGTGAAGCCACGGCTGCGAGAACGGCCTAGCCCGATCAACGGCTGACTTCCATTTCCATGAAATCTTCGTACAAATGCGCCGCCAAATCAATATGTTCCGTGCCACAGGGCGCAAAATCCGCGCAAAAACGGCTGGGCGCGTGGCCGCTTAGAGCCGATCCCGATCATGTGGAATCGGCTCTTTGGCACATCGGATATATCCGATGTGCTTGGATTACGATCCACATGATCGGGACAAATCGGCTCTATTTCAAAGATCTGGAGCATGTCCATTATGAGACATCGGGTATACCCGATGTCTAAAATATCGGAAAAGTCTGTCAACTTTTCCGGGACATGCCCTGCCGGCCGTCTTGCGGCCAGGCTACCAGCGAATGAGCGCGGCGCCCCAGGTGAAGCCGCCGCCCATGGCTTCGATCATCACCAAATCGCCGTGTTTGATGCGTCCGTCGTCGCGCGCGACGCAGAGCGCGAGCGGGACGGAGGCAGCCGACGTATTGCCGTGAAGATCGACGGTTGTCACCACTTTCTGCGCCGCGATGCCGAGCTTCTGGGCAGACGCGTCGATGATGCGGCGGTTCGCCTGATGGGGAACGAACCAGGCGAGATCCGCCGCTGACGTGCCGGTGGCATCGAATGCGGCCTGAACGACATCCGTCACCATGGTAACCGCATGGCGAAAGACCTCGCGCCCCTGCATGCGCACATGGCCTGTCGTCCTGGTCGAGGACGGCCCGCCGTCGGCATAGAGCATGTCGCGATAGCGGCCATCCGAACGCAGATGCGAGGTCAGCACGCCGCGGTCGGCGGTCGTGCCATTTCCCTCGCGCGCTTCGAGGACCACGGCACCCGCGCCGTCACCGAAGAGCACGCAGGTCGAACGGTCGCCCCAATCGAGAAGACGCGAGAATGTGTCGGCGCCAATCACCAGCGCCCGTCGGTGCGAGCCGGAAATGAGAAATTTGTCGGCCGTCGCCAGCGCGAAGACGAAGCCGGAGCAGACGGCCTGCAGATCGAACGCGACGCCGCCGTTCATGCCGAGCCCGGCCTGGATCTGGGTAGCCACGGCTGGAAAGGTGTAATCGGGCGTCGAAGTGGCAACGATCACGAGATCGATGTCATTGGGAGCAAGGCCGGCATCGGCGAGCGCCGCGCGCGCCGCATTGAGCCCGAGCGTCGAGGTCCGCTCCTCCTCCCCTGCGATGTAGCGCTGCCTTATGCCGGTGCGCTGCACGATCCATTCGTCGGTGGTGTCCAGAGTTTTTTCGAGATCGGCATTGCTCAGAATGCGCGATGGCAAATGACAGCCGAGTCCGACGACGACGGAGCGGAGCTTGGCGGGATGCGGTTCTGTCACGCGGTTGATCCGTTCCAATCCTTCGAGATATCCAAACTGCCGAACGTCCAAACGGGCCGATGCGGCCGCGCCTCAGGACCGCACCGAGGCCGAGGAGGCCGCGGGCGGAAGATCGTGTATGCCGGCCCGGCCGGCAAGCGAGTCCTGAATTTTGCTCAAGAGCCTGTCACGCACCATCTCGTAGCCGATTTCGATCGCCCGCGCGGTGCCGATCGCGTCCGACCCGCCATGGCTCTTGATCACCACCCCATCCAGGCCCAGAAACACGCCGCCATTGACCTTGCGCGGGTCCATTTTCGCTTCGAGCGCCACAAAGGCGCGGCGCGCCAGAAGATAGCCGAGCTTCGACCAAAAGCTGCTGCGCAGCGCCTGCCGGAGATAAGCAGCGATCTGCTTTGCAGTTCCTTCCGCGGTTTTCAAGGCGATGTTGCCGGCGAAGCCTTCCGTGACGACGACATCCACCGTTCCTTTGCCAATGTCGTCGCCTTCGACGAAGCCGCGATAATCGAGATTGGGTAAGGCCGCCTCCCGTAAAATTCGCGACGCCGTCCTCACTTCCTCGAGTCCCTTGACCTCTTCGGTCCCGATATTCAAGAGGCCGACCGTCGGCCGGTCCATGCCGAAGACGATCCGCGCCATGGCCGAGCCCATGATGGCGAGATCGACGAGATGCTGCGCATTCGCCCCGATCGTCGCCCCGACGTCGAGCACCAGCGTTTCACCGCGCAAAGTCGGCCAGATCGCGGCGATCGCCGGCCGATCGATATAGGGCATCATATGGAGGCAGATCTTCGCCATCGCCATCAGCGCGCCGGTATTGCCGGCGGAAAGGACCGCGTCGGCCTCGCCCTTCTTCACCGCCTCGATCGCCAGCCACATGGAGGAGGTCCGCCGGCCGGTCCGCAAGGCCTGGCTCGGCTTGTCGTCCATCCGGACGGCGACATTCGCATGCCGCACGATCGAGACGGCGGCAAGGGCCGGATGCGCCGCGACGAACGGCTTCACCCTGTCCTCGTCACCGAAGAAAATGAAGGAGATGTCACTATGGCGGGAGAGCGCGAGCGCGGCGCCGGAAACGATCACTTCGGGGCCATGATCGCCCCCCATGGCATCGAGCGCGATCCGCACGGGCTTGGTCATGTCGCGACGGCTCCTTTCCGCTGCGCCGGATGAGAGGCGCTGCGACCGAGACGGAACCCGTTCAGCTAAGGCAAAGCAGGCCCGACCGCAACAAGCCGTCGCCCGATGCCCGTACAAAAGCGCCTGCCGCGCCCCCGGCAAGCGCATGCCGAAAACGCCGATCACGAGCGCTCCTTCAGCTTGCGCAGGACGCTGAAGGGCGTGTCGGCCTCGCCCGCGTGCGCACCGTCTCGGCCGCCAGGCGGTTCGAAGCCGACACCCTCCTTTCTCGGATAGGGATCGAGCCCCAGGGCCAGGAATTCGCTGGCGAGCGCACCGAGATCGATCTTCCCGTCGATGATCGGATCAGGCGGATCCCGCCCCGGCGCCGGATTGGCCTCCTCGCCGCCGAGGAAGGTCATGGAAGCGGCCGCCGCCGGCGCGGCCGTCGCTTCCGCAGCTGGAGCGAAATCGACATCGATCGGCTCGACGAGATCGCTGTCGAAGGGCTCGAGGCTCACCACGCAGATCCGGGTAACTCTGGCACGCACTTCGCCGCTGACATTGAATATGTCATTGCCTTTCGGCACCACATGGAAGTTGGCTTCGAGGCTCGCAATGTTCGGCAGATCGTCCGCCGCGGCGAGCGCCCGCAATGCCGCGGCATCGGCGCGGATGGAGACGTCGAGGCCTCCCTGCGGCACATCTGCAACATGGATCGGATGCGAAAAGATCTTGCGCGGCGGGGCCGCGCCGGGTGTCGGCTTGGCAGTCATTTCGGCACCTCGTCACTCGGCGCGCCAGGGGACTGGAAACAGGGCTTGGAAACAGGGCTTGGAAAAGGGATCGGCCCTTCGAGAAACTGTGGCAGCATCGTTTGCGCGAGCGCCGCATCGAGGCTTACCACATAGCGCGCCAGGCGGTCTGCGTCGCGGCAGCCGGCATAGACATTTCTGGACAAAGCCTGCGAAAGCGCAAGCGGCCCTTGAAGCGGCTCTTGCGCCAGGGCTTCATGATAGGCCAGAGCACGGCCGAAAAAGGCTTCCGCCATGACTTTCATTCGTTTCGGCACGCGCGTATCCGCAACGCCGATCTCCCGCAACGCAATATCAAAGTGCCGGAACACGGCATCGGCGAGATCCTGGGCGACGTCCGGCCCCGGCGGCGGCAGATGCTCGAGCCGGCGCAGAACAAGCGCCGCGTGCAGAATGACCGACTCGAAACGGCCTTCGAGCGTGTCTTCAATTCCATATTCGGTGAACAAAAGCGGATCGCGCGCGGCGGCAACGATCTCGCCATGGAGCCTGCCGATCAACTTGCGATTGGCATTGCCCCGGAAAAGCCGGAAAATCATGACCCGATAACTTTTGTTCCGCGAATTGTGCGCGAATTGTGAGAGACTGCGGCGAGCTTGCTTTTCGCATGGGCGCAGATTAGGCATCGCTCGACGCCGATGGGAAAACCGATCTCGCAACCGGGGATCATGATGAGCGTGAAGTCATGATGCCATGGAAACCGCCGGATCGAGCTTTCGCTTGGGAAGTTGGCACATGGTCTTCAGCGGAAGAATTGCCCCAGCTGCTCCAGGATATGCCGCAGGACATGTTCACGGCGTTGGAACATGTCCGCATCGAAAAAGTCTAGCAACTTTTCCGGGACATGCTCGGAAAACTTTGGCGTCGGGCCAAAGCAAGGACAAAGGCCGGAGTTCCCGCCATGAAATTGGATATTGCCGCCGCATTTCGCAAGGGCGCGACGGTTGCGCAAAAGCGCGGTGCGCTGCCGCTCTTGCTTGCCGTCAGGCTCGGCTCAGCCGCCTGCCTCGCCCTCGGCCTTTCCGGCTGCCTCGGCTATGACGGCGAAATCGTCCATGGCTATCAGGTCGACCCGCGCCTCCTCGATCAGGTGAAGATCGGCTCCTCGGCGGAACAGGCGCTTGTGGTGATGGGCACGCCGTCGACGACATCGACCGTCGGCGGCGACGCCTGGTATTACATCACCCAGGTCACCGAGCGGCCGGTCGAGTTCATGGCCCCCAAGCTCGTCGACCAGCGCGTGCTCGCCATTTATTTCGACAAGCAGAAGAAGGTGACGCGGATCGCCAATTACGGTCTCAAGGACGGCAGGCTCTTCGATTTCGTCTCGCGCACGACGCCGACGGGCGGCGCCGAATCGACCCTGCTGAAAGGCATGTTCAGGAACATCCTGAATTTCAGCTGAGCTTGGATTTCAGCCGCGGATGCCCTGAAGGCGAATTGGATCGAGGCTCGAGCGAGAATGGCCGGATCGCTCCGGCCATTTCGATTTTCCGCGACGCGACGCTTCGCCGCTTCAATGCGCCAAGATCGCGAGCAGCAGCAGGGCGACGATATTGGTGATCTTGATCGCCGGATTGACCGCAGGTCCCGCCGTATCCTTATAGGGATCGCCGACCGTGTCGCCGGTTATCGCGGCCTTGTGCGCCTCGCTGCCCTTGACATGCTTCACCCCGTTCTTGTCGATGAAGCCGTCCTCGAAGCTCTTCTTGGCATTGTCCCAGGCGCCGCCGCCCGAGGTCATCGAAATCGCGACGAAGAGGCCGTTGACGATCACGCCGAGCAGCAAGCCGCCGAGCGCGGCGAAGGCCGAAGCCTTCGAGCCCGAGATCAGAAGCACGCCGAAATAGGCGACGATCGGCGCCAGCACCGGCAGCAGCGAGGGCACGATCATCTCCTTGATCGCCGCCTTGGTCAGCATGTCGACCGCGCGCCCGTAATCCGGCCGGTCCTTGCCGGCCATGATGCCGGGCTTTTCGCGGAACTGCCGGCGCACTTCCTCCACGACCGAGCCGGCGGCGCGGCCGACCGCCGTCATCGCCATGCCGCCGAAGAGATAGGGGATGAGGCCGCCGAAGATCAGACCGGCCACGACATAAGGATTTGACAACTCGAAATTGACCGTGCCGACATTTTTGAAATAGGGCACGCCGGTTTCGACAAAGTGTTTGATGTCATTGGTATAGGCGGCAAAGAGCACCAGCGCGCCGAGCCCAGCCGAGCCGATCGCATAGCCTTTGGTGACGGCCTTGGTCGTATTGCCGACCGCATCGAGCGCATCGGTCGCTCGCCGCACCTCTTTCGGCAGGCCGGCCATTTCGGCAATGCCGCCGGCATTGTCGGTGACCGGGCCGAAGGCATCGAGCGCGACGATCATGCCGGCGAGGCCAAGCATGGTCGTCACCGCGATCGCAATCCCGAACAGGCCGGCAAGCTGATAGGTCGCAATGATGCCGCCGGCGATGACCAGCGCCGGCAGCGCCGTCGATTCCAGCGACACGGCGAGGCCCTGGATGACATTGGTCCCATGGCCGGTGACCGAAGCCTGGGCGATCGAGACGACGGGGCGCTTGCCCGTGCCGGTATAATATTCGGTGATGACGACGATGAGGCCGGTGACGACGAGGCCGACGAGACCGCAGACGAAGAGATGCAGGCCGGTCACGGCGACGCCGTTCGCCGTGCCGATTTGGCCCCAGCCGACGGTGAGATGCGTCGCTAGGGCGACACCGACGATCGACAGGAGGCCGGTCGCAATCAGGCCCTTGTAGAGCGCGCCCATGATCGCATTGGTCGGGCCGAGCTTGACGAAATAGGTCCCGGCGATCGAGGTCACGATGCAGGCGGCGCAGATCGCCAGCGGATAGAGCATGGCGGAGGCGAGGATCGTCTGCCCGGCGAAAAAGATCGAGGCGAGCACCATGGTCGCCACCACCGTGACCGCATAGGTCTCGAAGAGATCGGCCGCCATGCCGGCGCAATCGCCGACATTGTCGCCGACATTGTCGGCGATCGTCGCCGGATTGCGCGGATCGTCTTCCGGAATGCCCGCTTCGACCTTGCCGACGAGATCGGCGCCGACATCGGCGCCCTTAGTGAAAATACCGCCGCCGAGACGGGCGAAGATCGAGATCAGCGAGGCGCCGAAGCCGAGCGCGACCAGGGCATCGACGGTTTCGCGGCTGTTCGGCGCATGACCCATGGGACCGGTGAGAACATAATAATAGACCGCGACGCCGAGGAGCGCGAGGCCGGCGACCAGCATGCCGGTGACCGCGCCCGCCTTAAAGGAAATGTCGAGGCCCGCCGCAAGCGATTGCGTCGCGGCTTGCGCGGTGCGCACATTGGCGCGCACCGAGACATTCATGCCGATGAACCCGGCCGAGCCCGACAGAACGGCGCCGATGAGAAAGCCGATGGCCACCGGCCAGGACAGCAACAGGCCGAGGCCGATGAAGATGACCACTCCGACGAGCGCGATGGTGGAATATTGCCGTTTGAGATAGGCCTGCGCCCCTTCCGCGATCGCATCCGCGATCTCGCGCATCCGCAACGAGCCCGCATCGGCCGCAAGGAGTTGCGAAGCCGTCACAATTCCATAGACGATGGCCAAGAGTCCGCACGGAATAACCACCCAAATGGAATACATCGATTTCCGCCCTTCTGGATTTTTGCCGCGGATGAGGTCATTGCCTCGCCAAGTCCCGGAATTGCCGATGAATCTTTGACGAAAGGCGCCTGTCCTGCTGCCGGGTTTTGCCTGCCTGGGGCCGCACCTTAGGCGGAAAGCGCCGCCCTTCGCAATGCGGCGCAATCCCTCATAAAGGCGTCTGGTTCGGAGTTGCCGAGGGGCGCGGCATGAACTACGACGCGATGTCGCCCCTCAGAAATGCTGATAGGAAAGCGTGCCGAAGGCGACCGGCCCCGCCGCCGTCGTGAAGACCGGCGGCTCCTCTCCGCGACAGGCATGGCCGATCCGACTGACCGGCACATCGGCCGCTGCGGCGGCGGCCTCGAAAGCCCTGGCCGCGGCGGGGGGCACGGCGCAAAGGATCTCGTAATCATCGCCGCCCGAGAGGATCGGCACGATCAGCGTGGGCTCTTGCGCCAATGCCTGCCGTGCCGCATCGGAGAGCGGCACATCGCCGACAGCTATCTCTGCCGTCATGCCGGTGAGCCGCAGCATTTTCGCAAGATCGCCGGCGAACCCGTCGGAAACATCCATGGCGGCGCGGGCATAGGTGCGTAAGGGCTGGCGCAAAGCAAGGCGCGGCAGCGGCAGGCGATAGCGGTCGCGCAAATGCGCCCGCGCCTTGTCATCGAGAGCGTCGATCCAGGCCTGGTCCGCCGCCTCGGCACGGAACAGCCGCAGCCCCAGCGCCGCGTCGCCGATGGTCCCCGTCACATAGAGGCAATCGCCGGCAACGACGCCCGGCCGCGGCACCATCCGACCCTGCGGCACGGCGCCGATCGCAGTGATCGAGAGCGTGAGGGCGCCCGGGCTTTTCACCGTGTCGCCGCCGAGGAGGGGACAGGCATAGGCCCTGGCATCTTCGCCGAGACCGGCGGCAAAACCCGCGAGCCAGGTTTCGGTCCAATCCTGCGGCAAAGCGAGGCTCAAGAGAAAACCGAGCGGCTCGGCGCCCTTCGCCGCGAGATCGGAAAGATTGACCCGCAGCGCCTTCTTGGCAATGGCGTCGGCCGGATCGTCGGCGAAGAAATGCACGCCGGCGGCGAGCATGTCAGTGGTGAGCACAAGCTCGTGGCCTGGCGGCGGCGCGAGTGAGGCCGCGTCATCGGCGAGCCCGAGCCCCGCCGGCCCGGCCAGCGGCGCGAAAAAGGTGGCGATGAGTTCGTCTTCCGAAGGGCGGGGCATCATGCCTCTTTTGGGCCTCAGGCCTTCGCCTCGAATTCGTTCGCGCGCAGCTGCCGCGCCAGCGCATCGAGCACGGCATTGATCATGCCGACCTCCTCGCGCTCGAAAAAGGCGCCGGCCACATCGGCATATTCCTTGATGACGACGCGGGCCGGCACATCCTTGCGCTTCTTCAGCTCATAGGTGCCGGCCCGCAATATCGCGCGCAGCACGGAATCGACACGCGCAAGCGGCCAAGTCTGCACCAGCGTCTTGTCGATCTGCCGATCGATCGGGCCCTGATCGGCGAGGACACCCATTAATATGTCGCGGAAGAAACCCGTTTCCGCGGCATTATAGGTCTCGCCCTCGATCTCGCCGCCGAGCCAGAATGTCTCGAATTCGGCGAGCGTCTCGGTGATCCCCTTGCCCGAAACGTCCATTTCATAGAGCGCCTGCACCGCCGCGAGCCGTGCCGCGGAGCGTTCGAGAGCCTTCACCATCAAAGTGCTCCCACGGCGGCCTTGAGCCGATGGAGGGCGAGCGCGGCGCGCGCCGCATCGCCGCCCTTGTCGCCTCCCTCGTGGCTCGCGCGAAGGCGCGCCTGCGCCGCATTCTCGACCGTCAATATGCCATTGCCGAAGGCGAGCTTGCGGGCGATTGCGAGATCCATCAAGGCGCGCGCGCTCTCATGGGCGACGATCTCGAAATGATAGGTTTCGCCGCGGATGACGCAGCCGAGCGCGATCGCCCCCTGATAGGGTGCGCCGGCGCTTTCGGCGGCATCGAGGGCGATCGCCATGGCGATCGGGATCTCGAGCGCGCCCGGCACGCGCACCGCCTCGCAGCGCGCCTGCGCCTCGGCAAAAGCCCGCTTCGCGCCCTCGAGCAAAAGCGCGCCGATCTCGTCATAGAAGCGCGCCTCGACAATGAGGAAGCGCGCGCCCTTCACGCTCTCTGCGGCAGTTTCTTCAGATCGGCGCGGCTCGGCCATGGCTCTCGACTGTTATTGGGATCGCTGATTTGGAATTGCCGGTCTCGGGATCCTCGGCGGATGAGAGGCGTTGAGTAACAAGCCGGATGCATGGCCGCAAGCGAGCAACTCGCCTTCCCGCGCAGCGGCTCGAGCATGTCCCCGGAACGGCGAACGCCTCCGCCCGCCGAAATCGGTCCCGTTCGATCGGCTGGGGCGCGGTTATTGATCGCACGCGCCCTTTCGAATAAGAGCTGTCACTGAACCGCCAAGAACAAAACAAAATTCAACCGAATTCTGACCCGCGTCCGGGTCCCAGGGGCATCTGAGCAAACCCGGGCGCATGAATGCCGCATCGGGTCGCCGATGACGACCTACGCGCCAAGACGGAGGGGGGAACGTGTCTATCCGACAGCCGAGGCACTGTTCACGCCGTTCGGCCCGGCCATTCCGTCGACCCGACGGCTTTCGCCCACCGTGGCTTGTGAACCGCCCAAAACCTCAAACTCAAAAATAGCTAGGAGTAGCAAACGTGAAGCTCGCCACATCGACGATCGGGGCGCTCGCCCTTCTGCTATATTTCGGCCAGAGCCTGGCCATCGCGGACGGCGCCGGCAATCCGGCGCCCGTCACCGAACAGCATGGCGAATGGTTCGACAAGGACGGCAATCCGACGTTCAAGATCGACAAGGATGGCACCGTCGATTGGTATACCAGCATTGGCTATCTGCAATATAGTGCCAACTGCCTGCGCTGCCATGGCCCCGATGGGCTGGGCTCTTCCTACGCGCCCAATCTCACCGATTCCCTGAAGACGCTGGGCTACTCCGACGTCGTGGGAACCGTCGCGGGCGGCAAGAGGGATGTGAACTCCGCGGAGGACTCAGTCATGCCGGCGCTCGGGACCGACAAAAATGTGATGTGCCACATCGATGCGATTTACACTTACTTGCGCGCCCGTTCCGATGGCGCCCTGGACCGCGGCCGGCCGAACAAGGTTGCGCCAAAGCCCGCCGGTTATGACGAGGAAGAAGACCAGTGCTTCGGCCCGTCGTGACCTCAATGCCGGAGATTGTCGCCCGCGGCGCTTGATCATGCGATCGGGCGGCCGCCGAGACCGACAGAGCGCTTATAGAGGAGAAGATCGAGTTCCGGCGCGGCGCCGGCCAGACGCGTCAAAAGGCCATGAATCTGGCCGCGATGATGCGTCTGA
The DNA here is from genome assembly GCA_963704745.1 of uncultured Alphaproteobacteria bacterium. Classification (GTDB taxonomy): domain Bacteria; phylum Pseudomonadota; class Alphaproteobacteria; order Rhizobiales; family Beijerinckiaceae; genus Methylovirgula. The sequence goes on from OY969936.1 coordinate 2,150,030, forward strand.
TGGTTGAACCAATGCGCCAGCGCCGGCGCAAGCTGCTGCTCGAACTCGGCCGGCATCGTCACCGCGCGATAGCGAAAGCTGCTGGAGAGCCGTGCGGCGTCCAAGCCATCAACGAAGGTTACGATCCGCACATCCTCGGCCGCGCGAGCTTGCCGCAGCTCCGCCAGCGAATCAAACAAGATCGCGTCGAGCCGATCCGGCGCTTCGCCGCTGCCGGTGAAGCGCCGCATCCAGATGCGATCCGCCACCAAGAGATGATTGAGCGTCCCATGCACCGATTTGAAGAAGGCGCCGCAATCGGCTCGATAATCTGCATCGGAGAGTTTTGCCGCAGCTTCATAGAGTCGCGCATTGGCCCAGCCATTATAGGCGGCGAACATCTGCCAATGGGATTTCATCGCTCACCTCCGTTGCTGCGGCGCGCCGCCATCTTGAGCCACGCTGCCGTTCACTCCAAAAGAAATTATGGTATATTGGCGACATGACAGCAAAGATGCTCCAAGAAGTCCTGGACCGGATCGAAACTTGGCCGGAGGCCGATCAGGAGGCTCTGGCGGAATATGCGCGCGAGATCGAGGCGCGACGCACGGGCGTGTACCGGCTGAGCGATGACGAACGCGCTGAAATCCAAAAGGCACGCGAAAGCGGACTCATCCCTGACGAGGAAATCGCCGCCTACTGGAAGCGCCACGGAATAGCATGAGACTTCGATATCGCGCACGCGCGCTTGCCGATATTGAAGAGATTAGAATCTATCTCCATGAGCGAAGTCCGAGCGGGGCGCAGAATGTACTCCGCTCTATTTATGTGGCTATCGCATTCATTGCAGAAAATCCGCTTGGATCGGCACAAACGGACGAGCCCGATGTGCGAGTGAAACCGGTCGTCGAGTATCCTTACAAAATCTTTTATAGCATTGTGGCCGACACGATTGAGATTCTGCACGTTCGCCACTCCGCACGTGCACCCTGGACCCGGAGCCGATAGACGATCGGCACCTAATTTGCCGCGTCCAGGAAATCAGCACTTCGCTTCCACAAGCCTCGCCGCATAGCGTGCCATCAGATCGACTTCGAGATTGAGTTCATCGCCCACCTTACGCTCGTCCCAGCTCGTGACGGCGAGCGTATGCGGGATGAGCAGAACCGAAAAGCGATTGCCGCTCACTTCATTGACGGTCAGCGAGGTGCCGTCGAGCGCCACCGAGCCTTTTTCGGCGATGAAACGCGCCAGCGGCTGCGGCGCCTCGATGAGAAAACGCTTCATCCCGTCGAAAGCCTCGATCGCCACGATCTTCGCGACGCCGTCGATATGGCCGGTGACGATGTGGCCGCCAAGCTCGTCGCCGAGCTTGAGCGAGCGCTCCAGATTGAGCCGGGTCCCCACCTGCCAAGCATGCGCATTGGTGCGCGCCAGAGTCTCGGCCGCGACATCGACCTCGAACCAGCTCTTGCCCCCCTGCCCGCCTTTGGCGACGACCGTGAGGCATGGGCCGCCGCAGGCGATGGAAGCGCCTTGCGCAAGTGTCTCGGCCAGATAGGCGGTGCGGATGCGCACCCTTTTGAGATCGCCGCGCGGCGCGACGGCCTGCACCTCGCCGACATCGGTGACGAGACCGGTGAACATTTTCAGAGAAGCCTTTCATAGCGGCGCAGACGATCCGGTCCGATCATTCGCGCTTCGGCGCAGCGGTAGCGCGTGGGATCGTTCAAGCGAGCGCGGCTTGCCGCATCGAGCGCGGCAAGGCCGGGACGGCCTAGCGCCGACGCGCTCGTCAAGACGATGATCTCATCGGCGAAGCCGCTCTGCATCAGGCTTGCCGCGAGGCGCGGGCCGCCCTCGCAAAAGATCCGCGTCAGGCCGCGCTTGGCAAGATAGGCGAGCGCGGCGGCGAGATCGACATGGCCGGCAAAATCGCCGGCGACACGGACAATTTCGACGCCTTTGGCGGCTAGCTGCGCCGCCGGCGGCGCCGCGGCAGCCTCGGTGGTAACCACCAGCGTCGGATGATCAACAGCGGTCATCGCAAGCCGCGAGGCGGGCGACAAGACAAGCTTCGAATTGAGCAGGATGCGCAAGGGCTTGCTGACCTCAAGACCCGGCAGACGGACGGTCAGCAGCGGATCGTCGGCCAAGGCCGTGCCGCTGCCGATGAGGATCGCGTCATGCAGCGCCCGCAGCATATGCACATGCGCATTCGCGGTGTCGCCCGTGATCATGAGGCGCGGCGCGCCGGAAGGTTCCGCCGCATAGCCGTCGGCGGTCTCGGCGAGCTTCAGGGTGAGCATCGGCCGATCCTGCGTCACCCGCAGGATATGGCCGAGATTGAGCCTGAACGCCGCCTCGGCCAGAACACCGGTGCGGACATCGATCCCCGCGGCGCGCAACTGCGCATGACCCTGCCCGCGCACGCGCGGATCGGGATCATCGAGCGCGGAAACCACGCGCGCAATGCCGGCGGCGATGATCGCCTCGGCACAGGGCGGCGTGCGGCCGTGGTGGCTGCAAGGCTCGAGCGTCACATAGAGCGTGGCACCGACCGCCGCGGCGCCCGCCTCTCGCAAGGCGATGGTTTCGGCATGCGGCCGCCCGCCGACGCCGGTGCAGCCGCGCGCGACGACGGCGCCATCCTTGACGACGAGAGCGCCGACAGCCGGGTTGGGCGCGACACGGCCGAGACCGCGCCGGGCAAGATTGAGCGCCGCGGCCATATAGCGCGCATCTTCGTCCGGTGCCTCGATAGGGGCTGTGAGCCCGCTTGCTGGCAACACCAGAGCCGTCATCGATGTCTCATCTCAGCGATCCCGTCAGCGCGGTCGTCTCGCCAGCAGCCGGCGGCTCATGCCTGCGACGGCGTCCTCGATTTGGCTGGGCGCGGCGCCGGCTCCGAGACGTCGGGCGCGGCATGCGACAGCTCGTCGATGAGCGTGTTGAAATCGCGCGCCTCGCGGAAATTCCGATAGACCGAGGCGAAGCGGACATAGGCGACGCTGTCGAGCGAACGCAGGCCCTCCATCACCAATTCGCCGATCCTTGTGCTCGGAATCTCCGCCTCGCCCTGGCTTTCGAGCTGCCGCACGATGCCGTTGACGAGACGCTCCACGCGATCGCTTTCGACCGGACGCTTGCGCAGCGCGATCTCGATCGAGCGCATCAGCTTGTCACGATCGAAGGGGACGCGCCGGCCGGATTTCTTGACGACGGTCAATTCCCGGAGCTGCACCCGCTCGAAAGTGGTGAAGCGGCCGCCGCAATCCGGGCAGACGCGGCGCCGGCGGATGGACGAGGCGTCCTCCGTCGGCCGCGAATCCTTCACCTGGGTTTCCAGACTGCCGCAATAGGGGCACCGCATCGAGGCGCCTCAATAGATCGGGAAGCGTTGCGTCAGCTCGGTGACTTTCGCCTTCACATTCGCCTCGACCGCGCCGTTTCCGGTCTCGCCGTTCTTGGCGAGGCCGTCGAGCGTCTCGACGATCAGTTCGCCGATCTTCTTGAATTCGGCGACGCCGAAGCCGCGCGAGGTGCCGGCCGGCGTACCGAGCCTTATGCCCGAGGTCACCGTCGGGCTCGCCGTATCGAAGGGCACACCATTCTTGTTGCAGGTGATATGGGCGCGGGAGAGCGCCGCTTCCGCCGCCTTGCCGGTGAGGCTCTTGGGCCGCAGGTCGACGAGCATCAGATGATTGTCGGTGCCGCCGGAGCTGATGGCGAAGCCGGCCTCGACGATGGTCGAAGCCAGCGCCTTGGCATTCTCGACGATCTGGCGGGCATAGACCTTGAACTCCGGCCGCAGCGCCTCGCCGAAGGCCACCGCCTTGCCGGCGATGACGTGCATCAGGGGCCCGCCCTGGAGGCCGGGGAAGATGGCGGAATTGATCTTCTTCGCCAGATCCGCGTCATTGGTGAGGACGAGGCCGCCGCGCGGTCCGCGCAGCGTCTTATGCGTCGTCGACGTGGCGATATGCGCATGAGGAAAGGGCGAGGGATGCACGCCGCCCGCGACGAGGCCGGCGAAATGCGCCATGTCGACGACGAAATAGGCGCCGACCGAATCGGCGATCGCCCGAAACCTCGCGAAATCCCAAAAACGCGGATAGGCCGAGCCGCCGGCAATGATCATCTTCGGTCTATGCTCTTCGGCGAGCTTGGCCACGGCATCCATGTCGACGCGATGGTCGTCCGGCCGCACGCCATAAGAGACGGGCTTGAACCATTTGCCGGAAAGATTGACCGGCGAGCCATGCGTCAGATGCCCACCCGCAGCGAGGTCGAGACCCATGAATGTATCGCCCGGCTGGAGCAGCGCGAGAAACACGGCCTGATTGGCCTGGCTGCCGGAATTGGGCTGCACATTGGCGAATTTGCAGTCGAACAGACGGCAGACGCGCTCGATTGCCAAAGTCTCGACGATGTCGACGAACTGGCAGCCGCCGTAATAGCGGCGGCCGGGATAGCCTTCGGCATATTTGTTGGTCAGGATCGAGCCCTGCGCTTCGAGCACGGCTTTCGAGACGATATTTTCCGATGCGATGAGTTCGATCTCATTGCGCTGGCGGCCGAGTTCCTTGTCGATGGCATCGGAAATCTCGGGATCGATGTCGGCGAGGCCCGCGGCAAAGAAGGAGTTGCGCGCCATGTGGGCGCTGGCTTGGGCATCGGACTTGGTCATGAGCGAGGCGTCCTGGAGATATCTGGAGATTTTGGCGGCACGATCGATGCGCGAGCCATGCGGCCCCGCCATGGGGCGTTCGGCCGTGTCAAGCGCCCCAAGCCTCTGCCCTTAGCATGCCCGCCCCCGCGCGTGAAGGCGGCGGGGCGAGGCTCAGGCGGCGAGGGAGCGGGAATTTCGAAAAACGCGCGCAATCGATGAAGGAGATCGGGCGGCGCCCAGCCCATCTTGCACCGCCGAGCCGAACAAACGGCGAGGCTCCGGCCTCAATATTGGCCGTATTGAGCGCCGTTCATCGGCGGCAGTACGCGCGGCGGCGCCCCGTTGCCGGCCGACGCCGGCCCGGCGGGGGCAGGAACAGCAGCCGGCGCGGGCGGAGCCGCTTGCATCGGCAGTCCGGCCGCTGCGGGCGTCATGCCGCTCATATTGGCGGCGGCGATCGAGCCCAGACCGTCGCGCTGATAGATGTCGTTGCGGAACTCGACCAGCCCGTCGGGGGTCGCCCAGGCTGTGACATAGACCCAATAGACTGGCACCGGCTCGGTGAGCTTCACATCGACCCTTTCGCCGGAGCGGATCACGTCGTCGATATGGGCGCGGTCCCAGCCCGGATTGTCCTTTAGCAGCCAGGCAACGTAGTCGCGCACATCCTGCACACGGATGCAGCCCGAAGAAATATAGCGATAGTCGTCGCCGAAGATGCCCCTCTCGTCCGTGTCATGCATATAGACGCCATAGGGGTTTGGAATATTGATGCGCACGACGCCGAGCGCATTAACGTCGGCACCCGGATCCTGGCGGAATTCATAATGCGTCGCATCGAGCGAATTCCAGTTGATGTCCTGCGGCTGGACCTCCTGGCCGTCCTTGTTGAAGACGCGGATCTTGTTCTGGGTCAGATAATTCGGATTGGCCTGCATCCGCGGAATCAGATCCTTGCGGATGATCGAGGCCGGCACGGTCCAGAACGGGTTGAAATTGATATCCGTCGCCTTGGTCATCATGACCGGCGACTGGCGGTCGATCCGACCGACGCCGGCGACGTGATGTGTCGCGACGACGCCATTTTCGACCGTCTCGACCGCCGCGGCGGGAATATTCGCCATGACAAAGCGTTCGCCGAGATTACCGGAATAGGACCGCAGCCGGACGAGATTGATCTCGAGCTGGCGCAGGCGCTGGTCGGCCGGAACATTGAGCGCCTTGAATGTGTCGGCGTTGACCGCGCCGGTTTGGACGAGCCCGTTGCGCGCCTGATAATGCTTGACCGCTGCCTGGACGAAGGAATCGAACACCGGCGAACCGCCGGCCTTGAGATCGAGATCGCCGGAGGCGGCCAGACGATGGCGCAAGGCGACGACGGCGCGGCCCGAAACGCCGAGGCTCAAAGTGCGGCCGGGAGGCACATGCACCCAGCCGCCGCTGCTCACGATCTGCCGATAGCGCTCGATCGCCTGCTCGGTCGCCGCGAAGGTCGCCTCCGACAGCACGGGAGTCGTCGAGCGTGTCACTGCGAGATGCGCGTCCGGATCATAGCTCTGCGCCCATTCGGCCTGATCATCGAAAAGACCGCCGTCACCCGCGAGCGCCGGCTGGGCCAAGGCTGCGAGCGAGATCAAGGCCAAGGCCAGACCGCTCCACGCCCATTGCATTTCTGCGCCAAGAATTTTGCTTGCGCCAAGTATTTTGCTTGCGCCAAGTATTTTGCCGCGAAACGCAGCGTCACGTGTCGAAAAGACTTTCGACACGACAAGCGAAGATCTAACCACTGCCTGCTCCGAAGTCTCGCGCCGCAACCGCCGCCGCATTCCTGTCCAGACCCGCTTCTTCCAGACCCGATGTCCTCTTGGGACACTCCTTAACGCCTTTTCAGGACGCCTTTTCAGGGCGCTGAACGCGGCCCATAGTGCCGACCCTCGAGCCATCGGCCGCGTCCATCACGGCTCCGAAAGCCCATTTCCGGCTCGAGTTGGGTTACCATCCGCTTGGTGAACAAGGACCAAATGGGCGGCGATTTTGTGGCACTTTGGCAGCTGACGGCCGACGGGATGCCGGCAAATGCCGGGCCCACATAAATATTATCCCAGGCGTTGCCTCTCGGTCACGGTCGCCGGCCTCGCCATCTTCTGAGCGGATGGGGCACAATCGCGCCGCGCCCGCCCTTAGCGCGCGACGGGTCGCGCCGCGCCAGCCCGCTGGAAACACCTGTGCGGCAGGTGCGGCCGGATCGAGGCCAAAGCCCCATCCGGCGGCTGCAACGCATGCACGCTTGGCAGCCAGCGGGCCGCGATCACAAACGGAAGCGGATCTGATCGGTCCAGAAGCGCTCCAGCCGATGCAAGGACTGATTCAGTTTTGCGAATTCGTCGTAGGAGATGCCGCCGATTTGCTCGATGGTCAGAATATGCTTGTCGTAAAGCGCGGTGACGATGTCATGCACCTCTTTGCCCTTGGGCGTGAGGCTGATGCGGACCGAACGGCGATCGAGCCTTGAACGGGCATGATGAAGATAGCCCATTTCGACCAGCTTTTTGACATTATAGGAGACATTCGAGCCGAGGTAATAGCCGCGTGTGCGCAATTCTCCCGCAGTGAGCTCCTTGTCGCCGATGTTATAGAGCAGCAAGGCCTGCACCGAATTCACGTCGCTGCGCCCGCGCCGATCGAATTCATCCTTGATCACATCGAGCAAACGGCGATGCAGGCGCTCGACCAAGGTCAGAGCTTCGATATAGGCGGGACGAACCTCATCGGCCCGTGCTGTCCGCACCTGCGCACCCTCCCTCTTGAGAACGCTGTTCATGACCCATCCCTTCATTTTTGCACGAGCCTCCCCTAACCCAGCGGCTCGTTGGCAGGGCGATCTATAAGCAACGCGAATGAAGACGAGTTTAAATAACAAACTGAATCATAGGTTTAGCGATTTGCGTGAATCAATACTGAAATAAAGCCGATTTTTACGATGAATAACGCTTAAGATTTGAATTTATTAACTTACGATTCTGTTTACGACGATGCGACAGCGGGCAGCAAAGGTTTCGAAAACAGCCCCGGAACGCTCGCCAAGACTCCAGCGTCAGCAGATTCGAGCGGCCGAAGATCAGCGTGTCCCTGCGCCGCGAGCGCCTCGCCGTCGCGTGTTCAGCCTTCATGGTTTATAGTTTCTGGGCGCGAGCGGGCGCTGTTGAACCATTGTTGATTGGACGTGCGGCGGCTGCCGCGCTATGCGTCGCGGTCGCCGCCATCATCGACCACACGAGATTGGGATTGATCTTTATGCGCGGGCTCACGACGATGCTTCTCGCGTCAAACTGTCTGACCCTCTCTGTCTGGGCCACCACCGCAGGCGCGCAGTCGGCCTTGCCGCAATTCAGCGATCCTTATGGCGGCCTGAGCGCCTATGTCCATGCAGATGGCGCAGGATCGCCGGCGCACAAGCCCGCCACGAAATCGTCAGCCAAGACAGCGAAGCGATCGGCGGCCAAGAGCGCCGCGCACCGATTGCTCACCCACAAGGTCGTGGCACGCAAGCGCCCCATCGACGCCGACGGCGTCGACCTCGGAACGAACGGCTTGACCGAGCCCACAGCAGCCGCGCCGCCGCCCGTCGTCCCGCGCGCCACGGCCGCGACAAACACGAAGAGCCAAGACAGCCCGCTCGGCTTGGATCTCAAATGGTCGGCCGCCAGCGGCCCCTATTACAATCCGTCGTCGTCGACGGTCCCGGCGGTCGATGAGATCAAACGCAACGAAAATGAGACGCCGGCCGAAACAGGAAGCGCCATAGAGGCGGGCGTGAATCTCAAATTTTGAGGGCTGGAAATCCGCCGTCGCAGCAACCGCGCACGGCCGCAGCTCACTTGTGGCAGGTCATGGTTCGTGCGCCTGGCCGGCCTTGAAGGTCAAGACGAAATAGATCACGATCAACAGCACGTCGATGACGATCCAGCCGGGAGCGAAAGATCCTTTCACGGCCGTCGCGACGAAAATTTGCGAGGTCGCAGCGAAGAGCCAGAGCGCGCCGCCCCAGGGCGTGGCGAGCCAGAGCCCGACCGCCGCGACAAGATCGGCGATGGCGAAGAAAATCACCGCCGCCGCCGCCGTCCCCGGCAAGGTGTCGAGAACCGTCTCGCGCGGCAAGAGGACGGAGGCCCATTCCAAGAGCCCCTGGCCGAGCCACAACCCCGCCATCAGCCGCATGAAAATGACGAGGATCAAGCCCCAGCGCGCCGGCCGCGCGCCATCGCTGCGCGGCGCTTCGCCGAGCCGGATTGCCGCGTCCTGCACGAGGCTCAATACGGCACCCACGCGCCTGCCGTCGCTGCGGCGCAAAAGCTTCATGCGGCCCCCGCCAGCGCCGAAAATTCCAATTCGCCTTCCGGAAGCGGCGCAAAATAAGCGTCAATCTCGGCCGCGCTGATCTTCTCAATGTCAGCCGGACTCCAGTGCGGCTTGCCGTCCTTGTCGACCAAGACTGCCCGAACCCCTTCGTAATAATCATGCCCGCGGACAACGCGCGTGGCGACGCGATACTCGAGCCGCAAAGCGGCATCGAGATCGAGTGCCGGGCCGAGCTGCATCAGCCGCAGCGCTATGGCGAGACTCGTCGGCGACCGCGACCTTATCGTCTCGAAACTCGTCATGCCGAAAGCGGAGCCGGCGTAGCTCGCCTCGTCGATCTCGTCAAGAATGGCGGAAACGCTCGGCGCGGCGAAACAGCCGTCGATGAAATGTCTCTGTTGCAGCAGCGGTGAGTCCGGGGCCGGCGCGCTTTCGGCCGCGATTGCTTCGTCCACATTCGCGCCCTCGCACAGTCGCGCGACCAGCGCATCGAAGCGGGCGGCAGGCACATGTGCGCTCATGAGCCCGAGGCCGATCGCATCGCCGAGTCCGGCCCGCAAACCGGTCAGGGCGAGATAAGTGCCGACCCGTCCGGGCAGGCGCGGCAGAAAATAACTGGCGCCGACATCCGGGAAAAAGCCGATGCCGACCTCCGGCATCGCGAAACTCAGCGTTTCGCCCGCGACACGATGCGAGCCATGCAGGCTGATGCCGGCACCGCCGCCCATTGCGATTCCATCGATTAAGGCCACATAGGGCTTGGGAAACCGGGCGATCTGCCGGCACAGACGATATTCGGCGGCGAAGAAGGCCATCTGCTCGGCATGTTTACCGGCGCGGCCAAGCTCATAGAGCTCCTTGATGTCGCCGCCGGCGCAAAAGGCGCGCGGGCTCGTGCTTCTGACCAATACGCAGGCGATGTCGCGATCCGCCGCATAGGAGTCGAGCGCGGCAGCCATGCCCTCGACCATGCCCAAGCTCAAAGCATTGAGCGCATTCGGCCGATCGAGTGTGACGACGCCGCAACGGCCGATTTTTTCGCAGATGATCTCTGTCGTGCTCATCAACACTCTCGCAACCGGGACTTAGAGGAGCAAAGCCCGTTTCGTCAATGGGGCAGCGCGGCAGCAACCGCCCCGCAACATTCGGCAAGACATTAGGCAAGACTTCGGCGGCTTGCGCTCCTTGGGTTTACGCGTCTATCAAGGGTCCGCGGCCGGACGTCTCACGTCCGGCATGCTCGGCGCCGGCCCCCCTTCATCGCGAGTTTCCCATGGTTCGTCCGCAGTCGAAAGTCACACCCCTCGAAGTGGGCGCCGCAGCCGCGACAAAGCTCGATTTGGCGCAAAGGCCACGCCGCAACCGCAAGGCCGAATGGGCGCGCCGGCTGGTGCGCGAAAATGTGCTGACCGCCGACGACCTCATCTGGCCGATTTTTCTCGTCGAAGGCGAAGGGCTGCGGGAGCCCATCGCCTCTATGCCCGGCGTCGAGAGGCTTTCGGTCGATGAAGCGGTCAGAGCGGCAGTCGAGGCGGCCGAGCTCGACATTCCGGCGCTGGCGCTGTTTCCCAACACCGATCCGGCCCGCCGCGATCCGCAAGGCAGCGAAGCGCTCAATGCGGACAATCTCGTCTGCCGCGCGATCCGCGCCATCAAGCGCGAAGTGCCGCAGATCGGGCTTGTCACCGATGTGGCGCTCGATCCTTATACGAGCCATGGCCATGACGGGATTCTCCGCGGCGAAGAGATCGCCAATGACGAGACGGTCGCCGTGCTCGTGGCGCAGGCGCTCAACCAGGCCGGCGCCGGCGCCGACATCATCGCGCCTTCCGACATGATGGACGGGCGCGTCGGCGCGATCCGCGAAGGGCTCGACGCAGAAGGCTTCGAGAACGTACAGATCATGTCCTATGCGGCGAAATATGCCTCGGCCTTTTATGGGCCCTTCCGCGACGCGATCGGCACCAAGGCGGTGCTCGCCGGCGACAAGCGCACTTATCAGATGGATCCGGCGAATTCCGATGAGGCCCTGCGCGAAGTCGCGCTCGACATAGAGCAAGGCGCCGACATGCTGATCGTCAAACCCGGCCTGCCCTATCTCGACATCATCTGCCGGGTGAAGGAGACATTTGCGCTGCCGACCTTCGCTTATCAAGTGTCGGGCGAATATGCGATGATCATGGCGGCAGGGCAAAACGGCTGGCTCGATGAAGAGCGCGCCATGCTCGAAAGCCTCATCGCCTTCAAACGCGCCGGCGCCGATGGCGTACTCACCTATTTCGCACCGCGTGTCGCGAAGAGACTGAAGGAGAGGCGGTAGGTGTAGCACTGTGGCGACCGCCATCCTGTTTATGCTATATTAAATTTATGGCGACGATCGTTGACCCCATATTGAGCCGGTTCCGCGCCGCGCTCGATGACGTCTATGGCGAGCGGATCGAGCGCGTGGTGCTGTTCGGCTCCCGCGCACGAGGTGACGCGCGTCCGGAGTCCGATTACGACGTGGCGGTGTTTCTCAAAGACCTCCGCAGCTTCGGCAAGGAAGCCGGGACGATCGCCGAGATCGAAGCCGACATTCTCTCCGAGACCGGCGCCGTCATCAATGCCCTGCCTTTGCAGGCCGGCGCTTATCGCGAGCGGACCGGGCTGATGCAGGAGCTGCGGCGCGACGGCCGCGACCTGTGACTCCGGAAGCCAAAGATTATCTCGACAAAGCGCGCGCCGATCTGAACGACGCTCGAACGATTATTGGCCTTCCCCTTCCGATCGTCGCGGCGCGATCAGCCTATTATGCCGCGTTTCATGCCGCCGAAGCGTTCATCATCGAACGCACTGGCAAAGTCGCGAAGACCCATTCCGGGGTCCGCAGCGAATTCGCGCGTCTGCTGAAAGACACACCGGCTGCCAAAAGGGCGCTGCTGAAATTTCTGGCGCAAGCATACAAATACAAAGAAATCAGTGATTACGGCATCGGCCATGGCGCGGTCATAACCGACGCGGAAGCCAATGACGCGATTGACGATGCCGCACGCTTCATCGAGCGCGTCACCGCCTTCCTGACGGGCGAACCCTCAAAAGACACGCGGTAGGCAACCAACAGGGGGCATTGCCTTCAACGCCGACGGCGTGCTCACCTATTTCGCGCCGCGCATGGCGAAGAAGCCGAAGCAACTAGGTTAAAGCATTTACAACAATTGGAACGGACGGAAAGGCCAATCAATGGCGCGCGTCCGCGCTTCGCTGGCGTCTTGAGCCAAGTCAAATAGTCCCGCGCCGTTTCTGCAAGCATGCCGCAAGCTGGAAGATGATCTTTCGGCACAGGAGCTTGCATGACATCTCGCATGACCCGCCCTGCCGGCCTATTGGTTTTCGTCATCCTCTTCGTGGCGCTTTGCAGCGCGGTGCTTCCCCCAGCGGGAAGTGCCGTGGCGCAGGAAGGCGCCAAAGCGCCTGCCCAAGAACGAGCCCAAGAGCCCATAGCCGTATTGGCTTATCATCGCTTCGATCCGACGACGCCCGGTCCGACGACGGTGACAACTCGTGTGTTCGAGCAGCAGCTCGAATGGCTCGCGGCGCATCATTACAAGATCGTGCCCTTGCGCGCCGTTGTCGACGGGCTGCGCGGTACGGGCCCAAAGGTCGCCTCGCCCGCCGTCACCATCACGGCCGATGACGGCCATCGTTCCGTCTACACATATCTCTTCCCGATCATTCGTCGGCTGCACATCCCGGTTACGCTCTTCATCTATCCTTCCGCGATTTCGCATGCGAGCTATGCGCTGACCTGGGATCAGATCAAGGAGATGCTGGCCTCCGGTCTCGTCACCGTGCAGTCGCACACCTATTGGCATCCGGATTTTCGCAAGGAGCGCGCCCATCGGAGCCCGGAAGATTATCGCGCCTTCGTCGATAATCAGCTCGCGCGCTCCAAATCGGTTCTCGAAAGCCGGCTCAGCATCAAGGTCGACATGCTGGCCTGGCCCTATGGCATTGTCGATCCGGAGCTCGAGGCGGCGGCGAAGCGGGCCGGCTATGTCGCAGCTTTCGGCTTCGGCGGCGGACCTGCCGCGCCGGGCGACGATCTTTTCGCTCTGCCGCGGGTGCCGATGTCCAATGCGGCGCGGGGCGCAAGCTTCGGCGCATTGGTGACCTCAACTTCCGCCGGAAAGCCGACCCCATGAAGCGCCACTTGAGACGCTTTGCATGGGCGGCGGGTCTTCTGCTTTTCCTTGCCCAGCAAGCGCAAGCGCTCGACGGAGTCCTGCGCGATTCCGTGAGCGGCGCGGCGATCGCCGATGCGACGATCGTTCTCGGCAATCAGAGGACCACGACGGATGCCTCAGGCCATTTCGTCATCGACGCAAAGGCTGAAAAAATCTTTGCCCGCGCGCCGGGCTATCGTGCCGGCACATTCGACAGAGGCAAAGTGCCGACATCGGACGCGGTGCTGCGGCTCACGCCTTTCAGCCCCAAGGCGCTCTATCTCACCGTCTATGGCATAGGCTCGAAAAAGCTGCGGGAAGGAGCGCTCGCCCTCGTCGATGCCGGGGCGGTCAATGCGCTCGTCATCGACGTCAAAGGCGACCGCGGGCTCATCCCCTATCCGAGCGCCCTGCCACTCGCCAAGGCCGACGGTGCACGAAAGATGACGACGATCCCCGACCTTGCGGGCTTGGTCAAAAGCCTGCACGAAAAGGGCATCTATGCAATCGCCCGCATCGTCACCTTCAAGGATCAGCCACTCGCCACGGCGCGGCCGGATCTCGCTGTCAAATTCGCGAGTGGCGGCCTTTATCGCGACCGGGAAGGACTCGCCTGGACCGATCCGTTCCAGCCCGCAGTGCGCGCTTATAATATCGGCGTCGCGATCGAAGCGGCGCGCGCCGGATTCGACGAGGTCCAATTCGATTATGTCCGCTTTCCCGATTCTCCGAGCCGGCTGCACTTCGCCGGGCCGGCGAACGAGCGCGGGCGGCTCGATGCGATCGCCGGCTTTCTCGCCGAGGCGCGGCGCGATCTCACCCCCTATAATGTCTATCTCGCCGTCGATATTTTCGGCTATGTCTGCTGGAATCTCGACGACACGGGCATCGGGCAAAGGCTCGAGGAGATCGCGCCCCATGTCGATTATCTGTCGCCGATGCTCTATCCCTCCGGCTTTCAGTTCGGGATTCCCGGCTATCGCAATCCGGTCGCCCATTCTTACGAGATCGTCCGCCGGTCGCTCGACCAGGCGCAGGAGCGCCTGAAAATCTCGCCCAAGCGTTTCCGTCCCTGGCTGCAGGCGTTCAGGGACTATGCGTTCGACCGAAGGCTTTTCGATGCCAAGGAGGTCGCCGCGCAAATCCGCGCCGCGAAGGATTTTGGTTCCGACGGCTGGATGCTGTGGAATCCGCACAATGTCTATGGCGGAACGGGTCTTGCCGCATCCACGGTGAAAGGAAAGATTGCAGCGCTCGCGCGACCAGGACCCTGCAACTAAGCTCGCCACTCATGGCAAAAAGAAAGAGCCCGATGTTCGGGGCTCTTCCCTTCATGGCGCGATCCTTTATGGCGCGATCGCCGTCGGTCAATCGTTCGACGTTCCGGCAAAGGCATGTTCGGGCCGGAGCGGCTCTTCCACATTTCCGACAGGCATGGTGCGCAGCGCCACGGCTGGGCCCATACCGGAAAAAGGCGCCTCGGCCATATGGCCCGTGGCCGGCCAAGGATGCGCCACCACGAGCTGCTGCCACACCTGCCTGATGCTGCGATAGGTCGTCTCATGCAGATAGACGTGGCCGGCCTCGTCGAAAGCAAACAACGACGCTTCGGGATCCCGGCGAATCGTTTGGAAGGCCTGGTTGATCATATTGAAACACGCGAAAAGCTGCTTGGCGTCGGCAGGCTGGAGATGCCGCATCATCTCGGCGAGGTCGACGACATGGAAGGGCGCGGCGCCGGCGACAAAGGGCGTTTCGCGCGCGAGTTCGAAGAAGACGCGGGCAACGATCGAATTGCCTGAGATGCGCTGGAACGTCTCCTGCATCTCTTCGGCGCTTGCCGCGGCGAGCGCACGCTCCAGCAATTCGCCGGCCTCTTCTGGAGGCCGCGGCGCGGTCGACTGCCGCGCCCCGGAAAGCACTCTGATGATCTCGTTTTCCATCCAGCGGCGTACTTCCGGCGGCGCCGCATTCACTTGCTCTGCTGAAAAAGTGAAACTGGTCATCCCCGTCTCCTCCGAAACTGCCAGTGGGCCAAGCGCCCGAGCGAGGCGTTTCATGCCTCGCCGGCACGGCCCTGATGAAATTTAGGGCCATTATCGCGCAGGTGCCGGCACATCATGATGATCTGAATCAAGCGGGTCGGACTCAAAGAGCCGGCCGGCGGCGAAGATATTTTTACGGGCCGCAAAAAATGCTTGCGCATCGCCGGCGCGATGGCCGAGATCGCGGAACGAAGGGCGCGCCGATCCAAGATTCGGATTTCGGCGATTCCGGCCCCTCGGGCAATGGATTCATGGCGAAAGCACGGGCCTCCTTCGTCTGCCAGAGCTGCGGCGCCGTCGCGCCGCGCTGGCAGGGCCGTTGCGATGCCTGCGGCGCCTGGAACTCCTTGGCGGAAGAAAATCTCGCCTCCGGCATCGGCGCACGGGCCGCGCTCGGCGGCGCCAAGGGCCGGATTTTCACGCTTTCGGACCTCGGCACGCAGGCAGAGCCGATGCCGCGCATCAAGACGGGCATCGGCGAATTCGATCGGGTCACGGGCGGCGGCTTCGTGCCGGGCTCGGTGCTGCTCCTCGGCGGCGAGCCCGGCATCGGCAAATCGACCCTGCTCATTCAGGCCTGCGCCGCGCTGGCGCGGCAAAAACGCCGTGTCGTCTATATTTCCGGCGAAGAGGCCGTGGATCAGGTGCGCCTGCGGGCACAGCGTCTGAGCCTCGGCGCGGCCGCGATCGAGCTCGCTGCTGAAACCAAGGTCGAAGACATTATCGCGACCTTGCAGGAAGGCCGATGCCCGGCGCTCTTGGTGATCGATTCGATCCAGACCATGTGGACGCAAGTGATCGAGGCGGTGCCAGGAACGGTGACACAAGTGCGCGGCGCCGCGCAAGGACTCATCCGCTATGCCAAGACGACCGGCGCGAGCGTCATTCTCGTCGGTCATGTGACCAAGGACGGCCAGATCGCGGGCCCGCGCGTTGTCGAGCATATGGTCGATGCGGTCATTTCCTTCGAAGGCGAAGGCGGCCGCGATTTCAGGATTCTCCGCGCTCTTAAGAACCGTTTCGGCCCGACCGACGAGATCGGGCTTTTTGAAATGACCGGCCGCGGCCTTGCCGAAGTCGGTAATCCTTCGGCGCTGTTTCTCTCCGGCCGCGATCTTGTGGCGCCTGGAACCGCCGTCTTCGCCGGCATTGAAGGCACGAGGCCGCTTCTCGTCGAAATTCAGGCGCTCGCCGCGCAAAGTTCGCTGCCGACGCCACGCCGCGCGACGGTCGGCTTCGATCAGAATCGGCTCGCGATGATCATTGCCGTGCTCGAAGCGCGCGCCGGCCTGCGGCTTGGCCAGCATGACATCTATCTCAATGTCGCCGGCGGACTGAAAGTGAGCGAGCCCGCAGCCGATCTCGCCGCTGCGGCGGCGCTCGTCTCCTCTGTGACCGGCCAAAGCCTGCCGAAAGGCAGTGTCTTTTTCGGCGAGATCGGGCTCTCCGGGCAGATCCGGCCGGTCGCGCACAGCCTGCCGCGCTTGAAGGAGGCCGCAAAGCTCGGCTTCAGTCGGGCCTTGATCCCCGCTTCCGCGCAAGAGGCCCAAGAGGCCGAAGAGGTCGAAGAACCAATCGGCCGGAATGTCCGGCAGGACATCGGCCAGGAGAGCGCCGGTGAAATTGCCAGTGAGATCTGCACTGATGTCGCCGCGCTCGTCGCTGCGATCGCGACGCCGCGCCGGGCCGAGGCACGGCGGCGATCTTGACATTGCTCAGGATCTCGCTTTGCCGCTTCGCATCAGCAAAGCGCCTGTCATAGAGCGGCCATGATTGGAGTGCCTTGGGAGCTGCGGGGAACGGCTCGCGCGCATGTCCCATAAAGCGATCAGCGGTTCGGGAGTGAGCATTCCGCGCCTGCGCTTCGAGGTGACGAGGCTCGCCCATTTCGCTATAAGTCTCTCTTATCAAATCACCGGCTCGAAGGCGCATCGTCAAAGCCCTCGACTCCGGGCATGTGAGGCCATAATGCCATCCTATCTCGATCTCGGCTTGATCGTCGTCATTCTGATTTCGGCGCTGCTCGCCATGCTGCGGGGATTTACGCGCGAGGTTTTGGCGATCGCCTCATGGGGCGCGGCGGCGGTTGCCGCTATCTATCTGCACCCGCTGGTGCTGCCCTATGTGAAGCCCTATTTCAGCAAGGATGTCGTGGCGCTCGCGGTCTCCGCCGCGATCGTGTTTTTCGTGACCTTGATTCTGGTCTCGCTGATCACGGTCAAGATTTCCGACGCCATTCTCGATTCCAAGGTCGGTCCGCTCGATCGCTCGCTCGGCTTCGTCTTCGGCGCCGCTCGCGGCCTGCTTCTGTGTGTGATCGCTTTCGTCTTCTTCACCTGGCTCGTTCCCGAGAAGACGCAGCCGGAATGGGTGAAATCGGCGCGGATGAAGCCCTTGCTGCAATCGACCGGCAATGAGCTCATGGCCATGCTGCCGGACGATCCGGAGGGGATTCTCGCCAAATTGAAGAAATCGAAAGCAAGCACCGACGAGGCGACACCCGACAGCGGTACGGAGCCAAAGCCTGCGCCGCAGAAGGCCGGCGGCAAGACCTGAGCCTTGCGCCGGACGGAAAGAGCGACCCCGCGCCCTGCCCTATTGCGTCGCCGGCACAAGCTGAGGCTGCGCGCTTGCGTTACTCAACCCGCAATTGTATTGTTGAATCTATTGGGGTGCGTCGGAGCGTCATCCACACACTAGAGCATCCCGCTTTCAAATGGGATCATTTGAAAGCGGATAAGATGCTCTAGATTAAAAAAGTAGAGCATCGGATTATCCCAAAACCGGTATCCACTTTTGGGTCCGATGCTCTAACAGAAATTTTGCCGCCCCAACTGTTGCGTGAAGCGAAGATCATGGCATTTGCCGGGCGGCGATATTATGTAGGAAAAATGACGGCGCGGTCCTTGCGTCAAGCCCATTCGAGGCCCTAGAGAGATGTCGCCTCGACATGCGCGTCGGCAGGATCTGACGCGTCGAGATGCCGGTGAGCCGAGTCGATGATCGACACCCGCGAATATTCTATGCAGAAGCCGGGTCGCCGGACTCGCGCAGTCGCGGAAAACTCCATCAACTTTTTCGAGACATGGTGCGCATACGCGAGGCGGCGTCCTTTCCCGCATGGCGTGGCGGGTGGGCGGAGTGAGTAGACATGGCAGAGGCAGTGACGAGCGCGTTTCGGAGGCCGGTCATGGAGAATGCGCGGGACTTCGAAAGCCATTCCGTAGCGCTCGAGGTTGAGGATCCCGACGCCGACCGGCTGCGGGAGGAATGCGGTGTCTTCGGGATTTACGGCCATCCCGAGGCAGCGACGATTACCGCACTCGGCCTGCATGCCTTGCAGCATCGCGGCCAGGAGGCGGCCGGCATCGTCTCCTTCGACGGCAAGCGGTTCAATTCCGAACGCCGTCTCGGCCTGGTCAGCGAACATTTTTCACGCGCCTCGACGATCGAACGACTGCCGGGCCAATCGGCCATCGGTCATGTGCGCTATTCGACGACCGGCGAGACAATCTTGCGCAATGTCCAGCCGCTGTTCTCGGAACTGAGCTCGGGCGGCTTTGCGGTGGCGCATAATGGCAATCTTACTAACGGCATGACCTTGCGCCGCGAGCTCGTGAACGACGGCGCAATCTTCCAGTCGACGACCGATACGGAAGTCATTTCCCACCTCGTCGCCAGGAGCCGCCGCAGCCGCATCGTCGAGCGTTTCATCGAGGCCTTGCGGCAGATCGAGGGCGCCTTTTCGCTCGTCGCCCTGTCGAACAAGAAGCTGATCGGCGCCCGCGATCCTCTCGGCATAAGGCCGCTGGTACTCGGCGAACTCGACGGCCATTATATTCTTGCTTCCGAGACCTGCGCCCTCGACATCATCGGCGCCCGCTTCGTCCGCGACGTGGACAATGGCGAAATCGTCGTGATCTCGGAGGAGGGAATAGAAAGCCTGCGGCCGTTTCCGAAAAAGCCGATGCGGCCCTGCATCTTCGAATATATCTATTTCGCGCGGCCGGATTCGATCGTTCACGGCCGCTCCGTCTATGAAGTCCGCAAGGCGTTCGGTGTCGAACTCGCGCGCGAAACCCATGTCGATGCCGATGTCGTCGTGCCGGTCCCGGATTCCGGCGTGCCTGCCGCGCTCGGCTTCGCGCAGGAATCCGGCCTTCCTTACGAGCTCGGCATCATCCGCAATCATTACATCGGCCGCACCTTCATCCAGCCGACGCAAACGGTCCGCGAGCTCGGCGTGCGGCTCAAGCACAGCGCCAATCGCGCGGCGGTCGCCGGCAAGCGCATCGTGCTCATCGATGATTCGATCGTGCGGGGCACCACCTCGGTGAAGATCGTCAGGATGATGCGGGAGGCCGGCGCCCGCGAAGTCCATTTCCGCATCTCCTCGCCGCCGATCACCCATCCGGATTATTACGGCATCGACACGCCGGATCGCGAAAAATTGCTCGCCGCGACCCATTCGGTCGAAGAAATGCGCGCCTATATCGGCTGCGACACGCTCGCCTTCCTTTCGATCGACGGGCTTTATCGCGGGCTCGGCGAGCCGGGTCGCGATCCGTTGCGGCCGCAATTCACCGACCATTGCTTCACCGGCGATTATCCGACCAATCTCACCGATGTGAGCGGCGCGACAAAGACGCAGCTTTCGCTGCTCGCCGAAACGGGCTGACGACGCTTCTCCGGGCTTTGCAAGCCTGCGCACGGCATCGACGCATAGCGTTTCCCTCAGCAATACGACCTGCTGAAACCGCCCCGCCGAACATATGCGGGCTTCCGCCGCGCTCCTTTCTGCTGCATAAGCGCAAGATCGCTGCGCCCCATCGAGCCGGAGAGCTTCCCATGTCGCGACCTCTTTCCGGCCGTCTTGCCCTCGTCACCGGCGCCTCGCGCGGCATCGGCCGCGCCATCGCGCTGGAGCTTGCCCGCGCCGGGGCCCATATCGTCGCGCTGGCGCGGACCCAGGGCGCGCTCGAAGAGCTCGACGATGCAATCCGCGGCGAAGGCAGCGAAGCGACTCTGGTGCCCTGCGATCTCAAGGATTTCGAGGCGCTCGATCGGCTCGGCGCGGCGATCTATGAGCGCTGGGGCAAGCTCGACATCTTCATCGGCAATGCCGGCGTGCTCGGCCCGGTCACGCCGCTCGCCCATCTCGATCCGCCGAAATGGGACGAAGTTCTGGCCGTGAATGTCACCGCCAATTGGCGGCTGATCCGCTCTCTTGACATTCTGCTGCGCGCCTCCGACGCCGGCCGCGCCCTGTTCATCTCTTCCGGCGCCGGGCATACTGCTGATTTCAAGCCCTATTGGGGACCTTATGCGGTTTCGAAAGCGGCGCTGGAAGCTCTCGCGCGAACTTATGCGGCGGAGACGGCAACGACGTCGAAGGTGAAGGTGATGATCGTCAATCCGGGTCCGCTGCGCACCCGCATGCGCGCCACAGCTATGCCGGGCGAAGACCCGATGACGTTAAAGACGCCGGAAGATCTCGCGCCCAAACTCGTCGCGCTCTGCGGCGCCGATTGGCAGGAGACCGGCAAGCTCTATGATTTTCCGCAAAACAAGATCTTGAGCTTTCGCGCGCCGGCGCCCGATTGAAGTTGCGGCAAAGACGCGACACGCAGACGGCAGGCAAAGCTCAAATGGCGCTGCGCCGCCAAGAGCATGATGCGTTCAAATGGAATTGGGCATCATGCTCTAGCTCTTTGAAAGCGCATCATTTGTTGCGAAAAAGCGGTGCCCACTTTTTCGCGCGATGCTCTGAGCATCGTGCGCAAAAGTGTATGCGATTTTGCGCTTGAACGATGCTCTATTTTTTTAAATCTAGAGCATCTTATCCGCCCTCAAGTGATTCCACTTGAAAGCGGGATGCTCTAGCGTCTTCGTTTACGGAACTGTGGCCTTGTGGAGTTGTATCGGCATTTTGGCCTTCGACCTTTCGGCTCTGGCGCGCCGCGATTTGCCCTTGTCCGCTTTGCCTGTAGCGACATCGGCAAAATTGCTATCCTTGACGCCGGCGGCCTTTTCATTGTGGGCGCCCGCCTGCTCCAACGTGCCTTGCAGGGCCTTCAGCTGGCCAGGCGAAAGCAGCTTCGGCCGTTTGACATCGTCGGTTCCTGCCGTCGGCTGATAGTCGAGCTCGCTCGACGGCTGCCGACTTTCCTTGACGAAGGCCTTCGCTTCCGGCGGCGTCTCCCATAATTTCGCATGCAGGAGCACGTCGAAGGGCGAGCCGCCGCCATAAGGCTTGGGTTCCTGCGCCGGGGCATTTTGCGTCGGCTGCCCTTGCGGCGTGCCGCCCTGCACAGGCGGACCCTGCGGCGGCTCTTGGGCCTGCGCCGGCTCCGGCGGCAGCGCCGGCAGCATGGCGCAGAGCATCACGGCGACGATCGCGGGCCGGCGCAAACATTGAAAATGCGATGGCGAAGGCCACATTTCGGTCAAGTCCGGAAATCGACCCAGATTATGTGGCCAAATCCGCCGGCCGCGGCAATCGGCGTGCGACATGGACCATGGCCAGCGATGATTTCCTAGTGACAAAATATAGCTCTATCATGGCATGCGACCCTCCCGAATCGGGACCGGGACATGCGAAGCCCGACGGCCGATATGGACCCCATGGATAAAGGCGGCAAGAGATGGCGGCGCGCGGCCGCGCGCAAGCGCCGAGCCATGCGCGCCGACATGCCCTCGGATAACGCCGAAACGACCGCTCTTGCTGACGGCGCGGCGCGGGATCGGCACGCGGCGGAGAGGCACTGGCGCAAGAGCGAGAAAATCGGCCCCCATCTCGCGTCGGCGATCGAACCTTCGTTTACTGCCGCGACGCATTCCAGCGGCACGAACGAAACCCATGCGCATCAGGCGCCGGTGATAGCCCATGTGCCGAACCTGTCCGAAGCCACCTCCGCTTCGGCCGGCGCCACGCCCGATTTCGACCTTCTGTCGCAGAATCTGGCGCGCATCGTCACGCAAGGCACCAAGGCACTGACGGCCTTTCTTGAGCCCTTCGAAACGCGGCAGGCGCGCAATGAAATGGCGGAGCAGGTCGTCGATGCAGTCCAGAGTTTTGGCCGCGTGGCGGAATATTGGCTCGGCGATCCGCTGCGCACCATCGAAGCGCAGAAATCTCTGTCGAGCAATTTCCTGAGTCTCTGGGCGCATACGCTGCGACGGCTTTCGGGTGAAGCCGACCAGCCGATCATCCCGCATGACCCGAGCGACAAGCGCTATGCCGCGCCGCAATGGCGCGACAGCGCAGTCTTCGATTTTTTGCGCCAGGCGCATGCGATCACGACCAATTGGGCCAATGATCTCGTCGCCCGCGCCGAGACGGCGGACCCGGAGGTCCGTGCCAAGGCGCAATTCTATCTGCGCCAGATCAGCAGCGCGCTGTCGCCCTCGAATTTCGTCGCCACCAACCCTGAACTGCTGCGTGAGACCTTGGCCTCCAATGCGGAAAACCTGGTGCGTGGCACGACTTTCTTCGCCGAGGACGTTGCCGCCGGACATGGGACGCTCCGGATCAGCCAGAGCGATTCCTCGCAATTCGAGCTCGGCGTCAATATGGCGGCGACGCCGGGCAAAGTCATCTTCCGCAATGACCTCATCGAGCTGATCCAATATGCGCCGGCGACCGAGCAGGTCTTCAAGCGGCCGCTGTTGATCATCCCGCCCTGGATCAACAAATTCTATATTCTCGATCTCAACCCGCAAAAGAGCTTCGTCCGCTTCGCCGTCGAGCAAGGCCTGACCGTCTTTCTGGTCTCCTGGGTCAATCCCGACGCGCGGCATCGCGACATGGGCTTTGAAGCCTATATAAGGCAAGGCATTTATGCGCCGCTCGATGTGATCGAGGCGGTGACGGGCGAACGCAACATCGCGGCGCTCGGCTATTGCGTCGGCGGCACGCTTCTGGCCATCGCGCTCGCGCTCATGGCGCGCCGGCACGACGACCGAATCGACAGCGTGACCTTTCTGACGACGCAGACGGATTTCGCCGACGCTGGCGAACTCAAGATCTTCACCACCGAGCCGCAGATCGCAGCGATCGAGGAGATGATGGCCGAGACTGGCTATCTCGACGGCACCAAAATGGCGACCGTCTTCAACATGCTGCGGCCGAACGATCTGATCTGGTCCTTCGTCGTCAACAATTACATGCGCGGCCGGCGGCCCCTGCCCTTCGATCTTCTGACCTGGAATTCCAATTCGACGCGGGTGGCCGAAGCCAATCATTCCTTTTATCTGCGCCATTGCTATCTCGAAAACAGCCTCGCCAGGGGCGAAATGGTGATCGAAGGCGAGAGGCTCGATCTCGCCGAGGTGAAGGTGCCGATCTATGATCTCGCGGCGCGCGAAGATCACATCGCGCCGGCGCGCTCGGTCTATACCGGTGCCAAATTACTCGGCGGCGAGATGCGCTATGTGCTCGCCGGATCGGGCCATATCGCCGGCGTCATCAATCCGGCCGCAAGCGGCAAATATCAATATTGGACGGGACCACGCCCGCAGGGGACATTGGATGAGTGGCTCGCCGCGGCAACCGAACACAAGGGAAGCTGGTGGCTCGATTGGGCCGAATGGATCACGAGACAGGCGCCCGAAAAAGTGCCGGCCCGCGAGCCGGGCAGCGAAAAATTCCCGCCGCTCTGCGACGCGCCCGGCGAATATGTAAGAGTGAAGAGCTGATAGCGATTATGGAGCGTCATTGCGAGGAGCGCCGCGACGAAGCAATCCAGTGTCATTTTAGGTCTCTGGATTGCTTCGCTTCGCTCGCAACGACGGCGGCTGGTACGGATTCTCATCACAGAGATTCGGTGTGAGGCTCACTTCACGCGCGCCCGGCATCCATCGAGAAGCAGCTGCACTGCCGCGCGACATTCAGCGTTCCAACTGCGCTGGTTCTTCGGCTCCTAGGATCAGCGCGCGATGCCGCGCACCGCGCACGATCAGCACGCCGAAGAGTTCCGCCTGCATCGCCGCATCCTCGAGCTCGATCGCCGAATGGCTCGACGGAGGGCCGATAAGAAGATAAGGGGACGATAGCTCGCGATTCGGCTGCCATCTCAGATCACGATGAATTGGGATTGAAACAATCCAAATTCATGAGCGTGATCGATTTCCAAAAGATTAGAGCGGGATGCGCAGATAAGGCAGATAAGCTTGCCAATCTGCGTAAACTTGATTGCGTCGGAAAACCGGTTCCCACTTTTCCTCATCCCGCTCTGTCGGGCGCTTCAAAAGGAGAGATGATATGAAGCTCGTTCGCTACGGACAGCCCGGCAGAGAAAAGCCAGGTCTGATCGATGCCGAAGGCAAGGTCCGCGATCTGAGCGCGATCATTCCCGATCTCGCCGGTGAATATCTGTCCCGGGCAACGCTCGACAAGCTCGCGCGCGTAAGGCTGTCGCGGCTGCCGCTCGTGCGCGGCCGGCCGCGGCTCGCCGCGCCGATTGCGCAGCCCGGCAATTTTATCGGCGTCGGCCTGAATTATGCCGACCATGCCACGGAGGCTGGCCTGCCCGTCCCGACGGAGCCGATCCTTTTCAACAAGGCGCCGAACTGCATCAGCGGCCCCGATGATCCCGTCGTCATTCCGAAGAACGGGACCAAGCTCGATTGGGAGGTCGAGCTCGCGATCGTCATCGGTGATCGCGCTTCGCATGTCTCCGAGCGCGCCGCCACCGACCATATCGCCGGCTTCTGCCTCGCCAATGACGTGTCGGAACGCGCCTTTCAAATCGAACATGGCGGCCAATGGATGAAGGGCAAGAGCGCACCGACCTTCGGGCCGCTTGGCCCCTGGCTGGTGACGCCGGACGAGATCCCCAATGTGCAGAGGCTCGATCTCTGGCTCGACGTCAATGGCGAGCGCATGCAGACGGGCAACACCAAGACGATGATCTTCAGCGTCAAGAAGCTCGTCTCCTATATCTCGGATTTCATGGTGCTCGAACCCGGCGATGTGATCGTCACCGGCACGCCGCCCGGCGTCGGCATGGGCATGAAGCCGCCGCGCTATCTCCAGCCCGGCGATGTCGTCACCCTCGGCGGCGATTATCTTGGGCAGCAGAGCCAGGAGATCATCGCCTGGCGGCGAGGGATGTAAGAGCAGCGGACGCTCAGATCCGCCCCAGCGTCATGCGCGGGCTTGACCCGCGCATCCAGGAACGATGATTGTCGTACGCAAGATCGGTTTCGGGAGAGGCGGTGAGCCGCCTCGATTGGTGCTTGGATGCGCGGGTCAAGCCCGCGCATGACGCCGTGAAAGGCCCCTCGTGCTTTGGGAATTTTGGGGCCGCGCAAACTGAGAGCGTTCAAGGCTTCAGATCGAGCCCCAGCATCAGCGCGAGATTTTGCACCGCCGCGCCCGAGGCGCCTTTGCCGAGATTGTCGAGCTTGGCGACGAGCACGGCCTGGCGGCGCGCCTCATTGGCGAAGACGCGCAATTCGAGATCATTGCTGCCGTTCAGGGATTCCGGCTCGATCCGTGTCTGCGGCGCGCCCGCTGCGACTCGGACGAAGGCACTGCCGGCATAGCGGGCGGCGAGCGCCGCTTCCAGATCGCGGCCCTTGGGATGCGTCGGTAGAGCATCGAGGAACAAGGGAATCGAGACCAGCATGCCTTGCGCGAAAGTGCCGACCGAAGGCACGAAGAGCGGCCGCACTTTGAGCCCGCCATAGGCCATGATCTCCGGCACATGCTTGTGCTCGAGATCGAGCGCATAGAGTTCGAAGGCTGGCGCAAGGCCTTCTTCATGCTCCGCGATCATCGCCTTGCCGCCGCCGGAATAGCCCGAGACGGCATTGATCGCGATCGGAAAATCCGCCGGGATGAGCCCTGCATCGACGAGCGGGCGCAAAAGCGCGATTGCGCCCGTCGCATAGCAGCCGGGATTGGCGACTTTCTTTGCTTTTGCGATGGCTTGCCCCTGCCCGGCCGAAAGTTCGGGAAAGCCATAGACCCATCCTTCCGCGACGCGATGCGCGGTCGAAGCATCGAGGATGCGCGGGCCGGCCGCCCCCAGATCGGCGACGAGATCCGCCGTCTCGCGCGCCGCATCATCGGGCAAGCAGAGAATGGCCAGATCGACCTCGCGCAGCAATGCCGCCTTCGCCTCCGGATCTTTGCGCTGCTCCGGCGGCAGGTGCGCGAGTTCAATTTGCGGCATGGCGGAAAGACGCGCTTTGATGCCGAGCCCTGTCGTTCCGGATTCACCGTCGATGAAGATCTTTGCCATGTGAGAGCCCCCTCCTCGGAGCGAGACCAACAGAGCCGAACAAATGAAAAAGGCGGCCGAAGCCGCCTTTCCTCTCGTCTGCGAGCACCCGCTCAGCGTTTCGAGAATTGGAAGCTGCGGCGGGCTTTCCGCTTGCCATATTTCTTGCGCTCGACGACGCGGGAATCGCGCGTCAGGAAGCCCTCATGCTTGAGGACAGGACGCAGTTCCGGCTCATAATGAGTGAGCGCTTTGGCGAGCCCATGACGGACGGCGCCCGCTTGGCCCGAAAGACCGCCGCCGGCGACCGTCGCAATCAGATCATATTGATCGACGCGCTTGGCGACGCCGAGCGGCTGTTGCAGAATCATCCGCAGAACCGGACGGGCGAAATAGACCTCCAGCGGCCGGCCATTGATGGTGGTCTTGCCCGTGCCGGGCTTGATCCAGACGCGGGCCACGGCATTCTTGCGCTTGCCGGTGGCATAGGCGCGGCCCTGCTTGTCGATCTTCTGGACATAGACCGGCGCCGCGACGGGCGGCGCCGCCGTCGTCTTCAGATCCTGGAGCGATGAAAAAGTCTCGGCCATGATCAGGCGGCCCTCACATTCTTGGCATTCAAGCTCGCGACATCGAGCAACACTGGGCTCTGCGCTTCATGCGGATGCGCGGGCCCTTTGTAGACGCGCAAATTGCCGAGTTGCTTGCGGCCGAGCGGGCCGCGCGGCAGCATCCGCTCCACCGCCTTCTCGATGACGCGCTCGGGAAAGCGGCCTTCGAGAATAAACCGCGCCGAACGTTCCTTGATGCCGCCCTGATAGCCGGTATAGTGATGATAGACCTTGTCCTCGCGCTTGCGGCCGGTGAAGACGACTTTCTCGGCATTGACGACGATGACATTGTCGCCATCGTCCATATGCGGCGTGAAGGTCGGCTTATGTTTTCCACGCAGCCGCATGGCGATCAATGTCGCCAGCCGGCCGACGACGAGGCCCTTGGCGTCGATCAAGATCCATTTCTTTTCAATATCCGACGCTTTGGCCGAATAAGTCTTGCCATACATTGACGGAATCCATTGGAAGACGCACCGCACACGCGGCAATCCGAAGCCCGGCTTTTAGGCACAGCCGATGAATTCGTCAACTGCCGGATGCGGCTTTCAGTAAAAAAAACAAACCATTATATGACATGGTATTATACTACCTCAATACGAGACGGTGCGGCCCAATCTGCCCCTGGCTGCAGCGGCGGTTTTTGCTTGCACCGCAGCAGCGAACTTCCGACAATTGAGCGATGCCGAGTTCCGCGCCTGCAAGTCATGAAAACTATCCGGACGCGTTCATCCGCGCCATTCTGACCGAGGTCAAAACCATTGCTTTGGTTGGCCTTTCCGCCGAACCGACGCGCCCTTCCCATCGTGTCTTCGACTACCTGCAGCGGCACGGCTACAGAATGATCGGGGTTAATCCGGGCCTCGCGGGGAAAGAGATCCTCGGGGCGCCCGTCTATGCCCGCCTCGCGGACATCCCCTTCCCCGTCGACATGATCGATATTTTCCGCAATTCGGCGGCGGCTGGCCTCGTCGTCGACGAGGCGCTGGCGCTTTCGCCGCAACCCAAGGTGATTTGGATGCAGCTTGACGTGCGCAATGACGAAGCGGCACAAAGGGCAAAGGCGCAAAATCTGAAAGTCGTGATGAACCGCTGTCCAAAAATCGAATATGAGCGTCTTTTGGAGGACTCGCACGGTCGGGGATGACCGCCTCCCCGCCAGTTCATGAGGCGCGAAGCGGATGGGGATGGCATAGAGCGTTTTCTGATCGGATGGAATCATCCGATCGAAAAGAAAACGCTCAAAATCAATAAAGTGGAGCATGTTCTTATCGAAAAAGTCGCGCAACTTTTTCGCAACATGCTCTAGAGCATCCCGCTTTCAAATGGAATTATTTGAAAGCGGATAAGATGCTCTAGATTCAAAAAAGTAGAGCATCGGATTATCCCAAAACCGGTATCCACTTTTGGGTCCGATGCTCGAGCCGCGGAGGGGATCATGACGGATCAAGCCGCAGGCCCGGGCTTTGCGACACTTGCGATCCATGCCGGCGCGCCGGCCGAACCCGCGTTTGGCGCAGCATCTTCGCTCGATCAGTCGGCTGCGAGCGTCTTCGAGGATATCGAACAGGCGGCCGCGCTCTTCGGTCTCGAAGGGTTCGGCCATGATTTCACCGGCAGCATCAATCCAACCAATGTGGTCCTCGAAGAGCGGATCGCCGCGCTCGAAGGCGGCAGCGCGGCGCTCGCCGTCGCGTCGGGCCGGGCGGCGCAATTGCTCGCCTTCCATATGCTGTTGCAGCCGGGCGATGAACTGATCGCGGGCACAAAGCGCTATGGCGGCCAGATGCATCAGATCGACCAGGCCTACAAGCGCTTCGGCTGGGGCGTGGCATGGGCCGATCCGGCCGATCCCGCAAGCTTCGAAAAAGCGCTGTCGCCGCAGAGCAAGGCGATCTTCGTCGAATCCTTCGCCGGTCCTGGCGGTGTCATTGTCGATATCGCCGCCGTCGCGGAGATTGCAAAAAAAGCGCGCCTGCCGCTCATCGTCGACAATACGCTCGCCACGCCCTATCTCATGCGGCCGCTCGAACATGGCGCCGACATCGTCCTTCATTCGGCGACGAAATTTCTGGGCGGGCATGACACGCTGACCGGCGGACTCATCATCGATGGTGGGAGCTTCCCCTGGCAGGGGGATGTGCGCTTTCCCATGCTCTCCGCACCCCGCCCCGACTATGGCGGGATGGTCTTCGCCGAGACCTTCGGCAATTTTGCTTTCGCGATCGCCTGCCGCATCCTCGGGCTCAATGAGCTCGGTCCTGTGCTCTCGCCCTTCAACGCCTTTCTCATTCTCATGGGGGTCGAGACTTTGGCGCTGCGCATGCAGCGCCATTCCGACAATGCTCTGCGGGTTGCCGAATATCTTGCCGGGCATGGCGCGGTGAGCGCGGTGAACTATCCCGGACTTGCGAGCGATCCTGCGCATGCGCTGGCCGAGCGCTACTGCCCGCAAGGCGCCGGTGCCCTCCTCACCTGCCATTTGGCCGGCGGCTATGAGGCGGCCCAATCCTTCATCCAAAGATTGAAGCTTTTTTCTTCTCTTGCCGATGTCGGCGATACGCGCTCGCGCGCAAGCCATCCTGCCGCGACGACGCATCGGCATTTGAGCGATGTCGAGAAAATCGAAGCTTGCGCAGGTCCCGACGTGATCCGGCTCTCGATCGGCCTCGAAGATGTCGGCGATATTATTGCCGACCTCGATCAGGCGCTCGCTGCGGCCTGAAGCGTAGCCTCGGTGCGCGGGCGCGAAAGCAACTCACGATAGATCACCGCAGAGGCAAGCACCAGCATGGCAAAGGCCTGATGCAGAAGCCCGGCCCAGATCGGCACCGCGAGGAGCAAAGTCAGAATGCCGAGACAGGCCTGCACGAAAACCGCGCCGAAGAGATGCAAGGCGCGCCGCATCGCGCGGCTCTTGCGCGCCCATGCCATCGCACATAATGCCTGGACGAGAGTAAGCAGCAGCAGCGCATAGGCGACGAGCCGGTGCTGGAGCTGCACCATGGCGACATTGTCGGTGAAATTGCGCCAGAAGGGTTCCAGGGCGAAAAGGGTCTCGGACGGCGGCACGAAACGGCCATCCATGAGCGGCCATGTGTTGAAGGCGCGGCCGGCGCGCAGCCCGGCGACGAGCGCGCCGAGAAAGATCTGGAGGAAGATGACGCAAACCGTGAGCGTGGCGAAGCGGCGCAGGCGCGGCGCCGCAGGCTGCGGCGTGGGCCGGCGCGGCGCGAGCGAGGATGCGAGATAGACCAAGCCCGCGAAAGTCAGCGACGCCAGGAGCAGATGCAAAGCGAGCCGCTGCTGCGCGACCTCGACCCGATGGACGAGGCCGGATTCCACCATCCACCAGCCGATGAAGCCCTGGAAACCGCCGAGCGCCAAAAGGCCGACGAGCTTGGGCTTCAAGCCGGCGGGCAGCATGCCGCGCAGCCAAAAGACAATGAGCGGCACGGCGAAGGCGACGCCGATCAGCCGGCCGAGCAGCCTATGGCTCCATTCCCACATGAAAATGAATTTGAAGCCATTCAGGCTCATGCCGTAAAACAGGTCCCTATATTGCGGAATTTCCTTATATTTTGCGAATTCCGAAAGCCATTGGGCGTGGGAGAGCGGCGGCAGAACGCCAGTGATCGGCCGCCATTCCGTGATCGACAGGCCAAACTCCGTCAGCCGCGTCGAGCCGCCGACGACCACCATGGCGAAGACGAGCGCCGCGACGCTCCAGAGCCAGAGACGCAAAGCGCGGTGCGATGTCGCCGGACGGGCAGTCGCAGCGCTGCGGGCAGGCTCTGTAGCGATGGAAGCTTCTGTCATGAGGGTCCCATGAGATCGAGCGGCAGGGATGCCGGGCCAAGGCGGCCGATGCCAAGACGTGATAGTTTCATGTTCCCCGCGAGTCTATGCCCAGTCTGTCGCAGCATTGCGAGATTTTACGCATGATCTTCTCCGAAAAGTTGCAGACTTTTCGGGATCATGCTTTGGAGAGAAAAATGCGAAAAAGGCTGCGCAAATTCATCGGCAGCGTCATCATGTTGAGTTTTGTGGTCGTCTATGCCCTCTTCGCCATGGTGCTGGCGCAAGCGCGGCCCGTACAAAGCGCTGCATGGTATGTCCAGACGCTCGTCTATGCGGCGCTCGGCATGGCCTGGATTCTGCCCATGATGCCGCTCATCAAATGGATGGAGAAGCCGGACGAGAGCTGAGCCTGTCCAGAGATGGATGGCGCCGCGCGCCTCACGCCACCTTCCGCCCGAAATTCCACAGCGCGAAAGGCGCACCTGACAGAAGGATCTCGACCGCATCGAGGCTTTGCCAATTGCCATTGATCGAGAGCCGCGGCAAGGCGGTCAGATGCGCGCGGTGCTGCGAAAAGATCATGCCCGGCCGTGTCGTCACGGCGCTGGCAAAGCCGAGTTCTTTCGCGATCATGAATTCGCGCGCCCCGGCGGAAGCAGGATCGCCGACCGGATAGGCGAGATGCTTTGCCCCCTTGTCGATATGCGCTTCGATCACGCGCTGGCTCTCCGCGAGTTCGTGGCGCACGAAATCCTCATCATGTTTGGCGAGCCGCGCATGGGTCAAAGTATGGACGCCGATCGTGCAGAGCGGATGCCGGGACAGCTTTTCAATGCCGGCCCAATCGAGACAGAGATCTTCGACAAGAGCCGCCGGCTGAAGCCCAGCCTCGGCCATGAGCTTGCCGATCACATCGAGCATGAGATCTTCCGGCCCGGCGATCAGGCGCCGATAAAGATCATCGAAACCGGCCTTTTTCTCCGCCGCCGCCCGCGTCGGCAAGGCGACGGCCTCGCCGTCGATCTCGACTTTGATCTGCGGCAGTCGCCGGATCGCCTCTTCGAGCTCGACCCACCAGAGCCTTGCGCTGCGATCGGCAAAGCCCGTCGTCACGTACATCGTGAAGGGAGCTTGATGGCGTTCGAGGATCGGCAGAGCGAAATCGCGCGTATCGCGCGTGCCGTCGTCGAAGGTCAGCACTGCGAAGGGCTGCCGGCTCTCTTTCTCTTGCCCCTGCGCCAGCCGCACCAGCGCCTCATCCAGGCCGACAATGGCAAAGCCGAGAGCGGCGAGCCTTGTGAGGACGCTGTCGAAAAATTCCGGCGTGATCTCCAAGAGCCGGTTCGGCGCGAAATCCTCCGCCGCCGCCGGCCTGACACGATGGAACATCAGGATCGCGCCGAGCCCGCGGGTCAAGGGCGCCGCAAGCCGGTGCAGGCCGCTGAGCCTGAACAGGGAAAATCCCGACGCAATGAGTAAATTTTTGCTTTCGCTCAAATCTCGGACCTCCGCCAAAACTCCTTTTCATCTTGGCAAGGTCTCGTTGATCTTTCGTTGCTAGAGCTGGGTCTCCTATCGCTGCCGTTGAAGGAGGTGGGCGGCACGTGTCGACAGTGACGGATTATTCACCATCGCTTTCGACCCGGCCGGGCGTCGCGGCGCAACGCCCGGCCCTCGGCATGCCGATCGCCGAGGTCGAGGTTTTTCGCGACCCCGTGGCGGTCTTGCCGGCCTGGGCGGAGCTCGAAGCGGTGGCGGCGGCCTCGGCCTATCAGACCCGCGCCTTCCTCATTCCCTGGCTCGAGACGATCGGCGCGAGTCGCCGGATCGAACCTCTGTTCATTCTGGGCAAAGACCGGCAGGACCGTGCCGTCGCATTGCTGTGCCTCGGCATCGAGCGGCATGGCCCGTTCCGCGTCGCGGGTTTTCTCGGCGGCAAGCAATCGAATTTCAATCTCGGGCTTTTTCGTCCCGATCTCGCCGTCACCGGCGCCGATGTTTATTTTCTCCTCCGCACGGCGGCAAAGGCGCTCGGGTCCGCGGCGCCCCATCTCTTCCTTTTGCAGAACCAGCCGTTTGAATGGGAAGGCGCCGGCAATCCCTTGGCGCTCTTGCCGCATCAGCCGAGCCCCAGTTTCGCTTATGCGACGCGGCTCGGTTCGGACAGTGAAAAATTCCTCGCCGCGAAGCTTTCCAAAGACACGCGCAAAAAATTGCGCAAGAAAGAGGCGCGGCTTGCCGATGTCGGCCCGGTCACATGTGTTTCGAATGACGAGCCTGCCGCGGCGCGCAGGATTCTCGATGCGTTTGTCGCCGAAAAGATCGCGCGCTGCGAAGCCCGAGCGATCGAAGCGGATTTTGCCGATCCCGCCATGCGCGCCTTTCTCGAGCGGCTGAGCTTGCCTGTCGAAGGGCAAATGCCCTGGCTCGAATTCCATGCGCTCAAGGCCGGCGAACAAATCGTCGCCACCTATGCCGGTGCCGTGCACCGCAGCCGCTTCAGCTGCATGCTCAATTCCTTCGAACCCGATCCCGAAATCGCCAAATCGAGCCCCGGCGATCTTTTGCTCATGCGCCTCGTCGCGCGCCAGTGCGAAAGGGGGGTCGAAAGCTTCGATCTCGGCATCGGCGAAGCCCGCTACAAGGCGACCTATTGCGATGTCACCCTGCCGCTCTTCGACATCGTCCTGCCGGTCGACGCCACCGGCCGCCTCTGCGCCGCCTATGCCGGGCTCCGGCTCAGAGTGAAACGCATGGTCAAGCGACATCCGAAAATCTTTGCCGGCGTCCGGCGCCTGCGCCGGATCGTCCCCGGCCTCGCCGGCCTGTGATCCGGCATAGTATCCGCCGTCATTGAGCCGCGAGTCAGGCACTGACCGCGGTTCAAGGGCGATAAGCGGATACGTCCGATAAATGCGACGTACCGGGAATTTGTGATTCCCGGTAATAGGCTGAGTTTCGTCCCGGAAAAGTGAAGCGCTTTTCCGATAGAACCGGCTCGATATCCTCTATCTATCGCCGCAGCGCCGCGCAGGCTTTGCGCGTGGCAGGCAAGCCATGCGCATCGCGGCGGTCGCGCTCTTTGCACGAAGGACAATCACCATGAAGGTCGCATTTCTCGGGCTCGGCGTGATGGGCTATCCCATGGCCGGGCATCTGAAAAAGCAAGGCCACGACGTCACGGTCTATAACCGGACCGGCGCCAAGGCGGAAAAATGGGCCGCGGAATTCGGCGGCAAGTCCGCGCCGACGCCACGTGCGGCGGCCGAAGGCCAGGAGATCGTCTTTGCCTGCGTCGGCAATGACAATGATGTGCGTGCCGTGACGCTCACTGAGGAGGGCGCCTTCGCCGGCATGGCGGCGGGCACGACCTTCGTCGATCACACGACGGATTCCGCCGTCGTCGCGCGCGAACTCCATAAGGAAGCGAAAGCCCGCGGCCTCGGCTTCGTCGATGCGCCGGTCTCCGGCGGTCAGGCTGGCGCGGAAAATGGCGCGCTGACGGTGATGTGCGGCGGCGATGCGCAAGATTACGCCAAAGTCGAGCCCGCCATCCAATCCTATGCCCGCGCCTGCCGGCTGATGGGCCCGGCTGGCTCCGGCCAGCTCACCAAAATGGTCAATCAGATCTGCATCGCCGGGATCCTCGAAGGCCTCGCGGAAGCGCTGCATTTCGGCCGCAATGCCGGCCTCGACATGGAGGCGGTCGTCGAGATCCTCTCGAAAGGGGCGGCGCAATCCTGGCAGATGGAGAATCGCTACAAGACGATGCTGCAAGGCAAATTCGATTTCGGCTTCGCCGTCGACTGGATGCGCAAGGATCTCGGCATCTGCGTCGACGAGGCGCGACGCAACGGCGCCCATCTGCCGCTCGCCGCGCTGATCGACCAATTCTATTCGGAGGTCCAGAAGATGGGTGGCGCGCGGTGGGATACGTCGAGCCTCATCGCCAGGCTCGAACATAAATGATCGCTTGATTGCATTGCAGCAAACATGGCTGCACGATCGCTCATATGAAAGCCGCATGGCAATGGCGTGACAAAACTCTGAATCGCTTTTCGTCGCTCTGCGAGCGATTGACCCTCTCGTGGATCACTGATTAGATCCTCGCCGATAAGGCGGCGCGGGTGCCGATCGCCTGATCATTTAACGGGGGACCCTATGAAGCGCATTGTCCTTGCTCTGATGCTCGCTGCAATGGCGGGCAGCGCCTATGCCGACACTTCGACTTGCAAATCCCAGGCGGCCGACAAGAAGCTTGCGGGCGCCGCGCTGACAAGCTTCATGAAAAAATGCAAGAGCGATGCAAAGAAAAGCTGCTCCACCACGGCCGCCGGCAAGAAGCTTTCCGGCGCGGCCAAGACGAGCTTCACCAAAAAATGCGTTAGCGATGCCGTCGGAAAGTGAAGGCCGCGGACTGAAATTTCGTTTCGCCGCGCATGCGTTCGGTGGGCGATCGCTGCCGAATGCGGCGCGATGATCATTCGATGAGCGTGACGTTGCCGAAAGGTCGGCCGCGACAAGCCGGGCCGGCGCTGCTCTTTCGGCTTTTCGTAAACCGATCCAGAAGAGCCTAGAGCATCCCGCTTTCAAATGGAATCATTTGGAAGCGGATAAGATGCTCTAAATTCAAAAAAGTAGAGCATCGGATTGTCCCAAAACCGGTTCCCACTTTTGGGTCCGATGCTCTAGAGCATGTCCGGGAAAAGTTGTTAGACTTTTCCGATACTTTTTAGACATCGGATATATCCGATGTCTCATGAAAGACATGCTCCAGATTTTTGAGATAGAGCCGATCCCGATCACGTGGATCGAGAGACGATTCCACGTGATCGGGATCGGCTCTAACGCAAGGCATGTCAGGCACTTAACATTAGGAGACTTAACATGTCGGAGTTTGTTTGGCGTCCCGGATTGGCGGTTGCCGGCACGGCTTTGCTCATCGGTCTCGCATTCGGCGGGCCGGCGCAGGCGGAATCGATTCGTAAACAATGCAGCGAAAAATATAAGGCGGCCAAGGCCGCAAATACGCTCAAGGGCCAGAGCTGGAACCAGTTCTACAAGCAATGTTCGGCCGAGCTGAAAGGCGCCGCCGCGCCGGCAGCGGCACCTCCTGCCCCGGCGCCCCAAGCCGCACCAGCAGCTGCGCCGGCCACAGCGCCTGCACCCGCGCCGGCCACCAAGCCGGCGAAGGCGAGGTCCACCGCAGCGACCCCAGCTCCCGTGGTGACGGCTCCGATCGTCTTCCCGCGCGCGATCTCGCCGCAATATGCCAATTTAAAGCCCGGCGCGGCGCGGTTCAAAACCTGTGATGATCAATACAAGGCCAATAAGGCGACCAATTCCAATGGTGGCCTCAGATGGATCCAAAAAGGCGGCGGCTATTACAGCGAATGCAACAAGCGCCTGAAGGGGCAATGAAGCGCCCGCCCAGACTGCTTGCTTCGAATCCCTGCTTCGAAGAGCGCTTTCTTCATTGACTGCGGCGGCGGCAAAGCCCGCCGTCGCTCATGGCAGCAGCACGGTCGCGCCGATCGTCTCGCGCGCTTCGAGCGCGTGATGCGCGGCGACGATCTCGTCGAGCCTGCGGGTCGCATGAACGGGGATTTTGATGTCCCCTTTCGTCACCATGCGGATGAGATCATCCGCCATTTTTTCAAGGTCCTGATGCTTCGCAATATAAGTATGGAGCGTCGGCCGCGTCGCGTAGAGCGAGCCCTTCTGCGCCAATAGGCCGATATTGAAGGCGTCGATCGGCCCGGATGCCGAGCCGAAGCTCACGAACATTCCGAGCGGCCGCAGACAATCGAGCGAGGCGGGAAAGGTCGCGCGGCCCACCCCGTCATAGACGACGTCGCAGAGCTTGCCCTTGGTGAGCGCTTTCACGGCTTCGACGAAATCCGCCTCGCGATAAAGAATCACGTCTTTGGCGCCGGCCTTTTTGGCGAGCTTGGCCTTTTCCAGCGAGCCGACGGTGCCGATCACATGCGCGCCGAGGGCCTTGGCCCATTGGCAAAGGATCAGGCCGACGCCGCCGGCTGCGGCATGGACGAGGATCACATCGCCCTTTTTCACCTTATAGGTCCGGCGCAGGAGATATTGCGCCGTGAGCCCCTTGAGCATCATCGCCGCACCCGTCTCATAAGAGATGGCCTTCGGCAATTTGACCAGCCGTGAGGCCTCGACATTGCGCTCCTGCGCGTAGCAGCCGAGCGACACCGTATAGGCGACGCGCTCGCCGGGCTTGAAGCCTTTCACCCCTTCGCCGATCTCGACCACCTCGCCGGCCGCTTCATTGCCGGGAATGAAGGGCTTCTGCGCAACCGGATAAAGGCCGGAACGAAAATAGACATCGATGTAATTGAGGCCGACGGCATGATTGCGGACGCGCAGCTCGCCCGGCCCGGGCGGCGGCAGTTCGATCTCCTCGACCCGCATCACCTCCGGCGGGCCGACCTCATGGACCCGAACAGCCTTGATCATGAAGATTCCCTCTTTGCGGATGGCGCACAGACGGACCCGCCAACGCCGACCTGCCGGGACATAGCATGGATGGAATTTGCGGCAGAGGGCAAAACCGTGCGGCAGATACCGCCGCGCGACTTTAGATCGCGAGCCTAGCGCCGACGATGGCGAGTGTGCCGGCGAGAACGGTCCGCAAGAGCCGATCCGGCACGTAAATGGCGAACTGGCTACCGAGCGCAATCCCCGGCACGGAGCCGATCAACAGGGAAAAAAGCAAACCAAAATTGATTGATCCGAGATACCAATGGCCGATCCCGGCGATCAGCGTCAAAGGCACGGCATGAGCGATATCGGAGCCGACGATGCGCGCGGTCGGAAGCTTGGGATAAAGCAGGATCAAAACCGTGGCACCGATCGCGCCCGCGCCGACCGAGGACAAGGTCACCAGGAAGCCCAGAAAAGCGCCCAGCACGATGGTGACGACATTGATCCGCTCGTCCGACAGGCGATCGACGAAGCCGGCGAGACGCGTCAAGATCCATTTGCGGAACAAAAGCGTGAACGCCGTCAATATCAGCGCCAGGCCGAGCACCGTCGTGATGACGCTATTGGTCGTGTGATCCTTAACGCCGAAATACTTAAGCCCGATCAGGGTGAGAATTGTTGCTGGCAGACTGCCCGTCGCAAGCCGCCGCACGATGCGCCAATCGACCGTGCGGTTGAAACCATGGACGATGGTTCCGCTCGTCTTGGTGAGCGCCGCGTAAAGGAGGTCGGTGCCGACGGCCGCGGCAGGCGAAAAACCAAACAGCAAGACGAGAAGCGGCGTCATCAATGAGCCGCCGCCGACGCCGGTGAAGCCGACGAGCGCGCCGACCACGAAACCCGAGATCGAGTAGAGATAATTGAACCCGTGCCAATCGATCGTCATCAGCTTCGAACCTCGGTTCTTGTACGTTCGATCCGAATTTTTATGACTTAGTCTATAAGTTTGATAGACAGATGTAGCGCCGCTGTCAATTCTGAGAATAAAGCCCCAAAGGGTTGGTGGAGCTGACGACCGAGACCTCGGCCGAGATCGGCGCCTCCTTCATCAGTCCCTCCTTCGGCATTTCGCGGAAAGATGCCTGGTTCTTTCCTTCAAGAAAATGCTGCAACTATTTGATTTTCATTTTGTCCACCGGCCCGCAACCGGTTTTTGGTCAGATGCGCGCGAGCCTTGTTTGCGATAACGGTCGGCAGGCCGAAAGGTTCGTCCAAGCAAAGCACAATTCGGCACATTGCGCTCCTTCATTTCTTGTTCACGCCGCATTTCACGCTGGGCGATGAAATTTGCGGCGCAACGAAAAAGCGGCGTTTTATTTCCGTGGCCGTGCGGCGAGCGCAATCATCTCGAGCACGATGGCTGCGGCACGGCCGCTCGGCGTCTCGCCGACAGGCAAGCGCAGGCACTTTGCGATGCGCGAAAAGCCTTCGCACTGGACCTTGCGTTCCGGCCCGTCGCGAAAGAGCGCGGCGAGCGCCGCAGCAAGCGCCTCTGGCTGACATTTCTCCTGCAAGAATTCGGGCACCATCGGTTCGCCGAGGATGAGATTGGGCAGAACGATCGAGGGCACTTTGATGAAAGGACGCACCAAAGCTTCGAGCGGGGAGACCGCATAGGCGACGACCATCGGAACCTGTGCCAGCGCCAATTCGAGCGTCACGGTTCCCGACGCGGCGAGCGCCGCCTTGGCGCCCCGGAACGCCGCGAATTTCTCGGTCTCGCCGCAGATCACCCGCGGCTTCACCGGCCAGGGCGCAATCTTGCTGCGGATCTCTGCCTCAAGATGAGGGACCGCCGGAAGCACAGCGTCGAAAGCGCCGACGCGATCGGCCAGCAGCTTCAATGTCGGCGCAAAAATCGGCATCAGCCGCTCGATTTCGCCGCGGCGCGAGCCCGGCAGCACGACCACCAGCGGCGGCGTTTTTCCGCGCCGGCGCAGGTCATTTGCACTTGGTGTGAGATCCGCAACCCGCTCGATCAAAGGATGGCCGACATAGCTGCAGGAAGGTCCGCCGAGCCGGCGATAGGCTTCGGGTTCGAAGGGCAAAAGCGCTAAAACGTGATCGATGAAGGCCCGCATCTTGCGCGCCCGGCCCGAGCGCCAAGCCCAGACGCTCGGGCTCACATAATCGATGATGGGAAGATTCGGCATCGCCCGGCGCACACGCCGCGCCACCCGATGGGTGAAGTCCGGACTGTCGATGATGACGAGAGCATCGGGCTTCTCACGCAGCACGGCGGCGACCGTCTCGTCGAGGCGCGCCAGAAGATGCGGCAGCTGACGCAAAACCGGCAAAAAGCCCATCACCGCGAGATCTTCGAGCGGATAGAGGCTCGTGAGACCGGCGCTCGCCATGGCCGCGCCGCCGACCCCGCAAAATTCGACCTCGGGTTGCGCCCGGCGCAAAGCGGCCATCAATCCGGCGCCGAGCTGATCGCCCGAGGCCTCGCCGGCAATCAGAAAGATCCGCATCTTCACTTGTCATTCACCGCGACTGATCGGCGCCGCGGATTATGCCCATTTGCATAAAACTCTAACTTTCCGCTTCCGAACTCGACAAAGGAGCTTCGGCAAATTCGCCCGCGAACAGGCGAGGCCGGCAGACCGGCCCGCCATTGCCGCGGGAAACTATCGATGCGCGCGAAGACGATTGTTCGCACTCTGTTGGCCTCGTCCATCATGGCGGCGGCTTTCTTCATTGGCAGCGGCCATGCCGGCACCTTGGCCTTGCAGGCCAGCTATGCAACCCTCGGCGGCCAGACCTCCGTGCCTTATGGCTGGCTCGATTTTTGTCGCCGCGAGCCGCAGGAATGCAACCAGCAGGCCCTTCCGGCAATCGATGTCAATCTCACCGAGAAAACCTGGCAGATCCTGAACCGGATCAACGTTTACGTAAACCGCACGATCCAGCCGGTTTCGAACTTCGACCATTGGGGCACGATGCTCGACCATTGGGACTATCCGATCGATGGAAAAGGCGATTGCAAAATCTACGCGCTCTATAAAAGGAAACTATTGATGGAAACGGGCCTGCCGCGGCAGGCGCTGCTCATGACCATCGTTCGCGATCAGAATGGCGAGGGCCATGCGATCCTCACCGTCAAGACGAACAGAGGTGAATTCATTCTCGACAATATGCGCGACGAGATCCGTCCCTGGGATGCGACCGGCTATCATTTCTATAAGCGTCAGTCGCAGGAAAACCCGAACATCTGGGTCGCCATCGTCGATCCGCAACCGCGCCTGTCCAGCCTGCGCTAGAGCATCCCGCCTTCAAGTGGAATCACTTGAGGGCGGATAAGATGCTCTAGATTTAAAAAATAGAGCATCGTTTAAGCGCAAAACCGCATACACTTTTGCGCACGATGCTCTAGAGCGACTTGGAACCTCGGGTTTCGATCGAGGCAA
This sequence comes from uncultured Alphaproteobacteria bacterium, assembly GCA_963704745.1. Lineage (GTDB taxonomy): Bacteria > Pseudomonadota > Alphaproteobacteria > Rhizobiales > Beijerinckiaceae > Methylovirgula. Next base: position 2,190,847 of record OY969936.1, read on the forward strand.
AGGGCCACAGACGGCGCGTCACCCGAACCGCCCGCCGCCCTGATCCGGCATGCAGATGGCCCGCTCGCCGGTCTTGCCGAGGAAGTCGAGGATCGCCTGCACCTCCTTCTGCTCGGCGAAGACCTTGGTCACATCCGCGATCCTCTCCTGCAGCGTGCCTTCCGCCGCGAATAGGAGGCGGTAGGCGCGCCGCAGCTCATTGATCGTCTCGCGCGAAAAGCCGCGACGCTTGAGGCCGACGAGATTGAGGCCGGCGAGTTGGGCGCGATTGCCGACGGCGAGCCCATAGGGGATGAGGTCGTGTTCGAGGCCGCTCAAGCCGCCGAGAAAGGCATGCGCGCCGATGCGGGTGAATTGGATGACCGCCGCGCCGCCACCGAAGGCCGCCCAATCGCCGATGCTGACATGGCCGGCGATCATCACATTGTTCGACAAGACGACATCATGGCCGATCCGGCAATCATGGCCGACATGGGCATGCGCCAAAAATGTGCAGCGGTCGCCGATTGCCGTCAGCATGCCGCCGCCCTGCGTGCCCGGGTTGATCGTCACGCCTTCGCGGATGATGCAATCCGTGCCGATCGACAAGGAGGACGGCTCGCCGCGATATTTGAGATCCTGCGGCGGATGGCCGAGCGAGGCGAAGGGAAAGACGCGGGTGCGCGCGCCGATCTTGGTGCGGCCGGCCACCACCACATGCGAGACGAGTTCGACGCCATCGCCGAGCTCGGCCGCCGCGCCGACATGACAGAAAGGCCCGATGCTGACGCCGGCTCCAAGTCGAGCCCCCGGCTCGACCAGGGCCGAGGGATGAATGAAAGTCTCGGCTTTGACGTCGTCCGTCGCGCTCATCCGCTCTTTGCCACAGCGCCGCTCTGCCCGGAAGTCTTGCTCTCGGCCGCAGCGCCCGCCGCATCCTTCTGCGCGAGCACCAGCATGGCGGAGATCTCCGCCTCGCAGACGAGAACGCCATCGACCAAGGCGCGGCCGCGATACCACCACATGGTCTTGCGCTGGTCGAGCTTGGTCATATGGAATTCCACCCTGTCGCCCGGCAGCACGGGCTTGCGGAATTTGGCCTTGTCGATGGTCATAAAATAAACGAGCGGCGGTGTCGTGCCCTCCGACACCGCATTGATGCACAAAGCGCCCGCTGTCTGCGCCATGCCTTCGATGAGCAGGACACCGGGCATCACCGGCCGTTCCGGAAAATGCCCTTGGAACTGCGGCTCGTTCACGCTGACGTTCTTGATTCCGATACAGGACTCGTCACCCTTGGCCTCGACGATGCGGTCGACCATCAAGAAAGGGTAACGATGCGGCAGCGAGCGCAGCAATCGCAGAATATCGTAGGTTTCGAGCGTATTTGCTGCGACTTCGTCCATGAACGAACCTTTTCTTCCGCCAAACTCAGGTCATCTATCGCCGGGCCGCTTGCGTCCCGGCGGCGGCGCCTTGATGAGCCGATCGAGCACCACATGGGCGCGCAGCCAATCGCGAAAGGCGCGCGCCGGCGTCCCCCCCAGCCGCGCCTTTGCCGGCACGTCGACGGTCACGCCGGCTTGCGCCGCGATCTGCGCGCCGGGACCGACGGAAAGGTGACCGGCAAAACCGGCTTGCCCGCCCACGCTGACGAAATCGCCGAGCTCCGTCGAACCGGAGATTCCCGCCTGGGCCACGATCAGACAATGCCGGCCGATCCGCACGTTGTGCGCGATCTGCACGAGATTGTCGATCTTCGTGCCCTCGCCGATCACCGTATCGCGGATCATGCCGCGATCAACCGTCGTATTGGCGCCGATTTCCACATCGTCCTGAATGACGACGCGGCCGATCTGCGGCACCTTCATATGGCCGCGCCGCCCGATGGCAAAGCCGAAACCATCCTGCCCGATAGCGGCGCCGGAATGGATAATCACGCGATTGCCGATCAGCGCATTGAGAATCCGCGCGCCGGGGCCGATGAGGCAATCGCGGCCGATCCGCACCTGCGGTCCAATCACCGCATTGGGGCCGATGGAAGAGCCTGAACCGACCTCGGCCCCCGGCCCGATGACGGCGCCTGGATCGACGATGACATCGCTTTCGAGCCGCGCCTCGGGATGCACGAAGGCACCCGGGCTGATCCCGCGCGATCCGAAGCAAGAGCCGGGCTTGACGGCATCCGGAAACAAATGGGCCAGGACAGCCGCAAAGGCCCGATAGGGCTCGGCCGTCACCAGCGCCAAGGTCTTCGCCGGCACACGCCCGGCAAAGCGCTCGGTGACGAAACAGGCCGTCGCGCGGGTCGCGAGCAGAGCGTCGAGATATTTCGGATTGTCGAAAAAAGCCAGGGCGCCCGGCCCCGCCTCATCGAGCGGGGCGAGTTGCTCGATGACGATCGCCGCCGAATCGGCGACGCCGCTTGCTCGGGCGCCGGTCCAGCTGAGAATTTCCGCCAGGCTCGGATGCGAGACAGGGCGGAAGAAGACCGGATCGCTCATATCATGTCGGATCTTGCTTATGTTCGGATCTCGTCGCGGATCGCTGCAAAGCCGCGCCCGCGCAAACTCTGCCGGGCAGGCACCACTTGGTGCCACAACGCATTTTCGATCAAGGCCGACTAGAGGATGTCCCGGAAAAATTGCTAGACTTTTCTGCCATTTAAGCCATCCGATATATCCGATGTCTCATCGAGGACATGTTCTACTTCTTTGATGTAGAGCCGATTTGTCCCGATCATGTGGATCGCATCTTTGGCACATCGGATATATCCGATGTGCCTGAATGGCAATTCCACATCGCCGGGATCGGCTCTAGGTTATCAGAAGGTGGTGCCGCCGGTGAAGCTGAAGAACTGCGTCTGATCCCACTCGTTCTTCGTAATCGCCTTGGCGAAATCGAAGCGGATCGGCCCCAGCGGCGAGGCCCAGATGAGCGAAGCACCGACCGATGAGCGGATGTCCGCCGAATCGCCGCCGACGGTGATGTTAGCGCACTGCCCGTAAAAGTAGGTCGATCCGCAGGGGCCGCCATACTGGGCCGGATTCGAGGCGAAGGCAGGGAAATAGGTCCCGCCACTGTAGCCCCACAATGCACCGGCATCGGCAAAGACGGCGCCCTTCAAGCCGATCTCCTTCGGCACACCCCAGATCGGGAATTGCGTCTCGACGGACGCGCCCCAATATCTCGTGCCGCCGAGCGGATTGCCCTCAGGATTGATGCCGGAGGAAATGTCGCGCGGGCCGATGCCGGCCGGCGCAAAGCCGCGCACGAGCGTCGGACCCAGCATGAAATTATCGACGATGCGCAGCGGATTACTGCCGAAGCCCTCGAGAAAACCGCCCTGCACATGCACCAGGCCGACGATGTCCAGATCTTCCCAAAGAGAATGGTAATAGCGGAAGTCGCCGGTCGAGCGAACATAATGCTCGTCGCCACCCGCGCCGGCGAAATCCTCGCGCCATTCCGCGTGGATGCCGCCCGTCGGATTCTTGTTATTGTCCAGCGAATTATAGGCCACGGTGAAGCCCGGCATGGAGGTGATGGTCGTCCCCTGCTCCTCCTTGAGGGCGAGAGAAGCCTCACCATTGGTCAAGCAGTTATTGGTGGAGGTTGCCTGAGGATACCCTGAAATCGCCGCCCCCGACGGCGTGTCCAAAGGCGTCACGCCAGGGATCGGATTCGTACAGTCATTATAGGGAAAGCTGCCGTTATTCGGGATCGAAACATAGGACGAATAGACCGAATAGCGCGGCATGAAAGTGACCTGGTCCGTCACCGGCAAGCCGAAGCGCAAGGTGCCGCCGACCATGAAGTTTTCATAGAACATATAAGGCGAAACCGAATTGTCCTTGGCGTAGACGTCGAACCCCGCGGCGATGCGCTGGCCAAGGAAATAAGGCTCGGTGAAAGAGAAGGTGATGCCTTTAGTATATTGGCCGCCGCTCACGGCCAAGCGGACAAATTGGCCGCGACCCATGAAATTGGACTCGCTGACCGCGACCTCGCCGATGATGCCGTCCATGGTGGAATAGCCGCCGGAAACCGAGAATGAGCCGGTCGGCTTATCTTCGACATTCACCACGACGATGACGCGGTCCGCCGTCGAACCCTGTTCGGTGGTGATTTTGACCTTCTTGAAAAAGCCCAGATTGTTGAGGCGCCGCTCAGCCTTGTCGATCAACACCTTATTATAGGCATCGCCTTCGGCAAGGTCGAATTCCCGCCGGATGACGTAATCGCGCGTCCTCGTATTGCCGTGTATGTCGATCCGCTCGATATAGACGCGCTGCCCCTGGTCGACCACGAAGGCGATCCTCACCGTCCGCGTCGCCGCATCGCGGTCGCCGCGCGGATGCACGTGGGAGAAGGCATAGCCGCGCTGCATGAGTTCCTTGGTCATGGCCTCGGTGGTTTTTTGGACGAGGTCGCCATTATAGGTCCCCCCGGCCGAGAAGCGCAGAAAAGGACGCAGCGATGCATTGCTGATCGCCGGAATGTGCGAGTCGATGTCGACGCCGGCGACGCGGTATTGTACGCCTTCTTCGATGGTGATCGTGATGATATAGCCGCCCGCCTTCGGGTCGTAGCGCGCATCCGAACCGGTGACACGGAAATCGGCGTAGCCGTTCTTGAGATAGAAACGGCGGATCAATTCGAGATCCGATGCGATCTTGTCGGGGTCATAAACATCGGAACTCTTGAAGAAGGACAGCCAGTTCATCTCCGTCGTCGTCATCAGGTCGCGCAGCTTGGCCGACGAAAATACGTGGTTGCCGACGAACTGGATATCTTTGACGCCGGTCTTCTCGCCCTCATCAACGTGAAAGACCACGTCGACGCGGCCATTAGGAAGATTGACGATGCGATAGGTGACCTTCGCCGCGGCGTGGCCGGCGCGGCGGTAGAGATCATTGATCCGCTGGACGTCGGCTTCGACCATCGCCTGACTGAACGGACCTCGCGACTTCGACTGGATCTCCGCCGTGAGCTGCTCGGTCTTGACCTTGCTGTTGCCTTCGAAGAAGACCCTGTTGATCACATTGTTTTCGGCCACATGGACGATGAGCTCGCCGCCTTGCCGGCTGACCCGCACGTCCGAGAAGAGACCGGTGGCGTAGAGATCCTTGATCCCTTTGTTGATCGCGGCAGGGTCGGTTCCCGAGAAATAGGAGGCGATCGTTTCGCTATCGACCCGTTGATTGCCTTCCACCTCAATGGTTTGGGCGTGCGCGGGCGCAGGCGCGACCATGAAGACTGGCACCAGGACGGCGAGGAGCAGGAACAACCGGAAGAAATGATCATGAAAGAATTTCATCTATACCCGGTCCCCGCCTCTATCGTACCGATCCGCACCGCGGTTCCGAGGCTGCCCATGCACCCGCAGCATCCCGACACCGTCTATGCCTGTTTATGAGGTCCACGCGGGCTGCGGCGCTCAAGGCACCGACTTCGTTTGACCCGGAGACCAAAGGTTCTGCGATCGTACTTTGTGCACCGCGAGCGATCGTCACCGATGCTCACGCCGCAGGTTCCGCTTCTACTCGCTTTCTCCAATCCTGCAAATGGGGTGAGCCGCCGCCGGATGGTTTTCGAGGATGCGTGGCGAGTAAGACACGCTTCCTGTAGCCTTGCCACAGCCGCTGGCGCGATCAGGCCGGACGCGCGGCACCCTCCTTTCCAGAATCAGCGAGTGAGATGCAAAATATCATTGTAGGTTGCAAGAATCATCAATCCCGCAACCAGAGTAAGCCCGATCTTGAACCCTACCTGCTGAGTCTTCTCATTCAGCGCCCTGCCCCGCACCGCCTCGATGGCATAATACAGCAGGTGGCCGCCATCGAGCAGCGGAATGGGAACGAGATTCAAGATCCCAATGGAAATTGACAAAACCGCGGCGAGATTGAGGAGCGCGGCAAAACCGATCCTGGCCATTGCGCCCGAGACCTCGGCAATCCGGATCGGCCCGGACAATTGGTCCGTTGATTCCCGGCCGGTGAACAATCCGCCGACATAGGAACCGGTCTGTGCGACGATCGACCAGGTCTCGCCCGTCGCGAGGCGGGCCGCGCCGAGAATCCCATAATGCTGGATGTGCCAATTGGCGGGGCTGGCGTTCGCCTCGACCCCCAAAACTCCGGTCCGCGTCGCGCCGAAGGGCGTCTTCACCTCGCGCCGCCGTGGCGTCGCGACGAGCGTGATCTCCTTGCCGTGGCGGTCGACGACGAAGGCCAGGGGCCTGTTGCTCGCGGCCTGCACGATTCGCTGCATGTCCTCGAAGCTTTGGATCTTGGTGCCGTCGATCGCCATGATCGTGTCGCCCGGGGCGAAGCCGGCCGCTTCCGCCGCGCTGCCGACGGCGACTTTGTCGATCTGCGGGACGAGCATCGCCCGCCCGTGGAGGTAATAAATTCCGGTGAAGATCACGATGGCGAGGACGAAATTGGCGAGCGGTCCGGCCACGACGATCGCCGCCCGCTTCCATACTTTTTGCGTGAAAAAGGTCACCGCCCGCTCGGATGCGGGCATGGCCGCGAGGCCTTGTGCATCGCTCATCGAGGCGCCGTTGGCATCGCCATGGAACTTCACATAGCCGCCGAGCGGCAGCAGGCCCAGGCGCCAGCGCGTCCCGCTGCGATCGGTGAAGGCCAGAAGTTCGGGACCGAAGCCGAGGGAAAAGGCATCGACTTTGACGCCGCACAGGCGGCCGACGATGAAATGCCCGAATTCGTGAAAAAAGATCACGATGCTGAGAACGAAGATAAAGGGCACGATGGATCCGCCGATGGACCCCAAATGGCTGATAAACGACATCGCTCCTCCTCTTCCGGCCCCGGCCCGCATGCCGGCACCGACCGCCTCAACGTGTGAATGAAAGGGCCGTAGGCTTCGCCGGCTCGGCCCCGCCAACCGCTCCTGGGCCTCGCGAAGGCAGATCGGCAAAGGCAGAGGCCGGCACCGGCAGCTGCCGATCCGCCGCTCCCTTGGTTACTAATTCGTTACCATGCCGGAAGCAGACCCATGCGCCAAGAGGGCGCGCGTCCTTTCTCTGGCGATATGGTCAATGGCCAGCGCATCCGCAACGGATTGAGGTTCATGCGCCGTGCCGTCGGCCTGCGCCGCCTCGCAGCTCCGCTCGACGAGCCGGGCGATGTCATGGAAGGAGATGCGCCGGGCGAGGAAGGCCTCGACCGCGACCTCATTTGCAGCATTGAGCACCGTCGGCACGCCGCGTCCGGTGCGCAAGGCGTCGAGCGCGACGCGCAGGGCCGGAAACCGCGCGAAATCCGGCCGTTCGAAGGTCAACTGCCCGACGCTCGCCAGATCAAGGCGGCGGGCGGCGGTCGTCAGCCGGCGCGGATAAGAGAGACAGTGCGCGATCGGCACCCGCATATCCGGCGCCGCGAGACCCGCAGTGACCGAGCCGTCGCGAAAGGCGACCAGCCCGTGGACCACGGATTGGGCATGCACGAGGACGTCGAGCCGCTCCCGTTCTATGCCAAAAAGATAATGGGCTTCAATGACTTCCAGGCCTTTGTTCATAAGGCCGGCGGAATCGACCGTGATCTTCGGGCCCATCGACCAGTTCGGATGCTGCAAGGCCTGCTCGGGCGTCGCCTTGGCGATCGCCGCGGCCGTCCAGGTCCGAAAGGGCCCGCCCGAGGCGGTCAACGTCATCATCTCGATCATGGCGAGATCGGCATCGCCCAGCGCCTGGAAGATCGCATTGTGCTCGCTGTCGACCGGCAGCAGCCTGGTGCCCATCGCCGCCGCTTGGCGGATGAAGGCCGGCCCGGCGCAGACCAGACATTCCTTATTGGCGAGCGCCACGGTCCGGCCGGCCGAGAGCGCCGCATAGGTGGGCTCGACCCCGGCAGTGCCGGAAATTGCCGCCATGACCATGTCGGACGGATGCAGCGCCGCCTCGACGACCGCGGCCGGCCCCGCCGCCGGCTCGATGCCGGAGCCGGCCAAGGCTGCCTTCAGTTCAGCATAGCCGGAAGGGTCGGCAAGCGCGGCGAAGCTTGCGCCGAGGTCGCGCGCCACCCGCGCCAGCGCGATCGGATCGCGGCCGCCGGCGACGGCGGCGACCGTGAACGCCCCCTTCGATCCAGCGACAATATCCGCCGTCGATTTGCCGATCGACCCGGTTGCGCCGAGGATCACGACGGATCGCGGCGCCCTGTCATCGGCCGCCAGTGCGGCCGCCGTTACTTCATGGTCCGCCGCCTCGCGTCGGAGTTCAGCCTGTCCCGCCATGATCTGTCCTATCTTCACATCCAGTGAAACAAGCCTTCCGCCGGTGAGGGAAATCCCCGCGATGCACCGAGGATCGTCACCCATGCGGCGGCGGCAATGAAGCCGTCGAGCCGGTCCATCAGACCGCCATGACCCGGAATCAGAATTCCGGAATCCTTGGCGCCGAAGCGCCGTTTCGTCCAGGACTCGAAAATATCGCCCCCCTGCGCCACCGCCGCCGTCATCAGGCCGAGGAGGAAGAGAACGAAGAGCGGCGCCGGCGTCTCGAGCCGCGTGAGATGCGCCGCGACAATCAGGAACAAAGACCCCATGAAAGCGCCGCCGAGAAGGCCGAACAGAGCTCCCGCCCAGGTCTTGGACGGCGAAATCTGCGGCAGGAACTTCGGCCCGCCGATCAGCCGCCCGGCGAAATAGGCGATGACATCCGTGCTCCAGATGACGGCGAAGAGCCAGGCAATGGCGCGCGGGCCGAAGGGAAACGACAGGCGCAAGACCGAGACCGAGACGATGAGGCTGCCGGCGTAGAACACGCCGCCGGCGCTCCAGGCGCGCCGGCCGTCCTCCGCCAAATAGGCGCAGGCCGCGGCGCCGAGACCAAGCACCATCACCGCGAGACTGACGCCATTCGCTTGCGCCAGCAGCCCCGCCGCGATGATGGCGAGCGAGCCGCAGGCCAAGCGCAGAAGCTCGCGAAGGCCGCCGACGAGACGCTGCCATTCGAAATGCACCAGGAGCGACGCCGCAAGCCAGGCGAGGAAGAAAATGAGAAAGCCGCTGCGCAAGGTCAGGATCGCCCCGCCGACAAGCACGAGCCCAGAGATGATTCGCGGCCCGAGATCGGCGAGCCGGGCGCGCAGCGACGCAGCTGCCGCCGGCGAGGCCGGCGCGTCCGTGCCATCGGCAGTGGCGATCGGTTTCGGCGCCTCGGCGGGAATGGTCATAAGGCTTTCCGCTTGATGAGCTTGCATGGACGTCGTCCCGTCCCGGCAGGCTGCGTCGGGGCGCAGCCCCTCCGGGTCCAAGGCCAAGGCTCAAAGGGCGCCCGGGATCGCCCAGCGGCGGCTTTTGGACCTAGGGCATATCCCCGGAAAGTTGCAAGACTTTTCGGTAGTGGACCAGCTTGAATAAGGCGCCCTTTGCGGCTTTCGGCACGTCGTGCAATACTTCCAGCATGAGCAATCCTTCGGCAATTATTGTCGGCGCTATGATCATCGCGGCTGCGATCATGATTGTCTTCCGATGGGACATTATCAAGTTTAACGAAGGAGCTGCCACGCTTCGGATCGACCGATGGACTGGCAATGCGACCTTATGCGGGTTGGGGCCAGCCCCTAATTCTCAGGCGCCGGGGTTTGGATCATCCTTGAAATGTAGCCCATAATGACCACCAAGCATCCCAAACGTCCCCGCGAGTAGTAGGTCAATCTGAAATTGTCAGATAGTTCCTAGAGTGACGCCCCTTCAACGGCGCTCATAAATATTCCGAATGACTGAATTGCTTCTTCGAGCTCGCCCCGAGATTCCAGAGCAACAAACATTGCGCATGACCTCGCCTGACAATTTAGCGAACGTTCGGGGTTGAACTCAATGTCAGTGAACCCGGCGAATTGACCCAATCGCTTCAACCACTCTCTGTGTGGAAACAAGGCGTTGATGTAAAGCCAGTCATAAAAAGCGGTAGCAGGCGAAAGAGGAAAGTCCTCGCCCTCAAAAGAGAACCCGATCAGCCGGCCTGAATTTCTAGTCCGATCATCCCGCTTCGCCTCCCGGCTAGTCATGGCGTAGATGTCCGTAAACGGACCCCCATTCTCGAATACTTTGCTCCCCTGAAAGGCGCATTCAACGGTCGTCTCATGACCGTTCACTCTCAAAACCTGGTGAAAGGCGCTCAATCGCCTGCCACCCTCCGACTCGGACTTGCTAGAAATTTCAAGCAATGGAGAAAGGTTTCTTTCCCCGGCTGCTTTGTGAAGTTCGGCGACGTTCTTCTTCTTTTGCGATGGTGCCATTCCGGCATGCCAGGGAAAGCTTATCATGACTTCTTGGACAAGGAGGCGTCCCGATGACGAAGGGACGAAAACTGGGCGCTCAGCCATTCGCATTCTGTACGTAGTTGATAGGAACAATATCGGGAATCACAACTTCGTATTTGTCAACCACGTCAAGTCGCTGTTTGATGGCAGGGTCCTTCCATTTCGTTCGCGTATAGATCACCTCTACGTCGATCTCGGACAACGCTTCGGCGACTTCTTTTGGAACGACACCGCTCTTATTGGACACGTCATCGGTGATCAAAACTCCGGGTAACTTGATGATCTCCGGATTGATGCGCAGCCAAACGATGTCAGTTATTCGACCGTCCTTTATCGCGTGATACGACGTCGGATGCCCCTTTGTGAAACAGAGGTGCACATAATTATCCATGCCGCATTCTTGATCGGCATCCATGCTCCATTGATTCCCGCCCGGTGCGGGAACAGCTATTCCGCGATCTCGTAGAGACTTCATGGAGAGAATCCCGCCATGCTGCCGGATTAATGGCAGATTGCGGCGATCGGTGAAGTGGTAAAAGCAAGTGTGCTGTGGGCTGCGAAGAACGGTCTGTCTTATGAAGCCATCGATCATGTTGCGGCTCCTACCTGAGCGTTTGGATGCCTCTATATCCGGAGCTCGTATCGAGCCACCTTCTAGTACGGCCCCCGGTTGAGGCGATGCCTCAGCTCTCTGCTCTGGAGCGAATTTTCGCTCTTGCGGGATTGCTCGAGCGGTCCACGCAAAAGCGATCGGGTCGAAGTCTCCGCTCGCTGCGGCCAAGCCATGGCCAAAGCGAGCGGAAATCGCCTTAAATTTGAACTTTAGCATTCTGCGGCGGCAAGGTCACCCCGCCGAAGCGCCGCTCGCGCGCCGCAAATTCGGCGAGCGCTGCGGCAAAGGCTTGCCGATCGAAGTCCGGCCAGTGGATCGGCAGGAAGACGAATTCGCTGTAGGCCGCCTGCCACATCAGAAAATTCGACAGTCTCTGCTCGCCCGAGGTCCGAATGATGAGATCGGGATCGGGAATGCCGGCCGTGTCGAGATGCTGCGCCAGCATGGCTTCGTCCACTTCGGCGGCATTGATGAAGCCGGCCGCCACTTTGCAAGCGATCAGCCGCGCCGCCGCGGCGATTTCCTGGCGGCTCCCGTAATTGAAGGCGACGACCAGCGTCAGCCGCGTATTGGTGCGGGTGAGCGCCTCCGCCTCGTCAAGAAGAGCGAGAATGTCCGGCTTGAGATTGTCGCGCGTACCGATCACCTTGATCTTGACGCCGATCTTGTAGAGCTCGTTCAGATCCTCGCGAAGGAAGCGCTTGAGCAGACCCATGAGGTCGCTGACCTCTTCGATGGGGCGGCTCCAATTCTCGGCGGAAAAGCTGTAGACGGTCAGAAAATCGAGGCCGAATTCAATGGCCGCTCGCACCGTGCGGCGCAGTGCCTCGAGGCCGCGCCTGTGGCCTTCGATTCGCGACAGGCCGCGGCCCTGCGCCCAACGGCCGTTGCCATCCATGATGATCCCGACATGCCGCGGTGTCCGGGCCGGCCGCACCTCGACTTTCGGTGCCGTCTCCACCTCGATCATACGAAACATCGTCCTTTGCTGCGGCCCCCGTGATGCCACGATCTTGAGAGCCGGTTACGCCGCCGGCCGCGACTGATCTACACGAATTCGCTCAAGCGCTTAAGATCATATTATTCCATTGCCTAACGAGCATTTACGGCCATATGAGGCGGCCCTATCGGCATCGGCGGTTTGGCCAATCGGGCCTTTTCGACGCGCCTCATTCACCGCAGCTCAAACCTGCATGATTTCTTTTTCTTTATCCGCCAGTGCGCGGTCGATCTCGGCAATGGTTTGATCGGTCAGCTTCTGCACCTCGGTCTCATGCCGCTTTTCCTCGTCTTCGCCGATGAGCTTATCCTTCAGCGATTTCTTCAACGCGTCGAGGCCGTCGCGGCGGACGTGGCGCACCGCGACGCGCGCTTCTTCCGCATATTTATGCGCGACCTTTGCCATCTCCTTGCGCCGCTGTTCATTGAGCTCTGGGATGCGGATGCGCAGCACTTGGCCCTCGACGACGGGAGAAAGGCCCAGATTGGCATCGCGAATGGCCCGGTCGACAGCGCCGACCATTGCCTTGTCCCAGACCTGCACCGACAGCATGCGCGACTCCGGCACGGAAATGGTGGCGACCTGATTGAGCGGCATCGACTGGCCATAGGCCTCGACATGGACCGGCTCGATGAGGCTCGCCGAGGCCCGCCCGGTGCGCAACCCACCGAGTTCATGCTTCAGCGAAGCGATGGCCCCCTGCATACGCCGTTTCAAATCGGAAATGTCGAAAACGTCACTCATCGTCGAACCCTGATTGATCTACCGCAAGCGCGGCATGCTGTCGCCCTCTGGCTGTCGATTTTCGGACGGCGAACCGAGATCCGCTTCGCCTGCGGACGCTGTTAGCCTCTTTGCACTGCGACTTCCGCCGTCCCGGATGCTGACCCGGCGCCCAGCCCGCGCTTCGAAGCAGGCCTTCAATGAAGGGATAATCTAGCATAGATTTCATCGCAGGTGGGCGAGCTTGCGGCAGCTCTGTCGCCGTCGAGGCAATTTTTTGCGCCATGCGCCGATCCGGCGCCGCGATCCGTGGTTTTGGCTCGGCTGCGGCACGCGATGGCGGTTGGGCCTCCCGACGCGGCGTCGGCCCGCCGCTTGCGGCGGCTCACGGCAGCACGAGTGTGGCTTTGCCCCGGCCTTCGAGCGCCGCGCAAATGGCGCCGGGCTCCTTGATCGAGAACACGACGATCGGAATGCGGTTCTCGCGCGCCAGGGCGAAGGCAGCCGTATCCATGATGGCGAGATTTTTCGCAATCGCCTCGTCGTGGGTGAGAGTGTCAAAACGGCGGGCGCTGGGATCAAGCTTCGGGTCGGCGGAATAGACGCCGTCGACCTGCGTCGCCTTTAAAATCGCATCGCAGGAAAGCTCCGCCGCCCGCAAAGCCGCGCCGGTATCGGTGGTGAAGAAGGGATTGCCGGTGCCGCCCGCCAGCACCGCGACGCGGCCCTTGCCGAGATGATGCAGCGCCGCCTGGCGCGAATAGGGTTCGCAGATGGAAGGCATTGGCACAGCCGACAGGGTGCGGGCCGGACGGCCCTGCTTTTCGATCGCATATTCGATGGCGAGCGCATTCATTACCGTCGCCAGCATGCCGATCGAATCGGCGCGCGCCCGCTCGATGCCTTTTTCGGCGCCGGCGATGCCACGGAAAAAATTGCCGCCGCCGACGACCACCGCCGTCTCTATGCCGCGCCGCGCCGCCTCGGCGAGATCGGCGGCGATGGCCTCGAGCCTGCCGGCGTCCAGCCCGTGGCCGCCGGCGCCCATCAAAGCTTCGCCGGACAGCTTGATCACCACACGTCGCCACTGGCGCCCGAGCTCTCTCATTCCAGCTCCCATTCTCACATGTTTGCAGGCAGGACGCATTTGCAGGGCGGGACGCACGCCGGCGTCCTGCCCTGCCTATGCGCCAGCTTTCTGCTACGCCGCGTCGCGCGCCTCAACAAAAAAGCGGGTTAACGAACAAAAACCGGCTTAAAAGACAAAAGAGGTCAAACGATCAGTCGCCGCTGTGCACTCTGCCAGTTGCCGGGGCGAGGAGTCCAGGCGGCGCCCAGAAGGGGTCGGCCGCACGCCTTCGCCGCGGCAACGCCAAGTCAGGAGGATGAAAGGCATGCCAGATTTCGGGATGGCGGGAAGGTCTTTGCGGATGCGCGTCGTGCTCATCCCATCGACCATTCTGTTCCTCGGCATGCTCGCGGCGATCAGCGTGACCCTGCTCGCGGCGCGCAGCCGTATCGGCTCCGAGACTCAATCCGGCGTCAATATGGGCAGTCTGCTGATCGGCTATGCGCTCGAAAAAATGGAGGTGGCGCAATGGCCGGACGACGCCTTGACGCGGCTGCGCCGCGAACTGGCGCATGTGCGCCACATCAGCGTGCATTACGAGCCGAATCAGCCAGAGGCCTATGTGCAGCATTTCGACCATACCGATGCCGGCCGGGCGCCGGACTGGTTCCTGCATTTTTTCGAGCCCGCACGGGTCGTCAAAATCTTTCCGGTCATGATCGGCGGGGTTGAACGCGGCCGCTTGGTGATGTCGACGCGCCCGGCCGACGAGGTCGCGGAAATCTGGTCCGGCCTCGTCTTCCTTGCCGGTCTCCTCGGCCTGATTTCGATTGCGATCGTCACGCTGCTCTATCTGACGGCGCGGTTCACTTTGAAGCCGCTTCACGATCTCGCCGACGGCCTCGACCGGCTGGAGCATGGGCAGTTCGATGCGCTGGCCGAGATCAGGGTCGAGGAATTGCGCCGGATCGGCGAGCAATTCAACCATCTCGCCCGCTCGCTGGCGTGCACCGAGGCCGACAATCGGCTGCTCATCGACCGGCTCATGTCGATTCAGGATGCCGAGCGCAAAGAGCTCGCGCGTGAGCTGCACGACGAGTTCGGCGCCTCCTTGTTCGGGATCAGGGCGGCTGCTTCCTGCATCATCGAAGACGCGACGCAGAGCCCCGGCGCGGCGCGCGCGGACATCATCGAACGGGCGCAGGCGATCTCCCGCCTCGCCGATTCGATCCAAAAGCACAATTATCGGATCCTCGATCGCATTCGCCCCGCCATCTTGCATCAAATGGGCCTCGCCGATGCCGTCCGCCATCTCGTCGAGTCCTGGACGAGCGCGCATCGCGACATCTCCTGCGCCCTCGTCCTGCCGCAGGAATCGCCCGACAAGTCGGCGGCGGCCGCGCGTCTCTTCGGCGAAGAAGCGAGCCTAACGAGCTATCGGATCATTCAGGAATGTCTCACCAATGTCGCCCGCCATTCGAAAGCGAAATCGGTGAGCGTCATGCTGAGCATCAATGGCGAAGGCGCAGCGGACGCGATGCCGCATATTCGGATTTTGGTGGAGGATGACGGCATCGGGCTCGCCGAAGACTTCCGTTTCGGCTTCGGCTTCCTCGGCATGAGCGAGCGCCTGCGCAAATTGGGCGGCCGCCTCGAGATCGGCAAGGGGACTTGCAGCGGGACCCTGATCAGCGCATTCATTCCATTGGCCACGCAGGCTCGTGCGGCTACCGCGCCGCGGCGTCCGCTCGAACCGGCGTCCGTCGCCTCAAGCTAAAGTATGATCCCGGAGGCTCGCAGAGCCTTCGGACGAGATCATGCGTCGCAACAATAAGTGAGAGCATGGCAGCGCATGGCGACAGAGACCCTCGGCGACCAGGTTAAAGTCTTGGTGATCGAAGACCATCCGATCGTGCGTGACGGCTGCCGCCGCATCTGCAGCCGGCGTCCCGACATTGCGACGATGGAGGCGAGCACCGCCGAGGAAGGCCTCGCCGCCAACCGCAGCTTCAAGCCCGATGTCGTCATCCTCGACATCGGCCTCGGCGAGATGAACGGCTTCGATATGCTGCCGAAGCTCCTGGCCGATAATGAAGCGGCGCGGATCGTCGTCTTCAGCATGTACGAGGCGGCGCGTTTCGTGACCCGCGCCCTCGATCTGGGCGCACGCGGCTATATCACTAAGAATGATGATCCGAATGCGATCCTGGCGGCGATCGACAAGGTGCGCTCCGGCGCGATCTATCTCGGCCAATCGGTGGCGCAGGCCCTGGCGCTCGCCAATTTCGAGCCAGCCAGCGATCCCTTGCGCGATCTGACCGATCGCGAACGCCAGGTCGTCGGCCTGCTCGGCGACGGCAAAAACCTCTCCGAAATCGCCGCCGATCTCGACATCGGCTATAAGACCGCCGCCAATACCGTCGCCGCGATCAAGCAAAAGCTCGGAATTGCGACGAGCCCCGCCCTCATCAAATTCGCCGTCGAGTTGAAAAGCAAGGAGTGAGATCATTCTGCAGCAACCGACGAAAGCCACAGCTCTGGACGAAAGTAGAAAATCGGGAATTTTTCCAACAAATCGAGTGAACTTTTCTATAGAAGATAATATTTAGTCGGCTCTCTTCGTACAATTGTCTTACAATTCAGGTACTTGAAATCTATCATTTAATATTCTATTCAGGCTTTATTTGGTCACTGAAATAAAAATAGGCCGGCTTATGGGCCAGGCCTGGCATTCGGCGACAAGGTCGCAAAAAACGCGGCCGGGTTCGTAGGCCGAGCTGTGACGGATGAAGCGCCGGGGGGATTATGCGCCAGATTCGCTATGCGTTTCACGCCACAAAAATCAATCGGCATGCGACGATCGCGGCAAAGCGGAGATGGCTCTTTTGGCTGCTGCCGATCGCTCTCTTCGCGCTTTTGTCCACGCCGGCGTTCGCTCAGCAGGCCGCTCAGACCATAGAGCTGCAACCGGTCGAAGTCGTCGCCACCACGCCCCTCAGCACGGGCACGAGCACGTTGGATGTTCCGAGCGAGGTTCAGTCCATCAATTCGCAGCAGATCGAAAATCTGAACCAGAGCGTCATCACCGACGTTCTGGCGCGCCGGACGCCGGGCGTCTCAGTGACCGACGAGATCGGCAGTCCGCTTGCGCAATCGCTCGACTTTCGCGGCGAAACCGCCTCGCCGGTTCCCGGCACCCCGGAGGGCCTTGCCGTTTATATGAACGGCGTTCGCATCAATGAATCCTACGGCGATGTGGTCAATTGGGATCTGATCCCGACCGTCGCCATCGACCAGGCGCAGATCGTCACCGGCAATCCGATCTTCGGCCTCAACGCGCTCGCCGGCGCGGTGGTGATGAACATGAAGAACGGCTTCACCTGGCAAGGCACCGAGTTCGACCTTCAGGGCGGGAGCCTATATACCGCCCAAGGCTCCGCCCAATACGGCTACACCAAAGGCAATTGGGCCTATTACGTCGCAATGGAAGGCGTCAGGACCGACGGCTACCGCTATTTCGGGCAATCGGATGTCGAACGCGGCTATGCCGACCTCGGCTACCGCGCCGAGGGCAATGAGATCCATTTGAGTATGACGGGCGGCGCAGACGGGCTCGGCGTTGCCGGCACGGCGCCGCTTGTACTTGCCGAGCAAAACCCCGCCGCCGTCTTTACGACTCCGCAGACGACCGACACGACGGCGGAGATGCTCACACTCTCAGATGTGTCGCAGATCACCAGCACGCTGAAGTTCAACGGCAACGCCTATGTCCGTAACTATGCCCAAGCGCATGTCGACGGCAATGTCAGCGATTTCTACCATTGCGCCGCCGGCGCCGGTTTCCTCTGCAATAGCGGCAATGTCACGACTCTCGTAGATCCAGACCCGAGTCAGCCGAACGGCCAGCCGATGGGTGAAATCGACAGCAATTCGACCCACACGGAGAGCATCGGCACAACAGTGCAGCTGACCGATACCGACCAAATCCTCGGCCACAAGAACAGCATCGCTGCGGGCGTCAGCGTCGATCACGGATGGACGCATTTCACCGGCAGTAGCGAGCTGGGCACGCTGCCGCCGGACTTCGTCGTCCAAAGCTACGGCGAGCTGATCAACCAGCCGGCGTATGACGTTTCTCCGGTCGACCTCGATGCTCAGAACACCTACATCGGCGTCTATGTCCTCGATGATTTCGAAATCACCGACAAACTCGGCATGCATGTCGGCGCGCGTTTCAATGACGCGCAAATCACCCTGGCAGACCAAACCGGCGCGAGCCCCGGCCTGAATGCAAACGACAACTTCAACCGGATCAATCCGGTCGTCGGCGCGACATTCAAGGTCACGCCGGACATTTCCGTTTATGCCAGCTATTCAGAGGCCAATCGCGCACCGACTCCGCTCGAACTCGGCTGCTCAAGCCCGAGCCAGCCGTGCATGATCGATAATTTCCTCGTCGCCGACCCACCGCTGAAACAGGTCGTTGCCCGGACGGTCGAGGCCGGCTTCAAAGGGAGCAATCGCATCAGCTGGCTGCTCCCTGCCGGACGGCTTGATTGGAGCGCGAGCTTCTATAGGACCGAAAACCAGAACGACATCTACAGTGTGCCGAGTGTTGTCACGGGTTTCGGCTATTACACGAACGCCGGCGACACATTGCGCCAAGGCGTCGATATCGGCGCGACCTATAAGACCGACAAATGGGACGTTTACGCCAACTATTCTTATATCCAGGCGACTTTTCTGACGCCGGTCGAACTCGCCTCGCCGAACAATCCCAATGCCAACTGCGGCGGCGCCGGCTCGGGCATCGAATGCGTCACGCCGGGAGACAGCCTTCCCGGCATCCCCCACCACAAGTTCAAAATTGGCTTCGACTATACCGTCCTGCCGAAATGGAAGGTGGGCGCGGATCTCGTCTATCGCTCAAGCCAGTATTATTACGGTGACGAAATCAACTCGCTGCCACAGATCTCCGGCTTTGCCACGGTCAATCTGCGCACCTCGTATCAGATCAATAAGAACGTCCAGATCTTCGGCTTGATAAACAATGCGCTCAACTATCGCGGTGCGACCTATGGTGCGCTTTACGATACGGGTTCGACGCAGAATCAAGTCAATAACGCGGCGCCTGGCGTTTGTGATGCGGGCCTGTTCTGCTCAGCGGACCCGCGTTCGGTCACGATTGCCCCGCCCTTCGAAGCCTATGGCGGCGTCAAAGTGACCTTCTGATCGCCGCTGCCCGAGACGCGCCGAAGTCCCGTCTTCGGCGGGCCTTTTCCTTGCCCCGGCATCGCCTTTGCTCTCAAAGCAAAGCGTTGGCGCGAGGACGAATGTCTATTCTGCACGGTCTTTTGGGGCTTCTCGCCCTTCTCTGCATCGCCTGGCTCCTCAGCGAAGAGCGTAAGGCGCCACCCTGGCGGATCATTTGCGGCGGCGTTCTGTTGCAGATCGGGTTGGCCCTCCTCATCAAATTCGAGCCGGCGGCGAAAGCCTTTCTCCTCCTCGATGCGGCGCTCGCCACCTTGATGAGCGGCGCCGTCGTCGGAATGCTTGTCTAGAGCATCGTGCGCAAAAGTGTGAGCGGTTTTGCGCTTGAACGATGCTCTACATTTTTGAATTTAGAGCATGATCCCGAAAAGTTGCTGGCCTCCGGATTTAATCCGGGGGTTCGGATAAGATCATGCGGCAAGTCAATGCTCAGAACGCCGTAGAGGTTTGATCCGAAGGCTGATCGCATGACGATTTTCTTCACCGGCGATACGCATTTCGACGATGCGAAGCGCATGCGAGTCGATCACCGACCCTTCGCCTCGATCGAAGAACATGACAAAGCCCTGATCGCGCGCTGGAACGAAGCCGTCGGCCCAAAGGACGAGGTCTATCATCTCGGCGATTTCACCGCCGCCAAGACAAGCAAGCGCGTCAGCGAATTGCTCGCAGCGCTTCATGGCCGCAAACATCTCCTCATCGGCAATAATGACCCGCCGACGACGATCGAGAACAAGGGCTGGGCGAGCGCCCTGCCCTATCAGGAGCTCGAAATCGACGGACGGCGCATCATCCTCTGCCATTATCCCTTCCGCACCTGGCATGAGATGGGCAAAGGCGCGATCGATCTGCATGGCCATTCGCATGGCCGGCTGAAGGAGGCGACCCGCCAATATGACGTCGGCGTCGATGTCTTCGATTATCGGCCGGTGACGCTCGCGACGATTCTGGCGAGCAAGCGTGGGAGACGGGCGAAATGACGCAGATCACGCCGGCATCGGCGCGGCTCGTCGTGCCTTGCGAAGACTGGGTTGCCGCCTATGTCGCAGCCCAGCAGCCTAGCGATGGCAGCAAGCCTTTGCCGAGAGAGATCGTCGAAACCTTGGCGCAGAGCGTGATCCGCATCGTCCAAAAAGCACCGGAGCCGGCGTCGGGCAAGCCAAAAATCCTTTATCAGCAGTTTTGGATGGTTGCCGATTCCTCTGTGATCGGCCACGTCGTGCTGCGACCCCATATCGACCCGACGCCAGCGGCAACCGCCGACCATATCGGCTATCATGTCTTTCCCGCCTTTCGTGGGCAGGGCTTCGGCCATCGCGCAGTCGCGCTCGGGATCGAAGAGCTGCGCCGGCAAGGTATCGAAGATCTACTTCTCATCTGCGAAGATGATAATAAAGCCGCGATCCGCATCATCGAGACGGCCGGCGGGATATTGGAGGCCATCATGCCGCATCCGGACTTTCCGGAAAGGCCGATCCGCCGCTATTGGATCAGAAAACAAAGAAAGGGCTCGCTATGACGAAGAAGCTTAAGCCCGTGCCACATTTCGCCAATGAAGCGGAAGAGCGGCAGTTTTGGGAGACGCATGACTCGACCGACTATGTCGATTGGACGCGCGCCGAAGCTGTGAGATTGCCTAATCTCAAGCCGAGCACGACATCGATTTCACTGCGTCTGCCGATATCGCTCCTCGAAGGCCTGAAAATCGCCGCCAATAAGCGCGACGTTCCCTATCAGTCCCTGATCAAGACCTGGCTCGCGGAAAAGCTTCAGACGAAAGGCTGATGCCTCACGCCTGCCCCGCCGCCGCCGCGACTTCCGCGGCGAAATCCGGTTCCGGCGGCTTTTCGATTCCTTCGCCGAGCGCATAACGCACGAAGGCCTTCAAATTGACCGGCGCGCCGGCGGCCTTTTCCGTATCCTTCACCACTTGGCCGATCGCCTTATTGGCATGTTCGGCATGGATCGAAGGCTGATCGAGAAGGCAGACTTCCTTGTAGAAAGTTTTCAGGCCCAACTCGACGATCTTCTCCAACACATTCGCCGGCTTGCCGGCATTCTTTTCGGCCAGCACGGCTTTTTCGCGGGCGATGAGATTGGCATCGAGCCCGCTCGAATCGAGGGCGATCGGATTGGCCGCAGCGACATGCAGCGCGATCTGCTTGGCGAGCGGCGCCAGCACATCGGCCTTGCCTTTGGATTCGAGGGCGACGAGAACGCCGATCTTGCCGAGCCCTTCGGCGATCGCATTGTGGACATAATGGCCGATGACGCCATGGTCGACATGAAGGCCAGCGGCGCGGCGCAGATTCATGTTCTCGCCGATCGTCGCGATCGCATTGGCGAGCGCGTCGGCGACGGTGCCGCCGCCGGGATAATGCGTGCCCTTCAGCGCCTCGACATCGCTCAAACCTTTTTCCAGCGCGACGAGCGCGATCGTGCGCACCAGTGCCTGGAATTCCTCGTTGCGGGCGACGAAATCGGTCTCGGAATTGACTTCGACGACGACGCCGTCATGGCCTGAGACCGCGACGGCGATCAGCCCCTCGGCGGCGACGCGCCCGGATTTCTTCGCCGCTTTCGACAGGCCTTTCTTGCGCAGCCAGTCGATCGCCGCCTCAATGTCGCCGTTGGATTCGGCGAGCGCAGTCTTGCAATCCATCATGCCGGCGCCGGTCTTCTCGCGAAGCTCCTTCACCATTGCGGCCGTGACGTTCGCCATCGCGCGTGTTCCTTCGTGTTGACGCGGGATCTCGGGGCCGACCCGCTCGAATGCGACGCTAAAACCTTTGGCTCGTTCAGCCCGCCATCAGGCTGCGGGCCTGGGCGATCCAACCGTCACGCTCGATCCGACCGCCGAGCTTCAGCTCGTGATCGACCGCCGCCGCATTTTCGGGCGTCATCGCGGCGACCTGCCAATAATGGAAAATTCCGGCATCATTGAGCTTCTTCACGATCTGCGGGCCGACGCCGTGCAGCTTGGCCAGATCGTCGGGCGCCCCCCGCGGCGCGGTGAGAAGCTCGAAATGCTCCTGTGCCGATTCGGCGCCGGCACTCGGCACTTCCGGCAGGATCTCCCCGGCCGGCCGTTCCATCGCGCCGAGATCGATGCCCGCGGCGCCCTGGCTGCGCGAAATGCCGTCGAGCGCGGCGCGCGAGATGAGATCGCAATAGAGGCTGATGGCGCGACCTGCGTCGTCATTGCCGGGGATCGGAAAAGTGATCCCATCGGGATCGCAATTGGTGTCGAGGATCGCCGCGACCGGAATATGCAGGCGCTCGGCTTCCTTGATCGCCAATTGCTCCTTGTTGGTGTCGATGACGAAGATCAGATCCGGCAGGCCACCCATGTCCTTGATGCCGCCGAGCGCCTTGTCGAGCTTCTCCCGCTCGCGCGAGAGCATCAGGCGCTCCTTTTTGGTGAGGCCTTGGGCGCCGCTGTCGAGCGTCTCCTGCAGCTTGCGCAGCCGCGAGATCGAGCCGGAAATCGTCTTCCAATTGGTCAGCGTGCCGCCGAGCCAGCGCGAATTGATGAAATATTGCGCCGAGCGCTGCGCCGCATCGGCAATCGCCTCCTGCGCCTGGCGCTTGGTTCCGACGAAGAGGATGCGACCGCCGCGGGCCACGGTGTCCGATACCGCCTTGAGCGCCTGATGCAGCAGAGGCACCGTCTGGGCGAGATCGATGACATGGATATTGTTGCGGGTGCCGAAAATATAGGGCGCCATTTTCGGATTCCAGCGATGTGACTGGTGGCCGAAATGGGCGCCGGCCTCCAAGAGGCCGCGCATGCTGAAGTCTGGCAAAGCCATGATATGTCGTTCTCCGGTTAGAGCCGCCGCGGATCGAATTGACCGCCCTGCCGGGGATGGCGAGACGGCACCGGTTGCGGACCCTTAAAGCAGGGCCGCGAGATCCGCGTGTGGAATAGGCGGGCTTATAAGCGGCGCACCGCCAGATTGCAAGGCGACAGAGGCAGCGAAAACCCCGTGCCCCGGCGTCTCGAAGCGAAGCCGGGACCACGCCGTGGAGACCGCAGCCCCGCCGGACACGGGGCTGCCTCGCCGCCCTATTTCACTTTGGCGGCGAGCGCGTCGCCGATACCCTTGGCGTAATCCGGATGGATCTTGTCGAATTCGCCGAGCGCCCGCTCGATGATGAAGGCCGGCACGCCGGCCATCGCGGCGGCGATATTGGCGAAGAGCCTCTCTCTCTGTCCGGCATCGAACATCGAAAAGAGCGCCCGCGCCTGGCCGTAGTCGTCATTGCCCTTGCGATGATCATAGCGCGCCACGTCGCCCGAGATTTTGAGCACCGGCTCGGCGACCGAGGGATCCTGCACCGGACCGTTGAAGGAATTCGGCTCGTAAAAGGCGTCCGAATTGGGATTGTTCGGGAAGAAGCGCATGGCGCCGTCCTTATGGTAATTATGGACGGGGCAGCGCGGCGCATTGACCGGCAGCGCCTCATAATGCGTGCCGAGCCTATGCCGATGCGCATCGGCATAGGAGAAGATGCGCGCCTGCAGCATCTTGTCCGGCGAGAAGCCGATGCCCGGAACGACGTTCGAGGGCGAGAAAGCCGCCTGCTCGATCTCGGCAAAATAATTCTCCGCATTGCGGTTCAGTTCCACGACGCCGACGTCGATCAGCGGATAGTCCTTATGCGGCCAGACCTTGGTCAGATCGAAAGGATTATAGGGCGTCTTTTCGGCATCGAGCTCGGGCATGACCTGAACCTTCAGCGCCCAGCGCGGATAGGTGCCGCGCTCGATCGTGCCGAAGAGCTCTTCCTGATAGCTCTCGCGTGATTTGCCGACGACTTCGGTGGCCTCGGCATTGGTGTAATGTCTATGGCCCTGCATCGTCTTGAAGTGGAACTTGACCCAATAGCGCTCGCCCGAATGATTCCAGAAGGAGAAAGTGTGCGAGCCATAGCCGTTCATATACATCGGCGCGACGGGAAGGCCGCGGTCGGAGAACAGGATCGTCACCTGATGCAGGCTCTCCGGCGAAAGCGACCAGAAATCCCACATTGCGGTCGGCGAACGCAGATTGGTCTTGGGATGGCGCTTCTGCGTATGGATGAAGTCCGGAAATTTGAGCGGGTCGCGCACGAAGAAGACCGGCGTATTGTTGCCGACGAGGTCCCAATTGCCTTCCTGCGTATAGAATTTCACCGCGAAGCCGCGCACGTCGCGCTCGGCATCGGCGGCGCCCAACTCGCCCGCCACCGTCGAGAAACGCATGAGAAGATCGGTCTTCTTGCCGATCTCCGAGAAGACGGCCGCGCGCGTATAGCGGGTGATGTCATGCGTGACCGTCAGCGTGCCGAAGGCGCCCCAGCCCTTGGCGTGCACGACGCGCTCAGGGATTCGCTCGCGGTTCTGATGCGCGAGCTTCTCGAGGAGCTGATAGTCCTGCAAAAGCACCGGGCCGCGCGGCCCCGCGGTGAGCGAATTCTGATTGTCCACGACGGGGGCGCCGGCGGTGGTCGTGAGTTTCTCTGAAGCCATGGTTCTCTCCTCTTCGGGCCGGGAAACGGCTCGCGGAGGATCGCCGCATTGGTTTGATTGATCAAATCGATACTTCCGTTTATGATGATCGGCGATGCCTATCACATGAACCTATCCCATGAACCTGCGTGATCTTCGCTATATCGCCGCCCTCGCCGACTTCGGTCATTTCGGCAGAGCTGCCGAGGCCTGCCATGTGAGCCAGCCGACCCTCAGCGGCCAGATCCTCAAGCTAGAGGACGAACTGGAGGTCGCGATTTTCGAACGCGCCGGCCGCGCGATCCGTCCGACCGCCGCCGGGGCGGAGATCCTCGTCCATGCGCGCCGCGCCATCGCCGCCGCCGACGAAATCACCGCCATTGCCAAAGCGAGCCGCGACCCGCTCGCGGGGCCGCTGCATTTGGGCATTATTCCGACGCTCTGCCCCTATCTGATGCCCCTCGTCTTTCCGCGCCTGGCGGAAGAGCTGCCGGCCATGCCGCTGATCCTCCATGAAGATCTGACGGAACGGCTCGTCGAAGCGGTGAGCGCCGGCGCGCTCGATGCGGCGATCATCGCTTCCGAGCCGCCGTCACAGGGTTTTGCGAGCCAGCCTCTGTTTGATGAGCTTTTCTGGCTCGCGCTGCCGGCAAACCATAGGCTTGCGAAGAAGAAGGCGATCGATACCGCCGACATCGATCCGCATTCGCTGCTGCTTCTGACCGATGGGCACTGTTTGCGCGATCAGGCGCTGTCGCTTTGCGGCGCGGCGGATCTCGCCAGCAATGTCGCAGCCGACATGCGCGCGGCGAGCCTCGAAACGCTGATGCAGATGGCCGCCGCCGGCTATGGGATGACGCTTCTGCCGGCGCTCGCTCTCGCGCAACAGAGGCCGCTGCCGAAAAATCTCGTGATCCGGCGGCTCAAAGACCCGGCGATGAAGCGGCAGATCAGGCTGATCTCGCGGGCAAAATATCCGCGCCGCGCGGCGGTGGAGGCGCTGGGGAAAGTGGTTAAGGAGAGCGTGGCGGAGGTGCTTACAAAGAAAACCCTGCCGTCGACATGACACGCGGCACTTTCCCGGAGCCCTGCAGCCAGGAACCTGCTTTGCGCGGTCATTGCGAGCGAAGCAATCCAGCTATCCGGTAGTAACCTGTTTTGAATTTAGCGAGGTATATCGAGCCAGCCCTTTGCGTTGAGTTCTATGGTGATACCTTTAGCTTCCAAATGCGCTCTTAGCTTTGGATGGCACTCCAAAACGATTCCATCGTGATTGCCCGCGTCGCACATGCGGCAGATGGTAATGTCCCATTCGGGAACGTTTCTGCCATAGTAACGGCCATGCCCGAATTCGAATTCTCTGTCGCAGAGAAAACATTTGACCATAATCTTGTCCACGCTGCGCTCCGGTCTCGTTTCGATTCTGGATTGCTTCGCTTCGCTCGCAATGACGGCTCCGCTATCGCTTCAGTCGGCCGGCGAAGCGCCTCACACATGCTCCACTGACACAATCCCCGGGATCGCCTTCAGCGCCGCGGCGATCTGCGGCCCGGTCTGATATTTGCCGGGCAGCCGCATTTCGACCTCGGCCCCCTCGGTCAATAAGACCAGTGAGACCTCGCCGTCGCCTTTCGCCGAAAGACGCCTTGCGAGCGAGCCGAGCGGCTCGTCATCGCGCAGAAAGACGCGCAAGCCCTTCTGAATCCGGCTCGCCGCCTCGTCCAAAGGC
This sequence comes from uncultured Alphaproteobacteria bacterium, assembly GCA_963704745.1. Classification (GTDB taxonomy): domain Bacteria; phylum Pseudomonadota; class Alphaproteobacteria; order Rhizobiales; family Beijerinckiaceae; genus Methylovirgula. The sequence continues at coordinate 2,217,020 of OY969936.1, forward strand.
TCGACCGAAGCGATCCTTGCCCGCACTTCCTCGCCTTCGACGCCGGCCTGCAGCGAGAGAAGCACGGGCGCGCCTTTTTCCAAGAGATCGCGATATTGATTGAGCCCTTCCTGAAACAAGATCGCTTCGAATTGGCCGGATTGATCCGACAATTGCACGATGCCCATTTTCGTGCCCGAGCGGGTGCGCCGTTCCTGCCGGTCGAGAACGGTCGCAGCGAGCCGCCCGGCCGAGGCCCCCTGCTTCACCGCGCGGGAAAATTCGCTCCAGCGCGAAACGCGCAGCTTCTTCAACACCTGCTCATAGGCATCGAGCGGATGGCCGGACAGGAAGAAGCCGACCGCCTCGAATTCGCGGCGCAGCCGCTCGGCGAGCGACCAGCTCTCTGCCTTCACATTGGCGAGCGGATCGAGCCTTTCCGTATCGAATAGCGCCGCCTGACCGGCGGCACGCTCCTCATGCCGGCGATGCGCCAAGGCGAGCAGCGCCTCGACCCCGGCGAAGACGCGGGCGCGATCCGGCTCCAGCGCGTCGAAGGCGCCGGCAGCGACGAGACTTTCGAGCATGCGCTTGTTGAGATCGCGCGGATTGAGCCGGCCGGCGAGATCGCCGATATCGGCAATCGGTGTCGCGCCCCGCGCGGCGACGAGCGCGGCGCCCTGGCCGTCGCCCACGCCCTTGATCGCCGAGAGCGCATAGGCGATCGAAGCGGCGCCGCGCGCCGCATCGATAGCGACCTCGAAATCGACGCCCGAGCGGCTGACCGACGGCGGCTCGACTTTGATGCCGAGGCGTCGTGCCTCATTCACAAATTCGGCGAGCTTGTCGGTATTCGACTTATCGAGCGTCATCGAGGCGGCGAGAAACTCGACCGGATGGTTCGCCTTCAACCAGGCGGTTTGATAGGCGATGAGCGCATAGGCCGCGGCATGGCTCTTGTTGAAGCCGTAATCGGCGAATTTGGCGAGCAGGTCGAAGATCTCGTCGGCGCGGCTCTTGGTCAGGCCGCGTTGCATGGCGCCGGAGACGAAACGGTCGCGCTGTGCAGCCATCTCCGCCTTGATCTTCTTGCCCATGGCGCGGCGCAGAAGATCGGCCTCGCCGAGCGAATAGCCGGAGAGGAGCTGCGCGATCTGCATCACCTGTTCTTGATAGATGATGACGCCGAACGTCTCCTTCAGGATCGGCTCGAGCTGCGGATCGATGTAATCGGGCGCCTGCTCTCCCGCCTTCACCGCGCAATAGGTCGGAATATTCGCCATCGGCCCCGGCCGATAGAGCGCGACGAGCGCGATAATGTCTTCGAACCGGTCGGCCCGCATGTCGACGAGCGCCTTGCGCATGCCGGCACTTTCGAGCTGGAACACGCCGACCGTCTCGCCGCGCCCGAGCATCGCATAGGTCGCCTCGTCATCGAGCGGGATCTGCGCGAGCTCGATTGCAATGCCGCGCCGCGCCAAGAGCTTGACGCAGGTGGCAAGGACGGTGAGCGTCTTGAGGCCGAGAAAGTCGAATTTGACGAGCCCCGCCGGCTCGACCCATTTCATATTGAACTGAGTGGCCGGCATGTCGGATTTCGGATCGCGATAGAGCGGCACGAGTTCTTCGAGCGGCCGATCGGAGATGACGATGCCCGCCGCATGGGTCGAGGCATTCGAATAAAGCCCTTCGAGCGTCTGCGCGATCTGCAGCATTTTGGCGACGCGCGGGTCGGATGCGGCCGCCTCCTTGAGCCGCGGCTCGCTCTCGATCGCCTGCTTGAGATTGACCGGCGCCGCCGGATTCTGCGGCACGAGCTTGGCCAATTTATCGACCTGGCCGAGCGGCATTTCGAGGACGCGCCCGACATTACGCATCACACCGCGGGCGAGAAACGAGCCGAAGGTGATGATCTGGGCCACCCTGTCCTCGCCATAGCGGCGGCGCACATAGCGGATGACCTCGTCGCGCCGATCCTGACAGAAATCGATGTCGAAATCCGGCATCGACACGCGTTCGGGATTGAGAAAGCGCTCGAAGAGCAGGCCGAAGCGCAATGGATCGAGATCGGTGATCGTCAGCGCATAGGCGACGAGCGAGCCGGCGCCGGAGCCGCGTCCCGGCCCGACCGGTATGCCTTGCGCCTTCGCATATTGGATGAAATCCGCGACGATCAGGAAATAGCCGGGGAATTGCATCTTCACGATAACCGCAAGCTCGAAGGCGAGCCGCTCGCGATAGGCCGTTTCCGTCAGGCCCGGCGCCGTGCCATGCGCCGCAAGCCTTGCTTTGAGCCCCGCCTCCGCCTGGCGGATCAATTCGGCCGCCTCGTCTTCGCTGCCGCCGGCAGCGCCGAAACGCGGCAGGATCGGCTTGCGGGTCAACGGCCGATAGGCGCAACGCAAGGCGATCTCGACCGTATTTTTGAGCGCCTCGGGCAGATCGGCGAAGGCGGCACCCATCTCCGCCCTTGTCTTGAATCGATGTTCAGGCGACAGCCGGCGGCGGCCCGCTTCGCCGATCACCGTGCCCTCGGCGATGCAGAGCAACGCATCATGCGCTTCATAATCCGCTGCGGCGGCGAAATAGGCCTCGTTGGTGGCGACGAGCGGCAGAGCGCGACGAAAGCCGAGATCGAGAAGCTGCGGCTCGATCGCGCGCTCGTCGCTGAGCCCATGGCGCTGCAGCTCGAGATAGAGATGCCCCGGAAAAAGCCGCTCCAGAACGGAAAGGCGGCGCGCCGCGATCTCCGGCCGCCCCATGCCGAGGCCGCGGTCGAGCGGACCATTGGGACCACCCGACAGCGCGATCAATCCATCGCAGCGGGCGGCGAGCCGCGCCAAAGTCACATGCGGCAGGTCCCCCGGCGAAGGGTCGAGCCAGGCCCGCGAGGCAAGATGCATGAGATTGCCATAGCCCGCCGCGTCCTTGGCGAGCAAAACGAGGCAGGCCCGTCCGGCCCCGTTTTCAGCGCCGCGCGGAGAAAGCTCACCGCCGTCGCCGAAATCGACCGCGAGCTGAATGCCGATGATCGGCTGGACGCCCTCTTTCGCGAGCTTCTCGGAAAATTCAAGGGCGCCGAACAGGCTGTTGGTGTCGGTGATCGCCAGCGCCGGCATTGCATCGGCGGTGGCGAGCTTGGCGAGCCGCGCGATCGACAAGGCGCCTTCCCGCAAGGAGAAAGCGCTATGGACATGCAGATGGACGAAGCGCACGGATCGATGCGCATGATCGAGCCTCCGCAGGCTGGCCGCGCCCGCCGCTGCCGGCTCTGCGGCAAGGTCTGGCCCCGCATGATCGAAATCGTCTGCCATGAGTCCCGTCCCGCCCGCTGCGTCTCGCCCGCTTGCGACATGGCCGCTTCGCCGGGATCACGGCTTTGCGCCGCCATGCACGCAGCGTCTAGCCTAACGCCATCGCGACCCGCTCAGAAGCGCGCAGCACGTTCTCAACAGGCAATTGTCAGACGGCGCCGGCCGATTTGGCCAGGAAGGCGACGAGCGCGATGAGCGCCACGAAGACGCCGAGCGAGCCGAGTTCCGCAAGATCTCCGACCAGAGCCAACATCGCGTGAGCCTCCAATTGAGCCTCGAATTGAGCCTCCAATAGGTTTTTGTTGCCATTATATTCGTGTTTTGTTCATGATCAAGCGCAATCTTCCGATCCTTTTCTTGCAGGGCGAGCCGCGTGCTGGAAAGCCCAAGGCAATCATGCCCCTACGTCAGCCCCAGCAAAATTTCATGCTTTGTTCCCGTGTTGAAACCGGGGAAAACGAGGAAACGTCATAAAATTTCAAGCAAACTCAAAGACCCTGTTGGTTTTGCAACATGCGGCCGGGCAGCGGGCAAAGGCGTCGCAGCACCGCCAGAGCATTCAACTCTTGCTTGACCTATCCGGGCCGACAACATTGAGAACATGGGCGATCGGGTCGGGCCCGATCGCCAAGGGCGGCGCAAAAGGCTCCTCATGCACCGCAAGCAGGCCGGTCACGAAGATGAGGCTCAAGGTCCAGATCGTGAGTGCGGCGATCTACGGGCGCAGTTCGTCGAGATGGACGCCTGCGACGGTGATTTGACTGAGCACGGCCAGCGCCAGAACCAGCAGCCATTTGACGTCTTCGGACTCGTCGCCTGCGAGGCTCAGGCGCGTATTGCGGGCCCGGCGAACCGAAAGCCCCGCATCGAGCAGCAGACGATCGAGGTCGCCATTGCCGATTCCGGTGAGATCGAGCCGGACAATGGTCTTGAGAAGCCGGTCGAGCGCGAGTTCCGCCTCCGGCGCGCTGTCTTGATGCGCCATGCTCGGCCATTCCTTCGTGATGACGGTCTGCGCATAGCTGCGCACCGCGCCGGCGAGCGGCTCGCGCGGCAGGTTGAAGGTCGCGGCGAGCGCGGTCAAGGAAAGCAGGCTGTCGGCTTCGGCGTGGACCGCCGCCGCAGCGCGGCGGTCGCGATCCCAAATATCGTTCGCGAGGAAGCCGAGAAGAATACCGAAAATCACCGCCACGGTGGCGACGAAGGGCCCGACCATGCCCTTGAAACTGCGCACCGCAGGCCCGGTCTTGGCGCCGAACGACAAGAAGACGAGCAAAACCGCTATCGTCCCGAAGAAAAGAACCATTGTCGCGAGCATCAAAGGCAAGGGCAGATCGAGCCAAGACAATACCATCGCCCCCTCCATGGCAGCGGCGCGACCGGGCGCGCATTCATCGCCCGGCCCCTCGGGATGCGATCTTAAGGATCTCGGCCTTAACGATCTCTACGCGGCGGGCGATTACAAGAGCCTGCCGCAGCCACGGTCAAGCGACGGCGGCACGAAGGCGGCGCGAATCGGATAAAGTGAAATGGATCTCCCGGGCGCGACGGGCCGGTGGTGGCGCATGGCCTGCCGGATAGGCCGGCGCGAAGTTTTCAACGCTTGGACAGGGCAGACGAAGGCAGCGATCGCACGGCTCTGGTCGCGCGGTTCGGGCCGCCTCTTCCAGCCGCAAATTCGGATGGCGCAATGACGAAGTCCAGCCGCGAAGGGCGAAGACATCTCAAAAACCGGACGAAGCTGGTCCATGCCGGCCGGCATCCGTTCGAGCATTACGGCTTCGTCAACACGCCCATCTATCGCGGTTCGACCGTGCTCTATCCGACCTATGCGGATCTCATGGCCCGCAATGCCCGCTTCGCTTACGGCACGCTGGGCACGCCGACCACGGAGGCGCTCGAAAGCGCCTGGACCGAGATCGCCGGCGCGGCCGGCACCGTGCTCGCCCCTTCCGGCCTCGCTGCCATCGCGCTCGCTTTGCTCACGGCGGTGACGACTGGCGACCATATCCTCGTCTCCGATTCCGTCTATCGCCCGACCCGCAATTTCTGCGACACCGTGCTGGAACGCATGGGTGTGGCAACGAGCTATTATGATCCGCGGATCGGCCGCGGCATCGAAGCGCTCGTGCGCCCGCAGACGCGCCTCGTCTTCCTCGAGACGCCGGGATCGCAGAGTTTCGAGATTCAAGATGTTCCGGCGATCGTCGCCGTCGCCAAGGCCAAAGGCCTCTGCACCATCCTCGACAATACCTGGGCGACGGTCCTGTTTCTGTCGCCGCATGAATTCGGCATCGATATGGCAATCGAGGCCGGGACGAAATATTTGTCGGGCCATTCCGACCTCCTCCTCGGCCTCGTCTCCGCCAATGCGGCCTGGTACGAGAGGCTGCGCGCAACCTATGACGCCTTCGCCATGTGCCCTGGTCCGGAGGATGTGTTTCTGGCGCTGCGCGGCCTGCGCAGCATGGAGCTGCGGCTGAAGGAGGCGGAGCGCCAGGGGCTCGCCATCGCCGAATGGCTCGCCGGCCGAAAGGAGGTGCTCCAGGTGCTGCATCCGGCGCTACCCTCCTGCCCCGGCCATGCGGTCTGGAAGCGCGATTTTAGCGGCGCCTCCGGCCTCTTCTCCATCATTCTGGCGCCCTGTTCGCAAGAAGCGCTCGCCGCCTTTCTCGACGGTCTCACACTGTTCGGCATGGGCTATTCCTGGGGCGGCTATGAGAGCCTCGTGATCCCTTTCGATTGCCGGAGCTACCGCACGGCTACCGCCTGGAATCCCCCGGGCCCGGCGCTGCGCTTCTCGATTGGGCTCGAGGACACCGAGGATCTCAAGGCCGATCTCGAAGCGGGCTTTGCGCGCCTCACTGCCATCGGATGAGGGCGCGATCTCCAAGCCGCAAGCGTGCCATTCTCCCCCCGCTGATGTAAATCAAGGTCCGTCACGCCAAACCGGACGAAATCCTGCCCATGTTTCTGGCGGAGCGCGACCATGCGAACCTTGACTTGGATGACCAGCCGGCTCGGAATCTTGGCTGCCCTTCTTCTCATCCTTGCCGGCGCGGCCCAGGCCCAGGCGAACAATGCCCGGGGGAGCAAGCCGGAAGGCGCAAATACCGAAAGAGGCGATCCGAAATTGGGATTCACCCTCGCGAAGGAATATTGCGCGCGCTGCCACGCCATCGAGAAGTTCGGCGCGAGCCCGCTCACCATCGCGCCGCCGTTTCGTGACCTGCATCTGCGCTATCCGGTCGAAGATCTGGCGGAATCGCTTAGCGAAGGCATCATGACGGGCCATCCGACCATGCCGGAGTTTCGCTTCGATCCGGACCAGATCGAAAATTTCATCGCCTATCTGAAGACGTTGGAACATTGATCGCGGCCTGCGGCCGAGACGTGTCCGGCGGGGTATGCTTTATCATTCATTATGTTGATTTTTTCTTCGATCATTCTTGGCGGCTGGTCGCCTCGACCATTCGGCTGCGATCTTGCCGAGCCTCGACCATTGTCTCGCACGGCCATGCTCCGGCCTTTTTCCAAGTCAGCAGGATGGCTTTGCAGCAACGGTCGCGGGTAGAGCATGTTCCGAAAAAGTTGTGCGACTTTTTCGATAAGAACATGCTCCACTTTATTGATTTTGAGCGTTTTCTTTTCGATTGGATGATTCCATCCGATCAGAAAACGCTCTAAGGCGAAGCGCCCGGCGCAGCGGCGACGAGTTCGCCCTGTCAGCGCGAGAAGCGCTGGTTGAGATCATCATGCGATCGGACTTGCGGCGGCAGCATGCGCAGGAGCAATGTCGCTGCCGAGTTTCGACGCTTCATCAACCCAAGGGCATATCCTTATGGATATTTTGCGGCTCGCGCTTTTGAGCCTCGCCGCCGGCATCGCCATCATCCTGGGCGCCAGCCTTCTCTTCGAGGCGGACTTCACCCATAAGGAAAATCGGCCGCAGACGACGGTCGCGGCCCAAAAACAGGATCAGACGGCCAGCGACGCGCAATTGCACGCCGCCCGCGAGACGATCGAAGCGCGCCTTGCCTCGGCGGCTCCCGACTATATGCGTTTTTTCACGCGGCTGAAACGCCTGCTCCCGCAGGAATATGACGTGATCCTCGACGGCTTCGCCAGACAATCGCTGGAGGGCGCCGACATGACCAATGTCAATTCGCTGCTGTCCGAGGCGGTGCGCGCGCTGCGCCTGTCGAGCGGCGCGATGGCGGCCAAGGCGGATGGTCCCGCGCTCTCCCGCATTTTCGACATGCAGCTTGCGATGATGCGCGCCCTGGCGGCGAAGGACCCACGGCTCTGCGTCGAATTCCTCTATGGCGGCGCCAGCCAGGCCTTTTTCGAATTCTCGTCGGACAATCGCGCTCTCGTCGCCAATATGGCGATCGCCGGCCTCGATGCGATCGATGATGGCCGCGCAAAAAAGATCGAGCGGGCGCCGCCGAGCGATCAGGATTTCGAACTGCTCGAAAACGCGCTCAAGGCAAAGGACCTGAACGAGACCGAAATCGCCGCCCTTCTCGACGGCAAGACTCCGACGCCGCCGATCGGCGATCAGCGGATGTGCCAGATCGGCCAGATCTATCTCGAAACCCTCGCCGTTTTGCCCGAGCCGGCCCGCTTCCGCATCTATGGCTTGGCCGTGGAGCTCATGGCCCGCTCCTGAGTCGACGCGCCTTCGGCGGCCTCACCGCTTGGTCGGCGGCCGAGTTTTCCTGCCTTTCCATAAAACTAATGGACATTTGCCGGCGCACTTCCTATTGAACCAGGAAGACAAATTGTAGCAAGCCTCGGCAATTGCGTCGCAATGCTCACGAAAAAAGGAAAATACGGGCTCAAAGCCATGATGCATCTGGCCGCCCGCCCGCCAGGCGAGCCCTCGCTCGTCAGCGAGATCGCCGAAACCAACAACATTCCGAAGAAATTCCTCGATACAATTCTGGGCGAGTTGCGCAACGCCGGCTTCGTCAATTCGAAAAAGGGCAAAGGCGGCGGCTATACGCTGGCGAAACCGGCCCAACAGATCAGAGTGGGTCACATCATCCGCGTTCTCGACGGACCGCTCGCTCCGATCCAATGCGCGAGCAAGACCGCCTACCGCCGCTGCGACGATTGCAATGACGAAAAGCACTGCGGGGTGAGACTCCTGATGCTCGAGGCGCGCGACGCGCTCGCGGCCGTGCTCGACAACCGCAGCCTCGCCGAAATGCGCGCCGCCGCCGAAAGCGACGAGCTGGCGCTCAGCTATGTCATTTGACAGGTGAAATTGAACCGTAGGCCGCAAGCCCAGGCGGCCGCAGCCCGCCCACCGTCTAGAGCATCGTGCGCAAAAGTGTATGCGGTTTTGCGCTTAAACGATGCTCTATTTTTTTAAATCTAGAGCATCTTATCCGCCCTCAAGTGATTCCACTTGAAGGCGGGATGCTCTAGCCGAAGCCGCCCTCCTGGTGTATGGGACCCGCGAGAACATGTCGCCGGAAGGTCGCTGGGCTTTGCGAGGCGGGACAGCATTTTTCGATCGCGCCGGCCGTCTCACCGGCCTTGACGGGGAGTTTCGACCTTGATCCTACCGACGTCCGAATTCGAGAGCGCGGGCACGACCATCGAGGCGTTCACGCTCGAAGACAAAAGCAACAACAGCTATGAGATCCTGTTCATCGACAAGGCGACCCAGAAGGCGATCGGCGCCTATTCGGTCCGCCTCGACCGCTTCGACGACAAGGGCGTCAGCTATGACATCCAGGGTTTCTTCGATTTTACGATCGGCGATTTCAAGCGCGCCCACGGCTGAGATACGCGCGAAAGTTGGGGCGCTTATCCTTCCCCTGAAAGGGGAAGGTGTCATGCCATTGGGCGTTGCGAAGCGACGCCCGTCGCGAGCAACGGGCTATGGCATGACGGATGGGGTTGTCGCTAGGTCCGGAGACCCCACCCGCCCCGCTTCGCGGGGCACCCTCCCCTGCAGGGGAGGGATCGCGCCTCCGATTGGTAATTTCGCGTCTGGGAGAAGGTACGCGCCGACAGGATGAAAAAAATAATCAAGAAAAAGGATCCCGGCCTGACGATGATCGATGAACCTCGCATTTTGTTGCGGTCCTTGTTCGATGCGGCGGTCGCTGCCGCCGATCCCACCTGCGTGCTGGGCCAGCATCTGCCGCCGCCGCCCAAAGGGCGCACCATCGTCATCGGCGCCGGCAAGGCCGCCGCCGCCATGGCTTGCGCCGTGGAAGCCGCTTGGCCGGCCGACTGTTCAGGCCTCGTCGTGACGCGCTATGGTCATAGTCTGCCGACGCAGAAAATCGAGGTCATCGAGGCCGCCCATCCGGTGCCCGACGCAGCCGGCCTCGCGGGCGCAGGGAAGATTCTCGCGCGGGTTGCAGGCCTCACCGCCGATGATCTCGTTCTCTGCCTCATCTCCGGCGGCGCTTCGGCGCTGCTGCCGCTGCCGCTCGAAGGGCTCAGCCTCGCCGATGAGCAGAACGTCGGCCGGGCGCTGCTCAAATGCGGCGCCACGATCAGCGAGATGAATTGCGTGCGCCGGCATCTCTCGGCCATCAAGGGCGGAAGGCTGGCGCTCGCCTGCTATCCGGCGCATCTCGTCACGCTGTTGATTTCCGACGTCCCGGGCGATGATCCGACCGACATCGGCTCCGGCCCGACGGTCGCCGATCCGACGAGTTGCGCGGACGCGCTCGCGATCATCGCCCGCTATGGCATTGCCGTGCCCGATAATGTCCGGGGGATCCTGGCGAGCGGTCGCGGCGAGACGGTCAAGCCCGGCGATCCGCGGCTCGCCAATACCGAAATGGAGATGATCGCGACGCCGCAAATGGCGCTCGAAGCCGCGGCGGCATTGGCGCGGCAGAAAGGCTTGCCGGCGCATATTCTCAGCGATCGGATCGAAGGCGAGTCGCGCGACGTCGGCAAGGTGATGGCGGCGATCGCCCGCCAGGTCGCCTGCCATCACCAGCCCTTCGCGGCGCCTTGTGTCTTATTGTCCGGCGGCGAGACGACGGTGACGGTGCGCGGCAACGGCCGCGGCGGTCGCAACGTCGAATTCCTGCTGGCGCTGGCGCTGGCGCTCGACGGCCACCCCGGCATTCATGCGCTGGCCGGCGACACCGATGGCGTCGATGGGCTCGAGGAAATCGCCGGCGCCTATGTCGGTCCCGACACGCTTGCGCGCGCGTGGGCGCAAGGCATCAAGCCGCAAGAGAGCCTCGCGGCCAACAATGGGCACGGCTTCTTCGAAGCCTTGGGCGACGGCGTGATCACCGGCCCGACTCTGACGAATGTGAATGATTTTCGCGCCATTCTGATCACTGCCGAAGCCAGCGTCTGACGAATCCGCCACCGTGCTGCGCATGCCAGAACGGTGGCGGTCGATGGGGGATTAGCTGTTGGGAAGCGCAAAGACGGTCAGCTGGCCGCAGGCTGAATATCCGCTCGCTTCACTCTCGCGCACTGCGCTGCGGTTGACCGTTCAACCGCGTCGTTGCACTCTTGCACTTTCGATGGGCGCTCCGGGCGCGCGCAGCTGCGGCCGCTAGAGCATCCCGCCTTCAAGTGGAATCACTTGAGGGCGGATAAGATGCTCTAGATTCAGAAAATAGAGCATCGTTTAAGCGCAAAACCGCATACACTTTTGCGCACGATGCTCTAGCATCGAAGACAATTGCCCGACATACGAGGCGCGCATGAGCGAATCCGGATCAGACTCGACCCCCGACCTCACCCAGGGGATCGCGATGGCCCAGCTGCCGGATGGCGGCATGCTGCTCGGACGTGTCGGCGACGAAGCTGTTCTGCTGGTCCGTCGCGGCGCCGAGCTCACCGCCATCGGCGCGACATGCAGCCATTATGGCGCGCCGCTCATCGATGGCCTCGTCGTCGACGAGACGATTCGCTGTCCCTGGCACCATGCTTGTTTCAGCCTGCGCAATGGAATGGCCTTGCGGCCTCCGGCACTGAACGATCTGCCGTGCTGGCGAGTCGAGCAGAGCAGCGGCATGGCCGTTGTGCGGGAGCGCTTGAATGAGTCCTCTCGCCCCATGCTCGCGCCTGCAGGCCTCCCCGAGTCCGTCGTCATCATCGGCGGCGGTGGCGCCGGCAATGCGGCGGCGGAGACTTTGCGGCGGGAAGGCTATGCGGGTCCGGTCGCTTTGCTCAGTGCCGATATGGATGCGCCCTATGACCGTCCCGTCCTGTCGAAGGATTATCTTTCCGGCCATGCCCAAGACGAATGGGTGCCGCTGCGCTCGCCGCGCTTTTACGCCGAACGCCAGATCGATCTAAAACTCGGCACGCGTGTCGCTTCGATCGATCCGGCGACGCGAAGCCTGCGGCTGGCCAATGGCGACCGCGTGAATTACGGCGCGCTGCTGCTCGCGACCGGCGCCGAGCCGGTGCGGCTCGATGTGCCGGGCGCCAGCTTGCCGCATGTGCATCTGCTGCGCAGTCTCGCCGACTGCCGCGCCTTGATCGCCGGCGCCGAGGCGGCCAGCCAATGCGTCGTGATCGGCGCGAGCTTCATCGGCCTCGAAGTCGCCGCCGCGCTGCGCCAACGCGGCCTCTCGGTCCATGTCGTCGCGCCCGAGCATCTCCCCATGGAGCGCGTCATGGGCCCGGCGATCGGCGAGATGGTGCTTTCGTTGCACGAGGCACAAGGAGTCGTCTTCCATCTCGGGACGAAACCGGCGGCGATCGAACCGGACTTCGTCACGCTCGCAACAGGCGAAAAAATTCCGGCTGATCTCGTGGTCGTCGGCATCGGCGTTCGTCCGGCGATCGGGCTCGCGGAGGCGGCGGGTCTTGCCATCGATCGCGGCCTATTGGTCGATGCCTTTCTGCAGACGAGCGCGCCCGACATCTATGCCGCCGGTGACATCGCGCGCTGGCCCGACCGGCACGGCGGCGGCCGGCTGCGCGTCGAGCATTGGGTCGTGGCGGAACGGCAGGGGCAGGTCGCCGCGCGCAACATCCTCGGCCAGCGTGAACGCTTCGATGCCGTGCCTTTCTTCTGGAGCCAGCAGTACGGCATGGCGATCAATTATGTCGGCCACGCCGAACATTGGGATGCGATTACCGTCGACGGCGATATGGCGGCGCAAGATTTCGTCGCGACTTTCTGGGAGGCAAGAAAGAAGCTCGCCGTCGTCAGCGTCGGCCGCGACCGCGACAGCCTCTTGGCGGAACTCGCCTTCGAAAGGGAGGGGCTGGCTTAGATCAGGATATGAGCATGTCCTTGTCGGCAGGGTCTGCCGACTTTTCCGGGACATGCTCGCAATCGCGCCGCGCCGAGATCATCGAAGCAGCGCGACCGATCCGCAATGCTATCCGATCTCGCTGCCCGGCAGCTGACTGCCGCTCAAAAAGCACCGCGGATCGATGCCGAACACGGCGAGGCACTGAATGAAGGGCTCGGACGGATCGATGAATTCGATCGACAGGCCGTCAGCATGCCAGGTCGACACCGCCGAAAGCAAGATTTGAAGCGATTGCGCGCCGAGTCGCTCGACCCGCGACGCATCGATGACGAGCTCCGTGCCGCGTTGCGCCAAGAGACCCTCGGCCAGCGGCAGCGCCGCCTTGATGTCGAGCACTTCGGAAAGCAGATAGGTCTTCGCATTCGCCAGCATCGTCACTCCACCCAGCCTGATTGACAACCCGTTGTATCGGTTGCCGAGCATCATCATGCATGATCTGTTCGCCCGGCCCATGTATACGCGGGCAGGCCTATGCGACAGGCCGAGTTTTCACATTTAGACGCAGGCCGTTACGATCCGCTTTCCATGCCCGCGGCAATCGGAGAACGGGCCGCAGTTTTTGCGATCAGCCTTTCCAATTTCTAATCGCGCAAGGAGGCCGGATCGGAAACCTCCGAGACGGCACCGGCATCCTCATCGTCGTGGCCATCGTCCTCGCCATGGCGGCGGTGTTGCGCCGCGCTTTGCGCGCAACGGCAGAACGGGCTGAGCGATCCCGCTATTGCTCGTCGTCGGGCGCCGAAAGTATGTCGATCAATTGCGCCACGCGGCCGGTCGGCAACGGCGTGTACTCATTGATCAGCGCCTCGTCGGAATTGACCCACGCCCAGGCCTGTTCGAGCTCCATGAGCGAAGCGCCCGTCGCCAAAAGCTCGGCCGCCAAAGTGTCGTCGACCGGACCGAGGACAGATGTCACATCATCTCGCGTCAAGGTCATGGCAGCATCCTCCCTCTGGGCCCGATGTCGTTGCGCGCTCGAGCGATAGCAAAGATCGAGCGCATCTGCCGGAAACGCAAATGTTCAGTGAAATGTCTTAGCAGAGCGCGCGACCCACTTCGGCCCGCAGCATGGGCAGGACCTCCGCCTCGAACCAGGGGTTGCGTTTCAGCCAGCCATTATTCCGCCAAGACGGATGCGGCAAAGCGATGACGCGCGGCCGCCGGCCGGCCCGCTCCCGCCAGCCGGCGACGACAGCCTCGAGCCTTGCAGCCTTTGCGCCGGGAAACCCGAGCCTTTCGAAATGATAGTCCTGGGCATGCCGGCCGATGGCAAGGATCGTCTCGATCTGCGGCAGCAGCTGAAAAAGCTCATCGTGCCAGCTCGCACGGCATTCGCGGCGCGGCGGCAGATCGGCCTTGGCCGCATCATGACCGGGAAAGCAGAAGCCCATCGGCACGATCGCGACACGCGCTTCGTCATAGAAGATCTCGCGCGTCACGCCCATCCAGTCCCTGAGCCGGTCGCCCGAGGGATCGTTGAACGAAAGGCCGGTGGCATGGACGCGGACGCCCGGCGCCTGGCCGGCAACGAGCAGGCGCGCCGTCGACGATACGCGCACGACCGGGCGCGGCTCATGCGCCAGCCGCGGTCCGCATGGCGCATCGCGGCAGATCCGGCAGGATCTGATCTGGCCGACCAGGGCCTCGAGTTCGCAGGTCGCCAGTTCAGAGGTCTCAGAGGTCAAACGCGCTTCCATCCTCGGCGACCGTCAACCCTGCCGCACGCATCTCCGCGATCTTGGGCAGCGCCGTGACGCCCAGATGCGTCACCACCAAGCGCTTGGCCGTGAAGAACGGGAGTTTGCGCAAAAGCTGCGACCAGTTCATATGATTCGGGATAGCCTCCTCGCCCGAAAAGCATTCGATGAGGAAGAGATCGGCATCGGCCGAGAGCGGCAGCAGGGTCTCGGTCCATGCCGTGTCGCCGGAATAGGCGAAAACATGGGTGCCGTCGCTGATCCGCACCCCGGTGGCGAGACCATCGGACATATGTTCGACGGGAAAAGTCTCGACCTTGAAGCCCGCGACCTCCGTGCTGTAGCCGGGCGCGATTTCGACAACCGGCCAGGCAAAGCTCCAGGCGAGGTTGGCAATTCCCGGAAAGAAGACGTCAAACAGGGCGCGCAGCCGGGCCTCCAAGCCAGCCGGGCCGTAGAGGGACAAGGGCTTGCGCCGATGCGCGACGAATTGGCAGTGCATCAGCAGCAGCGGCAGACCGCCGAAATGATCGCCATGCAAATGGGTGATGACGATGGCGTCGACGTCGTCGCTCGAAAATCCGAGCTTCTGCCAGGCAGTGATGGACCCTGCCCCGAAATCCACGAGGAGGGTCGCGGCAGCGGAGTCGAGGCGAATGCAAGTGTGGGCCCGGCCCGCCGTTCCAAAAGCGTCGCCGGATCCGATGATCGTGACCTTCATGCCAAATCCTGATCGATGCTAGAGCATGTTCCGAAAAAGTTGCGCGACTTTTTCGATAAGAACATGCTCCACTTTATTGATTTTGAGCGTTTTCTGCGGCGGGATGAGGCGAAGCGGGAACCGGTCTTCCGGGGCAATCAAGTTTACGCAGATTGCTTAAACTTATCTGCGCATCCCGCTCGAAAATCAATCGAATCGATCACGTTCGTAAGGACTTTGGATGTATGCGATGTCTCGATCATGACTTTGGATTGATAGGGCCAAGGATTGATAGGGCCAAGCCATCGTGATCCGGCGGCTTGCCGACACGCCTGCCGAAGAGCCGCCACTAAAAATTGCACAATCAACCAAAATTTTGGCGCGGGCGCCTGGCCGCCAGGCAATTGATCCGGCCCGGCCGAGCTTGCCCGCCGCCCGTTCGCTCAGATTCCACCAGATTCCGTGAGTTTGCGTTAATCTTTCTCGGCGATTGTTGGGCATACGTCCCGAACCAGCCGCGGCTTTTTTCTGCCGACAAGGATAGGCTGCAGCATGTTGTTTTGGCATGTATTCCCATCCGGGCGACGGCGCCATCTGCAGGCCATAGGCGGGCTCGGAACCGGCGCTGGCGAGATCGAAAGCGACAGACCGGGCAGAGCATGACCGAAGTCACCGCGGACATGATCGAGCGCGGACGCGGCATCGATCCGAAGACCGTCGCCGAACGGCGTCGCCTCGCCGCGCGCGTGCGCCAAGCGCGCGAGAAGCTCACCTCGGCCGGCTCGGGACACCGGGCGTTCGACGTCGAACTCCTGCAGCTCTTCGCGCAAGGGCGTCAGAATGCGACTTTCAGCTTCGTAATCCTCGCCATCGTCGCGGCGACCGTCGCCACGGCCTGGGTGCCGCAGCGCTCGCTCTTCCTCTGGGTCGCGATGGAACTGGTGACGCTTTTCGTCGCCCATGCGCTCGCGGCACGCTTTTCCTCGCTCGATCTCGCCAGCGTCGATGTCGCGCGATGGCGCAGCCAATTCATCATCGCCGAAGTGATTCAGGGCATCGTCTGGGCGCAGATCGTCGGCTTCGTCAGCGTGTCGAGCGATCCCGCCGCCAAGACCTTCGTGCTCGTCCTGTTGCTGCTCGTCGCGGCGATGAATGCGACGATCACCGCCTCGATCCCGGTGGCCGTCTATGCCGGACTGGCGCCGATGGCTGTCGCAATCGTCGCCTTCCTTTGGCCGACGAGCCTGACCGACAAGGCGATACCGCTCGCCGCGCTCGCCCTCGGCACGCTGCTCTATTCGGCGATCCTCGCCAAGAAGCTCTATTGGCGTTCGCTCGACACTTTGTCCATCCAAGCGGAAAAGGACGAATTGATCGCCGAGCTCGAACAGGCCAAGATCAACAGCGACGTCGCGCGCCGCCGCGCGGAAGAGGCCAATCTCGCCAAATCCCGCTTCCTCGCCACGATGAGCCATGAATTGCGGACGCCGCTCAATGCCATCCTCGGCTTTTCCGAAGTGATGAAGGCGGAGCTCTTCGGCGCCCACAAGGTCTCCTCCTATAAGGAATATTCGAGCGATATCCATTCGAGCGGCCAGCATCTCCTGACGCTCATCAATGAGATCCTCGATCTCTCGCGCGTCGAGGCCGGCCGCTATGAGCTGAAGGCCGAGCCGGTGGCGCTCAGTCATGTGATCGAGGAATCGCGGCATCTCCTGTCGCTGCGGGCGAAGAAGCGCGAGATTTCGATTCACGAATCGACGGAGCCCAATCTGCCGCGCATCTGGGCCGACGAACGCGCGGTGCGGCAAGTCGCCTTGAACCTCTTGTCGAATGCGATCAAATTCACCTCGCCCGGCGGCAGCATCACGATCAAGGTCGGCTGGACCGCCGCCGGCGGCCAATATTTTTCCGTGCGGGACACCGGGCCGGGCATTCCGGAAGAGGAAATCCCGATCGTCATGTCCTCCTTCGGCCGCGGTACGCTGGCGCAGAAAAACGCCGAAGAAGGTTCCGGCTTGGGCCTGCCGATCGTCAAGGGCCTCATCGAGCTGCATGGCGGGACATTCACCTTGAAATCG
Organism: uncultured Alphaproteobacteria bacterium; assembly: GCA_963704745.1. Classification (GTDB taxonomy): domain Bacteria; phylum Pseudomonadota; class Alphaproteobacteria; order Rhizobiales; family Beijerinckiaceae; genus Methylovirgula. Next base: position 2,234,063 of record OY969936.1, read on the forward strand.
AAAGTCCGCGAAGGAACCGAGGTGATCGTCGTGTTCCCGCCGGAGCGGGTCATGAATGCGCTGCCGCAGTTCGATCCAGAAGCGCCGCCGCACGTGGAGGCCAAGCCACAGCGGCGGACACGCTCGGCCGCCTGAGCCGATCCGCCCTCACCCCGTTTTCGTGCCTGCCGTTCGTGTGAACGCACTCGTGCGCCTTCTGCCTCACCCCGACCATATTCGATCATGATCGTGCCTGAGAGCTTCCTCAAAGGCGCCGCCGTTCTTGGGGCGGATTTCGAAACCGGATCGCTTCCCAGACATTCGCCAAACAACCTCATCGCAAGCCTGGACTCGTCTCTGGCCCAAAGAGATGAACGCCTTGAACCGCGGCCTCCATCGCGCTTTCGCGCGACGCGGCAGTCGCCAGAATTTCGCACAGCCTTGGAGAATTTGATGGCCTGTTCAGCGCGCTTTGTCTCGACCCTGTTCTTCTCCGCCTTCTTATGTTTGGGCCTCGCTGCGGCGCCGCTCGCCGCGCCCGAATACCCGAACCCGAGCGGCAGCACCGCGCCGGCGGCGGCCGAGCACGCCGAGCATGCGCAGAAATCCACAGTGCCGCCCAATCCTTTGCCGCCCGAGGCGACGACGGAGCAAACGCTCGAATTGGCCGACCGGACCCTGCATTTCAAGGCGGAGGCCGGCGCCATCAGGCTCAGCAATGCGGAGACAGGCGCGCCGCTCGCCGACATTTCCTATGTCGCTTTCCTGCGCGAGGGAACCGAGCCGGCGAAACGGCCGATCACCTTCGCCCTCAATGGCGGACCCGGGGCGGGCTCCGCCTGGCTCGATCTCGGCGGCATCGGCCCCTGGCGGCTGCCCCTCATCGGCGCGGCGCGCGCGCCTTCCGCCGCTCCCGCCACAGTGCCCAATGCCGACACCTGGCTCGATTTCACCGATCTCGTGTTCATCGATCCGCCGGGCACGGGCTATAGCCGCTTCCTCTCCAAGGATGCGGCGGTTCGCAAGCAATTCTATTCGGTCAAGGGCGACATCGATGTGCTCGCGGTCGTCATCCGCAAATGGCTCGCCGAACACAAACGCCTGGAAAGCCCGAAATTCATCGTCGGAGAAAGCTATGGCGGGTTTCGCGCGCCGAAGATCGCCCGTCGCCTCGAAGAAAATGAGGGAATCGGCATCGCCGGTCTCGTGATGATCTCGCCGGTTCTCGACTTTTCCTGGTTCGAGGGCGGCAATAATCCGCTGATCTACGCGACCCATTTGCCCTCGTTCACCGCGGCGGCGCGCGACCTCGCCGGCCTCGATCCCCGCAAACAGCTGGCCGATGTCGAAGCCTATGCCGCAGGCCCCTATGTGGTCGATCTCCTGCGTGGCGAGCGCGGCGACCCGGCCGTGCTGGCGCAAATGTCCGAAACGGTCGCTCACTTCACCGGCCTCGATCCGGCTCTCGTGCGCCGCCTCGGCGGCCGCATCGATATAGCGACCTTCGCGCGCGAACGCGACCGCGCGAAGGGGCGCGTCGCCAGCTTCTATGACGCGCTGATGACCGGCTATGATCCCTTCCCGCATTCACAGACGAGCGAATATTCCGATCCGGTCCTCGATGCGCTGAGAGCGCCGCTCGCCAGCGCCATGGCGAACATCACCGCGACAAGGCTCAATTGGTTCGTCAACGCGCGCTATGAGATCCTCAATAACGATGTCAACAAGGAATGGAACTGGGACGGACACCACCCGGCCGAGGCCATGACCGATCTTAGACGCATATTGGCGCTCGATCCGCATCTGCATGTTCTCATCGCACATGGCGTAACCGATATGGTGACGCCCTATTTCGCCAGCCAATTGCTGATCGACCAAATTCCGCCCATGGGCGACCCTAACCGGCTGCGGCTCGCCGTCTATGGCGGCGGCCACATGCTCTATGCGCTCGACCGATCCCGCGCCGCGCTGCGCGCCGACGCGCAGCACCTGATCGAAGCCAAGTAGACGGCGCCGGCGCAGGCCGGACATGCCATTGAACTGTCCAATCTCGCTTGCCCAGTGGCGGGGTGCGCTGATATATCGTCATTCGATTGCGAGATCCGATGGCGAAAAGCGAGAGCAAGGCTTCGGCAACACCGCGCAGAGGGCGAGGCGGAGCAGCCACGACAGTGCAGCCGCGGCCCGCGCGGCCTCCTGAGAAGGCCTATCGGGATCTCTATGCCGGCCTCATCCGCCTGCATGTCCTGCATCATGCGGCAGTCGAGCCGATCTATGGATTTGCGATGATGGAAGAGCTGCGGCGCCATGGCTATGGGCTGAGTGCCGGCACGCTCTATCCGATTCTGCACGGGCTCGAGCAAAAAGGCTGGCTGAAGTCGAAGAAGCGGAGAATTGGCGGGACTGAGCGGCGCCTTTATACGGCGACGCCCGCCGGCTGCAAGGCGCTTGCCGCCGCCAAGACCAAAGTCCGTGAATTGTTCGGTGAATTGTTCGAGGATGAAGAGGACAGCTGTCCATGACGGGCGCGCGCGCGCCGAGCGGCTCGCCGCTCGAAGTGCTCCGGGCGTTCCTCAAGCTCGGCCTGACGTGCTTCGGCGGGCCGATTGCCCATCTCGGCTATTTTCGCGAAGAATTCGTGACGCGCCGCAAATGGCTCGGCGAGGACGCCTACGCCGATCTCGTCGCGCTGGCGCAATTTCTGCCCGGTCCGGCGAGCAGCCAGGTCGGCTTCTCCCTGGGCCTCATCCGCGCCGGCTGGCGCGGCGGGCTGATGGCTTTCATTGGTTTCACCCTGCCCTCGGCAGTCGCGCTTGTCGCTTTCGCCTATGGTGCCGGCGCGCTCGGCGGCCCGCTCGGTATCGGCCTGCTGCATGGGCTGCGGCTCGTGGCGGTCGCGATCGTCGCGCAAGCCGTCTGGGGCATGGCCCGCACGCTCTGTCCCGACCGCGTGCGCGCCGCGATCGCGGTCGCTGCCACGCTCATTATATTGGCAAGCACCAGTTCGATTGCGCAGATCGGCGCCATTGTTTTCGGCGGTCTTGCCGGCCTCGCTCTCTGCCGGACGGAGGCGCCGGCTGCGGCAAGCCATATGCCTGTGCCCGTGTCGCGCCGCGCCGGCATGATTGCGCTTGCGATCTTCTTTGTTCTCTTGGCCGGTCTGCCTTTGCTGCGCAGTCTCGCCTCGAGCCCCGGCATCGCACTGTTCGACGCCTTCTATCGCTCCGGCGCGCTCGTCTTCGGCGGCGGCCATGTCGTGCTGCCCTTGCTGCGGGAAGCCGTCGTTGCGCCCGGCTGGGTGAGCGATCAGGCCTTTCTCACCGGCTATGGCGCGGCCCAGGCGGTGCCCGGACCGCTCTTTACTTTTTCGGCCTATCTCGGGGCGATCGTGAAAGGCCCGCCACATGGGTTGGCCGGCGCCACGATCAGCCTCTTCGCCATCTTTCTTCCAGGTCTTTTGGCAGTGACCGGGACGCTGCCCTTTTGGCAAGAATTTCGGCGTCGGGCCAATGCCCAGGCGGTGATGCGCGGCATCAATGCCGCCGTCGTCGGCCTGCTCGGCGCGGCGCTCTACAATCCGGTATGGACGAGCTCGGTCAAGAACGGCGGCGACTTCGGGCTGGCCCTATTATGTTTTGCTCTGCTCACCGTCTGGCGGATGCCGCCCTTCGCCGTCGTTGCGGTGAGCGCCATCGGCGGGATAGCGCTTGTCCTGAACCATCGCTGAACTGGTCGAAGCGAGCCTCATTCCTCGGCATCGGTGAACAGGATCACTTCGTCCGGCAGGCCGAGCGTCGCGCTTTTTTCGAAATTCACTCCCGCGACCCGTGCGAATGCGCCTTCGCCTTCCATGAGCACCACGGCCTCGGCGGGCATTTCCTGCAATTTCTCGATCAATTGCGCGACCGTCATCCCGCTGCCCTTTCGCTCGCCGCATGCGATCGAGACGCGTTCAAGACTCATGCCGCGGGCATGAGCGGTCGTCCTATTTGCGCGAGCCGGCAAATGAAAAAGCCGAGGGCGGCGCTTTGCCATCCTCGGCCCAAAAGCCATGCGTCGCGAACCGCAGCCTGAATTCCAGAGCCGATCCCCATCATGTGGAATCGGTTCGCGATCCACATGATCGGGACAAATCGGCTCTACATCAAAGAAGTAGAGCATGTTCCTCATCGGAAAAGTCTGTCAACTTTTCCGGGACATGCTCCAGAGGCCCAGCTCCGAGATCAACCGTCGATCATCCGGCCTCGGATCATCTGGCCTCGGATCCTTCCATGCGGCCGGTCTCGAAGAGGAACCAAGTCCGCTTTTCGGTCTCGTCGATCCAGACCTCGAGCAGGCTGGCGCTCGCCACATCATTGTGTTCGTCGCACAGATCATGCGTCTCGCGCATGGAGGCGACCAATTGCTTGTTGTCCTCGCGCAGTTCGGCCAGCATGTCGAGCGGCGTGACATAATCCGCGTCATTGTCCTTGAGACGCTGCATGCGGCTGATCTGGCCGATCGAGCGCAAGGTCGTGCCGCCGATTTTCCGCACCCGCTCGGCGATCGGATCGGTCATGGCGAAGAGCTGATCGGACTGCTCGTCGAGCAACAGGTGATAGTCGCGGAAATGCGGACCCGACATATGCCAGTGAAAATTCTTCGTCTTCAAGTAGAGCGTGAACACATCGGTCAACAACGTTGTGAGCGCGGCGGAAATATCCCTGATCGCATTGGACGACAGATCCGTCGGCGTGTCGAGCGGCTCGACCCGCCGGATCTTCGCATCTTCCATACGGGCCTCGTTTTTCGCAGCGGTTTTGCTTGCACTCATCATAGAGTTCCTTCTCAAATTAATGCGAGGTCAGATCTGTGCCGTGACCATCCGCTCCCGCAGCCGAACGGCTGCCGCGACAGGATGAATGCGCCAAAATGTTAAGCGAAAAAGACGACGGCTTATTTGCAGAGAGAGAACGCCGATGCCACTCTTTAGGTTCCGGCTTGCCGGAGCAATAAAGCGGCACTGTTTGCGCGTCAGCTTTCGATTTTGCCGGCGACTTGCGCCTCGGCAAAAGTCGCCATATCGGCATGGCAGGCAAGCGCTGCCTTCATAACACCTGCTGCGAGCGCTGCGCCGCTGCCTTCGCCGAGGCGCAGGCGAAGATCGAGCAGCGGCTCTTTGCCGAGCCGCGCCAGCACATCGCCATGGGCGCCATCGGCCGAGACATGCGCGGCGAGGCAATGATCGATCGCATGCGCCGCCGCGGCATTGAGCACGGCTGCCGCGGCACAGGCGATATAGCCGTCGAGAAGGACGGGAACGCGGGCGAGCCGGGCCGCGACGATGGCGCCCGCCATGGCCGCGATCTCGCGACCGCCGAGCCGGCGCAGCACTTCGAAAGGATCGCCGAGCCAATCCTTGTGATTGGCGACGCCCGCCTCCACCGTGTCGATCTTGCACGCGAGGCGAAGATCGTCGATGCCAGTGCCGCGGCCGACCCAATGCGCGGCCTCGCCCCCGTAAAGCGCATAATAGATCGCCGCAGCACTCGTCGAATTGCCGATTCCCATTTCGCCGATGCAGATGAGATCGCTTCCCGGCGCGACTGCCGCCATGCCGCGGGCAAAGGCGGCTACGGCCGCCTCCTCCTCCATCGCCGGGGCTTGCGTAAAATCCTCGGTCGGCCGGTCGAGATCGAGTTCGACGATCTTCAGGCCGAGGCCGAAACTCGAGCAGATCTGGTTGATGGCCGCGCCGCCAGCCTGGAAATTTTCGACCATCGCGCGCGTCACCGAGGCCGGATAGGCCGAGACACCGCGGGCCACGATGCCGTGATTGCCGGCGAAGATCAGGACGAGCGGCTGCGCCAGCGTCGGATTCGGCTGCCCCTGCCAGGCGGCGAGAAAAGCAACGATGTCCTCGAGCCGGCCAAGCGAGCCCAAAGGCTTTGTGAGCTGCGCCTGGCGTTCGCGGACCGCAGCGACGCAGGCCTCCGCAGGCCCGGGAAGCTCGGTAAGAAGATGGCGGATGTCGGCGAAAGACGTGGGCAGGAAAAGAATCGGCAGGGTCATCCGGGCAAAGCCTTTGGCGTCACATTCTCAAGAGGCAGTTTCTTTTTGCCCGGATCGCCGCTTCGCCACAAGCTGCATGGCAGTTTGCCGCGAATGGTTGGCAAGGCGGTTCAACGCAGCGCTCAGGCCGGCTTCGGCGCGGCCCGCGGCCACGATTTGCGCCGCGCTTTTTTTGAAATTCATGCTAGGGATGCGACCTTAAGGACCGCCTCAAGGAACAGTCCATGCCGACCTATCGCTCTCGCACCACGACCCATGGCCGCAATATGGCCGGCGCCCGCGGCCTCTGGCGCGCCACCGGCATGACCGATGCCGATTTCGGCAAGCCGATCATCGCCGTCGTCAATTCCTTCACCCAATTCGTGCCCGGCCATGTGCATTTGAAGGATCTCGGCCAGCTCGTCGCGCGCGAGATCGAGGCGGCCGGCGGCGTCGCCAAGGAATTCAACACCATTGCCGTCGATGACGGCATCGCCATGGGCCATGACGGCATGCTCTATAGCCTGCCCTCGCGCGACCTCATCGCCAACTCGGTCGAATATATGGCGAACGCCCATTGCGCCGATGCGATGGTCTGCATCTCCAATTGCGACAAGATCACGCCCGGCATGTTGATGGCGACATTGCGGCTCAATATTCCGGCGGTCTTCGTCTCCGGCGGACCGATGGAGGCGGGCAAGGTTCTCCTCGGCGGCAAGGAAAAGGCGATCGACTTGATCGACGCCATGGTCGCCGCCGCCGATGACAAAGTGCCGGATGCCGATGTGCAAGTCATCGAGCGCTCCGCCTGCCCGACCTGCGGCTCCTGTTCGGGCATGTTCACCGCCAATTCGATGAACTGCCTGACCGAGGCGCTCGGGCTCGCGCTGCCCGGCAATGGCTCGCTGCTCGCCACCCATGCCGACCGCAAGCGGCTCTTCGTCGAAGCCGGTCATCTCATCGTCGATCTCGCGCGGCGCTATTACGAGCAGGACGACGCTTCCGTGCTGCCGCGCGCGATCGCTTCCTTCGCTGCTTTTGAAAATGCGATGACGCTCGACATCGCCATGGGCGGCTCGACCAATACGGTTCTGCATCTTTTGGCCGCGGCCTATGAGGCGCAAGTCGATTTCACCATGGCCGACATCGATAGGCTCTCGCGCCGCGTGCCGGTGCTCTGCAAGGTCGCACCCTCGGTGGCAAATGTGCATCTCGAAGATGTGCATCGCGCCGGCGGCATCATGGCGATCCTCGGCGAATTGGACCGCGCCGGGCTGATCCATAGCGGCCTGCCGACCGTGCATGCGGCCTCGCTCGGCGAAGCGCTCGGCCGCTGGGACATCTGCCGCACACAAAGCGAGAGGGTCGCGCATTTCTATTGCGCGGCGCCGGGCGGCGTGCCGACGCAGGTCGCCTTCAGCCAGGACGCCCGCTTCGACAGCCTCGACCGCGATCGCAAAAAGGGCGTGATCCGCGACGCCGAACATGCCTATTCGCAAGACGGCGGGCTTGCAGTCCTCTATGGCAATCTCGCCGAGGACGGCGCGATCGTGAAGACCGCAGGCGTCGATGCCGCGATCCTTTCTTTCGCCGGCCAGGCGCGCGTCTTCGAGAGCCAGGATGCGGCGGTCGATGCCATTCTCGCCAATGAGATGAAGCCCGGCGATATTGCCGTGATCCGCTATGAAGGGCCGCGCGGCGGCCCCGGCATGCAGGAGATGCTTTACCCGACGAGCTATCTGAAATCGAAGGGCCTCGGCAAACTCTGCGCGCTCATCACCGACGGGCGTTTTTCCGGCGGCACATCGGGCCTGTCGATCGGCCATGTCTCGCCCGAGGCGGCGGAAGGCGGCACGATCGGCCTCGTCGAAGAAGGCGACAAGATCGAGATCGATATTCCGAGCCGGCGCATTCATCTCGACGTGCCGGATCATGTGCTCGCCGAACGCCGCGCTGACATGGAAGCGAAAGGCGACAAGGCCTGGAAGCCTGCGGCGCGAGCGCGGAAAATCTCGACGGCGCTACGCGCCTATGCGGCGATGACGACCAGCGCGGCGAAGGGCGCGGTCAGGGTGGTGGAGTGAGGGGGACCGAAGCAGCGCTTACTTCGGACATCACAAATCCCTTATTCACGGCGCTACGTTATGAACGCCGTAAGTCTTGGTCAGCGCGATGTGCCGCGTTCGGCGGAGCATAAATTTGGCATTCGAAGTTCTTCGAGCAACCCATGACCTTAATTGCGCAGTTGGCGGTAAACGGTGCCCCATTTCTCATTGGGGACGTACTGTTGTCGTCAGAGACCAGGACCGGCTTGAAAGTTAGTCTTCCTCTGGTAGGCGACATCAATCAGATTTTGGCTGATAACGGCCTTCCATTTGAGGTCGCATTTGCGCAAAAGATCAATGTTTTCGAAGGGCGCATCGCTGTAGCGTGGTCTGGCCCGTTGATCCAAGCAAAGAGGGCTTTGGATGTGCTCGCAAATATTTCCTCACGAGAAAAGTTGACGGTGGACGATATCCTTGGCGAACTCAACGCCATCGATCAAACCAAGATTGACCAACTTCAACTAATTGGATTGCTTGTTGATAAGGTGAACGACACGACAGTTACGTCTTCGTTATTCTTAGTCCACGCGGGTCAGGAAAGTATCCCTAATTTCGGAACAGGTTGCTTAGCCGGCTCGGGTCGCGACGCATTCCTCCAACTATTACAAAAAGGCAACTGGCTCGCTCAAAGGAATGCCAGCGAGTACCATGTTGCTCACGGTATCCTCGGAGCGTTAACGAACCAAGAGTACAGAACCGGCAACACTATCGCGAACAGATGGGGCGGCGGCTTCGAAGCTTTAACTGTCTCTCCAGTATCAGGACGCCTTGAAAAAGTTGGAGACATTCTCCACACTTTTTGGGAAGTGACAGAAAATGCTGAAGATTCGCTTCGGTTGTTCCCATTCTTTTATAAGACCACATATTGGCGGGACGCACTTGTGCTTCGAGCGGCAGCTTGCGAGCCCTTAGACAATGGTGAACTAAGACTGAAGGCTAACGACATCATGCTCATTCCACCCTTGCTGAAGGGAGTCGACGAATATGATCTCGCTGAATTGGGTCCGATTGATTTTTCCTATCGAGCAGTATGTTGCCACGTCCTAATCAACAAAACATCTAACCGCGATTTTTTATGTTTAGTTGATCAGCGCGCATCCGGGCAGGACGTCATTTTCCAAATAGATCGGTCCGGCGGCCAGTTGCACATTACAAACTATCTGCCGGACATCATTAGAATGGAGTTGAGTGGTCATAAATAAGAGGTAGCTCACCGCGGTTCAGGACGCTGCGAGGCGCGCTTTGCTTTCCGCGCGATCCTCCCCTCATGGGAGGGTGGCGCCGAAGGCGCCGGGTTGGGTCGGCGTCATTGCGAGGAGCAAAGCTCCGAAGCAATCCAGTTTATTTGGATTCTCTGGATTGCTTCGCTTCGCTCGCAAAGACGGGTGCGACCCTCTCACGCATTAAGCGCTCTTGGCCCGCTGACGAACGGACTGCCGCGAAGATAAAATCGCAGGAGGCGATGCGCGTCCCGCGAAATGCCGATCCTCATGCTCTCCCCGATGTCGCCTTGTTCAATGTCTGCGGGCTCATCGTCACCGCGGCCGAGCCATAAAGGGCCCTGTCGGCAAAGATCGAGCCCATCAAGCTGCCGATCAATCCGCAACGCTTGCGCGAGCCTTCCTGGTCCTCGCGCCAAATCGCGCAAGCGCTCAATGCCGCGATTTTGCCGCATGATCTCGATGCCTTCGAGCGGTTCGAGCGCCCGGATCAAGACGCCGGCGCCGATCCCAGGCCTCTCGCTTGAAACATTCAGCATGTATGAGCTGCCGTAGGCGAGATAGACATAGGCGTGCCCATGTTCGAGAAACAGCGCGCGATTGCGCTTCGTCATCCCGCGATAGGCGTGGCCTGCGGCGTCGCCTATGACATAAGCCTCGGTCTCGACAATACGACCGCTGGCAATGCCTTCCGGCAACTCCCGCACCAACAGCTGGCCAATGAGAGCGCGGGCGAGAGAGACCGTATCACTCGGCAGCTCCGAGCGCGCGAGCAGGCGGGTGATGGCCATCCTTACGCACGATCTTTTTTGAACCAGCCTCGTGTGATGCGACGGCTGTGAAACATGGGCTTTGCGTTTTTAACCGTAAATCACAGTTCATTGCTAAAGCACACTGCCCGACGTAATCTGGCAAACGCCGAAATACCATATCCGAGTTGGAGGCGTCCATGACCCAAGTTCAAGTCGAGCAGAACAGCTATCAGATGCCGCCGCCGGATGGGTTTAGCGTCGCACATTTTCTCACCGTCGCCGACATCGAACGATCGGCTCAATTTTACGAAACCGTCTTCGGAGGTCGCATTCTGAGCAGAGGCGACAGCAGCGGCGCGCCGGGGTATATCCAGATCGCGAACACCTGGCTCATCGTCAATGTCGGGGGCGGTCCGACACCCGACAAACCATCGGTAACGCTCAGCGTCCCCGCCAACCTCAATTCAGTCAGCAGCTTTATGAATATCCGCGTTGCCGATATTCAAGCGTGCTATGAACTATGGAGAAGTCGAGGCGCCGAATTTATCACAGAGCCAAAGGACAAGTACGGCGAAACGCGCTGCTACATTCGCGATCCTGACGGCTATATTATAGAAGTTGGGCAGAGCAAGCCGGACTTCACTTACGGCTAATACGGCTCATTCCGCTTTGCCCCGCATGATTGCTGCGCAAGGCAGACGCACTCTCGCCCATCCTGGTTACAAACCGGCAGACGATCTCGGTCGCATCTGTATTGGCGCCCGTCATAGCCCGTCATCACGCCGCCGCATCCACCGACCGCATGGCCGACATGCTCCTGCGCCCATGACGCATCCGGGCCGAACATCAATGCCGCCAAGAAAACTCCGATAAAGAGAAACGCGATTCTGAAGGTCATGTCCAAGCCCGAAACATGAGAGGCGATGCCGCACGATGCGGCTTTTGCCGCGCGGCCCATTATCCAATCAAATTCAGTAGTAAACACAAGGTAACTGCGGCCGCTTCGTGTTTACGCTGTGAGTGTTTACCTGGATTTAGTAAGCGCGTGGAACCATGCCCTCACCGTCGAAGGAGGGGGCTTAATGATCGAGCACGACCGTAGGCAGATTAGAGCTGCCTTCAGGGACGTCGAGTGCAAGTCAGCCTTGATGATCGGGGAATCGCCTGCCGGCAATCCTTCGCCCATTCATCATGCCTTCCACGAAGGCTGTCCGAGCCGGGAGCGCGCCGTCAGATTAGGTTTCGATGATAATGCATTCGAATTGTCGGTCCGCATCAATCCGCTTTCCAGCCCGCCGCATTTTATTGAAAATCCGGAGCCCGACGGACTTGCGGTAGAGCGCATCGAATTGGCGCTCAGGCTCGCCTGCGCAGCCGAACTCAAGATTATTTGCTGCTTCGGCGTCAATGCGAAACTCGCTTTGAGCGCGGCTTTAAAACCCGAGCGGCAGCTCGATCTTTATCATTTCAGTGCCGGCGAAGACCGAAAGCCGCCGTGGATCTACTGCTTCCGTCATCCTTCGCCGTCGAACCCGATTTGGAAGGCCGACAATGCGGCGAAGACGAGAGCTGCTTTTTCGGATCAGGCGAGCCTGACAAGCCGTCGCATCGTCAGTATCGGCAGAACGAAGCTGAATCGCGCGAGAAAAGCCGCCGCGGCGCATTTCAAGGGACAGGTTTACTTGCATCCGCGGCTTGTATAGACGCGCGGCAAAGGGCGGCAAGGGTAGCATCGTGATTGGCGCCTCCTTCTCCCGATCCAACTCGCCTGTTGGTGAGTTGGACATTTGAAAGTGGCGCAAGTCGGAAACATCCGACTTGCGCGCGGGAGAGGGTGAGTGCGCGGCGGTCGGTGGGAAACCCCGATGTCAGTTGCCGAATTTATAATTGAAGCCGAAGCGCACGATATTGTCGGTGAAATTGGCGTGCACATTGATCGTTGTCGGGGCAGGTCCGGCGGCGGAAAGGTTCAGCGATCCGAGATCGACATAGAGATACTCGGCCTTCCAAGTCCAGTTGCCAACCAGCGCGCCTTCGACACCGGCGCCCAGGGTCCACCCGGCGTTCACTCTCGACGCGCTGAAGGGCGCCGTGCCACTGTACGGTGTCGGGGTACATGATGGGCCACAGAGGATAAGCGTGGTGCCGCTATCCATCAGCGTTCCATCGAGCCTCACCTGTCCATAGGCAAGCCCGCCGGTCCCGTAGATAAGCACACGATCCCACGCGTAACCGATGCGGCCGCGCGCTGTGCCGAACCATGCAATGCTGGCGTCGTAGTTCGTGTTGCCCGTCCCGGTGGCGACAACGCCGAGTAAGCCCCCGGATCCGGAATAAGCATCGCTATAGCTCTGGTTTGCCCTTTCGCCTGAGCCCTGCCAATCCGCTTCTAGGCCGTAGACCCAAGGGGACGCCGTTTGCCAGTTATATCCGATCTGTGCGCCGCCAAGGACGCCGTTGAGGCTCAACGGATCGGAATGAGCAAATGCAAACCGACCCAGGCCGAGGCCGGAGACGTCCGTCTCGCTATCAGAGCTGCCCCAACCATATCCAATGTTGCCGCCGACGTAGAAACCCGTCCAGCTCAAGACTGGCGGCGGCGCGCCGGCTGCAAAAGCAAAGCCGCTTGCAGCAAGGCTGAATCCGGCGGCGGCGAAAATCGCGGTTAGCAGCTCGGGCATGCGGCCTCCAGAACCGAGCATATTTCTCCTCGGCTGGGCGTACAACTCTCGGTTGACGCGAAATCCGATGAGTTCCGCGGTTATCCGGACTCTGTTGCGTTGTAGCCACGGTGTGTCCCAAGGAGAAAGGTCCGCTGCGGGTCAACACCGGCCGCCAACGCAAAGAGCCGGTCTCTCCCCTCGCTCCCCCTCACCCGATCTCCACATCCAAGGGCTTGGCATCCTCCAATCCCTTGAAGCTGAAATGCCACCATTCCTGCGGCAGATTTTCGAAGCCGTGCTTTTTCATCAAGGCAAAGAGCGCATCGCGATTCTTTCGCGCCTCGGGTGCCATATCTGGACAATCCGTCGCTGACGCCGCATCGAAGAGATCGAAGGGCGTGCCGAAATCCCGGTCGAGAAAAGCAATATCGACGGCGATGCCGAGGCTGTGCATCAACTCTTTCGCAATATAGCCTTTGGCAAAAATCTCTTGCTTGTCGAGATGCGGATAATAGGCCGCTTTCATCGCCTGATCCCCATCATCCGCCGCCCAGGCGATAAAAGCCTGCGTCGCCCGCTGCGGCCGATAGCAGTCATAGACGACGAGGCGGAAGCCCAGCGCTTGCGCCTCTTTGGCCACGGCGGCCAGAGCTTGCGCCACCTCGCGCCGCAGCCAGCATTGCGGCGCCCTATAGCCGGGCACCGGCCGGCCGAGAAAATTCTCTTTTCCCGCATAGCGCATATCCTCTTTGATCGAGGGGACGACATCGGCGAGCCGCACGAAGCCCTCCGGCGGCCCCGCCCGTCGCGCGGCGGCAGGCAATCCGCCGGAGCAGACGGCGGCCAGGGACAGGACGGCGGAACGGATTTCGTTCATTCTTCAAGATCTCCCATTCTTCAATCATCTCCAATGGCTTCCTGACCTGAGCGAGCCATATTTTCATGATTTGAGAACAACTCAGCCGCCCGCGACCGGCCCCTTGCGTCTGGCGCAGACCGGGGCCACATTTCAGGCATTGACGGAATGGCGAACCCATTTTCTGGAGACAGGCGCATGAATGAGACGAGCGGATTCGAGCGAAGCGGGTCGCAGGCTTTCTTCACGCCAGTCTATCTGCCGGCGGCGGCGCTCGCCGGCGTCAGGACCCGCCGCATCCTGGCGCTCGCGATTGATTTTCTCGTCGTGTCCTGCCTCTCCTTCGTGATCTGGCTGGCGCTGCTGGTCGTCACCCTCGGCCTGTCGCTGTTCATTCTGCCGCCGCTTTTTCCGCTCGTCGCCTTTTTCTACAATGGCCTCACCATTTCAGGCTGGCGCATGGCGACGCCGGGCATGCGCATCATGGACCTCCAAATGCGCCTGATCGACGGCACTCGAGTTCCCTTCCTCAATGCTGCGGTGCACGCGGTTCTCTTCTACATCAGCTGGCTGTTCCCGGCGGTCTTTCTGGTCTCGCTGCTTGCCAGCGACAAGCGCTGCCTGCACGATATGCTCGCCGGTGTCATCGTGATCCGCCGGCCGCGCCGTTTTCCTGGATAGGGCCGCGACGATGGTGATGCGCCGGTGGTCCGCCTCCGCAGATCAAATGCCTGCCATTGATGCTTGGCGAGATGCGTGGCACCGGTCATGCTGGATCTCTGCCCGAGTTCGCGCGACTCTCGCGCCTTGGATGGGCTGCGGCGGATGAAGAGGGACGAGCTTGACACGAGAGCTGCGTGACGCGCCGCAATTCTATCTCACGGCGCCCTCGCCCTGCCCCTATCTGCCCGGGCGGGAAGAGCGCAAAGTGTTCACCCATCTCATCGGCCGGCGGGCGAGCCTGCTCAACGACACTTTGACCCAATCGGGTTTTCGTCGCTCGCAGACGATTGCCTATCGCCCGGCCTGTGAAAATTGCCGCGCCTGCGTGTCGGTGCGGGTGAAGGTCGATGAATTCGAGCCGTCGAAGAGCTTTCGCCGCGTGCTGGAAGACAATCGCGATCTCACCGGCACCGTGGTGCGCACCGAACCGACCGCCGAGCAATATGGCCTGTTTCGCGCCTATCTCGATGCCCGCCACGGCGACGGCGGCATGGCCGATATGACCATCCTCGATTATTCGATGATGGTCGAGGACAGCCATGTCGAGAGCCGGCTCGTCGAATATCGCAGCCCCGCGCGCGACCCGCGCGGCCATGGCGAAGGCCCGCTCATTGGCGTCTGTCTCACCGATCTCCTCGCCGACGGGCTCTCGATGGTCTATTCCTATTATGCGCCGCAGGACAAATCGCGATCGCTCGGGACCTATATGATCCTCGATCACATTGCACGGGCCAAGAGTCTGGGCCTGCCGCATGTCTATCTCGGCTATTGGGTCGATGGCTCGAAGAAAATGGCCTATAAGGCGCGCTTCCTGCCGCAGGAACGGCTCGGCATGGACGGCTGGCAAAGGGCGGAGTAAGCCGCCTTCAGCCGAACTTATTGCTCTTCGGGAATCCCTTCGGCGGCAGGCGGCCGGCCTCGGCGCGTGTGCCGATCCAATCGCGCAAGTCGCGGCGCGCGACGGTGAAAGTCCGGCCGGCCGAATCCTTCCAGCTCAGCCCATCGGCGATGTGAAATATGCGCGCATCGGAAATCCCGCCGTCGCGATATTTCTGCAGCTTGACGCCTTTGCCGCGCGTCATTTCCGGCACTTGCGCGAGCGGGAAGATGAGGAGCCTGCGGTTCTCGCCGATCACCGCGACATGATCGCCCTCGGCAGGCACGATCACCGACGCCTTGAAGGGCGGATCGAGGTTGAGCAGGATCTTGCCCTTGCGCGTACCGCCCACCATCTCGTCGCAGGGCGCGACGAAGCCGCGCCCGTCGCTTGCCGTGACCAGCATTTTCTCGCCGGCGACATAAGGGAAGACCGCGACGATCTCCTCGCCCTCGCCGATGTCGGCCATGAGCCGCAAGGGCTCGCCCTGCCCGCGCCCGCCCGGCAGTTTCGCAACTTCGAGCGTGAAGATGCGGCCGTCGGAAGCCAGCACCAATATCTTCTCCGTCGTTTCGGTGAAGAAGGCATATTGGAGCGCATCGTCACCCTTGAATTGCAGTGTCGTCAGATCCGCGACATGGCCCTTCAAGGCGCGGATCCAGCCTTTTTGCGAAACGACGACGGTGACGGGCTCGCGTTCGATCATCGCTGCCGCGAGATCGAGATCGGCCATTTCCGGCGCCTCTTCGAAGCTCGTGCGGCGCTTGCCGAGCTTTGAATCCGGCGAAAATTTCTTCTTGAGCTCGCGGATCTCGGCGGCGATCGCCTTCCATTGCTGGGCATCGTCGCCGAGCAGTTTCCTGATCTCGGTTTTTTCTTTTCCCAGCGCGGTATATTCGCGGCGCAATTGCATTTCTTCGAGCTTGCGGAGGCTCCGTAGCCGTGTATCGAGAATATGATTGGCCTGCACCTCGCTGAGCGCGAAAGTCGTGATCAAGACATCCTTCGGCTCGTCTTCTTCGCGGATGATGCGGATCACTTCGTCGAGATTCAAGAAGACGATCCGCATCCCGGCGACGACTTCGAGCCTATGCTCGATCTCGCCGAGCCTGAAGCGCGATCGCCGTTGCAACACGGTGCGGCGATGATCGAGCCATTGCTGCAAGGCATCTTTGAGCGAGATGACACGCGGCACGACGCCATCGACAAGCACGTTCATGTTCATCGGAAAGCGGGTTTCGAGCTCGGTCGCCCGGAAGAGCTGTTCCATCATCAAAGCACAATCGACCGTGCGCGAACGCGGCTCGATGACGACGCGCACGTCTTCGGCAAATTCGTCGCGGACATCGGCGACGAGCGGCAGCTTTTTCTCATTGAGCAGCTCGGCGATCTTTTCGATGAGCCGCGATTTCTGCACCATATAGGGAATTTCGGTGATGACGGCAGCATAGGCGCCGCGACCGCCCTCTTCGCGTGACCAGCGGGCGCGCAACCGAAACGAGCCGCGCCCGGTGCGATAGGTTTCGGCAATTGACTCCTTCGAACTCGACAATAATACCGCCAGTCGGGAAATCCGGCCCCGGCACGAAGGCGAGCAATTGCTCAGTCGTGGCATTCTTATGCGCGATCAGATAGAGCGCGGCGTCGCAGAGTTCGGCGACATTATGCGGCGGAATGGAAGTCGCCATGCCGACCGCAATGCCTTGCGCGCCATTGGCGAGCAGATTGGGAATGGCAGCGGGAAGGACGACCGGTTCGCGCTGATCGCCGGAATAGTTTTCGCGGAAGTCAATCGCGTCCTCATCGATGCCGTCGAGAAGCAGCCGCGCGACTTCCGTCATCCGCGCTTCGGTATAGCGATAGGCCGCGGCGCCATCGCCATCGATATTGCCGAAATTGCCCTGCCCGTCGATCAGCGGATAGCGCGAGGAGAAATCCTGGGCGAGGCGGACGAGCGCATCGTAAATCGCCTGATCGCCATGCGGATGGAAAGAGCCCATCACATCGCCGACGATCTTCGCGCATTTCTTGAAGGCCGTGCCGGGATCGAGCCGCAGGATCTGCATGCCGTAAAGGATGCGCCGATGCACCGGCTTCAAGCCGTCGCGGGCATCGGGCAAGGCCCGGCCCATGATGGTCGAAAGCGCATAGGCGAGATAGCGCTCTTCGAGCGCATCGCGCAGGCTGATCGGTTCGGTATGGCCGCCGGTTGGCGGCGGAACGATATTTCTGCCCATGAAGTGAAAACGGCCTCTGCGGAATCATGCGCGCCCGCGCGTCATATTTTGTCAACCAAGATCGCATTTGCTGTAGTAGATCGCCCGAGTCGCCGCAAGTTCGCGCTTTGTCCGGAAGCGGCCTTCGGCCCCGGCGATCTCCTTTCGCGCGAGCCCCGAAAGCCACCTCGCAGGCCGTCGGAGAGACTTTTCTTAATATATTGATTGGGCAGGAATTTTTGCAATCCTGCGCAGTGCAGTTCAAAGCCGCACAAAACGATTTTGCAGATCCCGACCATTTGAGTTCGGGTGTTGCCGGCCTGCACTAGATCGCCGCGGCCGAGGTCTTTAGTGAAGGCGGCGCGTCGGCGCCTGAGTCGTGTGGCCGCGCACAGCGTCGCGTTTACGTTCATCACATAGAGTGACAAGGCCTGGAGCGGCTTGATCTGGCGCAGAGCTCGCCGGCGCTTCAGGCTCCACAATAAAATGAGTTCGGATCCCTCCGGCGAAGGGGATCTTTCACAGCCGAGAAACATGATAATGGCAAAAGTCGTCTTTGCGCTGGGCATCGTCATCGGTCTTGCCATCCTTGGCATTGCGGTGACCACAGGGCCGGAATTGAGCGGGGTCGAGGCACGCGCGGCATCGATGACAAAAGGCGGCTGCAGCCTGCGCGAAGTCGCGCTCGATCAAGGCTATGGCGTCAGCCGCAAGATCGTCCGCAAGGTCTGCCACTTCGACGAGTGAGCGCCGCAAATCCGGCGATCGGCGATCGCGACGATCTCATCCGGCATCCTTCGGCAGAGCGGCGACATAGGCGGCATGGGCGTCGGGTATGGCGAGCCCACGCGGGCCGAAGACGTCGCGAGCCAGGAAAAAGGCAGTCAATGTGAAGGCGTCGCGAATGTCGGCCGGCGGCGGCGCGGCACCGGCTTCGCCGCGCAGAAAAGCCGGCAGAGGCAGCAGCCTTTCGCGATAAGGCGCGCCCGCCGCACGCGAGACGGCGCGGCCGCTCTTCGGTGACACGAAGACGAGATCATCCTTTGTGCCGGTCGCGGCGCAGCGGGAAAGATCGAGACCGAAACCGAGTTCGGCGAGGACTGCCAATTCGAAACGCGCCAAAAGCGCCGGCGCGATCTCGGCGTCCTCCAGGCGATCCGCGACAAGGACGGCCGCCTCATAGAGCGATGGGTGCGGATCGCGCTCGGCGAGGAGCCGCAGCAAGGCCGCGAGCAGATTGAGGCCCTGCAAGCTCGCTTTATTCGCCATAAGGCGGGCGGCGCGCAGATCCGTCGCCTCGACGGCATAAAGCCCCAAATGCTCATCGAGCCGCGCCCGCCAGACGAGAGATACGCCATTTCCCGCTTGGAGCAGCGGTTGCATGCGCCGTGAGCGGCCGCCCTTGACGAGGCCGAGATGGCGGCCGTGGCCACCGGTCATTACCTCGAGGATGACGCTCGACTCGCCATGTTTCCTCGCGCCGACGATCAGGCCCTGGTCATGCCATTCCATGGGAGTTCATTTCGGCGGGCCATGACAATCACACTCCAAGCTTTTGTTTTGACGCATGATCTTGTCCAAAAAATCGGCGACTTTTCGGCTTCATGCCGCGGCTAGAGCATCCCGCCTTCAAGTGGAATTACTTGAGGGCGGATAAGATGCTCTAGATTTAAAAAATAGAGCATCGTTTAAGCGCAAAACCGCATACACTTTTGCGCACGATGCTCTAATCATTGGCCACGGTGATCGTATGATAGGCCGCGCCTTCGAGTGCCTGAAAGACGATCAGGCTGTCGATCCCCATGTGAAGGGCGCTGAGCGCGGCCGCGAGGGCGACAAAACTGTCCTTGGCGAGGGGCGCTTCGAGATGATCGGCCAGAGCCTCCTCGCAGGTGGTGGTGAGATCGGCAAGGTTCTTCAGGCAATCGCCGAGGGAGATCGGCATCGGCCGGCGCCCTTCCGCCGCCCGAACAATATTGTCGCCCATTCTTTCAATCTGTTCGGATTTCGCGACGAGTGCCGTTTTGGTTTCTTCGTCGCGGTTTTCTTGCTCGCTCATGTTACAAACTCCGCGTTTGGCCGTTCGGAAAAAGCTTTCAACTTTTCCGGGACATGCTCTTAGAGCATTTTCAGCAAAAGTGGATACCGGTTTTGCCTCCGAAAATGCTCTAACTTCTTGTTTTAGACATCGGATATATCCGATGTCTCAGGAATGAGAGCAGTTTCGAAACGGTTGCGTGTACACGCAACCTGAAACCGCTCTAGCAGCTTCCGAGCCGCCTTGCAGCAAGGCAATCCCGGCGGCGAGCTGAGCGCAAGCGTTTCCGCTCTCTTGAGCTTTCACGGCCGCCGCTCATCCCTTCGGAAATTCAAGCCCCATTTCGCGGTAGCGGGCCGGGTCGTCGGCCCAATTCTCGCGGACTTTGACGAAGAGAAAGAGGTGGATTTTCTGTTCAGCCGCGGCGGCGATCTCCTTGCGCGCCGCGGTGCCGATCGCTTTGATCGTGCGGCCGCCCTCGCCGATGACGATCTTCTTATGTCCCTCGCGCACGACATAGATCGTCTGCTCGACCCGCACCGAGCCGTCCGGCATCTCCTTCCAGAGCTCGGTTTCGACCGTCGACTGATAGGGCAGTTCGTCATGCAGCCGCTCGAAGATCTTTTCGCGGGTGATTTCGGCGGCGAGCGCCCGCAAGGGCGCGTCGGAAAGCTGATCTTCGGGATAGAGCCAGGGGCCTTCCGGCATCAGCGCGGCGAGCCGGTCCTTGAAGCGCGCGAGGCCGTCGCCGGTCAGCGCCGAGATCATGAAGGTCTCGGCGAAGGGCAAAATCGCATTGAGCCTGGCCGCAAGCTCGAGCAGCTTCGGCCGTTCGATCACATCGATCTTGTTGAGAACGAGGATCTTGACCGCAGAAAGATCTTTCAGCCTGGCGAGGATCGCCTCGACCTCGGCATCGATGCCTTTGCGGGCATCGACGAGCAGCGCCACGACATCGGCGTCCCCCGCGCCGCCCCAGGCGGAGCTCACCATGGCCCAGTCGAGCCGCCGCTTCGGCGCGAAAATGCCCGGCGTATCGACGAAAATGATCTGCGCCGCGCGTTCAATCGCTATGCCGCGCACCAATGTCCGCGTCGTCTGCACCTTGCGCGAAACGATCGAGACCTTGGCGCCGACGAGCGCATTGAGCAACGTCGATTTGCCGGCATTGGGCGCGCCGATCAAGGCGACAAAGCCGCAGCGCCGGGGGCCGAGATCGGCAATGGGCGCGCTCATGGCGCGCCAGCGCTTTCGGTCGATTCAATGCCTTCGCGGGCGATGAAGCCCGCTGCCGCAGCCTGTTCGGCGCCGCGCTTCGACATGCCTTTCGCCTCGACCGGCGGGAAACCGGCAATGCTGACCGACATGGTGAACTCAGGCGCATGATGCGGCCCGGAGCGGGAGATCTCGCGATAGAGCGGCGCCTCGAGGCCGCGGGCCTGCGCCCATTCCTGCAAGGCGGTCTTGGGATCGCGCAAAGGCCGCCGCGGCGAGCGCATGCGCGGCTCGAAGGCCCGGCTGACGACCGCTTTCGCGGCCTCATAGCCGGCATCCAGAAAGACGGCGCCGATCAAGGATTCGCAAATGTCGGAGAGGATCGCCGTCCGATTGCTGGTGCCGGCTTGGCGCTCGCCGTCGCCGAGACGGAGAAACGCCTCGGCCCCCCATTCGAGCGCGACTTCGGCGCAGCTTTCGCGGCGCACGAGATCGGCAAGGCGGCGCGAGAGCTCGCCCTCTTCCGCCGCGGGAAAGGCCGCATAGAGCATATCGGCCACGATGAGGCCAAGCACGCGATCGCCGAGGAATTCGAGCCTCTGATAGGTCTCGCGCCGGCCGTTGGCGGCGCTGACATGGGTCAGCGCCAGATTGACGAGATCACGGTTGTCGAATTTATGCCCGATGCTGACCTCGAGCAGCCTCAAATCATGGTTCGTCTGCGCCATTTATCTCACATGTTCGAACAGCCGGTTCCAGCGCACGTCCCACGGCCACCTCCAGAATTCCCAGGCCGGCTCGTCCTTGACCGAGAAGAAAATCACTTCGGCGCGGCCGACGAGGTTATCGAACGGCACATAGCCGACACCGCCGGCGTTCTCCGGCACGCGGCTGTCCGTCGAATTGTCGCGATTGTCGCCCATCATGAAATAATCATTCGGCGGCACTTTGTAGACGCCGGTGTTGCTGTAAAATCCGGTATCGCCTTCGATTTGGATGATCTTATGGGTGACGCCACCGGGTAGGGTCTCATTATAGGTCGGCACTTCCCGCTCGCGGCCGAAGAAATCCTCCGTCTCGACTTTGGCGATGGGCGTGCGCGGGACGATCACGCCATTGATATAGAGACGGCCCTCTTTCATCTGGATCGTGTCGCCCGGCAGGCCGATCACCCGTTTGATATAGTCCGTCTGGCCGTCCCGCGGCAGTTTAAAGACGATGACATCGCCGCGCTTCGGCTGCGAGGCGAGGACGCGGCCGTGAAACAGCGGCGGGCTGAACGGCAGCGAATGGTCGGAATAGCCATAGGCATATTTGGAGACGAAGAGATAATCCCCGACCAGCAGGGTCGGAATCATCGAGCCCGAAGGAATATTGAAGGGTTGGAACAGAAGCGTGCGCACGACGAGGGCGATGAGCAGCGCCTCAACGATAACCTTGATGAGCTCGCCGAAAAAGCCGCCTTCCTTGGTCCGCCCCATCGAGCCCGCGCCCTTCTTGTCCGCCTTTGTCGGTTCCGTCATGTTTTACACTCTATCCTCGAGCGGAGCACCACAGCAGGCCGTCCCGCGCATTTAGTTGCGAATTATGCTTTTTTGCCTTCGTCGGGCCATTCCGGCCGAGAGGCGCCACCCCAAACAGCGGAAAGCGCTCCTTAGCACGCGAAATGCGGGCGGAGAAGGCAGCTCGGCTTCCCCCTTGCGCGGCTGCCCGGTGGCATGACGCCACTTCAATCCCGGCAGTTCCATGGTCGTTCTGCGAATTTCCGGCGCCCGCCTTGGAAAATTTCATAGGCTTTTCCGATGAGAGAAGCGCTGGCTACTGCAAGAGCATTTTCAGGCAAAACGGCGACCACTTCGCCTGAAGATGCTCTAACTCTTTGATTTAGACATCGGATATGTCCGATGTCTCAGGCTCTTAGAGGTCGGATATATCCGACATCTCATAGTGAAAGCGGTTAGGCAACGGTTGAGTGCGGGCACTCAACCTGAAACCGCTCTCGCGCGCCGCGGCCCTCACCCCTTCACCTCGATCGCCTCGATGATCACATGCGCCTGGGCGAGCGGATATTCGTCGGTCAGGGTCAGGTGGATGATCGCCCGATACCCCGTCGGTGTGAGATCGACCAGCCTCGCCGCGGCGCCGCCGGTCAATTGCATCGTCGGCTTTCCGGATGCCAGGTTGACGACGCCCATATCGCGCCAATAGATCCCCCGACGCAAACCGGTCCCGAGCGCCTTGGCGCAAGCCTCCTTTGCGGCGAAACGCTTCGCATAAGAGGCCGCCCGCTCGGCCCGGCCCTCGGATCTTGCCCTTTCGATGTCGGTAAAGCAGCGGCCGGTGAAACGCTCGCCGAAGCGGGCGAGCGCCGCTTCAACGCGCCTGATGTCGCAAAGGTCGATGCCATAGCCGATGATCATAAGCGTAGGCTCGCAGCCCGCCCCGCCTCCATCGCGGCGCGCATCTTCTTGATCGCCGCCTCGAGCCCGATGAAGATCGCTTCGGCGATGAGGAAATGGCCGATATTGAGTTCGACCACCTGCGGCAGGCTGGAGATCTGCCCGGCCGTCTCATAATCGAGCCCGTGGCCGGCATGACATTCGATCGCCTTTTCGCTGGCCAAGGCGGCGGCGGCCTTGAGCCGCGCGAATTCATGGCTGGCCCGCGCCATTTCGGCATGCGCCAAGGCATCGCACCAGGCGCCGGTGTGAAGTTCGACGACCGGCGCGCCGATCGAGCGGGCCGCCTCGATCGCCTCGATCGACGGCTCGATGAAGAGCGAGACGCGAACGCCGGCGCGGCCAAGCTCGCTCGCAACGAGCCGCAGATGGTCATGCCCGGCGATCACGTCGAGGCCGCCTTCGGTGGTGCGTTCGCTGCGCTTTTCCGGCACCAGACAGCAGGCGTGCGGGCGGGTATCGAGCGCGATCGCGACCATTTCATCGGTCGCCGCCATCTCGAAGTTCAGCGGCTTCGAGATCTCCCGCTTCAGCCGCCTCATATCGTCGTCGCGAATATGGCGGCGATCCTCGCGCAGATGCGCGGTGATGCCGTCCGCTCCCGCCGCGATGGCGAGCAGAGCGGCACGCAGCGGGTCCGGGATGCTGCCGCCGCGCGCATTGCGCAAGGTCGCGACATGATCGACATTGACACCGAGACGAAGAGGCAAAACCATTCAGCCATTGACCCTTTCGACTTTGCTGACCACGGGCTTTGCCCGCAATTGCGTGATGATGCCATTCAAATGCTTCAGATCGGCGACTTCAATATCGATGATCATCTCACGGAAATCGGCCGACAGCTCATGGATGCTGATGTTGTCGATATTGGCTCCGGTATCGCCGATGAGCGTTGCGATCATGCCTAGAGTCCCCGGCTCGTTGATGGCGGTCACGATGATCTTTGCCGGGAACAATTCATGCCGCCCCTCCTCGATGTCCCAGCGCACGTCGAGCCAGCGCTGCGGCTGATCGTCGAAGGCGGTGAGATCGGGTGACTGGATCGGATAGATCGTGATGCCTTCGCCGGGCGTTAAAATGCCGACGATGCGGTCGCCGGGCACGGCGCCGCCGTTTGGCGTGAAGCGCACCGGCAGATCGCCGCGCAGGCCGCGGATGGGGATCGAATTTGGCGACGCCTCGCCATTGCCGCCCGGGACTTTGAACACAAGGCTCGCCGCTTTGGGCAGCGGAAACCAGCCGGGCTCGCCCTCGGGCCGCGGCTGCGGCGCCGCAGTTTTGCGCTCTTCGACAATGTCCGGATGGACCGCCTTCACGACGTCCCCGGAGAAAATCTCGCCGCGGCCGACCGCCGCCAGCACATCATCGACGCTGACGCGTGCGAGGCGCGGCAAGGCTGCCTTCAGCTTGTCCTCGCCATAGTCCTTGGCAGCCCTTTCGAAGGCGCGCATCACGATCTGCCGGCCGAGGCCGGTATATTGCGCTCGCACGGCATCTCGCGTCGCCCGGCGGATCGCCGCCCTTGCCTTGCCGGTGACGGCCAGGGCCTCCCACGCCGCCGGCGGAACCTGACCGACCGCCCGCACGATCTCAACCTCATCGCCATTCTGCAACTCCGAGACGAGCGGCGCCACTCTTCCGTTGATCTTGGCGCCGACGGCGGAATTGCCGACATCGGTATGAACCGCATAAGCGAAATCGATCGGCGTCGCGCCGCGCGGCAGAGCGATCAACTCGCCTTTCGGCGTGAAGCAGAAGACCTGATCGCGGAACAGCTCGAGCTTGGTGTGCTCGAGGAACTCCTCGGGCGAATCGCCCTCGGCGAGAAGCTCGATCGTCCGCTGCAGCCATTGATAGGCGCGGCTCTCGCGCGCCAGCACCTCGCGGTCGGCGACGCGCCCATCCTTATAGAGCGCGTGCGCCGCGATTCCGTGCCGGGCGATGTCCTGCATCTGCGCCGTGCGGAGCTGAAGTTCGACGCGCTGGCGGCCGGGACCAACCACGGTCGTGTGAATCGACCGATAGTCGTTCTCCTTCGGCGTCGAGATATAGTCTTTGAACCGGCCGGGCACGGTCGGCCATTTGGTGTGGACCACGCCGATTGCGCGGTAACAATCTTCGGTCGTGTTCACGATGACGCGGAAGCCGAAAATATCCGATAATTGCTCGAAGGCGATGGATTTGCGTTCCATCTTGCGCCACACCGAATAGGGCTGCTTCCGGCGGCCTTCGACCCTGGCCTCGATGCCGCGTGCAGACAGCTCGTCGCGAAGCTCCTGCTCGACTTCGGCGATGATCTTGCCATTCTTCTCGCGCAGATCGTCGAGCTTGGCTTTGATCATCTCGCTCGCCTCTGGCATGAGATGACGGAAGGCGAGCTCCTCGAGCTCGTCGCGCATGTTCTGCATGCCCATGCGGCCCGCCAAGGGCGCATAGATGTCGAGCGTCTCCTGGGCGATCCGCTCCTGCTTGTCGCTCGGGACAAAATGAAGGGTGCGCATATTATGGAGACGGTCGGCCAGCTTGACGAGCAAGACCCGCACGTCATCGGCGATGGCGAGCAGCAGCTTACGGAAATTTTCCGCCTGTACGGCACGCTTGGAGACGAGGTCGAGCCGATTGAGCTTGGTCAGACCCTCGACGAGGCGGCCGATGTCCGGCCCAAAAACCCGATCGATCTCCTCCCTGGTCGAATCCGTGTCCTCGATCGTGTCGTGCAGCACCGCGGCGACGATCGTCGCGTCATCGAGCTTGAGGTCGGTCAAAATAGCGGCGACTTCGAGAGGATGCGAAAAATAGGGATCGCCCGAGGCGCGCTTTTGCGCGCCATGCGCCTTCATCGCATAGACATAGGCACGGTCGAGCAAGTCTTCGTCCACATTCGGATTGTAGCGCCGGACTCGCTCGACGAGTTCATATTGCCGCATCATGATGGGTGTCGATTCCACGCGAAGGGCGCCCCGGCAAGGCCGGAGAGGCGCATCCATCCGTTCTCACAATGTCATGATCGGAGCCGACATTCTATCCGATAGGGGCAATCCCATCGAATATCAGCGATCGGTCGATTGGCCCCGGCTGCGTCGGCAGGGCCGGAGAGAGCCGTTCATGGCGCGACGCGCTCGCCGACGGGGCGAGTGCCGATGCCTGGGCAAGGACGCCGGCCGGCGCGAACTTCAGACCGCGCCGGCGCCGGCTGCCGGCATGAGCCGCCTGAGCATGGGCGCGAAATTGTTTTAATTTTTCTCCAACCGCGCACCTATCTTACGACAGATGCGTCTCGGCCGCGACGGGGCGGACCCGCCAGGCCTGCGGAGTCGCGCCGGAGCAACCTTGTAACGGCGACTTAGTCGCCGTCGTCGTCGGTCTCGGCTGGCGGGACCAGACCCTCGAGGCCGCGCAGCAAATCCTCCTCGGTCATACGGTCGAACTGGACATCGCCCAGTGCGTCGGACTGGCCCTTGTCCATGCTCGGCGTGAGAGCCGGTACGGCCTCCGCTTCCGGCTCATCCACTTCCACATGTTTCTGGAGGGAATGGATGAAATCCTCCTTAAGATCTTCCGGCGACAGGGTCGTCTCGGCGATTTCGCGCAGCGCCACGACGGCGTTCTTGTCGTTGTCGCGATCGACCGTGATCTGCGCGCCGGAGGAGATCAGGCGGGCGCGATGGGCAGCAATCAACACGAGCTCAAAGCGGTTTTCAACTTTGTCTATGCAGTCTTCGACGGTGACGCGTGCCATTCGGCCGATACTCCTGTTCAAGTAACAATTGCGTGTTCAAGGCTAGTCGAAACCGCTTCTATAGAGGACCCAGCTCTCTATCAAGGCGAGAATAACCCCGCCGATGCGAAGAGAACGGCATTCTAGCCATCGCGCCGCGCGAATCGCGGCAAACCCCGGGAATCCTGCAATTGACCCCTATCCCCCAATATCTTGACTTTTGATCTTGATTTCAAGGGCATGCCCTTGACGCAGCACCGCTCAAAGCCACATAAGAGAGACACAGCGATAACGAGATCTCCACATGCGGCGCCGGACACGGCGCAACGCGCCGAGGGTGATCTCGCCTGCTGTGCGGCCTCGCCTTTTGTGCGACACCTCGCTTTGCGATTAGCAAACTAGACTTAAACCGAGAACCTCAGAGAAACGTTGATGGCTGATCAGGAACGAATTGCGCTTTTTATCGATGGTGCAAATCTGTACGCAACGGCAAAGACCTTGGGCTTCGATATTGATTATAAGCGTCTGCTGAAGGAGTTTCAGAGCAGGGGCAAACTTATTCGTGCATTTTATTATACCGCTCTGGTGGAGGATCAGGAATATTCCTCGATACGGCCCTTGATCGATTGGCTCGATTACAACGGCTTTTCGGTCGTGACCAAGCCGACGAAGGAGTTCATCGATTCCCTCGGTCGCCGCAAGGTGAAAGGAAATATGGATATCGAACTCGCCGTGGACGCGATGGAGATGGCCGAGCATCTCGATCATATCGTTCTGTTCTCCGGCGACGGCGATTTCCGCTCGCTCGTCGAAGCGGTGCAACGCAAGGGCGTTCGGGTTTCCGTCGTCTCGACCAATGCGACGCAGCCGGCGATGGTGGCGGATGAGTTGCGCCGCCAGGCGGACGAGTTCATCGACCTCGTGCATCTCGCCGCCAAGATCGGCCGCGATCCGAACGAACGCGCCGAGCGCACCCAGAAATATCAGGAGCGGCGCCCGGCGGCGAGCGTCTCCGGCGGATATGATAACGATCTCATCGACGAGTGACGCGTCCGAGGCTCGGGGTCTTGCCGCTTTCCGTTCGAGACAAGACCTCCGGCACGGCAGAAGCCGCGGCACCGGATCCGCTTCCTGATTGCCCATTGTGCCCGCGTCTCGTCGCGTTCAGACACGCGACGCGGGCAGAGCATGGCGATTGGTTCAACGCGCCGGTCCCCACTTTCGGAACGGCAGACGCGCGCTTGCTGATCGTCGGCCTGGCGCCGGGACTGCGCGGCGCCAATCGAACCGGCCGGCCCTTCACCGGGGATTTTGCCGGCGATCTCCTCTATGAGACTTTGCTCGCCAGCGGCCTCGCTGAAGGCATTTATGCGCAACGCGCCGACGACGGCCTTCGCCTCATCGCCTGCGCCATCACCAATGCGGTCCGCTGCGTACCGCCGCAAAACAAGCCGACGCCGGCGGAGATTGCCGCCTGCCGCTCGTTTCTCGAGGCGACGATTGCCGGCCTGCCAAATCTTTCGGCGATCGTCGCCCTCGGACGGATCGCGCATGAGTTCGTCCTGCGCGCGCTCGGCCGCAAGCTCGCAGACCTGCCCTTCGCACATGGCAGCGCGCATGTCCTGACGCAGCGCGATGCTTGCAAGCTCATGCTCTTCGACAGCTATCATTGCTCGCGCTACAACACTAATACGCGCGTGCTGACGGCCGCCATGTTCCGCGAAGTGTTCGAGAAAGCGCAGCGGCACATTGGCTTGGCCGCGCCGCGGAGCTGATGCGTCCTTGCCGTCTTCGTCCCGGCCCTAACCTCTGGCGCGGAGAAGCCGGCCCTTCTCTTTGTTCCAATCACGCTGCTTTTCGGTCTCGCGCTTGTCGTGAAGCTTTTTGCCACGCCCGAGCGCCAGTTGGATCTTAGCCCGGCCGCGTGCGTTAAAATAGATCTTCAACGGCACGATGGTCATGCCCTCGCGCTCGACCGCCTTGGCGATCCTGGCGATCTCGCGCGCGTTCAAAAGCAGCTTGCGCGGCCGCTTCGGCAGATGGTTGAAGCGGTTGGCCTGCAGATATTCGGGGATGTTGGCGTTGACGAGAAAGATTTCGCCGGCCTTGTCGACCTGCGCATAGCTTTCCGCGATCGTCGCCTTGCCGGTCCGCAACGCCTTCACCTCGGTTCCGGTGAGCATCAGGCCGGCCTCGAAGGTCTCGCCGATCTCATAGTCGAAACGGGCGCGGCGATTTTCCGCGGCGATCTTGAAATTGCTGTCCTGTTTTTCGGCCAAACCTTGAGCCCCGCAAAGGCGGTGCTGCCGCCCTGCCTTCAATTGAACGTTGCAGACGACGATCCGGCCTTTATGCCAGCACCGGCTCGGCCGGCAGTAATCCGGCATAAATCATCGCGGATTTGACCGCCGTCTGCGCAGCTTCCGACGCCGGCAACATGGGAAGCCGCAGCTCATTGGCGATCTTGCCGAGGACCGAAAGCGCGAATTTCGGTCCGGCCGGATTGGGATCGGTAAAGAGCGCCGCATGCAAGGGCGTCAGCTGGTCCTGAATCTTCAAGGCGGCGGCAAAGTCGCCCTTCATGCAGGCATCCTGCATATCGGCGCAGATCCGCGGCGCGACATTGGAGGTGACCGAAATGCAGCCGTCGCCGCCATGCGCCATCACCGCCAGGGCCGTCATGTCTTCGCCCGACAATTGGATGAAATCGGGCCCCAGCGCATGCCGCTGCAGGGCCGTGCGGGCGAGATTTCCGGTCGCATCCTTGACCCCGGCAATATTCTTCAGTTCGAACAGCCGCTTCATGGTCTCGATCGACATGTCGACGACGGAACGCGGCGGGATGTTGTAGATGATGATCGGAATTGCGACCGCATCATTGATCGCCTTGAAATGCCGATACATGCCCTCCTGCGACGGCTTGTTATAATAGGGCGTCACGACGAGAAGCCCATCGGCGCCGGCTTTTTCGGCATGCACGGCGAGATCGATCGCCTCTTGCGTATTGTTCGATCCGGCGCCCGCGATGACCGGCACGCGGCCCTTCGCCTCGGCGACGCAGACTTCGACCACATAGCGATGCTCGGAATGGGAAAGCGTCGCGCTCTCGCCTGTCGTGCCGACCGGAACGAGCCCATGGGTGCCATTGGCGATCTGCCAATCGACGAAGGCCCGGAACCCCGCTTCGTCGAATTTTCCCGCTCTGAACGGCGTCACCAAAGCGGTGATCGAGCCTCTGAAAGCGGCCTTTTTGCCCATCTCGGCTTTCCTTCTCTCTATTGCCTAACCGACGCCTTATTTTCCGGCAGTCTCTGTCGAAGCTGGAAGCTTGATTTCGGAGTCTGCCCGCGCGATCGGCCGGACGGAACAGACATAACGGTTGAGCTGGGATCCGCAAGGCCTCGCGGCGGCTGGCACGCATCGTGATTGGCGGTAGGTCGGCACCGCCAGCCGACGCTCATCTTGAGCCGCGGCGCATGGCGTCGTTGACTTTATCTTAAGAGAAAAGCCGACCAGCATGACGCGTCGTCGGCGCGAAAAGCGAGGAATTTCGGGCTCTGCCGGCCAATCGACGGTGCAACCCGCTCCAAAGCCAATCCCCGCTTGGTGCCCGCGCGATCCGCGCCTGTCGTGAGCCCAGCGCAGGATAAAATCGGTGGAGCATGTCCTAAACGCCAGCGGGCGATTGTTTCGGGACATGCGTGAGCGCAGGACAGTTCCATGGCTCAAAAGCATGCCTTCCGCTCTACCGCGGCCCTCGCAAGCCTGGGGCTTTGTCTCTGCTTGTCGGTCGGGCTCTTGTGGGAGCGCGCGGCCAAGCATCCCGAGGGCACGCCGGCGCGCGTCCATAGCCATTTCGAGGCTTGGCTCGGCAGGGCGCTCTACCGCATCGCCGCGGATGTCGAGCTTTTGCTGGGCAGCCGCCATCCGAGACTCGCGAAGAGCGGCGCGACCCGGGCGCCAGGCGCAACGCCCAAGCAGAAGGGACTCGCCTCTCTCGACCCCGCGGCGCGGCTCGGACTCGATCTCACCGGATTGCGCGAGGCACTGGCTCTCTACAAGGTCGGCGCTCTCGCGCAAGGCGACGCGGTGGCGCAAACGGCGAAAGACGCTCTCGTGCGCACGACGCTCGCTTGGGCGGCGCTGCACGCCCTCCCGCAGGAAACCGGCTTCGAGCGGATGCAGGCCTTTCTCGATGCCCATCCCGGCTGGCCCTCGCGCGACGTCATCGAACATCGCATGGAAGAAGCGCTGTACTTCAGCCATCCGAGCGTGGCGCAGGTCGAAGGCCTGTTTTTCGACGCAGCGCCGGAGACTACCCTCGGCCGGCTGGCGCTGGCACGCGCCTTCGCGAGCGAAGGCGACGCCGACGATGCAAGGCGCCTCGTGCGCAGCGTCTGGCGCACGGCGGAGCTGACGGCGGCGCTCGAAACCAAAGTGAAGACGGAATTTGCCGCCTATCTCGACAAGCAGGATGACAAAGCGCGGGCCGATCACCTCCTCTACAAGGACGATTTCGAAGCCGGGCTGCGCGCCGCCGCGCTCGCCGGGCCCGATGTCCTGGCGCTCGCCAAATTGCGGATCGCCGCCAGCAATAATGTGGCGAGCGACAAAATGTTTGCGGCGATCCCGAAATCCATGAAAGGCGATCCCGCCTATCTTTTCGCCGAGATCGAGAAGTTGCGGCATGCCGACAAGATCAAGGAGGCGGCGGCGCTCATGCTCAAGGCGCCGCGTGATCCCGTCCTTCTCGTGAACGGCGACGCATGGTGGCTGCTGCGGCGGGCCCTCGCCCGCAAGCTGCTCGATCTCGGCGAGCCCGCCCTGGCCTATCAGCTTTGCGCGGAACATTCGGCGCAGACGAACCAGTTCAAGATCGAGGCCGAGTTTCACGCCGGCTGGATCGCGCTGCGATTCCTGAATGATCCGGAGCGGGGCGGCAAACATTTTGCAACCGCCGCGCTCTATGCCGAGACGCCGATCTCGATCGCCCGCGCCGCCTATTGGCAGGGCCGTGCCGCCGAGGCCTCGCAGCGTCCCGGCGCCGCCGACAGCGCCAAGGGATTCTATGAAGCAGCCGCGGCGCAAAGCGCGACCTATTATGGCCAGCTCGCCCGCGAACGGCTGGGGCTGAAGACGATCGCATTGCGCAACATCGAGCCTGCCGCTGCCGGCAAGGCGCGCGATGAATCGATCCGCGTCATCGAGCTGCTCTATGCGCTCGGCGAAAAGGAACTCGCCGTCCCGCTCGCCGTGGCGGCGGCGCAGCATGTCACCAGCAAATCGCAGCTTGCCGCGCTGGCCAAGATCATCGCCCCCCAGCACGACGCCCATGCCTCCCTGATCATCGGGAAGATTCTGGCGCAGAGGCGGATGCCGATCGACAGGCTGGCTTTTCCAACCTATGGCGTGCCGAATTTCGATCCGGTCGAAAATTCTGCCGCGCCGGCGATCGTCTATGCGATCGCGCGGCAGGAAAGCGCCTTCGATCCGCATGCCGTCTCTTCCGCCGGCGCGAAAGGGCTGATGCAGATGATTGCAGCGACAGCCAAGCGCACGGCCGAACGTGCCGGTCTCGATTTCGACCCGGCCAAGCTCATCGGCGATGCCGCCTTCAACGCCAAGCTCGGCGCCGCCCATCTCGGTGAATTGCTGGCCAAGGAAAAGGACTGCCCGATCCTCGTCTTTGCCGCCTATAACGCCGGCGGCCATCGCATGGAGCAATGGATCGAGGCCTATGGCGATCCCCGCTCGCCCGGCGTCGACCCGATCGACTGGGTCGAGCGCATCCCTTTCGCCGAGACAAGGAATTATGTCCAGAGGGTCATGGAAAATCTGACCATGTATGAAGCGAGCTTCGGCGAGGCGCCGACGCCTGAAATGTTGCGCCGGGTCCATACGGCCGCGAAGCTTTAGCGCCTCGGCTAGCTTTCGCGTGGCCCGCTCCATTATCGGACTCGATCATGTTTATGAAGCCATCGGATATATCCGATGGCGCGATCTGACTTTGGGTTGGTTCAATCCAAAGTCGTGGTGATCTGCGCGGATCGCTCAGGACGCAAAGCGCTTTTGTGGGCTAAGGCCCGCCTCCATGACGGAATGAACGGCCGCGACAAGCCGGTCCGCACGAAACGGCTTGGCGAGAAAAAGCGCCGGGCGGCACAGGGCGGCAGCGGCGCCGCGATGCGCGCCGGAGGTGACGATCACACCGATCTGCGGCCGGACTTCGCCCAGCCGCGCCGCCAAGCCGAGCCCGTCGAGATCGCCGGGCATATCGATATCAGTCACGACCACGGCGATTTCGGCGGCGATCTCAGAGCGCTCGTCGAGCAGTTCGAGCGCCTCGCCGGCGCAGGCGGCCTCGCTCGTCGCATATCCCGCTTCCGCCAGAATATCGACGATCACATCGCGCAGCAGGAGATCGTCCTCGACGACGAGAATGCGGCACGAATCGCTGGTCCGAATTTGTCTCATGCGAGGGAATCGGTAATATTTGAAATAAGTTCCACAGAAATACTAATATGGTAAATTAAGTGTTTATTTATTTAAGGAAACCCCTGAAAATTGGCCGGCGCTTGCCGACAAAGACGCGTGCTGCCGATTGTTGTAGAACATTGAAGCAAGAGCACAGCCAAACCGCGAGGCGACCGCACCCATGTTTTACGCGAGTTCCTATGCAAGCCGCTTCGTCACCGCCCCAGATGGCTTGCGGCTGCATATGCGCGACTATGGCTCGCCGCTCCAGCAAAGCCTGCCGGTCGTCTGCCTGCCCGGCCTCTCGCGCAATGCCGCCGATTTCGGCCCGCTTGCGGCGGCGCTCGCCGCCGGCGCCTCCGGGCGCAAGCGGCGCGTCGTCGCGATCGATTATCGCGGCCGCGGTGCATCCGAGCATGATCGCAATTGGCGCAACTATGATCTCGCGGTCGAAAATGCCGATATAGTGGCCATGTTGAGCGCGTGCGAAATCAGCGAGGCGGTCTTCATCGGCACGTCGCGCGGCGGGCTCCATGTCATGACCCTTGCGGTGCGGCAGCCGACACTTCTGCGCGGCGCCGTCCTCAATGACATAGGTCCGGTCATCGAAGCCAAGGGGCTTGCGCGAATCCGTCAATATCTGCGCCATCTCGCGGCGCCGCTCTCGCTTGCCGACAGTGTCGACTGTCTCAAGACGACTATGAGCACCCAGTTCACCGCGCTCTCCGAGGCGGACTACGAAGCCCATGCGCGCGCCACTTTCGAACGGCCGGACGGAAGCTTCGGTCTGGCATTCGACCAGCGCCTCGTGAAGCCCTTCGAGGCGATCGACCTCGACGAACCTCTGCCGCCGGCCTGGCCTCTCTTCGCGGCTCTGGCGGATGTCCCGTTGCTTGCGATCCGCGGCGCCAATTCCGACGTTCTGTCACCGGAGACCTTTGCCGAAATGGCCCAACGCCACAAGACTTGCGAGACTTACGTCGTCGAAGGGCAAGGCCATGCGCCGCTCCTCTACGACGAGGCCGCAATCGAGCGGATCGCCGATTTCGTGAGAAAGGTCGAGGACGGCGAGAGCTGGTTGACGCCGAGCTGAGGTGGCTTGCCGATCAAAAAGCCTGCTGGACCCGAATGCGGCCCTCATATTCATCGCTGTTGTTCTTGAAGGCGGGCACGCCGGCGGCGCCGAAACTCGTCGAACCGTAATTCGGCGCCAAACCCGCCGGGGTCGATTCCGACAAATGCAGATACATAAATTCGGTGCCGATATCGAGGCCCTTGATCGGGGTCCACACCAGGCTGCCGCCAATGCGCGTCTCCTTGGTGTCGGTGACGCCGACGGCCCCACCGAGACCGGCCAGCGCATTGGCATCGTAATTGGTCGAAAGATAGGAGCCGAAGACAGCCGAACTCAAGGTCGGGGTCCAATAATGCTTGAAGGCGCCGGTGAAGGCGAAGCCCCCGGGCTTGTCGCAATGCGCCGTGGCTGCCGTGAGGCCGGTATAGACGCAGTCGCTCGGGAGCTGCGGATCCCAGCCGAAATTATAATCCTGCGGCGAGACCCCGGCGCCGAAATAGCGGGAGCCATTCACCGGACCATAGGCCCAGGCGAGATTATCGCCGCCGACATAGCTGTAGGCGCCTTTCTCAAACGCCGCCTGCAGCCATAATTTGTCGCCGGGCGCGATCATATCGGTCTTGAACTCGAGACCGCCCTGAACCGCGAATCCGAAATCGCTGTTGGAATCGACCGGGCCGGCCAGCGCTCCGGCCGGCGTCGTCGCATAGAGATTGCTGCGGATCTGATGCGAAGCGCCCGACAGTTGGACGGCACCCCAAGGCTGGTCGAGCCGCAGATTGCCGACGATATCCGGCATGGCCTCGCTCGTCGGCATGGCTTGGAAATTGGCGATAGTGCTGCCGATCGCAGCGCGGCGCCAATAATGATCCTCGAAGGAGAGCGTCGTGGAAAATCCCTTGCCGAATGTCGCGGTGTAGGCGAGCAAGGGCACGGTCGCGTTCGACCCCCGCAGATAGCCCCAATTATCGGCATCCGCGTAGAAATCGAACATCGATTGCGCATATCCCGCCGTGAGGCCCGCGAATTGAAGGAAGGCTTTGTCGAGGATCGTCGCGTCGCGGACGTTGTTGGTATAGACGCTGCCGGGCGTGCCGGCGCTCAGCCCATTATCATTCGTCTCGAAGAGCGAGTCGGCCCGCACGAAGGCCCGCAAGGGCCCGTAAGCCGTTGCCTTGCGCACATCGAGCTCGAGCCGCCCGAGCGTGGCATAGCCGACGGCATCGCGCTGGCCGCTGGTGACATATTGCGTCCGATTGGGAATATAGCCGCCGGCCGCCGGCGTTCCATTGCCTTCGAAGGTCTGGCCATTGACACTGTAGGAGGGCGCGAAGCCACGCAGCTCGCCATAGGCGAGGCCGCCGATCTTCAGGCAGCTGTCCGTGCCCGGAAGATAGAAGAAGCCGTTGCCGTAAACGTCGCAGATGCCGGCATAGTCGATCGGCGCGGAATAGCTGGGAACCGGCGTGGGCGCGACGAGATCAGCGGCTCGCACTGCCGCGGCACCGGTCAAAAGAGCAACCGATCCCAGACCAAAGCTCTTGAGCAGAATGCTCTTGACGAGCCTCATGTCGATCTCCGCCGATAAGCCCATATAGGATCGGCTTTTCTTTTCGTATTCCCGGATCCGAATTCGAAAACCATAACCCCCAGCTATCGGAAGGGGAAGAGCCAGCCCCCGGCCCAAGCCCTAAACCGTTTGAAAGACAATCAGTTGATCCACTTTGTTGAGATCACGCCGGAAGTTATGCGAAATGTCTCCTGCCGGTACTCGCGAGGATAGACAGGAAGCGGAGCCGACAAAATGACGGATTGTTTCCCTATCTGCTTTCCTTGTTCGATGTGGCAGAAGCGCAACAAGCCGTCAATTATTGACTTCTTCAGGATGAACTTCGACAATTCGACCAACTCTGCATCAGAGGTCAGGCACTTTACTCTGCGTCGTCTTGGGCCGCGACAATCTATACAAGCGCAAAACATCGGCGGCGGGCCATGACACCAGACGGCCCTGAGTTTGGGTCGCGCCGGGGATAATTCAAGAGCGGCACTCGACAGCCGGCAGCGGACAAGGCCTGGCCGCCTTTCGCTTGCCATTGCAGCCGCCCTCGGGCATATGTGCGCGACACCCGATGCCGCTGCAGTTCGCGTCGCTTTCGGCATGGAAAGCACGCCGGGTAATGGGGAGACGTGGCCGAGAGGCTGAAGGCGGCGGTTTGCTAAACCGTTATAGGGTTGTAAAGCCCTATCGAGGGTTCGAATCCCTCCGTCTCCGCCATCCTGCTTCACGCTCCGCGCTTCGCAGGATTGAAAGCCTCCTAACAGCGAAGCAGGATGCCCTTCGAAGCTTCAGCGAAGAAGGGCCGGTCGTGCATTATGTCTATCTTATCGAAAGCACAGCTTTCGTCGGTGAACGCTATGTCGGCGTGACCAGCGATCTTAAAAATCGGCTTCGAGATCACAACGCTGGAAAGTCTCTACATCCGTCGAAGTTCGGGCCGTGGGGTCTCTCGTCACCTACATTGCGTTCTCCAACCGGACGAATGCCGAATCCTTTGAACGCTATCTCAAATCCGGTTCTGGCCACGCCTTCGCCAAGAAACGTCTGTGGTGACGAGAGGCCCGAGGGGGCCCGCGCCGGACCCGCAGCCTGGCGCGACAACGAGCTATACCGGCTTTGACATCGTCGCCGATCCGCTGACGCCGCGCGCCGCGGAGCAACGATCCGTCCGAATCGGACATATCCGATGCCACCATTATGATTTTGGATTGAATCGATCCAAAATCAGCGTGCTCCGGCGCCGCTACGCCGATTTCCGGCCGCAAAGCCGCTTTACGTAGGCAGGACAGGTCGACAGGTGGGCACGCAACCGCTGGACCAGACGAGTCAAGGCTGAAGGATCTGCCGATGATCGATGCGATGACGAGCCCGCACAGGCAGATGCCGAAAGCATTGCTGCAGGCGAAGCTGGGCGCAGCGCAAGCTGCCCGCGCCGGCGCGACGATGCGTGGCATTATTCTGGCGGCCGGTCTCGCTGGGCTGACGAGCCTGTCGCTCAGCTTTGCCGCGACAGCTCAGGACTATGTCGGCAGGAGCGGCATGCCGAACACGCCGCCAATGCCGCCGGCACGGCCTTCGACTCTCTCGGCGCCCGCAGCCCCGGTGCCGCCACAGGCGGGTGCGCCGCCGCCGGGTGCCGATCCCATGGTTGCGGATTTTGCGCCCGACCTGCCGCAAGAATTGCCACCGGCCTCACGCGCGCGGATGCATCGATGCGGGCGCGAATGGCAAAAGATGAAAGCATCAGGTGCGGCAGCCGACAAGACCTGGCTGTCCTTCGCACATGTCTGTCTGGTGCGATAGGCTGAAACGAGCGATCTTTGGCGACGTGCCGACATGCCCTGCCCGCGCCGGGCAAGTTCGTGCGCAGCCCATCACTCGGCGCCGACCTCGTTTTCAAAACCGAGGGCCTTGCGGGAATGAGACGGAGACGGGACAACCGGCTAGGCAAGCTAGACCGGCCGTCTCCGTCCTCCTCTTCCAAAAAGTTATACCGTCTCCGGTGTCACCGGGGCCGGCATCTTCGGCTTGCGGGCAGCGGCCTTGCGCGCGGCCTTCCTGGGGCTCGCTTTCTTGGCACTGGCCTTTTTGGCCGGAGATTTGCGCGCCGTAGTCTTGACGGCCTTCTTCGCAGCGGTCTTGACGACGCGCTTCTTCACGGCGCCCTTCCTCGCTGCAGTCTTCTTTACCGCGCGTTTTTTGGTCGGCGCTTTGCGCATTGTCTTCTTGGCGGCGCTCTTCTTCGCAGCGCTCTTCTTCGCCGCGGTCTTCTTCGCGGGTTTGCGTTTGGTGGTAGCCTTCACCATGTTCGAGTCCCCTCTGCTATTTCGTCGGCGTAGGTTGACGTGCCGACAAGAGGCCTGATTAGCGTACCGCGGTTAATCAGTCGTGCAAGAGGCATGCGCGCGTAAAGACGCGAATCTTGCCTCAAACGCGCGGCTCGATGCTCATGTCGAAGCCTCGAACCAAGCTTCTCGAGCATAGACGCGACGACGATAACGATCGCCTCGGACCAGCGCCGGCGCGATCATCGATGCGGCGCAAAGCATGTCGGCATTAAGCCGCGACAGGGCTCTGCAAGCTCCGAGCACAGCCCCGTCAGAACTCTTGGTGCACGAACAAAGTCATTGTTTTTCTTGTGACTATCGAATTTTCGTCGGGCCTTCACGGCCCTGCCGCGAGGCTCTTCTCGACATTGCCACAGAGGTTCGACGGCCCATCATGCGAAACTTTGAAGCTTGCCGATCTGCGGGATTCGTCGCTTCCTTCGCGCATCGAAGGGCTGATCTGCCGCTGTCTTCCGCAGGCGATTTGAAGCCGACGAAAACCGCAAAAAAAAAATTGTGGGACGAAACAAAAATGCCGCGGAATGACCGCGGCAAAGGTATCGAAGCACGCTTGAAATGCGAATCAACCGCACTTGCGGGTGATTCGGCGGGCATCTCAAATGCCGAGTTTCGTCTTCAGAAGCTCGTTGACGGCCTGCGGATTGGCCTTGCCGCCCGTCTCTTTCATCACCTGTCCGACGAACCAGCCGAGCATCGAAGGCTTGGCTTTCGCTTGCGCGACCTTGTCTGGATTGGCCGCGATGATGGCGTCGACGGCGGCTTCGATCGCGCCCAAATCCGTCACCTGCTTCATTCCGCGCGCGGCGACGATGGCATAGGGATCGGCGTTCTTGTCCTCGCTAATGAGGATCGCAAGCAGATCCTTGGCGATCTTGCCGGAAATGGTGCCGTCGGCGATGAGATCGACGAGCCCGGCGATCTGCGCCGGCTTGAGATGGGTCTGCGGGACCGAGAGGCCGAGCGAATTAGCATAGGCTGAGACATCGCCCATGATCCAATTCGCCACCGCCTTGGGATCGCGGTGCTTGCCGGCATGGGCAACGGTGGCCTCGTAATAATCGGCCGTGTCCTTGTCGGCGACGAGGACGCCCGCATCATAGGCCGGCAAGCCGTAATCCGCCATGAAGCGCGCCTTTTTGGCATCCGGCAGCTCCGGCAGATAGGCTGCGAGCGCATCGACATAGGCCTGGTCGAATTCGAGCGGCAGGAGATCTGGATCGGGGAAGTAGCGATAGTCATGCGCCTCTTCCTTCGACCGCATCGAGCGGGTCTCGCCGCGGTTCGGGTCGAAGAGCCGCGTCTCCTGATCGATCTTGCCGCCGTCTTCGATGATGCCGATCTGGCGGCGCGCCTCGACCTCGATCGCCTGGCCGATGAAGCGGATCGAATTGACATTCTTGATCTCGCAGCGGGTGCCGAAGGGCTCGCCCGGCCGGCGCACCGAGACATTGACGTCGGCGCGCAGCGACCCCTGCTCCATATTGCCGTCGCAGGTGCCGAGATAGCGCAGGATGGTTCTGAGCTTGGTCACATAGGCCTTGGCCTCCTCGGCCGAGCGCATGTCGGGCTTCGAGACGATCTCCATCAGCGCGACGCCGGCCCGGTTGAGGTCGACGAAGGATTCCGTCGCCGACTGCTCGTGCAGCGACTTACCGGCATCCTGCTCGAGATGCAGGCGCTCGATGCCGACCTCGATCTGCTCGCTCGGCGAGACATCGACGATAACCGTCCCTTCGCCGACGATCGGGCTTTTGTACTGGGAGATCTGATAGCCCTGCGGCAGATCCGGGTAGAAATAATTTTTGCGGTCGAAGACGGAGCGCAAATTGATGTGCGCCTTGAGGCCGAGCCCGGTGCGCACCGCCTGGGCGACGCATTCCGCATTGATCACCGGCAGCATGCCGGGCATCGCCGCATCGACAAACGAGACATGGGTGTTGGGCTCGCCGCCATACTCGGCGGAAGCCCCGGAGAAGAGCTTCGCCTTGGAAACGACCTGGGCATGGACCTCCAGGCCGACGACGATCTCCCAATCGCCGGTCGCGCCTTTGACGAGCTTTGAGGGTTTTGCGTGCGTGTTCATGGTTTGGCTCATTGGCAGTCATGGGTTCAGTCGAACCCTTTCAATTGATATAAGCGCCTTCACCCGGTTGGACACAATCCCTCCCCGGAACGGGGAGGGTGGCTTGCGAAGCAAGCCGGGTGGCGTTGTTGCCCCACCCTTTTTATCAGCGCCCACTCCGACGCATTTACCCCACCCGTCAGCGAAGCTACGCTTCGCTGCCACCCTCCCCTGCGACGCAGGGGAGGGATTGCGCTCACACCCACCATTTCGGCGGCGGGGCGATCTTCGGCGCGGCTGCCTCGATCACCGAAGCGAGAGCGAACAAAGTCTCTTCCTCGAAAGCGCGGCCGATCAATTGAAGCGCGAGCGGCAGTCCCTCCGACGAGGTGCCGGCGGGAACCGCAATGCCCGGCAGGCCGGCCATGTTCACCGTCACGGTGAAGACGTCGTTCAAATACATTTCGACCGGATCGGCGGCACCTTTTTCGCCAAGGCCAAAGGCGGCGGATGGCGTTGCCGGCGTCAGGATCGCGTCGACGCCATCGGCGAAAGCCAATTCGAAATCGCGCTTGATCAGGGTTCGGATCTTCTGCGCCCGTACATAATAAGCATCATAATAGCCGGCCGAGAGCACGTAAGTGCCGATCATGATGCGCCGGCGCACCTCTTTGCCAAAGCCGGCGGCGCGGGTGTTCTCATAAAGATCGACGATGTCCTTGCCCGGCACGCGCAAGCCGTAGCGCACGCCGTCGTAACGGGCGAGATTGGACGAAGCTTCCGCCGGCGCGACAATATAATAGGCCGGCAGCGCATAGCGCGTATGCGGCAGGGAAATATCGACGATGATGGCGCCTGCGGCCTTCAGCCAAGCAACGCCCTCGGCCCACAGCCTGTCGATTTCGGCCGGCATGCCGTCGAGCCGATATTCCTTCGGAATGCCGATCACCTTGCCCTTGATCGAGGTGCCGATCGAAGCCTCATAATCCGGCACGGGAACATCGACCGAGGTCGCATCCTTCGGATCATGGCCGGCCATGGAGCGCAACAGGATCGCCGCATCGCGCACCGTGCGGGCGATCGGCCCGGCCTGATCGAGCGAAGAGGCGAAGGCGACGATGCCCCAGCGCGAGCAGCGCCCATAAGTGGGCTTGATCCCGACCGTGCCTGTGAAGGCCGCGGGCTGGCGGATCGAGCCGCCGGTGTCGGTCGCCGTCGCCCCATAACAGAGCCGCGCCGCGACCGCGGCGGCTGAGCCGCCGGACGAGCCGCCGGGCACAATCGGCACATTCGAGCCAGGCCGCCGCCAGGGCGAAGTCACCGGGCCGAAATAAGAGGTCTCGTTCGACGAGCCCATCGCGAATTCGTCGAGATTGAGCTTGCCGAGCATCGATGCGCCGTCGCGCCAGAGATTGGCCGTGACCGTCAATTCATAGGTCGGCACGAAACCTTCGAGAATATGGCTCGCCGCCGTGGTCTGCACGCCCTTGGTGCAATAGAGGTCCTTGATGCCGAGCGGAATGCCTTCGAGCGGACGCGCGCTGCCCGCGGCGAGCCGTGCATCAGAGTCTTCGGCCATGGCGAGCGCCTGTTCCGGCGTCTCGACAATGAAGCAATTCAGCGCCCGCGCCTTTTCGATCGCCGCAATTTGCGCCGTGGCGAGCTCGACCGCGGAAACCGCCTTTTTCACGAGAGCGTCGCGCGCTTCGGCGAGGGTAAGATCGGTCAAATCGGTCAAGGTCACTTCTTTCTATGAATGGCGGGGCGCGCCACCTATTCCAGCACCTTCGGCACGACGAAAAAATGGTCTTCGGCCGCTGGCGCATTGGCGAGGATCGAGTCGGCCTGATCTCCTTCCGTCACGACATCCGAACGCATTTTCATCTGCATCGGCATCACCGAGGTCATCGGCTCGACGCCTTCGACATTGACGCTCGCCAATTCCTCGACGAAGGCCAGGATGGCATTCAGCTCTTGCGCCAAATGCGGCACCTCTTCATCGGCGACTTTGATGCGGGCGAGATGGGCGATGCGGCGGACGGTCGCCTGATCGACGGGCATGCGATTTTCCTCAGCGGAAGGGCGTGGGAAGCAGGAGCGAGCGTATAGCATTTAGGCTCCGTGCGGAGCAATGCGGGAAGCGGCCTCCTTCTCCCGCTTGCGGGAGAAGGGTTAGCGCCCCACCCCTCAAAACTCCATCGCTTCCCCGATCTGCGGCACCAGCACTTTCGGGCCTTGGCCCAAGGCGGCGATGAAGGCGGAGGGATCCGCCGCCAAGAGATCAAAAGTGCCGTAATGGCAGGGCACGATTGTCTCGAAATCGAAAAAACGCTTTACCGCGAGCGCCGCGGATTTGGCACCCATCGTAAAACGGTCGCCGACCGGCACCAGCCCGATTTTCGGATGATGCAGCTCCTCGATTAGCGCCATATCGGAAAAAACATCCGTATCGCCCATATGATATAAAGTGGGGCCGGATTTCGGCTCGATGACGATCCCCATCGGATTGCCGAGGTAGACATATTGGCCGTTGACGACCGTGCCCGAGGAATGCAGCGCCTGGGTGAAGCTCACCGCAAAATCGCCGCAGTCGATCGTGCCGCCGGTATTGCCGGGATTGATGTTTGCGACGCCTTGCGCGGAAAGATACATGCAGATCTCGAAATTGGAGATTATCTGCGCGCCGGTCGATTTGGCGATTGCGACCGTATCGCCGACATGATCGTCATGGCCGTGGGTCAGGACGATGTGAGTCGTCCCCGCGCTGGCCTCACCGACAGTGCCTTTGAATTTCGGATTTCCCGACAGAAACGGATCGATGAGAATGACCGCTCCGCCGGTTTCGATGCGGAAGGCGGAATGGCCGAGCCAGATGAGATTCATGAGATATGCTCCCAGGAAGAAACTGGCCGCAACTTGCCTAGGAACGCCGCATCCCGCAAGAGGCGAGGAGCAATGCGGCCCGCCGGATCTAGAGGGGATCATATAATATTATGGTGACGGACGAGCTACGCGAGCTGCACGATCTCGCGCCGCGGCTCGGGCGCACGCAGCGGCTGATGGGGATCGATCTCGGCACCAAGACGATCGGCCTCGCGCTCTCCGATGTCGAGCGCCGCCTCGCCACACCGCTCGAGACGCTGAAGCGGAGCAAATTCTCGGCCGATGCCGCGCAACTCCTGGCGCGGGCGGAGAAATTCGATGTCGCCGGTTTCGTCATCGGCCTGCCGCTCAATATGGACGGCAGCGAAGGCCCGCGCGCCCAATCGACACGCGCCTTCGTGCGCAATCTGAAGCAGCTCACAGACCGGCCCTTCGTCTTCTGGGACGAAAGGCTGTCGACCGCGGCCGTCACCCGCGCGCTCATCGACCAGGATGTTTCGCGCGCCAAGCGCGCCGCGGTCGTCGATAAAATGGCCGCCGCTTATATATTGCAAGGCGCGCTCGACTGGCTGAACCGGCCGAACCCGCCCCAGCGGTGAGCCGGCTCGCTGCGCCAGCGGTTACTCCAGGACGAGATTTTGCGGCGTGCCTGCAACCCAGGCCTCGATATTGTCGACGAGCTGGTTGGCAAGCCCAGTCATCGCCTCGTGGCTCGCCCAAGCCACATGCGGCGTGATCAAGAGATTGGGGAGATCGACGTCGAGCAGCACATTGCCTTCTTTCGGCGGCTCGACGGTCAAGACATCGAAGCCGGCGCCGGCGATCTCGCCGCTTTTCAGCGCCTCGACCAGTGCCGCCTCGTCGACCAGGCCACCCCGCGCCGTATTGATGAGGATCGCATCGTTCTTCATCATTTTGAGCTCGTCGGCGCCGATAATATTGCGGGTGCCTTCGGTGAGCGGGCAATGAAGGGAGATGATGTCGCTTTCTTTCAAAATCGTGGCAAGATCGACCTTGCCGGGAAAATCATAGACATCGGTCGCGATCACTCTCATGCCGAGCGGCTCGGCGCGGGCGGCGACGGATTTGCCTAAAGCGCCATAGCCGATGAGGCCGAGCGTCGAGCCGGCGATGTCGCGGATCGGATGATCGAAATAGCAGAACTGATCGATCGTCTGCCATTTGCCGCGGCGGACATCGAGCACATAGGGAACGAGGCTGCGGCGCAGCGCGAAGATGAACGCAAGCGTATGTTCCGGCACCGTATTGACCGCATAATTGCGGATGTTGACGACGGCGATGCCGTGCGCTTTGCAATAGGCCTTGTCGATGCAGTCGGTGCCGGTCGCCGCGACCGCGATCAGCTTCAACTTAGGGAGCTTTTCCAAGGTCGGCGCGCGCATCTGCACTTTGTTGATGATCGCAATCTCGGCATCGCCGAGGCGTTCGACGATCTCGTCGACGGCGG
The DNA here is from genome assembly GCA_963704745.1 of uncultured Alphaproteobacteria bacterium. Taxonomy (GTDB): domain Bacteria; phylum Pseudomonadota; class Alphaproteobacteria; order Rhizobiales; family Beijerinckiaceae; genus Methylovirgula. The sequence goes on from OY969936.1 coordinate 2,278,782, forward strand.
TCGCCTGATATTCCTTATATTCATGCGGGAACTTCGGCGCGCGAACCGGAACGCCGATCGTCGCGCGATCGAGAAAGATGATTTTTAAGGGTGCGCTATGCTCGGACACGGGCGGCCTTTCCTTCTCTTGCTCGGCTTATGGGTCGCTTGGCTAGAGCATGTTCCGAAAAAGTTGCGCGACTTTTTCAATAAGAACATGCTCCACTTTATCGATTTCGAGCGTTTTCTTTTCGATCGGATGATTCCGTCCGATCAGAAAACGCTCTATGGGCGCCGGGCGGGCCGGGACCGCCGCACATCACAATCCACTGCGCCGAGGGCGCGGATCCGGCGTGCGCCGCGGGCATGGCAAACCCCTCGCCCGCCACGCTGCGCAAAGAAAAGATCGGCGGAAAGATCCGGGTTCGGCAACCGACCGCAAAACAGCGCCTTCGACGAAGAGGGATGCCCGAGAAGGGTTTGGCGCAGGCTAGCGCAGGCCTCGGCGGAAATCAACGAAGCGCGGCAGATAACAGCCCGGTGCTAGGGCGACGCCCGGGTCATACATCGACCCGTGGATGTCGCAATTCCACGCGACGCTCGGCGTAACCTATTTGTTCGGTGCCCCGCCGGCGCCAGCCTCCATGAGCATGTACTGACTTTCCCCTCCTGAGATCGACGCGCCGGGTCGAACCGGTCGCGCGGTCTCGGTTTGCTGTTGTTTCGACGTCTGGAGCGTCGCAAGCGCCGAGCTTTCCTTGCTCTCCCATCATATGATGCGCTTTTGCATTCGCTCGCCATGCCATATGTTGGCTGCCAGTTCGCGGAGGCTCGGCAATGTCTGAACTGAACGGGCGCCTGGTTGTCGTCACCGGTGGGTTCGGCGCGCTCGGATCGGCCGTCGCAACAATGGCGGAGGCGGAAGGCGCTAAAATCGCCTGCATCGATCACTCGAACGACTGCGGTGGCCCCGGCTTGCGTCTCGGCGGCATCGATTTGGCCGATCAGGCCGCCTGCCAGAGCGCGTTGCTGCACGCCGTCGAACGGCTGGGACCCCTCTATGGTCTCGTCAATGTGGTCGGCGCATTCGAGATGGCGTCATTGGCCGAGGGAGGCCTCGAAACCTGGGACCGGATGTATCGGACGAACCTGCGCTCGGTCTTGTCGGCATGCCATGCCGCCCTCCCTCTTCTTTCGGCGCGGAAATCCGGGCGCATCGTCAATGTCGGAGCTGCGGTTGCCGGCAAAGGTCTGGCCGGAATGGGCGCCTATGCAGCTTCCAAATCGGGCGTCGCCCGCCTCACGGAAAGCCTGGCGGAGGAGACGCGCGGGTCCGGGATCACCGTCAATGCGGTGCTGCCTTCCATCATCGACACGCCTGCCAACCGCTCTGCCGTGCCGCAGGCGGACCGCTCGAAATGGACGCCGCCGGCCGACATCGCAGAGGTGATCGTTTTCTTGCTGTCCGATCGGGCGCGCGCGGTCGATGGAGCCTTGATCAGCGTGCCCGGCTCGAATTGAAGCGCTCGCTGGCGATCTCCGAAGACGGAAGCATCGCGCGAAACATTCCCTGAGCGACCAAGCGATGCCGCATATGAGATGATGGAACTTCCGCTTGCCATCTGCGGCGAAATCATTCTAGAAGCGCCTCGGAAACAGCCGCGGAACGCAGGTTTTAAAAATATCCTCGTCTGCTTCGCTCCGGATTGTAAGACGCTCTGCGTAAATACTGAAAAAGCGAGAGTTTTATTGGGGGATAGTTCAACGGTAGAACAGCGGACTCTGACTCCGTTAATCTTGGTTCGAATCCAGGTCCCCCAGCCAGTTGAATTTGTTGCCACTTAGCGCGCCGTTGCAGATTCAGGCGAAGAGCGGTTAGCCGCAAAGTTTTACCGCGCCGCGCCAGTCGCGCCAGATGGCTTCCTGTGCCGCGGCGAGCGCCCCGCGCCGGCGGAGGCGGCAAGTCGCAACGCAAACCCTGCACAGTCTGCCGCGCGGACAGGCGCGCCGCGCACAATCGCATTCGAATGATGCCACCACTCACGTCGGCCGGCGTTGTGTCACCCGCCTCCGATCTTTGCCGACGAGATGGGCCCGCCGCACTCGTCGATGCGCTCAATTCGACGCGCTGAGAACGCTGCGCCGCGCAGGGAGAGGCGCAACAAAAAGATCCGAATGGAACGATTCTGTTCAGAAATGGTTGTTTAGGTCGAGCCCCTGACGGAGAAGCCCGTGGCGCCGCGCCCGTTCTGGAAAGGTTATCTGAAGCTTTCGCTGGTGACCTGTCCGGTCGCAATGACGCTGGCGATCACCGAAAGCGAGAAGATTCGCTTCCATACGCTGAACAGAGCGACCGGCCATCGTGTTCAGAGCCGATATATCGATGCGGCGACGGAGGAACCCGTCGAAGCTGACGATCAGGTCAAAGGCTATGCGATCGGCGAGAACGAATATATTACCCTGGAGGAGGAGGAAATCGAGGCAGTCGCGCTGGAAAGCACCCGCACGATCGATCTCGAAACCTTCGTAGCGAAGGATTCGATCGAGCGGATCTGGTACGACCGGCCGCATTACCTCGTGCCGGACGATCCCGTCGGAGAGGAGGCCTTTGCCGTCGTCCGCGAAGCGATGGCCGCGAGCGATATCGTCGGCATTTCGCGTCTCGTGCTCTATCGACGCGAACGCGCCGTGATGCTCGAGCCGCGCGGCCGCGGCATCGTGCTCTGGACTTTGCGCTATGGCGATGAGATCCGCGATCCGAAGACCTGTTTCGGCGCCATCAAGACCGAAAAGATCGACCCGAAGCTACTGTCTATGGTGACGACCCTCATCGAGGAGCGGACGCGGCCCTGGGATCCATCGATGGTGCGCGATCCGGTGCAGGAGCGGCTGCTCGACATCATCGCGGCGAAGAAAAAAGGTCGGCCCGTAAAAGCCAAAGCCCCTCCCGCGCCGCCGAGCAATGTGGTCAGCATCATGGATGCGCTGCGCAAGAGCATTGCGGAAGAGGAAGGACGCTCCGGCGGCCGTGCCGGCAGCAGCCCTAGGAAACATTAGCCGGGGTCTGAAACGTCCTTTCGGAAGATCGCCTTGCAGCGTCTCGCGCCGGTCTTGTGAAACGAAACGCCGATCTTAAGTGCTTGGAGAGCACCAACTGAAGCTGGCGAAGCGTTCGATCTACGATGGACGCGCGACTTTATTGGAGACGATTCTATGCTTGGCCTGGGAACACGTTCTATCCGAAACTGGCCCGCGAAATCCCGCGAGGCGGCGCGACGGCTCATCGATCAATATGGCGAGCCCGACGTGGTGACGGATGCTCAGCTCGTCTGGCACAAGCGCGGCCCATGGCGGCAGATCACCGCCGCGAAGATCCTTTATCAGCACAATTTTCCAGCGCCGCATTATGCGCTTTTCGAACTCGAGCCGAAGCAAGACGAGGTCATTGAGAAGAGCCCCCGCGGCAGCCCGCAGCGACAGGCAGCCAAACCGAAGACGCAACGCAAGACCGCACAGAGGAAAACCGCAGCCGGAAACGCCGCTACCGGAAAGGCCGCTCTCGGGCTCGCGCGCAAAGCCACTCGGGCCACCGCCAATCCAGCCGCTGCGTAGAGCATCGTGCGCAAAAGTGTATGCGGTTTTGCGCTTGAACGATGCTCTATTTTTTTGAATCTAGAGGATCTTGTCCGCCCTCAAGTGATTCCACTTGAAGGCGGGATGCTCTAGCGCGCCGCTTGGATGGCGATCACGCTTCGGGCTGTCCAGGCATCAAGCAACCTTGCGCCGAACCTTAGCGCGAGTCTTGACGCGAGTTTTGGCGCGAGTTTTGGCGGATGACGTTTTGGATGCCGGTTTCGAAGCTTTGGATCTCGAAGAAGGAGGCTCGGACGGCAGCGGAACTGCCGCCCGGTGGAAATCCGCCCAAGGCTGGCTTTCGAGCTGAGCCAAGCGAGCGGGCGTATTCGTCACCGTGAAATAGGCCGGGCCGACGCTCAGTTCCTCCCAGCCGAGCGGCAGGGACACGGGCGCGCCGGGCCGCGCCCTTGTGGAATAAGGCGCAACCGCCGTCGCGCCGCGGCTGTTGCGGAAATAATCGATCAGGATTTTTCGGTGCCGCTTCGCCTTCGTGATCGTCGCGACATAGCGGTCCGGACTGTCGGCCGCCATGGCCTGCGCCATGGTCCGCGCAAAGGCCTCGACCTCATCCCAGCCGGCGTTCGGCGTGAGCGGCGAGACGACATGCAGACCCTTGCCGCCCGACGTCTTCACAAAGCTCGCCATGCCGAGTTTCGCCAGGCGCTCGCGCAGCTCTTTCGCCGCGGCGATCACATCCTCCCATAAAACCTCTTCGCCGGGATCGAGGTCCATGGTGATCATGTCCGGCTGCTCAAGCGCCCCAAGGGTCGCGCCCCAGCTATGGATTTCCAGCACACCGCCCTGAACGAGGCCGATGAGCCCATCGAGATCATCGATGATGAGGAGCACTTCGCCGGATCGACCCTTCGGGTCCGCCACGACATGGATCGCGCGGCTGAGGCCCTGCCACGCATGTTTCTGGAAGAAGCATTGTTCGCCGATCCCGCCTGGACAGCGCAGCAAGGCAAGCGGCCGCGCGACCACGAAAGGCGCCATGTGCTTCCACACTGCGGCATAATAATCGGCAAGGCCCTCCTTGGTGACTCCGGCCTCGGGCCAATAGAGCCGGTCCGGATGCGTCAGCCGCGCCGAAAATTGTGGTTTCGCGACACCGGGCTCGGCAGCATCCTCGCGCACAACCTCCGTCGCAAGCTTGTCCTCGCGAAGGCCGCGAAACGAGGCTTGCCGAAGATTGCGATCCGCAGTCCAGCCGCGAAACTCCACTTCGGCGACCCATTGCGGCTTCACATAGCGAATGTGGCGCGCCTGTTCGGCAGTGAGGCGCTCGGCGAAGGGGCTCTCCGCGACGCGGATCTCTTCAAGCCGCTCGTAGAGATCCGCTGCGACCACCGCGGTGAAGCCGGTGCCGACACGGCCGGCATGGACCAGCCTGCCGTCCTCATAATAGCCGAGCACCAACGAGCCGATCGCCTTATGCGCGGTTGTCGAAGGCATAAAGCCGGCGATGACGAATTCCTGCCGCTCGGCGCATTTTGATTTGAGCCAATCCTTGCTGCGGCCCGAGCGATAGGGGCCATTGCGCAGTTTCGAGACGATGCCTTCCAGGCTGAGCCGGCAGGCGTGGCGGCGGACCAGCTCGCCATCCTCATCAAAATGCGCGCTATAGCGCAGCATGCCCGGCCCGCCGGCAAGCAGCTGCTCCAGAGCTTGCTTACGCGCGATCAAAGGCGCTTCCCGCAGATCATAGCCGTCGAGGTAGAGAAGATCGAAGGCATAGAAGAGAAAGCGATCGCTGCTTCCTTCGCTCAGCGCCGCCTGCAAGGCGGAGAAATCGGAGGCGCCGGCGTCATTCTCCACCACCAGCTCGCCGTCGATCAGAGCCGTCGCGACGGGCAAGGTTTTGAAGGTATCGACAAGGGGCTTGCCGAATTTCTTCGTCCAGTCGAGACCGCTCCGCGTCAACAGCTTCACGCGCCCCGCCTCGATCCGCACCTCGAGCCGATAGCCGTCATATTTGATTTCGTGAATCCAGCGGGCGCCGCCGGGCGCCTTGCGCGCAAGCGTGGCGAGCGCCGGCTCGACGAAGCTCGGCAAGGCTGCCTTCTTCGCACCTTTCAGGCGGGACGGATCGGGCATTGACGTCTTGACGGGTTCAGGCGGCCTGTCCTCGCGTGCCGGACGTTCGATCTTGCTCGTCTTCGACGACCGGCCCGGCGCTTCGCCCGCCAGCGCCTCGACCTTGCGTCCTGTCTTCACGGAGTCTGGCCGTTCCGCCAAAATATCGGGCGCATTGGGCGGGCGGGCCGCCGCATCATCGGCTTTGATCAGCAGCCAGCGCGTGCCGCGCATGCGCACCAGATGCCAGCGGCCATGCAGTTTCTCGCCATGGAGATCGAAATCCAAGACGCCCTTTTCATAGCCTTCGTGAGGATGGCCGATCGGCGTCCAGCGACCGCGGTCCCAAATGATCACGCTGCCGCCGCCATATTCGCCTTTCGGGATCGTTCCTTCGAAGTCGGCATAGGCGAGCGGATGATCTTCGACTTGGACGGCGAGGCGCTTTTCGCCCGCCACCAGGCTCGGCCCGCGGGCGACGGCCCAGCTCTTCAAGACGCCATCCATCTCGAGCCGGAAGTCGTAGTGGAGCCGGCGCGCCGCATGTTTTTGAACGACGAAAATATCGCTGGTGTCCCGCGCGCGCGGCTTGGTTCCGCTCGGCTCGGGCGTCTTCTTGAAATCGCGCTTCCGGCGATAGGTTTCGAGTGCCATGTTCAGGCGTCCTTGCGGCGGCGCGCGACCGTTCACGATTTCGGCGCCGGCTTGACCGTCGTCTTCTTGGCTGCCGCCCGCTTGGTCCTTGGCCCCGAACCCGCGGCGCCCGCCCTGCCCTTGCCGGCGCTCTGGCGCAGCGCCTCCATCAGATCGATGACATTCGCTGCTGCGGCCGGCTTCGGCATATTGATCGGCCGGCCTTCGCGCTTGGCCTGGACGAGCGCGGCCAAGGCAGTCTCATAACGGTCCTCGAACCGGCGCGGATCGAAGCTCCCGTGCTTCGCCTCGATGATGTGCTTGGCGAGATCCAGCATCTCGCCTTCGATCTTGATCTCCGGAATATCGGCAAAGGCTTCCGCGGCCGAGCGGACCTCATAGTCGAAGTTCAATGTGGTCGCGATGAGCCCGCGGTCATAGGCTCTGATCAGCAGCGTCCGGACCCGCCGGAAGAGGATCATGCGCGCAAGCGCGGCGACCTTTTTGGCACGCATCCCGTCACGCAGAAGGACGAAGGCCTCTTCCGCCACAGGGTCGCTCGGGGCGAGATAATAGGGACGGTCGAAATAGACGTCATCGATTTGGTCGCAACCGATGAAGGCCTCGATGGCCAGGATCTTGTCGCTCTCGGGCACGGCCGCGGCGATTTCCTCGGGCTCGAGCACGACATATTGCCCCTGCGCCACCTCATAGCCCTTCACCTGATCCGCGGCCGCGACCGGCTCCTCCGTCTCCTCGTCGACGAACTGGCGATGGACGCGATGGCCGGTTTGCCGGTTGATCGTATAGAAGCTGATGTGCTCCGAGGTCGAAACGGCGGCGTAGAGCGCGACCGGGCAAGAGAGCTCGGCGAGCTTGAGAAAGCCCTTCCAATTCGCCCGCGGTGCCATCACGCAAACTCCTGCGCCGCAAGTCTTCCGGCGACGCACAGTGCCCCAGCTCAGGATAACCCGGCAGCAAAGCCGGCGTTCCCCCGCGTAGCCTTTCATGCTGGCGATCAATGCCGATAAGTCAAGCAGCTGGCGCGCCGCGCTGAATTCTCCGCTTAGGACTTCAGCAAGTCACCCGTGAAAGTAGGTTGCAAACATCCCAATGGCGGCCAGGCCCATGAAGAGGAATGTGAGCCAGAGAAATATGTTCGACAACAAGCCGGTTTTGTATTCGCCCATGATTTCCGGATTGTTCGCGATCCTCGTAATGAGAAAAATAAGCGGTACTGCGACGACGCCGTTTATGACCGCGGTGACAATCAATGCCTTGATCGGGTCAATGCCCACAAAATTGATCAGCAAGCCGATCAACGTTGCAATAGTAATGACGCCGTAAAAGCCGTGTGCCCGATTCAGTTTGTAGGCGAGGCTCGCTCGCCAATTGAGGGCCTCGGCCACCGCGTAAGAGGCAGAGCCCGACAGAACGGGAACGGCCAAGAGCCCCAGGCCTATGACACCCACGGAGAAAATAACTTTGGCAATGTATCCAGCATGCGGGAACGTCTGGACGAGCGGTTCAATGGCTTTTGCCGCATCTGCGGATGTCGCGATGTTTGTGACGCCGTTGCTGTTGAGGACAGTCGCGGTCGTCACAATGATGCACCACGTAACAACATTTGAAGAAAGCATGCCGATAAAATTGTCCAGGCGCATTCTGCGGATATCGGGCCAGTTTAATTTTGGTCTCTCCCCCTCCTTAAGAAGCTGCCGCTCGCGCGCATCCTCCACTTCTTCACTCGCCTCCCAGAAAAACATGTAGGGGGAAATCGTCGTGCCAATGACTCCCGTAATGATGAACAGAAAGGCAAAATTGAATTCAATATGCGGAACGAACGTTGCCCGCAAAATCGTAAGCCATGGCTCGTGTACGATAAAGACTGTGACGAGGTAGGAGAGCAGAGAGAGCGCCAGCCACTTGAGGATTCGGGCGTAGACTCGGTAACTCGTAAAAATCTCCAAGATCAGAATGAATGCGGTGAAACAGAGCGTCGCAACAATAAAGCTTACGGGGACGACGAGTTGGGCCGCCGCCGCCATCGCGCCGATGTCCGCACCAATATTGATCGTATTTGCAACAAGGACGAGGAGTACGACGCCCAGAGTCATTTTCGTGCCGTAGTGCTCTTTCACTACCGCGACGATACCCTTCCCGGTGACAAGGCCAATTCGAGCGCACGCTTCCTGTATGGCGGTCATGAGAGGCAGCGTAAAGACGGCTATCCAGAGTTGGCCGTAGCCGAACTGGGCGCCCGTCTGCGAGTAGGTCGCGATGCCCGACGGATCATCATCGGCCGCACCGGTGATCAGACCGGGTCCGAGAATACGCAGAAACTTGCTGAACGGATTCTCGCTCATCGGTTTTCGTTGTTCCGGCATCGGTATTCCAAGCGATGGCTTCTGCCGTTGCGGCCCTCTTGCCGACGGCTCGGGAAGAGTGTTCGAGGCCCGACAGGGCGACCCATTTCAGGATCGCGGCATAGTGGGATTCAGGACTCTGTACAGATAAAGAAGTTCCTCGCCATTGCTGGCGAGGCCGCGGGGACGTGGATGCTCGCGGTGGTCAGCAGAGCCATGTAAACCTACGCTACCACCGCGTGCCGAGGGTTATTTTGACTAAACCAGTCCCGCGACGCCGCCATAAAGCCCCACGGCGATCACGATGGCCGAAACGCCGATCAAGACCCCGAGATAGAGCCCCCGCGGACGCGCCGGCGCCGGCAACGCTTTCACCGCCAACGCCACGAGGAAGCCGACCACCAGCGGCAGCAGGAAGGCATTGAGGACCTGCGCGGCGATGTTGAGCCACACCAGATCCGGCACGAATCCGACGAGGGTGGCGGAGCCGACCACCGCGGCCGCATAGACGCCGTAGAACCATTTGGCCTTGAAAGGGTGGTATTCGAGCGAATGCTTGTAGCGGGTGACTTCGCCCACCCCCCAGGCCAGCGCCAGCGAGCAGACGATCGCGGCCACCAGCGAGGCGCCGAGGACGCCCGCGCTGAAGACCAGGCGTCCGAAATTCTCCCCAAGAAGCGGCGACAGCGCGCGGCTGATCTCGCCGACGCTGTCGAGGCCCGCCGACGTGCGGCCGGAGGCCAGCGTCGCCGCCGCGGCGACCATCACCGCGCCCGTCAAGCATTGCGTGAGCACCGCGCCGAAAGCCGTATCCAAGCGGGCCGCCTTGAGGTGATCGACGTGAAGCTTCTTGTCGGCGATGGCCGACTGTTGATAGAAAATCATCCAGGGATTGAAGGTCGCGCCGATGACCGCCGCCACTAAATACAGGAATTGATGGTTGCCCAGGGGCTGGTCGACCGCATCCTTGGCGAAGGTCTCGACGCTGGGATGCGCGGCCCAGGCGACGGCGAAGAAGGCGAGTTCGAACAGGCCGATGACGATCGCCGTCCGCTCCACGCGCCGATAAGAACCAGTCGCGACGACCGCGAGCAGAGCCGCTGCGGAGAGGGGCAAGGTCAGCCCGCGCGACAGGCCGTAGAGTTCTCCGATGCCCGCCACGCCGGTGAATTCGGTGATCAGCGAGCCGATCACCGCCACCGCCAAGCCGGCCGTCGAAAGCCACGCCCATCCGACGCCGAAGCGTTCGCGGATCAGTTCGCCGTGGCCGCGCCCGGTATGGATTCCCAGCCGCACCGTCAATTCCTGCACCATATAGAGCATCGGCATGAGCAGCAGCAGCAGCGGCAGCAGCCGATAGCCCCATTGGGCGCCCGCCTGGGCGCCTGTCACCACATTGCCGGCGTCGGTGTCGGCGAGCATCACCAGGAGGCCGGGCCCCCAGACGGCGATCCATGCGAGGCGAGAGAGGAGTTTCGTTTGCGGTTGGGCCACGCCGTCCATGCTGCTCTCTCCTACCAAGTCTGTCAGATCAAAATGCCGGCTTGCGCGGAGGACATGCGGTCCTCACGATTAAGACCGACCGCGGCGAACTCGTCCATAACAATCTCCCCGATGAGGTTCACGCGCGAGGTGCATCTCGATGACGATACGGCCCGCTTCATCAGCCCGCGGTCACGTCGCTCGGCCAATGGAAAAGCAGAGATTTCGGAGCACCCTGCCTTGCGCAGGCCGATTAAGCAAGCCGGAGTTAGGGGCGCTGCCGTAGTGCATCGTCGCGAGCCAAGCGACGGGCTTGCGCTCGTCTCGACCTTGCAGCTCTGTAGAAAGGGCGTCTTGTGCCGATCTTGCGTTTTCCATAGACTCGCGACCAACAGAATGCGCTTCGGCTCTTCGGCATCATGCAGAATATCCACGAATGCCGAAGCGGCCTGTCGACACCATGATCGAGCAGTTGGGGGGACGTCTCATGTTGCGGCAAGTGACGCGATTGTGCGTTCGATACGCGGAGCGCTATGTCCCAGACCCCTATCTTTATGCGGTCTTGCTGACCTTCATAACTGTCGCCGCTGCGCTGATCTGGACGCCGAGCGACGCCATCACCATCATCGGCGCCTGGTACAAAGGGCTGTGGAGCATATTGGCCTTTGCCATGCAAATGGCACTCATTCTGGCGACCGGCATCGCTCTCGCCAACGCCCCGCTCATTCGGAAAGGCCTACAAAGGCTCGCCGCCGTGCCGCAGCATCAGGCCGGCGCCGCGATCACCGTGTTCCTCGCGAGCGCAATTGGATCATGGCTCAACTGGGGCTTCGGCCTCGTGATCGGCGCCATTGTTGCGCGCGAAATCGCCAAGCGCCTGCGCGAGGTCGACTTCGCCTTCCTGGTCGCGGCGGCCTATATGGGCTTCATGACCTGGGCCTCCGGACTTTCGAGTTCGATCGCGCTCGTCAGTGCCACCCATGGCAGCCCGCTCAACATGATCGAAAAGGCGACGGGACGAATCGCCGGTTTCGATGCGACCATCTTCACCTGGTACAATCTCGTCCCCACGGCTCTTCTCCTCATCGTCATCCCCATCGCCCTTTTCCTCATGGCTCCTCGCGAGAGCGACATGAAGAAGGTCGATGCGGAGGCGTTGCTTCGTGCCGATCAGGCGCAAGTCACAGAGACAGAGGAGAAGAGCTTTGCAACACGATTGGAACGATCATGGATCGTCACGCTTGTTCTGGTCGCGATGGGCCTTGCTTATGAAGGGCACGAGATCGCGACCAAGGGCTTCTCTCTCGATCTCAACCGCTTCATCTTTCTCGCATTCATGCTGGGATTGATCTTCCACGGCCGGCCGATCCATTATGTGCGGGCCTTTAATGCGGGGGCACGGACCGTCGGCCCGATCCTGCTGCAATTCCCGCTTTATGGCGGGATCATGGGCATCATGACCGACACCGGGCTTGCCGCCACGATCGCCCGAGGCTTCGTCTCCTTCTCGAGTCAGCGCACGCTGCCCTTCTGGTCGTTCGTCTCCTCGAACATCATCAGCCTCTTCGTGCCTTCGGGCGGCGGCCATTGGGCGGTTCAAGGCCCATTCATGATCCCTGCCGCCGTTCAGCTCCATGCCAATCCCGCCATGACCGCCATGGGGACCGCCATGGGGGAAGAGACCGCGAACATGATCCAGCCATTCTGGGCCTTGCCGATCCTCGCGATCGCGCAGCTCGGCATCAAAGACATCATGGGCTATGGCGTGATCGCCCTGGTGATCGGCCTGATGCTCTATGGCGGCGCGCTCTTGGTCTTTGCCTGACCGCAATGCCGTCGGCCGAAAAGACCGACCTTTCGCAACGTCGGCGGCGCCGGTTCGCGCCCATTACTGGCCCGCGGTCTTGCTTTCATACTGCTGGAGTGCGTCAAAGGCCTCGCAGGCATACATGGCGGCCGGGCCGCCGCCCATCATCATTGCGACACCGAGTGTGTCGATGATCTCGGCATGGCTCGCGCCGGCCTTCAGCGCATCATGCACATGATAGGCGATGCAATCGTCGCAACGGATCGCGACGGCAATCCCGAGCGCGATGAGCTCCTTGAACTTCACATCCAATGTGCCGGAGGCCATGGCGTCTTTGTGCAAATGCGCAAATCCGGATACGGCGCCCGGCAGCTCCTTGCTCAGCTGGCCCAAGAGCATCTGAAGATCATGACGCTTGTCAGGGAAATTCATGCTCATTGGATCTTTTCCTCTTCGCAGAGTTTCGCCGGGTCCGACAAAACTTCGTTCAGCGTTTGCAAAAATCTCGCGGCGTCGCCGCCGAAGACGACACGATGGTCGCAGCTCAAGGTGCAAAAGGCGCCCTTCTTCCTATTCGCCGCCACCGAAAGGATCGCCGAGGCACCTGCCGGAACGATGGAATCGAACGCGTAGACCACGGGAAAGACGCCGAGATCGGACAGATAGAAAGTCGCGCCGCGATAGTCGCTCGGCACCAGGCGCCGCGACCTCACCTTCTCCCGCACGGCCTGCCAATCGGCGCCAAGTTCGCCCAATGAGCGACCGGATACATCGCGCAGAACGGGGGTGATCAGACCCTCCGGACTGTCCACAGCGATTCCGATGTCGATCCGATCCCGTTGCGCGAGACCGCTGTCGGTATAGGCGGCATTGAGCAAGGGGTGCGCGGCAATGCTGCGCCCGCAGGCCCGCGCCAGGAGAAGCGTGAGAGACAGCTCTCTTTCCTTGGCAGTGGCGACCAAGCCGCCGAGCGGCAGCAGCGCCGTCACGCGGAAGGTCGGCGTCGCGGCGCTCGCGATCATATTTCGCGCCACGGCTTCGCGCAGGCTGGAGGCGCGCGCGATCCGATAGGCCGGCCCCTCTGCGAGAAAGGCCGGCGGCTCGACCCGACCGCTCCCCGCCTGAACATTGGCGTGGCCGCCGATCGGAGCGACCAGCTGATCTTCGCTCTGCACGGACACGGCATGCGCATGCGCATGCAGCCCGCTGCTGGAGGGACGATTGGCCTCGGCCGCGGCCAGGATCGGCGAAACGGCGTTTGGAGCCACTGGCGCAGCTGGAGGCACCGGCGCTGTCGCAGCTGGCTTGGGCGCTTGCTCCGCAGCGGGCGCCTTGGCCGGCTGCCGAGGCTGAGCCTCGGCCGGGGCGGACGCGGCTGCCGCCTGCGCACCAGCCTCGGCGGCGCTGTCGGCAATATAGCCGATCGTGGCGCCGACCGGGAATTCCCGGTCGACGGCGGCGAGCGGCCCGGCCAGATAGCCGTCATGGAAGGCTTCGACTTCCATGATGGCCTTGTCCGTTTCGACTTCGGCGATCGCTTCGCCTTTCTTGACCGGATCACCCGGCTTCTTGAGCCATTTCGAGAACCGCCCGACATTCATCGTATCGGAAAGCGCCGGCATTGTGATCGGTTGCTTCATGGCTGCGAACGACTCCTCTACTGCGCGGCCTCGGTCTTCGGCGGCTTGCACAACACGCGCGCCGCTTCGACAATGTCCGGGACGCGGGGGATGCTGGCCGCCTCGAGGGCGCCGTTGAAGGGCGTCGGAATATCGAGGCCGGCGACACGTTGCGGCGGTGCATCGAGCGAGAAGAAGCAGCGCTCGCTCAGCGTCGCCAGCAATTCCGCACCGGTGCCGGCAAAACGGCAGTCTTCTTCAACAACGAGCAAGCGATGCGTCTTGTTGACCGAAGCGACGCAGGTGTCCCAATCGATCGGGCTCAGGCTGCGCAGGTCGATGACCTCCGCTTCGATCCCCTCTTTGGCGAGTTCGGCTGCGGCCTCCTGAGCCAGCAAGGCCATTCGAGAGTAGGTGAGGATCGTCAGATCCTTGCCGGCGCAGCGAACGACTGCGCGATGGATCGGCGGCGGCTCGGCGACGATGTCGACGGCGCCTTTGGTGAAGTAAAGCAGCTCGTGTTCGAGAAGGATGATCGGCTCGTTGCTGGCAATCGCCTGGCGCAACTGCCAATAGGCGTCCTGCGGTGTCGAAGGCACGGCGATGCGCAGGCCAGGAACATTCATGAACATCTGCTCGAGACGTTGAGCGTGTTGGGCCGCAAGCTGGCGGGCGACGCCGGTCGGGGTTCGAACGACGAGCGCCATCGGCAACTGGCCGCCCGACATGAACGAGATTTTGGCGGCGCCGTTGACAATCGAATCCAGCGCAAGCAGCGCGAAATTGATCGTCATGATCTCGACGACCGGGCGCGTTCCCACGAGGGCTGCGCCAACGCCCACGCCGGTGAATCCGCCTTCCGATATCGGCGTGTCGCGGACACGCCACTCGCCGTATTTGGCGTACAGCCCTTCGGTAACGCGGTAGCTGCCACCATACAAGCCGACATCCTCGCCGAGCGTGAAGACGGACTCGTCTTCGCTCATCTCGATGTCCATGGCCCGATTAAGAGCCTGCCAATAGAGCATTTCCTCTGCCATGGGTAATCTCCTCAGATCAGAACTTCGTGGCCGCGGTTGCAGCGCAGCGCCTGCCATGCAGCATCCATTGTCGGTTGTGGGCTGCCGAGCGCATATGCGACGGCCTCATCGACCGTCTTCTTCACTTCGGCTCTCATCGCCTCGACTTCGATCTCGCGGACGTGGCCGGCATCGATCAAATGTTTCGCCAAGCGTGAGACGCTGTCGGGGCCCGCTGCAGCCAGTTCTTCTTGGCTCGGATAGCGGAACTCGAGGTCGCGGATCGCTGCCGAAACCGGATCATGGGCCTGGAAGGCTTTGAGCTCGACGGCCGGCCGGTACGTGCCTGGATCGGCCATGGAATGACCACGATAGCGATAGGTCTCGCATTCGATGAATTGCGGCCCGCCGCCACGCCGAATGCGATCAATGGCATGGCGCGTGCTGTCATAGATCGTGAGAACGTCCATGCCATCGATACGCTCGGCCGGGATATTGTAGGCCGCCGCGCGCTTGTACAGTTCCGGCAGCGCCGAATGGCGATGGACCTCGGTGCCTATGGCATAATGATTGTTCTCACAGACGAAAAGAATCGGGAGATGCCATAGTCCCGCCATGTTGAGCGCCTCGTGGAAGGCACCCTGGTTCATTGCACCATCGCCGAAGAAGCAGATGACACTCTCCGGCAAGCGGCGCATGGCAATCGCATAGGCGATGCCGACGGCGATCGGGCAGGATTGGCCGACGATGGCATAGCCGCCCATGAAGCGGCGCTCGCGGTCGAACATATGCATCGAGCCGCCCATGCCGCCCGACATGCCGTCGGCGCGGCCGAACAGCTCCGCCATGACCTTACCGGCCGGCACGCCGCGCACCAGTGCATGGGCGTGCTCGCGATAGGTGCTGACGATATAATCGGAAGGGCCGGTGGCGTTGATCACACCTGCAGCGACGGCTTCCTCGCCGGGATAAAGATGGAGGAAACCGACGATATTGCCCTTCGTATATTCCTCCGCTGCACGTTCCTCGAAGGTGCGAGCCAGCAGCATGTCGTGAAGAAGCCGATGTAATGTTTCGCGTTCCATTTCATGTCCTCTCTATTCGCATATCGGCCGATCGCCCCTATTGCCGAGGGCAATCCGCGTAATTCATTCTGCTTGTTGTGCGATCGACGGGACGTAGTCCGACGGCGAAGTTTCATCCCGGCCGAGGTCGACGTTCGCGGCCTTGAAAATCGCCGCCAGGACCAGCGTCACGACCAGATTGAGGATGAAAGAAGCGAGCGCGGCGTACATCGGGATCGTGATCCCCAAGACGTGGACATTAAACGTGGTTCCGGCGAAATGGAGCGTCGCCACCATCCATGTTCCGCTGACGATGCCTGCGAGCCAGCCGATGATCAGCGACCAGCCGCTGAAGGCGCGGCCCCAGAAGAGGCTGAGTGCGACCGCCGGGAAAGTCTGGATGATCCAAACCCCGCCGATGAGCTGGAACTGAATGATGAACTGCTTCGGGAGCACGAAAACGAAGATCAAGGAGGCGGCGATCATCAGCATCGCAAAGATCTTTGCGATTTGCGTCTCACGCGCCCGCCGTTCCTCTTCCGTACCGGCATGCACGAACTCGCCCCAGATGTCGCGGGTGAGGATGTTCCCCGAGCCGATCGCCATCACCGAAGCCGGCACGATACCGCCGATAGCAATGCCCGCCATCGCGAAACCCACGAACCAGTCGGGGAAGCATTTCATGATAATCGCGGGGATGGCATATTGCACACCATATTGCTTGAAGCCCGCCGCGAAAGCTGGATCGGTCCCCACCCCCGCAGCAGCCGCCATGAAGCCGAGCAAGGCCAACAAGCCAAGCAACAAAGTGAAAGCCGGAAGGGTCATGGCATTTTTTTCGATCACCCGCGCGTTCTTTGAGGCGAGCAATCCGGTCACTGCATGGGGATAGATAAACAGCGCCATGGCCGACCCGAGAGCCAACGTTCCATAGGCACTGTAAGTGCCCCAATCCTGCATGCTCGGCGGCTTCAGAAGCACGTGCGACGGCGGAATCTTTGCAAAGATGGCGCCGAAGCCGCCAAGCTCCATAGGGATGACGATGATTGCGGCAAAGACAGTGCCGTAAATCAGAATCCCCTTGATGATCGATGTCAAAGCCGAAGCGCGAAGTCCGCTCGAATAGGTGAAGGCCGCGACGATGATGAAAGCGATGACGAGGGGCAGCACCGTGCCGGGGAAGCCCACGGCGCTGATGACAACCTGCGTGCCCACCAATTGCAACGCGATATAGGGCAAGGTCGCAACGATCCCGGTCACCCCGATTGCGAGCGCGAGCCAGCGATTGCCGTAGCGTCCCCGCACATATTCGGATGCGGTCACATAGCTGTGCTTATGGGCCACGCGCCACAGCCGCGGGAAGAAGATGAACAGGATCGGATAGCAGACGATCGTGTAAGGGACAGCGAAGAAGCCGATCGCCCCCGCGCCGAAGATCAGGGCCGGAACCGCAACGAAAGTATAGGCCGTATAGAGCGAATTGCCGACCAGAAACCAGTCCATTACCGCGCCGAATTGCCGCCCGCCGAGGCCCCATTCACTGAGGCTCTTGACGCTCGCCTGTTTGTATCTCGAGGCCAAAAAGCCGACCGCTGCCACGATCACGAACATGATGATGAAAATTGTCATCGCCATAGGAGTTCTCCCCATTTCCATTCGCCGCTTATTCTTCAACGCGATAGACGAGCCACGTCAGAAAGACGGTGATCGGGATCCAGACGAGCTGATACCAATAGAAGAAGGGGAGACCGATTATCGCTGGCTCCCAATAGTTGAAGAAAAAGGGGAACAACGTCGCGATGAAAGGTATGACGAGAAGCCAGTAGAGAGCGCCTCTCCCGTGCCTCGGCGTCGTCTGCGAACCTTTGCTTGCGGTCGCCTGCCGATCTGTACCTGCCATGAGCTGTCTCCTTCCCCCTTTGATCAGAGCCTTGCAGTCTGATGCCTGCTGCGCGGTGTTCGCGCGCCTCGTCCGACCGTGAAATTGTGTTAGGATAGGCGGCCACAATCGTTGATGCAGATCAACCGCGCCCTGAAATTCTTTCTATCAGCGTGGGACTTGCGAACGCGCCGTATCAAGCACCGGCTTCGGCCGATTATAGAAAATTTGTGACGTCGTTCGTCGGTCCCATATTTTGGCATAACAAGGAGGCTCCATGCTGCTTCAACCCTATCTGTTCTTCGACGGGCGCTGCGAGGAGGCGTTCGAATTCTATCGCAGCGCGCTGGGCGCCGAAGCGGTGATGATGTTGCGTTTCAAGGACAGTCCGGTGCCGGGTGAGCCCGGAATGGTCCCGCCCGGCAGCGAGAACAAAATCATGCATATGAGCTTCCGTATCGGCGAACAGACAGTGCTTGCGTCCGACGGCCGCTGCCAAGGCCATCCGCATTTCCAAAGCTTCGCGCTGACACTCACTGTGGCGAGCGAGACCGAAGCCGACAGGGTCTTCGCGGCGCTCGGCGAGGGTGGCCAAGTCCAGATGGCATTGGGCAAGACGTTCTTTTCACCGCGCTTCGGCATGGTCGCCGACCGCTTCGGCATCTCTTGGATGATCCTTGTCAGGCAATGAGGATTGCTTCTCTGCTCTGCCGGCACTGGAGCATCCCGCCTTCAAGTGGAATCACTCGAGGGCGGATAAGATGCTCTAAATTCAAAAAAATAGGGCATCGTTCAAGCGCAAAACCGCATACACTTTTGCGCACGATGCTCTCGCAGAGCAGATCAGCGCCTCGCCTTCCTTGATCTAGGATCTACGCCCGCTGAGCGCTTCGGCGCCGGCAGCAAGCTCGACGATCTCGGTCGTGATTTCTTCCTGGCGCAATTGCCGCTCGCGGCGCGACAGTTCGGAGAGCTTCGTCTGAATGTTGGTCTTGGCCGCCGCCATGGCCATCATGCGCGCCTCATTCTCCGCCGCGAAAGCATGCATGGCCGCGTCGCAGAGCTGGGCGAAGACATATTCGGCGGCCAGGCTCTCGACGAGATCGCGCGGCGACAGCGTCGTCAATGGCGGCAGATTGGTGATCGGCCGTTGAAAACGCGTGAGGTCGAGCGGCAGCAGCGAACGCCGCGTGATCTCGATCCCGCTTCCGGCGATGAAATACGGAAAGACAATATCCACCTTGGTCATCGCGCTGGCCGCGACCGCATCATAGAGCGCATCGGCCGTTCGATTGGCGACGCTGGTGACGGCGCCGCTCTGCGTCGCCATGGCAGCCGACCAGGCGCATGTGATCCCGCGTTCGCTCGCAATCGCGGCGCCCCGCGTGCCGAGAATGAAGACAGAAGCCTGCGCCAACTCCTGCCCGGCGGCATCGAGGATGCGCTCGCTGAAGGCGCCGGCAAAGCCCTGCTCGGCGCAAAACAGAATGAGGCCAGGGCGCAGAGCGCCGACCGGGCGCTCATAAATTTCGCCTTCCACCAGAAGGCCGAGCGCCTGCCCCATCGCCTCCGCCACGACGTCGCTATAGGCTTCGATGCCCGCCAAGAGGCCACGCGCCTGCTGCGCACGTGAGGCGGCAATGCCGCGCATGGCAGTCACCACCGATTCGAGCTGGCGGACATTGGCGATCTTCGCGACAATATCGGCGAGGCGCTCGGCCATCAGGCAGCATCCGGCTCAGAGGCAGATGGCGCTGCGCCAATATGCGCGGCAAGCGCCGAAAGGCTCGCTTTGAGCGCGGCGCGCCCCGCGTCATCGATGTGGCCGCTCGCGTCGATCGCGGCAACGACAGGTCCCGCCGAGCGATCGAGCCAGCCGGGAAGTTCGCCGCGAAAGGCGTCGAGCTTTTCGAGAGGCAGCGCGTCGAGGAGACCGTCCTGCAGAGCGAGCAGCAAAGCGACCTCATCGGCAAGCCGGAGCGGCCCATATTGCGGCTGGGTGAGGATGGCGCGGATGCGCCGGCCGCGCGCGATCTTGCCCTTCACCTGCCGGTCAGTGATGCCGGCGAAACGGGTGAACATTTCGAGCTCGAGAAATTGCGCATAATCGAGCCGCAAGCTCTCGGCCGCGTCGCGCAAGGCCGGCGCTTGCGTCTTGCCGCCGACGCGGCTGACGCTGGTGCCGACATCAACGGCCGGCTTCTGGCCCTCCTGAAACAGCCGGCTGTCGAGCACGATCTGCCCGTCGGTGATGGAAATGAGATTGGTCGGAATATAGGCGGAAAGGTTGCCGGCATCGAGTTGGGCGAGCGGCAACGCCGTGAGCGAGCCGCCGCCCATGTCTTTGCTGAGCTTGGCGGCGCGTTCGAGCAGCCGCGCATGGACATAAAAAACATCGCCGGGATAGGCTTCGCGGCCGGGCATCTGGCGCGTGAGCAGCGCGATCTCGCGATGGGTCGCGGCATGTTTGCTGAGATCGTCGATCACGACTAAAGCGTGGCCGCCGCGATCGCGAAAATACTCGGCCATGGTGACGCCGGAAAAGGGCGCGATCCATTGCAGCCCCGGCGTCGCCGAGGCCGCCGCGACGACGAAGATGCAGCGTTCGGCCGCGCCATGCGTCTCGATCGCATCGATGACGCGTCTGACGGTCGATGATTTTTGGCCGATCGCGACATAGACACAGATGATGTCGCTGCGCTTCTGATTGATGATCGTATCGACGGCCAGCGCCGTCTTGCCGATGGCGCGATCGCCGATGATCAATTCACGTTGGCCGCGGCCGAGCGCGAACATGGCATCGATGACGAGCACGCCGGTTTGCACCGGCTCGGTCACGAAATCGCGTTCGATGATGGCAGGCGCCGGCCGCTCGACCGGCTCATAGGTTTCGACCTCGATGGCGCCGCGATCATCGAGCGGGCGGCCGAGTGGATCGACGATCCGGCCGAGGAGCCCCTTGCCGACCGGGACACGCGCGACCTCGCCAGTGCCATAGACCCGGTCGCCCGCCTCGACCGCCTCGGCATCGTCAAGCAGAACGCAGCCGATGGCGTCGCGGCCCAAGGTCATGGCAAAGCCCATCTGGCCGCGCTCGAAGCGGATGAGCTCGTCGAGACGCACATCGGCAAGACCAGACACGCGGGCGATGCCGTCGCCGATCGATAAGACGCGGCCGAATTGTGCGACGGCGGGCGCAAGCTCCGTCGCGCGGACTTTGCCTGCAGCGGCTTGCAGCCAGGCTTCGACATCAGCGGGAATTTTCGGCGCCAAAATCAAGCTCCAAAATCAAGTTCCAAAATCAAGCTCTTTGACGATCCGATCGAGATCCTGGCGCAGACTGTTGCGCAGCGAAGCCGTGCGTCCGTTGAGTTCAATGCCGGCGATCACGTCAGGGTCGGCGCGAAAGGCGAGCACGAGGCCTTTGCCCAAAATTTCTTCGAGCTTTTGCCGCAGGCGCGCGCTCGCCTCGGCCGACAAAGGCGCTGCGGTCACGATTTCGATCGGCTCGCCCGTCTTATCCGCAGAGGCGAAGGCCGCGCGGGTCTGCGGCGGCAGTTTTTCAAATTGGGCGCAGAGTTCTGCAACGAAATGATCAAGCCCGGCATCGGGCGCGATGCGGCCGACGAGACGCCGCGTGATCTCGACCGCAAGCTCCTTGATATGGGCGATCAGCGCCGCTTCCATCGCAGATTTTTCGCGCGCTGCCGCGGCGGCGGCCTCCGCGCGGAGCCTCGCGACATCCTTGCCCGCCGCATCGAGCAGGCGCGCCTTCTCTTCCGCGGCTTCTTTCTGCGCTTGCGCCACCAGCCGCTCCCTCTGCGCGTCGATTTCTGCGCGCTCGCGTTCGGCAGCCGCCTTGCTCTCGGCGGCCTGCTGCTTCATCGCGTCGGCCTCGGCGAGGATCGCGCCGGCCTTGGCCTGCCGCTGCGCAATGATCTCGCGCAGCGGCCGAAACAAGAATCTCGCGAGGATCCAGACGAGGATCAGGACATTGATGGTCTGGAACGCCAGGGTCGACCAATCGATATGCATGGTCTCAATGGATAAAGGGGTTGGCGAAGAGAACGAGCAGCGCGACCACGAGGCAATAGATCGCCATCGTCTCGATCATCGCGAGGCCGACGAACAAGGTTCGTGAAATCGTGCCGGCGGCTTCCGGCTGGCGGGCGATCGCCTCCATGGCGGCGGCGACGGCACGGCCTTCCGCAAGCGCCGGGCCGATGGCGCCGAAGGAGACTGCCACAGCGGCGGCGGCGATGCTGACGAGTTCGAGCAAATTCATGGCTTATCACGGCTCCGTCTTTGATTTGGAACGAGCGGGCGCGCCTTCGCTCACCGCGCCGCCGATGAAGACCATGGCGAGCACCGTGAAGATATAGGCCTGTACCGCGCCGGTGAGCAGGCCGAGCGCCATCAGCGGAATGGGCACGATCAGCCCGGCGAGCGAGAGAACGATCGCGACGATGAAGACGCCGCTCATGATATTGCCGAAGAGCCGCACGAGCAGCGAAAAGATGCGGGTGAAGGTCTCGACGATGTTGAGCGGGATCATCACCACGCTCGGTTCGGCGAAAGTCTTGAGAAAGCCGAGGAGGCCACGGGCGCGAATGCCGAAATAGAAGACGGCGCAAAAGACGATCAGGGCGAGCGCCGCATCGGTTTCGAGATGCGCCGTCGGCGGATCGACGCCCGGAATGAGCGAGGACCAGTTCGAGACCAGAATGAAGATGAATATAGTGCCGAGCAAAGGCAGATAGGGCTGCGGCGTCACGCGCATCGTGTCGCGGATCTGATCCTCTATGGCGCCGACGAAGAGTTCGAGCGCCGTTTGCCAGGCCGAAGGCTTGATCGCCAAGGATCGCGTCGCCAAAAAGCTCCCACCACCGATGGCGGCCATCAACCCCCAGGTCGTGACGACCGGCGTCGTGACCACAACCGGACCGATGGTAAAGAGAGTCGTCGTTGCGAGCGGCGAGCCGATCATTGCGCCCCTCCGATCCGCCGGACCACAATGATCCGGGCAATGACAATGCCGAGCAGCGCCGCACCCAAAGGCAAGGCCCCAAACTCTGCAACGAGATACAAAGCGGCGCCGGTCGCCAGCAGCCGCGCGATTTGGAGCGCCATGGCGCGGCGGAGGGATCTGCCGGAAACGAGCATTTCGACATTTCGCCAAAGCAGAAAATAATGTGCCGCGCCGATGCCGGCGCCGATCGCCAGCGCGACCGCCAATTCGGCGATCAGCAGAGGCGTATTGGATGGGAGGATGAAAATATTCATTGCCGATGCATCCATCTCCAGGCGGACCAGCAGCCGATGACGACGCCGACGAGCATCAAGGGCGCGCTCCAGAAAATGCCGGTGCCGAGTCGCGAATCGACCCAGCGCCCGATGAAGAGGCCGATCAAGATCGGCGTCACAATGATCCAGCCGAGCACGCCAATCTGGCCGACGAAGCGCATGACGGAAGGCTCGCCCTCTCGCTGCCAGCGCTGGCGCTCGCGTGCCTTGCGCACCGAATCGATCATGCCGTCATGCGCTTCCGCCTCATCATGCCCCTGCTCTTCGCGATTCACGGTCCGGCTCCGAACATGCCCCTTCTTTGCGGCCGCAGATAGCGGATGATCTGGCGGACGGCCGCCATTTGCATCTGCAGGCTTTCTGTGCGGGAGGTCGTTTCGGCTTCGGCTGCCTCGCGGAACTCGGCAAGCGCGACGCTTTCCAACTGCTCCAGATCATCGCCCACCAGCGCCTCGCGCGTGGCGATTGCGACCTCCCTGCCGGAGCGCACGGCGAGCACGCCATGACGCACGGCGCAATAGCGCTGGACGTCTCCGGCCTCGCGCCAAGCGATGACGCAGACGCTCAGAGCCGTCAGGAAATCAGCATGGCCTTCGAGAATGCCGAAACTGCCGCTCGCATCTTCGGCGCGCACGGACGTCACATTCTGCCGGTCGACGGCAATCGACGTGGGTGTGGTGACGAGCAGCCTCATTTCCGCACCATCTCCGGCACCTTGCCCTGCTTGGCCCGCGCGTCCTCGATCGTGCCGATCATATAGAGCGAGCTCTCGGCGAGATCATCGCATTGGCCGTCGAGGATGGCGCGGCAACCTTTGAGAGTCTCCGCCAAAGGCACGGTGCGCCCTGGCCGGCCGGTGAAAGCTTCCGTCACGGCAAAGGGCTGGGTGAGGAAGCGCTGCAATCGACGGGCGCGCGTGACGATCAGGCGATCCTCCGCCCGCAATTCCTCGATCCCCAAAAGCGAGATGATGTCCTGCAAATCCTTGTAGTGGGCGATCGCCTCGCGCACCCTTTCGGCGAGATCATAATGCTCGCCGCCGACGACGGTAGGATCGAGCAGGATGGAGGAGGATTTAAGCGGATCGATCGCCGGGTACATGCCCTCGGCGGCCATTGCACGCGACAGAACGATCATGCTGTCGAGATGGGCGGCAATCGCCGTCACCGCGGGATCGGTGAAATCATCGGCCGGCACATAGACGGCCTCGATCGCCGTGACGGAAGCCCCCGCAAGCGAGGCGATGCGCTCATGCAGCGCTGCGACTTCGCTGGCCAAGGTCGGCTGATAGCCGACCCGCGACGGCAGCCGCCCGAGCAGGCCCGAGACCTCGCTGCCGGCCTGCACGAAGCGAAACACATTGTCCATGAGGAGCAGCACATTCTGGCGTTTTTCATCGCGGAAATATTCGGCGATGGTCAGCGCGGTCAGCCCGACCCGCCAGCGCGCGCCGGGCGGCTCGTTCATCTGGCCATAGACGAGGACGCTGTGGTCGATGACGCCGGAGCGGCGCATTTCGGCCAAGAGCTCATGGCCTTCGCGCGAGCGTTCGCCAATGCCGGCGAAGACGGAAATGCCCCGATAGCTCTTCACCATGGCGTGGATGAGTTCCATCACCACCACCGTCTTGCCGACGCCGGCGCCGCCGAACATGGCGGCCTTGCCGCCCTGCGCCAGCGGCGCCAGAAGATCGATGACCTTGATGCCTGTTTCGAAGATCGCCGTCGCTGGACTGCGCTCGGCAAGCGGCGGCGCGCGCCGATGAATCGGCAGATGCGCCATATCGGCCGGCAGAGCCGGGCCATTGTCGCGGGCATGGCCGGTGACATCGAGCAGCCGGCCGAGGACGGCATCGCCGACCGGCACTTCGATCGGACCGCCGAGGCTGCGCGCGCCGACGCCGCGCCGCAAACCGCCGGTCGCCTGCAAAGCGACGCCGCGCACAATATGCGCGTCGAGATGCGCTTGAACCTCGACCACGAGCCTTTCGGGCCGATCCCATTCGATGATCAGCGCATCATCGACCTGTGGCAGCGTGCCCGTGAAAGCAATGTCGACGACAGCGCCGCGCACCGCGACGACTTCGCCTCTCACACTCAGCGGCCGATCCATTCCGCTCCTCCGGCTCAGGCCGCGGGCATAATACGAATGCGCTCGTGCTTCGGCAAACGTCAGGAGCCGACGCAAATGTAGAACGGCTTCGCAAGGCGGGATTTGCGCTCCATCAAATCTGTCGGAGCCGCATACCGGCAGGAAGCCGGCCGCTTGGCGGAAGGGGTGGGATTCGAACCCACGGTGGACTTTCACCCACGGCGGTTTTCAAGACCGCTGCCTTAAACCACTCGGCCACCCTTCCAATCGCTTTTCGCGCCGGGCCTTCGGCTTTGACGGAAGTCACGGCATGCCCGAAGCGACGCTTCGCTTCGACGAAGGACGCCCGCCGGAATCGCGCTGCGCTCGTCGCGATGCCCGGCGCGACCATGCGCTATCCCGCCTGCGAGTTCCAGCCGCAAATTGCCGGTTAGAGCTTGTTGCGAAAAAGTTGCGCGACTTTTTCGATAAGAACACGCTCCACTTTATTGATTTCGAGCGTTTTCTTTTCGATCGGACAATTCCATCCGATCAGAAAACGCTCTGGCGCCCGTGATCTGTTGCAGAACGGTTGCAGCCTGAGAGCCGAATCGCTTGCCGCAATCGCTCTCAGTCTGGTGACTGGTGAAGTGCTTCTTCGGGCCATGCCCCTTCAAAGCAAAACATCTGTTAACACAGAGTTGATCACACACGTCCCCTTGCGCATGCAACCCAGCCGCCAATTGCCCCGTTTAGATCCCAACATCGCCACATTCGAAATCTTTACCTTAACTGATCGAGCTCGATCTCGAATCCCAAAAACTTTGGGGCTTGTTCTGTCGTGGACGCGGGAGACAGGCGAAGAATGACAACCTTTTGTTCGCATTTTTCTGCCCATTCTGTCGCTCTGGACGTGAAACGGATTTAGCGGCCCTCCGGCTCGAATTCGTCAAGAGAGGTAAGTATGATGCTGCGCAAGTTACTCATGTCGACGGTGGTAATCTTTGGCGCGATGGGGGCTGCGTCTGCGGCCGATCTGCCGAGCACCAAGGCTCCGCCGGCTTATATTTCCCCGCCGCCGCTCTTCACCTGGACCGGTGTCTACATCGGTGGTCAGATCGGCTACGGATGGGGATACTCAGGCTCCAATGTCGCCGGGTTTGATTCGGCGACTTATAACCCGAGCGGCGTGATCGGCGGCGCCCATGTCGGCTATAACTACCAAATGGGCATGTTCGTCGCCGGTCTCGAAGGCGATGTCAACGGCTCCAACTATAATGGCAACAATACACTCGGTGGCCTCACCTATGGTACGCGTGAGAACATCGATGGATCGGTCCGTGGCCGGCTCGGCATCGCCTGGGATCGCGCTTTGGTCTATGCGACGGGCGGTGCAGCCTTCGGCGATTTCCAAAATACCTATTCGTTGGGCGGGTTCAGCGACAGCCCGTCGACGACGCGGATCGGCTGGACGATCGGCGGCGGCGTCGAATATGCGATCGACAACAATTGGTCGGTCCGCGCCGAATATCGCTATACCGATTTCGGCTACTTTAACCAATACTCGCCCACCGCCCTCGGCGCGACCGTGTCCCAGCATGAGATCGACAATAGGGTGCAGGTCGGCTTCAGCTACAAGTTCGATATGTTCGGTCCTCCGGCCCCGGTTGTCGCGAAATACTGAGCGTAAGCTGAAGAGTTTGAGATTGGAAACCCGGCCCATGGGCCGGGTTTTCCTTTTGCTCGCCAGCGCTCTATTTCAAAGATCTGGAGCATGTCCTTTACGAGACATCGGATATATCCGATGTCTAAAATATCGGAAAAGTCTATCAACTTTTCCGGGACATGCTCTAGCCGTGCGGCTCGCCGCACCCGCCGGTTGCGCAACGCCGCCGCCCATGGCAATCGAAACCGCATGACGCATCCGCTCTCCTCCGGCTCACCGCCTCCCGCGCAGATCCATAAAAGCGCCGAAGCTCCCAAAATCTCCTTCGTCTCGCTCGGCTGCCCGAAAGCGCTGGTCGACAGCGAACGCATCCTCACGCGCCTGCGCGCCGAGGGTTATGAGCTCGTCAAGACCCATGCCGGCGCCGATGCCGTGATCGTCAACACCTGCGGCTTCCTCGACAGCGCCAAGGCCGAGTCCTTGGCCGCCATCGGCGCCGCGCTCGATGCAAACGGCAAGGTCATCGTCACCGGCTGCATGGGCGCCGAGGCGGGAAAGATCCGCGCGGCCTTTCCGCGCGTGCTCTCCGTGACCGGCCCGCAGGCCTATGAAAACGTCATGGCCGCGGTGCATGAGGTCATCGCGCCGGCGCATGATCCTTTCACCGATCTCGTGCCGCCGCAGGGCATCAAGCTCACGCCGCGGCACTATGCCTATCTGAAGATCTCCGAAGGCTGCAACAATCGCTGCTCCTTCTGCATCATCCCGCATTTGCGCGGCGATCTCGTCTCGCGGCCGGCCGGCGATATTCTCCGCGAGGCGGAAAAGCTTGTCGCCGCCGGCGTGAAGGAATTGCTCGTCATCTCGCAGGACACTGGCGCCTATGGGCGCGATCTCGCCTATGCCGAAAGTCTGTTCGCCGAGCGCCCGGTGCGGGCTAAATTCATCGATCTGATGCGCGAGCTCGGTGCCCTCGGCGTGTGGGTGCGCCTCCATTATGTCTATCCCTATCCGCATATCGACGAGGTCTTGCCCTTGATGGCCGAAGGCAGGATCCTGCCCTATCTCGACATCCCGTTTCAGCATGCGAGCCCGAAAGTGCTGCGCGCAATGAAGCGGCCGGGCGATCAGGAGAAGACGCTCGAACGAATCAGAGCCTGGCGCGCGCTCTGCCCCGATCTCACCCTGCGTTCGACCTTCATCGTCGGATTCCCGGGCGAGAGCGAAGAAGATTTCGAGATGCTGCTCGACTGGCTCGCCACCGCGCGCCTGGACCATGTCGGCGCGTTCAAATATGAGCCGGTCGAAGGGGCGCCGGCCAATCACCTCGGATTACCGAGCGTGTCGCGCGAACTCCAGGAGATTCGCTATCGCCGTTTGATGGAACGCCAGCAGGCGATCAGCGCCCAGCGCCTCAAGCAGAAGATCGGCCGGCATATGCAAGTGATCATCGACGCCGCGCAACCGCGCCACGCCGAAGGCCGCAGCAAAGGCGATGCGCCCGAGATCGACGGCAAGGTTCACATCGCCAGCCGGCGCCCCTTGCGCGTCGGCGATATCGTCACCGTCAAGATCGAAGGTGCCGATTCTTATGATCTGTTCGGCACCGCGGTGTGAGCGGTCCAGAAAGCCATGATCATTCTGCGATGATCACTTCGGCATCACCTGACTACGGCCTGTCTCAGGAGGCGTCGCGCTGTTTAAGACCGAGTTCGCCCTCCTCGTAAGCCGCGACCGAGGTCAACTTGTCTTCCCATTTCTTCTCCTGCTGGCGCAGGAGGAGCCAGAAGACCAGAATGCCGCCTACCACCAGCACGAGACCGGCGATGCCGAGCGGACCGCTCACGCGGGTCATCGCATCGCCGAAAAGATAGGCGCTGCCCCCCATCACTATCGCCCAGACGGCAGAAGCAGCAGAGTTGAAGACGAGAAACCGCTGCCAGCTATATTTGTTCAAGCCGGCGAGCAATGCGGCGAAGATCCGCAAGACCGCGATGAAACGGCCGAAGAACACGATCTTGCCGCCATGCCGCTCGAACAAATATTGGCCGAGCAGCAGCCGGTTCGGCGTCAGGCCGACGAAGCGCCCGTAACGTTCGAGCAGCCGCGTCCCGACATGGCGGCCGATCCAATAGCCGCAGCCGCCGCCGATGACGGCGCCAGCAAAGGCCGCAGCGATCACATAGGCGATGGCGAGATGGCCCGTCGCCCCGGCATAGACGGCGGCGAGCAGCAGCGCGCTTTCACCCGGCAGCGGCACACCCACACTTTCGAGCATGACGACCAGAAAAACCGCCCAATAGCCGTGCTGCACGATGAGCGGCTGGATATGTGTCTCGAACAAAATGCCTCCCGAGCCAAGCTGCGGACCAAAGGCCGCGAAGCTGTTCACGCTTCGATCGCCGCAACCGGCCCTGACCTCTCATACCGCATAACGGGCACGCCGGCGCCCGTTTCCTCAACTTGCACCTGCGCCGCAGGGTTCTTCGTCGCAGGCCGCCTTAGAGCACGCCGAAGCACGCGCCTCGCCAAAACCGCAGGCGCGGCACTGGCCGGCGCAGCGAGCAGATCGGCAGGCTCCGCAGAGTTGAGCTTTCCCGCAGCCGACGCTGGCCCAAGCCGGCGAACTTAGACCTGATATGCATCAAGAACCGCAAGGCGCAAAGACCGCGACCGCATGGCGCAGCGCCACGGATGCCTCGCCAACTCTTCGGTAGGTCGTTTCAGAGGATCGGCTAAGTACCTATACATATTTGTGAAAAGCCACGATACGGAGCAGCAGTCACAGCGGAAATCCCCCTTCGAGAGAGAACTACGCACGAATAACGTTATTTGTTTTTAAATTCGCAAATTATTTGGGATTGGTGTATAGGAGGTCTTGAATTTGGCAATCCCGGCGACCGGGGTTGGATCTCTTTGATGGACTCGGGCATTTCCATGCTGCGGATCATTTCTGCCAATCGTCTCAGGGACGGCATTGTCGTCTATCTCGGCCCGCGCGGCGATTGGGTCGCCGATCTCGCGAGCGCGGCTGTATTCACCTCGGAGGAAGCCTGTGAGGCCGGCTGGGCGAAGACCCGGCAGGCGGTGGCCGACAATCTCGTCCTTGATCCTCTGTGCGTCGACGTGACCGAATGCACTGAGGGACGCCGCGCCACCACTCTGCGCAATGCGATCCGCGCGCTCGGCCCGACGATCGACTTTAAAGTCTCTTCACCGGCGGCGGAAGCCGCGCGGAGGTGACATGTACCGCTATGATGAGTTCGACGCCGGCTTCGTGGCCGCGCGCGTCCGCCAATTCGAGGATCAGGTCGCCCGCCGCCTCACGGGCGAATTGACCGAGGATCAGTTCAAGCCCCTGCGCCTGATGAATGGCGTCTATCTGCAATTGCATGCCTATATGCTGCGGATCGCCATCCCCTATGGCACGCTCTCGGCGCGGCAATTGCGCCAGCTCGCCTTCATCGCGCGGCGCTATGACAAGGGCTATGGCCATTTCACGACGCGGCAGAACATCCAGTTCAACTGGCCGGCGCTGGCCGACTGTCCGGCCATTCTGAACGACCTTGCCAAGGTCGAGATGCATGCGATCCAGACGTCGGGCAATTGCATCCGCAATGTCACGGCCGATCATTTCGCCGGCGCCGCCGCCGATGAAATCGAAGATCCGCGCCCCTATGCCGAAATCCTGCGGCAATGGTCTTCGCTGCATCCCGAATATTCGTTTCTGCCGCGCAAGTTCAAGATCGCAGTGAATGGCGCGCTCAAGGACAGGGCCGCCATTCAGGTTCACGACATCGGCTATCAGATCGTCAAAAATGCCGAAGGCGAGATCGGCTTTTCCGTCTATATCGGCGGCGGCCAAGGGCGCACGCCGATGCTCGCCCATAAGATCCGCGACTTCCTGCCCAAGGCCGACCTTCTCAGCTACACGAATGCCATTCTCCGCGTCTATAATCTCGAAGGCCGCCGCGACAACAAATTCAAGGCACGCATCAAAATCCTGGTGCATGAGAAGGGCGCCGAAGAGATGCGCGCCGCGGTCGAAGAGGAATTTTCCCGCGAGCCTGGCGCCGTGCTCGGCTTGCCGCAGGCGGAAATCGACCGCATTCGCGCCTATTTCGCCCCGCCTGATCTGCCGGCCCGGCCGGCGCGATCGCAGGGCGTCGATCAGCGCAGCGCCAGGCACGAAGATTTCGCGCGTTTCGTCGCGCAAAATGTCGCGCCGCATAAAGTGCCGGGCTATGGGATCGTGACCATCTCGCTCAAGCCCATCGGCGGCATTCCGGGCGACGCCACCGCCGAGCAGATGGAGGCCGTCGCCGCTCTCGCCGAGACCTATGGACATGACGAGATCCGCGTCTCGCATGAGCAGAATCTCGTCTTGCCGCATGTGGCGCGCGACGATCTGCCTGCGGTCTTCGACCGGCTCGTGGAAGCGGGACTCGGGACCGCCAATGTCGGGCTCGTCACGGACATCATTGCCTGCCCCGGGCTCGATTATTGCGCGCTCGCGACAGCGCGCTCGATCCCGATCGCACAGCGGATTTCGGAACGTTTCGGCGCGCCGGCTCGGGCCGCGGAGATCGGCGAGCTCAAGATCAATATTTCCGGCTGCATCAACGCCTGCGGCCATCATCACGTCGGCCATATCGGCATTCTTGGTCTCGAAAAGGCCGGGGTCGAGACCTATCAGATCACGCTCGGCGGATCGGCCGATGAATCCTGCGCGCTCGGCGAACTCGTCGGGCCGGGATTTTCGACCGAAGAGATCGTCGATTCCATCGAGACCGTGGTCGACACTTATTTGAAGCTGCGCAAGAACAGGGACGAGGATTTTCTTTCAGCCTATCGCCGCGTCGGCCTCGCTCCCTTCAAGGAAGCGCTGTATGAGCGCGCATGACGTCACCCTCTTCGGCGATCAGGTGGCGGCGGCGCGGCTTGCGGCGAAATTCGCTGCCGTCGATGCACGCAAGATCCTGCGCCTCGCCATCGAAGATCTGTTTCCCGGACGGATCGCGCTCGTCTCGAGCTTCGGTGCCAATTCGGCGGTCCTGCTGCATATGGTGGCCGAGATCGACAAGGCGACGCCCGTGGTCTTCGTCGACACTTTGCAGCTCTTTCCCGAAACGCTCGCCTATCGCGATGCGCTGGCGGCGCAATTGGGCTTGACCCATGTCGTCACCATGACGCCGGACAAGAAATCTCTGGCCGAAGAGGACCCCGAGAATTTCCTCTGGGCGCGCGACCCGAACCGCTGCTGCGAAATCCGCAAAGTGATCCCCATGGCCAAGGCGCTCAGCGGCTACGAGGCCTGGATCACCGGCCGCAAGCGCTTTCAGGCCACGAGCCGTGCCGCACTTCCCTTGTTCGAAGCGGAAGGCGAGCGGATCAAGGTCAACCCGCTCGCCGGTTGGACACAATCCAGGCTCGATGCCTATTACGAGATGCACGACTTGCCGCGGCACGAGCTCGTCAAGAAGAATTATCTGTCGATCGGCTGTATCCCTTGCACCTCGCCGGTCAAGCCGGGCGAAGCTGCGCGCGCCGGACGCTGGCGCGGCCGCGGCAAGACCGAATGCGGCATTCACGGCCAGACGCTCGACGCAGGATCGGATATTTGACATGGCTTTGTTCATGGACGGCGGCTTCGCGCCGGACCCTTGGCGGCGCCTCGACGAGACCGAAGAGCTGCCGAGCGACGGCCGGGTCCTCATGCCGCTCGATGACTGGCGGCGGCGGGCGCTCTTTCGGTCGCATGCGCATGTCGCGCTGTCGAATGTCGCCTTCGGCCTCTTGCTCGACCCGGATGATCCGATCGAAGAGATCGCTCCTGATCTACAATATCTCGCGCTTGTCGCCATCGCCTTTCCGAAATTCACCGATGGGCGCGGCTATTCCATGGCGCGGCTGATCCGCACCCGCTTCGGCTTTACCGGGCAATTGCGCGCTGCCGGCGACGTGCTGTTCGATCAACTTCAATGGATGACGCGCTGCGGCTTCGACGCCTTCGAAATCAATGACGCCGCGACGATCCGGCTGTTGGAGTCGGGCCGAAGGCCGGATTTTCAGCATTTCTATCAGCCGGGCGCGGCGCGCGAAGTGCCGGTCGGCACGCGGCCCTGGGCGCGTCGGTCGCCGGCATGAGCTTGCAGCGGAGCATGCTCTTTATCCGCTATGCCGGGCTGCGAGATCAGGCGGCAGAGGGCAAGATAAACTACCGATCGGCCATCGCCTGCGTGACGCGGTTTGCCCTGCTCTCAAACGCCATTCGAGGATAGAGCGCAAGCCGGAGAGGATCGGTTGGTCGGCTCGGTCCATCGCGCGATGGACGGCCCGGCGTTCACCCGCGTCGGCGGCGTCGCCAAATTCGCGCACGATCCTGGCGACGAACGCCCCCAACGTCATGCCATGGCTCTCCGCTTTGGTCCGCACGCGCGAGGCGAAGTCGAAGCCGAGCGACGCCACGGCGGCTTGCGCGACTTTCTCGTTCGAACACGTGTGGACGATTTCCTCGATCGACACGGCAGTCTCCCTTCGCTGATGCAGATCCGCGAGTCGGTGTTCGTCAGTGATGACCAGCGATGCCGGCATTCTCATGACCACAAGGCGAATGTTTCGTGTTCGACTTGGCAAATCGATTCACGCCATTGTCATTGAATCGCAACATTCGTATCAGCGATGCAGCGAACGCGGCGAATTACAGTACGCAAACTCTTCAACGACGTCGCAACCGGAACGCGCCGCGACGCACAGTGATCGATTTCGAACGTCTCCGCAGCATCAGTGCGGAGCATGCAGTCGGCGAACGCCGCAAAAGCTTGCTCTCATGCGACCGGATCACGCCGTTTTCATTTTCACAGATGCGCGATTTCGATTGCCGCGCCTGTCCCATTTCGCGACTGCCGTCGGTGCAGAGCGTCTTCCGCGCCCTTCCGCAGCGCAATTCGCGCCGCGGTGCCGCCCGCTTTTATGCACTGCGGCGCAGCGAGGCGGCGTCGCAGGTGCGCTTTCCGAACTCACGCGAAAACGCGCCCGCGACGCCACAGAGACGGTGCTCGAAACCAGAGCACATCCGCCACGCCGGCGCAAAACGCACGCGACGCGGCAGGCTCTGGCCGAGCTGCCTGCGCGCCTAAGCGCGCATCCCTTCACCGCCCCGAACGAGCCTGAGTTTTAAGTTGGGCTAAGGCCAAAACAATCGCGATGGCGATTGGTTCCTGCCGCCGACATATTTTATGGTCGCGCCTTCAAGGCCCCGCTTCCGAACCGTCACCGGTATCAATCTTCGCCAGAATTGCCCGAAGGCGACGCGGTTCTGCTATAAAACTCCGCGCAATAACAAAGCCTAAGCGGACAAAGCTTTGGCTAGCCAAAGCAAGTCTGCCGAGATCCACCTTGGGACGACCTCTAGCACGCGCCGGAACAAGAATGCGTTACGGGAAAGAATAGGTTTTATGCAGGATGCACAGCATGAATGAAGCGCAACTTCGCCAAGCTCTTGTCGAAAATTGTCATGCGCTCGAGCGGCTCAACGTTAACCAGGGGACGTCCGGCAATCTCTCCGCCCGCTGCGGCTCCAGCATGCTGATTACGCCGAGCGCGGTGCCCTATGATCGGTTGACGCCGGCGATGATCGCCAAAATGCCGATCAAGGGAGACTATGGCGCCTGGTCCGGCCCGCTGCCGCCGTCCAGCGAATGGCGCATCCATCTCGACATCATGCGGGCGAAGCCCGAAGTCGGCGCCGTCATTCATACGCATGCGCTGCATGCGACGACTCTTTCGCTCCTGCACAAACCGATCCCCGCCGTGCATTATATGATCGCGGCTTTCGGCGGCCCGACGATCCGGTGCACAAAATATGCACCTTTCGGCAGCAAGGAACTCTCCGAGGCGGTGCTCGAAGGTCTCGTCGACCGGCAGGGCGTGCTGCTCGGCCAGCATGGCATGGTGGTGACGGGCCGCGATCTCGGCCAGGCGCTCTGGCGTGCGGTGGAGCTCGAAACGCTCGCGAAAATGTATCTGCTCGCGCTCAGCGTCGACCGCCCCTTCATCCTGGCGGACGATGAGATCATGCGCACCGTCGAGAAATTCAAGACCTACGGCTATCAGCCGGAGAAATTGGCCGCTGCCGCCAAGAAAACCGCAAAGGGCTCGGCCGGAAAGAGCCGGGCGGCGAAGAAGGGCAAGGCCGGCTCAGCGTCAAAATCGACCCGGAAGAAATGATCGGACCGAGTGATCGGACCTGTGAGCGCCGCACGTGGCCTCTCTCCGCATCGCTTCGCTTGCGGGGAGAGAGCGGCGGCCGTCCTTGTACAGCGATCGGCCGAAGCCCTTGCTGCGCCGCAGCCCTACCAAGTCCCCGTATTGGGCATGGAGGCCCAAGGCTCCTGCACCGGTTTCGGCTCGCCCTTCTGCAGGATCTCGATCGAGATATTGTCGGGCGAACGGACAAAGGCCATATAGCCGTCACGCGGCGGCCGGTTGATCGTCACGCCGGCCTTCATCAGCCTTTCGCAAATGGCATAGATATCTTCGACGCCGAAGGCGAGATGGCCGAAATTGCGTCCGCTCGTATAGGTTTCCGGCTCCCAATTGAAGGTGAGCTCGAGCATCGGGGTCTTGAACTCTATGGCCCGATCGACGTCGCCCGGCGCGGCGAGATAGACGAGCGTGTAGCGGCCGATTTCGTTCTCGATGCGCCGGACCTCGACGAGACCCAATTTATGGCAATAGAAATCGAGAGACTGGTTCAGATCCGAAACACGGACCATCGTGTGCAGATATTCCAAAGTCCTCTCCTTTGTTGCCTGCCGAAACGCCGGCCAGATCCAAAAAGCCGCCCGAAGCCGCCGGCCGTGCGTGCGGCCGATGCGATCGAGCGCGCCATGCGGACTTATAACATAGGGACTTCGGTCTTGCCGCGTCGGCGACGGCACTGATAAACCAAAGCCGGTCGCGGCCAACCGGCCGACCGATCCGACCCGATTCTCAACTCTCCCCGGGCTCATATGGACGCGGTGCATAGCATCAAAGAACGGGCTGCCCTCGCCTCGATCGGCGTGAGCGCGGCTCTGACGCTCGGCAAGCTCGCCGCCGGGCTGCTCTCGGGCTCGCTGGCACTCTTGTCCGAGGCCGGCCACGATCTCGTCGACACGGGCATCACCATCATCACTTTTTTCGCCATCCGCTTCGCCGGCAAGCCGGCGGATGAGGAGCATCCCTATGGGCACGGCAAAGTGGAGGCGGTCGCCGCCCTCATCGAGACCGGCTTTCTTTTCGCGCTTTCCGCCGTCATCCTCGCCGAAGCGGCCCTGCGCTTGACGACCAAGCCGGTCGAAATCAATGCCAATGCGCTGGCCTTCGGCGTTCTCATCGTCTCGATCCTCGTCGATCTTTCCCGCTGGTTCACCCTGTCGCGGATCGCCCGTGCGACGAAGAGCGACGCTCTCGCCGCGGATGTCCTGCACTTTACCTCCGACATCATCGGCTCTTCGCTCGCCCTTTGCGGCCTTGTCGCGGCGCGTTTCGGCTATCCCCAGGGCGATGCCGTCGCGGCGCTCGCCGTCGCCGTCTTTATCACTATCGCCGGCTACAGGCTCGGCCGGCGCACCTTCGATACGCTGATCGACACCGCGCCCAAAGGATTGACGGAGGACGTGCGCGCCATCGCCCAGAGAGTGCGGGGCGTCACCGCTGTCAATAGTCTCAGATTGCGCTCGGCAGGCGCCGAGGTCATCGGCGATATCGGCATCTCCGTGCCGCGCACCTTGCCGCTCGAAAAGGTCGCCATGATCAAGGAGGCGGTTCGCACCGCCATCGCCGCGGCGCATCCCGGCGTGGCGGTAACCGTCACGACGCAGCCGGTCGCACTGGACGACGAGAGCGTACTCGAATGCCTTCTTCTCATCGCCGCCAAACGGCATACGACGATCCATAATGTCATTGTGCAGGAAATCGACGGCCGCAGTTCGGTGGGCTTCGATGTCGAAGTCGACGGCCAGATGCCGCTCGGCCAGGCGCATGCGATCGCCTCGGCCCTCGAAGCCGATGCGCGCCATGAACTCGGCCCCGACATCGAAATCGACAGCCATATCGAGCCGCTGGAGCCGCGCGAATTGCCGGGCCGGGATGCCCCGGCCGCAATGCGCAGTGCCATTGCCGCGGCGCTGGCCAATCTCGCCGGCGACCCGATCGTCGAGGTCCATAGCGTCAGGGTCCGCGAGACGCCCGCCGGCCTCGTCGTCAATTATCATTGTCGGGCCGATCCCGCTCTCAGCGTCGAGACAGTCCATCTCGCCGTCGATGAGATCGAGCGCCAGGTCATGGCCGCTTTTCCGGCCATCGCGCGCATCATCGGCCATGCCGAGCCCTTGCGCCGCGCGGCGATCCGGCGACATGGCTGACCGACCGGCAAGGCCGCGCTATTTTTGTCGATCTGTCCAGCTAGGCGGCAATCATGTTCCTCGAGCTTTTGCGCACCCGCCGCTTTGCGCCTTTGTTCTGGTGCCAATTCCTGTCCGCCTTCAACGACAATTTCGTCCGCAACATGCTCGCCATGTTGCTCTTGTTTCGGCTCGGGGGACGCGAATCCGGCACCTTGATCACGCTTGCGATCGGCATTTTCATGCTGCCCTCGATCGTCCTTTCGGGTCTCGGCGGCGAGATCGCCGATGCCAATGACAAGGCGCGCATAATCCGCCGGCTGAAGGCGGCCGAGATCCTGGTTCAGATGATCGCCGCCGCCGGCTTCTGGCTTTCGTCGTTTCTGCTTCTCTATGCGGCGCTGTTCGGCCTCGGCGTGATTGCCGCGCTCTTCGGCCCGATCAAATATGGAATCCTGCCCGACCATCTGAGGCGGGCCGAACTCATCGCCGGTAATGCGCTGATCGAAGCCGCAACTTTTCTGGCGATCCTCCTCGGCCTCGTGGCCGGCGCCTTGGCCGCCAAAACGACGATTCCCCCGCTCGCAATCGTCCTGCAGCTCATGGGCATTGCGCTCGCCTGCTTCGCGACGAGCCGCTTCATCCCGGCAACCGCTGTCGCAGCGCCTCACCTCAAGATCAAAGCAAATGTCTTTTCGTCGACAGGCGCGCTGCTCCGCGATCTGCGGCAGGCGCCCTTTCTCTGGCAGGCGAGCCTGGCGCTCTCCTGGTTCTGGCTGACCGGCGCCGTCGCGCTTTCCCTCATCCCGGTCGTCGTCCGCGATGCGACCGGCGGCGGGATCGAGGTTGAAGCGGCGATCAGCGCGCTTTTCGCCATCGGCATTGGCGCCGGCTCGCTCGCCGCGGCGTTTTTCGCACGCGGGCGCATTCTCCTGACGCCGACACCACTCGCGGCGCTCGGCATGGCCGTCTTCCTCATCGAAATCGGCTTTGCCACGCATGGCCTCAACACGCATCGCCAAGAAGCGGGGCTTCTTGCCTTCTTCACCAGCGCCGAAGGCCTGCGGATCGCCGGTGATGTCGCCGGCATGGCCGCCGCAGGCGGCCTCTATGTCGTGCCGCTCTTCGCCGCCGTTCAGGCCGAGGCCCCGGCCGAGCGGCGCGCGCGGATCGTCGCCGCGGTGAATATCTTGAATGCGATCTTCATGGTCGGAGGGACGCTCGCCACGGCTTTGCTGCAGAGCCGCTTCATCGGTCTTTCGGCGCCGCTCCTGCTGATCGGCATCGGCCTGACCAATGTCGGGGCGGCCGTCTATGTCCGGCGCAAGATCGTGCCGTACAAGATCGCGCAGCACGATCATCCTGTTTGAGAAGATCGCACCGATACCGCTTCACGGCGTCTTGCGGATAAAAGTGCCGAACGCCCGCGGCCCGTCGCCGACCTGCATTTTCGCGGTCACTTTCAGTGTCTTGGGATCGATCGCCCAGACATCGTTGGAAAACCAGTTGACGACATAGAGCGTGCGCCCGTCGGGACTGAGTTCGATCCCTTCCGGATAATCGCCGACATCGATCCGCTTGACGAGTTTCAAACTCGCCAGATCGAAGACAGTGACCGTGCCGCCCAATTCATCCGTCGCAAAGCCCAAAGTCTTGCTGAGCGCCACGACATAGGGGTGTAGGCCCGTCGGCACCGTGCCGATGCGCTCGCGGCTCGCGAGATCGATGACCGAGACCTGATTGCTCATGACGTCGGCGGTATAGGCGCGCTTGCCTTGCGCATCGATCGTCACGCCGAAGGGATGCTTGCCGACTTTGACCGTGGCGATTTGCTTGAAGCTCGCCGCATCGAGGATCGAAATCTGATCGTCGTTGCGGTCGGCGACAACGATCAGCTTGCCGTCCGGCGTTACTGCAACACCGCAAGGTGAATTGCCGACTTTGGTCTTGGCGACGACAACGCCCTTATAAACGTCGACCTTATAGAGATAAGGGATGTCGAAATCGGCGACATAGACGAAAGCGCCGGTCGGGTCGATGCCGATGCCGAGCGGGTCCTGGCCAACCTTGATCTTGCGCAGAACCCGGCGCGCCGCCGTATCGATCACCGAGACATCCTGCCCTTCCGGGCTCGTCACATAGCTGCGGCGCCCGTCCGGCGCCATCGCGATCCCGGCCGGCTTGCCGGGGATCGCGATCGTCGCGACGAGTTTTTTCGTCGTGAGATCGAGAACGCTGACGGCGCTGGCGCTCTGATCGGTGATGAAGGCTTCGTCCGCTGCCGCGGGATTTGCCGCGGCGAACCACAAACCCGCACCGCCGGCGAGGACGGCGCTTATTCCCCAGGCGATTTGGGCCATCCGCGCGCCGGCCCGCAGGCCGGCGCGCAAACGGGCTGGGAGCCGGGCCCAGGTCAATTGGTCGCCTCGCCCGCCTCGACTTTCTTTTTCAGTGCGGCGAGGCCCGGGACATAGAGCGCGGTGACCGCCTTGGTAGCGGCGGCGTCATCGAGCCCCGGCGGCGGGTTGAACAGCGGATCGGCGCGGAAGAAAGCGCCGCGCCACTCGACCTTGCTCTTGCTGCCCTCCGGCAGCACGACAAGCGTCGCCGAATAATTGGTGACCGGCAACACTTTCACATCGACCTTGTCCATGAAATAGGAATAGCTCATCGCCTCGGCATCATATTTATAGAGTGACTCCTCGATCTTCGCGCCGCTCTTGAGCGTGAGCTCGCGC
Source organism: uncultured Alphaproteobacteria bacterium (assembly GCA_963704745.1). Lineage (GTDB taxonomy): Bacteria > Pseudomonadota > Alphaproteobacteria > Rhizobiales > Beijerinckiaceae > Methylovirgula. Next base: position 2,318,508 of record OY969936.1, read on the forward strand.
TTGGCGACATCCGGCTCGTTGCCGCCCGCGCCCGTCGTCTTGGCAACGATCGGCAGCCAGCTCATGTCGTGGAAATTGCCGATCACCTGCCAGACCTTGGCGGCCGGCGCATCGATTTCGACAGATTCTGTGAGCTTCAGCCGCGACGCTCCATGGGCGAAGGCGACGGAAGGGGCGACGAGCCCGAGCAATGCCGTAGCGAAACGCAAGGCTTTCATCTCATATTTCCTCATCGAAACATGCTCTCCGCGGCGCTGGTCAATGCATCGCCTCGATTTTCTTTTTCAGTGCATCGAGTCTGGTCCGCAGAAACGCATCGACCGCCTTGAGGGAAGCGGCATCATTGAACTCCGGCGGCGGATCATTGTTCATATAGCCTCGGTAGAAAGCAGCCTCCCAGACCACCTTGCTCTTATTGCCGGGTTCGGACTGCACTTCGATCGTCCCGGAATAATCGTTGACGGGCAGGACCTTCACATCGATCTTGTCGGTGAAATAGGAATAGCTCATCTCCTTCGGCTCATATTTGGTGAGGTCTTGTTCGATTGTCGCGCCGCCCTTCACGGTGAGCACGCGCGTCGCGGTATCGGGCTCATTGCCGCCCGTGCCGGTCGTCTTCACGACGCCGTCGCACCAGTCCATATTCTGGAAATTGCCGATCACCGACCAGACCTTGGCAGCCGGCGCATTGATCTCGACCGTCTGCGTCGTCTTCTGGCGGCTCGGCCCATGCGCCAGCGCGACAGCGGGCGCGATGACCGCGAGCACCAGACCCGTGAGACGCAGACCTCTCGTCTTCTGTCCCCTCATCAAGAATGTCCTCCTCGACAGGCGTTGTGGAGCGGCCCGAACTTACACAGCCGCGCCGGCAAAGCCAGCCCCGAATTGCCGGCGCATGATCACGGGAAAGCGCCCGGCGCCGCCGGTCACGGGCCGCGGCCACGGCCAGATGCCTTTCAGCGCAGATCGGGACGGAGCATGCCGGCTTTGCACGGGGCGACGGCGGCCCTATGATCATGCCGAGCCCTGTGCGGCGACGGTGACGGATCCTCGCATGCGCCCTGTCGGCCGCGTCACGCCCATGCATGTTCGATGGTTCCGGCTTGCAGTATTTTTGAGATCGCCCCGGTTCGGTGCGCTGATCCTCCACTTGCGCAACGAAGCCGCCGTTTTCGACTTCTCCTGTCTCGATCCACTCGCGAGGTTCGCATGCGCACCGATATTGCCCAACCGATCCGGCTCGCCGATTATCGGCCGCCGGACTATCTGATCGACACGGTCGATCTCGACGTCAGGCTCGATCCGCATGCGACGCGGGTTGTCGCGCGCCTCGTGATCAGGCCCAATCCGCGCGGGCGCGCCGGCGCCGATCTGCTGCTCGACGGCGACCGGCTTGTCGTGCGCCGCCTCGTCCTCGACGGCGCCGAGATCGACTGTTCGGCGAATTTCGTCACCCCGGATCGTCTGACCCTCGCCAATCCGCCACAGCGATCCTTCCTGCTCGAAATCGAGACCGAGATCGATCCTTCGGCGAATACCTGCCTGATGGGCCTTTATCGGTCCGGCTCGGCCTATTGCACGCAATGCGAGGCCGAGGGCTTTCGTCGGATCACCTATTTCCTCGACCGCCCGGACGTGCTGAGCGTCTATACGACGCGGCTCGAGGCCGAGATCAAAGAGGCGCCGGTGCTGCTCGGCAATGGCAATCTGACAGTCGCCGGCACGATCGAGAACACGAGCCGGCATTTCGCCATCTGGCACGATCCTTACCCGAAGCCCTGCTATCTCTTCGCGCTCGTCGGCGGCGATCTCGGCGGGGTCCACGATGAATTTACGACCGCATCGGGCCGCAATGTCGCGCTCGGCATCTATGTCGAGCACGGCAAGGAGCAAAGCGCTATTTATGCCATGGACGCTTTGAAACGTTCGATGCGCTGGGACGAGGAGGCCTTCGGCCGCGAATATGATCTCGATGTCTTCAACATCGTCGCCGTCTCCGACTTCAACATGGGCGCGATGGAGAACAAGGGCCTCAACATCTTCAACGACAAATATGTCCTTGCCTCGCCGCATACGGCTACCGACATGGATTACGCGCAGATCGAGGCCGTGATCGCGCATGAATATTTCCATAATTGGACCGGCAATCGCATCACCTGCCGCGACTGGTTTCAGCTCTGCCTCAAGGAAGGGCTGACGGTCTTCCGCGACCATGAATTTTCCGCCGCGCAGCGCTCGGCGGCGGTGCGCCGGATCGCCGATGTGCGGACTTTGCGCGCCCAGCAATTTCCCGAAGATGCCGGTCCTCTCGCCCATAATGTGCGGCCGGACAGCTATCTCGAGATCAATAATTTCTACACGGCGACCGTCTATGAGAAAGGCGCCGAGCTCATCCGCATGCTGAAGGTTCTGATCGGCGCGGAAGCGTTCCGTGCCGGCATGGATCTCTATTTCGAGCGGCATGACGGCACGGCGGCGACGATCGAGGAGTTCATCGCCTGTTTCGCCGAGCGGTCCGGCCGCGATCTCACACAATTCCTGCGCTGGTACACGCAGGCGGGGACGCCGCTCGTCGAAGTGACGGCGGCTTATGATCCGGCGGCGAAGAGCCTGACGCTCGATTTCCGGCAGAGCTGCAGGAAGACGCCGGGCCAGGACGAGAAAGAGCCCTTCGTCATCCCGATTGAGCTCGGCCTCATCGACGAAACCGGCGAGGTGCTGCCGCTCGTGACGGCGGAACAGGACGGCGCGAGCGGACAGGAATTGGCGCGCGGCGTCATCGAGCTTGCGGATGAGCGTCGCCGCGTGACCTTCCGCAATCTGCCGACGCGGCCGGTCGTCTCGCTTCTGCGCGGCTTCTCGGCGCCCGTGCGGCTCGCTTATGACGTCAGCGAAGCCGATCTCATCGCCCTCATCGCCCATGACACGGACAGTTTCAACCGCTGGCAAGCCGCGCAGACTTATGCGACGCGGCTGCTTCTGCGCAACATCGACCTGATCCGGGCCGGCAAGACGCCGGAGGCGGACAGCGCCTTCATCGCCGCGCTGAAGCGCGTCCTCGATGCCGGCGCAGCCGATCCGGCCTTTGTCGCGCAAGTCGTCACTTTGCCCGGCGAAGGCGACATCGCCCGCGAGATCGGCGAGAATGTCGATCCCGATGCGATTTTTTCCGCCCGCAAAATGCTCCGCGAGACGATCGGGCAAGGGCTCGCTTCATCTCTGCTCGAAACTTATGAGCGGTTGACCGACACCGGGCCCTATTCTCCCGATGCCGCGGCCGCCGGGCGGCGCGCCTTGCGCAATGCGGCGCTCGATCTCTACGCGGCGGGGCGGAAGGATCGGAGCCAGGATCAGAGCAAGGATCAAGGACTGGCGCTGGCTCTGCGCCAATTCGAGCAGGCCGGCTTCATGACCGACAAGATCGCCGCACTCGGCGTCATCGCCACGCGGCCCGGTCCTGAGCGGGAGGCCGCGCTGGAGACGTTCTACGAGGGCTATGCCGGCGAGCCGCTCGTCATCGATAAATGGTTCTCCTTGCAGGCGATGATTCCGGAACCGGAAACCCTGTCGCGCATCAAGGGTCTGATGGATCATCCAGCCTTTTCGCTCGGCAATCCCAATCGCGTCCGCGCCTTGGTCGGCGCTTTCGCCGCCAATCAGACGCGCTTCAACGCAAGCGACGGCAGCGGCTATGAATTCGTCGTCCATGTCGTTCTCGCGCTGGACAGCAGGAACCCGCAAGTGGCGGCCCGCCTGCTCTCGGCTTTCAAGAGCTGGCGCATGCTCGAAGAGCACAGGCGCAAATTGGCGGAGGCAGCCTTGCGGCATGTCGCCGGCGCCGGCCATCTCTCGCCCGATGTGAAAGATATCGCCGAGCGCTCGCTCGCCTGAGAGCTGCAATGATCGCAGCCCTGCCATGAGCAAAGCGCGGCCCGCGCGCGCTCACACGCGCTTTTGATGCGCCCATTCGTCCGCTGCGCATGACGGATGCAGCGCCGCCCCTATATGTAGAGGCAGCGTCAGCAATTCATGGATTTCAAAATGCCGGCGACACACGCAGCATGCTCGCAGCGAGCCCCTATGTCTTTCGTCCTGACGCTGGTGCTCGCCGTCTCGGCCGGCGCGATCGTCGCCAATCTCTATTATGCGCAGCCTTTAGACGGCCTGATCGGCGCGGCACTGCATCTGCCGGCATGGGCCGTGGGGCTCGTAATGACCTTGATGCAGATCGGCTATGGGCTCGGGCTCGTCTTCGTCGTGCCGCTCGGCGATCTCATCGAAAACCGGCGCCTCATCGTGGTGATCCTTCTGCTCAACGCGGTTGCGCTCCTCGGCCTTGCCTTCACCTCGACCATTTCGGCTTTTTTCGTTTTCGCCCTGCTCGTCGGCATCACGACCGCCACCGTTCAGATCATCATTCCCTTTTCGGCGCATCTGGCACCGGCGCGCCAGCGCGGTCAGGTCGTCGGCAATGTCATGAGCGGGCTGTTGATGGGCATCATGCTGTCGCGTCCGGTGGCGAGCTTTCTGACCCATTACGGCAGCTGGCGTTTCGTCTTCGGCGTTTCCGCCGGCTTGATGTTCGCGCTGGCGCTGATCCTGTCCTTCGCCTTGCCGGCCTTTCCGCGCCAGTCGGAACTCACTTATGGGAAAATCCTGCGTTCGCTCGGTCCGCTTCTCGTCAATACGCCCGAGCTGCGTCGCCGCGGCGCCTATCAGGCCGCGCTTTTCGGCGCCTTCAGCCTGTTTTGGACGGCCGTGCCGCTGTTCCTGGCGGGTCCGGCATTCGCTTTGACCCAGCAAGGGATCGGACTTTTCGCACTCGTCGGCGCGGCGGGCGCGTTCGTCGCGCCACTTGCCGGCCGCATGGCCGATCGCGGCTGGTCGCGGCCGGCGATCGGCTGCGCAATGGCCATGGTGCTTTTGTCCTTCGGCCTCGTGGCTGCCGCCGGCGCAGCGCGGTCGATGACCTTGCTTGTCGTCGGCGCGCTTCTCCTCGACGCCGGAGTGGCGCTCAATCTCATCTTGAGCCAGCGCGCGATTTACGGTCTCGGGGCCGATGTTCGCGCCCGTTTGAATGGCCTGTTCATTGCCCTGTTCTTTGTCGGCGGCGCCTTCGGCTCGGCGCTCGCGAGCTCCGCCTATGCGGTCGGCGGCTGGCCCGCCACTTGTCTCGCCGGAGCGGGTTTCGCGGCCATGGCTCTTTGCGCCTATGCGACCGAATTCATGCCTGTCCGCCGGCTTGTCTGGCTGAAGTCCACTGCGGCCGGACAAAAGTCCTGAGCGATGGGTGCGATCAATTTCCGCCGATCAAATTTCGCCTTCACCCTTCATTAAGCTCTGGACAAATCGGCACGCTCGGATTCAGATGATCCTGATTCGGAGAGATGCGGCACATCGGTCCGGATCAGTCTCGAGGGGGTCTGCTATGGTCCGTGCAGTCGCGGCCGAGATGCCGGCGCGCGCGCGCATTTCGCTCGGCCTTGCCTGCGCGTCAGGACGGCCCGCGTTTCACAACTATATCAAGCTCGAACCCTGGGTCCGCCGCGCCGTCCCGGCGATGATCGCCATCTTCATCGCCACGCTGACGACGCTGACCATTCTGCTCATCACCGATGCGCATGACCGCGCGATCGGCGACGCGATCGTCGATCTCGAACTGATCGCTGCGACTACCAGCAATGATGTCAACACCGCGCTGGAGCAGGCGCCCGCCGACAATACGGCGAAGGACGCGACCCGCGCACTGGCGCAGGTCCTTCCCGATCGCGCTCTGGCGCGCGGCCAGCACATTCTCGTCACCGATGCGAAGGGCGAGATCGTTGCCGCCTTTCCGCCTTATATCGGCATTGGCGGCCGGCTCATCGATCGTCTCGGCCCGAGCCAGCCGCTCACGGTCTTCGCCGAAAAGGCCGGCGTGATGCGCATCAATCTCGCCGACGGCAGCGATGCGCTGGCGACGGTGAGGACACTGAAGGCGCCCATGGGGCAAGTCGCCTTCATCCGTCCGATGACCGCGGTTCTCGCGAATTGGCGGCGCGCGGCCGTTCGCACCGGCGCCGCGCTTCTTTCGACGATCATCGTCCTTTGCGCGGTTGCCGGAGCCTATTTCTGGCAGGCCGCATGGGCCCGCCAAGCCGAAGCGGAAGGCGACCGCATCCGCGGCCGCATCGACACTGCGCTGAACCGCGGCCGCTGCGGGCTTTGGGACTGGGATCTTTGCCGCGGCCGCATCTATTGGTCGGATTCCATGTATGCGATGCTCGGCATGATTCCGGAGCGGCCCTTTCTCTCCTTCGGCGATGTCGATGCCCTCATTCACCCGCAAGACGATGCCCTCGCCTATCTCGCCGAATTGCTCGCCGCATCCGAAACCAATTCGATCGATCACACATTCAGGATCCGCAATGCGAAAGGGGAATGGGTATGGCTGCGCGCTCGCGCCGAGCTGGTCTGCGACGGCGCCGATCGCAATGCGCATCTCGTCGGAATAGCGGTCGACATCACGGAGCAGCGGCTCCTCGCCGAGCAATCCGTCACGGCGGACATAAGGCTGCGCGATGCGCTCGAAACCGTATCCGAAGCCTTTGTTCTCTGGGACGAGGACAACCGCCTCGTGATGTGCAATTCCAAATTCCAGCGCTTTCACAATCTGCCGAACGAGGCGATTTTTCCGGGCCGGCCCTATGCCGAGATCATGGCCGGCGCGACGGCGCCGCTGATCCAGTCGGAGATCGCGCTCGGCGCCCGCGCGCAAGCGGGCGCAAAGACCTACGAGGCGCGGCTCGCCGACGGACGCTGGCTCCAGATCAACGAGCGGCGAACCAAGGATGGCGGCTATGTCTCGGTCGGCACCGACATCACCACCCTCAAACATCATGAAGAGCAATTGATGGATTCCGAACGGCGCCTGATGGCGACCGTTGCGGATCTGCGCCGGTCGCGACAGACGCTGGAGCTGCAGGCGCAGCAGCTCGCCGAGCTTGCCGAAAAATATCTCGAGCAGAAGGCGGAAGCCGAAAGCGCCAATCGCGCCAAATCGGAATTTCTCGCCAATATGAGCCACGAGCTGCGTACGCCGCTCAATGCCATCATCGGCTTTTCCGAATTGATGACGCAGGAGACGTTCGGCGCGCTCGGCTCGCCGCGCTACGTCGATTACTGCAACGACATTCGTGCGAGCGGCCAGCATCTCCTCAATGTCATCTCCGATGTGCTCGACATGTCGCGGCTCGATACCGGCCGCGTGGCTCTGGAAAAATCCGAATTTTCCATCGCCGCCGCCGTCGCCAAGGCCATCGACGGCGTGCGCGCCTGGGCTGCCGAGAAGTCGATTGCCCTTGCCGCGATCGACCTGATGGAAGCCAGGATCCATGCCGACCGTCTGGCCATCGAGCGGGTCCTCGCGATCCTGCTGCGCAATGCGGTGAAATTCACGCCGGAAGGAGGCCGCATCGCCGTATGGACCCGCTTGATGCCCGATGCGACGAAGATCTATGTCGGCGACAGCGGCCCCGGCATCTCGGCCGAAGCATTGCAGCACCTCGGGCGGCCCTTCGAACAGCGCAACAGCACGCTCGAAAATGGCTTTAAAGGCTCGGGACTTGGCCTCGCCATCGCCCGCTCCCTCGTCGATCTGCACGGTGGTTCCCTGCGCATTCGCTCGACGCCGGGCAAAGGAACGATCGTGCTGATCCATCTGCCGAAAGGGCAGATGCCGATGCCCGAAGTTCCGCCTCGGCTAAAGCCGCTGCGCCGCTTCGCTCCGCAGCGTCAGCTGCCGCGGCCGGCGCTGCGCTCGGCCACCGCCAGCTCGGCGCGTTGAGGATTGCGCCGGCGATTGCCGGCATCACCCGATGACTTGATTGAAAATCCCTTGCACTTGGCCGCGCGTTTCCGCGAGTTCGGCTTCGAGCCGTGCAAAATCGGGCAGGCCAGCCACCGCCGCGAGGCGCTTTTTGATGGCCTCGTTCATCGCCTCGGGTACAAGCGCTGGATCAGCCAGCGTATGCAGGACCTGCATGACATCGCTGAAGAGCCGCCGCGCGGCCAGCAGAGCCTCCGCCGGCGCCGCCGCGAGATAGCCCGCCTGCCCGGCGGCAGCGATCAAAGCCGCCGGGCTCGTCGCCAGCATGGCCTTATTCTTATGCGCATGGGCAAGACAGAGATATTGCGCAAGAAAATCGACATCGATCAGCCCGCCCGCCGCATATTTGAGGTCGAAGGGTCCGCGCTCGCTTTTTTCCTGCATGATGAGGTGACGCATTTCCGCGATATCGCGGCGCAAGCTCAAGGCGGGCGGGCGCGACAGGATCTCGATGCGCGCCGCCTCGACCTCGGTGCGCAGAGACGGATCGCCGGCGATCACGCGGGCGCGGGTCAGGGCCATATGTTCCCATGTCTCCGCATCTTTGGCCTGATAGGCGCAAAAGCTCGCGAATTGGGTCGCGACCGGTCCTTTGCGTCCGGAGGGACGCAGCCGCATATCGACCTCGTAGAGAGGGCCGCGCCGCGTCGCCACCGTCAAGCATGAGATGAGCCTTTGCGTGAGCTTGGTGAAATAGCGCACGGCATGCAGCGCCTGCGGCCCATCCGCATGCGGATGATCGGGATCGAAATCATAGATCAGAATGAGGTCGAGATCGGAAACGGCGGTCATCTCGCGCGAGCCGAGCTTGCCGAGACCGAGGACGACGCAACGACCGCCCGGAACGCGCCCATATTTGGCGGCAAAGATTTCCAGCATATGACCGAGCGCGGCAGCGGCGATGCTTTCTGCCAGCGCGGCATAAGCGGCGCCAGCCGTCTCCGGCGTGACGAGATCGGCCAGCAGCCGCACGCCGATCAGAAAGGATTCTTCCTTCGCGAAATCGCGCAAAGAGTCGAGGAAATCTTCCGTACTGGCCTCCGCGGCCAATTGCAACTCGAGCCTTGCTTCGAATGCCGCCTCATCGAGATCGGCCGCGAGAATGTTGCGGTCCATCGCCGAATCGAGGACATGCGGACGGCCGACGACCATTTCGGCGAGCCGCGGCGCGCTGCCGAGAATCGTTGCGAAGAGTTCGCGCAGATGCGCATTGGATTTCAGGATCGACAGAAGCTCGACGACCGCCTTCATCCGCCCGAGCGCCGAATCGAAAGCGACGAGCGCCGCATCGGGATCGCCGGAATCGGCAAAGGCTTGCAGCAGCGCCGGCACGAGTTCCGTCAAGACTTCGCGCGCCCGCTCCGAGCGCATGGCGGGATGACGGCCGAAATGCCAGCCGCGGATCGTTTCCGCGGCAAGCGCCGGACGCTCGAAGCCGAGAAGCGACAGGGTTTCGAGCGTTTCGGGATCGTCGCCGACGCCGGTGAACACGAGATTGCCGATCTCTGCCGAAAGACCCGGCGCTCTTTCGAAAAGCCGCGCATAATGTTCGGCGACGCGGCTGAGATGAAAGATGAAGATCTCGGCGAAGGACGCCAAGTCCGCATAGCCGCAAAAATTCGCGAAACGGCAGAGTTCCGCCTCGTCTTTCGGCAGGCGCTGCGTCTGCTCGTCGGCGATCATTTGCAGGCGATGCTCGATCTCCCGCAAGAAGAGATAGGCCGCGGCGAGGTCCTCCTGCGCCGCGCGCGAAATGAGTTCTTCCCGCGCCAATTCCGCCAGCATGGCAAGCGTCTTGGCGCCGCGCAGCTTGACTCTCTTGCCGCCATAGATGAGCTGCTGGGTCTGCACGAAGAATTCGATCTCGCGGATGCCGCCACGGCCCAATTTGACGTTATGGCCGGCGACCGCGATTTCGGCATGGCCGCGCACGGCATGGATCTGCCGCTTCATCGCGTGAATATCGGCGATCGCCGCATAATCGAGATATTTGCGCCAGATGAAAGGTGTGAGCCCGGCGAGGAAGACCGCCCCGAGCCGCAGATCGCCGGCAATCGGCCGCGCCTTGATCAAAGCGGCGCGCTCCCAATTCTGGCCGAAAAGTTCATAATAGGAGAAGGCGGCGGGCCGAGAGATCGCAATCGCCGTCGAGCCGGGATCAGGCCGAAGCCGCAGATCGACGCGCAGCACATAGCCGTCGGCCGTGCGCTCCTGCAAAATCTTCACGAATTGTCGCGTCAGCCGCACGAAGAGCGCGGCCGGCTCGGCCTGTCCGGCAGCGGCGATGCTCGCCGGATCGAACAGAACGATGAGATCCGTATCGCTCGAATAATTGAGTTCGCCGGCGCCATGTTTGCCGAGCGCGAGGATGACGACGCCGCACTCTTGCTCCGGCTCGGCCGGATTGGCGCAATGGAGGTGATGGCCGGCGGCGGCACGGCGCAGAACAAACCGCAGGGCGGATTTGACGAAGACATCGGCGGCAGCGGTCAGTGCCGCCATGACCATCTCACCGCTCCAAACACCGCCGAGATCGGCAAGCGCGACCAGTAAGGCAATCTCCTGCTTGGCGCGCCGCAACAGCCGCATCACCTCTGCTTCCGTGGCGGCCTCGTCGCAGGCCGATGCCGCAAACTCCAGGCAGACCGCGAGGCTCTGCTGCGGCGGAGTGCCGAGGAGGTGGCGCAGGCGGGCGGGATCGGCGCGGATCAGGCGCCAAAGATAGGGCGAATGATCGGCGATGCCGAGGAGCAGCGCTCCGATGGTCCCGTCAGAGACGACCCAGCGCCTTTCGCCGGCATCCGCGAAGAAATCTTGGGCCAAAAAATCTTCGAGCTTCGCCCGCGCCTGCACGGCTTCGGCCGTCAACGGCGCTTTGCCGAGAAGATCGCGCAAAGCCGGCGCGCGGCCGGCCGGCAAAGGCCGCAGGCCGCTCATGCCGCCGCGCTGGCTGGCGCCGGCACCATTGGCGGTGCCAGAAGCGGCGGCGTCCGTGCCGCCGCCGGCAGAGCGAGGGTGACCCGCAGCCCGGGCTCATTGTCCTCGATCAGCAATCTGCCATTGTGCAGACGCGCGATGGCGGCAGCGAGCGCCAGACCAAGCCCCGAGCCTGGATGGGAGCGGGAATTCTCGAGCCGGATGAAGCGATCCAGGACGCGCGCCCGATCTGCTGCCGCAATCCCAGGGCCGCGATCGGCGACGCTGATCTCGATGAAATGGCCGCGCCGCTTCGCTGCCAGGACCAGGGGTGCGCCAGCCGCGCCAGCTTGCGAGCCATTGCCCGCCGGCTCGGATACGCCATATTTCAAGGCATTGTCGACGAGATTGGCGAGCGCTTGGCCGATGAGTTCGCGGCTGCCATGCAAAGCGAGGCCAGTGTCGACATCGAGCGAAAGCCGCATCCCGCGATCTTCGGCCAGAGGCTCATAGAGCTCCGCGACGTCCCGCGCGACGCTTGCCGCGTCGAAATCCAGCATGCCGTCGAAGCCGGTCCCCGCCTCAGCCCTGGCGATCATGAGCAGCGCATTGAAAATGCCGATGAGACCGTCCGATTCCTCGATGATCTTTTCGAGCGCCGAGCGATAGTCTTCCGCTGTCTTCGCGGATTGGAGCGCCTGTTCGGCCTGGCTGCGCAGCCGCGTCAGCGGGGTGCGCAGATCATGCGCGATATTGTCGGAGACCTCTTTCAGGCCGCCCATGAGAACCTGGATGCGGTCGAGCATGGCATTGAGGTTCTGCACGAGGCGGTCGAGCTCGTCGCCGGTGCCGGCGAGCGGAACGCGGCCGGAAAGGCCGCCGGTGACGATGGTCTGGGCTTGCGCATTGATCTTATCGACCCGGTGCAGGACGCGCCGCGCCGCCCAAAGGCCGCCGATCGTCCCGATGATGACGAGCCAGATGAGCGAAGTGGCGAGCGCGCCGGCAAGAATATGGCGCAGCCGCATCCCCTCTTCGATGTCATGGCCGACGAGCAGGCGGAAACCGCCGGGCAGCGCGAAAATCCGCGCCAACGCGCGGTGGTGCGCCGCCACATCGCCGGCCCGCAGATAGTCAGTTTCGACAAGGCCCGGATGGCTGAGCACACCTGGCGGCAGACTGACGATATTGCCGACGAGTGGCTCGCCGGCAAAGGTCGTAAGCAGATAGAGATCGGCGCCCGGCTGGCGGATCCGCCGCTGCAGCACTTGCACGAGCTGACTGATGCCGCCCTCATCATATTGCTCGGCCAGTCCAGTGATGTCGGCATTGACGGTCTGGCCGAGCTGCTCATCGATCAATTGCTTGACGTTCCAGCCGACACGGGCGAGCACCAGCCCGGCGCCGAGCGCCGACAAAACAAGATAGACGACCGAGATCTTGAAGGCCGTCGTGCGAAAGAGCTTACCGAGCGCCGTCACGGATCATATATCCAGCACCACGTATCGTCTGTAGGAGCGGCGGCTCGAAGCCTTTGTCAATCTTGGCGCGAAGCCGCGAAATATGAACGTCGATCACATTGGTCTGCGGATCGAAATGATAATCCCAGACATTTTCGAGCAGCATGGTGCGCGTCACCACCTGGCCCGCATGTTTCATCAAATATTCGAGCAGACGGAATTCGCGTGGCTGCAGCGGGATCTCCTTGCCGTTGCGGGTAAGCTTGTGCGAGAGCCGGTCGAGCTCGAGGCCGCCGACCCGGTAGACCGTCTCCTCGCCGGCGCTCGAGGATTTGCGTCGCGCGAGGACTTCCACCCGCGCCAGCAATTCGGAAAAAGCATAAGGCTTGGTTAGGTAATCATCGCCGCCGGCACGCAATCCCTTCACCCGATCATCGACCTGGCCGAGCGCCGAGAGGATCAGCACCGGCGTTTCGATCTTCTGCACCCGCAGGCCGCCGATCAGGGAGAGACCGTCGAGCTTCGGCAGCATACGGTCGACGATCAGCACGTCATAGCCCTCGTCGCGCGCCTTCTCATAGCCTTCAACCCCGTCGGCGGCGTGATCTGCGACATGGCCAGCCTCGCGAAACGCCTTGACGAGGTAAAGCGCCGCTTCCGAATCGTCTTCGATGATGAGAATGCGCATAGAGGACATATAGGCGATCCCATGAAAAACGGCAGGCCGGAGATCCGAGCCTGCCGCCTCCTTTAGCCGGCGTCGTGAGGGGGGCGAGACCGACGCCGGGCAGCGGCTCGGGACGGGATATGTACCGCCCCAGGGCTTTGCCGCTGCGGGAGCCAAAGCCGGCGTCAGGATGCCGGCTTGATCGCGAGCGCGACGAAATGCGTCTCGTCGCCGTTCTTGATGCGCAGAAGCACCGCCTTGCGGCCGTCCTTCTTGGCGTCATCGATCACGGCCGAGACCTCGGACGGGCGGCTGACAGTCTTGCCGCCGGCTTCGAGAATCACATCGCCGACCTGCAAGCCCTTTTGTGCGGCCGCGCCGTCGGGGTCGATTTCGGTGACGACCACGCCCTGCTTGCCAGCGCCGGGAACCTGATCGGCGGGCGCGAGAGTCAAGCCGTAGCTCGAGAGCGGATTGCTGGTCGTTGTGCTCGGCTCCGTATCCGCCTTGGCCACCTGCTGGTTCGGCAAGGTGCCAAGCGTCATGGTGAGCGTCTTCTGCGCGCCATCATGCCAGATGAGCAGGTCGGCCTTGGCGTTCGGGCCGAGCGCCGCAATCTTGCGCGCGAGCTCGCGCGGGCCGTCGATCTTGTCGCCATTGACGGCGACGATGACGTCGCCGACTCCGACCCCTGCAGCCTTGGCCGGGCCGTTCGGCTGCACTTCGGCGACGAGGGCGCCCTTGGTGGATTTGAGGCCCATGCTCTCGGCAATATCGGCGGTCACCGGCTGGATCTGCACGCCAATCCAGCCGCGGGTCACCTTGCCATGCTCTTTCAAAGCAGTGACCACATTCTGTACGACATCGGCGGGAATAGCGAAGCCGATGCCGACGCTGCCGCCCGAAGGCGAATAGATCGCCGTGTTGACCCCCACGACCTGGCCTTGCGTATCGAAGGTCGGCCCGCCGGAATTGCCGCGGTTGACCGGAGCGTCGATCTGGATGAAGTCGTCATAGGGGCCGGCGCCGATATCGCGGCCGCGGGCCGAAACAATGCCGGCCGTCACCGTGCCGCCGAGCCCGAAGGGATTGCCGACCGCCAGCACCCAATCGCCGACCCGCGGCGTCTTGGGCGCGAATTGCACGTAGGGATAGTTCGAACCCGTCGTGACCTTCAAGAGGGCGAGATCGGTCTTCTTGTCGGTGCCGACGACCTTGGCCGGCAGCACCTTGCCGTTATCCATCACGACCTGGACGTCGGTGGCGTTTTCCACGACATGGTCATTGGTGACGATATAGCCGTCCGGCGAAATGAAGAAGCCGGAGCCCTGGGCCATAGTGACATGCGGATGGGTTTCGCGGAATTCGAAGGGCGTTTCGCCGCCGAAGCGCTTGAAGAAGCGATAGAGCGGACTGCCGGGCTTGACGTCGGGCATATCCATGTCCTTCGTCTCGCCGGTCTCCGTCATCTTCACCTTGATCGAAACGACCGCGCCTTTCACCCGGTCGACGATGTCGGCAAAGCCCGCCGGGGCTTGTAGCGGTGCCTGCGCAGTCGGCGGCGTCGTCGCCGTCTCCGCGCGCGCCGGCGCGGTGAAGGTGGTGTGCGGGAGCTCGACATTGCCGGCGTAAGCGCCGCCCAGGGCAAGAATTGCGACCGTGCCGAGCAGCGCGGCGCGCATCTTGAAGCCGCCGGGCTTGCGTGGCGCTTGACGGTCTTCTGGGCGACTGTCTTGTGGGCTGTCGGAATGCGGCGGAAGCGATAAGGCCATGGGGTCCATCTCCATCTATCGAGGACTTGCTATCGAGGACTTGCTATCGAGGACTTACTATCGAAGCCTTGAGGGCTGGCTGGGACGTCGAAACTGCAGCCTGAATCGGATATTGATAAATTGGTGCACTAGGGCTTACGCCGCCATTTCGGCGAGATGAAAGTTTCGTAAGGTGGGCCCAACCGGCGCTCGAAGAAGGATTGACGCGATGCAGACTGACCGTGACAACGGCAAAATTACCCTTTTTCACGCCCCGAACGCCCGTTCGTCGGCGACCCTCATCCTTCTCGAAGAGCTCGGCGCGCCCTATGAGCTCCATGTTCTCAATATGAAGGCGGGCGAGCAGCGCCGGCCGGCCTATCTGGCGATCAATCCCATGGGCAAAGTGCCTGCCCTCACACATGGCGCGGCGCTGATCACCGAACAAGTCGCGATCTATATCTATCTCGCCGATTTGTTTCCTGAAGCCGGCCTCGCGCCGGCGATCGGCGATCCTGAGCGCGGCCCCTATCTGCGCTGGCTCGTGTTCTATGGCACTTGTTTCGAGCCGGCGATCGTCGACCGCGCGATGAAGCGCGAGCCCGGCCGGCCTGCGTCCGTCCCTTACGGCGATTTCGACACGATGTTCAGCGCGCTGGTGAAGCAGCTCGAGCAAGGCCCTTATTTCCTTGGCCAGCGCTTTTCCGCCACCGATCTTTTGTGGGGTGCGGCGCTCAACTGGATGAGTGCTTGGAAGCTCATTCCGGATAGGCCTGTCGTCAACGCCTTTGTGGAGCGCGTGACGGCGCGGCCTTCCTTTGCGAAGGTGAAGGCCAAGGACGCGGAGATCGAAGCCGCGCAGGGCGGATACGGCTACCAATTTGGGTGAAGCTCGCGTGCTTCGAGACGTCCCGGCTCAGAGCCCCGGAGCTCCGCAGCATGAGGGCTAGCAAGGCCTACCCCTTTTCCTTGCCCACCAATGTCGCGAGCCTTGCTTCTTCGGCCGCGCTCAATGATGCGGGCTTCGGCGCCGGCATGCGGCGGCGCGAGGACAAAAGGATCACACCGCCGCCGCAGATCAATAGCAGAAGGGGCGTGCCCCAGAGCAGCACCGTCTCCGCCTTCAGCGGCGGCTTCAACAGGATGAAATCGCCATAGCGCGAGACGAGAAAGGCGAGAATTTGCTTGTCGCTCTCGCCGGCCATGATGCGCTGGCGGACGAGCATGCGGATGTCATGCGCGAGCTGCGCTTGGGAATCATCGATCAATTCATTCTGGCAGACGAGGCAGCGCAATTGCGCCGACAGCGCACGCGCCCGCGCTTCGAGCTTCGGGTCCTTCAGCATCTCGCCGGGCTCGACCGCAAAGGAGAGGCTCGGTATCAGCGCGAGAAAGAGAACAGCGACAAGCGCGAGAAGCCGTTGGCGCATGTTCACTCCGCCGGCTGCGGCATGGCGCCCGCGAGCTTGAGCCGCCGGGCGACGCCGATTCTCAGTCTGCGGTCGCTCAAAGATACGAGCCCGCCGAAGGCCATGACGAGTGCGCCGAACCAGATCAGCACCACCATCGGCTTCCAATAAAGCCTGGCATTGAAACTGTTGTCCGCGCCGCCATCGGTGATGCTGACATAGATCTGGCCGAGGCCGAGCGTCGCTATCCCCGCCTCGGCGCGGCTCATCCGCCGCACCGGAAAGAAGCGTAGCTCCGGATCGATGGTCGCGATCTGCACGCCGCCGGAGCGGATCGCGACATGTGCGAGCCTGGCGCTGTAATTCGGACCTTCCGCGACGCCGAATTTCTGCACCACCAGCTGATAAGGACCGACGGGAATAACATCACCCGGCTTGATCATCACGATCTTCTCGACGCCCCAGCCGGTCGCCGCGAGGCCGAGCAAAGTGATGGCGAGGCCGGCATGGGCGAAGGCGGTGCCATAGGCGCTGCGCGGCAGGCCCACGGCCCGGTGGAAAGCGCCGGAGACCGAAGCGCCGGCAAAGATCTTCCCAAAGAGATCGATAAAGGAGCCGACGATCGTATAGATCGCCAGCCCCGCGACAAGGACCGAGACGACGGGGCCGCCATGCCAAGCGGCGAAGACGAGCACGGCCACAAGGCCGGCGGCGACGGCGACGACGAGACGCTGCGCCGCGCCGAGAAGATCGCCGCGTTTCCAGGCGAGCATCTGAGCGATCGGCATCAACACGAACAAGGGAAAAAAGAGCGGCACGAAGGTCGCATTGAAGAAAGGCGCGCCGACGGAAATTTTTTCGCCCGTCAGCGACTCGAGGCCGAGCGGATAGAGGGTGCCGACGAAGACTGTCGCGCAGGCTGTCGACAGCATGAGATTGTTGAGCACGAGCGCGCCTTCCCGCGAGATCGGCGCGAAGAATCCGCCCGGCTTCAGATCCTTGGCCCGCGCCGCAAAGAGCACGAGAGAGCCGCCGATGAAGACGACCAGGATCAGCAAAATGAAGGCGCCGCGCCGCGGGTCGGTCGCAAAGGCATGCACCGAGGTGAGTACGCCCGAGCGGACGAGGAAAGTACCGATGAGCGACAGCGAGAAGGCGAGGATCGCGAGAAAGACCGTCCAGATCTTCAGCGCCTCGCGTTTTTCCATCACCGCCGCCGAGTGCAACAGCGCGGTGCCGGCAAGCCAGGGCATCAGCGAGGCATTTTCGACCGGGTCCCAGAACCAGAAGCCGCCCCAGCCGAGCGTGTAATAGGACCAATAGGAGCCCATCGCGATGCCGAGCG
Source organism: uncultured Alphaproteobacteria bacterium (assembly GCA_963704745.1). Classification (GTDB taxonomy): domain Bacteria; phylum Pseudomonadota; class Alphaproteobacteria; order Rhizobiales; family Beijerinckiaceae; genus Methylovirgula. Next base: position 2,335,923 of record OY969936.1, read on the forward strand.
TCAGAAACATCCAGGCGACCAGTGTCCATGGTCTGACGAGGCGCGCCCAGACCGCATCGATGCGCCCGCAGATCAGCGCCGCGGCCGCAAAGGAGAAGGTAATCGAAAACCCTACATAGCCGAGATAGAGCAGCGGCGGATGAATGGCGAGGCCAGGGTCCTGCAACAGAGGATTGAGGCCTTGGCCCTCCATCGGCGGATTGGCGAGCCGCAGGAACGGATTGGACGTGAGCAGGATGAACAGAAGGAATGCGGCGCTGATCCAGGATTGCACGCCGAGCACGGCGGCATGCAAATCCTGCGGCATGGCGCGCGCCGCCGCGGCAACCATGGCCGAGAAGGTGGCTAGGATAAGCACCCAGAGGAGCATCGAGCCCTCATGATTGCCCCAGACGCCGGCGATCTTGTAGATGAGCGGCTTCGCCGAATGCGAATTCTCGACGACGTTGACGAGCGAGAAATCCGACGTCACATGGGCATAGACCAAAGCGCCGAAGGCGATCACGACAAAGAGGAATTGCACGAGCGCGACCGAAGGCGCGGTGGCCATCAGCCTTTCGTCGCGCGCGGCGATGCCCCAGAGCGGCACCACGGAATTGAAGAGCGCGAGGGCCAGCGCCAGGACGAGCGCATAATGGCCGGTTTCGACGATCATCTCACTCACTCCGTCTTGGCGCGCGCAGCGCTCTCTTGAGCGCCCTCCTGCCAGACGCCGCGCTTCTTCAAGGCGTCGGCGACTTCGCGCGGCATATAGCGTTCGTCATGTTTGGCGAGAACGTCGCTCGCCATCATGCCCGATGTTCCGAGCACGCCTTCGGCCACGACACCCTGCCCTTCACGGAAGAGATCGGGCAATTGGCCGGTGTAAGTGACGGCCACATCGTCCTTGCCGTCGGTCACGATGAAATGCATCGTGGTGCCGTCGCGCACGACCGAGCCTTTCTTGACGAGGCCGCCGATGCGCAGCCGTGTGCCCGGCCCGAGGTCTTTCGCCACGACTTCGCTCGGCGCGTAGAAGAAGACGATATTGTCCCGCAGGGCGTAGAGCACGAGACCTGCGGCGCCGCCGAGAACGACGAGGGCGGACAGGATGAGCGCCAAGCGCTTCTTCTTGCGCGTCATGAATTAAGTCCCAATTCGCGCGCCAGCGCATCGATCCGGGCGGTGGCTTGCGCATCGCCTTCGAAATTGCGGCGCGCCGTCGTCAGCGCCGTGCGTGCCTTGTCGGTCTCGTTCATCACTTTGTAGGCGCGCACGAGGCGCAGCCAGCCCTCGATGTCATGGCCGTTTGTGGCGAGACGCGCCGCGAGCCGATCGACCATCGAATGGATCATCGCCTCGCGCGCGGCCGGCGGCAGAGCCGCGATCGCCGCGGCTTTGTCCGCCGTCGGCGGCGTGGATTTTTCGAGCGCCGCGATCTTGGATTCGAGATCGGCGCGCCCCGGCGCGCCTTGCGGCACTCGCGCCAGCAGCTTTTGCCAATAGCCGAGCGCCCGCGTCTTGTCGCCCTCCTGCGCGGCGGCGAGCCCCAAGAAAAACAGAGCTCTCAGCGGCACCGGCTCAGCCGCTGCGGCGCTCGCAAAAGCCTTGCGCGCCTCTTCCGTCACGACGCCATCGGCCGCATCGACCAAGGTCTCGCCATAGATCGCCTCGCGCTCCGGCGTGTCGCCGAGCTTCTCAATCGCCATCGCCGCGGCGCGCACGGCATCCTCGACACGGCCGACGTCCAGATAGGCCGGCACGAGCGCTTCATAGGCGCGGCCATCGTCGGGATGGCGCAGCAGATGCGCCTCGGCTTTGGCGATGGCGGCCTCAAGCGTCATATCCTTCGGCGCCACATTGAGGCGCGCGGCAAGCGGCTCGTCCGGCCAGCTGGGATGGCCGAGGGCCACATAGAGGCCAAACGACAGGGCGGGCACGAAAACAAGGGCCAGGACCGCGACGAGCCGCAGCCTGAACTGCGACGAGCGTTGAATGGCGCCTTTGGCCGGCAAAGGGCCACTGTCGGCCGCGCGCAACAGGCGCCGTGCGGCCTCGGTCCGCGCCGCCTCCACCTCTTGCGGCGAGAGGAGGTCGCTCGCCGCCTCGCGCGCGATCTCGGCAAGCTTGGCCTTATAGAAAGCGACATCTGGCGTGGCGCGCGCCGCCGTCCCGCGCCGGTTTTTGGCGAGCGGCCACAGAATTGCGAAGATGGCCGCGCCCGTCAAAAGCGCGAAAAGGCCCCAGAGCATGGCGCTTCCTTAGAGCCGACCCTGATTGCGAGGGACCGACTGATAAAACTTTGAGCCTGCCGTCGCCGGCAGGGTCCGGCACCTTGTCCAGCGCCTCTTTCGGGACATGCTTTAGAGCATTTTATCGCGGCGAAGAAAGGCTTTTTTCCGGCCTCGCATGGGGATGTCGATTTTCGCGCTGGAGGTTTCAACATAGACAAAAGCCCGCAGCCCTGCGTCTGCGCCGCGGCTCACGCGGCGGCCGGAAGCTCCAATTCGGCGCGCAGCCCGCCCATCGGGCTCGCATCGAGCCTGAGCGCACCGCCATAAAGCGCGGCGAGATCGACGACGATGGAAAGGCCGAGGCCGGAGCCCGGCCGCGTCTCGTCAAGCCGCTTGCCGCGCCGCATGGCGGCTTCGCGGAGTTCGGGCGCGAGACCCTGGCCGTCGTCGTCGATCGTGACGCGGAAGAACCGTCGGCCGCCGCAGGCCGTCTCGGCAACCGGCTCGACGGCGATCGCCACATTATGGCGTGTCCATTTCCCGGCATTGTCGACGAGATTGCCGACCATCTCTTCGAGATCCTGGCGCTCGCCTTGAAAGCGCAGGCCTTCGACGGCCTTGACTGAAAAGGTGACGGCCCGGTCGCGATAGATCTTCTCGAAAACATGTACGAGCGTCACCGTCACCGGCGCGACCTCGGTGACATGGCCCAAGACCCCTACCCGCGCCGCGACCCGCGCCCGATCGAGATAATAAGCCACCTGGTCGCGCATCAGCGCCGCCTGCTCGCGCACCTTCGCCGAAAAGACACTCGCATCCACGCCGGTCTCATTGATGATGACGCTGAGCGGCGTCTTCAGCGCATGGGCGAGATTGCCCACCTGGGTGCGGGCGCGGTCGACGACTTCGCGATTGGCGGCGACGAGGAGGTTGAGTTCGGCGGCGAGCGGCGCAATGTCGCGGGCGAAGGTGGCCTCGATCGTCTCGCGCTCGCCGCGGCGGATCGCGGCCACCCCTTCCCGCAGGCGGCGCAGCGGCAGCAAGCCATAATGGAGCTGCAAGGCCGAGGAGCCGACAAGCGCCGCCGCCAGCAAAGCGAAAGTGATCACCAGCTCGAATTCGAAGCGGCCGATATCGGTATCCATGCTGTTTGTGGTCGCCGCCACCTGGACGAGATAGATGCCCTGGTCGCCGAGATCGATGATCCGCTCGACCATGCGCAGGCGGCGATCGTCCGGACCTTGCACATAGCCCCTGCGGATGCCGCCGATCCCCGCCGGAATATTCCGATCGGCGAGCCTCGGCAGCCTGGCAGCGAAGAGCGAGCGCGAAGTTTTGATGTCTTGGTGATTGCCGTCGATCCGCGTGATCTGCCAATACCAGCCCGAAAGCGCGAGTTCGAATTGCGGTTCGCCGAGTTCGCCCGGATCGGCGCGATTTTCCTCGGAGGGCGAGGCGATGTCGGCGACGAGCGCCCGCAGATAGACGCCCAATCTTTCATCGAAACGGGATTCCGCGGTGGTGCGATAGAGCGTCGAAAGCCCGATGCCGGCGGCGACCAGGATCACCGCGCTCAGCACTGTGGCGGAAAAGAAGAGCCGTGCCGCAATCGACCAGCTTTTCGGTGACGGTAAACGCATGGCCTAAATATCCTGGCCCACTCCGAGAGCCCTGGCCAAGCCCGCGGGCCCGGTCGGCTGGCAAAAGCCCTTGGCAGAATAAGATACGGTCAAGCTTCAGTTATTGCCCACCGCCGAGCCGGACGGGCCGCGCTTGGCCGCAGCGGTTTCACTCGGCGCCGCCACGACATAGCCGAGCCCGCGCATGGTCTGGATGATGTCGATGCCGAGCTTCTTGCGCAAGCGCCCGACAAAGACTTCGATCGTGTTGGAATCACGGTCGAAGTCCTGATCATAAAGATGCTCGACGAGTTCGCTGCGGGAAACCACGCGGCCGGCATGGTGCATCAGATAGGCCAGCAGCCTATATTCATGCGAGGTCAGCTTGATCGGATTGCCATCCATGCTCACCTGCCCGGCACGTGTATCGAGGCTGATCGGGCCGCAGATCAATTCATTGCTCGCATGGCCGGCGGCCCGCCGCAGGAGCGCGCGCAGACGCGCCAAAATCTCCTCGATATGGAAGGGCTTGGCCACATAATCATCGGCGCCGGCGTCAAATCCCTGAACCTTCTCGTGCCAGCGGTCGCGCGCGGTGAGGATGAGAACCGGCATGATGCGGCCGGCCTTCCGCCATTCGGCGAGCACGGCGATGCCATCCTTCTTCGGCAGGCCGAGATCGAGAACGACGGCGTCATAGGATTCCGTATCGCCGAGAAACCAGCCGTCTTCGCCGTCAAAGGCGTGGTCGACGGCATAACCCGCCTGGGTAAGCGCGGCGACGATCTGTCGATTAAGATCCCTGTCGTCCTCGACCACGAGAAGCCGCAACCCGTCGTCCTCCCCTGCCAATCGTGCCAACCGGCCGCCAATCGCGCCGCGGCAATAAACAACCGGTGATTATATCACTTGGCGTTGATCGCTCTGATGATTTTGCCGCTGACCGCATTCATGAAAACATGGATGACGCGGCCGTCGCGCCGCAAGAGGCTTATCTCATATATAAATTCGTCTTTTCTCCGGCAAAGCTTGACGCCGATCGCCTCGGCTTGAAAGCGACGGGCCGCAATGATCATCAGCCGAAACGGCTCGGCAAGCTTGTGCAGCGCGATCGTCTCGCGCGCCTGGGCCGCCGTCAGACAGGCGCGCTCATGCGGCCGCCCGGCGCTAAGGGCCGGCGTGCAAATAGCCAACATTACGGCAAGGGCAAGCCCGGCGCAGCGCATCGACCAAGCCTCGCTGAAAAGCGGTGAACGCGCGATGAATGCCATGCCAAATGCGCATGCCGGCGCCATGGAACAAGCGATCATAGACCGGGATGACGAAAAGTGGGAAGTCGCATCCACGGCGGCGAGCATCCCGGCCTAGCGGCGAGGCCGGGGCCGCCTCAAGTCGTGTTGTTCGGCAGGAGCCGCGGCTCGCTCAAATTCGTCGATATGTTCTGGAACAGAGAGACCAGATTCGCGATCGAGTTTGAGCCCGGACAGACCACGCCATTGTTGCCATTGGAGTAGAACTTCGTTGCATCCGGAATTGCCGACGGGCTCGCCGCTATATCCTGCATCGTCGTACAGGAGGAGAGTCCTGCAAGCGCTCCCGAAGTATCGGTTGTGCAGGTGCTCGAACTGCCAGTGGCCGTCGAGGAGCCGTAGGCGATCGAGTAGACCCAGGTTCCGGCCTTGGCGGCGGCCTGGGCCGCCGCGATCGCCTGCTGGCATTGGTTGGTGTTCTGGTTGAACGTGTCGCCGTTCAACGTGAGCACATTTGCAGCCGTCAGGGACTTAGTGCTTTTCTTCGAACCGACCGTCTGTGACACGCTGACCTTATAGGTGCCTACTCCGCCGGTTGTTCCCGATAATTGGCTAACGATGGTAGTCCCCGCCGTCACGCCCGTCCCGGTGATGCTCTGTCCGGCCGCCAACGGCGCCTCCTCCGAGGTCGTGGACGACGCTGAACAGCCATCCGGACATGCGGTCACGGTGAGGGTGGTGCCAGAGATGTACCCGGTCACCTCCGTCTCCGCTTTGGTGGAATTGGCGCCGCCGTCGCTGAGGAAGACGATCACATTCTGGGTATGCGGTGGAGCGAAGCTGGTGAGCGCCGCCTGCGCCGCGTTGATCGCCTCGGCATAATAGGTTCCCTCCCCGCCCGCGGCCGTCACGCCCGAACTGCATCCCCCGCCGTCGGTCGCCAGCACTATGTCTGAACTGCTGTTGAGCGTAGTCGACGAGCTGGAGGTCTTGAAGTTGTTGCTAAGGCCAACGACCTGATAAACGGGAGAGTTACTGTAGGTCTGTACGTCCGACGATGGCAGCGTCTTGCCGCAAGTGTAGTCGTTGCTGGCGTCGCTTGTGCTGAGAATGCCCGGAAAGACCATCAGACCGACATAGTCCAGAGACGGGTTCAGGCCAGACAGAAGAGCCTCAACCCCCGCCAAAGCGCACTGCTCTCTCGTGGCCTTGGCGCCGAGCCCGCAGCTGTTGTCCGTGCTGCTCGACATGGAGTTAGTGGTGTCCAGCACAATCATTATGTTGAGCGCTTGCGCGGTGCCGCCCTTGGCGCCCGCGGTCGAGGTCGCTGAGACAGTGAAGGAATTTACTCCCAGAATCTGAGCGAAGAACATCGGCACGGTCGCCTGCTGTTTCACCTGGATGGCGTTGGCGCTATCTGGTCCGCTGCATGAGACTCCCGTTGAGGTGAGGCACTTCTCCACCGGATAGCCGCTGGCCATAGTGACCGTGAGATTGGAAATGGCGTTTTTGCCTCCAGCCGCAGCGCTATACGACGTAGCCGTGGTGATCGCAGTACCGGGTGCGCTGGAGCAGCAGTTGATGTCGTAGGCGCCAGCCAGCGCGGCCGCATCTGTTGAGGCCTGTAACTGGCGCTGGACCAGCTCAACATGGCCAATGTCGATTGCGAACCCAGCGAACCCGGCGAGGACCACCATCGAAAGGGCCGTCGCTATCGCGGTCACGCCGCGCCGATCGCGCCAGAGGCCGCCCAGTGCGCGGCTCATCTTGGAGATCAACCGTTTCATTCGATGAGGTCCTTCGTCGTTGCGGTGAGGGTGCAGCCGGGCGCGTAATTAACGGACAAGACGGTGAGGTTGCAGGGATAGGTGGCGCTCACCGTCGCCGTGTCCCCCGCCGCGCCCGAGAGCGCTGTCGAGCACCCAGAGTCGCTGGAGCAAGCCGTCCCGTTGACGGTCACGGTGATATTTATGTTCGCCGCCGTCAGGTTCGCCGCGGAGGAGGTGATGGCGCTCGTCGTGCTCGTGTAGGGCGTCGAGCTCGAGCGGCTGATCGCCAGCGTCCGCCCACCTGAACGCACGCCGTCAGTAAGTTCTATATAGTTGTTTATGGCGATTCCGAACGTCACTATGCCGAACATCAGAAGCAGCAACACAGGTGCAACGAGCGCGAACTCGACTGCAGGGGAGCCTGCGCAGTCCCTGGCGATGTCAAATGGCAAACGGAGCACCGCTCGGGCAGTCGCCCGATTGCACTTTCCGGCGATAACCGATCGGATCCGGCGAAGCGTTGTCAAATCCCTTCTATCGATCATCCCAATGGGTACCGGCAAAGTTAACGATAAGAAGAAGAGTATCGGCGTAATGAGCGCGAACGGGCCCGCCGCCATACCACCCTCCCCGAGAGATTGACGGTGCACGCGCGGACGCCAATTGCAGGGTGCAAACATGAGCAAGAAAACTCCGCCCGACATGACGGATGCCGGCCGGATATGACGTAGCAGAGCAGTGTTGCCCAAAGGTTACGGCAATCGGAGACTCGGAAGGGTCGCGCCCTGGCCGGGCACGGTCAGGCTCCAGCAAGCCCCTTAGGCTTTCGCCTTCTCCGGCCGGGCTGGTGGCTTAGGGCGGCGCGGCGCCTGGCCTGGCCAGGCCACGATATGATCGGGATAATCGTCGAGCGCGACATCGCTTTCGGAGGCGGCAACGCGGCCGCGGACGGAAATACCCGCCGCATGCACGGTCTCGGCCGAGCCCGAGACGAGCGGATGCCACCAGGCAAGCCGGCGGCCTTCGGCCCGCAGCCGATAGGCGCAGGTCGGCGGCAGCCAGGCTAGCGAGCGGACGAGGTCCGGCGTCAGCTTGAGGCAATCCTTCACCTTGCGCCAGCGCTGCCTGTAATCGCCGCAACGGCACGATTTCGCGTCAAAAAGCCGGCAAACGACATCGGTGAAGTGAACCTGCCCCGTATCCTCGTCCTCGAGCTTGACGAGGCAACAGCGGCCACAGCCGTCACACAGGCTCTCCCATTCCGGCTGGGTGAGCGCTTCGAGCGGCTTGACCTCCCAATAGGGCTTTTCCGTCATTGTCATCCATCGTCATCGTCTTGCCGCCGATTGCTGGTCTTTTGGCCTGGCGCACCGGCAGGATTGCTAAATCGCCCGGAGAATTGCAAGACTTCTCCGGGCTCGAGTGGCGGGTGGCGGCGCCCGGAGCAGGGCATTTTCGAACGGCAAAGCGATAGCCGCTCCGCTTGAGAATGCTGCGCAGGTGCCGTCGAGAGGGAGACCGGCGGAAGTGTTCGAAGCGCTGAAATCGTCGCGCCTTTATGCCGAGGCGTTGCGTCTCTATAAGAAACTCGCCCGCGCCCTGCTGGCACTCGATGCACTCATCAATTCTTCGCTCTATGATTCAGGCGAAAAAGCGCAGGCGCATTATGCGACGCTCGTCGCCTGGATGGATCGGCTGCATATTGCCGGCTGGCGCCGCCTCGGCGTCGAGCTCTTCTGCGAAGGCTCCAATGTCGCCTTCGTCGCCGGCATGCTCGCCTTGTTCATGGCAATCCCCGCCTTTCACGACACCGACACCGACAACTGGCTGAAAAAGGAGGATCTCGCCGTCACCTTCCTCGACCGCTATGGCCAGGTTGTCGGCCGCCGCGGCATCAAGCACGACGATTCCGTGCCGCTCGAACAGATGCCGAAATATCTCATCCAGGCCATCATCGCGACCGAGGACCGCCGCTTCTTCCAGCATTTCGGCATCGACTTCTTCGGCACGCTACGGGCTCTCACCGTCAACGCCCGCGCTGACACCGTCGTGCAGGGCGGCTCGTCGATCACCCAGCAATTGGCGAAGAATCTGTTCCTGTCGAACGAGCGCACGCTGTCGCGCAAGATCAAGGAGGCTTATCTGGCCGTTTGGCTCGAAGGCCATTTGACCAAGCACCAGATCCTGCAGCTCTACCTCGACCGGATGTATATGGGCGGCGGCACTTTCGGCGTGCAGGCGGCGGCGCAGTTCTATTTCGGCAAATCCGTCCGCGACGTGACGCTGGCCGAGGCAGCGATGCTGGCCGGCCTCTTCAAGGCGCCGACCAAATATGCGCCGCATGTCAATCTGCCGGCCGCCCGCGCCCGCGCCGCCGATATTTTGCAAAACATGGTTGATGCCGGCTATCTGACCGAAGGCCAGATCTATGGCGCTCTGCACAATCCGGCCACCCCGATCGCCCGCAGCCCCGATGTCGCGCCGGACTGGTATCTCGACTGGGCCTATGACGAGGTGCGCAAGCTCGCCGACGCGCATAAGCTCGGCGGCGACCGGGTTCTGACGGTGCGCACCGCGCTCGATCCCAATCTGCAGAAATTCGCCGATACGACGATCGAAGACCAGTTGCGCCAATATGGCCACAGCTACCACGCCGATCAGTCGGCCATGGTCATTCTCGATCCTTCCAATGGCGCGGTGCGGGCGATCGTCGGCGGCCGCGATTACGGCGAGAGCCAGTTCAACCGCGCCGTCGACGCCTTGCGCCAGCCCGGCTCCTCGTTCAAACCCTTCGTCTATTTGACGGCCTTGCTGACCGGCAAGTTCGAGCCCTCGACGATCGTCGTCGACGGCCCGGTCTGTATCGGCAATTGGTGCCCGCACAACTACGGCGGCAAGTATCACGGCGCTTTGCCCCTCGTCATGGCCCTGGCGCATTCGCTGAATTCGGTCGCCGTCAAATTGTCGATCGCGATCGGCGAGGCCTATCCGGTGAAGGGTCACAACAATACTTACGAAGCGGCAAAGCGCGGGCGCACCAGAATTATCGCCAATGCGCGAAAGATGGGCATCACGACGCCCTTGCCCGATACCGTGTCGCTGCCGATCGGCGCGGATGGAGTGACAGTGATGGGCATGGCGGGCGCCTACGCAACTTTCGCCAACGGCGGCAAACGGATCAATCCCTTCGCCGCGGTCGAAATCTTCAACAGCCATGGCCAAGTGATTTATGACCACGACCGCGACACGCCGCCGCCGAAGCAGATTTTCGACCCGAAAGTCATCATCGAAATGGTTTCGATGATGAAGCAGGTCGTCCAGGCCGGCACCGGGCGCCGCGCCGCGCTCGACAATATCGATATCGCCGGCAAGACGGGCACGACCAACGGCTACAAGGACGCATGGTTCAACGGATATTCCGGCAATTATGTCGGCACCATCTGGTTCGGCAATGACGATGATACGCCGACCAATAAGATGACCGGCGGATCGCTGCCAGCGATGACCTGGCACGAGATCATGGCCTATGCGCATCAGGGCATCGAGCTGAAGCCGCTGCCAGGCGACCCGCAGCCGGCAGCAAATCCCGCGACGCCGGCACCGACGGCCACGGTTGCGGAACTCGGCGCGCCGCAGCGGCCGGCGAGCCTGTCGTCCGGCTCCATCGAGGTGCTCGACACCATCGCGGACTCGGCGAAAGCGGCCGAAAATCGACGCGCGGCGGCCCATCTCGGCGCAAGCCTGGAGGCGCAACCATGATCGCCGCCGACCCGCGCGATCGGGCGAATGTGCAACCTTGACGACGCTCTTCAAATCCCTCCTGGTGGTGCTCGCGGGAACGGCGCTCGGCCTTGCCGCCACCTATTACGTTCTCGGCGCCAAAATGAGCTTCGACCAGGTCAGTGCCGGCCCATGGACGCGCTGGCCCAAGAGCGGCTCGATGCAGATCGGCCCTTACGCCCATGCCATGCTCGCGCGCTCGGCGGAGCTGCCTCTCGGCACGGCCGAAGGCCTGAGCTTCTTCGCCCAGACCGACAGCGCCGGCGCCGCTTTGCGTGCGCGCTGCGATTATGTGGTGAGCGGTCCGATTCCGCCTTCCCGCTATTGGACCTTGAGCCTCTACGGACCGAACGGATCTGTCGTCGATAATCCGGCCAAACGCTTCGGCTTCACCTCGGCGGAAATTCTGCGCGCGGCGGACGGCAGCTATGAGATCACCGTCTCGCGCCAAGCGCGGCCCGGCAACTGGCTGCCGGTCGGCAAGGTCTCGGCCTTCGCCCTCGTCTTGCGGCTCTATGACACTTTGTTCGACTTCGGCATGTCGAAGGTCGAGGCCACGGCGCTGCCGCAAATCGTCAAAGGCCATTGCGAATGACTCTGACGGACCGGCTGCTGAGCCTCCTTCTCTATGCTCTCGGCGTGCTGTTCGTCGCCGGCCTGGTGCATCTGATTGCCATTCTCTCCATGCCCGCGCTCGCACCGAATGACGCGTTCACGCGTCTTTCCGCGCTGGCGAGACCCAATCAGCCGGTCCTGCTTCCCCGGCCGTTGCCGGGGCATGAACTCACGCCCTATGAGGATCCGGCTCTGGCACAGGCCGTCTGCCTGTTCGATCTTTCGCGCGGGTCCATGCATGTGCATGCCGATGTCGACCATGACGGGCTTTTGACTCTGTCGTTTCGCAGCCGCAATGGCCGGGTCTTCTATGCCTTGACCGACCGGGCCGCCGTCCATGGCCAGATCGATATCCGGGTGCTGACAGCGGCGCAGCTCGAAGCCGTCGAAGCCGAGGACGATGAGGACAATCCGCCGCAGGAACTGCGCCTGGTGGCGCCGCAGATGAAAGGTTTCGTGCTCATCGATGCGCTCGCCGCGCGTCCCAGCGAGCGGGCCGCCGCCGAAGCGCGCGCAACCTCGGTCAGCTGTTCGCCCGAGACGATCGCACAGGATTAGAGCGAGCCGACTTTTTTGGCCCGGCTAGCTCGTGCGGTCGCGCCGCTTGCGTGGCGGCTCGCGGCGCGGCGGGGCGCGCCGACGGCGCGCCTTCGGCGGCGCTTCGGTTTCTTCCATGCGCACGATGCGCACGCCTGTAAAGAACAGGATCTCGGCGCTTACGCCGGCCGCCGCCGAACGGCGGATCTCATTGGTCCTCGGCCTGAATAGAACGAGTTCACCCATCGGCGCATCTCCGGCAGGCCTTGCGATGATTGCCCTGCCAGCAGTCGAGGTCGAGCCTCGCGCTCTCCGGTTAACGAGACCTCAACAATTGTCCGCTTCGGCTGAAAATTGCGTGCTCTGGTGCAAGTTGTGCCCGGGCGTTGCCGCCAAGACACATGCCGCCAAGACACATGCCGCGACACATGCCGCGCCCGCGCCGCGGCAGGCGCGCCATTCACCGGGCCAGATCGAGGAAATTGCGCCCGAGGTGGTCTTCGACTTCGACGACCCATAAGTCCGAATCGAAGCCGATCTCGCGCTGCAAACGCGTTTCGGCGGCCGCCGCATCGATCCAATCGGATTTGTGAAGGCGCGCGAAGAGGCGCTCGTCGCGATCGACCTCGCTCTGCGGCGCCGGGCCGAAGAGCGCGCCAGTGCCGTCGAGCCGGTCGATCTTCACCAGGATTGCGCCCGCTTCCGCAGCGCCGCGCCGGCGTAACGCCGCCGCGACCCCCTCGACGCCGCAGCGGCGCAGATAGGCCGCCACCCAAATATCGCTCCGCAGCCGCATGCTAAGCTCTCAATCCAAGGTCTCTCGATCGTCGCCGCCAAGAACCGGCCGCCCCGCCTCACTTAGCGTCAAAAGATCGGCTCCAATCCGATTTCGGTTCTTTGCCACTGAAAGCTGGTAACAAGATAGGATCGTTCCTGTCTCACAGACCAGATTTCATCAGATGCAGACAGACCACTTGAAGGCGCCTCTTTCAAAAATGGAAATCATAGGCCGCTTGGCTGCGCAACACGGATTTACGCGCTACCTGGAGCTGTGTACGTCCACGACCGGCAATTGCTACAGAAATCTCGACCGACAAGTCCTGCCGAACCCGCATCGCCTCATGTACAATTGTCCTGCCGACTTCGACGATGGCCTCGTCATCGATTTTCGAAGCGAAAGCTTCGATATCAGCCAATGCCTTTCCGGGATGCGCGGCAACAAGCTGCGCTACGACATCATCCTCGTCGATGGCTGGTACGAATATGATTGCTCGTATCGTGATCTTCGGGTGGCGTTCGATCTCCTGGATGAGGGCGGGATGCTTGTCGTCCATGATTGCCTGCCGCCCAATATTGCCGTGGCCGCACCTCGATGGATACCCGGCGAATGGAGCGGCGTGACTTACAAGGCCTATCTCGACTTCGTTTATGAGCGGCGGCTCGACTATTGCACCGTCGACACGGACTATGGCTGCGGCATCATTCGCAAGCTGGCTCGCCGATCGCGCTGGGCAAGATTCTTAGGCGTGATCGACAGCTCTTTTCTGGACCCCAGTTCACGGCGACGAGCCGATCGCCGACGGCGCAAATTGCTATGGCGTGAATGGCGCGGAATCGGAAACGACTTCGAACGGGCATTCGTCTTTTTGCAGAAACACAAAAAGGAGCTTCTGAATTTGATCAGTTCCGACGCGTTTTTGGCAACGCTTTGAGGCCATCTCCCTTGGCGGCCTCTTTCTTGATCTCGATGTCTTCGACTGACCGATAAGCGATAGCGCGGCGGGCTTTTGCTTTGCCAGAAAAGCCTAATAGATTGATTCTAAGTCTATTTCTCTTGGTGCTTTCGCGCCTGTTCTTGCCGCGCTAAAGAGCCTGCCAAAAGAGCGTGATGTCACGCTCGCAGGAGAGAGACATGGCTGCGCTCGACGCCGCGCTGGCGCGCATCGATTCCAATCTCGATCAGGCGATCGACCGCCTCTTCGCCTTGATCGCGATCCCTTCGATCTCGACAGATCCCGCCTATGCGCAAGACTGCCGGCATGCCGCAGAATGGCTAGTCGGCGAGCTCCGATCGCTCGGCTTCGATGTGTCGCTGCGCCCGACCGAAGGCCATCCTATGGTCGTCGGCAAAGCCCGGACCGGGCGCCAGGGTGCGCCGCATCTTCTCTTCTACGGCCATTATGACGTGCAGCCGCCGGACCCGCTCGACTTGTGGGAAACGCCGCCCTTTGCGCCGCGTCTCGCCGAGACGCCGACCGGCGCACAGATCATCGGCCGCGGCGCCGCCGACGACAAGGGCCAGCTCATGACCTTCATCGAAGCCTGCCGCGCTTTCAAGGAAACGAGCGGCGCGTTGCCTTGCGACATCACCATTCTGCTCGAGGGCGAAGAAGAATCCGGTTCGACCTCGCTGCCCGCCTTTCTCGCCGCCAATCGCGACGAGCTCGCGGCCGATCTCGTCCTCGTCTGCGACACCGGCATGTGGGACCGCAAGACGCCCGCCATCACCACAATGCTGCGCGGCCTGGTCCTGGAGGAAGTCACGATCCACGGCGCCGATCGCGATCTCCATTCCGGCGTGTATGGCGGCGCGGCGGTCAATCCTATCCATGTTCTGGCGCGCATCATCGCCGATCTGCATGACGAAAATCATCGCATCACCCTGCCCGGCTTTTATGAGGGCGTTGTCGAACTGCCCGCCGAGATCGCCGAGCAATGGCGGCATCTGCCGCAGGAGGGGCGCGACTTCCTCGGCGATGTCGGCCTCTCCGAGCCTGCCGGCGAGACGGGCCGCAGCCTATTGGAAATGATCTGGTCGCGGCCGACCTGCGATGTGAATGGCATGATCGGCGGCTATACGGGCAAAGGCTCGAAGACTGTGCTGCCGGCCAAGGCCAGCGCCAAATTCTCCTTCCGCCTTGTCGGCAAGCAAGATCCGGAAAAGATCGCCGCAAGCTTCCGCAGCTTCGTGCATGCGCGGCTGCCGGCCGATTGCCATGTCGAATTCATTTCGCATGGCGCCTCGCCGGCGCATCAACTGCCCTTCAGCTCGGATGCGCTGACGAAGGCGCGAAAGGCGCTGCATGAGGAATGGAAGACGGAGCCGGTGCTGGCCGGCTGCGGCGGCTCGATCCCGATCGTCGGCGCCTTCAAGGCCGATCTCGGCATGGACGCGCTGATGATCGGCTTCGGCCTCGAGGATGATCGCATCCATTCGCCGAACGAGAAATATGAGCTGAGTTCATTTCATAAAGGCGCGCGGAGCTGGGCGCGGGTGCTCGCCGCGCTGGCGGGTTGAGGGCCAAATCACTCATTGAAAAAGCGTTGATTTCTTGATGCAAATATCAGGTTCAAAAACGAAGCGTCGACTTTCCATTTGGTCATCCAAGTCGCCGATCCGCTAAGGCGACATGCAGAAATAAACGCTCGATCCCGAAGCCGCCGCAAATCCCTCCCCTTCAGGGGAGGGTGGCCGGCATAGGGCGTCGCTTGCGACGCCCGTCGCAAGCGACGGGCTAATGCCGGCCGGGTGGGGTGAGCGCCGCACATCAACACCCCATCCGTCAGCGCCGCCATAGGCTCGCGCATTAGCGCGAGCCGTCTAAACGGGCGCGCTGAAGCGCGCCCTATGGCGCCGCTGCCACCTTCCCCTTTTCGGGGGAAGGATTAGCGCCCAATCGATTCGGTCATTCCTGCCTGTCGGCAGAGAACTTTTTGGATTCATTCCGAAACAACGCACATGCGAAGAGGCGGCGGCGCTGCGACGCCAACAAATCTCTCCGATCATGGTCTCGCCTCCTGCGCGAACTCCCTTTATATGCTTTTGGACGCCCTCCTTTCGGCAGAGGGGGAATGGTCCGGCGCAACGACAAGCCCGGACCGACTGCCCAAACAAGAATTCAAGAGAGCAACAGACGAGGATCGCCCATATGTCGAGTGATATCGAGATTGCACGCGCCGCCAGGCTTGAACCGATCGCCGCGATCGCCGAGCGAGCCGGCGTTCCGGGAGAGGCGATCCGGCCCTATGGAAATTATATCGCCAAGGTCAGCGCGAACTTCCTCGCCGAGGCGCATGAGCGCGCAAAAGCACGCGCCAAGAGCAAACTGATCCTCGTCACGGCGATCAATCCGACCGCGGCCGGCGAAGGCAAGACGACGACCTCGATCGGGCTTGCCGATGCGATGCGCCGGCTCGGCAAAAAGGTGATGATCGCCTTGCGCGAGCCCTCGCTCGGCCCCTGTTTCGGCATGAAGGGCGGCGCCACCGGCGGCGGCTATGCGCAGGTCGTGCCGATGGAAGAGATCAATCTCCACTTCACCGGCGATTTCCATGCCATCACCAGCGCGCACAACCTGCTCGCGGCGATGATCGACAATCATATCTATTACGGCACCGCGCCGCATCTCGACACGCGCCGCGTCGCCTGGCGCCGCGTCATGGACATGAACGACAGGGCTTTGCGCCATCTCGTCAGCGCCTTGGGCGGCGCCGCCAATGGTTTTCCGCGAGAAACTGGTTTCGATATCACAGCGGCTTCCGAAATCATGGCGATCTTCTGCCTGGCGCGCGATCTCGATGATCTCAAGGCGCGTCTCGACCGCATCATCATCGGCACGGGCACGGACAAGGAGCCGGTGACGGCGGCGGCGATGAAGGCGACTGGCGCGATGCAGGTTCTGCTCAAGGACGCGCTGATGCCCAATCTGGTGCAGACGCTCGAGGGCACGCCGGCCTTCGTCCATGGCGGCCCCTTTGCCAATATTGCGCATGGCTGCAATTCGGTGATCGCGACGACCGCGGCGATGGACCTTGCCGATTATGTGGTGACGGAGGCGGGCTTCGGCGCCGATCTCGGTGCCGAAAAATTCTTCGACATCAAATGCCGCATGGCCGGCCTTACGCCTTCGGCTTGCGTCGTCGTCGCGACCGTAAGAGCCCTTAAATCACATGGCGGGGTCGCCAAGGCCGACCTCGGCAAAGAGAATGTCGCAGCCCTGAAGGCCGGCCTCGGCAATCTCGGCCGCCATGTTGCCAATGTGAAGAAATTCGGCCTGCCCGTGGTCGTCGCGATCAATCATTTCAAAGGCGATTCGGACGCCGAGCTCGGCATGATCGCTACAACCTGCCGCGATGAATTCGGCGCCGAGGCAATTCTCTGCACACATTGGGCGCAGGGCGGCGAAGGCGCGCTCGCACTCGCTGAAAGAGTGGTGCAATTCGCCGACAGCGGCACCGCAAAATTCCATGAGCTTTACCCGCTCGACATGCCGATCCTCGACAAGATGCGCAAGATCGCCAAAGAGATCTATGGCGCGGCGGATATTTCGATCGACAGCAAGGCCAAGAAACAGGTCGCCGAGATCGAGGCCATGGGCTTCAAGGATCTGCCGGTCTGCGTCGCCAAGACGCAATATTCCTTCTCGACCGATCCGACGCGTCTCGGCGCGCCTGAAGATTTTGTCGTGCCGATCCGCGAGGTGCGGCTGTCGGCCGGCGCCGGCTTCGTCGTGATGATCACCGGCGAGATCATGACCATGCCGGGCCTGCCGAAGAAGCCGGCGGCAGAATCGATCCGGCTCGATCAGAAGGGGGATATCGAAGGGCTATTCTAGACGCTTAGCGGGGCCCCACACGCGCCGCAATCTGACGCCCGAGACGAGCAAGCCGAGGCCGAGCACGAAAACATAGACGAGCCCGCCGCCGGCAAAAAGGCAGAGGAGCTCGATCACATTTTCGAAACGGCCGACGCCGGCGGCGAATTCCGCCGCCGGAAAGGTGCACAACAGAGCGAAAAGGGCGAGCGCGAAAGCGGCGATCGACGCCGAGCCCGCGCTCTTCGCCAAGAGCTCATCCGGCCATAGAAGATTCCTCCGCAGAGCGAAAATGCACAGAAGAATGAGGTTGAGCCAGGCGCCGACCGCCGTTGCGGTAGCGAGCCCCGCGGCGCCCATGCTTTTGTACAGCAGGACTTTCAAGCCGATATTGCCGGCGACCGAGACAAGCGAGATCAGCATCGGCGTGCGCGTATCGCCGATCGCTTGAAAGCCCGCGATAACGGAGCGGATCAGCACGATGGCGATGAGGCCGAAGCCATAGGCGGTGAGCACGCGCGCCGCCACTTCCGCCGCCTGCTCCGTAAAAGCGCCGCGCAAAAAAACGCCGCGCATGATGACATCGGGGATCATGAGAAAGGCGACGAAAAAGGGCGCCGCCAGCACGATCGAGAGCGCCATAGTGCGGTTTTGCGCATGGAAGGCGCCGCCCCAATCCTCGACGGCAAAACGCCGGCTCATCTCCGGCAAAAGCACGGTGCCGGCAGCGATGCCGATGATACCGATCGGCAGCTGATAGATGCGGTCGGCATAATAAATCGAAGATACCCCGCCGGTCGGCAGCATGGAGGCGATGATCGTATCGGCGAAAAGCGCGAGCTGCACGCCGGCCGAGCCGATGACCGCCGGCAGAAGCACCGCAAAGAAATGCCGGATCTCCTTGCTCCATTCGAGCCGGACCAGATGCTCGTTCAGGCCGTCTCGGCGCAGCGCGAAGAAGGTCAGGGCGAATTGGCAAAAGCCGGAGAGCGTGACTCCGACGGCCGCCGCCACCGCCGCATTCGGAAATAGAAAGGCAGCCGCGAGGCAGAGGATCATCACGAGATTGAGCAATACGGGCGTGAAAGCCGCCACCGCGAAGCGTCCGCGCGCATTCAATGTCCCCGACTGCAAAGTCACGAGCGTAATGAACAGAAGATAGGGAAAGGTGATCCGCGTCAGAGTGACGGCAGCAGTGAATTTGGCGGGATAGGTGCGAAACCCCGGCGCGAGAAGATCGATGAGCTGCGGCGTGAAGGCGAGCGCGAGCACCAAAAAGATGAGCTGCGTATAAAAGAGCAAAGTGAAGATCTGGCTGGCGAACCAGCGCCCGGCCGGCCCGCCCTGCCTGGTGAGGATCTGCGCATAGGAAGGGACATAGGCGGCATTGAACGCGCCCTCGCCGAAGATCGCGCGAAAATGGTTCGGCAGGCGGAAGGCGACATAGAAGGCGTCGGCGAGTGCGCCCGCGCCGAGCAAGGCGCCGAGCATGATGTCGCGCAGAAAGCCCGTCGCCCGCGACAGAAGGGTGAATGCCGCCACCGAAAAGAGATTTTTATACATGAAGCGGTCCGGCCCGATCCTTCCGGACACGATGTTGTGAATCGGCGGGCAAGTCAAAGCGCAGGCTCGGATGGGCTGCACCGAGGCTTCCCGAACCGCCGCCGCGGGATAGCCGGGAGCTCCTTCTATCCTGCCGGCAGCGATCCGCAAATCGTCGATTGGCGCCAAGGCATCGCCACTGCTCTCCGCGAGACTCGCAAGGATCAGGCTCGCAAGCGACGCCGGACGTATCCTATGCGAGATAAAGAGGGCGCCGCAGCGCGCGCCCGCAAATGTGCGCGCAGCAGCGCCGAGCGCGGCGGGATCGCGTCGGACGGTGACTTCAAAATCTTGGGATGATTAACCGATGATTAAGCGGTCGCCGGCCATCTGGCGCGCCTATGTCTATCCGCGTTTTCCTGCTCGTAGCCGCGTTTCCTTTGCCGTCACGGCAGGCAATGAGCCCCGGCCTTTCATCCTGTTCTGTCACGCGGCCGAAGCCCTCCGATTTCATCTTCGACATCGTCGCCATAGACTCGCTCGCTGCTGCGCGGATCGCGTCGGGCTGATCGGCGCTGCCAATGTCAATCAGGCGAGCGCCGCAGAGACCGCCGCTTCCGCACACGAGGTCCGACGCGCCGCGGCGAATGTGGCGATGCAGGCCAAAAGGCTCGGCGAAACCGTCGATGGGTTTCTCCGAAATGTCGCCGCAATCTGATCGTCCAAATAGGCGCTGGCTCCGGCGCATCGCTTCGCCTGCAGCTCGTTTGGCCGTCGGCGACCGGCAGCGCGGCTCGCCATCGGCGCTGCCTCCGATAGCGGGACATTTTGTCGGCCTTCCGCCGACGCCGATGACGGCCCGGCGAGGTTGAGCGAGGCAATAGGCTATGCGGCCCGCTTCATGGCCGTGACGTAGCATTCCTCGGCATAGGCCCAATTGGCCATATGTTCGACGAAGGCTTCGAGATAGTCGCGGCGGCGGTTGCGGTAGTCGATGTAATAGGTGTGCTCCCACAGATCCACGGTCAGGATCGGCGTCGCGCCAAGGATCAGCGGGTTCTCGGCATTTGCGGTGGCCATGACGATAATTTTGCCGTCTTTCAAGGCGAGCCAAGCCCAGCCGGAGCCGAATTGGCCGACACCCGCTTGAATGAGCTGTTCTTTGGCCGCGGCAACCGAACCAAAGGATTCGATCAGGGCCTTTTCGAGCCTGCCGGGAACGGCACCGCCGCCCTTCGACTTGAGCGAGCGCCAATATTCGCAATGATTGTAATGCTGTGCGGCATTGTTGAAGAGAGGCTTGTTGGTGCCATGTGACTGTTTGACGATCGTCTCCAACGGCTGCCCCGCGAGGCTGTTGCCCTCGAGCAGCTTGTTGGCCGTATCGACATAGGCCTTGTGATGTTTGTCGTGGTGATATTCGAACGTCTCCTGCGAGAAATACGGCTGGAGCGCGTCATAAGCGAAGGGAAGATCGGGAAGCACGAGTTTCATGGGACCTCCTGAGCGCGCAAAGGCGCAAGCTGAGCTCGAACGACAGACGGCCGCTTCGAACCATCGCGGGAATTGCGCTTCATCAACTAGGGTTGGAAATGCCAGCGGCAAGCGATGCCGGACGCCGAAAGCCAGGGATGCTTTGAATGCCGAGTGCGCCGCTGATGGGCGTTTCGTCATATCATGGCGCGTGCGCAATTGCCGACGCGCGGCCGCGCCGCGACGATTTCTCCCGTCTGTCGGCTTTGGTCCAGACCAGGGTTTATGCCATGCTAATTATTTTGTCATCTGTTCATCCCTACTCATCCGACCAGCGCTCGGCCGAGCGCCAGATCGGCAGTCTTCATTTGGCGCCCATCGATGAGACGCGGCGCCCGCCCAAGGTAAAGATTGGCGGCAGAGGCAGGAATTAGACACATGAAATATGCGCTCTTCGCTCTCGGCATTGTCTTGCTGCTCGGCGGCAGCTATTCCATCTATGCGGGCTCCGAAATCATCGAGATCGAGCGGGGATGGTCGAGCGTCATTGCCGGCACGACAGCGGTCGTCGGCGGCCTTCTCATCTTCTGCCTCGTCTGGATCATCAAGACTCTGGAGCAGTTGCGCGCCGCGATCGAGACGCGCGACATGAGCGTCGCGGTCAAAGGCACCCTGCCGCCGGCTCATGAAGCCTTTGTGAACACGCCTGATCTGCCGATCGCGCCGATGGCTTGGCCGCCGCATACCGCGTCTGCCCATGCTTCGACGCAAGAAAGCGGCTTCGACGAGCTGGCGCTGTCGCAGGCTGAGCCGGCGCCGCATGAGGAAGCCTTCGAAGAGGATCTTTACGCGACCTTCCCGTCCGAAGCCGAAGCGAGACCACAAGCGCCGATCGAAGCGCGTGCGGCCCTGGCCGAACGCACATCGGCGTCGCCTTCGATCAAGGACCTCTGGCAGCGGGTCGCGCGCGAGATCGATGCGCCGGAGTCGGCCCCGCGCTCGCCGAAACCAGGGCTGTCCGCGGCAGTCGCTGCGGCGACGGCGCATGCGACAATGCCGGAAGCGGCTGAGGAAGGTGGCGACTGGCTCGATGATGCCTTCGCCGATTTCGGCTCGGCCAACGCCCCTACGCCCTCGCGCGCTCAGCCGGCGGCCGAGCCTCGCGACGCAGCGGAGATCGAGCGGCACAGGCTCGAGCCGCATATGGATGTGCATATGGAGGAAACCGCGGCGCCGCTCGCGCGGCAATCCGCGCCGGCGGAACCGCCGTCCGAGGAGCCAGCCGTCATCGGTCGCTATGAGGCGGAAGGCACTCACTATGTCATGTTCGCCGACGGATCGATCGAAGCGCAATCCGAGCGCGGCGTCGCCCGGTTCAAGTCCATGGCTGATTTGAAGGCCTATTTCGAAACCGAGGAAACGCCGCAAGCGGCACCCTAGCGGTCCCATTCGCAGCCGCGAATGGCAGGCTCAGTCGGCCCACAAGCTCTTGGTCTGGTAGATCAAATGATCCTGACACTTGGCCACCAAGTTCAGGTCTTAGCCACTAGAGCATCCCGCTTTCAAATGAGATCGTTTGAAAGCGGATAAGATGCTCTAAATTCAAAAAAGTAGAGCATCGGATTATCCCAAAACCAGTATCCACTTTTGGGTCCGATGCTCTGGCGAACAGCGCCACAATCGAAGACGCAAAGGTGGTGCGCACCGGGTAAATCGCGCGCGCGTGATCATCTCGTCGTCCGGCTTGCGAGAAGCATCGACATATCCGAGCGTCAACCATAGAAGCGGGATCGCCGCCCGTTGCGGTGCTATGCCGAAAAACTGGACTCAACTTTCCGATGCGGACATGCTCTAAGACGATCGTGCCGGAAGATCGCCCGGCGTGCGATTGCCAGGGTCGACGTAGCGGCCGCGCAAGTCCCGGGTTGACGAATATCCCGAATCGAGCAAACCCGAATTGATAAGGAGATTTCGATGAAGCTTCTAGTGTCCGCCCTTGCGCTCGGCTTCGTCCTGACCGCTTCGGCGCCGGAAGCCGAGGCCCGCGTTTGCGCAGACGGCACGCATCGGACCCATTGTAGCCTGCGCAAACGGGTCGCCCATGTGCACCATGGCCGGCGTTTCCGGCATTGCTGGCATTGCCGGATTTACGGAAGCGAGGGAAGCGTAATCGTCGCGGCGCCGCCTCCTTATGGTTACTACCCGAATGGCTACTACCCGAATGGTTACTACCCGGCTTTTTGGGGCCCGCTCGTCGACAATCCGTCAGCGCCGTTTCGCAATCCGCTCCAATGGCAGATGGACCAGGAAGGCGACAAGCCCTTCACGAGTTACCCCTATTATCCCCGGCGGCCTTATTGAGGCCGCTGTAGCGTCCGCTCCACGCAGGCCAGAGCAAAAGCATATTGGAGAGCGATTTCGGTGAGCCGTTCGAACCGGCCCGCAGGACCGCCATGGCCGGCCCCCATGTTGGTCTTGAGCAAGATCGGTCCACCGCCGGTCATTGTGGCGCGCAGTCGGGCGACCCATTTGGCCGGCTCCCAATAAGTGACCCGCGGATCGGTGAGGCCGCCCAGAGCGAGAATCGGCGGATAGGCTTTGGCGGCGACATTATCGTAAGGCGAATAGGAGCGGATCGCCGCGAAGGCCTTCGGATCCTCGATCGGATTGCCCCATTCGAGCCATTCGGGCGGGGTCAAGGGAAGTTCCGCATCGAGCATCGTGTTCAGCACATCGACGAAAGGGACATCGGCGATGATGCCGGCGAAGAGCTCGGGCGCGAGATTGGCCACGGCACCCATCAGCATGCCGCCGGCGCTGCCGCCGCGCGCGACGATGCGCCCCGCGCGGGTATAATTTTCGCTGATGAGGTGGCGGGCAGCGGCGATGAAGTCCGAAAATGTTTTTGGCTTGTTGGCGAGCTTGCCGTCGAGATACCAGTGCCAGCCTTTGTCCGTGCCGCCGCGAATATGGGCGACCGCATAGACGAAGCCGCGGTCGACGAGCGAGAGCCTGCCGGCATCGAAGCTCGCCGGCATCGCCGCGCCATAGGCGCCATAGCCATAAAGAAGCAGCGGCGCCGTGCCGTCGCGGCGAAAATCCCTGCGGTGGAGAATCGAGATCGGCACCATCTCGCCGTCCGGCGCCTGCGCGAACAGCCGGCGCGTCACATAAAGCGCCGGATCATGACCCGACGGAATCTCCTGACGCTTGCGCAGCCTGCGCTCGCGTGTCGCGAGATCATAATCATAGGTCTCCTGCGGCGTCGTCATAGAGGAATAGACGAAGCGCAGGATATTGCTCTCATAGCCGAGGTTCTCTTCGAACCGCAGGTGAAAGGCTTCTTCGTCGAAGCTCACGGCGTGGTCCCGTCCGCCTGCCAAATGGCGGCAGACGATGCGCGGCAGGCCGCCTTCGCGCTCGAGCCAGACGAGATAATCCTTGAAAAGTCTCATGGCGACGATCATGCGGCCGTGCTGGTGCGGCACTTCATCGACCCATTTGGAGCGGCCGGGATCGGCTGCCGGCGCGCGGACGATCTTGAAATCCTCCGCCCCGTCGGCATTGGTGCGCAGGAACAGGGTCTCGCCATGCGGCTCGACGCTATAGCGCAGCTCCGGCGTGCGCGGCGCGACGAGACGCGGCTTGGCCGCCGGATCGGCGAGATCGACGAGATGGCATTCGGAGGAGACGTGATCTTCTATGCTGACGACGGCATGCGTCCGCGACGAACTCTCGCGCAGATGCACGAACCAGGCGGGATCGGGCTCCTCGACCACCAGTTCATCGGCGGCTTGATCGCTGCCCAGCCTGTGCCGGAAGACTTGCGCCGTGCGGTGATTGGCGTCGACCCGCACGTAATAGAACCCATCCGAATTGCGTAGCCACACGAGGCTGCCGTCGGTGTCCGTGACCGTCTCGGCCCGATCCGTTCCCGCGGCGAGATCGCGCAGCTTCACCGAGTAAAGTTCCGACCCCTTGTCGTCGGAACTCCAGGCGAGCTTGGTATGATCGGGCGAAGCGTGGGCTTCCGCCAAATCGAAAAAGATCTTTCCCTGTGCTGCTGCGTCGCCGTCGAGAAGGATCTCTTCGGCACCGCCGCCCAAGGGCTTGCGGCAGACGATCGGATGCTGGCCGCCTTGCCGATGCCGGTCGTAATAAAAGAACGGCCCGTCCGCGACTGGAACATCGGCATCGTCTTCCTTGATCCTGGCGCGCATTTCCGCGACGAGCCACTTCTGCAGATCTTCCGTCGCGGCGAGCACGCGATCGGCATAGGTGTTCTCAGCCTCGAGCACCGCTCGGATCTCGGCAGGCAAGGCGGTGGGATCGCGCAAGACCTCCTGCCAGTTCGCGGCCCTCAGCCAGGCGTAATCATCTTCGAGCGCGATGCCATGGATCTGCCGGATCTCTTTGTGCTTCTCGACTCTCGGCGGCTGCGCCACACGGACACCGGAGCGGAATTGATCTGCTTGCGACATTGAGAAAGCCATCCTTGCTAGTTTCACGCCGGCCTGAATACACGCGATCGACACCTCGGCCGGTCCGATAGGCTGCAATGCCGCGCTGCGCAAGCGCGGCGAAGATGTTCAGCACCTGCGCGCACCGGCCAACACCCCGCCCTGCCCCGGCTTTAGCCAAAGAATCCGCATGAATTCTGTTTGAATTAATCGAGAACTTGCTGCTAGCTACTTGCAGATTGCTTGATTTCGACTTAGGAAGGGAGCGTTTTCCAAGTCGACTCGAACGAAACATGCAGAACAGGTCGTGTTGAGCGCGGGTCGCAACGAAAGAGCGCGCAACGGGGAAGAAGCGCTGGCGAAGATGTCCGAAGAGGCGTCAGTACAGGCGCCGAAAAGAAGCTTGAAGAGTCTCTTGGAAAGAGACTTGGCCGACGACCTGGCCGACCAAGCCGCTCCTTGTCGCCATTACGGGTCGCAATTCCGCGGGACGCAGAAACGCCATGAGTGACACAATGGGCTCGAACAATTATATCGAACTGGCCGCGGACATCGTATCGGCCTATGTCAGCAACAATTCCGTCCCCGCGAGCGACCTGCCCGCATTGATCAACGAGGTTCATTCGGCGCTTGTGCGGGTGACAGCGGGCCAGCCGGTGATCGCGCCGGAAACGCCGAAACCTGCCGTTCCGCCGAAGAAATCGATCACCAATGAATTCCTCGTCTGTCTGGAAGACGGCCGAAAATTCAAATCGCTGAAACGCCATTTGCGGACGCAATATAATATGTCGCCCGATCAATATCGGGAAAAATGGGGTCTGCCGCCCGACTATCCGATGGTGGCGCCAAATTACGCCAAGGCCCGTTCCAATCTCGCCAAGCAAATGGGGCTCGGCCAACAGCGCCGGCGCACCGGCAAACGCTGACATTCGAGAATATCCCGGAAGAGCGGGAACCGCCTTCCGATATTTTAGACATCGGATATATCCGATGTCTCATGACGGACATGCTCTAGTCCCCTTTATGCACCGCTTGTCTCATTTTTGGGGTTGGGCGATACGCATGGAACGCGCCAAGGCCGACAAAGATGCCACCCGCATTGGCGCATTAGCCAGCCGGGCATTCCTGAAAATCGAAGTCTTCGCCTACCTGTTGCTGGGCCTGCTGCTCGCATTCATCGCGCTGCTGGGCATAGGCGGCACTGTGGTGTCGCTCTGGAACGCCTTGCAGAAATTCGGCGACACTCAATCTTTTGCGGTCACGATCGACCGGCTGCTGCTGGTGCTCATGGTGGTTGAAATTCTGCACACCGTGCGCCAGTCATTCCGCTCCGGCTCGCTGGTGTGCGAACCATTCCTCGTCGTCGGGCTGATCGCCTCGGTCCGGCGCATGCTGGTCGTTACGCTTCAATCTGCGCAGGCCAACCCGCCGGGCACGTGGACCCCGGCCTCACAAGCACTATTCAATGCAAGAATGCTTGAATTGGCCGTGCTCGGGGGCCTTATCCTTGTGATGGTGATTTCGATCTATCTGCTCCGCCACAGTCAACGCCATGTCGTAGAGCAGCCTGGACAATGATTTTGCGACATTAGAGCATCGTGCGCAAAAGTGTATGCGGTTTTGCGCTTGAACGATGTTCTATTTTTTTGAATCTACAGCATCTTATCCGCCCTCAAGTGATTCCACTTGAAGGCGGGATGCCCTAGTCAGCCGCCATTATGCACCGCTTGAGTGATTTTGGGGGACCCGCCCCTCCACTAAGAAGATCGGGACGCTTCGCCCGACGCTTACGCGACGGCAGCCTCGGCGGCGCGGCGGGCGTCATTCTTGATGCGCTCGACCATGGAGCGCACGCCGTTGCTGCGCTGCGGCGTCAGATGCGCGGAAAGGCCAAGGTCCTTGAACAGGGCCTGCGCATCGGTGGCCAGGATCTTGGCCGGCGTATGGCCCGAATAGATCGCCAGGATGAGCGCCACGAGGCCGCGCACGATATGCGCATCGCTGTCGCCGAGAAAAGTGAGCACCGGCTCGCCGGGCTTGTCGCGATCAACCCGAGTGACGAGCCAGACCTGACTCGCGCAACCGAGCACCTTATTGCTGTCGTTATGGGCAGTCTCGTCGAGCGGCTGCAAAGTGCGGCCAAGCTCGATCAGATAGCGGTAGCGGTCCTCCCACTCATCCAGGAAATTGAAGTTTTCGACGATTTCTTCGAGGTTCATGATGCTGCCAACCGTGCTACTGGGAGGTCATCCCTTTTTATATTGCCCTTTTTATATTGCCCGTTGCACAGGATATGCCAGCAGAAAGAGGCGCCTTCTTTTCAGCTTTGGCCTGAGCGCTTCTCGGCGCGCCGGCTGAAGGCCGGTTTTTCGCGCGCCGATTCCCTGTCGGCCGGCGTCTTCAGCCAATGTGCATGTTGAAGCAAATGCGCATGCTGAGGCCGCAGCGGCGGCAGCGGCACGCCCGCCGGAGACGGCAAAGACTTCTGCGCGGCCATGGCCGATGCCGGCCCGGCGCGGGCAGCGTTTGCGGCCGCAGGATCGTCAAAACCCTGATGTCGGGCGAAATCCGACAGGCGCGCGGCGAGCGCGGCACAATCGGCCGGTGACCCGGCACAGCTGCCGCTACTCTTGTTCCATAATCTTTCGATTGCGGTCGCGACCCAGTTCTGCGCCATCCGGCCGAGAGCTTCCGGCGCAGCCGCCTCGGCAGGGCGACCCGGCCGCGCCGTCTCCGTCAGCCGCACCTTTTCCACCTGCCGCGCCGGCACGACCGGCCTCTGATCCGTGTTGAAGATGGTGCTGAAGACCACCGTCAGCCAAAACACACATCGGATGAGAAAAAACATGCAAAGACCCCGCTCTGCGACAGTCTCGGGAGGTTCCCTTCGGCCCCTCGCGATGCTGCAGGATAGGCGCGCGGCCGATAAGATTCGTCCCATTGCCGACCGGCAAATCCGACTGGTTCTCTTTACGCTTCGATCACCCTCTGGCTCGACAAGAGGTTCTAAACCATAGCGAGAGGTTTCCGCCGCTCCCGGCCGCATCGCCCGCTTTGGACGCCGCTAAGCGAGGTTTTGAGCCCCTCGCTTAGCGTTCACTTAAGGTCGGCCTGCGAATCTGACCAGGCGAATGAGGATGCCGTCTTGCGCAACGGGCATCGGGCCCGCCTCATAGCCGGGGAAATCGGCGTTGCGGCGACAGTCGCGACAGGCTGAGTGACGTGGAGTGCGAGGTTTGAGTTTCGCGTTGATTCTCGAGAGGCGCATCACGTCTTTCGTGCACCCCGACGTCCTCGATCGCCCCGCCGAGCGGTTGCGCCACCAGACCTTCATTCTGCGGCGGCTCGCGAGCTCGCTCGTGGTGCTTTGCCTGATGCCGCCGTTTTTGGCCGCCTATGGCGCGCCCGCCGCCTGGCAGGCGCTGGTCTTCGTTTTGTTTCTCCTGCCGGTCGGGGCTGTCGCTTTGGTGTCGCGCACCGGCCATCTCGTCCTTGCGCAGGCGATCTGTGTGGCGAGCTTCGTCGGCGCCGCCTTGACGATCGCGACGGCCGGCGGGCCCTGGCAAGCGGCGCTCATCTGTCTCGCTTTCGCGCCCTTCGAAGGGGTGTTTTCGCAAAATCGCCGGCTCGTCCTCGCCGGCGGTCTTCTCGCGACTTGCGGCGCGGTGGCCCTCATCCTCGCGGCCCGAAGCGGCTTCATCGAGGAAGGCGGCTTCGCCAGCGGCGATGCCGCCTTGTTCGTCCTCGCGGCGATTGCCTATGCGACCCTGCTCGCCTATGGCATCGTGCACTTCCAAGACGAGAATATGCGGGCGACGGCGCTGGATGCCGAGCATTGCCGTGCTCTCCATGACGCGATCGGCGATCTCGTCGTCCACCATGACCGCAATGGATCGGTCGAATTCGTCAGCCCCAATTGCCTGGACCTTTTCCGGCTGCCGGCAGGCGCGTTTTCCGGGCGCGGCTTGTTCGAACATATCCACGTCGCCGATCGGCCGGCCTTCCTGAAGGCGATTGCCGATGCGGCCACGACAGCCGACGTGATCTGTGCGAGCCTGCGGCTGCGCACCGCCTCGGCCCCAGGGAAGACCGCGCCGCGGTCCGAGCCGATGTTCCGCTGGGTCGAGATGCGGGCAAGGCGCTTGGGCCTCGACGCGGCGCCCAACGGCGCCGGACTGGCACGTGGCCGCGTCGTCTCGCTGCTGCGCGACGTCACCGACGCGAAACAGCGCGAGGAGGAGCTCGAAGCCATCCGCGCCGCCACGGAAGAGACCAATCTCTGGAAGGATCAATTCCTCGCCAATGTGAGCCATGAATTGCGGACGCCGCTCAATGCCATCATCGGCTTCGCGGAAATGCTCGCCAATGTGCAATTGGTGCCGCCCGATCCCGAAAAGCGGCGCGAATATGCGAGCATCATCCAGCAATCGGGCCTGCACCTCCTCGCAGTGGTCAATTCCATCCTCGACATGTCGAAGATCCGATCGGGAACTTTCGACATTCGCCCTGAATCCTTCGCGATCGCGCCGCTGATCGATCTTTGCTGCGACATGGTCAAGTTGAAGGCGCAGACCAGTGGCGTCGAACTCGTGCGCGCCTATCCGGCAAAGCTCAACGAAGTCGTTGGCGACAAGCGCGCCTGGAAGCAGATCCTCATCAACCTCCTGTCCAACGCGGTCAAATTCACGCCGCGCGACGGGCATGTCACGGTCAAGGTCCGGCCGGAAGGGACAGCGCTGATCATCGCCGTCTGCGACACCGGGATCGGCATCTCGGCGCGCGACCTCGCGCATCTCGGCGACCCCTTCTTCCAGGCCGGCGCCTCCTACGACAGGCCTTATGAGGGGACCGGCCTCGGTCTCTCCGTCGTGCGCGGCCTCGTCGGGCTGCATGGCGGCTCGATCCAGGTCGAAAGCGAGCCCGGCAAAGGGACCTGCGTGAATGTGCGCCTGCCGCTCGATTGCCGCCGCTCGGCAGGAGCCGGCAATCGCGCGGCCAAGATCGAAACGGTCGCGCGCCGCTCGCGTCTCGACGATCCGCGCCAATTCAGCGCTGAAATGATGGTGAAGAAAATTGCGTGAAGCTCTCGCCCGCAGCGATCATGATTTCGTGCTTTCCGCGCCGGCGCGCGCCCGCAAGCCGCAGCCGCGCCGGGGGTTTTTCGGCTGCTTGGTCGCAATACTGCGATTCGCCTATCGGCTCGCGGCCTATCCGAACCGGATCGGCGGCGCGCTCATGTTCTGCCTGGCCGTCGCCATCATGGTCAATGCCCTGATGTTGCAGCACAGCCGGCACCCGGCGCCGCTGTTTCGCAGGAGCATCATTCTCCCGGTACGGGAGACGCCTGTCTCTGCGCCACATCACAAGCCGGAGGCCGCCGCGGCGGCGGAAGCCGCCAAGCCGGCGCGCGATCCGATCGGCCAATGGGTGAAATCCGAGGTTCTCGCGCCGCAACGGCCTGGCGCCGAGGCGGAGCCGGCGCCGACCGATCCGCACCGGCAGAATGCGACCGAAAGTTCCACGACGACCGAGGCCAGGCCGGCCGCCCACGATCCGATCGCGCAGTTGCTGAAGCCGAACCGGCCGCAGCCGGCAGCCGCAGCCGAGCAGCCGAAACGCGTGCTCGCCGTCCAGCATGCCCTCATCAGGCTCGGCTTCGTGCTCCAGGCCGATGGGCGGATGGGCGCGCTCACCCGTCGCGCCATCGAGCAATATGAACGCGATCACGGCCTGCCGATCCATGCCGAGCTGACGCCGAAGCTCCTGCATCGGCTCGCCGCCGAATCCGGCGTCGGGAGCGAATAGAGCTTGCCGCAGCTTGCAGAATAGCCCGACCATTTGCAGGGCGCGCCTCGTCCCGATAAATTGACCTCCGACCTGCTTGCCCGAAACAGCAGGCCGAGGCAGAGGACAGATGCCCCAGGTACGCGAACCGCGATTGCAACCCGTGCCGCTCGCAGAGCTGCGGCCGACCCAGATGACGGTCGGCATGCGCGAAGTGCGCGAAAAACGCCAACGCTGGCAAGCGACCAGTCGCGGCAAAGGCGCCGATTTCCTGGGCCAGCACATGATGCCGGTCATTCTCGGGCCGAAGGATCGCCATTACGTCATCGACCATCATCATCTCGGCCGGGCTCTGCTCGACGCGGGCGTCGAGCACGTCCTCGTCACCGTGGTTGCGAATTTGCGCAAATTGGAGAAGGACGCCTTCTGGATCTTTCTCGACAATCGCGGCTGGACACATCCTTTCGATGATGCCGGCCAAAGGCGCACCTATGCCGATGTGCCAAAATCCTTGGCCGATCTCGTCGATGATCCGTTCCGATCGCTTGCTGGCGAATTGCGCCGCGCCGGCGGTTTCGCCAAGGAGACGACGCCGTTCAACGAATTCCTCTGGGCGGATTTTCTGCGCCGGCGGATCAAGCGCCGCGATGTCGAAGCGGATTTCGAGCAGGCGCTGGAGGCGGCCTTGCAATTGGCCAGGAGCGAAGACGCCGATTTTTTGCCGGGCTGGTGCGGCCCCGTGCCGCAAGCCTGAAATCGCCTCCAAGGGTTATGTGCGTCAAAGATTCGAGCCCGCCACAAGCGCGGGCCTGCGCCCGACATGACCATCCCTAATCGTCCGAGACAATTTGTCGTGCGGGGGCGAGGCCCATCATTTGCCGGCGAGAGATGCCAAATCTTTGAACCAGGACGAGGGGGTCAGACCACTTCTCGAACCGGTCAAAACGTGATTTCGTTGGTCGAATTGGGCGGCAAGCGGCCCGTCGATCGCATCGAATCTCAGGATATCTGCCGATGAAGCGCATTGTCATTTTCGAACTTGTCTTGCTCGCCGCCGTTGCGGCCTGCTACTGCTTGCCCGGCGCCAAGGCGGTCGCGCAGGAGCAGCAGGCCGCGCTGTTTCCACCGACCAAATTCGACGGCGTCTACTCCGTTGAGGTCGTCACCGAAGACGGCAATTGCGCGAAATCGCATTGGAGTGTCGCAGTGAGAGACGGGCAAATCACTTCCGTCTCCCCCAATACCAACAATATTACCGCCGTCGGGCTCATCGAAGCGACCGGCGTCGTGTCGATGACCTTCCGCGGCGGCCAAAACCAGCTCGCCAATGTCGGCGGCACTGTAAGGGGCCAGCAAGGCAAAGGCACCTGGTCCTCGCCGACCTTGCTCTGCGGCGGCATCTGGCGCGCCGAAAAGGAGAGGTAAGGCAGAGGCAAGCCGCAATAAGCCGCGCCTGATGGGCGTCACGCCGAGGCGGCTCGGCTCATTTGTTTGAGCATCGGATTATCCCAAAACCGGTTCCCACTTTTGGGTCCGATGCTCTAGTTCCCGGCCGCTGTCTCGACCACACCGACGATCGGACCAATGGGCCGCAGACCATCCGCCCGGCCGAGCCCAGGCGCGTAAAGGCTGGACACCGAGCCGTCGAGATAAAGCGCATTGGGACAGGAAAGAAGATCGCGGAAAAGGCTCGCAAAACGATAGAAGGTGACCGGATCCTCCGAGATCGCAAACACGACGATATGGCCGTCACGGACGCCGACGCCATTGCGGATCTTCTGCGAGGTGCCAGTGGCCTCGATCTTCGGATGGATTGCCCCGTTCAATACGAGCATCGGCCCGGATTGGGTCGCATAATCCGGCTTGAGACGAGATTTGACGAAGGCCGAAGTGTCCATCACACCGGCGGCATGGCCGCCGAAATAAAAGACCCCATTGGGCTTGAGATGAAAATTGCCGGAACCGGCCCGCTGATTGATGGCATGGATCAAACGGCCCGCTTCGACATAAAGCCCGACGGGCCAAAGATCCTGCCCATACATGCCGGCATTCATGCCGAAGAGCAGCATTTCGCCGCGCCGCTTCAGATCCGCTGCAAGTCCGGCAAAGCCGCCATAGGGCCGGCCATCTGGACCCGCAAGAAAGAGACGCAGCTCCGTCGGGTGCCTATTCTGGCGCATGTCGAAAGTGCATACCACATAATGGGCCTGGCCATCCGACAGAGTGCGGCAACCGGCTGAGGCGATCGCCGGTGCCGGGCGCAGTCCGGCAACGAGCGTGAGAAGGAGAAGGACGCTCATATAAAGCCAGGCGGGTGGCAGCACCGGCTGATGCAGCCTTGCCGTCCCTACCGCGCTGGGCCGGCCGGCCTTATAGGAAAGCGTGCCGTTCAATGTCATTCGAGCCTCCGCCGAAACGCTCCCCATCATGGCGAGCGGAGTGTGCTTGATCGGTTTTTGCACGCCTATCGCGTATCTTCGCCGCCGGCGAAATCAAGGAGATGCTGCCATGCCCCATTCCGTCAAGGAGGCGATCGATGCCATCGCCCGCGGCGAGATCGTCATCGTCACCGATGACGACGACCGCGAGAATGAAGGCGATCTGATTTGCGCCGCCGCGCTGTGCACGCCGGAGAAGATGGCCTTCATCATCCGCAATTGCTGCGGGATCGTCTGCGCGCCGATCACGGCCGAGGATGCCAAAAGGTTCCATCTCCAGCCGATGGTCGCCACCAATGACGCGCCGCTCGGCACCGCCTTCACCGTCTCTGTCGATGTCCGGCATGGCCTCACCACCGGCATTTCCGCCGAACAGCGGACCAATACGGTGCGGGCGCTCGCCAACCATAATATGGGCGCCGGCGATTTCGTGCGTCCGGGCCATGTGTTTCCACTGATTGCGCGCGAGGGCGGCGTGCTGATGCGCTCCGGCCACACCGAGGCGGCCGTCGATCTCTGCCGCCTCGCCAAATTGCCGCCCGTCGGCGTCATTTGCGAACTCGCCAATGACGACGGCAGCGTGATGACCGGGACGCAAATCGACGCCTTCGCCGAAAAACACGGGCTGAAGCGGATCTCCGTCGCCGATCTCATCGCCTATCGGCAATCGCGCGAGAAACTCGTCGAGCGGGTGAATGTCTTTTCGGTCCAGGGTGTCTGCGGTCCTTTGACCGGCTACGCCTATGTGACGCCCTTCGACCGCGTCCAGCATTTCGCCTTCGTCGAGGGCGAGATCGGCAATGGCCGCGACATGCCGGCCAGGCTGCATCGCGTCGACATCGTCGCCGATGTGATCGCCGGTGGCGATTCGATCCGCAAGACCTTCGCGCAATTCAAGAAGGACGGCCGCGGCGTCTTCGTCTTTTTGCGCGACGGCACGGCCGGCGTGCCCCTCAATGTCGCCGGCGCCGACCAGCTCGATTCGGAGGCTCAGCGCACCAAGGAATGGCGCGAGATCGGCCTCGGCGCCCAGATCCTGCAGGATCTCGGAATCTCCTCGATTCGCCTGCGCACGTCGAGCCCGTTCAAATATGTCGGCCTGTCAGGGTTCGGGATAGAGATCACCGCCTGCGAGCCGGTCGAGTGAGGCTGCTGCGGGCGGCGCGGGCACTGCCGCCGCCCAAATTTGACGTAGAAATCTGCACAACGATCATAACGTTCGCTCCATCGACTGACTGGTCCCGTAAATCAAGGGTGGCAATCCCTGTCCCATCGAATGTTCGTAGCGCAATGCCGGGACGCCGGCATTGAACGGAATCCGCAAACTGCTCCGAACCTCCGTCTCGACGAGGTTCCGCAAATGCACCAGCTGTTCCGCTGTGAGATAGTCTGTATAGACAAAAGACTTATAGCCGCCGTTTGGATCGCCTTTGTAGTAGTCTGCGCATACTGAGAAGTCGACCTCGCAGCTATGCAGGCGATCCCCTGTTCGCGGATGCGTATAGGTCCAGACGTGGGGCTCCGTCGCATGCGGAATGGCAAAGTCGTAGTACGGCGTTCCTGGATAAGTGGTGATGATGGTGCAATCGAAATCATCCACCTCCCGCCGGATCAGCCAATCGCGAATATCGCCGATGCTCTGCTCCGACTCGCCGGGATGCCCGCAAGACATCAATGCCTTTATCTTAAGGCCGTGCTTTTTCGAGATTTCGACACATCGGTCGTTGTCGTCCAACGTCGCGCGTTTGTCTATGTTGGTCAGGATTCGCGGATTAGCCGCCTCAAACCCACATAGCAACCAACGAAATCCGGCTCGGTACATTGCAGCAGCCTGCTCTTCTGTAAAGAGCTCCGCTTTGACAAAGCCGCGCAAGCGGAAATCAACGCCAAGGCGCGACTGCAAATCGCTGATGCCATTCATCAACTCGGTGAGACTTTTGCTGACGTTCAGCTCATCATCGTAAAACATAAAGCCCGTATAGCCGTGCGCTAAATGAAGGTGCTCAACCTCCGCCACGATGGATTTGACCGAACGGTTACGGATCAGGCGCAAGCTCTTGCTGTTGCGCCCGCCGCAGAACCCGCAACCAAACGGGCACCCAAGCTGTGCCACAACACTCGTCGCCTGGTGCCCCTCAATGCTGTAGCGATACGATTTCAAGTTGACCAGATGTCGTGCTGGCAGAGGTAATTCGGTAAACATCTGGTCGTTCAGAAAAAGGCCACCTTTCGGATCGTCTCCATCAATGAACTTCGGTGGCGCAGGCTTCAATGCTTCGAAGATCGCCAGTTCACCATCGCCGCTGCACAGGACGTCGAACATTTGTTCCAACTGTTCGGCAGCGCGCGCCCCGCGCCCATTCATCGCGCCCCGTTTACGTTCAAGCTTCTGAGCGGAATAGACCAATGTCACGTGCGGACCACCGAGAATAAGTCTCAAATCTGGTCGGATCTCGCGAATCTTCGCAGCGATCTGCATCACTGCCGGAAGCTGGGGTGTCGTCGCGGTTATACCGATTGCTAAGTCGTCGCAAGCTCTCACGTAATCCGTTAGCGGATCCAGAAAATTACCGACGCCAGATAAATCGAGAAGATTTACACGAAAATTCGCTGCCTCCAGGCTCGACGCCACCTTAAGGACGCCAAGGCTGACGAATACCCGCTCATCGAGAAGAAATGCCGATGGCGGTATGACAAGACATACCGACCTGCCCTGCTCCGAGAGCGCTTGCTGCGGGCTATCGGTTCGCACGTCGTCAACCCATAGAGACATTATTACCTCCTCCCCCGGTAATTCCGCCAAACATGACATTCAATTCATGCAGCAGAGGCGCGGACTTATCTTGGACGAGTTGCCCATTATATACGCCCTAAAATGTGCGCAAACTCCCCTCTGAATTCTGCTTTCAGTCCGAGTCCAAATTGACGCGCACGCGACATCATTCGTTGCCAAGCGTTGGAATCGCTTGGAATGCCGAAATGAAAACGGTCGGTTCGCCTATCTGCCTCAACGTTGCGAACAATGAAAGAAGGGTGCTTCAGCGGAAATTCAAGCTCCTCGGAGGGAAGGCCAGCATACCAGATATTTGGATCGCGAGGTCCGTCGGCGGCGACATAGAGACGAGACGGGCGCGCCGCGCGAATTGCCTCCATCACCTGAGCGGTCGTATCCGGCCGGTTGAAGATCAAGAAGAGGACAGCAGTGTTCATTTTAGCCGATACAGCCTGTCACGGACCGACACGGCCGCGACAAACTCATAGCGTGGCAACAAGACAGTCTCGACAGCCAAAAGATCGTTGGTCTCGACAACGATCCATGTCGGAGAATAACGCGAAAAATCCAACCCCTGAAGCACGGGACCTTCAAAGCCTTCTACGTCGAGAGATAGCAAATCGATCTTTTTAACCTCATGAGAGACAAGAACATCCGTCAGGGTCCGCGCTGGAACTTCCAATATATAGGGGGGGTCTTGGTCGCCAAGGAACTGCTTGCCTGTCGCGATATGTGCTTGATCGGCGTCCGCTGATCCCCGGGCACCTTCAACGAGCGACATGAGGTTGCAATAAGTCATCGTCACATTTGGGCAATCAAAATCGAATGGAACGAGCGCACACGTTTCGACCTGCGAGTGCGGCCTGTTCCTTCGGCATTTCGCCGCGAGATCCGGTATTGGTTCGATCAAGAGGCCGCGCCAGCCGAAATATCGCTCGAAATAGGCCGTATTGCTCTGCGCTAAACCGTCGTTACCACCGGCTTCGACGAAGAACCCGCCTGAAAATGTAATATATTTTGCCAACTCGAGATCAAGCTGGTCAAGACCAAAGGAGCGTTTAGACCGAAAGCCAAGTTGCTCCATCCAAAGTTTTACAACATCCATTAATGATCCGGCCGAGCTGTTCATGCTCATTCGCTCGGCGCTTTCCGCATCAGTAACGTCGGGCAGCCCTTACCCTTCATGGTCAGCCAAGACAGTTTGGCCCCACCTGAAGGGTGTATCGCAAGCCGTTTCGAAATAATTGCCACCTGCAACCTCAATCAGTGCAACGTCAATCACTGCAACCTCAATGAGGACGTGTCCCGCCACCAGTCTCCAATTACGCCATTCCATTTCATTTTCAAAAAAATCAATTTTATAGCGCCGCGCGCCGAGGAGCAATCGTCGAATTCGGCAGCTCGTCTTGTCGCCGGCCCGGATCTGAAGCCTTCAATAGGCGCCATTGGCAGTCTCGCGCAGCAAATTCTCGAAATAGGCGATCGTCAGCGCGAGGCCCTGACGCAATTCGACGCTAGGCTTCCAGCCGATCGTCTCGCTGGCGCGCGAAATATCCGGGCATCGCTGGCGCGGATCATCCTGCGGCAGCGGCAGTTCGATCAGCTTGGCCCGCGATCCAGTGAGTTCGAGCACGAGTTCGGCAAGTTGCCTGATCGTGAATTCATTGGGATTGCCGAGATTCAGCGGACCGGTCTCTTCATGCGCCGTGTCCATATAGCGAAGGATGCCGTTGACGAGATCGCCGACATAGCAAAACGAGCGGGTCTGCTGGCCCGTGCCATAGATCGTGATGTCCTTGCCCGTGAGGGCTTGGACGATGAAGTTCGAGACGACGCGGCCGTCGTTCGGATGCATCCGCGGCCCATAGGTGTTGAAGATGCGAACGACCTTTATGGCGAGGTTGTGCTGGCGCCGGTAATCGAAAAACAATGTCTCCGCGCAACGTTTGCCTTCGTCATAGCAAGATCGCGGGCCAATAGGATTGACATTGCCCCAATAGGTCTCGGCCTGCGGATGGGAATTCGGATCGCCATAGACTTCCGAGGTCGACGCTTGGAGAATCGGTATTTTGAGGCGTTTGGCGAGCCCCAGCATGTTGACGGCGCCGAGCACGCTGGTCTTCGTCGTTTGCACCGGATCGAACTGGTAATGGATCGGCGAAGCCGGACAGGCCAAATTGAAAATGCGATCGACTTCGATATAGAGCGGAAAGGTGATGTCGTGGCGCAGGAGTTCGAAACGCTTGACATCAAGGAGATGGGCGATATTTGCGCGCGTCCCCGTATAAAAATTGTCGACGCAGAGGACCTCGTCGCCTTGCGCGAGAAGTCTTTCGCAGAGATGCGAGCCGATGAATCCGGCGCCTCCCGTCACCAAGGACCGTTTGCGGCCGGCATAGGACGTCCGATCGAGCGAAATGACATTCACCCTAATTTTTGAGGCGATCTCGTCCGATCGGCCAATGTCGGTCTTCCGGCATGCTGCTGTGAAAGCCGCCAGGGCCTTATCCCTTGCCGCATTCCCCAGCTAGCTGCCATTTTTCGCGTCGTTCTACGTCCGCCCGGCTCGGCGGGCAAGCCTGAACCGTAGCGGCATGGCAAGCCGGCCCCTCCTACCGCGGCATATTTCCCATCAGGGTCAGCACATGGGCGGCGACGGAGCGGGCCAGGCCCTCAAGATCATAACCGCCTTCGAGCAGCGAGACGATGCGGCCCTTGCAGTGCTTGTCGGCGAGATCCATCAGCCGCGCCGTGATCCAGGCGAAATCCGCTTCGGTGAGGTTGACATTGGCGAGCGGATCGAGGCGATGCGCATCGAAACCGGCCGAAATGATGATGACATCCGGGGCGAAAGCGTCGATTCGCGGCAGAATCGCCAATTCGACCGCCTCGCGGAAGGCTGCGCCATCGGCGCCGGGGCTGAGCGGCGCATTGACGATCGTGTCGAACTCGCCGCGCTCGTCGCGCGCGCCGGTGCCGGGAAACAGCGGCATCTGATGCGTCGAGCAATAAAGCACATTGCGGTCGGACCAGAAGATATCCTGCGTGCCATTGCCGTGATGGACGTCGAAATCCATGATCGCGACGCGCTCGGCGCCATGCACCGCCTGGGCCTGGCGAACCGCAATCGCAGCCGTATTGAAAAAGCAGAAGCCCATCGGCGTCGCCCGCTCGGCATGATGTCCGGGCGGCCGAACCGCAACAAACGCATTATCGACATTGCCGTGCATCACGGCATTGACGGCCAGCACCGTCCCGCCGACGGCATGCATCAGCGCCTCCATCGTGCCGGGGCTCATGATCGTGTCGCCATCGACATGAACATAGCCCTGCTCCGGCGCCGCCTTTTCGATCGCCTCGACATATTCTTTCGGATGCACGCGCAGGATCGCCTGGTGATCGCCGCCCGGCGCCTGAAGCCGGTAGAGCGATTGAAACCTTTCATGCGCCAGCACCTGCTCGATGGCGCGCAGCCGGTCGGGTCTTTCGGGATGGCCGGGGCCCGTATCATGGCCGAGGCTTGCCGGATGGCTGAGAACGAGGGTGGACACGTGTCGTCACTCGAATGGGGAAAGAGATCGGAAGAAAAGCGCCGGCCGGCGGCCGGTTTCCGCTTTAGATGAGCTCTTATCGAGCGGATTCACAGCGGGCAAGGAAGGCTTTACCGCAAAAAAGCGACCGCGCCGGCGCAGGGCGGTGGGCCTCCGCGCGCTCCTCCTAATCCCGACCGATGTTTGCAGGCGAGTCTTCAAAAGTGAAATCGGCCTGCCGCAGCGGTCTTTTCATTTGCCTGTCGATGGTGAATTTTTCCTGCCTGCAAGGCGCCCGGTCGGTCCTGACCAATGCCTGGAGGGGCGAAGCTGTTTCATTTACGCCACAGACATGCGGCTTCTCATACTAGGCTTTACAAGAGGATGGCAAGACACCCGCCAATCGGCTAAGCGAATTGATACATTTCGGGGGCGAAACGATGCTATTGAAAGCGGTGAACACAATCTGGTCGATCGCTCGGCGTTGCGTGATTTGGGCTGTCCCGTTGTTCAGCCTGGCCTTGGCTGGCTGCGGTTATGATTATGGTCAAACTACGCCGGACCCTAGCCTTTCGGCAAGGGACCAGGAGTGGCTGGCGCTGGCGCCGAGAGCGCAAATCAATCCTGAATTCGGACGTTATCTCGTCGATGATCCGACCGGCCAGCCACCGGGCACCATCATCGTCGATACGAGAACACACTTCCTTTATTATGTGCTGCCCGGGAGAAAGGCGATCCGCTACGGCATCGCCACGGGCTCCGATGCCTATGGCTGGACAGGCGTCGCCAGCGTCGGCCGCAAGGAGGAATGGCCGCATTGGATGCCGCCGGCCGATATGGTGGAGCGTTGGCCGCATCTGCAGCCGACCGCCGATGCCGGCGGGCTGCCCGGCGGCCCGGAAAATCCGCTCGGCGCCCGGGCACTCTATCTCTTCCAAGGCAATAAAGACACGCTCTACCGCATCCATGGCACCAATGAGCCGGATAAAATCGGCCAGGCCGTTTCTTCCGGCTGCATAAGAATGCGGAACATCGACGCCATCGACCTCTACGATCGCGTCAAGCTGGGCACCCGCGTCGTCGTGGAATGAAGGTCGGATAGATCAAAGAGGGTCTCGGTCGCCGGCGGCCCTCTCTTTGCCCTCATCCTTGTTTTTGCGTCGTCGGCTTCGCGCCGCGATGCATGATCGATCCGAAGGTCTTCCTTCGGATCGATCATGTTTTCACGCCACCGCCTGCGCATTGGCAGGACGGCCGATCGTCACTTGCACCAGCTCTGGCGGGCAGAGAAAACGAACCGGCAGGACCGAAGTGCCGAGACCGGCCGAAATGATCATATTGCGGCCATTCTCGACGATATGGCCGTAGATATAATCGCTTCCCCACCTTGCATCGAGAAAAGCGGCGGTGACGAAAGGCAGATCGACTTGGCCGCCATGGGTGTGGCCGCAGAGCGTCAGAGCGACGCGTTCCGGCACATGGCGAAATATGAAGGGCTCATGCGCGAGCAGGATGACCGGTGCGTCATCGCTCACTTGACGCAGAGTTCCGGGAAGATCGTCGAGGCCTTCGAAGGCGTGGTAGCCGACGCGGCGCCCCATCTGATCGGCCAAGCCGGCGACCCAGAAGGCGTGGCCGTCCTTCGTCAGCCGCACTGCCTCGTTTTCGAGCAGTTTGATATTGGCATGGCGCAAAGCTTTGCGGATGCTCTCGGCGCCGTCGCTGCGCATTCGGGGAAGCACACCGTGCCACCAATCATGATTGCCGAGAATCGCATAGACCCCGAGCGGCGCGCGCAGTACGGAGAGCGCCTCCCCCCACTGATGCGGAAAAACCGGCGCGCTGACCATCCGGTGCCCGGCATTGAAATCGCCGAGAACGAAAATAATGTCCGGCTCCAATCGATTGGTGAATTCGGCGATGCTGCGGACGCGCGTCGCCGACATCAAAGGTTCGCAGGCGTGAATATCGGCAATGACGGCCGCCTTGATCACCAATCCTTCCGGCCAATTGGGCGGCGTGACGTGATAGGAGGTGAGGTCGAGCCGAAAGCCCGGCTCGATGGCGAAGGCGTAGGAGCCGAGCCCGACCGGCGTCACCAAAAGCACGCCGGCCCCTTGCAGAAAACGCCGGCGTGTGACTGCGTTCATGAGTTTCAGCCGAATGGTTGTCGCGCCTGTCCCGGAACCGTCGCTGGGCGGTCCGGGACAGGCGCCGATTCGAAGCCGCGCCGGCTCAGGACGTCTGGCCAAGCCGAAACGGCTTGGGGACATGTCCGGAAAGCGCGGCGCAGCCATCGCATTGAGGACATGCGCCAACCCCGCCACAGACGGCCGTGACTCGGGCACCCGTATGATGCCTCGAGCCTGCCTGAAACACAGGGCAGGAATGAGACAGGCCTCCGCCATGCGCCATCCACGTTCAAGCAGCAAGACCTTTTTTGCCGGAAGTCTCCGAAGCGGTCGATGCCGCCGGCTCCCTCTCCGCACTCGGTTTGAACGAGGTCACTTCCAGCGCGGCAGCGACAGCGGAGATCCCGATCTCGCGATAGAGACGGGCGAGAAGATCGCGTGCGTCTTCTTCAGAGACGCTGGAACTCGGCGAAATGGCTTTATCCGTCATGATTGTGTCCTGGTCCTGCACATGAACTCGGAATTGGGCTCAGCCGTCGCCACCCGATCGCTAAGAAGAGGCGGCAAGGTCCGATCGAGATCGAGAGCATCGATCCAGGCGGTAAACAGAACCTTTACAATCTACGTCAACACTCATTGATTCGCGCCAGCAAATCTCGCCACGATCGCGTCGATCGGCATTTTCCTGCCCTGGCGATAGAGCCCCGAACGGGTCGGGATGGTTCTGCCGCGACGGCGTGCGGATCAGCGGCCGATCGTATAGACTTATCCGATACACTCTTAGCCATGCCCTTGTCGGAATCTGGGCTCACCTTCTGGAACAGGCTTTCGCAGAAAACTCGGGTCGCGCCCCGCCATGCGGCATTTCATCATCGAGGAACCCTATTCCGACAGCGCGCTGTGGAGCCGACGGCTCGGCTTCTTTGCGACGGCGGTCATCGTCATGGGCCTGGTCCTTGCGCGCGTCGGGCTCGATCCGACGGCCGTCCTCGCGGTGCTCGGCTCGGCCATTGTCATCGCCTGTCTTGCGGTTTTGTGCGCCGGCGCGGCTACGATCGCGATCTGGCGCACCGGCCGCAAGGGCATCGGCGTTCTGCTCAGCGGTGCTCTCATTGCGCTTCTGGTGCTCGCCTATCCGGCCTATCTCGCCTATCAGGCGGTGCGTCTGCCGGCGCTGCACGACATCACGACAGACATCGACGATCCGCCGGCCTTCTCGCTTTCACGCGTCGCGCTCGCGGCCCGCAAAGGCTTCGTCCAGCCCTCGATTGCACCCGCCTTGCGGCAACTCCAGCTCGACGCCTATCCCGATGTCCAGCCGATCATCCTCGATCTCGACGCCGACGACGCCTATCAGACCGTCCTGCACGCCGTCGCCGCGCGGCATTGGAAACTCGTCGAAGCGCGTCCGCCGGGCGGACGCCTCGGCCTCGGCCATGTCGACGCGATCGACCGCGGCCTCCTGCTCGGCTTTCCCAATGACATCACGATCCGGATCCGTCCGCTCGCCGGGCAGACGCGCATCGACGTCCGATCGACCTCGCGCGTCGGCCGCCATGATTTCGGCGCCAACGCGCAGCGAATTCTGGCATTTGCCGACGAATTGAATTCCGAGGCCGATGAGAAATGACGATGAGAAATGATCAGGCGAGCCAATAGCTCGCGTTTGGACTTGCGTCGAAATCTCGCGCGCCAGAGCATGTCCCGGAAAAGTTGACAGACTTTTCCGATAATGGACATGCTCTACTTCTTTGATGTAGAGCCGATTTGTCCCGATCATGTGGATCGCGAACCGATTCCACATGATCGGGATCGGCTCTATCGCTGCCGACGCGGCCGCGGGCGATGAGATCTTCGAGATGGGCGAGCACTGAAAGGCCCGCCGCATGATGCAGCGCCGGATCGAGGTCCGGATAGATCGCGGCAACGAGATCGGCCACCGTCGCCTCGGCCGTGCCGAGACGGGCGAGAATCGCCGCCTCGCGCTGATGCCGGTGGTGGATAAGGGCGCCGAGATAGGGCTGCGGCTCTCGCACCGCGTTGCCATGGCCCGGCCAATAGATCGCATCGGCGCGATGCTGAAGCTTTTCGAGCGAAGCCATGTAATCGGCCATGGTGCCATCGGGCGGAATGACGACGGAGGTCGACCAGGCCATGACATGATCGCCGGAAAAAAGCGCCGCTTCCTCGGCCATGGCAAAAGCGAGATGATTGCCCGTGTGGCCCGGCGTCGCTACGGCCCGCAGCGAGAAATCCCTGCCGGCGATCGCATCCCCCTCGCTCATCACGGCATCCGGCGCATAGGTTTCGTCATGCCCCGCATCGAGGCCAGCGTCACGCTCCGGCACCGCCAGCGTGCCGCTGGCTGCGCAGCCGATGATCTTGGCTCCGGTCGCCGCCTTCAAGGCGACGGCGGCGCCGCTATGATCGCGATGCGTGTGGGTCACGAGAATATGGCTGACCGTCTCGTGCCGTAGGGCGCGCAGAAGTGCTGCGACATGTTCGGGCAGATCGGGCCCCGGATCGATAATGGCGACCGCGCCGCTGCCCACGACATAGGTACAGGTTCCGGTAAAGGTCATCGGGCCCGGGTTGCCGGCCAGCATGCGCCGGACCCGCGGCGACAGCTGTAGGAGTTCGCCGGGCGCGCCGACGAAAGACCGGTCGAAACAGATTTCGGCCGCCTCACGGCTCATGGTGCTTGCCCGCGCGCAGGCGCGCGGCATTGTCGAGCGCGATCTCCGCCAGCGAATGATAGAGACTGCCCCGGCAGATCGTTTTCGACGTCGCATCGGCGATCAGGGCGGCAATCATCAAAGGAATGATCATGGCGTGGTTCTCCGTCATTTCGGAGACGATGACGAAAGAGGTGATCGGCGTCTGGACTGCACCTGCGAGATAGGAAACCATGCCGACGAGCGCCAGAGCCCCGAGCGGAACATCGTGAAAGACGAGATGCAGATCGGCCGCAATGCCGGCGCCG
Source organism: uncultured Alphaproteobacteria bacterium (assembly GCA_963704745.1). Classification (GTDB taxonomy): domain Bacteria; phylum Pseudomonadota; class Alphaproteobacteria; order Rhizobiales; family Beijerinckiaceae; genus Methylovirgula. The sequence goes on from OY969936.1 coordinate 2,380,415, forward strand.
ACGGCCAGAGAAGGCGCAAATATGCCGCCGGGAATGCCGCTGATGGCGGACAAGACGCTGGCGAGGAATTTCAACGGCCCGAAGGCCTCGCTGCCGGGTGCCACGCCATGCACGATCGCACGCGCCTCGGCATAGCCGGTGCCATAGATCGAGTCCCCCGAAGCCAGGCCGCAAAGGGCGACTCCCAGGCCGCACAGCATGGCGAAACCGACGCGGTGACGGGCAATGAATTGGCCCACACGTCCCGGGAAGCCGCGGGTGAAAAGGATCAGAATGCGGCTGAAGAGCCCGCCGGCAAAGCCGCCGAGCACGGCGCAGACCGGCACCACGAGCCAGCTTCGGCCGAACGGCAGCACCGCCGAGGTCGAGCCGAAATAGGTGTAATCGCCGACAATGCCGAGAGAGGTGAGACCCGCGGCGATGACTGCGGCGATGACGAGGCCGCTGGTCCGCGATTCGAAAGAGCGGCTCAGCTCCTCGATTCCGAAGACAATTCCGGCCAGCGGCGTGTTGAAGGCCGCCGCTATCCCGGCGGCGGCGCCGGCAAGCAGAAGCCCGCGCTGATAATTGAGGGCGCGCCGGCCGGCAGCAAACATCAAAGCGGCACCGACCTGGACCGTCGGCCCTTCGCGGCCGATGGAGGCGCCGCACAATAGCCCCAGCAGCATCACGAAGATCTTGCCGCCGGCGATCCACAGCGAGACCAGGGACAGGCGTGCTTTTACATCCGGCAATTCGCGCGCGGCGATCACTTGCGGAATGCCGCTGCCCTGCGAATTGGGGAAAAAGCGCCGCGCCAGGAAGAGCGCCAAGCCGAAACCGAGCGGCGTGATCACCAGGGCCGCGTAGCGCGAGACGGACAGCAGATGGCGCCATTGCTCCTGCGCGGCATCGGCAAGCAGCGCCATCAGGATCGCGGCGCCGCCGACCATCAGGCCGCCGATCAGGAAGAAGATCCGCCGCCGCCATCGCCGCATGGCGATGCGGGACAGGTTTTGAAGATGGAGGAAATATCTATATCGCGGTGGCATCGATGATTCTGGAGCGGATCGGAGGCCTTGATCTTCAGTAGCCGCCAGGCAAGAGCTTCGCCTCAGCTAAATTTGGGACTTATTACCGCAGCGGTCTCGCCCGGCTCGCCGCGCCAAGCCGATCACGCCGAGCCCTTCGATTGCCGACGGCCAAGCTTTACCTTGGTGGGATGAGATCGGCCAGTGTCTCGAAGCTTGCGGCATTGTCCGGCGCCGGGCCGCGCCTGAGAATGAGGATCGGGATCGCGCCACAGAAATTCCGCAGGCTGGCCGCGGCCTCTTCGGGCGCGGCGGCCGAGCCCGGCGTTTCGTCGAGTACCAGCGCGCAAAGGCCGATGCCGCGGCGCCTCAGCGCTTCGAGGGCCGTCAGCGTATGGCTCAAAGTGCCGACATAGGTGCCGGCCACGAGGATCGGCATGATCCGCAGCGCTTCGACGAGATCGAGCACGGTCGCGCCAGCATCGAGCGGCACCATGAGGCCGCCGATGCCTTCGATCAAAAGCGCATCTTCGGCATGTGCGGCGGCCTTGCGGCAAAAATCGACGAGGGCGGCAAAGTCGATCGACCTGCCCTCGCGTCGCGCCGCCATATCCGGCGACAAGGGCAAGGTGAAACGCCAGGGCGAGATGGACGCGATCGCCGCAAGGCTTGGCGCCACACCCAGAGCTTCGAGAAGCAGGGCGGGATCACTCGCCGCGGCGTCCTCTGGGTCGAAGCCGCTGAGCACCGGCTTGAGGACCGCGACCTCGCGGCCGCGCCGGCGCAGGCAGGTGGCGAGCCCCGCCGTCACATAGGTCTTGCCGATCCCGGTTCCAGTGGCCGTCACGAAAACGGCGGGCATGCGATCGCCTCATTGCGAAAAGCGACGCGCTCTGCGACGATCTTCGCCAAACGCGCCACATCCGCATCGCGATGGCCGGCAGAAAAGGCAAAGCGCAGCCGCGCCGTGCCGTCCGGGACGGTCGGCGGGCGAATGGCGACGACGAGGAAGCCTTCCTCTTCGAGCATTTTCGATGCGGCCAAAGCGGCCTCCGCCTCGCCGAGCACCAGTGACACGATCGGGCTCTGCGCCTCGGGAAGGCCGAGATGCTTGGTGAAGGCGCGCGCCTTGGCGAGCGGCTTTGCCGTCAGTTCAGGCTCACTTTCGATGATGTCGAGTGCGGCAATCGCCGCCGCTACGCTCGCTGGCGGCAGACCAGTCGCGAACAGAAGCGTGCGGGCGCGGCTCTTCAGAAGCTCGATGACCGGAGCCGATGCGCAGAGATAGCCGCCATAGCCGCCGATCGCCTTGGACAACGTGCCCATCTGCAAAGGCACATCGGCTTTGCGCCCGTCAGTGAAGCTCGAGCCGCGGCCTTGGGCGAGCACGCCGAGCCCATGCGCATCATCACTCATGAGCCAGATATCATGCTCGGCGCAGAGCGCGGCCAGCGCGCCGAGGGGGGCGAGATCGCCATCCATCGAAAAGACGCCGTCGGTGACGAGCAAGGCATGGCGGAAGCGGGCGCGTTCTTCGGCGAGGATCTTCCGGGCATGATCGATGTCATTATGGCGGAACATTCGGATTTCGGCCGGCGACAGCCGGCTGCCCGCAAAAATGCAGGCATGCGCCAAAGCATCGACGAGGACGAGATCGCCCTCCCCGGCCAAGGCCGGGATGATGCCGAGATTGGCGAGATAGCCGGAGCTGAAGACGATGGCTGCCTCGGCCCCTTTGAAACGCGCGAGCCGCGTCTCCAATGGAGCGAAGAGCGGATGATTGCCGGTGACGAGGCGCGAGGCGCCGGACCCCGTGCCATAGGTCTCGATCGCCGCGATGGCCGCCGCCTTGACCGCGGGATGCTGCGACAGATTGAGATAATCATTGCAGGAAAAGGACAGGAGCCTGCGGCCGTCGCGGACAACGACCGGACCCTCGTCCGGCCACAGCTCCCGGCGCGTCTCGACAAAACGGCGTCGCAAAGAGGCGCGCTCCAATTGGGCGAGCTTGGCTTGAGCGAAAGCGTCGAGAGAGTTCAAAGCCGGACCGTCTTTCCATTCGCTTTTCGCCGGTGTAGCGCTGGCGCTCTGATCTCGCAACTCCGGCACGTTGGCGGACGGCACATTGGCAGACGGCCTCATAATGGCGGGCAAGGCAGAAGATTGGTTCAAGGCGGGCCTCGACCACATCTGGCTGCCCTATTGCCAGATGAAAACGGCGGACCCGCCGCTGCCCGTCGTCGCCACCCAGGGTTCGCGGATCAAATTGGCCGACGGCCGCGAGCTGATCGACGGCATCGCGAGCTGGTGGACCGCCTGCCATGGCTATAATCATCCAGCGATCGCCGCGGCGGTGAAAGAACAGCTCGGGGTGATGCCGCATGTGATGTTCGGCGGGCTCGTGCACGAACCGGCCTTGCGTCTGGCCACGCGTCTCTGCGCTCTGGTGCCGGGCGGCTTCGAACGCGTTTTCTTTTCCGACAGCGGCTCGGTCGCCGTCGAAGTCGCGCTGAAAATGGCCGTTCAGTTCTGGCTCAACAAAGGGGTCAGGACCCGGCGCAAATTCCTCGCCTTCAAAGGCGCCTATCATGGCGACACTTTTGCCACTATGGCGGTCTGCGATCCCGAGGAAGGGATGCACAGCCTCTTCGCCGGCGTGCTGCAGGAAAACATCATCGCCGATCTACCGCGCGACGAAGAAACGCGGGAAAATTTCGACGCGCTGGTAGCACGCCATGCCGGTGAGCTCGCCGGCATCATCGTCGAGCCTCTGGTGCAGGGCGCCGGCGGCATGATCTTTCATGATCCTGCCGTGCTCAAGCATATTCGGGCGGTCGCCGACCGCCATGATCTCCTGCTGATCTTCGACGAGATTTTTACCGGCTTCGGCCGTACCGGCACCCTGTTCGCCGCCGAAGCGGCTTGTGTCGTGCCCGACATCATCTGTCTTTCGAAAGCTTTGACCGGCGGCACCATGGCGCTCGCTGCGACACTGGCCCGCCAGCCCATATTCGAGGCCTTCTGGTCGGATGATCCCGCCCATGCGCTGATGCATGGGCCGACCTTTATGGCCAATGCGCTCGCCTGCGCCGCCGCAAATGCCTCGCTGGATCTCTTCGAGACGGAGCCGCGCCTCGCGCAGGTCGCGGCGATCGAGGCGGCACTCGCCGAAGGCCTCGTCCCCTGCCGGGATATGCGCCACGTCGGCGATGTGCGCGTGAAGGGCGCCATTGGGGTCGTGGAACTCGCCACGGCTTTCGATCTCGATAGGGTAAAGCGCCGCTTCGTCGACTTGGGCGTCTTCGTGCGGCCCTTCGGGCAGATCATCTATCTGACCCCGGCCTTCCCCATCGAGCGGCCAGATTTGCAGCGGCTCACCGAGGCGGTCGTCAAGGTGGTGTCCGAAATTGGTTAAGCAGCAGGGCAGCTGCAAAGAATCGGGCCGACCGGGATTGCCAAAGGCGATTTTCGCTTCCATATAATCGGAGATCGCTTTTGGACTGATTTCTGGATCGAGCTGTCTGCCCTACCGACGCACGTTTCAGCCTCTTCTACCAAATTCGACTGAAACCGGGCGGTCAGTCGCATGACCGTCCACTGTGCACGGAGCATTTCCGGCCAGCCTGCAAAGGCCACGCTGAAAATGCAAATGAATGCTGGGGTCTTCGGCCAGGAGCTCCAGCCGATAAGGGACGCGCGATGCAAACGGGTACTGTCAAATTCTTCAATGATCAAAAAGGCTACGGCTTCATTCAGCCGGACAATGGCGGCAAGGACATCTTCGTCCATGTGAGCGCCGTCGAGCGCTCCGGCCTGCGTGGCCTCGTGGAAGGCCAGAAGGTCTCCTTCGATGTCGAGACCGACCGTCGGTCCGGCAAGACGGCCGCCTGCAATCTGCAGCAGGCCTGATCCTCGCGCATGATCTAGGAAAGTCGCTGACTTTCCGGATGGTTATGCGTTGAAAGCCAAGCTTTGCGGTAACTGAGCCGCCGTTCTTTGGAACGGCGGCTTTTTGCTGAAGAATTGGCGCACGGCCTGCGATTCAATGAAAATTGCGCCCTTTCGGCAGGACATTGGCAAGATCTTTGGCGAGATCTGCGGCGGGCGCGCGATCGAAAAGCTCCGGTTCGGCGGGTTTTCCAACTTCAGCGCGCTCTCTTTTTGCCGACAAGGGAAATCGCGGCCCATGATGCGGGCGCTTGACCGCATCGGCCCGTGCCAGCCCTGAAATCTCTTTGGCAATTTCTTCGTTTTGGCTCGTCAGAAGGCCGAGCAGCGGCGTCAGATCCTCGGCCCGCTCGGCAACGATATGGATGACGCCTGATTCCGATTGCAGCCTTCCGGTGACGGCGATGAAACGGGCGCCGATCACGATCGGCCGCAGGCTCTCGAAAACCTTCGGCCAGATGATCGCATTGGCGACGCCGGTCTCGTCCTCCATCGTCAAAAATATCACGCCCTTGGCCGAGCCCGGCCGCTGCCGTACGAGAACGAGGCCCGCCGTGGTCACGCGCTGGCCCGGCGGCACATGCGCCAATTCTTCCGCGCGTAAGATCTGTCTGGCTGCCAGTCGATCGCGCAAAAAGGCGACCGGATGAGCTTTGAGCGACAGCGAGAGATGGCGATAATCCTCGACCACATGTTCGCCGAGCGGCATAGGCGGCAGATGCGCATCTGGCTCGGTCGCGCAAAAGCTCAAATCCTTCAACAAAGGCAGATCATCCTTGTCGCCGGCACGGTTCAAACCGCGCACCGCCCAAAGCGCATCGCGCCGGTCGAGGCCGAGCGAGCGGAAGGCATCGGCTTCGGCGAGCGCCGCGAGCGCGCTCGGCGTGAGCCCGGTGCGCAGCCAGAGATCACGGATCGAATCATAGCCCTTGCCGCGTTTGGCGGTAAGCTCGGCCATGTCCTTTTGGGCGAGGCCTTTGACCTGCCGGAAGCCGAGCCGGATCTTATGGGTCGAGAAAATCTCGCCTTGCATCGAGGCATGGCGGGGATGGAAGGGGGGCGGTGACGGATTGACAATGGTCTCGGCCCCACTCTTTCCGCCGTCATGGCCGGGCTTGTCCCGGCCATCCACGCGGCGCCGCTGCTGCCCAGCATTGAAAGAAAGCAACAACGGATCGGCGTGGATGGCCGGGACAAGCCCGGCCATGACGTCCTCACGGGAAGCGCCTGCAGTTTCAAGGATCGCATCCCAGGCGGAAAAATTCACATCCACCTCTTCGACGCCGATGCCATGTTCACGCGCGTCGCGGAGAATCTGCGCCGGCGCATAAAAGCCCATCGGCTGCGCATTCAAGAGTGCGCAGGCAAAGACATCCGGATAGCGGCATTTCATCCAGGCGGAGGCATAGACGAGAAGCGCGAAGGAGGCGGCATGGCTTTCCGGAAAGCCATAGGTCCCAAAACCTTCGATCTGCCGGAAGCAGCGCGCCGCGAAGTCCCGCGTATAACCCCGCGCAACCATGCCCTCGATCAGCTTGTCGCGGAATTTGCCGATCATGCCGGTACGCTTGAAGGTCGCCATGGCGCGGCGCAATTTGTCGGCCTCGGCCGGCGTGAAACCGGCGGCGACAATGGCGATCTTCATCGCCTGTTCCTGGAACAAAGGCACGCCGAGCGTCTTGCCGAGCACGGCTTCGAGCTCCTTCGACGGATAGTTGACGGGCTCCAGCCCCTGCCTGCGGCGCAGATAGGGATGCACCATATCGCCCTGGATCGGTCCCGGCCGCACGATCGCCACTTCGATGACGAGATCATAGAAGGCCGAAGGGCGAAGCCGCGGCAGCATGGACATTTGCGCCCGGCTCTCGATCTGGAACACGCCGATCGTATCGGCGCGCGAAATCATCGCATAGACGGCGCGTTCTTCCGCTGGCAGGCTCGCGAGCGTATAGATTTTATCGTAATGCTTCTGCAGAAGTTCAAAACTCTTGCGCAGACAGGTCAGCATGCCGAGCGCCAGAACATCGACCTTCAATATGCCGAGCGCATCGAGATCGTCCTTGTCCCATTCGATGGTGGTGCGCGCATCCATCGCCGCATTGGCAATCGGCACGGTCTCGTCGAGCCGGCCGCGGGTGATGACGAAGCCGCCCGTATGCTGCGAAAGATGGCGCGGGAAGCCGATCAGCTCGCCAGCGAGCGCCAGCACTTTTTTGAGGCGCGGCGCGGCGGGATCAAGGCCCAAGCGGCGGATCGTCTCGTCGCTCACGATCTCGGAGGAGCGACCCCAAATGTCGCCCGCAAGTGCTCCGACGACATCTTCGGAAAGGCCGAAGACCTTGCCGACCTCGCGCAGGGCGGAGCGGCTGCGATAGGTGATCACGCTCGCGGTGAGGCCGGCGCGGGCGCGGCCATAGCGGGCATAGATATATTGCATGACCTCTTCGCGCCGCTCATGCTCGAAATCGACATCTATGTCGGGCGGCTCCTTGCGCTCGGCCGAAATGAAGCGCTCGAACAAGAGATCATGGATCGCCGGATCGACTTCGGTGATGCCGAGGCAAAAGCAGAGCACCGAATTGGCCGCCGAGCCGCGGCCCTGACACAGAATCTTCTGTTCGCGGGCGAAGCGCACGATGTCGTGCACGGTGAGGAAATAGGGCGCATAGGCGAGCGCTGCGACGAGCTTCAATTCATGCGCCAGCGCTTGGCTGACCCGCTCCGGGACGCCAGCGGGATAGCGCCGCGCCGCGCCTTCCCGCGCAAAGGCTTCGAGCGCTTCTTGCGGGCTCGCAAAACCTTCGCGCAATTCCTCCGGATATTCATGTGCGAGCTCGTCGAGCGAAAAGGCAAGGCCATCGAGAAAGCGCAGCGTCTCAGAGATCGCCTCGGGCACCTCAGTGAAGAGGCGCGCCAGCTCAGTGCCGCTCTTCAAATGCCGTTCGGCATTGGCCTCGAGGCATCGGCCGATCGTCTCGAGCGGAACGCCCTTGCGGATCGCGGTGAGAACATCCTGCAAAGGCCGCCTTGCCGCCTCATGCATCAAAACATCATTGGTGGCGATGAGCGGAAGATTTCTGGCACGCGAAAGAGCAACGCGTTCGGCGAGACTCTTCCGCATCGCACGCCCATAGGTCATGCTGGCTGCGAGCCAGACGCGGCCCTGCGTTGCTTCCTCGAGGGAAGAGAGGAAATCACCCTCCCCTTTGCAGAGAGAAAGATTTTGATGTGAGCGCGGCGGATCGTCCGATGCTGCGGCATTGGTGAAGCCCTCATAGGCTCTCGCCGCTTGCTTGCGTGTATCCTTCTCCTCCCATGTGCTCGTGGGCATCACGATGAGCTGCATGCCTTCCGCAAACTCAAGGAGATCGTCGCGCGTGAGGAGACAAAAGCCCTTCTGCGCCTTGAGATTGCCGCAAGTGATGAGGCGTGTGAGCCTTCCGTAGGCGGCGCGGTCGCGCGGAAAGGCGAGTATATCGGGCGCACCATCGCAAAAGACGAGGCGGGCGCCGATCGCAAGCTTGAGGCCGCGCGAGGCCGCCTCATTGTCTCGTGCATAAACATGGGCGCGGACGATGCCGGCGAGAGAATTGCGGTCGGCAATCCCAAGGCCCTTGAGGCCGAGATCGAGCGCGCGGGCGATGAGCTCTTCCGGATGCGAGGCGCCACGCAGGAAGGAAAAATTTGTGGTGACGGCGAATTCCGCGAAGGGAATGTTTTGGGGCTGCACGCGGCTCATGCGAAAAGCCCATGCATGAACCAGCGCGGCGCCAGACTCTCGGTCTCATAGAGACCTTCGCGGAAGAGCCAGAACCTCTGGCCCTCGATATCCTCGGCGCGGAAATAATCGCGAGTCAGCTCCGTTTCATTCTTCCACCATTCAAGCGCGATCCGCTCCGGCCCTTCGATCGCCGCGATTTCATGCAGGACGCGCCGCCAGCGAAAGCGCAGAGGCGGCCCGTCCGGCACGCTGGCGATGGTTTCGATCGGCTCCGGCTGGGGCAAGAGACGGATCGGGCGGTCGGGGAGACAAGATCCTTCGCGTGCGGGGAACCCGTTTTGCAACAACGTCTGCCGCCCCTCTCCCCGCTTGCGGGGAGAGGTAAGGTGAGGGGCCGGGCGATTGGCATCAATGTCGTGGCCAGTCACCTGGCCCCTCACCCTACCCTCTCCCCATTTCGCTTCGCTCACGGGGAGAGGGGCGCGCGCCGCCGGTACGGCACTGACGGCGAATTCCGGAATATGTGTGTCGGCAAAGGCAAGCCTTGTGACGCGCCGCACGCCGAGCCGCGCGCCGAGCCGGTCGATGAGATCGGCGAGATCTTCTTGTCCCTGCTCTTCTCCCAGCCAATGCGCCTGCGTCTGATCGAGCCGCTCGACCGCGAGCGCAGACAAGCGGAGAACATCGAAGCCGAAGCCGGCATCGAGAGGATCGTCCTCGCCCTTTGCGCAAAGCGCCTCGATCTTTTCGTGGAAGAGACGCGCGATCATCTTTGGATCGCGCGAGGGCCGGCTCAACCCGATCTCGATATGGTTCACCGCGCCATCGACGCGATAGAGGCTCGCATCGAGTGTGCGGGCGCCTTCGCCATGCCGCGTCAAAAGCTGCGCCAGCTCGCCTGCCAGCGCAAAAATCGTCGCCTCGACATGCTCGCGCCTGATGATGGCTTCGGCAAAGCGCCGCTCGACGAGATAGGCGGGCGCCTCGAAACGCGGCGAGATCGGGCCTTTGGCGCGGCCGAGCAGCCCGTCGAGCCGGGCAAAGAGAGAGGCGCCGAAACGCGCGGCGAGCGGCGCCCGCGGCCGCAGGAGAAGATCATCGATCCGCCGCAACCCCGCCTGAGCGAGCGCGGCAAGCACTTCCTCTTCGAGCCGCAAAGCGGCGAGCGGCAGCGGCCCGAGGCAGCGGGCAATCTCCTTCTCGCCGCATCCTTCCGGCAAGATCATCGGCAGGCGACGCTCTTTCCCGAAATGCGCCAAGGCCCAGGCCGCCTCGGCTGTGGGGCCAAGAGCAGTGCGCGCGGCAAAACCTTGTGCGGCGAGACGTTCTTCCATCTCGGCCAGCAATTTTTCTTCGCCGCCGAAAAGATGCGCCGCGCCGGTGACATCGAGCATCACCCCGTCCGGCGGATCGAGCGCGGCGAGCGGCGTAAATCTGCGGCACCAATCGGTGATGTCGCGCAAAGTTTCGGCTTCGGCATCGGCATCGGCGGGAAAGCAGCGAAGGGCGGGCAGCATGGCGCGCGCATCGGCGAGCATCATGCCGGGCTTGAGGCCTTGCATTGCGGCCGAAGCATCGACGGCGGCGAGCCTTTGCGCATTCTTGATCTTGGCGATGGTGGCAAGCCCGCGCAGAGCTGCACGCTCACCCTTCCGCAAGCGCCGGACGATCCGATCGGTTGCGAGAGCGGGGAGCCAAAGCGAGAGGTAACGCATCACGCAACAAAGCCTCTTCGTGATCCCAGAACACGCTGTGAAATTTTTCGCGGTCGATGCCGAAGCCATCGCTGCGCGCCTTGAAGCGCGCCTTGGCGATACGGACCGACCAGGCGGCAGCGCCCGGCAGCGGCAGAGAACCGGCGGAAGGCGGATGCACGCTCGGATGCGTGCGGATCTCGAAGCGCAGATCGGCACCGCTCGAGAGCTGGTCAGCTCCGCCCGGCAGGCCAGCCAGAGACAAAAGCGCGGGCGTGCCATATTTCTGCGCCGCGAGAAGAAGCCTTCGCGAGGCGGTCAGATCATAAGGTTTAGCCGACCAGAGCTCGCCGATGACGACGGCGGGCGCTCGGCATTTCAATGCCTCTTCCATGGCCCAGAGCGCATCTTTCGCGCTCTGCGCCTTGACGAGAACAAGCCGGGCGGGATCGAGACCGTGAAGGGCAAGGCCCGGCCCATAGAGCGCGCCCTGCTCGCTTGCGGAAAAATCCTCGCCGACCCAGACGATCGCGGCCTTCTCTCTGTCCGGACGCGCCGCAAGACGGGCGGCGAGGCCTAGGAGAAAGCCGGAAGCGGCAACCGCATCGCCGGGGCGTGCCCCAAGAATTTCCGTGAGCGTCCCGGGTTTCAGTCCTCCGCCAAGCAGGCGGTCGAGGCGGCTGGCGCCGAGGGAAATGCGCGGCTGCAGTTTTTGTGGAGCTGTAGCTCTACCAAGTAAGCCACTAGAAAAACTATCGGAAAAGCCATCCGGCAGAGCTTGCGCCATGATCTGGGCGATTGTGGCGCGCAGAGAGTCCAGCTGAACTGAAGGTGCCGATGGCGTGTCATGGATAAGAGCGTCATTGCGAGGAGCGCAGCGACGAAGCAATCCAGAAGAATGGGGAATAGGCTGGATTGCTTCGTCGCTTTGCTCCTCGCAATGACGGCTTTGAGGGGCGCACTCCGAGCGGGCCAGCTCGGCCTGCACATGCGCTTTCGCCATCGCTCCGCTCCGTCTTTAACTTTTTAGGTTCCCTATTTGTTCTTATGGATTCCTCTTTCTCGGGTAGGAGTCAAGTGCGGCAACGAACTCGGGTTAATAGCGCCACTTTTCCGCGGCCGTAGAGCGGAAGGCCTTCGGCCTGAAGCGGAACGCAACCCGGAATCCAGCGCAAAATCTTCGCGAAGCGGCATTATTGAAAGAGGTTCGAAGTTGCGCTTTGCGCAACATCATGTCGCGCTGGACCCCGGCTCTCCTTCCGCTGTGGCTTCAGTCGGCCGGGGAAACGCAGGCGACTTAGCTCGCCCCCTATCCCCCAAACACCTCCCGCCCCTCCCCCATCTGCCCGCGATGGCGCAGAAACTGGTCGGCGAGCACGCAGGCGACCATGGCTTCGCCGACCGGCACGGCGCGGATCCCCACGCATGGATCATGGCGGCCTTGCGTCGCGATCTCGGTCTCCCTGCCGGCGCGGTCGATCGTGCGGCGGGGCGTCAGGATCGACGAGGTCGGCTTCACCGCGAAACGCGCGACGATATTTTGGCCGCTCGAAATGCCACCCAAAATGCCGCCGGCATGATTGGAGCCGAAGAAGGGTTTTCCGTCATTGCCCAAAAAAATCTCATCGGCATTCTCTTCGCCCGACAGCGCCGCTGCGGCAAAGCCGTCGCCGATCTCGACGCCTTTCACCGCATTGATCGACATCAGCGCTGAGGCAAGCTCCGCATCGAGCTTGCCATAAATCGGCGCACCCCAGCCGGCCGGCACATTTTCGGCCACGATCTCGATCACCGCGCCGATCGAGGAGCCCGCCTTGCGGATTTCATCGAGTTTTTCGGCAAAGAAGGCCGCGGCTTTGGCGTCGGGCGCGAAGAAGGGATTGCGCCGCGTCTCCTCCCAATCCCATTTCGCCCGGTCGATCCAATGCGGCCCCATCGCGACGAGCGCGCCGCGCACAATGACGCCTGGAATGATTTTCCGCGCAATGGCGCCGGCGGCAACGCGGGCCGCGGTTTCCCGCGCCGAAGAGCGGCCGCCGCCGCGATAATCGCGCAGGCCATATTTCATCTCATAGGTGAAATCGGCATGGCCCGGCCGGTATTTGTCCTTGATCGCCGCATAATCTTTCGAGCGCTGGTCTTCATTTTCGATCAAAAGCGCGATCGGCGTGCCGGTCGTCACCTGCGGACCGGTTTCGCTCTCGCGAAAAACACCTGAGAGGATTTTGACGCGATCGGATTCCTGGCGCTGGGTGGTGAAGCGCGATTGGCCGGGCTTGCGCTCGTCGAGAAAGTGCTGGATGTCGGCTTCTTCCAGCGGCAGGCCCGGCGGACAGCCGTCGACGACGCAGCCGATCGCCGGCCCATGGCTTTCGCCGAAGGTCGTGACGCGGAAAAGATGGCCAAAGGTGTTGTGCGACATGGATCAAGCCATAGGTGCCTACCCTTCTCACTTAAGGAGAAGGCAGTGGCCGCGCAACCGAATGAAAGATTTTAGCGCAGAAACGCTGCGGCGCGCCCCTCTCCCCGCAAGCGGGGCGAGGAGCGATCAGCTTCTGTGCTAAACCCGATAGAAAATGCGCGCTTTACGCCGCCACTTTTTCCTCGGCAACGACTGGCACCGCCTTCATCTGCGCCGGCGAGCCGACCCACTCAGAATGCGCCGGGATCTGCTCGCCCTTCATCACTATTGTGAGCGGCCCGAGCCGGGCATAATCGCCGACGACCGTATCGTAGAGCACGGTCGAGCCGGCGCCGACCGTCACGCCTTTGCCGACCTTCACCCGGCCGACTTTCATCACCCGATCCTCATAGAGATGCGTCTGCAAGGCCGCATTCGCATTGACCGCGCAGAAATCGCCGATGCTGACACAATCGAATTCGGTGATGTCGGTCATGTCGACAAAGACGCCGCGGCCGACCTTGGCGCCGAGCAGCCGCCAGATCCAAGGCAGGAAGGGCGTGCCGCGCAGATGATCGAGCAGCATGCGGTCGGCAATGCCGGAATAGATGACGGCGACGGCCTCGGTCCGCATCGCCCACCACGACCACATGGGTTTCATGATCGGCTTATAGCGGCCCATGGTGATCCATTTGAGCAGAATGACGACCGCGCCGAGGCCGCCCGACATCATGACCGCCGCAGCGACGAAGCGCCAAACCAATTCGCCATAAGCACCGCTCAACAAGGCCTGTCCGAACCAGTCGATGGCCCAGGTCCCGAAAGTTATGAAGAGGACGATCGGCAGCGAGATCATCATCGCTTCGAAGCAGGCGCGGAAGACTTTCCTCCAGCGCGGCGGCTCAAAGGTCCAATGGGCCCCGACGTTGAAGGTCTGCCGCACCGGCAACTTGATCGGCGGCGAGCCGAACCAAGTGTCGCCGGGACTCATCATCGCGTTCGCCGGCGGCTTGGATTTGATGCCGATCAGCGCATTGGCAGGGATCTCCGCGCCCGGCGGCACCACGGCATTGTTGCCGACGAAGACGCGCGGCCCGGTCTTGACCTGCTTCAAGATCATATAGCCGCGCCGGATCTCTTCATCACCGAGGACGACCTCATCGGCGATGAAGCAGTTTTCACCGATCTCGACGAGATCATAGCGGCCGGCAAGGTTAGCCGAAATCTCCGCGGACTTGCCGATCTTCGCGCCCATCAGCCTGTACCAGGCCCGCATATAGACTGTCGCATAGAGCGAGGAGAGCGTGTCCAGCGTCACCTCGGCCGCGAGCCCCACCACCCATTTGCGCAGATAGAACCAGGAGTGCACGGAATAATCGCCCGCCGTCACCCGCCGCGGCAAGACCAGCCAGCGGAAGGCGACGATGAAACCGACGGTGGCGAGCACAATGGCGAAGGCCGTCGGCCAAGCGATCACGGCAATCGACAGGTGATAGAGGAAGTGGTCGACGTCGGCGACGCCGATCAAATCGTCGACGTGATTGAAAACCCAGAAGCCGGCGAAGGTCGGCAACATGGCCAAGGGCGGTAAGGCGAGCAGCAGCACGCCATAGAGCGCCGCCGTCACGCTGCGCCGCAGCCGTCCGGCGCTTGCAAAGGCGGGCAGTGCCGCCTGATCGATCCTTCCGACCTTGGCGGCGGGCGAACCGTCCCAAATCTCCCATGCGCCGATGCCAACGCCGGCGGAAACAGCGGTCAGGTCACGCAGTTCCGCGCCCGCCCGAACGACGACACCCTCTTCGAGGACGCAGGACGAGCCGATTTGCGCGTCAGCACCGATCTCGATCTCACCGATGATCAGCTCATTGCCCTCAACCCGCGCATTGGCGAAAGTCGCGTTGGCGCCGACACAGCTACGATCGCCGATCGAAAGAAGATCATAGGCGCCGCAGGAAAGATCGGCGACCATCACATCCTTGCCGATCTTGGCGCCGAGGGCGCGCAAATAGAGGCGCGCAAACGGTGTGCCGCCAAAAGTCTTGACAGGCACAAGCGTCAACAAGCGCGCGCTCAGCCACCAGCGGAAGAAATAGGTGCCCCACAAAGGATAGCGGCCGGGCTTGATGCGCCCGAGCAGCAGCCATTTTGCGCCAATGCCTGTCACCAGAATGGCGATCTCGATGGCGAAATAGACCGCAAGGAGCACGCCGATCTCTTCGAGCAGCGTCGCGTCGGCATCGGTAAACAGCATATAGCTCATGAAGACGCCGAGCCATTGCACGGCGATCAACGACAAGATGAAAGGCATGGCGGCGAGCTGAGCGAGGCCGCAGAGGAAGCGCCGCCGCAAGGGCGGCGGATCGAAGGAAAGATCGCCGCCGCCACTCGAAGGCCGGGATTTGCCATTCAGAAGCGCGGCCATCGCGCGCAAGGAGCGCGCCGCATAAACATCCTGCAAAGTGATGCCGGAGAAAGCCTTCGTCTCGCGCACGATCGAGACGAAACGCGCCGCGAGCAGCGAATGGCCGCCGAGATCGGTGAAGAAATCCGCGTCGAGGGGAAGCGGCTGCGGCGGCAGCACGCGCTTGGCGGCGGCAAGCAGAATTGCCTCCGTCTCGTTGCGTGGTTCTTCCTGCGCCTCCGCCTGCGCGAGCGCAACGAGTTCCAATTTCTTCAGGCTGTTGCGATCGACTTTGCCGGAAACGAGCGTCGGCAGAGCGACGATGAGCTCGAAGCGCGCCGGCACCATATAGGCCGGCAATTTGGCGCGCAGCTCGCTGCGCAAAAGCTTGCTGTCGAGGCTTGCGCCCGGAGCCGGCACGATGAAGGCGGTGAGCTCGTCGAGCCCGTCATTCTGGCGCAGAACCACGGCCGCGCCGTCAATTGCGGCGCATTCCAGCAGTTTCGCCTCGATCTCGCCGAGCTCGACGCGAAAGCCGCGGATTTTCACCTGATCGTCGATCCGGCCGCGAAACAGGAGATTGCCCTGCTGATCGATGATTGCGGCATCGCCGGAGCGATAGAGCACCGGATCGCCGTTCGTGCCGCCGAAGGGATTGGCGATGAATTTTTCGGCGCTGAGCTTGGGCCGGTTGAGATAGCCTTGCGCGACGCCCGGACCGCCGATCAACAGCTCGCCTTCCTCGTCCGAGCCGAGGAGACCGAGGCCCTCGTCGACGACATAGCAGCTGTAATTCGGGATTGGCGTCCCGATTGTCACAGTCTCGCCGATTCGCACTTCGGCGATGGTGGCGACGACCGTTGCTTCGGTCGGCCCATAGGAATTGAAGATCTTGCGGCCGGGGCGGCACCATTGCCGGGCGAGCGTCGGCGGGCAGGCCTCGCCGCCGAGGATGATCAGCCTCAGGCTCGCGACATCGCGCGGCAGAACGCTGAGAAGCGTCGGTACCGTATCGAGCACCGTGACGCCGTTGGCTTCAAGGACCTCCGGCAGACGGTCCGTCTCGCCCATGATCTCCGGCGAGGCGACAAACAGCGTGGCGCCGACGAGATAGGGCAGCCAGATCTCTTCCATCGAGAGATCGAAAGCGACCGAGGCCCCCTGGAACACCACATCGCTTTCTTTGAGCCCATAGATCTCATTCGCGGCACGCAGAAAATGACAGATGTTGCGGCCTGAGATCGCAATGCCCTTCGGCGTGCCGGTCGATCCCGAGGTATAGATCAGATAGGCAGGATGATCCGGCGTCGCGCCGAGCGTTCGCGCATCGACGATGGTCTGATCCGCGGCATCGACAAGATCGTCAGCCGTGAGAACCGGGCAGGCAGGCTTGGCGCGCGCCGTCTCGGCCCGCGGACCGGCACTCAAGAGCGCCGCCGCCCCGGCGTCCTCGAGGCAGATTGCAATCCGGTCGATGGGGGCGTCGGCGTCGAAAGGCAGCCAAGCGGCGCCGGTCTTGGCGATGGCGATCTGGCTGATCAGCAATTCGCAGCCGCGCGGCAGCCACAGCCCGACGACCTGGCCGGGACCAATCCCATGCCGCAACAGGCCGCGCGCCAGCGCCTCGGCGCGACGATCGATCTCCGCATAAGTGAGCTTGCCGCCGGCGGTGATCAAGGCGACCGCATTTGGGCGGGCGCGCACGGTCGCCGCGAAAATCTCGCACAGCAATTCGTCGCGAAGCAGATCCAGCCGGACGGGGCCACGCAGCACGCGGGCGGGTCTGGCAGGAACGGGATTGGGATTGTGGGCGCGGAGGGCGGAATACATCACTGACGATCGGCTGTTTGGCATCGCATTCCGAATTTCGACATTTCGCTTTGCGATGCGCCCCCCGGCGCCCGACCCTGCGGCATTGCTTCATCCCTTCAGCGGCCGGACCGCCCGAGGAGTTGGACACCTTCAATGCGACGGCGCAAATGAACTTTGCATGAACCGTCTGGCTTGCCCACAAGCGACAAGGCTTTCCATTCTTCGCATCGGCGGCGATGGAGCATGAGACCGCTGACGCCCGACCCCTGCGCCTGCGCAGGCACGACAGGCCGCAACTTAAGCGCCACTGTAGCACAGTGCAGGGGAGATTGGCAGGCGGCAAGCCATCGAATTCGGCCTTGATCCCTCACTCTTTGATGAGGGCCGAGATATCGGGAGCGGCGGGATTTTTCATGCCCACGACATGATAGCCGGCATCGACATGCAGGATTTCGCCGGTGATGCCGCGCGCCAGGGGCGACAGGAGAAAGGCGGCACTCTCGCCGACCTCTTCGATCGTGACCGAGCGCCGCAGCGGTGCGTTATATTCGTTCCATTTGAGAATATAGCGGAAGTCGCCGATTCCGGAGGCGGCCAAGGTCTTGATCGGACCGGCGGAGATCGCGTTCACCCTAATGTTCTTCTCGCCGAGATCGGCGGCGAGATAGCGCACGCTTGCTTCGAGTGCCGCCTTGGCGACGCCCATCACATTGTAGTGCGGCATCCATTTCTCGGCGCCATAATAGGTGAGGGTGAGCATGGCGCCGCCGTCCCTCATCAATTTTTCGGCGCGCTGCGCAATCGCCGTGAAGGAATAGCAGGAGATCAGCAGCGTGTTGCAGAAGTTCTGCGCCGTCGTATCGACGTAACGGCCGGTCAATTCGTCCTTGTCGGAGAAAGCCACGCAATGGACGACGAAATCGAGAGCGCCCCACAGCCGCTCGATCTCGCTGAAGGCGGCATCGAGCGTCGCCACATCGGCGACGTCGCAATGACCCACGACCGCGGCGCCCAATTCGAGGGCGAGCGGCCGAACCCGTTTCTCAAGCGATTCGCCCTGGAAGGTGAAGGCAAGCTCCGCGCCCGCCTGATGCGCCGCTTTGGCGATACCCCAGGCGATCGACCGATTATTGGCGACCCCAAAGACGAGGCCGCGCTTGCCGGCCAGGATCCCGACGGTATTTGCTTCCACGGGCTTAGGTTCGGGTTGCGTCATTCTCGATCCGGCTCAAGAGAGGGGCGCGACCCGGGACTTCCCGCGGCGCAGGCCTGCCTTTAACCAGGATTTGGCGCGTTGGCCAAGCCCTCGATCTGCTTCGATGTCACGAAACATTTTCCCAAATTCGCGCTGTCGAATGTCGGCGCTGGGCGATCAGCGCTCCGACGGGCAGAACGAGGGCAGCGAAGAGGCACCCGGTGAAAAGGCAAAACCTGTTTAACTCAAGGGCTGGCTCGAAGGGAAGAGCCGGCCGCGGTGAAATTCGCCGCCGGAAGTCCGCGGCGAGATTTCAACTCAAGATTTCGAACTCAAGATTCTTGGAGCGGCCATAGGCAAGCCTGCCGCGCCGCTCTAATATCTAGAGGCGGCAGGGCGCGCCGCGGCGCAGAGAAACGGTGGCGGCGGGTCCCCGCGCCGATGCCGGAGCGCCTGGAACGCCGAAGCGACCCATCATTGGGACAGATCAATTCGGCCCGACTTGAAAGATGAGAGCATGCGCCTTTCGAACGAATCTCGCGGCGTTCGCGCAACATGCTGCGGAGCGCATTAGGGTGGAGAGGCGAGGTGAGTGTCAGAGACGAGTTGGCCCTCTTGACGCCGCGTTTGCGCCGCTACGCGCGGGCCCTGACGCAGGCTTCGCCTGCGCCGAGCGACATGGCCGATGAGCTCGTCCATGCAACCTTCATGCGCATCCTCGAATGTGGCCTGCCGGAGCGGAAATTCGACCTCGTGCTGCAGGTTTTCGCGGCTCTGACGCAGCTCAATCGCGAAACTCCGCAGGAGCGTGCAACGAGCCCGGCCGGAACCGTGGCGGCCTGGGCTGTGCCTGGCGACGACGGGGCGGCGCGAAGCTGTCACGCCAACAATGTGCCGAAAGGAGTTTGCGCCGCGCTCGGCCGGCTGAGGCTGGAGGAGCGTGAAGCCCTGCTCCTGGTGGTGCTGGAAGGGTTCAACTATGCCCAAGCCGCGCGGATCTTGCGGATCTCGCGCGGCGGCCTCGTCGCCCGTCTGGGTCGTGCCCGGACCCGTCTTGCCGAAGCCCTGGGCAGCGACGCCGGCGCCCCCGTCCCGGCGCGCCGGAACGCCCATTTGCGGGTGGTGAAATAGGGATGCAGCCGTGAGTTTCACGCCTCTGCCCATTGCCGAAGAGGATTTGCACGGCTTCGTCGACGGCGAAGTGGACGACGACAAGCGCGAGGCGATCCTTGCCCATCTTTTGGCCGCGCCGGCCGACGCCGCCCGCGTCGAGGCTTGGCGGCAGCAGAATATCCTGTTGCGGGCGGCCTTCTCGCAAGCGACGCTCGAACCGGTACCGATGAGCCTGTCCTTCACCTTTGCGCCGCGGCTCATCACCCTGCCCTCATTCGCGCCCGGTGGCGGCGCGGCGCGCGAGGCCTATCCGCGGCGGCTGTGGCGCCGCAGCCTCGCGTTTTCCATGGCCGCCTTCGTGGCGGGCGTCTGCATCGCCCTTGCCGCCAATTTCTGGATGAGCAGATATCGCGAGTTCGCCGCATCGGCCCATGGTCCGGCCCTGGCGCTTCTCGCCGCCTCGGCCCTGCGCGATTCTCGCGCACATGAGGCCATCTCCCAGCCTTTGCTGAACTTGCCGGGCGACGTCGAGCCGGCGCTCGTCATCCTCCCGGTTCTGAAACGGGAGGGTCTGCAACTGCTGCGCGGCGAAGTCAGGGGTGCCCCGGGCGATCTTGCCAATTGTCTCGATTTCGCCGATGCGGCCGGCGCGCCGGTCGTCCTCTGCGTCGCGGCCGCCAAAACGCCGCCCGTTCCCAACTTCCAAGGCGTTGCCGTGATCTCCGGCAATTCGGTCTATTGGCGCGAGTCCGCAAGCCTTTATGCGCTCGCGGCGCCTTTCGAAAGCGAGCGGCTCCTCACGCTCGCGCGGCACATCCATGCCGATCTCGCCGCAAGGCGGGCACGTTAGGGAGCTCTAATCCGCAGCCGATCCCCGGCTATTTCATGTCGCGCCGCGGATCATAGGGCTTCTCCGTCTGCCACTGCCGCGCCAGGCTGACGAGATCGGCGTCCGGCTCATCCGGCAGCATGATTCGCAAAGTGACAAGGAGATCGCCGGCCGCGCCGCCCTGCGGGTTCGGCAGGCCTTTGCCGCGCAGCCGCAAGGTGCGGCCGCCGTTCGAGCCGGCCGGAACATTGAGCTCCACCATGCCGTCGAGCGTCGGCACATTGATCTTGCCGCCCAGCACGGCTTCGTAGAGCGTCAGCGGCAGATCGAGACGCAGATCGCGGCCCTCGACCCGCAGATAGGCGTGCTTGGCGATCTTCACCGTCACCAGCGCATCGCCGGCTTCGCCGCCGAAGGGACTCGAATGGCCCTGCCCCTTGAGGCGGATCTGCTTGCCGTCCTCGATTCCGGCGGGCACGGAGACTTCCAGCGTGCGTCCGGTCGGCAGGCTGACGCGGGCCTTGGTGCCATGCGCCGCCTCCGCCAAAGTGACGCTCACCTGCGCCGCGACATCCTCGCCGCGCGGGGCCTGGCGGCTCTGCGCGCCGCGTCGGCGCTGGGCGCCGCCGAAAAGCTCGCTGAACAGATCGCTCGCATCGAAGCCGGCCCCCTGCCCCGGGCCGCCGCCCGGCGCATATTCGAAATGCTCGAAGCCGCCACCCGGATGGGCGCGCCGCGCCGAGCTCCAGGGACCGCCAGCGCCGAAACCTTCAAAACCCTGGAAGCGCGGCTTGCCTTCGGCATCGATCTCGCCGCGATCGAAGGCGGCGCGTTTCTTCTCGTCGCCGACAATCTCATAGGCCGCGCTGACCTCGGCGAATTTCTCCTTGGCCTTGGGGTCGCTGCTCTGATCGGGATGGTATTTCTTCGCGAGCTTGCGAAAAGCCTTTTTGATTTCGGCCGCATCGGCCGATTTCGCTACACCTAGAATCGCATATGGATCGCGCATCTTGGAGCCCACTCCGGCGCCCGCCCGACATGCGGCCCGAGCGCAATGTCTCTCTGGTCATTTGGGGTGCGATGAAAGCGCCCGCAAGGCTAGAGCATCGGAGCCCCGCCGCTCTCCTGCCTCCTCGTGCGCCTTCCGGCCCGTGCCACAAAGGACGCTGGAACTGGCGAAGCAGAGCGGCTTGCGGCATGCGCCGGAAAGCGGTCGCAACGAAGGATGGGCGGCGGGAGCCGGACAGGCCACATCTGCCACGCGCTCGACGCGACACGCCGCATGCGCGCGCCGCGCGCTCAGCTCTTATTCGTCGGCTTGATCTCAGTGACCTGCCACTCGCCGGACTTGCCGGCACAAGCCGTTCCTTCGAGCGAGTCGTCCGCCGTCTGACGATCGATATCGGCGTGGAAGGCACGGCAGAGGCCACCGTCACCCGGGTAGGCCTGACCGACGGCGACGAAAGTGCCCTTCGCCCCCGAAGCGGGATTGTCCCAATTCGTCGCCGAGCCGCTCTTTTCGGCATCGAGCGCGCGGCTGAACGCCGTCTTCGCGCGCTCCCAGTCTTCGCCGTCGAGCCAGCCGGCGAGCCGCGGTTTGGCAATCGTCCCGGTCTCATCGTCATGGTTGCCTGGGATGAGCGAGGCCATCGGGATCGACACCGCACAGCCGCCGAGCGCGCCGAGGCAGACGAAGACCTGTGCCGCCCGCCAAGAGAAGCGGCCAAAACCGCCCGCAGACCGGCGCCCGAGCGCCGGGCCAAATGCGTTTCGCCAGGGCGCGCCAATCCCTATATAGAATTTGCGGCTCATCTGGTGTCGACGATCAATGGGCAAATGGTCACCTTTGGCGTATCGGCCGTTGAGAGGGAAGTTTGATATTGAATGAATTAACCGCGCGTGACTTTACCCGGGCTGACGAACCTTTCACGCTCTTCGCCGCCTGGCTGGCGGCGGCCGAAAAAAGCGAGGCGAGTGATCCGAACGCCATGGCGCTGGCCACGACCGACGCCGATGGCATGCCCAATGTCCGAATGGTGCTCTTGAAGGCGGCGGACCCCGCCGGCTTCGTCTTCTACAGCAACAGCGAAAGCGACAAAGGCGTCGAACTTGCGGCAAATATGAAAGCCGCGGCAGTTTTCCATTGGAAATCGCTGCGCCGCCAGATTCGCATTCGCGGACCCGTCGAATGCGTAGACGCGGCGGAAGCCGATGCCTATTTCCGCAGCCGCCCCTTGCAGAGCCGAATCGGGGCCTGGGCCAGCCGCCAATCGCGGCCGCTCGAAAGCCGCTTCGCGCTCGAGGGGGCGGTGGCCAGATATGCCGCCAAATTCGCCTTCAGCGAAGTGCCGCGGCCGCCCTATTGGATCGGCTATCGCATCCGCCCGCTCGCCATGGAATTCTGGTCCGACGGCGCCTTCCGCCTGCACGACCGGATCCGATTTCGCCGCGACTCGCTCGAAGCCGCCTGGCACAAGGAACGGCTCTTTCCATGAGCGCGCCAGCGCAGGTTCTTTCCATGAGCACACCAGCGCGTTTTTATCCAGCGAGCAGCCGCGAATGAGCCCGAGTCCCGCGACTGCGGCCCGTCCGGCTCTCGGCGTCAGCCTCGCGGTCTTTCGCGCCGGTCGCGTGCTCGTCGCGGCGCGCAGCAAGCCGCCTTTCGAAGGCGCCTTTTCGCTTCCCGGCGGACATGTCGAGGCGGGCGAAACCCTGGAACAGGCGGCGCTGCGCGAATTATATGAGGAAGTTGCAGTCACGGCTCGGATCATCGGCTTCAATCGGCATGTGGAAACGATCCTCTGGGAGAATGCAAATCAATTGTGCCGCCATTACGTGATCGCATCCTTCGTCGGTGCATGGCTGTCCGGCGATGGCAGGCCCAGCCCTGAGGTCGGTGAAATTCTGTGGATCGAGCCCGGCGCACTCGCCGGCCTGCCGACGACGCCTGGTCTTTGTGCGGTCGTCGAACAGGCCGGCAAAATTTTTGCCCAAAATGGCTCAAGATGATCCTGAAAGCGGCCGATTTTGCCGATCGGATCGGGCGTGCGCGAAGAGCGCCGTGCCCAACAGGGGCGCGGTTTATCTTTTCATGACGGACGGAAGTTGAAAGAAGCAGCCATGGCCGGTGACGCTCAAATCATCCATCGCAACGCTCGCGCCACTTGGCTTCGCGCCGCTTTCTGTCTCGCCGCAGCCCTTGTCATGGGTGCTGTCCCGGTGGGGCCGCATGCGCGATCATCTGCGGCATCGAACAGAGCCGACACATCCGACAAGGCCGACACGACGGATAAGGACGCCAAAACGCCGGCGAAACCGCCCGAAGCCGCCCCTGCGCCGGCCTATGAACCGAAATTGCTGCGGCTTTCGGGGATGCTGGGTGCGCTCGCCTATTTGCAGGATCTCTGCGGCCATCATCACGATGGCCAAATCTGGCGGCAGAAAATGTCGGCGCTGCTCGATGCGGAAGCCAAGACCTCCTTGCGCAAGGAGCGCCTGGCAGGCGCCTTCAACCGCGGCTTTCGCGGCTATGCGCTCACCTATCGTCTCTGCACGCCGAATGCGCAGGCGATCATCAGCCGTTTCCTGGAGGAATCAGGCAAGCTCGCCCGTGATGTCGTTCATCGCTATGGGCCGAGCTGACGGTACCCGGGAAAGAAAAAGCGGCGAACCAAAGTTGCCGCTGCTCGTCAGTCGCATGGCGCCAAATTCGATCAGACGCCCGAAAGGCCCGGAGCCGATGCGAGATCGCTCTCCTGCTCCTGCAGACCGTTATGGACGGCAAAGGCGATCTTTTCTTTCGTATCGTTCCAAGAAAAGCCAGCCTCGGGGTCCGACGGGTCCTTGGCCTTGATCTCCCGCTCGATGATCAGGCGGTCGCAGAGGATGACACAGATGGCCTCGATCGGCGCGCTCCGGTCGTTCTCCTCCGTCATCCGGTCGATCGAGATTTCCCCCATCTCTTCGCCATCTTCCATGTGCTGGATGAAGATCTCTTCGTGGCCAGGGGTGCCGTGTGCCGTGATCCTGAAGATCTCCCCTCTATAAGTAAATTCTCGTACCATTATTTGCCGACCCCTCGTTGGATGAGCGAAAATGACGACCTTGCAGGTGCTGGCACGAGGCCTAGGCCGATAACCTGCGCGCGGCACTTTAGTTGGCTTAGAAAGTTGAGGTCAAGTCTCCTTTGCTGACCTGCGGCTTCCAGCCCACCGGACAAGCGATAAGCTATACACGAATTGATATTGTTTTCAGCCACTTGGCGTCACAGGGCGGCGAGGAAGCGCACCGGCGTGCCTTGCCCAGGCGTCACGAGCTCGCCCTCCCACATCACCAGCTTGCCGCGCAGGACCGTGCCGATGGGCCAGCCCGTCACTTTCATGCCGGCATAGGGCGTCCAGCCGCAGCGCGACGCCATAGCCGCATCAGTGATCGTCACCTCTTTCTTCAGATCGACGAGGGTGAGATCGGCATCGAAGCCAACCGCCACGCGGCCCTTGCGGGCAATGCCGAAGAGCCGCGCCGGGCCGGCGCTCGTGAGATCGACGAGACGCGCGAGGCTGAGGCGCCCGGCATTCACATGATCGAGCATGATCGGCACCAGCGTCTGCACGCCCGGCATGCCGGAAGGGCTTTGCGGATAGGGCTTGGCCTTTTCCTCCAGCATATGCGGCGCGTGATCGGAGCCGAGAATATCGACGATGCTTTGGCCGAGCCCATACCAGAGATGCGCGCGATGCCGGGCTGAACGCACCGGCGGATTCATCTGCAGCCTGGTGCCGAGCCTTGCATAATCGTCGGCACTGAAAGTCAGATGATGGGTCGTCACCTCGACGCTCGCAATGTCCTTGTTCAAGGCCAGAAGATCGATCTCTTCCGCCGTCGAGACATGCAGCACGTGGATGGCAGCGCCTTTTTCCCGCGCGATGCGCAGCAAGCGCTCTGTCGACATCAGCGCGCTCGTCTCGTCGCGCCAGAGCGGATGCGAGGAAGGGTCGCCTTCGACGCGTAGCGCTTTGCGTTGGTTCAATCGAAATTCGTCCTCGGAATGGAAGGCGGCGCGCCGCCGCGTCTTGGCCAGAATCGCGGCAATGCCCGCATCATCCTCGACGAGCAGCGTGCCGGTGGAGGAACCCATGAAGACCTTGATGCCCGCCGCCCCGGGCAGGCGCTCGAGCTCGGGAATATGCTCGGCATTCTCATGCGTGCCGCCGACCCAGAAGGCGAAATCGCAATGCATGCGGCCTTTCGCGCGCGCCACCTTGTCGGCGAGTTCAGCCGCCCCCGTCGTCAATGGCTTGGTGTTCGGCATGTCGAAGACGGCGGTGACACCGCCGAGGACGGCCGCGCGGGAGCCCGATTCGAGATCCTCCTTATGCGGGAATCCGGGCTCACGGAAATGAACCTGGGTGTCGATGACGCCAGGCAGAATATGCAGGCCCGTCGCGTTCAAGACCTCCGCCGCGGAGGCGGCGCTAAGATCGCCGATCGCGGCGATCCTGTCACTGATGATCCCAATGTCGCGACGGCCCTCCCCGTCATGATTGACGAGCGTGCCGCCTTTTACAAGAAGATCAAAGACTTGCGGCATAGGATCCGGCCCTCGCGTGATGGCAGACAAATTGCTTTTCATGAGCGCAATCCAAGGGTGCGCCTTGTCTGCCTGACCAATCGGCTTAGATTCGGATCAAAGCGAAGGCAAGCCAGCGCCGAGTTAGCCAGTGCTAAGGCGAACCCGAGGCGATCATCAAGACACGTCGAAGATCAATGGATCAAGGATCAGCAATGGGCTCAGCAACAGATATGGGCGCGAGCCTTCTCACCGATCGCGGCGTGATCAAAGTGGCGGGCGAGGCGGAGGCCTTTCTCCACAAGCTTCTGACCAACAGCATGCTCGACATCGCGCCGGGCGAGGCGCGCTATGCCGGCCTGTTGTCGCCGCAAGGCAAGCTCCTGTTCGATTTCTTCGTCGTGCCTCTGCCCGAAGGGGCTGCGGCCGGCTATTATTTCGATTGTGTGAAAGCGCAGGCCGCCGATCTCGTCAAGCGCATCAATTTCCACAAGATGCGCGCCAAGATCACGGTCGAGGATGTCTCGGACACATTGGGCGTCGCCGCTTTTTGGGGACAAGAGGCGCCGCAAGGGTTTGAGGGAACCGTCTTCAAGGATTCGCGCGCGGAAGACATGGGGCTTCGGCTGATCGCCCCGCATGCGGCGCTGGCGAAGCTCGCCACCGCGCCGGAGGAAGCTTATGAAGAGCATCGCATCGCTGCGGGCGTGCCCAAGGGTGGCATCGATTTCCCTTATGGCGACACATTCGTGCACGACGCCAATCTCGATGCCATGAATGGCGTCGATTTCAAGAAGGGCTGCTATGTCGGCCAAGAAGTGGTGGCCCGCGTCCATTTCCGCAAATCGGCGCGCAAGCGGATCGTCAAAGTCCATTTCAATGGTCCGGCGCCGGCCTCGGGCTGCGATATTCTCTTCGGCGATGTTTCGATCGGCCAGATCGGCTCGATCTCGGGCTCCGAAGGGCTTGCCTTGCTGCGGCTCGACCGGCTCGACGATGCGAAGGCCGCCGGCGTGCCGCTCAAGGCGGGCGAGGCCACACTCGACGTCGCCGTGCCGGAGGAATTTGTCGAAGCGGCGGCGGGGGTGGAGAAGCGGCTGTGAGCAGTCGCGATCGTTTCGCAAGGATGCCCGCCGCTCCTCTCCCCGCTTGCGGGGAGAGGTAAGGTGAGGGGCGGGGTGATTTGTTTCCAACATTCCGGCCAATCCCCTGGCCCCTCACCCAGCCTCTCACCGTTTCGCTACGCTCACGGGGAGAGGAGCGCATTCGCGCGCTCGCTCGCACCACTGTTCAAGCCGCTGGACAGGGCCGAACGGCCGACCTAGTCCTGCAAGAATGAGCGCGCCCCCTCCCCCTTCCGACAACAAACCCCGCTGCCCCTGGCCGGGCATTGATCCGCTCTATGTCGCCTATCATGACGAAGAATGGGGCGTGCCGGAATGGGATGACCGGGCGCTGTTCGAGAAATTGCTTCTCGACGGCTTTCAGGCCGGCCTCTCCTGGATCACCATATTGCGCAAGCGCGAAAACTTCCGGCGCGCCTTCGATGGATTCGATCCCGAAAAAATCGCCCGATATGATGCCGCAAAGCTCGGCGCGCTGATGCAGGATGAAGGGATTATCCGCAACCGCGCCAAGATCGAAGCTTCGGTTGCCTCCGCGCGCGCTTTTCTCGCGCTGCAAGAGACAGAAGGCTTTTCAAACTATCTTTGGGGCTTCGTCGACGGCACACCGCAGCAAAATCATTTCCGCAAGCATGAAGATATTCCGGCCGAAAGCCCGCTATCGGTCAAACTGTCGAAGGATCTGAAGAGCCGCGGCTTCAAATTCTGTGGCCCGACCATCATTTATGCCTTCTGCCAGGCGGTCGGCATGGTGAACGATCATCTCGTCGCCTGCTGGCGCCATGACGCATGTGCGGCACTGGCGAAAGACCGGCCATAAGGCCTTGGGCCGTTGATCGACCGGGCGTTCAATAAGCGCCGGTTTCGAGCGCCGAGACCGGCGCATTGCCGCGATGGCCGATAGGCGCCCGACAGCGCTCGATGATCACGCGCTCGATGTCGCCCGCGACCTCGGCCCAGCTGCGCAAGGACGCCGTCGCAATCTTGTCCTGATAGCTGCGGCGCAGTTCCGGATCGAGGAGCCGGCAAATCGCAGCCTTCATCTCTGCCGCATCATTGGGCGAAAAATAAAGACAGAGATCGCGTCCCGCGGTCGGGATCGAACTCGTGTTGGAAGCCGCGCAGGGCTTGCCAAACCAGAAGCTTTCGCCAACCGGCAGGCCCCAGCCTTCGAAAAGGCTCGGAAACACGGTGAACATGCAGGCACAATAAAGCCACTGCAGCTCTTCATCGACCGGCAATTCGACGAACACGATACGGCTGTCGGCCTGCTGCCATTCATCGAGCCTGCGCAGCGCAGCATCAGCCTTCCAGCCTCTGCGGCCGGCGACGACCAATGTCGGCAGGCGATCGCCAAGCTCGGCGGCAAGCTCCTCCCAAACCGACAAGAGCATTGCGTGATTCTTGCGTATCTCGATAGTGCCGACGCAAAGCACAAAAGGCCGACTGGCGAAGCTCGCAAGCCGATTCGGTGTCGGCAGGAAACGCGCGTTCCTCTGCGCGCCCGGAAACTCATCGGCCAGAGGCACGATCGACGCGGAAGTCCGCTCACCCGCGCCGGCTCTCTTGCGCACCGTCTCGAGCTCATTCCGGTTGAAGGGCGTCGTCACGATGAAATGCGCCGGCAGGCGCAGCACTTCGAGATATTCCGCCGTGAAATCATGCCCGGTGAACTGCGGATTCGTGAGCGGGATCAGGTCGTGAAAAAGGACGATGAGGTTGGCGCGATGGGCGGCTGCGCGGCCGCAAAGCTCGATGACATTCCTGTTCATCCAGAAGGCGCCGCCGACGAACAGCGTGTCCTCAGAACCTATGTCGGGTGTGCGCGAGCGCAGTTTTTCGAACAAGCTTATAAGCCGCGCCTTCAGCAGTTTCGCCGTGTAGAGCGGCCGTCGCCAAGATGGGCGACCGCCCGGATAAGGAAAGCTGGCCTTGAGCCGAAGGATGATTTTGTCGCTGTCGCCATCCGCATCTTCGATCAACGGGCGCAGATTGCGCCATGTATCATTGTGCAGGCTGAACGGCACCGCATTCGGGTTCGACCGAACGAGCGCTTTGGCGACTTCAAGCTGGACGCGCGGAATGCCCCCACATGTCGGATGCCAGATTGCGTGAACGGCCACGTCGGTGAGGTCGATATAAACTCGTGGAAACCCACTGCGCATAGCTGCATCCAATCCGACGCCCCGACGGATCAAGGATAACATTGAATGCCCTTGACGAAAATGACCTCGGCGAAAGCCGCGGCGGGCAATAGCAGATTTGCGCAATGACGCAAGCCGCGCCGCAGGACCAATCCTGCGCCGGCGAGCGCGCGAAATGCTGAAAATGCGACGCTGGGGCAGGCCCTATTCCGCCGCGGCGGCGAGCGATGCCGCATATTCCGGCGCGAGATCGAGGCCGCGGAAGATCGAGCAGCGGATGAACACATCGGCGCCCGGCTTCATATTCTTTTGATTGCAGAATTTTGCGGTGAGCTTGGTGAGGCCCTTGATGTCGCGCCCGGATGCATTCGGGAACATATAGACGAGCTCGTCCTTGAGCTTCGGTTCCACGTCGAGATCGAATTGCGCCGTCATCACGTCCCAGATGCGGCGGCGCGCATCGGCCGTCGGCGGATTGAATTTGATCATGGCGATGCAGCGCGAGACGATCGCCTCGTCGATATCGTCGACGCGGTTCGTCGTCATGAACAACAGGCCGTTGAAATATTCGAGCACGCGCAGAAAGACGCCGACGACCGCATTGGTCGCGATATTATCGTCGCGCTTCTTGATATAAACATCGGCCTCGTCGATCAGCATGATCGCGCCCCAGCGCTGCGCCCGCGTCAGCACATCCTTCAGCGCTTGCTCCATCTGCGTGACATTGAGGCCGAGCTGGCCGGAATGGACCCGATAGAGCGGCCGTCTGATGATCTCCGAATAGACTTCCGCGGTCAGCGTCTTGCCGACGCCGGGCGGGCCGGCGCAGAGCACTGTGGTGCCGCCGGATTTGCCGGCGACGATATCGTCCATCAGGACATCCATCTCCGCAGTCAGAATATCGATGAGATCGGTCTGCTCGCGCGGCAGAACCAGTTTCTCCTTCAATTCCGGATGATATTCATAGAGCTGAATATCCTCCACATGCACCCAGAGGTAATGGTGCAGGTCGAGATGGAACATCAGAATGAAGGGATGGACGGGCAGCTGCGTGAAAAGGCCCTTGGGAATCTCCTTCAGCGAATCCTCGACCTCGTCCTCGGCCTCGTATTTGTCGCTCTTCTTGGCCTTGCGCAAATATTGGCCGAGGATGTCGCCGGTCGCATCCATGGTGAGCTGGCGCGCCGTCAATACGCCCTCGTCATTGACGAGGCGTGCCGGCGTGCCGGAGGTCGACAGCACGACGACGTCCTTGCGCGTCCAATCCGTGTCGCGATGGGTCGAGTTCGGGTCCTCGGCATAAAAGCCCGTGCCCATGCCGGAAAATTGCGCGCCATATTGGGCGCGCCAGTCGAAATATTTTTCGACCGTCCGGTCATATTCGGCGATGAGCTCCGGCGTCTCGCGGAGAAAGCCTTTCATGGCGAAGATTTCGGCGACCGTCCGGCCGGTGATCTCCGGCTGTGAGATACGCACGACCTGCGTCGTGACGGAGCCTTTCACATTGGCCTTCAATTCAAGAAAGATCTTGCCGGCCGCGTCGTCGGCCGGCGGCGTATAGTCGAGCCTCGTCAGCACGTAGGGCAAGGGCCGGCTGGTGATATTGGTGGTGAAGAGCCAGCCGCGGATGCCGCCGAGAGCGAGATAGCGCGCGATCGCCGGGACGACCTTTTCAAGATCTTCCAAACCCCATCGCTCGCCTTCGAATTCCAGCGCATTCAGCAAGGCCTCGAGTTGCGCCGCCCGCGCCTGCAAGGTACGGCCGGACTTCTGATAAAGGCCGAGAAGAAAATGCAGCGCCGGTTTCGACAAATGATGAAACGGCACTTCGACCTTATTGCCGAATTTGAGCTGTTCGCGCAGCGGCGCGAGCTCCGGAAATTCCGCAATGAGAGGCTCGATGAGCGGCCGCTCGATCAGAAGATTCATCGATTTCTCCAATGCGGGTCGCCGCGAGCCGCCGAGGTAGGCCATAGAGCGTCGGGAAAAAGCCCACGGCCCCCTCGGCGATCGGGAGAGGCATTCGAATACGCGCCCCCTGCGACGAGACCCTGAGCGACATGATCTACGCCTCGTCCTCCCGGCGCCGATGGCCGGAATCGGACGGACAGGTCAGATCCGCCACGATTGCCGAGCCATCGGCGCCCTCAATCCGTCGGCCGGCCGGCGCGCATACGGGAATAAGCGCGAGGGCCGGCCCGTCGGGACTGCAGGACGCCGGTCTCAAGCAATCAATATGCCGCCGCAGGCGATCGTCGCTCGCATCTCGTGGACAGCGCCGAACTGTAAAGCGATGCCCCCGCGAACCGCAGCGCGGGTGCTTAGTCCATTGAAAGAGAGCGGCAATTTTAATTGCGGGCCGAGCCTTGGCGGCAGCGGCAAATCCAATAAAGCAATCGGATTTTTTTCATGAGGGCGCCGCCATGGCAGAGCGCCCTATCCTTGTGCGGCCGCGCGGAACGGGAGCGCGCAATATGATAGGCTGCGTCGGAGCTCCCTGCCGGGCAAGGCGACGGCACGGCATTTTGTGCTTTCTCGGACGCTACGGAAGGAGGATGGAACTCGATGCCCGATCAGCGCGCTTGGGTCAGGCTCTTGTCGGGCAAGCGCCTCGATCTTCTCGATCCGACGCCCTTGGACTGGGAGGACATGGATCTCGCGCTCGGCCTTGCCCGCACCTATCGCTGGGGCGGCCATTCCGCCTGGCCCCTACCGCTCTCCGTTGCCCAGCATTCGCTCTTCGTCTTGCGCCTGCGGCGGCTCTGGTTTCCCGAAGCGCATGATGCGCGGGCCGATCTGCGCGAGCTCCTCCATGATGCCGATGAAGGGCTTCTCGGCTTCGATTGCATCGCTCCCGTCAAGCCCTTCCTCGGCGATGCCTATCGGCAATTGACGGCGCGGCTCGAAGGCGTCATCGCCATTCGCTACAATCTGCCCGCCTGGACGGACAAGGAGCAGCGAGCGCATAAAAAGGCCGATCGAATCGCTGCCGCGAGCGAGGCCGTGCACGTCGTCGGCTGGACCGAGGCGGAGGTCCGCAATGTCCTGCGCATTCCGTTCAAGCCGCTCGCCGAGGATCCTCTCGTCGCCGTCTATGGCGGAACCGCGTGGGAACCCTGGCCGCCGCAGCTTGCGGCCGAGCGTTTTCTTGCCGAACTTGAGCGGCTTTCCGCACGCAGCAAAGCTTTGGCTCCATCTCCGGCAGTGCTCGCCAAACCACCCTCTTGACGAGGACAGTTTTGCCGCGACCGGCCTCCCCATCACCGGAGATTGGCGCATTTTTCGCTCCATGAAATTTTTCGCTCCATGAACAAGTTTCATGAAGGCGACGAAGAAAAGGTCTATCCCTTTTCTCGGCCGAATCGATCCAAGACCAGCCAGCTCGTCGAGGTTTGCCAGGGTGTCCCGGATTCACGTCTGCTCGATCTTCAAAGTTGCCGATATGGCGGAGGCGACCGGAGCCCGCTCGCTCGTCACGCTGATCAATGGCGACATTATCGTCGATCGGCCCGCCGCTATCGCGCCGGAACGGCATCTCTTCGTCGCCGTCTCCGACATCACCGCCGAGACGGAAGGCCATATCCTGCCAGGCGAATCGCATGTGGCGAGCCTGCTCGAATTCGTGAGTCTCTGGGATCGCGAACATCCGCTGCTGATCCATTGTTTTGCCGGCATCAGCCGCTCGACAGCCGCCGCCTTCGTCTCGGCTTGCGCGCTAAGCCCCCATCGCGATGAGGCGGAAATCGCGCAAGCGATCCGCCAAGCTTCGCCGACTGCCACCCCCAATCGCCGCCTCGTCGCCGTGGCCGACAGCATGCTCGGCCGCAACGGCCGGATGATCGAAGCGATCGACAAGATCGGCCGCGGCGAAGACTGTATCGAGGGCGTGCCCTTCGCGCTTGAGCTGCATTAAAGCCCTGCGCCGCAGCCACGCCTTTCTGCCTCTCCCCATTGTGCTATAAGCGACAAGGATTTCTAAAAAGCCGCGAGACGAAGTTTGACCGCAGAATCCGAAGACATCAGCACCCTTCCCTTCGAGCAGGCGCTGGCCGAGCTCGAAGCCATCGTCGATAAATTGGAAAAAGGCGCCGTGCCGCTCGAAGAATCGATCGCCATTTATGCGCGCGGCGAGGCGCTGAAAAAGCGCTGCGAGGAATTATTGAAAAACGCCGAGCAGAGGATCGAGAAGATCACGCTCGGCGCCAATGGCAAGCCGACCGGAGCCGAGCCGCTCGACGTGGAATGAATGAAACTTAGATGCCCGCACTTTGCTCTCGACGGTCGATGCCTGGATGCGCGGGTCAAGCCCGCGCATGACGGTTGAGAGGCGAGTGCCATGCTTCATCTGTCTGCGCAAGCGGTCCCGCCGCGTCATGCGCGGGCTTGACCCGCGCATCCCGGCACTCAGAGGCTAGTAAAGATAGGCTCTCGCATTCGACACTGTTCTCGCAGCGGCTGGAGCGATCACTTCCGTGCAAAGCCAAAGCCTTCAACCCAAGCTTTGGCATGCGGCTTGCGTTGATTTTGTGCCGGCGAAATGTCGGCGCGATCCTTCCGAAGCGAAACGGCGAGATCTGATCCCATGGGCAATTATGCGGTCGCAGAGCCTCAAATCGTCTCGCTTCTCTCCATGTCGACCAGGCCGTTTCCGGTGCGCCGCATCTATTGCGTCGGCCGCAATTATGCCGATCATGTCAAGGAGATGGGCGGTGATCCGACAAAGGACGAGCCCTTCTTCTTCATGAAGCCGGCCGATGCCATCCTGCAGAATGGCGAGACCATGCCCTATCCGCCCGGCACGAGCGATCTTGAGCCCGAAGTCGAGCTCGTCGTCGCGATGAATATCGGCGGCAAGAACATTCCGCCGGAGAAGGTCAATGACATGATCTTCGGCTATGCCGTCGGCCTCGACATGACGCGGCGCGATCTGCAGAAGGGTTTTAAGGAAAAAGGCCAGCCCTGGGAGATGAGCAAGGCTTTCGACTTCTCCGCCCCCTGCTCCTCGATCACGCCAGAAATGTATACGGGCGTGGTCGCCAAGGGGAAGATCGAATTGAAGGTCAATGGCCAATTGCGCCAGAGCGCCGATCTCGCCGACATGATCTGGGGCGTTCCCGAACTGATCAGCAAGCTCTCGCAGCTCGTCGAAATCGTCCCCGGCGATCTGATCTTCACCGGCACGCCGGCCGGCGTCGCCCCCGTCGTCAAGGGCGACAAGATCGAAGCCACCATCGCCGGCCTCGAGCCGCTGATCATCGAGATCGGCTGAGCCGCGCAGGCAAGGCCATCCGAAAGGGCTTTTCAGGCTTCACCGAACCGGCTCCGGAAACTTTGAAATCGAGCGGGCCATTGGCGAATACGATGGCCTCGGGACGGCCTCGACTTGCTTCCTTCGCATAACGAAGGGCCGCCGCCTCGTCGCAGAAGAGGCCACCGCAGCGGCCGTGGATCTCCATGACAATCCAGCCGGCACGCCAGTCGCGGCCGACAAGGATATGCGGCTCATCACTGGCGAGCCGCGATCGATCCGGATCACCCAATTGCGCCTCCGGCATGCGCCGCCAGGACGTCGATGGCCCGGACCAGGCCGATCAGCAAGATAACGAAGACGATTAGAACGACAAAAACAAGGTCCGGACGCTTGCCCGGTCGGTGCCGAACGGCAAATCTCGATCGCATATCATTCTCCAACGCCGAAACCTCGGCTGCGGGAGAAAATGTGGCGCAAGGCGCATAAAGGATCGAGAGGGCGCGAAGGCGAGAAAAATAAAGCCGGCATATATGCTGGTGAGCGTTTATGACCGATCACTCGTCCGCGGACCTCAAACTCTCGAAGCATGGACAATTCGGCCTTCGAGCTTCGTCGCCTCCGCCACAGTATTGAAGATGGTGCCGAACTTGCGGACATTGGTGTGCAGCAGATCGAGCCGGCGGTCGTCCTCGTCGGTATCGACGATCAGCTCGTAGTCGATCGAGATCATTTTCGGCGGACTGTCCTGCCGGACTCCGTGAAGTTTCACCTCGACGCCGCGCAGCTCGAAATTCAGCATCGGCGTCACGCGCTCGATCCCCTTCAGCATGCAGGCGGCGATGGCTGCGAGAAACAGCTCGGCCGGGTTGAAGGCGTCCGGTCGTCCGTTGATGTCCGTATCGAGCGTGATCTCAGCATCCTTGCAGGTTGCTAAGCTGCCGTGGCTGTCCAGCCGCCTCGCCGCAACGCGATATTCCAGCATCGCCTTTCATCCTTTCCTACGCGGCCCATCTGCGCAGACCGTTAAGCGGAGCGGGCCGCGCCGAGGCAGCAGCGCGGCTCGGGCATTGTTTTACCGCGTGATCTTGCCCGAACCCCCGGATTTAATCCGGGGCCGGCAACTTTTCGGGATCATGCTCTATCCCGCGATCTTGGAGAAATCCGCGACTTTGTGAACCGCCGCGCGCAGAGCATTGAGCAGGCGCAGCCGGTTGAGCCGCAGCATCCTGTCCTCGCTGTTCACCGTCACTCTGTCGAAAAAGGCATCGACCGGCGCGCGCAAATGCGAGAGCGTCTGCATGGCAGCTTCGAAATTTTCTTCCGCCACCGCATGGATGGCAGCGGTCGCGGCGGCGAGCAGCGCAGCCGCCAGATCCCGCTCCTCCTCGGCAATAAAATATTCGGGCTGGAAAGCCTCCAAATAGGTCTTTGCCTCTTCGGCGCCGGCCTTCTTTTCCTCGGCGCGCAAAATATTGGCGGCACGGCGATAGCCCGCGAGCAGATTGGCCCCGTCTTCCGTATCGAGGAACCGGCCGAGCGCTTCGACCCGGCGGACGATGAGCAAGAGATCGTCCTGCTCGCCGAGGCTGAAGACGGCATCAATGAGATCATGGCGCGCGCCCTTCTCGCGCAGATAGATTTTCAGCCGATCGGCGAAGAAGGCCAGAATCTGGTCGAGAAGATCCGTCCGGGCCGCGCCGAAGCGTTCACATGCAGCCTGAAGTGTTTCAAAGGATACATTTGAAATATCGCTGCTTTTTTCGCCGTCATAAACAAGTTGAAGATCGCGAAGCTCCTGATAGGGCGAAAGAATCGCGAAGAGTTCATCGAAAGCTTCAACATCCGCTTCCCTGAGTTCGCCTTCGCCGGAAAAGCGGGTGGCGAGATAGCGACGACCCGCGGCGACGGCCGTCGCCGCCGGCTCGCGGGCAAATTCCCAGGCCCAGGGGCCGCCGGCGATGAGTTGCGCAAGGTCTTCGTCGTCGGAATCCTCATTGTCGAGAAGCGCTTTCAGCCGATGCGCCGGGACGGATTCGTCGACCCGCGCATAATTTGCCAAGGCATGCCCCGAAATTTTCAGAATATGCAGCCGCAGCTCGTTTTCCAGGATGAGGCGGATGATGCCGAGGGCGGCGCGGCGCAGAGCGTAAGGGTCCTTGCTGCCGGTCGGGCGCTCATCGATCGCGAAAAAGCCGGTCAGCGTGTCGAATTTATCGGCGAGCGCGACGGCAATGGCGATTGGATCGGTCGGGATGCGATCGCTCGGCCCCTGCGGCTTGTAGTGATCCTCGATCGCTCTCGCGATCACTTCGGTCTCGCCTTGGGCCAGCGCGTAATATTTCCCCATGAGCCCTTGCAGCTCGGGAAATTCGCCGACCATTTCGGAGGTGAGGTCCGCCTTGGCGAGTTTTGCCGCGCGCGCCGCAGCCTCGACATCGGCGCCGATGCGCGATGCGATCTCGCCGGCGAGCAGGATCAGGCGCTTGACCCTTTCGCCCTGCGAGCCGAGCTTCTCATGGAAGACGATGTCGTCGAGCTTTGGCAGGCGATCTTCAAGCTTCACTTGAAGATCCGTGTCGTAAAAAAATTTCGCGTCGGCAAGCCGGGCGCGGACAACCCTTCCATTGCCGGCCGCAATCGCCCGGCCGCCGTCGGGCGCGACAATATTGGCCGTCAGGATGAATTTATTGGCGAGGGCGCCGGTCGCCGGATCGCGCAGCACGAAACATTTCTGATTGGCGCGGATCGTCGCCCTGATCACCTCCGGCGGAATGGCGAGGAAGGCGGCATCGAATTCGCCCATCAGCACGACCGGCCATTCGACGAGGCCTGCGACCTCTTCCAGAAGCCCAGGATCTTCGACGAGGTCGAGGCCCTGGGCATGGGCGAGGTTTTGCGCATCGAAAAGAATGATGTCGCGGCGGCGCGCCGCATCGAGCACGACTTTGGCCTTGTCGAGGGCGCGCACATAATCCTCGAAGCGGCGCACGGCGATCTCGCCCGGCGCCATGAATCTGTGGCCGCAGGTGCGATTGCCGGCGGTAATGCCGTCGAGCGAGAAGGCGACGATCTCAGGCTCCTCCGTTTCCGGCCCGAAGGTGGCGACGATGCGATGCAACGGCCGCACCCAGCGCAGCGCCTCGGGCGTGGCGGAGGCCGCGCCCCAGCGCATCGACTTGGGCCAAGGGAAAGTCTTGATGACGGGCGGCAGGATTTCGGCCAGAATCTCGGCCGTGCCGCGCCCCTTATGCTCGATGACGGCGACGTAGAATTCGCCCTTTTTCGGCTCGACTTCGATCCGTGCCTCGGCGAGCGAGGCAAGCCCGGCGCTTTTCAAAAAGCCTTGGACGGCGGCTTCCGGCGCGCCGACGCGCGGGCCTTTCTTCACTTCACGCCGGTCCTGCTGGCGCTCCGGCAGGCCGGCGACATGCAAAGCGAGCCGCCGCGGCGTCGCAAAGCTCGCGGCACCTTCGAAAGAAAGCCCCTGCTCGGCCAGAGCCGCCGTGACGAGTCGCTTCAGATCCTCCGCTGCCTGGATCTGCATGCGGGCCGGAATTTCTTCGGAAAAAAGTTCGAGGAGGAAGTCGGACATTATCTCTTCATCGGGAAAGCTAGAGGTCCCGCCGCTGCAACGGCACAGAGCCGCCTTCTATAAACGCCAGTGCATATCCTCGAAAGGCTGTAAGACTTTCCTGTCTGCGCATCCACGAAGCGCAGCCGCACCCATTCTGGATTTTGGCGGAGAGGCTGGGTCAGCCCCCGCACCCCGCCTCTGTCTTCAGCCAGGCCTTGCCGCAGGCTTTAGCCAGCTCGCGCACGCGTAAAATATAGCTCTGCCGCTCGGTCACCGAGATCACGCCGCGCGCATCCAGCAGATTGAAAATATGCGAGGCCTTGATGCATTGGTCATAGGCGGGCAGCACCATGAGCTGATGCTCGCCCTGCGCGCCTTTCGCCAAGAGCGAACGGCATTCGGCTTCCGCATCCTTGAAATGTTGGAACAGGGTCTCGACATTGGCGGCCTCGAAATTATGCCGTGAATATTCCTGCTCCGCCTGCTTGAAGACATCGCCATAGGAGATTTTGTCGGCGCCCTCGCGGCCGTTGAAATTCAGATCGAAGACATTTTCGACGCCTTGCACATACATGGCGAGCCGTTCGAGCCCATAAGTCAGTTCGCCGGAGACAGGCGCGCATTCGAACCCTGCGACCTGCTGGAAATACGTGAATTGCGTCACCTCCATCCCGTCGCACCAGCATTCCCAGCCGAGCCCCCAGGCGCCGAGCGTCGGGCTTTCCCAATCATCCTCGACGAAACGAATGTCATGCAGATGCGCATCGACGCCAATGGCGGCGAGCGAGGCGAGATAGAGATCCTGCAAATTCTCGGGCGACGGTTTTAGGATCACCTGGAACTGATAATAATGCTGGAGCCGATTGGGGTTCTCGCCATAGCGGCCATCCTTCGGCCGGCGCGACGGCTGCACATAGGCGGCGCGCCATGGCTTTGGGCCGAGCGCCCGTAGGATCGTCGCCGGGTGAAAAGTGGCAGCCCCCACTTCCATGTCATAGGGTTGCAGGATTACGCAGCCCGCCTCGGCCCAGAACCTTTGCAGAGCGAGGATAAGGCCCTGGAAGGAGCGGCGAGGATCGAGCCAAGCGGCGGGGGCGGAATTTTGCGGGGCGTCGGCAGCAATCTTCATACGCAACGGACTAAACGAGATCGCAGCGCGGCGGAAGCCGGAAAGACGAGCTCGCATGAGCTTGAATGAGTTAGATGAAATGAGCGCCGAGACTCCGGCCGAGCGGCGTCAGCCGCGGGTTTGGACTCCTGGATGCCAACGGCGCTCGATCGACTGTTCCTCATCGCATCAATCGCATCATAAGACTGTCGCATCATAAGAGTTGAGCTTTGCGCTAATTCCAGGCAGTTTGGATCGCCTGAATGTCTTTTGACTGAAGGAGGGCAAGCAAATGTTGTTTCCACGTAGGTTCGCGTTCATGCTCTGTGCCGTCTTCGGCATGCTCATCGGGGCGGCGACCGTCGCTCAAGCCGGTCCGGCGAGCGGCCTTGTCCAAGCCGCTCCGGCGGTCGCGACCACAGCCGCGCCGCTTGGCGAGACGCCCCGCATCGAAAAAGCCTATTGGCATCATTGGCATCGTCATTATTGGCACCGCCGTCACTGGCATCGTTGGCATCATTGGCACCATTGGCACCATCATTGGTGATCGCTAGGCAAAGGCCGGTGGCAGCACCGGCCTTTGCTCCAGAGGTTCGGCTCACCAGGCGATCAATGTCTCGCCGCGATGGATCGCCTCCGCCTCGCGCGTAAAAGCTTGACCTTGATGCAGGATGAAGGGCGGCGCGATTGCAAGCGGGCCGCGGCCGCCCTTTTTGGCACGCAGGAGAATCCGCACCGCCGGCTTGCCGCTCTGCGGCTGCACCGGCAACAGCACGATGTCGCCGCCGCGCCGATCGAGAGCCGCGAGCATCGCCGGCAGCGCCTCGGGCCTGTGAATCATGATGAAGAGACCGCCTTCCGCCAGCAAAGCGAGGCAGGCGGCAATCCAGGCCGCGAGCGTTGCGCCGGCCGGCATGACATGTGCCGTCCGCTTGCCGGCTTCGGGGGAGACCCGGACCTGCCGCGGGTCGAGAAAGGGCGGGTTTGTGATGACGAGGGCGGCCGATGAATCGGCGAGCCCGGCCGCGCGGCGACTTTGCGGATCGAGCACATCCGCCGCATAGACGGTGCCGCGCTCCGCCAAGCCATTCGCGGCCAGATTTTGCCGCGCCAGAGCGACGAGCATAAGGTCGTTCTCGACGAGGCCGAACGAAAGCCCGGGCCGCAGCGCCGCGAGAGCAAGGCCGGCGGCGCCGATGCCGGCGCCGACATCGAGGGCGAGACCGGCGATCTCCGGCGGCGCCGCCGCGGCGAGAAGGACAGCGTCGCTGCCGGCGCGATGGCCCCGGCTCGGCTGATGCAGGACCAGACGACCGCCGAGAAAAGCATCCTGCGTGACGGCTTCGCGCTCGATCGCGCCTTCAGCCATGGCGCAATTCTCCGGCGAGGCCCGCCTCTTTCAGCGCGTCGCGTGCCGCCGCGGCATCATCGCTCAGCACCAGGACACGCCGCGGCAAGAAGCCCAGCGATCCCTCGACGGAACTGGTGAATTGGTCCGCCACCAGAATTGTGATCCCGTGTTCGGCGAGAATGGCCTCGACCGCCGAGATCAGAACGAGATCATTGGTCCGCAGAATTTCGATCATGAACGCCATCCTAACCGGTCTGCCGCGAAACCGCACCATAGCATGGGGCAAAATGTCCTGCTCCGCCAAGGCTCTTCGAGCCTCGGTTGCGGGCCGCCGCCGGCCGTCCTAATTTGACCGCCAGAGCGGTTTCAGGTCGCGTGTCCAGGCGCGACCGTTTCGAAACCGCTCTCATTATGAGACATCGGATATATCCGATGTCTAAAATCATGAGATGTCGGACATATCCGGAGGCCAAGAGCTTGGGCGTCGTCATCCCCCTCGAAGAAATTGCGCCGGACAGTCGCATCGAAGCGCTCGCCGGCCTCGTCGCCGCCGATATGGAGCGCGTCAACCAGACGATCCTGTCGCGCGCGGCCTCGCATGTGACGATGATCCCCGAGATCGCCAACCATCTCATCGCCTCGGGCGGCAAAAGGCTGCGGCCGATGCTCACTCTGGCGGCGGCCGGCCTTTGCGCCTATCGCGGGCTCGGCCATATCAAGCTCGCGGCCGCGGTCGAGTTCATGCATACGGCGACGCTGCTCCATGACGATGTCGTCGATGAAAGCGACATGCGCCGCGGCAAGCTCGCAGCGCGCATGCTCTGGGGCAATGA
The DNA here is from genome assembly GCA_963704745.1 of uncultured Alphaproteobacteria bacterium. Taxonomy (GTDB): domain Bacteria; phylum Pseudomonadota; class Alphaproteobacteria; order Rhizobiales; family Beijerinckiaceae; genus Methylovirgula. The sequence continues at coordinate 2,421,493 of OY969936.1, forward strand.
AGCGAGCGTTCTCGTCGGCGATTTCCTGCTCGGCCAGGCCTTCAAGATGATGGTCGAGGTCGGCTCGCTCGCCTGCCTCGAAGTTCTGTCCTCGGCGGCCGTGGTCATCGCCGAAGGCGAGGTGATGCAGCTCTCCGCCGCCAAGGACATGCAGACGAGCGAGGATGATTATCTCGCCGTCATCAGGGCCAAGACCGCGGCGCTGTTCGGCGCGGCCTGCGAAGTCGGGCCGATCCTCGGACAAAGGCCTAAGCCTGAGATCGCCGCCTGCCGCTGCTATGGCGTCAATCTCGGCATCGCCTTTCAGCTCATCGACGACGCGCTCGATTATGGCGGCACCTCGGCCAAGCTCGGCAAGAATGTCGGCGACGATTTTCGCGAGGGCAAGATCACGCTGCCGGTGGTTCTGTCGTTCCGGCGCGGCTCGGACAAGGAGCGCGCCTTTTGGCGGCGGACACTCGAATGCGGCGAACTTCTGGACGGCGATCTAGAGGCGGCGATCGCCACCATGCATGCCCATCGCGCGCTCGAAGACACGGTGGAGCGCGCCCGCCATTACGGCGCCATGGCGCGCGATGCGCTGGAGCTCTTTCCGGCTTCAGCCTGGAAGGCGGCGCTGATCGATGTCGTCGATTTCTGCATCGAGCGGGTGTATTGAGAAAGCATCATCCCGAAAAGTTGCAGACTTTTCGGATAGGATGATGCGGCAAACAAAAAGTGGCGCGGATGAATGCCAAGCTTGCCCTTGTCGCGATCGCGGCGACGGCCGTCCAACTCGGCCTCGCCATTTTAGGCATTGGCGGCTTTGGCCCGTTCTTCTCGCATCCCCCGCTCATCGCACTTACCGTCGCGCTACTGATCCTTCTCGGCGTGTCATTCTTTAGCGCTGGAAATCTCAGCGCGGGCGAGCGCGAGGATCGCGGCAACCGCTGGGTTCTCATCGCTTTTACTGTGCTCGCGCTGCTGGGCGCCTTTCTGCCGGCCTATACGGATCGGATCGGCTTTTGGACGCTTGATGGCGAAGCCGTCCGCTGGCTTGGCGTCGCGATCGGAACCATCGGCGGGAGCCTGCGCATCTTGCCGGTCTTCGTGCTCGGCAAAAGGTTCAGCGGCCTCGTCGCCATTCAGCCGGGACACCAGCTCGTGACCACCGGCATCTACAGCAAAATCCGCAATCCGAGTTATTTGGGCTTGCTTGGTACCGCGCTCGGCTGGGCGCTTGCCTTTCGCTCGTTGGTCGGCGTCTTGCTGGCGGTGCTTTATCTGCCACCGCTCATCGCCCGCATGGATGCGGAAGAGCGGCTGCTGCAAAGCGAGTTCGGCGCAGCTTACGGCGCTTACCGCGCCCGCACATGGCGGCTCATTCCCTGGCTCTATTAGGAGCCGTTATGCCGGGGCATGTGACGCGCGTCTTTACCGCATGCAAATCATACGCCCCCATTTTGCACACGTCATGACTTCAAGCACATTTGCTTTGCGCCGGCGCGAAACCCCTGTGCACAGTCGCCCCATCCAGCTTTAAAAACGAAGTTGCATGTTAGGATTGGTTTTCGTTTGCGAGTCGAACGACCTGGTGGGGGGCCTTCATGCGAAGCGAGATGTTGAGCCATGCGATCGGCAACGTCGTTCTTGCCGCCGTTATCAGCCTCGGCGTGACGGCAGGCGCTGGCGCCGTGGAAGTGAGCCAGCAGCAGCGCGAGGCTTGCACGCCGGACGCCTTTCGGCTGTGTTCGGCCGAGATTCCGGACGTGTCGCGGATAACCGCCTGCATGGAAGCCAATAAGGCCCGCTTGAGCGCGCCATGCCGCGCGGTGTTTGAAGCCGTCAATGTGCAAGCGCCGACGGCTCCTGCAATCCGCAAGCGCCATCCCGGCTTTAGGCATTTCCATAGGAAACTGCGGCATTACGCAAATTACCGCGAGGATTAGGACGCTCGCCAAGACGCATTGCCCGCGCTGAAAACATCGCGCTGAATCTCCATCGGTGAGCGCGCGTGCGTGGTGGGCGTACGTCCACGACCTTGGCGGGGCACGCGCGACAGGGCAGATAGCGCCTGGATTGTCGAGCAGCGCATGCAGCGCCTCAATTCAACATCGCCGCCTTCACCCACCAATCGGGGTGCGCCTTCAATATCGTCCGTCTGGCGCGGGCGACGGCGCGGCAATCGGGAAAGAGAGCAAAGCAGGTCGCGCCCGAGCCTGACATGCGCGCCAGCTTGCAGCCTGGCGCTGCGGCGAGGATGGCGAGCACATCGCCGATGACAGGCGCCAAGACGATAGCGGCGTCCTCCATGTCGTTGCGGCCCTTTTTCAGAGCGGCGACGAGGGCCGCGTGGTCAAGGCCATTCGCGATCGGCGGATGCGCGCCGAAATCGGTCTTTGCACCGACTGCGATGTTCATGCGCGCAAACACGGATTTGGTCGCCAGCGCCTGACGCGGATTGACGATCAGCGCCGGCAGCGGCGGCAGATCGAGAACCGGGCCGAGGCTTTCGCCCATGCCGGCCATCATCCGCGCGCGGGCCATAAGGCAGACGGGGACGTCGGCGCCGGTCGCCGTCGCCGCTTCCATGAGGCGCGGATCATCGAGCGAGAGATCATTGGCCCGCGCCAAGAGCCGCAGCGCCGCCGCCGCATCGGAGGAGCCGCCGCCTATGCCGGCCGCAACCGGCAGATTTTTGACGAGATGAAACGCTCCGAGCTTCAGACCCTCTATCCGCAAGGCGAGGCTCCGCGCCGCCTTGCCGACGAGATTTTCGTCCGGATCGCCGGAAGCCGGCGCCGTGGGTCCGGAGATCGAAAGCTTCAATGTATCGCCCGGCACGAGCGAGAGCGTGTCGCCGCTGCGCGAAAAGGCGACGAGGCTTTCGAGCCTATGATAGCCGTCCGGCCGCCGGCCGAGGACATGCAGCGTCAGATTGATCTTGGCGGGGGCGCGTTCGGTGAGAAGCACGGGCTCGGTCGGAAGGGGGGGCGATTGCAGGAGACCGAAGGCCATCACGCCCTAATCATTGTTTCGACGCATGAACTGAAACGACGCACATACGTCATGGCCGGGCTTGTCCCGGCCATCCACGCGGCTCGACTCGGCGCAAAGTAAATCGGTCTTATCGGCATCACGCGCAATGAACCTCCGGAACGGTGTTCATCAATTTTTTGATTATTGAAGCCGTGTCACGGCGTGGATGGCCGGGACAAGCCCGGCCATGACGCATGTGCGTGTCACCATCCCCGGATCCAATCCGGCGACCGCGACTTTCCAGGATGATGCTCTAGCCGCCGCTCTTCGTCGGCGTCGCCTCGGCCGCGGCGGGTTTGCCTTCGGCGTCGAGCCCATGCGCGATCTTCTGAAGGATCTTCGGCAGGTCTTCCGGCTCCGGCCCGAGATCGCGTGCATGATTCCATTGGAAATGCGCCTCGAGCTTGCGCCCGACCCGCCAATAGGCATCGCCGAGATGATCATTGATCACCGGATCGGCCGGTTTGAGATCGACCGCGCGTTCGAGCTCCTTCACCGCATCATCATAATGGCCGAGCTTGTAATCGGCCCAACCGAGGCTGTCGACGATATAGCCGTCGGTCGGCCGCAATTCGACGGCGCGCCGCAGCATCGGGAACGCCTCGTCGAGATGAATGCCCTTGTCGACCCAGCTGTAGCCGAGATAGTTCAGGACGAGGGGCTGATCGGGATAGAGCTGCAGCGCATGCTCGAAGTCGGTCTCCGCCAGCGGCCAGTTCTTCCCTCTCTCATAGGAAATGCCGCGGAAATAATAGAGCGGCCAATTCGCCTTGTCGGGCTTCTTCGACAGTGCGATCGCCTTCGTATAGGTCGCCACCGCCTCGGCATAGTGCTTGTGCGCACGTTGCAGATTGCCGAGCGCGGACAGCGCCTCTTCGTCATTCGGATGTTCGGCGAGGATCTTGTCGAGATATTTCGTCGCCTCGTCGGTGCGGCCGAGATTTTCGAGCACTTGGGCGGTCTCTATGTCCACCGTCAGCCGCAGGGGATCGCCGTCGGGAACCGATTGGTAAATATCGATCGCCTGTTCATATTGCTTCAGGCGCTCGTAGAGATCGCCGAGAGTCAGGATCGCGAGGCTGTTGTTCGGATCGAGGTAGAGCGAAAGCCTGAGATAGATCAGTGCGGCGAGTTCGTCGCCCTGGCGGCCACCGGCCGCGCCAAGTCCATATAGCACCTCCGCCGCGCCCTGTTCGGGGGTCGTCACCATCGGGGCGAGCGTCTTGCCGGCTTTGAGATCGGCGAGCGCCGCCTGAACGAGCGGATGATCCGGCACGAGCTGATCAAAGCCTTCGTAAACGCGGATCGCGTCCTCGGTATCCTTTTGGCGGCTCAAGAAGCGTGCATAGGCATCGACGAGGCGCAGGGCGCCCTTGTCGGCGTCGTAGGTGGCCTTGAACGCCTTCGTGGCGTCTGGCACATCATTGCCGACCTCGGCGATCAAGGCCTTGTGATAATCGCGGAAGACGCTGAAATTCTGGTCGTGCAGCCGATCGAGAAGATCGAGCGCCCTCTTGGTCTGGTGATTGCCCTCATAGGTCCAGGCCGAAAGCAGCATCGCCGTGAGATCGCCCTCCTGGCCAGCGCCGCCTCTTGCGAATTGCGCCCGCGCGGCGGAAAACTGACGCGCCTTCACGGCTCTGACGCCGAGCGCCAGATGCGCCAGACCATTATTGGGCTCGCGGGCGACGAGACGTTCGGCAAGGCCGAACGCCTCCTGCATATTGCCGTTCGAAACGGCCGCGACGAATGTGCGTTCGAGCAATTGCTGATTGTGCGGATCGAAGCGCAACGCCTCCCGGAAGAAGGTGGCCGCAGCCACCGTGTCCCGATCGGCGCCGGCAACGAGCGCGGCAAGATAATTGCCAGCTGGGCTGTCGCCCACTTCGAACGGCGTCGCCACCGCGAAATTTTCATGCTCCCGCGCCGCCGCCGGCGACAGAGCGAGCGACGAAACGAATAGAGCAGCGGCGAGGAGCAAGCCTCCACGCGATGCGAGACGATGCAAGGGCAAGCTCCGATCCTCCAGAATGATCTCAAATTTCTTCAACATGGGACATCTCGACCAGATGCTGGAAAAGCCGACCGGCTCTTCGCCGAGACGATCTGCGGCAGATCTTTGATGACGTGCCGGTTTGTCCCATGGTCGAGGCGCTTCCGTATCCGCCGCGATTGGCCCGGCGCTCCGCGACCGCGATGCCCGCTGCGACACTTATTACCGCCTCTTCGACAGCATGACGTTTAGCATGACGTTTCGCGCCACGGCAGCCATCCCGAGCATGCCTTTTCGCAAAGGTCTGTCAACCTCTCTGGAAGCTGCTCCGAAGGCCGTCCGCCGGCGCGGAACGGACGCTCCCGCGCCTTTCAAATGGCTTTTAAGTCAAAGATTTAGAGCGTCTCAGCAGACCCGGTCCGCCTGAAACCACCCTCGGTCTTCACATGACAGCCGTTTCCGAACCGCTGCCTGAGTCCGACCCTTCAGCCGACGCCCAGATCCATGCAGATATTATCGCGCCCGCTGGCCGCGTCCGCACGGGCGAAAGCCGGGTCATATTGACATGGAAAATGGCCGTTTTGCGTTGGTGCGGAAGATTTATCCGAAACCGGCCGATCCACGTCATCAACGGCCTGCGTCTCGACATCTCGCGGCGGCCGCGTTCAGCTCTGGCCGGGCCGCAATCGATAAAAGATGTGGTGACCGATGACATCCATTTTCTTCAGCCGGCGCGCCCAATAGGGCCGGACATAGTCGGCATGGTAATGGGTGGCGCCGCCGACATCGGCCACATAGGTCTTGCCATCGCTCACCTGCTCGGCGATGCGCATGGCGGTGCGCCAGGCTTCGGGCTCGGCGATGCGCAAGGAGCGTCCTTCGCAGGCGAAGGAGAACTGACAGGCGTGATAATGCCGCCGGTTCTGGAAGACGACGCCGCAGATCGTCGATGGATAAAGTCCGCTCGACACGCGGTTGAGCACGACCTGCGCCACCGCGGCCTGCCCCTCCTCCGGCTCGCCCCGCGCCTCGAAATATACGGCTTGCGCAAGGCAGCGTTGCTCGCGCGCGGCGTGGTCCTGGCCGACGAGCGCCGCGTAATCGGGGCGGTCGGCCGGAACGACCGACATGTCCTTGGGCAGGCTCGCTTCGGCATAGACCTCGATCGGCGTCGCGTCGGCGGGCGCCGGCGTCGTCGAGGCGAGACCCACCGCGCGCGGCACGGCGGGCGTCGCCCCCTGCATCAGGCGCGCATTGATCGCGGCCGGCCGCATGGTGATCAGCGAAACGCTCCCCTGCTGGGGTGAGGCGTCGGCACTCGAATGCGCCGTAGTTGGATTTTCGCTTTCCGGACTCTCGCCCGCCGGCCAGGGCTTGAAGCTCGCGACGCTGTCCGGCCCGGCGATTTCGCCGTCATCGGTCGAGAATGCGCTGGCCGGCCATATGTCGTCATGGGTGAAGAGGAGATCGGCCACCCGCATGCGGGCAAGCCCTCCGTTGCGGCGCAGCTGGCTGTCGAAGGTCGGGCGCAGGCCGACGAGGGGATCACCCTTGTGGCTGCGGTTGATATCGGGCGGCGCATGGGTCGCGACGCCCGGGAGATCATGTTTGAAAACGGCGCGCGGCTCGGTCTCATCCGGCAGCCGCGTAAATTCCTCGGGCGCGCCGAGCACGAGCCGCGCCGTTTCGATCCGCGGCGCCTCCACCTGCCGTTCGGTCTGACGGATGGCGCCGAAAGCCGTGCCGTCCAGTGCGGCGGGAATCAGCTCGATGGGCCTAGTGACGGCACGCAGGCTGATCGGCGCGATGGACGCTCCAAAGGTCGCGTCCTGGCCGGCATCGGCCGAAATCGAGACGACGAGGCCGACGCCAAGGCACCAAGGCGCAACAACGCCCATCGCCCAACTGATCCGCAACAGACCCATAAGCACGCCACATCCTGTGCGGACGATGGTGTGCCCAGAAGGTCACGGGTCCCAACTCATCGTCGCTCCAAGATGGTTATCGCCGCTTAAGCTAAAAGAGGCGTTTACGACTAAAATTGGAGCGACGTTTCAGAATGGGGCAGACGTTTGCTGCGGACCGGAGGTCCGCAAGATTGAGCGATCCTCACGCTTGGCTCGCCGGCTTTTTACCGAGCGCCGCCTGTGCGGCGGCCAGCCGTGCGATCGGCACGCGGAAGGGCGAGCACGAGACATAGGTGAGGCCGATTTTTTCGAAAAAGGCGATCGAGGCCGGATCGCCGCCATGCTCGCCGCAGATGCCGAGCTTGATGTCGGGCCGTGACTTGCGGCCCCGCTCAATGCCGATTTTGACGAGCTCGCCGACACCCTCCTGATCGATCGAAACGAAGGGATCCTCAGGCAGAATGCCTCTTGCCTCATAGGCGCCGAGAAAGGAGCCGGCGTCGTCGCGCGAAATGCCGAGGCTCGTCTGAGTGAGATCGTTGGTGCCGAAAGAGAAGAATTCGGCCGTCTCGGCGATCTTATCGGCCTGCAGGCACGCGCGGGGGAGCTCGATCATGGTCCCGACGGTATAAGAGATGGTCTCGCCGGTCTCGGCTGCGACGGCCGCAGCCATGGCGTCGATCTCGGCCTTGATGAGATCGAATTCCTTTTTGGTGATGATGAGCGGCACCATGATTTCGGGATAAGGCATTGCGTCGGTCTTCTTCTTGGCTGCGACCGCGCCTTCGAAGATCGCCCGGGCCTGCATTTCGGCGATTTCCGGAAAGGCGATCGCGAGCCGGCAGCCGCGAAAGCCGAGCATGGGATTGAACTCATGCAATTCGGCGGCGCGCCGCTCGAGCCGTTCCGCCGGCACGCCCATGGCAGCGGCGACTTCGGCGATATCGGCCTTCGTATGCGGCAGGAATTCATGCAGCGGCGGATCGAGCAGCCGGATCGTCACCGGCAGCCCGGCCATGATCTCGAAGAGCGCAGCGAAATCGCCGCGCTGAATCGGCAAGAGTTTGGCGAGCGCCGCGCGCCGGCCGTCCGCATCACCGGCAAGGATCATTTCCCGGACGGCGACAATCCGATCGGCCTCGAAAAACATATGTTCGGTGCGGCACAGACCGATGCCCTCGGCGCCGAATTTGCGGGCCATGCGGGCGTCTGCTGCGGTTTCGGCATTGGCGCGCACACCCATGCGACGCACCGCATCGGCCCATTCCATGATGATCGCGAAATCGCCGGAGAGCTCCGGCTGCAGCATAGCGACCACGCCCTCGATCACCTGGCCCGAACTGCCGTCGATGGTGATGACATCCCCCGCTTTGAAGCTCTTGCCGGCGACGCTCATCGTGCCTTTCTGATAATCGACACGAATCGAGCCGGCGCCGGAGACGCAGGGCTTGCCCATGCCCCGGGCGACGACGGCCGCATGCGAAGTCATGCCGCCGCGCGTCGTCAAAATGCCTTCCGCCGCATGCATGCCGTGAATGTCTTCGGGGCTCGTCTCGATGCGTACGAGGATGACCTTGCGGCCGGCGTGCCGCCATTGCTCGGCCGCATCGGCGCTGAAGACGATTTCGCCGCAAGCGGCGCCGGGCGAGGCCGGCAAGCCGGTCGCGAAGATCTTGCGCTCGGCGGCAGGATCGAGCGTCGGATGCAGAAGCTGATCGAGCGAGGCGGGTTCGATCCGCGCGACGGCCTCCTCGCGCGAGATCATTTCTTCATTCGCCATCTCGACCGCCATGCGCAGCGCGGCTTTCGCCGTCCTTTTGCCGGAGCGGGTCTGCAACATCCAGAGTTTGCCGCGTTCGACGGTGAACTCCATGTCCTGCATGTCGCGATAATGCCGTTCGAGCTGATCGGTGATGCGGGTGAATTCGGCGAACACCTCGGGCAGCGCCTTTTCCATCGACGGCTTGTCGGAGCCTGCCTCGAGACGCGCGGCTTCGGTGATGTTCTGCGGCGTCCTGATGCCGGCGACGACATCCTCGCCCTGAGCGTTGATGAGGAATTCGCCATAGAGCTCCTTGGCGCCGGTCGAGGGATTGCGGGTGAAGGCGACGCCGGTGGCGGAGGTCTCGCCCATGTTGCCGAACACCATGGCCTGGACGGTGACTGCAGTCCCCCAGCTCTCGGGGATGGCATTGAGACGCCGATAGGTGACGGCGCGCTGATTCATCCAGGAGCCGAAGACCGCGCCGATGGCGCCCCAAAGCTGCTCATGCGGGTCCTGCGGAAAAGGCGCGCCGCGCATCAATTCGACCTTCGCCTTGTAGGCCCGGATCATGACCTGCCAATCCGCGGCCGAAAGCTCGGTATCGAGCAGCAGGCCCTTGGCCTCCTTGAACTGTTCGAGGATTTCTTCGAACAGATGATGCTCGACGCCGAGAACGACATCCGAATACATCTGGATGAAACGGCGATAAGAGTCGTAGGCAAAGCGCGGATCGCCGGCATTCTTCGCGAGCGCCTCGACGGTCACATCATTGAGGCCGAGGTTCAAGACCGTGTCCATCATGCCCGGCATGGAGGCGCGCGCGCCGGATCGGACCGAGACGAGCAAGGGGCTTTGCTCATCGCCGAAAGCGCGGCCGACGAGCTTTCCGACATGCAGGAGCGCGGCCTCGAGCTGGACTTGAAGTTCCGCCGGATAGCTCTTTCCATTGGCGTAGAAGAACGAACAGACTTCCGTGGTGATGGTGAAGCCCGGCGGGACCGGTAGGCCGAGACTCGCCATTTCGGCCAGATTGGCGCCCTTGCCGCCGAGAAGATCGCGCATGTGGCTTGCGCCTTCCGCCTCGCCGTTGCCGAACGTATAGACCCATTTCGCCATTTCGATCGTCCTTAGTCGAATGCGGAAACATTCGAAATTACGCGACGCGAGCGCCCGCCTGCCCGGCCCGCGTGCGACGACGCGCCAGTTCATTTGTGCCATATTCGATTTCAGAACCGCAATCTGGCCAAAGGGCTGCAGCGTCACGTAGGCGCATGTAAGCGCAGGCCGAGGGCGATCCAGCTCGCGCCCCAAAACATCAGGTCGAGACCGAGCAAAAGGCCGAGGACGATGAAACTGTTGGCCGGCCAGCCGAGAACGATGATAACCCCGACCGCCGCGGTGACCGATCCGGCAAAAATGGCCGGCCAGCGGGCGCCCGGCCCCAAATGGGTGCCGACATAGATGCGGATGATCCCCATCGCGATCATGGCCACTCCCAGAACCAGGGTGAAGACCGCCGCGGCCATCAGCGGCTGCGCCAGGGCGAAGGCGCCGATGACGACATAGGCAATGCCGCCGAAGATCCAAAGGAAGAAACGGCACCAATTATGGGCATTGAACCCCATCACGACTTCGGCGCCGCCCGCGATGATCATGAAAATCGCGATTGCGAAGACGGAGGCGATCGTCGCGGATACGACGAGGAGCAGGGCGGCGAGGCCGAGCAGCGTGATCAACGCCCCGACGACGACGAACCAGCCCCAGCGGTGCCGCAGCCGTTCGATAATCGGGCCAAGGCTTGCCGGCCTTCCCGGGTAGGCGGACGATTCAGCCAGCGGATTCATGCCAGGGCTCCTTGCTGCCGCCCATATACGAAATTCCCTATATAACAAATCCTGGCTCAAAACCCTCGGGCGAGCCGGAAACGCCGGCCGGCCTGGCCGGGTCGAAGGCGACAAGGAGAGTGGCCAATCCGGCGGACCGCATAATACACTGGGCGCAGTGGCGTTTCGGGGAGCTTAACGACAAGCTTTCATTCCACCAAGGATCAGTAACTGGAAAGACACAGGCGGCGAAGAAGCCGCCGCAATGTGGCTTTCCGGCCGCAATTCAGCCGCCTCCGATGCGACGCAATGGTATATGTGACAAATGAACCTTGATGTGGCAGTGAGCATCGGGCAAATTGCTGCGCTTAACCCTTTGGTTGCAAAACCGGGCAGGTTCGAGCAGATCGTGATTAGACTTCGATCTGAAACATCGAAGACATCGACGAGGCGCCAGTGACGACATCTTCGAAGACCCCTCTTCTGGACACGATCGCGACACCGGCGGATCTGCGCCTTCTGCCCGAGTCCAATCTCGCGCAAGTCGCGGCGGAGTTGCGGCACGAGACGATCGATGCGGTTTCCGTCACCGGCGGCCATCTCGGCGCCGGCCTCGGCGTGGTCGAGCTGACGGTCGCCTTGCATTATGTCTTCAATACGCCGCGCGACCGCGTGATCTGGGACGTCGGCCATCAAGCCTATCCGCACAAGATCCTGACCGGAAGGCGCGACCGTATCCGAACGCTGCGCAAGGGCGGCGGCCTTTCGGGCTTCACCAAGCGTTCGGAAAGCGAATACGACCCCTTCGGCGCGGCGCATTCCTCGACCTCGATCTCGGCCGGTCTCGGCATGGCCGTGGCGAGCACTCTGTCGGGCACGCGCAACAATGTCATTGCGGTGATCGGCGACGGCGCCATGTCGGCCGGCATGGCCTATGAGGCGATGAACAATGCCGGCGCCATGCATTCGCGGCTCATCGTCATCTTGAACGACAATGAAATGTCGATCGCGCCGCCGGCCGGCGCATTGTCCGCCTATCTCGCCCGGCTCGTATCCGGCGGCACCTATCGCACAGTGCGCGAGACAGCCAAGCAGCTCGGCAAGCATCTGCCGAAATTCATCTATGACCGGGCCCGCAAGACCGAGGAATTCGCCCGCAATTTCTGGGCCGGCGGGACGATGTTCGAAGAACTCGGCTTTTATTATGTCGGCCCGATCGACGGCCATAATCTCGACCATCTGCTGCCGGTCCTCAAAAATGTCCGGGATTTCGAGACCGGCCCGATCCTCGTCCATGTCGTGACGCAGAAAGGCAAAGGCTATGCGCCGGCGGAAGCCGCGAGCGACAAGCATCACGCCGTCAATATGTTCGATGTCGTGACCGGCGCTCAGGTGAAGCCCAAGGCCAATGCGCCGAGCTATACGCGCGTCTTCGCCGATGCGCTGGTGAAGGAAGCCGAGCGCGACGACAAGATCGTCGCCATCACCGCGGCCATGCCTTCCGGCACCGGGCTCGATATTTTCGAAAAGGCCTTTCCGAAGCGCACTTTCGATGTCGGCATCGCCGAGCAGCATGCGGTGACCTTTGCCGCCGGTCTCGCGACCGAGGGTTTTAAGCCCTTCTGCGCCATCTATTCGACCTTCCTGCAGCGCGGCTATGACCAGGTCGTCCATGATGTGGCGATCCAGAAGCTGCCGGTGCGCTTCGCGATCGACCGCGCCGGCCTCGTCGGCGCAGATGGCGCGACCCATGCCGGCTCCTTCGATGTCTCCTATCTCGGCATTCTGCCCGGCTTTGTCGTGATGGCCGCGGCCGACGAGGCGGAGCTCGTGCATATGGTCGCCACCGCCGTCGCTTATAATGAAGGCCCGATCGCCTTCCGCTATCCGCGCGGCGAAGGCGTCGGCATCGATATGCCGGCGCAAGGCGAGGTGCTGCCGATCGGCCGCGGCCGCGTGCTGCGCGAAGGCAACAGGGTCGCCCTGCTCTCCTTCGGTACACGCCTCGCGGAAGCGCTGAAGGCGGCGGAAGATCTCGCCGCCCAGGGGATTTCGACCACGGTCGCCGACGCGCGTTTCGCCAAGCCGCTCGATCTCGATCTCATCCGCCGCCTGGTGCAGCATCATGAAGTGCTGATCACGATCGAGGAAGGCTCGGTCGGCGGCTTCGGCTCCTTCGTGTCGCAAGCGATCCTCGAGGAGGGCCTACTCGACGGGCGCAGCACGCGCGGCTTCAAGCTGCGCTCCATGGTGCTGCCGGATCTTTTCATCGATCACGACAAGCCGGAGAAGCTCTATGCGCAGGCCGGCCTCGACGCGAAGGGCATTATCGCCAAGGTCCTCGCCACGCTCGGCCGGGAAGACGAGGCGGCGAAAGTGCTGATCGCTTAGTTTGAAATCAGCCGTCGCGCGGTTTTCCGAATGTTGCGCGACGGACCTGGAGAGCTCGAAGCAGGTCCGCTTTTCTGACTATCGCCGGCCTTTCGCTGAGCCGCGCCATGCTCGTTCGAAGCATGAAGAGCCTGCGCGCGACGCTTGGACGCCGCATCGTTCAATTCCGCCAAAGGGCCGGCTCTCGTGCGTTTGGCGATCGGCTTCACGCTCTATTTCTTCGGCTTTCTGATCATCGGCGGCGAATGGTTCCAGATGTGGCAATCGCCGCAATGGAACATGCAGCAACCGGCCTTTCGCTTCCTCGTCTCCATCGGAATGATGCTGATTTTTATCTGTCTGCCGGATAGAGCATCGTGCGCAAAATTGTGAGCGGTTTTGCGCTTGAACGATGCTCTACATTTTTGAATCTAGAGCATCTTATGCGCCTTCAAGTGATTCCACTTGAAGGCGGGATGCTCTAGTGATTGAAAGCCTTCGTCTGCGACGCCCGCGAGACAAACGGCCTCACCGTCACCTCTGCCTTTCCAGACGGACGTTTGACCATAGGCCTCCTTTTTCACTATGATCCAAGAAGCCCTGATCAAGAAGGATATACAAAATGAAATTGGTCGTAAGACACGGCCGCAAGACCGTAGCATTCGCGGCGGCGCTTCTTTTAAGTTCAGGTCTTTGCGCGTTAGGCATTCAGGAAGCTGCCGCGACCGAGCCACAACTGGAAAAGGCCATCCAAGACGGGCATGGTCTCTTTGTTCATGAAACTTTCGGTGGCAATGGCGCGACCTGTGACTCTTGCCATCTTCATGGTGGGATAGGGCCGGGCAAATTGCCCGATGGTACTGTAATCCCGAGCCTTTCCAACGCGGCGACGATCTTTCCGCGGTTCAACCCAAAAGCGAATAAAGTGATCACGCTGGAAGACCAGCTCAGGAACTGCGTCGCGGCCGCACTCCAAGGGACGCCGCCCGCTTACGGCAGCGAGCAACTGACGCAGCTTGTCACTTATGTCACGTCCCTTGCGCAGGGCAAGCCGCTGCAAATGGGTGGAAAGCCGCAGTAATAAGTCCAGATCGGTCGAGATTGACCATGTGATATAAGACATGGCGCGCTGTCTTTGGCGCTGACCATTCCATCATTGTATTTGACGCCGCAAAGGACGGCGCTGCCAGAAAAGTTGCTAGACCTTTCCGATAAGAACATGCTCCACTTTATTGATTTTTAGCGTTTTTTCGATCGGATGATTCTATCCGATCAGAAAACGCTCTAACGTCCCAAGCTGCGATCGTCGCATTGATCGTCGCCACGAACAGATTTCGGAAAGCTCCATGTCCCGCCAACGCGCCGATCTGGCCCTCGTCGCCCGCGGCTTCTTTGCAAGTCGCGCCAAGGCGCAGGAGGCGATCGCCGCCGGCCTCGTGCGCATCGACGGCAAGATCTTGTCGAAGCCCTCGGCGCCGATCGGCGCCGCGACCCAGGTCGAGGCAGAAGCGCCCTATCCTTGGGTCTCGCGCGGCGGCGTCAAGCTCGAAGCCGCGCTCGATGTTTTCGGCTTCGATCCGCGCGGACGCATTTGCCTCGACATTGGCGCCTCGACCGGCGGCTTCACCGAAGTTTTGCTCGCCCGCGGCGCGGCCAAGGTTCATGCCGTCGATGTCGGCCATGGCCAATTGCATCCAAAGCTTGCCGCCGATCCGCGCGTTATCGGCAAGGAGGCGACGGACGCGCGGGCCCTCGCAAACGCAGACTTTACCGAACCGCCGAGCGTCATCACCTGCGATGTCAGCTTTATCTCCTTGAAGCTTGTTCTACCAACACTTCTGAGGCTTGCGCCCGTTGACGCTGCGCTGATCGCTCTTATCAAGCCGCAATTCGAAGTCGGCCCCGCCTTCGTCGTCAAAGGCATCGTCAAGGACGCAGCAGCGCGGCAACGCGCCTGCGCGGATATTGAAGCGCTCCTGCGCAATGCCGGCTGGACGGTCGCAGGACTCATTCCCTCGCCGATCGAAGGCGCGGACGGCAATCGCGAATATCTGATCGGCGCCAGGAATTCGGGCGCGAAGCACGCGCCGCGATGAGCGTCCGGCAATTGCGGATCGAACGCCTCGGCCTGCGCGGCGAAGGCATCGCGCATGGCGAGATGGGACCGATTTATGTGCCCTATGCGCTTGCCGGCGAGACGGTTCTCGCTGATGTCGAAGGCGAGCGCGGCCAGCTTGTCGAGATCCTTGACCCGTCGCCCGACCGCATCGCCGCCTTCTGCCCGCATTATGGCGTCTGCGGCGGCTGCGCCGTGCAGACGCTCGCGCCTGCCGCCTATGCGGCGTGGAAGCGCGGACTTGTCGTGAGCGCTTTGCAGCATGCCGGCGTAACGGCCGAGGTCGGCGCGCTTGTCGATGCGCATGGCGCCGGCCGCCGCCGCGCGACTTTCCACGCCCGCTTCGACACAAAGGGGAAAGCGCAGGTCGGCTTCATGAAGGCGCGGGCGCATGAGATCGTCGATCTCAACTCTTGTCCCATTCTCGCGCCGCAGATGACAGGCGCGCTGCCCGCCGCGCGCGCCATTGCCGAGGCGCTGCATGCCGCGCATAAGCCCCTCGACATCCTCGTCACGGCCACTCTGACAGGGCTCGACATCGACATCAAAGGCTATGGCGCGCTGACACCGGCGCTCACCGAGGCGCTGATTCATGTGGCCGAGGCGCAGGATCTTGCGCGACTCTCCAACCATGGCCTGCGGGTCATCGAGCGCCGCGCGCCCATTTTGCGCATGGGCAAGGCGGAAGTCTCGCCGCCACCTGGCGCCTTTCTGCAGGCGACGGAAGCGGGCGAAGCCGCTCTGGCCGCCGCCGTCCTCACTCCCCTCGCCGGCGCGCGGCGCGTGCTCGATCTTTTCGCCGGGATCGGCACTTTTTCTCTGCGGCTTGTGGCAAATGCGCAAATCCATGCCGTCGACAGCGATGCCTTAGCACTTGCGGCGCTCTTAAAGGCCGCGCGGGCTCGGCCGGAGCTTTGGCCTGTCACGGTCGAAACGCGCGATCTCTTCCGCCGGCCTCTCGCAGGTTTTGAATTGGCCGCTTATGACGCCATGATCTTCGATCCGCCGCGGGCAGGCGCCGAAGCGCAAGCGCGGGCACTCGCGGACTCCGCCGTTCCGCTCGTCGCCGCGGTCTCCTGTTCGCCTGCAAGCTTTGCCCGCGACATCGGCCTGCTCGCGGCCGGCGGCTATGGTATTGAAAGCATCACGCCCTTCGACCAGTTCCGCCATTCGGCCCATGTCGAGATCGTGGGCATTTTGCGGCGGGCCGACAAAAAACTGCGCCGCAGCCGACGACTTCTCGGCTGAACCGGCGTAGATTTACCTGAATCCTCTCAGCGCACAGCATGTCAGACAGGCTTGACCATGAGTTTGAAAGCCGAAGCCGTCGTCCTCCACAGATCGGCAAGTGACACTTCGCCTGCCGATCTTCTGTCACGGCTCGCCGCGATCATCGAGCCGAAGAATCTCTTGACCGAGGCGGCCGATATGGCCGGCTATCTTAGCGAGCCACGCGATCTCTTCCACGGCAAGGCGCTTTGCGTTGCCCGGCCCGGCGCGACTGCGGAAGTCGCGGCCATCGTCGCGCTCTGCGCCGAAACGGGCACGAAGATCGTGCCGCAAGGCGGCAACACCGGCCTCGTCGGCGGCCAGATTCCCTCGGAGCGCGGCGATGAGATCGTCTTGTCGCTCACCCGCATGAACCGGCTGCGCGAAATCGACCCCTCCTCCAACACGCTCATCGTCGAAGCCGGCATGACGCTCGCACAAGTCCAAGCCGAGGCCGAGCGGGCGGACCGCTATTTCCCGCTGTCGCTCGCCTCGGAAGGAAGCTGCACCATCGGCGGCAATCTTTCGACCAATGCCGGCGGCACCGCCGCCCTCGCCTATGGCACTGCGCGCGATCTCGCGATGGGGCTCGAAGTCGTGCTGGCCGACGGCCGCATATTGTCGGATCTCTCCAAACTCAGAAAAGACAACACCGGCTATGATCTAAAAGATCTCTTCATCGGCTCGGAGGGCACGCTCGGCATCATCACGGCGGCGGTCTTGAAACTCTATCCGAAGCCGCGCGCGATCGAGACCGCCTTTGTCGGATTGCGCGATCCGCATCAGGCCGTGCGGCTGCTCGATCTCGCCCATGACATGACCGGCGGCGAGGTGAAGACTTTCGAATTGATCCCGCGCATCGGGATCGATTTCGTGCTCGCCCATGGCGAAGGCCTGCGCGATCCGCTGCCTTCGTCGCATGCGCATTATGTCCTGCTCGAACTCGCGTCGCAGAGCGACGGGCTCGCCGAGCGGCTGATCGCGCTTCTCGAAAAGGCCCTGGAAGACGGGATCATCGAAGATGCGGCGGTCGCCGCCTCGCTTGAGCAGCGCCGCGCCTTCTGGCGCTTGCGTGAAACGCTGCCTGACGCGCAGGGCCGCGAAGGCGGCTCGATCAAACATGATGTGTCGGTGCCGATCTCCGACGTGCCGGCCTTTCTCGAAGAGGTCGAAGCGGCGGTGACGCGGCGCGTGCCGGGCGCAAGGCTTGTCGCCTTCGGCCATCTCGGCGACGGCAATATCCATTGCAATGTGTCGCAGCCCAAAGGCGCCGACAAAGCGGATTTTCTCGCGCTGTGGGACGAGGTCAATGAGATCGTGTATGCGATCGTTGCCGCCCATCACGGCTCGATCTCGGCCGAGCATGGGATCGGCCGGCTGAAACGCGGGCTGTTGCCGAAAGTGAAAGATCCGGTCGCGCTCGATCTCATGCGGACCTTGAAGGCAGCGATCGATCCGCAAGGCATTCTCAATCCGGGCAAGGTGCTCTGAGACCTCTCAGAACAGGCTGCCCTGCGTGGGTGTCTTTTCCTTTCTTGCCGGCGCCGCATCTTCCGCCGGCTTTTGGATCTCGGGCGAATCATTGCCGGCCTTGTTCACCGCCGGGCCGATTTCGAAAAATTCGAGGATGTCGTTGTCCGGCGGGCGCAGCAGCAGAAGGGCTTCGTCGACACGTCGTTCATCGGCCGTGAGCCAGAGATCGAAATCTTGGCTTTCCAGGATCGCCGGCAAGCGCTCGTGAAGCGCGCATGTCGCGCCATTGGCCGCGGTGGTGATGATTGCGGCCGTGTCGATCTCCTCGCCTTCGGGGCCGGTCCAGGTCTCCCAGAGACCGGCAAGCGCCAAGGGAGCGCCGTCGCGCCGGCGCAGAAGATAGGGCCGGCTGTCGCCCTTGCGCGGGCCCAAACGCTGCCACTCGTAGAAGGCATCGGCGGGGAAGATGCAGCGCCGCCGCCGCATGGCGGCACGAAAGCTCGGCTTTTCGAGCAGACCCTCGCTGCGGATGTTGAAGACGAGCGGAAAGGCCCTCGGATCCTTCACGAATCCCGGCAGGAAGCCCCAGCGCACGAGCCTGAAATGGCGTTGCTGCGATCCGTCCGGCGCCCTTTCGGCCCGGATGATCGCGACCGGCTGCGTCGGGGCAATATTGAACCGCGGCGGGAAATTCGGCTGTTCGACATAGTTAAAATAGGCGCGTACCGCTTGTGGCGGCAGGGTCAGCGCATAGCGTCCACACATGATGTCCACATTGTGTCGAATTCTGGCATGCCTACAACCAAACCGATGTCGCGCAACGGTTTCTCATCCAAAAGCATGTCTTTGTCAGAAATAAATCGACCTTCCCGAAAAGGGGATGCGGCAAATCCGTGGCAGAAGGCCCTCCGGAAACCGATTGTTATCCTTCTGCCCCGTAAATTCAGCGGAAGACCCATGAGGCGAGAGTCAGCGATGACCGATAATGCCAAGAGTTTTGCAGCGAAGGACTCTGCGCCCTCGCTGCGCAAGAGTCCGAGTGCTCAGCAAAGCCGCGCTGAGGCCATCGTCAATCCGGCATCCGGATTGGCCAATGATTATCTCAATCTTTTCAACGAAATCGTGATGTTGATCGAGCAATTGCCGGTGATGCCGGAAATGATCGATGACATTTTGCGATGGCGGCCGGTGAGCTATCAGAGCTATTTTTCCAAATCGGTCCTGGCCGGCCGCGCTTCGGCACTCGAGGCCTATGCCACTCTCGATGCCGGTTTCCGCCGCGATTTCGAGGCGGTGGTCTCCGATCTCGACCGCCGTGCTGTCGGCGCCGTCGCCGCAATCCGCAAGCAGCACAAGGCCGGCAGCATCCCATCCTCTGCCACGACGGAACTCTGCACCCGCGCCGGCGAGGCCATGCGCGAAGTGCTGCTCAAGGCGACCGAACTCGTTAATCACGGCACCCGCGTCGCCCGCGAAACCGAGCAGGAACGCGCCGACCGCCTGCTCTATGGCAATATGCGCAAGGTCAGCTGACGCCCTTCACCTAAGATTGGTCCAACGATAGAGCGTTTTCTGATCGGATGGAATCATCCGATCGAAAAGAAAACGCTCAAAATCAATAAACTGGAGCATGTTCTTATCGAAAAAGTCGCCCAACTTTTTCGGAACATGCTCTAGACTGGCCTGATGCGCCAGGAACCGATGAAGAGCGGGACGCGAGCTAAAACCCCCATGGCCGCGCCGCGAACGCTCTGCCTTCCCGCCGATGCGGCAGGCATTGCCGAAGCCGCCCAGATTCTGCGTGCCGGCGGGCTCGTCGCCTTTCCGACCGAGACAGTCTATGGGCTCGGCGCCGACGCGACCTCCGACGCGGCGGTGGCAAAAATCTACGCGGCGAAAGGCCGGCCTTCCTTCAATCCGCTGATCGCCCATGTCGAAGATCTCGCCGCAGCCAGAAAGCAAGCGACGTTCACGCGTGAGGCCGAAGCGCTGGCCAAAGCTTTTTGGCCGGGGCCCCTGACGCTGGTGCTGCCGGTCGCCCCGGGCGCCACCGTCTGCGCGCTCGCCCGCGCCGGCCTCGACAGCGTCGCCTTGCGCGTGCCGGCGCATGGTGCGGCGCGCCGGCTTCTCGCGGCGGTGGGCCTGCCGCTCGCCGCGCCCTCCGCCAATATCTCCGGCCATGTGAGCCCGGTGACGGCGGCCCATGTCGCCCAGGATCTCGACGGCAAAATCGATCTCATCCTCGATGCCGGCCCCTGTCCGGTCGGGGTCGAATCGACGATCATCTCCTGCCTTGAAGGCGGCCCCTTGTTGCTGCGGCCAGGCGGTGTTCCGCGCGACGCGATCGAGGCGGTGCTCGGCCAAAAAGTCGCCAATTTTGCCGGCGGCGAAGCTCCCCTCGCGCCTGGCCAGCTCGTCTCGCATTATGCGCCGCGCGCCAGGCTCAGACTTGGCGCCACATCATTGAGGCCAGGGGAAGCCGGCCTCGATTTCGGCGGCCACTTTCCTAAGGCTGAGAATATCCTCGACCTTTCGGCGCACGCCGACACAGTGGAAGCGGCGGCCAATCTCTTCAGCCATTTGCGGACGCTCGACGCGCGAGGCTCTACAACGATCGCCGTCGCTCCCATTCCCGATACGGGGCTCGGCGAGGCGATCAATGACAGGCTCGAACGGGCCGCGGCGGAGCGGCCGGCCGGCCCTTGACGCGCCGGGAAAGCCCTTTCCTCCTATAAAACAAGCCTGTTAGCCTCACTGTCCGAAACCCGACACTGCGTCGACTTCGCTCTTTTCCCTCTGTATGATTTGCCGCATGTCGGTCGCCACCTGCTTTCCTCGACGGGCCAGCCCTTGAAAGTTCTTCTCGCCGATTGCAATCCGGCCCGATCGCACGCGCTCGAACGCGAGCTTCTCGCCGCGGGCACGGATCAGATCGTGCGGATCGACGCGGCGGAAGCTTTGCCCGACGCCGTGCAAAAACATGCGCCCGACCTCATCATCATCGACATGGATCGCGCCGATCGCGATTCGATCGAAGGCGTGCGCACCGTGACCAGCCGGCAGCCGCGCCCCGTCGTCCTCTTTGTCGATCATGACGATCCTGTTCTGATGGAAGAAGCGATCGGAGCCGGCGTGTCCTCCTATAATGTGGTGGGAACGGCGCTGCCGGCGGTAAAACCCATCGTCCAGGCGGCAGTGGCTCTCTTCCGCCATTACCAGGAGACGGAGGAAAAGCTGCGCAAGGCCGAAGCCGGCCTCAAGGAGCGCGCATTGATCGAGCGCGCCAAAGGCAAGCTGATGCGCGAGCGTCATATCGCCGAGCCGGAGGCCTATCACCTGCTTCGCCGCAAGGCGATGGATCGCGGCCGCCGCATTGTCGAGATTGCAACCGAGATCCTCGAGGACACGAGCAAGTCCGGCTGAGCGCATAGACAGAAGGCGAGAAAGAGCGAAAAGATGGCGCAAGCAGAGATCGCCGCAGGCCCCGTCAGGATCGCGCTTCTGCGCCTCACCAATTCGGCGCCCGTCATCATGGCAGAGGCGCTCGGCCTCTTCGCGCTGGCCGGGCTCGAGGTCGAGATCTCGATCGAGCCGTCCTGGGCGAATGTCGCCGACAAGCTGAGCTACGGACTGATCGACGGCGCCGTGATGCTGCCGCCGCTCGCCTTCGCCATTGCGCTCGGCCTGCGCGGGCCGAAGGCCGAGGTGATCGTGCCCCTATCCTTGAGCAGCGGCGGCAATTCGGTCACCTTCACCCGCGATATTGCGTCCTATCTCGCAGATGATGCGGCAAAGCAGACCGGCGCCGGAACGCCGGATGCGCTGGTACTCGGCCGCGGCTTTGCCAAATGGCTGAAGGCGCGCGCGCCGCGCAGCGGCCCGGCGCGGCTCGGAGTCGTGCATGTCTTCTCGACGCATAATCTTTTGCTGCGCTATTGGCTCGCCGCCGCCGGCATCGACCCGGATGAGGATGTCGAACTCATCACCGTGCCGCCGGCACAGACGGTCGAAGCCCTGGCGGAGCGGCGGATCATCGGCTTTTGCGCCGGCGCGCCCTGGGGGCGCCTGGCGGCCGAGGCCGGCCTCGCCCGCCCGGTTCTGCCCTGTTCGGCGATCTGGCAGCATCATCCGGAAAAATGCCTTGCCGTCTCGGCCCGCTTCGCCGAAAAAAATCCGCAGGCGCTCGAAGCTCTGCTCGGCGCGCTTCTGGCGGCGGCGCAATATTGCGAGGCGCCGGCCAATACGCCTGCCGTTGCAGCGCAAGTCGCGGAAATTCTCAGTCTGCCGGTGGAGGCGGTCATCGCCTCTTTGCCCGGCGCAATGCCGCAGCAAGGCGTCGATCTTTCGCATTTCTTCGCTCAGGCGATCAGCTTTCCCTGGCGCTCGCATGGCCATTGGTTCCTCGCCCAAATGGCGCGCTGGGGGTGGCTCGAGCAAGGCACCGATCTCGTCGATGTCGCCACGCGCGTCTATCGGCCCGATCTCTATGCCAAGGCCGCGGCCGCAGCCGGACTTTCGATCCCGTGCGCCGATTGGAAGGCGGAAGGCGCGCATGACGGGGCCTGGAACTTGGCGGCAACTCCAACGCCCATCCCAATGGCGAGCGACCTTTTCTGCGACGGCAAAATCTTTGCGCCGCCCAATGTTTCTGCATAGGCGTTGAGCATGTCGCCGCGCGCCGCTTTTCCGACTGCCTCATCACCGGGCTCGATCCAGGGGCGCGGCGAGACACGCAATAGCCGCTTGTTAACAGGGGTGAACGCTATGGATAGCAGCGCGCCGTCTAAAACCGGAAACGAGGGCTTACCTCCAGTGGCGCATTCAGCCAACAAGATAAACGATGAACGATTTGCTCAACAACTAAGGGAAGTTCAGAATCTCAAGCAGTTCCTGTTCGAAGAAAAAGTGAAATTCGATCCGAGCCAGCTCGGGTCGATAGACCTCGGCTTGCTGAACAATCTTTCCTTCAGCCAAAGTGGTCGAGCGCCCACGGCCGAAGAGTGGAAGCTCCTCGACGAGAAAATTTCCGTGCTTGCCTCATATCTGACCGACGAACTCAGGCAAAAAATCCGCGTTAGAGAATTGAGCATCTTTTTCGGCATACTGCCGATCGCCTTCCTGGCGGCCACTTTGGCGGCGATCATGTACCGTTTCCTGTATGGCAACTTTCTCGCAAAGAATTCCACAGCTTTCATCGCTTCCTATTTGCTCACGCTGATCGTCTGGACGGTTGCTCAGGGCGGGCTTGGAGCGTGCGCTTTTCTCGGAACCAGAGCCGCAGCCAAGCGTCTTGAAAAGTCGCCTTTGGACTCTTTTGCCGATTCGACCGATATAACCGATAAGAGCATTCTGAAAATTAGAATCATATTGGGTTGTTTATTTGGATCCCTCGTCGGGATCCCGCTCGGAAGCCTGGCGCTTGATAAGATATACAACGCCGTTTTCAATGAGAGTCCCAATCTCAGCGCCGCCGATTTTGGCCTGATGATCCTGCCATTCATGGTTGGATTTAGCACCAACCTCGTTCTCGCTATTCTGGAAAGATCGATCGATTCCATCCGGACGTTCTTCGGAATTGGCGGAAAATAGACACCGAGGCTGCGCCAGGTTTCGCAAAAATCAGCGAGGCGCCCGGCGCGCGGAAGCTCGGTGCGGGCTGCGCGTGCTACGCTCGGAGAGCCGAACGAACCGCAACAGGAAGTCGTCGCACGCATGAGGATCGATTTGTGCCGCCTTCCCCTGGCGAAAACAAAGTCGCTGTCTCCCTCTCTGAGCAAAAGATCTAGCATGAATATTGCTTCCAAAGGCTGGCTTGCTTTGGAGACGGCGTCTCGCGCCGATCTCGCAGGCTGGTCCGCATCCAATGCTGGAGCGGGCTGGAACGGGGAGATCCTCCCCCGCTCTTTTGCACGATGGGCCAAAGACGGCGCATCTACGGCCGGCACCTCCGCCACGACAGCAAGCCAGAGATCGCAAGCTCAACACGCATCACCAGCGTGACGACGATCAGGCTTTTCGTGCCGTCCCGGAACATGAACATGCAAGCGCAACGTCTCATGCTCGTCGGCAATGGCATGGCCGGCATGCGGGCCATCGAAGAGATCGTCGCGCGTGCGCCGGGACGCCATACAATCGCGATCTTCGGCGCCGAGCCGCATGGCAATTACGACCGCATCCAGCTTTCTTCCCTGCTCGCAGGAAAGAAGGATTTCGAAACCATCGTGTTGCATGGCCGCGATTGGTACGAGCGCCATGGCATCACTCTGCATGCCGGCGAAAAAATTATCCGCATCGATCGCGACGCCCGCGAAGTGATCAGCGCGACGGGCCGTCGTGTCGGATATGATCATCTGGTTCTGGCGACCGGCTCTCTGCCGGTCATGCTGCCGGTTCCCGGCGCGGCTCTGCCCGGTGTCCTGACCTTCAGAACCGTCGCCGATGTCGAGGCCATGAGGCATGCTGCCGAAAAAGGCGGCAAGGCCGTGGTGATCGGCGGCGGCCTGCTCGGGCTCGAGGCCGCCTATGGCTTGAAGCGCCGCGGCATGGACGTGACCGTGATACATCTGATGCCGCATCTGATGGAGCGGCAGCTCGATCCTGTGGCCGGCGCCATGCTCAAACAGGATCTCGCGCGCCGCGGCATCGAAATCATCACCAATGCCTCGACCGAAGCGATTCTCGGCGCCAACCATGTCGGCGCCGTCGTCCTCGCCGACGGCCGCGAGATCCCTGCCGATCTCGTCGTCATGGCGGTCGGCATCAGACCCAATGTCGAGCTGGCCCGCGCCTGCGGGCTTGCGGTCAATCGCGGGATCGAGATCGACGACAGGCTCGCAACCAGTGACCCCGCGATCCACGCCATTGGCGAATGTGTCGAACATCGGGGCGAAGTTTTCGGCCTTGTCGCGCCGCTTTACGAGATGGCGCGGATACTGGCCGAACGCCTTTGCGGCGACGCCGACGCCCTTTATCGAACGACGGCCGCCGCGACGCGGCTCAAAGTGACCGGCATCGACATATTTTCCTCAGGCGACATCTATGGCGATGAAGACACCGAGATCCTGATGTTCCGCGATGCGGCGCGCGGCATCTACAAACGCCTCGTCATGCGCGACGCGCATCTCGTCGGCACTCTGCTTTATGGCGCAGTGGGCGACGGCCTGACCTATCTCGATCTGATGCGAAAGCGCTGCGCGATTTCTGCCGCGCGGGATAGGCTGATGTTTGCGCCGCATATGGCCCTCAAAAGCTCCACCGCGGAGGTGGCGGCATGAGCGATGTCGTCCGCACCATTTGTCCTTATTGCGGCGTCGGCTGCGGCGTCTTGATCGATGAGGATGGAAAAGTTGCCGGCGATCCGGAGCATCCGGCCAATTCCGGCCGGCTCTGCTCGAAAGGCGCGGCGCTTTCCGAAACGCTCGGCCTGTCCGGCCGCCTGCTGCGTCCAAAAATCGCCGGCTGCGAGGCGGAATGGGACGAGGCGCTCGATCTCGTCGCGCATGGCTTTCAAACGACGCTCGCCGAGCATGGTCCGGAGGCCATCGCCTTCTATGTCTCGGGCCAATTGCTGACCGAGGATTATTACGTCGTCAACAAGCTCGCCAAGGGCTTTCTCGGCACCGCCAATATCGACACGAATTCGCGGCTCTGCATGGCGTCCAGCGTCGCCGGCCATCGCCGCGCTTTCGGCGAGGATCTCGTGCCCGGCGCCTATGAAGATTTCGAGGCGGCCGATCTCGTCGTGCTCGTCGGCTCGAATGCCGCCTGGTGCCATCCGATCCTATTCCAGCGGCTCGAGGCGGCGCGCGAGGCGCACGGCACGCGCATCGTCGTGATCGATCCGCGCCGCACCGCGACCGCTGCCTGCGCCGATCTGCATCTTGCCGCCCAATCCGGCACCGACGTTCTGCTCTTCAATGGCCTTCTCGCGCATCTGGCCGCAGCCAAGGCGATCGATTCTGATTATGTCAGCCGGCACACGGCGGGCTTTGCGGAAGCGCTCGCCGCCGCCAAGGCCGATGCGCCGGATCTCGCTTGCGTCGCCGCGCGCTGCGGCCTGAAGATCGGCGATCTCAAACTGTTTTATGAATCTTTCGCAGCGACGGAAAAGACCGTCACGGCCTATTCGCAGGGCGTCAACCAGTCTTCGGCCGGCACCGACAAAGTCAATGCGATCATCAATTGCCATCTGGCGACGGGTCGGATCGGCAAGAAGGGCTCTGGTCCCTTCTCGCTCACCGGCCAGCCCAATGCGATGGGCGGGCGCGAGGTCGGCGGGCTCGCCAATCAGCTCGCCGCCCATATGAGCTTCGACAATCCGGCGGCGCTCGACCGGCTGCGCCGCTTCTGGAACGCACCCAATATGGCGAGCCGTGCCGGCCTCACCGCGGTCGACATGTTCGACGCCGTCGCGCAAGGGCGGATCAAGGCGATCTGGATCATGGGCACCAATCCGGCGGTCAGCATGCCCGATGCGGGCAAGGTGCGCCGTGCGCTCGCCCGCTGTCCCTTCGTCGTGGTTTCCGATTGCACCGCGGATACGGATACGGCCGAATTGGCGCATGTGCTTCTGCCGGCCGCGGCCTGGGGCGAGAAGGACGGCACCGTTACCAATTCGGAGCGGCGAATCTCGCGTCAGCGCGCGTTCCGCAGCCCGCCCGGCGAGGCGCGCCGCGATTGGGTGATCATCACCGATGTCGCCCAAAGGCTCGGCTTTGCCGAAGACTTTGCCTATCGAAGCGCCGGCGATGTGTTTCGCGAACATGCCGTGCTCTCGGCTTTCGAGAATGACGGCGCCCGCCGCTTCGATCTCGGCGGCCTCGCGAGGCTCGACGATTCTGCCTATGATTGGCTCGAACCGGTGCAATGGCCCGTGCGGGCCGGCGCGACGTCAGGGACGCCGCGACTGCTCGACGACGGGCTCTGCCCGACCGCGGACGGGCGGGCGCATTTCATCGCCGTCAGCCAGCGGGAACCGCGCTTTGCCGCCGAGCGGACGCGCCCCTTGATCCTCAACAGCGGCCGGCTGCGCGATCAATGGCACACGATGACCCGCACCGGTCTCGTGCCGAAACTGTCGCTGCACATGGAAGAGCCTTGCGTCGATCTCGCGCCCGTCGATGCGGCGAGCCGGGCGATCGTGGACGGCGATCTCGTGCGTCTGTCGACCCGCTGGGGCAGCGCGGTGGCGCAAGCACGGGTGACGACGGATCAGCCCTGCGGCAGCGTCTTTCTGCCGATGCATTGGACCGATCAATTCGCCGCGAACTGCGTCGTCGGCCGGCTCGCCAACCCTGCCGTCGATCCCCTCTCGCATCAACCGGAGCTGAAACATACGCCGGTCTTGATCGAAAAAATCGACTCAGGCTTCGAAGCGCTGCTCGTCACGCAGCGACGGTTCAGGCCGCAAGGAGTCCTGCATTGGTCGCGCCGCCCGGCAGAGGGCTGCGAGATCTACCGGCTGCGCGGTCTGGAGCTAGCGACGGAGGTCACAGCTTTGGTCGAGGCTCTGCTCGCGCCACGGGCGGACTGGGAGTTCGTCGAATATCGCGATGCCGCGCGCGGCGTCGCACGACTGGCCTTCGTGAGCAGCCAAGGGCTCGAAGAATGTCTCTTCCTGGGTCCGCCCGGCAGCCTGCCGGAAGCGGCGGCCGTCATCGGCCTCTTCGGCGAAAGAGCACCGCTCGACGATGCCTGCCGCATGTCTTTTTTGAGCGGCGAGATCGCGGCAGCGACATCGCCTGTCGGGCGCATCATCTGCACCTGTTTCCAGATCGGGATCGAGACGATCCGCGAGATCGCCGCGGCTGAGGCGATCGAGGATGTGCGCACGCTCGGCAAAAGATTGCGCGCCGGCACCAATTGCGGCTCCTGTGTCCCGGAGCTGAAAGACATTCTGCGGCAGAGCCAGGCGGCGCTGGCGGCGGAGTGATTATCGCTCGAAGAAGCGACGAACTAATCCGTGTCGCACGGGCTCGACAATAAGATTTCCGCCTGATGGCCCTTGCGCAGCATCATCTGCAATTGCTCCGCCTCCTCTTCCATGCCGATCCAACGGAGCTTTCTGATCCGCTTGACGAGTTCGTTCGACAACTCTTCTTCAGTGGAAACGTCGGCGCGTTCCAGACTTCTGGAAATCGCTTCCATGGGCGGCCTCCCTGATGCTTTTTGACGTGCGATGCCGGCGCCTTTGTCGGGCTTGCGTTCGGGCTTGATCTCGCATCCGCTGCGACCGTTGCCGCAACAGCGACCGCGCGAGTCGTTCCAATCTCAGCGCGAATTCCGGCGCGAGAATGGCTTCGCATCACATTCCGCCGAATTGGTTTCAGGAGATTTTAGATTTTTCTCACAAAATTCGCGCATTGTGACAAATCAATCACGCTCTGGTGCAGATCAAAAGCTTGCGCGGGTCGGACGGCGTGGCCTTGCTTTGCTGTCGGACGGCTCGCGAGCGCGACGCCATCGGGGCAGCCCCGATCGCGCTGCGAATCATTGTTGCAATATATGGTCACATCGCAAGAATCGCGGCGGCCTTGCGCAATCCTGCGCTAGAGCGTTTTCTGATCGGATGGAATCATCCGATCGAAAAGAAAACGCTCAAAATCAATAAAGTGGAGCATGTTCCTATCGAAAAAGTCGCGCAGCTTTTTCGGAACATGCTCTAATGCGCTGCGACCTTCTCCGCGAGCTTGCCGCGCGCTTCGGCGAGATGATCGAAGCTCTTTCGATAGCTGCCGAGTCCCATGGTGTCGGAGCGCAATTGCAGGATGAAATCACGCAGTTCCGCCTCCGGCATCAGCGCCTCGACATCATCCCAGCCCGGAAAGCCCGGGCGCTCCGCATAGCCGAGGATCTGGCCGCGCCGCCCGCTCAGCAGCCGCTGGACCGCGGCGGTGAACTGATTGGGCACGCTCACCGTCACATGGTCGATCGGTTCGAGCAGCACCGGCTCGGCCTTGGCGAGCGCCTCGGCGATCCCCAGGCGGGTCGCGGTGCGGAACGCCATGTCGGAACTGTCGACCGAATGGAACGTCCCATCGACGAGGGTGACGCCGACATCGACGACCGGATAGCCGAAAGGCCCTTTGTGCATCGCCTCTTCAGCGGCTTCCCGCACCGCCGGAATATATTGCTTCGGCACCGCGCCGCCGACGATCTTGTCGGTGAAGGCGAATCCCTCGCCACGCCCGCGCGGAGCGATCTCGAGCTTCACGTCGGCAAATTGGCCATGGCCGCCGGTCTGCCGCTTCAGCCGCGAATGCTGATGAACCTCGCGTTTGATGGTCTCCTTGAAGGCGATCTTCGGGATGCCGACATTGATCTGCAGATTGTAATTGGTGGCGAGCCGTTCGAGCGCAACATTGAGATGGATCTCGCCCTGGCCCATGAGCAAAGTCTCGCCGGTCGCCTGCTCATGCGCGACGGAAAGGGAAGGATCTTCCTCGACGAGCTTGTGCAACGCGGTGGAGAGCTTCACGTCGTCCTTGCGATCCTTGGTCGCGATCGCGAGTGCGAAGGCGGCTGCCGGCGGCGTGGGAAAAGCGAGAATCTCCGAAGCGTCATGCAGACCGACGACGGATCCCGTCGCAACCCCTTCGAGCCGCCCCAGCGCCACCAGTTCGCCGGCATTGGCGGCAGCAACGCGGACCGGTTCGCCGCCGACGAAATGATAGATCCCGCCGACGCGGCCGCCGTTCAAAGTGCCGCCGTCGGCGAGCGTTCCGCGCCAGATGCGGCTCAAGGAGAGCTTGCCTGTATAGGCCGCCTGGCCGGCATGGACGGTCTTGAAGACCTGCACGAGCGGCTGATCGGAGACGGCGATGCCATGGCGCTGCGCCGTCTCCCAGGCATTCGGCGCGTCATGGCGCAAGGCCTTCCACAAACGCAGGATGCCGAAGCCCTGCGCGGCGGCGCCGAGCAGAACCTGGACGATGCTGCCGTTCGCCTGATCATGATGCAGCTGTTTGAACAGCTCGTCCGAGGTCGGCGCGACATCTTCGAGAATCTTTTCCAAGATCGCATCGTCATGATCGGCGAGGATCTCGCTCAGGCCGGCACGCGCCTCTTGCTCGCGCTCGCGCATCTCATTGGGCAGAGTGATCAGCTCGGAATCCTGCTCGCGCCGATAGCGATAGGCGCGCTCGCTGACGACATCGACATAGCCGGTGACGGAATCGGCGTCGCGAATCGGCACTTGTCGGAGAACCAGGGGGAAGCCGGAGTAATTCTGCAGCGCCGCAATCGAGTCGCGGACATGGCCGGCGAGCATGTCGATCTTGTTGATGAAGA
Organism: uncultured Alphaproteobacteria bacterium; assembly: GCA_963704745.1. GTDB lineage: Bacteria > Pseudomonadota > Alphaproteobacteria > Rhizobiales > Beijerinckiaceae > Methylovirgula. The sequence continues at coordinate 2,451,515 of OY969936.1, forward strand.
CGAGATGCGGAATCGCATGATCCTCGAGCGTCTTCATGAGCAAAGTCAGGCTCGCCATGCGCGCCGGCGAAGGCTCGCAGACGACGACGGCGAGGTCGCAAACCATCAAGGCGCAAAGCGTGTCATAGGCGAATTCGACGGAGCCGGGACAATCGAGAATGGCCCAGGGCTCGTCGAGAAAGGTGCAATGGCCGAGCCGCAGTTCGGTGCTCATGCTGCGGCTCTTCGCATCGCCGCCGCGCTTGACCGGCGCGCCGGCCGATGCCATCAGCGCATCGAAGAGGACCGACTTGCCGCTTCCATAAGGACCGACGAGAGCGATGGATCGCGGGCCGGCGGGCTCGGCCTTGCAAGAGGATCTTGTCATGATGGCGCATCCTTTCCCTCTGAAAGAGGGATTGATCGTCCCCCCTTTGGCAAGGCGATTATCACGCCAGTTCCTGCGATCCGCAATCGGCGGATCGACCGCCCTTTCAAGTCAAACCATAGGCTAGGCTTCGAATGCGCCGGTCCTTTGCGATGCAATATCTTTTTAATGTTTTCGCAAAGGAGAATTGAACCCAAACCGTCATTGGCTTAGCGCTGCTTTGATCAGATTGACGGGTGGCTCGGGCGCGACCGGGAAACGCGACTCCCAGCCGCCGCCGAGCGCCTTATAAAGCGCGACAAGATCGACGGCGACATTCGTTTCGCTGATCGCCGCCTGCAGCTCGGCATCCAAAAGTGTGCGCTCGTCATTGAGCACGCTGATGAACTGGGCGACGCCGTTGTTGTAGCGGTCGCGGGCAAGGCTCAGTGCGGCGCGCGCATGCGCCGCCTGCGCAACGAGACGCAAATGCCGCTCGCGCTCGGTGCGATAGGCGACGAGCGCATTCACCACGTCATGCCAGGCTTTCAGCACCGTCTCGTGATAGGTGACCGCCGCCTCCTGCTGCTGGGCAGTGCGCATGGCGAGCGTGGCCTTCAGCCTGCCGCCTTCGAAAATCGGCAAGGTGATGTTCGGCCCCATCGCATATTGGAGCGACGTGCCCTTCCAGAGATTCTGCAGATCGAGCGCCTGGAAGCCGACGCTGCCGTTGAGGGTGACGCTCGGATAGAAATCGCCGATCGCGACGCCGATATTGGCGGTCGCCGCATGGAGCTGCGCCTCGGCCTGGCGGATGTCGGGCCGCCGCCGCGCGAGCTCGGAGGGGACGCCGAGCGGCAGCCGCGGCGGGCTCGGTGGCACGGCGCGAGGTGTGACAAGCTCTCCGGCCAGCGCGCCCGGCGCCTCGCCGAGCAACAGGCTCAAGGCGTTGATCTGCTCCGACTGCTGCCGTTGCAGGTCCGGCAATTGGGCGCGCACCGCTTCCACTTGCGCCGCCGCATCTTCGACATCGAGCCCGGTCGTCACGCCGCGTTCGGAACGCGTGCGGGTGACATCGAGAATTTGCCGTGCCGTTTCGAGATTGTCCCTGGCGATCTTGATCTGCATCTGCACGCCGCGCAGCTGCATATAATCGCGCGCCACTTCGGCAAGGCTCGAGACGAGCACGTCGCGCCGCTGCTCGGCCGCGACATCGATCTGCGCATCGGCAGATTCCACCTGGCGCCTGATCTTGCCCCAGAGATCGAGCTCCCAGGAGGCATCGAAGCCAGATTGCCAAAGGCTGAAGGGCGAAATCAGACTACCGGAGACGCCCCCGACGCCAGAGCCGAAGGAGCCATTCGCCGATTGCCCGCCCAAACTGCTGAACAAGCCCAACAGACCATTTTGGCTGACCCCCTCTCGCTCGTAGGAGCCATTGCCATTGAGCGCCGGCAATTGCGCCGCGGCGGTGACATTGCGCTGGAAGCGGCTTTCCGCCAGCCGCAAAGTGGCGGTCTTCACATCGAGATTGGCGTCTGCGACCCGCTCCTCCAGCGCCGTCAGCCGGCGGTCGCCAAAAATCGACCACCAGTCCGGGTCGGGCGGCGTAAAAGCGACAGATTTCGCCGTGCTTGCCTGTGTCGGCTCACGTCCCGCGGTGGCGAAGAAGGATCTCTGTGGCAGGCCAGGGTCTGGCGGCACGAAATCCGGCCCGACGGCACAGCCGGCGAGCAACGCCCCCAGGAACGGGCTGACGAGCGGACCGAGCCGCGCCGCGTGAACATACGCCTCCGCACCGGGGCGCCCTCTTCGCAACAAGAACACCACGCTAATGCGCCCCCACGCCGCCCCCGCCGGACTTGGTCGCCGAAAGCAGGAAGCAAAACGGTACCATCGCAAAGGCAACGACGGAACAGTAGAAAAAGACGTCGGAATAGGCGAGTACCGTCGCCTGCATACGGAAAACTTGCAGGATCTTCATGACAGCAAGATCATGGGCGGCCGCCGCGACATGGCCCATCGACTGCAGAGCGGACTGATAGCGGTTGATCAGCTCCGCAAAGGGCTGGTGGAAAGGCGACGCCCATCGTGAGAGATAGGCTTCATGCGTCTGGATACGCTGCTGGATTGCCGCCGTCGACAAAGCGATGCCGATCGATCCGGCGACATTGCGGAACATTGAATAAAGCGCCGTCGCATCGCCATTGAGCTCGCGCGGCAAGGTCCGATAGGCGATGGTGCTGATCGGCACGAAAAGAAAGGCGAGCGCGGCCGATTGCGAAGAGCGCAGAAGCACGAGCCGCATGAAGTCTATGTCGGGGACGAGCACGCGCGAAAACAGGAACGCGCATCCCAGCAGGAAAAATCCCGCAGCGATGATATAGCGGGTCTGGACGACCGTCATGAGCCGTCCGACAACCGGAATCAGGAACAACACGACGACGCCACCCGGCGACAGGATGAGGCCGGCCCAGGTCGCCGTATAGCCGATGACCTGCTGCGCGAATTGCGGAATGACGACGGCGCTGGCATAGAGGATCCCGCCCATGGCGCTGATCATGCCGCATCCGGCGGCAAAATTCTTGTCCTTGAACACTGCGAGATGGACGATCGGCTTCTTTGCGACAGTGAGCCAAAGCACGGCGCCGACAATCCCCGCCGCCGCCAGCATCGCCATGACCATAATGAAGCCCGAGCCGAACCAATCCTCGTCCTCGCCCCGGTCCAACATGATTTGCAGGCAGCCCAGGCCGACGGCGATCAGGCCGAGGCCGATGAAGTCCGTTCCGCGCGGCCGCGCCTTGGCCCAAGGCGGATCTTCGACAAGCAGCGAAACAAGAACCACAGCGGCGATTCCGACGGGAACATTGATGTAGAAGATCCACCGCCAGGACGAGGAATCCGTGATGAAGCCGCCGAGCGTCGGGCCGAGGATCGGCGCCACAATGATCGCGACGGCCGTGACGCCAAAGGCGGCGCCGCGCTTCTCCGGCGGAAAATAATCGAGAATAATCGACTGCTGGTTCGGCTGCAGCCCGCCGCCGAAGAAACCTTGCAAGAGGCGAAAGACGATGAGTTCGCCGAGGCTGCTCGAAGTGCCGCAGAGGAAGGAGCAGACCGTGAACATGATGATGCAGATCAGGAAATAGCGCTTGCGGCCGAGCACGCTGCCGAGCCAGCCCGAAATCGTCAGCACAATGCCATTGGCGACGAGATAGGAGGTCAGCGCCCATGTCGCCTCGTCGCTCGACGACGACAGGCTGCCGGCGATGTGCGGCAGCGCGACATTGACGATCGTCGTGTCGAGGATCTCCATGAAGGCCGCAAGAGTGACGACGATCGCGACGAGCCAAGGATTGCTCCTTGGCCGCCATTCGCCGTGATCCGGCGGCGCGACTGGCATCTCGCCGATGGGCGGCGCTTCGCCTGCAAGCGGGCCTTCGGGCGGCGCGGCGAGCACGCGCGGGGACTCGTCCAACGACTTTTGTGGCCACTCTGGCGACGCCGGCGCTTCTGCCGGTGCGGAGGAGGCGTCATCCTGCGGCCCGCTATCGGCCCATTCCGCCGATCTCTCGTCGCCGGGGAGCTTGCGCGCCTTGCTCATTGTACTTTGACCCGCGGGTCGACCGAGAGCCCGAGCGGCAGCGCATGGTGGGAATCGAGTCCCTTGTCGATGACGATCTTCACCGGCACGCGCTGCACGATCTTGACGAAATTACCGGTCGCATTCTCGGCTGGGAAAGCCGTGAATTTCGATCCTGTTCCGCGTTGAATGGAATCGACGTGGCCGACAAGATTAAGACTGGGATAGGCGTCGACAGAGATCGTCGCGGTCTGGCCCGGACGGATGTTCGTGAGCTCCGTCTCCTTGAAATTCGCAATGATCCAGATCTGCGGCGAAACGAGCGACATGATCTGCTGGCCGGGCGTCACATAATCGCCGACCTCGACATTGCGCTTGGTCACCCAACCGTCTTGCGGCGCCCGCACGACGGTGAAGGCCAAATTCAGATTGGCCTGGTCGACCTTCGCCTGCGCCTGGCCGACCTGGCCGGTGATCTCGCTGACCTGTGCCTCGGCCTGGCCGATCAATTGCGGGACCGGCTCGGCCTCTTGCACTTGCGCCTCGGCTTGTCGCACCTGCGCTTCCGCCTGCCGCCAATTGGCCGTCGCGGTATCGACGTCTTGCTGGGTGGTCGCCCGGAGCGGCAGCGCCAGCTGCCGCCGGTAATCGGCTTCCGCTTTGACGAGATTTGCATTGGCGGAGGCAAGCTGCGCCTGCGCCAAATTGAGCTTTGCAGGGAAATTTTTGCGCGCGACCTCGGCTGCATATTCGTAGCCGGCCAATTGCCCCTTCGCCGTTGCGAGCGTGGCCTCGGCGGATTCGCGGTCGATCAAATATTGGCGAGGATCAATGTGGATGAGTGGGTCGCCCTTGTGGACAAACTGATTGTCGGTGATGTCAAGGGAGACGACGGCGCCCGAAATCCGCGGTGCAACGGTGACCGCCCGGCCGTCGATATAGGCGTCATCCGTCAACTCATAGCCTTGGTTGGCCAGCCAATAGGAATAGCCGGCATAGGCGAGCCCGGCCAAAAGCAGCAGAACGGCGATCAGCACGAAGCTGCGACGCCGCGATGGCCTCTCAGTCTTGCCGTTGCCCGGCTCTGCGCCTTGCTTTTGAGTGGTTTCGCTCAAATTCCGCAACTCCCCCTGCCGCCAGACCGCCAGCCTGTCCCGAAGGCGAAAGCAGCAAATCGCTCACATGAGACTTGCAAGCCCCGACGCTGCAGCGCATTAATTGGAAAATTCACTTAACCGAACCGGCAAGTTCGTATATGGTCACCAGCTGGCAATGTCAATCGACCTCACTCTGACTGAAATGCAAAAGTGCAGACGCGTCCCGCGCGGCGAGAAGCGGCGCGAGGAGATCGCCGCGGTTGCGGAACGCGTTTTTCTGGAATTGGGCTTCACCGAGACGACGATGCAAATCGTCGCCTCCCGGGCCGGCGCCTCGAAGGAGACGCTTTACCGCCACTTCGGCAGCAAGGAAGGCCTGTTTTCAGAAATCGTGCGGGCGCGCGCGGCGCGCGTCTATGGCGGAACCGAAGGCGAATTCCGCCTGCAAGGCGAGCCGCGCGAGGTCCTTAAGCACCTCGGATTCAATCTCCTGCGCCTGCTTTTGAACGAGGACCCGATCTGCCTGTTCAGGATCGTCGTCGCGGAGACGCCGCGGACGCCGGAACTCGGTCGCATTTTCTTCGAACAAGGGCCGGCGCAGGTCCTGCAGCAATTGACCCTTTATCTCGAAGGCGCGACGCGCCAGGGTCTTCTGAATTGCCCTGATTCGACGCTCGCCGCCAAGCTCTTTCTCGGCGCCGTCGTCGCCAATCGCCATATTATGCAGCTGATCGCACCCGGCTGGGAGCCGATGACGGAGGACAAGATCCGCCACCATGTCGAGGAAGCGGTCGCCCTTTTTCTCGCAAGATACGCGCCGGCAAAGCCGGCGTGAGCGCTCGCTCACGGCGCTTTGATCCGCTCCGCTTCACTCGATCTCGACGAGGGCGCGATTAGCAACACGGCCTCTTGGCCTCACATATCCCGATAATTCGGTCCCCCTCCCCCCTCCGGCGGCACCCAGTCGATGTTCTGCGCCGGGTCTTTGATGTCGCAGCATTTGCAGTGGATGCAATTCTGCGCATTGATGACGAAGCGCGGATCTTTTTTCGCCGCCGCATCGGCATAGACGATCTCATAGACGGCGGCCGGGCAATAGAGCCGCGCCGGCTCGCCATATTCCGGCAAATTCTTCGCGATCGGGACCGAAGCATCCCGCAAATGCAAATGCACCGGCTGGTCCTCTTCATGATTGGCGTTCGACAGGAACACCGACGACAATCGATCGAATGTCAGCTTTCCGTCAGGCTTTGGATAGGCGATCGGCGCAACTTCGGCGAGCGGCTTGAGGCTCGCATGATCCGGCATCGCATGATGCAGCGTGCCGAAGAGCGAGACGCCGAAGAGCTGCTGCGTCCACATGTCGAAGCCGGAAAGCGCAATGCCGAGCCGCGTGCCATGGCGCGACCAAAGCGGCTTGGCATTGCGGACGGGCATGAGATCGCGGCCGATGGAAGCGCTGCGCCAAGCTGCATCATAAGCTTCGAGTTCGTCATGCATCCGGCCTTCTGCAAGCGCTCGCGCCAAAAATTCGGCGGCGAGCATGCCGGAGGCGATCGCATTATGCGAGCCCTTGATCCGCGGCAGATTGACGAAGCCTGCCGAACAGCCGATGAGCGCGCCGCCGGGAAAGGAAAGTTTCGGCACGGATTGCACGCCGCCTTCGGTGATCACCCGCGCGCCATAGGCGATGCGCCTGCCGCCTGCGAGAGTCGATGCAATAAGCCTATGCGTCTTGAAGCGCTGGAATTCCTCGAAGGGCGAGAGAGTGGGATTGGCGTAATCGAGATGGACGACGAATCCCACTGACACGAGATTCGCATCGAAATGATAGAGGAAGGAGCCGCCGCCGGTCTTATCGTCCAAGGGCCAGCCGAATGTGTGCTGCACGAGGCCGGGTCTGTGCATCTGCGGCGCGACCTCCCAGAGTTCTTTGAGGCCGAGCCCATATTTTTGCGGATCGCATTCGGCATCGAGGCGGTAGCGGGCGATCAGCTCCTTGGCGAGCGAGCCGCGGGCGCCTTCGGCGATGAGGCAATATTTGGCTCGCAATTCCATGCCGCGGCTGAAATTCGGCTTGGGCTTGCCGTCGCGGGCGAGCCCCATATCGCCTGTGGCAATGCCCAATACCTCGCCTCTTTCGCCATAGAGCAGCTCCGTTGCGGCAAAGCCCGGATAGATATCGACACCCAGAGCCTCCGCTTTGGCGCCGAGATAGCGCACGAGATTGCCGAGCGAGCCGATGAAATTGCCATGATTGTTCATAAGTCGCGGCAGGAGAAAATTCGGCAGCCGCAAGCTGCCGTCACGCCAGAGCAGATGGAAGCGATCCTCGCGGACTTCTGTCCGCAGCGGGTTTTCCTTGTCCGTGCGCCACTGTGGCAAGAGCCGATCGAGCGGGCCGGGATCGATCACCGCGCCCGACAGAATATGGGCACCGAGTTCGGCACTTTTTTCGACGACGACGATCGAAGTTTCCGGCGCGAGCTGTTTCAGCCTGATCGCGCAGGCGAGCCCTGCGGGGCCGGCGCCGACAATGACGACGTCAAAATCCATGGATTCGCGCGGCGGCAGGCTCGACTCGACCATTCACAAGCGCCTCTTTGGGGCTTGTCTCTTAATTGGTCGCGACGGCCTAATCCATATGAAGAACGCGCTTTGACGCACGATTAGCCGCATTGCCAGAATTTTTGCGTCATTTGACCAAGGCGCCGGCGGCAAGAGTGCCAGCTTTGACCTGTTGATTTCGAAAGTCACGCTTAACCTGCTGCGCGCAGAAAGACTCGCGCTTCGAAAAAATTGACGGGCGAGCCTATAGACGGCTGCGCTTCGAGCCCCATGATTAGGCATAAGGCCGGGCTCGCCCGCATCGTCACCAATCAGCGCGGGGCCTTCAAAATCCGACGCACAAGGAGAGGAAACATGGCAACGATCACGAGCAAGGACGGCACGAAGATTTTTTACAAGGATTGGAGCAAGGGCCATCCGATCGTCTTTTGCCACGGCTGGCCGCTCTCGGCGGATGCCTGGGACGCGCAAATGGTGTTTCTCGGCCAGCACGGCTATCGCGTCGTCGCGCATGACCGCCGCAGCCATGGCCGTTCCGACCAGAGTTGGGATGGCAATGACATGGACACTTATGCCGATGATCTCGCGGCTTTGATCGAGACGCTCGACCTGCGCCACGTCGTCCTCATTGGCCATTCGACAGGCGGAGGTGAAGTGGCGCATTATATCGGCCGGCATGGCGTGGGCCGCGTCGCCAAAGCCGTGCTCGTCAGCGCCGTGCCACCGCTCATGCTCAAAACCCCGGCCAATCCGGGCGGCCTGCCGATCGAGGTCTTCGACAGCATCCGCAAGGCCACGTTCGACAATCGCGCGCAATTCTACAAGGACCTGACACTGCCATTCTTCGGCTACAACAGGCCAGACGCCAAGATTTCCGAGGGCGTGCGCGACTCCTTCTGGCTGCAAGGCATGATGGGCGGCCTCAAGGGCCAGCTCGATTGCATCCGAGAATTTTCCGAAGTCGATTATACCGAAGACCTCAAGAAGATCGACGTGCCGACGCTCATCATCCATGGCGACGACGATCAGATCGTGCCGATCGGCGCTGCGGGCGCGATGTCGGCCAAGATCGTCAAAGGCGCGGTTTTGAAAATCTATCGCGGCGGCCCGCACGGCTTGCCCATCACGCGCCAAGACGAACTCAACGCAGATCTCTTGGCCTTCATCAAGGGGTGAGAAGCGAGAGCCTTGCTCGGCAATGGCGGCGGCCTATGGCTCCGGGCGTAGGCCGCTTATGATCTCTGGCATGCGAGGCAGGAGAACGACCTGTCGGCAATTGAGCCGATTGGGGTGGAGTGAGACCAGATTTCCGGCGATTTAACAACATAATATATTGCGCCCGTCTGCACTTCTCGCGATTGAGATAGCGGTCGACAAGTCAGCTTCGTAAGAAATGCGCTTTATGCCGCCCGAAAACAACGACAGCGCCATCACCTCCGAGGCCCTCGCGCGCCTCCTGCGGTGGTATGCCGACATGGGCATAGATATCGCCGTGGACGCCGTCCCGCATGACCGTTTCGCCGAATCCGCCAGCGGCGCAGGCAAAACCGCGACAGCCGTAGCCGCGCCCGACCCTCGGCGCGCCACAGAGGCGCGCAGCATGGCTCCTATGGTGCCGCCCGCCGAGACGACCCGGCGTGGCATCGACCCAGTCGCCGCCTCGCTTTCCGCCGATCTCGTCGCGCAATCGGCGCTGGAGGCCGCGGCGTCCGCCCGCACGCTCGATGAATTGCGCGAAAAGCTCCTCGCCTTCGAGGGCTGCGGCCTGAAAGCCACGGCGACCCAGCTCGTCTTTGCCGACGGCAATCCTGAGGCCTCGATCATGATTATCGGCGAAGCACCGGGCGCCGATGAAGACCGCATCGGAAAACCTTTCGTCGGGCGCGCCGGCCAATTGCTCGACAAAATGCTGGCTTCGATCGGCCTCGACCGCACACATGTCTATATCGCCAATGTCGTGCCCTGGCGGCCGCCCGGCAATCGCACGCCCACGTCCCTCGAAACCTCGGCCTGCCTGCCCTTCATCCGCCGCCAGATCGAACTCGTCCATCCGAAAATCCTCGTCTGCCTCGGTGCGGCGTCGACGCAAACCCTGCTCTCCACCAAGGACGGGATCATGCGGCTGCGCGGCCGCTGGTTCGATTATGACATGGGCGGCACGACAATCCCCGCCATAGCCATGCTGCATCCCGCCTATCTTCTGCGCCAGCCCGGCCATAAGAAATTCGCCTGGGCGGATTTGCGCGCGCTGGCCAAGAAGATGAAAGCGCTGGGCATAGAAGCCGCGTAGCCGTCTTTGCAAGAGAGCAGCCACGGCAGCTCGCCGCAGCGTGTCAAACGGTTCAACACGGGGCTGAAATCCGGGCTGATCAATTCGTGCAACACTTTTGCGCAATAGGCAGGGGCGCTTTAAGCGATCCGGCGCAGCCGCCGGCGCAGCGCTTTCCGCGCCCGCGTGACGACGCGAAGATGGCGGAACGATGCGACTTCGACAGCCTCGCATAGGCTCCGCGCCGCGATGAGACCGACGGCCGGCGCAAGCGGCGGAAACAGCCGCTCAAGGAAAGTTTCCGGTGCCGCCCGCAAAAGCCTGCCGCCATGCTCGGCTGGCATTCCCGCCGCCAAGAGATCCTCCAATTCTTCGAGGAAGCCCGTCTCCGGAATGTGGCCGGCATAAAGGATCATGAAGTCGCCGCCGCGGACGCCCGCGAGCGCCCGGCGCAGAGCCTCCGCCTCGGCCGCGGCTTCGACGAAGGCGCAGCCGGCATGATCGGCGATCATGGCGAGATCAGCCTCTGCCGGCCCGGCGAGGACGACATCCCGCACCAGGCCTTTGACCGCGGCCTGAACGAGCGGCGCCAGCGTCCGCACCACCGTCTCCGCAGAGGCACGGCCGCACAAAATGATCACCGAAAGCATTGCCGGAGCCTTTTTTCCTCTGTGGCAACAGGCGCCTGAATTGTCCACAGCTCTTGTTGACAGCCCCGAGAGTGTACGATATTTGTTCCGTTATTGTTCTCTTTTGTACCCGCATCGGGACTTTGCAGAGGCTTCTGGCAGAGGGTTCTGGCAGAGGGTTTGGGAGAGGATCTAGGGAACCGACCAAATGTCAGACATGGCCTGCGTGACACACGAGAGCGTCGCGCCGCAGCGCGAGCGCCGACAAGGAATGGGGCGCACGGCTCGGCGCCGCAGCGACGACGCCGAGGTTCGGCTTTCGCCGCTGGAGCCCAAACTGGCGCCGGCGAAGCATGGGCGGGGGGCGCGATCGAATGAGAGCGGCCGGTTCGAGATCCACGCCCGCGCGCCGGAGGATGACGGCTGGGGTAGCGAGGAGGACCCGCCGCCGCTCGCCACGACGGTCACGATGGAACGGCCGAGGAGCATCATCACGCGCAATGATTCGCCGGATATTTCCTTCGACCGGTCGATCAATCCCTATCGCGGCTGCGAGCACGGCTGCATTTATTGTTTCGCGCGCCCCACCCATGCCTATATGGGCCTGTCGCCGGGGCTCGATTTCGAAAGCAAGCTTTTCGCCAAAGCGGAGGCGGCGAGCCTCCTCGAACGCGAATTGGCGGCGAAGAACTACCAGCCGAAGACGATCGCCATCGGCACCAATACCGACCCCTATCAGCCGATCGAACGGCAGCACAGGGTGATGCGGCAGGTTCTCGAAGTTCTGGCCCGCACCAACCATCCGGTCGGCATCGTCACCAAATCGGCTCTGGTTCTGCGCGATCTCGATCTCTTGGCGGCGATGGCCGCAAAGGGCCTCGTCAAAGTCGCGCTGTCGGTGACGACGCTCGATCCCGTCCTGGCACGTCGGATGGAGCCGCGCGCCGCCAGTCCGGAGAAGCGGCTTGCGACGATCAAGGCGCTGGCCGAGGCCGGCATTCCGACGAGCGTGATGGTGGCGCCGATCATCCCCGGCCTCAATGATGCGGAGATCGAAACGATCCTGACCCGCGCTCATGCGGCCGGCGCGCGCGAGGCCGGCTATGTCATGCTGCGGCTGCCGCTCGAATTGCGCGATCTCTTCGGCGAATGGCTGCTCGCCCATTATCCGCACAAGTTCCGGCATGTGCTGTCGCTGGTCCGCTCGGTCCGCGAGGGCAAGACCTATGATCCGACTTTCGGCAAGCGCATGATGGGTTCGGGCCCCTATGCCTGGATGATCGGCCGCCGCTTCGAGGCGGCCATGGCGAAGATCGGCTTTGCCAAGACGAAGCTCAAATTGCGCCACGATCTGTTTCAGCCGCCGGCGCGAATCGGCGAGCAGCTGCAATTGTTCTGAAGGCACGCACACAGCCTGTGGACCAGAAAAGCGTGTAGGGGTGCAAACGGCGGTCCCGATGAGGTAAGAAGGCATACCCGCCTCTGCGCACTCCAACTCCGCCCCGATGCCGCAAAATTTGATCTCAGCGCCCGATTTCCGCCGGGAGAAGACATTGGGCAAGAAAGGTCTCTGGCCGGTCGCCGGCATAGACGAGGTGGGGCGCGGCTGCCTCGCCGGGCCGGTTGCGGCGGCTGCGGTGATCCTCGATCCGTCCGACCTGCCGGACGGGCTCAATGATTCGAAATGCCTGTCGGCCGAAATACGCGAAACACTTTATGAAGAAATTCTTGGGCGGGCGCAGGCCGTCGCGGTCGCTTTCGTGAGCGCGGCGGACATCGATCGGATCAACATCAGGCAGGCTACACTTTCCGCCATGCGCCGGGCGCTCGCGGCGCTCGCCACAGCACCCCGCTATGTTCTCATCGACGGCAATGATCTGCCGACGGGTCTCGCCTGTCCGGGCGAAGCGATCGTCAGAGGCGATGGCCTGTCGGCGTCGATCGCCGCGGCCTCGATCGTCGCCAAGGTCGCGCGCGACCGCTTGATGATCCGCCTCTGCCGCATTCATCCCGCCTATGGCTTCAGCCGGCATGTCGGCTATGCCACGCCAGAGCATCTCGCCGCCCTCGCTCAATATGGCCCGAGCCCCTATCATCGGCTGAGCTTCTCGCCGCTGCGCCAGATCTGACGCGCGGCACAATCGGCAATTTTATTCAATACGTTCGAAAAAGGGACAGCGTCCCGCGAGCTGCTTAAACGCGACCTTTACCGGCCATCGGCAGATTGGCGCAGTCAGTTGCGCATCCGGTGGTGTTCATGCGTATCGCACGTGCCGGGACTGCCGGCTCGAAGTCTCAGCTCAAGGTCACGCGTACTGAGACTTCGAGAGCGCGGCACCCGGCCGTGCCGTCCGCAGTCCCTTCAAAGCCTGTTCCGCCCTTCAATCAGATCCTGATCGGCGATTGCATCGAAAGGCTCGAGCACCTGCCGGTGGACTGCGTCGATCTCGTCTTCGCCGATCCGCCCTATAATCTGCAGCTCGAAGGCACGCTGTCGCGGCCCGACCAGAGCGTCGTCGATGGCGTCGATGAGGCTTGGGACAAATTTTCGAGCTTTTCCGATTATGACTCTTTCACCCGCGCCTGGCTTTGCGCGGCGCGCCGCGTGATGAAGCCGGATGCGACCATTTTCGTCATCGGCTCCTATCACAATATTTTCCGCGTCGGCACGATTCTCCAGGATCTCGGCTTCTGGATCTTGAACGATATCGTGTGGCGCAAGGCCAATCCGATGCCGAATTTCCGCGGCCGGCGTTTCACCAATGCGCATGAGACCATGATCTGGGCGGCCAAGAGCGCCGATGCCAAGGCCTATACGTTTAATTACGAGGGCCTGAAGGCCGGCAATGAGGATTGCCAGATGCGCTCGGATTGGTTTTTGCCGATCTGCACCGGCGCCGAGCGGCTGAAGAATCGCGAAGGCGGCAAGCTGCATCCGACGCAAAAGCCGGAGGCTTTGCTCGCCCGCGTGCTGCTCGCAGCCTCGGATCAAGGCGATCTCGTGCTGGATCCTTTCTTCGGCTCGGGCACCACGGGCGCGGTGGCGAAGCGCCTCGGCCGCAGTTTTATCGGCATCGAGCGCGATCCCGCCTATGCAGCGGCGGCGCGTGCGCGCATCGCCGCGATCGAGCCTCTGCCGGAGGCAGCGATCGCCGCCGCGCCGAGCAAGAGATCGCAGCCCCGCATCGCCTTCGCCGAAGTCGTCGAGGCCGGCCTCATCGCGGCGGGCGACATTCTGGTCGATGAGAAGAAGCGCCATCGCGCGATCGTGCGCGCCGACGGCACTCTGGCGCTCTTCGGCCCAAGCCAATGCGCCGCCATTATCGGCTCGATCCATAAGATCGGCGCTCTGGCGCAAGGCCTGCCGGCCTGCAACGGCTGGACCTTTTGGCATTTGGAGCGCGACGGAAAGCTCGCGCCGATCGACATTTTGCGCGCGACGATGCGGGACGCGAGGGCGCAGGCGGCGGAATAAGCCACCCCACCTCATTCGAATTCCACCACGAGCCCGCGCCGCTCGCATTCATCGCTGATGGCCTCGACGATCTTCTGCAAGTCCTCGATCTCGATTTCGCAGTCCTGATGCGGTGCGTCCCAGGTCAAGATCTCGTCGAGGCAAATGACGAAATCGGCCGGCGTCTCCGCCTCCGGCAGATCCGGCGCCGGAAAGATCGTCAGAACCTTGTTGCCGCAGGTGACGCGGAACGCGCCCTCGGTGAGAGCCACGATGAGCCGCGCCCTGCCGCCGCGCGCAGGGGTCCCCTCGCCGCTCATGGGCGCCCCTCGCCAACATGGGCGATCCACGCAGACAGAAGATCGTTCACCAACCGCTGTCCCTTACCGCCGCAACCACTTTGCGCATGACACTCGGCAAAGCCTCTTTGTCGAGCGCATCCTCTTTTACCCAACGGCACCTTTCCGGCGCTTCGGTCGCCGGCGCCACATCGGCCACGAAAATGTCGAGCCAGAGCGAGAAATGGGTGAAGACATGCGCGACGCCCAGCGTCAGCCTGCGATAATCGGCGATGAAAGGCGCTTCGCGCAAGGCCTTCTCGCGGTCGAATTCCGCGCTCCAGTCCGTGCCGGGAATTTCCGCCATGCCGCCCAGGAGCCCACGCGGCGGGCGCGTGCGCAGAAGAACAGCATCGCCGCAGCGGGTGAAAAAGACGGCGCCCTGCCGGTGCGGCCGTTCGCGCTTTTGCGCCTTCAGCGGAAAGCGCTCCGGTGCCGCTTGCGCCGTGGCCCGGCAGAAGGGCCGCAGCGGACAGAGGCCGCAGGCCGGGCGCCGCGGCGTGCAGATGGTGGCGCCAAGGTCCATCGTCGCCTGGGCGAAATCGCCCGGCCGCTCCGCCGGGACCAGCGCCGCCACCTTCTTTTTGATCAGAGGCTTGGCGGCAGGCAGCGGCACTTCGAGCGCCGCGAGCCGCGCCATCACCCGTTCGACATTGCCATCGACCACGGCGACGGCCTCGCCGAAGGCAATCGCCGCAATCGCCGCCGCCGTATAGGGGCCGATGCCGGGCAGGCGCAAAAGCGCAGCTTCGGCTGCAGGAAAATGCCCGCCATGTTCCGTCGCGATCGCCTGTGCACAGGCGTGCAGATGGCGGGCGCGCGAATAATAGCCGAGGCCGGCCCATTGCTGCATCACCGCCTCGACCGGCGCCGCAGCCAGCGCCGCCACATCCGGCCAGCGGGCGAGAAAAGCCATAAAATAGGGCTTGACCGCCGCAACCGTGGTCTGCTGCAGCATGATCTCGGAGAGCCAGACGGTATAGGGATCGGCCGCAACGCCAGGCAGAGCGCGCCAGGGCAGGCTGCGGCGATGGCGGTCATACCAGGCGAGCAGCGCCGCCGCGAGGCAAGCCGCATCGAACGCCGGCGCCAAGGCCGGCTCCAACTCATGAGTTTGCCTCAGCGACATGGTCTTGAGACCGCGATCCTCGCCATCGATTGGCCCACGAAGCTCCTCATGTTCCGCGCAGGGCGCGATGCGTAAGTCCGGCCAGCTCGAACTTTGCTCGCAATCACAGCCATTTGCACGCCATAGGCGCGAATTTTCGGTATAGATTTTGCAGTACAGTCGAGGCAGAGGCCGCGCGATCGAAGGGTTCTGAACTCTCCGGCGTGACGCAGCCGCGGACGAGGATGTCAAACATGCAACGGTCTCACGCCTTCGGCGCCCTTGTCGCGGCCTCGATCGCCTTCGCCCTGCCGGCCGCCGCTGCCGAGCAATCCTCTGCCGAGCTTGTGGCGTCGGGTCGCGCCTTCGCGCTGAAAGTGTGCTGGGCCTGTCACGTCGTCGCCAAGGAGCAGACGCAAAAGCCCATTCTCTCCCATCCCGCGCCGAGCTTTCTCGAGATCGCGCAAAGGCCGGAAGTCACGGAAAGCTTTCTGCGGCAATTCCTCGCTTCGCACGAGGAAACGATCGGCCGCAAGGCCGGCATGCCCAATCCGCGGCTCGTCGATTATCAGATCGACGAGGTGGTCGCCTATATCATGAGCCTCAAGAAGTAGCGCTAAGCGGCGATCTCCGCCCTGCCGCCTGATCCAAATCAACGACCCAAGCCCAGCCGAAAGCGTAGGAATCTCGACGAGCCCATGCAGCGATCCGCCGCCTCGGCGCAGCGGCACCGCTTTCGACCGAAAGGCTGCGCCCATGGCTGATGATCTGCGCTACGTCCGTTTCTTCTCGCAAATCGGCATCGAGGATGTCGCGCATGTCGGCGGCAAGAATGCCTCGCTCGGCGAGATGTATCGTGAACTCAAGGGCGCCGGCGTCCTGGTGCCGAACGGATTTGCGATCACCGCCGAAGCCTATCGCATGGTGCTGGAAGAGGCCGGCGCCTGGCCGCGCCTCAAGGAGGCCTTGGCGGGGCTCGATCCGAAAAATGTCGCCGATCTCGCCAAACGCGCCGCCCGCGCGCGCGAAATCGTGCACAGCGCCCCGCTGCCCGCCGCTCTCGCCGAGGAGATCCGCACCGCCTATCATAGGCTCCTCAACGAATATGGCGAGACCCTCACCTTGGCGGTGCGTTCCTCCGCGACGGCGGAAGATCTGCCGCAAGCGAGCTTCGCCGGCCAGCATGACAGCTATCTCAATGTGGCCGGCGAACCGGCGCTCTACGACGCGGTCCGCCGCTGCTTTGCGAGCCTCTTCACCGACCGGGCGATCCGCTACCGCATCGACAATGGCTTCGATCATTTCAAGGTCTATATTTCCGTCGGCGTGATGAAGATGGTCCGCTCGGATCTCGCCGCCGCCGGCGTGATCTTCACCCTCGATACGGAGACGGGCTTCCCGGATGTGGTCTTTCTCACCGGTTCCTATGGGCTCGGCGAGAATGTCGTGCAAGGCACGGTCGATCCGGATGAATTCTATGTCTTCAAGCCGATGTTCCGCGCTGGCAAGCGCACTGTGCTGAAGCGCAGTCTCGGCAGCAAGGAAATGCATATGGTCTATGGGACCGGCAGCCGCGAGGCGACGCGCAATCTGCCGACCGATCAAAAGGACCGCGAGCGCTTCTGCCTCACCGACGCCGAAGTTCTGACCCTGGCCGGTCAGGCGATCGCCATCGAGGACCATTACAGCGCCAAGGCCGGCACATATCGGCCGATGGACATCGAATGGGCCAAGGACGGTCTCGACGGCAAGCTCTATATCGTGCAGGCGCGGGCGGAGACCGTCGCCTCGCGCAAGGATCGCAATCTGCTCGAAGATTATCATCTGCTGGAGCAAGGCCCTGTGGTCGTGACGGGCCGCGCGGTCGGCACCAAGATCGTGTCGGGCCGCGCCCGCGTCATCGTCCATCCGGCGGATCTGAGCAGCTTCGTGGCGGGCGAGATTCTCGTCGCCGATACGACCTCGCCCGATTGGGGCACGGTGATGCAGGCCGCCGCAGCCATTGTGACGAATCGCGGTGGCCGCACCTGTCATGCGGCAATCGTCGCCCGCGAGCATGGCATTCCCGCCATCGTCGGCACCGAAGACGCGACTCGCAAGATCACGACCGGCGACCAGCTCACCATCGTCTGCTCGCAGGGCGAGGTCGGCAAGGTCTATAAGGGCACGCTCGCCTTCAATATCGAACGCACAGATCTCAAGAGCCTGGCGCGTCCGGCGACCGAAATCATGCTCAATGTCGGCGATCCGCAAGCGGCTTTCGCTCTGGCCAGTCTGCCGAATGACGGTGTCGGCCTGGCCCGGATGGAATTCATCATCGCCAATGCGATCAAGATCCATCCGATGGCGCTGCTGCATCCGGAAAGGCTCACGGCCGGCGAGCAGGCGGAGATCGCGCGGCTCACGGCCCAGCATGCGCGGCCTCAGGATTTCTTCATCGAGCGCCTTGCCGAGGGCGTCGGCACCATTGCAGCGGCTTTTTATCCGAAGCCCGTGATCGTCCGCATGTCGGATTTCAAGACCAATGAATATGCGAGCCTGTTCGGCGGCCATGCCTTCGAGCCGCAAGAAGCCAATCCAATGCTCGGTTTCCGCGGCGCGGCGCGCTATGCGCATCCGGCCTATGCCGAGGGCTTCGCACTGGAATGCGCCGCCATGCTGCGGGTGCGGCGCAACATGGGCCTCACCAATGTCAAGCTGATGATTCCCTTCTGCCGGCGCATCGCCGAGGCCGAAACGGTCATCGCACGCATGCGCGATCTCGGGCTCGCACGCGGCCAGGAGGGGCTCGAAATCTATGTCATGTGCGAGATCCCCAACAATGTGATCCTCGTCGACGGCTTCGCCCGCCATTTCGACGGCTTCTCGATCGGCTCCAACGATCTCACCCAATTGGTGCTTGGGGTTGATCGCGACTCCGACATCGTCGCCTTCGATTATGACGAGCGCGACGAAGGCGTGAAGGAAATGATCCGTCTCGCCATAGAAGGCGCGCGGCGCAATCATCGCCATTGCGGCATCTGCGGCCAGGCGCCGTCCGATTATCCCGAAATGGCCGAATATCTCGTCCGGCTCGGCATCGATTCCATCAGCTTGAACGCAGATTCCGTGCTCGCGACGACGCGGCGGATTTTGGACATAGAGGCCTCGCTCGGCCGCAAACGGCAGGCTGCATAAGGCGATTTGCGTTGGCCATCAAATCCGGGCAAGTTCGAGGACCGCTTCGGCCACTGCTGGCGGCTCGCCACGCCCTCGGGAAGATGTTGCGCCCGAAGATGAAGCAGAGCGCGGCGGCGCTTTTTGGCGGCTGACCGATCCGCCTCTTCACAAGGGCCTCTAAGCGGGCTTTTCCAGGCTTTTCTTATCTCGCGCGGGCCTTTGCCGGCCGCATCTCCCGGTCTATAAGGGGCGGCAATGCGCAGCATCCGTCCAAATCGGCTCCCCTGGTCGCGCCCGCTCGCCGATCTCGTCGGCGCGGCGATCGATCCCGTTCTCGCGCGGCAGGGTTTTGGCCAATCCGACATTATCCTGTTCTGGGACGAGATCGTCGGGGAAAGGCTGGCGGCCATGTCGGAGCCTCTATGCCTGCGCTGGCCGCCGCGCGGCCGCAACGGCGGCGAGCGCCGCTTTGAACCGGCCACCCTCTTCGTCCGGGTCGAAAGCGGTTTCGCACTCGAACTGCAGCATCGCGCCGGGCTCGTCATCGAGCGGATCAACACGCATTTGGGATTTGCCTGCGTCGGGCGAATTTCTCTAAAGCAGGGTCCGCTGGCGCGCCGCCGCGCCAGCCGGCCGGTACGTCGGCCGCCGGCGGAGGCCGCCCTCGCGGCGGTCGCGGCGCAGCTCGGCGATATCAGGGACGACGCGCTGCGCCGGGCCCTGACGCGCCTCGGCGCGAGGGCGATCGAAGACAGCCGCAAGCCGCCCGCCTGAAGCATCCGCTCGCGCGCCTCTTGGCTATATAGAGTTCCGCGTTCACCCTGCCGCCCGCAGTCAATGGAAAAGCTCATGCAAGCGTCGAGAAAAGCCCCCCTCAGCCTGAAAAGCCTTCATCACCTCCTCGAAATTGCCTTCGCGGCGAGCCTCTCCCTCGGCGTCGTCGCCGCGCTTGCCGGACCCTTGAGTGCGCCGGTCTACGCGCAGGGCGCCGTCATCCCGATGGACGAGCTGATGGCCAAGGAGGCCTTGCCCGACATCGTCCAGGGCAAGCCCGACGCGCCGATCACCATCATCGAATATGCATCGATGACCTGCGGCCATTGCGCCCGCTTCCATGCCGAGACCTATCCCGTGCTGCTCAAGAAATATATCGATACGGGCAAGGTGCGTTTCGTCCTGCGCGAATTTCCGCTCGATCCTTTGGCCGCCGCCGCCTTCATGCTGGCGCGCTGCGCCGGCCCCGACAAGCGCAACGCCATGATCGATCTGATGTTCGACAAGCAGACCAATTGGGCCTTCAACGACAAGCCGATCGAGGCTCTGGCCGGTCTCCTCAAGCAGACCGGAATGAGCCAGGAGAGCTTCAACGCCTGCATCAACGATCAAGCGCTCTATGACAAGGTCAATGAGGTGCGCGACCGCGCCGCGCAGAAATTCGGCATCGATGCCACGCCCACTTTTTTCATCAATGGAAAGAAGGTAGCCGGCGAAATGACCCCCGAGACGCTCGACAAAGAGCTGCAGCCTATGCTGAAGAAGAGCTGAGCTATCAAAATCCGCAAATCGTCGCGCCGGAGCCCTGCCATGTCGCTGCTGCAGCTCGTCCTTAACATTCTGTGGATCCTGACGGGCGGCATCTGGATGGCTTTCGGCTGGCTGATTGCAGCGCTGATCATGGCGATCACCATCGTCGGCCTCCCCTGGACGCGGGCAGCGCTCAACATCGCCGCCTACAGCCTCCTGCCCTTTGGCCAAAAGACTGTCTCCCGCCGCGACTGGACCGGGGAGGAAGACCTCGGCACCGGCCCTTTGGGCACGCTCGGCAATATTCTCTGGCTGATCCTCGCCGGCTGGTGGCTGGCGCTCGGGCATGTCATTATCGCCATTGCCTTGGCGATCACCATCATCGGCCTGCCCTTCGCCTGGGCGCATTTGAAGCTCGCCGGCATCGCGCTGTGGCCGATCGGCAAGATGATCGTGCCGAGCGATGCCGTCCCGCACTATGGGCAGCCGTCCCGCTGGTAAGGCTGTGCGCCGGTCCCTAGGCCCTTTGCGTTCCCGGCCGGCAGCCCTTGCGCATGTGTGCGCGAATGAATATTCGGTTTCTCACAGGAAATGCAGCGCTGCGCCTTGCGCTTCGCCCCTCGCTCAAGCCGTAATTGCAGGGTGTGGGAGCCGAATCCGCGCCTCTTCATTTTGCGCATAGTGCTCGAATTGGCAGATATTGGTCGTTTGATGACAACACCAGAACCCGTAGTCGGCGGCTTCGCAGCATGAGGGCAGCGCCGTGAAATTCACCAAGCTTCACCTTGCCGGCTTCAAGACCTTCGTCGAGGCAACGGATTTTCTGATCGAACCCGGCCTCACCGGGATCGTCGGACCGAATGGCTGCGGCAAGTCCAATCTCGTCGACGCCATGCGCTGGGTGATGGGCGAGAATTCGTCGAAGACCCTGCGCGGCGCCGATATGGACGATGTGATCTTCGCCGGCAGCGGCGAGCGCCCCGCCCGCAACATGGCCGAGGTTCGCCTCGTTCTCGACAATGTCGACCGCACCGCGCCCGCCGCCTTCAACGATGCCGAGATCCTCGAGGTGAGCCGCCGCATCGAGCGCGACGAGGGCTCGACCTATCGCGTCAACGGCCGCGAGGTGCGGGCGCGCGACGTGCAATTGCTCTTCGCCGATGCCTCGACCGGCTCCCGCTCGGCCGCCATCGTGCGGCAGGGCACGATCGGCGAGATCATCGCCGTGAAGCCGCAGGCCCGCCGCCGCATCCTCGAAGAAGCCGCCGGCATCGCCGGCCTCCACTCGCGCCGGCACGAGGCCGAGCTGCGCCTCAAAGGCGCTGAGGACAATCTCCTGCGCCTCGAAGATGTGCTGAAGCAGATCGAGGCGCAGATCGAGGCGCTGAAGCGGCAGGCACGGCAGGCGACGCGTTATCGTGGCCTCGCTGCGGAAATCCGCCGGCAGACGGCGCTCAATGCCCTCGTCAGCCATCACGAAGCGACCGATTCGCTTGCTAGTGCCGAGCGCAAGCTCGAGGCCGATCTTCTCGCCGTTGCCGAAGAGACGCGGCGCCAGGCCGAGACGGCGCGGCTGCAAGCCGTTGCCGCGCATGAGCTGCCGCCGCTGCGCGAGGCGGAGCAAGCCGCCGCCGGGGAATTGCAGAAGCTCGTCCTTGCCCGCGAAACGCTTGACGGCGAAGAAAAACGCGCCAAGAGCCGGCTCGCCGAACTCGAACGGCGGCTCGTCCAGATGAATGCCGATCTCGCCCGCGAACAGGCCTTGATCGAAGATGCCGCCTCCGTCCTCGCCCGCCTCGACGGCGAAGCTTCCGACCTCGCCGAGATGGGTGCCAATGACGCCGAGATGGAAGCCGTCGCGCGGCAGAGCCTTGCGGCAGCAGAAGCGGCGCTCGCCGTCTCGGACAGAGCGCTCGCCGAGGCGCAGACCGCCTTCTCCAACATAGAGGCGCAGCGCACAGCGCTCGCGGCCAGCCTGCGCGAGGAGGGCCAGAGGCTCGCGCGATTCGAGGCGGAGCTGCAGCAGGTGCACGCCAATCTCGCGGGCTTGCAGGCCGAGCTCGGCACGGAAGACGCGGAGGCGAAGCTCAAAGCCGCGCTCGAACAGGCGCTCGCCGCGGCCAAAGCTGCGGAAGAGGGCATGGTCGCGGCCGAAGCCGCGCATGCGCAAGCGGTCGAGGCGGAGGCCCGCATCCGCACGCCTTTGCAGGCCGCCGAACGCGAAGCACAAAGGCTCGAAACCGAAGCCAAGACCCTGGAGAAATTGCTGACCGCCCCGACCGGCGGC
This sequence comes from uncultured Alphaproteobacteria bacterium, assembly GCA_963704745.1. Classification (GTDB taxonomy): domain Bacteria; phylum Pseudomonadota; class Alphaproteobacteria; order Rhizobiales; family Beijerinckiaceae; genus Methylovirgula. Next base: position 2,473,880 of record OY969936.1, read on the forward strand.
AGCTGGACCGCGGTGGTCGAAGAGATCAATGTTGCCAAAGGTTACGAGGCTGCGCTCGGCGCGGCCCTCGGCGATGATCTCGACGCACCGACCGATGCGGCGGCGCCGGCGCATTGGGCCTTGACCAACGCCGCAGGCGATCCGGCCCTGCCCGAAGGCGTCGAGCCGCTCGCAAACCATGTCACGGCGCCGCCGGCGCTGGCCCGCAGACTCGCCCAGATCGGCGTGGTGGCGAAAAGCGACGGCACGAGCCTGCGCGCCTTGCTCGAGCCCGGCCAAAGGCTCGTCTCGCGCGAGGGCGATCTCTGGCGCTGGGACGGATTTACTCAGGCCCAGGAGGCTCCAACCCCGGCGGCGCGCCGGCTTGCGGAAAAAAATCGCCTCGGTGATCTCTTGCTGGATGTCTCGGTCGCCCGCTCCACGGCCGATGCTTTGAAGGCCATGGCCGATCAGATCGGCGCCGATCTCAAGGCCAAGGCCGGGGCGGAAAGCGAAGCCCGCCAGGTCCACCGCGAAGCTTTGCGCGCCGTCGAGGCCGCGCGCGAGAAAGCCAATGCCGCCGAGCGCAAGAAGGCCCAGGTCGCAGCACGGCTTTCGGCCCTCGAGGAGGCCGAACAGCGCCTGATCACCAATTGCGACGAGGCCAAGGAGAAGCGCGCCAAGGCGGAAGCCGATCTTGCCGAGCTCGCCGGCGCCGGCGAGCTTTCAAGCCGGCTCGATGCGGCCCGCGCCGCCGCCGCGCAGGACCGCGCCGCGGCGACGGAAGCACGCGCAAAACTCCAGGCGCATCTGCATGAAAGCGAGACGCGGACGAAGCGCCGCAAGGCCATCGCCGAGGAGCGCCAATCCTGGGCGGCGCGGCGCGAGCGCGCGCTGTCGCAGATCGGCGAATTTCAATCGCGCCTCGCCGAGATTGCGGCCGAGCAGGAAAAGCTCGCCGACGCGCCGAATGAATTCTTCCAATTGCGTCGGGCTCTGTTGAACAAGATCGAGACGGCGGAAGACGCGCGCAGGAAGGCGTCGGACGCTCGGATCGCGGCCGAGCAGCGCCTCTCCGAGGCCGATCGCGCGGCGCGCGGCGCGCTCGAATCGATGAGCGGCGCGCGCGAAGAAAAAGCCCGCAGCGAAGCAAGGCTCGAGGCTGCGCGCGAACATCTCGCCGAAGTGGTTCATCTCATCGCCAGCGAGCTGCAATGCGCGCCGGAAGAACTGGCGCCGCTCGCCGGGATCGACCGCGACGCCGCGCTGCCCGCAGCGGCGGAGATCGAAGCCAAGCTCGAAAGTCTGAAGCAGGACCGCGAGCGCCTCGGCGCCGTCAATCTGCGCGCCGACGAAGAGCTCGTCGAGGTCGAAGCGAGCCGCGAAAGCCTCGTCGCCGAGCGCGAAGACCTGACCGAAGCGATCCGAAGGCTGCGTCAGGCGATCCAGAATCTCAACAAGGAAGGCCGCGAAAGGCTGCTTGCCGCCTTCGATGTGGTGAACCGGCATTTCCAGGAGCTTTTCACCATTCTCTTCGGCGGCGGCACGGCCGAATTGCAGTTGATCGAATCCGACGATCCGCTGGAAGCCGGACTCGAAGTGCTGGCCCGCCCGCCGGGCAAGAAGCCGCAGGTGATGACATTGCTCTCCGGCGGCGAGCAGGCACTCGTCGCCATGTCGCTCATCTTCGCCGTCTTCCTCACCAATCCCTCGCCGATCTGCGTGCTCGACGAGGTCGATGCGCCGCTCGACGATTCCAATGTCGAACGCTTCTGCGATCTCCTCGACGAGATGCGCAAAAGAGCCGAGACGCGCTTCGTCACCATCACCCATAATCCGATCACCATGGCGCGGATGGACCGGCTCTTCGGTGTCACCATGGCCGAGCGCGGCGTGAGCCAGCTCGTGTCGGTCGATTTGATGGAAGCGGAGAAGTTTCGCGAGGCGGTGTGAGGGAGGACTGGGGACCAGCGTCAGGGTGAAATACTCGGTGATCCTGTAAAGTACTCCGATGACCAATATGCATTTGCAAGAAAAGCTGTTAGCCGTGCTAGTCGATAAGTCGCGTAAATTGGCGCGGGATTGGCTTTCCGATATCTTCAAAAAAAAGCTCGCCGAAATAGGCGCGAACACAGCGCCTGAGCTTATCGCGGCACTTGTGGAGCATACGTTTGCCGGTAGCGGGGAGCGGTTCACTTGGAACAATGATATAGGCACATCAGAAAGCCCGCTTTGTGTCTCACTAGCTATTACTGACGCTGATCTCACTGAGCTCGATCGGATAGAGACTGACTTTCTCGCTTCGCTCCCAAAGATCGTCGAAAAAGTGTCCGCCACAACAGCGGCCATCGCTTTCAAAGCTCTGAACGCCCATTGGCCACGGCAGCATGCTTATGAGTTCGAAGAACGTGCTGCGTTCAAAGAACGGTTGGAAGAGCGATACGGCAAAGCATTTGATTTTTTGCGTATGCTCTACGCCATCTCGCTTGAGATCGGTCAAAATGCTATCCGGCAACGTCAGAGTTTAAACCCAAGACAGCCAGGCTATCTGTCAGACGTGCTTATCCGCCTTCACGTCCGCGCCTGCCAGGTCACGGCCGAAGTCATCACGCTTATGGAGAACGGGTATGCCGATGGCGCTATGGCCCGCTGGCGCACACTTCACGAAATTATTGTGGTTGCTCTTGTGATATGGGACTTCGGCGAGCCAATAGCTGAGCGCTATGTCGAGCATACAATTGTCGAAACGAAGCGAGCGGCGGAAATGTATTCGTCTGTTCGCGTACGGGCCGGGGACGAGCCTCTTTCAGTGCATGAAATGCAAGAGATGCAAAAGGCCTACGACAATGTGGTCCAGAAGTTTGGAAAAGAATTTAAGACTGAGTACGGCTGGGCCGCACACCACCTCCAGAATCCCAATCCCAATTTCAGCCATCTCGAAGCAGCGGCGGGTCACGCCGCGCTTCGTTCAGACTACAAGATGGCAAGCTACAACATACACGCAGGCCCGAAGGGTATCTTCTTCAAGCTGGGCACGTTTGATTCATCGTGTCTTATCGCGGGAGCAAGTAACGTAGGCTTTGTGGCACCAGGCTGCAACACCGCATACGCGCTTACACAGATGAACGTGCTGATTCTCGAGCGAAGACAGCAGCTTGACGAAATCGTCACTATGAGAACGCTTATGCATCTTCGCGATGCCACATGTCACGCGTTCGCCCGAGCCGATCATAAGTTGCAACAGGACGATGCCCAGATCCGCCAAGTGTAGCAGAGACGCAATTGACCTCGGCGAGGTTCACCCTTCGAAGCTCGCCGAAAGTCACTTATTGCCTATTCGCCGTCGGCACACTGTTCAAAAAAAGAAATCGCGCCGATTGCGGCGGCCTAATAAGTTCGATTGCCCCCAACTCTGCTTGCTCACATCTGCCTCGACCGCGCTTCTCCCTTCCCCTTCGACACATAGCGCTGCACATCGATCTCGGCTTCGCGCTTGCGGGTTTCGGCAATCTCATAAGCCGTCTGCATGCGCAGAAGCGTATCCATCTTCACGCCAAACGCCTTCTCGATTCGCAACGCCATTTCCGGCGACAGATCGGCACGCCTATTCAACAGCGCGGAGAGTGCCGGCCGCGTGACATTGAGCGCCTTGGCCGCCTCGGTGACATTGAGTCCCAGAGGCTCGATGATCTCCATCCTGATGAATTGCCCCGGATGGGCGGGTTGTGCCATGCGGTTCATGCGACCAATCCTCAGTGATAGTCTTCGTAGTCCAGGTCAATGATAGCGTTGTCGGTCGGATCGAGCCTGAAAGTGATGCGCCAGTTGCGCGTAACGGTCAGGCTCCAAGTGCCTTTGCGATCGCCGGTCAAGAGATGCGCGTCCCAGCTCGAGAAGGCCTTCAGTTCATCAACGCTGCCCATGTCCTGAAGAAAGGACAGAATGTTGCGAATTTTCTCCACGAAAGTCGCCGGCAGCCCCGAAGGATCATCGCGCGAGATGAACCGCTTGAGGCCCTTATGCCTGACGCTTCGGATTTCCATCCAAAACGGATTATCATCGCGGGTGTAGTGCGTCAAGCTACGCTTTACGTAGCCCTGCCTGCCGGGAAAGCGGCAGCTAACCAAAAAAAAATTCATCGCCAGCGAGACGATCGGCGGCTCGGCTGCAGGCGGGCCATTGATGCAGGCCCAACAATGAGGAGAACGCCGTGAAGCTTTCGCCCGCCGCCGTCATTCTCGCATTCCTGCTGCCATTCGCGCATGCCGAGGCCGCGCCGCAAAAGATCATGGTGTTCGATTTCTATTTCGACAACACCTCGCTGGAGCCCAGCTCCGCCGCCGAGAAAGCGCGCATCAAGACGATCAGCAATGAATTGCGCGCAGATCTACAGAAATCCAAGAAATATGCGGTAATCGCGGGAAAGGAAGAAGCGTCTTCATCGGAGCCCCAAGTCGGCAAATGCGACGATTGGCGGCTCGCAGCCGCGCAAAAGGCCGGTGCCGAACTCGTCGCCTGCCCCTGGGTGCAAAAGGTCAGCAACCTGATCCTCAACATCAATATCGTCATCCAGAATGCGAAGACTGGGCAATTCGTGCGCGGCGGCAGCGTCGACATCCGCGGCAATACCGATCTGTCATGGGACCGCGGCCTGCGCTTCCTGCTGGAGGAGCATGTCTTTTCGCAGCGCTGAGGCACTGCAAGATGAAGGATTATTGGCTGGTGATCCAGTGCGCGATTCCCGGCCAATGTTCCTTCAAAGTGCGGGCGCCCATGAACAGGCCGATATGGCCGCCCGGCACGGTCTTCTTCTCGATCTTGTCTGTCGGCGTGCCGAGATATTTCGCGGCGTCGAGCACTTGCTCCGGCGTCGTAATGTCGTCGGAAGCGCCGGCGAGCAGATAGGCCGGGCAAGTGATGGCGTGCAGATCGAGCCTGCGGCCGAGGCCGATGAACTGGCCCTTCGCCAGAAGATTTTCCTTGAAGAGCTCCTTGATCACCTGGAGATACCAGCGCCCCGGCAGGTCGATCGGATTCTCGTACCAGCTCTCGAAAGTCTCTTCCTTGGCGAGATAGGCGGGGTCGTCGATGTGCTCGTAAAGGTCGATCTGGTCGTCGAAATAATGCTGCTCTGGATGCATGTTCTTCCAGCCCTGCAGCATGAATTTGCCCTTCATCACGCCACCGCCCAGCGCGACCAGCTCCTCATAGAATGACATCGGCGAATCATGGGCCATGCGCTTGATCGGCCCATCGCCGGCATCGGTGTCGATCGGCGCGCCGGCAAGCACGAGCGAATTGACCTTGTCCGGAAAGCGCGCGGCGACCATGGCCGCGACCCAGCCGCCCTGGCAAAGGCCGACGAGATTGACCCGGCCGCCGAGATCATCGATCGCCACGACGATCTCGGCGAGATAATCGTCGATCTCGAGATCCTTCATGTCGTCGGTGGCCGACTTCCAATCGGTCAAGGCGACATGCGCTATGCCATTCTCTAGAAGCGTCTCGATCAGGCTCTGGCCCTTGTGATAATCGGCGATCATCGCCGTGTGGCCGGCATGCGGCGCATCGACGAGCGTCGGAATGCCGCTTTGCGTTCCATAGTCGCGCAGCAGCATAGTGCGCAGGTCGAGGCGCACTCTGTTCTCGGTCGCGAGCTGTGGCCTCAGCTCGTCATGGATCTTGATTTCTTCCTCGACGAATTTCAGATTCTTCGCATAGAGATCCATCCCCTGCTCGGCAAGGTTCGTGGCCATGGCCATAGGCCAAAAGGCGGGCACGCTCGCCAGCGAAAATTCACTCGATGCGACGGAGAGCTTCGTCGGCATGGCTGTTCCTTTCATATCGAGGCTGTCATATCGACGGCTGGCGGGATCACGGCACGACAAGCACGGGCAAAGGCGCTAGACTGACGAGCTTCTGCGACACGCTGCCGAGCAGCAGTTTCTCGACAAGCCCGGCGCCTCCACCGTCGTTCTTGATGCGGTTCCGCACATGTGCCGGCTTTGATCGATCTCAAGCGGTAGACGAAAATTATTTCACCTTCGCTGCATGTCGAATTACAGGCGGATCAGTAAGGAAGCGCGCAGCTTACCCTCAAGCCATGCCTTCGCCTCGTCTTATGCCTCGAAAACCCTTCGAGCGCGTAATGGATAATGCTCTTGCGATTGGCGATCAATTGCGCGACCGTCGGCTCGCCCTTCACGGCACGCCCGCATAGCATCGAGAAACGTGGCGAGAGAAGAGGCCAGGCACAAAGGCGCGGCGACGTGCCGGCACGCGCCACGAAAAGCAATGCATTTTCAAAAAGGACGCTCAGATTTGCCGCAGCGCCTCAAGCGCAGTCTCGCGACAGCGCTCATGCGCGGCCCCGACATCCGCTGCCTCACACGCAGCAATGCGCTCGAGCGCGACGCGCGCGGTTTCGAGACATTCGCGCGTATGCGCCAGCGTCTCTGTAAGATGTGCAATGACCTTGTTCTTTTCCTCGAGCTCGCGCGCGATCGGGTCGCTTGCTGGGGTCATCTTTTCGCTTCCTTTCCTTGCCCGCGCGCCAGGACCGACGCTAGGCCGGACGGCACGCTTCGCATGAAAAATGCCCACTGTCATTGATCGCGCGCATAGCTGCAACAGTCGGATCTACCATTGCGACCCGGCGGGCGCAGGCGGCCCGGCCTGCCGACGATGGCGGCCAAGATTTCAAAAACAATCTCGACATCTCTTGAATAAGGTCTCGCAACCGGTCATCTTGGCCCGGCTGGTGCGCAGCAGGTTTCATTCGCGTCTCGCCGCGACGCGGCTCTTGGCGCCCTCCTAGAGCAGGTGATCATGACAGAGACTTCGGTTTCCCCCGCAGGGATTATGCAGCTCGGCATCGCGTTCTGGGGCTCGAAGACGCTTCTCAGTGCGGTCGAACTCGGCCTGTTTTCCGCACTCGCGGACGGACCGCAGAGCCTTGAGGAGTTGACCGCAAAGCTCGGGCTCGATCCGCGCGGCGCGCGCGATTTTCTCGATGCGCTGGTCGCCCTGAAGATGCTCGACCGGCGTGACGGACTCTACAGCAACGCGCCTGAAACCGACCTCTATCTCGACCGAGCGAAGCCGACTTATGTCGGCGGCCTTCTCGAAATGGCAAACCATCGCCTCTATCCCTTCTGGGGCCACCTCACCGAGGCGCTGCGGACCGGAGAAGCGCAGAACGAGGTCAGGCATGGCGGCGAGAATCTCTTCGCCGAACTCTATGCCGATCCCGATCGGCTGGCCGGCTTTCTCAAGGCCATGACCGGCGTCAGCCTACCCTCGGCCCGCGCGATCGCCGGCAAATTCCCGTGGGAGAAGGCCGCGTCCTTCGTCGATGTCGGCTGCGCCCAGGGCGGGCTCTCGGCGGAGCTCGCTGTCGCCCATCCGCATCTCCGAGGCATCGGCTTCGATCTGCCGCCCGTGGGCCCCGTCTTTGAGACCTATTGCGAGCAAAGAGGCGTTGCCGGGCGGGTCAAATTCCAAGCCGGCAACTTCTTTGCGGAGCCTTTGCCTTCGGCCGAGGTCATCGTCATGGGCCATATTCTGCACGACTGGGATCTGCAGCAGAAGAAGATGCTGGTCGCGAAGGCCTATGAGGCACTGCCGAAGGGCGGCTTTCTGCTCGTCTATGATGCGATGATCGACGACGAACGCCGCGAGAATGCTTTTGGGCTGTTGATGAGCCTCAATATGTTGATCGAGACCCCCGGAGGTTTCGACTATACCGGCGCGGATTGCCTCGGCTGGATGAAGGAAGCCGGTTTTTCCGACATCCGCGTCGACCGTCTGCAAGGGCCTTATTCTCTCGCCGTGGCGACCAAGACCTCGACCTGAGCTTCAGGCAAGGTTGCGCCGCCGCGTCGCGGCTGCACAGCTCTCGCCGAAACCGACTTTCCGCTGCTTTGCAGCAGTGTCTGTTCAGCTGCGGTTAATGGTGCAGGATGGATATCTCATCTGCAGGGTGCGGCCGATCGCGCCCCGCATCCACAATCAAGCATAATTCGCGAGACAGGACTCAACCCCGGAGATCATCCAATGTTGAAGAAACTGATTGCTGCCATGCTTTTGGTCTCCACGCTCGCCTTTGCGCCGGCGATGGCGCAGGCCCACGAGATGCATCACCATCATCACCATCATCACCATCATCACGGCTATTAAACATGGTCTGGCGAAGGCATCCAAATCGCCTCGCGCTGAAACATTGCTGCACCGGCAAATGAAAGCAGGTGCAGCAATTCCCAGCAATTCGATGGATTGCCGAGTATTTGAACGGATGAAACCGTTCTGCTTTCTCGCGTTCCTACACATTCACACGAAAGTAATGCGATAGGCCGGATCGGCCGGCTGGTCCTCTCGCCGAACTCGTGCCCGCTGGCATGGGCAGGTAGAGTAACGAGGCGACGAATCATCTGCTTCAATGCAGCGGCGCCTTTTTGAGAAAGCCGTAGCGGTCGGCAGAGGTGATGTGCATGTCGAAGACATCGCCCTCGCGATCGAGCCGCAGCGGGACTTCGATTCCGGCCTCGCCCAAAATCCAGATCGCGCGGAAGAAATCCGCGAGCCCGTTCACCTCGCGGCCGGCCACCGCGAGCACCATGTCGCCCTCGCGCAGGCCGGCACGCCGCGCCGGACCGTCGCCAGCCAGGCCGACGATGACAATGCCGCCATCGTGGCTTCCGCTGCAAAGAGCCCGAGCCAGGGCCGCGGCGGACGATTGGCGCGCCCGAGCGTCCTCAGGTCCTCGAAGATCGGCAGCAGCGCCTCGATCGGCACGTCCATGTTGAGCGGCACGACCTCTTCGCCATGGAGCTGATGCGGCACTTGCAGCGAGCCAATGCCCCAGAGATCGCCCGATGGGCCGATCAGCGCGGTCCCACCCCAACGCGGATGCGCTGGCGCGGTGAAGATCGCATCATCGAGCACATACTCCCAATAGCCGGCGAATTGCTGGCGCGCGACAATATGCGCGGCGATGGCGCCTCGCCGGCCACCCGCGCCAGCCAACACGACGCGATCGCCTGGACGCGCCACACGCGAATCGCCGAGCCGCAAGGCCGGACAATCGAGCGGGCCCTGCGCCTGCACGAGACCGAAACCAGTCACATGATCATAGCCGACCATATGAGCAGCGACGACACGGCCGTTGCCTCCTGTCAGCCAGATCTCGCTCGCTTCGACGATGAGATAGCCGATGGTCAGAAGCAGATTTTCAACGCCGATCACGACCGCATTGCCGGCGCGTTGCGTGCCGAGCGTGTCGGCCGTATGGGCGTCGGCCGGAATGCGCGCCGTCAGTGCCACGACGGAGCCGAGGGCATGATCGAGATCGAAGGCATAATCCTGCGGTTTCGGCTGCGCCTGCAGCGGCACTTCCCAATCATTTTCATCTGCCGCCATGTGCTGCTCCAGAGACTGATCCAATGGCACCTATGTCATAGGTACCATCGCACGGAAAAATCACGACTCTTTGCAACCAGCTGAAACAGCCACGGAACAACACCGGGGACAAGCCTGCCATGCAACCAGCGATAGGCACGGCATGCGCAGCTCGTCGGTTCTGGACCGGGGCTCAGCAATAATGCATGCTTCTCTCTGAGAAAACGTCCGCCTTTCATTGAAGCATTGATGCGGACTGGCAGAATAGCGCAAGTGCGCAAAAAATCGATCGATGCGCGCGATTGCAGGCGCTCTCAGCCTGTGGCTAAGGTCTGTTTCGGTCGAAGACATTGCACGCCAGGAACGATTTCAGCTCTCTGGTCAAGCGCCAGCCCGGAGTTTGATGTCAGGCCGAAATTTTAGACAGCAGATGACGCAACGGACGGGCCACCACAAGACACCGGACGATGCATGGGACCGATAGGAGGAACGCCTGTGAAGAAGCTTTCGACGATTGCAGCGGCCAGCGCCGCTGCATTGCTCTTATCCTGCCTCTCCGCCGCGGCGGTGGAGTCGCATTACAAGGCGACGTCGACCGCATCGACTGATGCGGTTTGGCATAAGGTCGGCGATTTTTGCGGAATCGCGAATTGGCATCCGGCCATAGCGAAATGCGAATTGTCGAAGGACGGCAAGCAGCGCACGCTCAGTCTGAAAGGCGGCGGAACGATCATCGAGCATCTCGTCAGATGGAACGATAAGAAACACAGCTACACTTACAGGATCGTGAAGAGCCCTCTGCCCGTCGACCATTATGTCTCGACCATCAAGGTGGCGCCGCAAGGCAGCGGTTCGGTGATCATTTGGTACGGCAAATACGACGCCAAAGGCGCCAGCGACGCCGAAGCCAAGAAGACCATCGACGGCATCTACAAGGCCGGCGCCGATTCGCTCGCGAAGTGAATTGTGCCCGCCGTATCCAGCCGTGTTCTGCTCTTCGAGCTGACGTCGCGCGGCTTCGGCCGTGCGCGCCTCATTTGGGCGGGAATTCCATCTGCGCGATAAATCCATGCGGCGAGCCGGGCGGCGGCGGCGGAAAAGGCGCGGCCCGGCGGATGGCGGCCACCGCCTCGGTATCGAGCTCCGGATGGCCGCTGGTGCGATACAGCGCCTGATGCGTAAGATCACCTCGTTCGTCGAGCCAGAATGCCACCACGACAGTGCCTTCGATGTGATGGGCGCGGGCGATCTCGGGATAATGCTGCTGGCGCATGATCAGCCCAAAGAGGGTGCAGAGATAAGTATTGGTGTGGCAATGGCCGCCGCTAACCGGCGAGGGCTTCGCCGGAGCGGCGACCGAGAAATGCGGCGACTGGCTGAGCGCCGCGAACTCGCGTGCCAGCGATGCTCGCTCGCGCGACGGCACGGGGGCCTTCTCCTTGGCCGGTTTCTCCTTTTGCGTCGGCTTGTCATCCTTGATCGGCGCCGCCTTGCTCAAGGCCTCCGCATCCGGCTTGTCCTCCGGTACGGCCGGCGCCGCGGTGCGCTCGGCCGGCGCCGGCGCGGCATTTTCGGCCGGCTTCATCGGATTGGGGACGGGCTTGGTTTCGGCATTAGGCTGAGGCGTGCCATGCACCGGTGATTGCGTCTCCTTGTCGGTATTCTCGCGCTCGATCTTCTCATTGTTCGCCGCGGGCGGCGTATCGGTCGCCGGCTTGACAAGCTTCTGCTTCTGCGGCGGCGGCTTGCGCTTCGCTTCTTGTTTTTTTTGCTCCGGCGGCTTTGGCGGCGGCGGCGGCATGACGACGACCTCGACCGGAACCTCGGTCGGCGGCGGCTGCGGCTTCGTCCGATCGCGCAGAAGGAGAAACGCCAGCAGCCCGCCATGCAGCAGACAGACCACGATCACGAGCGCGATGAAGCGCCGCTTGGCATTGCGCAGCGACGGATCGATCGGCGTCAGGAAGCGATCCTGAGGATCAGCGACGAAAGCGCCGGCGTGGGTCGAAGATCTGAGGGGCACGGACAAGAGTCGAAGTCACACGAAACAGTGTCGGAGGAGCGCAATGAAGCCGCAACGCATCACCGGCAGCCGGCGCCCACTTGTCAAGCTTGGCCAGAACCAGCGGAGCGGCTTCAACCCTTCTATGCCGCAGCCGGCACGATCAGTGGCTTAAACTTTGCTTTAACGCGCCTCGCGGAGAGGCCGCGATCAAGACACTTCTCGACCGGTCGGCCTATGACACTTGCGGCATTGGCGATGCTTATTCCGGGATTCCCGCCACCGGTGGGAATTATGCGAAAGCAGTCGCCGTCTCTATGCACAGCCGCGATTGTCAAAACCAAGGCAAGCGCGTCATGTGCCCGAGCTTTCGCATCACCGGCGAGCGCGCGCATTCGACCGAGGCGCATGTTGCTGCCTTCAAGCCCGCCCTCAACGGCGAATATGGCGATAGATCGTTTGAGATCTGCGGCTGGCCGCCAGCCTGGATCTCTGCGTCTCCTGCAATCGCTGCCAGAAGGAATGTCGAACTCTGTCGACATGACGCTCACCAAGATGGAATATCTCACTCAGCGCCAGCGCGGCCATCTGCCGCGCCGCAAAACCGCCAAAGCAACTCTCGAAGCGCCCAAAAATTCATAGATAGCTATTTAAATTCAGTAAGTTAAGGATTTATGGCCAAACCTTGACAGCGTCTGAAAGCATTTTTATGGTGCGCGCCGCTTGAAAGGAAAGTCGCGCGCGGCAGAGCCTTCGTGGTCTTTGCCCGTCGCATCGGTCGTGCTCGCTTTTCACCTCGGCGCGCCTTATAGATCGCCGGTCCGTTCTCATCGGAGACGGGAAGCGGCCATGACGCAAAATGTGAATGGGAACGGGCAAGACGAACAGGACCGGCGCAGGACGGGCCGGCTGAACACGGACCAAGAGAAGGCGGTCAAGGCGAAGGCGGGCGGAGAGAAGACGAGCCGGGACAAGGCACCGGACGACGCCGCTCTGCGAGCACAGCTCGCACGCCTGTCGAGCGCGCTCGATGCCAAGCAAAGAGAGGAGGCGGCAGCGGAACGCAGCGAGGCCGATCTCTCGGGGGAATCGTCGTTTGGCAAGGCGATCAGCCTCGGCTTTCGCGTCATGGCCGAGTTCATGGCCGCGATCCTCGTCGGCGCCGTTATCGGCTGGCAGCTCGACGTCTGGTTTCATACCGGGCCAATCTTGCTGATCGTCTTCCTCATGCTCGGGACGGCGGCAGGGTTCATGAACGTCTATCGCCTCGCCGCCGGTCCGACCGGACCGAAGCGCGGTCGAGATTAATTTCGGGCGCCATTTCAAGTCTGGTTTGGCGCCATTTCAAGGGTGGTTTAAAGTGGCCGCAGAAACAGGCATGGATCCGATCCACCAATTCGCGATCGCGCCGATCGTCAACTGGCATCCGTTCGGCGTCAATGCCAGCTTCACCAATGCTTCGTTGTTCATGGTGATCGTCGTCGGAGCAGTCTCGCTGCTCATGCTCGCCGGCACGAATGCGCGGGCGCTGGTTCCGAGCCGGCTGCAATCGGTTGCCGAACTCTCCTATGAATTCGTCGCCTCGACCGTACGGCTCACGGCCGGAAATGCGGGGATGCGCTTCTTCCCGTTCATCTTCAGCCTATTCATGTTCGTGCTCCTGTCCAACCTCATCGGCCTGTTCCCTTACACCTTCTCGGTGACGAGCCAGATCGTGGTGACAGCGGCCCTCGCGATATTGGTCATCTCGATCGTGCTCCTCTATGGCTTCTTCAAGCACGGGATGCATTTCCTCGGCCTCTTCGTTCCGAAAGGGGTCTCGCCCGTGCTCCTGCCCTTTGTGGTCTTGATCGAGGTTCTCTCTTTTGCCTCCCGTCCGATCAGCCTCTCGGTTCGTCTTTTCGGCAATATTCTCGCCGGCCATATCACGCTGAAGGTCATGGGCGGCTTCGTCGCGGCGCTCCTCGGCGCCGGTGTTTTTGCGGTCATCGCGCCGCTGCCGCTGATCGCCACCGTCATCTTCTTCGCCCTGGAGCTGCTCGTCGCGGTGCTGCAGGCCTATGTCTTCGCCATTCTCTCTTGCGTCTATATCAATGACGCAATTCATCCGGGCCACTGAATAAAGAGCGCAACAACAGATCGGTCGCCCCATCGCAAAGTCAGGAGCATTATAATGGATCCCGCAGCAGCTAGATATTTGGGAGCCGGTATCGCCGGCATCGGCATGGGCGCCGCCGCGATCGGCGTCGGCTTGATTTTCGGCCATTACCTTTCCGGCGCCTTGCGCAATCCGACAGCATCCGACGCGCAGTTCGGGCGCGCCTTCATCGGCGCGGCGCTGGCGGAAGGTCTTGGGATCTTCGCCTTCCTCGTCGCCATCCTTCTCTTGTTCGTGCTCAAATGAGCCAAGGATGAGCCTGGGCGCGGGCCTCGGCCTTCCGCGGCTCGCGCTCAAAGCAAAAAGCAATATGTGAGTGATCATTTCAAACGGAACCGATGATGGCGACCAGCGCTGAGCATGGCCACACAGAAGGCACAGAAGTGCCCGCGGGAACGAGTTCCTTCCCGCCCTTCGACCCGGCCAATGTCACCCCTTTGCTCGTCTGGCTTGTCCTGAGCTTCGGCGCGCTTTATCTGTTGATGTCGAAGCTCGCCTTGCCGCGCGTCGAAACGATCTTGCACGATCGCCGCGCCAAGATCGACGGCGATCTCGGTGCGGCTTTCGCCAAGCGCACGGCCGCCGAGCAAGCCTTGGCCGATTATCAAAAGACGCTCGCCGACGCCAAGGCGCGCGCCCAGGCGCTCGCGCAGGAAGCCCATGCAAGGCTCACCGCCGAAGCCGACGCCAAGCGCCATGCGCTCGAAGCCGAACTCGCCGCCAAGATCGCTGCCGGCGAGGCGCAGATCGAAGCGATGAAGGCCAAGGCCATGGCCAATGTCGAGCAGATCGCGCGGGAAGCGGCAGCCGCCATCGTCGAGCATCTGACCGGCAAGCCGGCGGACGCCAAAGCCATCGCCGCGGCCATCGCCGCGACGAAATCCTAGAGCGACGGAGCGCCGACATGCATCTCGATGCGGAATTCTGGGTCTTCATCGGCTTCGTCCTCTTCATCGGCGTCCTGGCCTATTTCAACGTGCACAGGAAGCTTGCCGTGAGGCTCGACGAACGCGCGGCGCGGATCAAGAAGGACCTGGCGGAAGCGGCGCGTCTGCGTGCCGAGGCTGAGGCGCTCCTTGCCTCTTTCGAACGGAAGAAGACCGAGGCCGAGGCCGAGGCCGCCGCCATTATCAAGCAGGCGGAAACCGAGGCCGAACTCATCGCCCGCGAAGCGCATGAGCGCGCCGCCGAATTCATCCGCCGCCGCACCAAGCAGGCGGAGGAGAAAATCGCTGCCGCCGAAACCGCCGCCGCCGCGCAGGTTCGCGCCGCCGCCGCCGATGCCGCAACGAAAGCCGCCGAGATCGTGCTGAAGGCCGAGGCCAAGGGCCGCTTCGGCGATCAGCTCATCACGAACGGCATTACCGATCTGAAGCGTCTGCTGCACTGATCGCGAGGCTGGCCCGGACTTCCCACGCGGGACAGGGTCCGCGGCCGTTTGCCTGCACCATTGTCGAAAAGGCGGCCCTTGGAACCGCCTTTTTCTTTGTCTATGGCGCAGCCGCCGTCCATGGCGCAGCCGCTCCCCGTGCTCGCAACCGGGGAAAGGAATGACTCTCTCAGCCTTTCACCCAATCGGCGCATTTGGGCGCATCCTTGCCGCTGCCCCACGGATCGATCGGCACGGCCGATGTCGAATTCTTCGGCGAGCCTTCGATCAGCTTGTCGCTATAGACCATATAGACGAGGACGTTGCGCTTCGTATCGCAGCCGCGCACGATCTGCATCTTCTTGAAGAAGAGCGAGCGCCGCTCGCGGAAGACGACATCGCCCTGGCTGAATTTCTCTTTGAATGTGATCGGCCCATATTGCCGGCAGGCGAGCGAAATATCGGAGACCTGCTCGGCAAGGCCGAAAGTGCCGGCGATGCCGCCCTTTTCGGGAACCGTATAATAGCAGGCGACACCGTCCACCGCCGGATCGTCGATCGCATAGGTTGCAAGCTTGTCGTTCGGCGTCAGCCATTTGAAGACGGTGGATTTGCGAAAGATCAAATCCGGCCCTTCGGCCGCAGCATTGAGCGGCGCGGCGGCGGCGAGACCGAGGCTCAGAAGGCCGAAGAGGCTCGGCCGCAAAATCGACAGGATCATAGGGGAAGTGCTCCGGATGGAGGGTGCCGGCCGAGCCGGCGAAAACAGCGAGACAGGCGGCCGAACTCTGCCGATCCGCCATGCGGCAGAATATGTCCCGGAAAAGTTGATAGACTTTTCCGACATTTAAGACATCGGATATATCCGATGTCTCATCGAGGACATGTTCTAGTGCTTTGATGTACAGTCGATTTGTCCCGTCACTGGAAAGCAATTCAAGCACAGCGGATATACCTGATGTGCCAAAAATGCGATTCCACGTGATCTGGATCGGCTCTAGGCAGCGCGCCCTTTCGACCTGCGGAAAGCGACAAGGATCGAAACCGGCTCCAGAGCATCCCGCTTTCAAATAGAATCATTTGAAAGCGGATAAGATGCTCTAGATTTAAAGAAGTAGAGCATCTGATGAGCCCAAAACCGGTTCCCACTTTTGGGTCAGATGCTCTGGCGGATCGAAATCTGCAGCGAGCCACGCTATCGCAGCCCGGCACGGCGGCCCGCGTCACCTCGAATCAGTGTCGCAGCGCGGCGACATGCAATGCACAGACGAGTAATGGATGAAGGTCTCATATAGCCTCTCGCATGCTGGAGGCCGCGCCCTCTTCCACCTGGGCCTCAGTCTCGCGGTCGCGGCGGCGCTGTGCGCGGCCGCCGGGGCAGCCCTGACGCAGCCTCTCGATTGCAATCAGCTCTTGGGTCAGATCGCCGCGATCGATCGCGCCAATGCGCGGACCAATCCCTATGCCGGCGCGGTGCAGAAGCAGAGGATCGAGATCGATCGGTCGGTCAATTATGCCCAGTCGATCGGTTGCGACCGGCAGCAGTTTCTCTTTTTCGGCAGCCCGCCGCCGCCGCAATGCCCGAGGCTCGACGCCCAGATCCAGCGGATGCGCGGCAATCTCGCGCAATTGCAGGCGAATGCCGCCCGCAGCAACAATACGCCGCAAAGGCAGGAGTTCGCCGCGCGCTACAACGCCTATTGTCGCCAGACGCAGCCGCGCGGCTTCTTCGAATCGCTCTTCGGCGGCGGCAATCCTGCTCCAGAACCCACAGAAGTGCCTCCCGGCGAACTGCTGCCGCCTCAAGAGCAAAAGCCTTCCGGCGGCGCCGAAGCCCTTTGCGTGCGCACCTGCGACGGCGGCTTCTTTCCCTTGATCTACTCCGCGCGGCGCAGTCCCGAAACCCTCACCGAGCTCTGCAAAGCCTCCTGCCCGAACACCGAAGTGCGGGTCTATACGCGCGTGCCCGGGCAAGAGGTCAAGACCGCCGTCGGGCTCGATGGAACGCCCTATACGGATTTGCCGAACGCGCTCAAATTCGAAAAGACCCTCGAGCCCTCCTGCAGCTGCAAGCCGCCGGGAGAATCATGGGCGCAGGCTTTGGCGAATGCCGAGCGCATTCTCGGGCATGAGCGCAAGGGCGACATCATCGTGACACCGGAAAAATCAGCGGAAATGTCACGTCCGAAACTCACTTCGGCCGAGCGTTCGAAACTGATTCATGCCACATCGGCGAAGGAAAAGGCCAATACATCCACCGATGACATGGAGGCAGGCGACGCGGCGAGCGCCGCGCAGGTGCCGACCGCGAGCAATGACTCGGCCGGCATCGCCACAGGCGAGGTCAAGGCCGCCGCCTCTTTTCCGCAAGGCGAGGGCAAGACCGTCGAGGTCACGGGCCCGGACGGGAAGACGCACCAGGTGCGGGTAGTCGGGCCTCCGTATTGAGCCGGCCGATGAGCGGCAAAAGCGCCGCGAGCTCCGGCCCTTCCTCCCGCCCCGTCAGCGCCAGCCGCAAAGGGTGAAACAAGGCGCGCCCCTTGCGGCCGGTATGGGCTTTGAGCGCCGCCGTCCATTGCGCCCAAGTGCCGCCATTCCATGGCTCTTCCGGCAAGAGCGCGCGCGCCACTTCCAAAAATGCAGGATCTTCGACAATCGGCTCGATCTCCCCTTCGACGACCCGCCACCAATCGACGACATCGAGAAAAACCGAAAGATTGCCGCGCACGGCGAGCCAGAAGGCCTCGGCCTTGTAGCCGGAAATATCATGCGCCGCGAGCCGGTCGCGAACCGCTTCATAAGGCATTTGATGTAGCGTGCGCGCGGAAAGGCCGGCGAGTTCGGCAGGATCGAACCGCGCCTGATTGCGCGAGACGTGCGACAGATCGAGCTCCGCCGCCAGCGCGTCGAGCGAAGCCACCGGATGCACCGAATCGGAGGTGCCGGTCAGAACCGCAAAAGCGGCGAGCGCCAGCAATTCGATGCCGGCATCCCGCAAGGCGGCGACCGACAAGGCGCCGCTGCGCTTCGAAAGCGCTTCACCCGAGGCCGATGTCAACAAATTGTGATGTCCGAAGGCGGGAATGGCCTCCGGTCCCGCCAAAGCTTCGAAGAGCTGGATCTGGACCGCCGTATTGGTGACATGATCCTCCCCGCGGATGATATGGCTGATTTTAAATTCGATATCGTCGACGACGGATGGCAAGGTGTAAAGATATGTGCCGTCTTCCCGCAGCAGGACCGGATCGGACAAGGAGGCGCAGTCGATATGGCTTTCGCCGCGGACGAGATCGCTCCACCGTACGATGTGGTGGTCGAGCTTGAAGCGCCAATGCGGCCGTCGCCCTTCGGCTTCGAGCCGGGTGCGGTCCTCAGGCGTCAGGGCGAGGGCGGCACGGTCATAAATCGGCGGCAGGCCGCGCGCCTGCTGGCGCTTACGGCGGCGCTCCAGCTCTTCCGCCGTTTCGTAACAGGGGTAGAGGCGGCCCGCGGCGCGCAATCTTTCTGTCGCGGCGTGATAAAATGGGATCCGCTGGGACTGGCGGAGGGTCAGATCGGGGTGGATTCCGAGCCAGGCGAGGTCGACTTCGATTGCCTGGGCATATTCTTCCCTGGATCTTTCCACATCAGTGTCATCGAACCGAAGAATGAATTGTCCATGATGCTTTCTGGCGAAAAGGAAGTTCATGAGCGCGGTCCGGGCATTGCCGATATGGATACGGCCAGTCGGCGAGGGCGCGAAACGGACGATGGGAGGCGACATGATTTTCCTTGGATCGGACAGACGGGCCGGTCGCTCCGGCCGCGTGGCGTTCTGAACAGCGTGATCGGCGCAATCTTGGATTCGCAGATTTATCGAATCCGAGTCACGCTGCGCGCAAATGTGTCGAAGCCGCGCCGCGTCATCCGGCAGACGGACGCAGTGGACTTGTACCCGATCAGGGATGCAATTCAACATGCGGCCGATCCGGCGCGAGGGGCAGTCGACCGCGGGGACCTCGATCGTGCGACAGGTCCGACGGTATTTTTCTATCATGCCCGGGCCAATTCCGGCGCGCATTTTGACGGGCTGACACGTACTAGGGGCTGACACTATGATCATTGCTTATGGGACGGGCTTCATCTGCCTCGTTCTGATCGTGCTCAACTTCATCAGCGTCGCCATAGCGATCAGGCGGGCGAAACCGCGCCGCGCGCCGCTTCCGCCGCCCAAGGATGCACCCGCAGTCAGCCTGGTGCGGCCGGTCTGCGGGATCGACAATTTCTGCGAAGAGACGCTCGGCTCGAGCTTCGCGCTCGATTACCCTTCCTATGAAGTGATTTTCTGCGTCGCCCGCGCCACGGACCCGGTCGTTCCTGTGGTTCAAAAACTCATCGCCGCCAAGCCCGATGTGCCCGCCCGCCTCATCATCGGCGACGAAAAGGTCAGCGCCAATCCCAAGCTCAACAATTGCGTGCGCGGCTGGGATGCGGCGCGCCATGAATGGATCATCCTCGCCGATTCCAATGTGCTGATGCCGCAGGATTATATTCAGCGGCTGCTGGCGAGCTGGGGGCCGAAAACCGGCCTCGTCTGCTCCATGCCGCAGGGCTCGCATCCGCAGAATCTCTGGGCCGAGTTCGAAATCGCCATCCTCAACACCTATCAGGCGCGCTGGCAATATTCGGCGGATGGGATCGGGACCGGTTTCGCCCAGGGCAAGAACATGCTGTGGCGGCGCGACATTCTGGAAGCCGAGGGCGGCATCCGCGCTTTGGCCGCGGAAATCGCCGAGGATGCGGCCTCGACCAAGCTGGTGCGCCGCGCCGGGCTCAAGATCCACCTCGTCGACAGTCCGTTCGAGCAGCCGCTCGGCAAGCGCACGCTGCGCGATGTCTGGCTCCGGCAGATCCGCTGGGCCCGCATGCGGCGCAAGACCTTTCCGGGCCATTATGCGCCCGAGATCCTGGCCGGCTCCGCCACGCCGGTGGTTTTCGCGAGCTATACCGCGCATCTCATGCATTGGAACGTGCTGCTTGTCGCCGGCCTGACCCTCGCCCTGCTCTACAGCTCCGAGATCCTGCTGGCGCGCGCCAACCGCTGGTATTTTTCCTGGCGGCTGCCTTTGCTCTTCCTGCTGCGCGACCTGATGCTGCCGGCGATCTATGTGGACGCCTGGCTGCTCGACGATTTCACTTGGCGCGGCAATGCGATGAGCGTGCGCGAAGAAGAGCGGCCGAGCATGTGAGGGGTGCACATCCTTCCCCTTCAGGGGAAGGTGTCACGCCATAGGGCGTTGCGCAGCGACGCCCGTCGCAAGCGACGGGCTATGGCGTGACGGATGGGGTTTTCGATTTTGATAGTACCCCACCCGGCCGCTTCGCGGCCACCCTCCCCGTACCGGGGAGGGACTACCTGCGCCCTACTCCGCCGCCCGCACCTCTTCCTTGACCCGCTGCAGGCGCTCCACCTTCAACAATTCGGCCACCAGGAAAGCGACCTCGATCGCCTGCTCGGCATTGAGCCTGGGATCGCAATAGGTGTGGTAGCGGTCCGACAGATCGGCCTCCGAAATCGCCCGCGCACCGCCGGTGCATTCGGTGACATTCTTGCCGGTCATTTCGAGATGCACGCCGCCGGCATAAGTGCCCTCCGCCTGATGTGCGGCAAAGAAGGTTCGGATCTCGCTGATGATGCGATCGAAGGGCCGCGTCTTATATCCGCTCGCCGCCTTGATCGTATTGCCATGCATCGGATCGCAGGACCAAAGGACATTGCGGCCCTCGCGCTTGATGGCGCGCAAGAGCGTCGGCAGAAGATCGGCAGCCTTGTCGGCGCCGAAGCGGCAGATCAAGGTGAGCCGGCCGGGCTCATTGGCGGGATCGAGCACATCGATCAGCTTCAAGAGCATATCGGGCTTCAGCGACGGCCCGCATTTGAGGCCGAGCGGATTCTTCACGCCCCGCGCATATTCGACATGGGCATGATCCAACTGCCGCGTGCGGTCGCCGATCCAGATCATATGGCCGGAGGTCGCATAAGGATCGCCACTCGTCGAATCGATGCGCGTCAGCGCCTCTTCATAGCCGAGCAGCAGCGCCTCATGCGAGGTGTAGAAATCCGTCTGCCGCAGCTCTTGATGCGCTTCCGGGTCCAATCCGATTGCGCGCATAAAACCGAGCGTCTCGGTGATGCGGTCGGCCAATTCCTGATAGCGGGCGGATTGCGGAGAATCCTTGATGAAGCCCAGCATCCAGCGATGCGCATTTTCGAGATTGGCATAGCCGCCCGAGGCGAAGGCGCGGATCAGATTCAAGGTCGCCGCGGATTGCCGATAGGCATCGAGCTGGCGTGTGGGGTCGGGTGTCCGTGCGGCTTCGGTGAAGGCGATGTCATTGACGATATCGCCGCGATAGCTCGGCAGCGAAATAGTACCGCGCTTCTCCATCGGCTCCGAGCGCGGCTTGGCGAACTGGCCGGCGACGCGGCCGACCTTCACGACGGGCGAGGCCGCGGCAAAGGTCATCACCACCGCCATCTGCAGAAAGACGCGGAAGAAATCGCGGATGTTGTCGGCTGAATGCTCGGCGAAGCTCTCGGCGCAATCGCCGCCCTGGAACAGAAAGGCCTCGCCCTTGGCGGCCTTGCCGAGCATGGCCTTGAGCTTGCGCGCCTCACCGGCGAAGACGAGCGGCGGAAAGGAGGCGAGCTGGCGCTCGACCTCTGAGAGCGCCGCTTGATCCGGAAAGACGGGCGCCTGCTCGATGGGCTTTGCCCGCCAAGAGTCAGGCGACCAATGTTCGCTCGGCATAGATTTCGATCCAAATTGTGCGCCTTACCCTCCCCCTTGTGGGGAGGGTCGGACCGCGTCAGCGGTCCGGGGTGGGGGTTAGGTCTGACGAATTGCCAAACATACCGACCCCCACCCCTGACCCCTCCCCACAAGGGGGAGGGGAAACGACCCACTGCATTCCTTGCGGATTATGGCTAAATGTCATCTGGCCTTAAGTCTCCGCTAGCGCCTTTTATACACGGGCAAAGCATCGATTGCGACTGCAATTGCAGGGCCGGCCCGACTGCCGCTCAGGCCATATCGGCCTTGCCCTTCTGATAGCGTGCTGTGCGGGTGCGCAGCGTCACGAATTCCTCGGCCGAGGTCGGATGCACCGCCATGGTCGCGTCGAAATCGGCCTTTTTGGCCCCCACCTTGACCGCGACGGCGAGCAATTGCACCATCTCGCCGGCGCCCTCGCCCAGCACATGGGCGCCCAGCACTTTATCCGTCTCGCCGTCGACAATGAGCTTCATCAGCACTTTTTCGGGCCGGCCCGACAGAGTGGCCTTCAGCGGCCGGAAGCTCGTTTGATAGATATCGACGCAATGATAGGCTTCGCGCGCTTGCGCCTCGGTCAGGCCGACCGTGCCCAACTCGGGCGACGTGAAGACGGCGGTGGGGACGCCGATATAATCGACCTCGGTCTTTCTATTGCCGAAGACCGTATCTGCAAAAGCATGGCCTTCGCGAATGGCGACCGGCGTCAGCGCGATCCGATTGGTGACATCGCCCACGGCATAGATCGACGGCACGGTCGATTGCGAATATTCATCCACCTTGACCGCGCCGATGGCGTCCAGAGCGACTCCGACCTTTTCGAGGCCGAGGCCTTTTGTGTTGGGGTCGCGGCCGGTGGCGAGCATTACCTGATCAACATCGAGCACCGCGCCATTGCTGAGCGTGACCTGGAGACCGGCCTCGCTCTTGTCGATGCGGCTCGGCAGAGTGCCGAATTTGAAGGTCACGCTCGCCTCGATCATCGCATCGCGCAAAGCGACGCGCAGATCTTCATCGAAGCCGCGCAGAATATTTTCGCCGCGCATGGCGAGCGTCACTTCGCTTCCCAAGCGCGCGAGGAGCGCGCCGAATTCGACCGCAATATAGCCGCCGCCGACGATCAGGATTCGCTTCGGCATCTTCGGCAGATCGAAGATCTCGTTCGAGGTGATGGCATGTTCGAGCCCGGGGACGGCGGGCACCAGAACCGGCCGCCCGCCGGTGGCAACGAGAATGAAGCGGGCGCGGATCAGCCGATCATCGGCGAGGAGGCGAATCTCGTTGGCGTCCTCGACAATGGCGCGGCTTTCGACGAGCGCGACGCCGGATTTTTCGAGATTGGCGCGATAGATACCCGAGAGCCTTGTGATCTCCTTCTCTTTGGCAGCGACGAGCTTCGTCCAATCAAATATGGCCTGTGGTACGCTCCAGCCGAATCCCGCCGCATCGGCAAATTCATCGACATAGCGGCTCGCATAGACCATCAGCTTCTTCGGGACGCAGCCGCGGATGACGCAAGTGCCGCCGACGCGAAACTCCTCGGCGATCATGACTTTCGCACCATAGGAGGCAGCGATGCGGGCCGCTCGCACGCCGCCTGATCCGGCGCCGATGACGAAGAGATCGACATCGAATTCCGCCATCGCACATCTCGCTTTCGACCCCGCCTGCCGCGCCGGGGCTCAGAGGTCAGAGAGTGTGCCCCTTCTTCTTCATTTCGGCGCGCACCCGCGTCATCAGCTCTTCAGAGAGCTGCTGATGCCAATCCTGCATCGCATTGATGACATCATTGAAGAAAATAGGCTCGGCTCTGACATATTTTTTGCCGGCCTCGCTGGTAAAGAAGGCAACCGCTGTCTTGATCTGCTGCTCGGTCAGGAGCCTCGCGTAAATATGCGCCGCTCTATCGACCATCACGTCGGTCTTCTTGGCGAATTCCGGACCGACATCTTTCAATATGGCGTTGAGATCGGGAGCGAGCTCGGGACGCGTCTCCGTGAAGGTCGAGCTGAGCCAATTCATCAGCTGCGGAATGGCCGCGTTGAAAGAGCGCGACATGCCGCTCACCACGACGAGCTCGCGCGCCGCGGCGAGATGCGAAGGGCTCGGTTCCGCTGCGGCAGGCGCGGCAGCGGCGGATGGCTGGGCCTGCTGGGCCTCGGCAGAAGGCGCGAGAAGGAAAAGACCGGCGGCGGCGAGACAGACCGCCGCTTGGCGCAAGGTCCAATGGCGTGCGGTCGAAGGGCGTTCAAAACTCGAAAGCACGGACTTTCTCCCTAGTATCTGATAGCGTAAGAGAGCGGCACGACATCGTGCCGCGAAACGTAGCGTCAATCAGATACTTATAAACATTACGACGTACCAACTTTCAAAGAAAGTTGGTACTAGCATTCTCCCGAGTATTCCTCGGCACTCGTCTGAGTTTTGGCGCGCTCGTCTTTTCGATCGGCGCCGAAGGAGGCGCGCAGGCCCGCCCGATCAATCCAAATTCCCAAAAACTGTGATCTCTTCAGGGCCGGCCGAAATCACCGCTTTGGCGAGGCCGATGAACAGGCCGTGTTCGACGACGCCGGGAATGGCGCTGAGCCGGCCCGCCAATTCCTCCGGCTCCGGAATGGCGCCGAAGACGCAATCGACGAGATAATTGCCATTGTCCGTGATGAAGGCTGCGCCGCTTGCCGTCTTGCGCAGTCGGATTTCGCCGGCACAGCCCGTCGCTTCGGCCTCGCGCAGGATGCTGCGCCTTGTCGCTTCCACACCGAAGCGGCTGACCTCGATCGGCAAAGGAAATTTCCCGAGCGTGGCGACTGCCTTCGATGCATCGGTGATGACGACCATGCGTTTCGAGGCGGCGGCGACGATCTTTTCGCGCCAGAGCGCGCCGCCGCCGCCCTTGATCAGCCGCAGTTTCGGGTCGAATTCGTCGGCGCCGTCGATCGTCAGATCGAGCTCTTCGATCTCTTCGAACGTCGCCAGAGGAATGGACAGCGCCGCAGCCTGGCTGCGGCTGCGCTCGGAAGTGGGGACGCAGAGGACCTTCAGTCCCTCGGCGACCTTGGCGCCGAGCAGATCGATGAAATGCGCCGCCGTCGAGCCCGTACCCAGCCCGAGCCGCATGCCGGGCGCGACGAGCCTCACTGCGGCGGCAGCGGCACGCCCCTTCGCCTCTTCCGGGTTCGGGTTTTCCATAGCAAGCAATTAGGTTTTCACCCGCGGCCCGTCAACCCTCGGCCTGAACGCCGCTTTTCGGCCCTCGGCTGGCCTATTTCGCCTGCGGCGTGCAGACGACGGCCGCGTTGAGCACATAGCAGATCGACATCATTCCGGTGCGCAGATCGACCCGGAAGACGCCGCCTTCGCGCTCATGCCGCGAGGCGACGAGGGCATATTCGCTCGAGCCCTGCGGCCCGGCCCCTTCGCCCGGCGGATAGCAGAGCGTCACCCCGATCGTGCCTTCCTTCAAGCCATATTGGCAGGCGCCGATCTCGCCTGTCGCCTTGTCGAGCCGGTAGACGCGGTTGAGATCGATTTCCGGCGCGGCCAGAAACTCATAGCTCGCCGCAGCGACGCTCGCCGTGCCGGCGGCGACGGCGAAGCCTGCCGCCGCGAGGTCCCGTCCGAGCCGGAGCCAAGAAAAAGGAAGGATTCTCGGAAGCGACAGGGTCATGGTCCGGCTCTCCAAATCCGGCATTGCAAATCGGTCGCTTCTTTATACGCAAGCCCGAGCCGAAGTGCGATGCTTGGATCTGACGCTTGATGCCGTCCGCTCATCCCATTATCTGGGGCGTATGACCGCTTCTTCGCCCATAAAGCCGCTCCTCGTCTTCGACCTCGACGGGACACTCGCCGAAACAGCGCCCGATCTCGTCGCGACGCTCAACATGCTCCTTGCGCGGGAAAGGCTTCCCCCCGTGCCCTATGAAGTGGCGCGCAGCATGGTCGGCGGCGGCGCCCGCGCTTTGATCGAGCGCGGCCTCGCCCATGCCGGTGCCAGCCTGCCCGCGGCGCGGATCGACGTGCTCTTCGACGATTTCCTCGCCCATTACGACGCCCATATCGCCGATATGAGCACGCTGTTTCCCGGCGTCGATGCCGCCCTCGACCGTTTCGAGGCGGCGGGATGGCGCTTTGCCGTCTGCACCAATAAGATCGAGCACTCCTCGATCCTGCTTCTCGAGGCGCTGGGCATCGCCCGCCGCTTCAGCGCGATCTGCGGCAAGAACACATTCCCGGTGAACAAGCCCGACGGGCGCGCCCTGCTCATGACCATAGACAAGGCGGGCGGACGCGGCGATCGCGCCATCATGGTCGGCGATTCGAAGACCGACATCGAGACGGCGCAGAATGCCAAGATCCCGGTGGTCGCGGTCGATTTCGGCTACACCGACCTGCCGGTCGAAGCCTATGAGCCCGATCGGGTGATCTCGCATTTCGACGATCTCTGGGACGCGGTCGAAAGCCTCGTCAAAGCCAGCTGAGCGGAGCACGGCCGCCGCGCTGCGCGGCCTTTTTCCCAGCTTGACTTGATCGGCAAAAGCCGTTTTCCGTATCTCGCTGGTCCGCTGTCTCACTGGTCCAGCATCTTGTTGGTCATGGGCGCGTAGCTCAGCGGGAGAGCACTCCCTTCACACGGGAGGGGTCACAGGTTCAATCCCTGTCGCGCCCACCATGCCCGTGCCCTTGGCTGCAAGGATCGACTGGGTCCCCTCCGCGCATTTCCCGCGAGCAATTGATCCCCTGATTCGAGCCCGCCGGGGCAATTTGTCGCTTTTCGGCCATGCTGCCGGATAGTCGCGCGCCAAGCCTGCGCGCCGGCCGCGGCGACTATGAGTATCCCTTTGTTTCACCGTATATTCCGAGGGTCTTTCCTGGGTGAGCACGGCGCCGCCGCTCGTCGGTGAGCCCGGCTTCCTGCCGGCCGGCCGCCGTCGAGACCAGACGAAGCACAGCGGGAGGCTATTGTTTCGTCCTGCGTCACAATAGTGCCTTCTTCCGCCTTGAGACGTAAGCTATAGGCCGTTTTCTTCCGAATTGATGTCTGCGCCTGCGAGCGCATCGGCCGCTGTTGAGCCCCTATTATGGAGATTCCATGCTTTCGATTATTCTTCGGAACATGCTTTCACGCCCGCTGAGCGCCGCAGCACTCGGCGCTATGGCCGTTGCAGCTTCCCTCGTCTCAATGCCTGCTCACGCAGTGAGTTGCGAAGACGTGCGGAACCTGAGCCCGGCCGAACAGGACTATTGGTCGAAGCGTCTGAACCTCACGGCTGAGCAACGCCATCAGATATGGCTGGCATGCTACCAAGGCTGGCAGCGCCCAAAGCTCAGGGAGAATCTCGCGCGCAGATAATGGCCGGGGAATGCCGGGAGCCATGTCGGAAAAGACATGGCAGCGAATGAGCCGATGCGCGCAGCTCGCGACGAGCCGCGCTAGAGCATCGTGCGCAAAAGTGTATGCGGTTTTGCGCTTAAACGATGCTCTATTTTTTGAATCTAGAGCATCTTATCCGCCCTCAAGTGATTCCACTTGAAGGCGGGATGCTCTAAGCTCCGAAAGACACCGGCACGACCCAGAATTGATAGGGACCCGTCGCAAGTTCGACGATCCTGAACTGGTCTTCGCCGAAGAGCTCGCCGAGCTGTTCGGCGACATAGTCGAATTCCTCGAGGATCGTGTCGAGCACATCGTCGAAGCCTGTGTCCTGGTCAGAGGCCTCGGCGCTTTCGGCCCGGCGGTCCACGGACCTTCTGAGTTTTGGATTGATGCGGATCGCGATGATCTGAACGTCCGTATCGCCAATGCGCGCCGTGCCGGTGAGCAGGATCGAGGGGTCCTCGCGCGGCCCGCGCTCCTCGAGCATGCTCGGCCATTGGCAGCATGGGCATTCGACCGGCATGGCGACCCCCATTCATTGTCCAGAGCGCCGGCGCCTGCTCTCAGCTCGGATAGACATTCACGCTGCTGGCGACTGAATCGGCGACAAGTTCCTTGGTGATCACGCCGGCGACGTCTTCCGGACGCGGGACACCATGGTCGCGCGCGACGAGCGCCATCACGGCATGCTTGCGCCAAATCCGCCGGATCACGTCGAAGATGATATCGTCCTCACGCACGATCGTGAAATTGCGGCTCGCGACATCGCGCAAGGTGATGCTCGACGGCGCCGCCTCGGAGGCGCGCGTCAACGCCGTGTCGATGCGCAACACGCCCATGATGCGATGGTCGTCACTGACGACGACATGGCGGGTCCGGCCGTCATGATCGAGCTGCGCAAGGAAGCTGTCGAAATTCATCGCGGCCTCGGCCAGGATCACATCCGTATCCATCACCTCCCCGGCCCGGCGGACCAGGAACATATTGGCATGCAAGGCCTTTGGGATGACGTGCCCGCGCCGGAAGAGTTTCAATGTGTAGATGTTCTCGCGCGACAGCATGCGCCGCACGCCGACGCTGAGTGCAACCGCCAGGATCATCGGCAAAACGATGGCATAGTCGCGCGTCATCTCGAAGATCATGGTGACGGCCGTCATCACCGCGCCCGTGCCGCCGCCGACCATCGCGCCCATGCCGACCATGGCGAAGGCCGGAATATTAATGGCGAGCGGCAGATGCAATGCGGCGACAGCCGCGGAAAGGAGAGCGGCGAAGCCGCCGCCGATCGTCGCGCCCATGAACAGAGAGGGCGAGAAAATCCCGCCCGAAGAGCCAGAGCCGAGGCTCAGCGAGGTCGCGAGCAGCTTGCAAAAGAAAAGCAGGAGAAGCAGTCCGGCCGCGGACAATTGGCCGAACAGGATCGCCTGAACCGTCGCATATCCGACGCCTTCCACATAATAATGACCGAAGCGCTGCTGCAACGCATAGATCAACAGGCCGACCAGCAACATGCCGAGCGCATGCCGCATATAGCGCTCCTTGATCATGTCGAAGAGATCTTCGAACAGGTGGAGGCCACGGACGAAGCCGGCCGCCGCGACGCCCGTGACGGCGCCGAGCAAAGCATAGAGCGCGAGCATGACGGCGGAGGTCATGTCGACGCTCAGCGGCATGAGATGCGGCACGGCGAAGGCCGGCTGCGGGCCGAAGAAGAAGCGGCCGATGAAGGTCGCCGTGCCGGTCGCGAGCGCCACCGGCAGGAAGGTGCGGACGCTGACCTCCGGCATCATCAATTCGATGGCGAACATCACGCCGCCGATCGGCGTGTTGAAGGTCGCCGCAATGCCCGCGCCGGCGCCGGCGGCGACGAGGGTGATCCGCTGTCCCGGCGGCATCGATACCAGCTGGCCCAAGGTCGAGCCGAGTGCCGAGCCGATTTGAATGATCGGGCCCTCGCGGCCCACCGCCGCGCCGCTGCCGATTGCAATCGCCGAGGCCAGCGACTTGATGACTGCGACGACGGGCCGGATCACGCCGCCGTTGTAATAAATGGCATCCATCACCTCCGGCACGCCATGGCCGCGCGCCTCCGGCGCGAAGGTCGAGACTAGGAAGGTGACAGCCAAACCGCCGAGCACCGGCACCAGGATCACCCAGGCTCCCCAAGGACTCGCGGGGGTGAAGAGATTGGCGTCATAGCGCACCGCGACATGACCGAGAAACAATATGTTGTGGATCAGGCCAATGAGGTCGCGGAACAGAACCGCGCCGAAGCCGGTCACGATCCCGACGACCAAGGCCAAGATTGAGAGTGTGACGAGGCCGATGCGACGGATCTCGTCCTCCTCTTCGGTGCCCGGTCCGTTCGACGCCTCGCTTGCAGAGGCCGCGAGACTGCGAAGGGCCGAAGCATCGGGCGAGGCTGTCTGGCTTGGCGGCTTGGTCATCCCGTTCCTCTCGTAAGACCGCGAGACCGACAGATCATGTTCCAGAAAAATTCACTCGGCTTTTCCGGCCCACGCTCCAAGTCACTGAGGATGAGCCGGCTCGTTGCTCGTGCGAATCGCCTGAACGGTCCACAGAGCCAGGATCGGCTCGGAAGGGCGGCGGCACCGACATTAAAGGATCCAGATCTTTGCTCAATGACCGAAAGGCGGCAGCCTTGTGAAGAATGAGGCCTTCAACGGTAACGGTCAAGGTAATATCGCCCTGCGGCATTCGGATCTCTGATCTCGACGCAAATATCCCCTGACACGATTGCGAGGAGCCGATGACGTCACTCTTTGATGCGCAAGCGCCCGGCATGCGGCGCGAACATGACCTTCTCGGCGAGCGCGATGTGCCCGAAGATGCCTATTACGGCATTCAGACCTTGCGCGCGGCGGAAAATTTTCGCTTCGCGGATCTGCCGATCAGCCATTTCCCCACGTTCATCCGCGCGCTGGCCATGGTGAAGAAGGCGGCTGCGATCGCCAATCACGCCTGCGGGCTTTTGCCGTCCGACAAAGAGGCGGCGATCCTGCGCGCCTGCGACGACGTGATCTCCGGCGCGCTCGATGCCTCTTTCATCGTCGATATGTTCCAGGGCGGCGCCGGCACGTCGAGCAATATGAACATGAATGAGGTGGTCGCCAATCGCGGGCTCGAATATTTGGGCCGGCGCCGCGGCGATTACGCCGCCCTGCATCCCAATGACGACGTCAACATGTCGCAATCGACCAATGACGCCTATCCGACGGCAGTGCGCCTCGCGATCATCATGAGCAGCCAAGAGGTGGCAGAGGGATTGGCGCGCCTCATCGCCGCCTTCGCGGCGAAGGCCGAGGAATTCGCCGGCATCGTCAAGATCGGCCGGACCCAATTGCAGGATGCCGTCCCGATAAGGCTCGGCCAGGAATTCGGCGCTTATGCCGCGACCTTGCGAGAGGATCAGGCGCGCATTGCCGAAGCCGCGCATCTCTTTTGCGAGGTCAATCTCGGCGGCACGGCGGTCGGCACAAGTCTCAATGCCGATCAGCGCTATGCGGCGGCCGCGGTCGCAGAGCTTGCCGCAATCAGTGGCATCAGGCTCGTCCAATCGGAAAATCTTCTTGAGGCGAGCTGGGACACGGGCGCCTATGTCCTCTTCTCCGGCGTGCTCAAGCGCGTCGCCGTCAAACTTTCGAAGATAGCCAATGATCTGCGGCTCTTGTCGAGCGGACCCCGGGCCGGCTTCGGCGAGATCCGGCTGCCGCCGATGCAGCCCGGATCATCGATCATGCCGGGCAAGGTCAATCCGGTGATTCCCGAAGCGGTCAATCAGATCTGCTTTCAGGTGATCGGCAATGATCTCGCCGTCACCATGGCGGCCGAAGCTGGCCAATTGCAGCTCAACGCCTTCGAGCCCGTGATCCTCTACAATATCCTGACCTCGATGCGCCTGATCGCCCGCGCGATGGAGACATTGGCGACACGCTGCGTCGCGGGCATCACGGCGGATGAAGCGCGCTGTCGCGCCGGCGCGGAGGCAAGCGTTGCGCTGGCGGCGGCGCTGGTTCCGGTGATCGGCTATGAACGCAGCGTCGAGATCGCCAAGACCGCGCTGGAATCAGGCCGCACGATCCGCGAGGTCGCGCTCAGTGAAGGGCTCGATCAGGATCTGATCGAACGCCTGCTCGATCCAATGCAGATGACCGGACCTGAGCCGCGCCATGGCGAAGCAACGCAGTAAAGGTGCATAGCCGACGCGAGCGGCAAATCGAGCCGCTCGCCGAAAGACCTTATTGAAGCCCTACCCCGCATGCGCCTTGGCCTCGCGGCGGCGCGCATGCAACACAAATTCCGTATAGCCGTTTGGCTGTACCCTGCCCTTGAAGATGAGATCCGCCGCCGCCTTGAACGCCGGCCCCTCGAAAGAAGGCGCCATCGGCCGATAGATCTGATCGATGCCGTTCTGCCGATCGACGACCGCCGCCATGCGCTTCAGAGTGTCCCACACTTGCGCTTCGGTGACGACGCCATGATGCAGCCAATTGGCGACATGCTGGCTCGAGATCCGCAAAGTGGCGCGGTCTTCCATCAGCCCGACATCATGGATGTCCGGCACTTTCGAACAGCCGATGCCGCGGTCGATCCAGCGCACGACATAGCCGAGGATGCCCTGGCAATTGTTGTCGAGCTCTTCCTGCACGTCGTTCGGCTCCCAATTGCCACGGCAGATCGGAATGGTGAGAATATCGGACAATTTTGCCGGCGGGCGGCTCCGCAACTCGGCCTGCCTTCGCGCAACGTCGACACGATGATAATGCGTCGCATGCAGGACGGCGGCAGTCGGCGACGGCACCCAGGCGGTGTTGGCGCCGGCTTGCGGATGCGCGATTTTTTCCGCGAGCATCGCCGCCATTCTGTCGGGCGCGGCCCACATGCCTTTGCCGATCTGCGCCCGCCCCGGCAGGCCGCAGGCCAAGCCGATGTCGACGTTCCAGTCCTCATAGGCCGCCATCCAGGCCGCTGTCTTCATGTCGTTCTTGCGGATCATCGGCCCGGCTTCCATGGAAGTATGGATCTCGTCGCCGGTGCGGTCGAGGAAGCCGGTGTTGATGAAGACGACCCGGTCGGCTGCGGCCTTGATTGCCGCCTTGAGATTGACCGTGGTGCGGCGCTCCTCGTCCATAATGCCCATCTTCAGGGTGAAGCGCGGCAGGCCGAGACAATCCTCGACCGCGGCGAAGATCTGATCGGCGAGCGCGACTTCGGCCGGGCCATGCAGTTTCGGCTTGACGATATAGACGGAGCCTTCGCCGCTGTTGCGGCGGCCTTGCGTCCGGCGCAGATCGTGTAGCGCCACGAGGGCGGTCACATAGGCATCGAGCAAGGTTTCCGGCACCGGCGCGCCGGCGGCCAGCACGACATCGCTCATCATATGATGCCCGACATTGCGCACCAGCATCAGGCTGCGGCCGGAGAGCGTCAGCGTCGCGCCATCGGCCTGCGTATAGAGCCGGTCCGGCGCGAGCCGGCGCTCATATTTGCGGCCCTCCTTCTCAAGAGTGGTGCCGATCGTGCTCTTCATCAGGCCGAGCCAATTGCGATAGAGATCGACCTTGTCGGCGGCATCGACGGCGGCGACGCTGTCCTCGAGATCCATGATCGTCGTGACCGCAGCTTCGAGCATCACATCGGCGACGCCAGCCGGATCGTCGCGACCGATCGGATGGTCGCCATCGATCACAATCTCGATATGAAGCCCGTGATTGCGCAGGAGAACGGCCGAAGGCTCCGCTGCCTCGCCGCGATAGGCGCGAAACTGCTCCGGCCGCTGCAAGCCGGTTGCGGAACCGTTCGCGAGCTGCGCATCGAGAGCGCCACCATCGATGCGATAGGCGACGACATCTCTATGGCTGCCGGCGGCCAGCGGCACGCATTGATCGAGAAAGCCGCGGACCCAGGCGATCACGCGGCCACCGCGCACGGGATTATAGGTGCCGCGCCGCTCTGCCCCGTCCGCCTCCGAAATGGCATCGGTTCCGTAGAGCGCGTCATAGAGCGAGCCCCAGCGCGCATTGGCGGCATTGAGCACATAGCGCAGATTGGAGAGCGGCACGACCAGTTGCGGCGCGGCGATCGCTACGATCTCTTCATCGACATGATCGGTGCGGATCGAAAAATCCTCAGGCTCCCCGACCAGATAGCCGATATCACGCAGAAAGGCCTCATAGGCCGGGGCATCGAAAGCCTGGCCCTTGTGCGCAAGATGATAGGCATCGATTTTCGCCTGCAGCGCGTCACGAAGCGCGAGTTGCGCGGTGATTTTGGGGGCGAATTCGGCGACGAGCCGCGCCAGGCCGGCCCAATAGGTGTGGGCGGCGATCCCGGTGCCGGGCAGAGCCTCGTCCTCGATGAAATCGCCGAGGACGGGCGCAATCTTCAGGCCATGGATGTCGCGATAATCAAGATTCACCGCATTGGCTCCCGATCCGCCAAGGCTCAAGCCGCCTGGCGCGACAGGCGGCTTAAAGCAAGGATTTCGCAGGCCGCCTAGCTGGACGAAAGTCGAGCTGGGGCATCGGCTGGCCGATAGCGAGCCGGCTGGCGACCGCCGCCTTGGCTGCGCCGGCGCCCCGGCGCTCCTTTGGGCAATCTTGATGCCGATAGGGTTTTTCTAAGATGGATCTAATTTATTTACCAGCTGGGAAGCGCGATTCGCGCTAGATTGCCGTCGGCCTCGAGACTCCTCAAGACAAGCGAAGGTTGCGCGTGGAGCATTATCCCAACGGCAAGAAAGTCGTCATCGTCGGCGGCGGCTTCGGCGGTCTTTCCGCCGCCCGCGCCCTCAGCGGTCTTCCCGTCGAAATCACCCTCGTCGATCGCCAGAACCATCATTGCTTCCAGCCGCTCCTCTACCAGGTGGCGACGGCCGTAGTGTCCCCCGCCGACATCGCCTGGCCGATTCGGGGCATTCTCCGCGGCCAGCGCAACATCCGCGTGCTGATGGCGGAGGTCATGGGCGTCGATGTGGCCGCACGGCTGGTCCACACGGATTCAAGGGATTTGCCCTATGATTATCTCGTCCTGGCGAGCGGCGTGACGCATTCCTATTTCGGCCATGACGATTGGGCCGAATATGCGCCGGGCCTGAAAACCATTGCCGATGCGACGCAGATCCGCGGCCGGCTACTGCTCGCTTTCGAACATGCCGAGCTCGTGACCGACGAGGCGAAGCGGCGCGCGCTCTTGACCTTCGTGATCGTTGGCGGCGGCCCGACCGGCGTCGAAATGGCCGGCGCGATCGCCGAAGTCGCCTTGCATGCCCTGCCCGATGATTTCTGCGAGATCGATCCCCGTTCC
This sequence comes from uncultured Alphaproteobacteria bacterium, assembly GCA_963704745.1. Lineage (GTDB taxonomy): Bacteria > Pseudomonadota > Alphaproteobacteria > Rhizobiales > Beijerinckiaceae > Methylovirgula. The sequence continues at coordinate 2,508,296 of OY969936.1, forward strand.
GCCCGCATTCTCTTGATCGAGGCAGGCCCGCGGCTTTTGCCGACCTTTCCCGAAAATCTCTCGGATTATGCCAAGAACACGCTCGAAAAAATGGGCGTCACGGTGATGACCTCCTCGCGTGTGACCGATTGCGATTCGCAGGGCGTCCTCGTCGACGGCAAGAGGATCGAGGCCGGCACGATCATCTGGGGCGCCGGCGTTGTCGCCTCACCGGCCGCCAAATGGATCGGCGCCGCGCATGATCAGGCAGGCCGTATCAAAGTCGAGCCGGATCTCTCCGTGCCCGGGCATTCCGAGATCTTCGCTGTCGGCGATACGGCGGCCGTCCTCGACGGCAAAGGGCAGCCGGTGCCCGGCATCGCGCCCGCGGCAAAGCAGATGGGCCGCTATGTCGGCAAGCTGATTGCCGGCGAACTTTCCGGCAAGCCGCGACCTGCCCCCTTCGTCTATCATCATCAGGGCGATCTCGCGACGATCGGCACCCATGCCGCCGTCGTCAAGCTCAACCTCGATCACCTCACCTTGAAGGGATTTTTCGGCTGGCTCTTCTGGAGCGTCGCCCATATCTATTTCTTGATCGGCATCCGCAACCGCTTCGTCGTGGCGATTTCCTGGATCTTCCAGATCTTCACCTCGCATCGCGGCGCCCGCATCATCGCTCTGCCCGACTATGTGCAGAGCGCCAAGCATGCCGACAATGTGAGGACGTGATGTCCTTGCGCCGCAGGCCGTGAATGATCAGCTATTGGGACCAGAGTCGCTACCATGCCTTTGACGCGCGTGTCCTTGAGAAAAGGGAAATCGCCCGCCTATAAGCGTGCCATTCTCGATCGTGTGTATAGCGCCATGCGCGAGACCTTCGACGTGCCGGAAGACGATCGCTTCATGCTGATCGACGAATACGACGCGGGGGATTTCCTCTATGGTGCGAATTATCTCGGCATTGCCCGCGATGACGATCTCGTCATCATTCAGATGACAGTCAGCGCCACGCGGACGGTGGAGCAGAAGAAGGCGCTGTTCAAAGCGATTGCCGAGCGTCTTTCGCGCGATCCCGGCATTCGGCCCGAAAACATCTTCATCAATCTCGTCGAAGTGGCGAAGGAGAATTGGTCCTTCGGTCATGGCATCGCGCAATATGCGTGAGGTGCCACTTCCTTCTCCCGACCGAACTCGGGCTTGCCCGAGTTCGGTATTTTAGAATGCGCAAGTCGGCAACAGCCGACTTGCGTGCGGGAGAAGGAGCGCACTTCGCTCCTTCCTCACACTTCCACCACCAGCACATGCACGGCCGGGCGTTTGCCCCAGGCACCGACGACCGCATTGCGGACCGCCTTTTCGATCGCGACCGAAACGAGATTGGCGTCGCGCCGCTGCGGTCGCGGCAGGTTGTCGAAGGTCTGGAACAAAGCGTCGTCGATTACTTCCTCGAGCAGGGCGCCGGCGCCGGTCTTCGCCGGCAGACCGGCGAGCATGACATCGGGAATGCCGACCATCTCACCCTTTCGATCCACCGCCAGCGCGATGGTCACGATCCCCGAAAAAGCGAGCTTGCGTCGCGCGCGGAGAATCTCGTCGCCGATAGGCACGAGCGTATTGCCGTCCTTGCAGAGCCGGCCGGACGGCGCCTCGTCGATGATCGCCGGTTCGCCCGGCGCCAGCAGCACGACATCGCCATCATGCGCCTTGACGACATGGTCCGCGCCCCAGCGCATTGCGAGATGCGCATGCTCGGTGAGATGGACTTCTTCGCCATGCGCCGGAATGGCGATCTTGGGCCGGATCCATTGATAGAATTTGGCGACCTCGTCGCGACGCGGATGGCCCGAGGCATGGATGAGCGCCATGCGGTCGGTGATGACCTCTATCCCCTGCTTGAGGAGATTATTGATGATGCGGCCGACATCTCTTTCATTGCCGGGGATAGTCCGCGACGAGAAGACCACGCTGTCGCCTGGCGCGAGCTTCACGACCGGATGATCATCCTCCGATATGCGCGCGATCGCGGCGCGGCTCTCGCCCTGACTGCCGGTTGCGAGCACGACGATCTCGTCGCGCGGCAAGGAGGCAAAGGCATCGGCCGAAAGAAACGGCGGGATGTCGTCGAGATAGCCGCAGTCGCGGGCGACGGCGACGACGCGCTCCATGGCGCGGCCGACAAGCACGACTTTACGGCCCGCCGCCGTCGCCGCCATGGCGACCGCCCGCAGGCGCGCGACATTGGAAGCAAAGGTCGTCACCACCACCCTGCCCCGCGCGGCCTTGATGACATCATGCAGGGTGCGCGCGACCTCGCCCTCGGACGGGCTCGTGCCCTCGCGCAAAATATTGGTGGAATCGCAGATGAGGGCAAGCACGCCTTCATCGCCGATCTCCATCAGCCTTTGCGCATCCGTCGGCGCGCCGAGCCCCGGCTCATGATCAATCTTCCAGTCGCCGGTGTGAAGCACGGTTCCGAGCGGGGTGCGGATCGCCAAGGCGCAGGCCTCGGGAATGGAATGCGCGACCGGGATCAATTCCACATCGAAAGGATGAAGTGCGATCCGCGCGCCTTGGGCAACGGTCCTGATCGAAATGTCCGGCGCGCCGGCCTCCGCGAGCACCCGCATTTCGAAAAGCCCGGCGGCGAAAGGCGTCGCATAGAGCGGGCAGCCGAGCCAAGGCCAGAGATCGGCGAGGGCGCCGATATGATCCTCATGCGCATGGGTGATGATGGCGCCGACGAGGTCGCGCTGGATCTGCCCGATGAAGCGCGGATCGGGCACGATAATGTCGATCCCCGCCTCCTGCGGCCCGGCAAAAGTCACGCCGCAATCGACCAGCAGCCATTTGCGATCGGCCCTGGAGCCGAACCCATAGAGGGCGAGATTCATCCCGATCTCGCCGAGACCCCCGAGCGGCACGAATAACAATTCATCAACAGCCTCGCGCATCAACGCCGCCCTTTTCCCAACCCGTCACCTCGCTTCATTCGACCGAACCTTCCGCCGGCTCGGCCAGCCAGACGTCGCCTGCCTCGACAGCCATTGTCAGGTCCTTGCATTCGACGATCAGCCGACCCGCCGCATCGATCGTACGAAAGATGCCGGCGACGGGACCCGTCGGCGTATCAACCCTGATCGGCGCGTCAAGGCCCGCGGCAAAACCCAGCCATTCCTGCCGGATGCCGTCAAATCCGGCGCCCGCGCCAAAGCGATCGAGCGCTTGTGCGAACGCGCCCGAAAGATGAAGAAAGACATGTTGCGCATCGCATCGCCGCGCGCCCGTTTCGGCCAAAGCCATTGCCCGATAGGGAAGATCGCGCGGCGCGGTGGCGCAGTTCACGCCAATGCCCACGATACAGGCGAAATGCCCATCGGCCAGCTCGGCACTTTCGAGCAAAATGCCGGCAAGCTTGGCGCCACCAAAGACAATGTCATTCGGCCATTTGAGGCGCAAGCGCATATCATCGCCGATACATTCACGCAAGGCACGTGCCAGCGCAACGCCGGCGACGAAGCCCAGTTGCGGCGCCAACCGGCCCGGCACTTCGTCGATCAGCAAAAGGCTCGCGTAGAGATTGCCGGGCGGCGACGCCCATTGCCGGCCGTGGCGACCGCGACCGCTCCTTTGCGATTTGGCGATCAGCCAGGCCCGCCCAGGATCGCCGGCGCGCGCCAGAGCCATGGCCTCGTCATTGGTCGAACCGACGTCGTCATGGATGAACAGCCGATAACCTTTATCGAGGGCATTCTCCGCGAGCCGGAACGGGTTTGGCTGATCCACGCGCAACTTTCGATCAAAATAGAGATTTGGCCGCGATGCTCGCAGCTTCGACGGCCGGTGCAGGATAGGCGAAGAAGAAAGTCACCAGAACGCCGGTGACGGCGAGAACCGCGCGCAGCATCGGCACCGGTCTGTCGAAGGCCCGTGCCGGCTCGTCAAAATACATGACCTTGACGATGCGCAGATAATAGACCGCGGCCACGACGCTCGTCAAAAATCCGATCACCGCGAGCCCATAGAGATGCGCCTGGACGGCGGCGTTGAAGACATAGAATTTTGCGAAGAAGCCGGCAAGCGGTGGAATGCCCGCGAGCGAGAACATCATCATGGCCATGAAGAAGGCCATCGCGCCATCGGTGCGGGCGAGGCCCGAGAGATCGCTGATGAGTTCCACCGGCTTGCCGTCGATCCGCATGGACAGGATCGCGGCGAAAGTGCCGAGCACCATCACCAGATAGATGCCCATATAGAACAGCACGCCGGCGACGCCCGTCTGCGTGCCCGCGGCGAGGCCGACGAGCGCGAAGCCGATATGGCCGATCGAGGAATAGGCCATCAGCCTCTTGATATTGGTCTGCCCGATCGCCGCAAAAGAGCCGAGCGCCATCGACAGAATGGAAATGAAGATGACGATCTGCTGCCACTGCACCGCAATGCCGGGAAAGGCCGTCATCACGACGCGGATCGTGATCGCCACCGCAGCAAGCTTGGGCGCCGTCGCGAAAAAAGCCGTCACCGGGGTCGGCGCGCCTTCATAGACATCGGGCGTCCACATATGGAACGGCACGGCCGACATTTTGAAGGCGAGGCCGGCGATGAGGAAGACGAGACCGAAGATGACGCCAAGGCCCGGCGCGCCTTTCAGCACGGCGGCAATGCCGGCGAAACTGACCGTTCCGGCAAAGCCGTAGAGAAGCGAGGCGCCATAGAGCAGCATGCCGGAGGAGAGCGCGCCGAGCACGAAATATTTGAGGCCGGCCTCCGACGCGCGGCTGTCGTCGCGGTGAAAGGCGGCGATGACATAGAGGGCGAGCGACATCAATTCGAGGCCGAGATAGAGCGCGATGAGCCCCGCGGCCGAGATCAGCATCGACATGCCGAGCGTCGATAACAGCACGAGGATCGGAAATTCGAATTTGTCGATCTTCGCCGATTTAAGAAAATCCTGGGCCATGAGCAAGGTCACGAGCGAGCCGCTATAGGCCAGGACCTTCATGAAACGCCCGAAGGCATCGTCGATGAAGGCATGGTCATAAATGGTGGCGTTGGTCTTGCTGCCGAGCAGGATGACGAGAATGGCAAGGCCCAGGACGCCGACGGCGATCTCCGTCATCTGACCATCGCTGTCGCGGCCGCGGAGAGCGCCTATGAGGAGGAGCGCGATGGCGCCCGTCGCCAAAATCACTTCCGGCAGGCTATGCGCGAGCGCAAAGGAGAGCGAGGTCATGAAGCGAGCCTTCCGATGATCAATGCAGCGCCGCGGTCTTCACGACGGCGGCAAGGGCTGTGTGATAGCCATGAACGAGTCCGGCGACGGAGGCAGCCGTGCCGTCGAGAATGGGCGCCGGATGAACGCCGTAATAGATCGTCAAGACGACGAGCGGCGCGAAGATCGCGACCTCGCGGGGCGACAGATCGAGAATGGCCCTTAGCGCCGGCTTGTCCAGCACGCCGAAGATGACGCGCCGATAGAGATAGAGCGCATAGGCGGCGGACAGAATCGTGCCGGTCGCGGCGAAGGCCACCACCAGGCTGTTGAAGCGGAACGTGCCGAGCATGGTCAAAAATTCGCCGACGAAGCCGGAGGTGCCCGGCAGGCCCACATTGGCCAGAATGAAGATCATGAAGACGGCGGCATAGAGCGGCATGCGTTCGACAAGGCCACCATAGGCGGCGATCTCGCGCGTATGCATGCGGTCATAGACAACGCCGACGCAAAGGAACAGCGCGGCGGAGACAAGCCCATGCGAGATCATCTGGAAAATCGCGCCCTGTACCCCCTGCTGCGTCATCGAGAAGAGGCCCATGGTGACGAAGCCCATATGCGCCACGGAAGAATAGGCGATGAGCTTCTTCATGTCCTCCTGCACCAGGGCGACGAAAGAGGTGTAGATGATGGCGATGATCGACAGGGCGAAAACGAGCGGCGCGAAATAGGCGGACGCGTCCGGAAACATCGGCAACGAGAAGCGCAGAAAGCCATAGCCGCCCATTTTGAGGAGAATTCCGGCCAAAATCACCGAGCCGGCCGTCGGCGCTTCGACATGCGCGTCCGGCAGCCAGGTGTGGACGGGCCACATGGGCAATTTCACCGCAAGCGAGGCGAAAAAGCCGATCCACAGCCATTTCTGCATGGCGGCGGGGAAGGCTGTTTTCAATAGGACGGTAATGTCCGTCGTGCCGGCGACGCCGTACATGGCCATGACGGCGATGAGCAAGAGCAGCGAGCCGAGCAGCGTGTAAAGAAAGAATTTGAAGCTCGCATAAATGCGCCTTTTGCCGCCCCAGATGCCGATGATGAGGAACATCGGGATGAGGCCGCCTTCGAAGAAGAGATAGAAGAGCACGAGATCGAGCGCGCAAAAGACGCCGAGCATCAAGGTCTCGAGCACCAGAAAGGCGATCATATATTCCTTGACGCGCATCGTGATCGATTGCCATGAGGCAATGATACAGATCGGCATCAAAAAGGCGGTCAAGAGGACGAAAGGCATCGATATGCCGTCGATGCCCATCTTGTAGACGAGACCGGAACCGAACCAGCTCTTCTGCTCGACGAGCTGGAAGGCCGCCGAACCTGGATCGAATTTCGAATAGGCATAAAGCGACAGCAGAAAAGTGACGAGCGTTGTGATCAGCGCCGCCCAGCGCGCATTTCTCAGGCTCGCCTCGTCGCTGCCGCGCAAAGCGAGGATGAAGGCGACGCCGACGAGGGGCAGAAAGACGAGACCGGAGAGAATGCCGAATCCGAACATCAATGCAGCCCCAGAACGAGATAATAGGTGACGAATGCCGCGACGCCAATCAGCATGGCGAAGGCATAGTGATAGAGATAGCCGCTCTGCAGCTTGACGACGCTGCGCGTCACATCGACGACCCGGGCGGCAACGCCGTCCGGCCCGAAACGATCGATGATGTTTTGATCGCCGCCGTGCCAAAGCGCCCGGCCGAGCCAAAAGGCGGGACGGACGAAGATCAGATCATAGAGCTCGTCGAAATACCATTTGTTGAGCAGGAAGCGATAGAGGAAGGGATTGGCCTTTGCCCAGCGCGCGGCCGTGCCCGGTGCCCAGATATAGAGATAGGCGGCGACGAAAAATCCGCCGACCATCAGCAGCGACGGCAGCAGACTGACGAAATGCGGGACCGCTTCCATCTGTTCGAGGATATGATTGCCCGGCCCCAAATAGAGCGCATTCTTCCAGAACGCCGATGATCCGCCGCCGATCAGGACATGCCGGAAGGCGAGCCCGGCGAAGAGCGCCCCCGCGGCGAGGCAATAAAGCGGAATCATCATGACATTGGGCAATTCATGCGGCTCGACATGATGCGCCTCATCGTGATGCGCGTCATGAGCGGCATGCGCATGCTCTTCATCCGTCGCAACATGGTCATGCGCCGCGGCGACCGCATGCATCGCCTCACCTTCCGTCTGCCATTTCGCTTCGCCGAAAAAGGTCATGAAGATCAGGCGCCAGCTATAAAAGGAGGTGAGGCCGGCCGCGACGGTCACCAGCACAAAGCCATAGAAATGGCCAGGCAGCTGCGACGCGAAAGAGGCCTCGATGATCGCATCCTTGGAGAAATAGCCGGCGGTGAGCGGAAAGCCGGTGAGCGCCAGAGTGCCGGCGATCATCATCCAGAAGGTGACGGGAATCTTCTTCGCAAGCCCGCCCATTTTACGCATATCCTGCTCGTGATGCATCGCATGGATCACCGAGCCGGCGCCGAGGAACAAGAGCGCCTTGAAGAAGGCATGTGTGAAGAGATGAAAAATGCCGAGCGAATAGCCGCCGACGCCGAGGCCGACGAACATATAGCCCAATTGCGAGCAGGTCGAATAGGCGATGACGCGCTTGATGTCGTTTTGCACGAGGCCAACCGTCGCCGCAAAGAATGCCGTCGTCGCGCCGATGATCGTGACGAAGGACAAAGCCGCCGGCGCCTGTTCGAAGAGCGGCGAGAGCCGCGCCACCATGAAGACGCCCGCCGTCACCATGGTCGCGGCATGGATCAAGGCGGAGACAGGCGTCGGGCCTTCCATCGCATCCGGCAGCCAGGTGTGGAGCAGGAATTGCGCCGATTTGCCCATCGCGCCCATGAAAAGCAGGAGGCAGGTGATGGTCATCGCGTCCATGTCATGGCCGAAGACATGAATGGTCTTGTGCGCGAGACCGGGCGCGGCGGCGAAGATCTGATCGAAATTGACCGAATTGGTCAAAAGGAAGACGAGGAAAATGCCGAGCGCGAAGCCGAAATCGCCGACTCTGTTGACGACGAAAGCCTTGATCGCCGCGGCATTGGCCGAGGGCTTCTCATACCAGAAGCCGATCAGAAGATAGGAGGCGAGGCCGACGCCTTCCCAGCCGAAGAACATCTGCAGGAGATTATCGGCCGTCACCAGCATCAGCATGGCGAAGGTGAACAGCGACAAATAGGCGAAGAAGCGCGGCCGCGACTTGTCCTCGGCCATATAGCCGATCGAATAAAGATGCACGAGCGCGGAGACCGTCGTGACGACGACCAGCATCACGGCGGTCAGCGCATCGACGCGCAACGCCCAATCGACCTTGAGCGCGCCGGAGGTGATCCATCCCCCGACCACCGGCACGCTCGTTGGCGTCGTGCCGGCGAGAAATCCCGCAAAGACGATCCAGGCGAGTACCATGGCGATGAACAGAAAGCTCGTCGTGATGAGTTCTGAAGGGCGCGGTCCCATCAGCTGGCCGAAGAGGCCGGCGATCAGAAAGCCGAGCAGCGGGAGAAAGACGATTGCCGTATACATGCCCAGCTCAGCCCTTCATCAGATTGACGTCTTCGACCGCGATCGTCCCGCGATTGCGGAAATAGGCGACGAGAATGGCGAGGCCAATCGCCGCCTCCGCCGCCGCTACGGTCAGAATGAACAGCGCGAAGACCTGGCCGGTGAGATCATTGAGAAAGGCCGAAAAGGCAACGAGATTGATGTTGACCGAGAGCAAGATGAGCTCCACCGACATCAAGATCACGATGATGTTCTTGCGGTTCACGATGATGCCGGCGATGCCGAGGGTGAACAGCACCGCGGCGACGACGAGATAATGGCCGAGTCCAACCGACATCCTGTCCCTCGCTCTCAAATTCCGGCCCGTGAAGGCACTTTCTTCAGTTCGACGGCCGCTTTCGCGGTGCGGGCGTTTTGCTCGGCGACCGACTGGCGCTTGACGCTCACTTTGTGATGCAAAGTCAGCACGATCGCGCCGATCATCGCGGTCAGAAGCACGAGTCCGGCCGCCTCGAAGAGATAGAAATATTGGGTGTAGAGAACGCTGCCGAGCGCCGCCGTATTGGAAAGGCCTCGCGGGGCGGGCGTCGGTATCTGCGCTGTCGCCATCTGGCCGATGCTCCAGCTGCCGACCACAAAGGCGAGTTCGACCAGCACGATCCCGCCAATCGTCGCGCCAATCGGCAGATATCGCAGAAAGCCCTGCTTCAATTCGGCGAAATCGACATCGAGCATCATGATGACGAAGAGAAAGAGCACAGCGACCGCGCCGACATAGACGACGATGAGGATCATCGCCAAGAATTCGGCACCGAGCAGGATGAACAGCCCGGCGGCATTGACGAAGGCGAGGATGAGAAAGAGCACCGAATGGACCGGATTGCGCGCCGTGACGACCAGAAACGCCGAAGCGATCATCACAGCCGAAAAGAGATAGAAGAAAAAGGCAGCGGCGGTCATAGGCAGGCTTTCATGAGTGGCGAGAAAAGACGGTGCCAAGTGATCCTTCTCCCACGAGCGGGAGAAGGTGCCGAACGAAGTGAGGCGGATGAGGGTTGGTGCGATTTGCGAGATCCCTCATCCGACCCGGCCACAGCCCGTTGCTTGCGACGGGCGTCGCTTCGCAACGCCCTACGGCCGGGCCACCTTCTCCCGCAAGCGGGAGAAGGCTAGCCGTCATCAAGTTAGATCCTTCTGTCATCATCGATAAGGCGCGTCGAGCGCGAGATTGCGGGCGATTTCGCGCTCCCATCTCGCGCCATTCTCGAGCAGCCGGTCCTTGTCGAAATAAAGTTCCTCGCGAGTCTCGGTGGCGAATTCGGCATTCGGCCCTTCGACGATGGCATCGACCGGACAGGCCTCCTGGCAGAAGCCGCAATAGATGCATTTCACCATGTCGATATCGTAGCGAGTCGTGCGCCTTGTGCCGTCATTGCGGCGCGGTCCCGCCTCGATCGTGATGGCCTGGGCCGGACAGATGGCTTCGCAGAGCTTGCAGGCGATGCAGCGCTCCTCGCCATTCGGATAGCGGCGCAGCGCATGCTCGCCGCGATAGCGCGGCGACTGCGGATTCTTTTCATGCGGATAGTTGAGCGTCGCCTTCGGCTTGAAGAAATAGCGCATCGAGAGCAGGAAGGCGCCGACGAATTCCTGCAGGAAAAGCGCCCTAGCGGCAGGCTCCAGCTTCATTGTCTTTACTCCGCTTAGCCGACGCATTTGTAGAACAATCCTCGGCATGAGCCTCAATGCGCCGTCGCCCCGCCCCAGCCGGTGAGCTGCAGGACCGCGGCGACCAAAACCACCATGAAGAGAGAGATCGGCAAAAAGACTTTCCAGCCGAGCCGCATGAGCTGATCATAGCGATAGCGCGGCACGAAGGCCTTCACCATGGCGAACATGAAGAACACCGCCGACACCTTCAGAACAAACCAGACGACGCCGGGCACAAAGGTGAAGGGCGGAAAAGGAATCGGCGAAAGCCAGCCGCCGAGGAACAATATGGTCGTCATCGCGCACATGGTGATGATGGCCACATATTCGCCGAGCATGAAGAGCATATAGGGCGTCGAGGAATATTCGACCATGAAGCCCGCCACGAGCTCGGATTCGGCTTCGACGAGATCGAAGGGCGGCCGGTTGGTCTCCGCCAGAGCGGAGATGAAGAAGATCACGAACATCGGAAACAGCGGCAGCCAATACCAGCCGAAGAGGCCGAAGCGCGTGTCCTGCGCCTTGACGATGTCGGAGAGATTGAGCGAGCCGGCACAGAGAATGACGGTGATGATCACAAAGCCGATCGAGACTTCGTAAGAGACCATCTGCGCCGCCGAACGCAGCGCCGACAGGAAGGGATATTTCGAATTCGACGCCCAGCCGCCCATGATGATGCCATAGACGGAGAGCGACGAGATCGCGAAAACATAAAGAATCCCGACATTGATATTCGCGATCGCCCAGCCGTTATCGATGGGGATCACCGCCCAGGCGGCGAGCGACAACAGCCCCATCACGAAAGGCGCGAGCAGAAACACGCCCTTGTTCGCGCCGTCCGGAACCACCGGCTCCTTCAAGACGAATTTCAGCATATCGGCGAAGCTCTGCAACAGCCCCCAAGGCCCCACGACATTGGGACCGCGCCGCAATTGCACCGCCGCCCAGATCTTGCGATCGGCATAAAGCACATAGGCGATATAGATGAGGAGTGCGACGAGCAGCACGACGCTTTTCACTAGCGTGAGAAGCAGCGCCAACAGGTTCGTCTCGGTCATGGCGCCTTCCTATTCCGCCGCCTGTTGCAAGTCTTGCTTCATGCGCGCCAAGGCTGAACATTCGGCCATCACCGCCGAGGCCCGCGCGATCGGATTGGTCATAAAGAAATCCGCGATCGGCGCAACGAAAGGCGTGCCGGCGGCCGAAGTCTCGCCCGCGGCGAGTTTCGCAAGAGCGCCGGGGTCGCCAGCGGCGATCGCATCGAGCTCTTTGAAATGCGGATGTTCCTGATAGAGAAGCGCCCGCAATTGCGGCAAGGAATCGAAGGGCAGTTTCGCATCGAGCACGGCGGACAAGGCCCGCAAGATCGCCCAATCCTCGCGCGCCTCGCCGGGCGGGAAATTCGCCCGCTCGGCCCATTGCACCCGGCCTTCCGTATTGACATAGAGGCCGGATTTTTCGGTATAGGTCGCGCCGGGCAGGATGACATCGGCGCGCTCGGCGCCGCGATCGCCATGCGTGCCCTGATAGATCACGAAGCTGCCCTGCGCGATCGCGATCTCGTCGGCGCCGAGGTTGAACAGCACGTCGACTCCGCCTTCTTTCACCATGGCGGCGGCATCGAGACCGCCCGCGCCGGGCACGAAACCGAGATCGAGGCCACCTGCGCGGGCAGCGGCCGTATGCAATATGCCGAAGCCGTTCCAGCCGTCCTTGACGAAGCCATGCGCCAGTGCCGCTTTGGCCGCGAGCGCAAGGATCGCCGCTCCATCCGGCCGCACGAGCGCGCCTTGGCCGATCAACAGAATCGGGCGCTGGGCGTCCGCCGGCAGATATTCGCCAAGCCGCGCGAGCGTCTCCGGCCCGCTGCCGAGATAGGTGTAATCATAGGTCAGATCGGGTTTTTCGCCGATCACGCCGAGGAACAGATTGCCTTTGAGCCAGCGCTTGCGGATTCGGGCGTTGAAGACCGGTGATTCCTTGCGCGGATTGGCGCCGACGATCATGATGGCATCGGCCTCTTCGATTCCCGCAACCGTCGGATTGAAAATATAGCTCGCGCGGCCGAAAGTCGGATCGAGCTTGGCGCCATCCTGCCGGCAATCGAGCGAAACGACGCCGAGATTGCGCATCAGGAGCTTCAAGGCAAACATCTCTTCGACGGCGCAGAGATCGCCGGCGATGGCGCCGATCCGCTCCGGCCGCGTCGCCTTCAGCCGCGCCGCTATCGCGGCAAAAGCTTCCGCCCAAGAGGCCGGCCGCAAACGGCCTGCCTCGCGCAGATAGGGCCGATCGAGCCGCTTCGTCTTCAGCCCGTCGACGATCTGCCGCGTCTTGTCGGAAATCCATCCCTCATTCACCGCATCATTGCTGCGCGGCAGAATACGCATCACCTCGCGGCCGCGCGTATCGATGCGGATCGCCGAGCCCAAAGCATCCATGACATCGATCGAATCCGTCTTGGTGAGCTCCCAGGAGCGCGCCTTGAAGGAATAGGGCCTTGGCAGAAGCGCGCCGACCGGACAGAGATCGGCGACATTGCCTTGCAGCTCCGAGCCCATCGCGGTTTCGAGATAGGTGGTGATCTCCATATCCTCGCCGCGGCCGATTGCACCCATATCGCCCGTGCCAGCAACTTCCGCCGTAAAGCGCACGCAGCGGGTACAATGAATGCAGCGATTCATCGAGGTGCGCACCAGCGGCCCGATATATTTGTCTTCGACCGCGCGCTTGTTCTCGGCATAGCGAGACGAATCCACGCCGAAGGCCATGGCCTGATCCTGCAGATCGCATTCGCCACCCTGATCGCAGATCGGGCAATCAAGCGGATGGTTGATCAGCAGGAATTCCATGACGCCGTGGCGCGCCTTTTTCACCATCTCCGATTTGGTGAAGACGACCGGCGGCTCGCCATTCGGGCCGGGGCGCAGATCGCGCACCGCCATGGCGCAGGAGGCGACGGGCTTGGGCGGCCCGCCCTTCACCTCGACAAGGCACATGCGGCAATTGCCGGCAATCGACAGCCGCTCGTGAAAACAGAAGCGCGGAATCTCCGCACCCGCCTCTTCGCAGGCCTGCAGCAGCGTATATTCCGGCGGAACTTCGATTTCCTTGCCGTCAACGATGAGCTTGCTCATACTCTCGCGCCGCTCCTATTCCGCCGCAATGCCGACCGAAGCCACAGGCTCCGAATGCGGATTGGCGGCATATTGGTCGATGCGTTTTTCAATTTCGCTGCGGAAATGCCGGATCAGGCCCTGGATGGGCCAGGCCGCGGCATCGCCGAGCGCGCAGATCGTATGGCCCTCGATTTCCGTCGTGACCTCCAGCAGCATGTCGATCTCGCGCTTCTGCGCGCGGCCTTCCGCCATGCGGGAGAGCACGCGCCACATCCAGCCCGTGCCTTCCCGGCAGGGCGTGCATTGGCCGCAGCTCTCATGCTTGTAGAAATAGCTGATGCGGGCGATCGCGCGGACGATATCGGTCGATTTGTCCATGACGATAACGGCTGCGGTGCCGAGGCCCGATTTCAAATTGCGCAGACTATCGAAATCCATCGGCGCATCGATGATCTCATGCGCCGGCACGCAAGGCACGGACGAGCCGCCGGGAATCACGGCCAAGAGATTGTCCCAGCCGCCGCGGATGCCGCCGCAATGCCTGTCGATCAATTCGCGGAAAGGGATCGACATGGCCTCTTCCACATTGCACCGCTTGTTGACATGGCCGGAGATGCAGAAGAGCTTGGTGCCGCTGTTGTTCTTGGCACCGAAGCTCGCGAACCAGGCGGCGCTGCGGCGCATAATGGTCGGCGCCACGGCGATCGATTCGACATTATTGACCGTGGTCGGGCTGCCATAAAGGCCCATATTGGCCGGGAACGGCGGCTTCAGCCGCGGCATGCCCTTCTTGCCTTCGAGCGATTCGAGAAGCGCCGTCTCCTCGCCGCATATATAGGCGCCGGCACCATGATGGAGATAAATGTCGAAGGGCCAGCCGTGGATGTTATTCTTGCCAATGAGGTTCGCCTCATAGGCTTCGTTGATCGCCTGCTGCAGATGATGCCGCTCCAAAACATATTCGCCGCGGATATAGATGTAGCAGACATTGGCGCCCATGGCGAAAGAGGCGACGAAACAGCCCTCGATCAGGAGATGCGGATCATTGCGCATGATCTCCCGGTCCTTGCAGGTGCCGGGCTCCGATTCATCGGCATTGACGACAAGATAAGACGGACGCGCGGGATCGGGCTTCGGCATGAAGGACCATTTGAGGCCCGTTGGGAAGCCGGCGCCGCCGCGCCCGCGCAGGCCCGAGGCCTTCACCTCATTGATGATCCAATCCTTGCCCTTCTCAATCAGACCCTTGGTATTGTCCCAGGCGCCGCGCGCCCGCGCCGCTTTGAGGCCGCGGTCGCCGAAGCCATAGAGATTGGTGAAGATGCGATCCTTGTCCTCAAGCATCTTGCGTCCTCATGCTTTCCGCGAGGCGGGACCGCTCACGCCGTCTTGGCCGTAAAGCGATGTCAGCGACGTGAGACCGCCGACGGGCGCGGAGGAAATGCGGCCCGTCTGCGAGCCCGTCTTCACCGGCCGGCCGCTAGCCAGATCATCGAGCAGCTTCGCGAAATTCTCCGCCGTCAGATCCTCGTAATAATCATCATTGATTTGCACCATGGGCGCATTGCAGCAGGCGCCGAGGCATTCGACCTCGACCCAGGAGAAGAGCCCGTCGGCGGTCACCTGCCCTTGCGCACCGATGCGGCGCGCGAGCACGGATTTGATGGCGTCGGAGCCGGCGAGCACGCAGGGCGTCGTGCCGCACATCTGGATGTGGAATTTACCGACCGGGGCGAGATTGAACATCGAGTAGAAGGTCGCGATCTCGAGCACCCGGATGAGGGGCATGCCGAGCATTTTCGCGACCGTTTCGATCGCCGGCTTCGGCAGCCAATAATCGTTCTGCTTCTGCGCCTTCCAGAGCAGCGGAACCACCGCGGAGGCTTGGCGCCCCGGCGGATATTTGCCGATCTCCTTCTCGCACCAAGCGAGATTTTCCGGCGTGAAGGCGAAGCTCTCGGGCTGGATTTCGGCGAGGCGGCGGACACTCATCGATCGACCTCCCCGAAGACGATGTCGATCGAGCCGAGGATGGCGGAAACGTCGGCGAGCATCATTTTGCGGCAGAGGAAGTCCATGGCCTGCAGATGCGCGAAGCCCGGCGCCCTTATCTTGCAGCGATAGGGCTTGTTGGTGCCGTCGGAGACGAGATAGACGCCGAACTCGCCCTTCGGCGCTTCGACGGCGCAATAGACTTCGCCGGCCGGCACATGGAAGCCCTCGGTATAGAGCTTGAAATGATGGATCAGCGCTTCCATGGAGCGTTTCATCTCCGGCCGCGTCGGCGGCACGACTTTGTGCTGCGGCGCGGCGACCGGGCCCCCGCCATCGGCGCGGAAAAGCTTCTCGACACATTGCTGCATGATCTTCACCGACTGCCGCATCTCTTCCATGCGGATCACCTGGCGATCGTAATTATCGCCATGCTTGCCGACCGGAATGTCGAAGTCCATCTCTTCATAGCATTCATAAGGCTGCGCCTTGCGCAGATCCCAGGCGGCGCCGGTGCTGCGTACCATCGGCCCGGAAAATCCCCACGCCCAGCAATCTTCCTGTGTGATCACGCCGATATCGACATTGCGCTGTTTGAAGATGCGGTTCTCGATGAAGAGATCCTGGAGATCGTCGCAGACCTTGAGGAAGGGCTCACACCAGGCGCCGATGTCCTCGATGAGCTTTGGCGGACAGTCCATATGGACGCCGCCGGGCCGAAAATAATTGGCGTGCAGGCGGGCGCCCGACGCCCGCTCATAGAAGACCATCAGCTTTTCGCGCTCTTCGAACCCCCAGAGCGGCGGCGTAAGAGCGCCGACATCCATCGCCTGTGTCGTGACATTCAAGAGATGCGAGAGGATGCGGCCGATCTCGGCAAAGAGCACGCGCAGGAGCTGGCCGCGGCGCGGCACTTCGAGGCCGAGCAGCTTCTCGATGGCGAGGCAGAAGGCATGTTCCTGATTCATCGGCGCGACATAATCGAGCCGATCGAAATAAGGCACATTCTGCAGATAGGTGCGCGCCTCCATCAGCTTTTCGGTGCCGCGATGAAGCAGACCGATATGCGGATCGACGCGCTCGACGATTTCGCCGTCGAGCTCGAGCACGAGGCGCAGGACGCCATGCGCCGCCGGGTGCTGCGGACCGAAATTGATGCTGAAGTTGCGAACCGCGTTTCCTGCCATTAGTTTTTATCAGCCTTCTTCTTATCAGTCCTCTTCCTCGCCGGCCTTTAGCTCGCCGGCACCCCGCTCGCTTTCACCTTGCTCGCCACGCGCTCCGCAAATATGTCCCAGTTGACGATCATGCGCTGATGCCGCCCCTGGCCGATGAGATCGACCCCGTCATGGCCGCGCACGTGAAAACTCACCCGCCGCCCCTCGACGGCCACACATTCGGCATCGACCGTCACAGTGAGCCCGGGTGGGGTCGCCGCGACATGATCGAAAGCGACGGAGACGCCGAGACTGCCCTCGCCAGGATCGAGATGCTCCTTCAGCAATTCAATGCAGGCCCATTCGAACAGCCCGACCATGAAACCGGTCGCGAAAACCTTCGGCATCTCGCTGAAGTCGGGCGATTCTGGATAGAGATGAGGCACGGTCTTGTTTTCCGGCACGCGAAAGGCCAACCGATGCGTCAGCCCCGGCTTGAGACTAGCCTTCATCTTTGCTGATCCTCGTCGCGCGAGGCCTTTTCGTCGCCGGGGAGCACATAGTCGATCGCCCCTTCCCAAGGCGACAGAAAGTCGAAGCTGCGAAACGCCTGGTTGAGATGCACGGGCTGATAGACCACGCGTTTCTGCTCGTCATTGTAGCGGACCTCGACATAGCCGGTCATCGGGAAATCCTTGCGCAGCGGATGCCCGGTGAAGCCATAGTCGGTGAGGATACGCCGCAGATCGGGATGGCCGGCGAAGATGATGCCGAAGAGATCGTAGGCCTCGCGCTCGAACCAATTGGCGGCCGGATAGAGGCTCGTCAGCGAAGCGATCGGCCGATCCTCGTCGATGCCGACCTTGATCCTGATGCGGCGATTGTGCTTCGGCGACAAGAGATGGGTGACGACATCGAAACGCGGCATGCGGGTCGGATAATCGACCGCGGTGAGATCAGTGAAACAAGCAAAGAGGCAGGCCGGATCGTCGCGCAGATGCCGCACGGTCTCGATCAGCCACTCGGGCGCGAGCGCCAAAGCCAGCTCGCCGAATGAGGTCGAAATGTCGAGGACAGCGCCGGGCAGCGCCGCCGCGATCGCCTCACCCAATTCTTTGAGCTCGCCGTCCATCGTCATCGTCTCTTTGCGGTCTGGCGCCTACTACATCATCGCGGCAGTTTGGCGCGCAATCACGTTCTAACCCCTTCGAACTCCAACTTTTTATTTAACGCATGATCTTGTCCGAAAAGTCTGCAACTTTCGGGATCATGAGTCTTTCTATCCCCGCATCATCTTGTCCGAAAAGTCTGCAACTTTTCGGGATCATGAGTCTTTCTATCCCCGCATGATCTTGTCCGAAAAGTCTGCAACTTTTCGGGATCATGCTTTAGCGCTCTATCGTCCCGGTGCGGCGGATCTTTTTCTGGAGAAGAAGAATGCCATAGACCAGGGCTTCCGCCGAAGGCGGGCAGCCCGGCACGTAAATGTCGACGGGCACGATGCGATCGCAGCCGCGCACGACGGAATAAGAGTAATGGTAATAGCCGCCGCCATTGGCACAGGAGCCCATGGAGATGACATAGCGCGGCTCCGGCATCTGGTCATAGACCTTGCGCAGGGCCGGCGCCATTTTATTGGTCAAGGTGCCGGCGACGATCATCACATCGGACTGGCGCGGCGACGCGCGCGGCGCAAAGCCGAAGCGCTCGACATCATAACGCGGCATCGAGGCCTGCATCATCTCGACGGCGCAGCAGGCGAGCCCGAAAGTCATCCACATCAGCGAGCCGGTGCGCGCCCAATTGATGAGCTCCGCCGTCGTCGTGACGAGAAAGCCCTTGTCGGCGAGCTGGTCGTTGATCGAAAGGAAAGCCCGATCGTTGGCGCGCAGCGGACGCCCGGTCGCCGGATGAACAAGGCCGCCGCCAGGCGCGCCGGTTTCGAAGGCCGGACTCAGTCCCATTCCAAAGCCCCCTTCTTCCACTCATAGACGAAGCCGACGGTCAAAACGCCGAGAAAGACCAGCATCGCCCAAAAGCCGGCGGAACCGGCGCGCCGGAAGGCCACGGCCCAGGGAAACAGGAAAGCCACTTCGAGATCGAAGACAATGAAGAGAAGCGAGACCAGGTAGAAGCGCACATCGAATTTCATGCGGGCGTCATCGAAGGCATTGAACCCGCATTCATAGGCCGACAGCTTCTCCGAATCCGGCGCCTTGAAGGCAACGATGAATGGCGCAATGAGCAAAGCTCCGGAGATCAGAGCGGCAACTGCCATGAACACCACGAGCGGCAGATAATCGCTGAGCAGATTGGGCATGATCGAACCTGGCTGGACCCTTGGAGGGTCCCAAAGGGTCGGAAAGCGATCGGAAGCGCGGGTTTTCGGCTGTGCGATCCCTATCGCAGGGCAAACGCGGGCGCAAGATGGCGCAGCCGTTTGGCCGCAGCGCCCTAGCGCGAGCGCTGGAATGCAATACACAAGACAAGACGCTTGGCGCTGGCCCGAGCACAGCCTATCGCATTGGCTAAGCTGGAATAATTCTAATAATAAAAGAACTACTCTTCAAATAAAAAGCTTTTCACAAAAGAAGAGGCATAGAACAAGCTTCCGGCCAAGGTCGGGCGATCGCAAATTGAACGCCGGCGACACCCAACCACAGGCCTCCGCTTGCGAGGTCGCGAAGCGCTGAGGCACTATCGCGCCGCAAGACGTCGCGCGTCACTGCCGAACGCCAAGAGCGATATCCGGCAAAGTGTCGCATTGGCGAAACGATCTCAGACTTCGCTGCGGACAGCGAATTTTTCCTGCATCTCGCCGACCGGCATCTTCACCAAATCTTGGTCGATTTCGCTGCGGATTGCCGCGCGCAAGGCGGGCGAATAGGTCTTGCGGATCACTCCAAGCGCGCGCGGCGGCGCAACGATGATGAGATGTTGCACTTGGCCGGCGGTCACCAGCTCGTCCAACCGCTTTGAGACCTGCGCCAGAAAGGCCTCTTCCTCGAGATCACGATGATCGACAGGCTCGATCCCGCTGCGCCTAGTCGCGCCCTCTTGCACACGCCCCGGCCTTTCGGTGTCGAGGTCGCGGTTGAACAGAACCTTATGCTCCAACACCTCGCGCGCCTTGAAAACCGGGAATTCCGAATCGCCCTCGTTTTCAAAAAACAGAGCTTTGCGGCTGTCGCAAACGGCGACCCAATCGCCGTTTCTGATTCTTGTGGGCATCATCATCTGACCTTTATCAACCGAGCGTTGGAAATGGCGCCGGCGAGGCGCCACTGTCGCAATGAAGCATCGGCGCACAATGCCTCCATTGATGCTGATCAAAACATGATGATCAAACGATCCGCAAGCCGCCCTTACTGATTTCGGTTGCCGCTCGCGCCGGACAAGCTGGCTTCGGCTACGTTCAGCGCCGTGATCTGGATCAAGGTGGCACAGGCGCGCCCGGCCTCTACTCACGGCGTCCATTATACTGGAGGCTTTCATGGCCCATCCCGTCCCAACCAAAGCCCGAGCTGAGGATCAACCCGCCCCGACGATCCCTCTGCCGCAGCCGCATATGAGCGGCGGCCGACCGCTTCTCGACGTACTGCGCGATCGCAGGAGCACGCGCGAATTCGCGTCGCAGCGCCTGAGCCTCGACCTCCTGTCCGATCTCTTATGGGCGGCCAATGGCTATAATAGGCCGGAGACCAAGCATCGCACCGCGCCCACCGCCCATGACCGGCAAGAGATCGACATCTATGCAGCTTTGGAGACGGGTCTCTATCTCTATGACGCCGAGGCCAATCTGCTGCAAATGATCAACGGCCAAGATCTGCGCAGCGCCACAGGCGAACAGGATTACGTGGCGACGGCGCCGCTCGATCTCATCTATGTCGCCGATCTGGCGCGCATGGACGATGCCGCGGATCGCGCGGAGAAGAAATTCTATTCGGCGATCGATGCCGGCTTCATCGCCCAGAACGTCTATCTCTTTTGCGCGTCGCAGGGGCTTGCGACCGTCGTCCGCGGCCTCGTCCCGCGCGCCGACGTTGCCGCCAAGATGGGCCTCCGCCCGAGCCAGCGCATCATCGTCGCGCAGAGCGTCGGCTTTCCAGGCTGATTGCAATTTGCAATGCGATCGCCTGGACGTTTGAACGGCCCACGGGTCAGGAGGGTCCCGCTCAGCCGTAATTGTGCGCGTCGAAATCGTGGCAGGACATGTCGAATTCGGCCAGGCCGGCTTCGAGATAGCCGGACAGCAAAGGTATGCCGAGCAGATAGACCGAAGTCTCCATTTCCTCCCGCGACTTCGCTTGGGCGACCGCGACAAGCCATTCGCGCGCGGTATAATCGCCGCGGCCGGTCCAGGCGAGCGCGACGAGCTCGCTCTTTTCATCGTCGTCGAGCGCATCGATGAAGGCGGCAAGCTCCTGCCTCAGTGTCTCATAATCCTCACTGCTGAGAACGCTCGCGAACCGATCATCGGTCGGATTGGAAGCATCGGGTTCAAGCCCCTCGTCCTCGGCCTCGAGCTCGCGGGCCTTGGCGATGACAAAGCATACTTTGTCCGGATTGATCTCCGGCGCCGGAATCTCCCTTTCGGCATTTTCGCGTTCGATATCCGCCATTTCAATATCCTCGATTGCGCCGGGGGCGAGCCATGAAAATTCCAGAAAGCTTGAGACATGCGACCGCGGAAGGCTCCCCGACGCCGCACCACATGCGCTTTGTCCAAAAATCATGTGTTCGAGATCTTTGACAAGGCCCATTTTGAAGAGAATGAAACTTTTGTGTCCTTGACCTATCTCAAGCAAGATTGGCCGGCACAGCCGCATCGTCAATAAAAATGGCCATCCTGCCGTTCCATCGCGACGCCGCGACATGCGCCAAGCTCCAGCGTGGAATCGCGCGAAGGCCAACGAGGATCGGCATGTCAAACATCTCCGAATTGACGACGGCACCGCAAGGCCCGAAGCCGGCCGAACGGATCATGGCGCGGGCTGTCTTGGTCGGCGATCGCATCGATGCCGCCGGGCTCGAACGCGCCGAAATGATTGCCACCGTTCCGCTGGCGATCCGCTTCGGCGCGACGAAATTCGTCGCTCTCTATCGCTTCGGCGTTGCGGTCTTTGCCGGCCTCTCGGCGGCAGAAGAGGCGAACTTTCTCGACAAGATCGCCGGCCGGATTTCCGGCAAGCCCGACGGCAAGAATGAAGAGACGGCGGTGCTCGAGATCCGGCCCGATTATGAAGACCGCGTGCCGCCGGGCGGCCCGGTTGAGATTCCGGAGCTTTCCGCAGCGCGCTTCCTTGTCGTCGCCGATGTGCTGGCCAAATCCGTGTCGCTCGCCCGCGACGAAGGCAAGCTCGGCGGCGTCTTCGACATTATCGAGCCCTTCGCCGCGCAGCTCGCGCAGACCGGGCGGGCGCCATGGAACCGCCGTTCGATGTTGAAGCTCATCGGCCAGGCTTTGCTCGCCCAGCACCGCATCTCCGGCCGTGTGGCTATCGAGGAGAAGCCCGATATCCTCTGGGACCGTCCGAGCCTGGAACAACTCTATGCGCGGCTCGAAGACGAATATGAATTGAGCGAGCGCGCGAAAACGGTCACCCAAAAGCTCAATGTCATCGTCGAAACCGGTCAGGCTCTGACCGATATTTTCGATGTCGACCGCTCCACGCGGCTCGAAGCGGTCATCGTCGCCCTGATTCTGATCGAGACGCTGATCACGGTCCTGCAGATTTTTTTGGCCCATGGCTGATTGCGCGGATTTGCCTCTCCATTGCGCGCGCGAGGGAAGGCGGGCCGAGCGGAGCGCCCAGCCCACGCCCCGCCACGCGGCTCCGCAGGACGGGGGTGCGGAACCCGATCGAGACCCGAAAGTTCAAACCCGCAGAGCGTGCTTGCCGAGCACCCGCACCGTGCTCGCCTGCGGCCCTTTGATGCCCTGTTCCTCATCGAAACTCACCCGCGTGCCGACTTCGAGCTTGTCGAAGCCATCGTCGAGCACGCTGTTGCGATGAAAATAGATGTCGCGGTCATCGGCCGTCCGCACGAAGCCGTAATTCTCCTCCGGATGCAGCACGACGACGGTGCCGATCGGCTGCACCTCGTGGGCCTTCACCTGGCCACGCAGACGCCGCGCCTGATCCTGAAGCCGCCGGCGCGCCCGCCTGAAACATTCGTCGATCGCGAAATGTGCATCTCTGAATCTCTCATCGGCCGGCGGCGTGCGCGCCGCCGTCACGCTGCGCCCGTCGGGCAAGGCCAGCTCGACATTCACCTCGTAGAGACCGCTGGTCTTGTGATGCTCGCCAGGCGCCTTGATGACGACGCGACAAGAGGTGATGCGGCCACAGCGCGTCTCGAGCTTGCCAATCCATTCCTCGGCGCGCTGCCGCAATTCCGGCGACGGATCCATTCCCTGGAAATCGATCTGGGGAGCAACTTGCATTATCTTCTCCTCTGTTCCTCTGTTGCTGTCACGGGCGAATTTCTTTCGATGATCGGCGAAGCCGCGGAGCGCTTCCGATGGGCGCGCCGGCGTTCGCCCGCGAGCGCCATGACGCAAACCATAGGGAGGGCGGCGGCAGCGCTGCATGATCTCGATCAAAGTGCCGGCTCCGGAGACTTGCCAATGTTTTCGCGCAAGGTCCGTTCCTGGCCCGAAGAGGAACTGTCATGACGACGCTCGCTTTGACCGAGCCGGCTCTGAAGCGGCTGTTCGACCGGCTCGATTTCGCGCCGCAGCCATGCGAGCCCGCGCTGGCCGAACTCCTCCGGCATTGGCGGGAGCTGCGCGACGGCTACATCGCCCCGAAGGAGAAGGCGCTCGACCTCGGCGAGATCGGCGTCGCGGCTCGGCACGCCTTCCGGTTCCGGATGGGACCCGACGCGAGATCCTACAGTCTCGCCGAGGGCGCTGCGGCGCTCGCGCCGCTTCTCGGAAATTGCAAGATCGGTGACCGTCTCGCCGCAGCGCCTCATCGCCGCGCCGCAGCCCGGCTGCGCCGTCTTTTCGAGGCCGTTCGCCAAGCCGGCGAACCGGTCCTTGCCGAATTCACGCTGCATCATGGCGGCGAAATCTCGCAGTCGGTTGAAATTCTCGCCGCACCTCTGGCAGAAGGCGATGCGACATCGGCCACCTCCATATTTGGCGGCGTCGCCATTCGCGAGATCGTCCAGGGGCCACCCTTCCGCCGTGACAGCGGCCTCATTGCCGCCGACAGTCCCGTGATCTTCGCCTTGCACGGCGCCCATGCGCTCGGCGAAAAAATCGCCAAGGCGCTCGATCTGCCGCTCGCCCCGCATGAGGAACGCAATTTCGAGGATGGCGAGCATAAGCTGCGGCCGCTCGCGAGCGTCCGCAACCGTGATGTTTTCGTCCTCGATACGCTCGCGGGCAGCCCAGACCCGTCGACCCGCGAAAGCGTCAACGACAGGCTGATCAAATGCGCTTTCTTCATCGCGACCTTGCGCCAGGCCGGCGCGCGCCGCATCACAGCCGTCATTCCCTATCTCTGCTATGCCCGCAAGGACAGGCAGACGAAATCGCGCGATCCCATTGCGACGCGCTATGTGGCTCAGCTTCTCGAATCCATGGGCACCGATGAAATCATCAGCGTCACCACCCATAATCTCGCCGCCTTCCAAAACGCCTTTCGCTGCCCGACGATCCATCTCGATACGGACAGGCTTTTTGCCCGCACTCTGGCGCCGCGCCTGGCGGCCAAAAAGATCAGCGTGGTCTCGCCCGATCTCGGCGGCGGCAAGCGCGCTGAACTCTTTCGCGAGGCGCTCGAACGCGAGCTCGACCGGCCGGTCGCCAAAGCCTTTCTCGACAAGCAGCGCAGCATGGGCATCGTCACCGGCGACATCTTCGCCGGCGATGTCGCGGGCGCGACAGCGCTCATCCTCGACGATATGATCGGCACAGGCGGGACGATGATCCGTGCCGCCACAGCCTGCCGACAGCATGGCGCGACCGAGATCTTCGCGCTCGCGACGCATGGGCTTTTCATCGGCGCCGACCCAGGGCTTCTGCAGCGATCGGCGATCGACCGGATCATCATCACCGACAGCGTGCCTTTGCGTCCGGCCCTCGCCAGCGGGCCGCTTGAAGCAAAACTCGAGGTCGTGGGCCTTGCCGGCCTCTTGAGCGAAGCGATCCGCATCGCTCATGCCGGCGGCTCGATCACCGCATTGTTGCTGGGTGAGGCGCCGGGCACATATGCCCGCTGACCCGCAGGCGCAGCATTGACATCAGGAGAGAAAATTACACCGCGGCGTCGAGACGATCGAGACTTTCCTCGGCGAGCGCGAGATAGAGCTCGGCCAGCGGCGCCCATTTGGACGGCTCGCGCGGATGCGCGTCCAGGAGATGCGCCAAAGTGAGCCGCGCCCGCAATTCCGCCCGCAAAGCCGTATAGAGGGAGAGCAGCGACATCTTCGGCTGCTCTGCGAGCCGCGCGGCGACTTTTTCGATGAGCAGCGGGCCGAATTCGGCGGCGCCAATGGTGCTGTCGCGCGTGCCGTGGCGTGCTTCGGCAGGCGCAGCTTCTTCCGACATCGGCGCATGCCGGCGCACCAGCACCGAACATTCCAGGGCGAGATAGGCGAGCTCATCGAAGGGATCGATGGTTCGAAGCTCGCTGCTGAATTCGAGACAATCGAAGATGACGATCGGACGGTTGAAACAGATATGTTCGGGACGCAGATCGCCATGGCCTTCGACGAGCGCGCCTTGTGCAGCGCGCGCACGCAGAAGCGGCGCGAAGCGGTCGAAGACCTTGTCGACACGCGCGCCGACGCGCCGCGCGACATCGCAGTCGAAATTCGCAAAGCGGCGGAAGAGAATTGCGAGATTGCCGCGATGCTCGGCAATGAGGCGACCGACATAGGTCTCCGGTGAGAGCTTCGGCCGCGCTGCCCGGCGATAGAAGCCGGCGAGAAGATCGGCAAGCTCGTCGACTTGGGCATCGGCCAGGCCATCCTGCGCAAGCAGCCGATCGAGCATGAAGGCCTCGGGCAGGCGGCGCATGACAACGAGCCAGTCGACAATCTCGCCGCTACCGCCCAAGGCAAGCGTGCCGTCCTCGGAAACGGTGAGCGCAACGGTGCCGAGATAGAGTTCCGGCGCAAGACGTCGGTTGAGGCGCACCTCCTCATTGCAGTTGTTCTTCCGCGCGGCAAGAGTCGTGAGATCGAGCGGCGGCCGGCAGAGCGGCTTCTTGAGCTTGTAGACGCGGTCACCGATCAGAAAGACCAAGGACATATGCGTCTCTTTGATCTGCACTGGTCCCACCGCCGCGCCATAAGCGGCAGGCGAAGCAAGAAAGCGCAGCTTGTCGGAAAGCGTCGGCGCCATGCCGTCGAAGGTCATGTCCATATCCGCCGACTATCCGGTCATCTCGAGGCACAACCGCGTCATTGGCTGGCAAGAGCATCAAAGCGCGATGCCAACACCCAAGGGCAACTTGGCACAGGATCGCGCCATCCAGCAAGCCACTCTCGCGCTCGGCTCCCCGAGCAGGACAGAGCCGGACAGAGTCACCCCGCCATGTCATAGCGCGGCGGCTTAATTTCGGGCCCGCTCACGAACCGGTCGCAGCGGCTCAAACCGCTACGACGCCTTGCTCATCGTCGTGCGGACATCCTCCATGATCTTGCTCGTCTCGGCGCCATATTCATCGACGGCCGCCCGCACGAAGCGCGACTGCGCATCCATCACCTCCGGCACGGTACGGCAGGCCCTGAGGCTCGCGAGAAAATCGCCCTGCGCCTGGAGTTTTTGCCCGGCGAATCGGATAGCCTCCGAATACACCGCCAAAGGCAGATCGAAAAAAGCCTTCCGCCACGCGGTCTGGAAAGGAACCGCCGCTTTGAGGACATCCTCCTGAATCTGTGTCGTTTCCTGTCCCGTCATGTGCTCATCCATCTTGTTATCCTCCGCTAAACGTCACCGCTCCGCTTCGAGGCGCACAGTTTTAATCAAGCAGAGCGCGCGACAAGATGATTTGATTTGCATCATTTCGATTCGCATCATGCGCAAATAACATCGACAGAGATTTCGAGCCGTTCTGAGCTGCCCGAGCCGGGCTGCGGCTCGGCGCTGCGGCTCTCCCGAAGATCGCACTCTCCTGAAGCTGATGTCGCTGAAGATGATCCTCATGAAGATGAGGCCTCTGCAATGAGACCTTCGGAAATGACGCGATGATGACGCGGCTGCTCGATGCTTGCCGCGTGCCGAAAAGCCGCCTCTGGCGTGAACTCGTCCTGGTGCTTTTGATCAAGGCGATGGTCATCGGCCTAGCCGCCGTCTTCATCTTCGGTCCGAGCCAGCGCCGGCGGATCGATGCGGCCAAGGTCGAGGCGCATGTCCTCGGCGCGCCCGAAACCTCCGCGCCCAAGACCTCCGCGCCCAAGACCTCTGCACTCAAGACCTCTGCATTCAAGACCGTCGCTCCGAGGAGTATCGTTCCATGAGCCCTGCACTCGATGTCGTGTCGCTCTCCAGGCTGCAGTTCGGCCTCACTGCCATGTATCATTTTCTTTTCGTACCGCTGACCTTGGGTCTCTCTATCCTACTCGTCGTCATGGAGAGCGTCTATGTGATGACCGGGCGCGAGATCTGGCGGCAGATGACGCAATTCTGGGGGACGCTCTTCGGCATCAACTTCGCCCTGGGAGTCGCGACCGGAATCACGATGGAATTCCAATTCGGCATGAACTGGGCCTATTACAGCCATTATGTCGGCGATATTTTCGGCGCACCGCTGGCGATCGAAGGTCTCATGGCCTTCTTCCTCGAGGCCACTTTCATCGGGCTCTTCTTCTTCGGCTGGGACCGAATGTCGAAACCCGGCCATCTCGCCGTGACCTGTATGGTGGCGCTCGGCTCCAATCTTTCGGCGCTGTGGATTCTCATCGCCAATGCCTGGATGCAGCATCCGGTCGGCTCGCACTTCAACCCCGACACCATGCGCATGGAAGTGACCGACTTCAAGGCCGTTCTCTTCAATCCCGTCGCGCAGGACAAATTCGTCCATACGGTGAGTGCCGGTTATGTTACGGGCGCCATTTTCGTCGCCGCCATCAGTGCCTTTTATCTGCTGCGCGGCCGCCATGTCGAGATCGCCAAGCGCTCGATGGCGGTCGCTGCGAGCTTCGGCTTGGCTGCCGCCCTGTCCGTCGTCGTGCTCGGCGATGAAAGCGGCTACACGGCCGGTGCCAGCCAGAAGATGAAGATCGCGGCGATCGAGGCCATGTGGAACACCGAGCCGGCGCCCGCCTCCTTCACTTTGTTCGGCATACCGAATCAGGCGACGCACAAGACCGATGATGCGGTTCGCGTGCCCTGGGCGCTCGGCCTGATCGTCACCCGCTCCATTTCCGGCAAAGTGCCGGGCATCATCCCGCTTGTGAATGAGGCCAAGGCCCGGATCGAGACGGGCCTTGCGGCCTACAAGGGATTGGAAACGCTGAAGACCAATCGCAACGACACCGCTGCACGCGATGCGCTCGCCGCGCATGGCGATGATCTCGGCTATGCTTTGCTGTTGAAGGCGCAGCGTCCCGATATTGAAAATGCGACGCCGGCGCAAATCGACAAAGCCGCCTGGATGACGGTGCCGGCCGTGCTGCCGCTGTTTTGGACCTTCCGTATCATGGTCGGGCTCGGCTTCTTCTTCATCGCCCTGTTTGCCGCAGCCTTCTATCTCGTCTCGATGCGCCGGATCGAGCGGATACGTCCCTTTCTCTGGCTGATGCTCCTCTCTCTGCCGCTGCCCTGGATCGCGGCCGAGCTCGGCTGGTTCGTGTCCGAAGTCGGGCGGCAGCCTTGGGTGATCGAAGGCGTGCTGCCGACTTTTCTCGCCATCTCGAGCCTCTCGTTCGGCAATGTCCTGGTTACGCTCGTCGGCTTCGTCCTGTTTTATTCGACGCTGCTGGTCGTCGAGATCTATCTCATGGTCAAGACGGTTCGGAATGGGCCCGGCCCGCTGCCGCCGCACGCCGTAGCACCAGCGGCCGCTCTTCCACTCGCGGCCGAATGACAGGCAAGGAATACAAGCCAAGGAATACAGGCAAGGAATATCGGCCATGTTGGAATATGAGACATTGCGAATCGTCTGGTGGGTCCTGCTTGGCCTCTTGCTGATCGGCTTTGCCGTCATGGACGGTTTCGATCTCGGCGCCGCCATTCTGCTGCCCTTCGTCGGCAAGACGGATGATGAGCGCCGCATCGTCATCAATGCACTGGGACCCGTGTGGGAAGGCAATCAGGTATGGCTCATTCTCGGCGGCGGGGCGATCTTCGCCGCCTGGCCCTACCTCTATGCGGTGGCCTTCTCCGGCTTCTATCTTGCCATGTTCCTGGTGCTCGCCGCGCTCATTCTGCGGCCAGTGGCGATCACCTATCGATCGAAAGTCGCTGATCCGACATGGCGCCGCGTCTGGGATTGGCTGTTCTTCGTCAGCGGCCTCGTGCCGGCGCTGATCTTCGGTGTCGCACTCGGCAATGCGCTGCGCGGCGTGCCGTTTCGCTTCGATGATACGATGCGGATGACCTATGACGGTAATCTCTTCGGCCTTCTGAACCCGTTTTCACTGCTCTGCGGCCTCGTGAGCGTCGCTATGCTCGCCATGCAGGGCAGCACTTTTCTGGCGGCAAAGGCCGATGATCCGGTCGGCGAACGCGCCGCAAAGATCGGCCGTATCGCCGCGGCGGCGACAATCGTCCTCTTCGCGCTCGGCGGCATATGGCTTGCCTTCGGCATCGACGGCTATGCGGTCACGAGCGCGTTCGCGCCTGACGGACCATCGAACCCGCTGCTCAAGACGGTCGTGGTCGAGCACGGCGCCTGGCTCAAGAATTATACGCTGTATCACGGCTTTCTCGCCGCACCCATTCTCGGATTCGTCGGGGCGCTGCTCGCCATTCCCATGCTCGCCATGCGGCGCGATGGTCTCGCCTTCCTCGCGAGCAGCCTCAGCACGGCCGGGATTGTCGCGACCGTCGGCGCCAGCACCTTTCCGTTTCTGCTGCCGTCCTCGCTCATGCCGGATGCCAGCCTCACCGTCTGGGATGCATCTTCGAGCCAGCTCACTTTGATGATCATGCTGGTTGTGACCGGCATCTTCTTGCCGATTGTCCTGATCTATACCGCCTTCGTCTTCCGCGTGCTCCGCGGCCGGGTGCTGCAGAGCTATGTCACGCAAAATTCGAAGACCGCCTATTAACCTGCGAACTCGCTAGGACAAACGCCCATGTGGTATTTTACCTGGATACTCGGCGTCGGTTTCGCCGGCGCCTTCTCGATCATCAATGCGATGTGGCTGGAACTCAGCGAAACGCCGCCGGCGCTCGAAGAGCGACAAGGCGAAGACGCGCACGGGTAAGCAAGCGAGCCTTGTTGAGAGACCGGATCCGCATTGGGCGTGGCGATAGCCGAACATCAAAACGCCCCCATCCGTCATGTGGATGAGGGCGCTCCATCGGCCTTCATATCCGGATTGCTAATGGCTCAAGAGACAGCAGACCGGGCTTCTTTTGATCAGCTCATAGGTGACGCCGCCGAACACCCATTCGCGCAGCCTTGCATGGCCATAAGCGCCGGCAACGATCAGATCGGCGCCCTGCTGCTTCGCGGATGCGATGATCTCAGTTGCCGGATCGGTCTGATTGAGCGCCCGCACCTCGCTTTTGGCGGCGATCGCATGGCGGCTGAGAAAGGCCGCGACGTCCTCGACGGCATTCCTTAAATCCTCGACGTCCTCTTCGGCACAGAGTTCGAGGATCGAAACCGCGCCCGCCGCCTTGAGAAAGGGCAGCGCATCGGCGACGGCGCGCCGGCTCTCCCGCGTGTCCTTCCAGGCGATGAGCACATGCGCGAGGGCGACATCCGTGACGCCGGGCGGAACGATGAGCACCGGCCGCCCGGACTGCATCAAGACATCGCCGGGATCGACCACGCGTTGCGGGCCAGTGGCTCTCTCGACCTCGCCGCGCCCGATGATGAGAAGATCGCCGGCGCGCGCCTGCCGGCAGAGCATATCGGCAGGAAATTCCAGATTGCTGCGCCATTCGGTCTTCACCTTCTTTTCGTCGGCGATCCGGTGGAATTTCTCAGCCGCGATCTGGAGATCGGATTCGAGAATCTGCTGTTCGGCGGCGATGGTTTCGGCATCGATCGGCGCATAGCCCATCGGATCGATGACCGGCAGATCCATCATTGCGGCAGCAAGCCCGATCAACCGCGCATCGAAGCGCGTGGCCAAGCTGCAGGCGATGCGAATGCGCCCGTCCGATTCCGCGTCCCGATCCGCATGCACGATGAAACTGCCAGAGGTCATGAAGCCCATCCTCGGCGCCGCAATTGCGCGCGGCGACCATGCTCGATATTTTTGGTAGAGAGAAATCCTGATCAGATCGGATTATCGACCTAAGCTGTCTCTCCCATCGTCTCATTGACATAAGTCAGCCGCTTCCGAAATAGGCTTTTGGCAGACCGCCGGCGACGGCCAGATCGGGCGGCGCCTTCGTCGGCGGGCCGAAGCTCCTTGATCCAAATCATCAGCTCGCAATGGCGAAACTGTTATCCGGACCTCGCCATTTCGGGAGTCTTTCATGTCAGATATCTCCGCCACCACAGATGACCGGGCTTCAACGCAGACCCCGCTTGTCGCCTCACATGCGACCGAGCTTTCTGCAGCGCTTGCCGACGGCCGAATGCCGGCGAGCCCATTCAATCTGCCGACAGTCGTTCCCGACGAGGCGCCGATGCAGGCCTTCGACACGCTCGATCGCGCCGGCGCTTCGCTCGATCATGCTTTTCACGCCACGCTTGCCAAGGTCACCGGCGGCTTGTCGCCCATGGCGCTCTATGGTGCTTTCGCCGATTGGGGGTTTCATCTGGCCATCTCTCCCGGCAAACAAATGCAATTGGCCGGCAAAGCGATCCGCAAATGGATGCGCTTCGTCGATCTCGCGACATCGACGCTGCCTAGCGCGCCGGCTCACCACTGCATCGAGCCCTTGCCGCAAGACAAGCGTTTTGTCGCGCCGGAATGGGACACTTGGCCATTCTCGCTGGTCTGGCAGGGTTTTCTGCTGCAGCAGCAATGGTGGTACAATGCGACATCGGGGATCGCCGGCGTCACGCATCAGCATCAGAAGGTAGTCGAATTCACCATGCGGCAGATCCTCGACATGATGTCGCCGTCGAATTTCATCGCGACTAATCCCGTCGTGCAGCGGAGGATCGTCGAGACGGGCGGCGCCAATCTCATGCGCGGCGGGCTGAACTTCGCCGACGATCTCAAGCGCTATATGCGCTGCCTGAAGCCCGCTGGCGCGGAAGCCTTTCAAGTCGGCCGCGATGTCGCCGTGACGCCGGGCAAGGTCATCTATCGCAATCGGCTGATCGAACTCATCCAATATGCGCCGCAGACCGAGACGGTGCATAGCGAACCGATTCTCTTCGTGCCAGCCTGGATCATGAAATATTATATTCTCGATCTGTCGCCACAGAATTCGCTCGTGCGCTATCTGGTCGAGCATGGCTATACGGTCTTCATGATCTCCTGGCGCAATCCAGGTCCGGAAGATCACGGTCTCGGCCTCGAAGATTATCGCCGCCTCGGCATCGTGGCGGCGCTGGAGGCGATCGAGGCTATACTGCCCAACCGCAAGGTTCATGCGGCCGGCTATTGCCTCGGCGGCACTCTGCTCGCGATCGCCGCGGCCTGCATGGCACGCGACAGGAACGATCGGCTGCAGAGCCTCACATTGTTTGCCGCGCAGACCGATTTCACCGAGGCCGGCGAACTCATGCTCTTTGTCAACGAAAGCCAGGTGACTTTCCTCGAAGAGCTCATGCGCAGCCAGGGCTTTCTCGACGCCTCGCAAATGGCGGCGACGTTCCAGCTCCTGCGTTCGAACGATCTCATCTGGTCGAAGATGGTCCGCGACTATCTGATGGGCGAACGCGACAAGATGACCGATCTCATGGCCTGGAACGCCGATGCGACGCGCATGCCCTATCGCATGCATTCCGAATATCTGCGCCAGCTCTTTCTCAACAATGATCTCGCCGAAGGCCGTTACTTGGCCGATGATGCGCCGGTCGCGTTGTCCGACATCAGGGCGCCGATCTTCGCCGTCGGCACCGAGCGCGATCATGTCGCGCCCTGGCATTCGACCTTCAAGATCCATCTCATGACTGATACGGATGTCACCTATCTCCTGGCGTCCGGCGGCCATAATGCCGGCATCGTCTCGCCGCCGGGTCCGGACACCGGGCGCTTCCACAGAGATTATCGGGTTCACACAAAATTGGCGAACGACATGTATGTCGACCCCGAGCGTTGGTATGCGAGCCTAGCGCCAAAGTCCGGCTCCTGGTGGCCGGAATGGCTCGCTTGGCTCGATGCCCATTCGAGCGGCAGCGAGGCTGCACGCCAGCCAGGGTGCGTGGCAGCAGGCTACCCAGCGCTCTGTGACGCGCCGGGCGCCTACGTTCGCGCTCCTTGAACGGCGCTTTCGCCATCAGCTCACTCATCGACCGGCGGCGGAACATGCAATTCATCGAAAACAAGACATTCGACGAAATCAAGATCGGCGACAGCGCTTCGCTGACGCGCACGCTCCGCAATGACGACATCGCGCTGTTCGCCATATTGTCGGGCGACGTCAATCCCTCGCATGTCGATGCCGATTATGCGAAGACCGATTCCTTTCACCATGTCGTCGCGCATGGCATGTGGGGCGGCGCGCTGATCTCGGCCGTGCTGGGCACCGAATTGCCGGGGCCGGGTACCATCTATCTGAGCCAGTCGCTCAACTTCCGCCAGCCTGTTAGCCTCGGCGACCGGATCAATGTGCGCGTCACCGTGCGCAAGAAAGAAGCAGCAAAGCATCGGGTCGTCCTCGACTGCGAGTGCCGGAATCAAGCCGATCAAGTGGTGATCGACGGCACTGCCGAGGTGGTCGCGCCGACCGAAAAGGTGAGGCGCCCACGCGCGCTGCTGCCGGAAGTCCATCTGCACGCGCACGGCGAACGCCATCGGCGCATGATCGAAGCCGCCGCGGCCTTTCCACCGATGCGCATGGCGGTCATTCATCCTTGCGACGCGCTGGCGCTTGCCGGCGCCTTGGATGCAGCCGACGCGAAATTGATCACGCCGGTTCTCGTCGGACCGACCGCGAAGATCCGCAAGGCCGCGGCGGATGCCGGCCGCTCGATCGAAGGCTTGGAGATCGTGGATGCGCCGCACAGCCATGCCGCGGCGCAATTGGCCGTCGAACTCGCCCGCACCGGCAAGGTGGAGGCGCTGATGAAGGGCGCGCTGCATACGGATGAGGTCATGGGCGCGGTCGTCGCCCATGACAGCGGGCTGCGGACGGAGCGGCGCATGAGCCATGTCTTCGCGCTTGATGTGCCGACCTATCCGAAGCCGCTCTTCGTCACCGATGCGGCGATCAATATTGCGCCCAATCTCGAAGACAAGGCCGACATCATTCGCAATGTGATCGATCTCTGCCATGCGCTTGGCATCGCCAGCCCGAAGATCGCTTTGCTCTCCGCCGTCGAGACCGTCGAGTCGAAAATCGCTTCGACGCTCGATGCAGCCGCGCTCTGCAAAATGGCTGAGCGCGGCCAGATCCAAGGCGGTCTTCTCGACGGACCGCTCGCCTTCGACAATGCGATCTCGAAGAGTGCCGCGAAGGAAAAGCACATCGTCTCGGCCGTAGCCGGGGATGCCGATGTGCTCCTCGCGCCCGATCTCGAAGCCGGCAATATTCTCGCCAAGCAATTGATCTATCTCGCGGGCGCCGATGCTGCCGGCATTGTGCTCGGGGCGCGCGTGCCGATCGTGCTCACGAGCCGGGCCGACAATGCGGCCGCCCGCGTCGCCTCCTGCGCGCTCGCCAGACTCTTGGTTCAATATCTCCGAGAGACACCAATTCAGGGGCCGCCGAAATGACCGAGGCCATTCTCGTCCTCAACGCCGGCTCCTCGAGCCTCAAATTCGCACTCTATAACATGGATCTCGCGCCGCTCTGCCGCGGCGAGATCGAGGAGATCGGCCGCGCCCACATGCTGTTGAGCGGCGCGCTCGCCGATGCGCTGAAAGCTTTCGGGCCGCCGCCCGAACATGCGAGCCGCGACGTGACCAATGCGTGGCTCGTCGCCACATTGCACAAATTGCCGGATCTCACCTTGCGGGCGGCGGGCCATAGAATTGTGCATGGCGGGCAGACATTTCACGGGCCGGTCTGGATCGACGCCGAGGTGCTGACCAAGCTGCGCCGCCTCATTCCGCTCGCACCCGATCATCAGCCATATAATCTCGACGTGGTCGCGGCGGTTGCCGCGCAATGGCCGGATCTGCCGCAGGTGGCCTGTTTCGACACCGCCTTCCATCGCACGCAACCGCGCCTCGCCGAGATCTTCCCGCTGCCGCGCGCGCTGACCGATGCCGGCGTTTTGCACTATGGCTTTCATGGTCTCTCCTACCAATATATCGCGAGCGTGCTGCCGACCTATCTCGGCACGGATGCGGACGGGCGCATCATCATCGCCCATCTCGGCAATGGCGCCTCGCTCTGCGCGCTGAAAAATCGCAAGAGCGTGGCGACCACCATGGGCTTCACCACGCTCGACGGTTTAATGATGGGCACGCGCTCGGGATCGATCGATCCCGGCCTGGTTCTGCATCTCATCCGGCAGCAGAAGATGACGCCTGAAGAGGTCTCCCAACTGCTCAACAAGCAATCCGGCCTGCTCGGCGTCTCCGGCATCAGCAGCGATATGCGCACGCTCGAGGCGAGCCCCAATCCGCATGCGGCGGAGGCGCTCGAGCTCTTCGCCTATCGCGTCATTCGTGAATCGGGCTCGCTGATCGCCGCGCTCGGCGGCCTCGATGCCTTCGTCTTCACCGCCGGCATCGGCGAAAATTCCGTCCACATGCGGCAGATGATCTGCAAAGGGCTCGAATGGGCCGGGATCAGCCTCGATTCCCGCCGCAATGCGGCATCGGAACGGTGCGTCAGCACGGTCACGTCCAAGGTCGCGGCCCTCGTCATCCCGACCAATGAGGAGATGGCGATCGTCTCCAACACCCGCCAATTGATCTTCCGCAAGGCGGCGCAGGCGGCGGCTTGTCAATGATATCGACCGGTTTTGCTGGGAAAGCGCGAGCAATCCATGCAACGGAACAAGCGGCTCGACACTAAAGCTTTGCGCCGCCCCTTCGTCTGACACGGCGCTTTGCCTTTGCCGAGCGAGACGCCAAAGGCCGGCGTCATCCGTAGGGCCGGCAGGCTAAGATTTAAGATCGATCATGCCTCGCTGGCGGCAATGTCACTTGTGACGGCAAGCGGGAAGCAGCTTTTCGATCGAGGCCGAGCTCCATCGCAGGCCACGGATTTGGCCTTTGAGGAAGCGCAAGCCAAAAAAGCACGCGACAGGTGAGCGATGGACGCAAACAAGCGCAAACAGACGTGGATGATCTGGTATATCGTCGCCGCCGCGATGGGACTTCTGCTGCTGCAGCAGGTCTGGAGCTCTTATCAGCCGACCACGACGATCCCTTATAGCGAATTCGAGAAGCTCCTCGCCGACAAGCAGGTCACCGAAGTGGTGATCGGCACGAACACGATCCAG
The DNA here is from genome assembly GCA_963704745.1 of uncultured Alphaproteobacteria bacterium. Taxonomy (GTDB): domain Bacteria; phylum Pseudomonadota; class Alphaproteobacteria; order Rhizobiales; family Beijerinckiaceae; genus Methylovirgula. Next base: position 2,544,684 of record OY969936.1, read on the forward strand.
GGCACGCTCAAGAAGCCACTGCCAGACGGCACCAAGCAATTCACGACGGCCCGCGTCGATCCGGCGCTCGCCGACAAGCTCATCGCGCAAGGCGTCAAGGTCACCGGCGCGCCGTCGAGCGGCTTCATGGGCGTGATTCTCTCCTGGGTCTTGCCGCTCGTCGGCTTCTATCTGATCTGGATGTTTCTGTTCCGCGGCATGGCCGGACAGCAAGGCCTCGGCGGCCTCATGTCCATCGGCAAATCACGCGCGAAAGTCTTTGTCGAGACCGATACGAAGACGACGTTCAAGGATGTCGCCGGCGTCGACGAGGCCAAATTCGAGCTGAAGGAGGTCGTGTCCTTCCTCAAAGATCCGAAGTCTTTCGGACGGCTCGGCGCCCGCACGCCGAAGGGCATTCTCTTGGTTGGGCCGCCGGGAACGGGCAAGACCCTGCTCGCCCGCGCCGTGGCCGGCGAAGCGGGCGTTCCCTTCTTCTCGATCTCCGGCTCGGAATTCGTCGAGATGTTCGTCGGCGTCGGCGCTGCGCGCGTGCGCGATCTCTTCGAACAGGCGCGCAAGGCGGCGCCCTGTATCATCTTCATCGACGAACTCGACGCGCTCGGCCGCTCGCGCTCGGTCGGCGGCTTCGGCGGCTATGATGAAAAGGAGCAGACGCTCAATCAACTGCTTTCGGAGCTCGATGGTTTCGATCCGAGCTCCGGTGTCATTCTGCTCGCCGCGACCAACAGGCCGGAGATTCTCGATCCGGCGCTGCTGCGCGCCGGCCGTTTCGACCGCCAGGTGGTCGTCGACCGGCCCGACCGGAAGGGCCGGCTCGACATATTGAAGATCCATGTCCGCAAGATCAATCTCGATCCGAAGGTGGATCTCGATCAAATTGCCGGGCTGACCATGGGGTTCACCGGCGCCGATATCGCCAATCTCGTCAATGAGGCCGCCATCGTCGCCACACGCCGCGGCGCCAGCTCGGTCACATTCGACGACATCACCGCCGCCATCGAGCGCATCGTCGCCGGCGTCGAGAAGAAGAGCCGTGTGCTGAGCCCGGCCGAACGCCGCCGTGTCGCCTATCATGAGATGGGCCATGCGCTCGTCGCGTCGAGCCTTCCCGATGTCGATCCGGTGCAGAAAGTCTCGATCATCCCGCGCGGCGTCGGCGCGCTCGGCTATACGATCCAGCGGCCGACGGAGGATCGCTTCGTCCTCTCGACCAGCGAATTGCGCCACCGCATCACCGTCCTCATGGGCGGGCGCGCGGCGGAGGCGCTGATCTTCTCGGGCGATGTTTCGACGGGCGCGGCCGACGATCTCGAGCGCGCGACCGAAATCGCCGTAGAAATGGTCACGCGCTACGGCATGGCCGATGTGATCGGACCGCGCGTCTATAAGGCGCCGCCGCCGATGTTCCTCGGCGCCCATTCGATCGACAAGCCGGTGGCCTCGGAAGCGACCTTGCGCGAGATCGATCTCGCCGTGCATGACATCGTGGCGGCCGCTTTCGAGGAAGCCCGGCAGATATTGACGCGGCGGCGTGCCGATCTCGACAAGGGCGCCGAGCTGCTGCTGACGAAGGAATCGATCACGAGCGAGGATTTTCCAGCACTCGGCAAGCAGCTTCGCCATGAAACGCCATTGGAACCGCCGCTGGCGCCGGCGGCTCGCCACGGCTGAGAGCCGCACAACCGCATCGTTATTTGAAAGTCCATATCTCCGCCAAAGCCCCGTTGATCGGGATCAACGCCACGCCCGCCTGCCGCGCCTATAAGAGTGAAATGAGGTGCACGGCCAAGGCCGGTGGCAAGAAGGCGGATAATGATCATGCGCGCGTGCAACATAATGACGACACGGATCGCGGGCATCCACCCGAAGGCGAAAGTTGGCCAGGCCATCACGCTCATGGTGGATCTCGGCGTCAACGCTCTGCCAGCCATCGATATATCGGGCACGCTCGTCGGCATGCTGACCGGTGGCGATATCCTGCGGCGTGCAAGGCTTGGCACCGAGGTCGACGGCGACGATGGCTCATTATTCAGGGGCGACGGCTTCGATAGCTATGACGATCTCGCCGAAGCGCCCATGCATGACCAGACCGTCGAAGAGGTGATGACCCCCGAGGTCTGCGTCGTGCAGGAGCACGCCCCGATGACAGAGGTCGCGAGACTCATGAAGGAGCGGGGAATCAAGCGCCTGCCGGTGCTGCATGGCGACAAGCTCGTCGGCATCATCAACCGCGCCGATCTCATAGATGCGCTGGGCGAGGATTTCGAGGGCGAACTCAGCGCCGCGACGCCACAGGACAAGGCGATAAAGGATGCGGTACTCATCATACTCCATCGCCTGAAATGGGCGCCCTGCGCTTTGATCGATGTCATGGTCGAAGCCGGCAAAGTCGAGTTGCATGGGACTCTGCTCAAGGAAACCGAACGAGAAGCGATCCGTTCCGCGATCATGAGCGTTCCGGGCGTGACCGGCTTCGCCGATCATCTGGTTCTGGCCGAGCCTCTCGGCGGCATGCTTGCTCGGCTGCCGGATGAGATGGGCCGGCGGCAAAAGCTCTATTGTTAGGAGGCCATGTCCATGTTTGCGTTCCTCGCGATCCTTTCCGTTCTGGTTTTCGGCATCTCCATCGAAATGGCGGCGCGCCGGCGCCCGGCGCGGCTTGTCGCGCGCGTCCAGAGGCGGCCGCGGCGCTGATGTTCTCCCCGTGAGCGCATGCGAAACGGGGAGAGGATTAGAGCCGATCCCGATCAATGTGGATCGGTTCGCGATCCACATGATCGGGACAAATCGGACATTGCGCCCTCGCCAACTCAGGGCATGGATTTGCGCCAGACGCTCGCGAGCCAAGGCTGTTTTTCGCGCGGCGCGCCTTCTGGGCGATAATAATGCGTCAGCTCGGCAAAGCCTGCCGCCGACATGAAGCGGCGCCAGGCTTCGAGATCGTGATAGGCCCCATAACGCCCAGCGACCCAGCCTTCCTGATTGTCGCCGCGCGGATTCGAGGCGAAGAGCACGCCCGCGGGCTTCAAGGTGGCATGAAGCTGCCGCAAGACCCGCGGCAGTTGCTGGCTCGGAATATGAAACAGAGAGGCATTGGCGAAGACGCCGTCGAAACCGGCATCCGGCAGGTCGAGTTTTAAAAAATCCTGATGCCAGACTTCGCAGCCGCTGTAAGCGCGGGCCATTTCGGCGAAATTTTTGCTGCCATCGAGACCGGTCGCGCGATGGCCGCGATCTGAGAATTGCTTGAGATCCCGCCCCGGCCCGCAGCCGAAATCGAGAATGGTGAAAGGCGGTTCCGCAGCGATATGGCCGAGCAGCGCCGCAATATTCTGGGCGACGTCATGATCGCGCGTGCCTTCCCAGAATTGTTCCGCATAGCGCTCGTAATGATCGAGCGTGACTTTGGTGATCTTCTGCAAATCGCGCGGATCGTGAGTCATGGCCAAGCCTGTCTCGGACATAGCCGGAGAAAGACACTTGAATAGGGTGCGGACCGGAGGTCCGTGTTCCGGATCGCGGACCTCCGGTCCGCATCCAGCTAATGCGCCAGCCGCTCCAAGAGATCGCGGACATGGACCTGGTCGGCCTTATAATTGCCAGTCAGCGTATACATCACGAGATTGACGCCGCCGCGCAGAGCCATCTCATGCTGGCGCGCCCCGCCCGGCACCAAAGCGTAGAGCGGCTCGCCGCTGAGGTCGGCGGCCCAGCCGGCGGCGAGATCATTCGAGGTGATGATGATCGGCGAAACACCGTCGCCGGAGCGCGCCGGCCGCACGCCATCGGCGGGATTGGCCGGCGGCAGCGCCTCGATCCACGTCTGCCCGTCCGCATAGCGGCCGACGAATCCATCGAGAAGATAGAAGGTCTTGGTCACGACATGATCGGCCGGCACCGGCTCGAGCTGCGGCACGTCGACCCCGTCGAGCAAATGCCGCAGCCACAGGGCTTCCGGCGTCGGCGGCCCGCCGGGACGCGCGGTGAGCGCATCGCGCGTGTCGAAAACGATCGTTCCGCCCTGTTTCATATAGGTCGCCACGCGGGCGACCGTCGCGGGCGAGGGCTGCGCAAGCCCGGCGACGATCGGCCAATAGAGCATCGGATAGAAGGCGAGTTCGTCACGCGCCGGATCGATGCCGACGGGCGTGCCCGGCGTCAGCGCGGTGCGTTGCGCCAAAACGCGCGACAGGGTGAGAAGGCCGCTCCTGCTTTCCTCGTCGACCTCGGCGTCGCCGGTCACGACATAGGCGAGACGCGTGTTGAGAACGGAGTCGAGATCGCGCTGCGAGAGCGGCTGGTCCGGACGCGGATCGGCCTTCGAAGGCGCGGGCGCGAAACTCAAGGCGACACAGCCGAGCAGGACCGCTGCGGCCGCGTGGCCGAAGCGGCGCCTGAGCCCGCCGGCGAGCCAGATCGAGGCCAAGGCATCCGCGCAGAAGAGCAGAAAGGCGGCCGCGAGCAGCGGCGGCCGCAGATCGACCGGCGCGGCTTTGCGCAAGGGCTCGCCGGCGAAGCCGAGCCCGGAATAATCCGCCGCGCTCAATCGGTCATTGGCCTGCATGGCATTGACGGCCAGAAGCTGCTCCGGCGGCCCATAGAAGCCCGGCGGATGCTCGCTGTCGCCGACGCCTGAAAAATTGACCAGGACCGGCTTCGCCGTGGCCGGCGGCAAACCGAGCCGGCCGAAGCCGTCGAGCGTGCGGGTGGGCGGCACGGCCTCCGCCTTTTGTTCGGCCTGGCCTTGTTTGGCTTGGCCCTTCTCGGCCTGGGCCGCCGCCTTGGACGTTGCGCTGGAGAGAGCCACGATCTTGCGCAGCATGTCGACGAAAAGGCCCGACAGGGGCAGATTGGACCATGTCGTGTCGGCGGTCACATGGAACAGCACGATCATGCCGTCGCCATCCCGGCTCGCCGTCACGAGCGGCGTGCCGTCGGCCAATTGCGCCCAGGTCTTCGCCTCGAGGCCGGCATCCGGCTCGGCCAGCACTTGCCGGCGCACCGTCACCTCGTCCGGCACCTTGAGACCGAAGAAGGGACTCTGCTGCTCGAAAGGCGCGAGCTTCTTCGGTGTCTCCCAAGACAAAGCGCCCCCGAGCACGCGGTCGCCGCGGCGCAGCCGCACCGGCACGAGATCGTCCGACGAGGCGGCCGCGAGCCGCGACCCGGCGAAGCGCAGGAGAAGGCCGCCGCGCTCGATGAATTGCTTCAGCCGCGCATGGTCGGGATCCGTCACCATGCCGACATCGGCAAGGATCAGCACCGCGACATGCTCATCGAGCAACGCCGCGATGGGATCGAGGGTGCCCGGCCGCGCCTCATGCACATCGGCAAAGGGCGTGAGCGCTTTCCTCAGGTAATAATCCGGCGCGAGCAAAGGCAGGGAGCGGTCCGCCGTCTCGCCGCTGACAATGCCGACGCTGTGCCGCTTCCAGCGTTCATCGAGGAGCGAGACGGCGCCCGTCGAATGTTCGCCGAGAATCTCGAGCCTGGCGATCTCATTGCGCAATTCGACCGGCAGATTGAACTGCGCCCGGGTCTCGGTCGCGTTCACGGCTTCGGGACTGCGGAAATCGAAGCGCGATTCGCCGAGCGCGAGAGCCTTGCGGTCGAGAGCGCGGACGATTCCTTGCGCCGGTCCGTTGGCGTCGCTGCGCAAGACCCGCACGGCGAAAACGCCGCCCTCGTTTTCCGGTCCGGCCAAGGCATAGATGGGCCGGTCACTGGTTACCAGCGTGACTTTGGGAGCCAGAGCCGCGAGTTTTTCGGCGAACTCCCGCGCATGCCCGCGCGCCACGCCATCGGCGATCCACACGACATCGGCCTGCGGCCATTGATGCAGGAAGTTGGCGAGCGCCAGCACGAGCGCCATGCGATCGGCCACGAAGGGCTGCGGCTCGATCGCCCGCAAATGTTCGAGCGCGTGACCCGCATCGGAGGCGATGATCTCCCGCCCGCCTTCGGACGGGGCGGCGACGGCGACGGTCTGGCCGCGGCGGCCGGCGGCCTCGATCCATTGCGCCGCGGCGGCCAGCCGCTGGTCCCAATTCGGCGCCGCCGGCCAGCCATCGTCGAGCAGGACGAGCAAGGGGCCCTTGCCGCCTTCGCCCGCCGGCAGCGGATTGAGGATCGGGCCGGCCACGGCGAAGATCAGCGCCGCCGCGATCGCCAGGCGCAAAGCGAGGAGCCACCAGGGCGTATGGGCCGGCGTCTCTTCCCTGGGCCGAAGATCAAGGATCAGCCGCAGCGGTGGAAACGGCACGCGGCGCGGCCGCGGCGGCGTTACCCGCAGGAGATAATAGAGCACCGGCAGGCCGGCCAAGGCGACCAACACGGCGGGAACGGTGAAAGCGAGCGGCAGTCCCAACATCAGCCGGCAAACCTCGAACCCTGGAGATCCGTTCCAGCTTCGAGCCGCATGCGCAAGGCGAGCAGCGCCTCCGATGCCGGCCAATCCGTCCGATGCAGAAGAAGAGTCCAGCCACGCTTGGCGGCAGCGGCGCGAACGGCGTCACGATGCGCGGCGAGCCGCAGCATGTAGTCCTCCCGGAAGGCTTCGGCCCGCCCCACGGTGAGCCGCGCCGGCGAATCGACGTCGAGGAATTCGGTGTGGCCGCTGAAGGGGAATGTTTCCTCGATCGGATCGGCGATCATGACGAGATGGCCGCGCGCGCCGCCAGTCGAAAGACGGCTGATCTTGTCGTCGATTTCCGCCGGATCGGCCAGGAAATCGGAAATCCAGATAAGCTGCGTGCGGGCCTGCAAAGCAGCGTTCGGCGGCAGCTCAGGCGCGGCAAAACCCGGCGTCGCGTCTTCGGCGATCATCGCCTCAGCGAAACGGCCGATGATGTTGCGCATCGCCATCGGGCCCGTGAGCCCGAGCAGCCCAACCCTTTCGCCGCCACCCACGAGAAGCTCGGCGGCGGCGAGGCCGATCACCAGCGCGCGATCGAGCTTCGATTGCAGCGCCAGCTTCGAAATGAACCCCATCGAGGCGGAGCGGTCGATCCAGATCCAGACCGTATGCGCCGCCTCCCATTCGCGTTCGCGGACATAAAGCCGGTCATCGCGAGCCGAGCGCCGCCAATCGACATTGGCGGCCGGCTCGCCCGCGACGAAGGGACGGAACTGCCAAAAGCTCTCGCCGACGCCGGCGCGCCGACGGCCGTGCATGCCATGCATCACGCTGGAGGCCACCTCTTTCGCGGCGACGATCAGGCTGGGCAGACGGCGCGCAACGGCTTGCGCTGCGTCCTGCGGCCCGTGTCCGATCCGCCGCTCGGCCTCGTCGAGGAGCCGCACTTCGCTCATGCGTCAGCCCAAGCGCTCGGTCATTCGAGCAATGAGACCCGGCAGAGTTTCGCCCTCCGCGCGGGCGGCAAAGGTCAAGGCCATGCGATGTTTGAGCACCGGTGTCGCGAGCGCGACCAGATCGTCCCGCGATGGCGACAGGCGCCCCTCGACGAGCGCACGGGCGCGGGTCGCAAGCATCAAGGCCTGGGCGGCGCGCGGCCCCGGCCCCCAGGCGATATGCCGGGTGATGGAAACATCGCCCTCGCCGGGCCGCGCTCCCCGGACGAGATCGAGAATCGCTTCGACCACGGAATCGCCGACCGGCAGGCGCCGCACGAGACGTTGCGTCGCAATGAGATCCTCGGCCGTCATCGCCGGCTTCGGCTCCGCACCCTTATCGCCGGTCGTCTCGATGAGGATGCGCTTCTCGGCGGCGCGGTCGGGATAGGTCACATCGATCTGCATGAGGAAGCGATCGAGCTGCGCTTCGGGCAGCGGATAGGTGCCTTCCTGTTCGAGCGGGTTCTGGGTCGCGAGCACATGGAAAGGATGCGGCAGATCATGGCGCTCGCCCGCGACCGACACGTGCTGTTCCTGCATCGCCTGCAAAAGCGCCGATTGCGTGCGCGGGCTCGCGCGATTGATCTCGTCGGCCATCAGGAGCTGGGCGAAGATCGGCCCCCGAACGAAGCGGAAGGACCGCCGATGGTCCGCCGTCTCCTCCAAAACTTCCGAGCCGAGAATATCGGCAGGCATCAGATCCGGCGTGAATTGCACCCGGCGGGCATTGAGGCCCAGCACCGTGCCCAAGGTTTCGACAAGCTTGGTCTTGGCGAGGCCGGGGACGCCGACAAGCAGGCCATGGCCGCCGGACAGCAGAGTGACCAAGGCCTCTTCGACCACTTGCGCTTGGCCGAAAATGACGCTGCCGATCGAGGCGCGGGCGGCAGCGACGCGATCGAGCGCGACTTCGGCCGAGCGCAGGATCGCAGCCTCGAATGGGGTCGTATTGGCTTCGGGCATCAGGGACTCGCTGCATATTTGGAGCGGCGCTTCATTGCGCCGCTCTCGATCTTGTTCGGTTTCGAATGGACTGGATTGATTCCGAAACAGCCATTGTCGAACGAACCGGCGAGAATTTCCATCGAATTCGACGCTGGCGACCGGCGCGACAAATGAATTTTTCGACAGCCATCCCGAGGCCGGGCCTTTGCGCCCTCGGGCCGTCGAAAGATTCGAAAATCCTCAAAACAGATGATCGGAGACTATGGCCGAAGATGTGTCTTTTGGCGGCAAATCCGCGACGCCCGATGCCAATGGCGCCGGCAAAGAGCGAGCGAGACGACGAGCCAAAGCATGTCGGTAAAGCTTTTCTGTCGTTCGGGACATCGTTCAGCTCTCGTCATCTACTTCTATAATTTCTCCGCTCGCGGCAGGGCTCCAAAACTATGTCCGCCGCGGCTGTGGTCAAAGCCGCGCAAGCGTGAAAGAATGAAAATGGTATTCGCCGGTTGAAGCCCAAGCTCGTGCCGCCATCCCGCCCAAAACCGCTCACCTTCCTTTATGGGAGCCTCATCGCCAGCACCGCGCTGGCGGCGCTGTTGGTGGTCGGCACTTTTTGGCTGGCGGCGCAGTCCGAAGACGCATGGGTTCGCCACACGCTGGCGGTGCGCAACCAAATCGCCCGGATCCTCATCCTCGTGCAGCGCGCGGAATTGAGCGCGGACGGTTATCTGCTCACCGGCCAGGACGCCTATCTCAACCCCTATGAGAGCGCCGTCACCGCGCTGCCGGCGGCGCTCGATGCAATGGCCGTGCTTGTTGTCGATAATCCGCGCCAGCAACAATCCGTCGCGCGGCTGCGGGAGCTCACCGCGGACAAATTGGCCGAGCTGCGCAGCGCCATCGATGCGCACAGATCGGGGCATACGGGCGCGCCAGTCGCGCTGGCAAGCGCCAGCAAAGATCTGCGGACCATGGACAGGCTCCGTCAGCTCGTGTCGGCAATGACGACGGAAGAGGATCGGCTGCTGAGACTGCGCCAGTCGCGCTCGGCAACCTTCGGCACGCTGTCGCAGATCGGCGCCGGCACCTCCTTCGTGCTCATCTGTGCGGTCGGCGCCCTGGTCGGCTTTGTGATCAAGCGTTCGTTCACCGAACTCGCGGCCGCGCATGACCGGCTGATCTTTGCCAATCAGGAGCTGCTGCAACAGGTGAATTTGCGCGAGAGCGCCGAAAGCCAGCTCCGCCAGGCGCAGAAGATGGAGGCGATCGGCCAGCTCACCGGCGGCATAGCGCATGACTTCAACAATATGCTGGGCGTGATCTCGGGCAGCCTCGATTTGATCCAGCGCCACATCAAGAAAGGCGACTATGGCGTCGATCGCTTTGTGGACGCGGCTCTCAAAGCCAGCGAGCGCGCTGCCGCCTTGACCCATCGCCTGCTCGCCTTCGCCCGCCAGCAGCCGCTCTCGCCCGAGCCGCTCGACGCCAACCGAATGATCGCCAACATATCGGAGCTGCTGCGCTCGACACTCGGCGAGCACTTTGCGATCGAGACGGTCTCGGCGGCCGGCCTGTGGCGGACCAGAGCCGATGCGCATCAGCTCGAAAATGCGATCCTCAACGTCGCGATCAATGCCCGCGATGCCATGCCCGACGGCGGCAGGCTGACGATCGAGACGGCCAATGCCTATCTCGACGAGGCCTATTGCAGACAGCATGGCGAGCTGACGCCCGGACAATTCGTGATGATCGCGATCACCGACACGGGCATGGGCATGACGCCCGGGGTGGTCGCGCGCGCCTTCGATCCGTTTTTCACCACCAAGCCGGCCGGAACCGGTCTCGGCCTCAGCCAAGTCTACGGCTTCGTCAAACAGTCGCGCGGCCACATCAAGATCTATTCCGAAATGGGCGGCGGCACGACGGTGAAGATCTATCTGCCGCGCTTCATCGGCGATGCGCATGAGACGCCGCCAATGCCAGCCGCGCCGGATGTGGCGGCAAGCTCCGGCGAAGTCATTCTCGTGGTCGAGGACGATCCTTTGATGCGCCGGCTCACGACCGAGGCTTTGCGCGAACTCGGCTATACGGTTTATGACAGCGAGAATGCCGCCGTCGCGCTCGCCATTCTGGACGGACATTCCGACATTAAATTGCTGCTGACCGATGTCGTCATGCCGGAGGTCAATGGCCGCAAGCTCGCCGATGAGGCGACGCGCCGCCGCCCCGATCTCAAAGTGCTGTTTACGACCGGCTACACGCCCAATGCCGTGGTCCATGGCGGCGTGCTCGATCCCGGCGTCCAATTCCTGGCCAAGCCCTTCACGCTCGAACAGCTCGCGGCCAAGGTCCGCAGCGTGCTGGACGCGTGACGATAAGATGACCGGCAGACGGCAGCACGAGATCCGCATCGACGCTGGATCTCGCCGCGGCGATTGGCTAGTCTGCCGCGGTTTTTCTCGATCATGGGCCGCGACGGCATGAGCTAGCTCAGGCCATCTCCGTTCCATCAATGATTAATGCACCGCCCATCCCTTTCGGAGCAGGCCATGTCCTATCTCAACAAAGTCCTCCAGCCCGGAGAGGTGTTTACGAGAATCGCGCATCTGCATTGGAGGATTTATTTCAGGGCGATTTTTTTCGGTGTCCTCGCGATCGTCTTCTTCATCCTCGGCTACGAACACTATAGTTATCGCCCCTATGCCGTGATCCTCGGCCTCGTCCTTTCAGCCGTCGCGCTCCTCTTCTTCGTCGGCGCCTGGTTCCGGCAGATGACCCTCGAAATGGCGGTGACGAACAAGCGGGTCCTCTACAAGAGGGGCTTTATCAATATCAATACGTTGGAAATGAACTTGGACAAGGTCGAAACGGTCGCCGTCCAACAATCGATCATCGGCCGTCTCCTCGATTACGGTAAGGTCCACATCAAGGGAACCGGCCAAAGCATGGAAAGACTGGACTTTATTGCAGCGCCGATCGAATTGCGCAACGCCATCGAAGCACGATAGCGTGTTCGTGGCCTATTATCTTGGAGCTACGCCTGCCGCCCCTCTCCCCGCAAGCGAGGAGAGGGGCGCACTCGCCGCAGCTATCATGCATCAAAAAGTGGGAGCACTCTTGTGCCAACGCATGAGTTCTTCGATTTCGACCAACACTATCTTTTTGGAGCGTTCTGCGGCCTTCATGGCAGGATAGGTAAAGCGCGATGTCGTGACAAAATAGCCGCGCCATGCCTTGTTCTCTTCGATGGCACCCAAAAATTGCTGGATATGCGGATGTCCGACGGCGTTTTCTGAAGCATAGCGCTTGCACTGGACCACGATGACTCGCCCATCCCGATATTTTGCATAGCCGTCAATTCCTCCATCGTTAGAGGGCTGCGTCGCAAATGCCACCAGGCCCGCTTTCTCGAAAAACGACATGACGTGCTCCTCGAATTTGGATGGATTCATCGCGAACAGCTCGTCTTTCATCCCTTGCTCATCTTCGGGCATTTCCGCGCGAACCGGCTCTCTTGGCGCCCCTTGCGTCCCATTCTTTATGGCAGCATTGATCCGCCGCAGAACTTCGTCATGCGCGATGATCGCCATGATGCTTCCGACGTAGGTTCTTGCTTGCGCGTTTCCGACACACGCCTCGATGATGGACGTGATGCCGGCGGAACCGAGGAAGATGAGAAGAAGGGCAGGTAGACCGATCGCACCGCCCAAGGCTACCAACCCGGCTCCCTGCCCTCCAATCATAGGCATTGCCAATAGTGTCAGCGGGATGGAAACCTTTACTGGCAGAGGCAAATCGGCATTCTTGTAGTTCTTGACGCTTTCGACGACCGAGTTCAGCACGATTTGGGCCGTCTTCCTTGCGTCCATCAGCGCATAGAGTTCGGTGAATTTGTCCTTGGTCGATCTATCGCTGTCGATGACTTGACGAGAAAGCTCGAGCCAGCGAAGGATCTCCTGACGGTCCTCCTCCTTCGAGACATTTTTGATCGAGTTGATGAAGAGGTTGATCAGCCACCCGCGCAGCCTTGCGGTTATTTCTTCGGCGATCATTGCCCGTCCCCCCAAATGTCCATTTAAATCGAATTTTGAAGCCGATATGTAAACGTAGCCTGTCGGCTTCCGAGAGGCAAAGCCGCTCGATAAAACCGCGGCGGACAAGGAAAGAAACACCAAGCTCCGGTGCGCGAAGTCCTGTCTCCTTTAAGCGAAGCCGAAACCGTCGAAATGGTCCGCGAAGCGCGCGCGAAGCGCGCCCATCGTCCTTCCGTCATCGAGGGCGGTGGCAGGCAGCGCGCCGGCCTCGGCCGGCCGGTCGCAGCCGATCGCTTGCGGGGAGAGGTAAGGTGAGGGGCCGGGGGGATTTGCTCCAATGTCCCAGAATAGCTGAGCCGAACTAACGCGACGTGACTGAGCGGCCAATCACCTCGCCCCTCACCCGGCCTCTCCCCGCAAGCGGGGAGAGGGGCGCCAAGGCCGATCGTCTCACTCGATGCCGCACTCAAACGCCCGCTTGTTCCAGCTCTTGCGGAAGCGTTCTTCGATCTTCACCCGATCATTGATACCGGGCTTCGCCGCCTCCATCGCGCCGCGCGCCACCGACGCCTCTTCCGCCGTCAGCGCGACGGGGCCGGCCATGAAGGCGGCATTCGGCAAAGCGAAGAGGATCGCCTCCTTGTTCGGATGAATTTTCACATCGGTGAGCGTGTCCGCGACGGGCTTGCCGTCGACGCAGACATTGCCGTTGACGACTTCGATCCTGCGGCCGTCCGATGTGGTTCTGATGAAGACTGGTTCCATCACATTTCCCTTTGGCTGTTCGAGGCTCTTTTTATAAGAGGTTTTGCCCCACACCGGCGGACAGCGCCGCGATGACGCTGCCGCCGACAGTTTCCATCGCGCCGAGATCGGCGAGCTTTTCGAGATAGCGGCGCGATTGCCCGCTCTCGTCGCGGCGCAGATGAATGAAGGCCAAGGCCTTCATCGTATAAAGCGCGAAATGGCCGGGGCCATTCACGTCGTCGGAAATTTCTTCCGCCCGCCAGGCCCGCCAATCGGGATTAAGGCCGGCCTGGCGCGAGGCTTCGGCCAAGCCCGCATGGGCGATTGCCAGCGCCTCGTCGAGATTGCCCTGATAGGTATGGATCTTATAGAGGCAGAGATAGGTCGGCAGCTGATCCGGCGCCAAGGCCAGCGCCTCGCGAAAGGCCTTGTCCGCCGCCTCGGGATCGCGCCGATAAAGCCCGACGCCGCGCTGAAGAATCTCGTTCACCTCCGGCAGAATTTCGCCGAAATTGATGAGATCGCCCTCGTTGATGCGGATCTTTGGCGAAGGAGTTTCTGACATTTTGGAGCTGCATGAGGTGAAGGCGCGCCCAACCGGCCGCCGGAAAAAAGCTAGACACCAGCGGCATCGAGGCAAGCAAATTCAGGGCCATCGGCTTGCCTTGAGAGGCGTCGGCAAACTCCGCAAAAATAATCGAGAGAACAGAACTGGAACTTGCCGGGCGAGAACAAATGGGGTACATTGACTTTAAGTTCATCGCCAAGCCAGGTGGGACAACGCCGCGCCGCCCCCTGCCCTTTGCACTTTCGCCTCGCCAATTTTTTGCGCCCATGTCAGAAGGAGCGTCACCGTGAGCCAAGCCAATCTCCGCCTCGTGGAAGGAACTTCCGTGGACAAGACCAAGGCGCTCGACGCCGCCTTGACGCAAATCGAACGCGCCTTCGGCAAAGGCTCGATCATGCGGCTCGGCAAGAGCCAGAAGATCGTCGAGATCGAGACGATCTCGACGGGCTCCTTGAGCCTCGACATCGCGCTCGGCGTCGGCGGCCTGCCACGCGGCAGAGTGGTCGAGATCTATGGGCCCGAATCCTCCGGCAAGACGACCCTGACCCTGCATGTGATCGCCGAGGCGCAGAAGAAGGGCGGGGTCTGCGCCTTCATCGATGCCGAACATGCGCTCGACCCCGTCTATGCGCGAAAACTCGGCGTCAATCTCGACGATCTTCTGATCTCGCAGCCCGACACCGGCGAGCAGGCGCTCGAGATCACCGACACGCTGGTGCGCTCCGGCGCCGTCGACGTGCTCGTCATCGATTCGGTGGCGGCTTTGACGCCGCGGGCCGAGATCGACGGCGAAATGGGCGACAGCCAGCCGGGCCTGCAGGCAAGGCTGATGAGCCAGGCGCTGCGCAAACTCACCGCCTCGATCTCGCGCTCGCATACGATGGTGATCTTCATCAATCAGATCCGCATGAAGATCGGCGTCATGTATGGCAGCCCGGAGACGACGACCGGCGGCAATGCTTTGAAATTCTATGCCTCCGTCAGGCTCGACATCCGAAGGATCGGCTCGATCAAGGACCGCGAGGAAGTGGTCGGCAATCAGACCCGCGTGAAAGTCGTGAAGAACAAGGTCGCGCCGCCCTTCAAACAGGTCGAATTCGACATCATGTATGGCGAAGGCATCTCGAAGACGGGCGAACTCGTCGATCTCGGCGTCAAGGCCGGCGTCGTCGAAAAATCCGGCGCCTGGTTTTCTTACGACAGCCAGAGGCTCGGCCAGGGCCGCGAGAACGCCAAAAATTTTCTGCGCAACAATCCCGAAGCCGCGGCGCGGATCGAACAGGCGATCCGCGAGAATGCCGGCCTCATCGCCCAAAAAATCCTCGATCCCGGCGACGCCGAAGCCGAGGAAGCGGAGGGCTGAGACGCCACGAAACGGTCAGTGGAAGGCCGAACAGGCCAGCTTGGCCGTCGCTCCCTTTAGCTGTCATGGCCGGGCTTGTCCCGGCCATCCACGCCGCGACAAGGCTTCAACCGCCGAATGTTATCCTTGCGTGACCTAAACCCCTCGCCACGATGGCAATGAAGCGTCCGGCGGAGGCCAAGACGCGGTCTTTGGGTGAGCCCCGTGGATGGCCGGGACAAGCCCGGCCATGACGCGTGAACGATTTGTCTTTCCTGTCTGTCGCCTTACCTCCGCGGCTCGACAAGGCAGGCTCCAATAGTTAGAAGGAGCGCTCCCCTGGATTTGATGGTCTTACGTCCCATCTTGTGATCGCGATCCGCCGTCGCCGCGGGGATCAGCGGAGTCCTCTGTTGGGACCGGATAGAGCCAAATGAGCAGCGTCAGCGAGATCCGCACTGCCTTTCTCGAGTTTTTCGCGCAGCGAGGGCATGCGATCGTCCCCTCTTCGCCGCTCGTTCCGCGCAACGACCCGACCCTGATGTTCACCAATGCGGGGATGGTGCAATTCAAGAATGTCTTCACCGGCATTGAAAAGCGGCCCTACAGCCGCGCCGCCACGGCGCAAAAATGCGTGCGCGCCGGCGGCAAGCACAATGATCTCGACAATGTCGGCTATACCGCGCGCCATCACACATTTTTCGAAATGCTGGGGAATTTCTCCTTCGGCGATTATTTCAAGGCCGACGCGATCGAATTCGCCTGGACCTTGATCACCGAAGTTCTGGGCCTTTCGAAGGACAGGCTCCTCGTCACCATCTATCATGACGATGACGAAGCCTATGCGCTCTGGAAGAAGATCGCCGGCTTTTCCGATTCGAAGATCATCCGCATTGCGAGTTCCGATAATTTCTGGGCGATGGGCGACACCGGCCCATGTGGGCCTTGTTCGGAGATTTTTTTCGATCAGGGCGAAAAATTTTTCGGCGGCCCGCCCGGCAGCGCCGATCAGGACGGCGACCGATATCTGGAATTCTGGAACCTCGTGTTCATGCAATATGAGCAGCTCGGTCCCGGTGAGCGCATCAGCCTGCCGCGTCCGTCGATCGATACCGGCATGGGGATCGAGCGCATCGCCGCGCTTTTGCAAGGCGCGCCGTCGAATTACGACATCGATCTGATGCGGGCCCTCATTCTCGCGGTTGCCGCCGCGACGGGCGTCGATCCGGACGGGCCGCAAAGGGCGAGCCATAAAGTCATTGCCGATCATTTGCGCGCCTCGGCCTTTCTCGTCGCCGACGGCGTTCTGCCTTCGAACGAAGGCCGCGGCTATGTTCTGCGCCGCATCATGCGGCGCGCCATGCGCCACGCCCAGCTGCTCGGCGCCAAGGAACCGCTGCTGTGGCGCCTCGTGTCCGTGCTGGTGCGCGAGATGGGGACCGCCTATCCGGAGCTCGTGCGCGCGGAAGCGCTCATCGTCGAGACTTTGCGGCTCGAAGAGACGCGCTTTCGCGTCACGCTCGCGCGCGGGCTTGCGATCCTCGACGAAGAAACCCGCGATCTGCCGCAAGGCGGCACGCTGCTCGGCAGCACTGCCTTCAAGCTTTACGACACTTACGGCTTTCCGCTCGATCTCACCCAAGACGCATTGCGCGCCCGCCATCTCGGCGTCGACGTCGAGGGCTTCAACCAAGCGATGCAACATCAGCGCGCGGAAGCGCGCCGCGCCTGGGCCGGTTCCGGCGAAGCTGCGACCGAAAAGATCTGGTTCGAGCTCAGGGAAAGGCTCGGGGCGAGCGAATTTCTGGGCTATGAGACCGAAGCCGCGGAAGGCATCATCATCGCCATCTTGCAGGACGGGCGTGAAGTCGCGCGGCTCAAAGCCGGTTCTACCGGCCAGGTGATCCTCAATCAGACGCCCTTTTATGGCGAGTCCGGCGGCCAGCTCGGCGATACCGGGCTGATGCGCGCGCCGGGCGTTTCCTTCCGCGTCACCAATACGCTGAAGAAACTCGGCGATCTCATCGTCCATGAGGGCGTCGTCGAGACCGGCGCGCTCACTATGAATCTCGCCGTCGAGCTCGCCGTCGATCATGCAAGGCGCCGGGCGCTGCGCGCCAATCATTCCGCCACCCATCTCTTGCATGAGGCTTTGCGGCGCGTGCTCGGCGATCATGTGGCGCAGAAAGGCTCGCTCGTCGCGCCCGACCGTCTGCGTTTCGACTTCGCCCACCCGAAGCCGATTTCGGCCGAGGAATTGACGCGGATCGAGGATCTCGCCAATCGCGCCGTCCTCGCCAATACGCCGGTCGCAACAAAAGTGATGGACATCGACGAAGCCATGACCTCGGGCGCGCGGGCCCTGTTCGGCGAGAAATATGGCGACCAGGTTCGCGTCGTCTCCATGGGCGATGCGGCTGAGGTGTTGCTTGATGACGACAGAGTGCCGGCAACCACGCCTTTCTCGATCGAGCTCTGCGGCGGCACGCATGTGCGCCGCACCGGCGACATCGGCCTCATCTCCATCATCGCGGAATCGCCGGTCGCTGCCGGCGTGCGGCGCATCGAGGCGAAGACCGGCGAAGAGGCACGGCATTATTTGAATGCGCGGGCGGAGCGGCTGCACGAGCTCGCGCAGCTTCTCAGAGCGCCGGAGGCCGAGACGACGGAACGCCTCGCTCAGATCCTTGAAGACCGGCGCCGGCTCGAACGCGACGTTACGGAGGCGCGGAAAAAACTCGCCATGGGCGGCGGCGCCGAGCCTGCTCAGGCGATCGAGGACATCGCCGGGGTGAAATTCTTCGGCCGGACGGTCTCCGGCATCGAAATGAAGGATCTGAAGTCGCTGGCCGACGAGGCCAAAGAGAGCGTGGGCTCGGGCGTCGTCGCCATTGTCGGAGTCGCGGCCGACGGCAAGGCCGGCGTGGTGGTCGGCGTCACGGACGATCTCACCGAGCGCTTCGATGCCGTGGCGCTGGTCCGCGCCGCCTCGTCCAAGCTCGGCGGCAAGGGCGGCGGCGGACGCCGCGACATGGCGCAGGCCGGCGGTCCGAACGGCGCGGCGGCGCAGGCGGCGCTCGCCGCCGTCAGCGAAGCGCTGCGGGAGACCGCGAGCGCCGCTTAGAGCCAACCCCGACTCACATCGGCGCGACCGGCGCGCTCACGAGCCCCATGCCTTCAAGGGCGTGCGCCAGCCGCAGCACAAAATCCTCGCGCCAGGGGGGACCGATTAATTGCACGCCGATCGGCAAAGTCTCGCCCGGCGTCCACAGCGGCACGGTGCAGACCGGCAGGCCGATGAAGGAGAGCGGCTGCGTATAGATGCCGAGATCGGCGCGCACGGGAACCTCCTTGCCGTCGATGGACATCGTCTTCTGGCCCGAAAGCGGCGCGCGGCAAGGCGTTGCCGGCGCGAGAATGACATCGACATCGGCAAAAACTTCGCGGACCCGCGCCTGAAACCAGGCACGGAATTTCTGGGCCGCGACGAGCGCGCCGGCCGGGATCATCGCGCCGGCGAAGAGCCGGTCGCGCACGGCCGGATCGAAATCCATCGCGCGCTGCCGCAGCCTTGTCAGATGGAGTGCTGCGCCCTCTGCCGCGGTGATGAGATAAGCGGCGGCGCGGGCGCGGCCGGCTTCGGGCAGCACAACCTCATGATGCACGCCCAGCGCCTCGGCGAGATGATCGACGGCGGCAAAGGCCTCGGCGTTGCCGCCGCGGCGAAAATAATCGCCGGCCACGGCGATCCGCAGATCGCCCAAGCCTTCGCTCAAATGCGGCAGAACCGGCTCGGCCCCGCGCGCGGCGCAGACCGGATCGGCCGGATCTTCGCCCTGCATCACATCATAGGCGAGCGCGAGATCGGCTGCCGATCGGGCCAAGAAGCCGACATGGTCGAGGCTTGCGACGAAAGGGAACAGGCCTTGCCGCGACAAGCGCCCATAGGTCGGCTTCAGGCCGAAGAGCCCGCACAGGGAGGCCGGCACACGGATCGATCCATTGGTGTCGGAGCCAAGCGCAAAAGCGACCATGCCGGAGGCGACGGCCGCGGCCGAACCGCCGGACGAGCCGCCCGTCATATGGCGCGGATGATGCGGATTGCGCGAGGCGCCGTCATGGATGTTCTCGCCGGTGAAGCCATAGGCATATTCATCCATATCGAGGGCCCCGAGAAGAACGGCGCCGGCGGCCTTGAGGCGGGCAATGACGCAGGCATCGGCCTTGGCCGGCGGATTATCGCGATTGATTTTCGCACCCGCTCGCGTGACGAGGCCTTCGATGTCATAGAGATTTTTGACGGCATAGGGCACGCCTGCGAGCGCACCGAGCGGTGCGCCGCGCGCCCGCGCCGCATCGATGGCCGCCGCGCGCGCTCGCGCCCGCTCCGCCAGGACATCGGTGAAAGCGTTGAGCTTGGGATTGAGCGCTGCAATGCGCGCCAGCGCCGTTTCGATCACAGTCGCGGCAGCGATCTCACCGCCCGCGACGGCCGCGCCGATCATGCTTGCCGAGGCAAGGCTCCAGTCAAAACCCGAATCTCGATCCCCGCCGGAGCCCATGGTCACGCTCGAAAAATATTCGCCGGCTCGATCAGCTCATCGAGCGGAAATTCGGCGAGAAACTTGATCTCCGTCGCGATGAACCGCAGATTGGCGAGTATTGCAACGC
Organism: uncultured Alphaproteobacteria bacterium; assembly: GCA_963704745.1. Taxonomy (GTDB): domain Bacteria; phylum Pseudomonadota; class Alphaproteobacteria; order Rhizobiales; family Beijerinckiaceae; genus Methylovirgula. The sequence goes on from OY969936.1 coordinate 2,564,347, forward strand.
GACTGCCGCTCGCAATCGGCAATTCGAGAAGCGCCGCCATAGCCTCACACCAGGCCGCCAACATTGTCTCGTCTTGCTCCATTTGCCTCTCCGCCTCTTGTGCCCGGCTCATTGCGAGACGAGCGTCATTAACGTCTGCCGACCGTCCCGAAAAAGGCGATACATCGTCCGGTCATCCGGCCTGTTGACTTTCCCCGCCGTCTAGTTTTAGAACAATTCTAAGCTGATGACGCCGGCTCCTGACCGAGGCGCTTCGTCGGCTTGCGGTAGCTGAAATTGAATGGGAGTGTGACATGGCCGAGCTCAAAGGCAGCAAGACGGAAACCAATCTGAAGGACGCTTTCGCTGGTGAATCGCAGGCGAACCGGCGTTATCTCTATTTCGCACAAAAGGCCGATGTCGAGGGTTATAACGATGTCGCCGCGGTGTTCCGCTCGACTGCCGAAGGCGAGACGGGCCACGCGCATGGCCATCTCGAATTCCTCGAGGCGGTCGGCGATCCCGCCACCGGCCTGCCGATTGGCGCCACCTCGAACAATCTCAAGGCCGCCGTCGCCGGCGAGACGCATGAATATACGGATATGTATCCGGGCATGGCGCGCACCGCCCGCGAGGAAGGCTTCGGCGAGATCGCCGATTGGTTCGAGACGCTCGCCAAGGCCGAACGCTCGCATGCGGGCCGCTTCCAGAAGGCGCTCGACGAGTTGAAATAAGCCGCAGCAAACGGCCCAGCGACCGACGCCGCCGGGCCGTTTCATCTCTCCATAAAGACATCGGATATATCTGGTGTCGCAATTTGCCGAACCGAAAAGAGGCGATCATGAGGGAAGGCGGCCTCGCTGCACCGATAAGGCATTCCCTTGCCTGGGAAGACCCGGAATTTTACGACGAAGCCAAGCTCGACGCCGAGCTCAGACGGGTCTTCGATGTCTGCCACACCTGCCGCCGCTGCTTCAATCTCTGCGATTCCTTTCCGCGCCTCTTCGATCTCATCGACGAATCGAAAACCGGCGAACTCGATTCCGTCGCGAGCGAAAGTTTCAAACCCGTCGTCGACGCCTGCACATTATGCGACATGTGCTTCATGACAAAATGTCCCTATGTGCCGCCGCATGAATTCAACATCGACTTTCCGCATCTGATGCTGCGCGCCCGCGCCGTCGAAGCGAAGAAGGGCGAAATCGAATTCGCCGAGCGCGAGCTCGCCGAGACAGACCGCAACGGAAAGCTCGCGGCCTATGTGGCGCCGCTCGCCAATTGGGCCACCAGTTCGGCAAACAAAATGATGCGCGGCGTGATCGAGAAGACCGCCGACCTGCATCACGAAGCGCATCTGCCGAAATATCAGGCGAAGAGCTTTGAGAAGCTCACGCGCGAAAAGCCGCCTGTGGTCGATCGCGGCGCTCCGGCCTTCGGGCGCAAGGCCGTGCTCTTCGCGACCTGCTTCACCAATTACAACGACCCCCACGTCGGGCTCGCCGCCCGCGCGGTCCTCGCCAAAAACGGCGTCGAGACGCAAGTGATCTATCCGCAGTGCTGCGGCATGCCGATGCTGGAGCAAGGCCGGATCGCCGAAGTGGCACAGGCCGCGCAGGCCATTGCCGCGGCCATGCAGCCCTGGATCGAGAAGGGCTATGACGTCATCGCCTCGGTGCCGTCCTGCGCCTTGATGCTCAAATTCGAATGGCCGCTCATCCTGCCGGAGGATGCGGGCGTGAAGCTGTTGTCGAAGGCGACTTTCGATTTGAGCGAATATGTCGTCGACATCGCCCGCAAGGAGGGGCTAGCCCTTGGCCTACAGCCGATCGAGACCTCGGTCGCGCTGCACATCTCCTGCCACTCTCGGGCCCAGAACATGGGGCAGAAGGCAGCCGAAATGCTGCGCCTCATCCCCGGCGCCGATCTGCAAGTGATCGAGCGCTGCTCCGGCCACGGCGGCACTTGGGGCTATCGCACCGAGAATTTCGAGACGGCGCTGAAAGTCGGGCGGCCGGTCGCGCAGCAGGCGCGTGACGGCAAAAAATCCTGCCTCACCTCTGAATGTCCGCTCGCCGGTCTGCATATTGCGCAAGGCATCGAAAAGCTCGACGGCGCGACGAAGCCGCCCGCGCTTGTCACTCATCCGATCGAACTCGTCGCGCGCGCCTATGGGCTCGCCTTCTGACACATCAGGAAAGCGAAAGATCATGAGCATGGACAAGAAGCGCGCCCTGGCCCCGGCAGACATCATGCCCATCGCTGACTACGCCAAGATCCGCATGGCAAAGCGCAGCGAGATCTCGGAGATCAAGCGCCATCGCCGCGTCGAGGTCGGCCCCTTCGTCACCTTCTATTTCGAGAGTTTCGAAACGATGTGGATGCAGGTGCATGAAATGCTCTACATCGAAAAGGGAGGCGAGGCGCAGATCGAAGGCGAGCTCGCCGCCTATAATCCGCTCATTCCCAATGGCCACGAGCTCATCGCCACCTTTATGATCGAGATCGACGATCCGCTGCGCCGCGCCCGTGTCCTCGCCACGCTCGGCGGGATCGAAGAGACGGTCTTTCTGTCTTTCGGCGGCGAGCGCATTGCGGGCATCGCCGAGGTCGATCTCGACCGCACAACGGAGGAAGGCAAGGCCTCCTCCGTGCAATTCGTGCATTTCCCTTTCACAGCCGAGCAGATCGCCGCCTTCAGCAAGGAAGGCACGCAAGTCATCCTCGGTTTCTCGCATCCGGCCTATAGCCATATGGCGGTGTTGCCTGAGCAAGTGCGCGCGGCGCTCGCGACAGATTTTGCGCGGGATTAAATCGGGCTCGCGCGGCGTGCCGATGCGCGCGCGTGACAACCATGAGCGCGATGGCCTTTCGGACCCGCCGGCAGAGCCGGCACACTGCCCGAATGATGCGCTGCTTGGACCGGCTCGCGGTGACTTGCGTCCATGAGATGCCGGCGCCGGAAGCCCCTGCCCGGAGCTGACTGGGCCAATGGTGCTGCAAGAATGGTGCTGCAAGAGAGGATTGAACTCTCGACCTCTCCCTTACCAAGGGAGTGCTCTACCACTGAGCTACTGCAGCATGCGTCGCCTTCTGCGGCGATCCGACGGCGGTCGATGCCGTGGGGAGGCGCGACAGACGGCAAGGCACCGGCCGGCCTCGAAGAGCCGGCTATGTCGCATAAGCCGCCTCGATAGGCAAGCTGGCCGTTCCATGCCGAAGAAATTGCTTCGGAAATTCTTTTGGCAGGAAAGTCCTTGCGGCTGGGCGCCGGCTCCCTCGACCATCGCGCTTGTCGGCTTGACCGCGAGAGCTTAAAAGATTTGGGCATGGCATTGCTTCAAGAGATTTGCGCTGGCCGGCCGGAGGCGGCAGGGCCGCGGGCGCGAAGCCGTCCGAGGCCACGGCGTCCAAAATGATGGTATCTGATCCTGAAGCCGGAGAGCCGCCGCGGGAGGCCGACAGGAAGACCGCCGCTACGCCGGAGAAAAACGCCGCCAAGGATCGGCTCGCCGCGGCCTTGCGGGAAAATTTGCGCCGCCGCAAGACGCAACGCAGGGGGCGCAGCGCGGCGGTCTCCGAGCCTACTGACCGAATGCGCGAGGGGAATGATCGGAAATCGGGCAGTCCCTCAAAGTCCGGGAATTATGCGGAGCCGCTTCGCTCCGAGGGGATGCCGCCGTCCGATGAGATCGAGACCTGAGCAGATCTTCAAAAAGCCAATCTCGGAGGGGTAAATTATCGCAAAAGCCTGGGCCTAGCTCGGCGTCTGAACGGCCGGCTCAGCCGCCCTGGACCAAGCCGCCCTGGACAAAAAGCGCGCGGCTCGCGCGCCGCGTGGCTTGGCGGATAAAATAATCCTGACACTTGGGACCAAGTGTCAGCTTTTATCCACTAACCCTGAGGAGGGAGCATATAGCCGGATCTTTGTTGGACTGATCGAGGGATTTTCAAAAAGGGGGGATGATGGATCGCATCCGCATCGTGGGCGGCCGGACGCTCGAAGGCAATATTCAGATTTCGGGCGCCAAGAACGCGGCCTTGCCGCTGATGATCGCTTCTTTGCTGACCGACGAGACGCTGACGCTCGAAAATACGCCGAGCGTCGCGGATGTCGGCATGCTGCTGCAGATCTTGAGCCATCATGGCGTCGATTATTCGGTCGACGGACGCCGGCCGGGCGATGAGCCGCATGCCGCCCGCACGCTGCATCTTTCGGCGCGGCGTATCGTCGACATGACCGCGCCCTATGATCTCGTCTCGAAAATGCGGGCGAGTTTTTGGGTCATCGCGCCGCTTCTCGCCCGCATGGGCGAGGCGCGCGTCTCGCTGCCTGGCGGCTGCGCCATCGGCACGCGGCCGGTCGATCTCTTGCTCATGGTGCTCGAAAAGCTCGGCGCTTCGATCGACATCGAGGCCGGCTATGTCCATGCCCGCGCGCCGAAGGGCCTCGTTGGCGCCGAAATCATTTTTCCGAAAGTCACGGTCGGCGGCACCCATACGGCGCTGATGGCGGCCTCGCTCGCCAAGGGCCATACACTCATCAAAAACGCCGCGCGCGAGCCGGAAGTCGCCGATGTTGCCGCCTGCCTCGCGAAAATGGGCGCCAAGATCAAAGGCGCCGGCCAAGCGACGATCGAGATCGAAGGCGTGGGCTCTCTGGCTGGCGCACATCACGCCGTCCTGCCCGATCGGATCGAGGCCGGAACTTACGCCATGGCGGTTGCGATGACCGGCGGCGACGTGCTGCTCGAGCGAGCAGAGCCCGATCTGTTGCAGAGCGCGCTCGACGTCCTCGCTCTGGCAGGGGCGGAGATTTCCGCCACCAATCTCGGCCTGCGGGTGTGCCGCAATGGCGCCGGCCTTTCGCCCGTCGACGTGACGACGGCCCCCTTCCCCGGCTTCCCGACCGATTTGCAAGCGCAATTCATGGCCCTGATGACGAAAGCCAAAGGCCGCTCACGGATCACCGAGACGATCTTCGAAAACCGCTTCATGCATGTTCAGGAGCTGGCCCGCCTCGGCGCCCATATAAGGCTCGAAGGCGATGTCGCCCTCGTCGACGGCGTCGCCGAGTTGCAAGGCGCGCCGGTGATGGCGACCGATCTGCGCGCCTCCGTCTCGCTCGTCATCGCGGCGCTCGCCGCCCGCGGCGAGTCCATCGTCAACCGCGTCTATCATCTCGACCGCGGCTTCGAACATTTGGAAAAGAAGCTCGGCGGCTGCGGCGCCATCATCGAGCGGATCTCCGGATCGAATTGAAGCAAAGATCGTCGAGACGCTCACATCGCTCCGCCCGGGAGCAGAGGATCCATGTCTGAGCCGCTGCGTCTCATTGCATTGGACGAGGAGGATCTCGCGGTCATATCCGCGCATCTGCAGGATGCCGTCGTCAGGGTCAAAGACATGGCGTTTCTGCCGCAGACGAAGCGCTTCGCTCTCGTTGCGGCGCGCTTCGACTGGCTCGGCCTAGCGACGGGGAAGAAGGAGCGCTGCTCCACGGGCCTGCATTTCGAGCGCGTTCTCAAGGCCGCGGCGATGGGCTTCGATCAGACGGCGGCCGACACCTGCCTCAATCTCTTGAGCATTCGCTTTTTGCCGCGCGATGCACCGGCCGGGCAAGTGATCCTGACTTTTTCGGCCGGCGCGGCGGTAAAGCTCGATGTCGAATGTCTGGAAGCGCAAATGCGCGACCTCGGTCCGCGCTGGCAGGCCTTGGCCCAGCCTGGCCATCGCCTCGACGAGCCGCCCGACGAGCATGCATGAAGCTCGCTTTCCTGTGAGCGCGCGGGCCGAATTGGCGTAAGCTCTAGAGCATCGGGCCCAAAAGTGGATACCGGTTTTGGGATAATCCGATGCTCTACTTTTTTGAATCTAGAATATCCCGCTTTCAAATGGTTCCATTTGAAAGCGGGATATTCTAGCCGTCGCCCTTGTTCGCCGGCGCAGCTGCGTGGCTCATCTTCCGGCCCCTCGCCTCGCCCCACATCGCTTTGCTCGCGGCGAGAGGCCCGGCCGGCACGATTGCAAACAATCATTCGAAAAGCATAGCCCCATGTTCGAAAGTCTCTTCCAATCCTTCGAAGATACGGCCGATCCCTCGCAAGGCGCGGTGCGGATCGCCGCTTTGCGGGCCGAGCTCGCCCGCCTCGGATTGGACGGTTTCCTCGTCCCGCGCGCGGATCGGCAGCAGAATGAATATGTGCCGCCTTGCGAGGAGCGGCTCGCCTGGCTCACCGGCTTTACCGGCTCGGCCGGCCTCGCCGCCATCTTTCAGGATCGCGCCGTCCTTTTCGTCGATGGCCGCTACACGCTGCAGGTGCGCGATCAGGTCGATCTCGCGCTCGTCACGCCGGTTCCTCTCGCCGCGACGAGCCCGGAAAAATGGCTCGAGCAGAACCTATCTGCCGGCCAAAAGCTCGGCTACGATCCCTGGCTCCATACGCCGGGTCAGATCGCCAAATTCGAAGCGGCCGCCGCATCGGCCGGAGCCGAGCTTCTCGCCGTCGAGCCCAACCCGATCGATGCGGTCTGGAGCGACCGGCCGGTGCCGCCGCAAGGCCGCGTCACTCGCTATCCTCTGCGGCTTGCCGGCGAGCCCGCGGCCGAAAAACTTGCCCGCGTCGCCAAGGCACTCGGCAAAGCCGATGCGCTGCTTGTCAGCGATCCGCATGCGGTCGCCTGGGCCTTCAACATCCGCGGCAAGGATGTCGCCCATACGCCTTTGCCGCTCTGTTTCGCGCTGATTCCGAAGGAGGGCATGCCGCGGCTCTATATCGAACCGGGCAAGCTCGTAGACGACGTTCGCGCCTATCTCGCCCCCCTCGCGACGCTCGTCGAACCGCAAGCACTCGAAGCCGATTTCGCCGAGCTCGGCCGCGAGAAAGCCCGCATCCTCTTCGATGCGGCGACCGCGCCGGTGAAGCTCACCAAGCTGCTGCAAGCGGCCGGAGGCGTGGCGGATATCGGGCAGGACCCGATCGCGCTGATGAAGGCCTGCAAGAACGAGGCGGAACTCGAAGGCGCGCGCCGGGCGCAATTGCGCGACGCCGTCGCCATGGTGCGCTTCCTCCATTGGTTCGACAGCGAAGCGCGCGAGGGCGAGCTCACCGAGATCGACGCCGCGCAAGCGCTCGAAACCTTTCGGCGCAAATCGCGCAAATTGAAGGATGTCTCCTTCCCGACCATCTCGGCCGCCGGACCCAATTCGGCGATCCCGCATTATCGCGTGACCAATTCCTCGAACCGCAAGATCGGCAAAGGCATTTTCCTCATCGATTCCGGCGGCCAATATGAGGACGGCACGACCGACATCACCCGCACGCTCGCCGTCGGCAAGCCGACAGCCGAAATGCGCGACCGCTATACGCGGGTGCTAAAAGGCAATATTGCGATCAGCCGCGCCATTTTTCCGAAAGGCACGTCGGGCGCGCAGCTCGATTCTTTCGCCCGCGCGGCTCTCTGGGATGCGGGCCTCGATTTCGATCACGGCACCGGCCATGGCGTCGGCGCCTATCTCTCCGTGCACGAAGGTCCGCAGCGCATCGCCAAGACCGGCACCACGCCGCTCGAGCCCGGCATGATCATCTCGAACGAGCCTGGCTATTACAAGGCGGGTGAATATGGCATCCGCATCGAAAATCTTGTCACGGTCGAGCCGCGCAAGATCAAGGGCGCCGAGCGCGAGATGCTCGGCTTCGAGACGATGACGCTGGTGCCGATCGATACGCGCCTGATCGAGCCGAGGCTTCTCGATGCCGAGGAAACACGCTGGTTCAACGCTTACCATGCGCGTGTGCGGAAAACGCTCTGGCCCTATGTCGAAGGTGATGTCCGCAAATGGCTGAAGAATGCGACGAAGCCGGTGGGGAAATAGGACGATTGAAAGACTGCTCCGCCTGTGGTGCGCGCCTCAATCCCCTACTTCGGCACATCAATGTGATCCGGTGGCAAATCCGCCTGATAGCGCTCATACATAGCTATATAAGCGGCTTCGATATGCTTTCTGAAAAGCTGGCTGTCGAACAAGGGCGTGGTCAGACGATTGTCAGCCAACTTGCGCTTGATGCCGGCTAATTTAGCGGGGTTAGTGGCGAGCTCGAGAGCAAGCGCCTCATAGTCGTCTCGCGTCGTTGTAATGAGTTCGGGTACATTTATCGCATTCAATAAACTGGCTGCCACGCGTCCTGCGAATGTCTCACCAATCTGCGTCAGGACAGGCAAGCCAGCCCAAAGCGCATCACTTGCCGTCGTATGCGCGTTATAAGGCAGGGCGTCGAGAAACAGATCCGCTAAACGATGTCGCGCCAAATGGTCAGCGAGGGCCGTCATACGCGGCGCAAAAACCAGTCGATCCGGGTTGACACCTCTGAGGTCCGCCTCTCTCTTCAAATTCGTTGCCGCGCGTTCATTGTCTTTAAGCAACCAGAGGACGCTTCCCTCAACTTGCGTGAGAATCCGCATCCAACTGTCGAACACATCGGGCGTAATCTTGTAATTGCTGTTGAAGCAGCAGAAAACGAAGCCTTCCTGCGGCAGACCTAACTCCGAACGCAAAAAAACCTTGTCCGATATTTGGCGCTTGTGATCATTGGGAAAGAAACTGTTCGGCAAATAGACGATCTTTTCGCCGTAATGCTGTTGGTATGAAGCCGGAATCACTGTCGAATCCGCAATAAGATAGTCGATATAATCTGCGCCAATTGTGCCTGGATAGCCGAGATAATTGATCTGTATCGGCGCCGCCCGCATTGCAAATATGTTCGTCCGCGCGCCTTGAGTAAACCCGTTCAAATCAATTCCAATGTCGATTTCGAGTTTCCTCGCAGCCAATGCTATGTCTCGATCAGATATGTCTTGAACATCGATGAATTTGTCGAATGCGAGTTCGAGCCTCTTACGCATGGCATCGCCCGTATCTGGTCCGAAAGAAAACGCGATGATTTCGAACTTGGACCGGTCATGTCTTTCAAATAATTCAGCCATCGAGAGCGCGACAGGATGGTTACGAAAGTCAGCAGAAAAGTAGCCAATTCGAATTGTTTGACGTAAAGGTCGCTTGGAAATTTTCGTGAGCTCGGCGCTTTCCGGATTTTTGGCGTTCACCCAAATTTCCGAGACCTTTTTTTGCAGATTGGGCGAGCTTGGCATGGCAAGCGTGACGAACGGTACCGCGACCTTCTGGTCGTGCAAAATTTGCTCGCGGATTTCATCGACGCTGCGGCTATAATTACGCCAATCGCAAATCTTAATTTGCGCGTCGAAAATCTGACTTCTCAAGAAATCCGTATCCGGCTTGAGCTGAAACGCCCGATCATAGCTTTGTAGCGCCTCTTCGTAGCGCTTCAATGCGCCTAACATGGCGCCGCGATTGCGGTGCGCCTCCGCATAATCTGGCTTGAGCTGAATCGCTCGATCATAGCTTCGTACCGCCTCTTCGTAGCGCTGCAGTTCGCCTAACGTGGCGCCGCGATTGCTATATGCCTCCGCATAATCTGGCTTGAGCTGGAGCGCTCGATCATGGCTCTGGAGCGCCTCTTCGTTGCGCTTCAATTCGCCTAATGCTGCCCCGCGGCTACAATGCGCCTTAAAATCATTTGGATTTAATTTAAGCGCTTTGTCATAACTTTGAACGGCTTCCGCATAGCGCTCAAGCGCATGTAATACAATTCCACGATTATAATATGCATCCGCATAATTTGGATTAATCCGAATGGCCCTCTCGTAGCTTGCCAGAGCCTCCTTGTGAAAGCCTAAGAGATTCTGAACAACGCCACGGTTGTGGATTGCTATTGCATGATTTGGCTTCAAGCTGATTGCACGATCATAGCTTTCCAAGGCTTCTTGCAGCCTGCCGAGGAAACGCAGTGCCAACCCATGATTGAGCTGTGCGTCGATAAAATCAGGCTTGAGACGAGCTGCTCGGCCAAAGAATTCCGCCGCCATCGCATAGTGATTTCTTTGCGCATAAGAAAGCCCCAACAGAAACACGGCATCAATGTTCCGCGGCTCGAATTGAAGGATTTCCTTATATAATATTTCCGCCTGCTCCAATTGACCATTCCGATGCAACTCAGTCGCACGAGATAGTTTAGCGTCTTTTCCTCGGATATTATGCGTCTGCATGTGGCTATATGCTCGCGATGTTGATCAAGATCTCTGCTGTAAGCGTGACGGACCCGGTGCTTTGTTTTTATTTAGAATAGCCATGTTCTTGCATCAGCCAACCTGCCTTGCGCGTTTCAGCCACTCCTCTTCATCGATCGTCTCGATCCCGAGTTCCTGCGCCTTGGCGAGCTTGGTGCCGGCGCCGGGCCCGGCGACGACGAGATCCGTCTTCTTCGAGACGGATGCGGCGACCTTGGCGCCCAATCTTTCCGCCTGCGCCTTCGCCTCTTCCCGCGTCATGCGCTCCAGCGAACCGGTGAAAACGACCGTCTTGCCGGCAATCGGGCTCGCCTTGACGATCTCCTCCATCGGCACCGGCGTGACATGCCTTAAGAGCGCGTCGAGCACCTCTTCATTGTGCTTTTCCTGAAAGAAATCGGCAACGGATTCGGCGACCACATCGCCAATTCCTTCGATATTGTTGATCTCGGCGCGCGCTTCCGAGCCTTCGGTGGCCCGCCGCGCCGTCTCCCGCAGCGCTTCGAACGTGCCGAAATGGCGGGCGAGCCGGCGCGCATTGGTCTCGCCTATATGTCTGATGCCGAGCGCATAGATGAAGCGATTGACCGGCACTTGCCGGCGCGCCTCAATCGCCGAAAAGAGATTGTGCACCGAGGTCTCGCCATAGCCCTCGCGATCCTTGAGTCGGTGACGGCTGTGTCTGTCGCGTTCTTCGAGGGTAAAAATATCCGCCGCTGTCTTGATCAGACCTTCCGAATAGAATTGCTCGATCTGCTTCTCGCCGAATCCTTCGATGTCGAGCGCATTGCGCGAGACGAAATGTTTCAAGCCCTCGATGGCCTGCGCCGGACAGACGAGCCGGCCCGTGCAGCGGCGCACGACATCGGCCTCACCTGTCCTCGAATCGATCTCGCGAATGGCGGCCGAGCCGCAGACCGGACAGACTTTTGGGAATTCATAAGGTCGCGCATGCTTCGGCCGTTTGCTCAACACCACGCCGACGATTTGCGGAATGACATCGCCGGCACGCTGGACGATAACGGTGTCGCCGATCCGAATATCCTTGCGCGCGATCTCATCCTCATTGTGCAAGGTTGCATTGGAGACGACGACGCCGCCGATGGTGATGGGATCGAGCCGGGCGACCGGCGTCAAGGCGCCGGTGCGGCCGACCTGGATGTCGATGTCGCGCAGAACGGTCGTTGCCTGCCGAGCGGGGAATTTATGCGCGGCCGCCCAGCGCGGCGCCCGCGAGACGAAGCCGAGACGCTCCTGCAAGGCGAGGCTGTTGACCTTATAGACCACCCCGTCGATGTCATAGCCGAGCGCGGCCCGCCGGTCCTCCATCTCATGATAGAATTTCAGTAAATCCTCCGCCGAATGGCAGAGCAGCGTCAGCCGATTGATCGGCAGTCCGTAATGTTGGAAGGCGCGGACCATGCCCAATTGCGTGTCGGCCGGCATTTCGCTCACCTCGCCCCAGGCATAGGCGAAGAAATGCAGCGGCCGCGATGCGGTGATCATTGGGTCGAGCTGACGCAACGATCCCGCCGCCGCATTGCGCGGATTGGCAAACAGCGGCTTGCCCGCAGAAGCCTGCCGTTCGTTGAGCGCGGCGAAATCGGCATGCGCCATATAGACCTCGCCGCGCACCTCCAGGACTGCCGGCGCACGGTCTTTCAAATGATGCGGGATCTCCTTCACCGTCATGACATTGGCAGTCACATCCTCGCCTTCGAAACCATCGCCGCGGGTTGCCCCCTGCACTAGCTTGCTGCCCTCGTAGCGCAATGAGCAGGAGAGCCCATCGATCTTCGGCTCGGCGGTGAATTCGAGTGGTGTATCCTTGGGAAGAGCGAGAAAACGCCGCACGCGGGCGACGAAATCCTTCACCTCCTCGTCGCTGAACACATTGCCGAGCGAGAGCACCGGCACTTTATGGCGGACCTTGGCGAATTTTTCTAAAGGCGGGGCGCCGACCCTCTGGGTCAGCAACTCCGGCGTGACCAACTCCGGAAAGGCTGCCTCTAGAGCCTCGTAGCGCTGGCGCAAGGCGTCGTAGTCGGCGTCCGATATGGTCGGCGCGTTTTCCTGATAATAGAGGCGGTCGTGCTTGGCGATTTCGGCGGCGAGGTGCGCATGCTCGGCTTTCGCCTGCGCGAAGGTGAGCGCGTCGATGGGGGTCGTCTTGCCTTTCATGGGCGAAAATTAGCATGAGAGGGGCCGGCCGTCACGGTTGCCGCCGCCCTGCTCATCTTTGCGCCTTTATTCCGAAGGCTGCCGCAGCAGGTCTTCTCCGTTCATTCTGATCATCGCAGCCTTGGCGCTGCCGATCGAAGTCGAATTTTCTGCGACGAGGATGATGTCGATCCACCTACATCATGCGCCACGCCCATGAACTTTCGGGCGGGTCCGACACATGCCCATTTTACGCGCCGACCGAAAAACGCGAGGGGCGCAATGACAAAAAGAGAGCCACTGTCGTGTATGAATGATCATCACGAAAGCGGCTCTCAAGACGCCGCTAGAGCATCCCGCCTTCAAGTGGAATCACTTGAGGGCGGATAAGATGCTCTAGATTTAAAAAAATAGAGCATCGGATTATCCCAAAACCGGTATCCACTTTTGGGTCCGATGCTCTAATGGCTCAATATCCAGCAACGACCGGGGTCGGCGGTGAAAACCAATCGAACTTGTAATTCACGCCGACGCGCGCAAAGTGATACATGCTGCGCGTGAGGAAGTTGATCGTCGTACCCGGCGCCAGGGTGAACGTCTCGAAACGGGCGCCGGCCCAATCGTACAAATATTCGGCCTTGATACTAATATTATTGGTGACCGCATATTCGGCACCGATACCAACCACACCGACGTTACCCATATTTTGCGGCCAAGCCGCACGCGTTACTGTGTTCGAAGCCGCCAACCCATTCAGATTGACATTCGTATCGACCGTCGCATAGCTGAAACCGCCGGTGAGATAGAGCAAGAGACGATCGAAATTATAGCCGATGCGCCCGCGTAAAGTTCCGAAATTCTCGAACCGGGTCCCGAACGTAGCTGTATATGGCCCATTGAAAACCGTGCTCGAGCCATTGATGCCCGACCAATCCGAATCCGCCTCGACGCCGACCACGGCATGGCCGATGAGAGGCAGGTTCGTCAATTCGTAATTGAACCCGATCTGTCCGCCCACGACCGGTCCATTCGAATTGATCCCGCTCGTTCCCATCGTGAAAGGGAAGGAAGATCCAGCCGTGTTATATGGAAAAGCGAAATGGTCGAGCCCCCCTCCGCCGTTCACGCCCACATAGAAGCCCGTCCAATTATAAGCGCCGCCGGGCGGCGGCACAAAAGTCGGCGGAGCCTTTTGATCTGGAAGATCGGCGGCGAGCGCCGCCACTGCGCAGAGGCTGAAAGAGGCAATGGCAGCCAGCCGGCTGAAAGATCGAATAGATTTTCGACACACCGACGTGTGGTCGAATCCGGAGCGTACCCCCGCGTGCCCTAGCCGACCACGCAAGGACATATATACGCATGATTTCATCGGTCGACCCCAGCCTTAGAGAGGCCCGCCATTAGAACCTTGTTTCCTCCGATTCCGCAAGCCTGCGTATGACGAAGATCGCCGAAAATAGCGCAGGAGTTGCACAATCGCCGCACCGTCGCCAAGCGCATTAGAGCCGATCCCGATCACGTGGAATCGGCCTCTTTGGCACATCGGATATATCCGATGTGCTTGGATTACGATCCGCACGATCGCGACAAATCGGCTCCGTTTCAAAAATCTGGAGCATGTCCTTCATGAGACATCGGATATATCCGATGTCTAAAAAGTATCGGAAAAGTCTAGCAACTTTTCCGGGACATGCTCCGGAGCCGGTGACATTGGCAGAAATTGACTCTGTTGTTTACCCAAGGGCATCGGCTCATCGTCAAAAATTTGGCACATGTTTCGATCGGAAAAGCAGGCCTATTTTGCAGGGTCTCGTCTATGCGCTGCGCCAGACGCCCGGCCGATAGGCGAAGATCCGTTCGTAGCGCGCGATCTCGGCCGCCGGCCCGGAAAATTTCGCCGGATTATCGGACAGTTTTACGGCCGCCCGCCCCTCGACTTCGGCGACCTTGCAGACGAGGGAGGGCGGCGCGAGATCCGTCCGCTCCCCTTTCGGAAGGCAGCCGGTAAAATCATTGGTGAGATTGGTGCCCCAGCCGATCGAGACCTGGGCGCGGCCGCGCAGATGCCGCACCGCCGCCTCGATCAATTCGGTCGTCATCGCATCCGACAGGATGACCAGTTTCTTGGTCGGATCGCGACCGCGCTTCTGCCACCATTCGATCAGCTGCTCGGCGCCTTCGATCGGCGGCTTTGAATCGTTGCGCGCACCGGTCCAGTCGGCGACCCAGTCAGGCGCCGCATTCAAGAAATTCGCCGTGCCAAACGTGTCGGGCAACAAAATGAGCAGATTGCCGTGATAGAGCTTGGCCCAGTCCTGCAACACCGCGTAAGGCGCCGCACGCAGCTCTTCGTCGGTGTCGGCGAGCGCCGCATAGACCATCGGCAATTCATGCGCATTGGTGCCGATCGCCTCGAGTCCCGTATCCATCGCATGTTTGACATTGGACGTGCCGAAGAAGCTCGCACCGAGCCCCTCCTGCAAGGCTTCGAGGCACCAGCGCTGCCACAGGAATCCGTGCCGCCTCCGCGTGCCGAAATCGGCAATCCGCAACGGCCCGTCCGCGGCGAGGGCACGCAGCCTTACGATCTTGTCCCAGAGTTTGGCTTTGGCGCGCGCATAGAGCACATCGAGCTCTAGGCGGCTCATGCCCGCCATGAGCCTACGTGCCCTGAGCTCGTTCAAAATGGCGAGGGACGGAACCTCCCACATCGTCGAACCCGTCCACGGCCCGTCGAAGCGCAGCTCGAACTGGCCGTCCTTTTTCGCAAGCTCGTAAGGCGGCAACGAAAAGCCCGCGAGAAATTCGAGGAAGCCTGGCTCGAAAATCTGGGCCTTGCCATAGAATGTGTTGCCGGCGAGCCAGATCAGCTCGTTCTTCTGGAAACGCAGGCCGCGCGCATGATCGAGCTGGGCGCGCAATTCGCCTTCGTCCAACCCATCGGCGATCTTGATCGAAGGCGTCCGGTTGATGAGCGCAAAGGTCGCCCGCACATCGCGCTTGTACTTCCAGATCATCTGGAGCATCAGCAATTTGTAAAAATCCGTATCGAGCAAGGTCCGGATGATCGGATCGATGCGGAAGGCATGATTATAGACGCGGGTGGCGAGATCGGGGACCATGCGGGGTTCCGGGGTAGAATTTGCGCCGATCTGCGGTGACCAGGCGTGCATCGGCCAGCAAGGCAGCACAAATGCCCTTATCGGTGAAATCGTCGCCCTTGAACAACCAACCTTCAGTTCCTCGGCAAGAACCTGCGAACCGATCCCCCGAATAGGGGAGAACTTCGACATCCACTTTTATAAGGACATCGGAAATATCCGATGTCTCGATCATGACTTTAGATTGGTTCAATGCAAGTCATCGTGCAAAGACTTCCCCCTACCCCGCCCCCTCCAGCAGCCTGCCTGCGGCGGCGCGCGCCTCTTCGGTGATCGTCGCGCCGGCGAGCATGCGGGCGATCTCCTCGCGCCGCGCCTCCTGGCCGAGATGGGTCACGCGGGTGGCGACACGTTTGCCTTTGTCCATCGCATCCTTGACGATGCGGAAATGGCCCTTGGCCTGCGCCGCGACCTGCGGCGCATGGGTGACCGCGAGAACCTGGACGTCGGAAGCGAGCCGCGCCAGCCGCTGACCGATCGCCTCGGCGACGGCGCCGCCGACGCCCGTATCGATCTCGTCGAAGACCAAGGTCGGCGCCGAACCGCGATCCGCAAGCACGACTTTCAGGGCCAGCATGAAGCGCGCGAGTTCGCCACCCGAGGCGAGTTTCATCAAAGGCCCGGGCTTGGTGCCCGGATTGGTCTTCACCCAGAATTCGAGCTGATCGATGCCCGCCGGCCCGGCCGCCGCGGCGTCCTGCCGGAATTGCACGAGGAAGCTCGCGCCTTCGAGTTTTAACGGCGCGAGTTCGGCATTCACCGCCCTTTCAAGTTTCTTCGCCGCGCTGTTGCGACAGGCCGAGAGGGCGCGCGCCGCCTCGTCATAGCCGGCCTGCGCCGCGGCGACCGCCTTCTCGAGCCGCACCAGCCTTGCCTCGCCGGCATCGAGCGCTGCGAGATCGCCCGCAATCTGCTCGGCAAGTGCCGCGAGCGCATCGATGGCGACACCATATTTCCGGCCCGCGGCGCGCAGCGCAAAAAGCCGCTCCTCGGCTCTTTCAAGCTCGGCCTGGTCGTAATCGGCGAGGCGCAGCGCCTGATCGAGTGTCTGGCCGGCGACATCGAAGGCGTTCAAGGCCGCATCCAGTGCCTGCACGGCCGGGGTGATCAGCTCCGGCGCCTGCGCCTGCCTTCGTTCGAGACGCCGCAGGACGGAGGAAAGGGTGGAAAGCGGCGAACTCTCTCCGGCGACGGCCTCATAGGCATCGCGCAGTTCGGCGCTGACCTTTTCCGCCTGCATCATGGCGGCGCGGCGCGCGGCGAGCCCCGCCTCTTCGCCGGCTTCGGGCGCGAGCTTGGTCAATTCCGCATGCGCATGGCGCAGATAATCCGCCTCGCCCCGCACCTTTTCCAGCCTCGCCTGCTCGTCCGAATATTCAGCTTCGGCGCCGCGCAGCGCCATATAGGCCGACCGCACCGCCTCGCATTCGGCAAAAAGCCCGCCATAAGCGTCGACGAGCTGGCGATGCACGCCCGAATCGACGAGCGCGCGATCATCATGCTGGCCGTGAATTTCGACGAGACCGCGGGCAATGCCGCGCAAGGCCTGGGCGCTGACCGGCTGGTCATTGACGAAGGCGCGGGTGCGGCCATCCGCCATCTGCACGCGGCGAAGAATGAGCTCGCCGTCGGAGTCGATGTCTTGCGCGCGCGCCGCGGCAAGCGCCGGATGGTCGGCCGGCAGATCGAAGACCGCAGTGACCTGGCCCTGCGGCTCGCCATGCCGGACGAGCGAGCCGTCGCCACGCGCGCCGAGGCTCAGGGAAAAAGCATCGAGCAGGATCGACTTCCCGGCGCCGGTCTCGCCGGTGAGCACGGTGAGGCCGCGCCCGAATTCGAGATCGAGCCTGTCGATCAGCACAATATCGCGAATGGCGAGCTGAACGAGCATGTGTATCGACGTCGCTCGCCGGTGCCTGCCGGGAGCCCTTGGGAGTGGCGAAGCTTGATTCCAATGATCGCACCGAGACGGCGCGATAGTCTCAGAATGGGGTAAATATAGAACAAATCAGGGCAGGGCGGAAGCGCGAAAGCGATCGCTCATCCGGGAACCCTGCTTCAGCCGGCGCCGGCGATCGCCGGTGATGGCGGGTGCGTGGGGCTCAACTTGGTCGCGTCCCAAACCTTTCGAAAGGTCGCTGACTTTCTCGGTAGAGGCTCAGCCGACCCCCAATTTATGGAAAGTCTTCGAGATCCAGGAGCCCGGGTCCTCATGCGGCGCGAGCCCGCCTTGCTTCAGGCGCGCATAGGCGTCCTTATACCAGACCGAATTGGGGAAGTTGTGGCCAAGCACGGCCGCGGCGGTCTGCGCCTCATTGACGATGCCGAGCGCGAGATAGGCCTCGGTGAGCCGCTCCAGTGCCTCTTCGGCATGGCGGGTCGTCTGATATTTCGCCAGAACATCGCGGAAACGGTTGATCGCTCCCGTATAGTCGCGGTGCTCCAGATAATAGCGCCCGACCATCATGTCCCCGCCGGCGAGCTGATCGCGGGTCACGTTCAGCTTGTAGCGCGCGTCGTCGGCATATTCCGATTTCGGGAATTTTTGGAGGATCTCGGCGAAGACCTTGGCGGCCTTTTCGGCACGCTCCTGGTCGCGCGTGATATCCGGTATCTGATTATAATAGGACATCGCCTCGATATAATAAGCGTAATCGAGATCCGGCGCCTTGGTAAAGAGGCTGATGTAGCGCTGGGACGAGCCGATGGCATCGTCATAGCTGCCACTCTTATATTGGCTGAACGCCGTCATCAGCAGCGCCTTGCGCTGCCATTGGGTGAATTGATCCTGCTTCTCGAGCTGGCTGAATTTCTTGGAAGCGTCACTGTAATCGCGAGTCTGCAGCTTTGCGAGACCTTGGTCATAGAGCTTCTCAGGCGGCACGTCGGGAACCACTTTCGGCGAATATTTTTCGGCGAACCAACTGCTCGGATCCAGCGAATCGAATGATCCGCAGGCCGCCACGGGCAGGGTCAGAGCCGCCACCGTCACAAGCCGCGAGAGGCGGCGAAAGCCCGAACCACCGGCGAAGGCCGAACAATTTCGCAGGGCAGCTGAAACAAAAGTCATGCGATGCGGCTCATCCGAGGCTCGAGAGGTCATCTGGCCAAGTTCATGGCACTCATTAGCGCAAGACACTGAATGGCGCCAGCTTCTCGTCGTCCCGATAATCGGCAATTCTGTGGCGGGGCGCAGAGACGACACACATTGTGCTTTTGCAGTGTGCTTTTGCAGTCTCATTCGTGACCGCGCCAAACCGGCCGGCCGAGCCCCCAGATCACCCCGCGGGTGCGCGAGACGGCGGTCGGAAAAGCTTCAGGCGGAAAGCAGAACGGCCCCGAGCTCGGGCGGCCTGGCGTGCCAGCGCGCCGGCCCGGCATCGATATATTCGAAAGCCGAAGGATCGGCGAACAGGGCCTTCAAAACCGCGACATTCATCCGGTGGCCGCCGCAATGGGAGCGGAAAAGCCCCATAATGCGCCGCCCCGCCAGGGCGAGATCGCCGACGGCGTCGAGAATCTTATGCCGGACGAATTCGTCGGCATAGCGCAAGCCTTCGGGATTGAGGACGCGGTCGCTTTGCAGGGCAACCGTATTCTCGAGCGAGGCGCCGAGCGCGAAGCCCGCCTTCCAAAGCCGCTCGACATCGGCCAGGAATCCGAAGGTGCGGGCGCGGGCGAGCTCGCGCCGAAACACCGCTGGGGCAAGATCGACGGATTTTTTCTGCCGGCCGATCGCGGCGCAGGTGAAATCGATTTCGACGTCGAGCCGCAATCCGCTCTGGCGTCCGCCTGCCGCCGGCTGCAGCTCACAAAAGCTGCGCCCGCTTTCGACCCGCACCGGCTTCACGACTTTGATGTAGCGGCACGGCGCCGAAAGCGTCTCGACGCCGGCCGCGTCGATCAGCTCGACGAATTGCGCCGCAGAACCGTCCATGATCGGCACTTCCGGCCCGTCGATCTCGATGAGGGCATTGTCGATGCCGAGACCCAGAAAAGCCGCGAGCAGATGCTCGATGGTGGCAACGCTGGCCCGCGTGCCGTCGCCGATCATCGTGCAGAGCTCGGTCAGGGTGACGCGCGACCAGTGCGCGGCGATCTCCCGCGGCGCATGGCCCGGCAGGCCGGTGCGGCGAAACACTATGCCGGTATCGGCCTCGGCCGGATGAAGAATGATGGTGACGGCAGCATTCGAATGGACGCCGAAGCCGGACAGGATCGCCGGATTCCTGAGCGTCGTCTGTCGCCCCAAATTCATTCGCTGTGTCCGCTCGTCAATGCGGCCGAGCGTCCCGACGTTTTCGGAGTTCGGCCGAGACTTCCGTCATGACTTGCGACTCTCCGTCACAACTCTTTGACGACGCGGACCCTACGCCGGCCGCCAAAGCGGGCCAAATCAAGCTTTCTTAACGCAATGTTACACTTTCGAGCGACCAGCGCTCGTCGCCGCCCGCGCGCAATCGAGCTAGAGCGGGATGAGGAAAAGTGGGAACCGGTTTTCCGCCCGCATCCCGCTCTAATCTTTTAGAATCGATCACGTTTATGAAGACATCGGATATATCCGATGTCTTAACCATGGCTTTGGATCGATTCAATCCAAAGCCATCGTGATCTAGCGATGGTCGCGCCCCCTTCGGACGGCAACAAAGAGAATCGTCCGCCGCGTCCGCGATGCCGATTGGGTCAGCTCGATTGCCGCCGCAGGAACGCGGGGATCTCGAGCTGATCGTCCTCGATCGCGCGCGGCGGGTGGGCCATCCGGCCTTGCGGATCGAGCGGCTGCTGGCCATGCCGGCCCGGATGCGCGCCGCGCTTGCTATATTCGGCGTGAACCGAATTGGGCTGCGCCGGACGGCCGGGCGCCGTCTGCTGCGGCGGCACTTTGGCGGGCGCTTCATGCATGGCTGCGCCCGCAGGTTCGTCCTGGCGGCTCATGCCGAAGGCGGCGAGCCTTTCGAGCAATGTCCGCCGCTTCACCTCATGCGCGGGCTCAACGGCGGTCTCACCGCGCTGGGCGCGGATTTGCTTCTGGGCCGGCAGCGGCAGATCCTCGATTTGCGGCATGCGCTGCGGGCGCATCGCAGGCGTTTCCGGCGCCGGCGGGATGAAAGGGCCGGGCACATAAGTCTCGATCTCTTGCGGGGCCAGCGCCAGCGGCTCGACGAAATGATGCGGCTGCGGTGCGGCCGGCTGCAGGTGCACGCCGCGCGGCGCGCCCGCCGGCGCTGCGGCATAGGCCTGCTGGGCCGGCGCGGCGACGGGCTCGGCATAGTCTTCGGAGGCTGCCGGCGCGGCCATCTGCGGTGCTAGGCGCGTCCCCGGTTGAGGCACATTGTAGCGCGACGCCGACGCCTCGGCCTGGCGCGCGGCTGCTTGGGCGCGCAGCCGGTTGGCAGCTTCGGCGATCCGTGCTTCGGCGGCGCCGAATTCGTGCTGCGCCGCCGACTGATCGATGCCTGTCGCAACCACCGACACGCGCACGATCCCGTCGAGATTTTCGTCGAAGGTCGCGCCGAGAATGATGTTGGCGTCCTCGTCGACTTCCTGTCTGATGCGGCTTGCCGCCTCGTCCACCTCGTAAAGGGTGAGATCATTGCCGCCGGTGATCGAGATCAATAGGCCGCGCGCGCCCCGCATGGAAACTTCGTCGAGCAGCGGATTGGCGATGGCCGCCTCCGCCGCCAGGACGGCACGCTTGTCGCCGGTCGCCTCGCCGGTCCCCATCATCGCCTTGCCCATCTCCCGCATGATGGCGCGGACATCGGCGAAATCGAGGTTGATCAGACCTTCCTTCACCATCAGATCGGTGATGCAGGCGACGCCGGAATAGAGCACCTGATCGGCCATAGCGAAAGCATCGGCGAAAGTGGTTTTTTCATTGGCGACGCGGAACAGATTCTGATTGGGGATGACGATCAGTGTGTCGACCGAGGTCTGCAGCTCCAGGATGCCGGAGTCGGCGATACGCATGCGGCGCGCACCCTCGAACTGGAACGGCTTGGTGACGACGCCGACGGTCAGGATTCCCATTTCGCGGGCCGTGCGGGCGATGACCGGTGCCGCCCCGGTGCCGGTTCCGCCGCCCATCCCGGCAGTGACGAAGACCATGTGCGCGCCGGAGAGATGGTCGCGGATCTCTTCCAGCACCTCCTCGGCCGCGGCGCGGCCGACTTCCGGCTGCGATCCGGCGCCGAGACCTTCGGTCACCTGGAGGCCCATCTGAATGATGCGCTGGGCGCGCGAGGAGGCGAGCGCCTGCGCGTCGGTATTGGCGACGACGAAATCGACGCCGATCAGGCCGGAAACGATCATATTGTTGACGGCATTGCCCCCCGCGCCGCCGACGCCGCACACCATGATGCGCGGCTTGAGTTCCCGCAATTCGGGAGCCTTGAGATTGATGGACATCGTCTGGCCTCTCGACGTTGGAGCGCCCCTCGGGCCGCCCGCTTTGTTTTCAGCGTTCCGCGAGAAAAAACAAATCAGCCGCCGCGCCTCTTCGTATTCTCATATCAATTAAAAGCTATCTCTCAACCATTGTCCGACACGTGCCATGTAACCATGCGTCCCGGTCGCCGCCTCGCTCTCGCGCCGCCGCGGCCGAAAATGCTCGACTCCGGCAACCTGCGGATAGACGAGCAGGCCGACGGCGGCGGAAAAGCTCGGGCTCTTCGCCAATTCCGGCAGGCCGTGAATGCCGAGCGGCCGGCCAATGCGGATCTGGCCCGCCAGAATACGCTTCGCCGCTTCCGCCATGCCCGTGAGCTGGCTCGTGCCGCCAGTAAGCACGAGGCGCGAGGCGGCATTCGGCGTGAAGCCGGCGCCCCTCAGCCGGTCGCGCACCACTTCGAGGATCTCCTCGACGCGCGGACCGATGATTCGCACGAGCTGCGATTTCGGCATGTGAATAGGATGCTCGCCATCCTCGCCGGCCA
Organism: uncultured Alphaproteobacteria bacterium; assembly: GCA_963704745.1. Classification (GTDB taxonomy): domain Bacteria; phylum Pseudomonadota; class Alphaproteobacteria; order Rhizobiales; family Beijerinckiaceae; genus Methylovirgula. The sequence goes on from OY969936.1 coordinate 2,586,725, forward strand.
GAGGCACGGAGACGGTTTCGCGCTCATCCGAAGGCGAGGCGATGCAGGCGCCGTAAAGCGTCTTCAGGCGTTCCGCATCGGCAAGGCGCGTCGTCAATCCGCGCGCAATATCCATAGTGATGTGATTGCCGCCGAGCGCCACCGCGTCGACATGGACGAGGTTGCCGCCGGCGAAGACGCCGACCGACGTCGTGCCGCCGCCCATATCGATCAGTGCCGTGCCGAGCTCGGCCTCGTCATCGACCAAGGCAGCGAGCCCCGCGACATAGGGGGTCGCCACCATGGCTTCGATCGACAGATGGCAGCGCTCGACGGCGAGCATCAGATTGCGCGCCGCGGTCACATCGCAGCCGACGACATGCATGTCGACGCCGAGCGCATCGCCGACCATGCCCTTCGGATCGCGCACATTGCGCATGTCGCCGAGCGAGAAGCCGGTCGGCAGCGAATGCAGAACCGCCCGCCCCTGCTGCTGGGTGCGCGCAGCGCAGGCCTCGAGCACGCGGTGGATGTCGGATTCGGCGACAGCGCGGCCGGCCACGGAAACCGTCGCATTGAAGAATTGCGAGCCGATGCGGCCGCCGGTCATATTGACGATGACGCCTTCGACCTCGACGCCGGCCATGCGTTCGGCGGCATCGACGGCCCGTCTGATCGCCCCTTCCGCCTCCTCGAGATCGACGATCACCCCGCCCTTGATCCCAACCGAGCGCTGATGGCCGATACCGAGAATGCGGCAGCGATGCGTGCGCCCGCGCAAGCTTCCCGACGGCTCCATCGGATCGAGCCGCGCGATCAGGCAGACGATCTTCGAGGTGCCGATGTCGAGCGCCGACAGGAGCACGCTCTTGCGCGTCGAAAGGGCGCGCATGCGGGGCGGCAGCATGCGCGAATTCATGTCTGGCCACCCTTCCGCTTGGCAGCATGTGCGAGCACCTCCATGCGGGCACGCGCAATATCTTCCGGCAGGGTTGCGATGAGGCGGCCGGGAATGCGCAGATCGAGCGCCACGACATCCTTGTCGAGCACACGATAATCGCGCTGGAGCTGCGCGAGCTTCGCGACCGCCGCGAGGGCACCCGTTTCAGGCAGCGCGACCTCGATTCCATTCCGCATCTTCAAGGTCCAGCGCCGTTGCGCGACGAAGATCCCCGCCTCGATGCGCGGGCGCAGATCGCCGGCCGCATCGAGAAGCGCGAGAAAATCACCGATATGCGCATTGGCCCCGACGCCAACGGCGAGCGGCAGCGAAAAGAAACGCGAATCATGCAGAGTGTCGATCGGCATGCCGTCGGCGGCGATGACCTGCACCCGACCGTCCTCCTGCCATAGAGCGATGGGCCGGCGCTCCTCAATCTCGATCAGCAAGCGGCTCGGATAGAGCTTGCTGACGCTCGCCTCCTTGACGAACGGCAGCGCGGTGAGCCTTTCGCGCAGCCTGGCGACATTGAGGAACAGCAGCGAATTGGTCGGACCGATACCGGCGGACGCGAGGACTTCCTTCTCCGACAGCTCGCGCGTGCCGGTAATGCTCACTGCTTTGATGCCGAAGCCGATCGCGCGCGCGAGAACATCGGGAAGCGTTCCCTCGGCGGCGGTGAAACCCGCATATTGGCCACCGAGGATGCTGCCATAGAGGCCCACGGCGGCAAGGAAGACGAGCGAAAAGAGCGCACCGATGCCGGGCGCGGCGGCAACCGCAAGGAGCGCGCTCAGAACTGGCGTGCTGGCGTGCTGACCGGAACGCGCCACAGGCCTCATGGTCCGCATCGACAGGTCGCTCGAGACTCCTGCATAGGCCGGAAAGGAGGGCTGAAACGGCGCCGAGACCTCTTTCAACGGTCGCAGGAGGCGTCTTCCACCATCCATTTGACTAGCTCACCGAACGACAAGCCGGCATGCGCCGCAATTTCGGGGACAAGGGAGGTTTCGGTCATGCCCGGCTGCGTATTGACCTCCAATACGACGAGCTCACCGGTACCTTCCGGGCGGTCGTCATATCGAAAGTCGGTACGGCTGACCCCTCGGCACCCTAGCGCCTTATGCGCCCCGAGCGCCCACTCTTGGACAATTTGGTAAATATTTTCTTTAAGATTCGCCGGAAGCACATGGACGGAGCCGCCCGCGGCATATTTCGCGTGGTAATCGTACCAGCCTCCGTCAGCAGCCCTTATATCAATGACATCATAGGGTTTTTCGCCGATCACCGCGCAGGTGAGCTCGCGCCCGGCGACATAATGCTCGACGAGCACCGCTTCGCCATAGGGCCAATCCCAGCGCGTCAATTCCTGCGGCGGGTGAGATTGATCCTCGCGCACGATGAGGACGCCGAAGGATGATCCCTCGCCGAGCGGCTTCACGACATAGGGCGGCGGAAGGACATGCGCCTTGGCCGCCGTGAATCGATCGACCGTCACGCTCGCAGCGACGGGAATTCCAGCTGCGCGTAAAACATCCTTGGCGCGGTCCTTCCGCATGGCGAGCGCCGAAGCGAGAACTCCCGAATGCGTGTAGGGGATCTGCAGCATTTCGAGAATGCCCTGGATGATGCCGTCCTCGCCGAAGCGGCCGTGCAGAGCGTTGAAGGCGACATCGGGTCTGAGCTTGCTCAGCACATCGGCAATGCTGCGATCGACGTCGACGCGGGTCACGCGAAAGGCTTGGGCTTCGAGCGCCTTGGCGCAGGCCTCTCCCGAGCGCAGGGAAATCTCCCGCTCCGCCGAGAGCCCGCCCATCAGCACCGCGACATGTCGTTTCATCTTCTTGTTTCCTCGCCGATGCGCCGGACCGACAGTTTTCGCATGCGCGAAAGAGCGGCATGAGCCGGGATTTGGAGCATGGCCGCATTGCAAAAGTCCAGTCTGGACTTTGGCATGGCCAACATCGGTTGATGCGACGAGGCTGGCGACGGGCTCAGCGATTGCCACCGCCGGGCCGAACCCGGCTAGAGCCGATCCCGATCATGTGGAATCGGCCTCTTTGGCACATCGGATATATCCGATGTGCTTGGATTACGATCCACATGATCGGGACAAATCGGCCCTACATCAAAGAAATAGAGCATGTCCGCTATGAGACATCGGGTATACCCGATGGCTAAAATATCGGAAAAGTCTGTCAACTTTTCCGGGACATGCTCTAGGGCTGGCGAGTCGCATGATGGGCGCGGTGACGATGCCGGTGGCCCTTCAGCCCCATGCCGCATGCGATACCGGGGCCGGCGGTAAAGCCGATGATTCCGCCGGCGACGGCGGTCCGCCGATTCCACCGAACACCATCGTGATCTAATGCACCAGAACAGTGAACCCCTGATCTGTCAGAATCTTGACCGCGGCCTGTGACGTCATGAAGGCGACGAAACCGGGCGCCGCCGGATTGCTCGAACTCGCCACGATCGCAATGGGATAGACGATCGGAGCATGGCTCAATTCGGGGAAGATGCCGACGACCTTCACCTTCGGCTCCGCCTTCGCGTCCGTCGCGTAGACAATGCCGAATTTCGCCTCCCCGCGCGCGACCAGCATCAAGGCATCGCGGACATTGCTGGCCTGCGCGAGCTTCGGCTCCACATCCTTCCAGATCCCGAGCTTGACCAGCGCCTGCTTGCCATAGATGCCGGCAGGGCATGATGCGACCGTGCAGACCGCGAGCTTGCCATCGCCGATCGCCGCGGCAAGGCCGAAGCCCGGCGCGATCTCGAGCTTGGTGTTCGCATCGGCGGGCTCGATGAGGACGAGAGCGTTGCCGAGCAAATCGCGCCGCGTGCCCGGCTTGAGCAGCTTCGCTTTATCGAGGTAGTCCATCCATTTGACATTGGCGGAAATGAAAATATCCGCCGGCGCGCCCTGCTCGATCTGCTTGGCCAGGACCCCGGAGGAGGCATAGGAGATCGCCGGGGCGGCGCCGGTCTTTGCCGCAAAAGCAGCGGCAATGGCATCGAGCGCCGTCTTCATGCTGGCGGCGGCAAAAATCACGGGACCCTGTTTTGCCGGATCGGCTGGCGCCATGCCCTGCAGCGGCAGCCCCGCGACGACGCAGAAGAACGTCAGAATGAACGCGGCGAGCGGCCGGCGTATCGACTTGAACATCAATGGTCTCCTTTGGCTCTTACGCCGAGTTGCCCTTGCTCCGCGTGCCCTCGGCGCGCCAAAGCTCCAAGCTCTATATATACCAATATACAGCATAAAGGATGGGCGCATTTACCACAATCGGCAAAGCCGCGCGCCATGGCCGCAAAGGGCGCTATGATTTTCATCGCCGTCCATTTTCGAGAGCAGCATTGCCCATGCGCCGTCCGCAGCCTCATCCCGCAGCGTGCCAGACCCTCGAGGCCTTCAAGGTCACGAGCCTGTCGTCGCCGCCAAATGGCGATGTCACTTATACGGTCGTAGATCGCGATGACTCCGGATCGCAAGGATCCAAAGTCATAAACGTGATCGATTCTAATAATTTAGAGCGGGATATGCAGATAAGCCTACGCAATCTTCGTAAACATGATTGCGCCCGAAAACCGGTTCCGGCTTTTCCGCATCCCGCTCTTGCGCCGGCAGCCGGCGCAAGCTGGGACAAGCGGGCGGAACGGCGCTGGCGCACGCATTTGCGATCAGGCAAGATCGTCGACGGACGCGCGCATATCGTGACGGAAAGCCAGGTTCGAGACCGCTCAGCACGCGGCGCAAGGCTGCGGCTCGCCGCCAATGTCCTGCTCCCTCGGCACATCCGCTTCTTCGACGAGATCGCCACGCGCATGTTCGAAGCGACGGTCGTCTGGCAGCGCGGCCGCGACGTCGGTATGACTTTGCTGAGGGAAATCGATCCGCGCAGCCTGACGCGCGCCGAACTTTTCAGGCTCGGCATCAAGATTCGTAGCGCGGACCATTGAAGACGGCGCATGATTCCAAAAAGCCAGCAGCTTTTCCGCTACATGCCTTAAGGCTGCTCCGCCTGGATGATCCCCTGCGTCGTCACGACCACGAATTTGCCCTTCCGCCACTCGATCGAAAGCACGCGCCCAGCACCGGCCAGTGTCGAGCCGGGCTCGAGACGGTAGATGCCGTCGGCGCCTTCCACCATAGCGACATTGCCGCTGACGCCGCGCAAGGTGAAGCCCTTGATGATCGGTCCATCGCGTCCATTGATGGCGGGCACAACATAGGTCGGCGTCGGGCGCGTATCGGCCTTTTCGGGAATCGTGCCGGTCGTGGTGTAATCGACGCCCTGATCATCGGAGGTCTCGGGGACGCGCGCGATGACGGGACGGAGATCGCCGTGGTTGGGCTGCGCGAAGATCATCAGATGGTCGAGCCCGCCGAACATGGGGTGCGGATGATCGGTCGCAACCATATAGGTCGCGAAAGCCGCTGAAGCGACGGCCGTGAGAATCCCAGCAGTGATGACGGCGCGATCCACGGCGGAGATGAGATGCACGGCAGTCGGCCGAATTTGCGGAGACGGCCGTGCCGGCAAGGCCTGCCGCGGTGCGTTCAGGAGCGGCGCGCGGACAGAAGGTGCAGAGCCCTGTTTCAAGCGGCTAGATCTCGTTTGTGGCCTTGCCATTTCGCGCCTCTGCCTCCTCGATCGATCAGCTTGATCGCAACCGCAGTCGGAATCTCAAAGCGCCAGCGAGACGCCCCGTTCGTCGCGACAATCTGAAACTTTTTCCTTTTTCCGGGGCTTGGCGATCCGCCGCTTTGCCAATCCGCGGAACGGAAATCGTCTTTTCCAAATTTTGCACCGTCCAGAGAGCGGCTTCGGCGCAAAGCTCCGCGCTCGATCCGAAACCGCTCTCAATCACAGCACGCTTCGCAGACGCGAACCGTCGGTTCGAAAAGCGCGCTCAGCCGCCGATGAATTCATGCGCCTCCCGAAGGGAGGTGAAGCGCCGCATGCCGAGCAGGGTCTCGACTTCGATGGTGCCGTCGCCGAACAGGACATAGGGACGGTCCTTGAGACGGCCGCGTTCGACGATGCTTCTCTGATGCTGACGCTGATGCTGCGGCGGTTCGCCCGCCATTTTCGCTCCGGGCCGCGCGGTTCGCTCGAGCACCGCATCGAAGAAATGCTTCAGGGTGCCAAATCCGCTCTGCAAGGCGCCGAGAATGGCAAGGCCAAAACCGGTCAGGATCGTCGCCTGCGCGATCGTGGCGAGATCGAGCGGCGCCGCGCCGGAGCGGCCGATGATCCGCACCATCGGTTCCATGACCGATGCGCCGGAAAGGAGCAACGCCCAGCCGAGCGCAACCACCATGAGACCTATCCAGGTCAACCTATCGAAAACCATCGTCAACCTCCACTGTTAAGGATATAAATCTCAAAGCTGACTTGCCGAACGAAGCGCTGCGACGCTGGTTGGAGTTCTCTTGCTCGCGAAGGGTGGACACACGGGCCGAGCCGATGGATATGGTTCTCATCTCGAAATTTCATCTTTCGAAACAAAATTGATTTCTTCGACGAGGACTTCCTTGATCGCATCTTCGTTCAGTCGGCGATTGACTCTTTTTACGAGCGCCTTCGTCAGCCCGGCGACGTCATATTTTTCGAGGTGGTGGAAATCGAGATTGGGGTCCGAATAGATCATCCGGAACGCCTCATCGAGCAAGAAGGCGTCCGGCGGCACCGACACATGCTCGGCCTTCTCGGTCTCCGTGAATCCGAATTGCACGACGACATAGCCCTGGACCGCGCCATTGGCGATCATCGGAACATTGAGCGGGCTGGTCTTGTGATAATTCAGCTTTTCGACGGGCTGCGCGTGGACCGCCGCATCGACCTGCTGGAGCTTCCACGTCGCCGCGGCATATGCCGCCGCGACGGTGATGAAGCAGACCCAGATGCAGCTTGCGACGAGCCTCATCACAATTGTCGCGTCCGACTGATCGAAGCCGAATAGGTCCCGTCCGAATTATCATCCTCGATCGCGCGCGCGATGAGCGCGGAGACTTGGCGCACAGCCTTCAAATGGATTGCGAGAGCCGCGAGATTCTTTTCCAATTTTTCGCGCAACCGCGCGAGATCTTGCAAAATCTCGGGGTCGAAGGAGGTCCGCCCAAGCGTCCGCATCGCGCGGGTGAGTTCCAACAACCCGTGACTCTTCTGATGATTGAAGGTGCTGAGCTCGATCGGCTGATGGCGCTGCAGCGTCTCGGTTTCGAGATCGATGACCCGCTCCACCCGTGCGATCGTCTTGGCAAGGCTGTCGCGCAAAAGAGCGAGGCGCGCGGCAGGCGGATCTCCGCCCGCATCGCCCGCCTGGGTCGCCGTCCCGCTCATCGCATAAGCCTCGTCTACCATGGCGCATCACGCATGTTTCGAAGTGGCATGGCCGATCCCTCCGACGGGCGAATCGGCAGCGTATGCGGATTTCGAATGATGCGCTGGCGAACCGTGGCTGGCGCGCAGATATTTCGGCTCAATTCCCAGGTCGACTTTTTTCGCAAGATCGGTTCCCAACTCCCGTGCCAGCATCGATCGCCACATCATGCCGGCGCTGCCTTCGCCGAACAGGTCGCTGCTCTCGGGCAGCATGGTCTCGACGAGATTTTGCAGGAGCAGCGCTTCGAGGCCTTGATAGGCCTTCGTGCCGGCGTCGATCGGCGCGGAGCGTCGCGGCACGACGGCGGCGCCGGCCACTTGCCCGGCCGCGCTCAACGGGCTCGGCGGCGGCGCGCCCACCCCATTCAGGATTTCCGAAAAGCCAACATCGGACCCGCCACTCTCCGCCGCGGCCTTCGCCAGTCTCGCCGCCGCCGCAGCGGCGGTCGACGGATCGGCAGCTCTCGCGACGTCGAGCAGAAGATCCGAGGGTGGCTTGATGGACACGGCATTCGTCCTTGGCAGCTAGAGCATCCCGCTTTCAAATGAGATCGTTTGAAAGCGGATAAGATGCTCTAGATTAAAAAAGCAGAGCATCGGATTATCCCAAAACCGGTATCCACTTTTGGGTCCGATGCTCTAGAGGACACATGGCAGCTGCCCTCTCTTCCACGACTCAAGCGGGTCGGACGCGAATCCACTTCGCTCACGCGCGAGCCAGATCGGTGGAGATCCGCGTCAGAATGCGGCATTGAGCTTACGGGAAGCTTGCGCGTTGCCGGTTGATCGTGGCGTCGATCGCTGCATCAAGCTCGCGTCTTTCGTCGCTGCGGCGGCATTGCTCGGCTACCGCATCCGTTGCATGGGCGATCTGGCCCATCCGCCGCGATCGCTGAAGAAGAATCCTGCGCTGCTCATCACGCTCTTGCGCAAGCCGCTCTTTGCTCTCATCGAGCGTCCGAAGTCTTTCGACGATGGTCCCGGTATAGGCGAGGGTGAAGAGGCGGTCGTCATCGAGATAGGAGACCAGCCGCTTCTGCTCCTCCCGCATGGCCGCGAGCTGCCGCTCCAGCGTCGCGAATCGCCATTCCGCCAAGCGACGCATGTCCTTCTGCACCGAGAGAAGCCGTTGCAATGATTTGAGGCGCTGGCGCATCTGCTCTCAGCCGTTCGAAAGCCAGGCCGAAAATCCGGCCATGAACAGCTCCAAGAGCTGCCGGAAGGTGAAGTAGAACAGCACCAGACCGGCGAAGACGACAAACGGCGCCGCGATGAAATAGACCGGGATTTGCGGCGTCAGCCGATTGGCGAGGCCTATGCCCAGATTGACGATGAGCGCGAAAACGATGAAGGGGCTTGCGATGCGCAAGGACAGCAGAAAGGATTTGGCGAGCGTATCGGCGACCTGGACGAGCCCGAATTGCGTCGAAAACCCGCCGGCGATCGGCAAAGCCCGGTAGGAGGCGACGATCCCGCGCAGCACTTCCCAATGCAGATTGGTAACGAAGAGCAAGGTCGTCGCCAAAAAGGTCAGCAGGGATGCGATGGTGGGGGCCGGCTCCATCTCGTTGATCGGCGCGCCGAGCGAATTGGCGAGCCCCATTTCCTGGGCGATCGCGGTTCCGAGCGTTTCCAGCGCCGCGAAGAAGATCCGGCCCATGAAGCCGATCAGGCCGCCGATCAATGTTTCCGAGACGATGAGACGCAGGAGGACGAGCGGCGAGGCCTTGTCGATCAGTTTTTCCACATCGGGGCCGAGCAGCGGCACGAAAGCGAGCGTGACGGCGACGGCGAGGAACAGGCGCACGGTGGTCGGAATCCGCGGGCTCGAAAAGCCCGGCATCAACATCAGACAGGCGCCGATCCGGCAGAAGAGGATGAAAGCCGAAAGGACCGTATCCGAGCCGATCGTACTCACGAGATCGTTCCAAGCGACTTTATCTCGACGCCGCGGGCAATTTCGAGATGCGACAGAACCGGCAGAGTCGCAAACAGTCGTTCGACGACCATTCGAACATAGGGGCGCGCCTCTGGCGTCGTCACCAGCACGAAGGAATGGCCCTTGTCCATCCGCTCGCGAATTGCCGTCGAAGCTTCCGTGCCGAATTGCTCGACCATGCCAGGGTCGAGATCGAATTCGATGATGTCGCCCTTGGCGTCCCGCTTCAGGGCCTGGTGAAAGGCGAGATCCCAGCGGCCGCCGAGACGCAGCACTTTGAGCGCGCCATCGTCCATCAGATCGCCGCAGATCTGCTGCGCGATGCGCATCCGCACATGTTCCGTCACCTGTTCGGCGCGGCGGACATGCGGAGCGATCTCGGCGACGGCCTCGAGGATCAGCTGCAGATTCCTGATCGAGACACGTTCCGCAAGCAAAAGCTTCAAGACGGCCTGCAAACCGGAATAGGAAATCTGCGACGGGCAGATATCGTCGAGCAGCCTTTTATATTCCGTGCCGAGACGATCGAACAGCGTCCGCATGTCCTTGTAGGAGAGGAGCTGCGAGAGATTGTTGCGGATGACCTCGCTCAAATGGGTGAGCAGAACCGACATGCCGTCCACCGCGCGGAAGCCCTGCCGTTTCAACTCGTTCGCATAGGCCTCCGAAATCCAAATCGCCTTCATGCCGAAGGCGGGCTCGCGCCCCTCTTCCCCGGGAAGATCCGGCTTGGGGCCGTCGCCAGTGACGACGAGCAGATGGCCGAGCATCAACTCATGTGCGGCGACCACCGCGCCATGGATCTTGATCTGATAGGATTTGGGCGGCACCGACAGGCTGTCGGTGACCTTGATGTCTGGGACGACGAAGCCATATTGCTGCGCGAATTTGCGCCGCATCTTGGTGACCCGATGAGCGAGCTCGCCTTGGGCGACGAGCAATTTCGCCGAAAGCTGCTTGCCGAGACAGAGTTCGATCTCGACCGATTTCAGCGATTCCTTGACCAATTCCTTGGCCTGCTTCTGCGCCTGCAGGTCGGCTGCCGCGGCGCGCGCCAGCTCTTCCGCCCGGTCGCGGGCGAGCCGCGCCGGCACCGCATAGCCGACAAAGGCCAGGATGCCGCCGAGCAAAGCGAAAGGAAAAAACGGCAGGCCTGGAACGATCGCAAAGGTGAACATCAAAAGCGCGGCGACGAACATCGCCTTGGGATATTTGACGAGCTGCCCGAGCACCGCCTGCTCGGCCGAACCTCTGGTGCCGCCTTTCGAGACCAGAAGGCCGGCGGCGAGCGACACGATGAGCGACGGAATTTGCGTGACGAGGCCGTCGCCGACGGAGAGCTTGGTGAAGACATCGGCGGCTTGGGCGAGCGGCATGTTATGGCGCGTCGCGCCGATGACGATGCCGCCGAAAATATTGACCGCCAGAATGATGAGGCCGGCGATCGCGTCGCCGCGCACGAATTTGGAGGCACCATCCATGGAGCCGAAGAAGGCGCTCTCCTCTTCGAGTTCGCGGCGGCGCCGCTGCGCCTCTTTTTCGTCGATCACGCCGGCATGAAGATCGGCGTCGATCGCCATTTGCTTGCCGGGAATGGCATCGAGGGTGAAGCGCGCGCCCACTTCCGCGATACGCGTCGCGCCCTTGGTGATCACGACGAAATTGACGGTGATAAGGATCGTAAAGACGATGAGACCGATAACGAAATCGCCGCTCATCACCAGTCTGGCGAAACCGCCGATGATATAGCCGGCTGCGGTCGTCCCTTCCGGCCCATTCGAGAGGATCAGTCGCGTCGTCGCAATGTTGAGCGACAAGCGCAACAAGGTCGCAACGAGCAAAACGGTGGGGAAGGACGAGAAGTCCAAGGGCCGCTCAATCCACAAGGCGACCATCAGGATCAGCACGGACAGAGCGATCGAGAAGGCAAGCCCGATATCGATCGCAAAGGCCGGGACGGGAAGAAAGAAGATGGCGAGGATTGCGATGATGCCGGCGGCAAAGCCGACATCCCGCGATCCCTTGCCTTCCAACGCCGGCACGCCTGCCGCTACTCCCGCCATTGACGACCCTTTCCGCCCATGGCGCCCGGTCTCCGATCACCAAGAAGAGCGGCACGCAGCAGCGGCGCGCAGCCGGGCGTTGAATCTTATGTCCGCGAAGATGGATCGATCGGCTTTGCCGGAAACCGACTCCGCGAGGACGCCTGTGCCAACGTCAAAATGGCGAACGAAGCTTGCCCGGAGATGACGCGAGCCGCCGCAGCCCGGACTTATCTTGGGAGTCAAGGGCTTTTTCCTCGGCCGAAGCGAGCGAGGACGCTGAGCGAGCCCCGCTGCGCAAAGCACCCCGCAAGGCGCCGGCACCCAGTCAGTAGCCCTTTTCGATCCGCGAATAGACCTGCTCGGTAAACATATAGATCTGGCTGCCGATGAAGGACGCGCCGAAAGTCAAGACAGCGAGGACGACAAGGATCTTCGGAACGAAAGTCAGGGTCATTTCCTGGATCTGAGTCAGTGCCTGAAACAGGGCGACGATGACGCCGACGACCATGGCGGCGCCGACGGCAGGTCCCGTCACGACGAGGACCGTCCAGATCGCCGAACGCGTGAGTTCGAGAGCGTCAGCTTCGTTCATGTTCACTCGATCGTGACGCCGGCGGGCAATGTGAAGGTCGAGCCGTCGCTCAAGGTGGTCGAGGTCCCGGCGCTGCTGCCTGTCGTCAAGGCGACCGTGCTGCCATCGGTCAAGGTCGCGCTGACCGCGCCGGCCGAGGATAAATTGACGGAAGCAACCGTGCCGGTCGTTGAACCGTCGGCGGAGGTGATCGTCTGCCCGATCAGCAATTCGGCCTGTGTCAAGGCGGAGGATGTCAGCATGTCGTCGAGCTTCGAATTCGTCTGGATTTGCTGCTCGACCGAGGAGAATGAAGCCAATTGGCTCATATATTGTGTTGGGTCGGTCGGGGCCGTCGGGTCCTGATTCTGCAACTCCGCGACCAGAAGCTGCAGATACTGGTTGTAATTGATCGTCGCGGCCTGCGCCGAGGTGCTCGACGAGCTGGAGGACGCCGCCGTCGCTGACGAAGTAGGACTGACTGTCATAGCATATCTCCCTAAGCTCCTTAGGCCGCCTGCTCCGGTTCGAGCCTGTTGTCCTTGCCGAGGGTCTCGGCTTCAATCGGCAGCAGCGCGCGGATCATCTTCAACGCCTCGAATTTCCGGTCTTCGCCGACGAGACGCTCGGCCGCCTCGAGCCCGGCGAGGATCTCATGATGAGCGAAACTCTGTCGGTTCGTCGAAAGCGCTTCGGCGAACATCTGGCACGCCGCCGGCGTGTCGGCCGGATTCATCAGCATGATCTGGACGATGAAATAAAGCTGACGCAACGGCGTTGTCACATCGTCGACATGCATCACATGCGCTTCGAGCAGGAAGGTCGCATCGTTGAGCAGTTCGACGGAGACTTTGCGGTCGACTCGCAAAACCGCGCCGTTGATGTAGAGTTTCTCGCCTGCACGCAACGAAATATGCATCTTAGCGCCTCACTTCAGGCCATCCCGAATGATCGTGCAGATTTCGATCAAGCCGTCGAAGTTCTCTGATTTGCCGAGCCGCATCCGGTGCACTTCATTGGTGATCCAGAGACCGATCGAAATGAGTTCGGCACGCAGCGCATCCGGCAAATCGTTTTCTGGCTTGGCGAGATCCTCGATGAAGATTCGCCAAAGCTGATTGACGTAGTTCAGAGCTTCCGCCGCTTCCATCGAGCGGACGCCTTTCTCCCGGGCGATTGCCAGGAGCTCCATGCCGCGTTCCATCGCTTGGCGCTCGCGCGAGCGGGCGTCTTGGGCATTGTCATCCAGAATCTCGGCGTATGAGAATTGATACATCGCCGTTTTTCACTCCTCACGATCGGTCGGCCTCAAATATAGTTCACCAGACTGAGCTTCGATAACTGCGATGTCAGCGAATAGGCGGTTTCGATCTGCGTCTGCAGATCCGTCACTTGCGTCGACGCCTGATAGGCATCGACGTTTTCGAAATTATTGATCTGCGTCGTCAATATGTTCATCTGCACCGACATCTGGTTGTTGGCGGCCGATATGTCGGATTGAACGAGACCTACATTTGTCTGAATATTGGTCAGACCGGTAATCGCATTCTGGACAAGCGTTGTCGCCGCGCTCGTGACCGCGCTGAGCGCGTCCGAACTCAAATTCGCGGTGCCGAGATCGGCGACCATCGTATAGGCCTGCGCCAAGTCCTGAAACGCCGATTGATTGGCGCTGACCGAAGTGCTGGCCGATTGCGTATCCGAAATCTGACTCGTGATCGTCGTATCCGAGGCAGACGACCAATTGCTGGTCCAATTGGAGCCTTGGAACAGCGCCGGAAACTGCGTGTCGAGGAAGCTCTGCATTTGCGTCCCGGTGATGGACGAGACGCTCGACGAGGATGTGGAAAATCCGAAAGTACTCGAGAATGCACTATCGACTGCAGACTGATTGGATGCCGACGTCGCGGTGATCGGTGCCGTCCCCGAGTTAATGCCGCCAAAGATGTATTGGCCGTTCACCGACGTGTTCAGCTCGGACATGAGCGATTGTAGGTCGGTTTCCGCGCCGCTCTGCAAGGCAGAGGCGGAGCTCGTCCCAGTCGACGAAATCAGAGAATTGAGAAAATCCTGCGCCGTCGTCTGCAAATTGCTGAGGACGGTCTGGGTCGACGACAGACGCGTCGAGGTGACATTGTTGGTGTCGGAAATCGTCTGCAGCAACAATTCTTCGGAGCGCAGCGAAAAGTCCTGGCCCGTCTCTGCGCCGAGCTGCAGCCCGACATCGGCATAGGTGCCGGTCGAGACCTCCTGTTCGGCGGTCGTGAGATTCGATTGCGCCGTGAGGACGGACTGCAGCAGCGGCGTGGTGAGCGAATAGGTCGAAACATATGAGGTCATCAGGCGGCTACCGGGTTGATGGCGGCAGTGAGATCGGCGAACATGTTGTTGACCGCCGTCAGCAATTTCGCTGTCGCACCATAGGAGTTTTCGAGATCGAGCATTTGCGACATTTCATCATCGAGATTGACACCGGTCGCATTCGACAAGGCGGTCGTCGAATTGCTCAGCAAGGTGCTTTGATAGGTGCTCTCGGACGACGCGTTCTGGCGTTGTGTCTCGAGCCAGCTCGCAGAATCCGCCGCGTAGCCGCTGACCGTATTGCTGGTCCCGATCTGCCCGCTTGAGCTGAAGGTCTGGTTCGTCGACAGATTGGTGAGCAACTGCTCCAATTGCCCGGAATAGCTCGCATCAGTACTATAAGTGTAGTTGATACCGCTGCCGAGCAGCGTCGCGGTGCCACCTTGGCTCGGATCGACCAAAGCGTTCACCGTAATCGTGCCGGCGAGCCCCGTATCATTCGACGACGAGGGGACCGCCGTGCTGCTGCCATTGGTGAACAGCCCCGCCAGCGTGGTGGTGGAGCTTGATGGGTCAGTCTCGGCAAGGGCACTGATGAGGCCTTGCGCGGTCTGATCGAGCTGCGCCTGATAGGTGACGGCGACAGTGTCGCGAAGATTGGCGAGCCCGGCCAATGCACCGGACTGGATCGGCATTGTCGCAGAGCTGCCGGTAACCGGAATACCGTTGATATAGACGGCATTGCCGGTCGTGCCCGCCGTATAGGTTGCGGTCGGCTGAAAAGTGACCGAACTCGCCTGCCCACCCTGGAACAAAGTGACGCCGCTGTCGGTATAGATCGACATGGCGCCATTGGCGCTGGTGGTCGTCGAAATACCGATTTGCTGCGACAGCTGCGTCAAGATCGAATTGCGCGTGTCGAGCAGCGAGTTGACGTTATTGCCGGCGGCAGTGCCGGAGACGATTTGGCTATTGACCGACTGGAATTGCGTCAACAGCGAGTTGATGCTCGACACCGAGGACGCCATCTCCGAGTCCGCCTGCTCGCGAAGCTGCTGAACCGTCGTCGTCGCATCGTTGAGCGTGGTGGCGAGCGAGCTCGCCGCGGAGACCGCCGACGCAGCGAGGCTGCTGTCGTTCGGCGAGGCCTCATATGATTGCAGCGCATCGATAAAAGCGCTGATCTGCGCCGCAGGCGAGGTGGTGCTGCTCGTATCGCCGATCGTGTCCTGAAGTGTGGTCAGCCCGTTGGCGATCGCATTCTGTGCAGCAGACGAAGACGTCGCATCGAGAACGCTGTTAAACAGCGCCTGATTTTGCGCATTCGTGATCGAGGAGACGGTCGATCCGCCATCCATCGTCGTGATGAGGTTGGCGAGCTGGAGCGAATAGCCGCTGGTGTTGACGTTGGCGATGTTTTGCGACACCACCGACGTCTCGGCCGAAACCGTAGCCAAGGCGGATTGCGTTATGAGCGTGGCGCTCGAAAGGCTCATGGCACGGCACTCGGTTCAGGAGAGAATGCGCAACCGTCACGGCGCATTGATCATATTGATCAACGTGGTCACCATAGTCGATCCCGTTTGGAATGCCTTCGAATTGGCGGAATAGGAATTCTGGGCAACGACCATATTGGTGAGCTGGGTCGCGAGATCGACGGTCGAAGATTCGAGTTCACTGGAATTGATCGTGCCGTAGCCATCCGAGTCCGCCGAGCCGATCACGATATTGCCTGAATTGGGATTGGCCGAATAGGCCTGGCCAACCTCGGGCGTGAGATTGTTGACGCTTTCAACCGTCGCCAGCGGAATTCCGGCAACCTCCTGCGTCGTGCCGTCCGAATAGACTTCGGAAATGATGCCGGAGGTGGAGATGGAAAGACCGCTGTAGGAGGCCGGCGCATTGCCGTTGACCGTATTGTCCGAGACCGCGAAGCTGCTGCTCAGCTGGGTCATATTGGATATGTCGAGGCTCACCGTATTGCCGCCGGGAATCGCGATCGAAAGAGGCGACACGGTTGTACCAGCGGCAGTCGGGACAGCAGCGGTACCGACAAGATCGCCGGTCGTCGGGGAGAAAGCCAAATTCTCGCTGACCAACGGCGTCCCGGTGCTGGGCGTCGTACCGTTATAGACGTCCATTTCCCAGGTATTTGGCCCCGTATTGGTGAAATAGACGTTGAGCGTCACAGAATTGCCGAGATCGTCATAGGCGGTCATCGACGTCGAGTCGGTATAACTTGTGCCCCCGTTCGACGGAAGATCGGCCGAGGTCACCGCCGTCGCGGTCGAATCCAGATTGGCCGTCAAGGTTCCGGAGGTGGAGGGATTGGCAACGAGCCCCGCCGTGGAAATAGTGATCGGCGTCAGCTGACTCGCCGAGCCCGGCACCGTATCGCTCGTCGACGTGATCGGATAACCCATCAGGGTATAGCCTTCCGAATTGACGAGCTGGCCATCGACATTGACGCTGAAATCGCCGGCGCGCGTCAGGTAGGTGTTACCCCCCGAACCTTGGACCACGAAGAAGCCATTGCCCTGGATGCCGAGATCGGTGCTCGAAGACGCAGCCGCCAAATCGCCTTGTGTCGATATGCCGTAGCTGATCGTTGTTCCAACGCCCGCCGCCGTATAAGACGATGTGCTGACTTGGCTCAGCATGTCCTCGAAGCTCGCATTGGCTTGTTTGTAGCCGGTCGTATCGGAATTCGAGATATTGTCGGAAATGGTCGAGAGCATATTTGCCTGGGCCTGCATGCCAGAGACGCTCGCCATCATGGCGCTGAAGAGGCTCATCTTTGATTCTCCTGACTTATCAGCGCGGATTAGAAGGCGATCAACTTGCGCGGAGCTTGCGCGCACTTTGCGATTGGCGGCGCCGGCACTCAGGCAGCAGCAAATTCGATTGGCCACTAGAGCATCCCGCCTTCAAGTGGAATCACTTGAGGGCGGATAAGATGCTCTAGATTTAAAAAAATAGAGCATCGTTTAAGCGCAAAACCGCAGACACTTTTGCGCACGATGCTCTAGAGCATCCCGCCTTCAAGTGGAATCACTTGAGGGCGGATAAGATGCTCTAGATTTAAAAAAATAGAGCATCGTTTAAGCGCAAAACCGCAGACACTTTTGCGCACGATGCTCTAGAGCATCCCGCCTTCAAGTGGAATCACTTGAGGGCGGATAAGATGCTCTAGATTCAAAAAAATAGAGCATCGTTTAAGCGCAAAACCGCAGACACTTTTGCGCACGATGCTCTAGAGCATCCCGCCTTCAAGTGGAATCACTTGAGGGCGGATAAGATGCTCTAGATTCAAAAAAATAGAGCATCGTTTAAGCGCAAAACCGCAGACACTTTTGCGCACGATGCTCTAGAGCATCCCGCCTTCAAGTGGAATCACTTGAGGGCGGATAAGATGCTCTAGATTTAAAAAAATAGAGCATCGTTTAAGCGCAAAACCGCAGACACTTTTGCGCACGATGCTCTAGAGCATCCCGCCTTCAAGTGGAATCACTTGAGGGCGGATAAGATGCTCTAGATTCAAAAAAATAGAGCATCGTTTAAGCGCAAAACCGCAGACACTTTTGCGCACGATGCTCTAGAGCATCCCGCCTTCAAGTGGAATCACTTGAGGGCGGATAAGATGCTCTAGATTCAAAAAAATAGAGCATCGTTTAAGCGCAAAACCGCAGACACTTTTGCGCACGATGCTCTAGAGCATCCCGCCTTCAAGTGGAATCACTTGAGGGCGGATAAGATGCTCTAGATTCAAAAAAATAGAGCATCGTTTAAGCGCAAAACCGCAGACACTTTTGCGCACGATGCTCTAGAGCATCCCGCCTTCAAGTGGAATCACTTGAGGGCGGATAAGATGCTCTAAATTCAAAAAAATAGAGCATCGTTTAAGCGCAAAACCGCAGACACTTTTGCGCACGATGCTCTAGGGCATGCCGGCAGGGTCTTCGACGGAAGATTCCATCGGATTTCCTCGGCATGCCGGGACACATGGTCACAATGAATTGAATTGTCGCCGCGCTTTCGCACACAGCCCGGCGCATGTCTTCGCACGCCGCGCAAGGTCCAGACCAGCGCTCCGCGCCGCAAGTGCCGACGGGACGCGTTCGCCTCGGCGCGCCGGCGCCGATGTGTCATTGCGAGACCAAGGCCGAGGCGAGCCGCCCCTTAAACAGGATCGGCCAGCCGATATCCGAGATAGCGGACCGAGCTGATCGGATCGCTCCCGAGATGGCGGCGCAGCTTCTTGCGCAATTTGCTGATATGGCTTTCGACGACATTCTCTTCGACGTTTTCATCGAAGATGCCGTAGATGGAATTGAAGATCTGCGCCTTGCTCACCCGCCGCCCGCGATTGGCGACGAGATATTCCAAGATCCGCCTTTCCCGCCGCGGCAGCGGCACCACGACGCCTTTGACTTCCGGATCGCGGCCGTCGAAATAGACCCGCATGTCGCCGATCACCGCATGATCCTGCTGCGTCTCGAGCCGGCGCCTTATGGCACCGACGCGTGCCAGGATCTCGCGGACATGAATCGGCTTGCGCACCACGTCGTCGACACCCGCCGCAAAAAGACCCAAGGTCTGTTCCAGCGACGGGGCTTCGTTCATCGCGATGACCGGCGCGCGCGAGCGCTCGCGGATCATCCTGGGCAAAACTTCACGGTCACGACAATCGCCGAGAAGAAACGCCTCCACGGCATAAAGATCCGCATCCGAAACCGTCGCGACCCACTCTCGAAACTCCTCCGTGCTGAAACGCGCGGCGGATACGCCTTCATTGCCGAATCGACATGCATATCCAGCTGTAACGATGTCTCTTTCGTCTACGATCACCAGCACCGAACCGCCCCCCGAATCAGTTGTTCAGGCGAAAGAAAGTGTTAACAAACAATTATCCTTCGTCAAACGCTGCGGAGGCTAAGGCGGACATTCTTACCCGATGTTGTTTATTGGACGGCTAGACATCGCCAAAACCTCACGACGACATGAACTCGCAAGAGTCGCAGCGCCCTGCCTCTGCGTCCATTCGTAAGTATTACTGGCAGAAGGCGCGCGCGTTCGGCGTCCATCGTCCGAAGCCGCTCGCGACCATATTGGCGATCACGGCACAGACATATTGCTTCTGGGCCGGGTCATTGTCGGGGCCGGCGTGATAGCGCGCCGCCGCCAAAGTCCAACTGCCCTCCTTGAGGCGGAGTTCTTTCAGATATTGCGCGGCATAATCGACATTCTCATGGGGATCGAACATATCGGCCACTGAGCGGAAATGGCTCGCGTGATAGAAGTGATTGACCTGCATGCAGCCGATGTCGATCAGCTTGGCCCCTTCCTTGCGCGCCTGTTCGTAAAGCCGCAGGGCCTCGGTAAGCGTGCGCGGGAAAAAAGACGGCCCCTCGATGTTGAGGGCGAAGGGGCTGAGTGAACCACGCCGCCCGGTTTCGGTGAGGCCGACAGCGTAAAGCACGCCGAGCGGCACACCATATTTCTGCGCCGCGCGCGTCATTTCGCGCTCGCACAGAGAGCCGTTGGTCTCGGCGCGGCTCTGTCCGCTAAATGTAAAGATCGCCAGACAAAGCGCCGCGAGAGGCGGAGCCAGCCACGCCGTTCGGCGAACTGCCGCGCGACTCCTGCCCGGCTGAGCCGCGATCCGAAGCGTTTTGCCCGCTGTTCTGGGCGCTGCTGTTTCCATTGGACGATCCACCCTGAGACATCGCCTGGCCGCCGCCCGGCGCGGGGCTCTGACCGCCTTGGTTCTGCGTAGCGGACCCGTTGTTGGCGACATTCGCTCCGCCGTGGACGCCGAGCGTCACCGTGAAGCCGGCGACGGAATAGCCGGATTGGCTCAGCAGATCGGACAGGCTCTGCTTGTCCTTGTCGATGAGGTTCATGGTCGAGGCATGGCTCGCCGCCATTTGCACATCGAGGCCGGCGGCGGAAAGATTGAGGGTGATCGTCACTGTCCCGAGGCTTTCCGGCTCGAGCTGCAAATTCAGCACTTTGACCGGCGCCGTGGCCGGCTGGGCGAGCGCGAGCGTCGGGTCGGGCGCCGGAGCCCCGGAGCTCGCGCCCGCGGTGCCGCTCGCCGCCGTTCCGGGGGATGTCTGGGCGAGCGTCGGCAAGATACCGATCATGGCGTCGGCAATCTGCTGGACCGGCGAAAGGCGTGCGACCGGCGCGAAATGCGTCGCCGAAGAAACAGCGGTGACTTGCATGTCCACCGAAGTGTCGGCGCTGCCGGATTCCGCTCCAGCAGAGGCCGATGGCGGCGCCAGATCGGACGTAGCCGTCTCCGCACCCGCTGTGCCCACACCCGCTTCGGCTTGGACTTGCGCTTGAAGCTGCGACACGCCGAGGCTCGGCGCACCGCCGGCACCAATGCCCTGCGGCGGCGCCTCCGCGTCGGTTCCCGTCGATGGCGCGGCCGGTGCCGCAGGCGGGTCCGGCGCAGAAGAACTGCTCGGCGCAATCATCGCGGCCAGAGCGGCAAGCGCCGTCGGATCGGCGGCTCCGGCACCTGCTGCGGCCGCAGCGGCGGATGTGACATCCTCCGAAGGCCGCGCCGCAGCCGTCGCGGCGGCCGCCGCACGCCCAGACGCCAGGGGCGAACGCCGCCCAACCGACTCGTCGGCGCGCGATCCCTTCGCTGCGCTCAAGTCGGCAGTATGGACGGCGGGCATCGGGGTCTGGAGCGGCGCGGCGATCGCCGCCGCAGCCGCGACGGGGACTGCAGTCACCGCGATCGCCGCCGGCGCAGCGGCGCTCGTCGGTGCGGAGTTGGGGCTCGCGGCCGCGCCTGATGCCCCTGCCCCACCGGCCTTTGCAGGGCTTGCCGGCGCGGCAGCCTTGTCGCCCGTGGCTGCTGCGGCAGCGCTCGGCGAAGACGAAGCGCCCGTGGCGAGCGCCCCCGTTGTGGAAAGACCAAAACTTTGGCCCGGATCATTGCCGCCGGCCGCGCCAGCCGGCGCGTTCTGCATGGCATTCGCAGTGCTCGTTGCGGCACCCGCGCGCCGCTTGCCCGATGTGGCGATGGCTGCGACCGGTGCATCTTCGGCTTGCGTGGTGAGCGTCCCAGCCTGTCCGCGCGAAGCGGCCATTTCGGATGTCGCGCGGGCGGCGGCGTCGCCCGAAGACGCCGTCCACGCGCCTGCCGCGGTGGGCGATGAAGCGGCCTGCGGCGAGGCACCCGGCAGCACGCCGTTGGAGGGCGTCGCCGGCAAGGACCCCGTTTCGCTCTTCAGGCTCGATGCGGCCGACGCGCTGGCGCCCGGCGCAGGTTTGTCGCTGGCGGCGGCATTGTCGATGGCCGCCATGCTTGTCGCGGCCTGCCGTGCCGCGACGACGGCGCCGGGGGGCGCCGCGAAGGACGGCGCCTGCGTCGTCACAGAGCCCGAAGCGGTAGCTTCGCCGTCGAGGCGCTGAATCGACGGCTGCACCGGCGCCGCGCCGCCATCGGCAGAGGAATTTTGCGCAAGGCCGGAAAGGACAGCGCCGAAGCCGCTTCCCTCGCCGTTCTCGGATTGCGCCGGATCCTGTGAGCCGTTGCGCAAATCATAAGTGTCCGCCGGAAGCCGCGTTGGCAGATTCTGCAAAAGTCCTCCGACGCTGTTCATTGCGCCTGTGCCTCCAAAGCCATGTCGCTTTCGGCGAGCATTTTCTGCGCCTGCGAGATCGCCCCATCGGTCGCATTCATCGTTGCCGCGAGGCCGGCGGGAACGGCGCCTGCCCCGGCAGCTTGCGGGCCTGGCGGCTCATCGCTCTGCGCGGCGGCCGGCTTGCCCGTTTTTTGGTCCTTTTGCTCTTGGGTCTGCGGCCAGCGCCGGATGCCCTGCGCGACGCCGAGCGCAGCCTCCTTGAGCCCCGCATCGGCGTGCGGCAGACGCTTCGCATTGAGGCTTTTGAGCTCGGCGAGGCCATGCTCATAGTCCTTCGTCAGGACCGCTGCAGCGCCATCGTAAAGGAGCGCGCGATGCGCCTCGACGCTGTTCTTTGGAGCCAGTTGCGCCACTTTTTCCGAGGCCCATCGCGCCGCGTCGATCTTGCCGCCAACGACCGCGGTCTGGGCGATGCGGAGATAGAGCCGCAGCTGCTCATGCGCGCTCAGCCCGTTCACCAAGCCGGCGAGTTGCGTGAGCTGGTTGGTCTTTCCGGCAACGCCCATGCGCACGACCGCCGCCGAAAAACCGCGGCGGAAGCTTTCGGCATAGACGGAGCGCCGGAAACGCCGCAAATATTGCTCGGCCATGTCGACGAACTTCTCGTAATTGGCGGTCTCCTCGGCAAGGAAGATCTCGCGCCGCAACGCCGCATCTTCCACCAGGGTCCCCGGCGCCAGAACACGCGCCATGTCGAGAAGCCCGATCGCTCTGCCGGGATTGTCCTGAGCGATGAGCGCCGCTTGCGCCAAGGCGATGTAGCTGCCGACTGCCGGTTCGAGCGAACGCGGATCGACATTGTCCAACATGGCCTTCGCTTCGGCCCGGTCGCCTTCGAGATAGGCAAGCGCGCCTTCGACGAGGCGCTTCTCCAATGCAGCGCACTTGCGGCTTTCGAGAACCTTTTGCGCAACCCTGATCTGGCCGCCGCTCAGAATATAGACGACGACGGCGCGCGCATTGCGCGGGTCCCGCCAGGCAGCGGGGCCTGCGGCGACGAGCCTGTCGGCGAGCCGCCACAAAAGCCCGGGCATGGCCGCTTGTGCCGCCCGATTTCCCAGCGCCATCTGGTCGTGCAGGGCCTGCAGCGAACGGACGATTTCATAGGGCGATTTGGTCTCAGCCTGGACGCTGCCGATCGCCAAGACGGCGATGAACAATCCGGCGACAATCGTGCTCCGCAGTCTCATGAGTTCGTCTTTCGCAGCAGGATTTCGATGCGCCGGTTCTGCGCCGCCATCGGATCGTTGGAAACCTTCAGATCATGATCGGCGGCGCCTTCGATTCTTTCGATCCGCTTCTCGTCGAGCCCGCCGCGCACGAGCATGTAGAGCGCCATCTGCGCGCGCGCGGTCGAGAGCCGCCAGTTGTCGTAAGTCCGTGATCGATAGCGGCGGCCATCGGTATGGCCGGAGATGATGATCGTGCCCTTCTGCTTTTGGAGAATATGCGCGACCTTTGCCATGATTTGCAGGGTTCGCCGCTGCGGTTCGGCCGAACCGATCGCAAACATCGCATAATCATATCCGTCGGTGAGGCTGATGAGGACGCCTCGCGAGGTCGCCTTCACTTCGACATTGGGCGCCGCCGCGCGGCCGAGGGCATTGGCGATCTCCTTTTGCAGCCGCGCCGCCTGAACCTCACCGGCCGGCTGATCTGTCGGCTGCGCTTTGGCGGCAAGCGTCGGCCCGCTCGGCGCCACATCCTTTGGCGCGACTTGCTTGGGCGCGAGATCGGCCATGGCGGCACCGGACGGCTGGCCGGCTGCCTTATCCGGCTCCTTCGCCTTCGGCTGTTGCGGCGGCATGGTGTTCGGCTGGCCGCCAGCCGGCGCAGCAGCCGCAGCGCTACGTTCAGAAGTGCCGGGCGGCGCAGCTTGCGGCGCTGCCTGCTGCGGAACTTCGGGCGCGGCCACTTGGAAGGGATCCTGAAAGCTCGCGGCGGCTCCGACATTGGGGTGATCGGCATCGGGCGTTTTGACCGCCGCGCCCGAGGCTGCGATCTCGGCGAGAACCGCATAAGGATCACGAAACAGGGCAGCTTCCGAATGGGTCGGCAGATAAGCCGTGCCGTCGCCGCCGCGTGGCTTTGCGCCTCCCGGTTGCGGCAAAGTCTTGGTCTGCTGCTTGGCCTGCTGCTTCGACTGCTGCTTCGGCGCAGCCTCCCGTCTGGACGGCGGTGCAGCGTTGTCCGACGCGTCCTCGGTTGTGCGTTCTTGCGGATCATTCAGCCCGCGTTTCTGAATCGTCCTGTCGACCAGCTTCACCGGATTGAAATAGCGCGCCAGCGCCGCCTTGGTCTTCTCATTGGTTGCGCTGATCAGCCAAAGGACGAGGAACAAGGCCATCATGGCCGTCATGAAATCGGCAAAGGCGATCTTCCACGCGCCGCCGTGGCCGTTGTCTTCGCCGCCTCGCGTGCGTCTGATGATCAGCAGTTCCTCAGGCTTCTGTTCCGCCACGCCGGCTACTCCATTTTGGCGCTGATCAGATCGATCCAGGCCTTCAGCCTCGTCTCGATCATCGTCTCTTCCGCAACGACGCGGACGTCGACCCCTAGATCCCGCTCGTAGTCGATGGCGACGGGCAGCCCGCTGAGCTTCTCCTGCAAAACGGCGAGGAGATCGGCAGGACCCGCGATCTTGATCGCCATCGTGGCATGGCTGGCGACCAGGCTGCCGACATGCTCGACGAGTTCAGCAATCATCTGGCGACGCAAAGATTCAATGATGAAAGGCCGCAGGATTCGCGTGACGCACTCTGCGAGCCTGTCCTCGATCTGCTGCAGGGCTGTCGCAAGGTTTGACGCGAGCGCCTCGCCTTCCTCGCGCAGCCATTTTTGCCGCTCTGCCGCAAGCTGCGCTTGGAATTCGCGCCGCGCCTGTTCGAGCTCGCCCGCAGCTTCCGCGCGCGTCGCCTCGACTCCTTCGGCTCGACCGGACTCGCGTGCCGCCGCCAAGGCGGCCTCGGGATCATCCTCCTGATCCGCCGCCCAGATCGGCGACAGATCCGGCAAGTCGGCGGCCACGGACAGCCGGTCGGCGTCTGCTTCCGCGTCGAACCGGGTGAGATAGAGTGCCACCGGCCGCGCCATCACGCGGTGCCCCTCTGACGCATCCAGAGCTTCAAGATGGCGACGGCCTGTTCCTCATCGAACTCGACAATCTGCTCGAGTCGCCTGAGCGGCGTCCGCTTGGCGCTGTCGGTGAGATCGCCGATGAGATTGGGCCCGTTCTGCAGGCCGGGGAAGTTGGACAGACCTTCGACCAGCGGCACCGTCATCGGCTCCGGCATTTCGAAGCCGTCGGCGGTGAGCAGCGGCGCCGAGCTCATGATCGGCGCTTCACTGCCACCGCCGCCGAAAGCGGCCCTCATGACCGGACGGATCCCGAACCAGATCAGCATGAGGGCGACCGCGAGAACGACCACGCCATTGATGATCGTGCCCGTCTGGCGCAGCATGACTTCCGTAAAGCCTGGAGGCGGCACGGGCTCGAGAACCGTGCCGCTATCGGCGAAGTCGACGACCGATATCTTGATCGAATCGCCGCGCGTCTTGCTCACTCCTGCCGCCGAGGCGACGAGCTGCTGGAGATCGGCGAGTTCCTTGTCCATCGCGTCACGTGTCGGCTTGCCGCCCATCGCTGCGAGCAGGCTCGGGCGATTGACGAGAACCGCGACGGAAATGCTTTCGACCGAAAAGCCGCCGCTCACCGTGGTGATTGTCTTCGACGAAATCTCGTAATTCGTCACCTCGTCGCGCTTCTGGCTTTCGTCATTCGATTGCTTGCCATTCGCGCCCGAAGGATTCGGCGGCGGCACATTTTGCGTCACCGTCGTCGGCGTCTGATTGCTCGAATTCTGGGAATCCTGGCTCTGCCTAACGACGCGAACCGACCGCTCCACGCGCGAATCAGGATTATAGATCGTCTCCTTCGTCTGCTTTTGGTCAGTATTCAGCCTTGTGGCGACGCTGATCTGGAAATTCCGCAGCCCGAGAAATGGCGTGAGGGTCTTGCGGATGTTGTCCTGGATGTCCTTCGAGACCGCATTTTCCAGGCTGAGCTTCTGCCCGGATGCGGCGTCGGCGAGATCATCGCCCGAGGCCAGCAAGTGGCCGTCGGTGTCGAGGACCGTCACCTCCTGGATCTTCATGCCCGGAACGGCGGCGGCGACGAGATGACGAATGGCCTTCGCCATTGCGGCGGAATCGGCGGGATCGGCCCGCACGATGACGGAAGCGGAAGGCGGTTCACTCTGCCGCCGGAACGAGCCCTCATCCGGCATCACGAGATGCACGCGCGCCGCCTTGACGCCACGCATCAATTGGATCGAGCGCGCCAATTCGCCTTCGAGGGCGCGCACGCGCGTCACTTCCTGCATGAAAGAGGTGAGGCCAAGCGAGCCGAGCTTGTCGAACAGCTCGTCGCCGGCATTCGGACTGTTCGGCAGGCCCTTTTCGGCCAGCACCACGCGCGCCCGGCTGGTCTCGCCATAGCGGACCATGACCGTAGTGCCGTCCGGACTCACGTCGAACCCAATGTTCGCGTCTCTGAGGACCGACGCGATCTGGCTCGTATCCTGCCGTTCGAGGCCGGTATAGAGCACCTCGAACGAGGGCCGGCTCAGATAATAGCCGGCGAGGCCCGCGATGGCGAACACAACCACGCCCGTCACCCCGAGCGCGACGAGCCGTCTGGTCCCGAGCTTGATCAGATTGGCCCAGAAACGCTCGGCCTGTTCAACCGCCGTCATTCCACCCTCTGCCACCCCATACGCCCGCGGCACTGTGAGATGCCAAGCTTGCCCGGGCGTTGCTATGGCCAGGCAAAGGGATGCGCGCCCCCAGGCCATTTCGGCCCGTGGTGCTTGTCGCTCACCTGCGTCCGCGCCGATGGCGGCGTTCGCCGCGCCTCGCGGCTGCGCAGGCGGGAGCTACAGAGACAGTGGACGATCGGCGAATCGGCCACAGCGAAGCCGGGCCGCAGCATCACGCGAGCTTCCACTCCGGCTCTCCCCGCCCGACTCGGTCATGCCAGAGTCGGGCTTTTGCGATGTGCAAGTCGGCTATAGCCGACTTGCAGCTTGGGAGGCAGGAGAGATCGAAAGCGTTGAGGCGATGGCTGCGACGGCCTCCGCCGTGACGCTTCGGCTTACTGGAACAGCTTCAGAATCATCTGCGTGTTGGAATTGGCGATCGCCAATGCCTGAACGCCGAGCTGTTGCTGCACCTGCAGAGCCGAGATCTTGGTCGAAGCCTGGTTCATGTCGGCGTCGACGAGCGAACCGACGCCGGAGGTCAGCGAGTCCGACAGATTCGAAATGAAGTTCTGCTGATCGGTGATGTTGGTCTGCGTCGCACCGATCGTGCTGGCCGCGGTCTCAATGCTGGTCAGCGCGTTCTTGACATCCGCCAACATATTCGTCAGATCGCCCGAAGTCGCGCTGGAGATGTCGAGGCTCAGGATCGAGGCGCCGGTATAGTTCGTGCCGGTGGAATCGAGAATGCCGCCACCGCCGCTGAGATTGGCGGTGCTGCCAGCGGAGACGCCGGTGCCGAACAGAGCGGTATTCGAGGTGTTGATGCTGATAAAGCTCGTACCCCCCGCGTCAGAATAGGAGGAAACGAAATTGACCGAGGTATTGGTCGCCGAAGCGAGGAGGTTCACCCCGTTGAACGAGGAGGAGGTGCCGATGCTGATCAGCTGGGCCTGCTGAGTCGAAATATCCGTCTGAATCTTGGAAAGATCGGTGCCCGAGCCCGCGTTTTCGGCGTTGATGAGATCGTTCTTGATATTGTCCATGATGGAGACGGTCGACGTCAGCGCGGCACTCATGGTGCTGAGTATCGACGCACTCTCCGAGAGAGAATTCGAGACGGCGCCGAGGGCACCGACCTCCGAATTCATCGAGGTCGCGATGGACCAATAGGAGGCGTTGTTGGACGCGCTCGAAATTTTCAGGCCGGTCGAGACCTGATTTTCATAGGTGGCCAGATTCGCCTGGGTCTGGTTGAGCGCCAGCAACGCCGTCATAGCGGCATTGTTCGTAAGGAGGCTGCTTGACATGATATGTCCCTGAGGTTGGCTGATTTCTTGCGGGGACATACCGGATTTTCGCCGGTACGGCAGGACGGCCTAATGCCTTTGGGCGCGGTCTAGCCCCAATCTACCGTGGCGCCGACGCTAGCCGCAAAACCTTACCCGAACCTTAACGGCACCAGAGGGCGAGCCGCTACGAGCCCGCACGGCAGCACCTGCGAAGCCCTTCGGCTGTATCGGAGCATGATCGAATTTGCCGCCCGCCACGGCAGGGACGGCCGCTTATGCAATGCAGCCCTGTCCGCTACCAGGGGACTCTTCCGTAGCGAGCGATCAACTGGCTGTATTCGTTTTGACTTTCCGCTGCGGCCACCGGATCGGTCGCAATTCGGGACATGCCTGAACCCGGATGAACGAGGCGCCTCACCAGTGGTCGCGACGAGAGATGGCGTCTGACCGCGCTGCGGGGCCCTCCAAGGGTCAAGACATTGGCGATCCAGGGACGTACCTGCGCACAGCTGTCGATGGTCATCGGCGCCGTCGACTCGACAAGATGAACGCGGCGCGCCTGGCTACATGCGAGCCTGCCCAGCCAATCATTGTCGAGATGCCAGCGAAAGGATTCGTCGAACGGACCCACCGTTCGCCACAGATCCATGGACATGATCCAGCCGGAAGGTGTCGGGAAATCATTGACCCGAATGCAATGGCCGTCCCGATCGACTTCCAACTGATTCGACGAAACAAAGTCGCACGTGTCTAGGAAGGAAAGGGCCCAGGACAGGAAATTCGCCTCCCAGTGATCGTCGTCTTCCAACAGCGCAATGAAATCATGGCCATTTGAGGCGCCAGCAGCCGCATTGATCGCTGCGGCCTGGCTGCGGCCCCGGCTACGGACAAAGCTCACATTCTGGTGCCGTTCGACGCATGACGGCGCCTGCGCATCGGCATCAATTCCGACGAAAAAGGAAAGCCGAATGTCGCGCGGAATGCTTTGCCTGCAGGCCGACTCGATCGCCTGCTCGACGAGAAGCCTGCCTCCGTCAGCTCGCGCAAGCCGCGAGGGCATGACGACCGCAATGGAGCAATCAGCCGACTTTGGCATGATATTCCCCCGCCTGCGCTGATTCCGGAAAAGCCTCGGCCGGCATGACCGCTGGCTGCTCCATTCGCATGGGTGCGGGCGTCATCTCGGGAAGCCGCCCGATGAACTCATGGAAGATCCGCTCCCAGTGCCGGGGCACGAACAGAATATCGAGATAATAGATCCGCGGCTTGCCGAGGCTCGCCTCATTGAGCCTGTAGCGCGCCCCGATCGCAATCAATTCGAGCACAATGTTCCATCTCTCGATCATGCTTCCGGCACAAAGGCAAAAGCCGAAATTGTCGAATGCGGCAATAAAGGGAAAATCATCCGCGAGGGAGAGCAGGATCCTGCTCCAGGCCGATATGTCCGCCTCATTCTCGATCTGTGCCTCGGCCCAGAGCATCGGCTTCCAGCGCTTGAGCCAATCCATGTTCTGGCGAATGACCACATGATCGTAGCCATCGAGATCGGTCTTCACCAGATCGATTCCCGTCCTCGCCAAATCGGAAAAAGACACTCGCGGAGGCTCCAACAGGGCCTGCATCTTCTCGCTGCGCCGCACATCCTTGATATTGCCCGTGCCGTTTCGGGCAGCGATGTTGGCGCGATCTTCATCGGAGCCGACGAAGGCCCAGATGATTTCGCTGTCACCGAAATGGGCGGCGTTCTTCTCGGCATTGAAGCTTGCGTATTTATAGAACTCCAGGGATGCATCGACGGAAATCGACTTCGAAAGTCGCACGCCGCTCAGCCGCATCAAGGCTATTGTGTCCAAAATATTGGCGCCTATGTCGAGGACGGACACCTCTCCGGCCATTCGGTTGAACACAGTGAGGAGCAGCGGCAGGCGACGATCATAAAGCGGATGAATGCGGAGATAGTTATCGAGCTGATGCGATTGCGGGGCGAGAAGCTCAATCTCCGTATCGTCATGCGAAAAGCGCATCGTCTTATGCTGACGGCCGCCAAGACAATGTTGCCATGGCGTCTTGTTTCGCAAGGCGGGAAAGATGTGCAGACGCCCGCCGAGTTCTGTGATGTTCTTATTGAAACTGACGTGCTCGCAAATCTCTTGGCCTTCCTCGTCGAGCCCGACATAACTTCCCTTCAGCGCATGGCTCAGCCTGTAGATGCCGAGGCCGCCGAATGCCGAGGCGACCGGAATCGGCGGATGGTCCTTGTCGATCGGCACTTGGCGATCGCAGACGAGAGCTTCGAAGGCTTCCGCTTTGCGGCTCATCGGCGTTTCGCGAATCTCCTTCCAGCAATCCCTGTCGCACCAAGCTTCGTGACGCAGCGCGTAAATGTCGTAATAGATCGGGTCAGAGACCGCGAATATGCCGGCATTCTGCGGATGAGAAAAGAGAAATTCCGTCGCCGCCACAAAACTCGCCGGCGAAATTTCATTCACATTCACCTCGTCGAAATCGAGAATGCAGAGCGCGTCATAATCGGCGAGACCACGCTCCTTGACGAAGCCCAAGATGCTATTGCGAAGAAAGGCGAGCCTTTGCGTTCGATGCGGCATGCTGGCATCGAGCCCGTCGAAGCAAAGGATTTCGACGTCATCGCGGCCGGCACCCCAATTTTCGAGCATCGCCTTCGTACTGTCGGTCGAATCATTTTCGGCGAATATGAAAAAAGCAGACTGCGCCGTGGCGGCGAGGCGCGTGCAATTGGCCAGCACCTCCTTCAGGTAGGGCGCATTATTCTTTGCGCAGCCCGCGAAAACGATCGATTTTGCCATGGCTTTCGCTTCTTTCGACTGATCGGCTCACATTGCTAGCTATAGGAGCGGATGAGACTGCCGATGAGCATGTTCCAGCCGTCGATGAGAATGAAGAACAACACTTTGATCGGCAGCGATATGACCGAGGGCGGCAACATCATCATGCCCATGGACATTGTGATGGTCGCAACGATCATGTCGATGACGAGGAAGGGCAGCGCGATCAGAAAACCCATTTCGAAGCCGCGCCGCAGTTCGGAGATCATGAAAGCGGGAATGAGAATCCGCATGTCGACCTCCTCACCGGGTTTCGCCTTGGTCGGCGCCGGCGCGAGATCGGCGAAAAGCTTCAGATCCTTGTCGCGGACCTGCTTGAGCATGAACAAGCGGAAGGGTTCGATGATCTTCGGAAACGCCTCCTGTTCCGTCATGCTGTTGTCCATCAGTGGCTTGACGCCGTCCCGCCACGCCTGGTCGAAAGTCGGCGCCATGACATAAAAGGTCATGAACAGGGCGAGGCTGATGAGGATGAGATTGGCGGGCGTGCTCTGCAAACCCAGTCCCGAGCGCAGAAAGGACAAAGCGACGATGAATCGGGTGAAGCTCGTCACCATGATGAGGAGGCCGGGCGCGACCGACAACACAGTCAGCAGCGCGACGAGCTGGATGATGCGCGCCGCGGCACTCGCGCTTCCTTGCGGAATCAGGGCGTTGAGATCGGGCGCCTGAGCCAGGGCGGCGCTCGTCGCGACAATCAGAAAGGCTGCGGCGAGCGCCAGTCTTTTCACTGCACCACCAGAGTCTGGATGATGAGCTCCCGAATATGCCCGTCGGAGCGGATGGAGGCGCGCTCGTTAAGGTCTTCACGCAAATGCTCGAGCCCGCTGGCGCCGCCGATCTGTGCCAATGTCACGGTCTTCATATAGGCCAATATGTCTTCCGCGATCCGCGCTGCGAGCACCTGCGGCTTCGGCACCGCCTTGTCGTCGTAGACGATCGAGGCCTGCAATCTCACCCAGGTATCGGCCGGATCGGCGAGATTGGTGATGATGGGCGGCAGATCGAGCAGGCTCGCCCCCGCCCCATATCTGGGCGGCGGCCCAGCCGCAGCACTGCTCGCATGCGTCTGCTCGGCGTTCTTCACTCGCGCGACGAGCTCTATTCCAAAAACGCCGCCGATGCCGGCGGCAATGACGGTCAGAACAACCATCGTCGCAACCCAGCTCGATAAGAATTGACTCATGCCATTGGCCGAACCGAACATTTGGACACGCGCCTCGTCATTGGCCAAAGGCCATCACCCGAGCGAGGTCCCCAGGGGCAGGCGCTGCGAGCCTCGACTTCAATCCATATCATCGCAAGCGGCTCGCATGGCGCGTCAGCCATCAGCGGCGCGCGCCGCTGCGCCTGCTACATCGGCTTCAGCCGATCCCAAATCTGCTGAACAACTCCCGGTTGCTGCACTTCCATGATTCGGCCGCGACCGCCATAGGAAATACGCGCCTCCGCGATCTTGTCATAGGAAATCGTGTTGTTCTTCGAGATGTCGATCGGCCG
Source organism: uncultured Alphaproteobacteria bacterium (assembly GCA_963704745.1). Lineage (GTDB taxonomy): Bacteria > Pseudomonadota > Alphaproteobacteria > Rhizobiales > Beijerinckiaceae > Methylovirgula. The sequence continues at coordinate 2,618,972 of OY969936.1, forward strand.
GATGATTCCGGCCACGTTCAGAATGCGCAGCTCGTAATTGACCCGCACTTCCTGCGAGCCGCTGATGATGAGATTGCCATTCGGCAGCACGTCGGTGACGACGGCCGCGACCGACAAACTGATGTTCTCGGAACGGTCGATCGCGCCTTGGCCCTGCGCGGTCGACGAGGACGTCAGATCGCTCTGCGGGTTCCATTGCGTCATCGTATTGCTCTGTTGGTTCGTGAAATTGATGCCGCCCTTGATTTCCGAATTCATCGCGCGATCGGTCGAATTGCCGAAGGTTGCCTTGTCGTTGATCGCGATGAGAACCGTGATGACATCGCCGATCTTGGCGGCGCGCTGATCGCTGAAGAGATCTGTACGGCTGCCGTTCCACAGGGACTGGCTGTGCGATTGAGGCTGTGGCACGAACAGCGCCGCTGCGGTCGGCCGCACATCCGCGGCGAGCCCCGTCCCCACCGGACTCATGCGCGGCGCCCGCATGACCTCGCTCATGTCACCCGCACAGCCGGCGAGGAGCAAAGCGACCGGAACCACAGCCAGGATCTTCATCTCAAGACTTCTTTCCGCCCGTAGCGCCGACCGGTCCGGCCATCGCATTGGCGATGCGCGCGGCGCGGCCGGGGTCCATTTCCGCGAGAATCGCGCTCGCTACGCGTGAATTGAGCTTGGTGAGAAGCGAGGCGGCCATCACCTCGTCCATCGCGGCGAGCTGCGCGGCGGCGGCGTCCGGCCGCATTCGCGAATAGATGGCGGCGACATCTTCTTTCGCCTCCTTCATCGCGTCGTCGTGGCGGTGCAGCCAGTCTTCATATTCGGCGCGCTTGGCTTCGAGCTCGGCGATCCGTTGCCGCAGTTTCGTCGCGAGTTCGGTCAATCGTGCCGCCTGCCAGGCGATCCGCGCATCGGTCGCGGCTGTCGCCGTATTGGCGCAGAATTGCCGGACTTCATGCGGAACCGGCGCCGGCGGCCGCGGCACCGCGTCTTCGGAGACAGCCTTCGATTCGCTGGCGCGCCCCGTGTCGGTCTTCGCCGCAGCGGCGCCTTCTCTCGCATCGCCCGAATGCGCCATCGCCACCGCCGCCGCGATATCGGCCTGCGTCGGCGCATTGGCAAGCGCGATGGCTTGGCGCGGCATCGCAGCCGCCGTCATTGCGGCCGGCGATCTCTTGGTCTCTGCGCGCTTGTTCCGCATATGCGCGGCAAGGTGGCGCGAATGTCTCGGAACCGCGGCTTTCGCGGCGGAACCGAGCTGGATCGGCGCCTCGCCGTCGCCCGCCCAAGACATCTGCGGGCTTGTCGAACAAGCAAGCGCCCAGGCGAGCCCGGACAGCACAAAATTGAAGCAAACCTTCCGCATCTCCTAGTGTCCTCAAAGCCAGTTGCCGCCGCCGCGATCTCCGGCCCGCGCGACTCTCGATCGCGCGTTTCGAACGCTGGCACACTGCGCGTAGAATCTTGCGCCGGCCTGATGGAGTGCGTCGCGGTTCACTGAATGATGAGGTCGGCTTGCAGCGCTCCGGCCGTCTTGATCGCCTGCAGGATGGCGATGATGCCGGCCGGCCTCAGGCCGATCTGATTGAGGCCGGCGACGAGCGTGCGGAGATTGGCCCCGTGCACGATGGAAATCGGGCCACCTTGGTGGGTGACGTCGACTTCCGTCTGCGGCGTCACCACGGTCCTGCCGCGCGAGTAAGGCGCCGGCTGCGACACGTTCGGTGTTTCAGTAATGCGCACGGTGACATTACCATAAGTGACCGCGACGGTGGAAACCTGGACATCCCGGCCGATGACCACCGTGCCGCTGCGAGCATCGACAACCACGCGTGCCGGCATATCGGGCTGGACCAGCAATTCGCCGATCGCCGCCATGAATCGTGCCGCCCCGACGCGCGCCGGCTTGACGAGGGAGATCGAGCGTTGATCCTCGTCATGCGCGCTGAGCATGCCGAAATTGGCGACCGTATAGGCATTGATCGTATCGGCGATTCGCACCGCCGTGTTGAAATCGGGATTTCGCAATTCGAGGGTCAGCGGGCCGATGTCGCGAAAGCCGCCGGGAATCGCGCGCTCGACGAGCGCGCCGTTCGGAATTCGGCCGGCGGTCGGCACGTTCTGGGTGACGCTCTGCGCCTGACCGGCTGCGGAAAACCCCGAGACGCTGACCTGTCCCTGTGCGAGCGCATAGGTCTGGCCGTCGACGCCCGTCAGCGACGTCAGGATCAAAGTGCCGCCCATCAGCGAGGTCGCATCGCCGAGCGAGGACACATTCACGTCGATTCGCGTTCCGGGCGTGATGAAGGGCGGCAGATCGGCGGTGACGAGGACTGCGGCCACATTGAGCGTGCGCATGTTGCTGTTGCCGCGCACATTGACGCCCAAGCGGTCGAGCATCGATTGCAACGCCTGCTGGGTGAAGGTGGCATTGCGCAAAGTATCGCCGGTGTTCTGCAGGCCGACGACCAGGCCATAACCGACGAGCTGATTGTCCCTGATGCCCTGCAGCGTCGCGATGTCCTTGATGCGCACGACCGCGTTCGCACCGGCACTCGCCAGACACAGCAAGATGATGAGGGCGAGGCGCAGCATCAGCCGCCGACCCGCACGGACCCATCGGCTTGAATGACCCCCGAGATGGTCATGCCGCTATCGGGATTGCGCACCGAGATCACCTGACCGACCCCGCCCGCCTGCAGCGCGATGGCATAGGTCTCGATATCGAGCCCATCCTCCTGGAAAACGACCCGTACTCTCGCACCATTGGAGATGGCATTGGGTTCGGTGACGGCATTCATCGGGATCGGCACACCAGGCAACAAGGTCCAGCGCGCTAATTTGCCGACGAGAGCGAGCCGCGAGTTGATCACGCCGCCGCGCAGGGCCGACGCATCGCCGGAAAAGTCGCGCTCGACCAGAAAGGAATCCTGGATTCGATCGCCGGGATAGATGGTGACGACCGGCACCGGCAGGATGGTGTTCGGTGCCGCCGCGAGCGGCGCAGCGAAAGCTGCGGCGGCAATGCACCCGTACAGAAAGCCGCGCATGGCAGAGAGCGAAGCCTCTTTCGCCATCATGACCCCATGTTCTTCGTCACGGTCTGCGACATTTGATCGGCCGCCTGCATGACCTTGGAATTCATTTCATAGGCGCGCTGCGCACTGATCAGATCGGTGATTTCCGCCACCGGATCGACATTCGAAGCTTCCAGATAGCCTTGCTGGACCGTGGCGAAGCCCGGATCACCCGGCACGCCGGCGACCGGCTGACCCGAAGCCTCGGTCTGCTGAAAGAGATTGCTGCCGAGCGGCGCGAGACCACCCGGATTTGGAAAACTGGCCAAGGTCAATTGGCCGACCTGCTGCGGCGCCGTCTGCCCGGACAATGTGACGGAGACAATGCCCGACTGGCTGACGTTGACGTTCACCGCATTGGTCGGAATGGTCATCGTCGGATTGACGAGATAGCCGTCCTGGGTGACGATCTGGCCATTCGCGTTCGTCGAGAAAGAGCCGGCGCGCGTATAGAGCGTGTTTCCGTCCGGCCCCGTGATCTGAAAAAAGCCGTTGCCGTTGAGCGCGAGATCGAGACTGTTGCCAGTGTTCGTCAAAGTGCCCTGAATTTGCAAATTGCGGATGGCAGCTGTACGGACCCCGAGGCCGATTAACGCGCCTTCGGGGATCGTATTGGCGGTGCCCCGATTCGAGACGCCTGGCAGGCGCTCGGCTTGATAGATGAGATCGGTAAACTCGGCCCGCGACCGCTTGAAGCCGGTGGTATTGATATTCGCGATATTGTTGGCGATGACCTCGACATTCAGCTGCTGCGCCGCCATGCCCGTCGCCGCGATGGAGAGTACACTGCTCATATCTCGCCTTTCAGATCGTCTTTTTTTTCAGATCGCTGTTGTTCAGATCGCCATGCGGCTGACTTCTTGATAGGCCGAGACGAGCTTGTCGCGGATGGCAAGCGCCGTCTGCAGCGACTGCTGGGCATCAAGAACGGATTGCACCACCTGCTGCACCGACGTCTTGCCTTCGATTCCCGAGATTGCGGTCGCCTCGCCGGTCTCGAGCTTACCAACCGCATCATTTGTGACCTGCGCCAGAACAGCGCCGAAATCGCCCGCCGTCCCAGCACTCCCACCCGGCAAGACCCCGACCGCATTGCCGGTCACGTCGCCTACCACCTGCGAAGCCATCGGACCGAGAATCGAAAGTGCCGGGATCATGACGAATTCCTCAAGAGATCGACAGTCATCGTGTAAAGCGCGCGGCCTTGTTTGACGACTTCGAGATTGGCCTCGTAGGATCGATTCGCTTCGCGCATGTCCGCCATCTCGGTCATGACATTGACATTGGGCAATTTGACGTAGCCGCTACCGTCGGCGGCCGGGTTGCCTGGATCATATTCAATCTTGAACGGCGTCGGATCGACGCCGATTCCCTTGACGTGGACAAGATCGAGGCCCGTTGCGCGATCCATCTCACCCTCGAAGGTGATGGTCTTGCGCACATAAGGATCGCCGCCCGGCGTTGCCGCGGTCGAATTCGCGTTGGCCATGTTCTCCGCCACGACCCGGAACCGCGCCGATTGCGCCTCGAGACCCGAGGTCGCGACCTGAATTGATGCCTCGATCGCATCGATCATGACGACCCTTTCACGCTCATCGACAGCATTTGATTGAAGGCTTTGGTGATCGCCATGTTCAACGAGTAGCTGCGGTTGACCTCATTGGCGCTGAGCATCTCCTGCTCGAGGCTGACCGAATTGCCGGAATAGGTCACCTCCCATGGCGCAGCCTCCTTTTCCGAGATCGATGCGAGATCGAAGAGATCAGGCGAAAGATGGTCCGGCTCCGTGGTTTCCATCTGCAATCCGGCAGCCTCGTAGACTTCGCCGAAAGGAGCGACCTCCAGCGCCTTGTAGCCGGGCGTATTCGCATTGCTGACGTTCTCGGCTACCGCCGCTTGGCGGATCGCCAGCCATCGCGCCTGCGTCGCGGCGAGACCGAAAAGGTAGAGTGGTTCCACGATCACGCTCACCAACATCGAACTCATGTTGCTTCTAAGATCAAAATCTTGCCCGAGGCTGGCCGTCGTCGCCGATTCCGGCATCGTCCGTGCCGGCAAAGGTCTTGCCGGCCGATTTTTCGTTCCGGCGCTTCGAATGGCGCACGGAATCAGCCGATTCGCCGCCGGGAAAGCAGCGCGACCGAACGTCCCGTCAGTGGTTTGGGAGGTTTGCGAAAAGCGTGATCGGGTCTAACGAAGATGATGCGCTGCGGGCAAAGCCGACGAATCCCGCGTCGGCCGAGCGCCCGCCTGTTGCTTCCGCGAATCGCCTGCTCAGCAATCGGATGTCGCGAGTTTCGCATCGGCAATCGCGGCGATGAGACGCCGGGTGTTTTCTTCGAAATCACACGAAGGGGGATCGAAGCTGATGGAGCGGATCACAACCGCGGCATGACAGGCCTGCAGAACGAGATTGAAGGAGACGGCGACTTGCCGATGGCGGAAATCCATGTCGAGAAAAATCGCCGGCGGCCGATCCCATTCGAGTTCATAATCGGCCGCCCAGCCATAGGCCAGCGTGCCATGCTTGAAATAAAGCTCCATCGAGGAGTTCACGATATCCCTGATGTTGCCGAATTGCTCAAGATGGATGAAAGAGATGAAATCCGCGACATTGATCAGCCGCAATTCGGCGGCAACTTCCCTTATTCCTTCGGCGATGGCCTTGGCCTGGATGGCGGAATAGTCGCCGCATGAATCGACTGACATCGACAGAACTCTCAATTGGCCAGGCCGCGCCGCGGCTCGTGTTTGCGAAGGAAATGAATCAGTTCCGCAACAGCTCGATAAAATTCCGGCGGAATCACCCGATCGACTTTGACACTGTCGTACATGGACCTTGCGAGAGCCTTATCTTCGACGACCGGAATGTCATGTTCTTCGGCCACCTGTCGGATTCTGAGCGCGATGATGTCTTTTCCCTTGGCCAGCACGCGCGGGGCGCCACCTTCTTCCCGCACATAACGCAGGGCGATCGCATAATGCGTCGGATTGGCGATGACCAGCGTCGCCCGCGATACCGCGGCGATCATGCTGCGGCGCCGCCGATCGAGCGCCAGCGAGCGCATGCGGGATTTCATCAACGGATCGCCTTCGATCTGCTTCAGCTCTTCCTTCACCTCCTGCCGCGTCATTCGCAGCTCTTGGCGCCAATGGACGCGCGACCAGACGAGATCCGCGGTCACGAGAAGCAGGGTCGCAACGGCGATCCCGGAGACGAACTTGGTCGCAAGCTCGGCGATCAGGGCTGGAATCGCCTCCGGCTCGACGAACATGGCGGCGGTGAACTGGTTCCTGTCCATTTGCAGCAGGAAGACGACCGCCAGGCTCACGGCCATGAATTTGGCGATACTTTTCAGAAATTCCGTTCGGCCGCGCACCCCGAAGATCCGGTGCCAGCCCTCGGCGGGTGAGATCCGCGAGAAGTCCGGCTGGAGCCGCTCGAAAACGAAGCGCGGCGCATTCTGCGCGATCGAGGCGACGACGCCGGCGCCGATGAGAATGACAAAAATCGGCACAAACAGCGGCGCAACCGCCGTCAGCAACGCCTGGCACAGCGCCGTGAAATCGGCGCCATTGCGCAGCCGCCATCCGCTCGCATGGTCGAGTACGCCGGCAAGCGCAGAGGCCGTCTTGAAGCTGCCGTCCTCGAGGAAGAAGGCCATGATCACCAACAGGCCGCCCATGAAGGCGAAGATCGTGACCTCTCGCGAAACCGGCACATTGCCGCGCTCTACCTCGTCACGAAGTTTTTTCTCGGTCGGCTGTTCGGTCCTGCTGTCCCTGTCGCCCTTCTCCGCCATGCCGGCCTGTCACCTCGTCATACGAAGTCGTCGTCGTCGTCCGCCGAGTTGAGCTCTATCTCGCCGCGCTCGGACATTTCGAGCGCAAGCTCGGCGATCATGCGACGCGCCTTGACGACGTCGCGATGCGCCGCCGGCCCGCCATTCATGAGTTCGGCTTCGACCATGCGGCGGGCGCGGGTCGAAAGCGTCGACAGGATCGAATCGCGAAATCCCGGATCAGTGCCCTTCAAGGCGAGCACGACGCGCTCGGTCGGAACCTGGTCGAAGAGAATCATCCGCGCGCGAGGTTGCAGCGTAATGATGTCGTCGAAGGTAAACAGCAGGCCACGCAAGGTTTCCGCCGCCTTCGGCCGCACTTCCGAGAGGCTCTGCAACACATCCTCCATCTGCTCGCGCTCCATCTTGTTGATGATGTCGGCCATGCGCGAATTATGAACGGCGCGGTTGTTGCGCGAGACATTGACGAGCAGATCGTCCTGCAGCGTGCTCTCGAGAATGCGCATGACCGGCTCCATGATGAGGGCGATACCCACCATCCGCCGCATCAGCTCATTGCGCAGATCGCGCGGCAATTGCGCCATGACTTTCGCGGCGCAGGCCGGCGTCACTTTCGCGAGGATGGCCGCCGCGGTCTGCGGATGCTCCTTGACCAGATAGCCGGCAAAGAGATTTTCGGAGACATTCGACAGACGCTGCCAGATCGACTGATTGGAATTGCCGGTGACATCCGACATGATGTCGGAAATCTCCTCGGGCGAAAAATCCCAGAGAGCAGGTTCTCGGCATCATTGGCCGAAATCATGAGCCCGGTGCCATGCGCGAACTGGCCGGCAAATTCCTCGATCATATCTTCGAGGTGGGGCATGGGCACGACGCCGAGATCGGCGATCGACCGGGTGACCAGGCGCAATTCGTCCTGATCGAAATGCCTCAAGAGCCGGCTCGCCAGCGGTTTGCCCATGGCGAGGAGAAGCGCCGCGACCTTTTCCGGTCCATTCAATTGCTTGCGCGCGACTTCGGTTGTCGGAGGTGGCTCGGCCAGCATGGGCGCTCATCACTCGGCTAAGGAACCTGGGCCGACCACTTCGGTCAACGAGACGCCGAACCTCGACGTGTCGTCTTCGACGACGACCACCTCGCCGCGGGCCACCACACGGCCGTTGACGACGACGTCGACAGGCTCTCCCACCCGGTGATCGAGCGGGATGACGGCGCCGCGCCCGAGTTTCAGCAAATTCGCCACAGGCATGCTCGTCGAGCCGAGCACGACCTGCACAGTGACGGGGATCCGCAGAATCGTTTCGATGTTGCGCCCGCCGCCCGCTGCCGCATTTTGCGATCCGGCCGAGCCCTCGGCGCCGAGACTGTTCACAAGGCCCTCGCCGTCTGCAGTATGAGTCTCAACCATGGACTTTCACCTCTATTCGACCGCTCGCTTATGGCGGATCGGCCGCATTCGCCCCAGGAGAGTCAGGAACGCTCGGCCCAGACATTTGGCTTGGAGCCGATCCGCGATCGCAATAGTTCTTCACCGCTTCCCATCGGGATCTATTTCGATTTTTCCTTTTGGACGCGCATCGCTGGCAGCCGGACGGGTCCGCCCCAACAGGCACTAGAGCATGTCCCGGAAAAGTTGACAGACTTTTCCGATATTTTAGACATCGGGTATACCCGATGTCTCATAACGGACGTGCTCTACTTCTTTGATGTAGAGCCGATTTGTCCCGATCATGTGGATCGTAATCGAAGCACATCGGATATATCCGATGTGCCAAAGAGGCCGATTCCACATGATCGGGATCGGCTCTAGCGGCCGAGAAGATCATCGAGGAATTCCTGCTCGCTATCGATCAAATCGTCGATTCGCAATGTATATCTGCCTTCCGCCTGCCCGAGCTGGCACCAGAACAGCGGCTCCGAATTTCCTTCGAGCTTGACGCGGCTGCGCGGCGTCGCCTGCAATTCGAGGATCTTGCCGACATAGAGGTCGGCGATATCGCCTAAAGTGAAGCTCTCCTCGATCACCGCCCGAACGCTGACCTCGGCGCGCCCGACTTCGGAATGGATCTTCTTGCTCCAGAATGGATCGGGCGCCGACACCTCGTTACTGAGGTCGCGCGACAGATTCTGCCGGATCGGCGTCAAGGCCGCCTGCGGAATGACGATGAACAGCTCTCCCGCACGGCCGAGCACACGGACATTGATTCGCGTGATGACCGAGAAATTATTGCGTGGGGCGATGACCGCGAAATCCATGCGCGATTCGAGCCGCTCGAATTTGAACCGTGTCTCGACCACCGACGAGAAGCCGGCCTGCAAGGTTCGCGCTACGAGATCGAGGATTTTTTGCGCGACACGCAATTCGATATTGGTCAGAGCGCGGCTTTCGACATAGGGCATCTCGGTCCCGTCGCCGCCGTACAGAGCTTCCACCAGCGTGAAGACGAGCCTGTTCTCGAGGCCGAACATCACCCGCGCATCCCAGGATTGCGCGTGCAAAACCGCGACCACGGCGCGGCCCTCATAGGATTCGAGAATATTGCCGATCCGTTCCGTCTTCATCGAGCTGACGGTCACATAGGCGGGCGCCGTCGAAAGCTGGCGCAGACTCTCCGAACATTGCGTCGCCATCCGATCGAAGATGACATGCAGCATCGGCATGCGTTCGACGGAAACGCCGGCCGAATCGAGCAGTCTCTCGGGCCCGTCGCGGCGCACTTCAGCCTGTGGATTGGGCTCCGTCATGCGGCTTGCCGATTGATTGAAGCGCCGGAAATCGTTTCGTTTTCGACCATGTCGATCGAAGGCCGATCATGCGATGAGATCGTCTTGCGCCCATGCTCCAAGGCGATCTGCGGCATCGCCCCATTCATGAAGGCAAGCAAAGTCTGCTTGACGATGAAATAGGCCCGAAAATGCTTTTCGCGCGTGATCTTGATCTTATGCGCGAGCGGCGATGTGAAGCCATAGGACAAAAGAATGCCGCTGAAGGTGCCGACGAGCGCCGAACCGATGAGGCCGCCGAGGAGCTCGGGCGACTGGTCGAGGGACCCCATTGCCTTGATGACGCCGAGAACCGCAGCGATAATGCCAAGCGCGGGCATCGCATCGCTCACTATCATCAGCGAGTGATAAGGCTTCAACCGGTCATGTGTGATCGTTTCGATCTCCTCGTCCATCAAGGCCTCGATTTCATGCGTGCGGGCATTGCCGACGATGAGCAGCCGGACATAATCGCAGATGAAATGCGTCAGCTCCTTGTCCTTCAGAACACTCGGGAAGCTTGTGAAGATTTCGGATTCGTCGGGATTGTCGACATGCAATTCGACCTCGTTGCGCGCCTTGCCGCGCAACTCCCGCATCAGCGCATAGAGAACGCCGAGAACGTCGAGATAGTCGCGCTGGCTGGGTATGCGCCCGGTGATCGCGTCGCGCACCGCGCGGCCGGTGTCCTTGATGGTCGACAGAGAATTAGCAACGACGAAAGTGCCGAGTGCTGCGCCGGCGATCATCAAATATTCGAAGGGCTGCCAGATGACGGATAAATGGCCGCCCTCGGCGGCATAGCCGCCGATGATGGCGCTCATGGCGATGATGGTGCCAATGAGGAATCCCAAAATCCCCGCTCCTTCCCTTGCGACAGCCGAGTCCTAAGCGGCAAGGCTTGCCCGAAGCTTAAATTCATCCGGCAAATAGCTGCCAATTCGCCGGCAATCGCCGGGCCGCCTTTTTCGCCGCCCTCGCTCGGCCGGACGGCCGGTGGCGTCAGGCTCAGGCAAGCGAGCCGCGCATAGACAGGCTATCTTTGCTGCGGAGTCGATCCCCGTGCTCACCGCCACTGTCTTATACAATGCGATCGCGCGGGATTATACGAGCTCGCTGTCCGCCACGGCGAAAGAGCCCTCGGTTGCGCGGGCGACGCAGTATTTCCTCGCCAATATTGGCAAAGTCACTTCGGCGAGCCAGCTCGTCAGCAATTCGCAGCTCTATAATTATGTGATGACGGCCTTCGGCCTGCAGGACATGAGCTATGCCAAGGCGCTGATCGTCAAGGTCCTCAACGGCGGCGCCGCATCGAATGGCTTTGCCGCGAGCTTGAACGACCCGCGCTATACGGCCCTCGTCACGGCCTTCGACTTTGCCGCCGATGGCGCAACGACGACGAGCAGCTCGTCGTCGACGGCAGCGGCGGCCACTGTCAACAACTACTACCAACAGACACTCGAGACTCAAACAGGCCAGGAGAATCAAGGCGCCCAGATGGCGCTTTATTTCGCCCGCATGGCCCCCAACATCACCAGCGCCTATAGCATTCTCGCCGATCAGACCCTGTTGAAGGTCGTCGAGACGGCCTTCAGCCTGCCGGCGACATTGTCGCTCGAAAACATCGACACCCAGGCGGGCGAGATCTCGGCATTGCTGAATGTGAGCAAATTGCAGGATCCGACCTATCTGAATCAATTTCTCCAGCGTTTCACGGCATCTTATGATGCGCAAAATCCAATGGGCAGCGTCTCGTCGACACCGGCCAATGCGCTGCTCGTGTCCTCGACCGGCATCAGCTCGAGTCTTCTTCTGAGCCTTGCCAATCTGAAACTCGGAGGGTCTTGAGCTCGTGTCAGTCGAAGCCTATGTCGCGATCTCCGGCCAAAAGACGCTTGAACGCCGGATGACCTCGCTTGCGATCAATATCGCCAATATCAACACGATCGGCTATCGCGCCGCGGGCATCAGTTTTCATACTCTTGTCGTACAGAGCGGCGATGAGCCCGTCGCTTATGCGACGTCAGGAGAGGATTATATCTCGCGAGCGCAAGGACCGCTCATTAGGACTGGCAACCCGCTCGATGTCGCCGTCAGCGGGGAAGGCTGGATGGCCATTCAAACGCCGGCCGGTACCGCCTATACGCGCGACGGCCGCATGCGCATGCAGCCGAACGGGGCGTTGCAGACGATCGACGGCTATGCGGTTCTCGATGCCGGCGGCGCACCCATCCAGCTCGTTCCCAATGGTGGACAGCTGGTGATCGCCAAGGACGGCATGATCCGCCAAGGCGGCCGCCAGATCGGCGCCATCGGCCTGTTCGAGATCCCGCGCGGCGCCAATTTCAAGCGTTTCGACAATTCCGCCGTCATTCCAGACACAGCGGCGACGCCGGTGCTCGACTTCGACACGAATGGCATGATCCAGGGTCATCTCGAAGGCTCAAACGTCAATCCCGTGCTGGAAATAGCGAAACTCATGACGATCTCGCGCGCGGTCGAGAGCATATCCGGTGCCTCCCAAAGTACTGCGACAACGTTGAAAGACGCGGTGAAGACGCTTGGCGACGTGTCGTAGCGCCTGATCTCGCATAGGCTGGCGGGTGATCGAAGGGAGCGGCTTGGTGAACGCGCTTGCGCAGCTCGATCAGGCGGTCAATTTCGGCCTGGAGGAATTGACCAGTCTGCGGATCAGCGGCGCCGTTACCGAAGTCACGCCTTCCTATTATCGAATCACCGGCCTGTCGCGTTTCGTCAAACTCGGCGAATGCGTCGGGATCAGCCATAGCGGATCGACCCAGCTCGCCGAAGTCGTGCGCATCGATGCGGAGGCTGCGACGGTCAAGACTTTCGAGGCCCAGCTCGCCGCCGGTCTCGGCGATCCGGCCTTTCGAATCGGCGCCTTGCATGTCGCACCCGATGTGAGCTGGAAGGGCCGCGTCATCGATGCGCTCGGCCGGCCGATCGATGCCGGCGGGCCGTTGCGCCGCGGCGAACACGCTTGGCCGATCGAAGCGCAACCCCCTGCAGCCTTGCGGCGCGCGCGGGTCAAGGCGCCGCTGAAGACGGGCGTGCGCGTGATCGATCTCTTCATGCCGATTTGCGCCGGGCAGAGGATCGGCGTCTTCGCCGGATCGGGCGTCGGCAAATCGACGCTCCTCGGCATGATGGCGGGATCGAAGGGTTTCGACAGCGTCGTCATCGCGCTCGTGGGCGAGCGCGGCCGCGAGGTGCGCGAATTCCTCGACGATTCGCTCGGGCCCAATCGCAAACTCGCCGTCACCGTCGTCGCGACGGGCGACGAGAGCCCGATGATGCGCCGTCTGGCGCCCAAGACCGCGATGACCATCGCCGAATTTTTCCGCGACCGCGGCGAGACCGTACTCCTGATCCTCAATTCGGTCACCCGCTTCGCTCATGCGGCCCGCGATGTGGCCCTTGCAGCGGGCGAACCGGCCGTCGCGCGCGGCTATGCGCCGAGCGTCTTCAGCGACCTGCCGAAACTGCTGGAGCGCGCCGGACCAGGCGCCGAAGGCACCGGCGCGATCACCGGCATATTCTCCGTCCTCGTCGATGGCGACGACCACAACGACCCCGTCGCCGATAATATTCGCGGCACGCTCGACGGGCACATCGTGCTCGATCGCGCGATCGCCGACCAGGGCCGCTTTCCCGCCGTCAATATTTTGACGTCGATTTCGCGCCTGGCCCGGCACGTCTGGACCAAGGAGCAGCACACGCTGGTGATGAAGCTGAAGGCGATGATCGCCCGCTACGAAGACACGCGCGATTTGCGCCTGATGGGCGGCTATCAGCCGGGCCAGGACGGCGAGCTCGATCAGGCCGTCGCCTTGGTGCCGAAGCTCTATGACGCGATCGTGCAAGCGCCGACATCGCCGATGAGCCGAGACGCTTTTCACGAGCTCGCCGAGGCCCTGCAGGCGAAATAGGCCGAAGCAACACCTCGACCCGAAGTCGCAACGACTTTCAAACGGCCTTCGCAGCTGATCCCTATTCCGCGGCGGCGCGAGGTGCCGCATCGGCCGCCAACTCAGCGGCCGGCTCGGTGTCGCCCTTCCCTTTGCGCCGCCGGGTCAGGAAATTGCTCAAGCGATCCATGTAGAGAAAGATCACCGGCGTCGTATACAGCGTCAGAATCTGACTGACGGCGAGGCCACCGACGATCGCAAAGCCGAGCGGCCGGCGCAATTCGGAGCCGGTACCGGTGCCGAGCATCAAAGGCAGGCCACCGAGAATGGCCGCCATGGTCGTCATCATGATCGGCCGAAACCGCACGATCGCGGCGGAATAGATCGCATCGCGCGAGGACAGCCCCTGATTGCGGATGCCGTGCAGTGCGAAATCGATCATCATGATCGCATTCTTCTTCACGATGCCGATCAGCAGAATGATCCCGATGAGCGCTATGACATTCAGATCGTAGCCGCAGGCAATGAGGATCAAGAGCGCGCCGACGCCGGCCGAGGGCAGAGTCGAAAGAATAGTCACCGGATGGATATAGCTCTCATAGAGCATGCCGAGGATGATGTAGACGGCGACGATCGCCGCAAGCAGAAGATAGGGCTGGCTGCTCAGCGAATCCTGAAAGGCCTGCGCCGTGCCCTGAAACGTCCCAATCAGCGTCCCCGGCTTGCCGAGTTCGGCTTCGACCTTCTGGATCGCATCGACCGCTTGGCCGAGCGCGACGCCGGGCCGGAGATTGAAGCTCAAGGTCACCGCCGGGAACTGGCCTTGATGGTTGATCGAGAGATAGCTCGTGTGCCTCGTGTCGATCTTCGCGAAGGTCGACAGCCGCACCATCTGCCCATTGAGCGGCGATTTGACATAGATCTTGGCGAGGATCGACGGATCGGCCTGCAGGTGGGGCTCGATCTCCAAGATCACATGATATTGCGAGAGCTGGGTGAAATACTGCGTCACCTGCCGCTGCCCGATCGCATCGTAGAGCGTGTCGTCGATGAGCTGCGGCTGAATGCCGAAGCGTGCCGCCGTATCTCGATCGATGGTGATCGAGACGATCGGCGCATCCGTCTGCTGATCGCTTGCGACATCCTGGAGCAGCGGCAAGGCGCGCAATTTTGCATACATGTGCGGCGCCCATTCGTTCAGCTCGTCGAGGTCGGCGTCCTGCAAAGTATATTGATATTCGGTGCGCGAGAGTCGCCCACCGACGCGGAAATCCTGCAGGACCTGCAAGAACAATCTGACGCCTTCGACCTTGGCGAGCTGCGGCCGCAGCCGATTGACGATCTCCTCGGCGGACGCCTTGCGTTGTGAGCGCGGCTTGAGGCCGATCCAGAAGCGCCCGACATTCTCCGACAGCGAGCCCGAGGTCGGCCCGACGGCATAAGCAAAATTGTCAATGTCGGGATCTTTGGCCACGATCGCGGCGAGCGCCTCTTGCCGCCTCGTCATCGCGGCGAGCGAAATATCCTGCGCCGCCTCGGAGAAGCCGACGATCTGGCCGGTATCCTGTTCCGGAAAGAAGCCCTTGGGGATCACCACATAGAGCGTGACATTGATGGCGATGGTGACCAGCACACTCATCAAGGTGAGAAAGGGATGCGCCAGCACGACCCGCAAGCCACGGGCATAGAAGGCGGCCATATGCTCGAATCCCGCCTCGATCCAGCGATAGAGCCGGCCATGGGTTTCCTCGCTGGGCCGCTTCAGCCAGCGCGAGCACATCATCGGACTCAAGGTCAGCGACACAATGGCCGAGACCAGAATCGTCAATGTGACGGTGACGGCGAATTCGCGAAACAGCCGGCCGACGATGCCGCCCATGAACAAGAGCGGAATGAAGACGGCGACGAGCGAGATGCTCATCGAGATGATGGTGAAGCCGATTTCGCCGGCGCCCTTGAAGGCGGCCTGCAGCGGGCTCATGCCCTCTTCGACATGCCGATAGATGTTTTCGAGCATCACGATCGCATCGTCGACGACGAAGCCGACGGCGATCGTGAGCGCCATCAAGGAGAGATTGTCGAGGCTGTAACCGAGCTCATGCATCAGCGCGAATGTGCCGAGGATCGACATCGGGATGGTGATGCCCGGGATGATCGTCGCCCAGATATTGCGCAGAAACAGGAAGATCACGGTAACGACGAGGGCGATCGTCACCAGCATGGTGAATTGCACGTCATCGACCGAGGCGCGAATGGTCTGCGTTCGGTCGAGGATGGTGAAGATCTTGATCGAGGGCGGGATCGCGGCTTTGATGCGCGGCATTTCGGCATCGATCTTGTCGACCGTCTCGATGACATTGGCGCCGGGCTGCTTGAAGATCAGAAGCTGAATGCCGCGCTTGCCGTTCTCCCAGGCCGCGATATGAGTGTCTTCCGGCGCATCGACGGCGCGGCCGACGTCCTTGATGCGGATCGGCGCGCCATGGCGATAGGCGATGATGACATTGTTCCATGGCTTTGCCGCCAGGATCTGGTCATTCGTGTAGACGGTGAAGTTCTGATGCGCGCCGTCGAAATTGCCTTTCGGCGAATCGACCGTCGCAATCTGAATAACCGATCTGACATCCTCGAGGCTCAAGCCGAGCGAGGCGAGCTTGCCCGGATCGACCTGGATCCGCACGGCCGGCTTCTGCTCGCCCATGATCATCACCTCGCCGACGCCGTCGATCTGGCTCAATTGCTGCGCCACGACGGTGTCGGCATAATCATCGACGACCGTGATGGGCAGCGTCGGCGATGTGACGGCGAGCAGAAGCACCGGCGAATCGGAAGGGTTGATCTTGCGATAGGTCGGCGGGGTCGGCAGATCCTTCGGCAATTGTCCGCTGGCGGCGTTGATCGCGGCCAGAACATCCTGGCCGGCCGCATCGATATTGCGGTCGAGCTCGAATTGCGCGGTGATGCTGGTGGTGCCGAGCCCGCTCGACGAGGTCAGTTCGGTGAGGCCCGGGATCTGCGCAAACTGGCGTTCCAGCGGGGTGGCGACGGAAGAGGCCATGGTTTCCGGCGAGGCGCCGGGCAGGCTGGCCGAAACGGCAATGGTCGGAAAGTCGACCTGCGGCAGCGGCGCGCGCGGCAGCAGCGGATAGGCGATGATGCCGACGAGCGCGATCGCCGCCATCAGCAGCGACGTGGCGACGGGCCGTTCGATGAAGGGGGTGGAAATGTTCATGCGGCTCGTTTCGCCCGATCCTTCGGCCCCCGGGCCGTCGGCTCTCCAAACGCCGCGGATTGGCAGTTCACGGCTGCTCCGTTGCTTGGGTTCGCATCAGCCGGCGCGCGCCGTCTTTTCGGCCGGCGCGACCGGCTGAACCGTCGCGCCAGGCTGCAATTTATATTGGCCATCGAGGACGATCGTTTCGCCCGCCGTCAGCCCCGTCTCGACGAGCGTCATGCCGGCCGCAGTCCCGCCCGCCGTGATGGGCCGCATTTCGACCGTCCGATCCGGCCTGACGGCATAGACGTAGAAACCGTTCGGCCCGCGCTGCACCGCCTGCGACGGCACGACCGTGGCATCATGCCGGATCTCGGTGACGACCCTCACATTGACGAAGGCCCCGGGCCACAGCCGCCGGTCGGCATTGGCGAAAGTCGCCTTCAATTTGATCGTGCCGGTCGCCGCATCGATCTGATTGTCGACGACCGTCAAAGTGCCGACCGAAAGCAATGTCTCGTCGTCGCGCTTATAGGCCTCCACACGCACCGGACCCCGCGCCTTGGCCACGATGATCTCGTCGAGCACATCCTCCGGCAAAGTGAAGGTGACGAAGATTGGCTCTATTTGGGTGACGACCAGAAGCGCCGCGCCCTCGCTCGCATGGATCATATTGCCGGCGTCGATCAGGCGGACGCCGGTGCGCCCGTTGATCGGCGAAGTGATCGTCGTATAGCTCAATTGTACTCCGGCGTTTTCGATCGCGGCCTGATCGCCCGCAACCGAGGCCTGCAGCTGATCGATGAGCGCCTTTTGCGTATCGACCTGCTGCTTCGTCACAGCATTGCTTTCGGCCAGCTTGATATAGCGGTCGAGATCCAAGCGCGCATTCGCGAGCTGGGCTTCGTCCTTGGCCTTCGTCGCCACGGCCTGATCGAGCATAGCGCGGAACGGGCGCGGATCGATCACCTCGAGAACGTCGCCGGCCTTCACATCCTGGCCTTCCTGAAACAGGACTTTTTGCAGCGTTCCATCGACCCGCGCCCTGATCGTCACCGTGTTGAACGCCTGCACGGCGCCGATGCCTTCACGCGTGATCGGAAAATCCTCCTGGCCGACCGAGCCGGTGACGACCGGGATCGCCGGCGGCGTGGTTTTTTTCGCCGAGCGCGAGGAAAATTCCCAATGGCTCGTCACAAGGGCGCCGGCCGCGACGCCGCCGAACAGCAAACCCGCCAGAATGACCCGGCCGACGGTTTTCATGCGCACCTCGGTCGCAACAGACAAATGGACACGGCAGTCTTCAAACCTCTCATCTTCGAGCCGATCCGAGCATTGAGCACATCACCAGAACTTCGGCAATGAAGCGATTTCGCTGCCGAATTCAATGCCGGCAGAAAGCGGCTTTCGCGCGGCGCGCTAGGTAAGAGGCCCCGCCGGACTGCGCCGGACAGTAATCGAGGGCGTGGCCCGTTCAAACGCGGACCGGCACGATTTCCGATCAATGAACCGCGATCTCGCGAGATTGTTATCGCGGCGCGGGCGCAAGACCGCGACCAGCCGCCCCAACTATCACCTCGGTGAAGATTTCAGGCGACATGCCGGCCGCATGTCGCAGGATCTGCGGCGGCGCCCGCGATTTCCGCCGCACATGCAGCGGCTTTCATGCGAGAATTTCACAAATTCCAACTTCACAGGCGGAGTACCAAAATGTCGGCCGTAGATCTCATCTCTCGCGAAGCAAGGTTCGGCGCCAGAAATTATGCGCCAGCGCCCATCGTGCTGTCGCATGGGCAGGGCGTCCATCTCTATGACGTCGACGGCAAGCGCTATCTCGACATGATGAGCGCCTATTCGGCGGCGAGCTTCGGCCATCTCCATCCGCGCCTCGTCGCAGCGCTTGAGCGTCAGCTCGGCCGGCTCGATCTCGTCTCGCGCGCCTATCACACGGATAATCTCGGCGCCTTCTGCGAGGATCTCGCCGCACTCGCCGGACTCGATGCCTGCCTGCCGATGAACACCGGGGCGGAGGCGGTCGAGACCGCGATCAAGGCCGCGCGGCGCTACGGTTATGATCGGCTCGGCATTGCCGAAGACAAAGCCGAAATCATCGTGGCTGAAAATAATTTCCACGGCCGGACGACGACCATCATCGGCTTTTCGAGCGAGGCTTCCTATCGGCGCGGCTTCGGCCCCTTCGCGCCGGGCTTCGCCGCCGTTCCCTTCGGCGATGCAGCGGCAGTCGAGGCGGCGATCGGCAAAAACACAGCGGCGGTGCTCGTCGAGCCGATCCAGGGCGAGGCCGGCATTATCGTGCCGCCGCAAAACTATCTCGCCGATCTGCGGCGGATCTGCACCGACCACGGCATCCTCCTCATCTTCGACGAGGTGCAATCCGGCCTCGGCCGCACCGGGCGCATGTTCGCCTTCGAGCACGAAGGGGCGAGGCCCGACGGCCTCGTCGTCGGCAAGGCGCTCGGCGGCGGGCTTTTGCCCGTCTCCGCCTTCGTCGCGCGCCGCGAAGTGATGGACGTCTTCGAGCCGGGCAGCCACGGCTCGACCTTCGGCGGCAATCCGCTCGCTATGGCCGTCGCCTGCGAAGCCATGGCCGTGCTCGCGGAAGAAAATCTCGTGGAGCGCAGCCGTGTGCAGGGCGAGATCTTGCGCGACGCGCTTCTGCGCATCGCGCATCCCGCCATTCGCGAGCTGCGCGGCAAGGGGCTGTGGGTCGGCGTCGAGCTCGATCCTGAGCAAGCCGCCGCCAAGGACCTCTGCCTGGCGATGGCGCGGCGCGGCGTCCTCACCAAAGAGACGCATGAGACGGTGATCCGTTTCGCGCCGCCGCTCATCATTGAGGAGACGGATGTGCTTGCGGCTGTCGATGTCTTCGTCGCGGCGCTCGAAGATTGCGCGCCGCGGCGGATGCGGCCTGTGTCAAGCCGCGTCTCGCGTGAGGGCCTTTTGGAACCGCGCTAGATGTGAATAGGTAGCGCCCTCTTCAGCCAACACGCCAGGCCTTCAGATGAGCAAAGACTACTCCACCCCGCCCGCCTTCTCCGCACCCTATGGCGGGGCGGATGAAAATTTCGCCGCGCGGCTTTTCACCGAGGCGAAGCTCGCGCCGGATGCCGAGGCGCGCATCGATGGCCTCGCCGCGCAGCTTCTCGAAAAGCTGCGCGCCGCGCCGCGCGGGCTCGGCGTCGTCGATGATTTTCTGCGCGAATATGCCCTCTCGACGGAGGAGGGCCTCGCACTGATGGTGCTCGCCGAGGCGCTGCTGCGGGTGCCCGATGATGCAACGGCCGACAGGCTGATCGAAGACAAGCTCGCGCAGCCCGCCTGGGCCTCGCATGCGACGGCCTCCGACGCTTTGCTGGTGCAGGCGTCTGCCTGGGCGCTCGGGCTCACCGCGCGAGGCTTCGCACGCGGCCATGAGGCTGAGACATCGCCCGGCCTCGTCGGTGCGCTGGCGCGGCGGATCGGCATCGGCGCCGTGCGCCATGCGGCGCGGCAGGCCATGCAGATCCTCGGCGCCCATTTCGTCCTCGGCCGCACGATCGAGGATGCCTTGAACCGCGCCGAGCATGACCGCCGCGGCGCGGCCTATTCCTTCGACATGTTGGGCGAAGGCGCCCGCACGGCGTCTGACGCAGAGGCCTATTTCGCCGCCTATGCGCATGCGGTCGAGGCGCTCGGCGGGCGTGCAGAACGGCTCCCTTCACGACCCGGCATTTCCATAAAACTTTCGGGACTGCATCCACGCTTCGAAGCGATGTCGCGCAGGCGTGTGATGAACGAACTTGTGCCGCGCCTTACCAAGCTCATTGCCCTGGCGCGGGCCACCGACATCGCCGTCACCATCGACGCCGAAGAAGCCGACCGGCTCGAATTGACGCTCGATGTCTTCGAAGCCGTCTGCCAGGCGCCGGAACTTGCCGGCTGGGGTGGGCTCGGCCTCGCCGTGCAAGCCTATCAGAAACGCGCCGAAGCCGTGCTCGACCATGTCTTTGCCTTGGCGCACCGCTATGGTCGGCGCTTCGCGGTACGGCTCGTCAAAGGCGCTTATTGGGACACGGAGATCAAGCGCGCGCAGGAGCGCGGCCTCGCCGATTATCCCGTCTTCAGCCGCAAGGCGATGAGCGATCTCAACTATCTCGTCTGCGCGCAAAAGCTTCTCGACGCGCGCGGAAAAATCTTTCCGCAATTTGCGACTCACAATGCCTTGACCGTCGCGAGCGTGATCGAGCGGGCGGGCACTAGCGAGGGCTATGAATTCCAGCGCCTCCACGGCATGGGGACGGAGCTCTATCGCGCCTTGCATGAAGCCCATCCGCAGATCGCCTGCCGCATCTATGCGCCGGTCGGCACTTATCGCGATCTTCTCGCCTATCTGGTGCGCCGGCTTTTGGAGAATGGCGCCAATTCCTCCTTCGTAGCGCAGGCACGCGATCCCGCCATTCCCATTGAGGCCTTGCTGCGGCGGCCACAGGAGCTGATCGGCACGCCGCTCGCGGCCCGCTCGCCGCATCTGCCCTTGCCACTCGACATTCATGCGCCGCAGCGCAAGCTCGCCCGCGGCTTGGAGTTCGGTGAGGCCCGCGCGGTCCAGGACTGCCTCGCTGCGATTGCCGCTGCAACCCGGCCCGGAACCGCGGCGCCGCTCATCAATGGGCAAGAACAGGAAGCCGCCGCCCGTGACCTGGTTTCGCCGATCGATGGCGTGGTGATCGGCCATGTCATCGAGGCGAATCCCAGCCTCGTCGCGCCGGCGATGGCGGCCGCCGCCGAAGGATTTCGCAGCTGGTCGCGGACCAAGGTTGACGCGCGCGCAATCCGTCTCGATAGGATGGCCGATCTTCTCGAACAGGAATCGCCGCGCTTTCTGAGCCTGTTGCAGAACGAAGGCGGCAAGACGCTCGACGATGCGATCGCGGAACTGCGCGAGGCGGTGGACTACTGCCGCTATTACGCAGCACTTGCGCGGCAGCGCTTCGCCGCGCCCGAAATCTTGGCCGGACCGACGGGCGAGGACAACCGGCTCGAAATGTTCGGCCGCGGTGTCTTCCTGTGCATCAGCCCATGGAACTTTCCTTTGGCGATCTTTCTCGGCCAGATCGCGGCAGCCCTCGTTTCCGGCAATAGCGTCATCGCCAAGCCGGCGGAGCAGACCCCGCTTATCGCCGCGGAAACCGTCCGCGCCTTGCATCGCTGCGGCATTCCGGTCTCCGCTCTGCATCTCTTGCCAGGCGATGGCACGATCGGCGCGGCGCTCGTCGAAGATTCGCGCGTGGCTGGCGTCGTCTTCACCGGCGCGACGCAAACCGCATGGCATATCAATCGCGCGCTCGCGGCGAAAAACGGACCGATCGTGCCGCTCATCGCCGAAACCGGCGGCATCAATGCGATGATCGTCGATGCGACGGCTCTGCCGGAACAGGTCGCCGACGATGTGATGGCCTCCGCCTTCCGATCGGCCGGGCAACGCTGCTCGGCGCTGCGGCTTCTCTGCCTGCAGGAGGATGTCGCGGATCAGATGATCGCGATGATCGCCGGCGCGGCGCGCGAGCTTTCGATCGGCGATCCGCGCGACATCGCCAGCCATATCGGGCCGGTGATCGATCCTGCGGCCCGACAAGCTCTCGAAGATCATATTGCGATGATGAAGCGATCGGCGCGTCTGCATTATGCCGGCAAAGTCCCGGCGGGTACACCGCCGGATGGCTTCTATGTAGCGCCGCATATCTTCGAAATCGCCGGAGTCGCGGATCTTGAGCGCGAAGTCTTCGGCCCGGTGCTGCATGTGGTGCGCTACAAAGCGCAGGATCTCGACAAGCTCCTCGATGCGATCGAGTCCCTGGGCTATGGGCTCACGCTCGGCATTCATTCGCGCATCGGTACGACAATCGCCAAGGTCAGCGACCGCCGCCTCGCCGGCAATTGCTATGTCAATCGCTCGATGATCGGGGCGGTGGTCGGCACCCAGCCTTTCGGTGGCTTCGGCCTTTCCGGCACCGGCCCCAAGGCCGGCGGCCCGAACTATCTGTCGCGCTTCGCCCGCGAGCACTGTCTGACGATCAACACCGCCGCGGCCGGCGGCAATGCGAGCTTGATGGCGGCGGAGGAATGATACCAAACCTCTGACGAGACCGCGTCCTTGCCGCCGTCATTGCGAGCCAACTGGTCCGGCCATTCACGCACATCGGATATATCCGATGTGCCAAGGTGGCCGGCCCGATGACAGGCTACGCGAAGCAATCCAGTCTCACGTGTTGCGCATCTGGATTGCTTCGTCGCTCCGCTCCTCGCAATGACGCCCGGCTCGGACAAAGGCAACGAAGAAAAAAGCGCCTTCACGGATACGGGACTCCGTGAAGGCGCGATACAAGTCTGCGGGAGGAAAACAGCACTCGTGACAACCTGCCCGGATCCGGCTAGACGACCCGGACAGGTCCACGCATCACGCATCCATCGCATGGAGGAGCTTGGCGCGGTTCAATTCCACATGGCGGGCATTGGCGAGACGGAGCATGCCGGTGCTGCGCATCTGCGAGATCGCGCGCGAAACGGTCTCCAAGGTCAGGCCGAGGTAATCGGCCACGTCTCGCCGCGACATCGGCAGATCGATCATGCCCTTGCCGCCGCAACGATCGTCCATTTCGACGAGGAAGCTCGCGACCCGCTCCTGCGCCGTCTTGCGGCCGAGCAGCAGCATGCGGCTCTCGGCGCAACGGAGGTTTTCGGCCGCGGCGGTCCAAAGCTTATAGGCTATCTGCACATTCTGCGCGGCGAGCACATCGAGCGACCTGCGCTTCAAGAGAACGACCTTGGTCTCGACCACGGCTTCGGCGGTGAGCTGATGCCGGTCCGACGCTTCGAGGCCGAAGAGATCGCCGGGGAGATGAAAGGCGCCGATTTGCCGGCGGCCATCGGCGAGAAGCTTGTAGGAGCGAACCGCGCCGGCTACGACCTTGTAGATGAACTCGGCCGGCTCATCCTCACCATAGATTTCCTCTTCGGCGCGATAGCTGAATTGCGCGCCGGCGGTCTGCGGATGTCCAGCCAAGAGCTCCGTGTCAACGCTGATTTGCGGAACCATCCGGCTGTCGGTCCGGGCGGTGCGGGAATTTTGCTGCAGGGTGGAAAACATCGGACCATCTCCTCGATTTGATGATGAGGGTTTACCGAACTTCGAAGCCGCAGAAAATTTCGGTCGGCCCCTTACGTAGGTCTACGGATCGCCGATCAGAAATGGAGGCGAGAGCATGGCCGTTCTCGATGAAATCGATCAAGACTTTCAGCGAGTGTGGATCGGCGACAAAGCAGAGCTTGTCATCAATGGTTCACGGTGCGTGTTGATGGCCAAGCGATCGAATGATTAGCCTCCGCTGCATGCGTGCAGGAGGACGCGGCGCAGCTTAGCACGAACATGTCGCCGAAAAAGCCGATCGGATTACCGATCGGGCATGCTTCAAGGCTCAACTATGGGGCGGGACGCAGCCACCAGAGCCGGTCCCGATCATGTGGAATCGGCCTCTTTGGCACATCGGATATATCCGATGTCTAAAATATCGGAAAAGTCTGTCAACTTTTCCGGGACATGCTCTAAGACCGGCTTTTGGGAGTCCGCCGCACCACGCTGAATAGCGCAGAGTTTTCGGATGAGATCAGGCGTCAAAACAATCGGCGCGCGGACGCGCTGTCGATCCTTGCCGCAGAGCTCGTCGGTTTCAATTCAAACGGCCCCGCCCGTAAGCACCTCGCGGATGCCTTGCAGAAGGCCGTCGTCGAGATGCGGCTTGCGCACGACCTTGATCCCGAGCGCGGCGGCGCGGCCTTCGATCGTCTCATCCGGATAGCCGGTGATGAGAAGCGCCGGAACCTGCGGATATTTCTCCCGCACGCGTGTCAAAAGGTCGAGGCCATTCATGACCGGCATGCGGTAATCGACGACGAGACAGGCATTTTCCGGCAATTCCGGATGTTCCAGGAGTTCGACCGCGGAACTGAAGGTCAGCACATAATAGCCCTCGGTCTCCAAAAGGAAACACAAGGACCGTAGGACCTGCACGTCATCATCGACAATGATGATGGTGGATTGGATAAGCTTTTGCATCGCGAGGCCGGGTCACCTTTGCCCTCATGGGGCTCTACCCCGGGACCCGGTTATTCTAATGGCACTCGATTCTCGTCAATTGATTTAGATCATCCGCCGGTCACCCCGGCCCGCATGGCGAAGCGCACCAGCTCGGAAATATTGTTCGCCTGCATCTTGGTCATCAGCTTCGCCCGATAGACCTCGACGGTGCGCGGGCTCAAATCAAACTGGCGGGCCATTTCCTTATTGGTCTGGCCCTCGACGAGGCCGGCGAGCACCTGCCGCTCCCTCCGGCTGAGCGAAGCCAGGCGCAGCGCCATTTCGTCGCTGACGCCCGGCGCGAGTTGAATCGGGACGCTGCCGGCGAGGGCGGAGCGGACGGCGTCGATCATGACCTCGTCCTCGAACGGCTTTTCGACGAAATCGACCGCGCCGAGCCGCATCGCCTTGACCGCGAGCGGCACGTCGCCGTGGCCGGTCATGACGATGACCGGCAATCCCCGCCCCATTTCCTGGAGGAGCCGCAAGAGTTCGAGCCCGTCGATCCCGGGCATGCGGACGTCCGTGATGACGCAGCCCGTCTCGATGCTCGCCAGCACTTGAAGAAAGGCTTGCGCCAATTCGAAGGTGCGAACCGCAAGATCGGCCGAGCCGAGAAGAAAGGCGAGCGAATCCCGCAACGCCATGTCGTCATCGATGACATGGACGATCGCCTCAGACATCATCGTCGTCCTTTTCCTCTTTGGCAGCCATGAGGGTGAATCGGAACACCGTGCCACCGACCGGGTTGGGCTCGACCCACATCTTGCCGCTATGCGCCTCAATGATGGTCTTGCAGATCGACAGGCCGACGCCCATCCCATTGTCCTTGGAGGTCACGAAAGGCTCGAAGAGCTTGGGCAGGATCTCCGGCCGGATCCCGTGACCCGTGTCGGCGACCGCGATCTCGACCATAGTATCGGCCGCGGGGCTGAGTGTCACGACCAGCTCGCGGCGCGGCGTCGTCTCCATCGCCTCGAGCGCGTTGCGGAACAGATTGACCAGCACCTGCTGAATTTGGACGCGGTCGGCCAGCACCAGATCGACGCCCGGATAAACCTCCTGGCGCACCCGTACGCCAAGTTCGCGGGCGCCGACGAGGGCCAGGGCACTCGCCTCTTCCACAACTTTGACGATACGCTCGACCTTCTTCTCGGTTTCGCCGCGCGCCGTGAAATCGCGCAGCCGGCGGATGATCTGACCAGCCCGCACAGCCTGGTCGGCGGCCTTGTCCAGCGCATCCTGGATCGTTTGCCGCTGCGGATGCACGACCTCCTGCAACAGGCGCCGACAGCCTTTCATATAATTGGCGATCGCGGTCAGAGGCTGGTTCAATTCATGCGCGAGGCTCGAGGCCATCTCGCCCATGGCCAGCAGACGGGAGACATGCACCAGCTCGGCCTGCAGTTCCTGCAGCTTCGCCATATTCTCCTGCCGCTCAGTGAGATCGCGGACGAAGCCGGTGAAGCTGAGCCGCCCCGCGCCTTGCATCTCGCCGACCGAGAGGTGCATCGGAAAGGTCGAGCCATCCTTTCGCTGTCCGGTCACGACGCGGCCGATGCCGATGATCTTGCGGTCTCCAGTCCGCTGATACCGCTCCAAATAGCCATCATGCCGGCTGCGATCCGGCTCGGGCATCAGCACATGCACATTGGCGCCGACCATCTCTTGTGCCCGCCAGCCGAAGAGCCGCTCGGCCGCCGGGCTGAAGGACTGAATGGTTCCGGCCTCGTCGATGATGATCATCGCATCCGGTATCGTCTCGAGAATGAGCCGCAGATGCTCCTTGCCGGCACGCAGCTCTGCCTCGATCTGCTTCTCTTCAGCAATATCGAGGATGATGCCGATGATTTTCGCTCGTCGCCCGTCCGTCTCGCGAAAGATGCGGCCTTGCGCACGCAGCCAGCGCGTCGAGCCCGCGTCCTGCCTCAGGCGGAAGCAAACATCGAAGATGCCGCTCCGCAAAGCCCTGCGCACCCCTTTGCGTAGGTCCGCGCGGTCGCTCGGATCAACCAAAGATGTGAAATCCCGGGCAGTCGAACTGAGGAATTGCGGCTCGCTGGAGGACCAGCCAGCAGGCTCGACCCAGCGGATCACTCTCGACGCGAGACCCCATTCGAATGTGCCGCAGCCACCCCCCTCGATTGCGGCGCGCGGATGTTGCTCTGCAACCGCGCCGCCATATGCCGCAGCAGACAGACCCTCACTCATTTGGACCCGATCCATGCCTCGGACACTCCGGAGCTTTGTCGCCGAAGCGGGCCATCCCCGGATACCGACGGGAATTGACCCAATTGCACTGTTAATTCGGCCGAACCAGGGCCTCGGTCAAGAGCATAAGGCAGCGGTCCAAAAGGACAAAACCGCGCGATCACCGCCATATGCTAAAGTCATGACCATCGCCGCCGGGTGGCGCCGCGACAATGATCTGCTGCGCCATTCAAGCTTACATTTTTTATATTTTTTGGCCAGTTGATGAAATCGCCCCGCGTTAAATTCTTACGCATCGCGACAAAGACAGCGGATAAATTTACATATCTTAGGGGTCCTCGCTAGCCGACGGCGCAGTCCGGTCAAAGCGCCTGCGCGGTCACCTTGCGGAACCGAAGCAGTGCCAGAAAAAGAAACAGGCTGCCGATCAAGCCGACCGCCAGATATTCGCGCCACACGATATCGAAGCCGGCGCCGCGGTAAAGGATCGCTTGGGCGTAGGAGACAAAATAGGTAGAGGGCGAAAGCTGCATGATCGTGCGCAGCCAGGCGGGCATGCTTTCGAGCGGGGTCATGCTGCCCGAAAGCAGGTTCATTGGCATGGCGACAAGCATATAGAGGAGCCCGAGTTGCGGCATGGTGCGAGCGATGGTGGCGAGATAGATGCCGACCGCCGTTGAAAAAAAGAGATAGAGGGCTGCACCGACCATGAAGAGCGGCACCGAGCCGACGATCGGAATATGGAGAAGGGCGCGCACGACCAGGATGAGCGACAGGCCGACAGCCAGCGTGATGATGAGGCCATTCGCCCAGATTTTCGCCATAGCGATCTCGAATGGCGTCACCGGCATGACGAGGAGATGATCCATCGTCCCATGCTCGCGCTCGCGGACGACTGCCGCGCCGGCGAGAATGATCGCCAGCATGGTCACATTGTTGATGATGCCCATGACGCTCATGAACCATGAAGCATCGGCATTCGGATTGAAGAGGATGCGTACGGCAAGCGTCACCGGGGACATCGGAATGTTTTGGCCTCGCGACAGGAGATTTCCTTCATTATGTGAAACGAAATTTTGCACTTCCGTCGTCAGAATCTGCTGCACATAGCCGGAGCCGAGGCCGGCCTGAACCATTGCGGTGGCGTCGACATTCACCTGGGTGGCTGCCCATAAAGTCCCGGATTCCTGCAAACGGCCGGCAAGGACATCGCGCTCGAAATGCGCCGGAATCACGATCACGAATGTATAGCGGCCCGTGTCCATGGCATGATCAATGTCGCGTTCCGCGATCGGCTGCGGCTTCTTGAAATAGGGCGGCAAAAGCGCGCCGATCATGCGC
The DNA here is from genome assembly GCA_963704745.1 of uncultured Alphaproteobacteria bacterium. Lineage (GTDB taxonomy): Bacteria > Pseudomonadota > Alphaproteobacteria > Rhizobiales > Beijerinckiaceae > Methylovirgula. The sequence continues at coordinate 2,647,444 of OY969936.1, forward strand.
CGCGACAAAACGGAATTGTCTTCGTCGAGAAAGCCGACGGAGGCATTGCGAACCTCCTCGGTTTTGCTTTGAGCTTGCACAAAAACGGCCAGGGAGAAGGCATAGATCACCAAGCCGAGCAAAACGAAGTCGCGAAAGAAGCTGCGGATTTCCTTGGTTCCCAGCCAATATATGTTTGACAGCATATTTATCACTTCAGCTCTCCTGCTTATGCAGCAGCATGACGCTCAGGCCGATCAGGACCGGAATGAAGACGACGAGGCCGATGAAATAAAAGCCGAGCTCGGCAAAACCGAGCCCTTTTGTGAACACGCCGACGCAGATCGGCAGAAAATAGCTCATCGGAAAGCCGCGACCCATGACCGCCGGCAGACCGGTCAGCGAGGACACGGGTGTCAACATGCCCGAGAATTGCGTCGACGGCAGAACGGTGAGAATGGCCGTGCCGAACAAGGCCGCGATCTGCGTCTGACAGAATGAGGAAATCAGCATTCCATATCCGGTCGTCGTGAAGAGATAGATCGTGACCCCGACAAATAGCGCCAAAAAGCTGCCTTTGATCGCTACACCGAAGACGAGATAGGCCATGAGGCACAAGAGCAGGAAATTGATCAGGCCGATGCCGACATAGGGGATCTGCTTGCCGACCAGAAATTCGATGCGGTTCAAAGGAGTGACATAGAGATTGGTGATCGAGCCGAGCTCCTTTTCGCGCACTACGGCAAGCGCCATGAGAATGGCAGGGATCAGCGCCAGAAGAAGGCCGATGTCTCCCGGCACGATGGCAAAGACGCTCTCGAAATTTTGATTGTAGCGAAACCGCGTTTGTATCGTCATCAGATTGGCCGCGTTCGGATCCTGACCGTCCTCTATGGCGAGATCGCCAAGATATTGCTGTTGAACGGCCTGCAGATAGCTGCGGATCGTTTCGGCGCGGAACGGCATGGCGCCATCGACCCAGGCGCCGATGAACGTCGGCCGGCCGCGCCTGAGGTCGCGGCCGAAGCCAGGCGGGATTTCGATTGCGGCACTGATACCGCCATTCTGCAATCGCCGCTGCATTTCCGTTTCGCTGGCGATCGGCGCCTTCTCGGTGAAATAGCGCGAACCGCGCAATTCTTCGAGATAGGCGCGGCTTTCATGGCTGTTGTCGCGATCGAGAACGGCAAAGGACAGATTGTCGACGTCGAAGGAAATGCCGGTGCCGAAGATCAGCATCAGGAAAGTCGTGCCGAGCAGCGCAAATCCCATGCGGATCGGATCGCGCAGAAGTTCGAGCGTCTCTTTGATCGTGCAGGCCGAGAGACGACGTAGCGCCGATCCCAGCGAGGCGGCGAAGCCGGATGGCTGCGCTGCAGCCTGCGGCAGAACGGCATGCGCGATATCCACTGCTGCGGTCTGTCGGCCCCTGACTTCTTCCAGATAGGCGATGAAGGCCGCCTCGAGATTTTCGACGTTGCGCGATCTGACGAGCGCCGCAGGGCGGCCTGAGGCGAGCACGCGTCCGGCATCCATCAGGGCGATGCGGTCGCAGCGCGCCGCTTCGTTCATGAAATGGGTCGAGACGAAGATGGTCACGCCCTGGCGGCGCGACAGATCGATGAGATGCTCCCAGAATTGATCGCGCGCGATCGGATCGACGCCGGAGGTGGGCTCGTCGAGAATGAGAAGCTCAGGCTGATGGACGATCGCGACCGCGAGCGAAAGGCGCTGGCGGATGCCGAGCGGCAGCGCCCCGGCACGCTGGTCGAGATAGTCGCCAAGGCCGAAATCGGCGACCAGCTTGTCGATCCGCGCCGCAGCGACCGCCCGCGGCAAATGGAAGAGATGCGCATGCAGGTCGAGATTCTGTCGCACCGTCAGTTCCGTATAGAGCGAAAAGCTCTGCGACATATAGCCGACGCGGGAGCGCGCCTTTTCCGCCGCCGTCTCGATCGCCTGGCCGAACAGCAGGGCCTCGCCTGAGGACGGCGGCAACAGGCCGGTGAGCATTTTCATCGTCGTCGTCTTGCCGCAACCGTTCGAGCCGACGAAGCCGAAGATCTCGCCGCGCATGATCGAGAAATTCACATGATCGACGGCGGTGAAGTCGCCAAATTTTCGGGTGAGATTGCGAGTGACGATCACCGGCTCGCCTTGTGCCATGACCGGCGGCGGCCCGCCGAATTCACGCCGGCCACGGCGACGTTCCTCAGGCAAAAGTGCGATGAAGCTTTCTTCGAGCGTCGTGCTGCCCGTGGCCGCTTTGAGTTCGACGGGCGTGCCCGTCGCAAGCACACGGCCGCGGTCCATGGCGACGAGCCAGTCGAAACGCTCGGCCTCTTCCATATAGGCTGTCGCGATGAGGATGCTCAGATCCTTGCGCCGTGCCCGCATGCCGGCGATCAAATCCCAGAATTGGCGGCGCGACAGCGGGTCGACGCCGGTCGTCGGCTCGTCGAGAACGAGGAGATCGGGATCGTGAATGAGCGAGCAGCACAGGCCGAGTTTCTGCCGCATGCCGCCGGATAGCTTTTTCGCCGGCCGGTCGGCAAAAGGCGCAAGGCCCGTGCTTTCGAGCAAAAGCGCCAGTCTCGCCTCCCGTTCGGCAGCGCCTTGGCCGAAGAGACGGGCAAAAAATTCAATGTTCTCGCGCACGCTGAGATCGGCATAGAGATTGCGGCCGAGGCCCTGCGGCATATAGGCGATCTTTGGACAGACCTCGCGGCGGTGGCCGGCGTCGGCCATGTCGCCGCCGAGGACTGCGACATGGCCTTCCTGGATACGGCGCGCCCCGGCAATCAGGCTCAGCAGCGAGGATTTGCCGACGCCGTCGGGCCCGATGAATCCGACCATGATTCCGGCAGGAATGGCGAGATCGACCGCATCGAGCGCCAGCATCTTGCCATAGGTCAGCGTGACGCCGGAAAGGGTGGCGACAGTCGCTCGACCCTCGTTCACGGCATGCCCTCTTTGCCCAATTGCTTCGGCCATTTGGCCTTCGGGTCGAGCCGCACATAGGCCATGCCCGGCAGACCGGTGCGCACCTCCGCCTCGTGAGTCTTCAACACGTCCGCATCGATGCGAGCGCGGATGCGAAACATCATCCTGTCGCGTTCGTAATGTGTCTCGACGGCTTTCGGCGTGAACTGCGCTTCCGTCGCGACATAGGTGACATGCGCCGGAATGGCAATATTCGGAAACGCGTCGAGCACGATGCGGGCTTCATTGCCGATCGCGGCGCGGCCGGCGTCTAAGGTCGGCAGATAAATGTCCATATAGACATAGGACAAATCGAGCATCGTGTAGACTTTGCCGGCAGCCGGGAGAACCTCGCCGACGTTGGAGACGCGATATTCGATGCGGCCATACTTGGGTGCGACGAGCGTATTGTCCGCGATATTGACATCATAGAGTTCGATGTTGTGGGTTATCACCGCAATCGCATGTTCGGCCTCGTCGACCCTTTGGCTGGCCGCACGGAGCGCGGCAATGGCGCCGTCGAGGACTTGCGTTTGCTGATCGAGCAGTTCCTGCGTGGCAAAGCCTCTGGGAACGAGAGCGCTGGTGCGATCAACCTCTTGGTGCGCAAGCTTGACCACCGTCTGCTGTTGGGTGAGGAGGAAGCGCGCCTCGTCGAGACTGTGCTGCGCCTGCTTCTTTTGCGCTTTATAGCTCATTCTCGTCGCCTCCATGTCGCGCGTGTCCATGCGTGCGACAACCTCGCCCGGCGTTACGGTATCGCCTTCGTCGACCATGATCTGCCCAACGCGTTCGGCAAATTTGGTATCGATATCGATCGGATCGGCTTCGAGACGGCCATTGCCATAGGCAAAGCCCGGCGGCAGATGAAACTGCTGGAGAGTCCACCAATAGTAGCCGCCACCGCCGCCGGCAGCGAGAAGGAGCGCCAGCAGGATCCACGGCCAACGCCGTCTGCGCTGCTTAGGCCGCACCTCGACAGCGCCGCCAGGACCCTCGCTCGGCGGTTTTTCGGCAATCTTGCCAGGCACGAAAGCCTTAGGCGCAACCCCCGGCGACGGCTGTGCTGCGGGCTTAACGATCTGCTGGCCGTCGTCGGCCTCCAGCGTCGAATTGCGGTCGGGAGCCTCACTCACTTGGCCGGAGCGGGAAATGTCTCGATTCGGCTCGTTCATCGTTTTTCCCTGTGCGATCCGCCCCAACCCCCTATACGCCTCAGCAAATGCACGTCAAATCGGCGCAAGGCGCGCGCCATCTCTATCGGAACATCGTCGCTGGGCGTTGATTGTGATCAAAGTTGCGCATCGCGCGAAATTGAACTGGCTTCGATCTTTCCAGGACCCATCATCTGCGCCGGCGGCCGCTGTCCGGCGCGGATCGGCTTGACGCGGATCAAGGCGCAGACCGCGTCACGGCGATAGGCATTGCAGCGTGATCTGAGGCGCAGCGTGGTGCGGATCGAAACCATTGTCGCGAACGCATGGGCCGTCTGGAGGGTTGCCCTTGCCATCCGCACTGATCGGAGCCTATTGAAATCTGCGCCGGAACGGCTTTCAGGAGACGCTTGATGTCATTCAAGAGTTTGATGGTTCACATCGATCTGGACCGTCCAAACGATGCGCGCATCAAGATCGCGGGCGACCTCGCCAAGCGGTTCGACGCCGGCGTGATCGGCATCGCTGCATGCCGGGAGGTGCCTTTTGCTTATTCCGACGGCTATGCCGCGAGCCAGCTCATCGAACAAGAGCGCAAGACCATTGCCGCGCGCATGCAGACCGCCGAGGCAGGCTTCCGCAGCGTGCTCGACGGCCATGCGAAATTCATCGAATGGCGCGGCGCCATTGCGGAGCCGACCGATTATGTCGTGGAACAAGCCCGCGCGGCCGACCTCGTGATCCTGGGCGCTGCGCATCGCGAGGCGAGTTTCGATCCCGTGCGCGAGCTCAATCCTGCGGATTTCCTCGCCGCGGCCGGCCGGCCCATCCTCCTTGTGCCGCACGAGGTCGAGCAGCTTCAGGCGAAATGCATTCTGATCGCCTGGAAGGACACGCGCGAGGCGCGTCGGGCGACTCTCGATGCACTGCCGCTGCTGCGCCTCTGCGAACGCGCTGTCGTCGCGCAAATTGACGAAGGCAATGATCCGACGGCAGCGCAAGCCGCCGTCAACGACGTCGTCGTCTGGCTCACGCGGCACGGGGTCAAGGCGCATGGCATCGTTCCGCCCCTGCTCGACCAGCCCGCCCAGCAGATCGATTCGCTCGCCTGGGAGGAAGGCGCCGATCTGATCGTCGCCGGCGCTTACGGCCACAGCCGCTTTCGCGAATGGGTGCTCGGCGGCGTGACGCGCGATCTCATCATGCGCATGCCGCGCTGCACTTTTCTCTCGCACTGAGCATCGGGACATTGTCCAAGGGGACCGAGACATGGTGAAGAAGGCGCAGGAAATGATTGATCCCGCGACGATGACGCAAAAGGATTTTCCGCAGAGCTTTCGGCGCATCAGACTCGAACTGGCGCGCGAAAAAGGTCATCCCGTCGGCAGCTCCAGCAGCGGCTATGTTCTCGTCGCGCCGCTCGACGCCGACGGCCGTCTCGACAGTGCCGTCTGGCGGCAGCATCGCGACCTCTGCCGGGTCATTCGATTCCGCCCCGAAGAACCCGACGATATCGGGCATCTCATTCGCCGGCCGAATGGAAGCTGGGCCTTCCATTATGATGTCGAAGGCGGGATCGACGACGAAAGTGGCCATCGCCTCGAAAATGATCGCTTCCTCACCGGCGAATATGTGGCGATCGAGGAAGAGCATGGCGCTCACACCTTCCAGGTGGCATCGGTCGAGCATATTTGACGCGAAGCGGCCGAGGCCGTTCTCGCCAACGCGCCGGGCGGCAAAGCTCGGATCGAAAGCGCCCTATGCACGCAATGGTCTTGAACCAAATCGGCCGGCCGCTCGTCTGGCAGGAGAGGCCCGAGCCTGAACCGGGTCACGGCGAGATCCGCATCGCCGTCAGCGCCTGCGGCGTCTGCCGCACCGATCTGCATGTCGTCGATGGCGAATTGCCCAATCCCAAGCTGCCGATCATCCCCGGCCATGAGATCGTGGGGCGGATCGATGCGATCGGCAGCGGCGTCGAAGGTCTCGAACTCGGCATGCGGGTCGGCATCCCCTGGCTCGGCCATACTTGCGGCCATTGCCCCTATTGCCTTGCCGGGCGGGAAAACCTCTGCGATTTCCCGCTGTTCACCGGCTATACGCGCGACGGCGGCTTCGCCACAAGCGCGGTGGCGGATGCGCATTATGTGTTTCCGCTCGGCGAGACGGGGCGGGATCAGGATCTGGCGCCGCTGCTCTGCGCCGGACTCATCGGCTGGCGCTCGCTCGTCATGGCGGGGGAAGGCGAAACACTCGGCCTCTACGGCTTTGGCGCCGCGGCCCATATCATCGCGCAGGTCGCGGAAAAGCAGGGCCGCAAGATCTTCGCCTTTACGCGACCGGGCGATGCGCCGGCGCAGGAGTTCGCCCGCCGCCTCGGCGCCGTCTGGGCCGGCGGCTCGGATGAGCCGACGCCCGAGCCGCTCGATGCCGCCATCATCTATGCGCCGATCGGCCCGCTGGTGCCCTTAGCGCTCGCCGCGGTCAAGAAAGGCGGCACCGTCGTCTGCGCCGGCATTCATATGAGCGATATTCCAAGCTTTCCCTATGATCTGCTCTGGGAAGAGCGCCGCCTCGTCTCGGTCGCCAATCTGACCCGTCAGGACGGCCTCGATTTTCTGCGCGTCGCCGCGCAATCCAAGGTCATCACCGAGACAAAAGCCTATCCGCTCGATCATGCCAATGAGGCGCTCGCCGATCTGCGCGCAGGCCGGCTGCAAGGCGCCGCCGTGCTCATCCCGCCAAGGCAATAGCGGCGCGCATCAGCCAATTCTTTTCAGCGCCATTTCCGTCAATTCGCGCATCGGCCGCGTCGCATCGAGCCTTTCCCAGTCCAGAAGCCCGAGCGGCCAGGTGAGCTGCTCGCGCACAATGGCTGCTTTCGCATCGGACGCGTCATCGGTTCTTGCTTCGACCCGCGCGACAAGCGTTTCCGCAGGCGCTTCGAGCCAGAAGCCGGTGAATGGCAGCTTCATCCGCGCGGCAAGAGCTGCGAGCGCGTCGCGTTCTTCGGGCTTGGCATGGACGGCATCGACGACCACGCTGTGGCCGGCGGCAAGTGTGATCTCGGCAAGACGCCGCAGCCGCTCATAGACCTTCGCCGTTATCTCCGCCCGATAGGCTTCGTCCGGCAATTTTTCATCGGCACTCGCATTGAAGAGCCGCTTGCGCTCGATGTCGCTGCGCAGATGCACCGCGCCCGGCGCACGGCCGATCGATGGCGCCACCTCCTTGGCGAGCGTGCTCTTGCCGCTGCCCGAGAGGCCGCCGATCGCAACGAGACGCGTCGGTTTGGATTTCAGAAAATCCTGCGCTGCCGCAAAGAAACGCCGCGCCTCGGCGATCGGGCTCGCGCGCGCCTCGGCTTCGAGGCGGCAGAGCGCCGCGGTCACGCGGGCGCGGATCGCAGCGCGCAGAGCAAGAAAGAGCGGCAGGGCGGCCAGGCCTTCAAGTGCACTTTCGCTCTCTCGAATCCGCCAGAGATAGAGATTGAAGAGACGATTGGCATGAAGCTGCAGGCCTCTCTGCCAAAGGTCCATCAAGACGAAAGCAAAATCATAGAGGATATCGCAGGTCGCGATCGAATCGTCGAATTCGATCGCGTCGAAGAGAAGCGGCCGGCCCTCGTAGAGCACGATGTTGCGCAGATGCAGATCGCCGTGGCAGAGCCGCACGCAACCGGCCCTTTCGCGCGCCACAAGGCGAGGCTCGATCGCGGCAAAAAGCGCGAGAAAATCGCGTCCCAATCGGGCCAATTCATCGGCCGGGAAAATATCGCTTGCCGCCGCAAGCGCATCGAGCGTGTCCTCGAGCCGACGATGGAGCATCTGCGTCGTACCGTCGCCGCGCACGGGCGCGTGCTCATGCGCGTCCGCAATGGCTTCGGCAAGCGGCGCCATGAGCGCGAGATCGAGTTCGCCTCTGTCGGCTAATTTGTCGAAGGTCCGCGTCTCGTCGAAACGGCGCAGATGCACCGTCCATTCGACGATTTCGCCGTCTTCGCCGCCAAGATGCAAGCCTCGCGCGTCGCGCCGCACCGGCACGGTGCCGAGATAAAGCTGCGGCGCATTGCGGCGGTTGACGGCAATTTCGTTTTCACAGGCCGCGCGGCGCTTTTCGAGGCTCGAGAAATCCATGAAGGGAAAGCGAATGGCGCGCTTCACCTTATGGACCTCGGCGCCGGCGAGAAAAACCACGGCGCCATGCGTGTCGATGCGCTCGACCCGCATCGCGCCGTTTTCCCCGCCACTGTCGGCTTGTCTCGAAAGTCCATAGCTTGCCGGATCGGCGAGAAAGGCGAAGACCTCGGCCTGGAGAGCGGCCTGATCCGCAGCGAGCTCGGCCTCCGTTCCGGTCATCCCAAAGCCTTCTTCGGGCGTCCGCGTCGACGACAATTGCAGTGCCTCTATAAACGCTGTCGTCGCGACAAGCGAGCCCGTCCAAAAAAAGGCGCGGCGCCCCGGCAGAGCCGCCGAGGCGCGCGAGGCGATTATTCGACCGTCACGCGGTCGTCGACCGATTTGACGCCGGGCGCGGCCCAGACTGCGGTCTCGAGCACCTCGCGCTCATGCCAGCCGTGAACCTTGCCTTCGAGCGTCACATTGCCATTGCGCACATCGATCGTGATGTTGCGCGCCTCGATCAGGGCATTGCGCTTCAGCGCGTCTTCGATGCGTTCCTTGAGGTCGTCGCTCTGCGCCCGCGGCTTGATGGTGACGAGATTGGTGACGCCGAGCACGCCGGAGAGCTTGCGGACGTCATCTTCGGCCGCGGTGCGCTGATATTGCCAATCGACCGCGCCGGAGAGCGTCAGCCAACCCTGCTGCACCTTCACCTGAACATCTTCCGCCGGAACCATCACATCCCAGTTCAGCATGTTCAACGCGCGCTTGGCGATCTCGTCATCGGCATGCGTATGGGTATGGACGGGCCGCACCTCGATTTCCTCGGCGATGGCGCGCACGCCGCGCACGCGCTTGACGACCTGCTCCGCTTTCAGCTTTTCGGCATAGGTCGGAACATGGCCGGTCAAAGTCACGATGCCGCCCTCGACGGCGACGCCAATGCCGGCGGCATTGAGGCTCGGTTCCCATTCGAGTTCGGCAAGGATGTTTTTCCGCAAGAGCTTGTCGTCCATAATCTGTCCTCCAGATTTGCGCAGAGCTGCGGCGGCGTCACCGCTTTCCGGTTGCAAAAATGCGCCGGCCCCTCGCAAGTCTCCCTGATTTAGATCAAAGGATGGCGTGTCCCGTCCCGGCCGGCATGAGGCTTGCTCAAATTGGCTGACCGATACCGGAGCTTTCGCGTCTTCAGCCGCAGCTAAGTCGATGACTCGCATGAGCGAGGAAGAGGCGCAAGAGATTCTCCAGCCCGCGGCGGCGGCACGGCCTTCCTTGGTAAGATCGACAATGAAAAGCCCTCATGCCGACAGGATCGAAGCATGAGGGCTTTGTTCAAGATAAAACCGGTGGTCCTATTCCGCGGCAACCAGCTTCTGCGCCGGATTTCTCGCCTGCTCGGTGAGATAATCCATGGCGGTCGCCGCACCTCCCTTGCGATGCGGGATGCCGGCGAGTTCGAGACCCATTTCGACGCCGCTGAGCGCGCCCATGAGCGTCAGATCATTGGTATCGCCCAAATGGCCGATCCGGAACACCTTGCCCGCAACCTTGCCGAGGCCGGCGCCCAGCGCCATGTTGAACGTCTCCAACACGAGGGCGCGGAAGGCGTCGGCATCATGGCCGGGCGGCAGCAGCACCGAGGTCACGACCGGCGAATAATATTTCGGATCGCGGCAGAGAACCTCGAGACCCCAGGCGACGACCGCACGCCGCGTCGCCTCGCCATGCCTGATGTGCCGGGCGAAGATGTTGTCGTAGCCTTCCTCTTCGAGCATATCGAGGGAGACGTCGAGACCGTAAAGCAGATTGGTCGCCGGCGTATAGGGGAAGAAGCCATTGGCATTATTGGCGAGCATGTCGTCCCAAGCCCAATAGGACTTCGGAAAGCGGGACTTTTTCGAAGCCTCAAGAGCCTTCTCACTCACCGCATTGAAGGCGAGGCCGGGCGGCAGCATCAGGCCCTTTTGCGAACCCGCGATGGTGACATCGATGCCCCATTCGTCATGGCGCAGATCGATGGAGGCCAGCGAGGAAACGGCATCGACGAAAAACAGCGCCGGATGGCCGAGCGTGTCCAGGACCTTGCGAATCTCGGCCAGCGGCGCCATCGTGCCGCTCGCCGTCTCATTATGGACGACGCAGACGGCCTTGATCTCATGCGCCTTGTCTTCCTTGAGCCGCGCCTCGATCTGGGCCGGGTCGGCGCCGATGCGCCAATCCGACTCGATGAACTCCGGCTGGAGGCCGAGCCGGGTCGCCATCGTCTTCCACAAGGTCGCGAATTGCCCCGTCTCGAACATCAGGACCCGATCGCCCGGCGAAAGACAATTGACGAGAGCCGCTTCCCAGCCGCCCGTGCCTGAGGCCGGAAAAATGAGAACATGACTCTTGGTCTTGAAGATGTTCTTGACCTTCTCGAGGACCCGGCGCGCGAGCTTTTGGAATAGCGGTCCACGATGATCGATGACCGGCATGTCGATGGCACGCAAAATGCGATCGGGTATCGGAGTTGGACCGGGAATTTGCAGGAAATGACGTCCAGCGCTCCGAGGCCTATTGCTCATAGATGTTACCCTTCCAAAAGTCCCAGTTGCCGTTGAGCCCAATACGTTGGATAGCCCTCGTCCTTGTCGGGCAGATCCACGATCGCGGATCTTTAACCCGGTTTTCTCACGCTGGCCAAGGCCGATGCCGGCAAATGTGACCAATGCTGAAAAACGCTGGCCCGATGCTGCTCGCAGCCAATCGCTTGAACCAGATCGCCCGAAGCGGGTCGCCTGAACCTGGGCAGGCACAGGGCAAGAAGGTGCATAGCCATGAAATCTCGCCATGAATAGTGTGAAACAAGATCGGGCTCAATATAAATCTGCCCATATCTGCGCATGCCGCTTGCTGAATTGACCAGTCGAAGCGCCGGCAAAAGCACTTTTTTTGCAACGCACGCAAGTCAGAATGTCTCTCAACTCTCTGTGCTCCGCGCCGTCCCAAGGGCAGGCCGGGCGCAAAGAGAGCGCATTGCGATGCTTGGACAATGAGATGCTTGGACAATTAACGGAATTTGGCCCCCGATATATCCCAATATATTAAGCGGGAGCGTCGCCCTCGACGGTCGGCTTGTCTCTGACTTTTGCTTTCGCGCGCCGACAGGCCGCAGCCGGCGGCCCTGATTTGCATCAAGGCCGGTTCGCCGCCGCCAAGGCATTTTGCCTCCAAGCCTCCAACCGCGCGATGTCGTCCAGCGTGGCGTCTTGGGCTGGAGAAGGACGCCGGCCATGCCGCTTCAAAATGCGGAAATCGCCGCGATGTTCGACGAGGCCGCGGACCTCCTCGACATCAAGGGCGACAATCCGTTCCGCTCGCGCGCCTATCACCGCGCCGCGCGCGTCCTCGCGCAATGGCCCGAGAATGTCGGCACTCTGCTGAAGCAAGGCAAGGATCTCGATGATCTGCCAGGCATAGGTGAAGACCTCGCCGGCAAGATCGCCGCCATTGTGGCGACCGGCAAATTCGATCTGCTCGAAAGCCTCAAGCGCGAGCTTCCCGGCGAATTGCCGAAGATCGCCGCGCTTCCGGGCCTTGGACCGAAGCGGGTGAAGCGGCTGCATGATGAGCTCGGCGTCGAGACCCTCGAGGATCTCCGCCGCGCGGTCAAAACCGGCCGGCTGAAGACGCTGCGCGGCTTTGGACCCAAATTCGAGGAAAAGATTTCCGCCGCCCTCGCCAAGCCGAGCGCTCCGACGCGTTTCAAGATTCCCTTCGCCGAGGCCGAGGCGCAGGCCCTCGTCGATTTCCTTCGCAGCGCGCTCGGCAAGGGCGAGATCGAGATTGCCGGCAGCCTGCGCCGCCGGCGCGACACGATCGGCGATGTCGATATCGTCGCCAGTGCCGCAGACCCTGCGGGCCTGATGGCCCGATTGGCGGCCTATGACAATGTCGCCAAAATCCTCGTGCAAGGGCCGACGCGCATGAGCGTGGTTCTGCGCTCAGGCCTACAAATCGACCTGCGCGTCGTGAAAAACGCAAGCTTCGGCGCCGCCCTCCTCTATTTCACCGGCTCCAAGGCGCATAACATCGCCTTGCGGTCGCTCGCCAATGAGCATGGCTGGAAGCTCAATGAATATGGCCTCTTTGCCGGCACGCGGCGGATCGCCGGCGCGACCGAGGAGGAGATCTATGCGAAGCTCGGTCTCGCCTTCATCCCGCCGGAGCTCCGCGAAGACCGCGGCGAAGTGGCCCTCGCCAGCAAGAACAGCCTGCCGCAACTCATCACTCTCGCGGATCTGCGCGGCGATCTCCATGTCCATTCGAATTGGAGCGACGGCACGGCCTCGATCGCGGAAATGGCCGCGGCGGCCCGCGCCCGCGGCTATCGCTATATGGCCTTGACCGATCACAGCCAGCGCGTGACGATCGCGCACGGCCTCGACGGCCCGAGGCTTTCCCGGCAAATCGCCGCGATCGACAAGCTCAATGACGAAACTGCGGATTTCACAATATTGAAAGGCATGGAGGTCGACATTCTCGCCGACGGCAGCCTCGATCTGTCCGAGCGCCTGCTGGCCCGCCTCGATATCGTCGTGGCGGCGGTTCACTCCAAATTCGATCTTTCCAGCACGCAACAGACTGAACGTATCATCAAAGCGATGGACAATCCGCATGTGTCGATCATCGCGCATCCGACCGGACGGCTGATCGGCGAACGCGAGGCCTATGCGCTCGATTTGGAAAAACTCATTCTGGCGGCGCGCGAACGCGGCTGCGCCCTCGAGCTCAATGCCCATCCCGATCGGCTCGATCTCAATGACATCGGCGCGCATGCCGCCAAAGAGGCCGGCGTCATGATGGCGATCTCGACGGATGCGCATTCCATCACGGGACTCGACAACATCCGCTTCGGCATAGATCAGGCACGGCGCGGCTGGCTCACGCCCGATGATGTCTTGAACACGCGGCCGCTCGGCCAATTGAAGAAGCTCTTGAAGCGCTGAGCCGCGGCGCGCGCGCCTTTCAGCGACTGATGGGAAGCGATAGAAGGCAGACATGGCCACAAACATCACGATCGGCGCCAGAGACGTTCTGCTCATGGCCGATGTTCAAAATGACTTCTGTCCCGGCGGCGCGCTTCCCGTGCCGCATGGCGATGCGATCATCCCCATCGTCAATTCCGTGGCGCTGCGCTTCGCCAATGTGGTGCTGACGCAAGATTGGCATCCGCGCGGGCACATTTCCTTCGCCTCGAGCCATCCCGGCCACAGAGCCTTCGAGACGATTGCGCTGGCCTACGGGCCGCAGATCCTGTGGCCGGACCATTGCGTGCAAGCGAGCAAGGGGGCGGATTTCCATCCGGGCCTCGCCGTCCCCCATGCCGCTCTCATCATCCGCAAGGGTTTCCACCACGGCATCGATTCCTATTCCGCTTTTCAGGAAAACGATCGGAAGACGCGGACGGGGCTCGCCGGCTATTTGCGCGAACGCGGGCTCACCCGGATCTTTCTCGGCGGCCTCGCCTATGATTTCTGCGTGCGCTATTCGGCCGAAGATGCCGTAGCCGCGGGCTTTGACGTGGTGATCATCGACGACGCCTGCCGCGGCCTCGACGTCAACGGTTCCATAGCGGAGACGCGCGAAAGGCTCGCGGCGCTCGGCTGTGCAGCGGTGACGTCAGCAGACATCCTTTGAGATGTCGATCAGCTTTTTCGGGAATGGCTTGGAGAAGGTTGCCGGCGCACGGCCAGGACGGCCTGCTTCTTCGCTCGCGCAGCGGAATGCTGCAGGAGAACGGCACCGGTAAGATAGCCGAACTGCAGGCATGCGCCGCAGAGGAAAGCGGCGATCAATGTCTGCATTACCGAAAAGATGTCCAACCGGGCAAAATACACTGCCGCAATCCATGCAAGCAGAGTCGCCGGAATGAGAACGAAGACCTTCACCCAATGGCTGAGAAGGATGCCAAGCGCAATCAGAAGCAGGGCGAGCGCAACCATGATGACGTCTCCGCCATCATCCTGGCGCGGCGCATCTTAAAAATCTCTTAATGCAGGGCCTTTGGCGCGCCAAGCACCGATTCGGCTCTAGAGCATCGTGCGCAAAAGTGTGCGCGGTTTTGCGCGTGAACGATGCTCTACTTTTTTAATTTAGAGCATCTTATCCGCCTTCAAGTGAGCTCACTTGAAGGCGGGATGCTCTAGTGGGCAATATTGCCTGATTGGAAGGGGATGGCGAGAGAGACGGGACTTGAACCCGCGACCTCCGGCGTGACAGGCCGGCGCTCTAACCAGCTGAGCTACTCCCCCAACATACTCCCATGGGACCATGAAACGGCGCAGCCGTCACGGAGACCCGCCGGATAAGATAGGCGGCAGACCAAGTCAAGCAAGAACCATTCAAGCAAGACGGCTCCGCAAAACCGCTTGCAAGCCGCCACGTCAGAATCTGGCTGAACCCAAATGATAGCGGACGATCTCGGCGCGGCTCAGAATGTGAATGCGGTCCGACGAAATCCTTTCTGCCATCGAGATCAGCGCCGGACTGACACCCATCCGGCCGGTGTAGTGCGACAGCAGCTCCTTCATTCCACCGTGGTCATAGCGGCGGTGGAGGACCATGCCTTCGCTCATCGGACCCGACTGGCCCTCGTAAAAGAACATGCGATGGATGCCGACGATGCTGGCCGGGGGGATCACCCTCTTCTTGGCGCCGATGAGCGCATAGACACAGGCCGACAGACATCGCCCTGCGAGAAACTGCGTCACACTGCCGGGCACCGCAGGATCGGCGCGGCCGACGATCGCCGCCGCCCCGAGCCGGCGCCAAATCCGCCCGAGCTGCATCGCTGCGACGACTTTGCCGCCGGGCGAATTCAGGAAAATGACCGCATGGAGATCGCTGCGCCCCACATTGTTCTCGACGAAATTGAGAAACTCATAGGGCGTCCGATCGGTAATCTCGCCCTCGGCCGCGATCACCGTCGGACAGCGGCCGCCGCATCGCATGGGATTGCCGATGGCGGCGAGCCGAAAGCTCATCTCGTCGGCCCGCGCCGTCCCCATCGTCACGCTCAGGCCAGACAAGAGGCCAAAGACGGCGAAGGCCGCAAAGAGCAGCGCCGGCGGCAAGCGGCGGGCACTCCTCGGCCACGACGCCGCAAAAACCAGAGCCGGCTTCGCGGCAGAAGGAGGGCTGATCTCGCCAAGCTGCAAGACAGGCCGCCTCCGGGCGCGAAGGCGCGCGGCAAGTCCACATTGGCGAAGCTCATGCATGAGACGACCCATCGCCCAAGATGCTCAGCCCAAACCCCCGCGCTAGGAACTTGGCCAGCAGACGTTGGACAGAAAGTTCGGACAACAGGCCCCAGACCTAGAGCATGTCTCGAAAAAGTAAACTTAACTTTTCAGCGTGGCTGTTCCAAGCTCTCGCGGGAAGGCCCTGACGCCCGCCCGCAAGGACAAAAGCTTTCGCCGGAAATCCGCCGATCCGGCACAGGCGCGGCTGGTGGGCGGTGACGGGCTCGAACCGCCGGCCCTCTCGGTGTAAACGAGATGCTCTACCAACTGAGCTAACCGCCCCGCGCGGCCGTCAAGAGCCGCAATTGCGATCATGCCGACCCGGCTTCGCCGCCCGACGGACAGGCTGAAACAGCTCCCGTTCTGAAAAATCAGCCCAATTCAGAAAAGGCCGAGGGCTGCCCAGGCAGTCCCCGGCATTAGGTCGCATACCGCCTCGCGGTGGTCAACCTGGAGCATGATCGCGAAGAGGCGCCGACTTTTCGGCTGAGCGCGCGGGCCGGGAACCGGCCTTGCGGAGCCGGATTCGGGATCCGACCCGGTCATCATGCGCCAAGGCATTTTTCAGCAACGACATCGCAACGAAGGCCAGCTTGCCATACCAACGCTCCTTCGGGAGAGGAGACGATTTTGCGGCGCGATGCCCCCGCCGAGATCGCTAGACCTATCGTTTGTTGATTGCCGCCTTCAGTGCCGTGCCAGCCTTGAAGCGGGCGTTTTTTGAAGCCGGGATCTTGATGGACTCGCCCGTGGCCGGGTTGCGACCCTTGCCGGCGGCGCGTTTCTTGACTGAAAAGGTCCCAAAGCCGACGAGCCGCACATCTTCCCCCTTCCGCAGGGCTTTTGTGATCCCTTCTACCACCGCTTCGATCGCCGCTGCGGCCGCAGCTTTCGGCAATTCCGTCTCAGCAACGACATGTTCGACGAGTTCCATTTTATTCATCGTGTCTTCCTGTTCCTTGGCAAGGCCTGCATCTCGCAGAAAAAGCGCCGAGTGTCCCAGGCCTTGCATCGCCCGCCCTTCGAACCGGCGTCTGTTTCGAAAATCAACGAATTGGAGCATATCCGTGGCGGCGAACGAGAGCCGCCATCCGGAAAATGCTCGCAGCCGCATTCAGAAAAAGTGGACGCACTCTTCGTCCGACCCGGCGCCGATTTCATGGGGCCCGGTTTCGGACGGCAAAGTGTCGCCACCTCGCCTGAACATGTCGCAGACGGACCACTGCAGTCGCAAAGCGCCGCCGATGGCTCGAATCGCCATCTCGGCGGCGCCCTTGGTGGCCTCAAACAGGCGCAAATGCAAGGCTGCGAGCAGCATAAAGGCCGCTGTGTTGTCATACAGCGGCCTTCCCTTGGTTTTCAGGATCATGCTCTAGAGCATCGGACCCAAAAGTGGATACCGGTTTTGGGATAATCCGATGCTCTACTTTTTTGAATCTAGAGCATCTTATCCGCTTTCAAATGATTCCATTTGAAAGCGGGATGCTCTAGTGAGCGACGACGCCTGACGCCTCGTCCTCCGCCGGCAGAGGCGGCGCGAGCGGCTTCGCCTCCTCTTCCCAGACGATCGGGATCGGCTGACGCACCAGAGCCTGCTTCAGAACCTCGTCCATGCGGGAGACCGGGACGATTTCGAGACCATTCTTCACGCTGTCTGGAATATCGGCCAGATCCTTTGCGTTCTCCTCCGGAATGAGGACCTTCTTCATGCCGCCGCGCAAGGCCGCGAGGAGCTTTTCCTTGAGGCCGCCGATCGGCAGGACTCGGCCGCGCAATGTGATCTCGCCAGTCATGGCGACATCGCGGCGCACCGGGATGCCGGTCAGCGTCGAGACGATTGCGGTTGCCATCGCAACGCCCGCCGACGGCCCATCCTTTGGCGTCGCGCCTTCCGGCACGTGCACATGGATGTCGCGGCGGTCGAACAGCGGCGGCTCGATGCCGAAATCCACCGCGCGCGACCGCACATAAGAGGCGGCCGCCGAGATCGATTCCTTCATGACATCGCGCAGATTGCCGGTCACCGTCATCCGCCCCTTGCCGGGCATCATCACGCCTTCGATCGTGAGCAATTCGCCGCCGACTTCCGTCCAGGCGAGACCGGTCACGACGCCGACCTGATCCTCGGCCTCGGCCTCGCCATAGCGGAAGCGCGGCACGCCGAGATAGTCCGCAATATTTTCAGCCGTGATGGCCACGGTCTTCGCCTTGTCCGTGAGGATCTGCTTGACCGCCTTGCGGGCGAGATTGGAGAGCTCGCGCTCGAGATTGCGGACGCCCGCCTCCCGCGTGTAACGGCGGATGATGGTCAAGAGCGCGGCATCGTCGATCGACCATTCGGCCACGTCGAGCCCGTGCTTCTTCAGCGCCGCCGGAATGAGGTGGCGCCGCGCGATCTCGATCTTCTCATCCTCCGTATAGCCAGCGATGCGGATGATCTCCATGCGGTCCATCAAGGGCGGCGGGATGTTCAACGTATTCGCCGTGGTCACGAACATCACATTGGAGAGATCGTAATCGACTTCGAGATAGTGATCGTTGAAGCCCTGGTTCTGCTCGGGGTCGAGGACTTCGAGCAGGGCCGACGACGGATCGCCGCGGAAATCCATGCCCATCTTGTCGATCTCGTCGAGCAGGAAGAGCGGATTGCAGGTCTTCGCCTTGCGCATCGACTGGATGATCTTGCCGGGCATCGAGCCGATATAGGTGCGCCGATGGCCGCGGATCTCCGCCTCGTCGCGCACGCCGCCGAGCGACATGCGGACGAATTCGCGCCCCGTCGCCTTGGCGATCGACTTGCCGAGCGACGTCTTGCCGACGCCGGGCGGACCGACGAGGCAGAGAATCGGCCCGGTCAGCTTGTTGGCGCGGCTCTGCACGGCGAGATATTCGACGATGCGCTCCTTCACCTTTTCGAGGCCGAAATGCTCGCTGTCGAGAATCTCCTCGGCAACGGTCAAATCCTTCTTGACCTTGCTGCGCTTGTTCCACGGGATCGACAGGATCCAATCGAGATAGTTGCGCACGACGGTCGCTTCCGCCGACATTGGCGACATCTGCCGCAGCTTCTTCAATTCGGCGGTCGCCTTGTCGCGCGCCTCCTTCGAGAGCTTCGTCTTCTTGATGCGCTCCTCGAGCTCGGAGAGATCGTCCTTGCCCTCCTCGTCGCCGAGCTCCTTCTGGATCGCCTTCATCTGCTCGTTCAGGTAATATTCCCGCTGCGTCTTCTCCATCTGCCGCTTGACCCGCGTGCGGATGCGCTTTTCGACCTGCAGGACGGAAATCTCGCTTTCCATCAAGGAGAGGCATTTCTCGAGCCGCTTGCCGACCGAGTTCGTCTCCAGGATCGACTGCTTGTCGAGGATCTTGACGGCAAGATGCGAGGCGACCGTATCGGCGAGCTTCGCATAATCCTCGATCTGGTTCACCGCCGCGACGACTTCCGGCGAGACCTTCTTATTGAGCTTCACATAGCTCTCGAATTCCGAGACGACCGAGCGCGCCAGCGCCTCGACCTCGACCTTGTCGGCCGGCTCGTCGGCGACCACATCGGCATCGGCCTCGTAGAAATCATCGGTCCGCGTATAATGATGGACATGCACCCGCATCTGGCCTTCGACCAGCACCTTCACAGTCCCGTCGGGCAGCTTGAGGAGCTGCAGGACCGAGGCGAGCGTGCCGGTTTTGAAGATCGCATCAGGCGCGGGATCGTCGTCGGACGCGTTGATCTGCGTGGCGAGCAGGATCAGCTTGTCGGTCTTCATCACCTCCTCGAGCGCGCGAATCGATTTTTCGCGGCCGACGAAGAGCGGCACGATCATATGCGGAAAAACAACTATGTCGCGCAGCGGGAGGACCGGATAGCTCTGGATCGTCCCGGGAGGAACAGGTTCACGTTTCTGGCTGGTCATCGTTTTATCCTATTCTCGCAACGCGTTCCTAGATCAAGTCCGAGCCGCACTCACTGACGAGGATCAACGGCGCCGGTGTTGCCGTCCGATTTTGCCCGGCACAGACCGTGGCCTCTGCTCTGCTCGATGAAGTCCGAACTCTCGACGCATGTCGGCAGCCCGGCCGACACGGTACTTTCTTAATCGTAAGATGGCGTTTCTCGCCGCGGCTTTCAAGCAGCAGGCAAACGCCGCGCCACATACCCGCCGCCTGCCGTTGCACGCCGATCCCGACCCCTTGCCGGACAGGCGGCACGCTCGGGCAGTCTGCGTCTATCGGCATCTCGTCTGAAGCGCATCGGCCGACCGGCCGTCGACCGATATGCCCGCAGCGTCAGGCATTGCCGCCCAGGGAGCCTGGCGGCCCTCGTGAGGGACGGCTGGCTCGGCAAGCTCAAGCGTTCGTGCCGCTCTTCTCATTGCGTTCCGCATAAATATAGAGCGGGCGGGATTTGCCTTCGACCACATCCGGACCGATGACGACCTGTTCGACACCGTCGAGACCCGGCAGATCGAACATCGTGTCGAGCAATATGCCTTCCATGATCGATCTGAGGCCGCGCGCGCCGGTGCGCCGATCGATCGCCTTCTTGGCGACGACGTTCAACGCCTCGTCCTGGAAGGTGAGCTCGGTGTTCTCCATCTCGAACAAGCGCTGATATTGCTTGACGAGCGCATTCTTTGGCTCTGTGAGGATGCGCTTCAAGGCATCTTCGTCGAGATCTTCGAGCGTCGCAATGACGGGGAGACGGCCGACGAATTCCGGGATGAGACCGAATTTCAAGAGATCTTCGGGCTCGACTCTGCGCAAAATTTCGCCGGTCCGCCGCTCATCGGGCGCCTGGACGCTCGCGCCAAAGCCGATCGAAGTGGTCTTGCCGCGCATGGAGATGATCTTTTCGAGCCCGGCAAAGGCGCCGCCGCAGATGAACAATATGTTCGTCGTATCGACCTGCAGGAACTCCTGCTGCGGATGCTTGCGGCCGCCCTGCGGCGGCACGGAAGCGACCGTGCCTTCCATGATCTTGAGGAGCGCCTGCTGCACGCCCTCGCCGGAAACGTCGCGGGTGATCGAGGGATTGTCGGACTTGCGCGAGATCTTGTCGATTTCGTCGATATAGACGATGCCGCGCTGCGCCCGCTCGACATTGTAGTCGGAGGCCTGCAGCAGCTTCAGGATGATGTTTTCGACATCCTCGCCGACATAGCCGGCCTCCGTCAGCGTCGTCGCATCCGCCATTGTGAAGGGAACGTCGAGGATGCGGGCCAGAGTCTGCGCGAGCAGCGTCTTGCCCGAACCCGTCGGACCGATCAGCAGTATGTTCGATTTCGCGAGCTCGACATCATTGTGCTTCGTCGAATGGTTGAGCCGTTTGTAGTGATTGTGGACGGCGACCGACAGCACGCGCTTGGCCTGCGGCTGGCCGATGACATAATCGTCGAGGACCTTGCAGATCTCCTTCGGCGTCGGAATGCCGTCGCGGCTCTTCACCAGCGAGGATTTGTTCTCCTCGCGAATGATGTCCATGCAGAGCTCGACGCATTCGTCGCAGATGAAGACCGTCGGGCCGGCAATCAGCTTGCGGACCTCGTGTTGGCTCTTGCCGCAGAACGAGCAGTAGAGCGTGTTTTTCGAGTCGCTGCCGCCGACCTTGGTCATGGCTCATCTCCTACCGGCCGAACGCGCATCATGCTTCGGCCCTTTCCAACTGCCAAAGGCAACTCTCGCAAAGAGAAGTGCCGCCCCGTCTGCCGGCGCATCCGCTTCAGGGTCCGCCGGCCCATTTCGATCTCCGCCCTCGAACTCCCAGAATTGCGCTCTGCCTGTTAATGGAAATGCAAACATGCCGGAAGGCCAGGATCAAGCCCCGGAAGCGGATTCTCCCCGCCCCGTGACTTTTTGTGTCACACGAACGCAACAGACTGGTACCATAATTCCAGAAAAATACGTCCAAGAGGTTAAACGGTCTGTTGCGGAAGCCAACCGCCGGGCGACCTAGCAACATTCGTGCCACGGGCTGCGGATCTCCGGCTGGCCGCGATCGTGGCCGCAGCTGCGGCCAAGTCATGCGCCGGACATCCCGGTTCCGGAACGCGCCAGAGACGCGCCGATCGCGTCGCGATCGATCAAAAGCAGCGGAACGACGGCTGCGCCATAAACCACCCCAACGCGCCTCAAGGGCTCAGCCCTCGAGCCTGCCACCCAAAACGCTAATTGGGGATTGCGTTCAAAGCCTTGAGGCAAATCAAGCTTCGTCGGCTCGGTCGCCCCGCTCTGGCTCACGCCGCAGACTTCGCCTGCTCTGTCTCCTCCGGACGCTTGTCGATGACCTGATCGACGATGCCGAAGAGGCGCGAGTCTTCCGCCGTCATGAAGTGATCGCGGTCGAGCGTCGCCTCGATCGTGTCGAAGTCCTTGCCGGTATGGCGGACATAGATTTCATTGAGCCGGCGCTTCATCTGCATAATGTCTTCCGCATGCCGCACAATGTCGGAGGCCTGGCCTTGGAAGCCGCCCGAAGGCTGATGGACCATGATCCGCGCGTTCGGCAGCGCATAGCGCATCCCGGCTTCGCCCGCGGTCAAAAGCAGCGATCCCATCGAGGCCGCTTGGCCGATGCAGAGCGTCGACACCTTCGGGCGGATGAACTGCATCGTGTCATAGATCGACAGGCCCGCAGTGACCACGCCGCCCGGCGAATTGATATACATCGAGATTTCTTTTTTCGGGTTTTCCGCTTCGAGGAACAGAAGCTGAGCCACGATGACCGTGGCCATATGGTCCTCGATCGGGCCGGTCAGAAAGATGATGCGTTCGCGCAGCAGCCGCGAATAGATGTCGAAGCCTCGCTCGCCCCGGCTCGTGTTCTCGATCACCTGGGGGATCAGATAATTGTCGTAGATTTCGATCGGGTCGCGGTCACGCAGCATGGGATCTACTCGGTTCGAATGGCGAATGGGTCGGACGGCAGCGCCGTGCTTCTGCTCACAAGATAATCGCTCCCGGCGCTTTCGCAAAGACCCGGTCGAGCAAAGACCGCGCCACGGTAAAGACCCGATCGCGGCAGCGGCAGGCGCAGAGCCGGGCGCGGCAAAAAAGCGGATGCCGCCCAACTCAGACGGCAGGCTCCGCCGGGGCCGCCAGCGCCGGTTCAGCTTTCTCATCGGCTTGCGCTTCGAAGGCCTTGACCAAATCGGCCAATTCGGTCGGCGGGACTTTCTTATCCGTCAGCGTGACCTCGGTCAGGACGTGGTCGATCACTTTTTCCTCGAAGAGGGGCGCCCGGATCTCGTTCAGACGTTCCGGATTTTTCCGGTAAAATTCGATAAGCTGGCGCTCCATTCCCGGAAAATTGCGCGCCCTTTGATAAAGCGCCTGGACGACCTCGTCCTCGGAAACCGTCACCCCAGCTTTGTCGCCGATCTCGGCGAGGACGAGACCGAGCCGCACCCGCCGTTCGGCAATCCGCCGGAAATCCGCGCGCTCCGCCTCCTCGGTCGTTCCCTCTTCGGCGAAGCTCTTGCCTTCCGCCTGTCGCTCGGCGGTGGCGTCGCGCCAGATCGTTTCGAACTCGCGCGCGACGAGCGCCTCGGGCAATTCGAAGGTGAATTTTTTGTCGAGCGCGTCGAGAAGCTCGCGCTTCCATTTGCGCCGTGAGATCGCAGCCTGCTCGCCCTCGAGCGACGCGCGGACAGTCTCGCGCATTTTGCCGAGATCGGCAAAGCCCATGCTCTGCGCAAAGGCGTCGTCGATGGCGACCTCGGCCGGCGCGGCGCAAGCCTTCAAGGTGACATCGAAACGCGCCGGCTTGCCGGCCAGATTGGCGGCCGCATAATCCTCGGGGAAAGTCACCGAGATCGTCTTTTGCTCGCCGAGGCGCATCCCTTCGACTTGATCCTCGAAGCCCGGAATGAAGGAGCCGGAACCGAGAACGAGATCTACATCTTGCGCAGTGCCGCCCTCGAAGGTCTCATCGCCGATCTTGCCGACGAAATCGAGCGTGACCTTGTCGCCTTTCGCTGCGACCACGGCCTCGCCTTCCTTTGCCGCATAGGTGCGGCTCTGCTCGGCGATCCTGGCAATGGCGTCGTCGACCTCGGCCTCGGGAATCTCGGCGACCAGGCGCTCGATGCTGATGTCGGCAAAACCGCCGACTTCGAATTTCGGCAGCACCTCGACGGCGACCATGTAGGAGAGATCGGTCTTGGCCTCGAAAGCCTCCTGCAATTCCGCCTGATCGCTCGGCAAATCGATTTTCGGCGGCGTCGCCAGCCGCAGATGATGCTCCTCGATGATCTTGCGATTGGCCTCGTTCATCGCATCCTGCATCACATCGGCCATGATCGAGCGGCCATAGAGCCGCTTCAAATGCGCGACCGGCACTTTCCCCGGCCGGAAGCCCTTGATCTGGGCCTTGGCGCGCAACTCGTCGAGCTGGGCATCGACCTTTGTCGCGAGATCTGCGGCTGCAAGCACCACTTTATATTCGCGCTTCAGTCCCTCGGAGAGGGTCTCGGTCACTTGCATCCGTTTCGCCCTTTCAATCCTTTTTATGGTCTACGGCCATGATTTATGCGGCGCGGCCGGCCTCAACAAGATTGGCGTGCCAGAATGGGAAACCGCCGGATCACGTCTCGATCGGTCGCGACGTATGGTGCTGAATCTGATCTGGTGCGGGCGGAGGGACTCGAACCCCCACGATTTTCACCACCGGAACCTAAATCCGGCGCGTCTACCAGTTCCGCCACGCCCGCGAGCGCGGCAAAGCCTTCGCCGTCGCCGCTCCGGGCCGGCTCTATAGCAATGCCGCCCGAAGGATGCAGCAAAAAAGTGAACGGCACCGCTGAAGCCGCGGCTGCGGCGCCAAAGCGCAAAATGAACATACCGCTTTTTTCCGCGGGCCGATATGGATAGTCCCTCGCCCCGTCCTGACCGGAGCCCTGGCCCATGCGCCTCACCCGCCGTGTCTTTCTCAGCTCCACCGTCGCCTGCCTGCTGCCTTTGGACCTGCACGCCGCCACGCCGACGAGCCCGGACGGTTTCCGCATTCTGACGGCCGGCAAAGCCCATTGCCGAATCCTGCCCGTCCCCGCGCCGATGACCGCGGCCTGCGGCTTTGGCGCGCGAGTGCCGGGCCCTCTGTTGCGCTACAAAAAGGGCGAAGAGATCAAGATCCGCCTGGTGAATGCGCTCGAGCAGCCGGTGACTTTCTCCTGCCAGGGGCTGCGGATCGCCAATGCGATGGATGGCGTCGCCGGCCTGACGCAAAAGCCGGTCCTGCCCGGTCAGTCCTTCGACTATCGCTTTACCCCGCCGGACAGCGGATTTTACTGGTACCGTTCGGATGTGCTGCCCTTTGCGATCGAGGAGATCGACCGCGGCCTCTATGGCGGGCTGGTCATCGACGAATCGCAGCCGCCGGCGGTGGACCGCGACTTGGCGGTCGTGCTCGCCGAATGGCATGTCGACGACAAGGCGCAGATCCTGATCGACGGCGGCGATCCCTCCGGCGCGGCGGCAGGGCCGAACGGCCATTATGTCGTGACCGTCAATTCCGCGCCGGTGCCGATCGCGGCGGAGCTGCCGCCGGGGGCGCGCGTGCGGCTGCGTCTCCTCAGCATGGTCCAGGCGCAACTCGTCTTCTTCACCTTCGCCGGCCTACAGCCGCTCATCGTCGCGATCGACGGCCAGCCTTGCGAGGCATTCGAGCCGCTGCGCCGGACGATCCCGATCGGCCCCGGTGCGTGCTTCGACGTGATGTGCGATCTCCCCCTCGAAGCGGGGGCAGAGGCGAGCCTCGCCTGGCGCACCGGCGAGCCCACCGACCGGCAGCTTCTCGCCTTCACGACACGCGGCGCGCGCCGGCCGCCGCTGCCGCGGCTCGGCTCCATCCCGCAAAATCCGCTTCTGCCGACAAGCATAAAGCTGCAGGATTCGCGCAAGGTCGACCTCACCATAGAAGCCGCCGCGTCGGACAAGGATGCCGCCAAAGATGCCGCCGCGACCCTGCCGCCTGATCGGCACGGCCCTTTGACCCTCGACGGGAAGAGCGCGCGGAGCTTCCCACCGAAGCCGCTGTTTTCCGTCAAACGCGGCACGCCGGTCACGCTCGCATTCAACAACAAGACCGCGATCCTGCTGCAAATGCATGTGCACGGCCATCCCTTGCGCCTCTTGCATGATCTCGACGACGGCTGGGAGCCCTATTGGCGCAGCCGTGTGATCGTCCCCGAAGGCCGAATCAAACATGTCGCCTTCGTCGCCGACAATCCGGGCCAATGGGCGATCGAATGCCAGACGGTCGAGCTCCGGCCGAGCCGGCTCGTGACCTGGTTCGAGGTGACATGAACCATCGCGCCGGCAGTCCTGCCTGAACAGCAGGCGGAAAGCCCTGCGTCAATCATTCGCCGGTCGCGCCGGCTTGGCGAACAGGCTGATGATCATGGCGTGAGCGACATGCTCCGCCATGCAGCGATAGCCGAGATCGTTCAGATGAAAATGGTCGCTCGCCATGAGCTGCTCATTGGCGCGCACATGTTCTATGAAACGCATCGCGTCATAGCGCAGCACATAGAGGATATTTTCTTCGGCGGCGATTTCTTTCAGGCTCTTGCGGATGCCGGAATAGGCGGGATCCAGCGCGAAACGCGGGACATATTGCAGCCCGACGAGCACGACATCGATGTTCTGCGACTTCAGCCAGCGCACCGTATCGCGCACTGTCGTTTCGAATTCCTCCGGCGGGACGCGCGACAGGGCATCATTCGTCCCCAATTGCCACAGCACCAGATCGGGCTTTGACAGGGCGACCTCGTTCATGATCCGATCGGCAGTGGTCGCCGCCAGCTCGCCGGGAATGCCGCGATTGGCGATCTCGATGTCCACGCCCTTCAACGTCTTTTCCAAAATGGTGTCGAGCCGTGTCGGATAGGTCTCGAGCTTGGAGGAGGCGCCTACGCCCGAGGTCGAAGACGAGCCGATTGCCAAAATATGAATGGTCGCGTGCCTCTGCAGCCGCGCCATGACATTGGGGAGCGGCGCCGGGGTCGCTATATCGCTCTCCGGCACGGTGCAGGCGGCGCTCATGGCGAGCGCGGCAGCTTGCGGCTCGTTCAGCACGGCGGCCGAAAGCTCCGTCCACATATTCAGCATAACGGCCAGTATCACGAACTGCGCGACGCCCGCACATCGGCCGTGCCGCGGGGCCAACCATCCCGCCGTTCCGATAGCCATGCGACGCCTCCCATCATCGTCAGTCCAATGGCGGCTATAATTGCATCGGTTAGTATGGCTCCGCCATAGGCAAAACGCAGGATTTGGCCGCCGAGGCTGAGCAAGGAGGCGACACAGAATACAATTAAGGAATTGCGCCCGAGCATGGAAAAAAAACGGCCGCCTGTTGCAAACCAGCGCATGACGAAGGGAAAGCTGCCCGAAAAAACGGCGACTAGGGCAAGGAATTGGATGAGCCGTGCCGGCGACAAAAAAGTCTTGTCGAACATGAAGAAGAGCTTTGGATCCGGTACATCTGCCGGGCGCGGCGAAAAATGCGTGAGCGCGACGAGCGCGCCGAGGCCGACGATCGGCAGCGCCGCCAGCATGAAGACTTTGCGATGGTGCCGCACCAGACCGCCTATCCCTTCCTTTCCGGCAAGGGAAAAGCCAAGAATATAGATGAACTGCCAAGCCAGCGGATTGAGAAACCAGGTTCCTTCGACCGGCCAAGTGCGAAGGTTGATTCCCGTGCTCAACGTCAGGACATAAAGCCCCGCAGATAGCGGCAGCAGAAGCGGCCGGGCATAGCGCGCGCAGAGCACGACGAACGGCGCACAGGCGACCAAAACGACATAGAGCGGTAGGATGTTGAAATAGCCCAGCTGATGCGTCAACAGCACGAGGCCGATATGCGCCTCGACCGGATTATCGAATATCGCCGACGCATTATGCCAATCGAGCAGGAAGGCGGCATCGAAATAGATCGAGGCGCCGGCAAGCAGGGCTACCGCCATTTCGGTGATGACAAGCTGCGCGCAATAGACTTGCACGGCGCGAACGGCGAGACGCACAACAAGGCCCGCCAGCGGCAGTCGCGTCCGGTTCGCCTGCAAGCGCAATGCCCAGCCAGCGAGAAAGACAAAGAGCTCGGCCGAATCAGACAGCGACAGATTGCGATAGGTGAAGCGCTCGAAAAAAATGCCGGGAATATGATTGAAAAAGATCGTGACAAGCGCAAAGCCGCGCCAGAAGTCGATCTCATTGGGTTCCCGCATGGACGGTCCGGAAAATGTCGAAAGGGTGGAGTCCGATCCTCACGACCGGATTGCCGGATGCACTTCGGCAAGAACATCGGCAAGAACATCAGTCAAGAGCATGGCGCGGGCTGCCGGCGGCAACAGCCTGCACAGCTTTATGAACCAAAATGCGGCCAGAATGGCGCACGACGGCGGCTGGCACGCAAGGCCGCGCACGCGCTTACGCTCATATCACGCTGTCGATGAACCGGCGCAGGACCGGCGGCAGCGACTCCGGAATATCCTCGGCGATGAGGCCGGGGCCGAATTCGCGCGCCGCCGCCCCGTGCAGCCAGACCGCCGCGTTCGCTGCTTCGAACATCGGCATGGACTGCGCCAAAAGCCCGCCGACCATTCCGGCGAGCACATCGCCGGAACCGGCGGTCGCGAGCCATGGCGGTGCATCGCAGGCGATCGTCGCCCGCCCGTCCGGGCTCGCGACCACAGTATCCGCCCCTTTGAGAATGACGATCGCGCCAAGCAGCGCCGCAGCGGCGCGGGCGCGCTCGAGCTTGGAGGCCGAGGCCAAAGCCGCAGCCTGCGGATGATCGCGCAGCTCTCCCTCCTTCGCCGCGAAGAGGCGGGCGAATTCTCCGTCATGCGGGGTGAGAACGACGCTCCCGCCGAATTCCTTGACCGCTGCAGCGAGCTGCATGGGATTGCCCGCAAAGCTCGTCAAGGCATCGGCGTCGAGCACGACCGCGCGGGGCGGCGCCAGGGGAGCCTCTTTTGCCAGGGCGGTGCGGACCATGGCCTTTGTGGCCGGCCCGACGCCCATGCCCGGTCCCATGACGACGGCATTCTTGCGCCCGTCGCGCAGCAATTCGGCGAGACCTTCGGGCCCGTTGCACACGCGCGTCATGATCGCCGTGAGCGCCGCCGCATGAACGGCGAGCGCCTCTTGCGGCGTGGCGACCGTCACCAGTCCGGCGCCGGCGCGCAGTGCGCCGCGGGCGGCAAGCCGCGCCGCGCCGGTCGAGACGAGCGGCCCGGACAGAACAAGCGCGTGACCGCGGCCATATTTGTGCTCTTCGAGGCGCGGACGCGGCAGGACATCTCCCCATATGGCCGGCCGATTGACGAAAGTCTTCGGCGCGATCGACTGAAGAACCGCATCGGGAATGCCGATGTCGACCAAGGTCAGTTCGCCGCAATGGATGCGGCCCGGAAGCAGGAGATGACCGGGCTTCAGACGGAAAAAGGTCACCGTCTGAGCCGCCTCGATGGCAGCGCCGCGGATTTGGCCTGTCGTGCCGTCCACCCCCGACGGAATGTCGACGGCGACGATCGGTTTGCGCGTCCGTCGCGTCCATTCGTTCAAGCGCCGGATAGCGGTACGCGCCGCACCTTCGACATCGCGGCTGAGGCCGGCACCGAAAATGGCCGCTATCGCGAGATCGGCCTCTTCGAGCTGCACATCCTCGAACCGCGCAATGGGACCGGACCAGGCTTGCGCCGCGCCCGCGGCATCGCCCTGCAAATCCTCGCGCGCGCCGAGCAGGCCGAGCGAGACCTGATAGCCCTCGACATGGAGATGCTGGGCGGCGACAAACCCGTCGCCGCCATTATTGCCCGGCCCGCAAAATACGGCGACCCGGCCGCCGCGCAGGCGCAGCGCCGACATCAGCCGCATCGCCGCCTTGGCGACTGCGGCACCGGCATGCTGCATGAGAACGGCGCCGGGAATTCCCGACTGGATCGTCAACCGATCGGCGGCCGCCATTTCGGCAGTGGTGAGGATTTCCGAAGGAGCAGTGTCCGGCAGCATGATCCAATCGCGCCTGATGAAGGGAGGTGGGTGCAATTTTGTGCCGAGCGCCCGCTCGCGAGCGCGCCGGCGCATGTTTTCCGCCCTTTGTACCGACGGCGCACCGTGGTCCCGTGGACGGCGACGGCGAGATGTCACACGAGGAAAGCTCCACCTTTCCCGTGGGGCCACCGGCGAAAATAGGCGCTGCCCGCAGCGTTGCAAAGGTGAACCTCGATCCGGCAAAACAGGCATGCCTCACGGCCATGCTCTACGGCAGAGTTGGGCACTTGTCTCTTCATGCGACGCGGTCATCACGGCAGCGGCGCCGGCGCTTGTTCTCGCTGGCCGCGCCTTGGCATCGGTCTTGCTGAACGCTCGCGATGATTGACATCCCGGCGCTTGGGAAGTAACGAAACGGCCTTCTGCGCCCCTTAGAGCCGGTGCCCATCGGGCGACATCGCCGAGGCGATCCACGCAAGCGGGGAATTCGGCCCCACGTCACATCACGAGAGCTTGCGAGCGGCGGAAAAAGTCCACTCGACTTTCTCCGGCGCTGCTCGAGAATTCCTTATGTTTCCGACGCAAAACCTTTGCTTTTCGGGGGCAGTCCCCCTTGTCCATGAAACCGCGCATAGCGAAATTCGGCATCGGCCAGGTGGTGCGCCATCGCAAATATCCCTTCCGCGGGATCATTTACGATGTCGATCCGGTTTTTTCGAATACGGATGAATGGTGGCTCGCGATCCCGGAAGAGGTGCGGCCGCACAAAGACCAGCCCTTCTACCATCTCTTCGCCGAGAACGCCGACACCGAATATGTCGCTTATGTATCGGAGCAGAATCTTCTGCCCGACACCTCCGGCGATCCCATTCGGCATCCGCAAGTCGAGGAGATGTTCACCCGCGCCCAGGACGGCGGCTATCACATCAAAATGGCGCGGATCAACTGAGCCCTCGGCAGAGCTCGGCGAAGTGGGCACCGGTTCGCCTGCCGAAATGCTCTGATCGATCAGCCAGGCGGCGTTGGGCCAGGCATGCCGGCTCCGGCCCGGTCGCGTTGCCTGCCACCGGGCCGAAAGCCTGTCCCATGAGTGGTCCCGCTTTATTTGGCGGGCGGCGCCGCGCCGCCAGTCGGCGAGCTGCTCTGCTTTGCGGCCTCGAGCTTCTTGCGCTCCTCCTCGGCCCGCTTCTGCAATTCCTCCTGCAGCTTCTTCTGCTGCGCCGCGAGCACCTTCGGATCGACCGCCGGACCGTCATAGGCCTGACCGAAACCGGTGAGCGGCACGCCGAAGGTCACTTGATTATTGACCTGGTTGCGCACCGCAATGTTGAGGGTCGTGCCTTCCTTCATCTTGTCGATGGTCAGGTTCTTGACCCTCGACTCGGCAAAGCAACCGTTCGGGAAACAGATTTCAAAAGCGCCTTCGTAGGCCTCTCCGCTGTCGACCGAGAAACGGAAGCCCGGACGCAACATGAGGCCGACCGGCATCAGCAGTCTGACGATACGGGTATCGTCGCCCTTGATCTCGTAGACGGCGACGGCAAGAACCGGCGGCTTGTTGGGCTGTGCGCTGAAGTCGCGCGTCGTATAGCAGATATCCCTATTGGCGGCCTGATCATGACCGCAGACCTTGGTCCAACCACTTTGGGTCGGCGTCAAATCGACATGGATGGGAGCCGGTTGCCCGGGCGCCGGGGCTTGCTCCGGCTTAGGTGCGGCTTGCGCAGGTCTGGCCGACTTCTTCGATGCCGCAAGAGCTGGCCCGCTCGCCGCCAAGAATTGCCCACCCGCCACGACGAGCAAGCCGGTCACACCAATGAAGCCGAGACGCTTCAACGAAAACGCCATTAGAAATCCTTTCCGGTGGTCAGCCGACGGCCCGCAGGCTGTGTCGTCAGGCTGGCATGAAATGCGGCGCCGAGGCCGCGGCATCACAAAGACGCGAACACCGGTCGCCGTCAAGAAATGCGTCTCGCAAATCGGCTTCGAATAAGGCGAGAAATTGGCGGCTCCCGTGGTCCTGCCAATGTCGCCTCATGTTTTTGGACTGAAACTGTGCGCAGATCCGGCCGTGCAACGCATAATTGCCAGCTAGGCCCTTCGACGCTAGAGCGTTTTCTGATCCGGATGGAATCATCCGATCGAAAAGAAAACGCTCAAAATCAATGGAGTGGAGCATGTTCTTGTCGAAAAAGTCGCGCAACTTTTTCGGAACATGCTCTAGGTTTGAAACATGAAACCCCATGCGATTCGCCATGCTTTTCCGGTCTTTTCGAGAATTCTCGAGATCGGCGCGGCGATTGCCTTCGGCATTGCCCTGGCAGGCGCGGCGCCAAATTCCCTGGTCGACAGCCCAGCCGGCCATCCGGCCGGTGTCGGACCGCAACAAGAAGGCCCCGCCGCCGCGACGGCTTCGTTCGCTCCAGCGGGCCCGCAATATGCGATCGCCATGCACGGCCGGCCCGCCCTGCCCGAAAATTTCACCCATCTGCCCTATGCCAATCCGGATGCCCCCAAGGGCGGAAAGCTCGTTCTCGGCTTCCAGGGCACATTCGACAGTCTCAATCCCTTCAACCTTAAGGCTGGATCGACCGCCCAGGGTCTGAACACGAACGTTTTCCAGACCCTCATGGCGCGCTCGCGCGACGAGCCCTTCACCGTCTATGGGTCGATCGCCAGAGCGATCGAGACCGACGCCGCGCGCAGCTATGCGATCTTCCGGCTCGATCCGCGGGCGCGGTTTTCCGATGGAACGCCGATCACCTCGGCGGATGTGCGGTTCTCCTTCGAACTGCTGCGCGAGAAGGGCCGGCCGCAGCAGCGCGTCGCCTATGCGCTGGTCAAACATGTCGAGACACCCGATGCCGCAACCATCCGTTTCGATTTTCCGGGCGTCGACGACCGCGAATTGCCGCTGATCCTGGCATTGATGCCGGTTTTGTCGCCGCATTCCTTCAATCCCGCCACTTTTGACAATGCGAGCCTCGCCATTCCGATCGGATCGGGACCTTATCGCGTCGTCGAGGTCGACCCGGGCGAAAAACTCGTCTTGCGCCGCAACAAGAACTATTGGGCGAAGGATCTGCCGATTGATCGCGGCCGCTTCAATTTCGATGAGATCGAGATCGACTATTATCGCGATGCGAACGCCTTGTTCGAGGCGTTTCGCGCCGGGCTTTTCGATTTCCGCACCGAAACGAGCCCAATGCGCTGGACGACTGCTTATGACTTTCCGAGGCTCAAAGATCATCAGGTCTGGCGCGCCAGCCTGCCGATCGGCGGCCCGAAAGGCATGGAAGGCTTCGTTTTCAACCTGCGCCAGCCCATGTTCGACGACATCCGAGTCCGCGAAGCGCTCGGCATGATGTTCGATTTCGAATGGATCAACGCCAATTTCTTCGACGGCCTCTATACGCGCACCAAGAGTTTCTTCGACAATTCCGAGCTCGCCTCGACCGGGCGCCCGGCGAGCGCGGCGGAGCGGGCTTTGCTCGCGCCATTTCCCGGCGCCGTGCGTGCCGATATTCTCGCCGGCCGCTGGCGGCCGCCGAAGACCGACGGCAGCGGACGTGACAGGATCTGGCCGAAGCGGGCGCTGCGGCTGCTCGCCGCCGCGGGCTATGAATTGAAAGGCGAGCAGCTCGTCAAGAATGGCACCCCCTTCGACTTCGAAATCATGGTGCAGAACCGCGCCCAGGAGCGCCTCGCGCTCGCCTATGCCGCTTCGCTGGCCCGAATCGGAATCGGCGCGCGGGTGCGCGCCGTCGATGAAGTGCAATATCAGCGGCGCCGCCAAAATTTCGATTTCGACATGATGATCGGCACTTGGCTCGCCTCGGCCTCGCCCGGCAATGAGCAG
The DNA here is from genome assembly GCA_963704745.1 of uncultured Alphaproteobacteria bacterium. Taxonomy (GTDB): domain Bacteria; phylum Pseudomonadota; class Alphaproteobacteria; order Rhizobiales; family Beijerinckiaceae; genus Methylovirgula. The sequence continues at coordinate 2,680,814 of OY969936.1, forward strand.
CGCGGGCGCTGGGGCTCGGTTTCCGCCGATCAGCCAGGTTCGTACAATCTTGCCGGTGTCAAATCGCCGGCCATCGATGCCATGATCAAAGCGCTCTTGGCGGCGCAAACGCAGGAAGATTTCGTCACCGCCGTGCGTGCCTATGACCGTGTCCTGCTCTCGGGCTTCTACATCGTGCCGCTGTTTCATGCCTCACAGCAATGGATTGCAGCTTCCGCGGCGCTCGGGCGGCCTGCCAGAACGCCTGCTGATGGTCCGCCGATCGGCGATGTCACGCTCGATACATGGTGGAGGAAACCCCGATGAACCCGCAGCCTGCAGCGCCAGCCCGCGCGCCGCGCGATCTTTTTTCCGCCTATACGCTCGACACGCTCATCTCCGGGGCTGCGCGTCTGCGCCCGCAAGGCCTGGCACTTGCAGATCGCGCCACCTCCGTGCCTTTCGATCTGCTCGCCGGCCAGGCGGCGGCACTGGCGCGTCTCCTGACCGATTGCGGCCTTCGTCCCGGCGAACGCCTTCTCCTCACCGGCGGCGCCGAGGCGTCGCTCGTCATCGCCATCATTGCGGCCTTGCGCGGCGGTTTCGAGCCGGCGCTGGCGCCGCTCGATCTCGACGCCGGCGAATTGGCGACCTATGCACAGGCGATCGGTGCCGCCGCTCTGGCCGGCCCGACGGCGTATGGCGCCGCGGCGCCGGCCGAGATCTATTTCGCTGCCGCGGCGCGGGCCCCGTCGCTGCGCCTGCTCGCGACGCTCGGCCCGCAGGAGATCGACGGCGCCGTCGATGTCAGTGCCGCCGCCGTGCTGCGCTATGCGGCTGCGCATCCCGATATCGGCCTCGAGCGCGGCAAGCCTCTGCCAGCCGAGCCGCCGCGGATCATCACTTTCGACCGCAGCCGGCGAAAACCTATTTTCCATCACCAGGCGACATTGATGGCGGCCGGCCTTGATTTCGTCGCCCGCGCGACGATCGGGCGCGAGACGCCGATCCTCTCCACTCTGCCGCCGACAAGCTTCGCCGGCCTCGTCGCGGGACCATTGGCGGCGCTGCTGTCCGGCGCCACGCTCCATCTCGACGGCCCCTTCGAGGCGCGCGCTTTTCTGAAGCGCCGCGACGAAGCCGGTCCCGCGCATCTCGTCATTCCCGCCGCCGTCGCCGTGGAATTTTCGCGCGCCGGCGTGTTCGAAGGACTCGCGTCTGCAGTCCTCGTCTCGCGGCTCTCCGCAAACATGGCTTTCATGCCGCCGGAACCGCTCGCAACGCCCTGCCCCGTCATGGATCTCTATGCGATCGACGAGGCGGCCGCGATCGCCGAGCTACGCCGGGCCGGTACGGCAGTGCCGCCGGCGCTGGCGCCGCATTTCATCGGCTTCGACGATGCCCGCATCCTTACGGTGGAAGCTTGTCCGCAGCCGGGCCGGCCGTTGGCCTGCCGCGGCGCGGCGGTGACGCGCGAAGAGTGAAGCGGTCGGCGGCCGCTTCCCCGGCAAAGCGCTCCCTTAGCCGAGCGCCGGAGGGGGACGCCGGCGCTGCCGGGTATGCGGGTGTTCGGCGGCCGCCGGATCATGTCTGTGGATCTGCTTCTCCACGACCGCGAGCGCCGCCTTGAAGGCAGCCTCGACATCGAGCTTGGTCGTATCGAGGATCACCGCGTCATCGGCGGGCCGCAAGGGCGCCAGGCTGCGCGTCGCATCGCGTTCGTCGCGCTTGCGGATATCTTCGAGCACGGCGGCATAATCGACCTTGTCGCCCCGGGCTTTGAGTTCGAGCGCGCGGCGCGTCGCGCGCGTCTCGGGCGTCGCGGTGACGAAGATCTTCACGTCCGCTTCGGGGCAGATGACGGTGCCGATGTCGCGGCCGTCGAGAACGGCGCCGCCGGGCCTGCGCGCGAAGGCCCGCTGGCTCTCGACGAGCGCCTGGCGCACCTCGGGCATGGCTGCGACGATCGAGGCTGCCTCGCCCATGTCGCGCCCGCGCAGCAGCTTGTCGTCGAAGTCCAGCAAAGCCAAGCCCCGCGCGGCCGCGGTGGCGGCCGCAACATCAGAGAGATCGCGGCCCTCATCCATCAGCGCCCGCGCCGTCGCCCGGTAGAGAAGCCCGGTGTCGAGATGCGGCAGTCCGAGATGCTGCGCCAAGCGGCGCGCCAAAGTGCCCTTGCCGGAGGCGGCCGGCCCGTCGATCGCGACGATCATGAAAAGATCGCGCCCAATTGCGCCATCACGGCTTTGAAGGTCGGAAAGCTCGTCGCGATCATCCGTTCGTCATCGACCGCCATCGGCCGCCGCGCAGCAAGCCCGAGGCAGAGAAAGCTCATCGCGATGCGATGATCGAGATGGGTCACGGCCATTCCGCCGCCGGGCACGTCGCCGGACGTGCCCGAAACGAGGAGATCGTCGCCCTCGATCGCGCAATCCACCCCCGCGGCCTGTAGACCCGCCGCAATGGCGGCGAGCCGGTCGGATTCCTTGATCCGCAATTCGCTCAAGCCCCGCATCCGCGTCTCGCCCGTGGCGAAGGCCGCCGCGACGGCAAGAATGGGATATTCGTCGATCATGGCGGGCGCCCGCTCGGGCGGCACATCGACCCCGCGCAGAGAAGACGCGCGCACAAGCAGATCGGCGACCATTTCGCCGCCCTCCTCGCGCCGATCGAGCACCTCGATGTCGGCGCCCATTTCCCAAAGCGTGGCGAGGAGCCCCGTCCGCAGCGGGTTCATCATCATCCCCGCTATGACGATCTCGGAGCCCGGCACAATGAGCGCCGCCACCATGGGAAAGGCAGCAGAGGAGGGATCGGCCGGAACGATGATGCGCGCCGGCCGCAGCTCCGGCCGCCCTTCGAGGCTGATCTTCCGGCCATGCGTCTCGAAAGCCTCGCTCACGATCGAAGCGCCGAAAAACGTGAGCATTTTTTCCGTGTGGTCGCGGCTCGCCTGCGGCTCGATCAAAATTGTGCGACCAGGCGAATTGAGGCCGGCGAGCAATACGGCCGACTTGACCTGGGCCGAGGCGACCTTCGTTCGATATTCGATCGGCAGCGGTTCCTGCGTCCCTTTGAGCAGGATGGGACAGCGCCCGCCCTCGGCTTCCGCGAGGATTTCGGCCCCCATCAGGGTCAATGGATCGAGGATGCGGCGCATCGGCCGCTTGCGCAAGGAAGCGTCGCCGTCGAACTGCGCCGTCACACCATGGCCGGCGATGATGCCCATCATCAGCCGCGCCCCCGTCCCCGCATTGCCGAAATCGAGCCCTGCGCGGGGTGCAAGCAGAGAACCGAGACCCATGCCGCGAACGCTCCAGCGGCCTTCACCCCAGCGCGCGATCCTGGCGCCCAGCGCCGCGCAGGCGTGGCCCGTGTGGAGCACGTCCTCGCCTTCGAGAAGGCCTTCGATCTGCGTCTCGCCGACGCAGAGCAGGCCGAGCATGAAGGCGCGGTGCGAGATCGATTTGTCGCCCGGCGGCCGCAGCCAGCCGCGCAGCGGGCCGCAAGGCGCGCCACTCACAGGCGCGCCTTGCGGCACCGGCACGGATTGCGGCAAAGATGTCATTGCACAGCCGAGGTTCACTCACCCTATTGCGAAGTGGACACGGGCCGAACCCGTTGGCTCCGCAAATCCCATGACGTGCTGGTATCATGCGCGACGGGGCGGTGTCATGCGCCAAGAAAGAGGGATATCGCGGCGGAATGGTCCTTGCGGGCCGGCCCGCAAGTTCCAATTGACAGAGGCGCTCGAGCTTACTAACCGAAAGCCCCTGGAGAATCTGACCGCGCCGACATGGGGTCGGGCGATGACCCCCTCTCCGCGGCAGGGGCCGAGCCAGCCGGCGCGGCGACCGATTGCGAACGGCCGTTGTTTTGCTCAATGGCGCAACAAGATGGCGCGACCCAATGGCGCGACGGATCGTTTCACCAGGTCATGTGCTTGCGCGTCGAGAATCAACTTGCGCGTGCCAAATCAAGCCGCATATGAGGCGGCAAGCTTTAGAAACACATTGCGTGCCGGCTTTTTAGGCCGGCACGGGCGATCCTTCAGAGGTCAAACCGTGGCGAAACCCGAGCTCGGCAATAAACACCAATGCCAGCATTGCGGCACGAAATTCTTCGATCTCAATAAGACCCCTGTCGTCTGTCCGAAATGCGGTGCCGTCCAGCAGGTGGCGCTGGCGCGGCCGGCCCGGGCCAGCGCAGCCGAGGAAGAAGAAATAGAGGCTGAGACCGGCGCCGAGCTCGTCTCCCTTGAGGAGGCCGAGGCCCCCGAGGAAGCTCTGGAAGCAGGCGTCGAGGAGGATGTCGAAATCGAAGACGAGACCGCCGACGACACTTTCCTCGAAGAGGAAGAGGAGGACACGGACGACGTCTCCGGCCTCATCGACGGCGACCTCGCCGGCGACGAGGAGCCTTGAACGCAGAGGACGCCGGGCGCGTGCAGCCATCTGTCTATGGCGCTTGTGAACCCCGGCTATTGCGGCTATACAGCCGCTCCGCAGAGCGCATGAGCTTCATCAACAAGTGCTCAGGCCCTCCCCAAAGGACCGGCAAGCGCAGGCGGCATAGGCGTGGAAGGAATGGGGTCATAGCTCAGTTGGGAGAGCGCTTCAATGGCATTGAAGAGGTCGTCGGTTCGATTCCGTCTGGCTCCACCAAATTTCCTCTTCCTTTAAACCCCTTCCGCAGCGGCGGCGGTTACCGCCCGTTCGATCGGCGCCAGCGCGGCGAAGAGCGCCTCGTCCTCGCTCATCGACGCATTGGGCGTGGTCAGCAAGGTCTCGCCGTAGAAGAGCGAATTGGCGCCGGCGACCATGCAAAGGATCTGCGCCTCGCGGCTGAGGCGCGAACGGCCCGCAGATAATCTGACGACCGAGCCCGGCAGGACGATGCGCGTCGTCGCGATCATCCGCACGAAATCGAGCGGATCGATCGTCTCGCGCTCTTCGAGCGGCGTGCCCGGCACCGCCACCAGCGCATTGATCGGCACGCTTTCGGGATGCGGATCGAAGGACGCAAGGACGGCCAACATGGCAGCCCGATCCCGCGCACTCTCGCCCATGCCGATGATCCCGCCGCAGCACATTTGCAGGCCCGCGGCGCGCACTGCCTTCAGGGTTGCGAGCCGGTCGTCGAAGCTCCGCGTCGAAATAATCTTCGAATAGTAATCCGGCCCGGTGTCGAGGTTGTGATTGTAGGCGGTGAGGCCGGCATCGGCGAGCCGCTGCGCTTGATCTTGCGTCAGCATGCCGAGCGTCACGCAGGCTTCCATGCCGAGGCTGCGGACGCCGCGCACCATGGTAAGCAGGGCCTCGAATTCGGCGCCATCGCGGATCTCGCGCCACGCCGCGCCCATGCAGAAGCGATCTGCCCCTGCCTCACGCGCGCGCGCGGCGATCGCCAAAACGTCGGCGACCGGCATTAGCGGCGCTTTTTCGAGATCGACCTGATGATGCGCCGATTGCGGGCAATAGGCGCAATCCTCCGGGCAACCGCCCGTCTTGACGCTCAAGAGGCTCGCCTTTTGGATCGCGCCATTGACGTGATGGCGGGCATGCAGGCGAGCCGCTTCGGCGATGAGCTCGAGCAATGGCCGATCATGCATGGCGAGGATTTCATCCACCGTCCAAGTATGGCGAATGTCTTGCTGGCGGATGTCGTCAGCGGAAACGTCGTCTTGCATCTATTCGTCCTGTAGCGAAGCTTTCCTCTCGTGTAGGGGCGCGGCATCGCGCTTGGCAAGGCAATTCCGGTCCGTAAGCCGGACAATGCTCCCTAAATATCTTATATCTTCGGAAAGCCGCGCCTTGGTATGTTCAGACCCGCGAAATTTGCGCCTGCGACGCCGCTCCACAATGAACGACACCCCATTGCCATGAATTGAATCCCAGGTCGAAAAATCCAAAGTCGAAAAAACCCTATCCTTCCCCTAATGGTCGATGCCGCAGTCGCCGCGCTTTTGCAGATCTTCACCCCGCCCTTCCACCGCGTGCTCATCAAAACGCTGGCGCTGACGTTTCTGTTGCTGATCGCCTTCTTCGTCGGCATCGAAAAGCTGTTCGTGACCTGGCTGGTGCTGCCCTATTCCTGGCTCACGACTCTGGTCACCGTCGTCGCCGGCCTCGGCCTCGTCATCGGCTTCGCCTTTGCGATCACGCCGGTCTCCTTCATCGTCGCCGGCTTCTTCTTCGACGAACTCGCCGCGATCGTCGAAGAAGAAATCGATCCCAACCATCCGCTCGGCGCGGCGCCGCCGCTCGGCGATGCGCTCCTCGTCGCAGCCAAATTCGCCGGCGTCGCGCTCGTCGTCAATCTCGGCGCGCTGATCCTGCTTTTCGTGCCTGGCCTCAATGCAGTGGTGTTCTTCGTCGCCAACGCCTATCTGCTCGGGCGCGGCTATTTCGAGCTTGCGGCGCTGCGCTATCGGGCCATCGAGGATGTCGTGGCGATGCGCCGCACGCATGGAGCCGAGATCTTCATCGCCGGCCTCTTCATCGCGGTGCTGGCGGCGGTCCCGATCGCCAATCTTCTCACGCCGCTCTTCGGCGCCGCCTTCATGGTCCGCATGCACAGAATTTTCAGCGTCGGCGACCAAGCCACAAGTCGATCCCTGAGGTGATCGGGGCCAAAGATTTTATGCGGACCGGAGGTCCGCGATCCGGAGCGCGGGCCTCCGGCCCGCAAGCAAACCGTCAGCCCGCTCCCAAAAGAGCCAGCAGCCGCGTCTCCAGCGCTTCGGCATCGCCGTTGAGGAACAGAGTTTTCACCCGGCCCGTGGCGCCCGTTTCGAGGCTGATTGCGCCCGCCGGCATGGCAAGCGATTTGGCGACGAGCCGGATGAGCGCCGCATTGGCGGCGCCCGCCTCGGGCACGGCCCGCACCCGGACTTTCAGCACTGCGCGGCCGTCGGCGAGCTGCTCGATCCCTTCCAGAGCATCGCGCGCGCTCTTCGGGGTCAGCCGAACCGTCAGGGCGAGACCGTCGCGACGAGGCGCCCAGGGATATGGGTGCGAGGCAGGCGTGGACATTGCGCCCGGGCGGTCAGAAGACGTTCGGATAGATATAGCGCTGGATGATGTCTTCGAGCAGCCAGATCAGGATGATCAGGACGACAGGAGAAATGTCGATGCCGCCGAGATTAGGCAGCATCTGCCGGATCGGCCGCAGCAGCGGCTCGGTGAGCGCATTCAGGGCGTTCCAGATCGAACGCACGAAGTCATTGTAAATATTGATGACGTTGAAGGCGATGAGCCAGGAGAGGATCGCCACGATGATGATGACATAGGTGTAAAGCTGCAGAATGAGGAGGAAGATATCGAGAAGGGCGCGCATAAAAGCTCCGGAAGTCCGGCGTGGACATGCTCGTTTACCGGCCGGCCGCCGAACCGGCAAGGGAACGCTGCGCCCGAAAGGACCCTGCCCCGAGCGCGTGGTGGCCCGGCCTTCGCGCTTTGAGCCGGCTTTCCGACCGGACATTGACAGCCAAGCGCGGGCCGACGTAAACAGCCGCACGGCCGGGGCTGTAGCTCAGATGGGAGAGCGCTGCAATCGCACTGCAGAGGTCAGGGGTTCGAATCCCCTCAGCTCCACCAAATCCCCTCCGTTCCACAAGGCGCGCTCTCGAGCCGGGCGATCGCTCACTTCACCTTATCGCGATTCGGCGCTACGGCGAGGCGGATCCTCAAGGCGCGCGCTCCGCGCAGCCGGCAGGGATCGCGAGTTCCCGCCCATTTTTCTCCGAAGCGCCTCATTGATTTGAATGAGACATCTGTCATAACCTGACTGGTCGGGGAGCGGATTTGAGTTCGGCTTTCGCCAGGCCTGCGGCGGCTTTGGCGGCTTTCGCTTGATATGGCGGGCTGGCAGAGCTGGCCGTCATACATTTCTTGGATTGGGATCTTTTTCAAAACCCCTCTCTTGGAGCAACACGCCGGGACGGATCTTTTCATGGACGTTGTCCTCATCGCCAACGGATTGACCAATCGTGGAGAGCATAGTTACCGTTTGATCCAGGAGGTGCGCGACGCCCTGACGCGCCGCGCCACGGGATTCCACGTCTATGCTGCGAGATCACTCGATCCTGCGATCATCGAGGAAAGGATCGCCGTCCCGCATTTTCAATATTCGCTTTACGACAGCGTCCTTCCGCGCGTCTGGAACCTGTTGGCGCGGAAGCTCGAGAGGTGGTGGAGCGGCGGAGAACGAGCTCTAAGCCACCCTGCAGAATTTCTGACATGGACAATCCTGAACCATTCCTTTCGCCGCGATCTCGAGTCATTGCCGCGCGATCTCTGGACAGAGGATCATCTCCTGGTGATCACGGCGATCAGCCAAAATCAAATATCCGGCCTCGTCGACTTCATGCGCGCGCAACCGCAGGATTCGCTCCCGAAGGTCGTTTGCCAATTGATGTTTCCGCCGAACTGGACGCCCTGGGAACGCGCAGCCCAACGTAGCGACGCTTATTATCGCGAGGCCTTTCAAAAGGCCGCGCCGCTCATCGGGCACAAGCTCTTCTTCACGACGGAGAATGCGGCCATCGCGAAAATTTATCGCGAGCGATACGGATTGGAGACCAAAATCCTTCCGGTTCCCTTTGCAGTCGTGCGACCGCCTCGTCGGGCTGAAAAGACCATTCGTCTCGGCTTTTTCGGCTATTCGAAGAGCGCCAAAGGCTTTCACCTTCTGCCGGAAGCGGCCGCCCTCTGCCGAGATGCAGGCCTTGACGTCGAATTCCAGATCCAAATTCAGCATTCGCAATGGGAAAAAGCCACGATCGAGGCCGAGCGCAAACTACGGACCATGCCCAACGTCTGTCTGATCGAAGGCGTGTTGAGTTCGGACGATTACATCATGGAGACGAATAAGGCCGACGTCGTTTTGCTTCCCTATGATCCGGTTCTGTTCGGCATGCGCGGCTCCGGGATCTTTACGGAATCCATTGCTGCCGGGCGCCCGATCATAGCTTCGGATGGGACATTCGCCGCCGAAAGCATCCGGATGGGCGAAGCGCAAGGCGAAATTTTCGCCCCTTATGGCGCCCGGGAACTCGTCAGCGCCATCGCGCGGATCCTCCCGCAAATTCCGCAAATTAAAGCCCGTGCGGAGATGCAGGCTGAGGCTTTTGCACGCAAGCACAGCGGCGATGCCTATGTCGATGTGCTGCTTACGCTGGCGAGATCCGCGCCAGGGTGCTCCACCGATCAGGCTGACGAGCAACACCATTCAATAAATTCCGACTGCGCGGCAATGAAACAACAGATCCGCGGATGAACCGGAGTCTGCCCCGAAAACGGTTCGAGATCCGGCGTCAGTTTGGCCCCCGTTCGAGCCCGCGCTGTTCAACAAACCATCGATAGGTATCAGCGATACCTTTTTCCAGGCAGATCCCCGGGTGCCAGCCGAGAGCGGTAATCCGCCCGGAATCCATGAGCTTGCGCGGCGTTCCATCAGGCTTGGTCGAATCAAAAACAAGCTGACCGTCAAATCCAACGATGCCCCCGATCTTTTCGGCGAGCTCGCGAATCGAAAGATCCGTGCCGGCACCGCAGTTGATCGGCTGGTCGCCGTCATAGTGCCGCAGGAGAAAAACAATGGCATCGGCGAGGTCGTCGACATGCAGAAATTCGCGTCGCGGCGTGCCCGAGCCCCACACGACGACTTCGCTTCTGCCCGCCTGCTTCGCCTCATGAAACTTGCGGATGAGAGCCGGCAACACATGACTCGTCGAGAGATCGAAATTGTCGTTGGGGCCATAGAGATTGCAAGGCATGACGGAAATATACCGGTGGCCATATTGCCTGCGATACGCCTGGCAGAGCTTGACGCCCGCTATCTTGGCGACGGCATACCATTCATTAGTCGGCTCGAGCGCGCCGGTCAGGAGGGCATCCTCGGTGATCGGCTGAGCGGCGAATTTGGGGTATATGCAGGAAGACCCCAAAAAGACCAGCCGTTCGACGCCGGCGCGATGCGCCTCGCAAATGACATTCATTTCGATGGCGAGATTGTCGCCTAGAAACTCAGCCGGGAAGGAACGATTCGCCAATATGCCGCCGACCTTGGCGGCGGCGACGATCACAGCGTCTGGTTTTTCTCGTTGCATATAGGCCCGCACATCCGCCTGCTCGCAGAGATCAACCGTTTCGCGACCAACTGTGAGCACCTCGACCTTCTCGCTCGCGAGACGGCGCAGAATGGCCGAGCCGACCATGCCCCTGTGACCCGCAAGGAAAATACGCGAAGCTTTCATCTCGTCACTGGTGCTTGATAGAACGCCCACTCGTGCGGGCGGCAACGGCGGAGTGAATGGCATGCGCCATTGCGGCCATCCCTCAAATATGACCGCGTTGCCTCATGACGACGAGATCGCTCGCCACCATCTCGGCGACGAGCTCTTCAAACGTCGTCTTATGCACCCAGCCGAGCTTTTCGCGCGCCTTGCTTGCGTCGCCAACCAAAAAATCGACTTCCGTCGGACGAAAATAGCCGGGATCGACTTCGACCAAGACCTTGCCGGTTTTGCGATCGAGACCGTGCTCGCCGATGCCCTCGCCTTTCCAGACAACCTCGATGCCGACTTCAGCAAAGGCGCGTTCGACGAATTCGCGCACCGTATGCGCTTCGCCGGTTGCCAGCACGTAATCGTCGGGTTCGTCCTGCTGCAGGATTCGCCACATGCCTTCGACATAGTCGCGGGCATGCCCCCAATCACGTTTGGCATGGAGATTTCCGAGATAGAGCTTTTCCTGCTGCCGCAAATGGATCGCCGCCACCGCCCGCGTGATCTTGCGCGTCACAAAGGTCTCCGCGCGCGACGGACCTTCATGATTGAACAGAATGCCGTTCGAGGCATGCATGCCATAGGCCTCGCGATAATTCACGGTGATCCAATAGGCGTAGAGCTTGGCCACGCCATAGGGTGAGCGCGGATAGAAGGGAGTCGATTCATTCTGCGGGACCACCCGCACCTTGCCGTAAAGCTCGGACGTCGAGGCCTGGTAAAAACGAACCTTCTCGGCAAGGCCGAGAATTCTGATCGCCTCGAGCAGACGCAATGTTCCAAGCGCGTCGGAATTCGCGGTATATTCGGGCGTTTCGAAGCTCACCTGGACGTGGCTCTGCGCGGCGAGATTATAGATCTCGTCGGGCTGGACCTCCTGGACGATGCGGATCAGATTGGTCGCATCCGTCAGATCTCCATAAGACATGAAGAAGCGCAAATTCGCCTCATGCGGATCTCGGTAGAGATGATCGACGCGATCGGTGTTGATGAGCGACGACCGCCGTTTGATCCCGTGGACGACATAGCCCTTTTCGAGAAGAAGTTCGGCAAGCAGTGCCCCATCCTGTCCAGTGATGCCCGTTATGAGTGCGACCTTGGGTGAAGACATTCGTTGAAGGCCCGATTTTTTGAATGAAGAGCGTCTGTAACCGGTATTTTTGGCGTTGACCACCGTTGCGGTCGCCCGCGATCGAACGGCGAAGCTTATCGCGCTGGTCCAGCGACGCCAGCGCCCAGCAGCCGGAATTTATTGACGACGGTGTCGCGTCCATCGTCGTTGACCGTGTCGCATGAAGGGGTTCGCTTCCGGCCGGTTTTACCAACCATCTTCGACTGCCAAACACGGTACACTCTTAGTTTCCAACAAACTTGTTATTGTGCACATGTCGGCGTGCCCAATGACCGTGACCGGACAGCCGAGCGGAACCGCCGGGTTGCTGCCACATTCAAGGAAATATTTGCGAACATCCCGGGTAGCATCATCGGTCAAAAGCGGAATGCCGTTGTCATTACCGTACTGTCTTGCGATTGCAACCGCTAATCCTGACGGCTGCAAAGTTGCGAGTTCGCCGAACTTTTCGTAGACCCCCTGCATAATCAGTTTGGCGTTTGTTGCGGCTAATTGTTTTCCATCAAGCTTAAAATCCTCGAAGGATTCCGGCTGATATCCTTGCTGCTTCGCGTTACTCAGCTTTTCGTTGATTTCGATCTTGGGCTTTAGAGAGGCGAGATTTTTCTCGGCCTGCTGATTTCCCTGCTCAGCGGCCTTGCGATACCAGTCGATTGCCTGCGCCTCATCCTTTGCGACACCTTGACCGTTCGCGTACATCACGCCGAGATTCCCCTCCGCAAGCGCATATCCTTGCTCGGCGGCTTTGCGGAACCAAGCGACAGCTTGCTGATAATCTCGCGTAACGCCTTGACCTTTCGCGTACATATCGCCGACGGCTGTCTGCGCAGGTGCATTTCCTTGCTCGGCGGCTTTGCGGTACCAAGCGACAGCTTGCTGATAATCTCGCGTCACGCCGTAACCGTAGTAATACACCATGCCGAGATGGTCCTGCGCACCCGCATAATTTTGTTTAGCGGCTTTGCGGAACCAAGCTATGGCTTCCCGATAATCTCGCGTAACGCCTTGACCGTTCGCGTACATGATGCCGAGACCGTCCTGCGCACCCGCATAATTTTGTTCAGCGGCTTTGCGGAACCAAGCTATGGCTTCCCGATAATCTCGCGTAACGCCTTGACCGTTCGCGTACATGATGCCGAGACCGTCCTGCGCACCCGCATAATTTTGTTCAGCAGCCTTTCGATACCAAGCGACAGCTTGCTGATAATCTCGCGTAACGCCTTGACCTTTCGCGTACATAGCGCCGACGGCTGTCTGCGCAGGTGCATTTCCTTGCTCGGCGGCTTTGCGGTACCAAGCGACAGCTTGCTGATAATCTCGCGTCACTCCTTGACCGTTCGCGTACATCACGCCGAGACTCCCCTCCGCAAGCGCATATCCTTGCTCGGCGGCTTTGCGGTACCAAGCGACAGCTTGCTGATAATCTCGCGTCACGCCGTGACCGCTGCCATACATGATGCCGAGATCGTACTGCGCAACCGCATGATTTTGTTCAGCAGCTTTGCGGAACCAAGCTATGGCTTCCCGATAATCTCGCGTCACGCCTTGACCCTTCGCGTACATAGCGCCGACGGCTGTCTGCGAAGGCGCATAGCTTTGTTCAGCGGATTTGCGGAATTGCACCAGCGCCGACGTGAAGTTGTTGGCTTTTTGATATGCGCGACCAAGCTGAAAAGCTAGCCGCGCGCTGTTTGGGTATTGTCGGACCGCATTTTCGCAGGCCCGAATGGCCAGCACAGGATTAATCTTTTCGAACGGAACACCATCAGCCCTTCGCTTCGGATCAAATGGACTAGCAGCATATGTATCGCAATCTGTGGTCGTGGCCTCGTACGATTGGTTCGACGGCGTGACAGGCGATTGAGCCCTGACGGCGGGGCTAAGGGCCGAGAAAAATGCAATGGCTGCAACAAGAATAACGATGCGGCGCATTACCCCCCTAAGCACGAGGGTCATCAGAAAAGAGGGAATTATATAGATGACTCCCTTTCACGCCGCCCTCCATAGGATCGGGTCCTGGTCGGCCGGGATGCGATGTTTGCCGCGCGCGAGAGGATGCTTCGGGGCGCCGCTGTTCGTCTTGCCCCAGCACCAAAGATCAGGATACGGCTCGATGCCGGTCTGAATTTCCTCAACGACGTGCTCAATCCACGCGTCGTCCCAGGCGATAGCACCCCAGCAGACGAATATCTGCTGCGCCGCCTTTGCCTTCTCGACCAGAAGCGGCAGATTGACGAAATGTAGATCATCGCGCGCGCCGTAATCGTTGCCGAAATTGATGCGCTCTGTGATCTCGCGGCAGGCCGCCGGATCGGACGTGCAGAACGGATAGAGGTTCATGGCGTCATAGCCACCGAAACCGAATAGCTGAAACCATGCGTTCCACCAGCGCGAGGTCGGGTCATCCTTGTCTGTGTCGGCAGTAGACGGATTGCAGCCGAGCACAAGCGCTCGCGGTCCTGGTGCCCAATCACGCGAAAGCACAAGTCGGACGCCTGGGCGGGCGAATCGCGCCGAGCGTTTCAAGACTGGATCGCCCAAAAGATCAGCCGTGGGAGTCATCTATATAATTCCCTAATTTAAAGGCGGTCACCTTAAACCCCTCAGCCAAGACTATAACGCGTCCGTGAAGAGGACGCACAAAGGGCCGTTCTGGGATGTGCTGGCGCGCGCCAAGCGTGGCCCAAGCCAAAAGGCGCTTGCGCACGATTGCGGCATCAACCGCCGCCAGACCCGAACATAGACCGAGCTTCCGTAACGACGGCATCCAAGTCTCGTTTGAGCCTTTCCACTTCCTCTTGGAGGTCACTGAGCGACTCGCAATGACGGCTCAATGAATACCCCTGGGAATTCTGGAACGAGGAGGCTTCCAGTCGGACGGCTATCCACATCTTGGGCTTCTGATTCCCCTTCCAAAGGGAGCCCAGGCTATCCGGCTTGGTTCCGAGGTTGAAAGTTGGCCCCATGGGATGCCTCCGATCTTTGGTTCATCTTTGGTTAGGCCAAGCCGACACCGCGGTAATGGTGACTAACATATTGAAATAACTGGCGCTCCCTAGGGGACTCGAACCCCTGTTTTCGCCGTGAGAGGGCGACGTCCTGGGCCACTAGACGAAGGGAGCCTGCGGCAATAGTGCGCTTCTATAACGCGACCGCTTGAGCCGCAAGCCCGACAGCTCAGGCCCGCGCCGGGCGGCCCGAGCGCCACGCCCGCTGCATGCCCTGAAAAAATTGATCACCTTTTCCAATAAAGGACATTCTCTTCGACTTAAATAAAGTCGAGATGGAGAGCTGGCTTTGCGCTGCGGGGCGATCGCAGGTTTCTTCATCTCCCAACGGGACAGGCTGCTTCGGATCACCCTTTGACCATCGCGCCGCTTCCAACCGAGCCACAGCTCCTTCGCCCGCCGGCGCCGCTGCCCCGTGATGCCCCGCTGGGGCCCTTAGCCATGCTTGCGGTGCTCCGCCGCAATCCGATCGAGAGCTGGACGCAGGCGCATTTCGATCATTTCATCCTTTCCGGCCGCACCATTCTCGGCAATGCCGCGGTCGTCAGCGCGCCCGCCGCCATTCGCCAGATCCTCGTCGACAAGGCCGCCAATTACCGCAAGGACGCGTTGCAGCGCCGGATTCTGGCGCCCGGCCTCGGCGACGGCCTGCTGACCGCGCAGGATGAGCGCTGGCGCAGGCAAAGACGGGCGACCGCGCCGCTCTTCTCGGCGAAAAGCGTGCTCTCCTTCGCACCGGCCATGGCGGATGCGGCCGACGCACTCGTCGCCCGCTGGCTGCGCCGCCGCGACGGCGCGATCATCGATGTGCACAAAGCCATGGCGGGTGTCACGCTCGATGCGCTCCAGCGCACCATCCTTACCGACGGGCTCGGCTCGACGGCGCAAGATTTCATGGCCGCACTCGGCGATTATTTCGAGACCATCGGCCGGCTCGATCCTTTCGATCTCCTGGATTTCCCGGCCTGGTTGCCGCGGGTCACGCGGCTGCGCAGCCAAAAATCTCTCGCCTTCTTCAATGCGGCGGTCGAGGCGATCCTGAAGCGCCGGAAAGCAAGCCTCGCGGAGAACAGGGCTGCCGTGCCGCACGATCTGCTGACCCTGCTTCTCGAAGCGCAGGATTCGGAAACCGGCGCAGGCCTCTCCGATGAAGAGGTGCGCGCCAATATCGTGACCTTCATCGGCGCCGGTCATGAGACGACCGCAAATGCTCTGACCTGGTCCTTGTTTCTCCTCTCGCGATCGGAGGAATGGCAGGCAAGGCTCAGCCGCGAGGCCGATCGCTTTGCCGATGCGCGGGAAGCGACCGAGGCGCAAGATTTCGTCGAAACCCGCGCCGTGATCGAGGAAGCGATGCGGCTCTATCCGCCGGTCGCGAGCCTGAGCCGCGAGGCTGTGGGTCCCGACGATGTGCTTGGCCGGCGCATCCGCAAGGGCACGCTCGTCATGATCGTGCCCTGGATTGTGCACCGACATCGGCGTTTGTGGGACGATCCGGATTGTTTCGACCCGCGCCGTTTTCTACCCGGGGCGAGAGAGGCGATCGACCGCTTCGCCTATCTGCCCTTCGGCGCCGGCCCGCGTGTGTGCATCGGCGGCTCTTTCGCCTTGCAGGAAGCGGTGATCGTGCTCGCCACGATCATGCGGCACTTCCGCCTCAGGCCGGTCGCACATCATGTGGTACGGCCGGTCCAGCACATCACCTTGCGGCCACAGGGTGGCATGCCGCTGATCGTCGAGCGCCGGCGCGGCTAAAGCGTTTTCTGATCGGAGGGAATCATCCGATCGAAAAGAAAACGCTCAAAATCGATAAAGTGGAGCATGTTCTTATCGAAAAAGTCGCGCAACTTTTTCGGAACATGCTCTAGGATGTCAACGCTTCATGGCTGGCTGCGCGGGCCTCGGATGCGGCATCGGTCTTTACTACTGCCGCCGGAATTGTTGCGGCCGGAAGGCGCGTAGCGGCGCCGGTTGCTGCGGCCTCGCCATTCGGCCGCATCAGCCGAACGATGGCAGCGCCGATCTCGCTGATGCTCTGCCGCAACTGCGCGTCGTCTTCACCACCGGCGGCAAGCGCGATGTTCTGCGGCTCGGACGCCGCGGCGCGCCGGTTCGCGAGTGCGCTTTCAAGCTCTTCGCAACGCTGCCGCGCGACATTGAGCGCGCCCTGCATGGCCGCATGCTCAGTCCGCAGATCAATAAATTTCTCCGAGAGGGCACGCTCGGCATCGCGGGCGCGCTCGGCCAGCTCATCGCGCTCGCTCAGAATATCCTTCTCTCGCCGCCGCGCGTCTTCGAGCGCGGCTTCATTGACATCCATCTTGACCATCAAGGTTCTGAGTTGGCTCACAGCCGCATCGTGCTGCTGGCGCAATGCCGCGAGCTCCTCGCTCAATTGCGCGGCGCACCGGGTCTCGGCGCCGGATCTCTCCTGCAGCGTGGCGAGTTTGCTCTCCGCGACCTCGAGCTCATGGCGGCTCTGGGCGAGCACGTCGGCGAGACTACGCGCATGCAGATCCTTTTGGGAGAGCTTTCGTTCGGCCTCCAGAAGATTGTGGCTCACGTCGCCGACGCGCAGCTCTAAACTCGCAACGCGGGCGTCGGATGCAGCCAGGGCGGCGAAACGCATCTCTGCCAGCATCTTCATCAATTCCTGCAAGCGGACATATTCGCGAAATTCGTCCTGCTTGCGTTCGAGGAGTCCGTCAGCATCGTAAAGCGCCTTGTGCAGCGCGCCGAGCTCGGCCTGGACTGCACCAAATTGCTGTTCCATCTCCGCACGCGCCTGATTGGCCGCGCGCATGGCCGCGGATCTGTCCGCAAGTTCGGTCTTGAGGCTGCAAATCTCGCCCGCCTGCCGACCAAGCTCGGCGAGATCGGCGGCATGCCTATGGGTCAATTGTCCGGCGCGCTGATCGAGGCGGCAGCGCTCGACTGCGAATTCGGCCCGCAACTGGTCACGCTCGGCCAGGATTTCCTGAACCGAGACAGGGATTTGCATTTCGAGCCGGCGGCGCGTCAGCCTGTCCGCCCGCCGCCAGAAGGCCGGCGCGGAAGCCAGCGCTGCGAGCCCTGCGACCAGGAACCCGAGCGCGAAGATCATGGCCTGTTCGATCAAACGCTTTGCTCACCTGGAATTTTCACCCGGGACTATGCCACTACGGCGCGGGAAGATCAAAATCTCCGCCGCCGCCCACGGCCGGCCTACGCTCAGAAGGGATTCCAGGTCGGATGCGCCGTGAACTTCAAATAGCTGACGTTGAGGCCGAGCCTCGCCCCGACGCCGGAGCGGATCGGGACGACGACGACGTCATTATCGACAAGCGCAGTCATGCCGAAGCCGCCGACGAGATAGGCGGAGCCGTCGACCCCGCCATAGCGGCGGTAAATAGCCCTGGTCGCCGGCAGGTTATAGACGAGCATCATCGTCCGGTCGCCGTCGGCACCGGCGTCGAAGCCGACCGACGGTCCCTGCCAGAAGACTCTGAGATCACCGGCATTGCGCGTATACATTGTGCCTTCGCCGTAGCGCAGGCCGCCGACGAAAGCGCCGCTGGCCTCCTGGCCGAGAATATAGCCGTTCGGGCGTCCCCAGCGCCGTGTCGCAGCCTCCACGATCTCGGCGAGGCCGCGCGAGATCGTGCCGAAGAACCGGTGGCCGTTCTCGATCAGCTCTTCGGTCGAAAATTCGTCAGGCCGGCCGTTCGTGCCTTGGCGGGGTCCCTGGTCGGCCCGCGCGATGAACGGCATTGGCAAGGCGATGCCGCCAGCCGCGATCAGAGCCAGTTTCAGTGCGATGTCCCGGCGCGACACTGCCCGCATAAAGACCTCCCTGGTAAACACGGCAGGCATCGCCAGCCGGCCCGAACCTCCGTGATTTTCGGCGTCTATGATTAAGCGTCTATTACGATGAGGGCATTACGCCGTTTTTGCGCCGGTTCTGGCGGGCGCCGCGATGCGGCGGTCGCCCCAGGCGACGAAGGGGCCGTTCTTGAATTGCCGCGCAAATTTGCCGTAGCGCAGCGGCTCGCCAATCTCGTCGAGGACGATGCCGCCGGCCGCACGAAGCACGGCGTCGCCCGCGGCAGTGTCCCATTCCATGGTCGTGCCGAACCGCGGATAGACATCGGCCAGGCCTTCCGCGATGCGGCAGAATTTCAGCGAAGAACCCGCCGGATGCCGATCCTTGATCGGCCATTGCGCCAGATAGGCGTCGGTTTGCGGATCGGCATGGGAGCGGCTCACCAGAGCCGCCAAGCCGTCTGCCGGAGCCCGACGCACGTGGATGGCGCGGCGCCGATGCTGCGGCGGCAGCGCGGCGCCGGGCGCGACAGCGGCGGCAAAGGCTTGCGACCCTGCGATCCAGATCTGCCCAATGGCCGGCGCATAAACGACGCCGGCCTTCGGTTCGCCGGCAACAATCAGGCCGAGATTGACGGTGAATTCGCCATTGCGGTCGAGGAATTCCCGCGTCCCGTCGAGCGGATCGACAAGAACGAACCGCTCGGCCTGCGGCAGCTTTGCGCCGCCCGCGGCGGCCTCTTCCGAAACGACAGCAAGCTGCGGCAGGCGCGCCGCCAGGCCCGCGAGAATAACCTTCTCGGCGGCGATATCCGCGTCGCAGACGGGGCTGCGGTCGGACTTGGCGCGCACATGGCTGTCGGTTCCGTAGATGCGCATGACGACGCTCCCCGCAGCAACCGCGAGCTCGGCAAAAACCTCGGCTATGGCATCGTCGCTCAATTCGTTTGGACCGAGGTCCCTGCGTGTCGTTCCAGGCATGCTGTCCGGCTAAAGTTCGAGTGAATGAGGGCGGCGGTGCCTCCATGCGGCAAAATGGGCGGCGACTCAAGGCTCGAAAGACGGCTCGATGTCGCCGCCGGCTCTGCCGATCGCGCGGAGACGCCGCCACGACCGCAGTGGAAAAACGCCGAGGCCGGCGCAATCCTTATCTTAGTCTTAAATCTTTGTGCCCATAATCTGCCACGCCGCCCGGGATGTCGCGATAGCAACGTCGGCCCGAAAATCTGGGGGCGAAAACCTCGGGGCAAATCTCGCGAATTGTGGATCGCAGCGCATCGCGGCCGGGCCTCGCACCATGTAAATTGGCGGGGTAAATTGGCGGGGCCATGGCCGGGCCTGCGCGCGAGAGCCCGCGCGAGTTTGGGCACTTGCCGAGCAAGGCTACACATTCTGAATTGACTCGCCGCTCGCGGCGTCGGGCCGCTGACTTTATCGGAAGGCTCTGTATAGGAAAGGTCTGTCAACTTTTCCGCTTCATGCTCCGGCGGCCCTGCACTTTAGCATTTGGATGGATCACATGACGGATTTCGCGCTCAATTCCCTCGATCTTGCTGCATTGCTTTGCTCGCGGGTCTGTCACGACGTCATCAGCCCGGTCGGCGCGATCGTCAACGGGCTCGAAGTGCTCGAGGACGAGAAGGATGCCGAGATGCGCGGCTTCGCCCTCGACCTCATCAAAAAGAGCGCACGAACCGCCTCGGCGCGGCTGCAATTCTGCCGCCTAGCCTTCGGCGCGGCCGGCTCCGCCGGGGCCTCGATCAACACCAGCGATGCCGAACAGGTGGCCCGCGGCCTGCTCGCCGACGACAAGACCCGGCTCGAATGGGATGCGCCCCGCGTCCTACTGCCGAAAAACAAAGTCAAGCTCGCCTTGAACCTTTGCCTCATCGCGGCGGCGGCGATCCCGCGCGGGGGCGTGATCAAGGTCGCGATCAGGGGCGCCAATGGCGCCGCCCAGATCGTCGTCGAAGCCACAGGGTCGAATGCGCGGCTCGCCAGCCATGTGCCGCAGCTTCTCGCCGGAACGCCGGAAGGCGATAATGTCGATGCTCAGGGGATCCAGGCCTATTACACCGGCCTCATGGCGCAGGCAGCCGGACTCACCCTTGGCCTGATCACCTCGGGCGATACGATCAGGATCGAAGCTGTCCCGACGACGGCCGAAGCGATCACCAGCGCCTGCGCGTGAGGTTTCGTGCGCCTGGCCGCGGGTCGCCTCGGGCGCTGGCGCATGCCGCGGTCGGACGCGGCTCCTGATGTTGGGACGCATGAGCGTGCCATGATCAACTCTTGATCCTAGGCATGATCCAACTCATGATCCTAGCTGATGTCCCAACTCGTCGTTCAAATCGGTGGCGCTTGGTCGATGTGAACCGGCCGGCGCCGAGCAGGGCCGGCGGATCGCCGCCAAATTGAATGTTTTTTTCAAGGCTCCTTAACCGATCGAAGCGATAGTCTGCCTGTTGCACCCGCGTCAGCGGCCACAGGCAGGCTCATGGACGAACTCTTCAACGATTTCCTGATTGAAGACGAACTCTTCAACGATTTCTTGGTCGAGACGAACGAACACATCGAGGCTGCCGGCGACCTCCTCGTGGCGTTCGAGCGCGAGCCTTCGAACAAAGGCACGATCGCCAAGATCTTTCGGCTGGTCCACACAATCAAGGGCACCTGCGGATTTCTCGGCCTGTCGCGGCTCGAACATCTCACCCACGCGGCGGAGGCTTTGATCGGCCGTTTGCGCGACGGCGCACCGGCGAGCCCTGAAACTGTTTCGGCCATTTTGGCCACCGTCGATCGGGTGAAGTTCATTCTCGGATGCCTTGGGAAGACAGCCAAAGAGCCGGAAGGCGACGACGCCGACCTCATCGATCTCTTGCAGCTCAGGATCGGCGCCTTTGGGGCGCCTGCCGCGATCGCCTCGGTTGCCGCTCCGACGCCCGAACCGAAAGCCGCAGCGGAGGACGTCGGCGCGACGACAGTGGTGGAAGTCGCCGGCGCACCGGCTCCGCCCAATGCGACGAACCGGCCGGAAACCATCCGTGTCGCCGTCGCCGCGCTGGAGCGCATCATGCTGCTTGTGTCGGAACTCGTCCTGACCCGCAACCAGCTCCTCGAGCTCACCCGCTATCAGGAAGACGCGGTCGTCAAGCAGCCGTTGCAACGGCTTTCCGCACTGACGTCAGATCTTCAAGATGCGGTGATGCGCGCCCGCATGCAGCCGGTCGGACGCCTATTCACCAGCCTGCCGCGGCTAGTGCGCGAACTGTCCGTCGAGCTCAAGAAGAAGCTGCGCCTCGTGACCGAGGGTGCGGACACGGAGCTCGACCGGCAGTTGATCGAATTCATTCGCGATCCTTTGACCCATTTGCTGCGCAATTGCGCCGACCATGGGATCGAGCCGCCGGAGCGGCGCCTGCACCTCGGTAAGCCCGAGGAAGGCACGATCAAGGTCACCGCCACCCACGAGGCAGGCTATATTACGATCGATATCTCCGACGATGGCCGCGGCCTCGATCTGGAGGCGATTTGCCAGAAGGCGGTGGCAAAAGGTCTTGTCACCGCCGCCGACGCGCAACAGATGTCGTATGACGAAATCTGCCGTTTCATTTTCGTACCGACCTTTTCCACGGCGACGGTCGTCACCAGCATTTCCGGGCGCGGTGTCGGCATGGATGTCGTGCGCGACAATATCGAATCGATCGGCGGCTCGGTTTCGATCACCACCACGCCCGGCAAGGGAACCCGCTTTTCCCTCAAAATCCCACTGACCTTGGCGATCGCGCCCGCCCTGATCGTTGCCGCCTGCCGCCATCATTTCGCCCTGCCGCAACATTCCGTCATCGAAGCCGTCGGAATTGACGCCGAAAGCCCGCATGCGCTCGAGAGGGTGCAAGGCAGTCTGGTCCTGCGCTTGCGCGACGAGGTGATCCCGGTCGTCGATCTGAAGGAGGTGCTCGAGCTGGAAGCCGACCACCAATCCGACCAGGGCGGCAGCCTCGTCATCGTCATGCGCGTGAGCTCGCGCGCCTTTGGCGTGATCGTCGACAGGGTCGCCGACGTCCAGGAAATCGTGGTCAAGCCGCTCGGCGCCTCGCTGACGCACCTCAAGGTCTTTTCCGGCCATACGATTCTCGGCGACGGATCAGTGGTCCTGATCCTCGACCCGACCGGCATTGCCGGCCATCTCGGCTTCGAACGCTCGAATGATTATACCGTCGGCCGTACGTGCGAAGTTTTCGAGCCGGCCGAGACGAACACCCGCTTTGTCCTGTTCCGCGCCGGCCCCGGCGTTCCCAAGGGGCTGCCTCTGTCGCTCATCGCGCGTATCGAATCCGTCGCATCTTCCGCGATCCGTCAGTCCGACGGCATCTATGTGATGCGGCATCAGGGTCAGCTGATGCCTCTCGTGCCATTGTTTTCCGCCGATCAAGCCACGCCGCAGACGGTCAATCCGGTTCTCGTTCTCGGCATCGGCGGCGAAAGCATGGGCCTGTTGGTCGAAGAAATTCTCGATGTCGTCGAAGCCCGCATCGATATTCAGATTTCCGGTACCTCCGCGGGCGTCATCGGCACGGCCGAGATTCGCGGCGAGGTCGTGGAAATTCTCGACGCGACGCATTTCATGCGGATCAGCCGGCCGCATGCGTTCTCGCGCGCTTTCGCCAATCATTTCCGGATTCTCCTCGTCGACGACAAGCCCTTCTTCCGGGACATGCTCGCGCCTCTGCTGATCGCTGCCGGCTATCATGTGACGACTGCCGCCTCCGGCGATGACGCGCTCGCCATGTTCGAGAAGGGGGCGATCTTCGACGCAGTGGTGACCGATACCGACATGCCGAATATGAGCGGCTATGCGCTGGCGCGCCGGCTTATGGATGATCCGCGCCACGCCTCCCTTCCAGTGGTCGCTCTTGCCGCTCATGCCGCCCCGACCGTTCTGCAGGCGGCCGCGGAAAGCGGTATGCGCGCCGCAGTCGGCAAATTCGACCGCAATGCTCTGCTCGAGACGCTCGGCAAACTGCTCGAAGCGCACGACCTCAACAAGCATGATCTCGAATCACGCGTCATCGGAGCCGCCGCCGCATGAATGCGAATCCCGCCCCGAGGCCGACCGAAGCCGTCGATGAATCGAGCCTGCGCTTCGAAACGGAGCAGCACTGCTTCATCGTATTCGCCGCCGGCGAGACCTTCGGCCTGCCGGTCGATCGCGTCCAGACGATTTTCCAGATCGAGGCGGTGACTCCGGTGCCGCTCGGACCGCGCGAAGTTCTCGGCCTCGTCAATCTCCGCGGCAAGATCGTCACCGCCGTGAGCCTGCGGCAGCGGCTGCATGTGCAGGAGCTCGCGGCAACGAAGTCGCGCTTGGCGATCGGCATGGAACACCGCGGCGAGAATTTCGCCCTTGTGGTCGATGAGGTCGGCGATGTCATCGTCCTCGATCCGGACAAGCGGATCCCGACGCCGCCGCACCTCGATCACCAAAGGGCGAAGCTGACCGAGGCGGTCTACCGCCTGGACGATCAGATCTTGTCGCTGCTCGACATAGGATCCGTGTTCGACTTTCAGCGGCGCAATTGATGCAGCTCATTTGCTGCCTATCAGCAATCCTTGGGCTATTCGGATGCTCGAACCAATGCTGGGGAGTTTGAGATGAAACAAGTGCTGGTGGTCGACGATTCCACCGTCATCCGGAAAGTCGCGAAGCGCATTCTGGAAGGCCTGAACTTCCAGACGTTCGAGGCGGAGGACGGCGCCAAGGCGCTGTCAGCCTGCACGTTCCTGATGCCGGATGCGATCCTGCTCGACTGGAACATGCCGGTGATGGACGGATTCGAATTCCTGCGCGAGCTCCGCAAGATGCCTGGTGGTTTGAAGCCCAAGGTCGTCTTCTGCACGACGGAAAACGATGTCGCCCATATCGCCCGCGCCATTCATGCCGGCGCCGACGAATATATCATGAAGCCGTTCGATAAACAGATCTTGCAGTCCAAGCTCGAGGAAATCGGCCTCATCTGATCTGGCACGCCGCCCGATGCGCCAATTCAAAGCGGACGGAAGTCCTCATGTCGAAACTGCTCACCATTCCTGATCGGCGCGGCGCATCGGCGATCCGGCTGTCGTCGCCCGTGCCGGATTTCGGCGCCGGCCGTCTGGCTCAGCCAGGCCCTCGCATCATCGCCATCGGCGCCTCCACCGGCGGACCGCAGGCCCTGTCGATCGTCCTCAAGGGATTGGTGCCGGCGATCGAGCAGGTTCCGGTCTTCATCGTTCTGCATATCCCGCCCGAATTTACGGAAGTGATCGCAAGCCACATCGAGCGCGTCACCGGCCTGCCCGCCCATCCGGCGCGGCAAGGCGAGGAGGTCGCCAAAGGCCACATCTATATCTCGCCCGGCCGCCTGCATCTCGGCGTGCTCCGCTTCGGCGACACTGCGGTAGTCGCGCTCTCCGACGATCCGCCCGAAAACTTCTGCAAGCCTTCCGTCGATGTCTTGTTCCGCAGCGCCGCCAAATCCTATGCCGAACAAGTGATCGGAATCGTCCTCACCGGAATGGGCAGCGACGGGCTTGCCGGATCGCGCGCCATCGTCGCAGCCGGCGGCATGGTCATCGCGCAAGACGCCGCCTCATCGACGGTCTGGGGCATGCCGCGTTCCGTGATCAATGAAGGCCTGGCCCATGCGGTTCTCCCCGTCGATGCGATCGGTCCGACCATATGCAGCCTGCTACGCTCCTATCCCGTTCGCGAGAAAAGCCCATGAGCTTGGCCTTCGATGCGCTTCGCACTTTTCTCAACCGGACGTCGGGGCTCGCTCTCGACGCCGAAAAGGCCTATCTCGCAGAGAGCCGGCTGCAGCCTGTGATGCAGCGCTTGGGCCTGCCCGATCTCGAGACGCTCGTCACGCGGCTTTTGTCCGGCACCCATCATGATCTCGTTCGCGAGGTCGTCGATGCGATGACCACCAATGAGACCTTATTCTTCCGCGACCGCGTGCCTTTCGACAATTTCCGCAAGATCGCATTGCCGAACCTTCTCGAAGCGAGAAAGGACGTCCGCCGAATTCGAATCTGGTGCGCCGCGTGCTCGACCGGCCAGGAGCCCTATTCGATCGCCATGATCCTCGACGAAGAGGCGCAGAAGCTCGCCGGATGGCAAGTCGAGATTCTCGGCACGGATCTGTCACACCACGCCGTCGCCGGCGCCCGCGAAGGGCTTTATACCCAGTTCGAAGTGCAGCGCGGCCTGCCGATCTCACAGCTTCTGCGCTATTTTCGCCAAGAGGGCGACCGCTGGCGGATCAACGAACATCTGCGCTCGCGCGTCCGCTTCGAGACCTTCAACCTGCTTGGCGATTACGCCGAGCTCGGCCGCTTCGACGTAATCTTCTGCCGCAACGTCCTCATCTATTTCGATGTCCGGACGAAGCAGAATGTTCTCGAGAAGATGGCGCGCGTCATCGCCTCGGACGGCTTCCTCGTGATGGGCGCCGCCGAAACCGTGATCGGGCTCACGGATGCCTTCGCGCCGCACGAAGAGCACCGCTCGATCAACGTGCCGCGCCCAACGCCGGCGCTGGCGCGCCGGCCCTTGCGGCTCGTTGCAAACTGACGATCGGCAAAAATCCGGGATCGCGCCGTGCCAACACAGTCGCCGGATCTGGCGAGGACGCGGGTGCGCGCCGCGATAGGCATGCAGCTCGCCTCAACAAGATCGTCGATCGCGGACGATGGGCAAAGCGAAGAAGCGGGCGCTCCATGGAAGCCGAAGTCCGTCCTCATCGCAAAGCCTACCGACTTTTTGCGACGTTTCAGGCGGGAATCAGCTCGTCGTCGTCGCTCGGTTCACGCAGGACATAGCCGCGGCCCCAGACCGTCTCGATATAATTGCGGCCATGGCTCGCATTGGCGAGCTTCTTGCGTAATTTGCAGATGAAGACGTCGATGATTTTCAGTTCCGGCTCGTCCATCCCGCCATAGAGATGATTGAGGAACATTTCCTTCGTCAGCGTCGTTCCCTTGCGCAGCGAAAGCAGCTCCAGCATCTGATATTCCTTACCGGTCAGATGCACGCGGTTGCTGGCTACTTCGACCGTCTTCTGATCGAGATTGACGACGAGATCGCCCGTCGTGATCATCGACTGCGCATGGCCCTTCGAGCGCCTGACGATGGCATGGATGCGGGCGACGAGCTCATCCTTATGGAAGGGCTTGGTGAGATAGTCGTCGGCGCCAAAACCCAATCCCTTGACCTTGTCCTCGATCCCGGCCAGGCCGGAAAGGATCAGGATCGGGGTCTTGACCTTCGCGACCCGCAAGGTGCGCAGCACCTCATAGCCGGACATGTCGGGGAGATTGAGGTCGAGGAGAATGATATCGTAGTCGTAGAGCTTGCCGAGATCGACGCCCTCTTCACCGAGATCCGTCGTATAGACGTTGAAGTTCTCGGACTTGAGCATCAACTCAACACTTTGCGCGGTAGCGCTGTCGTCTTCAATCAATAGCACCCGCATGTGAGGCTCCCAGCCTTGCCCTCATTGGTTCGCCGGCCGAGCAAGGCGCGGTGCGCCTCGCTGCGGCACGATTGGCGCGAGCCATGCGCAGGAACAATGGTCCCGCCGAACCAATTTCTTAATGTTAACGATCATTGGTTAACAAACCCATTCCACACGATCGCCGCAAAGGCACGCGCCGGGCCGGCTACCCTCTCGTCTTTTTCGCATGTGCGGGCCCGCGATCGGTCCTCTGGCCGATCGAACGCACACGCTCTTTACCGGCAATTCTTAAGCTTTCGGGTTAATGAAGGGTTACACTCGCTGCGAATCGCTACTGTCGCCACAATATACGGAATAGGCCGTCCGTCACCTCGGAGCGCCGGCGCTGCCGGCTGTCCGGTAAGGAAGCGGCAACTTTGATCCGGCATAGTCGGACCGTCTCGCGGTGGTTGTCAAAAGGTTGCAGATCAACCTGCGCTCCGGAGTTTCGATATGATGAAATCGCGGGATACACTCGTCCGCTTGAAACGTTTCCACGTCGAGGAAAGACGCCGCAGAGTGGCGCAGATCGAGTCGATGATCAACGAATTCGCCCGTATAGCGGCCGATCTCGACCGCGAGATCGCGCTTGAAGAGCAGCGGGCCGGCATCTGCGACCTCGCGCATTTCGCCTACCCGACCTATGCGCGGGCCGCCCGCGCACGACGCGACAATCTGCTGCGCTCGAGCACCGAATTGCGCGGCGAGCTCGATGACGCGAAAGCCCATCTCGAGGAAGCCCTCGGCGAGCTCGGCAAGGTCCAGAACCTCGAAGGCCGCGAGAAGAGCATCGAGCGCGGCGCAGACAGGCAGGAACAGGGCCGCAATCTCAATGATCTCGGCCTGCGCGCCGCACAGGCCTGATCCTCCGCATCGGTTTGGCCGGACGCCGCGGCCACGGCCGCTGGATCAGGCGACATGGCTCATGACGCCGCCACACTCGGCACGTTCTATAATTGCCGATCCGATGATCCAAAAGGGCTGGCGCATGCCCGACAAAAGTTTGATAGACGCTTCCGGGGCATGCTCCACGTCCTCGAGTTGGGGCGAGCGCCAGTCAGGGTCGAAGTCCGAGCTCGGGGGCCGTAAACAGGCCCCAGAAAGCCGGTGAGCCGTGTCCGGAGACCCATGAAGCGATTTTTCGAATTCGTTTGGCCAGTCATCGGCCTGGCAGCCGTCGTCGCCTCGATTTTTCTGCTCCATCGGCAATTTCGCGGCGAAGCCGTGGGGCCGCATCTGTGGGCGCAGCTCCGGGCAATTTCCTTCCATCAATATCTGTTCGCCGTGCTTGCGACACTGGCTGCCTATGCCGCCCTCGCCTGGTATGACCGGATCGCCCTCCTCCATCTCGGCGTGAAGCACATTTCCTGGACCTTCATCGCCCTGTGCTCCTTCACCACCTATGCGCTCGCGCATAACATCGGCGCCTCGGTCTTCTCCGGCGCCATGGTCCGCTATCGCGCTTACCGGACCAAGGGCCTCACTTCGGCCGAGATCACTATCCTCGTCGGCCTGTGCTCGCTGACATTCGGGCTCGGCGTGCTGCTTGTCGGCGGCCTCGTTCTGGTCATCGATCCGGCTCAATTACGAAGATTGGAGGGCCTTCTGCCGGATCTTCTCACCAATCCGACGACCGCCCGCAGCGTCGGCCTCATCAGCCTGGGTCTCGTCCTCGCCTATGCGGCGGGCTCCGTCTTCAAACTGCCGCCCTTCCGCCTCGGTAAATTTTGCATCGAATATCCGCGGCCGGGCATTGCGCTGCGGCAATTCCTCGCCGCGGCTTTGGAGCTGCTCGGCGCTGCCGGAATCATCTATTTCGCTCTGCCGCACGACGGCAACCCCGGCTTCTTCGCCGTGCTCGCCGTCTTTCTGGCCTCGTTTTCCGCGGCGCTCGCCTCCAATGCGCCAGGCGGGCTCGGCGTCTTCGAACTCTTGTTCATCAAGGCCATGCCGGCGGTGGCGCCGCTCAAAGTGCTGACCGCTTTGCTCGTGTTCCGGCTCCTTTATCTCATTCTGCCGCTCGTCTTCGCGATCGTCGTCGTGGTGCTGTTCGAGCGGCGCAAGCTCGCCGAGGCCCTCGCCCAGAAGAAGACCACGGCAGAGCAGAGCGACAGGAGTCCGGATTTGAAAAAAAGCAAAGAGCACGAGCCGGCAAGCGTATCGTAAAGGCCAATTTCGCCCGGCTAGAGCATCCCGCTTTCAAATGGGATCATTTGAAAGCGGATAAGATGCTCTAGATTCAAAAAGTAGAGCATCGGATTATCCCAAAACCGGTATCCACTTTTGGGTCCGATGCTCTAGCGCGGCGCGCGACAGATCTTGCGGAAAATCGCCGCGTCACATGCGATATTGCTGCAGGCGCGTCGTCCGCAGGCCGGCGAGACCGTGCTGGTCGATGGACATCTGCCAGGAGAGAAATTCATCGACGGTCAAAGTGTAGCGGTTGCAGGCTTCTTCGAGCGAAATCAGGCCGCCGCGGACGGCTGCCACGACCTCCGCCTTGCGGCGAATGACCCAGCGCTTGGTCGTGACGGGCGGCAGATCGGCGACCGTCAGCGGGCTGCCATCCGGGCCGATGACATATTTCACTTTCGGGCGGAGCGGCTCAATCATCTCCAGAACTCACCTACTCGACTGACTCTTCGTACAAAGATAATAGAAAAATCGGTTTAAGAATGAGCTAAGCCCGCATCTGGCTTTTGCCTGATTTAAACGAGAGATATTAGTCGAATATTTAGATATTGGAGATGGTTTGCTTTACCAATTGTACCAGCATGAGACGGGATCTTTGCAGATCATTAATAAACCCGCCGGCGACCATTGGCAGCTACAGAGTGCGGCGGAGCCATTTGCCGGCATGACCGGCGGGTCGCTCACTCGCAGATTGCATTCGGCCCGCCACGGTGATTTAGATGGGGTGTCGAAGGGTTTTCGGACCGATGCCGGGCGAGACGGCCCAAGACGGCCATTGTCATAGAGGCTGGCGAAGGAAGGCAACCGTCGCCATTTCGCAGTCGTGGCCGGTCGAAGCGGCATATACGGGTCCGCGGACGCGACCGCGAAGCGGCGTCAATACACCGAGACTTCGAGACGCCAAAAGTTTCGAGACGCCAAAAGTCATGCGCAAGCGCGCTGCGTGCAGGCAATGTTTCGGGACGCTGCGCTGAGATGATGCGCAAGCGCGACATGCAGAGTGAGATGTTGGAGGGTGAGGCTCGGGTGAGCTTCCAAACGGCGAGTGACCTTCATGAGTGAGCCGCAGGCGCCGCCGGCGCCCGCCTTTCGCAACAGTCTCGACCTGGCGAAGCCGCCGGCCGAGACGAGGGTTGTCGTCGCCATGTCGGGCGGCGTCGATTCCTCCGTCGTCGCGGCGCTCCTCAAGGAGCAGGGCTATCAGGTCATCGGCGTGACCTTGCAGCTTTACGATCATGGCGATGCTGAGCACCGCAAGGGCGCCTGCTGCGCCGGCCAGGATATTCACGACGCGCGCCGGGTCGCCGCGCAACTCGACATTCCGCATTATGTGCTCGATTACGAGGAGCGGTTCCGCAAGAAGGTGATCGACCGTTTCGCCCGCAGCTATGCCGAGGGCGAGACCCCGGTGCCCTGCATCTCCTGCAACAGTGAGATCAAATTCGCCGATCTTTTCGAGACCGCGCGGGATCTCGGCGCCGATGTGCTGGCGACCGGCCATTACGTCTCCTCGCGGCCCGATGGGCATGGCGGGCGCGAGCTCTATCGCGCGAAGGACAGCACCCGCGACCAGAGCTATTTCCTTTTTGCGACGACAAAGGCGCAGCTCGAGCTGTTGCGCTTCCCGCTCGGCGAGATGCAGAAAGCCGATGTCCGCCGGCTGGCGCGCCGCCATGGCCTGCTCGTCGCCGACAAGGCCGACAGCCAGGACATTTGCTTCGTCCCGTCGGGCAAATACAGCGAATTCATCGAGCGGATCTGGCCCGAGGCCGCGGTTGCCGGCAACATCGTCCATATCGAGGGGCGCGTACTCGGCAGCCATGCCGGCGTCATCCATTATACGATCGGGCAGCGGCGCGGGCTCGGCCTCAGCCTGCATGGCGCCGCGGCCGGCGAACCGCTCTATGTCGTGAAGCTCGACGCCGCCAAGGCGGAGGTGGTCGTCGGCCCGCGTTCGGCACTCGCCACCCGCCGCGTGCGGCTGCGCGAGCTCAATTGGGTCGGCGACGGCACGCTCGACGATCTCGCCCGCGACGGCCGCGACCTCTTCGTGCGGGTGCGCTCGACACGCCCGCCCGTGCCGGGCTTTCTGCATCTCGACGGCGACGACGCTTATGTGGATTTCGCCAGTGATGAAGATGGTGTGGCGCCCGGCCAGGCCTGCGTCTTTTATGCCTCGGATCTGACCGATGCGCGGGTTTTGGGCGGCGGCTTCATCAGCGCCACCGAGCCGGCCACGCAAGCGGGCCGGACGGATGCACGGGCCGACGCTCCGGCCGCGACCAGCCACCATCATTGATGGCGCGCGCGGTCCTGGACGCTGTGAGCCGCTTGGACAATGCCCATGTCGCCTCGGCCTATGCGCGCTGGGCACCGGTCTATGACCTCGCCTTTGCCGCAGTGATGCGGGCGGGGCGCAAAAGCGCCGCAGCCGCAGCCAACCGCCACACAGGCGGACGCGTGCTCGATGTCGGCGTCGGCACCGGCCTTGAATTGCCGATGTTCGATCCCTCGCTCAAGATTGTCGGCATCGATCTGTCCTTCCCCATGCTCCGGCGCGCCGCGCACCGCATGCGTGAGGCCGGCCTCGCTGCGGTCGAAGGCCTCGCCGTGATGGACGCCTGCCGGCTCGGCTTCGCCGATGCGAGTTTCGATGCGGTGGTCGCGCCCTATGTGCTGACCGTCCTGCCGCGGCCGGAAGCGAGTCTCGACGAATGGCTGCGGATCTTGAAGCCGGGCGGCGAGATCATCCTCGTCAATCATATCGGCGCTGCGCAGGGCCCTGTCGCGAAGATCGAAGCATGGCTGGCAAGACACAGCGCCGCGCTCGGCTGGCGGCCGGAATTTCCCTGGGCCATTTTGGCCGACTGGCTCGCCGCCCGGCCGGAGCTGATCCTGACTGAGCGCCGGGCGCTGGCGCCCTTCGGCCTCTTTACCCTGACGCGGATCAAGAAGCCCTAGACCATCCCGCCTTCAAGTGGAATCACTTGAGGGCGGATAAGATGCTCTAAATTCAAAAAAATAGAGCATCGTTCAAGCGCAAAACCGCAGACACTTTTGCGCACGATGCTCAAGGGCGTGTTGACATTCAGCATGGGCGACGACGGATGCCGCGATGGGGTTACCCTCCCCCTTGTGGGGAGGGTCGGACCGCGCAAGCGGTCCGGGGTGGGGGTGATCAAATTTCGCGACACTATCGACCCCCACCCCTGACCCCTCCCCACAAGGGGGAGGGGAACACGCGCGGCCATGCCGTGAATGTCAACAGATCCCAGGGCACGCAGGATCAGGCCGCGCGCCTTGACAGTTTCCGCACCCGCGGCCTATACGCCTGAGCCTCGAAGCGCGGAACGCGCAGTCTGGGGCGGAGTAGCTCAGCCGGCTAGAGCAGAGGAATCATAATCCTTGTGTCGGGGGTTCGAGTCCCTCCTCCGCTACCACACGCTACAGTGTGATATTCGACGCTAAACTACGCTTTCCGAATCCCTTTCCCGGAGTGGGCTGAGAGCGTATATTTAAAATATGATAAAACTCTTGGAAAAAGCCCTGGAAGCCGTACTGCGGCTGCCATCCGAGACTCAGGATGAAATCGCCCGCGCCATGCTCATCCTCGCCGGTGACGAAGGCGAGCCTGAGCCGATTGATCCTGCACACTTGGCCGATGTGCTCGAGAGCCTCGCACAGGCCAAGCGCCGCCAGTTCGCAACCGATGGCGAAGTTGAGGCCGCTTTCCGCCGTTTTGATTCATGAAGCTCCGCTTCACGCGGCGCGCGACAGAAAACCTGACAGCCATCGCCTTAGGACCCTCCTCAGCATGAGGGTTTCACCCGAAACATCAGCTTCTTAGCCCTCACCCTGAGGAGCGACCCCGGTTCCCCTCCCCCTTGTGGGGAGGGGTCAGGGGTGGGGGTCGATATTCTGGCAAAATTTGATGACCCCCACCCCGGACCGCATAGCCCGTCGTTTACGACGGGCGTCGCAAACGACGCCCTATGGCGGTCCGACCCTCCCCACAAGGGGGAGGGTAAGCGCGTCGCGGCCATGCCGTGAATGTCAACAGATCCTCGTCATCGGGCGGCGGCGCGCCGCCCGACGCCGATACCCAAAACAGAGCGAACCATCACCCTGGGGTGATGGTTCGCGATTCTCAAATGCAGACTATGTTCTTAATTTATCGCGATCTACAGGGAGGCCAGATATTCGGCCACGGCTTCCATCTGTTGATCGGTCATGTCTTTGACGTTGCCCTGCATGATGTCGCTTTCGCGCAGCTTGCTACGGAACTGCTTCAGCTCTCTCACGAGATAGCTGCGATGCTGACCGGCCAGCCGCGGAAATATCTCCTTTCCCACGGCGCCGGGTTCGTGGCAGGTGACGCAAGCGGGAACGTTATTCGCCGCCACCCCGTTGTCGTAGATCGCCTTGCCTTCCGCAGCCAGGGCGGGATTGGCCGGCGGCCTGCCCGCGGGCGGTGGCTGGCTCGAGTAATAGTCCACAATGGCCTTGATTTGGTCCGCGGAAAGGCGATTCTCGTAAAGACCTCGGGCGATACCCCACATCATGGCTTGCGCATAGGGATCGCTGCGGGCGTGATCGCGAAACAGTCCTAGCTCAGTGTCGAGATAGGTCGCCGGCTGCGCGGCCAAGCTCGGAAACGGGCTCCGGACGCTGATGCCGCCAGGACCATGGCACTTGGTGCACACGTCGCCGACGATCTCGGGGGCCGGGCCCGCAGCGCCTACGGGACCACCGGTGCCGACGAAAGTTCCGAGCAGGTCGGGGCCCGTGTCCCCAGCGGATGCACCGCTGCTGACGACGGCTGCGAGCGCGAAGGCAGCGAAGAAGAGCGACGCTGCGGCGCTTTTTCTGATCAGAAAGCCATCCATAGTCCACCCACTATCGTGTTGTTGTCCGATGCCTTGGGAGCGTAGCCGTAGAACGGGTTCTGATTGCTGGCGACGCGGTTGTACAAGTCATACTGAAGAATGAACTTCGTGTTCAGCCATGGCATATAGTCGAACTCGAACACTTCGTACTGGTTGTTGGGCGACCCGGTGCAGCCTGCCGCCGAGCCACCAAGGCTGCTCAACCCGCAGTATTGGTTGGGGTCATTGGTGCCGGTATGCGACACGAAGCTGACATATCCGCCAAAGCGCCGTTGATAGTAATAGCTGGCGGTCATCACGAACTCATCGAGAGTGTCTGTCGTATTGGTGTTAAGTCCGTACGTAACGAAAGCCGGATTGATATTGTTATTTTCGTGCATGTAATGGCCGGCCAGTGTGAAGATATTATTGTCGCCGATATACTGGTACTGCCAGTCGCCACCCACATCGAGGTAGCGGTTGCCGGGTCCATTGGAAACTGACTCTGGATTGGTCCCGTCAACCGAGCAGCCGGTAAAGCTGCTGGCGCCGCTGCCGTAGCTGCCGTACCCGACGCAGGGAATGTAGTTTACGTACATTCCGGTAGTCCCGACGGATATCGAGTTCTTGCCCCAGTCATGCTCGTAAGCGGCCCGCCAATAAGGAGCGGCGCCCTGGATAACCCCTCCGCACGCGCCGAGGTTGCTGCTGTCTTGTGTGGTGATGCCGGTCCCTGGGCAGGCCGATCTATAGACAGACCCCTCGAGATAGAACGAGTCGTCGAAAAAGACGTAGGCGCCGACGCCCGCCACATTGCCGTTGAAGCTGCCGATGATGGGCCCGGTCAAGCCACCGATGCCATTGGGGCTCTCGGTATACAGGCTTTCCATGGAGAACGCCGGGAGCGACCAGAAACCCGTATTCCAGACGTCCTGCATGCCTATGGCGTTGTTGGCCAATATGCCCCAGACCACACTATTGTCGGAGTTATGGTCGGAATATCTGACCTCGGTCGTATCGATGCCTAGCGTGCCCGAGTTCTGCGTGTAGGTCAGCTGGACCCAGGCTCCGATATGGTCGGTCACTCTGCCACCATACATGATGGTCAGCGCGTCAGGAAATTGCGCCGTATCATTCTGCCCGCTGATAGGGTAGCTGGCGCCAGCCTGATTGGTATCGAGTGGCGCCCGGTTCCATCGGTCGTAGCTGGCCTGGAACAAGAATGAAAGCGGAGGAAACGGGGCCAGCGCCAGAACTCTCTGCTTGGCCTGGTTGATATCCGAGACTCCGTCCGGTGTGGTCGTCAGCGTATAGCCGTTGATCTTGAACCGCCGGCCGAATGGCGTGAGTTCGGGGAAAACCGTATGGCAGGCTTCGCAGGCGAAGCCAGTCTGTCGGGCAAAGCTCGGAACCGCTTCTGCCGGCGTCGATGCGACCAGCACCGCCGCCCCTCCCAAGCCGATGACCGCCAAGGCAGCGCGGCGCAATAAGCCAGCAATCGCCGGCCATCCCCAGACGAACTCCCTATGTTCACGTCTCATAAGTCTCTCCCCCAATGGCAGCCTGAATCCCTCGGCGCATGCACGCTGATTGACGCAGGACGCTGTCATAATTTTTCAGTGAGCCGGTCCAGCTTGTCAATCAGCGCCCCGGCAAATCGGGCGAGAAAACGACGCGACCATGGCCTCTGCGCGGAGATTGTCGTCCCCTGCGGCAATTACGCCACACCCAGGGGCGGCACGTGTTACCCTCCCCACCCGGGCCGTGCTTGCGCGCGCCCCGGGTGGGGAGGGGAACACGGGCCCCACCGTCAGCGCTGGCGCGCCGATTTGGGCTGTTTGAACAAACCGGAGATTGTGCCAGCTTCAAATTCCAACTAACCCCGGCACCGGCCGCCCATGATCGCAATGAGAGCATTCACCGATCCCGGCGCCGGGGCCGGCTTTATTCCCTATAGCGGACTGCACCTACTTTCGGTCGTCGTTGCGACGGCGGCCATTGCAGCCGCAGCTCTCTTAGGCCGGGCGTTGCGTGCCAAAAAGGCGGAAGCAAATTTGGCTCGCGCCATTGCGATCTTCGCGGCCTGCTATTTTGTTGCCTATAATGTCTGGTGGAATTGGAAAGCCATCGACGTTGCAAGCGGCCTGCCCTTGCAAATCTGCGATCTCAACGGATTGGTCGCGCCGCTCGCGCTGTGGACGCGCAACCGCTGGGCCCGGGCCACACTCTATTTCTGGGCCTTTGCGCTGACGCTGCAGGCCTTCATCCAGCCGCTGCTCACCGCAGGCCCGGCCTCGCTGATCTTTTGGGCGTTTTGGATCGCCCACACGATCGTCATGACCTGCGCGGTCTATGATGTCGCGGTTCTCGGCTTTCGTCCCGATTGGCGAGATTTCGGCCGGGCTGCGGCCGTCAGCCTGCTTTATCTCGCCATCATTCTGCCATTCGACCTATGGCTCGGCGCCAATTACGGTTTTGTCGGCAATCCGCCCCCCGGCTGGCGGATTCCGCCTTTCGTCGCCGCCCTCGGCCCTTGGCCCGGCCGCGTCTTCATCCTGGTTGCGCTGGTGGCGCTGGCCTTCGCCATAGCGCTGGCCCCTTGGCAATTGCTCCGACGATTTCGCCAATATCGGGAACCGCGCCCATCCCGGACCGAGTGATTGATCTGCCGCAACACGAATCCGAACCATCCGGTGATGATCTTGCCGCATGGGGGTGTTCCCCTCCCCCTTGTGGGGAGGGGTCAGGGGTGGGGGTCGATATTCTGGCAAAATTTGATGACCCCCACCCCGGACCGCTTGCGCGGTCCGACCCCCCCACAAGGGGGAGGGTAAGCGCATCGGCGCAATTGCCTGAGCTTGATCTGCCGCAACACGAATCCGAACCGTCCGGTGATGATCTTGCCGCATGGGGCCGGCCCAGATCGGATCATTGCTTCACACAGCGTCTCGGCTGGCATGGTCACGATAGGGCATATGTTGCTTGCCTCGCGAGGCTCCGTCGGCGCCGTAAGGTCAACTCAAAATGTCCGCGCCGCGCCACAGCGTCAAAATCTTTCTTTGCGGGGATGTCATGACAGGCCGCGGCATCGATCAAATTCTGCCGCATCCGAGCGAGCCCCGCATTTATGAGCCCGGCATGGGTTCGGCGGTGGATTATCTCCATCTCGCCGAAGCGGCGAACGGCCCGATCGCACGGCCGGTCGCATTTTCCTATGTCTGGGGCGCGGCGCTCGATGAACTGAACAAGCGCCGGCCGGATGCGCGCATCATCAACCTCGAGACGAGCGTGACGCGCAGCGAGGCCTATGTCCCGAAGGGCATCAATTACCGGATGAGCCCGGAGAACGCCGAATGCTTGGCGGCGGCCGGCATCGATTGCTGCACTCTCGCCAATAATCATGTGCTCGACTGGAGCGAGGCCGGGCTATGCGAAACGCTCGGCACGCTGGCGGGCCTTGGAATCAAAACGGCCGGTGCAGGCCGCGATCTTGCAGAGGCAAAAGCGCCTGCCATCCTCGATCTCGGCAGCAAAGGCCGCCTGCTTGTATTTGCATTCGCTTCCATCACGAGCGGCACGCCGCGCGACTGGGCGGCGCGTCCGAATGCGCCCGGCATCAATTTCTTACCCGATCTGAGCCTGCGCAGCGCCGCGCGCGTGGCCGAGGAAGTTGCACGGATCAAGCAGCCGCATGACGTCGTTGTCGTGTCGATCCATTGGGGCTCCAATTGGGGCTACGGCATTTCTGCCGAGCAAAGGCAATTCGCCCATGAGCTCATCGACAAGGCCGGAATTTCGATTCTCCATGGTCATTCCTCGCATCATGCGAAGGCTCTCGAGATTTATCGTAACCGCCCTATCCTTTATGGATGCGGCGATTTCCTGAACGACTATGAAGGGATCAGAGGCTACGAGGCGTTCCGCGACGATCTCGCGCTCATGTATTTCGCAGACATAGACGTGACGAGCGGCGATCTTCTCGGGCTGGAAATGGTAGCGCTCCAGATCCGGCGTTTCCGCCTCGATCGCGCATCCGGCGAAGACATCGCATGGCTGGCCGAAGTTCTTGATCGCGAAAGCCGCCGCTTTGCCACGCGGATCCGCGCCAGGCCGGACGGAACCCTTGCCGCATCGGCGCAGGAAAGCGCCCGCCGGAATGCCGGACCCATGTAAGAAGATGTGAGAAGATGTGAGAAGATGCGGGCAAAACCAGCCGAGCATGGACAGATGATCAGGGAGAAAGCCGATGCCGAACGCACGCATCCACAAGAACGCGGTCAAGCCCAAGCGGCGGGACAAGCATTATTCTTTTGATGAGAACGTCAATGAATCGATCAAACTGATCGAGGACGAGCCCGTCGAGATCGAAGCGGAAGTTCCGGCGGAAGACAAGCGGCCGATCGAAAACATCGAACCGGAGGACAAATCCGAGCCGCCGATCTTTGAAGAATAAGGCGCGAGGCATATTGCCGGCACGGACCAATAAAGTGAAGCATGTTCTTATCGAAAAAGTCGCGCAACTTTTTCGGAACGTGCTCTAGCCCGGCGCTGAGGCTTTCGCCAAATAGCTTTCGAACCAGCGCGCCGCATCGGCCATCACCATTTCGAGGGCACCCGGTTCCTGGAAAAGATGCGTGGCGCCGGGAACGATCTCGATCGCCTTTGGTCCTGACAGCCGTGCCAAGGCCTCCTCATTGAGCTCGATGACGCCGAAATCTTCGCCGCCTACGATCAGGAGCGTCGGCGTCTTGAGCCCTTCGAGAGCCGGCCCGGCGAGATCCGGCCGCCCACCGCGAGACACGACGGCGCCGATACGATCGCCGAGCCGTGCTGCCGCAACGAGTGCTGCCGCGGCGCCAGTGCTCGCGCCGAAGAGGCCGAGCGGAAGCCGCCGTAGCTGCGGATCTTCGCCGATCCAATCGACGGCTTGAACGAGGCGCTCCGCGAGAAGCCCAATGTCGAAGACATTGGCCCGGTTGGCCTCCTCCTTTTCCGTCAAAAGGTCGAAGAGCAAGGTGGCAATGGCATGTTCGTTGAGCGCATGGGCGACGGCCCGGTTCCGCGGGCTGAAGCGGCTGGAACCGCTGCCATGGGCGAAGACGACCAGCGCCTGCGCGCCGGCTGGAATGGTCAGCGTCCCGGAAAGGCCGAGCGGCGGAATGATGACCTCGCGCTGTTCCATGGCGCCTTCCGCACCGCTTCGCTCCATGGGACTGAACATGGGACTGAAAAGGGGAAGGGCCATGCGCCAGATCCTCCACGGCTGACAGATCATCTACGGGATCCGCCTCCTTAGCTTGATCGAGATCAAAGCCGCGTGCTTGTCGGCGCCCGTCGCGGCCTATTGTGCACTCGCACAAATCGCCACCTTCGCACCTCCTTGATGCATATCAATCATCCCGACCGGCCGGGCGATATGGTTGCCAAATTTGCGGCATCTGCTCTGTTGTCAGGAGGAAGAGATGAAGGTCAAGAGCGTCATGCACAAGGGTGCGCAATTCGTCGAGCAGAACACGCCGGTCAAGGAGATCGCGAAGAAGATGCGCGATTTCGACATTGGCGCAATGCCAGTGACGGCCAACGGCCACATAGTCGGCATGGTCACTGACCGCGATCTCATTTGCCGCGCTCTCGCCGACGGCGCGAGTTTAGGCCAGCTTACCGCAAAGGACGTGATGACGAAAAACGCGATTTGCTGTTCGCCGGAGGACGATATCGACAGCGCCGTCGAGATGATGGAGGCGAAGCAGATTCGCCGCTTGGCGGTTACCGACGAGCAGCATGCGCTGCTTGGCATGCTCAGCCTCGGCGATATTTCGACCAAGCTCAGCAAGCAGGTGTCGGGCGAAGTTCTGCGCGCAGTTTCCGCGCACCACGCCTGAGCGCTTGGCGGATATGGCCACAAGGGTGGTCGGCGCTAAATGTGTCTTTCGAAGGTTTGTGCAGGCCCAGGATTGTTGCGCAGCCAAGCGAAAGCCGGCGGACGGCGGTGGCCGATAGCGTCGCCGTCCGCCCGTCTCTCCACGCGCAGCAGGAGCTTCCCAATGCTAAAAAATCTTACCAACGATCAAGCCCGTTTCATTGCTCTTTTGGCCAAGACAGCCCGCACGCAGCGCGACACGTTTCTCGGCAATGTCGCCGAAGAAGATCTGGGCGGGACTGAGCCTGCCCGCGGCGAACATAACCCGACTGCCGAGCTCGGCTATGAGCCGCTCGCTTCCGAGACCGAACAGATGACTGCTTTGCGCGAGGCGATTGCGGCACTCACACCGCCAGCCCGCGCCGAACTCTATACGCTGATGCGGGTCGGCCAAGGTGATCTCGCCGCAGAAAAGTGGCATCGCGGCGTTTCCGAGGCAGCGCTCTTGGGCGACGCCACCCTGACCGCAGCGCTCATGGAAGATGCAGATCTGCACGACCACCTTCAGAAAGGGCTTTATGAATCCGAAGCTGCCTGACGCTCATATTCGAGCGCCGGCGCCAGCATAGCCAGGCGTCCCATGGAGCCTCACTTTTCCGCTGCATCCGAACAGTCTGGCCCATCGGGCGATATCAGCCGTGCTGGCCAGCGGTCTCCTGCACGGCTTTTCGTCGGCATCAAAATCACCCCCGAGATTGCGTGCGCGCTGGCGAAAATCGCCCAGCCTCTCGAAGATCCTTCGGTTCGGCTCGTCCCGGCTGCCGACATCCATCTCACGCTCGTGCCGCCATGGGCAGAGGAGCATGTCGAGGCTGCCATTCTTGCGCTGCGCGCCGCACTCGCGTCGGTCGGCGGCTTCGACCTCGTTTTTGAACATTTGAACTATGGGCCGGCGCCCATAGCGCCGAAATTCCTTTGGGCGGAATGCGCCACGACGAATGAGCTTTGTCTCTTGCAGGAGCTCCTGCTCGCGGCCTTCGATCAAACCGACGAGAGGCCGTTTCGACCGCATGTGACGCTGGCGCGTCTCGGAAAGAATGGGCGCCAGATCGTCCGGAGGCAGCCGATGGAGCGCCGGCTCTCATTCAGGCAGACGGTTCGGTCGATCGAGCTCTTCCGATCCCCTCAGCAACAGGGCCGCGGTTATCAGATCGTCGCTTCAATCCCTCTTTGTGATAGCTCCTCTTATGATAGGTCCCCGGCCAGTGCCGCGACGTCCGATTCGACAAAGCAGGCGAGCGGCCTCGTGTGTCATAACCTGGATCAGGTGATCGACAGCAAACTTCCAAATGCGTGAGCGTGACCATGGACGACCTCGCCACCGATATCTCGCGC
The DNA here is from genome assembly GCA_963704745.1 of uncultured Alphaproteobacteria bacterium. GTDB lineage: Bacteria > Pseudomonadota > Alphaproteobacteria > Rhizobiales > Beijerinckiaceae > Methylovirgula. Next base: position 2,721,872 of record OY969936.1, read on the forward strand.
CATGTTTGGGAAGCCAAATACCGCTATGTCGAGCATGGCGTTCACGAGCGCTCGATCCTGGAGAGCTGGCGACGCATGGCGCATGCGCTCGCAGGTGTGGAGCAAAAGGACAAGGACAGTTGGGAAGAGCGATTCTTCGCGCTGTTACAGGATTTCAAATTCCTTCCCGGCGGGCGCATCGAGGCCGGCGCCGGCACGGGTCGCAATGTCACGCTCTTCAATTGCTTCGTCATGGGGACGATCGAAGATTCGATCCCAGGCATTTTCGGCGCTTTGCAAGAGTCCGCGACGACGATGCAGCACGGCGGCGGCATTGGTTGCGACTTCTCGACTCTGCGGCCGCGCGGCACAATCGCCCGTGGCGTCGGCAGCATCGCCTCGGGTCCCGTCTCATTCATGCGGGTCTGGGACTCGATGTGCGACACGATTCTTTCGACGGGCGCGCGCCGCGGCGCCATGATGGCGACATTGCGCTGCGACCATCCCGATATTGAAGAGTTCGTCGCCGCCAAGCAGCAGGCCGGAGAGCTTCGCCACTTTAATCTGTCGGTCTTGATCACGGATGAGTTTATGGCGGCCGTGCATAGCGATGCGGAATGGCCGCTGCTGTTTCCCGCAGTGGCGGTCGAAGGTGACGGGCCGACAGTCCTGCGCCAGTGGTCGGGCACGAGCGAATCCGTGCCGTGCCGAGTCATTCGACAGATCGGCGCGCGGGCTCTGTGGCAGCGGCTCCTCGCCGCGACCTATGACTACGCCGAGCCCGGCGTGCTCTTCATCGACCGCATCAACCGCCTCAATAATCTCTGGTACTGCGAGCGCATCGACGCCACCAATCCCTGCGGCGAGATCCCGCTGCCGCCCTATGGTGCTTGCGATCTCGGATCGCTCAACCTGGCCCATTTCGTCAGCCGCCCTTTTACCCCGCAAGCCAGTTTCGCGTTCGACGCGCTCGCAGCCATGGTGCCGGTTGCCATTCGCCTGCTGGACAATGTCATCGACGTCTCGCGCTTTCCATTGCCGCAGCAGGCGGCGCAAGCGAAAGGCGCGCGGCGTATCGGGCTCGGCATCACCGGCCTCGCCGACGCTCTGCTGATGCTGGGCATCACTTACGGCAGCGAGGCCTCATTGCAGCTCGCTGGCGATATCATGCGTCGCATCTGTCATGCGGCCTATCGCGCTTCCATCGATCTCGCTGCGGAAAAAGGCGGCTTTCCTTTTTTCGACCGTGACAAATATTTGCAAGGTGCGTTCATTCGCAGCTTGCCGGAAGATATCCGCGACGGCATTGCGGCTAAAGGCATTCGCAACAGCCATCTCCTCGCGATTGCGCCGACCGGCACCATCAGCCTGCTTGCCGGCAATGTCTCAAGCGGTCTCGAACCTATTTTCGCGGCCTCTTATAGCCGCAAGGTGCTCGGCGAGAATGGCGCACCCAAAGAGTTCCGGCTGACCGATTATGCTCTGGCGCTTTGGCGCAAGATGGGCGAATCAAAAGACAGATTGCCAGACTCCTTCATCACGGCCGGCGAATTGCCGGCAGCCACCCATCTCGCAATGCAGGCGGCGCTGCAGCCTTATGTCGACAATTCGATCTCCAAGACGATCAATGTGCCCGAGGCATGTTCCTTCGAGGATTTCAAACGGATCTATGACATCGCTTATGAGAAGGGGCTGAAGGGCTGCACGGTGTTTCGTCCCAATGCGGTGCGTGGCGCCGTGCTCAGCGAAGCGGCGGCTGGCACCGAGGCGCCGCATTGTTGTGCGTTGGAGCGCGAATCGGACTGAGGTCCCGCTTTCGAGACGAGCGCGTCTAATCTGGCCTCAGCAGCGGATGCTGCGCAAGATCTGCCCGCGTGAAGACCGCTAAGCCGGCGCGCTGATCGATCGTATCGATCGAGATGACCACATCTGGATCCGAAAAAGAAATGGAGCCTGGTGTGCCTTGCCATGCGAGAGCGTCGACCAGAGCCTCGCCGAGATATTTTTCGGCCTCTGGTGATTCCAGCTCATGTTTGAAGCCACGGCGATGCAAGCGCACATGAAACGATCGGCCGGCAAGATGCGGAACCCATTCCAGCACAGCCGCCTTTGCTTTTTCCTTGAACTCCTCGGCGGAGTGAAACTCGAAAGTCCGCATTGCGGGGGCGACGCGCGAGATGGCATCGAACAGCGCCGGCTCCTGCACTGTCTGCTGCTCGATGGCCTGAAGCAGGGCCATGGGATCGTCGACCCTCATCAAAAGCACATTGTGATAATGGCCGTGGTCGACCTCGCCCAGCTTGCGCAAAGCGCGCAGCGCGCACCGAAAACCGTCCTGAAAGACAGTGATGACAATGTTCCACTCCTTCATCGGCCCTCGCGTGCTGTTTCGGGTTGGCCCACACCGGCGAATGCCTCGGCGACTTCCGCGACCATGCGCTGTTCTTGGCCCGCATAGCGCGGCGAGAAATGAAATGGCTCGACATGCCGAACCTTGGCGGCGCGCGCGATCTCGCCGGCCGCGACAGTGGTGAGATGGGCGCGCTCTAGCGCCAGCGCTCTGTCCGCGCCGACGAAGGGGGCTTCAATGAACAGAATGTCGGCGCCGCCAACCAGCTGAATGACGCCACGGCGATTGTCGGCCGTATCCGCAATATCCGTCACATAACCGATCTTCTGGCCCGGCGTGACCCTATAGACATTGCGCAGCGCACCAAGCTCCATTTCACGGCTGCCGTTCGCCACGCCGGGCGCTTCGATCCGCATCCTAAGATCATCCGGGGCGTTGTCGAGCACCGCGCGCTTGAGATCGTGCAGCCACGGTCCGACCGGCAAGCCGCGCTCGGCGAGTTCCGTCTTCCAAATGTTGACATGCGCCACCTCCTCGATCGCAAAGGCGAGGCAGGGCGTGCGATGGTCCAAAACCGCGGTCAGAACCCGAAAGCTCGGTCCGTTCAGGATAAGGCCGCCTGGGGAAAAGCCGCGGCCGATCTCCTCCGGCGCAAATGCGTTCTTCAGTCGGAAGCAGACGGTCCGGGTCACGAAAGATCGATCGATCTCGGTCACGAGGAAGCTCAGATCGCAGAGATAGCTGGCGGCGAGATTCCATTGATAGCCGTGAAGCTTGTGCCAAACGCGATCGGCGAAATCAGGCGGCCCATAGAGATGGACCTGCTTCTGCCGCCCGACCAAGATCCGCAGAACGCGATCGAAGCCGAAGAAATGATCGATATGGGTATGCGAGACGAAAATATGTTCGATGCGCTGGATCTGCCGTGGCGAAAGGGCATCGACGGTGCCGAGATCGCACAGCATGATTTGCTTCTCGAATAGGGTTTCGAGGCAAAGGAGAGGGTCGCCGAACCGACCGTTCAGGAGAGTTGGATGCAGAAGCGGCCGCATGGCGGAGTCTTAAGCTTCTGGGAAAAAGCGACATTGCGTCAAATCAGACGAGATCCGATGCCGGACAGGACAGTCCCTTCCCCGCCGCCTGTGGTTTGATGCGCATCAAAGTCGCGTCATACGGAAAGGCTAGCGTCTCCTCATGGACACGAGCAGAGAGCCGCCGCCCGAGACCGGCCCAGCCGCGCAGGATCGTTTGCAGGATCTCTCGCGCGAGCTCTTGGCGGTCGTGCGGAGCTTTGTCCATGAGCTTCATCCGCAGCGGGCGAAGACATTCGACTATTCTTTGTCGAGCCGGCTGGAAGAAGACCTCGGCATCGACAGTCTCGCGAGAACGGAGCTGATCCTACGGGTCGAGCGGGCATTTCACCTGCGGCTGCCCGTGGCGAGCGTCAGCGCGGCCGAAACGATCGCCGATCTGCTTCGGGCGCTCGAAGAGGCGCATGCGAGCATGCCTGTGGCTGGGGCCGAGGCCCCTGCGGCACCGGCCCTGCCTCTGGTGCCCGCCGCCACCGAGGCGCGAACTTTGACCGAAGTCCTCGATTGGCATGTCGCGCGGCATCCCGACCGCCTGCACCTCACTGTGCTGCAGGACGACAGGACGGTGATAGATCAGTTGAGCTATGGTCGTCTTGCCGCGCAGGCTCGCCAAGTCGCAGCGGGTCTCGTTGCGCATGACATCGATCCAGGTGATCGGGTCGCGCTGATGCTGCCGACCTCGATCGATTTCTTCAGCGCCTTCTTCGGCATTCTTTATATCGGCGCAGTTCCGGTCCCGATCTATCCGCCGATGCGGCCGTCGCAGATCGAAGAGCATCTCCGCCGCCAGGCCGGAATATTGAACAATGCCGGGGCTCGCATGCTGGTCACCGTACCCGAAGCGCTCGGCGTCGCGACGCTGCTGCGGGCCCAGGTAAGCGCTCTCGACTCCGTGGTGAGCGTCGCCGGGCTTATCGCCGAGGCGGTCGATACTTCCTTGTCCCATGTCGCAGATGAAACATCGACTGCTCTGATTCAATATACCTCGGGCAGTACGGGAGATCCCAAAGGGGTCGTGCTGAGCCATGCCAATCTCTTGGCCAATGTCAGGGCTCTTGGCGCAGCGCTCGCAGCGAGTTCCGCCGACATTTTCGTGAGCTGGCTGCCGCTTTACCATGATCTGGGCCTGATCGGCGCCTGGTTCGGCTGTCTCTATTTCGCCGCGCCGCTCTATGTGATGTCGCCTTTGAGTTTTCTTGTGCGTCCGGAAAGCTGGCTGCGGGCAATTCACCGCTTTCGTGGAACTCTGAGCGCTGCGCCCAATTTTGCCTTTGAACTGTGCCTTACTGAGATCGACACGGCCGATCTCGCAGGCCTCGATCTCAGCTCGCTGCGCGTGGTGGCAAATGGCGCCGAGCCGGTTTCTCCCCACACGCTGCGCCGCTTCACCGAAAGATTCGCGCCCTATGGCTTCCGCCGTGAAGCCATGATGCCGGCTTACGGCCTTGCGGAAAACGGTGTCGGCTTGGCCCTTCCGCCCCTCGATCGAGGACCTGTGATCGACCGAATTCGCCGCGACGCGCTGATGCGCCGCGGCATTGCCGAGCCGGCAAAGCCCGATGATCCGCATCCGCTCGAACTCGTCGCTTGCGGCCGGCCGCTGCCGGCAAATGAAATCAGAATCGTCGATACAGCCGGGCACGAGATCGGCGAAAGACAGGAGGGTCGGCTCGAGTTTCGCGGTCCGTCGGCGACCTCCGGCTATTTCCGCAATGAGGCCAAGACGCGAGCCCTCATCCATAATGGCTGGCTCGACAGCGGCGATCGCGCCTACATGGCCGGCGGCGATGTCTATATTACCGGCCGGATCAAGGACATCATCATCCGTGCCGGGCAGCATATCTATCCGGACGCGATCGAGGACGCGATCGGCGATATTGCCGGAATCTGCAAAGGCGGCGTCGCCGTGTTCGGCGTCGCCGATCGGGTTTCGGGGACAGAGCGCGTGGTCATCGTGGCTGAAACGCGCGAGACGGATCCGGCGGCGCGTACCGCCCTGGAGGCGCACGCCTATGAGCTGACGAACACCATTTGCGGCACGCCGCCTGACGAGATCATTCTCGCGCCGCCCCAAACTGTACCCAAGACGTCGAGCGGCAAGATCCGCAGAAGTGCTGCGCGAGAGCTTTACGAAAGCGGCCGCATCGGCACGCCGCAACGCGCCTTACGGCTGCAGATCCTGCGCCTGTGGCTCGCTGGACTCGGGCCACAGCTCTTCCGCTTTTGGACACGCCTGCGCGGGATGCTCTATGCGTCTTGGTGGTGGATCGTCATATGCCTTGGTTACGGCCTGGCATGGATCGCCGCCATGATTTTGCCGCGGCTTGAATGGCGCTGGGCGGTCGCGAGAGGAATCGACCGCATTGCGCTCGCAGCGCTCGGCATCCCCGTCTCTGTCGAGGGCATCGAACATATCCCGCGCGGCAAAGCGCTGCTCGCCTTCAATCATTCGAGCTATATGGATGTGATCATCCTTGCAGCGTTCCTGCCCGGCACCCCGACTTTCATCGCCAAAAAGCAATTCGTCGGGCAGATTTTCATCATTCCTTTTTTACGTCGGCTCGGCGCTCTCTTTGTCGAGCGCATCGACGTTACGGGCAATCTCCGCGATATCGAGACGATCATCGCCGCCGCACGGCAGGGTCGCACGCTCGTCATGTTTCCGGAAGGCACATTCACCCGCAGAGCCGGGCTCGCAACCTTCCATCTCGGCGCCTTCAAAATCGCGGCCGAAGCCGATCTGCCCGTCCTGCCCGCGATCTTGCGCGGAACCCGCGTGATGCTGCGCCCCGAGCAATGGTTTCCAAGATGGGCGCCGATCAGCTTGCGGATCGAAGAGGCCATAAAACCCTCGGGAACGGATTTCCCCGCGGTCCTGAAGCTTCAGCAGCAAGTCCGCAAAGTGGTCTTGGCGCATTGCGGCGAGCCCGACCTCGGGGAGTCGATCTAGCTCCCGTTCCGCTTTGCGGGAACGCGCGAGAGCGTCTCAGCGAGACGCCCCCGAAGCGCTTCTCGCGTGATTCACAGGTGATTTTCGCAGCCGTTTCTCCGATTGATTCACATCATGGTGACCCTGCGCCTCTGATGTCTCGATAGCGTCAGGACAATGGAGGCACTCATGGAAAGCGCAACCTTTCGCAAATGGCTGGCCGAGCGCGGCTGCCGCTTCGAAGCCGGCAAGGACAGTGTCGGGACCCATGGGCACGTCTATGTGACCGTGCACCGGGGAGACCGGAAGGCGGTTCTTCCCGATATCGGCACGAATAAGGCGCTTGATCCGAGAGTCGTGCGCCAGATTGTCGACGACCTTGGCCTCGACTGGAATGAGCTGCCGGGACCTATGTCGCGTGTTTGATGCGGCATCCTCCGCCTGACCGTATCGCGCCCCGTCGCTGCAGAGCCTTGTTCAGCATGTCACATGCATGAGCCCGATCTTTTTCTCGCGTGACTGGTTGAACGACTGAATGGCCTCCGGCGTCGGCTGCAGGATGACGTGGCAGTTCTTCTTCTCGAAATAATCGCTTGCCTCCGGCGAGAGGCGCACATTGCCCTGCTGCCCGGTGCCGACGATCAGCTGATCGCAACCTTTTTCGAAGACATCCTCGGCCTCTGCCTTCGAGATAATGTGCGAGGTCCCGTATTTTTCCTTCGACAGTTTCTTGTGCCGTTTCGTCACTTCGCCGGAGAGATGTAGGACGACATCGTAGTCATACGTCTTTCCATCGATCGTGATGCTTCCGAATTGCGTTGCGTCGATCGACATTTGCTCACTCCCAAAAAGCTTGGCGCGCAGCGATTGCGCGCCGAAAGAGCTGATGAGCCCAAGAAGCAAGAGAATCCTTCATTTCGAACGACTAGCTTTTGATCCTCGTCAAATCCTGTCTTTTCCGGCCGTGGATCTGCCGTCCTCGCGCGCCGTCTCGGCATTCTGCATTCATATCGGCTCTAGCCGCCGACGATCCCGGCGACGGCATTGGCGTCGAAGCGCGCACGGTCGATCTTGAGATAGGCCACATCTTCGTCCGGCGAGATGACGGCTTCGATCACGCCGGGCGCGGCTTTCAGCTCAGCTTCCAATGCGCCGACCTCTTGCCGATTGAGCTTTGCCAAATGGACGAGATAGCTCGAGTAGCGGCCGGGCCGATGCATCGTCACCGCGATCGCGAGCCAGAGCAGGGCGACGATGACCGTGAAGTCGAGCACGCCTTTCGCGCCGCCCAAGGCGAATGCCCAGCCGCCGCCTGCTCCGCCAAGGAAGATGCCCAGAAACTGCGAGCTCGAATAAATGCCGGTGGCCGTCCCTTTGGCGCCCGCAGGGGCAATCTTGGTGACGAGCGAAGGCAGCATCGCTTCCATCACGTTGAAGGCCGTGAAGAAGCCGACGAGCGCAGCCACCACGACCGCCCCGATGCTCCCGGCCAGCGCAAGAGCAATGAGGCTCGCCGTCAGCAGGGCGATGGCCGCGATGAACATCTCTTTCATGCGGCCGCCCTTCTCGGCGACGATGATCGCCGGCACCATCAGCACGACGGAGATGAAGAGGACGGGGAGGTACACCATCCAGGTCGTGTGTGCCGTGAGATGCAGCGAGGTTGCAAGAAGCGCCGGGACGGCGAGGAAACTCGCGGTCAGAATGGCGTGCAGCGCGAAGATTGCAAAATCCAGCCGCAACAATTCGCCATTGCGCAGGACGCGCGCGAAGAGCGCCGGCACCGCTTCGGCGTCGCGGTGGCGCACGATGCGCGCAGGGGTTGGGACGGCGCCTTGGGTGATCGCAATGCCAACGAGCGCCAGGCCTGCGGTGAGCCAGAAGATGCCGGGCACGCCGATGAAGCTCGCCAAGACCGGTCCGATGACGATGGCGGCAACGGCAGAGAGGCCGATGGTGATGCCGACGATGGCCATCGCCTTGGTGCGCACCTCTTCCCTCGTCAAATCGGCGACGAACGCCAGGATGACCGAGCCGACGGCACCCGTGCCTTGCAGCACGCGGCCAAGCAGCACGCCGGCGATCGAGGTGGAGAGAGCCGCGACGACGCTGCCGATGCCGAAGAACACGAGCCCTATCGTGATCATGGGCTTGCGGCCGATCCGGTCCGAGAGCAGACCGAAGGGGATTTGCAGCAGGCCCTGCGTCAGGCCGTAAGCGCCGAGCGCCAAGCCGATCAGCAGCGGTGTCGCGCCGTGAAGATGGCGCGCATATCCTGCGAAAACAGGATAGATCATGAACAGGCCCAGGAGGCGCATGGCAAAGACCCCGGCCAATGCGCCGGTCGCGCGAAGCTCACCTTGATTCATCGTTCCATATCCCTTCTACCATTCGTACGGACGTGCTTGACCAGCGCCATCTATAGCATGTCAATCGTGATGAGATGGCGGCGAAAGGCTGGACGGCGATGTGATATTGCGAAACTTAGCCGCCTTTATGCATCGCTTGGATGAATTTGCCAATTCGGCGGCGGCCAAGGAGCCGCTGCGCCGAGCGACTGGGCCGGTGGCCCTTGGCGTGTCGGCGTGGCCGGTGTGGTGGCGAGGGTGGAGTAGAATGTCGCGCATTCCTTCTCCCGCTTGCGGGAGAAAGGAGCGCGCGGAATCATTTGCCTTGACGCCTGCCGCCCCTCTCCCTGAACGCAAGTCGGCTGTTGCCGACTTGCGCATTTCAAATGCCCAACTCGGCCAAGCCGAGTCGGGTGCGGGGATAGGTAAGGTGAGGGGCCGGGCGATTAGCTCCGTAAGCTGTCGTTGGCCGGATCTACCGAGAGGGTCCAGAACCTGTCGGGATCAGACGTCCAGAACATTCTTCAGGCGCGGCGCCAGAACATAGACAAAACTTGCCTTGAGCATTGGGCTCCATGTTGGCGGCATCGTATCGATGAGAATAGAGGCAAAGCGAGCCTGCCCGAGCAATTTTTCAGATTTCTGCAGATGTTCTTCGATCGCGTTGATCATCACATGAGAAGGGACATATCCCGCGTGGGAACCAAATTCCGTCTGCACCTTTTCCAAGATCATTCTAATCGCTTGAGCCAGTCGCGCGGCGTCATCGGCCGTGGCGGCGACACCATATCGATCCTGCAGTTCGGTGGCCTTCATCTTGCCGTCCGACAATTGGCTCGCGACAAGACCTAGATCGTTTGCCTGTCACGCTCTTTGAAGAATCCGCCAGCCGCTGCGTCGCGCGGCGAGGCCCGTGTGAGTTGATGTTCCAGGACCATGCGCTGGCAGGGCTCGCCAGCGCTCTTGATCCGATATTGAAAGTCATTTCCCAAGGCCGGCAATTGCGCAACCACTGTGAAGGCCGCGTCCGACTTTAAGAAATATCCCGCGCGCGAATCGAGAACCACCAGTTCTCCGACCTGATAAAGATGGTTGATGGTAGCTGTTGTCATGCGGGTGCTCGTTCAGGTTCCACAGCATCAATCGTGGTCACGCGACTTGCGACGCCTTCCGATTTGTTCTCGGCGGCTGCGCGCTGCTTGGCATCCTCTTGGGCCGCCATAACGAGGAGCTCGTGCCGGATCTGAAGAGTTGAGGGAAGCGGGATGCGTCTCCCGAAACGATAGGTTTGGGCCATTATTAAAACTCTATGTACGCCTTCGAGGGTCGCTATCTGGTTTGAAAAGGGACGACGGCATGTGTTGCCGCCGCCAAACTGATTCCTCCCCCTTGGGAGGGGTGCTTGTGAGAAGCTTACTTCTTCACATCACTGGGTTTCGGAGCCACCACATCGGCAGGCTTGGCCGGCGCCGGATTGGCCTCGGGCTGAGTCGGCGGCGCGACATGCGGCTTGTCCGTCTTGGGAGCGTCGGCAGCGGACTTGATTGGGGGATTGATCATCAGGGTGATTCCTTGAAGTTCACTATTCCGAGATGGCGAGCGCCAAAACGGCCTTCACACAAAATATCCTCGATCGCTCCGAAGTTTTTCATGCGTAAAATGGCTTTCTAAAAAGCCAACAGAGTCAGATAAATACACTTTATAACGACTTTTTATCTGCCTCTCACTTATTCATATAGATACATGTCGCTAAAAATACTAGGTTTTTATAGAAAATTACTATCTACAATGGGCGCCGCCATCGATCTCCACCTGCCGGAGAAGGCGGTTCCAGCAAGCGCGCTCGCCTTGAAGGCGCAAGGCGGCGTCCCGCCCTTCACCTGGATCGTCAATGGCGCGCCGATCGGTCAGCCGGATCTGCGCCGCCAATCGACCTGGGCACCGGATGGCGCAGGCTTCGCGCGGATGTCGGTGATCGATGCGAAGGGCGCGTCGGAGAGTGTAGTGGTGAGGATGGAGGGGCGAAGCTTTCGGCTGGCTTTGAAGCCCAATTCAGTGCGCGTGTCGAAACCGCTATATGATCATTAGGAGAGTAGCTCGCAGGCAGCTCACGTCGATCGGGAGACGACAGGATGGAAACCGAACAATCCATCGCGCAACACTATACACATGGCTCGCTGGAACAGGCCGTCCGCGACGCGCTGATCGCTTCGGGCAAAGACCCCGCCCGTCTCATCCCGGCCGATCTCGCGCCTGTCGACGAGTTCCACATCGGCGCACGCCAAGCAACCATCGATTTTGCCGATCAGCTCGACCTCGTGCCGGGTATGCACCTTCTGGACATCGGCTGCGGCCTTGGCGGTGCCTCGCGCTATTTTGCAGAGGAGCGCGGCTGCCGCGTCAGTGGCATCGATCTCACGCCGGAATTCGTCGGCACGGCCGAATGGCTCGCGCAACAAGTGAAATTAGCAGACCGCGTGTCCTATCGTGTCGGCAGCGCGCTCGCTCTGCCTTTCGAAGCCGCCAGCTTCGACGGCGCTTATATGCTTCATGTCGGCATGAATATCGAAGACAAGGCGAGAGTGTTCGCCGAAGTCCGGCGCACGCTCAAGCCGGGCGGCATCTTCGGAATTTACGATGTCATGCGCGAGACGAACGACGGCGCGCTGAGCTTCCCGGTTCCCTGGGCATTGAGCCCCGACATGAGCTTTGTTGAAAGCGCCGCCGCCTATCGGCGCATTCTGGAAGGCGCCGGGTTTGCGGTTCAAAAGGAGCGCAGCCGCCGCACCTTCGCCATTGAATTCTTCCGCCAGATGCGCGCCCGCGCTGCGCAAGACGGGGCGCCGCCGCCGCTCGGCCTGCACATCATCATGGGCGCGTCGACGCCGCAGAAGGTCGCGAATATGATCGACATTCTGGAGCGAGGTCTGGTCGCGCCGACGGAGATGATCTGCCGGGCGATGTAGCGCCACCAATCGACCTGGGCACCGGACGGCGCCGGCTTCGCGCGGGTCTCGGTGATCGATGCGAAGGGCGTGTCGGATAGTGTGGTGGTGAGGATGGAGTGAATATCTTGGGGCGCGATCCTTCTCCCCTTGTGGGAGAAGGTGGCCCTCGGGTCAGCGAGGGTCGGATGAGGGGTCGCACCAATCTGTCATTTGTGCGCCTCCGTCAGCGCTGCAATGCTGAGAGGTGCGTGCGACCCCTCATCCGGCCGGCTCCGCCGTCCACCTTCTCCCACAAGGGGAGAAGGATCGCGCGGAATCATTTATGTTTCTTGTTCTGGAAGTGATTGCACCAACGCCTGCCGCCCCTCTCCCCGCTTGCGGGGAGAGGTAAGGTGAGGGGCTGGGGGATTTGCGCCAAAAGCGGACCTTTGCGCATTACTTCTGCATCGCCTAACCTATTGAGATTAAGGGCGGGGGTCTTCCGTTCAAAATCTTGAATTCTGCACGCACTATGGGTCAGCCTTGCGCGTGATCCTAGTCTTTCCAAATTTCCGCGTTGCCTTTTCCGGTCATTCTATATCGAGTAGTTTCGATCTTGCCCGTCTCGAAATTTCGCCTACGGATGGTCATTTCGCCGCTAGGACTTATGGCAGTTTTTGTTTTTTCCCAGATCGACGGGCCGGCCCCGAATACCGCGAGGACTGTGCCAATTCCCACGCCCATAGCGTTTTGGTCGCCATCTCCGCCGGGGAGAACGACGACTCCCGGATTCCGATTTTCAGGGAAACGTCTATCATCAAGAAAGTCACGGTCATGCGTCAAGAGCATGCGCTTCTCGCGCCACGCGAAGGAAAAAACATCTTCATCGCTGCGTCCATTAAGTCGAACGTCCGCAACAAACACAGCGCTAAAGCCTTTGTCGCGAAGGAAAATCGCAACCTCGGCTCCAAGGCTTTCGTCAATCAAAAAACGCGTTCTTTTCTTAAATTCACCGCTGATATAATCCGGGTTTTCCAAAGGAATCCACGGCATTGTCACGTCCTACCGCGTGGTAAAATGACGAATGCGAAATTCCCACTCCGCGACATAACCGGCCGCTTTCTCCCACGTTCTGACCTTTAGGGCAAAATCGCGCGTGGCTTCAATTTTAGTATGAAACCACATTTCACGGCCTCGCCCGATCATCGCGGTAGAGGCGGAAAGGAGATTCCCAAATTCTAAGCTAACGCGGCCATAAACCGGAAGCACAAGCAGTCCTGCACATACATTGAGGGGAAAGATACGATCATCAAGAAAATCCCTGTCATGCGTAATTAACACTCGCTGCAACCCCCACGCCTTACGGAAAACCGCGCGGTCTTCGAGCCCCCTTATTCTCGCGGCATCTGCGTCCATGATGTCATGTCGTTTATAGCGCATCACATGGAGCGCCCAAGGCTCTACATTTTCATCGGCAAGAAAACGCGTAACCGCGCTCCTGCGGAAATCACTGCGCGCGTTCTTCAATGCCTTCCGGGTTAAGGGCGCGAAGTGCATATGCTTTGTCGAATGAGGCATTTCGAGGCGTGTGTCACGGATAGTCAGTTTAAAAGGGTAGGTGAATAGTAAACTCCTCCGGATAGGTCCGCAAAGGGCCAATAATACGCGTTCAGCACTCAGCTCAATCGTATCACCATCGCCGCCAATCCCCCCGCCCCTCACCCGGCCTCTGCCCGTTTCGCTGCGCTCACGGGGAGAGGGGCGCGCGGCGGCGGCGTTCCTCATCCGGCTCCCTCGCGTCATCCTTGACTCGGCTCCCCCCGCCTGGAACAAAATGCGACTCTTCGCAGAGGGATTTGCCGCGTGATCCTCGTCGCCCTGCATCATGTCACGCAATACACTTACGACCGGCTGGTCGGCCTCGGGCCGCAGCAGATCAGGCTGCGCCCTGCCCCGCATTGCCGCACCAAGATTGCGAGCTATTCGCTGAAGGTCACGCCGGCCCAGCATTTCGTGAACTGGCAGCAGGACCCGCACGGCAATTGGCTCGCCCGCTTCGTGTTTCCCGAAAAATCCGACGTCTTCAAAATCGAAGTCGACCTCGTTGCCGAAATCACCGTCTTCAACCCCTTCGACTTTTTCACCGAGCCCTATGCGGAAACCTTTCCCTTCGCCTATCCGGCGGAATTGGCAACCGAGCTTGCCGCCTATCTCAAGCCCGAGCCCGCCGGGCCGCTGCTTTCGGCCACTCTCGCAAATGTGCCGAAAGAGGCCGCCCGCACGACGGATTTTCTCGTCGATCTCAATGCCAAGCTGCAGCGCGAGGTCAAATATCTGATCCGCATGGAGCCCGGCGTGCAGACGCCGGAGGAGACTTTGGCGCTCGCCTCCGGTTCCTGCCGCGATTCCGCCTGGCTGCTCGTCCAGATCCTGCGCCATCTCGGCCTCGCCGCGCGTTTCGTGTCCGGCTATCTCATCCAGTTGAAGCCGGATGTCGAAGCCCTCGAAGGGCCAAGCGGCACGGATCATGATTTCACCGATCTTCACGCCTGGGCGGAAGTGTATATTCCCGGCGCTGGTTGGATCGGCCTCGATCCGACCTCGGGCCTCTTCTGTGGCGAAGGCCATCTGCCGCTTTGCTCTGCGCCGCATTATCGCTCGGCCGCACCGATCAGCGGCGCCGTCGATCCGGCCGAGGTCTCGTTTTCCTTTTCGATGAAAGTCGAGCGTATCCACGAAGCGCCGCGGGTGACGCGCCCCTTCTCGGATGAAGCCTGGGCGGCGCTCGACCGCCTCGGCGAGCAGGTCGACCGCGATCTCGAAGCGCAGGATGTGCGCCTCACCATAGGCGGCGAGCCGACCTTCATCTCGATCGATGATTTTCAATCGGCGGAATGGAATACGGACGCTGTCGGCCCGACGAAGCGCCAGCGCGCCGATGATCTGATAAGGCGTCTGCGCGCCCGCTTCGCGCCGGGCGGCTTTCTGCATTATGGACAAGGCAAATGGTATCCGGGCGAGAGCCTGCCGCGCTGGGCCTTTTCGCTCTATTGGCGGCGCGACGGCAAGCCGATCTGGCATGATCCCGAGCTGGTCGCAGTCGAGAAGAACAGTGTCGCCACGCAGCCCGAGGCGGCGGAGATTTTCGCGCATGACCTCGCCGAGCGGCTCGGCATAGGCGGCGATTATGTGATTCCAGCCTATGAAGACCCGGCGCATTGGATGCTGAAAGAGGCCGAGCTGCCGGTCAATGTCGATCTGCTCGATTCCAAGATCGACGATCCCGAAGCCCGTGCCCGCATGGTCCGCGTCTTCGAGCGCGGCCTGTCGAAACCCTCGGGCTTCGTTCTGCCGGTGCAGCGCTGGAACGCTTCGGCTGAACGCCGCTGGATCAGCGAGAAATGGGTGCTGCGTCGCGGCAGGCTCTATCTCATCCCCGGCGATTCGCCGATCGGCCTGCGGCTGCCGATCGGCTCATTGCCCCATATTCCGGAATCCGCCTATCCCGTCATCATCCCGCAAGATCCGCTGGAGCCGCGCGGCCCCTTGCCCGATCCGCAGCATTTCGCGCAGCTTTACAGCTTCGATGCGACGACCGGCCGGCAAAACGTCCCCGGTCAGAGCGTCGGCGCGGACAATGTGCGCACGGCGATTACTTTCGAACCCCGCGACGGGGTCCTTTGCGCCTTCATGCCGCCGGTGGCGACGCTCGAAGATTATCTCGAGCTTTTGGCGGCGCTCGAAGCCACAGCGCAGGCGACCGGCCAGCCGGTTCATATCGAAGGCTATCCGCCGCCCAACGATCCGCGCCTCGACATGATCAAGGTCACGCCCGATCCCGGCGTCATCGAGGTCAATATCCAGCCTTCGACCAGCTGGCGGCGGGCGGTGGCAACGACGACGGCGCTTTACGAAGAGGCGCGGCTTGCGCGGCTCGGCACCGATAAATTCATGCTGGACGGCCGCCATACCGGCACCGGCGGCGGCAATCATATTGCGCTCGGTGGCGCGACGGCAGGCGACTCCCCCTTCCTGCGCCGGCCGGATCTGCTGAAAAGCCTCATCCTCTATGTCCAGCGCCACCCGTCGCTCTCCTATCTCTTTTCGGGACTTTTCATCGGCCCGACGAGCCAGGCGCCGCGCATCGACGAGGCGCGCCATGACGCGCTCTACGAGCTCGAAATCGCCATGGCGCAAGTGCCCGCCCCCGGCGAGGGCTTCATCCCGCTCTGGCTCGTCGACCGGCTGTTCCGAAACCTTCTCGTCGATGCGACCGGCAATACCCATCGCACAGAGATCTCGATCGACAAGCTCTTCTCGCCCGATGGCCCGAGCGGCAGGCTGGGCCTCGTCGAATTCCGCGCTTTCGAAATGCCGCCCGATGCGCGCATGTCGCTCGCCCAGCAGCTTCTCTTGCGGGCGCTCGTCGCTTGGTTCTGGCGCGCACCGCAGCAGGGCCGTTTCGTGCGCTGGGGAACGGCGCTCAACGACCGTTTCATGCTGCCCTTTTTTCTCTGGCAGGATTTTTTGTCCGTCCTCGCCGATCTCGGGAACGCGAGCTATGGCTTCGACCCCGACTGGTTCAAGGCGCAATATGAATTCCGCTTCCCGCATTATGGCAGCGTGATTCACGGCGGCGTAGGTGTGGAGATTCGCCAGGCGTTGGAACCCTGGCATGTTTTGGGCGAAGAGGGTGCTCCCGGCGGCACGGTGCGCTATGTCAATTCCTCGGTCGAGCGGCTGCAAGTGAAAGTGACGGGCTTCGTGCCGCAGCGGCATAGGATCGCCTGCAATGGCCGCGTCGTGTCGGTGGGGCCGACCGGGGTTTCGGGCGAAGCCGTCGGCGGCGTGCGCTTCAAGGCCTGGCAGCCGGCCTCGAGCCTGCATCCCGCCATCCTCGCCCATGCGCCGCTGACCTTCGACGTCATCGATCTCTGGAATGGCCGCAATCTCGGCGGCTGTGTCTATCATGTGGCGCACCCGGGCGGCCGCCATTACGAGACTTTTCCGGTGAATTCCTATGAGGCGGAGGCTAGGCGCCTGGCGCGTTTCGAGGACCATGGCCATACGCCGGGCCGAATCACATTGCCGCGCGATGAGCCGCATGGCGAATTTCCGCTGACGCTCGATCTGCGGAGGCCATAGCCCGGCGCCCTCCCTGCGACAAGGTTGACAAATCCGCGATCTCCCGAATCGGCGGAATTTCCTTTAAACCTTGGCCTTGAAACGGGCCGAATTGGCCGCCAAACGGGTCCACGCTGCGGTAACCCCTATGGTTCTTCCCAAATGCCCTGGATCACTTCGACCTGTCTGCGCTTCCTCGTTCCGGCTCTCGGCCTGGCGCTTGCGACCGCAAGCGCCGCCGGCGCCGAGACGGTGAAGGCGCGCTATTCGGTGAGCCTCATCGGCCTCCATATCGGCGAAGCGAACGCGGAAGGATGGATCGAGCCGGCCAATTACAAGATCGATCTCAATGCCCGTTTGACCGGCGTCGCCTCTTGGATCGCGCATGTCAAAATGGCGCTCGCCTCCTCCGGGCTGATCCGCCGCGGCGCGATTTTGCCGACCGACTATGCGACGATCTCCGCCAATTCGCGGACTGTCCGCACCGTGCGTATGGCGCTCCAGGCCGGCACTGTGAAGGCCGTCGACATCTCGCCGCCTTTCGAGGACGTGGACGGCCGGGTTCCGGTCACCGCGGCCAACAAGCGCAATGTGCTCGATCCGATGAGCGCGCTCATCATGGCCGTGCCGCCCGGCGAAGCGCTGGTCGGGCCTTCGGCCTGCAACCGCACAATCCCCATCTATGACGGCGTGGTCCGATTCGACGTCGCCATGCATTATGTCGGTACGCGCTACGTTTCGGTGAAGGGCTATTCCGGCCCGGTGTCGGTCTGCGCCGTCCGCTACCGGCCCGTCGCCGGCCATAGGATCGATTCGCGCTCGACGCAATTCATGGCCGACAATCGCGATATCGAGGCTTGGCTCGCGCCGATCGCCCCGGCGCATGTGGTCGTGCCCTTCCGCGTCGCGATACGGACCATGGCAGGCATGGCGGAAATCCAGGCGACCGATTTCACGATCGAGCCGGACAATATGACGGCCAAACGAGAGCATTGAAGCGCCGCTCCGCCTTGGTAGATTGGGGCGGCCAGCAGCCGCGGTCCTAAAGCGTGATCATTCTTTACACTTTCGGCCCCTATTTCGGGCTTCCCGACGCCAGCCCCTTCGTCATGAAGGCGATGCTGCTTTTGAAGCTCGCCGGCCTTCCCTATCGGGAAGATCGCGGCGGTTACGCCAAGGCGCCGAAGGGCAAATTGCCCTATATCGACGATGCTGGCGAAAGCATCGGCAATTCGACCTTCATTCGTTTCCACATCGAGAAGAAATACGGTTTCGACTTCGATGCCGGCCTTTCGAGCGAACAAAAGGCCATCGCCTGGGCCGTCGAAAAAATGTGCGAGGAGCACCTATATTTCGTCGGCGTCGATGTGCGCTGGCGCGACGATGCCAATTTCGCCGAAGGGCCGGCGCATTTCTTCGATGCCGTTCCGATGCCGCTACGGCCGCTGGTCCGCAGCATGGTCCGGCGCAAAGTCGTCAGAAGCCTCGTTGCACAGGGGTTTGGCCGGCATAGCAAGGCGGAGATCGCCGAGCTCGGCATTCGCGACATCGATGCGCTTGCCGCCATCCTCGGCGACAAGCCCTATCTGATGGGGGAGCAGCCCTGCGGCGCCGACGCGACCGTCTTCAGCTTCCTTGCCGGAATGCTGACACCTGTCTTCGAGACCGAGGTTCGCGCCGCGGCCGAACGCCACGTCAATCTCATCGCTTATGTGAAACGGATGTCGGAACGCTATTTTTTGCCGGATAAAGCCGATTGACAAAGGCGTGGTTCGGAGTCCGTCTCGCGCCGGATGACGCTTTGCCGGGAAAACAGGCAAAATTCTGTTGTTACACAATGCCTTGTGGTATTTTGTGCCCGTCGTCAATATGTCGTAGGGAACAAAGCTCGACTCGACCCGAGTCAGCGATTCGGCCGCGATTCGTTCGCGCCTCGTTCGAACTGTGAACTCATTTGCCGATTCGCAAGCGATTTCCGGCGCATTATGATACAGAGAAACCTTATGCTACGAAGATCTGCCTGGCCGCGGGCGCGGATCGCATTTTCGAACCGACCTCTGCCGGGTGAGCCCTTAAGAGGTTCCGCCAAGGCGGCAGACTTGCACCAGGCGCTTATTTTCGCCTCTCGAGGCGAGGCCGCGCGAACCACCTGCGGCACGAGTGCCCCCTGATCCCGAGGCGACACCCCGAATCGATGAATATTCCCATTCCGGCCTCGCAACTGCATCGGCTCGAACGCGCGCGCGGCGTAAGCGTCCTGCTCGGGCCGACCAATACGGGCAAGACGCATTATGCGATCGAGCGCATGCTCGCGCATAGGAACGGCGTGATCGGCCTGCCGCTCCGGCTTCTCGCGCGGGAAGTCTATAATCGCGTCGTCGAGCGCGTCGGGGTGGAGGCGGCGGCCCTCATCACCGGTGAGGAAAAGATCAAGCCCAAAGGGGCGCGCTATTGGATCTCGACGGTCGAGGCGATGCCGCGCGACCGGAATTTCGCTTTCGTCGCCGTCGACGAAATCCAGCTCGCCGCGCATCTCGACCGCGGCCATATTTTCAGCGATCGGCTGCTCAACCGGCGCGGCAGCGAGGAGACCCTGCTCATCGGCGCCTCGACTATGCGGCGCCCGATCGAGGCGCTGCTGCCAGGCGCGCCGATCGTCGCCCGGCCGCGCCTGTCGACCCTCAGCTTCGCCGGCGACCGCAAGATCTCCCGCCTGCCGCACCGCACCGCCATCGTCGCCTTTTCCGTCGAGGAGGTTTATGCGATCGCCGAGTGGATCCGCCGCCAACGCGGCGGCGCCGCCGTCGTGCTCGGCGCCCTCTCGCCGCGCACCCGCAACGCCCAGGTCGATCTCTACCAGAACGGCGTTGTCGATTATCTCGTCGCGACCGACGCCATCGGCATGGGCCTCAATCTCGATGTCGACCACATCGCCTTTGCCGCCGACCGCAAATTCGACGGCTGGCAGTACCGCCGGCTGACGCCGGCCGAATTCGGTCAGATCGCCGGCCGCGCCGGCCGGTATATGCGCGACGGAACCTTTGGCACCACCGGCCGCTGCCCGGCTTTCGATCCAGAGCTGGTCGAAGCGCTCGAAGAGCATCGCTTCGATCCCATGAGCCTGCTGCAATGGCGCAACACCGACCTTGATTTTTCCTCGATCGCCGCGCTCACCGCCTCCCTCGACGTGCAGCCGAAAGAGCCCGGCCTCACGCGGGCGCCGCTTGCCGAAGATCAAATGGTGCTGGAGATCGCCGCGCGGGACGAGAAGGTGCGGCGCGAGACAAAGACCAGCGCCGATGTGTCAAGACTTTGGGATGCCTGCCAGATTCCCGATTATCGAAAATTATCGCCAAGCGCACATGCAGAACTTGTACTTTCGATCTATGGTTTCATTGTGCGGGCCGGGCATATTCCGGAGGATTGGTTTGCCCGCCATCTCGCCGAGCTCGACCGTGTCGACGGCGACCTCGATACGCTTTCGGCGCGCATCGCCCAGGTGCGGACTTGGACCTTTGTGGCCAACCGATCGGACTGGTTGCGCGATCCGGAGCATTGGCAGGGCGTCGCGCGTCAGGTAGAGGACACATTGTCGGACGCTCTGCATGAGCGCCTCGCCCAGAGGTTCATCGACCGACGGACGAGCGTTCTGATGCGCCGTTTGAGAGAGAACGCTATGTTGGAAGCGGAAATCACCAGTGGCGGCGACGTAGTGGTCGAGGGGCAGCATGTCGGGCATTTGTCCGGTTTCCGCTTCAGTCTAGATCCGCATGCGGTCGGCGAGGCCGCCAAGGCGCTCAATGCTGCGGCGCAAAAGGCCCTGGCGAGCGAGATCGAAAGCCGTGCCGCGCGCGTGCATGAGGCCGTCGACGAGGCTTTCGTCCTCGCCAATGACGGGATCATCCGCTGGCTCGGCGAGCCGATCGGCAAGATCGCCGCGGGCGAACGGCTTCTCGACGCGCGCATCCATGTCCTCGCCGACGAGCAACTGACCGGCCAATCTCTCGAATTGGTGCAGCGGCGCCTCGATCTCTGGCTCGCCCAGCACGTCAAGCGGCTGCTCGGCCCTCTCCTCGATCTCGAAAAAGGCGAGGGGCTCGAAGGCATTGCGCGCGGCGTCGCGTTTCAGATCGCAGAATCGCTCGGCGTTCTCGACCGTGCCCAGGTCGCCGATGATGTGAAAGCCCTGCCGCAAGAGGCGCGCGCGGCGCTGCGCAAGCTCGGCGTGCGGTTCGGCGCCTATCACCTTTATCTGCCGGCGCTCATGAAGCCGGCGCCGCGAGCCCTCGCCGTCCAGCTCTGGGGGCTGAAACATCCCGGCCCGGAAGGCGGCAAGGGGCTTGCCGAAGTGCCGCATCTCGCCGCCTCCGGGCGGACCTCCTTCGGCGCCGACAAGGATGTGCCGAAAGGCTTTTACCGCGCCGCCGGTTTCCGGGTCTGCGGCGAGCGAGCCGTGCGCGCCGATATTCTGGAGCGCCTCGCCGACCTCATTCGTCCGGCCGTGGCCTACCGCCCCGGCCTCACCGCGGGAGAGCCGCCGCCCGGCACGGCCGACCGCGACGGATTTGTCGTCACCGTCGGGATGACCTCGCTCGTCGGCTGTTCCGGCGAGAGCTTTGCCTCGATCCTGCGTTCGCTCGGCTATGTCTGCGAGCACCGCAAGGGCCCGGCGATCACCGTGCCGCTGGTGCCCAAGGCTGCGACGGAGCCGGTTCAGCCTGGGGCAGACGCCGAGGCGGCTGCCGAAACACCCGAACCCGGCGCCGCGGCGGCGGGCGTAGCCATCCCGGAACATGACGCCGAGGTGATCGGAGCCGTGGCATGTGATGCTGCTCTCGGCGAGGGTTCGGCAGCCGAACGGGACGAGATCATTCCCGCAACAGTCGAAACGGTACCTGTCCCGGAAGCCGTCGTGCTGACCGAAATCTCGGCGGAAGAGCTCTGCCCCATCGCCTCTGCGCCAATATCCGAGACCGCGGCTGAAACCATCGCAGAGGCTGAAGCCGCGCAAGAGGACGCTGCGCAGGTGGAAGCGCCGCAGATCGAAGTCTGGCGGCCGCATCGCCAGCATCATGCGCGCCGGGATCGGCGGCCGCAGCACAAGCCGTCACAAAATATGGCGCATGGCGCTGAACGGTCCGGACAGGAAAGCGGCGTGCTTGCGGCCTCGGCCAATCGCGAACGCAACGACGGGCTGCGGCATGCACGGGCTGACCGCAAGCACCCAACGGAGATTTCGCCGCCGGCGGAAGGGACGGAAGGCATTGTCGCATCTGCGGTGCCGCAAGGTGAGCATCAAAAGCCGCGCTACGAGAAACGCCAGGGAGACCGGCGCCACAACGAAAAGCACCATGACGAAAAGCGCAAGGAGGAAAGCCGCAAAGAGCAGCGGCGCGAGGCATCGCGTGACGGCTTGCGGCAAAACCGCCGCAATGACGAAAGGCGCGAGCGCCGCCAGGGCTCGTTCGTCTCGACCGAAAAGCCGCGTGAGCGCGAACGTCAGCCTGATCCGAATTCTCCTTTTGCAAAGCTTCTGATTCTCAAGCAGCAAATGGAAAGCCAAGGCAGCAAGAATTAATCCGCCAGGCGGGCGCAATTTCGCTTGAGCGGGGCAGCATGTCGCGTAAAGTCCTATTCGAGCGTTGCATCCGGCAGTTTGTTTCCGCAAACCGGTATGAGGCCAAATGAATTCGTCGAATTTCCGCCGCCTCGATCGGGCGAGCAAACTTTAAGAGTAACCAAGGGAGTCATCGGTGGAAGCGAAAATTTCCGACCAGACCGAGCTTGTCGATCAGATCGTTGATGTGATCGTGACCGAAGGCATGATCGAGCGAGACAAAGTCAAACCCGATGCGACGATCGAGAGCCTGGGATTGAAATCCATCGACATTGTGATGATCTTGACGGCGCTCGAAGACAAATTCGACGTCTATATTCCGATGGATGGTCCGTTCCATGAAGCCAAGGACGTCAAAAGCTTGATCGACGCTATGGCCACCTACATCTGCAAAGAAAAAAATATCAGCCAAGAGACCAAGTGAGAGACCAAGTGAATGGATGCAGCAAGACGGATCGTCGTCACTGGCATGGGGGCTGTTTCGGCAGCCGGCCTCGGCGCAAAAGCGTTATGGGAAGCGGCGCGCGACGGACGTTCCTGCATTGGCGAGGCGATGTTTTCGCGCCCCTATCGCGGCCGCATCCGATTAGCAGCGCAAGTGCGCGATTTCGATGCTGCGACCCATATAGAATCGAATCTGCTGCCATTTTGTGATCCGGTGACGAGCTATTTGATCGTCGCCGCCGACGAGGCGGTGGCGCAAGCAGGCCTGTCGCGCGCCACACGTATGGGGCCGCGCACGGCGGCCATCATCGGGACCGGCATTGGCGGGATGCATTCGATCGAGGACGGCCTGCATTCGGTTCATGTCGGCCAAGCCCGTCCTGATCCTTTCACTGTGCCGCGCCTCATCGCCAGCGCCTGTCCGGCGATGATGAGCATGCGCTATGGCACGACAGGACCTTGTTTTGCCGTTGCCAGCGCCTGTTCCTCGGCGACGCAAGCCATCGGCATCGGCGCACATCTCATCCGCTCTGGCGTGATCGACAGCGCCATCGTCGGCGGCACGGAGGATTGCGTGACGATCGGAACTATGCTCGCCTGGGAAGGCCTTCGGGTGCTGACGCCGAATGTCTGCCGGCCCTTCTCCAAGGATCGCAACGGCATGGTGATCGGTGCCGGCGCCGGGGTTTTTATTCTTGAAGCCGAAGATGTCGCCAAAGCGCGCGGTGCCAATATTCTCGCCGAAATCGCCGGCTATGGGACATCGAGCGATGCCAAGGATCCCGTGCGTCCCGATGCGACAGGTGCTGCGGCATCGATGCGCTATGCTTTGGCCGATGCCGGTGTCAGCGAAGAAGAAGTCGATTACATCAATGCCCATGGCACGGGCACGACCGTGAACAACTCGACCGAGTCGGAAGCGCTCGGCATGATCTTCGGCAAAAGATTGCCGCATCTGCCGATCTCCTCGACGAAGCCGATCCATGGCCATGGCCTCGGCGCGGCCGGCGCGCTCGAGCTCGTGGTCACGATCGGTGCCTTGCGGGAGGGCGTGGCGCCGCCGACCATCAACTGGCGCACGCCGGATGAAAAATGCCCGGTCGATGCGGTTCCGAATGAAGCGCGGCAATTGCCGATCCGCACCGCGCTCTCCAATTCCTTCGCCTTTGGCGGAATCAACGCGAGCCTGGTCGTGCGGCGCGTGGAAGCGGCGTGAGGCCCATGGCGGAGCATCGTGCCGAAGCTTCACCGGTGGTCGCAGCCGCGACGCCAGGTGCCGCGGCGGTGTCGGATCAGAAAGAGCCCGTCGGTGAAAAAGCCGCGGCGGCGGCTGCGCCGCCCGCGCCGGTCAGGCTCGGCCCGATCATGGTTCGCGCCGGCGCGGCAGCGGTCGAGGCCTTCCGCCGCGAAACCGCCGGCACGGCGAGCCGGGGCGTCCCCTTCACCTTCCCGGTGTGCTGGTTCGCGCATCCCGAGATCCGTAGCGCGGGCGCACAATTGATCGGCACCGACCCATGGGTGCCGATCCATGAATCGCAGAGCTTCGATTACGAGCGCATGCTCGACGTCGAGGCCGACTATCAAATGACGGTCGAGATCCTGCGCGAGCTCGAACCGCCGCGCCTCATTCTGCGGGCGGAGATCCGTGAGGTGGATGGCGGCTCGGACATCTGCCTGCGGGCGGAAATGATCCTGCGGATCATCCCGACGCGCGCCGCGGAGAGCCTCATATGACCTTGGCGAGCGATCGCATGGCCCCGATGGCGAGCGATCCGCCGAAGGTCGGCGACAAATTCGCCGCGCAATCCTTCGGCCCCTGCGGCTTGGATGATCTGCGCCGCTATGCCGCTGCATCGGGCGATGACAATCCGATCCATCTCGACCCCGGACTGGCGCGGCAAGCAGGCCTTCCCGCACCGCCCGTGCATGGCATGCTCTTGATGAGCCGGTTCGAGCCGGCGCTCGCAATCTGGCGGCCGGATCTGGCGCTCATCCGCCTCTCGAGCAAGTTTCTGCGCCCCATTTTCCTCGGCGAAACGGTCGAACTGTCCGGTCGGGTCGCGCAGATCGCCCCCGGCGGCTTGGGCGAGCCGACAAAATTCCTTCTCCGCTTGATGCTGCACAATGAGCAGCGGGAGCTCGCCCTCATCGCCGAAGCGGTGACGGTCAGGAAACCGGTCGTGTGACATGCGCAGGCCGCGTTCACTTCTCATCACTGGTGCTTCGAGCGGCATCGGCCGCGCGCTCGCGCTGGCCTATGCCGAGGAAGGAACGCGTCTCGCCTTGATCGGGCGCAATGCGGCGCGCCTGGATGAAACGGTGGCTGCCGCCATTGCCCGAGGCGCCGAGGCAACGCCTGTCCTTCTCGATGTGCGTGATCGCGAAAAAATGCGCGCCTGGATCGCGACCGCCGATGCGCAACATCGCTTCGATCTCGTCATCGCCAATGCCGGCATCACCACCGGGCTCGCGCCCGATGCGCTGGCCGAAGATCCCGAGGCCGTGCGGGCGATCGTGGCGACCAATCTCATCGGCGTCTTGAACACGGTCGAGCCCTTGATCACGCCAATGTGTGAACGCGGCCACGGCCAGATCGCTTTCATCGGCTCCATGGCCGGCCTGCGCGGCTTGCCCTATTCGCCGGCCTATTGCATCACCAAGGCGGGTGTCCACGCCTATGCCGAATCCTTGCGCGGGCGGATCGAGCGGCGTGGCGTCTGCGTCAGTCTTGCCATTGTCGGCTTCGTCAAGACGCCGCTGAACAATTCCATCACGGCGATGAAGCCCTTCGAAATCAGCGATGCGCGAGCGGCCGAGATCATCAGGAAAGGGCTTGCCCGCGGCAAGGCCACGATCGCTTTCCCCTGGCCGCTCTACATGGCGGCACGGCTCGGCCGCGCCTTGCCGGCGCGGCTCTACGACAAGATCATGGCCCGCATCGATGCGAACGTACCGGAAACAACGGAAAGAGTGCAGGATTGAGACCATGCGCCAACTCATTCCCCGCTTGTCTCGTGCGGGCTTTTTGTGTTCAAGTTCAAGCCGATCCTCGCGATTGATCGGCCTGGCGATCCGCTGCCGGCCGGCTCTGCAGGACGAGATGGGCGGAGCGCCGATGCGCTGCTTATCCACACATCGCCGCTCTTCTTGCGCGCCGCAGCTCGCGCTATCGCAGGTTGTAAGACGCGCGCCTGATGCTGCGTGGATGCCGGTCGATTGGCCTTAACTCGTTAGCTGTGAAGCAAGACGGCCGTGATGGCATCTCGCACTGCCGCCGTGCGGGGATGAGCTCCGGGCAGGCAGGATTCGGAAAGGAATGCGCCCTTGATCGTCATTGAATTCCTGCGGCTCATTTTCGAGGTCATACTGACGCTCGCCGTTCTGGGGCTTGTCATCGTCGGCGGCGGTTTCCTTCTCCTCATCGTCATCAACATCATCGAGCTCGTGCGCGGCTCACGCTGGCGTGTCCCGCTGCCGCCGGTGAAAGTCGCGGAAACGGATTTGCCGCATGTTCTGGTGCAGATCCCGGTGTTCAACGAAGGCGAGATGGTCGCCGATTCTCTGCGCACCGCGGCCGGTCTCGATTGGCCGCGGGACAGGCTGCACATCCAGCTGCTCGACGACAGCACCGATGAGACGCCGGCCATTGCCGATGCGGTGATCGAGGAGCTGCGCGCCGACGGTGTCGACATCATGCATGTGCGGCGCGAAGACCGCAGCGGCTTCAAGGCTGGCGCTCTCGCGACGGGCCTGACGCAAAGCGACGCACCGATCATCGCCATGCTCGATGTCGATTTCCGGCCACCGCGCAATTGGCTGCGCGCCAGCGTGCCTTTTTTGCTTGCCGATCCGCATGCGGGCTTTCTTCAGTCGCGCTGCGAATTCTCCAACTATCGGACGAATTGGCTGACCCGCGCCCAGGGGCTTCTGCTCAATTCGCATTTCGCCATGGAGCAAGCGACGCGCTATCGCGCCGGCTGGCTGTTCCAGTTCAACGGCACTGGCGGGCTTTGGCGCCGCGCCGCCGTGGCCGATGCCGGCGGCTGGTCCGCCGATTCGCTGTGCGAGGACCTCGATCTCACGGTCCGCGCCGAACTCGCCGGCTGGCACGGGATCTTCCTCATGGAGCCGCCGGTGCCCGGCCTCGTGCCGGAGCGGGTGCGCCATTGGCGCGTCCAGCAGAGACGCTGGTCGAACGGCTTCGTGCAGGTCGCCCGCAAGCTGTTGCCCAAGGTCTGGGCCTCCGACTGGTCGCTCAGCGGCAAGATCTCGGCGAGCGCCCTGATCCTGATCCAGGCCTTTTATCCCTGCGCCGCGATCGCGACCGTCGCATTTCTCTTCTGCCTTGTGCTGCGCGGCCTGAACCCGCTCGCCTATGTGCCGCTGATGGGATTCATGGCCGTGCTGATCACGGTCGTCGCCCTCGGCATGACCGTCATGCCCTATGTCGTTCTGCGGCGCGGGACGCTCTTGGAATATGTGAAGACCATCGCATCCGTGCCGCCGCTCATGGTCTATGTCAGCGTCTCCAATGCGCCGTCGATCTTGAAGACGCTCTTCGGCCGGCGCGAGCATTTCAAGCGCACGCCAAAGGCGCGGCCCACAAGCTGAGGTCGAGAACAGGATCTCGAAAAGTCGCTGGCTTTTCTGGATCAAAGTCAAAGCGCTCAGGACACGATGGCGCGGAAGCCACGATTATGCGAGAGGGGGATGATGCGCATTGTTTTTCTCGTGGTGGCATTTCTGGCGGTCGGCACCGCCGCCGCGGCAGCCAAGCCCATCCGGTTCTGGAACCTGACGACGCGGACCGTGACGAGCTTTCGGCTCGCCCAATCAGGCACGCAGGATTTCGGCGCGGATCTTTGCAAGAGCGACAAGGACGGCAGCGTCGAATATGACGAGCGGCTGAACCTTATGGGCGTGAGCCCCGGCACCTATGATGTGAAGCTCGGTTATGCCGACGGTCGCCGCTGCGTTGTGAAAAATCTCAGCCTCGCGGCCGGAAAAGTCTTTTCGATCGAGGACAAGGATTTGACCGCCTGCACGAAGTGAGCGCGGCCGTCCCCTTCTCCCGCAAGCGGGCGAAGGATTCACGGAACCGTTTCAGCCTCACGCCCAATCCACTCCTGTGAGCGCGACGCTCTTTTCCCAAAGTTCCCGCGCGAGCCCATCGTCGCGCGCGATGCGCGTCGGCGCCGTCCGCCGGCATTTGTAAAAATATTCGCCGCTCGTCCCAGCGACGTCGGGTGAGCTGGCAAGATAGACGATTGTCTTCGCGCCTTCCTCAGGCGAGATCGCCAGATGTTTGGCAAGCCCGATGACATGCGAAATCAAGCCGCCGGCCTCATCGCCGAAACGCGTCGCGACAAAGCCGGGATGCAGGCAATTGGCGGTGACGCCCGTGCCTTTGAGACGGCGCGCCAATTCCCGCGTGAACAATATATTGGCGAGCTTGGAGCGGCCATAGGCCTGGAAGCTCGTGTAATTCTTCGTCGATTGGAGATCGTTGATGTCGAATTGCTCGCCCTTGTGTGCATGCGAGGCGGTATTGACGATCCGCGCCGGCGCCGCCGCAAGCAGGCGCTGGCGCAGGCCCGCGGTCACGACGAAATAGGAGAGATGATTGGTCGCAAACGTCTTCTCGAACCCGTCCTTGGTCACCTCGCGATTGGCGAACATGGCCCCCGCATTGTTGATCAATATGTCGATGCGTGGTTCGGCGGCGGCGATCTCGGCCGCCACGCGCTTCATCTGCGAAAGTTGCGCGAGATCGGCATAATGGACGCGATGCCCGAGACGGGGCGCCTGCTCTTCGAGCCGCGCCAGAGTCGCTTCGCTGCGCGCCTTGTCGCGCGCGACCAGGATGATCCGCGCGCCCATGCCGGCGAGCTTGATCGCCGCCACTTCTCCGATGCCCGACGTGCCGCCGGTGACGACGATAGTCTTGCCCTGCATGATTGTCTCCGACAAAGTTTTGCGCGGCCGGAACTGCGAGGCCGGTTGGCGCTCATCGGCCAAAATAAGTCGAAGCCGAATATGCCGAAAGGGCGGAAGAATGGCAAAGCAAGAGGCTGCCGGTGGCCTGAAAGAGTCCCTTATTCGACCGCCGCAGGCGCTTTGTAGCGGCGATAGACATAGGGCGGGATTTCCGTCTCCGTGCCGTCGAATGTGGCGGCGATCGCCTCGACTTTGTCGTGATCGGGCGACAGATGGCAGATCGGATCGGCGTTGCGCGCATCACCGGTGAGCGCCAGCGCCTGACAGCGGCAGCCGCCGTAATCGATCTCCTTGCGCTCGCAGGAGCGGCAGGGCTCACGCATCCAATCCGTGCCGCGGAAGGCGTTGAAGGCCGGCGAATTCCACCAGATGTCGGCGAGCGAATGATCGTTCACCGTCCAGAATTCGAGGCCGGGGATGGTTTCGGCGGCATGGCAAGGCAGCACCTTGCCGCTCGGCGTCACATTGAGCGTCCGCTTCGCCCAGCCGCCCATGCAGGCCTTCGGATAGCGCGCATAATAGTCCGGGATCACATGGTCGATCACGATTTTGCCGGCATAGACGCTGCGCAGCGCTTCGACTTCCGCGACCGCCTTTTCGGTCTGCGCCCGCGACGGCATCAGCGCCTTGCGATTGACCATCGCCCAGGCATAATATTGCGTATGGGCGACTTCGATCCGCCGCGCCCCGAGCTCGACCGCGAATTCCACCATGCGGCCGGCGCGCTCGATGTTGGCGCGATGGATCACCGCATTGATCGTCAGCGGCAGATCCGCCTCGCGCACCCATTTCGCCACATCCATCTTGCGGGCGAAAGCGCCCTCATAGCCGGCGATGTGATCCGCCAAGGCGGCTTCGGCGTCCTGAATCGAGAGCTGGACATGATCGAGTCCCGCATCCGCCAACTGACGCAGGGAATCACGCGTGAGACCTATGCCGGAAGTGATGAGATTGGTGTAGAGGCCGACTTTGGCGCAATGGGCGACGATCTCGGCAAGGTCGCGGCGCGTGGCTGGTTCGCCGCCGGAGAGGCCTGCCTGCAAGATGCCCACGGCGGCAGCTTCGGAAAATACCCGCTTCCAGGTCTCTGTATCGAGCTCGCCGGAGCGCGCCTCGAGTTCGACCGGATTGTAACAATAGGGGCAGGAGAGCGGACAACGATGCGTCAGCTCGGCGTTCATGCCGACCGGCGCTGGGATGCGCTGCGGCGCGTTTTCTGACACGTTCTGAGGCGCGTTCATAGGTCTACCATACGTTTGGCGGCAAGTTCGCCGAGAAGAACCCGGACATCGGCAGCAACACGGGCACGATCGGCCTTGAACTGCCCGGCGAGCCCGTCGACGATCTCGCTCAATGTCGCCATGCCATCGCAGCGTTTCAAAATCTCGACCGCGATGGCATCGGCCTTGATCACCCGCTCCGGCGCCAGCAGCAGCCATTCATTGCGCGTGTCGTCGTGCTTGAGGCGGACGCCGCGCGGCAGCCGCGGTTTGGCATCATCGGCAATGGTCTGAGCGTCGCTCATGCTGCTTGCCTCATCCTGCTTTGACTCATGCCGCATTTCATGCCGCTTGGCCCCGACTGATGACATGCGTGCCAGGCTCCCAGGCACCCGGCGGAACATATTTGTCGACATAGGCGGTCCATAGCGCATCGAGCTGCGTCCATAGCACGCTGCATTTGAATTCGAGCGCCTTGATCACCGCATCCTGCTCGGCGCGGGTCTTGGCATGGGTCTTCACAAAGGCGAGCGCCCATTCGGAATCGCGCTTGGCCTGCGGCGGCCGCTGCGAGAAATAGGCGAGCGTCTCCTTGCTGACGAAATCATAATTCGCCAGCATGCCGGTGAGCCTCTCGCTGATGATGGTCGGCGAGAATAATTCGGTGAGCGAGGAGGCCACCGCTTCGAGCGGCGTGCGGTCCCGGCAGAATTCGACATAGGCATCGACCGCGAAGCGCGTGGCCGGCAGAATCCCCTCGGTAGACATGACATAATCACGCGGAAAACCGAGGCTGTCGGTGAGCTTCAGCCAGCGTTCGATGCCGCCATCGCCTTCCTGCAGGCCGTCATGATCCTCGATGCGCTTGCGCCACTGCCGCCGGTCCTCGCTGTCGGCGAGACGGGTCAGGACGGTCGCATCCTTGATCGGGATCATCGACTGATAATAATAGCGGTTCAGCGCCCATGCCTGCACTTCTTGGTAAGAGCATTGGCCGCTGTATTGGCGGGCATGGAAACGATGCCGATTGTGGTAGCGCTCGGCGCCGATCTTGCGCAAAGCGGCTTCCAACTCCTCCGCGCTCAAAAGGCCAGCACTCATAGCACCACCTCCATCCCGTCATAGGACACGTCCCACCCAGCTTTTTCGACGCTCCGGCGCTCGGGAGAATCCTCGATCAGCACGGGATTGGTATTGTTGATGTGGACATAGATCTTGCGGCCAACGCCGAGATCGGCCAAGCGGCGCATCGAGCCGTTCTCGCCGCTCATCGCCACATGGCCCATGCGCCACGCCGTTTTATGTGACAGGCCGAGCTTCACCATCTCGTCATCGGTGAAAGTCGTGCCGTCGAAGAACAGAAGATCAGCACCTTTCACGCGCGCCTGAATCTTCGGCGTCACTTCGGCGCAGCCGGGAATATAATAGAACCGCTTCGTGCCTTCGGTGATTTCGAGACCGACGGTCGATTCATCTTCCATCCCGATCTCGACATTCGCCGTTTCGAGCCAGAGCGGCACTTTGCCGGGAACGGCGAAAGGCGTGATGGTGAATCCAAGCGTATTGACCGGTGTTTCGAGCTCGACCGGCACGCTGCGCACCAGCTGCTTGTTCAACACGCCGAAGACACTGCCGCGCGTCAGCGCCAAGGTCAGCTTGCTGCCGAAAAGGGTAAAACTCTGCTGCTCGCGCATCGTCAAAAGGCCGGTCAAATGATCGACATCGCCATTGGTCACGAAAACCCCGGCGATCGGCGACTGCCGGCTCGCGCCGCGCGGATGAAGCCGCTGCGACGCGAGAATTTGTTGCCGAAGATCAGGCGAGGCATTCAACAGAAGCCATTTCTCGCCATCGCTGCTGACGGCCAGACTCGACTGAGTCCTCGGCTTCACGCGCGGATCGCCGGCCCATGCGAGCTGGCAGACCGGGCACAGGCAATTCCATTGCGGAAATCCTCCACCGGCTGCCGATCCAAGGACGACGATATGCAACGTGAGTCTCGCTCGATTTCGCTATTCGACGAAATAAGGGTTCAGCCTATCAGATTTCGGCCGAGGCGTAGCTGGTGACTTCCATGCCGACGCAAACTTCGACGATCGAGGGGGTGGTCCAAGCCATGATGTCCTCCATTGGGTTGCTTGCAAACCGGACAGAAAAGCTGTCCGCGTAGTGCGATGGCACAAAAGGTCGCAGCTTTCCACCCCAAGTTAGAGCGTCCTAGCTTTTCTTACATTAGTTTTACAATCAAGCATTTGGGTCGATAAAATCTACTCATGCGCGGGCTCTTGCAGCGCGGTCCCGTCCGCTTCGATCGCAGTCGCGCCTCAGGTCGTTGATGAAATCATCCGCGGCGAAGAACCGGCGCCGAGAATTGCGCCGATCGGCGCTGCTCCCCTATCAACGAAGATCGAAGCTGCCGCTCACAAAGAGGACGAAGGCGATAAAACCGCCGATAACGAGGAAAATTCCGAGGAGGCCGAAGAGCATGAGGCGGTCATCGGCCGCTTCCCTCTCTGGCGTTAGCGCAGTCTTCGTTGGCGCAGCCTTCGTTGGCGCAGGTTTGGGAAGCGGAATGGCCGGGCCCGTCTCGACCGACGAATCCTTGGCCTTTTGCAAGCCGGCCGCGGCGCTTGGCATGGCGACTGAGACAGGCTCGGGGATCCGCCGTGCGACGGCTGCGACGGCTGCCTGGGGGCGCGGCTTTGGCCGGCGTCTTTGCGCCACGCCAGGACGCGGCTTTGCAATTGCGCGCTCCCGCTTCGCGATCCTTTGCTGCACCAGCACGAAGATCGCCCCCGCCATCGGCAGCACAAAGCTCAGGGCGGGGGCCTGTTTGCCGAGCCAACCGGCAAATGCGGGATCGCTGCTGGCGAGATCTCCAGCGGTCCAGCCGAGAACGGCGCCGCCCAGCGTGACCAGCGCCGGATAAGCGTTCAGAAGGCCGGTGAGCAGGGTGCCGCCATAGACCAAAAAAGGGATGCTGAGGGCGAGGCCGGTGGCGAGAAACCAGAAGTTGCCTTTCGACACCGCGGCCAGAGCGACGACATTGTCGAGGCTCATGATCGCATCGGCGAGGACGATCACCATGGCGGCCCCGATCAGATCGCCTCGCCGTCCGTCGTCTTCCATGTCCGGCTCGGCCCTCTCGGCTCCTGCCGCCCCTCCGGCGGCGACATTGACCGCGATCACGAGCAGAACGATCGCGCTCAAGAGCTTGAGATAGGGCAGCCCGATCAAGAGGCCGGCGATCGCCGTGAGGATGACGCGCAGCAGGATTGCGCCCGCCGTCCCAAGGAAAATCGCCCTGGACACGTCGCGCGCGGGCAAGCCGCGGCAGGCAAGCGCGATAAGGACGGCATTGTCGCCGCTCAGCAGCAGATCGAGGAAGAAAATCTGTGCCGAACCGCCGATCCAGAAGGCCGCGAGCGCCCCGTTCATGTCATCTCACCTGCGCCAATCACCTGCGCCAATCACCTACTCCAATCACCTGCTCCAAGCCTTGGCGCGGCGCCGCGTATCGGGGACGCGTGCAATTCCGGCATCGTCAATTGGCCTTTGCCGGTTCAGCGCCGCTGTGTTCTGCCCCCGCCATGTCTTTAGGCTGCGGCCCGGCCTTGAAGAGCTTCAGGAATTCCATATCCGGCGACAAGACGACGGTGGGTGCCGATGCGGCGAGCGCCTGCCGATAGCTCTGCAGCGCGCGATAAAACTTATAGAATTGCGGGTCCGCGCTCACCGCCTTGCCGAGCACAAGGTTTGCCTGCGCATCACCCTTGCCGCGCGTGATGCGGTCGTCGCGCTGGGCTTCCGACAATATGATCGTGCGCTCACGGTCGGCTTGCGCCTGGATCTGCTGCGCCCATTCAAAGCCCTGGGCGCGCAGCTCCTTCGCCTCGCGCTGGCGCTCCGATTTCATCCGGTCGTAGATCGCTTGACTGGTTTCGATCGGCAGATCCGCGCGGTGCAAGAGCACCTCGACGACCTCGACTCCATAGGGGCGGAATTTTGCCGTGACGTCGTGCTGGATATCGCGGATGACCCGTTCGCGATCCGGCGAAAGCAGCACGTGCAAATCGATCTGGCCGAACTCGCGGCGCAAAGCCGAGCCGACGACGAGCGCCAATTGCGAGCGCGCCTGCTCGAGCGTCCGCAAGGACCGATAGAAGCGCAAGGGATCGACGATACGAAAGCGCGTGGAGGTCTGCGCTACGATGCGCTTCTGGTCGCCGAGAATGACCTCCTCCGTCGGAGGCTCGAGGAGAAGCAGCCGCGCATCATAGATGATGATCGTATCGAGGAAGGGCATTTTGAATCGAAAGCCCGGCGTGTCGATCACCGCGATCGGCGCACCGAGCCGCACGACAAGCGCGCGCTGTCCCTCTGAAACGGTGTAACAGGCCGACAAAGCGATAAAGAGCGCAAGGCCGAGCGCGGCGACGACGAAGAGAGCGCGTTGCTTCATTTCGATTTCGCCGCCGCTTGCGCAGCGACGCCCGCCGCGCCCTTCGTCTCGGTGAGCGCCATATAGGGCACAATTTGCGAGACGCCTTTGCCGGAGGAATCCAAGACGACCTTCGTCGCCTTGCGCAGAACCGCGTCGACGCTTTCGAGATAGAGCCGCCAGGCCGTCACGTCTTTGGCCTGCGTGTAGCTTTGATAGACGGCCAGAAAATTCTTCGCGTCTCCTTCCGCCAGATCGACGACCTGCGCGCGATAGGCTTCGGCGTCCTGGCGAATGCGGTCGGCTTCGCCGCGGGCGCGCGGCAATATGTCATTGGCATAGGCCTGGGCCTCGTTGCGCGCCCGCTCCTGATCGGCGCGCGCCCGCTGAACGTCGTTGAAGGCGTCGATGACTTCGATCGGCGGGTCGATCCGCTGCAGCTGCACCTGTATCACCGCAATGCCGGCCCCCTCGGCGTCGAGAATGCCTTGCAAAACGGTTTTGGTCTCATCCGCGACCTCCTCCCGCTTTTCCGACATCGCCGCTTGAATCGGCATCTGCGCGATCACTGCGCGCAAGGCGCTTTCCGCGGCTATTCTGAGCCCGACTTGCGGCTCGGCGACATGGAAGAGGAAGAGCCCCGCGTCCTTGATCTGCCAGAAGATCGCGCAATCGGCTTCGACGACATTCTCGTCGCCGGTCAGCATCTGCTTGTCGCGCGCCGGGGCCGTAATGTCGGAAACTTGGCCGAGTTGAAGCTGGTTGATCTGCGTGACTTTTGGGAAAACCGCCGTCTCGATCGGCCATGGCAAATGGAAATGCAGCCCGGGCTGCGTGGTCTCGACCCATTTGCCGAAGCGCAGGATCAGGCCCTGCTCATCCGGCTGGACCTTGTAGACCCCTGTCGAGACCCAGGCGAGAAAGGCGAGCGCCGCAACAAGCCCGATCGACCGAATTCCGAAGCTCGGAATGCGCAAGAAGTCCCGCAGCTTTTCCTTGGCTATCTCGATGAAGTCGGGCGGCGACGTGCCGATCTCGGTTTGCTCGTCATCCGGCGCCTCTTGCGTCACTCGAGGCCCTCCCCGCCCGCGTCGTCTCGCCGCGGGCCCTGATCTCGGCGGCGTTGCAATTGCCGCGCCCGTTCTGTCGACATTCGAGGGACAAATCCTTGATCCAAATCAAGCTCTTTCGATAGAGGCACGCCGGAGCCGGCCCGCCGTCTGTAGTCTCGCTCGATCCTTGGCGCAATATCGCATTTAGCGCATCGTGCGAAAAAGTGGGCACCGGTTTTTCGCAACAAACGATGCGCTTTCAAAGAACTAGAGCATGATGCCCGATTCCATTTGAATGCATCATGCTCTAGCTGGGCCGGCTGTCGCTGAAGCTCAGCACTTCGCCGGCGAGATAGAGGCTGCCGGTGATGAGGATGCGCGGCGGCACGCGCCAGTCGCGGGCGGAAAGAAACCGCAGCGCCGATTCGAAGCTTTCGCAGGCGACCGCCGGAATGCCTTCGGCATTGGCCAATGCGGCGACCTCGCGCGGCGCGCGGCCGGCATGTTCGCCATTGACCGGGACGGCGAGAACTTCCTGCGCGAGCCCTTTGAAGGCGCGCAGAAAAGCGGCCGTATCCTTGCTTGCGAGGGAGCCGCAGACGAGGGCGAGCGGCCGTGGCGCCTTCTCCTCGAAATCGGCGAGCGCTTGGGCGAGCACGCGCGCGCCATCTTCATTGTGTGCGCCGTCGAGCCAGATTTCGGCGCCTTCCGGCGCGAGCGCTACGAGAGGGCCCTTGTTCAGGCTCTGCAGCCGTGCCGGCCATTCCGCCGCGATCAGCCCGGCTTCGAGCGCCGCGGCCGGAAGAGCGGGTTCGACGACCCGCAAGGCGGCGATCGCATTGGTGGCATTTTGATGCTGATGCCGGCCGGCCAGGCGCGGCAAAGGCAGATCGAGAAGACCGCCCTCATCCTCGAAGATGAAACGCCCATGCTCCTCTCGCGCCCAAAAATCCTCTCCGGCAACGCGCAGCGGCGCCGCGATTTTGCCTGCCTCGCGCGCCAGCACATCGAAGGCCTCCTTGGACTGCAGGCCCAAGATGGCCGGCACGCGCGGCTTGAAGATGCCGGCCTTTTCGAAAGCGATCTCGGCGACGGTCGTGCCGAGAAATTCCGGATGATCGTAGGAGACGGGCGTGACGACCGTCGCGGCCGGCCGCGCGACGACATTGGTCGCATCGACCCGCCCGCCGAGGCCGACTTCCAAGAGCAGATAATCGGCCTGATGCTCGCTGAAGAGTTTTAAGGCCGCCGCGGTGGTGATCTCGAAGAAGGTGATCGGCTGGCCGGCATTGACCTTCTCGCAGAAGGCAAGCGCGGCGGCGAGTTCGGCGTCGCCGACGAGCTTGCCGCCGCCTCTATGGCCGAGCCTGATCCGCTCGTGAAAGCGCACGAGATGCGGCGAGGTATAGACATGGACGCTGCGCCCGGCGGCCTCGAGGATCGCACGCATGAAGGCGACGGTCGAACCCTTGCCATTGGTGCCGGCGACATGGATGACCGGCGGCAAACGAAGCTCCGGCCGGCCGAGCGCTTCGAGAAGCCTTGTGATGCGGCCGAGCGAAAGATCGATCTTCTTCGGATGCAGGTCGAGCAGACGCCCGAGGATTGCTTCCCACTCATCTGCGCCCGTGGCGAGCGGAACGGCGCTCATGCTGCCTCCATTGGCGGCACCGGTGCACGGGTGAGCAGCGCACAGAGCCGCGCCAAAGTCGTGCGCATCTCATGCCGGCGCACGACCATATCGACCATGCCATGCGCCTCCAGATATTCGGCGCGCTGAAAACCTTCCGGCAGGCGCTCGCGAATGGTCTGCTCGATCACCCGCGCGCCGGCAAAGCCGATGACCGCGCCGGGCTCGGCGATTTGAACGTCGCCCAGCATGGCATAAGAAGCGGTGACCCCGCCTGTCGTCGGATTGGTGAGCACGACGATATAGGGCAGCCGTGCCGCCCGCAGGCGCTGCACCGCGATCGTGGTGCGCGGCATCTGCATCAGCGAGAACATGCCCTCCTGCATGCGGGCGCCGCCCGAGGCGGTGAAAATGATGAAAGGCGTCGCGCGCTCGATGGCCGTCAGCATGCCGGTGATGATCGCTTCGCCCGCCGCCATGCCCAGCGAGCCGCCCAAAAATTCGAAATCCTGAATGGCGGCGATAATCTCCATGCCTTCGAGCTTGCCGGCGCAGAGCCGCACCGCATCATCGGCGCCGGTCTTCAGCCGATTTTCCTTCAGCCGATCGGTATAGCGCTTGACATCGCGGAATTTTAACGGATCGAGCGGCACATCCGGCGTCGGCAATTCTTCATAGGCGGCATCATCGAAGAGCATGTCGAAGCGCGCCTTGACCGGCATGCGCATATGATAGCCGGAGCCCGGCACGACATAGAGATTGGATTCGAGATCCTTATGGAAGACAAGCTCGCCGCTCTCCGGACATTTCACCCAAAGATTATCCGGCGTCTCACGGCGCAGGAAAGACCGGATCTTCGGCGGGACGACATTGGAGATCCAATTCATGGGCACCCCATGGATTTCGTGATGAATGCGGCTTCCAGTTTACACGGTCGCGTGTTTCGAATCCGCGTAAAGCAAGAAGAATCGAGAAAGAAAGCCGCGGCCTGGCATGCCATCGGCGCGGCCGCTCACTCCGCTGCCGCGCGCGACGCCGAGCGGACGCCGGCAGCCAGTGCACCGACCAGACCGGCGACAGCCGCGACGGTTTTCGGCGTCGCCCTGCCATCGGGATCGAGCGAAGTGCGGACGGCCTCGACGAGGGCGGAGCCGACCACGACACCATCGGCGACGGCAGCGATCGCGGCGGCGCTCGCCGCATTTTTAACGCCGAAGCCGACCGCGACCGGCAAATTCGTATGATGCTTGAGCCGGCCGACCGCGCCGGCCACCTGCGGCGTCTCCGGCGCTGCCGCGCCGGTGATGCCGGTGATCGAGACATAATAGACGAAGCCCGAGGTATGGGCGAGCACGGCCGGCAATCGCGCCGCATCGGTCGTCGGCGTTGCCAGCCGGATGAAGGCAAGGCCTGCTGCAAGCGCCGGCAGGCAGAGCTCGGAATCCTCCTCGGGCGGCAGATCGACGACGATCAGCCCGTCGACGCCCGCCGCCTTGGCCTCCGTCAGGAATTTTTCGACGCCATGGACATAGATCGGATTGTAATAGCCCATCAGCACGAGCGGCGTCGTCTGATCGCTCTTCCGGAATTCGGCGACCAGCGCCAAGGTCTTCACAAGCGTCGTCCCGGCTTTCAGCGCCCGCAGGCCAGCCGCCTGGATCGCCGGGCCGTCCGCCATCGGATCTGTGAAAGGCATGCCGAGCTCGATGAGATCGGCGCCGGCCGCAGGCAGAGCCTTCAAGATCTCGAGCGAGGCCGCAAGATCAGGATCGCCGGCCATCACGAAAGTGACGAGGGCGGCGCGGTTTTGGCGGGAAAGTTCGGCAAAACGGGTGTCGATGCGGGTGATCATTGGGCGTGGCTAACATGAAGAAGGCGCGGGCGGAAGAGCGCAGCAGCGCGCGGCACCTCGACAACCCCAGACAAAAGATATACATTTATTAAGATGTAGATTTTTGTCATGGGAGCCTGTCATGCAGGTAGCGAAATGGGGCAATAGTCTTGCCGTGCGTCTCCCCAAATCCGTGGTCGAGGCGCTGCAACTGAAGGAAGGTGACGAGATCACGATCGAACTCGTTGGCGCGCGCGCCTTCGGGGTCGAGAAGGCGCCGGCTGCGCACGATCTCATCGCGCGGTTGCGAAAATATCGCGGCCGCCTGCCTGCCGATTTCCGTTTCGATCGGCTTGAGGCGCATGAGCGGCGTTGAACATGAGCGATGCGGAGCGATGCTTTTTCGATACGAACATATTCGTCTATCTCATCGCCAGTGATGTCA
Organism: uncultured Alphaproteobacteria bacterium; assembly: GCA_963704745.1. Taxonomy (GTDB): domain Bacteria; phylum Pseudomonadota; class Alphaproteobacteria; order Rhizobiales; family Beijerinckiaceae; genus Methylovirgula. The sequence goes on from OY969936.1 coordinate 2,761,297, forward strand.
CGAAGGCTGAGAAGGCCGAAGCCGTTCTTGCGAAAGGCGGCGTGGTCAGCGTCCAGGTTCTCAACGAGTTCGTCTCGGTCGCCAGCCGCAAGCAAGGACTATCGCTGTCGGAAATTCGCGACTTTCTGGCAACGATCATGGCTCTCTGCGAAGTCGAGCCTCTGTCTTTGCAAACTCACGAACGCGGCTTGGATCTCGTCGAGCGTTTCAATTTCTCGATTTACGATGCTTTGATTGTCGCCGCAGCCCAGCTCGCCAATTGCGCGACGCTCTATACCGAAGATCTGCAGCACGGGCAGGTGATTGACGGGCTCACCATCTGCGATCCGTTCCGAGAACCCTACATCCCGCCCAAATGATCGGCGACCGTAAAAATATCCTTGTCGCCGCGGCCGGAGATGTTCACCACCATGAGATGATCCTGCGGCTTTTGCGGCGCGATCTCGGTGACTTTGGCCAACGCATGCGAAGGTTCTAGGGCGGGGATGATGCCCTCTAATTTGGAGCAGAGCTGAAAGGCCTCCAACGCCTCGGTATCGGTCGCGGAAAGATAAGTCACGCGGCCAGATTCCTTGAGCCAGGCATGCTCGGGGCCGATGCCCGGATAGTCAAGCCCGGCCGAGATCGAATGGCCCTCTTCGATCTGCCCGTCCTCATCCATCAGAAGATAAGTCCGATTGCCATGCAGCACGCCGGGCCTGCCGCCGGCGAGCGAGGCCGCATGTTTCTTGTCGAGGCCGAAGCCGGCCGCCTCGACGCCGAAAATCTCGATCTCGCGATCGTCGAGGAAGGGATGGAAGAGGCCGATGGCGTTCGAGCCGCCGCCGATACAGGCGAAGAGCGAATTGGGCAGCCGCCCTTCGGCGGTAAGCATCTGCGCCCGCGTCTCTTCGCCGATGATGCATTGGAAATCGCGCACCATGGCGGGATAGGGATGCGGCCCCGCCGCCGTGCCGATGCAATAGAACGTATCGGCCACGTTCGTCACCCAGTCGCGCAACGCCTCGTTCATCGCATCCTTGAGAGTGCGCGCGCCGGACTTCACCGGCACGACCTTGGCGCCGAGCATATGCATGCGGAACACATTCGGCTTTTGCCGCTCGACATCGACCTCGCCCATATAGACGATGCATTCGAGGCCAAAGCGGGCGCAGGCTGTGGCGGTCGCAACCCCATGCTGGCCGGCGCCGGTCTCGGCGATGATCCGCGTCTTGCCCATGCGCCTGGCGAGAAGAATCTGGCCGAGCACATTGTTGATCTTATGCGCGCCGGTGTGGTTCAGCTCTTCGCGCTTGAAATAGATTTTCGCGCCGCCGTCGCGGCCTTGGCCCCGCGCGAGCGTGCGGACATGCGCGGTCAGCCGCTCGGCGAAATAGAGCGGGCTCGGCCGCCCCACATAATGTTTGAGAAGATCATCGAGCTCCGCCTTGAACGCCGGGTCCTCTTTCGCCGCCGCATAATGGCGCTCGAGATCGAGGATCAGAGGCATCAAGGTCTCGGCGACGAAACGGCCGCCGAAAATGCCGAAATGGCCGCGCTCATCTGGCCCGATGCGGAAGGAATTGGGGATTTCTGGCTTCAACTTTGTCTCGCTGGAATAGGCCGTAATCATTTATGCCCAGCCATAGACCCCCCGGCTTCTCTCATGCAAGGGGCGCGTGTCAGCGACCGCGAAGCGGGCCCTCGTGGCAGCTGCCATAAAGTCCGGAGGCTATCCCCGCGCTTCCGCTGCGGCGCGGGCATTGGCGATGAAGGCGGCAATCTTGCCGGCATCCTTCACCCCCGGCGCGCTCTCGACGCCGGACGAGACATCGACGCCTTGCGCGCCGGTCGCCGTCACCGCCGCGCCGACATTGTCCGGGCTCAAGCCCCCGGCGAGCAGCCAGGGCGTTTGCAGATTGAGCGCCTGCAAGAAGCTCCAATCGAAGGAGGTGCCATTGCCGCCTGGAAGCTCCGAACGCTCCTCCGCCGGCGCGGCATCGAACAGGAGGAGATCGGCGACGCCTTCATAGAAGGTGATGCGGCCGATGTCGCCGGGTTTATTGCCGATGCTGATGGCCTTGATGACCGGCAGCCCGAAGCGCGCACTGAGCTGGGCGACACGATCCGGCCGTTCGTGGCCATGCAATTGCAGCGCATCCGGCTTCACGGCGGCGATGGCCCCGGCGAGCGCCGTATCGGCCATATCCACCGTCACCAGCACTTTGAGGGCCTTGTCCCCCACCTGTTCGCTCAGGCTCTGCGCCACATCGAGCGGCACATGCCGCGGGCTTTTTTCGTAATGAACGAAGCCCACCATATCGGCGCCGGCAGAAAGCGCCGCATCCACCATCTCCGGCGTGGACAGGCCGCAAATCTTGACGATGATTCCCATACCCGGCCTCCGAAAGCTGGGTTCCAACATGGAAATCGAGACTAGAGCAGTTTTTTCCACTGAGGAAACGAAAACAGATCGGCTTCGCCGGTCTTTTCGGTTTTACCTTCGTCAAGCCACGAAAGCCGGCTCATCCGCGAAATCCGTTTCGGTGACGCAACAAGCGTCACCTAGGCTTTAACTCACGTCTTCATACGCTCGATGTCGCCGCGCAGTCGCGCCATCTCGCCCCGCGCCTCACGCAAGGCGTGGCGATGTTTGCCCTGATTGAACCAGGTGAAAAGGCTGCCGAGCAGCACACCCGCCGCCAAAGCAATGATGATGACAATGAAAAGCGGCGCCTTGACCGCGATTTGCCCAGACGGTCCGCTCGGGAAAGGATCGAAGGAAATATCGACACTTTGCCGATTGGCGACCGAAAAAGCGATGCCGATGATCGCCAAAGGCACCAGGACGAGCAATTGCAGCACGCGCTTCATCCGAGCCCTCGGCAAGATTTTTGCGGCCGCCTGATCTCAGCCGGAATAGCCTTCGTTGAGGCGCTCGCGCATTTCCTTGCCGGTCTTGAAGAAAGGCACCGCCTTTTCGTCGACCGAAACATGCGCGCCGGTGCGTGGATTGCGGCCGAGCCGCGCATCGCGGCGCTTGACCGAAAAGGCCCCGAAGCCGCGCAGTTCAACCCGGTCGCCGCGCGACAGCGCATTGGTGATCTCGTCGAGAATGGCATTCACGATCTTCTCGACATCGCGCAGATAGAGATGCGGATTGCGATCGGCAATCCGCTGCACGAGCTCCGACTTGATCATGCTCCGCCCCCGCCGCTTCACTCGTCCTGTCGAAACCGAAGTCAATGACCGGCTTCGCGAAGACCCGCTTCGCAAAACAGCCCGTATCGGACCCATAATGTCCGACCCCTCGCGACCCACGCGGCTTCTCGCGCGCTTCCCGAACCTGGCTTGCCCCTCGCAAGATCCGATGTTCGATGGCCGTCACGGTTTCAATCGACGCCGTCAACTTGCCAAATCGACAGGAGACCGTCAAGTGAACGCGTCTGGCGATAGGCCTCGGCATGATCGAAAGCGCGGGCCAAGCCAGAAAACCCGAAGATCTCTGCCATCCTGGCGGAAAAGCCCAGAATCCCGAGCCGTTCGAGGCTGGTCTTCCCCTTCCAGTCGTGCACCGGAAGGCCGGAAGGCACGCCTTTCACATGCTCCAGCCAGGCGATCGCCTCCTGCTGGCCGCCGATCTCATCGATCAGCTTCATGCCGAGCGCCTGACGTCCGGTAAACACGCGGCCATCATCCACGGCGGCAAGCTGCGCATCCGTCAAATTGCGCCTTTTCTTCACCAAGCCTTTGAACCATGCGTAGCTGTCGCTGACGAGCGAGGCCAAGGCTTGGCGCACCTCGGGACTCGTCGGCTCATAGCCGCTCGGCTCCGCCTTGAGCGGCGAGGATTTCACCGCATCGATTTTGACGCCGATCGTATCGAGCAATTTCGCGACATTCGGATATTGGACGAGGACGCCGATCGAGCCGACGAGGGAATTGCCATGCGCAATGATCCGGTCGGCCGCGAGCGCGGCAATATAAGCGCCAGAGGCACCCATATCGCCGACGACGGCGACCACCGGCTTTTTCGCCGCCAAAATGCGGATCGCATCATAGAGCTTTTCCGCCCCCGTCGTCGTGCCGCCGGGACTATCGATTGCAAGAATGACGCCTTTCGCGCGCGATTTCCCGATCGCCTCAATCAGCTTCAAGGTGCCGCTGTCGCCGGTGATTAAGCCGCTAATCGAAAGCCGCGCAATATGCGGGGTGAGGCTGAGCGGGCCGGAAACGCCGGAAAGCCGCAGGCCCGCCGCACCGATCAAGATGATGAGAAACAAAAAGGCAGCCACGCGCCAAAACGACAGTTTGCGCTGAAGCAGTCGCCGATCGACGAGATGATCGGCAGAGACGGAGTTTGACATCGTGGTGCTTTCCCGGGCCGCGTGAAGATGGTCGCGGCGGTGCAACCTAGAGCGCAGACCCTGCCAAGGCAAGCTGCCACGGCCGCTGCGGCGGCTCGAAAGCCCTCGCGGTTCGCGCGTTCACACTCTCGGATGGTCGGCAATTTTCAGCGATCGTGATCGTGGGCTCGGGCGCCGTCGAAAAACCTCAACCGGCAGCGGAGCGCGCCTTTCGCCGAGCTTATCGAAAAATCCTCGAGGTCCGGACGAAAAGAAAACCCGCGCGGTTTTCCGCACGGGTTCTCGTCCTTCACAGCGAAGATCGCAGCCGGCCTATTCGTCTTCCTTCTTCTTGGCGGGCTTCTTGGTGTCGGTTTCGCGCGCCTTCAAAGCGGCGCCGAGGATGTCGCCGAGCAGAGCGCCCGAATCGGCCGAGCCATATTGGGCGATCGCTTCCTTTTCCTCGGCGACTTCGAGTGCCTTGATCGAGACCGCGACCTTGCGGGCGCGGCGATCGAACTGGGTGATGCGGGCATCGACCTTTTCGCCGACGGCGAAACGGTCCGGCCTCTGGTCGGCGCGGTCGCGGGCGAGTTCCGCACGCTTGATGAAGGCGGTCAAATCGGTGCCGGCGATCTTCACATCGACGCCGCCATCCTTCACATCGAGGATCTCGCAGGTCACGATGGCGCCCTTCTTGAGATCGGAGCCGCCGGCTTCCTCGGTCGCCTTCGCGGCGAAGGGATCGCTCGTGAGCTGCTTGATTCCGAGCGAAATGCGTTCCTTGTCGATATCGACATCGAGAACCTTGGCGCTGACGGTGTCGCCCTTCTTATACTCGTCGATCACCTGTTCGCCGGGCCGGCTCCAATCGAGATCGGAGAGATGGACCATGCCATCGACATCGCCTTCGAGCCCGATGAAGAGGCCGAACTCGGTCTTGTTCTTGACCTCGCCCTCGACCGTGCTGCCGACCGGATGCTTTTCCGCAAAGGCTTGCCAAGGATTGACGAGCGTCTGCTTGAGCCCGAGCGAGATGCGGCGCTTGACCGGATCGACTTCGAGCACCTGGACATCGACCTCCTGGCTCGTCGCGACGATCTTGCCGGGATGGACGTTCTTCTTCGTCCACGACATTTCGGAGACGTGGATCAGGCCCTCGATGCCGGGTTCAAGCTCGACGAAAGCCCCATAGTCGGTGATATTCGTCACCCGCCCGTGGAATCTGGCGCCGACCGGATATTTCGCCTCGATCCCGTGCCAGGGGTCTTCGAGCAATTGTTTCATGCCGAGCGAGATGCGGTGCGTCTCGTGATTGATCTTGATGATCTTGACCTTGACCGTCTGACCGATCGTGAGGACTTCGCTCGGATGGTTGACGCGGCGCCAGGCGATGTCGGTGACATGAAGCAGGCCGTCGATGCCGCCGAGATCGACGAAGGCACCGTAATCGGTGATGTTCTTCACCACCCCTTCGATAACCTGGCCTTCCTCGAGATTGGCGACGATCTCATGGCGTTGCTCGGCACGGGATTCCTCGAGCACGGTGCGGCGGGAGACGACGATATTGCCGCGGCGGCGGTCCATTTTGAGAATCTGGAAAGGCTGCGGCACGCCCATCAGCGGGCTGACATCGCGGATCGGCCTGATATCGACCTGGCTGCGCGGCAGGAAGGCCACGGCGCCGTCGAGGTCGACGGTGAAGCCGCCCTTCACCTGGTTGAAGATCACGCCCTCGACCTTTTCCTGCGCCTCGAAGGCCTTTTCGAGCCTTATCCAGCTTTCTTCGCGGCGCGCCTTTTCGCGCGAGATCACGGCCTCGCCGAGCGCATTTTCCATCCGTTCGAGATAGACCTCGACCTCGTCGCCGACATGCAGCGCGCCCTCGCGTCCCGGTCCTTGAAATTCCTTGAGCGGGACGCGGCCTTCGGTCTTCAGACCGACGTCGATAATGGCGACGTCTTTTTCGACGGCAACGACGATCCCCTTGATGACGGAGCCTTCCAAGGCATTATGCCCACCATAGCTCTCGTCGAGAAGTGCGGCAAAATCCTCGCGCGAGGGCGCGTAGGTTTGAATAGACGGCATTGGTTCTCCTGAAATGCCCGAGGTCGGGCGGCGCCGGCGGTTCGATCCGTGTGATGCTCCAGCCTGCCGGCGTCCGTCGGCGTTGCGACGGGACCCCGCCTCAAAGGCGGGCCGGCGCGGAACGGCAGGAAAGAGCTGGGTTCGACTGGTATTTAGCAAGAGGCGCGCTAAGCGGCAAGGGGGAGGCGTGAGGGCCGGCCCTAAATTATGGCGCAAGTCCAAATCTGTTGCGGTAAAGCCGCCAATCGCAAATAGTCCGGGATCATCCGCGGCATGATCCCGGCAAACTGCATGTGCCGCTATTGCGGCTCGCATGGCTTCGTCCTAAGCTGCGGCAAGCCGCGCCGGCGGCGCCATGAATTCCGGACCAACCGGATCATGCACGCATTCGGCGAGGATGCGATCGATCTCGCTGAGCGCTGCATCGTCGAGCTTCCAGCCCATGACGTCGGCGACGGGATCGAGCTGACCAGGATGCCTTGCGCCCCAAAGCGCGATGCTGAGCGGCTGCCGATCAAGCACCCAGCGCACCGCCAGGTGAAGGACCCGCTTGTCGAAACGCGCCTGCGCGAAGCGGTCGAGCTCTTCGACGGCACGCAAATATTGCTCAAAGCGCGGCGGCCGGAATTTCGGATCGGTGCGCCGCAGATCATCGCCAGTGAATTTTGCGTCGGCCTTCATATGGCCGGAGAGCAAGCCGCGGCACAGCGCGCCATAGGCGAGCGTCGCAATGTTGTGGTCGCGGCAATAGGGCAGAACATCCTTTTCGGCCTCGCGCTCGAACAGATTATAGGGCGGCTGCGAGCTATGGAGCGGCGCGACGGCGCGGAAGGCCTCCATCTGCGCGACGCTGAAATTGCTGACCCCGACCGCTCTGATCTTGCCGGCCTTATAGAGTCCGGCCAGTGCTTCGGCCGTCTCCTCGATCGGAGTGTCGGGATCGGGCCAATGCACTTGATAGATATCGATGACATCGGTCCGCAACCGGCGCAGCGAATCCTCGACCTCCTTGAGGATACGCGCCTTGCTGGCGTTGCGGAACACGCGTCCGTCGCGCCAATCGAGGCCCACTTTCGTGGCGATCATCACATGATTGCGACGGCCGCCTTCGCTCAGCGCCGCACCGACGATTTCTTCGGAATGGCCGAAGCCATAGACCGGCGCGGTGTCGATCAGCGTAATGCCGCGATCGAGCGCGCTGTGGATCGTGCGGATCGAGTCCTGATCATCGCTGCCGCCCCACATCCAGCCACCAATGGCCCAGGTTCCCAGCGCGATCCGCGAGGGCGTGAGCTTCGTGCCGGGAATGGTGATCGTTTCGAGCATTGTTTTGGACATCATTCAACTCCTTGCAGGCCGATCGGCAAGTCAACAGGCGACGGGGCGGATGCGCATCGGCGGCGTCCCCGATTGGCTCCACTGCAAGGCTATATAGGCCACACATTCTCGCGGCCTATGGCCCGGCGTCGGCCGCAAGGCGCAAGGCTGAGCAGATCACTCCGCATGGCTCGGTCGCTAAAACCCCGCTCATGGCGATGTCGGAGACGGTGTCGGTGAGACCGGGGCCGCGCCGGCTCATCGGCTCAGGAGCCAGAAAATCAGGGAGAGCACCACGCTGACGAGGATGCTCGTCGCAATCGGCGCGTAAAAGGTGAAATTGCCGCGCTGGATCCAGATGTCGCCGGGCAGACGCCCGAGCCCGAGCCGAGCCAGCCATGGCCAGAGCAGGCCCACCGCCACGATTGCAAGCCCGATGATGATCAAGACGCGGGACATTAATTCTCAGCCCAGGATGTCGCGAGACGGCGATCCTCGACGAGGTCGCCCATTCGTCGGATTGGTCGCACAGAGCTAAGTCATCTGCATTGCGACCTCGCAAAAGCCAGTTCGCGCGCGACTTCAAAAAGCTGCGGACATGGCCCTATCCCTGCCGCAAAGCACCAGCAGAAGCAGCCCACCGCGACGGCACGCCGTCGATGATGCTTAACGCGCCATTCACCACCTTTGCCTAAGCCTGGCCTTGGGCGAGCGCCGCGCAGCTTTGGAGCAGCGGCCGATCGCCCCTGTCGGCAAGCCCTCGTCAAGGATCGGTTTTGAGCTATCTTGATCCGCCACCAGCGCCGGCCCCCGTCATTGTGATGAAAGACGTCGGCGGGGTCGTCAGAGATTACGAAGCGCAGACCGAGCTCTACCGCAGGACGGAGCGCGAAGTGCGCGTGCATGAATGCCACTCCGCCTGCACGCTGGCACTAAGCCTGCCGAACATGTGCGTCTATCCCGACAGCATCTTCAAATTCCATCAGGCCTATAATCTGCGCAACCACCGGACCGATTTCGGCGTGTCGGAGCAATTGTTCGAGGCCTATCCCGCGGCGGTGCGGGCCCGCCTCGGCAGTCTGACGCGCAAATTCAAAGTGCTTTCGGGCGCCGAGCTGATCTCCCTCGGCGTCAGGGACTGCAACGCGCCGCGCATCATGCTCGCTGGCAGGCAGCCGGCCCTGCGCCAAGGCGGGGACGCCGCGATCTCGCGTGTCTGGGCGAGCGTCATGTCCGCCTTCGGTACCAAGCCGACGCAGGCCACCGGGCCTGCCCGCGCCCCGACCATCGTCGCGACACGGCAGCAGACGGAAGCGGAACGAAATCTCTCCGGCGCGACCCTGGCTGCGGCGGCACCTTTGCCGCCACTGCGGCCCGCCGCCGAAACCGGCACGGGAGCACTGCCCGTCGCCGAAACCCGGATTGCCGGCGTCGCGGACGTTCCGCTGCCGCCGCCGCGCCCGACATCGCTCGCCATGGCCTTTACGCAGAAACTGCCGCCGATCGCTTTGCCCAGGGTGATCAGAGGGGCGCAGCCCATTCTGCCGGCGACCTTCCTGGCCTATGCCGAGATCGCCGGGCTCGGGCGGTAACATGGCGCGGGGCAATAATATTCGGCTCAGATACCCGTCGAGCGGATCGTGCGCCGCGCGGCCTTGCGCTCGACGATGACGCTGCGCGGCGCCCCTTCGCGGCTGTTCGGCGCCAGAATGCGTGCCGCGCCGCGCGACGGCGCCGCTTTCAGCACTTCGGCGCGCACCGCCTCGATCGGCAGATCCATCAGACCGGCGGCAATCTCGATCTGATCCTGGAGCTGATCTGAGAGCCCCTGCGCGGCGATGATCGCCTCCTTGAGCGTCGGCGGATCATGCCGCACGCGGCGCGGCCCATATTTCGTGTTCCAAGTCGTCGACATTTTGTGCGTCATCGAAGCAGCAGAGCATGATTGCAGCAATCATGGTCCAAATCTTGTTCCAACGCATGATCTCGTTCGAAAAGTCGAGCGGACTTTTCAAGATCATGCTCGAGAGCCGCTCTATCCTGTGGATCCGCTTTGCGCATCATCATGCAACGGGACAAATCCGGCATTTCGGCGCTAGCATTATGCCACCTTGCTGCATTGCACAAGAGCGATGCCCGCAATTGATGCGGCGCCCTGGCTCAAAGATAGGCGCGCGCGAAAGCTTGGAAAGCCCTGGCCCGATGCGAAAGCGCCGGCGAGCCGTCCGCTGGGATCGCCTGCTTCTCGCCGGCCATCATCTCGCCGAAGGTCCGCGTCAGCCCTTCCGGCAAGAAGATCGGATCATAGCCGAAGCCGAGCGTGCCGCGCGGCGGAAAAACCAAAGTGCCGCAAACCCGGCCTTCGAAGGTCTCCACTGTCCCGTCGGGCCAGGCGAGCGCGATGACCGAGACGAAATGGGCCGCGAAGGGCGGTTTCGCAGCCGCCATCTGCAATGCCGTTTCGACTTTTTCCATCGCCGCGGCGAAATCGCGCAGGCCTGTCGGCTCCGCTTCCGCCCAGCGGGCGGAATAAATTCCCGGTGCGCCGCCCAAGGCATCGACGCAGAGGCCGGAATCATCGGCGAGCGCCGGCAGACCCGCAGCTTGCGCGGCGCCCAGCGCCTTCAAAGCGGCATTGGTGGTGAAGCTCCCGCCGGTTTCTTCAGGCTCCGGCAGGCCGAGATCGCCGGCGGAGACGGCGTCGAGCCCATAGGGCGCGAGCAGCTCGCGCATCTCCCACAGCTTGCCGGCGTTGTGCGTGGCGATCACCAGCCGGCCTTCGAGCTTTTTCCGCATGTCAGGCAATGGCGAGCTTTTGCAGTTCGACGAGCTTGGCGATGCCTGAGCGCGCCAGGCTCAGCATTGCGGCGAGCGTCGGCTCGGTGAAGACGGCCGCTTCCGCCGTCGCCTGGACTTCGACCAAAAATCCAAGGCCGGTCATGACGAAATTCGCATCGGTCTCGGCCGCCGAATCCTCGGTGTAATCGAGATCGAGCACCGGCTCGCCATTCGATATGCCGCAAGAGACAGCAGCGACATGATCGCGCAAGGGGATGTCCTTGATGATCGAGCGCCCATGCATCCATTTCAGGCAATCATGCAAGGCGACCCAAGCGCCGGTGATCGCCGCCGTCCGCGTGCCGCCATCGGCCTGCAGCACATCGCAATCGAGCGTGATCTGCCGCTCGCCCAATGCCTGAAGATCGGTGACGGCGCGCAGGCTGCGACCGATGAGCCGTTGGATCTCCTGCGTGCGGCCGGATTGTTTGCCGGAGGTCGCCTCGCGCCGCGTCCGCGTATGAGTGGCGCGCGGCAGCATCGCATATTCCGCGGTCACCCAGCCACGGCCCTGGCCGCGCAGCCATTGCGGCGGCTTGTCTTCGAGCGAGGCGGTGCAGAGGACATGCGTCTCGCCGAATTTGACGAGGCAGGAGCCTTCCGCATAGCGTGCGACATTGCGCTCGAGCGAGACCGGTCGCATTTCATCGGGCGCGCGCTTGGACGGACGCATAAATTCCTCAGCCTTCGTCATCGCGCGGCCACAAGCGGTCCATGCAAGCCTTGCATGGAAAAATGGCGCCGCAGCCGAGCTCGCAGCCTCATTGAGGCGCAACGTCCGGTCCCGAAATCAGGACCGTCCGGCTCATGCTTAGGCGTTTCGCGATTCCCATGCAACCACTGCGAACAAGCGGCGATGCCGCAGCTCGAGCGGCGAGCGCTCAGGCACTCTGCGCCAAATTCGCGGCGCTGCGATCGACGCGTGAATAGAGCGTGTAGCGCGGATCGAAGATGAAGCTGAAGAACAGCTTGGCCCAGGATTTATGCGTCTTGAGATCGTCGTAGAATTCGGGCGCCATCTTCTTCAAAGCGGGCAGACGCGTCCAGGGAACCTCTGGAAAATCATGATGCTCGTTGTGATAGCCGATATTGAGCGCCAATTTGTTCAAGATCCCATAGTAATCATAGGTCTCTTGGCTCGGATCGAAGGTGAAATGTTCTTGAATCCAGCGCGCGCCGACGGGATGCAGGCCGACTGAGAACCAGAAGGATGCAAAGAGGTAAAGCAGCGCGTTGACGCCGAAAAAATAGAGCACGGCGAGATCATAGAGAATGATCGCGCCGGCATTGATCCAAGTCCAGCTGCCCTTCATCGGCACTGTGCCCTTCAGCCGGCCGATCCTCGTGACTTGCATGATCGGGAAGCTAAACAGCCAAAGCGCCTTCGCGTACCAGCGATTGCCGACGAGCCGCGCCTCCCAATGGCTCGGCAGATCGGCATCATAATCATAATCGCCGAGATGCGAATGATGCTTCAAATGATAGTAGCGAAACCCCATGGATATCGGCACCGTGTTCGGCAGATCGGCCAGGATCGCCATCCATTTGTTCGCAAGCAGAGTCTTGCAGATCGCATTGTGAACGGCATCATGGATCGCGACGAACATGGCATGATTGGCGAAAGCACCGATTGCATAAGCGGCGATGAGAGCGAGCCACCAATAAGAAAGGCCGAGATGGCCGAAGGCGCCGGCAAGCGCCGTCTGACCGAGAACGACCGCGACGACGATCACCGCGGTTCTGCGATCATAGCCGACGAGGGCCGCAGCCTCGGGATGAGCCGCCAAAATGGCGCGGCGCCGACGCGGATGCGGGCGGGCCGGTTCGGTCTTCAGAAAGCCGTCCAGAATGGGCGCCACGTCGGCCGGCGCTTCGCCGCCCGGGGTCTTGCCCGTCGATCCTTGATCTGCAAGCGCCGCGCTCATGTGCCGACCCCCGAGTCTTCAACGCATTCAGAAAGGCAGAATGCCGCCGCGCCGGATCGATCCCGGCGTGTTTTCGAGGCGAATTCTATACTGCTTGCCGGCCTCTGCGTGCGCGAAATCAATAAATTTCTATTTCATAAATTTCTATTTCCAGGTCGGCGGGCTTTGGCGGATCGAGGGACTGCGGCCCGGTCTCTGTCCTTGCCGAGCTTCCTCGGAGGTCGCCTTAAGCCGCGAGGTCCTTCTCGTAAATGCGGTGGATCTTGTCGATCTTCGCTCCCGAGAGTTCGATCGGGCGGCGCATGCCCATATTATCCTCGAGAACCCAGCCGAATTCGACGTGATCGACCAATTCTTTCGCGCGGCTGCGGCGGCGGCATTCTTCGATGAAGGCGAGAATGACGGCGCCGCCCGCCGCCTTGCGATGCAGGGCCCGGCGGATGCCGAAAAGCGCGAGCCGCGCCGATTTGAAATCATGATTGCGCAAGCGTGCGATCAGCTTCGGCAGCCCGAGGGGGAAGAGATGGCCGCCGAGATCGGCGGTGATCTCATGCAGATTGGGAAGGACAACGCCAAAGGCCTGCGCCGCGCCATCGAGCTCGACCATGAAGCCGCCTTCCGGCGGCATCAGATATTTCATGGCATCGGCGACCGACATGAATTCATCATAGGTGAAGGGCACGAAGCCCCAATTCTCGCTCCAGGCGTCATTGAAAATGTCGACGAGGATCTCAGCTTCCTGCTTGATCGTCTTCAAATCGATGGTTCTTATCTTCAGCCGGTCGCGCCATTCGGGCCTTGCCACAATTCCTGGCTCGGAGGCGCGGTCCTCTGCAGTCACCGCATAGCGGTAGGAGATGAGGTCGCGCGCCTTGTGATAGCCGCGGCTCTCCAGCAGAGCCGGCAAATAAGGCGGGTTCCAAGGCATGAAGATCATCGGCGTCGCGTCGAAACCTTCGACCAGCATGCCGGCTTCGCTATTGACCGAAGGCGAGAAAGGCCCATGGACGCGCGTGGCGCCGCGCTGACGCAACCAACTCTCGGCCGTATCGATCAAGGCTGCGACGACGGCTTCATCCTCGATCGCGTCGAGACAGCCGAATTGCGCCGGCGAAGCGCCGACCGGGACAGTGCCGTCCTTATAGATCTGCGCGAAGATCCGGCCGGCCGGCTTGCCGTCGCGGCGGGCGAGCCAAGCTTGCGATTCGACGAGCTCATAATGAGGGTTGAGCTTGCCCGCATAAAGCGTCCAGCGCTCGGCATCAAGCGACGGCACAAATCCCTTGCTGTCCTTGTAGAGAAGACGCGGGACCTTGCTAAAATCGAGAAAGCTTCCGAGCCCTTTAACGGGCATGATCTCAATCCGGCTCATCAGTCAAATCCGTCTTTATGCGCTCTGGCAGGATGTCTTCGACAAACTGGCTCTGGAACAGAGATCCGGGGCAAGCCAGCCGACGCTGCCGATCCGCCATGCGCCAGACTTCGACGGCGCAGCGCTCAGCCCCGATTGCATGGATCGCGAGGCGTTTCGACAGCAGCGGAAGCAGCGCCTTATCGACGTCTTGAAACATGTCCTCGGCGGAAAAGTCCATAAACTTTTCCGTGACATGTTTTTGAACGCCGTTTACGTGGCGATCGTGGTCAAGGACTGCGCCTCGCTCGCCTGCCGGCTCGGCCTGCGGGCGAGCAGGCCGATGACGCCACGGATCTCGTCTTCGGTATGCGCCGCCGACAGGAAGAACCGCAGGCGGGGCTGATTCTTCGGCACGCCGATCTGAATGATCGGCGGCACATAGTAGCCATTCGCCATCAGATGCTGCGAGGCGGCCACGGTTTCGTAGCTGTCGGAAAAGAGGATCGGCACGACGCCGCGGCCGATCGCCGGACCCGTATCGAGCCCCGCCTCATGCGCGGCCTCGACGAATATTGCCGCGTTCCGGCGCAGTTTCTCGAGCCGCCAGCTCTCTTTCTGAACCAGTTGCAAGGCTGTTTGCGCCGCCGCCGTGATCACCGGCGACAGGCCGACGCTGAAAACGAAGCCCGGCAGCGTATAGCGCAGCCATTCGATCACCGGCGCGCTGCCGCCGATGAAGCCACCGCAGGAGGCGAGCGTCTTCGACAAGGTGCCGATGATCAGATCGACCTGGGCCGGATCGACGCCCGCATATTCGCACAGCCCGCGGCCGTCTTGGCCGAGCACGCCGATCGAATGCGCCTCATCGATCAAAAGCCAGGCTCGGTGCTTTTCTTTGATCTCCACGAGACGTGCCAGATCCGCGACATCGCCATCCATGCTGTAGAGGCTTTCAGCGACGATCAACACATGGCGGTAGTTGTCGCGTTTCTCCCGCAGCAGAAAATCGAGATGATCGAGATCATTGTGGCGGAAAGTGACGGTGGCACCGGCGGCGCCCTTGGTGCCGCTCACAATGCTGTTGTGCGAGAGCTCGTCGATCACAATCGCATCTCGCGAGCCGATGATATGAGAGATGGTCGTGACATTGGTGAGATAGCCCGAGACCAAAGTCAGGACGGATTCGACGCCGATGAATTCGGCCAGGTCCTTCTCGAACTGCTTATGGGTCGATCTTTCGCCGCCGACGAGGCGCGACGCCAGCGCGCCGACGCCGAAGGTGTCGAGCGCCGCCGCCGCAGCGCTTTTGATGATGGGATGACCGGCGAGGCCGAGATAATCGTAATTGGCGAAGCTGACGAAGTGCCGGCCCTGCGTCTCCGCCTCATGGCGGGCGCTGTCGGTCGGAACAAAGAACGGGTCATAGGTTTCGAGATAGGATTTCCCGGCGAGGCGAAACCGCTTGGTCGCGTAATCGGCAAGGCTGTTGATTTTTCGCACTAATGCACAATCCGAATGGCAAGACATGATCCGACAGCGGGCGGCCACAGCCGGCATATCGCAACGTCAAGAAATCGTGGCGATCCTGTGATACCCGGCTGGAGCCATAGCACCCCCCATTCGCCTCGGCAAAAGGGGAAGCGTCCAAGCCTTGGGACAGCGCCCTTGATTGTCCCGGCGAATTTCGAATATTCCGCCTGAGCTCAACAGGTTAGAGGATCACGTCAAATCACGTTACAATCCGTTACAATCGCCGCTGTGCCGGCGCGCGCCGGAGGCTGCGAAGGCTTGCGCTTCGGCGATTTGACGATTGCTGCGGCCTATTGCAATGCAAAAGGGCGCTCTCGCATTATCGCGCATAGCGCGCCGGAACAAAGCTCGAAGATTTTTCCTCATCGGCACTTCGGAGCCAAGCATGGCCGACCAGACCACATATGAGACCCTGGAAGTCGAAACCCATGCGCATGTGGGTCTCATCAGGCTCAATCGGCCGCAGGCGCTCAATGCGCTGAGCGCGCTTTTGATCCGCGAGCTGAATGCAGCGCTCGACATATTCGAAGAGGCTCCCGAGATCGGCGCGCTCGTGCTCACCGGCTCGGCCCGGGCTTTCGCCGCCGGCGCCGACATCACCGAGATGCAGGCAAAGACATCGGTTTCCGCCTATCTCGAAAATTTCCTCGGTGATTGGGAGCATCTCGCCAAGATCAGAAAGCCGGTGATCGCGGCGGTCGCCGGCTTCGCGCTCGGCGGCGGCTGCGAGCTTGCCATGATGTGCGATATCATTCTGGCCGCCGATAATGCGAAATTCGGCCAGCCGGAGATCAAATTGGGGATCATGCCCGGCGCCGGCGGGACACAGCGCCTGACCCGCGCCCTCGGCAAGGCCAAGGCGATGGAGCTCTGCCTCACCGGCCGGCTGATGGATGCGGCGGAGGCCGAGCGCTGCGGCCTCGTCATCAAAGTTTTCCCGGCCGATCAGCTGGAGGCCGAAGCTCTGGCCATGGCGGCGACCATCGCCGCCATGTCGCGGCCGGCGATCCTGGCGATCAAGGAGAGCATCAACCGCGCCTATGAATCCATGCTTTCGGAGGGGATGGCGGCCGAGCGCCAGCTGTTCTATAGCCTCTTTGCGACCGAGGACAGGGCGGAGGGCATGGCCGCCTTTGTCGAAAAACGCCCGGCGGTGTTCAAGAATAGGTAGGGCTTTCCGCCATTGACGCCGCGGGCGGCGCGATTTATACCTTGCGCCTTCCAGTTTCGGTCGGGCTGGCGCCTTTTGGCGCCTTTTCGCGCTCTTTCGGGCGCAAGCCGATTGCACTCATCCGTTCAGGACACCAATGGCGAATACTCCTTCGGCCAAAAAGGCCACGCGTAAAATTGCCCGCCGCACCGCAGTCAACCGCTCGCGCCGCAGCCGCATGCGCACTTTCATGCGCAAGGTCGAGGAAGCGATCGCCACAGGCAATCCCGAAGCCGCCGCGGCCGCTTTGAGCGCCGCCGAGCCGATCATCATGCGCGCCGCGCAAAAGGGCATTGTTCACAAGAACACCGCTTCCCGCAAAGTCTCCCGCCTGACGCATCGGGTGCATGCGCTGGCGAGCGCGGAAGCGTAGGATGCGATCCCTCCCCTGAAAGGGGAGGGTGGCGCCGAAGGCGCTGGGTGGGGTCGGCGTAGTTTGCTTGGCCAAGTCTTCACTCGCCTTCAAACCCCATCCGTCGCGCCATAGGCCGCCGCATGCGGCGGCCGATTTTATCTCACGGGCGCGCCCGCGCGCCCTATGGCGCGACACCTTCCCCTGAAAGGGGAAGGATTACCCCGCCCGCAAAAACTTCACCGCCGCGTCGCGCTCGAAAAGATAGAGCAGAAGCCGCAGCGCAAAGCCGGCCTCGCCTTCGAGCTTCGGATTTTCAGCCATGACCCGCTGCGCCTCGGCGCGCGCCAGCGCCAGAAGATCGCTGTGGAGATTAAGCTCCGCGAGGCGAAAGCCCGGCGCCCCCGATTGCTTGGTGCCGAGCACTTCGCCCTCGCCGCGCAGCCGCAGATCCTCTTCCGCGATCAGAAAGCCGTCCTCCGTCTCGCGCATCACGCCGATGCGCGCCTTAGCCGTCTCGCCGAGCGGCGCCTTGTAAAGCAGGAGGCAGGCGGATTTCGCTTCGCCGCGCCCCACCCGGCCGCGCAGCTGATGCAATTGCGCAAGCCCGAAGCGCTCGGCATGTTCGATGATGATGATCGTTGCCTCCGGTACATCGACACCGACCTCGATCACCGTCGTCGCGACGAGGATCTGCGTCTCGCCGCGGCTGAAACCCTCCATCGCACGGTCCTTGTCCGGACCTTTCATTTTGCCATGAACGAGGCCGACCTTGCCGCCGAAGATGTCGCGCAGCGCCGCAAAGCGCGCTTCCGCCGCCGCCACATCGAGCTCCTCGCTTTCGGCGACGAGCGGACACACCCAATAGGCCCGCGCCCCTGAAGCGACGGCCCGTCCCAGCCTCCCGATCACCTCGTCCAATCTTTCGAGCGGCAGGGCGCGGGTCTCGATGCTCTGGCGGCCCGGCGGCTTCTCCCTCAGGGTCGAGATGTCCATATCGCCGAAATAAGTGAGCACCAGG
Organism: uncultured Alphaproteobacteria bacterium; assembly: GCA_963704745.1. Taxonomy (GTDB): domain Bacteria; phylum Pseudomonadota; class Alphaproteobacteria; order Rhizobiales; family Beijerinckiaceae; genus Methylovirgula. Next base: position 2,779,257 of record OY969936.1, read on the forward strand.
GTCCGCGGGATCGGCGTCGCCGTCATCACCAATATGTCGGCGCCCTCGCCCTTCTCGCCGAGGGCAAGGCGCTGATGGACGCCGAAGCGATGCTGCTCGTCGACGACGGCGAGCCCGAGATCGCGGAAGGCGACGCTTTCTTGAAACAGGGCATGGGTGCCGATTGCAATATCGATCTCGCCCGCCGCGAGCGCAGCAAGCGTTCTGCCGCGCTCGGCGGGTCTGTCGCGCCCGGTCAGCAGAGCGAGGCGCAGGCCAGCCGCCTCGGCAAAGCCCGCCATGCCTTCATAATGCTGGCGGGCGAGGATTTCGGTCGGCGCCATCAACGCCGCCTGACGGCCGGCTTCGACCACATGCGCCATGGCGAAAAGCGCGACCAATGTCTTGCCGGAGCCGACATCGCCTTGCAGGAGCCGCAGCATGCGGGCGGGTGCCGCGAGATCCTGGCGGATCTCATCGAGCGCCTGACTTTGTGCACGCGTCAGCGCGAAGGGCAGAGCCGCGGCCATTTTTTCCGCAAGACGGCCTTGCGCCTGATGCGCGCGGCCGGCACGCTGGCGGAGCGAAGCGCGCAACAGCATGAGCGCCAGCTGATGCGCGAAAAGTTCGTCATAGGCGAGGCGCAGCCGCGCCGGAGAGGTCGGCGCGATGGCGGCCGGGTCTTGCGGCTCATGCATCGCCCTCAGCGCCGCCGCAAAGGAAAGCATGTCCGGGAGTTTGACAACTTCATAGCAATGCCATTCCGGCAGCACCGGCAGGCGCGCCAGCGCGGCACCGATCGCCTTCGCCAAAACCCGCTGATGCAGGCCTTCGGTCAGGCCATAGACCGGCTCGACCGGCGGCAGCCTTGCGAGGCTCGCCTCGTCCAGCACGCGATCGGGATGGACGATCTGCCGATGCCCGTCCCAAAGCTCGAGCTTGCCTGAGATCCAGCGTCTTTCGCCGACCGGCAAGCTTTTTTCGATCCATTGATGGCTGGCGAGGAAGAAGACGAGCAGAACATCGCCGGTCTCGTCCTCGACCAGCACCTTATAAGGCGCCTTGGAGCGCGGGCCGGGCGGATAATGATCGGCGACTTTCGCCTCGATCGTCACGATCTGATCGAGCGGCGCATCGGCGATCTTCGGCCGGTTGCGCCGGTCGATCGTGGCATGGGGCAGATGAAAGAGAAGATCGACGACACGGGCATGGCCGGCTCCCTGCCCGCTTCCTTCGACAAGGAGCCGGTCGAGCAGCCTGCCGATCTTAGGCCCGACGCCGGGCAGGCTCGCCGCCGGCGCAAAAAGGGGATCGAGGAGAGAAGGTCGCATCGGAAGACAAAGCTTATCGCTGTCACAGCTGGTTGTGCACTGATTTCATAGTATCGGCGCAGGTGCCCGCGTCTGACCACGGCGATTTGAAAGAGCCATGCGACGCCGTCGCCGGGATGTAAATTGACAACAGCGCTATGCTCTGATTTTGGTTATTTGTTTCCTGAGGGGGTTAGTCACTTCGCACGATGAGAATTGCCCGCATAGGAAATTTATACCTGCCTGTTCCGCCCAGGGAATACGGCGGCACCGAACGCGATATGGCGCAGATGACTGCCTTTCAGGCGGCAGTTAGTGCTCATAATATTACCATCTACGCGGCTTCTGACTCCGACATCATTAGATTTACCCATGAAATTTCCAACAAACTGGGGCTCGTCTCACAAATCGATCCCTCGCAAGCTTCGATAGCCGTCACCAACGCTGACGGCCGCATTGGACGGGTTCAATTAAAAAGCGCTGGCATTCAGGCGATGGGATTTGAAGATTCCGAGAAGGACGTCAAACTTGATAACCTATTTGGCGAATTTTTAAAGGATGAGCGCACTCACCCGTTCGATATTGTTCATTGTCATGAGCGGCAATATATGGCGGAGAATATTATTCCAGCAGGATTGTTGTCTAAGACATTGGTACACCAGCACAATCCGGTACTGGAAGGGTCCTATTGTGAGAATCCTTTTCCCCTCATCTGCATTTCCCACGCTCAGGCTAAACTATTGAAGGCCAAATACGACGCCGTTGTTTACGACATAGTGCATCATGGACTGGACCCTTACACCTACTCCCCCACATCAGAACACGCTGGATATGTCGCATGGATCGGTAGATTTTCGGCGAACAAAGGGGCGGATCGCTCGATCAAAATAGCTCGGCAGGCGGGTGTTCCCTTGGTTATGGCGGGCATAATTTTTAAAATAGACCCGAATAGCCAACGGCATTTCGATGAACAGATCAAGCCGCACATAGATATCTACGACCCAAATTTTCTAACCCGCATTTCTGCGATGAGTTCGCCAGCAGTGCGTGCGGAAATTGCCTCTATACAAAGCATGACCGGTAAAACTGCTCCTATTATTTTTTCGGGGCCAGCCGATGACAGGCAAAAGCAAGCGCTCTACGGAAATGCCGTGGCAACCCTTTTCCCCATCGGTTGGCCAGAACCATTCGGGCTTGTGATGATCGAGTCCATGGCGTGCGGCGCACCGGTCATAGCCTACAAATCAATCGGCGATGTTCACTGCGGAGCGGTTGCCGAAGTCATTGATCATGGCGTCACGGGCTTTGCTTTGTCCGCAAAAGATGAAGGCGACGGCACAGATCAAGCGGCAAAAGCCATCACGTCGAGCGCATCATTGGACCGCGCCATGGTTCGTCGCATTTTCGAGCAAAAATGGACAACCGGGAGAGTCGTCCGTCAACTTGATGATATTTACTCGCGTTTCATGACGGGATGCCGGAGGGCTGATTGAAAGCGATCTACTCTTTTGTGATCGATGGCGACAAGAAATTCGAGGCGCAAACCCCGGTCTTTCTGAGAGCCTGCTCGAAATCATTATGACGGATTGCAGAGCGCTCGCATGGGCGATGAGCGGAATGCAAAAGCCAGCTGCTTTGACAAGAGATTTGCAGAATGCGACCCGAACGTGCCCCGATTTACACCCTATGCTGTGTCGTTGACGCAAACCCACGTTTCTACGTCGAGCTCGTATTATGGGCGCTTTGCGTGAAGCACTACCTGCCTTCCGATCGTTTCCACGCTATCGTATATACAGTCGGCTCTGTTCCTCGCGATCTGATCGACTGGGTCACCGGTATGGGCATGAAGATTCGGGCGACCTCTACCGTGATAGAGGGATCGCCTCACTGTAATAAGATCATGCCATTCTTTGGGGAGCATTCTTCGGATTTTACAATCGTTTGCGATACGGACCTGTTTTTTGTCAATGATCCAAGTGTATTTTTAACAACGGATCGGTTTCGGGCAGCGCCCAACAACCACTGCAACCCACCGCCGCACGTTTTCCAATCAATTCTGGCTGCTTGTGGGCTTGGGCGGCCTTACAGACCTGGAATCGCTCTTTTCAGAGGCCTCGGAGGTCAGCGCGAAACACATATCAACAATATTTCGGCGGGCATCGTGGTTGCGCCGAGCTTACGATGCAACGAGCTCGCTTTGAAATGGAAGAAATGGGCTCAGTGGCTGGTCGAAAACCGTTACCTACTTGGCGACTGGAGTGTTCATGTGGATCAAGTCGCCTTCGCCCTGGCGCTCGAAGAATTGCAGGAAGACGTCGAGTTCCTTCCCCCTCAAGTGAACGCGACTCTGCACCTGTTCGGAGAAATATCGACCTGTTTCGCAGTTCACTTAACGACCGGGCATATCCCGGCCTTTCCGCATCTTTTCAACCCCGATCGCACCTTGAAAACCGAAGGACTTTCGGAAGGAATGGCCAACGGTCTCGTCCGCTTGAATTTCTGCATTGAAGAAGCGACACAAGCGATTGCTGAGCTTGCGTCGACGCGGGAGCACTGGGGCAAATTTCTAAATCCGTTGTGGCTGCGTTAGAAAAGCAGCGAGGTTATAGCATCAGTTGACGCGAGCCGATGATGGAGACGATGGGCGCGCGCGGGCGCTCGCGGCATAGAGTGGAAGGTTGCGGGCCGCTTCGATCCTCATAAGCAATTGCGAGCGTTAACAGGGGGGGGACAACTACCGATGGCCGATCCAAAAATCATAGTCGGAAGTGGGTGGTGGTGTGCTGGGGTTCGGTCTCAATGGAACATCGGCGATGACCTGATCCGGTCGAGTGCCTTTTTTGCACTGTGGCATCGCCAAGTCATGAAGTCGCTCAACCCAGCTTTGATTGTTGTGACAGATAGCAATTCTCCGATCAAGCCAAACTGGCGTGACTTTGAACGCGTGACCTGGATCGAATTGGATAAAAATTATGGCCATGCGAACGATATCCGTGCGGGATTAAGCAAAACAAAACTCTCAGGAACCAACCGCTCTAAGATGATGGGTGCATCATTTGCACTGTGTTGTGACGCGGACTATTTTGTGTATGTCGAGCAGGATTGCCTTCTTCGCGGTGAGGACTTTCTCAAAGCGGCGATTGGCGAACAGGATTTCGATTTCCTTTGTGGCGAGAGGCCAGAAGGAGGAATGGGCCTTCATGGGGCTGTCGCCGCCCCGATGCTTCAGGATTCTGTTCTCATTATGAAAAGACATGGAATGGAAAGATACATTTCCAATATGATTGCAGCGCCGGAGACCGATGGAGAGCTATCTCCTGAGGAGAAAATGGAAAGATACATGGCGCCATTTGGAACATTGCTCGTGCCTTATGGAAGAAGCCGTCCCATCGATTTCTCACGCTCACATTTTTATGCCCAACATTTTACGCGAGACGAGCTGAATGCTTTCTTGGAGGTGGAAAATCTCCAATTCGATGACTGCTTCGCGGAACGAGATAATCCGTCGGATTCTTGATGAGGCAGGCCTTTCAACATCGCTGTAACGCTCCTATGTCGTTAGCTGCGGCAGGCATGCTAGAGTGCGCGCGGGGATGGCGCTTGGTGGAGCATATGGAACCGGAATCACCTTTCGTGACCCTTGATATTATTTGGCGCATCTTCCGCCACTCGACGCACTACCCTTTTGGAACCCCACTTATGTCAGGTTCGCAAATCACCAGCCCCCCCCTCGATGCCCGCCGCCGCAAGGCCTTGTTCCGCTCCTGGCATCGGGGCATGCGCGAGATGGACATTCTCATGGGCCGTTTCGCCGATGCGGAACTCGCGACGCTGAGCGAGGCCGAGTTCGCCGATTACGAGACCTTGCTCGAACTGGCAGACCGCGACATTTTCGGCTGGCTGACCGACGAGATGGACATTCCGCCGGCCTATGATACGCCCGTGTTCCGAAAAATCCTGGCTTTCCATACTCATGCCGGGCCGATCGAGCTTTAGATTTGCTCTACTCGCAGACCGCTAGACCGTGACCGATCTCAAACGTGCCCTTGCCGAACTCGCCCAGGGCGGCGCGCTGACGCTGTCGTCCCTGCCCGACGGCTATGACGCCTTCTGCTTTGCCGATCTCACGCGTGCGCTGACACCCTCAGCCGAGCGGCGCGCGGTCGTCGCCGTCCATGTTGCGCGCGACGCGCAGCGCGCGCATGCCTTCAGCGAAGCTTTGCGCTTCGCCGCGCCGGACATCGAGATCCTCGATTTTCCGGCATGGGACTGCCAGCCCTATGACCGGGTCTCGCCCAATGCGGCGATCGCGGCGCGGCGGATGACGGTTCTCTCGCGGCTCGCCCGTTCGCGCACCGGGCTCGCGCAGCCGCGCATATTGTCGACGACCGTCAATGCGCTTCTCCAGCGGGTGCCGCCCTTGGAGAAGATCGCGGCGGATAGTTTTTCCGCGGCGCCGGGCAATGCCGTCGATATGGACGGCCTCGTCCATTGGCTCGAAAGCAACGGTTTTTCCCGCGCTTCCGCCGTGCGCGACACCGGCGAATATGCGGTGCGCGGCGGCATTCTCGATCTCTATGCGCCGGCCATGCCCGAGCCGGTGCGGCTCGATTTCTTCGGCGATACGCTCGAATCCATCCGCACTTTCGATCCGGAGACGCAGCGCACGATCGGCCAGCTCCGCGGCCTCGATCTCGTGCCGATGAGCGAGGTGCAGCTCACTGCCGACTCCATGCGGCGCTTCCGCCAGGCCTATGTCGCGCTCTTTGGCGCGCAAACCCGCGGCGATACGCTTTATGAGGCAGTGAGCGAAGGCCGCCGCCATCCGGGCCTCGAACATTGGCTGCCGCTCTTCTACGACGGGCTCGACACGCTCTTCGATTACACCGGCGCGGCGCCGCTCGTCCTCGATGCTCTGGCCGAAGACGCGGCCTCTTCGCGCCTCGCCCAGATCGCCGATTATTACGACGCCCGCAAAAGCGCGCATGAGGCCGATCCCGCCCATTCGTCCTATAAGCCGCTGCCGCCCGACGCGCTCTATCTCTCGGAGTCGCAATGGCGCGAGCAGCTGGCATCGACCGGCGTCGCGCGCATCACGCCTTTCGCGCATCCTGAAGGAAGCGGCGGCACGCTGATCGATTGCGGCGGCAGGACGGGCCGCAATTTCGCGCCCGAGCGCGCCGATGAAGGCGCCAATGTTTTTCGCGCAGCCGCAGATCATGTGCGCGCACTCCAGGCGCAAGGCAAGCGCGTGATCCTCGCCGGCTGGTCTGAGGGCTCGCGCGAGCGCTTGAGCCATGTCTTGAAGGATTTCGGCGTCAGCGATCTTTCGCCCGTCTCTTCTTTTGCCGAGGCGCAAAAACTTGCCAAATCGACGACGGCGCTCGCCGTCATCGGCCTCGAACAGGGTTTTGAGACCGAAGATCTCGCCATCATCGGCGAGCAGGATATTTTGGGCGACCGGCTCATACACGGCCGCAAGAAGGCGCGAAGGGCGCAGGATTTTCTTTCCGAGATCTCTGCGCTTTCCGCCGGCGATCTCGTCGTGCATGTCGATCACGGCATCGGCCGCTTCGCCGGGCTCAAAGCCATCGAGGCGGCGGGCGCGCCGCATGATTGCCTCGAACTCCATTATGCCGATGGCGACAAGCTCTTTCTCCCCGTGGAAAATCTCGAGCTTCTCTCGCGCTATGGCTCGGAAGACACCGAGGTCCAGCTGGACAAACTCGGCGGCGCCGGCTGGCAGAAGCGCAAGGCGCGGATGCGCAAGCGCATTCTCGAAATGGCGGCGGGCCTGATGAAGATCGCCGCGGCGCGGCAGACGCATGCGGCGCCGAAGCTCGTGCCGCCGCCCGGCCTTTACGAGGCCTTCTGCGCCGGCTTTCCCTATGAGGAGACGGAGGATCAGGCGGCGACGATCGAGGCCGTGCTCGATGATCTTGCCTCTGGCCGCCCGATGGATCGGCTCGTCTGCGGCGATGTCGGCTTCGGCAAGACGGAAGTCGCGCTGCGCGCCGCCTTCGTCGCGGCGATCAACGGCAAACAGGTCGCTGTCGTCGTGCCGACGACCCTGCTCGCCCGCCAGCATGCGAAAAATTTCGCCGCGCGCTTTGCCGGCCTGCCGATCAAGGTCGCGCAAATGTCGCGCATGGTCGCCTCCGCCGCTCTCAAAGAGGTGAAGGCGGGCCTCGCCTCCGGCGCTGTCGACATCGTCATCGGCACCCATGCCCTGCTCAGCAAGACCATCGCCTTCAAGGATCTCGGCCTCGTCATCATCGACGAGGAGCAGCATTTCGGCGTCAAGCATAAGGAGCGCTTGAAGGAACTCCGCGCCGAAGTCCATGTGCTGACGCTTTCGGCGACGCCGATCCCGCGCACCTTGCAGCTCGCACTGACCGGCGTGCGCGAACTGTCGATCATCGCGACGCCGCCCGTCGACCGGCTCGCCGTGCGCACCTTCATTTCGCCGTTCGACGCTTTGCTGGTGCGCGAAGCGCTGCTGCGCGAACGCTATCGCGGCGGCCAGAGCTTTTATGTCTGTCCGCGCATCGAGAATATCGAAGAGGCTTCCGCCTTTTTGCGGGACAATGTGCCGGAGGCGAAATTCGTCATCGCCCATGGGCAGATGCCGGCGACCGAACTCGAAGAGCGCATGGCCGCCTTTTATGACGGCAAATATGACATTCTTCTCTCGACCGCCATCGTCGAATCCGGGCTCGACATTCCGAGCGCCAATACGCTGATCGTGCATCGCGCTGATATGTTCGGCCTCGCCCAGCTCTATCAATTGCGTGGCCGCGTCGGGCGCGGAAAGACCCGCGCCTATGCGCTCTTCACCGTGCCGGCGAAAGGCAGCATGACGCCGCAGGCGGAAAAGCGGCTGAAGGTGCTGCAATCGCTCGATACGCTTGGCGCCGGCTTCATGCTGGCCTCCCATGATCTCGACATAAGAGGCGCCGGCAATCTCTTGGGCGAAGAGCAGTCCGGCCATATCAAGGAGGTCGGCTATGAGCTTTATCAGCAGATGCTGCAGGAGGCGGTGGTCGCGCTGAAGGCGGGCATAGAGGAGCCGGCGCAAGAAGCCTGGTCGCCGCAGATCACCCTCGGCACGGCCGTCACGATTCCGGAAGATTATGTCGCCGATCTCGATCTCAGGCTCGGGCTCTATCGCAGGCTCTCGGGTTTGGAGAGCGATGCCGAGATCGAAGCTTTCGCAGCCGAGATGATCGACCGTTTCGGGCCGCTGCCGCGCGAGGTCGAGCAGCTCCTAAAACTCGTCGCGATCAAGGCGCTCTGCCGCAAGGCCAATGTCGAAAAATTGGAGGCGGGGCCGAAGGGCGCGATCATCGCCTTCCGCGACAATTCCTTCGCCAATCCGCAGGGCCTCGTGCGCTATATCGCCGAGCAAGGACACGAGGCGAAAGTCCGGCCCGACATGAGAATCGTCTTCATCCGCGATTTCGAGGCGCCGACGGAACGGCTCGAAGGCACCAAGCGGATCATGCAGACGCTGGCCTCGCTGGCGATGAAGAAGGCGGCGTGAGGGGGGCGTCAGTCAACCAAATAGGTTGCTGTCGCGATCATTGATCAATCGGCAAGCCAATTTACTTCTTGTGAGCCGACATACGTTACGGCTAACCTGACCCATAGCGGCTGCCGCTTTTCCACTGCATGCACGCGGCTTAAAGTTCGGCAGGAGCTAGAATGGCCAAGCTGATATGCCTTTTCAATCACAAGGGCGGCGTCAGTAAAACGACAACGGCCTTCAACCTGGGCTGGATGCTTGCTCGCCAAGGCCGACGCGTCTTGTTGGTTGACTGTGACCCGCAGTGTAATCTTACCGGGATGGTCCTCGGCCTCGAGGACGTCGAAACCGCAGACTCGATACAGGGTACCCGCAACGGCCATCCCCTTAATATCAGAGAAGGTCTCGCTCCCGCCTTCGAATCTCGCCCCACTCTCATTCAGGCGGTGGAATGCATTCAGGTGCCAAGGAATGATCGCCTTTTCCTGATGCCCGGTCACATAGGTTTAGCTGAGTACGAAGTCACGCTGGGTATCGCGCAGGAGCTGTCGGGCTCACTCGTGACCCTGCGCAATCTTCCGGGCTCTCTTCGTTTCTTGATCGATACCACAGCTGCAGAATATCAAATCGATATTGTGATGATTGACATGAGTCCTAGCCTTGGTGCGATCAACCAGAACCTGCTTGCGACGAGCGATCTCTTCTTGGTCCCAATGCATCCGGACTATTTCTCCAGCATGGCGGTCAAGTCGCTGACGACCGTTCTGCCGAAATGGAAGGCTTGGGCCGAAGCTGCGGCGAAAATCGAACTTTTGCGAGAGGCGGAATATCCATTCCCTGATGCGACACCCAAATTCCTTGGTTATGTGGTTCAGAAATATAGGCCACGTGCCGGCGTTCCGACCAGGGCATTCCAGAAATGGGTTGATCAGCTGGAGATCGCAATCAAAGAAAGCTTTATCCCAGCGCTTGAGCGCTGTGGAATGATGTTGGATGCTGCCGTGTACCATGCCGCAGGGTTTGATCCTCACGAGCCCATTCTTCAGATGCCGGATTTCAATTCCTTGATCGCACGATCCCAGGAGCACCAAGTTCCAATTTTCGAATTGACGCCGGATCAATTGCAGCAAGTTGGGCGCGTCCTGGATATTACCCAAGGATCTCAGGAGCAATTCCGTGAGCTATTCTCCAAAGCGTCTGAACGGACATTGAAGGTCATTGATGCAATCGGCGCTTGATGGTTTCTCGGAGAACATTAGACGCGTTCATCTTCTTCATTCCTTGCATGCATCATTCTCGGGTCAGGTGATGCCTGTGATCGACCTGAGTGACCTACTACGTGCTGAGGTGGTTCTCGCCGTTAGCGCATTAGACTACTACGTTCATGAGCTAACGCGGATCGGGATGCTTCAATGTTGGCGTGGCGAAAGAATTCAAACTAACGCATTCAAGAGATTTCAGATGCCAATTGGAGCTGCATCTGCTCTCTTGGCAGCCGGATCTCAAGCCGAGAGAATTCTCGAAAACGAGATACGATCGAAACACAACTTTGCAACTTTTCAACAGCCTGAAAAAATTGCTGATGCAGTACGGCTTTTTTCTGACGTTCCCCTTTGGGATAGCGTTGGCACGCGGTTGGGCACGACGGCCAAAGCCGCGAAAGCCTCTCTCGGATTGATCATTGATCGCCGTAACAAGATTGCTCATGAAGCGGATATTGACCCATCGTATCCTGGTCAACGATGGCCAATTGATAGAGTTCTTGTGCAGGACATGCTGCAAACGATTGAGCGGACCGTCTACGCAATTCATGTTGTCTGCATGTGAGCATTGCCTGAACAAGGGCCGCTTAGGTTAGACCTGCATGAAGGTCGTCTTCGTCAGCGATTTTGCCAATCGGAGCAGCCACCTCGAAGGCGCGAAACGGATCTTGCAGACACTCGCTTCGCTCGCGATGAAGAAGGCAGCGTGAGGGGGGTGCGAAAGAGCGGGCGCTATCCTTCCCCTGAAAGGGGAAGGTGTCACGCGAAGCGTGACGGATGGGGTCAGATCATTTGGGTCATTGCGTAGAAGCGCACCCCACCCGCCCCGCTTCGCGGGCCACCCTCCCCTGAAGGGGAGGGGTTACCCTTCATCCGAGATGCTGAAGAGCCGGCGAAGCGCTCGAAGGCACGAAGCGGATCATGCAGACGCTGGTGTCGCCATCCACGCGGGTCGGCTTGGCGCGATGCGGGATGGTTTCATCCCCATCAAGACTCATCGACCTGCGTCACGATATAAGTGAAATTCGATCGTCGAAGCCTTGTCGCGGCGTGGATGGCCGGGATAAGCCCGGCCATGACGGCTGCGGAAAGCTGCCGCAAATCATGCGATGGCGCGCGGCGCAGCTCAGTGGCCGCCGAAGAGCGCTCCGAAGAACGACTGCTGCGGCGGATAGGCCGGCCTTCCCGGATAAGGCGGATAGGGACTCCTTTGGTATCCGTATCCGCCATATCCATAGCCATAGGCCGCTTGCGGAGGCCCCTGGCGCTGCGCCCAATAGGTCCCGCCCCGACGCCGCGCCCGCCCGGTGATCTCGATTTCCGCGCCGCTCGCCATCACCGCCTCGTACAGCCGCTTGGCGTCGGCTACGGGTAAGCGCACGCAGCCATGCGACACCGCCGCGCCGAAGACTTTTTGATAAGAGCCGTGAATCGCGTGCCCTTTGAGATCGAAGAAGATCGCATAGGGCATGGGGGCGTCTTGATATTGCTTCGAGACATGGTCGGGATCGACCCACTGCGGCTTGTACTCTCCGTCCGGCGTGTCGAGCCCGGGACGGCCTGACGAGATCGGCCAGGTTTCATCCGTGCCGTCGGGGAACTGCACCTGCATGCGCTGGGTGGTGAGATCGACGTCGACGATGACCTTCGGGCCGACAGTGTTTGTCGGTGCAGGCTCCGAATGATCAACTTCTTGTGGGGCTGCCCCAGGCGGGCCTGCTTGTGCGGCCGCCGCGGGATCATCTGTTTGGGCGGCCGCCGCATGGCTCCAAAACGCAGCCCCCGCGGCAAGACCGATCGCCAAATACACGCGCTGGCAAATCATTCGAGCACCTCGCAGACCTGCGGACCTGGCCTTAGGCGAAAGGCGCTCGCCGAGGCGCCACCAACGAAGATCGCCGGCACAGATCGCAAAGCAGCACTTAGTCCAAACTCGCGACGACGACCAGGCGTTTCACCTCGCCCTTCTCATAGGCCTGCAAAAATGCCTGATAGTTCTTGAAGGATACGCATCCAAATGACGCGCCCTTCTGGCCCAGCATGTAAGTATGCGCGAGGAGGCCTGTCCGTCCAAATAAGGCGCCGCTGCCAACGGGGATGAGGCGCAAGGCGCGGACCCCGTGGAAAAGCTGCGCCCGCGGCTGAAGCTCATAGACATTGGGCGGCGTGGCGCCGCGCATCTTTTCGTTGACGTGACGCGGATCGTCCAGCCTGTTGCCAAGCCCGGAATGCGCTTCCAATCTCGTTCCGTCGGGCATGTAGACGGTATGCGCGGCGATATCATAGACGGCGGTCTCCCGACCATAAGGGAGCAACGCGCCGGACGGGCTCCGTCGTCCATCGGCAACAGAGCCGTCTTCGGGAGCCGCATAGGCGAGGACCTGCCCCGAAGCCTGCCGCATGCCGAAAAGCTTCTGGAAAAACGTGCGATGATCGGCCGAGGCGGTCGAAGCAACGGTGGCGCTTTCCTGATGTGCCAAGAGGCGGCCGGACGCACGGAGCGGCACATGACCCACGAGCAATCCGCCGCCCCGAGGTCGCAGCGGTGGCACCGGCACGCTCTGAACAAGCTTGGCAACGGCCGGCGTAGGCGTCGCCGGGACGTTTTCGGCTTCTGTGGTTGCCGCGGAGGATGCCGCAGGCACGACCACGAGCTCTCCATAAACACTGGGGCTGTTCGTGGCGACCGTTGCTGCCGGCGCCGCCGCAAGCGCTCCATAGACACTGGGGCTGTTCGTGGCGACATTCGCCGCAGGCGCGACCACGAGCGCCCCATAGACACTGGGGGCCTTCGTGGCGACATTTGCCGCAGGTGCGACCACGAGCGCCCCATAAACACTGGAGGCCTTCGCGACCAGATTAGCCGCAGGTGCGACCCTGGGCGCTCCATCGCCACTGGGCGCAGTGGCGGGACGGGCGTAGAGCAGCAAGGCGCCCACCAACGCGCTGAAGGCGACAGCGCCGGCAGCCGAAACGGTGAGAGACAGAACGATTGGAGAAAAACGACTGCGATCGAAGGAAATGAAATCTTGCGGCGTTCCGATCCCGTCTGTCATTCGCCCCGCTTTCCGAATGATTCCACTTCGCGCCTTGCGGCTTGATCGATTTTCAGCATCCGCGGCGGTTAGCGGCGGTTAGAAGGCGCGCTCAGCTCCAAGAGCCGTGTTGGGAGCGGCTTTCCGTCGTTCTGGACGTCCGGACAAAGAGTGTCCTAGCATTGCTGAAGCTTCTTTGGGGCCATTTTTAGTCAACTGGCGATTAAAGTAAAAGGACGGAAGAAAGGAAGGTGAAGCCATGTCCCCCACAGCCTCCCCTCGCCCCGTCAAAATCCCCGGGCCCGATCATCCGATTTTAATCGCGCGCCATCCGATGCGGGTCGTCGTGTCAATCGCGGGCCGGACGATTGCCGACACGCGCGAAGCTTTGGCTCTGCGCGAAGCCAATTATCCCGCCGTGCTCTATATCCCGAGCAAGGATGTCGATAGGACGCTGCTCGAGCGGACGGATCACGCCACCTATTGTCCCTACAAGGGCGAATGCGCCTATTTCAGCATTCCCCTCGGCGGTGCGCGTGCGAAAAATGCCGTGTGGAGCTATGAGGCGCCTTATGAGTTCGTCGCTGCGATCAAGGACCATCTCGCCTTCTATCCCGACCGCGTCGATGCGATCGAGGAGCGGCCCGTGGCCTGATGTCAAACCACCCGAGATGAAGTGCGAGCCGCTAGAGCATGTTCCGAAAAAGTTGCGCGACTTTTTCGATAAGAAGATGCTCCACTTTATTGATTTTGAGCGTTTTCTTTTCGATCGGATGATTCCATCCGATCAGAAAACGCTCTAGAGCCGATCGCGATCATGTGGAATCGCACCTTTGGCGCATCGGATATGGCCGATGTGCTTGAATTGCGATCTACATGATCGGGACAAATCGGGGAATGTCCGGAACGGCAATCGGCTCTTCGCGCTGCTTCACGCGCGCGACAAGGCCGTCTTTTCTGACGCCGCACCTCAAGAATTACCTGGGCGGCGCTTTCAGCCGGAGCGGCCCAAGCGCATCACAAGTCGATCACAAGCGGATCGGTCGGATCATGCTTTGCGCCACTTGGCCGGTTTGCCGCCGGCGGTCGCGCGGACCCGTTCGACGAGCACCGATTTGCCTGGGCTCAATTCTCTTGCCCGAGCGATCGCCTGCGCCTGAGTGGGGAGCACGGCGCTGGCCCTGTCCGAATTGGGCTTTCTGACGGCGTAATCGCCCTGCGGGCGGCGCTCCACGAACAAGCGATCCTTGTCCATCTCTTCACCTGTCTTCTTAGTGATCGCCTTATGGGGGCGGCTCACCGTCCCTCATACCAGCCGGGGAAATAGGGCGTTCCCCAACCCTCATAGGGGCTGTAGACGCCGAGTTTATAGTCGTTGACGGGCGTGACGAAGAAATAGTCATAGCGCGCCGCGTCGGCGACCATGGCGAAGAGGACGCCGTTCCTGATCCAGGGCGGGAGGCTGGCCTCGCGCATGTGATAGCGCCAGGCGCCGACACGATAGCGGAAGGGCAGCGGATAGAAGCCGACCCCGCTCTCAGGATCGCCGACGAGCTCGGCATATCCGCTCCCCCGCCCGTAGGGATAGGCGCGAGGCGCGTAAGCGACATGTCCATGCCGCCTCGTGCCGACATAGCCGTGGTGAAGCCTGGCATGCCGATGATGGACATGCCGCTTCACCGGCGCGGCCTGTGCGGGTACATAAGACGCACATGCGAAGGTCGTGACGATCGCGAGAACCCATACCTTCCAGCCCAGACGCATTGCCCTGATCTCCAAAGCTTGGCCCCTCATATGCGACTTCCCGCCAAGAATCGGGAGGCCCTCATAGGCGATATCGCACAGAAGTGATAATCCATCCTTGCCGTTCCAGAGCCAATCTGCCGTAAATCGCCAAGCGGAGCATGATCCAGCTCAAATCGGAAAGGCGATTTGCTGCAGAACACGAATTGGGATGGAAAACCTGCGCGCGGCGCTTGCGCGCCCGCGATCCGGGCCGGTTTGCCACAGCGGCGGTTCGTCCTGTATGCTGTTTATTAAATGGCCATGGAGTTTGTGCTTTAACGTCCGCCCTCACCTACCGTCTCGGATTGCAGATCAGCGCCTTCGGATGCTGCGCCCGGAGGCATCGCTAAGCCATGCATGTTTGCCGCTTCGCCTTTCGCTCCGCTGCCGGACTTGCTGCCGGCGCCTTCACGCCGCATGACGCCCCGGGCAGGAGGTGTATGAAGAAGGCTCGGGGCATGTTCGCGTCCGGACAGGGGATTTATGCGCTATGACAACGAAGCCGGTGCAAGTGGAGCCGGAACGAGAGGCGGCCAACCATCAGTGCCTCCCCCAAATGGCGTGGATCGCAGCATGTGGCTGAAGAATGCGGCTTCGAACAAAGAGGCGTGGCCGCGGCGGCGCATCGGCAGATATATCGGCGGTTTTGTCAGCGCCGCCATTGCGCTTCTGTCCGTTGTCGTCCTTGTCCACACGCTGTCGCACCTCAAGCTCGCGCAGCTGCAGGCCGCGATCGCGGCGACGAGCAACAAGCAGATTCTGACCGCGGCGGGATTTGCCGCCCTGTCCTATCTGGCGCTCACCGGCTATGACGGTCTGGCGCTGCGGCAATTGCGGGCCCGGATTCCCTATCGGACGACGGCGCTCGCCTCCTTCACGAGCTATGCGATCTCCTTCACGCTCGGCTTTCCGCTGATCACTGCGGGAACGGTGCGCTATTGGGTCTATTCGCAAGCCGGACTGACGGCGGCCAAGGTCGCGAGCCTCACGGTCATTGCCGGCGTCACCTTCTGGCTCGGCATGGCGCTCGTCATCGGCGTCACTTTGCTGATCCGCAGCGACATGATCAGCCGGATCGATCATTTCGAGCCGCATATCAATATGTTGATCGGCGTCGCGGTGATCGTCGCCTTGCTCGTCTATCTCGCCTGGGTTTCGATCGGGCATAGAAAGACGCGCGTGCAGGGCTTCCGGCTCGAGCTTCCCGGCTTCAGCCTCACGCTCGGCCAGGTCATTCTCGGCGTCATCGATCTCTGCGCCGCCGCGGGCGTGCTCTATGCGCTGCTGCCGGAGCCACGGCAGCTCGATTTCTTCACCTTTGCCGCCATCTATGTCTTCGGCTGTGTCCTCGGCATAGCGAGCCATGCGCCGGGCGGCATCGGCGTCTTCGAAGCGACGATGCTGAAATTCGTGCCCGTCCCCTCGCAGGAAGCTCTGCTTGCGTCTCTGCTTCTGTTTCGGATCATTTATTATCTTGCACCCTTCGTTCTGGCGCTCGCCCTGCTTGGCGCCAATGAGGGCTTCAAACGCTGGAAGGGTCTGCGTGAAGCCATGCATCGCATTGTCGAAGCCGAGGAAAAACACGACGAGTCGAGCTAACTCGTACCAAGGATCATCGCGCTGCGTCCCCGTGTCCATTGCCACAAGTGCGAGGGTGGCCTATTTCGAGCTGCGGTAGCGAAATCACGAGGTTTGCTGATGCGCCTTTCGGCTCTGCTTGGCCGCGATCCGATCATTCGCATCGTCGTCACACATTGGATCTTGGGCGCGCTCACCGGCATCGGCTGCGCTTTGCTGCTGCTTGTTTTGGATGTCGCCGGCCTACGTTCGCTGCTGATTGGCAGCGACGTGTTCTGGCTCGGACTGTTGCTCCTATGTAGCGGCTTTGCGATTACTTTTGGCAGCGTGGTCTGCGCCTCGGCCATCATGATGGTGCCGGCAGCCGACGAGGAGTGAGACGGCGACAACGCGATTTAGAGCGCTGCGGCCAAGGCGGGGAAAAGGCGGAAAAGCTAAGGCCGGCGCCGCGATCCGAAGGCTCCCGGCCATGACATTCGACCGCATACGCCATTGTCGCGAATGCGGCGCTGGACTGGCCGTTTCAGCGCCGGCCCGCCACCTCGTCAATGTGATGCAGCAGGCCGCTAGGATCGTCATAGACGCGGAAGGCGCCGGAAAAGCGCAACTCGTCGAGGCCGTAGCCGCCGCTGAGCAGGCCCACGCCGAGTGCTCCGCATCGCACCGCAGCGAGCATGTCCCAAATGCTGTCGCCGACAACCAGCGCCCTCTCTATGGGGGCTCCCACCCGCTCGGCCGCGGCGAGAAAGAGATCGGGATCGGGCTTGGCATATTTGACCTGATCGCGCGTCACCACCGGCGCATGGTTCGGATCGACCCCGAGCGTGGCGAGCGTGACAGAAGCCGTCTCCATATTGGCGCTGGTGGCGATCGCCCAAGCGATTCCCGCATTCGACAACCACGCCAGCAGTTCGCGTGCGCCCGGGAGCGGACGAACCTGATGCGCGTGTTTGAGATAGGCGGCGGCGTGGCGCTCGCGCAGGCGCGCGACCCGGTCCGGGCTGATTTCGAGCCCCGTCTCGCGCAGAAGCTGATTGGTGAACAAGCCGCCGCTCATGCCGATCTTGCGATGGATGCGCCAGACGGAGAGTTCGATGCCTTCGGCGTCGAGCGCCTCCTTCCAGGCAAGAACATGCTGGTAGACGCTGTCGACGAGGGTTCCGTCGAGGTCGAACAGGAAAACCGGCTCGATATGCATGTCTGTATCCAGGCTCGCGGGCGCTCTCTGAGCAAAAGCACTATGGCAAGGAAATACGCCCTCGGCGCCGGCCAAGGCAATTATCTGGCAGGCGCAAACTACAGCGGGCCGACTGGAGCGGGCGAAGGGAATCGAACCCTCGTATGCAGCTTGGGAAGCTGCCGTTCTGCCATTGAACTACGCCCGCAGCGCCGGGCACTCTAGCTCGGCCGCAGCCGCGTTTCAACTCGGCAGCGTTCGTGCAAGCCTCAGGCGGCCCGCAGCGCCGCCGTCTCGGAACGAAAGATCCGCTTTTGCAGATCGAACAAAGCGCTGGCGAAATCGCACGATTCCTCGACGAATTCGGCGAGGATCGTCTGTGGCGTCGGCAGTTGCACGGTGATCTTGCCCATCACCTCATCGGTCTCGCATTTGAGCGTTGCGCCGAATTTCCTGGCGAGATGTTGCATCGCAAAATTCTGCGGCAGACAGCTGATGACGAGCATGCGCAAGCCGCGGTTGCGGGCCGCCAGAATCAGCCGCTCGACGAGCGCCGTGCCGAGGCCGCCGTGGCGCCAGGCTTTCTCCACGCTGAAGGCCGCTTCGCCCTCGCGCATATAGACGCGCGCGCCGGGATCGAGAACATGCAGCTCGGCCGCGCCGCGGATCGTGCCTTCGAAGAAATAGCCGAAAACGAGCGTATCGGCGCCGAAGCACGCATTGGCGTGATCGGCCAGCACGTCCTCCGACATGACGGTGCCGAAACGGCTGTAGCGGCCATCGTTGTCGAGCCGCAGCAGATGTTCGCGATAGGCGGCGACATCCGAGGCCCAAAGCCGCCGCGTGCGGGCGCCCTCGCCCGCAAAGCTGGCGTGGTTCGTCGTAAGTGCCATGACGACCTCCTCAGAGGCAATCGGGTGGACCGCTTGCGATCCACCCGATCAGGACAGATTAGCTCTGCATCAAAAAGGTAGAACGTGTCCTTTACCGGAAAAGTCTGACAACTTTTCCGGGCCATGCTCTAGACACGAGCATCAAGTTCAAATCTAACATATTATTGTGCATTGCAGCAATATTTTTCAAGGCCTACGCCCGAATCCGCCTGCGACGGTCAACGCAGGGTCAATGGCTTGCGAAGACAAATTCCTTTCGGCGCCGTCACATAGGAGCGTCACATGCGGAAATGTTTGGAGAGTTTGAGGCCCTGGCCCTGATAATTGGAGAGGCCGGCCTGGCCGTAGAAAAGCTGCGGCGCCTCGGCCATTGCCTCATAGACGAGGCGGCCGATCACCTGCCCATCCTCCAGAATGAAGGGCACCTCATGGCTGCGCACTTCGAGCACGGCGCGGCTCCCCGGCTGGCCGTCCGGCGCGAAGCCGAAGCCGGGATCGAAGAAACCGGCATAATGGACGCGGAATTCGCCCATCGCCGGATCGATCGGCACCATTTCGGCGGCGAGATCGGGCGGAATATGCAGCTTCTCCTTTGAGGCGAGAATATAGAATTCGCCTGGATCGAGGATCAGCCTCTTGTCGGGCGGCGCCAGCAGCAAGTCCCAGAACTCGCCGATCTCATAAGCGCAGATACGGTCGACATCGATGACATCCGTATGTTTCTTCGCGCGAAAGCCGACGGGACTACCGGCGGATTCGGCGTTCAGACCGACCCGAAGGATGAGGCCGTTGCGCAAATCCGGTTCACCATCCACGAGCGGCGTTTCCCGATGCCGCTCGCGCAACTGCCTGTCCTCCAAAGCAAAATCCGTGCGAGTGGATTGCTGCGAATTCAGTCGTCGAAATCTGATCTGATTGAGCTTCACGCCCTCACGCACACGTACGCTGAAGCTGCGTGGCGAGACTTCCGCATAGAGGGGGCCTTCATAGCCGGGCTCTACCGTATCGAAGACCTCACTGCGATCTGCGATCAGGCGCGTGAAAATGTCGAGCCTACCGGTCGAGCTTTTTGGATTGGCGGTCGCCGTGAAGCTTTTCGTCAGCTTCAAATGCTCCTGAAGCGGAACGACATAGACGCAGCCCCGCTCTAGCACGGCGCCGGAGCCCTTGAGGCTGATTTCGTCCCACTTCAAGGCGTGGAGCTGAGCTTCGACGGTGCGGTCTTTTCCCGGCAAAAAACTCGCGCGAACCCGAAAAGCGCGCGGCCCCAGCCTCAAATCCAAGCTTGCCGGCTGCAATTGCGAGGGCTCGATCTCGGCAAGAGCCGCGATCATCTTTTTGCGCAGCATCAATTCGATCTTCTCGCGGGCGAGAAGTCCGAACTGGTTGCCGAAATCCCGCGCCTCAGCCGGCGAGATGGTATCATCGCCAAGGAGAAGCGGGATCGGAGACCCCAAAGAAGACGCCGAAAAGGACATGGGATGGCCGCGCTCGTTTGCGCGTCAAGAACGCCTGTTTGTCTGCCTTAGAGCATGTTTCCGGCTCAGTGCAAACCGGCGCGGCGCATTGTCCCCCTCAATTCCAATGTCTAGACCAGCGCCGCGCGGGTCCGCGCGCTGCACACCCCATCGGCCGCCAAAAAATGCGCATAAAGCCATCAGTCGTTCGCGGGCTGCATGGCCTTGTTCTTCGGCCGCAGCCGCACGACCACATCGACCTTGGCGATCTCATAGCCTTCCGGCGGCTTCGGCAGGCCGGTGATCGCCACATCGCCGAAGGCGAGATCGGTGATCTTGGCGCTGTCTTCGAAAAAGAAATGATGATGCGGGCTGGTGTTCGTATCGAAAATCATCGGATGGCCCTCGACGGCCAGACAGCGGACCAGGCCGGCATCCGAGAAACATTTCAGAACATTGTAGATGGTCGCATAAGAGGCCTGGACCCGCGCCGCGCGGGCTTCCGCAAGCAGCGCCTCGGCCGTCACATGCCGATTGCCCGTGGCGAAGAGAAGCGACGCCAGCGACAGGCGCTGCCTTGTGGGCCTTATGCCGTAATGATTGAGCAAAGCCCGCATATTGAGCGCGCGCGGCTCGGCCGCGAGCCGACGCTCGTTCGTCTGAACCAAAAGGGGCTGAGTGGCACTGGTGAACATCGTCCTGTCCGCTTTTCGAGATCGCGCCTCACGTCGAAGCTATACTATCAATTAGCATGCCATTCTTTTACGGCAAACCCGCCCGATCCTCCGGCAACGCCAAAAATCGCTTCCGGTCTTCATGAAGGAAGACGGCAATGGGCAGGGACTGGGGCAAGCTTGCGCCGGTTGGGCGAGACTTCGGCCTCAGTCTGCTCGGCGAATCGCGCCACCGGGCGGCCCCGCACTGCGCCATGTTCTTCGAAACTAAGAGGCGGGGCGAGGTTTGGTCAATGACAATGTTTTATATGTCGTATAATTCAAAGAACGGTCCGGCCGAGCTAAAACTGACATTGTGAAATAAGTGGATAATATACTTAGAACATAAACGGTTAAACATTGTCTTGATGGACACATAGAAAGGGACAATTTCTGTATCATCATCGTTTTTTATAATATAGCTGATTTGTACAGATGTCGCAAATATTCCATGCCCGGCTGACGTTTGCGTCTAACTCTTGTGCGCCTGCAGCTCGACCCTGTCGCGAGGGCACTATCTCGCAAGAGACCTCGCCTCCATTGCCGCCACGGCGCCGGCGCATTGCAATGCCATCGATTTTCCCAAAATCCCGCCAAGGCGCCGCAAGCTGATGGAGAAGCCCGGAAATTCGTCCAAGCGGAAAGCCTTCCGACAGGGACCGCGCAAGCGGCGATGTGCAGTTTTATCGGCCCGCGATGTCGGCCGTCATTTCGCTTGAGCCATGAAGGTCCAGGGATTAAGCCGTCGCGAGGTGAGGCGTCTTGCCGCTGTCGCTGCTTGGTTCAAGGAGAAGAGAATGACGAAAACGCCAAAGCTCGATCTGAGCAGACTGCGCGAGGCGACAAAGCTCGTTCACGGCGGCACGCTCAGATCGCAATTTGGCGAGACTTCCGAGGCGCTCTTCCTCACCCAGGGCTTCGTCTATGACACGATGGAAGCCGCCGAAGCGCGTTTCAAGGGCGAGGATCCGGGCTTCATCTATTCGCGTTTTTCCAATCCGACCGTCGCCATGTTCGAAGAGCGCATGTGCCTTCTCGAAGGGGCCCAAGCAGCGCGCGCGACGGCGAGCGGCATGGCAGCCGTCACGGCGGCCCTGATGGGCCAGGTGCAGGCGGGCGATCACGTGGTCGCGGCGCGCGCGCTCTTCGGCTCCTGCCTTTACATCGTCGAAGAGCTCTTGCCGCGATTCGGAGTCGCCTCAACCTTGGTGGATGGCGCGGATCTCAAGCAATGGCGCGCCGCCATGCGGAAAGAGACCAAGGTTCTCTTCCTCGAAAGCCCGACCAACCCCTGCCTCGAGGTCTATGACATAAGCGCGATCGCTGCGATCGCGCATCAGAATGGCGCGAGCCTCGTCGTCGACAATGTCTTTGCGACGCCGATCCTGCAGAAGCCTCTGCAGCTCGGCGCCGATTGCACGGTCTATTCGGCGACGAAACATATCGACGGCCATGGCCGCTGCCTCGGCGGCGTGATCCTTTCGAGCCGCGACTTCATCGACAAATATATCCACAATTTCCTGCGCCAGACCGGTCCGGCGCTGTCGCCCTTCAATGCCTGGGTGATGCTGAAATCGCTCGAGACCTTGGCCCTGCGTGTTGTCCAAGAAACGAAAAGCGCGGAGAGGATCGCCGAGGTTCTTAGCCGCCATCCGCATGTTCGCCGGGTAATCTACCCTGGCCGCGCCGATCATCCGCAGGCGGCGATCGTCCGCCGCCAGATGACGGGCGGCGGCACGCTCATCGCCTTCGAGATCGCGGGCGGCAAGGACGCGGCCTTTGCCTTTGCCGATGCCCTTTCGATCATCGCCATCTCCAACAATCTCGGTGATGCCAAGAGCCTCATCACTCATCCCGCGACGACGACGCATCAAAGGCTTTCCCCCGAAGCGCAAGCCGCCATGGGGATCACCCCCGGGCTCGTGCGTCTCTCGGTCGGCCTCGAAGATCCCGACGATCTGATCGAGGATCTCGTTCACGCGCTCGCCGCGCTCGACCGGCCGGGTCTAGCGGCAGAATGATCTCGCCGCGGAACGATCTCGCTGCGGAATGATTTGGTTGCGAGAGCCCATGGAACGGCTTGCGTGACACCGGCGCCGCTACGATAGTCCTGTGATGTTTTTAAATCCCGGCACTGCGCCAAGGGCCAATCTCATCACCGATGTTCCAGGCCTGACCGTCGGGCATGCGGAAGATTGGCAGATCGGCTCGGGCGCCAGCGTGCTCTTATTCGACAAGCCGGCGGTGGCGAGCGTTGCGATCCATGGCGGCGCACCGGGGCTGCGCGACAGCGCTCTTCTCGAACCGGAAATGACGGTCGAAAAGGTCGACGCTCTGGTGCTTTCCGGCGGCTCGGCCTTCGGGCTCGATGCGATGGGAGGCGCCGCCGCTCATCTGCGCGAGATGGGCCGCGGCTTTGCCATCCGCGACATCAATGTGCCGATCGTCCCCGGTGCGATTCTTTTCGATCTTCTGAACGGCGGCGATAAAGCTTGGGGCGCCGAGCCCATCTATTGGCATCTTGGCTATCGGGCGGCGGCTTCCGCAAAGATCGATTTTTGTCTCGGCAGTGTCGGGGCCGGCCTCGGCGCGACGACCGCCAATCTCAAAGGCGGTCTCGGCTCGGTGAGCACGCAATCGTCTTCGGGCTTTTGGGTCGGCGCCCTCGTCGCCGTCAATGCGCTCGGCCAAGCGACGATCGGCGACGGTCCGCATTTTTGGGCCTCGCCTTATGAGATGGGCGGCGAATTCGGCGGTCTCGGCTGGCCGCCGATCCGGCCACAGGACGCCTGCGCTTTCCGCATCAAAGGCGATGCGCTCGAAAATACGACGATCGGCATTGTCGCGACCGACGCGGCGCTGACCAAGGCGCAAGCCAAACGGCTCGCGGTGATGGCGCAGGACGGGATTGCGCGGGCGCTGCGGCCGGCGCATGCCGCGCTCGACGGCGACACTATATTCGCTGCCGCCACGGGCACGGCGCTCGAGCCGCCTTCGCTGCGCGATTTGACCGAGATCGGCGCTTTGGCCGCAGATTGCGTGGCGCGCGCCATAGCGCGGGCGATCTATGAGGCCGAGCCTTTGCCTTTCCCCGGCGCCTTGCCGAGCTGGAAGCAGAAATTCGGCGGCTGACATGGCATCCCCTCTCTCCGCTCGTGGGGAGAGGAGGGGCCAGCGCGGATGCCAACCGATCTGACGAATAGCCTGCTGCTCACCCAGCCTGCGTCCGCTTCGCCTCGATCCACGCATGGCTCGATTGCGGCGTCCTCAGCTTTACCGCACGCCCTAATGCAGCGATCCAACCGATCAATTTTCATGACACCGTGAACTCATTAGCGGCCCTCACCGTTTCCTCGGCGCGACGTTACGCGCGAAAGGACAAGGCCATGTTTTCCCATGTCAAAGAAACGATCATGCCGATTCGGGTCGACGCACCCGACGCACGCTTCGGGCAATATCTGCTCGAGCAGTTCGGCGGTGCAACAGGCGAATTGACTGCCGCGCTGCAATATTGGGTGCAATCCTTCCATGTCGAGAATGCGAGCATTCGCGACATGTTGCAGGATATCGCGATGGAAGAGTTCAGCCATCTCGAAATGGTCGGCAAGCTCATCGCTCAACACACGAGCCGGATCGATCAATCCGATGTCTATGCCGCGCCTCTGTTTGCATTAAAAGGCATGGGCCCGCATCTAATCGACAGCCAAGGATCCGCCTGGACGGCTTCTTACGTCAATGAAGGCGGCAATGTGGTCCGCGATCTGCGCGCCAATATCGCGTCGGAAGCAGGCGCGCGGCAGACCTATGAAGCTTTAATCAAACATTGCCGGGACGAAGGCACAAAAAAAGTGCTCACGCATCTGCTCACACGCGAAATCACGCATACTCATATGTTCATGAAGGCGCTCGATTCGATGGGCAGGCTCACCGAACCCTTCTTCGGCACAATCCAGCCGGACGAGACGGTCAATATCGTCTTCAATCTTTCGCATGGCGACGATCATCGTGAATTGTGGAGCGGCAATGGGTTCCGCTATATCGACAATCCACAACCAGCGGGCGGCATGCCGCCGGCGCCGGTCAATCCGGACGATGAAAAGATCCGGCGGCTCGCGGCGGAGTAAAGCCGTTCCGAGCAGCGAGCCCCGCCGCCTGCCTAAGGGCTGGCGGCGGGCCTGGCGCCATGTTAGGCGAAGCAGTGCAAGGAGGCGAAAGGCCTCGAAACCCTTCAAAGACTGCTTCGATGATCCCGCGCTATTCCCGTCCCGAGATGGTCAGGCTCTGGGAGCCCGAGACCCGCTTTCGCATCTGGTTCGAGATCGAAGCCCATGCCTGCGACGCATTGGCCGAGATCGGCGCGATCCCGAAGGAAGCCGCGGCGGCGATCTGGGAGAAAGGCGGCAAAGCGAAATTCGATGTCGCCCGCATCGATGAAATCGAGCGCGTGACGAAACATGACGTCATCGCCTTTCTGACCCATCTCGCCGAATTCATCGGGCCGGAAGCGCGTTTCGTCCATCAGGGCATGACGTCGTCCGACGTGCTCGACACCTGCCTTGCGGTGCAGCTTTCGCGCGCCACAGACATTCTCATCGCCGATGTCGATGCGCTTCTCGCGGCGCTCAAGCGGCGCGCCTTCGAGCATAAATTCACCGCGACCATCGGCCGCTCGCATGGCATTCATGCCGAGCCCGTGACTTTCGGCCTAAAACTCGCCGAAGCCTATGCCGAATTTTTACGCGCCCGCAGGCGCCTTGTCGCAGCACGAGCCGAGATCGCGACTTGCGCCATCTCCGGCGCCGTCGGCACTTTCGCCAATATCGATCCCCGCGTCGAAGAACATGTCGCCAAAAAGCTGGGTCTCACGCCGGAACCGGTCTCGACCCAGATCATCCCGCGCGATCGCCATGCGATGTTCTTTGCGACGCTCGGCGTCATCGCCTCCTCGATCGAGCGGCTGGCGATCGAAATAAGGCATTTGCAGCGCACCGAAGTGCTGGAGGCGGAAGAATATTTTTCGGAAGGGCAGAAGGGCTCTTCCGCCATGCCGCATAAGCGCAATCCGGTCTTAAGCGAAAATCTCACCGGCCTCGCCCGCATCATCCGCGGCATGGTCGTGCCGGCGCTGGAAAATGTCGCCCTCTGGCATGAGCGCGACATTTCCCATTCCTCGGTCGAGCGGATGATCGCGCCGGATGCGACGATCACGCTCGACTTCGCGCTCGCGCGATTGACGCAAGTGATCGACAAGCTTCTCGTCTATCCGACGCGGATGCAGAAGAATCTCGATGCACTCGGCGGCCTCGTCCATTCGCAGCGCGTGCTGCTCGCCCTGACGCAAAAAGGCGTGAGCCGGGAGGAGGCCTATGCGCTCGTCCAGCGCAATGCCATGCCGGTCTGGCATGGCGAAGGCGAGTTTCTGCCGCTTCTAAAACAAGATGCCGAAGTGAAGAGAGTGCTGAGCGACGCCGAGCTCGAAGACCTTTTCGACCTCGGCTATCATCTGAAGCATGTCGATTATATTTTTACGCGTGTGTTCGGCGAGGCGTGAAGGGCGGTGCTCCTTCTCCCGCTTGCGGGAGAAGGTGCCGAGCGAATGCGAGGCGGATGAGGGGCGAGGCCAGTTGCAAGATCCCTCATCCGGCCGGCTCCGCCAGCCACCTTCTCCCGCAAGCGGGAGAAGGAAGGCGCCCCATCGATTTGTGCCAAGGATGACACCTCAATGAACGCAAAAACTCGCCTCGAATCTCTGATCCGCACGATCGTGAAGGACCCGCAGCTCCATGCGCGCTGGCTCAACACATTTTCCTTTCTCGAATATGTCGGCTTCCGCAAGATCGTGAAAAGCCAAAGGGCCGAGGTCCTGAATGCCGCGATCCTCACCCATGCGGTCGAGGAGGGCCGCCACGCGCTGCGGCTCAAGAAACTCGCCATGCAGATCGGCGGAGCGGCTTTCGATGCCTATGCACCGGAAACACTTTTGTGCGGCGAAGAGGCGGAAGATTATTTTCAGTCTCTCGATCACCAATGCGAGGCGCAATTCGCCGAATGCGACGAGCGCACGCGCGCAAAACTCACTTATCTCTATGTGACCTGGCTCATCGAGCGCCGCGCCCTTGAAGTCTATGGGCTCTATAGGAGCGCGCTCGCAGGCTCCGAGATCGCCCAAAAACTCGACGGGCTACTCGCGGAAGAGATCGGCCATTTGCGCCAGGTCGAATCCGATCTCGCCGTGAGCGATCCAGAGCATGCAGCGCGGGCGCCGCTCGTCATCGGCCTCGAGGCGCAGCTCTATGAGACATTCCTCGGCACTTTGGCCGCGGCGCTCGCGACGCAACCAGCTGCGCCTGAACGTTCCGGCGGCTAGACCGTTGCGCCCTTGATTTGCGCGGAAAACCTCCCAACTTGGGCTTTCCCTTTCTTCACCGCCGCCCATCTCCATGCGCACGCAAGACGCCGACATTCTCATTATCCCCGGTCTCGGCAATTCCGGCCCCGACCACTGGCAGACCCGCTGGGAAGCCAAGCTTTCCAGCGCGCGGCGCGTCGTCCAAGAAGATTGGGAACATCCTGATCTCGGCGATTGGACGGGGCGGATCGCCGCGGCGGTCGGCTCCGCCGAAAAACCCGTGATTCTCATCGCCCATAGTCTCGGCGTGATCGCCGCCGTCCATATGGTGCAGAAACTGGCGGCGCAGAAACTCGGCAGCAAGATCGCCGGCGGCTTTTTCGTCGCGCCGCCATCCGAACGCGCGATGACGGAACATGCCGCGATCGATCCGGACTTTTCTCCCGTGCCGACCGCGCGTTTGCCCTTTCCGTCCGTGCTCGTGGCGAGCCGCGATGATCCCTTTGCTTATTATGACGAGACGGAGGACATGGCCTATGCCTGGGGCGCGGCGCTCGCCGATGCTGGCTTTTCCGGCCATATCAATACCGCAAGCGGCCACGGCCCTTGGCCCGAGGGGCTGATGCGTTTCGCGGGTTTTTTGAAGCAATTGTGAGCACGACCGATGGTTCTTGACACCATATGGTCTTAGCAGCATCATGTTTGCTCGATGAAAGCCGAGCTGCTCTTCCACCAGCGCATTGATTATGACGATGGCGCGATCGTGGAAATGCTGCTCTGGCGCGTCCCGATCGCGGTTCTCCCGTCAACGCATGGCCTGAAATATTCGCTGTTCTATGGCCGGCCCGGCGTTCGAGAGGTCGGATATGACAATGAGCGCGGCAAGGGCGACCATCGGCATTTTCGAGGCGTAGAGACGGCCTACACATTCACCAGCGTCGAGCAATTGATGAACGACTTCTGGGCCGATGTGCATGCCCTGCGAGGAAAGCCATGAGCGAAGTGAAGATCACCGTCGGCGGTGCGATGGAGGAGGAGGCGTCTCGGCGCTTTGTCGATGCCTGGCATCGCGCCGAGAAAGGCGAAACCTTTCATGAGCGTCGTCTGGCCTTCGAAAGCTGGGATGCTCTCGCCCGCGTCCTGACCGGCAAAAGAATGGAGCTGTTGCGCTATGTGCGCCGGCATGACGTCGGAAGCGTGCGTGCTCTGGCGAAGGCGCTCGGACGTGATTATCGCAATGTCCATGCGGATGTCCAAGCCTTGACGGCGGCGGGGCTTCTCGATGTCAAGGACGGCGGTGTCCGCGCCGATTACGACGCGATTGAAACGAAAATTGCTATTTGACGGGCGTTTGCCAAGACGCTGGGCTTTTTCATAAATGGCGCCGCTTTCCCGGACGCATGCAGCCATCGGGTCCGGCCTCCGGCCGGCCCGAAGACAGGCTCCGCGGAATGCGATCCGGGAACCAGCGCGACCTGATGTTGCGCAAAGCGCAAATCCGAATCTCTTTCAATCAGGCCGCTGCGCGAACATTTTGCGCTGAATTCCGGGCTCCGTTCCGCTTGGGCCTAACGGCCCTGCGCTGCACGGCCCCGGAAAAGCGGCCGCCCTTTGCGACACACTCAGCGCGAATAGAATTCGATGACGAGATTGGGCTCCATCAGCACCGGATAGGGCACTTCCGTCGGCAGCGGAATGCGGGTCAGTTTCGCGCTCATCTTGGTGTGATCGACTTCGTAATATTCCGGCACGTCGCGCTCGGCGAGGCCGACCGCCTCGAGCACGCTGATGAGCTGGCGCGACGCCTCCTTCACCTCGATGAGATCGCCGATCTTCACCTGATAGGAGGGGATGTTCAACCGCCGGCCATTGACCTTGATGTGGCCGTGATTGACAAATTGGCGGGCGGCAAAGACCGTCGGCACGAATTTGGCGCGATAGACGATCGCATCGAGGCGGCGCTCCAGAAGGCCGATGAGATGAGCGCCGGAATCGCCGCGCATGCGGAGCGCTTCGGCGTAATATTTGCGGAACTGCTTTTCCGAAATATTGCCGTAATAGCCCTTGAGCTTCTGCTTGGCCTTGAGCTGCGTGCCGAAATCGGAGAGCTTGCCCTTGCGGCGCTGGCCGTGCTGGCCGGGCCCATATTCGCGCCGGTTGACGGGGCTCTTCGGGCGGCCCCAGATGTTCTGGCCCATGCGGCGGTCGATTTTATATTTGGCTTCTGCACGCTTCGTCATCGCGTCCTCTAAAATTGGCCGGACAAAGACGAGCAAGCGCCCACGCTCAGGCGTGTCGCAAAACCGCGTCTCCCCGGCCCGATGCGCATGCCGTTTTCCGGAAAAGTCTGCAACTTTTCCGCGACATGCTGTTGGGGAGGTCCGCGCCCTCCTCTGCCGGCCTTCATTAGGCCGGCCGACAGGCCGTTCTCTTAAAGATTTAAGGAACCGCCGCGGGTGCGCCACGGCGGGCCAAACCCGCCGTGGAATTGAGCGCTCATGCGCCCAAGGGAGCAGCGTTTAGAAAGATCGCGGCGCCAAGTCAAGCGAGGGATGGGCTAATTTGCATTTTGACCGCCAGATGATCTGGTCTGAAAACGATCCGGCAGATCCCGTGCGCCTGCTTGAGCACGGCGACCCTTGCCGAGCTACCGATTGCTGAAGCCGCACACATAGCCGCGTCGAGGCGCGAAGCTTGGGATCATCTGGAGCATGTCGGTTACAATTGTAGCTATTTGAGTACAAAGTTTTCACGAAGCGTCCGATAAAGAGACAAGTCGAGTTCGGCTCGACCGCAGGTTGCAACGCGTTGGCGCAAGTGGGCTGCGTGTCACAAATGAGCGTTGGTGGAAATATTAGATCATGCATCTCGATGTACTGACCCTGGTGGTTATGGGGAGCTTCATTGCAGGCTGTGCCGGTGTCATTCTTCTCGTCGCCTGGTCGCAGAATTGAAAAAAGACCGTATTGGCGCTATGGGGCCTCGCCAACATCATCAGCGCCGCCGGCATTTTTTGCCTGATGCTGTTCGCAGCCAGCCAGCAGCCGGTTTGGGCCGTCCTCGCCAGCAATCTCCTGACCCTCGCACCGGGCCTGATGTGGAAAGCCGCGCGGACATTCGACGCAAAGCAGGCGCCGCTTGCTCTCGCGCTCCTCGGCGCGGCGCTCGTCGGACTGGCAGGCGCCGTCCCGGGCATGCCGAATATCACCGGGTCGCTGTCGCTTGCGGCATCCGCGGTCTATTTATTTGCCGCAGCGACGAGCCTCTGGCTCGGGCGAATGGAGCGGCTGGCGGCACGCTGGCCGCTGATCATCCTGATCGCGGTACATGCGACCGTCTTGTCCTTCGGCCTCTATGGCACCTTCAACGGCACCCTCCGCCAAGATGCGGTGCCTAAGCTCATGAGCCTCTTCGGCATCATCCATTTTGAAAGTATTGTCTTCGCGCTCGGCACCGCCGTGTTCATTCTCGCGCTGGTCAAGGAGCGTAGTGAGGCCGCCAGCAGGATGGCTGCACGCATCGATCCGCTCACCGGCATTGCCAATCGACGCGCCTTCATGGAAAGCGCCGGGCGGGTTATCGAGCGCTGCCGGCGCGAAAGCGCGCCCGTTGCAGTCATGATGTTCGACCTCGATCAATTCAAGGCGATCAACGACACATACGGCCATGCGGTCGGCGACGCCGTCATTCGAAAATTCTGCGAGGTGGCCGCCGCCGCGCTGCGGCCCAACGACCTATTCGGCCGCAACGGCGGCGAGGAATTCGTTGTGGTATTGCCAGGATCGAGTATTGACGCGGCCTTTGTCCGCGCCGAGCGGATCCGCGCCTCCTTTGCGAAAAACTGTCGCTTCGTCGGGAACCATCAGGTCGATGCGACGGTGAGCGGCGGCGTCTCGGTGAGCGTGCGAGCCGAGCAGACGCTGGGCGCGCTGCTCGAATGCTCCGACAAAGCGCTTTACCGCGCCAAGGCAGACGGGCGTAACCGAGTTGAGCGCGCCGACCAGCCCCAACCGGAATGCGGCTTATCGACTGTGATCCGCGTGGCGTGAGCTCCCGACCAGCTTGAATTATGATCCAGCTGATCGGGATCGGCTCTAGAGCATCCCGCTTTCAAATGGAATCATTTGAAAGCGGATAAGATGC
Source organism: uncultured Alphaproteobacteria bacterium (assembly GCA_963704745.1). Taxonomy (GTDB): domain Bacteria; phylum Pseudomonadota; class Alphaproteobacteria; order Rhizobiales; family Beijerinckiaceae; genus Methylovirgula. The sequence continues at coordinate 2,810,463 of OY969936.1, forward strand.
TCTAGATTTAAAAAAGTAGAGCATCGGATTATCCCAAAACCGGTATCCACTTTTGGGTCCGATGCTCTAACACCGGCCCTATTTCCCCGTCAGCAGCAAAATCTTTCCAGCATGGCTCGAGGATTCCATCATTGCATGCGCCGCCCGCGCATCTTCGAGCGGGAAGGTCGCGTGGATGATCGGCTTTACTTCGCCCGCATCGAGCAGCGGCCAGATGTTTTCGCGCAAGGCGCTGGCGATCTCCGCCTTTTGCGCGAGGCTGCGCGAGCGCAAGGTCGAGCCGGTGAGCGTCAGCCGCTTCAGCATCATCGGCATGAAATTGAAATTTTCGACGATGCTCGATTGCAGGAAGGCGATCTGCACGAGCCGCCCCTCGACCGCCAGAATCGAGAGATTCTTCTGTATATAAGAGCCGCCGACCATGTCGAGGATCACGTCGACGCCGCGTTTGTGCGTGAATGTCTTCACCTCTTCGACGAAATCCTGACTCCTATAGTCGATGGCGAGGTCGGCGCCGAGCGTCCGGCAGAAGGCGCATTTTTCCGGCGTGCCCGCAGTGGTGATCACGCTGGCGCCGAACAGCTTGGCGAGCTGAATCGCCGTCGAGCCAATGCCGCTCGAGCCGCCATGGACGAGAAAGGTCTCGCCCGGCTTCAGCCTGCCGCGGGTGAAGACATTGTCATAGACGGTGAAGAAGGTCTCCGGCACGCCGCCGGCCTCGACGAGGCTCAATGGTCGCGGCACCGGCAGGCAGAGCGGGGCATCGGCCAGCGCATAATCGGCATAGCCGCCCGAACCGACGAGCGCGCAGACCGCATCGCCCTCGACGAAATGCGTCACCCCCTCGCCGAGCGCAACGACGCGGCCCGAAATTTCGAGGCCAGGAATATTCGACTCGCCCGGCGGCGGCGGATAGTTGCCGGCCCGCTGAATGCAATCCGGCCGGTTGATGCCGGCGGCCACGACCTCGACGAGCACTTTGCCTTCGCCCGGCTGCGGCACCGGCGCCTCGCCGATCCTGATCACCTCCGGGCCGCCCGAGCCCTCGAAATAGACCTGACGCATCGTCGCAGGCAAAGCCACCATTCCCGTCTCCCGAAACTTGCTTCACATCCGTGCGGCGCCTTCATAAGGCCTTTTCGGCTCATGTGAACGGCCGCGCAGGCAAATCAAGGCTCTTTATGATGGGCGCTTTTGATCAATCAGGCCTATGGCCCGGCCGCGACATGGGACATGCGCCAAAAAACCAATTGCCGCCCATACGTGAACGGGCGGCGCTTAAGGAAGCGCATTGGCGCGGCCGAAACGGCCCTTGCCGCGCAACGGCGCGCGTCGGAATTCCTCGGCTGCGGCCAGCGAGCGCGGGCAGCACCGCCTTAATTTGGCCAGCAGGCCTTCTGTCACTTGCTGGCGGGCCGCCAGGCGGCTATGCCCAATTTTGGCACGCCTTTCGGCCAAGATTTGATATCTTGTATACTGAAATCTGCATGTCGGATGCATTATGGATATTGACATTGTGGCATTTGGTATGCCACATTTGATGAAAGGTCAGGCGCATGACAACTCTACCCAACTCACGCACGGCAGCATCTTCGAAGCGCTCGCTCAATGCGGCCAATGACGAGCTGTTTCCGCGGATTCGGACGGAAGAGAGCTTCAAGAGCAAAGTCTATGCGGCGCTGAAGGACGCCATCATCAAGATGGATGTTTACTCGGGGCCCGAGCCGGTGATGCTCGATGAGCGTGAATTGTCGGACCGACTCGGCGTGAGCCGCACGCCGATCCGCGAGGCCGTCGCGATGCTCGAGCAGGACGGCTTTTTGCGCACCGTGCCGCGGCGCGGCATTCTGGTCGTGCGCAAGACCAAACGCGAAATCATCGAAATGGTGCAGGCCTGGGCGGCGCTCGAGAGCATGGCGGTGCGCCTCATCACCCTCGATCCCGCGGCCGATGTCGCCTCCTTGCGGCAGATCTTCAAGGAATTCAGCGACGCGCATAAGCCGACGGAACATCTCAACGAGTATTCTTCGGCCAACATCACTTTCCATCAGGCGATCATTCGCATGAGCGGTTCGCAAGTGCTCCGCAGCATGACCGACAACCTGCTGCTTCATGTCCGCGGGATCCGGCAATTGACCATCGGCAAGCTGGACCGGGCGCAGCGTTCGATCGAAGACCACCTCGCCATCATCACCGCGATAGAGAACCGCGAGACCGAACTCGCCGAAAGATTGTCGCGCGACCACACGCTCGGTCTCGCGGCGTTCATCGAAGAACATGGGAACGATTTGTTCGGATGAGAACGTCGGTCCCTGGATGACTTTAGGGAGAAAGCAATGCTCGGTTATGCGGCTAATGGAGAAACGACCGCCACAGTAGACGATACGTTAAAGGCAAAGTCGCGTGACACGAACATCGTCTCGAGTGGCCATCTTAACGCAAATGCCGCGGAAGCCGAGCCACAATCGGAGCTGACTGATGGTTTTCACCTCGTCATCGAGGCGCTCAAGCTCAACGACATCAACACGATCTATGGCGTGCCTGGCATCCCGATCACGGACTTGGGCCGCATCGCACAGGCCGAAGGCATGCGCGTCATCTCGTTCCGACACGAGCAGCACGCTGGCAATGCAGCTGCAATCGCCGGCTTCCTGACGAAAAAGCCGGGCATCTGCCTCACGGTGTCGGCCCCCGGCTTTCTCAATGGCCTTACTGCGCTGGCCAATGCCACGACCAACTGCTTTCCGATGATCCTGATCAGTGGCTCGTCCGAGCGCGAGATCGTCGATCTGCAGCAGGGCGACTACGAAGAGATGGACCAGCTGGCCATCGCCAAGCCGCTCTGCAAGGCGGCCTACCGCGTGCTGCATGCCGAAGACATCGGCATCGGCGTAGCGCGGGCGATACGCGCAGCTGTTTCCGGCCGTCCGGGTGGCGTCTATCTTGATCTGCCGGCCAAACTTCTCTCTCAGCTTATGGATGCAGAGGCTGGTACCAGGTCGCTCGTCAAGGTCATCGACCCAGCACCTGCCCTGGTTCCAGCTCCGGCGGCCGTCAAGCGTGCGCTCGATGTCCTGAAGAGTGCCAAACGCCCGCTGATCATCCTCGGCAAAGGCGCCGCATATGTGCAGGCCGATGACAAGATCCGCGCCCTGATCGAAAAGAGCGGCATCCCCTATCTGCCGATGAGCATGGCCAAAGGTCTGCTGCCCGACACGCATCCGCAGTCGGCGGGCGCGGCGCGCTCCTTGGTGCTGAAGGAAGCCGACGTCGTGATGCTGATTGGCGCCCGCCTCAACTGGCTTCTGTCGCACGGCAAGGGCAAGAGCTGGGGTGAGCCCGGATCGCAGAAGTTCATCCAGATCGACATCGAGCCCAAGGAGATGGACTCAAACGTCCAGATCACAGCCCCGCTGGTCGGCGACATCGGCTCCTGCGTATCCGCTCTGCTCGAGGGCATGGATGGCGAGTGGTCGGCGCCGCCGGCTGGTTGGATCGGCGCTATCAATGCGCGCAAGGAAGCGAACCTTGCCAAGATGGCGTCGAAGCTGACGAAAAATTCGGGGCCGATGGATTTTCACAGTGCGCTCGGTGCGCTGCGCAGCGTCATCAAAGAGCGGCCGGATGCCATCCTCGTCAACGAAGGCGCCAACACGCTCGATTTAGCGCGCGGCGTCATCGACATGTATCAACCACGCAAACGCCTGGACGTCGGCACCTGGGGCGTCATGGGCATCGGCATGGGCTTTGCCGTTGCGGCTGCAGTGGAGACCGGCAAACCCGTGCTCGCAGTTGAAGGCGACAGCGCCTTTGGTTTCTCCGGCATGGAGGTGGAAACGATCTGCCGCTACAATCTGCCGGTCTGCGTCGTCGTCTTCAACAACAACGGCATCTATCGCGGAACCGACGTCAATCCCACCGGTGGATCGGACGTTGCGCCAACCGTCTTCGTCAAAGACTCGCGCTACGACAAGATGATCGAAGCATTCGGCGGCGCGGGCGTCCATGTGACGACGCCAGACGAGTTGAAGCGCGCCGTCAACGCGGCGATGGACTCCGGTAAGCCGACCCTCATCAACGCGGCGATCGACCCGGCGGACGGCTCCGAGAGCGGCAACATCGGCAGCCTCAACCCGCAAAGCATGGTTCGCAAGAAATAAGTCGGCTACATCGCTTCCGGCGAGGCGAGAGATTGCCTCGCCGACTGAACGTAATTGCGTTTAGCGCATGTTGGGGCGAACCGAACTTTGCTCCGCCTGAACATGGTCTGGCCAAGCAAAGATGAAGGATTGGCTGTTTTGAGCAGGATCGCGTCGGCCCATGCCTTCACCGATTGATTTTGCTGCGCTCGTCAGAGCCGCCGGCGATGCGGTCATCGCTTGCGATGCCGGCGGCCAGATCACGCTGTGGAACCCGGCCGCCGAACGCATCTTCGGTTTTGCCGAAAGCGAAGCGCTCGGCCGATCGCTCGATCTGATCATTCCCGAGCGGCAGCGGCAGCGCCATTGGGACGGCTATCATCAGACCATGCGCACGGGGCAGACTCGCTATGCCACCGATGTGCTGCGCGTTCCGGCGCTGCATAAGGACGGCCGCACTCTGTCGATCGCCTTCACGGTGGCTCTGCTGCAATCCACAGACGATCGGCCTGCCGCCATTGTCGCGATCATTCGCGATGAAACCGCGCGCTGGACCGAAGAGCGCAATCTGCGCAAGCGCCTGACGGAGCTTGAGGCCAAGCTCCGCGAAACGAGCCGGGTGAGATGATCGTCGAAACGCCCGAGCCGTTCAACAAATCATTCGATCGGAGCGCGGTTGCCCCCTGAAAGGGCGGAGCGTTCACTTCCGGGACGAAGCCGAGTTGGAAGCTGCTCCCGGAACAAAGCAAAACAGCCGGATAAGGACTTGGAAAGGAAATGTGCCAATGAGCAAGCCACTCGAAGGTATCAGGATCATCGATTTCACCCATGTGCAGGCGGGTCCCGCGTGCACGCAGCTGCTCGCCTGGTTCGGCGCCGACGTCATCAAGGTCGAACGGCCGGGTTCGGGTGACGTCACTCGCTCTCAGCTGCGCGACATCTCGAATGCCGACGCGCTCTATTTTACAATGCTGAACAGCAACAAGCGGTCGCTGACGCTGGATACGAAGACACCGCAGGGCAAGGAAGTTCTCGAGAAGCTCATTAAAGAATCCGACGTGATGGTCGAAAATTTCGGGCCGGGCGCGCTCGACCGCATGGGCTTCACCTGGGAGCGCATCAATGAACTCAATCCGGGCATGATCGTCGCCTCGGTAAAGGGCTTCAGCGAGGGTCACCATTACGAAGATCTGAAGGTCTATGAGAATGTCGCGCAATGCGCTGGCGGCGCCGCCTCGACCTCAGGCTTCTGGGATGGCCCGCCAACGGTGAGCGGCGCGGCGCTCGGCGACAGCAATACCGGCATGCATCTCGCGATCGGGATTTTGACTGCGCTGCACCACCGCACCAAGACCGGCAAGGGCCAGAAGGTCGCCGTGTCGATGCAGGACGCCGTGCTCAATCTCTGCCGCGTCAAGCTGCGCGATCAGCAGCGTCTGGAGCGGGTTGGCTATCTCGAGGAATATCCGCAATATCCGCATGGCACATTCAGCGATGTGGTGCCGCGCGGCGGCAATGCCGGTGGCGGCGGTCAGCCGGGCTGGGTCCTCAAATGCAAGGGCTGGGAGACCGATCCCAACGCCTATATCTATTTCACCATTCAGGGCCATGCCTGGCCGCCGATCTGCAAGGCGCTCGGCAGGCCTGAATGGATCGATGATCCGGCCTACACCACCGCCGAGGCGCGGCAGGACAAGATCTTCGATATCTTCGCAATCATCGAAGATTGGCTGAAGGACAAGACGAAGTTCGAGGCCATCGACATCCTGCGCAAATACGACATCCCCTGCGCGCCGGTGCTCTCGATGAAGGAAATCGCCAATGATCCGTCGCTGCGCGCGAGCGGCACCATTGTCGAAGTCGACCACAAGGAGCGCGGCAAATATCTCACCGTCGGCAGCCCGATCAAATTCTCGGATTTGACGGTCGAAGTCACCGGCTCGCCGCTGCTCGGCGAGCATACGGACGACGTGCTCGCGAGCCTCGGCTATAGCCCCGAGCAGATCGCCGAACTGCATTCGGCGCGGGCGGTTTAAGAGCAGCTTCGACCGTCGCGATCGGTTCCCCCGGTCTTCCAAGCTGTTGCCTGGCGAGGCCTTCCTCTTCGGGACGTTCCCGAACGGCGCAGAATTTCTGCGCCGTCATTTTTTTGAAATCGTTGTGGGCGCGGCGCTCGGCGCGTTTGCCCGTTGCATTGCCACATGACGAGCGCCGCACCGCCGGCCCGGCGCTCAGCTTGGCGCGGCGCGCGTATGCCACTAGGCCAATGGCGTAAATCATGTATAAATGGATGCTGGGATGTCGTGCGCCAAATTCAAACGAGCTGCGAAGTTTTTCAAGCCAGTGGAAGGCGCCGAGCGAACGGAACCCTCGGAATAAGGAGTGGAGCAAACGAATGGGCAAGGCTTTGGAGGGCGTGCGGGTTCTGGACTTCACGCATGTGCAATCGGGCCCCACCTGCACGCAATTGCTGGCGTGGTTCGGCGCCGACGTGATCAAGGTGGAGCGGCCGGGGATCGGCGATATTACACGCAGCCAGTTGCGCGACGTGCCAGGTGCCGACAGCCTCTATTTCACGATGCTGAACCACAATAAGCGTTCGATGACGCTCGACACCAAAAACCCCAAGGGCAAACAAGTACTCGAAGCCCTGATCAAGACCTGCGACGTCCTCGTCGAGAATTTCGCCCCGGGCGCGCTCGACCGCCTGGGCTTCTCATGGGACCGGATTCAGACGCTCAATCCGCGCATGATCGTCGCCTCGATCAAGGGCTTCGGTCCCGGCCCTTACGCGGATTGCAAGGTCTATGAGAATGTCGCGCAATGCGCCGGCGGTGCGGCGTCGACGACCGGCTTCCGTGACGGGCCGCCCGTGATCACCGGCGCTCAGATCGGCGATTCCGGCACCGGCCTTCATCTCGCTCTCGGCATTGTCACGGCGCTCTATCAGCGCACCATGACCGGCCGCGGCCAGAGGGTCGATGTCGCGATGCAGGACGGCGTGCTCAATCTCTGCCGCGTCAAGCTGCGCGATCAGCAGCGCCTCGCGCATGGCCCGCTGAAGGAATATCCGCAATATGGCGAGGGCCTGCCCTTCGGCGATGCCGTGCCGCGCGCCGGCAACGCGTCGGGCGGCGGCCAGCCCGGCTGGATCTTGAAATGCAAAGGCTGGGAGAGCGATCCCAACGCCTATATCTATTTCATCGCCCAGGCGCCGGTGTGGGACAAGATCTGCACCATCATTGGCAAGCCGGAATGGATCACCGATCCGGACTATGCCAAGCCCGAGGCGCGGCTCAACAAATTGAGCTTCATCTTCGACACGATCGAGGAATGGACCAAGACCAAGACCAAATTCGAGGTCATGGAACTCTGCAATCCGCTCGATATTCCCTGCGGCCCGATCCTGTCGATGAAGGAGATCCTCGAGGATCCGTCGCTGCGGGCGAGCGGAACGTTGGTCGAAGTCGATCATCCGGTGCGCGGGCCCTATCTGACGGTCGGCAATCCGATCAAATTATCGGACAGCCTGACCGAAGTGGCGCGCTCGCCCCTCCTCGGCGAACATACCGACGAGATCCTCTCGCAGGTTCTGGGCTATGGCGCCGAAGAGCTTACCGAGATCCACGCTTCCGGTGCCCTGCAGCCGGTCGTCAAGCAAGCGGCGGAATAAATCCGTCAAAAATTCGACGACATGATCCAACTTCTTGGTTTGGAAGATATTGGATTTTCGAACAGGATCATGTGTCGGATGCATTGAAGCATGACGGCGATCCAATAGGACGCCGTCAGGCTTCCGGCGCCATTGTCGTGGATCGCTCCCAAATCCACGCGTCGGGATCGGCCCTAGAGCATCGTGCGCAAAAGTGTATTCGGTTTTGCGCTTAAACGATGCTCTATTTTTTTGAATCTAGAGCATCTTGTCCGCCCTCAAGTGATTCCACTTGAAGGCGGGATGCTCTAGCGGGCTCATGTTCTCGCCTTCAGCGCTTCATAGTGAAAAGCCCCGGCTAACCGGGGTTTCTTGTCTTGCATCGCAGCATTTATTGCTTGGATCAATCACGGCGACGGCGGACCTATTGTTAAACATTTTATGAACATAGGGACTGGCATACCTAATACTTAGCTGCTACGCTGACCGCATATAACCCGCATGGGGATAGCATGGGGATAGGAGGTGCGTGCGCCGGCACTCGCAAATACATATCTAATGCTTTGATTTGGTACGAAAAGCGCTCGCCAACGAAGCGCGCTCAGCTGTGGGAGGACATAGCTAATGGACATCGGATCAGCAGGAAAAAGGGTGACATTTCCATCCGACAGGCAAATTCTCGGATACAGTCGGTGGGTCGTCTTCGCAGCTGCTTTCCTTGCGATGGGTGTCATCAGCCCCTTCGAATACGCATGGAGCTCGATGTCGGGGCACATCGGCGGCCTCTATCACTGGTCGCACGAAGAGATCGGGTGGATGTTCACCCTGTTCGTGATCTTCGAGTCGCTGGGCACCCTGCCCGGCGGCATATTGAGGGACAAATTCGGGCCACGGCCGGTGGTGATCATCGGCGGCCTCGTCGGCGGCCTTGGCATCTACGCCACCTCACTGGGTCCGTCCTACCGGCTCGTACTCATCCTGTGGTGCCTTGGCAGCTTCTTCGCGGGCTTCATCTATAACGCTGCAGTGACGACGGCGAACAAATGGTTCCCCGATATGCGCGGCCCGGTCGCCGGCCTCATTGCCGGTGCCTTCTCCTGGGGCTCGCTGCCCTTCATCTTCCCGATCCGAGCCATCTCCAAGACGGCGCCTGACGCGGTATTCTTCCATGTCATCTATCTGATGGCGGCAATCATCGGCGGCGTCTCGATCATCGCAGCGCTGTTCATGAAAGATCCGCCGGCGGGCTGGCGTCCGGCAGGCTGGGTGCCGCAAAAGGCCACGCAGCGGCCGACGGATCATCAATTCACCTTGAAGGAGGCGCTCGGGACCTGGCAGATGTGGGTCCTGATCATTTCCTTCATTCTGATTTCCAGCGCGGGCCTCGCCGGCGTCAGCAAGATCGTCAAATATTCAAACAGCTTCCACTTCACGGCGGCGGCGGCAACGGCCGCCGCTGGCGGCATCGCTATCGCCAATGGCATCGGCCGCGTGGTTCTGGGCGCCATGTCGGAACGCATCGGCAGAGAAAATGCGATGATCGGCAGCTATGTGCTGACAGGCGTGTTCTTGCTGCTGACAATTGTCGCGGGCGGCGTGGCGCATAGCGAAACCTGGTTCGTTGTTTGCGCGATGCTGGCAATCTTCTTCTGGGGACCGCTCTTCTCGCTCTTCCCCACCGTGATCGGGCATTATTTTGGAGAAGCATCGGCCGGCTCGAATTACGGTCTGCTCTATGCCATCGCAAAAGGATCTGGCGGAGTCTATGGCGGCGTCCTCTCGGCCGTGCTGATTACCCACCAGGGCTATACCTTCGCGATAGGCGTGGCCGCGATCATGGCGATCGCCGCCGGCTTGATCATCATTCCCCTGAAGAGCTGTCCGCCGGTTTTGAAAAAAGCGGCTCAGCTCCCCGTCCGCGAGGTCGCTGCCGAATAGGCTCCCGCACAGACGAGCGGCGCCGCGCAGCAATGACCGGAAGGGCGTAAGCCTCGCCGGATGAGCCGGCATCGAAGTTTCGCCCTCACCGCCCGCCTCGGCAAGACCCTCGTCGTTGCGCTCGATGGCTGAAAGGCGGGGACTAAATCCCTTCTCCCCGAAGGACTGCCGCGCATTGCTTGATGCGGGCCGACAGGAGATGGCGCGCCTGCTCGCGTGCAGCGACCCGTGCATCGGTCATGAAGTTGAGCTGGATCGCCCGCCTTTCGCCGACATGCGGCAGATGCCCGTGCCATGAGCTGTCGCTGCGCACAAAGGCCAGCAGAGTGCCGCCGAGCGGCGAAACTTCGACGACCGGATCGCCGAGCGTTTCACGCGAGCGCAGAAGCCGTAGGCGGCCGCCGATGCTCTGCCAGTCTTCGTTCAGATAAAGCAGCATCGTCACGAGCTTGGATCGCGTATCGGTGTGGACGGCCCCATCGCGCTCTCGCACCTGCCCGCGCGCCGTCCAGACCAGCGGACGGCCGCTGAGATCGATGTCGAATTTGGCTTCGATCGCCTGGCGCAGCCAGGGCTGGGCGAGCTCAGCGATCAGCCCGGCGAAATGTCCTTTGAGCCGCAGCGCGCGCGGCGGAAAGGCACCGGGCCGGGGCAGGCGCGGAAAATCCGCCGCGATCCGCGCGACATTCTCCGTCGAGACGAAATTCCGCACGACGAGATGCGGAAAGGGTTTTGCCGCGAGCGGCGTGGATTCGAAGGCCGCGGTCTCGAGATAGATCATGGCCCAGCTTGCCCCAGGCGCTGGATGCGAGCGTACCGACGACTGCTCAGGTCACGCAGCTGGCTATGAAAACGACTGTATGTGGTCGCTATGTCGATTTTTTGCCGACGCAAAAAAACCCCCGCAGTCCCCCTTTTTTAGACAGCCTTCGCATTCAGGCATGTATTCGTTTTTCCAATCGCTGATTGACTTACGAGCAAAACGCCATAATCGATTGTCTAAGGTACACAACTGGTGGTTATAGATTGAGACATTCATCCGAGCTTCCGCAAGCAAGCTAACAGCTCGATACAATTCCTCTTGATAGTCCACTGGGTCGATCCACAGTTCATCTAGATTGGCACGAGTGAAGCCAGTAATTTCAAGGCCCATTAGGGCGATATGATCAACGAATGTCAGATTTCGTGCGAGAAATTCAGCAAGCTGCGGCAGCCGAGCATATGTTTGGCGGTGAACCACGACGCGGATTTCAACTTTTTGGCCGTAGCGCTTGAGGTTTAGAATGCCGCGAATCGTCTCATCAAAAGCACCATCCGATTGGACTACGTAGTCATGAATTGTCGAAACATCTGAATATATTGGTATTCCGACCATCATATCAAAATGACGAACATCGGCGTAGCGCTTTGCGAATTCAGGCGCAGCAAATGCTCGACCATTTGATAAAATATGGACAGCTGTATGGGGCAGATAGCTCTTCATTGCCCGCAGAATTCTGAAAAAATCGTCCTCCAATAGCGTGGGCTCGCCACCAGTAAAGCCGATCTCACGCGCTGTAGGATCAATGAGCGGAATTGCTGCCAATACGTCATCGACGATCCAGCTATCATCGATATTTTTAGGAGGTTGAGAGCACATCAAACAATAATGATTGCATCGTTCAGTTAGAAGAAAATGATTGTGAAAAGACTTGTGCCGATAAAGGACCCGGACATGGTTATTTTTCGTCCACAGCCGGAGCACGTCGCCATCGGCAAGGTAGTTAAATTCATCAGGTAGAATCATTGTCTTTGCATCGGATGGCAGACTGCTTAAGGCCTTCGCGTCCCTCGCAAGTGCTAAATAGATTCCAAATCCTTCGGGTATCTTCTCATTCGTAACAAGAAAGGCTTCGCGCGCTCGAAGGGCCTGTGGGCGTTCTTGTTGCTCGCTTATCCGGACGATCAATCTGGCCGGATCGTCCGGAAAATTGCGATTTCCAATGCTGGAGCCGGAAAGAGTCAGCATCGCGAGTTCGCCCACCTGACGAAGATGCGACGCACTTCATCATCGTTGCGCATAAGTGTAATGAGCCGCTTAAAGATTGACATGTTCCGTTCGCAAAATGAGGAGAGCGGCTTACGTCCAACGAAATCTCCTTGGGTCGCATGATGAAAGACCGGATCAGCGCCACAGAACGGTTCAAACGCGCAGTCAGAACACATAGGCACCGATGAGGCAAAAGACTCTTCAATCGGGTCTAAAAGCGCGTCCGAAAGGATAATATCTTCGTAGCGATCTCGATGGACATTTCCAATATTGAAGGTTTTGTCGCCCATCTCGGCGAGCATACGGCCCTCATCGGAGGCGTAAACTTCCCCATCATAATTATAAACGATTGCGGCGATACCGATGCCGGCCGGGCTGCGCAGATCGACAAATCCAGGCTCGAACGGTGTTAGCATTTTGGCGAGGATCGTGGCTGCATAGAACTCTGTAAAAGGATAACCCGACCGATTTAGCTTGAGGATATAGTCCAGGCCGGCGAAATAAAACTCAAGCCATTCGTCTGCATCATAATCTTTGAACCACTTCGTCTTAACAGCGAATCCATAAGGCGACATAGGTCGAAGAAAAATGCCTCTGAACCCTTGGGCTACATATTCATCGACAATGTCCCGTACTCGTCCAAGGCTAAGTTTGGTAGTCGTCATCAACGCGCTAACGCGGTCGCGCCCTATGGCGTTGCGCACCCTCGAAATACCCTCGATTGCACGTTCATGACTGTCATGAGCCGGTCGCGGCCGGTTGGCGTTGTGCAGATCCGATGGACCATCAAGTGACGTTGAAATCAGAATGTTATGCTCTCTACAAAACTCCAAAATCTCATCAGTGATGACGGCAAGATTGGACGCAATAACAAACTGAAGATCGCGGTGATAGGTGAGGTTCCATTCTTCCGCGCGCTTAACCACATATTGGATGAGCGGAAAATTCAACAGTGGCTCACCACCTTGAAACTCTATCTTAATTCCGTGTGACGGCGATCGGAACACGAGCGCCAGAGCCTTTTCAGCCGTTTCGACCGACATGTCGAATTGTAGCTTATCATCACTTTGTCGAGAGACTTGGCAATATGGGCAAGAGTGCTCACACCTCAGGGAAACGACGAATATATGCAAGCCCGTAAACTCGGCGAGACGGCGTAATTTCGTTCGCAATTTGAGAGACAAGAGGTCAATTGCAACGGAAGAATCACGGTCGATTATAAAATGTTTTGATCTCAAATCATTGTAGAGCGGATCGGCGGCTGAAAGCTGATGTCGCACCAGCGCTTCCAATGTCGGCCGCTCAACAATGATGAATTCGCCAGTCTGATTTGTTAAGACATATTCGCAGTCATTGAGCGAGGTAAACCGGAAGGGCAAAAGTTTGTACCCGTCAGCCAGGGGCTCCTGGAAGACGGATAATTTTTGAAACTTACTCACTGCCCTGAAGCCCGGTTTTAGAAAATGCGAACGCCAAGATGGCGTTGCGGGTTGCTTCTGTCTCTCTCGCTATGATCAACCTCAGATCCTGGTCGAGAACTTCGTTCTTGAAAGCCAATACAATGCGCTCGATCTGCTCGCCGTCGTCCAAACCAGGAAGAAATCGAAGCACACATTCGATCTTGTCGCCCTCAGGCGTCAAATCAACTGAGAGCACATCCGAAAATCGATATGCAGCCTTTTTGATCGTCTCAATGCTATAAATCTGAGACGAAAAGACGATCATTCGAGACACAAGCCTGCCTACCAATTTGCGTGGCTTAAATGACCAAAATCAGCTTCCAGACATATGGGATGAATGGCTGGAATGAGACTCGTGAGATGCATGCGACTCATGATCGGCCAATTGCAACTCACCGCCTGCGCTGCGCGTGAGAACAAGATTATCGGCTATTGTCGCCGGTGTTACTGACGCTTCTGCAACCGTTGCTACAGGCGCAGGTGAAGCGTGCGCCGGAGCCATAGCGCCCCCGAGCAATGTCGCAACAGAGACTGCGAGCGGAGCCAAAAACTGACGCTTATTCATGATGAATTCTCCCGAAGGGAAAGACAACAAAACGTAGCATGTTCAACTACCACGTCAACGATCTGTCGCGGCGCTGGTCCGTCGAGATTGGCTTCTTCGCGACGGCGGCCGGCCAGAACGCCGGACGCGAACTCGGCCGCTGGCCGGGCTCTGGTATCGCTTTTGAGCGGAGATGACATTGCGCGACTATAGGTCGCATCGGCCGAAAGACGGATGAAGCAAAGGCGACGGCCGCGATGCCGGCGCCGCTCGCATTTGCGAGATATGCGGCCGTCCGCGAAAATCGTGTCGCGGATTGAGGGCAGAGGCGGACCGGCGCTATAGTCCCCGGAAATGATTGAAACCGATCCGCGCCGCCGAAAATCCCCGAGCCCGGAAGAACTGGCGCCAAAGCCCATGCCCGCCCCGACAGCCATTTTTCCGGTCAATGAGACGACCGCCGGCATTCTGCTCGCCGGCGGCCGCGCCAGCCGCATGGGCGGCGGCGACAAGGCGCTCATGAGCCTCGACGGCGTGCCGCTGCTGACCCACGCCGTCACCAGCCTGCGGCCGCAATGCGATGCACTGCTCATCAGCGCCAATGGCGAATCCGGACGTTTCGCGGCGCATGGCCTGCCGGTCGTCGCCGATGATGTGCCCGGCTTTGCCGGCCCTCTCGCCGGCGTCCTCGCCGGCCTCGATTTCATCGCCACTTATCTGCCGGAAGCGCGCTTTGCGGTCAGCGTCGCGACCGACACGCCCTTCCTGCCCAATGATCTCGTCGCGCGCCTGCACGCGGCCCGAGAAGCGAAACGCGCCGAACTCGCTTGTGCGCGTTCCGATGGCCGGACCCATCCAGTCATCGCGCTTTGGCCGATCGCGATCAGAGCGGATCTGCGGCATGCCCTCATCGCTGAAGAGTTGCGCAAAACCGAGCGCTTTCTGGAGCGCTACCGCCTCGCCTATGCCGATTGGCCGGTCGATCCCTTCGATCCCTTCCTCAATGTCAATGAGCCGGCGGATCTCGCCAATGCCGAGCGGATCTTGCGGGCCGGTCTCGCCCGCCCGGTGCCGCGGTGAGAAAAACTCGCGCCGACCGAGGCTTCACCGACATGCCGGAGCCGCATGCGGCGGCGATCGCGTTCGAGGCCGATGGCAGTTGCGCCATCGACACGGCGGCATTCGAAGCTTCCCGCTGAACCACGAGCGAGTCAGGGACAATCATGCGTGTGATCGGCCTTGTCGGATGGAGCGGCGCCGGAAAGACGACCTTGATCGTCAAGCTCATTCCGGCGCTGCAGGCGCGCGACTTCACTGTCTCGACGCTCAAACATGCGCATCATAATTTCGACATCGATCAGCCCGGCAAGGATTCCTTTCGTCATCGCGAAGCCGGCGCCCGTGAAGTGCTGATCGCCTCGGCCCGGCGTTTCGCTCTGATGCATGAATTGCACGGCACGCCGGAGCTCTCGCTCGCCGAACTTCTCGGCAAGCTCGAACCTGTCGATATCGTCATTATCGAGGGCTTCAAGCAAGAGCCGCATGCGAAACTGGAAGTCCATCGCGCCGAAAATGGCAAGCCCTTCCTGTTTCCCGATGATCCCAATATCAAAGCTCTGGCGAGCGATGCGCCGCAGGCTGGGAGTTTGTTCCAACAGCAGCTGCCCTATGCGCATCTCGACGATGTCGATGCGATCGTCGATCTGATCCTCAAATTTGCAGCGCCCGTCGAAGAAACGTTACGGATGCTTTCGGCAAGCCGGCACATGCAATAAGGTACTAGAGACTTCCGCATGACCCAACTCAGCAAAGACGTCTTTGCAACCGCCGGCTCGGTGATGTCGGTGGAAGAGGCGGTCGCCCTGATCGCAGCGCGCGTGCCCGCCATCGAAGCGACCGAAATGGTCGGGCTTTTTGCGGCGGAAGGCCGCGTGCTCGCGCAGACGCTGATGGCGCCGATCAATTCGCCGGCGTTCGACAATTCCGCCGTCGACGGCTATGCCGTGCGCTGGCGCGATCTCGCCGCCGATGCGGAGACGAAACTGCCGATCGCTGGCCGCATCGCAGCGGGTCATGCGCTGGATGTGACGGCGCCCGATCATGCCGCCTTGCGCATCTTCACCGGCGCACAAGTGCCGGCGGGTTTCGACACCATCTTCATGCAGGAAGATTGCACGCTTCTGGATGATGGCAAAGTGATCCTGCCGCCGGGCCTGGCGAAGGGGGCCAATCGGCGCCCGCGCGGCGAGGATCTCGCACGCGGCACTGAGGCCTTGCCGCAAGGGCGGCGCCTGATGCCGGAAGACATCGGCCTTGCCGCAGCGCTCGGCATCACCGAGCTCGAAGTGCGGCGCAAGCTCAAGGCGGCGATCTTTTCGACCGGCGACGAGATCGTCTCGCCAGGCACGCCTCTGCGCGCTGCCGCCGTCTATGACGCCAACCGCTTCATTCTTCATGCCATGCTGCAGCGGCTCGGCGTGCATGTGCATGATCTCGGCATTCTGCCTGACGATCGCGGCGCCATCGCCGCGGCGCTGAGCGAGGCCGCCGAGGCCTATGATTTCGTCGTCACATCCGGCGGCGTCTCGATGGGCGAAGAGGATCATGTGAAGGCGGCGATCGAGGAGAAAGGTTCACTCGCCTTCTGGAAGCTCGCGATCAAGCCCGGCCGGCCGGTCGCAATGGGCATTCTCAACGGTACGCCCTTCATCGGCCTGCCCGGCAATCCGGTCGCGGTCTTCGTCTGTTTCGCTGTACTCGTGCGACCGCTCATCGCCGCGCTCAACGGCGCCACGCCTGAGCCCTTGCGCCGGCAGCAAGTAATCTCCGGCTTCGCCTTCAAGAAGAAACCCGGAAGACGCGAATATCTCCGCGTCTCGCTGCGGACGGACGCGACGGGCGAGATCATCGCGGAAAAATATGCGGTGCAAGGCAGCGGCGCGCTGACCTCGCTGACGCGGACGCAAGGCCTTGTGGAAGTGCATGAGGATGTCACAGAGATTGCGCCCGGCGACCGCGTCACCTTCATCGAATACGCGCTGATGCGGTGACATTCGCCTGTCTGCTTCCCACTCAGGCCGTCGCCTCCTGCCCCAGGCTCGCGAGATTATACCCCTCCTCCCGCAGCACGCGCTGCACGGCAGGGCGCGCCAGCATCCGCTTGTAATGCGCGAAGAGATAGGCGGGCAGCGGGATCTTCAACTTGTCGGCCCAGAATTCGACATAGAAGAGCACCGGATCGGCGATCGAAAACGCGCCGGCGACATAATCCTTGCCGGTAAGCTGCGCATCGACGATGCGAAAGCCTTTTTCGACGAGTTCGCGGCCGAAGGCCTTGACCGCCTCATGATCGGCCTCGTTGCGGGTAAAGGTCGGCGTGGCGAAAATCCGGGCAAAGCCTTGCCCGTGAATGGTGCCGACGACGAAGGCCAAGGTCTCGATGACGCGCGTCGCGTCCTCGACATCGGCGGGAAAGAGTTTTGCGCGCGGATGCGTCTGGCCGAGCCAATAGGCGATCGCCTGCACTTCCGTCAGGCTCGAGCCGTCCTTGCGCACCAGCGTCGGGATCGTCGATTTCGGGTTGATCACGACATAATCCGGCTTGAAATGATCGCCGGCCGGCAGATTGACGATATAGGCCTCGAAGATCTCCTCAAGCTCCTCGAGAATAATGTGGATGCCGGTCGAGCAGGAGCCGGGCGTCATATAGAACTTCAACATCGCAATCCCCTTCAATGCGGCCTTCCCCATGCATAGATCGGGCAGATTGACTGACAAGCCCTGGAAAAATTTGAAATAGTCACCTTCGGCCTCTTGACGTGGCCATGCAAGAGCTTGAAGCTTATACAAAATACGTCATTCCAGAAGAGGACCCATTCCAGAAGAGGGCCCATTCCAGAAGAGGGCCTATGAGCGCTACCGGTGATGTCACGCGACTGGAGGCCAGCGCAGTTGGCTTTTTCGGCTGCACCGAATTGTCTCAAGATCGCGCATCAAGAGCTGGCTTGTGCCGCCGGCGGCCCAAGCATCCATCGTCCATCGGCCTCTCTCAGGGCCCCAGCGTCCTTTGCGGGCCGCTGGCACGCGCGATCGGCATCGGCAAGCTGGTCATGTCCCACGACACGACGCTGTGTTCGGCGTAGCTGACGACATCCTGCGATCGATGGGGTGAGGGGGTCTTCGTCTTCACGAACGGGGCGGTGTTTCTTGGCCTGCGGGCGATCGCTTTTGTTGATGGCGCGATGCAACGATTATGTGGAGAGGCGGTGCCGACTGGCACGCCTCTGCTGAGGCAAGAAACCACCGTTGGACAAAACGAAACTAGAGCGAAGGGGAGCGAAATGAGCCTAATTTCCTATCTCGACCGAGATCGAACGATCGCCAGGCCCGGCTTCAGCCGCTGGATGGTGCCGCCGGCAGCGCTGTGCATCCATTTATGCATCGGGCAAGTCTACGCCTTCAGCGTATTCAACCTGCCGATGACCAAGCTGATCGGCATCACGCATTCGGCGCCGGGCGACTGGAAGCTCACCGAACTCGGATGGATCTTCAGCATCGCCATCTTCTTTCTCGGCACCTCGGCCGCAGTGCTCGGCCGGTGGGTCGAAGAAGGTGGGCCGCGGCGCGCCATGGTTGCCGCCGCATTCTGCTTCGGCGGCGGATTTATCATCGCCGCGCTGGGAGTTTCGGTCCACAACATCTGGCTCGTCTATCTCGGCTATGGCGTGCTCGGTGGATGCGGACTTGGTCTTGGTTACATCTCGCCGGTTTCCACGCTGATCAAATGGTTCCCGGACCGGCCCGGCATGGCGACCGGCATGGCCATTATGGGGTTCGGAGGCGGCGCGTTCATCGCCTCTCCACTTTCAGTCTGGCTGATGCATCACTTCTCCACCCCCACCCATGTGGGCGTGGCGGAAACCTTTGTCGTCATGGGCATCATCTATCTGTTCTTCATGCTCGTCGGATCGGCGATCGTGCGGATTCCCGCGCCCGGTTGGCACCCGGCGGGCTACGTGGCGCCCGCCCAGCCGAAGAAGCTCGTGACGAACCAGAACGTCTATGTCTATCAGGCACTGAAGACGCCGCAGTTCTGGTTGATCTGGTGGGTGCTGTGCCTGAACGTGACGGCGGGTATCGGCGTGCTGGGCCAGGCATCGGCGATGAGCCAGGAAATGTTTCCCGGCCGCGTGACGCCAGTCGCCGCAGCCGGCTTCGTCGGCCTCATGAGCCTGTTCAATATGGGCGGCCGGTTCTTCTGGGCGTCAATCTCCGATTTCATCGGACGCAAGGCCACCTATATGGTGTTCTTCCTGCTCGGCACGGCGCTCTACGCGACAGTGCCGCATGCAGGCACGATCGGCAGCCTGCCGCTGTTCATTCTATGCTTCCTCGTCATCATCAGCATGTATGGCGGCGGCTTTGCCACAGTGCCGGCCTATCTCAAGGACATGTTCGGCACGCGCTATGTCGGCGCCATCCACGGCATGCTGATCACCGCTTGGTCGGCGGCCGGCGTGTTCGGTCCGGTGCTGGTAAACTACATCCGCCAGTACCAGATCGATCACGGCGTGCCCAAGGCGCATGCCTATAATGTGACGATGTACATCATGGCCGCGCTGCTCGTGATCGGCTTCTTCTGCAACTTGGCGATCAAAGAGGTCGACAAGCGGCACCATATGGTCGAAGGCGAAGCTGACGCGGTCGGCGTGGCATAAGGGGATCAACAATGGCAACCGAACAACAGAAGGGCGGCACGACGCCGCTCGAATTAGCGCTGGCCTGGGGCTTTGTGGGCATCCCGCTGACCTGGGGCGTGATCGAGACCCTGTTGAACGCGCTTAAACTTTTCAAATAGCCAAACTTCGCGCGCCCGCTGCCGCGTCCCGGCAGCGGGACGCTAATGCCTTGCGGTTGGCGTATCAGAAATGCAGCGAGTAGGTGCTCGTGACAGCCGCCGCCCGCCGTGCCGCCTCGACCGTCACATTGCGGTTTGCCCACACGAAGGCAAGCGCCGCATCGAGCCGCGGGCTGCCTTGCTCGAGCACGAATGCCGCATCGGGTTCGCCGGTTGCCAGTGGCTTCTGCACCGCCGCGATCTCGTCGGCGCTGCCGCCCTGATCGAGCGCCAGCATGAAGGCGAGAATAGGCTTGTCTTCCAGCGCCTGGAGGCGAGCGATGCGGTACAGATTGACGAAACGCTTGACCGCACGAGGCGACTGGCCGGCCAGCGGCGCAAGGCCGCTCAAGAGACGCGACTCCTCGGCTGAAACGGACCAGTCGAGCGGCGCGAGGCGCGAGTTCGCCTTTTCGGCCTGCACATCGGCCTCCTGTCGCGGGCTGTCGGCTTGCGCATTCTCGGGCCGCCCCAGCGCCTGCTCGACGAGCGCGGCATAGTGCCGGTCGCCGAGGCCCGTGCCGATGCGGAACGGAATCTGGAGCCACTTTTCAAGCGCAGCGCCATCGCTCTGTGCCCTCTCGTCCTGCGCCGCTGCGGCGAGCCGCGCCGGATCGGCGGCGATCAAAGCAATGAAGCCGGCATGGCCGAAGGCGCGGCGCGCGCCGTCGAGAAACGCATGCGCCTGCGGCTGCGGCAGACAATCGACATTATCGAGGGCGACGATGATGCGGTGCGGCAGCGGCGTCGCACTGACCGGATCGCCGCCGCGCCAGCCGCGTTGAATGGCCGCGCCGAGGGCTGCGAAGAAGCGCTCGGCCTGGGTTTTGACGGTCAGGGTCTCGAAGGGTGAAGGTTCGGAATGGCGGTCGAGGCGTGCTGCGCCGGTGCTCGCCGCCCGGCGATCGGCCTCGGCCGCCCGGCGGCCGATCAGCTCCACATCGGCCGCCAGAGCATCGACCCGCCGCAGCTGATGCGCATAAAGGCCATCGAGATCGCGCCGCCGATTGGCGACCTCCGCCTCGAACAGGCCGGCCCCGCGGAACAGCGGCCGCAGAAACCGCACCCCGCGCCAAAGATTGGCCACGACGGCCAACGCCGCGCCGGCGAAGGCGATCTGTTTGACGATCCGCAGCCAGCCGATATGCGCTTCCGCCCAGACGGCGGTCGGCACGAAGGCCTGATTGGCGCTGCGCAGCCAGGCGAGCCATGTGGCCTGATGCGCAATGGCGGCATCGCAGCCGAGCCCGGCCAGAACCAGAACTGCAGCCGTAATGAGAAGCCGCGTCTGCCCTTTGAAGGCCCAAAAGGCCCGCAGCGCCGCACCGACGCGCGCCGAGGTGCCCCCCAATTCGGCGATGTCGCGGAGCATGGATTTGTAATTTTGAACTGCATCGCCGGTGATGCCGAAGCCTTCGAGCCGGCTCTCGATCTTGGCGCGATTGGCGCGGGCGTAGGAATCGACCTGCGAACCGGCCTGCTCGAACAGGATGGTCTCCGTGAGCCTGGCCCGGCGCGATTCGAGTTCGGCGAGATTCTGCCGTTCGGTATCGAGCCGGCGGCGGCCGATATCGAGCTCTTCGGCCGCTTCGCGCGCCACGGCCTGCGGATCGCGGACCGCATGCGCCGCTTCCCGCGCCAATTCAGGAAAGGCGCTGGCGAGCTTGTCGTAAAGAGCGCCGGCCAAGGCCACGACGGGCTCGCCGGGAAGCGCGAGAGCATCGACCCTAAGCGTCGCGACCGGGCTCAGGAAAGCGTCGCTGGCGCGGCTCGGCCCGGCGCCGCTCAAGGCCTCGATCCGGGCCAGCAGCTTGGCGAGAGCGAAGCTCTTGCCACAGCCGGCTCCGCCCAAGAGGCCGATCGTCAAAGGCGTCTCGGTGTCGCGATGAACGGCCAATTCCGCCAGCGGCTGCAGCATAGGCTCGAGCCCCAGAGCGTCGTCGCCTTGCGGTAGATCGGCGGCGAAGATCTTGGCCTTTTGCACCGGCCGCACGGTCCCATTCATCACGCCAAGCCGCGAAAGGCTCGGCGCGATCGGTTCCGGCCGCATGCCGCCGGCAAGATCGCGCATTCCGACATCGCTCGTATTGCCCTTCGTTTCGAGACCATCCATATGAGGGGAACCTTTCAGCCTTTCGAGCACGCCTGCGGCGCGACCTAGCCATTCGATTGTGACTGGGACAAGACCGGCCGCCCTGCCGGCCGCCTTGGCATTCAGCCTGGACCGGCGCTCGACGGGCGATTAGAAAGCCTGCCACTTCATTCCATTACGCAGCGAGACACAGCCTCCATGGCGCGGCAATTCATCTATCACATGCAAGGCCTGACCAAGACCTATCCCGGCGGCAAGAAGGTCTTGGAGAACGTCAATCTCTCTTTCTATCCCGATGCCAAGATCGGCGTGCTGGGCGTCAACGGCTCCGGCAAATCGACGCTTTTGCGGATCATGGCCGGGATCGACAAGGAATTTACCGGCGACGGCTTCATCGCCGAAGGCGCAAGGGTCGGCTATCTGCCGCAGGAGCCGCATCTCGACCCCGATCTCGGCGTGCGCGGCAATGTGATGCTCGGCGTGGCGGCCAAGCAGGCGATCCTCGACCGCTACAACGAACTCGCCATGAATTATTCGGACGAGACGGCGGACGAAATGACCCGCCTGCAGGATGAAATCGAGGCGCAGGGCCTCTGGGATCTCGACAGCCAGGTCGAACAGGCAATGGAGGCGCTCGGCTGCCCGCCCGACGAGGCCGACGTCGATACGCTCTCGGGCGGCGAGCGCCGCCGCATCGCTTTGTGCCGGCTGCTGCTCGAAAAGCCGGACATGCTGCTGCTCGACGAGCCGACCAACCATCTCGACGCCGAGACGGTGAATTGGCTCGAAGGCCATTTGCGGCAATATCCCGGCGCCATCCTCATCGTCACCCATGACCGCTACTTTCTCGACAATGTGACGGGCTGGATTCTCGAACTCGATCGCGGCCGCGGCATCCCCTATGAGGGCAATTATTCATCCTGGCTGAAGCAGAAGCAGAAGCGGCTCCAACAAGAGAGCCGCGAAGAAGAATCGCGCCAGCGCGCGCTGGAGGCAGAGAGCGAGTGGATCGCCGCCTCGCCCAAAGCGCGGCAGGCCAAATCCAAGGCGCGCATCCAGCGCTATGACGACCTCGTCCAGAAGCAGAATGACAAGGCCCCGACGACGGCGCAGATCATCATTCCCGTCGCCGAGCGGCTCGGCAATAATGTCATCGACTTCGAGTCGCTGTCGAAAGGCTTCGGCGACACTTTGCTGATCGACAAGCTCTCGTTCAAGCTGCCGCCCGGCGGCATCGTCGGCGTGATCGGCCCCAATGGAGCGGGCAAGACCACCCTGTTCCGCATGATAACCGGCCAGGAAAAGCCCGACAGCGGCACGATCAAGATTGGCGAGTCCGTGCAGCTCGGCTATGTCGATCAGTCGCGCGACGCGCTCAACGACAGGAAAAACGTCTGGGAGGAAATCTCCGGCGGCCAGGACATCATTTATCTGGGCAAGCGCGAGATCAATTCGCGCGCCTATTGCTCGACCTTCAACTTCAAAGGCGCCGACCAGCAGAAGAAGGTCGGCATGCTGTCGGGCGGCGAGCGCAACCGCGTGCATCTGGCCAAAATGCTCAAGGGCGGCGCCAACCTGCTGCTGCTCGACGAGCCGACCAACGACCTCGACATCGACACTTTGCGCGCGCTCGAAGAAGCGCTGCTCGATTTCGCCGGCTGCGCGGTCATCATCAGCCACGACCGCTTCTTCCTCGACCGCATCGGGACTCATATGCTCGCCTTCGAGGGCAACAGCCATGTCGAATGGTTCGAAGGCAATTTCGCCGATTATGAAGAGGATAAGAAACGCCGGCTCGGCATCGACAGCATCATTCCGCACCGGCTGAAATATAAGAAATTCTCAAGGTGACCTTCTCCCATAGAGAGAGGGTGCCGAGCAAAGGCAGATCGTCATTGCGAGCGAAGCGAAGCAATCCATTGTCTCAGAGACTGGATTGCTTCGTCGCTTTGCTCCTCGCAATGACAAGTCCCGCCAGCTCATCATAAAAGCGGGTCTGATCGGCGGGCGTGAAATGCGCATTGGCCGGGCTCGGATTGGGCGCGAGAAAGAGAATCGTGCGGCCGATCCGCAGATCTTGCAGGCCGAGACGCGGATCGTCTTTCGTGCCGGCCAAAGCGCGATAAAGCGGCCGATAGGCCATGACGCCATGGAAGCAGGCCACGCGAGGCGCAAAGCTTTCAAGTTTTCTGACGAGACTTTCGACGCCTGCGGCGAATTCCGCGGGCGTGACGTCGGTGGCCCGCGCGCTCGCGCGTTTCACCGCATCGGTGAAACCGAAACCATATTCGGGCAAAAGCCGATCATGTTCCGGCAAGAGCGCCTCGACGCCGAGCGCCTTGCGGACGCCAAGACTTAAAATCGAGCGCGAAAAAGCCGGCCAGAAGCGGTTGGTCTTGCGGGCGAAATAATGGCCCTGCTCGACCGAATAGAGCGACGGATTGATGCCGATAAAGACGACATCGAGGTTTTCGCGCAGAAGATCGGCAAGCGAGGTCTGGTCTGAATCGGGGCTTTGCATGCGCCGCCCTCAATCCACCGCGCTCGATGTCCAAGTCGCATAGGTCACGCCGGCCGCTTTTTCCATTTGCAATGCGACCTTGTCGAGCTCATGCGGCTCGACGCTCGTGGCGGCGAGCGTGGCGACGAGTTC
The DNA here is from genome assembly GCA_963704745.1 of uncultured Alphaproteobacteria bacterium. GTDB lineage: Bacteria > Pseudomonadota > Alphaproteobacteria > Rhizobiales > Beijerinckiaceae > Methylovirgula. The sequence goes on from OY969936.1 coordinate 2,834,866, forward strand.
GACCTGATCTTCGCCGCGTTCGAGAACATCGACATCGCGCAAGGGATAATTCGCCGCTTCGAGTTTTTCGACGAGGAGATCGCGGACCTCGTCGCGATGCAAGGTATCGACCGTGACATGCACCTGATAGGTCGCCTCCGTTGCCTGCTCGCTGATCGGGATGCGATTGATGAGATTGACGAGCGGGCGCAGAAAAGTGTTGCCGGCGAGAACGAAGAGGGTCAGCAGGCCCGCCTCCGCGCCATGGCCGGCACCGGCAAAAGTGCCGACGGCGGCCGAGCACCAGAGCGTCGCCGCGGTATTGAGGCCGCGGACATTGGTGCCCTCTTTCATAATGACGCCGGCACCGAGAAAGCCGATGCCGGAGATCACATAGGCGAGAACCTGCGCAGCGCCGGTGTTCGCGTTGAGCGTCATGCCGAGATGGACGAAGCCTGCGGCGCCGACCGCAACAAGCGCATTGGTGCGCAGTCCTGCCGTACGTTGGCGATATTGCCGCTCGGCGCCGATCAATGTCCCGAGCGCCAGCGCGATGGCGAGGGCAATGGAAGTGCCGGTCAGAGCATCTATGTCGAGATTGGCCCAAACCGGCATGGCACGCCCCGTCCCTCAAGCAGCATCGAGCGCACTGGATAAAGGCTTTGGGCACGAAATCAACAGCCGATCGGAAAGATGGAGGACCAGACCTTGTAACTATCGACGAAATTTCGGATCGCGCACATAGGGCAGCTTCTCCAAGGGCTGCGTGGCGGTACCGATCGCATGTGCCCCGGCGAGATGGGCCGGGTTTCCGACGTCGAAGGTGTCGGTCGTCGCAGACAGCAAGAGTCCGCCGCCGGGCAGCTGCTCGACCAGTATATTTTCTGACGGCGTGATGAGATCGGCGAAGGATTTTGAGAGATATTGCATCCAAGGGTCTCTGAAATGTCTGTCGAGATCGATGAAGTCCATCAGCGGCCTCGGCATGACGAGACAATCATCGGGGTTCCAGTTGTCAACAATCGCCAGAAGGACTGATTTGAACAACGGATAGGTTATTGAGGCTGGCTCTGGCGTGGCCATCGATGAAGTCCTGAACGTGAGGTCATTTTGACATTCCAACGTGGGCTTATAAGCACCAGCATGAATGTTTATCGCATAAGAAAGAGACTCCGGCTGGCCACGCGTATAAGCGCCAAACCAATAGCCGTCGATCTCTAAAGGTTCGCCAAAATCATCTTTCGACAAACGGGCTTTGACGACGTCGGCATAATGGTCGCGGAGCGTCTCGAATTTTTTCGGCCCCCTTGCACCGCTCGTCCAAAGCTCGAAGACAGGATCGATCTGGCCGAGGCGGTCGATCAGCTTAACGAAGCGGTCGGCTAGCGCTTCCGGTGTTTCCTCGCGGGAAGCCCAGCAAGCGCGGATGTAGCAGCCCGATCGGGGTTTGGATTGCATTGCTTATTCCATTGATTTTAGGATGACCCAAATTTTCCACAGCTTTTCGTTGTCTTCGAAGATTTCTCTAGCCCAGTCGGCTGCAAATTCCTCGGCGAAAAACCAATCGAGATCGCGCCCGCCGCCTGCATCAACTTGCCGTTCGGCTTGTTTCGACCATCGTGCTGGAAAGATCTCTTCGTTGAAATATTGGTACCTCAGCAGCTTCGCATAGCCCGGCCCTTTCGCTTCGATCATCGTACCATCGCTTTCGCGGCAGTCATCATAGACGACGCGGCGTCCATTCTGCGGATCGATCAAGCTCACGGCCATGCCGGGCGGCAGAGGCCGCTGCGGATTCTTGAGCCAGCTGATATGGGCTTGATAGGCGATCGCCCGCTCCGACGCGCCATGCGGCGCATCGGGACCAGGATCGGGGCAGAGTTGCGGCGTGTCGATATCGCTCGATGCGTTCGTCTCTGCGCCCGCTTGGCTTCGCTCATCTTCGGATTCAGATGCGAGCGATTGCGCATCCAAAACAATCGATCCGCCGACGATCCGAGCCACTGGAGTCCCGGTTTCGGTCTCGAAGAAAATGCCGTCGCGGCCGAGACGCGCTGCGGCAACGACTTCCTCGCCCGAAGCCCCTTGATGCAAGAACCTCAAGATGCCTTCGTCAATATTGACCGAATAGCTAAGCCCAGGATCGTCCGGAACCGGACCTTCCGAGGTGTCGCCGGTAGGCGAAGGAAAGAAGGTCGCGCCCAACACAACGCCGGCGCCGACTGTGGTCCCGAGAAGAGCAAGGCCTTCTAAAAAGGCGCGGGCCTCCTCTGCACCGAACAATCCTTCGGCGAGAGTGCCCGGCTGAAACACGGTTGTGCCGGCAGAAGCGGTCACTCCAGCGGTGGCGGTGCCCGGCTGAGGCGCATTTACGCTAACAGGTATGCTAACGGGCGTTATGGTCACCCCGCCGGTGGAACCACCCTCCCCGCCCCCCGATGTCCATTCGCCGCTGGCCCGCCCGCTTCCTGCCGGCACGCGCGGCTGGTTCGGATCATATTTGCGGAAACCGGCGGGTGATGGCGGATAACCGAGTTCGCGCAGCAAGCGGCCTGGCGAATAACCGTCATCGAGCATGCCTGCGGCAAGATGCAGGCACCAAGCGTCCGTCTCACCTGCAAGCCGCGGCAAACGCGCAAAAGCCATGCGAATATTGGCAAGCGCCTTGTCGCCGCGCTGCCAATGGTTCGAGGCATCTTCGAGATGATGCAGAATGTCCGGTGACGTGGGGCGTCTGAAGGCGACCGCGAGCAGCGCGAAGAGCCGCGCTTCATCTCGCGCGAGCGCGAGCCGAGGCGAACCGTGCCTATCCACCTCCATCCGCATGAGTTGCGTGCCCGCGCCGAGCATGAAGCCGGCGTAGCGCTTGGCTGGATGATCTTATACGCGCCGAAAAGCTTGCCGCCCGTATTGTAGGCAGGCGCCTTACCTATTGGCGGATTGACGAAGCCAGACTTTAAGAGACAGGCGAAGCGATTCTTGCGCTGGCGAAAACGAAATTGCCGACGATGGGCTTCATAGTTGCGCATCGAGAATGATAAAACTTCGGTCGCTTATGAGCGTCCGAAATTCTTTTTTGGCCGTCTCGCTCACTTTGCTCGCACGAGCCGCATGAGAATTGTCTTTGAATACTATAATTTGGCTATGAGAGTAGTTTTCATCGAGCGGGAAATGGCCCAGACAAAACTCGTAACGTTTTTCATGTTTGGGCTGGCTAAGCTCTTTAGGAAGAATTGCAGGTAAATGAAACGCAAACAAACGCGCGATTCCGTTTGTTGGATGCTGTAGTATAACGTCTAATGGGAAACTATATTTTGACCAATTAACTGACTGATCGACACAGCGGATACTATTTGGATTTACTCTGTTGCCCATAAGATCATTTTTACAAAACCGATAATAAAGACGATGATATGCCTTAAAATCATTATCAATCGGCCTTCCTTTACGAAGGAGCCTATCTGGTATTTTTCCCGATGAATTTCTTAATTTTAGCGCAGGCACTATCAACGCTAGATAAGCTCGGTTGAATTTCCCAGACAATAGGTCTATCGCGCCTGTTAGTCGTGACGCCAAGCATGCCCCCATCATTTCGGCACTCGATATCAGAATACTTATTCCCGTTGATGAAGCAGATTGCGATGCCGCCATCAACTGTCGCAACAACTTTATCGGGATTCGAATTAAAGTGAACAAGGCAACGATCCAAAATTTTCCGCGCAACGGCTATTGCGGTCCTAGACGGCGGTACGGCACCTTCTGGCAATAGCGTTGAATCATTTGTGAGAGCATCAAGTTTCGACAGATGCTGCGCATAGTCGAGTCCCCATCCAATGGAGATATATTTGTTACTGACTTGAGTGGCTGGCTCGGCAGGAGAGACAGATACCGGCCACGCAGGACTAAACCCCGCGACGGGGTTCACTCGTGAGAGAACCGCCGAATATTCAACGGGAGTGGCATAATCAAGAGTTGTCGGGGCAGCATACATTATCGTGTCCGTTTCCACAGACGATGCGCTGATTCAGATGTAAGATCGGTAAATCCTTGCACAATCCATTCTCGCGCTAAATCCACCCATTTCAGGATATCTTCATCGGAATCTGACGCTGGGCTTCCTTTAGCTACCAAACGCAACTGCACTGCTTGTTTGTTATCGGTCTGCCGCAGTACGTGTTGGGCCATGAAATAAAGCCTCCCTACTCCAGGCGACATCAAATAAGAACCGGCCATACTCAGCGTTTCCAGATCTGGCAGAAAACCTATACTTCCTTTTTTTTGCCAATTCGAAAAGAATGTTAGTGCGTCCTGAAACACGTCCCAGCCCTTACCTTGAACAAAGTCATTGACATACGTAACATCTGCTTGGATATCATTGATTTGCCCCAAGTTATTATCAGACACAAATTTTCTGAATCTTTCCCATTCTTTTATAAATCGCGGACGCAGCTCAATTTCGTAACGCGGATATACTTCATTCCCAAGAACCCTTCGCCAGTTCACGACGAAACGATCCTTTTGAATTTGGATTAATCGCGTTTCATCTTCAGATAAGAACCAAATCCTCTGCGAATCTTGGTCTCCGAACTGAACTGTCAACGTCTTCTGAAAGTTCAATTCTTCTAAATTTTCAACTTGATACGGGAGAGGAGTTGCAGCTTGGGTCTTAGGATAGTCACTCCTAATTAGTCCCCAAAAAACACCGCCGTAGGGCCCTCGCCAATTGGCAAGGGCCGAAAACTGAACAGAGATGGCTACTTCGCTGACGGGTGGATCTTCAAACTCGGGAAGCGGCTTATCCATTATTTTAAGAGCCTTCCCATTTGACCTCGTGGCACTAATAGGACTGGGCTGCTTGCTGCGCCTAGGCTGTGGCGGCATTTTCGAAACTCTATCGACGGCCTTCTCAAACCGCCTCCGAGCATCCAAATAAGGGCCAGCCGCAGCATATTTTTCGCGAGAATCTTCAAGCGAAACTAACCCGACGTTTCAACGAAATTTGCGTATTGGCAATTCAAACATTGCATGAATGCATATCTCATTACGCATTTATGCCCATCTGAATCTGCATTGCCACAGTTGCGCTTGTTTTTGCCGGCCTGTCAGTCGCCATCTCCATAGATTGCCCTACCGCTTTGTAGGTACATAATCCCCGCTGATTATCAAGGACATAGCAGGAAAGCAATCGGACAGGAGCCTGATCTAAAGGGATACAAATACCGTTTTTCACTTGGTAGTCGCGGGTGCATCGAGGCCAATCCGCCCGCAAATTGATCCCAAAATTTTCCGCCCACTACTTTACAATATAAACATATCTTTATATCTTCTGTGGCGATCATGAGCCCGAACATGCCCCAGAATCCCGCCGCCCCCTTCGAAACCCTCCTTTCCGCCCTTGCCGCGGCGGGCGAGGAGACGCGGCTGCGCCTCTTGGCGCTTCTGGCCGAGGCGGAACTCACCGTCAGCGAGCTCGTCACCATTTTGGGCCAGTCGCAGCCGCGGATCTCGCGGCATCTCAAACTCTTGGTCGAAGCCGGCCTCGTCGAGCGCCATCGCGAAGGCGCCTGGGCGTTTTTTCTGATGGCGCAGCGCGGCGCCGCAGCAGCGCTTGGCCGCGATATTCTCGCCCGCCTCGCCTTCAACGATCCGGTGCTTGCGGCCGACCGGGCGCGGCTCGCCGAAGTGCGCCGCGCCCGCGCCGAACAGGCGGCCCGCTATTTCGCCGCCCATGCCGCCAATTGGGATGAATTGCGCGCGCTCCATATTGCCGAAGAGCGGGTCGAAGCCGCAATCGGCGACATGATCGGTGACCAACCGATCCAAAATCTCCTCGATCTCGGCACCGGCACAGGCCGCATGCTCGAACTGCTCGCGCCGCTCGCTGTCCGCGCAATCGGCATCGATCAATCGCCGCAAATGCTGGCGCTCGCGCGCGCCAGAATCGAAAAGGCCCGCCTGCGCAATGTTCAGCTCCGCCAGGGCGATATCTATGCCTTGCCGGTGGAGCGGGATTTTTACGATCTCGTCATCATCCATCAGGTGCTGCATTATCTCGACGATCCAGCCCGTGCTGTGCGCGAGGCCGCCCGCGCTCTACGCGCGTCCGGCCGGCTGCTTATCGTCGATTTCGCGCCGCATGAGGAAGAGACTCTTCGCACCAATCATGCGCATCGCCGCCTCGGCTTTGCGGCGGAAGAAATCGCCGCTCTCATGAAAGATTCAGGCCTCGAAGTGGTCGAACGCCGCGATCTCGTGCCGGACAAAAATGAGGGCGGCAAGCTCACGGTCTCTTTATGGCTCGGCCGCGACCGCCGCGTGATCTGCGATCCGCTGCCGCTCGTCCAAGGGGAATTCGCATGATGGATCTCGCCACATCCTCCCTGCCGCGCGCAAGCCACAGCACTTGTTCCGGCATCGACGTCTCTTTCGAATTCTTTCCGCCGCAGACGGAAGAGATGGAAGAGATTCTCTGGACCTCGATCGAACGGCTCGGACCGCTCTGTCCCTCCTTCGTTTCCGTGACCTATGGCGCCGGCGGCAAGACGCGCGAGCGCACCCATGCGACGGTCGCGCGTATCTTGAAAGAGACGCCGATCAAGCCCGCCGCGCATCTGACCTGCGTCGGCGCAAGCTGCGCCGAGGTCGATGCAGTCGCGCGTGCCTATTGGGAGATCGGCGTCCGCCATATCGTCGCGTTGCGCGGCGATCCGCAGAACGGGCCGGGCACAGCTTTCGAACCACATCCTGAGGGCTATGCGAATTCGACGGCGCTCGTCGCGGGCTTGAAGAAACTGGCCGATTTCGACATTACCGTCTCCGCCTATCCGGAAGGCCATCCCGAAAGTCCCTCGGTCGATCGCGACATCGATGTGCTGAAGGCCAAGATCGATGCCGGCGCCACGCGCGCCATCACCCAGTTCTTTTTCGAAAACGAAATCTATCTGCGCTTCCTCGACAAGGCGCGGGCCAAGGGCATCACGATCCCGATCTTGCCCGGCATCGTGCCGGTGCAGAATTTCAAGCAGACGGCGAATTTCGCAAGACGTGCCGGCGCTTCGATCCCGCAATGGCTCGCCGATCGTTTCGCGGGGCTCGACGACGATGTGACGACGCGGCGCCTGATCGCCGCGACGGTGACGGCCGAACAGGTGTTCGACCTCGTCGATCAGGGGATCGATCATTTCCATTTCTATACGATGAACCGCGCCGATCTCGTCTATGCCATCTGCCATTTGCTTGGTGTCCGGCCGCAGCGGGAGAAGACGGCGTGAGCAAATCCTTCTCCCGCTTGCGGGAGAAGGTGGCCGGCGGAGCTGGTCGGATGAGGGATGGTGCCGCTTGCCAAATCCCTCATCCGTCATGCTTCGCATGACACCTTCTCCCGCAAGCGGGAGAAGGAACGCACACAGAGTCTTGAGTTCTTATGACAACAGATCCGAAGACCTCCCCTTTGCCCGAGACCGAAACCGCCGCAGCGCTGCGCGCCGCCGCGCGGAAGCGCATTCTCGTGCTCGACGGCGCCATGGGCACGATGATTCAAACGCACAGGTTCAGCGAAGCCGATTTCCGCGGCCAGCGCTTTGCGGATTTCCCCCGCGATCTGCGCGGCAATAATGATTTGCTGGTCCTGACCCAGCCCGACGCGGTTCTTGCGATCCATCTCGCTTACTGCATGGCCGGCGCCGACATTATCGCGACCAATACTTTCTCTTCGACGCGGATCGCCCAGGCCGATTACGGCATGGAAGCCTTGGTGCCCGAAATGAATCGTGAGGCGGCGCGCCTCTGCCGCGCCGCAGCCGATGAAGCTGAGGCCAAGGACGGCCGCCGCCACTATGTTGCCGGCGCGCTCGGCCCGACCAATAGAACCGCTTCGATCTCGCCGGATGTGAGCAACCCCGGCTTCCGCGCGGTGAGCTTCGATGATTTGCGCACCGCCTATGCCGAAGCCGCTGAGGCTTTGATCGAAGGCGGCGCCGAGATCCTGCTGATCGAGACGATCTTCGACACGCTGAATGCCAAGGCCGCCTTCGCCGGCGTCGACGAGACCTTCGAGAAAATCGGGCGTCGCCTGCCGGTGATGATCTCGGGCACGATCACCGATCTGTCCGGGCGCACTTTGTCGGGCCAGACGCCGACCGCTTTCTATTATTCGCTGCGCCATGCGAACCCGCTCAGCATCGGCCTCAATTGCGCGCTCGGCGCGCGCGAGATGCGCGCCCATCTCGCCGAGCTGTCACGCATCGCCGACACGCTGATCTGCGCCTATCCGAATGCCGGCCTGCCGAATGAATTCGGCCTTTACGACGAGAGCCCCGATTATATGGCTTCGCTCATCGGCGAATTCGCCGAGTCCGGCCTCGTCAATATCGTCGGCGGCTGCTGCGGCACGACGCCGGAGCATATCGCCGCGATTGCCGATCGCGTCAAAGGCATTGCGCCGCGGAAAATCCCCGAAATCGCACCGCTGCTGCGCCTTTCCGGCCTCGAGCCTTTCACGCTGACGTCAGACATTAAATTCGTGAATGTCGGCGAACGCACCAATGTCACGGGCTCGGCGAAATTCCGCAAGCTGATCAAGGACGGCGATTTTTCCGCCGCGCTCGATGTCGCGCGCGATCAGGTCGTGGCCGGCGCCAATGTCATCGACGTCAATATGGACGAAGGCCTGCTCGATTCCGAAGCGGCCATGGTCACCTTCCTCAATCTCGTCGCGGCGGAACCCGACATTGCCCGCGTGCCGGTGATGGTCGATTCGTCGAAATTCTCGGTGATCGAAGCCGGCCTCAAATGTCTGCAGGGAAAGTCGATCGTCAATTCGATCTCGATGAAGGAAGGCGAAGAGAAATTCATCGCCGACGCCAAGAAGGTGCGCCGCTATGGCGCCGCCGTGATCGTGATGGCCTTCGACGAAAAGGGCCAGGCGGATTCATTGGCGCGCAAAGTCGAGATTTCCGCGCGTGCGTATAAAATCTTGACCGAGCAGGTCGGCTTCCGCCCGGAGGACATCATCTTCGATCCGAATATTTTTGCGGTCGCGACGGGGATCGAGGAGCACAATAATTACGGCGTCGATTTCATCGAGGCCGCGCGCGAGATCCGCAGGCGCTTTCCTCTCGTCCATATTTCCGGCGGCGTCTCCAATCTCTCCTTTTCGTTTCGCGGCAATGAGCGCGTGCGCCAGGCCATGCATTCGGTCTTTCTTTATCATGCGATCGCAGCCGGCATGGATATGGGCATCGTCAATGCCGGTCAGCTCGCCGTCTATGAAGACATAGATCTTGAGCTGCGCGAAGCCTGCGAAGATGTCGTCTTGAACCGCCGCCCGGATGGAACCGAGCGGCTGCTGGCGCTGGCCGAACGCTTCAAGGGCCAGGCCGGCGAGATGAAAGAAAAGGATCTCGCCTGGCGCGAGGCGCCGGTCGAGAAAAGGCTCGAACATGCGCTCGTCGCCGGCATCACCGAATTCATCGTGGCGGATGTCGAGGAGGCGCGGCAAAAGACGGAGCATCCACTGCAAGTCATCGAAGGTCCGCTGATGGAAGGCATGAATGTCGTCGGCGACCTCTTCGGTTCGGGGCGCATGTTTCTGCCGCAGGTCGTCAAATCGGCCCGGGTGATGAAGCAGGCGGTCGCCTATCTCATGCCCTTCATGGAGGCGGAAAAGGCAAAGAGCGGCATCACCCGCCAGACCGCCGGCAAGATCCTGATGGCGACGGTCAAAGGCGATGTGCACGACATCGGCAAGAACATTGTCGGGGTCGTTCTCGCCTGCAACAATTATGAGATCATCGATCTCGGCGTCATGGTGCCGGCGGCGAAGATTCTTGCGACGGCGCGGGCGGAAGGCGTCGATTGCGTCGGCCTTTCCGGCCTCATCACGCCGTCGCTCGACGAAATGTGCTTCGTCGCTTCTGAAATGGAGCGCGAAGGCTTCGACCTGCCGCTGTTGATCGGCGGCGCGACGACGAGCCGCGTGCATACTGCGGTAAAGATCCATCCCAATTACAGCCGCGGCCAAACGGTCTATGTGACCGATGCGAGCCGCGCCGTCGGCACGGTGCAGGCGCTGCTGTCCAAGGACAAGCGGGCCGCCTATGTCGAAAACATCCGCTCCGAATATCGCAAGATCGCCGACGCCCATGCCCGCGCCGAAGCGGAAAAGACCAGGCTCTCGCTCGCCAAGGCGCGCGCCAATGCGCTGAAGCCGGATTTCGATGCTTACCAGCCGCCGAAGCCGCTCTTCACCGGCACACGCATCTTCCGCCGCTATCCGGTCGAAGAGCTCGTCCCCTATATCGATTGGACACCCTTTTTCCAGACTTGGGAATTGCGCGGCCGCTATCCCGCAATTCTTGAAGATCCCGAGCAGGGCCAGGCGGCGCGCCAGCTCTTCGAGGATGCGCAGGAGATGCTGGCGCGCATCGTCGACGAACGCTGGTTCGATCCCAAGGCGGTGATTGGCTTCTGGCCCGCCAATGCTCTCGGCGATGACATCAGAGTCTATACGGGCGAATCGCGCAGCGAGACGCTGGCGAGTTTTTTCACTCTGCGCCAGCAATTGATGAAGCGCGATGGGCGGCCCAATCTGGCGCTTGCCGATTTCATCGCACCGGAAGGGACGAAGCCGGACTATATCGGCGCCTTCGTCGTTACCGCCGGCGCCCGCGAAGAAAAATTTGCCGAGCGCTTCGCCAAGGCCAATGACGATTATCGCGCGATCCTCGTCAAGGCGCTCGCCGACCGCATTGCCGAAGCCTTTGCCGAGCGCATGCATGAGCGCGTGCGCAAGGAATTCTGGGCCTATGCGCCGGATGAAAATCTCACGAATGAAGAGCAAATCGCGGAGGCCTATCGTGGCATCCGTCCCGCCCCCGGCTATCCAGCCCAGCCCGATCACACCGAGAAGGCGACGATCTTCCGCCTGCTCGAAGCCGAGCGGCGGATCGGCGTGAGCCTCACCGAGTCCTATGCCATGTGGCCAGGCTCATCCGTCAGCGGGCTCTATTTCGCGCATCCGCAAAGCTATTATTTCGGCGTCGGCAAGATCGAGCGCGATCAGGTCGAAGATTATGCGCGCCGCAAGGGGATGGAAGTCGCCGAGATGGAACGCTGGCTCGCGCCGATCCTGAATTACGATCCCGCGGCCTATGCGACGGCTGCGGAGTAAGCTTTCTGGCGCGCGATTTTGATCGCAGGCCAAATTGGCCGGCAGAGTTCTTGATGCAACCGAAGATATATATCAATACGCTTCACCGCCCAAAGCGTGTTCTCTTCGCGAAAGCGGACTTGCTCTCATCATCGCAAGACTGTTTCAAGCGCTCGCCTTGGAGGCGCCACGCGCGCACGCCTGCAATCCGAAAACATTGGTCTATTCAATCACGTTGACCGGGGCAGGCGCTGCTCCGAGGCTTGGCAGGGCTCACAGGGCGCAATCGCGCAAGACTCGATGGAGCCGATGCCGGAAGCGGCGATCGCGGACTTTAAAATTATTTTGCGGTAGCGGCTGCCAAATCCAAAATTGCCATTATTATAAGAATTGACTCGGCCATTATCGAAACAGCGTCCGCCCATCTGGACGACCGCCTCGGCACTGCGGCGCTTGCGAGACAAGTGATGCGACGAGTGGAGGGCGGGCGGCTTGTCAGCCAATCACGTTGAGGGTTCGCAGCCAGCCAGGCTGAACATGCGTTTGAGATGCATATATCGTTTGAAGGGTCTTTTAGAAGATTGCCGGGCATAGCATCCGATAGGCGAAAGAGCATCGCGTCCGCGCCCATCCGCGTTCGCGATCGCTGCCTTTGGCGGCCTTTGACTGGACCGACAGAGATGCGCCGCCATGACCGCGAATTATCACAGCAAGATCTGCGCGATCACCCACAATGCCATGGAGCAGCTTTTCGCGGCGGGACTGCTCGAACCCGAACGCATGTTCGAATTCGATGTTCTCTGCCGAACCGATGTCAGCCGCACCGCGCATTTCGCGGCGATGCGCAGAGAGGCCGTACCTCTCAAGCCGAAAATCCCGCCGGCCGGATCAGCGCCTAAAGATTCGAACCCGGCTCCGTCGCCACCAAATCCTGCCGCCGCGCCGATACGGTCTGCCGCTGGCCCGCCAAGCTCCGGTGCAGCACAAAAGCCTTCCTCGACTTCACCGCCTTCCCCGACAGTTCCTGCCGCCGCAGTGGGTCGCCCCGCCGTAGCAGCAAGACCTTCCGCCATTGCGGCGCCGGCAAGATCCAGCGCAACGCCGACGGCTTCCACAGCCCCACGCCCAGCGGCCGCTCCCGCTCCCGCATCTGTTGCTACTCCCATGCGTTCCGCCGCCGCGCCAGCGCATTCCGCGATGGCCGCGGCGCTGGCGCCGGCCACCCCGGGCCATTCTGCCGCTGGGCCGGTGCGCACAGGCGTAACGCCCATCCGTTCGAGCGCCAGCCCGGCGCGGCCGGATGTCATGCCGACATATTCGGCCGCCGCAACTGCACTGGCTCTCCAAACCCAGAGTGTCCCAGCGCCGGCGCGGCCTGCCTCTGCGCCAATGCATTCCGCCGTCGCGCGGCGTTCGGCGCCTTCGCCGATGCCTTCCGCGACCGCGCCCCCGCGCTCCGCCGTCGTGTCGGCGCGGGTTGCTGCCGCGCCCCCGCGTTCCACCGTCGTGCCGACGCCTCCCATCGCTACCGCGCCGCATGGCGCGACAGACCAGAAACTCCGCGGCTATTCCGAAAGCGCTCTTGCCTCCAAGCCCGAGACCTCGGCGGCGGCGAAGCCGCTGCCCGCCACAGAAGACAGCATAGCGGCGGCAAGGCCACGCAGCGCCGCGGAGCTTCGCACCTTGCGGCAGCGCGAAGGCGTCAGCGAGGCGGTGTTCGCCCGTTGTCTGCATGTCATGCCGCAAACGGTCGTGGCATGGGAACCCGGCCAGATGCAACCGGGCGCTGCGACATTGAAGCTGCTGGTGCGCGTCGAACGGCAAGGACTGACGGCGGTCAGTTGAGCCGCTATGTGGCCGAGAAAAAAATCATGCGTTTTTCCGACAAGCCAATGCGCCCAAAGCCGACGGCGCTCACGACATTCCGACCGCCACGCTGATCTTCGCTGCCGTCTTTCGCGGACGCGTCGCCAAAAGCGCCTTCAAGGTCGAAACGGTCGAATAATCGGCCTTGCCGTCGACAAGGCTCGGGCGAAAATGGCGCTGGAAGGCGGCCACGATCACTTCCGTCTTCTTGCCGTAGAGGCCGGTGACGCTGATGTCATAGCCGTAGATGGCGAGCATGCCCTGCAGCCCCTCGACCTTTTCGCCACTGGCGCCGCGTTTGAGCGGCAGATCCTCGCCGAGAGGATGCGGCGGCACATAATGGCCGATCCCCGCCTCGGCGAGTTGGCCCCAAGGAAAATGCTCGCCCGGATCGCGCTTGCGGAAAGGCGCAATATCAGAATGGGCGAGAATGCGGGTCGGCGCGATCGCGTGGCGTGAACCGATGTCGCGACAGAGGCCGATGAGCGCCGCGATCTGCTCTGCCGGATAGGCCGGCATCCCGAACTCATGGCCGCCGTTTACAAGCTCGATGCCGATGGAAGCGGAGTTCATGTCCTTTTCGCCGGCCCAATAGGATTTCCCGGCATGCCAGGCGCGCCGCGCCTCCGGCACGAGCTGCAGGATCTCGCCCGCCGCGCCGATGACATAATGGCAGGAGACCTCGGCAGCCGGATCGCAGAGACGGGCGAGAGCCAGCTCTCCCGTCTCCATGCCGGTGTAATGGAGAATGATCGAGTCCGGCGTCTTGCCGTGGCGCTCGCCATGATTGGGCGAAGGACGCATCGCCCTGACGAGAGCGCTGTCGGGATCGAAACCGGTCATCGGAAAGAAATCGGCCTGATGAGGGACATCCTCCAGACGAGGACTTCGCCCGCTGGGCGACGCTCGCATCCGAAATTCATGCCAGCAGCCGCGAAACGTCAATAGCCGTAATAGGCAATGCAGACCGGATTGCCATAGACGTCATAGCCCCAGCGGGCGCACCGCGGCCGCGGCGGCGGATAATAGCCCGGCGGGGGCGCGGTATTGGCACCGACGACCGCGCCTGTCGCAGCGCCGAGCACTCCGCCCGCGAGCGCGGCCCCGACGCCGCCGCCGGTTGCCGCGCCAATCGCCGCACCCGTGGCGCCGCCGAGAGCCGCGCCCGAGGCGGCGCGCTGTTGCGGAGTGTAGCCGCAGGCGGCCAATTGAGCGGCAACGGCAAGGATCAGGACCGCCGTTGAGATCTTTGTCATTTTTCCTCGTTCCCGCTTCGCCCCTGCTGGAGCGATAAGGGCCCCATCGCGCCCGCTCCGGTCAATCCTCGATGATTGCGACAGGCCGAGATTTCACCAGCTTGCGACATTTGGATCAAGCGCTTCTAAAGATTGCAGCCAGCGTGACGGCAGTTGACGCGTCGTCGCTACATGCCTATCTGGGCGTAGCCAGTCGGCCGGATGGCCGCCGCTGCAAAGCGGAGGAAAGTCCGGGCTCCACGGAGACACGGTGCCGGATAACGTCCGGCGGGGGCAACCCCAGGGATAGCGCCACAGAAAAGCAGACCGCCTGCCGGGCAACCGGCAGGCAAGGGTGAAACGGTGCGGTAAGAGCGCACCGCGCGCATGGTAACAGGCGCGGCACGGCAAGCCCCACCGGGAGCAAGACCGAATAGGGGCGCGCGCGGCCTGCCCGCAAGGCAAGCCGCAGGTCTGTCTCCGGACCGCCGCCCGGGTTGGTTGCTCGAGGCCGCCGGCAACGGCCGCCCCAGAGGAATGGCCGTCACGCACGCGGGGCTCCCCGCGTGCCATACCGAACCCGGCTTATAGGCCGGCTGGCACCCGACCTCGGGCTTCACACATGATCTTATCCGAAAAGTCTGCAACTTTTCGGGATCATGCTCATCCCAGCCGCCCGGCGGCATGAGCGAGCATCGTATAGACCTTGCCGGTTTCCGAAGTGAGATAGGTGCGGGTCAATGTGTCGTCGCGATCATCGCGATTGACATCGGCCAAGAGCCGCTCGAACTCCTGGATATAGCGATCGACCGTATTGCGGAAATCCGGATCGGATCTGTAGCGGCGGCGAATGTCGTCGAATGTCTGCGGCCCGCGGCCGATGTAGAGCTGCCGGGAGAAGGCATTCGTCTCGCCGCGCCGATAGCGGTCCCAGGCTTCGACCACCGCGGCATGATCGACCATCCGGGCGATGTCATGCGAGATCGTCTCGAGCGCTTCGGTCTGTTGCGTGCCGCGGGAGGTCGTGCTCGGGCCCGATCGCGCGGCCTGCGCCGTCTCGTCGCGCGAGGCGCGGGCCAGAAGGTCGGAAAGCCAACCGGCGCCGCCGCGCTCCGCCGGCGGCGGAGCCGACGGCCGCGGTACCGGCGCCGCGGGACGCGGCCGCATGGGCTCCGGCCGGCTCGGCTCGCCAGGCGCCGCCGCCGCGGCCTCGGCGTAGCGCATCTGATCGTGGCGCAGCGGCTCGATCCGGCGCACCGGCGGCGTCGCCTCGACAATCCGGCCCTGAGCCGCCGCCAAGGGCTCGGAAAGATCATAGGCGCGGCCGGAACGGGCCACGACATCGGTCAATTCATTCAGCGCCTTGATTTGATCGGCGACGACACGCCGCATCACCGCTGCCTGTTCGGCGGTTTCCTGCGGCAGGCTCACGGCGTTGCGGTGCAGCTCTTCCCGCGTCGTTTCCAGCTCGCGCTGGACTTCGCGGGCCAAGCCGCGAATCTCGGCCGCTGCAGATTGGAACCGTTCTGTGGATTGGGCAAAGATGGTTTCGATCTCCGCATTGGCCTGCTCATAGGCGGCGTGCAGCAGCGAGGCTGTGTGCGCCCGCTCATTGCCCATGACGGAGCGAATTTCGCCGAACTGCCGTTCCACCATTCCGCTGGTGGCTTGCGACGCCTCGGCCAGGAAGGTGCCGATCTCGCGGGCTCGGCCTTCGGCGCGCTCGAAGGAGTCGTCGATCGCCGCGGAGAAAGAGCTCATCACGGCATCAAAATCCTCACGCCGCGCCTGCACGGTTGCGAGCAAGGCTTCGAGCGAGGCGCGCCGCCCGTCCAAGGTTCGGTCGAGCTCGGCTTGCGAATGGGCGAGTTCGCCCGCGGCAGCGGCAAGCGACTGCTGCTGCCGCATGATGCTCTCGTAAAGCGCGTGGGCGCTGTCGATCGTCGTGTCGGCATTGACGCCGACACTCTGGATCTCCTTGGTGATGTTGTCGATGGCCGATTGGAAATCATGAATCCCGGCCGACAATGCGGTCTCGACCGCCGTGAAGGTCACCCCCGCATTGGCGATCATCTCCTGCAGCGAGATGTTGCGTTCGTCGATCTGGCCGAGCGTCCCGGCGATTTCCGTGCGCAGCCTTTCATTGGCCTCGACAAGCGCATTGACCGAAATTTCCGCGCCGGATTCGATCGCCGTGCGCAGATTTGCCGAAGATTGGTCGAGCGCTGTCGTAAGCTCGCGCTGCTTGTGGCCGAGCTGCTCGACGATGAACGCGCTGCGGTTTTCCAGGACCTGGGTGACGAATTCCCCGACGCTTGCCACCTGCTGCGCGACCTCGCCACCGCGCACCGACAGAAGATCGACCAGACCGCCTCCCTTCTCGTCGAGCGTCGTCTGCACATCGGCGAGCCGACTGGCCAAAGTTGCGCCGATCTCATTGACACGCGCGGCAAGCACCGCGCCGATTTCTCCGGTACGCCCCGCAAGCGTCGTGTCGAGATCGTCGGTGGCCTGGCCGAGCAGCTCCTTCAGCGCATCGGCGCGGCCGGTGAGCACGGCCGCAAGCTGGCCGAACTCATGATCGAGCACTTGGCTGATCGTGCCGGCATGCTGCCGCAAGGTGGAATCGATCTCCGTCGCACAGGCGATGAGGGTTTCTGCCACGCTATGGCCGCGCGTATCGAGGTCGCCGGAAATCGTGTCGAGCCGGCCGACCACATGCTCTTCGAATCTGGCGATGCGTTCGTCCAGCGTATCGGCAATTTCCTGCGCCCGCGTGCCAAGCACCTGATTGATCTCGTCGCTCCTGGCGGAGAACGTCTCGGCGATCTCCAGAGCCCGGCCGCCGAGCGCCAGATTGATTTCGGCCGCCTTGGTCGACAGAGTGTCGGTGAGCCCTGTTGAACGGCTGGCGAGAAGCTCCTCGATTTCGCCAATCTTCGCCTCGAGCACCTGCATGACATCGCGGCCGCCGTCGCCGAGAACCCTGGCGATCTCCAGCGTGCGCGCAGCCAAGGTTTCGTTGAGCGCCGTGGCGCGTCCGTCGAGGCCGGAGTCGATACGCGTCAAAAGCTCTTCAAGAGATTGCCCCATCTCATAGGTCTTGGCCGCGGTGCGCTCTTCGAAAGCGCGAATCTGCATCTCCAGAGCTTCGGTCGTTTGCTGGCTCCGCGCCTCGAGCTCGCTGCCGCGCATGCTCAGCGTCGTTTCCATCGCTTCGAAATGGCCGGCCAGCATGGCCGACATTTGCGAGGCCTCGTTGGCGACCCTTTCCGCGACCAGATTGCCCTGCCCGATGACCACGTCTTCGAAACGCGCGATGCGGTCGGCAAGCGTCTCCGTCACGCGATCGCCATGTGTGGCGATCGCCGTGACGGCGTCGCCGATCGTCTCGGCGAAGCGGTCATTGAGGGCGCTCGAATGATAGGCCAAGCTGTCGAGAGCCTGCTGCGCCGCGTTCCCGACATTCTCCTGCATCGTCTCGATATGGCCGGTGAGCGCGGTCAGCGTTTCCTGCGCTGTCAGCGCGAGACGCTCGTTCATCTGATCCGACTGAACCGACAGCGTCGAGAGGGTCTCGTTCAGCGTCGTCGCGACGCGATCGTTGGCTTCCCCGAGCGTAGTCGCAATGCGGCCGCCGCTCTCGTCGAGCCGCTCGACGACGTCGGCGATGAGGGTCTCGCTGGCGCCGCGCAGATGCGTATCGATCTCGCCGACGCGCTGCGCCAAGGCTTGCGTGATCGCCTCGCCGGTCTCGGTCAGGCTCACGCCGACGCTCTGCTGAGTCTGTTCCAGCCGGCCGATAATGTCTTCGCCGCGCAGCAGCAGATTGGCGACAAGCTCCTCGCCGGTGCGGCCGAGCGCAAAGCGGATCTCCTCGCCCTTGGCGCCCAGCGAGGTAGTGACCCGATTGGCAGCCTCGCCAAGCCCCTCGGCGAACCGGGCCGAAGCGGAGTCGATGTCGTGAGCGAAGGATTCCTGCACGCTGGCGATCGCATTGCGCATGCGTTCGGCATTGCTCAGCATGTTTTCGCGCTCGCTCGTCAGCTCATCGACCAGGGCCTTGATGCGCCGCTCATTCTCCGAATAGGACCGCTCCAGATTGGAGACTTCCGAACGAACCAACGTCTCGAGTTCGCCGGCGCGTGCCAGCGCGCGCTCGATGCCGTCGCCCATGGAGACGATCTCGCGCCTGACCGCTTGCGACAGCGTCACCATCTGTTCCGTGGCGATGGTCTCTGGCTCGGCAAGGCGCATCGCGATCTCGGCCATCGACCGCGCGGTGAGGCGCATTTCCTGCGCCCGACGGATCAACATCGCGCTGATGATGAAGAACAGCACCGGCCCGACGGCAAGCAAGATATAAAGAGCGGTCGCCGGCCGGCCGAAGAAGGAGCCCTGACCGGCGATGTTGGCCCGGTCCGCATAGAAATAGAGCGAGACGAGCAAAAGCCAGCCAATCGAGAAGCCGATGGCGAGCGCTTGCGGCAGCCGGCTAGGCCGCCTGTTGAGGGCGCGCAGAATAGGCCCGACGGCATGACGGTCGTCATTGGCGGGCATTGCCGAAGGGGCAACCGGCTCGCCACGTTCGGCGGCCAGCGGCGGCAAGCCCAAGGCATCAGCCGCCAAGTTGCGCTCCGCGCGGCGTTCCGATCGCTTCGGTGTGAACAGCCGATGCTCATCGACTTCCGGCAAGCGGCGGCCAAGGCCCTCGCCATCGCCGGCCGGCGGCACCTTCAAATCCGGCGCATCGCCCGCCGCGCCCTCGGTCTGACGCCGCATCAGTTTGGGAGTCTTGTCCGGATCCGATGCCTTGGGAAAGATCGGCGTCGAAAGCTCCGGCTCCTTCGGGGGCTCGGCGGCGACATTGTCAGCCGCCGTAAGGTTCAAAGCCTCTTCGATCGCTGACAAAGCCGCGGCCGCGGGATCTTGCGCCTTGTTGGACGTGGCCATAACTGCCTCTCACTCGCGAGTCTGGACGATACTTCTGACCCGCCTCTGCGGAGTCCGCCCCAAGCGGCTCCGTTAACCAATTTTACTCTACATCTCCGCTCCGACGATGGAAACCATCGCCGAAAAAGGTTTCAAATCGTCGTTAACACGGCTTTTGCCATAGCGCGAAAGATTTCCTGCCGCCGCCACGGGCTGGCCATCATCCACGCGATTTCATCCGACAAATGCGCTTAAGTGCATTCCGAAAACTGTGGAGAATTTTCTGTGGACGACACAGCGCCGTTCGAGCACCGAGCTTCGTTCGGGAATTCCGTTGCCGGGACTTCACTTGATGCATCGCCCTGAGCACGCTCTCGTAACGGAAGCCGAGCCGCCGCTGCTCGACCGTGCGCATCTTTCGCGCCAGAGCGGCGGCGATGTCTTGTTGCAACGGGAGCTCTTGGAGCTCTTCAAGCTCCAATCCCCCGAGCTCGTCGGCCGGATGCGGGCGGCGGCGAGCCAGTCGCGCCACCAAAAGCCGCCGCCTCTTCTCCACAATCTCGCCCATCGGCTTAAAGGATCGGCGCTGGCGATCGGTGCCTTTCGCGTCGCCGCGGCTGCCGAAAAGGCCGAGCAGGCCTTTGCCCCGAACTCCGGTTCCAGCAGCCGAGAGCGCGGCGAACCGGCGCTCGTCGCTCTTGCGGCGGAGCTCGGCCAATCGCTGGCGGCGATCGATGCCTATATGATGAGTTTCGAGCCAGACCCGCCGGCCTGATGCCTTGCCCGCCTCCGCTCTGGCGTCACCGTCGAGATTTTCAGCCCATTCGCACCGGAAAATGCGACGCGCTCGTCGGCGCCGCTGCCACCGGCCCGCCGGAATTCGGGCCGCTCGGCAAAGCTGCGCCAATTCGCTCGAAAATGCTGGCCTGCCAGGCCAAGACAAGGCTGTTCATCCACATCTCTCTTGATTAAAGAGGGCCTGGCCCTTGCTGCAGCAACCCTCAGAGAACTGGTTCCCATGATCAAGATCACTTTCATCGACTCTCACGGCGAAAAACGAACTGTCGACGCCGAGGAGGGCTCGACCGTCATGGAAACGGCGATCCGCAATTCAATTCCCGAAATTACCGCGGAATGCGGCGGCGCCTGTGCCTGTGCGACTTGCCACGTCTATGTAGCGGAGGATTTTCTGGATCGCACCGGCACGCCGGAAGCGAAAGAGGAGGATATGCTCGATTTCGCCTATGCCGTACAAAGCAATTCGCGGCTCTCCTGCCAGATCAAGGTGACCTCCGAGCTCGACGGCCTGGTCGTCACCACGCCGCCGCGGCAAGGCTGAGAGGAAAGGCCGATGAGACGGCCGGATGAGGCAAACCGTCACGCCCGCAAAGAAGCGATGCGTGCGCCATCGTAGAACGAAAAAGATTTTCGGGAGTAATACATGGAAGAGAGCGTAAAGACGGACGTCGTCATCGTCGGCGCAGGTCCGACCGGTCTGTTCGCGGTTTTCGAACTCGGGCTTCTCGATATCAAATCCCATCTGATCGACATTCTGCCGCGAGCCGGCGGCCAATGTTCCGAGCTTTATCCGGAGAAGCCGATCTATGACATTCCCGGCCATCCGATGGTCACCGGCCAAGGCCTCGTCGACAATCTCCTGGTGCAGATCGAGCCGTTCCATCCGACCTTCCATTTCGAGCAGATGGTGACCCATATCGAAGTGCTCGGCACGAGTCAGGCGCCAGCCTTCCGGGTCAAGACCGATGCCGGCCGCAGCTTCGAATGTAAAGCGGTGCTGGTCGCGGCGGGCGGCGGCTCGTTTCAGCCGAAAAAGCCGCCGATCGATGGGATCGAGGCCTATGAAGAGAAATCCGTCTATTACGCCGTCCGCAAGATGGATGATTTTCGCGGCAGGAATGTCGTGGTCGTCGGCGGCGGCGATTCCGCTCTCGACTGGACCTTGAACCTGCAGCCTGTTGCCAAGCGTCTGACGCTTGTGCATCGCCGCGACGAATTCCGCGCCGCGCCGCATTCCGTCAAGGCGATGCACGACCTCGTTGCCGAGGGCAAGATCGATCTCAAGCTCGGCCAGATCACGACGCTTAGCGGGAAAAATGGCGAGCTTTCATCGGTCGGTCTGAAAGGCGGTGACGGCACGATGAGCGAACTCGCCTGCGAAAGGCTCGTGCCCTTCTTCGGCCTCACCATGAAG
This sequence comes from uncultured Alphaproteobacteria bacterium, assembly GCA_963704745.1. GTDB lineage: Bacteria > Pseudomonadota > Alphaproteobacteria > Rhizobiales > Beijerinckiaceae > Methylovirgula. Next base: position 2,856,239 of record OY969936.1, read on the forward strand.
CTCGGCCCGGTCGCCGACTGGGGCCTCAATCTTCATGAAAATCTGGTGCCCGTCGATACGACGCAATTCGAAACCAATGTGCCGGGCATTTTCGCGGTCGGCGACATCAACCATTATCCGGGCAAGCTGAAGCTCATCCTCTGCGGCTTCCATGAAGCCTCGCTCGCGGCGCAGAAGGTCCACCGCTATGTCTATCCGGACAAGAAGCTGACCTTCCAATACACCACCTCCTCGACCAGTCTGCAGAAGAAGCTCGGGGTGGCCTGACCGTCCGCAGGCTCCGGATGTCCCCTATTTTTCCCCTGCGAAAAGAAATGGCGCCACATCGCCGATGCGCGGCGGCGGTTCGGCAGCGAAGGGCATGGGCCGGCACACCGCCATGGCGGAGAGACCGACGCGTGTCGTCAAGAGCCCGTTGAGCACGCCTTCGCCGAGCCGGGCCGAGAGCTTGGCGGCGATGCCATGGCCGAGCAGCTGCTGCAGGAGCGAATCGCCGACGGCGACGCCGCCGGTAATGGCGAGATGCGCGCCGACGGAGCGCATCAGCTTGAGGAAGCCGAAGAAGCCCGGCCGGCCGCCATAGATTTCGGCGATCCGCCGCACGAGATATAAGGCTTGCGCGGCAACGAAAAGCACGTCGACCATCGCGCGCGGCGCGACCGCCGTCACTAGAGACACGCGCTTGGCGGCGTCGGCGATCTCACGCCGCACCTCTTTGTCGAGGGGCGCGACGAGATCGCGCTCGGCAATGTCGATGAGATCGCGGCCGTCGATGATCTCCCGCGTCAAGGCGAGCAGATCGGCGCGGATTCGGGCGAGCTGCGGCCGCCTTGCATAAAGGGCCACCAGCGCAGCAACCTGATGGCGCGCGGCCTCGCGATCGTCCGCGGCACGCGCTGCCGCGAAAGCAATATGCAGATGCGCGATGCGGCTTTGCCGGACAATGCCGAAGATTTCCCGAAAAGCCAGCACGAGAAGCGAAAGCCCGGCAATGCCGGCGAGAGCGAGCGCGGCGATGCCGAGCGCCCGCGATCTGGCGAAAAGATCGGCGATCAGACCGGCAAACCAATTGCCCAACGCGAGCAGAACGAAGCCGCTCGCCGCCGACAGGAAGATGCCGCCCCAGGACAATAAGCGGCGGCGCAGGACGCCGCGGCTCTGCGCTACCTCGACGGCTTCTTCGGCGGCATTGGCTTCACCACCGCCGGCTGCGGCCTCCGCTTCGAGAAAATCCGGCAGCGCCTCGATGGCAAAGGCCTCGCGTCCGGCCTCGCCGGACCGTTCCTTCTCCAATCGGAAAGCTTGCGGGCGCGGTTTGGCTGCGGACGGCACCAGTCAGATCCTTGTTCGGCTCGAGCAAAGATAGAGGGTGCCGCTACTCGCATTCGCCTGAGATCAAAGTCAAGCGCGGACGATGAGACGCCCGCGCTCCCTTTTCGCTGCTGAGCTTGCGCTCTCACTCAATATTTCGCGGTCACCACCGGAGCAGGCTTCGGCGCGGTCCAGAGCGGAATCACGAGCCGGCCCCAAACCCTCGTATCGTAGCCGGTGTAATTGTCCTCATAGACGTCGCGCGTGACATAGAGCTGGCCGATCACCGGGCCGAAATCATAGCCGACAAGTCCGCCGAGGGCGAGCTGGCTCTGGTAATGAGCGCTGGCAAAAGCTTCGCCCGGCGTCGCGTAGATATTCCAGACCGTGCCGTTCAGATCGGCCGAGGCATAGCCGACGAGGCCGATTTCCAATTTGCCGAAGTGCTTGGTGGCGGCGAAATCGACCGACAGCGTGTCGGGCTGGGTGTAGAGGCCGTTCTGAGCGCCGCCGATCTCATTGCTGCTGTGGCCGTAGAAGCCGTTTGCCGACAGGCTCCAGCCGTCATGATTATAGGCAATCGCGGCGGATTCGATGAAGGTCCAGAAGTCGCCGCCAAGGCCGCCTGTCGCGCCCAATCCGGCCGCACCGGTTGAGGGACCGAGGCTGCCGACTTGGCCGAGAGCGGTATTGACCGGGGCGAAGCCGCCGACGAAGTCGGACACGGTGAAGCCACCGCCGAGGTCCCAAGCCATGCCGACGAGGCCGGCCGGATTATACATCGCCCTGGCAGACTGCCCGTCGCTGATGAACCCGCCCGAACCGTAGACCCCGTAGCTGACAGCCGCCTCCGGCGCCGTGCCGATCACTTCAAGACGGCCGCCCAAGAAGGTGACCGGCGTCGACCAGACGAGCACCGGCAGATTGACGCCCGCGTCGATCGTCAGCCCCCCCGCCAGACCGGAAGGCGGCGAACGTTCGAAAGCAGTCCCGGTATCGATGAAGAAGATCCCCTCCGGCAGCGGCGTCGCCAATTGCAGATCGGCCGTCCAGCCGTTCGGATTGACGGGGTTGGCCATAGCCACCCCGGTTCCGGCGCCAAGCGCCGCCCCGACGACCAGCGCGGACGCGATCGCCCCCTTCATTCCCCGTATCATTATCATTCCCCCTCAGCTTCGTGCTTGGTGCACTTGTGGAAACCTGGCATGAACGCGGCCCCCGCGCGTGATCTCGATCAATGCCGCGCAGCGCGCATTCGCGACATTTTGTCATTGGATGGTGGGTCGTATGGACTTTCCGCCGGGCAAACGGCAGGAGAGTCCTCGCTAGGGATGGAAAGAAGGTCGAGATGGTGCCGGGCCAACGCGTCGTGCCGATCAGCAAGGAGCAGCAGCGGAAATGCCATTTCCTCGCTGAGAAGGATAAATTCTGCGCCTATTGCGCGGTGCGCAGCGTGAGCTTTTGCGGCATGGTGCCGAATGAGGACATGGCCCAGCTTTCGAGCCAGTCGCGACCGCTCACGCTCGATCGCCGCAAAACCCTGTTTCATCAAGGCGATGAAACCCATAATGTCTATGTGGTCACGGGCGGCACGCTGCGGCTTTATCAAATGCTGGCGGACGGGCGCCGGCAAGTCATTGGATTTGCCATCCCCGGCGATCTTCTCGGCTTTCCCTTGGCGAATCAAAATGATTACAGCGCCGACGCGCTCGATTCGGTCTACCTCTGCCAGTTCCCACGCCAGGACTTCGTGCAATTCCTCAATCAGCGCAGTCATCTCATGAGCGCGCTTTTGACCGTGACGCATGAGGAGTTGAACCGCGCGCGCGAACAGATAACTCTGCTCAGTCAAAAGAACGCCGAGCGGAAAATGGCGCAGTTTTTGTTGAGCTTCCGCGGTCGCCAGAACCGCATCAATGGCGAAACATCCACCCTTCCGGCGCGTATCCCGCAAGCGGACATCGCCGATTTTCTCGGCTTGACGATCGAGACCGTCAACCGGATGCTGGCGCGCCTGATGCGCGAGAAAACCATCGCCGTCAGCGACACGGGCATCGAGCTTCTCGATCTGCCGCGATTGCGCATGCTGGCGGAGAGCTGAAGGCTTTCTCTATTTCAGCCGGTCGCCCAGCAGAAACTGCAGCGCGCGGTCGAGCCTGATATGCGGCAGCGGCAGAAGCCGTCCCGCGGCATCGCGCGCCGGAATCGGCGGGCGAAAGCGCAGGAATCGGTAATCGGCATCCTGCGTCTCGAAGAAATCGGTTTGGCCGCTGAAGATGGCGTCGGGATCGCGCGGCAAGTCGCCGGGAAAGATCGCGGCCTCCGACAGCCCGTCGAAGATCTCGGCGCCGATATGTTCGCCCTTCACCGGAATGCCGACCACCGCCGGCAGTTCGGAGGTTGCGCCGAAGGCCCCTGTCTTTGCCGCGACCATCACCTCTCGCGTCGCCCGCACGGCGGCGAGTGCGATGACATCGACCGTGGCGCCAAAACCCTCCGCCCGGGCGATCGCCCGCGCCGTGAGGCGGCGCAAAATCGCCTCGAGCCGGTCATGGCTGACATGGTTCAGATGATCGGCCTTGGTGGCGGCGAAGAGGATCTTGTCGATCTTCGGCCGCAATAGAGTGGAGAGAATCGTGTTGCGCCCGGTGCGGAAGGCCATGAGCACTTCGGTCAGCGCCGTTTCCAGATCGCGCAGCGCCGCCGGGCCGGCGTTCAGCGCCGCCAGCGTGTCGACGAGCACGATCTGCCGATCGAGCCGCGCGAAATGATCGCGGAAGAAGGGCTTTACCACATGGCTTTTATAGGCCTCGTAGCGGCGCTCCATCATGCCGGCGAGCGTCTGCTGCGACGCTGATTCGCTCGCCGCGAGCGGCAGCGGCGAAAAGGTGAGGAGCGGCGAGCCTTCGAGATCGCCCGGCATGAGAAAACGTCCCGGCGGCAGGGCCGAGGCGGAAATCGGCTCGGCGCGACAGGCCGACAGATAGGATTTGAACAGCGATGCGGCGCGCTGCGCCAGCTCCTCGTCGGGCTTTCCCGCCGGATCGATCGTTGCGGTGAATTCGCGCCAGGGCGCGGCGAGCGCCGCCCGCGCCGGCGCGAGAGCCGCGGCAAACGCCTCCTGCGACCATTGCGAAAAGGATTTTTCGAGCAGCGGCAGATCGAGCAGCCATTCGCCGGGATAATCGACAATGTCGATTGTCAGCTCAGCCGGCCCTTTGCGCAGGCCGGCGGCGCGTTCGTATTCGAGTGTCAGGCGCAATTCCGAGATGCGCTTCGTCGATTGCGGCCATTCTCTCGCCTCGACTCTGCCGCCCGGGCCGATCAAGCTTGCGAGATGCTCTTCATAGGCAAAGCGGGGAACGGCGTCATCGGGCTGCGGCTCGAGAAAGCCGCGGATCAGTCGCCCTTCCGCATGGACGCGAAAGACGGGCAGCGGATTTTTCCGCAGGCCGCGCGCGGCCACGCAAGTGAGATGATGGACAAGCGCCGTCACGAAAATGGTCTTGCCGGCACCCGAAAGCCCGGTGACGCCGAGGCGCAGCGATCGGCCCGAAAAAGTCTCGGCGAGGCCCTGCGCCGCAATCTGGGCTTCGAAAAGAAAATCGATGAGAGAAGGCAAAGCACCGCTTCCGATCACAATTCGCCGGCCGGCAATTTCGCCAGCGCGCCGCGGCTGATGAAGCGCTCGAGACGGCCATGGCCGGGCAGAGCCTTTTTCCAGCTCTTGGCATCGAAATCGATAAGCGCGAGACAGGGCGTCGGAAAATGCTCGCGCATTTTCGCCAGCTCCGCTTTCTTGCCTTTGCCGGCAAGCGCATTGGCAAATTCCGCGAGGCCGGGATTATGGCCGATGACGAGCAGGAATTTCATCTCCTTCGGTTGATCCGCGAGGATCGCTTCGAGCGTCTCGATGCTCGCATTGTAGAGCGCCGGCACGGCATCGAGTTTGAATTTTTGCGCGGCACCGTGCTCGAGCCGTTCGAAAGTTTCGCGCGTGCGGCGCGCCGGCGAGACGAGAGCGAGATCGGGCGCGAGCTCCGCCTCGCGGAAATAGCGGCCCATGCGCTCGGCCATCTCGCGGCCGGAGGCGCTCAGCCCACGTTCGAGATCGCCGGCTTCGGCGAGCGGCACAGCCTCGGCATGACGGAGAATGGCAAGGCGCAGCATGGGACCGATGGGGTGAGAGAAAAGCGGCACGCGAGCGACATTATCGTCCAAGGCCGGAGGGTTTGAAAGGGCTTAGCTACTGCCTCGCCCCGGTCAAACCCGTCCGCATTCCACCACCACCGCTTCGCGCAGCACGGCCTGCAGGCGCTTGAGGCCTTCATGCGCCGCCGAGGCGAAGGACGTCCCGTCGATGGCCCGGCAGGGCGCCAACAGCCGCACGCTGTTGGTGGCGAAGACGGCGTCGGCGCGCAAGAGTTCGGCGCGCGTGATCGACCGTTCCTCCGCCGCAAAGCCGAGCGATTTCGCTCTGTCCAAGATGAAGGCGCGGATCGTGCCGGCGAGCACGCCATCGCTGAGCGGCGGCGTGACGAGGTGAGGCCCGAAGAGCGCGAAGACATTGGCGACCGACAGGCAGGCGATATGGCCGGCCATATTTTCGAACAACACATCGTCGGCACCCTGCGTGCTGGCCTCGCGCAAGGCGAGAATCGCATCGAGATAGGGCAAGGCCTTGAGCCGCGCTGCCGGCGAGGTCTCGTTGCGGCGGATCGACGATGTCGCAAGGGCGAGCACTGGAAAGGTCGCGCCGGGCTGCGCCGGTGAAGCGGCGCCGAAAAGCAAAGGCTTGGGATTATCCGGCAGAGCGAGGCCGCGCGCGCCGCCGCCGCGCGTCAAAGTGAGACGCACGGTGCCGTCGCCGATCGCTTCAGCCAATGCATCGAGCGCCTGCGCCGCAGCCGCGGCGTCAAGGGGAATGGCGAGGGCTGCGGCGCTTGCCGAGAGGCGATCGAGATGCGCCTTGCGCCGGAAGCTTCGGCCGTTGCGGGCGAGCGACGTGTCGAAAAGGCCGTCGCCGAGCGTCAACCCGCGATCGGTGAGATCGACAGGCGCGATCGACGTTTCATGCAGGGCACCGTCAAACCAGAACAAGGTGGGCTCGATGTTCGTGAGCATCCCCTCTGCCCGTGAGCGGAGCAAAACGGGGAGGGACCGGGTAAGGGGCGGGGCGATTGGCCACAATGCCAAATCGTGTCGGCGCGAAGTGGCCGCAGGAGACGTTGGGGCTAGTCGCCCGGCCCCTCACCTTACCTCTCCCCGCATCGCTTCGCTTGCGGGGAGAGGGGCGGCAGGCGCTCTTGCGAGACTATCAGCCTCAGCCTTTCCAACTAAGCCTTGTTGCCCGCGCGTCTTGGCGTCCCTGTTCGCAATCCCCGCGAGCTTAAGAAAATTGGCGAACAGCGCATGGCCCTTTTCGGTCAGGATCGATTCGGGATGAAACTGCACGCCATAGGTCGGCGCGAAGCGATGCGAGAGCGCCATGATCTCGCCCTCCTCCGACAAAGCATCGATCGTCAGCGCCGCCTCCATATCGGGCGTCGCCTCGACGATCAAGGAATGATAGCGCCCGACCGCGAGGCCTTGCGGGAGGCCTTCGAAAAGCCTTTTACCGACATGTGAAAGCCGCGAGCTGCGGCCATGCAGCGGCCGTTTGGCCGGCACGACGGGCGCGCCGAATTCCGCGCCGATACATTGATGGCCGAGGCAGACGCCGAGGATCGGGATCTCGCCATTGAGTTCATGCACGATCGCCTGCGAGATCCCCGCCTCGCGCGGCGTGCCGGGACCCGGTGAAATCACGATCGCGGCAGGCCGCAATTGTCGCACGCCTAAAATATCGACCGCATCATTGCGGAGCACGAGCACGTCCCGCCCCAGCTCCTCGAAATAGCGGGCGACATTGAAGACGAAGGAATCGTAATTGTCGATGACGAGAATCAAATCCTTCATTGCGACGTCTTTTCCAGCTCCACGTGTCCTTGTACCTTGCTCGCGGCGAAAGCATCGAAGATGCGCTGCGCCTTGGCGTAAGTCTCGGCATATTCGGCGGCAGGATCGGACAAATAAGTGATGCCGCCGCCGGCATGAAAGCTCGCCTTGCCCGGCTTCAGCACCGCGGTGCGGATCGCGATGTTCATATCGGCCGTGCCGTCGAAGCCTATATAGGCGATCGTGCCGCAATAATAGCCGCGCGGCGTCTGCTCGACCGCCTCGATGATTTCCATCGACCGCCGCTTCGGCGCGCCGGTGATCGAGCCGCCGGGAAAGGCCGCCGCCACGAGGTCGATCTCGTCATGCCCCTCGCCGAGTTCGCCGGTGACGACCGACACGAGATGATGGACGTTCGAGTAGGATTCAAGCCCGCACAGGATAGGAACCTCGACCGAATGAGGCCTGCAGACGAGAGAAAGATCGTTGCGCAGCAGATCGACGATCATGATGTTTTCGGCACGGTCTTTTTCCGAAGCGAGAAGCGCTTGCCCGCGGCGCGCATCCTCTATCGGATCGGCCGCCCGCTCGATCGTTCCCTTGATCGGCCGCGCCTCGACGAAGGCGCCGCGCTTGCGCAGCAAGAGTTCCGGCGAGGAAGACGCGATCGCCGTCTCGCCGAAGGAAAGATAGGCGCCGAAGGGCGCGGGATTGATCGCCCGCAACTGCTCATAAAAGGCGAAGCAAGAAAAATCGGCCGGCAGATCGATCTCGAATCGCTGCGCGATATTCGCCTGATAGATATCGCCGGCGAAAATATGGGCACGGACCTTTTCGATTGCGGCGTGATAGGCGCTTGCGGTGAAATTCGAGCGCCAAGTGGTATTGGGCAACCTGCTATCAGGCAGCGTGGCCGTGCCGAAATCCTTGGTCGGCCGGTCAATGAGCGAGAGCGCCGCTTCGATGCGCGCCGCAGCGCGCCGGCTGCGCTTCTCGGCATCCTCCTCCGGGAAGCCCGAGGAGATGATGAAAGCCCGGCGCTCGAATTGGTCAAAAGCGAGGACGAGGTCGTAAAAGGCGAGATGGACCGGCTCCTCATCCGCCACAACATGATCCTGGGCGCGGAGAATCTCGAGATGCCAGCCGAATTCATAAGGAATGGCACCAATGACGCCCGTTTGGAAAGGCGGCAAAGCAGGATCGCGCGGCAGAGCGAAGCGGCGCAACAGCGCCCGCAAAGCTTCGAGCGGCTGTGCGGCCAAAACCGTGCCGTTCCAGGCCGGCCGGCCGTTTGTCACGGTGAAGCTGCCGAAAGGCTCGATGCCGATGAAGGAATAGCGGCCGAGCTTCTGATGGAAGAGCGCGCTGTCGAGAAAGGCAAAGCCCGCCACATCGGCGAGCCGCTTGGCGACGTCGAAGGGATCGCGCCAGCCGATCTCGATGTTCAAAGCGCTTGTCTCCGGCACGAATGGCACCCCTCGTTGCAGCCGCCGCGCCGCGCGGACAGGGGACCTTTCACGAGTTCGACGGCCTGTCGAGAGCTCTCTACGCAGCGGAGCCGGCGCTTTTGGCCGCGCTCCCTGCCGCCTCGGGACGGGCGCCTCAGCGAAGCTTATAAGACCCTCATGGTGCTTGGCGCGGCCGCACCTCTTCGCGGCAGCAATATATATGCTCCGACGGCCAGCTGCGGCAGAAATCACAGCTATTTTGCCGCAGCGCGCCTTCGATCTGAGCGTTGAGCATCATTTGCGCCAGCCCGTTATCGAGACGGTCCGGACCTTTGCAAGAGGTGCGGGCAAGACTAGAGCATCCCGCCTTCAAGTGGAATCACTTGAGGGCGGATAAGATGCTCTAGATTTAAAAAAATAGAGCATCGTTTAAGCGCAAAACCGCATACACTTTTGCGCACGATGCTCTAGAACCTCAGGCGAAATCATGCACTGAGTCCGGCAGGACAGGCGATCCTTGCAAGGCGATCCTTCCAAGCTGATTTTTAGGCGGCTCTCAACAGGTTCTGTCCCCATGTGGCGCGTTGTTTGGGAGCCGGTGCTGCTTTTCCTTTCCCCCTTCATCGCCTATGCCGGCCTGCTCGTCCTGCGCCGCCTGCCCCCGTTTTCGAGCCGGCATTGGACGCAAGGGATGGTCTCCATGCTGACGCTTGCCGGACTTTTCGCCGCGGTCCTCTTCATGCTCGCCTACGGGCTTCTGGCCGAGCGGCACACAGGCGCCTATCTGCCGGCCCATATCGAAAACGGCCGGGTCGTGCCGGGGCGGATGGAATGAACGCCATCGCCGCGCCCGCGACGGCAAAAGCCCTGCTGCGGGATCAAGCCCTCGTCCGCGTCCTTGCGCTCCTCGACGGCGACGGCGAGGAGGCGCGCGTGGTCGGCGGGGCTCTGCGCAATGCCCTCCTCGGCCGGCCCGTCCTCGAATGCGACATAGCCACCACTGCGACGCCCGAAACAGTGATGGCGCGGGCGGCGGCGGCGGGGCTGCGCGCCATAGGCACGGGCCTCGCCCATGGCACTGTGACGATCCTCGTCGACGGCAAGCCCTTCGAGGTGACGAGCCTGCGCCAAGACGTGGAGACCGACGGACGGCATGCGAAAGTCCGCTTCAGCCGCGACTTTGCCGGCGATGCGCGGCGGCGCGATTTCACCATGAATGCGCTGTCGATGACGCGCGACGGCAGGCTCTATGATTATGTCGGCGGCCTTGCCGATCTCGAAGCCCGCCGCCTGCGCTTCATCGGCGATCCGGCGGCCCGCATCCGCGAAGATTATCTGCGCATTCTGCGGTTCTTCCGCTTCGCCGCCGATTATGCGGAGGGGCCCCTCGACCCCGCCGCCTTGCAGGCGGCCATGGCCGAACGCGACGGCCTCTTCCGCCTGTCGCGCGAAAGAATCAGACATGAAATGCTGAAATTGCTGGCGGCGCGGCGCACCGGCGAAGTCACACGCATTTTCTGCGAGACCGGCCTGCTCGGGCCGCTCATCGCCTCGGCGCCCAATCCGGCACGGCTCGAAAATCTGCTGCGCTATACGGCCGATGACCCGCCGGACCCGCTGCTGCGCCTGGCCGCGCTCTGCGTCAGCCTGCCGGAGGATGCGCTGAGGCTGCGCGACTATCTGCGCCTGTCGAATCAGGAGCATCAGCGGCTGGAACGCGCTGCGGAAGCCTTCGTGACGCTGCACGGCCTCAGCCTGCCGCCGCCGCCGCAAGGCCTGCTCCGGTTGCTGTTCCGGTACGGCCGGCAGGCGGCCTGCGATGCGCTGGCTCTGGCGCAGGCGGAGGCCGACGCCGAATTCGCCCCGCGCTGGCGCGAGGCGATCCTATATCTCCGCGCGGCGGAAGAGCCGCGGCTCCCCTTCTCCGGCGCCGATCTTCTGGCACGCGGTGTCACGAACGGTCGGGCCATCGGCGCCGCCTTGAAGGATCTGCAACAACGCTGGATCGAAGCGGGCTTCCCGCAGGATCCGCGCCGGCTGGCGGAACTGCTGGAAGCGGCAACGGCAGCGGCTTCGGACGTGGCCGATGAAGCCGCGTCGGACTGAAAGGCTCTGCGGCGAAGCTGTCAGTCCAAAAATCTGCCCCGGAAATCTCGCTCTCAGGCGATCCCGCCTTAGATGTCATGGAAACATCGAGGCAGCATGACCATGACAGACCCACGCAACACCCTCGGCGCAACGGCCCTTGCGGTCGCGCTGGCGCTCTCCACCCTCCCTCTGGCGACAGCTGGCGAGAGGCCGCTCACCCGCGACGGCGCCCACAGCAAAAATCTGCTCATCCAGCCTTATTTGGCACCGACCGGCGCGACCGTGCCGAAGCTCGGTGAGCCGCAGACCGGACCGCAGACGGCGCAGGAAAGGCGGGCGCAGGAGCAAAGCGACAAGGTTCTCAAGTCGATCTGCAGCAATTGCTGAGACGACGGGGGCGGCGCAGCGATGCCGAGCCCCCCGACCGGCGGCTTGGAACTAGCGCTGCATGCCCATCTTCGGCGGCGGGCCGTCGAGATAGGTGGGCTCGATCCCCTCGACATCGATCAGCACGGCGCCGTCTTCGATCTTGAGCGGATATTCGGCGAGCTGGCAAGGCTTGCCCTTGATGCATTTACCGCTCGTTCCGTCGAAGGTCCATTCGTGATGATGGCACTCGAGGTTCTTGCCATCGAAGCGGGCGTCGGCGAGCGGTTCCTTCGCATGCGGACACATGCCCTGGAAGGCGCGCGGCTCGCCGCCGTCCGGCCAAATGATCAACATGAGCGTGCGCTTTACGACCGCGACGTCATATTTGCCCTCGATCAGTTCGGAAAGATCGCAAGCTTTTTCATACATGAGGGACACCCCTGAATGTCTTGGGCACGCGGGCGTGCGTCCGTCTCGAGCATGTCGCGGAAAAGTTGATCGACTTTTCCAAAATTTTAGACATCGGGTATACCCGATGTCTCATAAACAACGTGCTCTACTTCTTTGATATAGAGCCGATTTGTCCCGTCACGCGGAGCGCATTTCAAGCACATCGGATATATCGGATGTGTCAAAGATGCGATTCCTCGCGATCGGGATGGGCTCTATGGCTGGCCATATAGCAAAGCAAGTTTGAAGCCAGCGGCGTGCGGGCAGGGAAGAGGCTGCGGCAGCTGCGGCCTTCTTCCGCTCCGGCAAGATCTGCTCTATGGTCGATCCGACAGCGTTCTTCGGAGTTGCGTCATGAGCGCAGAACGCAAGGCCCCGTCCGACATCGCCCGCCGTCTCGGCGAGCGGGCCGCCAAATACGCCGAGACCGGCGCCGCCAAGATGTCGAGCTGGCGGCGGGAAACCTATACTTTGCCGCGCAGCGAGGCGCGTGACAAAGCCCGCGAGTGGTTCACGAAATTTCCCAAGGCGGCCTATATGACTGAAATCGAGTTCTGGCGCGAACTCGCCGATGGCCGCATCGAATTCACCATCCGCCGCCTGCCCAGCGCCGATTAGAGCCCTGCCCCGGGTTACGGCTCCTCGCTCACCACATCCGGCGTTTCCCAGGCAAGATGCTGGCCGGCATCGACGGCGATCATCTGCCCGGTCACGCTGCGGGCCTCGGCGAGATAGAGCACCGCTTCCGCGATCTCCTCGGGCGCGACGGCATGGCGCAGCGGCAGGCCAGCGACCTCCGCCGCAAATCCCTCTTCGCCTTGCGGCATACTGGGCAGAACCGGCCCCGGCCCTACCCCATTGACGCGAATGTGGAGCGGCGCAAAAGCCTGGGCCATTGAGCGCGTCGCCGCCCAGAGCGCCGATTTGGTGAGGCTGTAAGAAAAGAACTGCGGTGTCGAGCGCAACACCCTTTGATCGATAAGGTTGACGATCGCGGCTTCGCTTCCCGCCGGCACTTGCCGCACGAAATGCTGCGCGAGGAGCAGCGGCGCGCGGAGATTCACGGCGAAATGCCGATCCCAAAGCCCGAGATCGATGTTGAAAGCGCTGTCTTGCGCAAAAAGCGCGGCGTTGTTGACGAGAAGGCTCAGCGGCCCGAAGGCGCGTCCCGCCTCGGCGATGATATGGCCCGGCACGACCGGATCGAGCAGATCGCCGACGACGACGGAGGCCGCGATGCCTCGCCCCGCCAGACGTGCCACCGCCGCCTTCGCCTCAGGCAGCGAGGCCTTGCTGCAGTGGATGATGACGCTATAGCCGTGCAGACCAAGGTGCTCGGCGATCAAAAGGCCGATCCGCCGGGCCGCTCCCGTGACAAGCGCCACTTTCGGCATCATTTGAGCATCCGCCTCGGTTCGATCCCCCACGCCACCTTTAAGCAATTTCCGCAGCGGAGAAAACCGGCGGCGACAGCGGATCAGAGGGGACGACGGCAATGCGGTTCATAGCGCATTAACCATCGCATCGTGGAAGGTTAAAGCTGCGATGCGGCTTATTGGAAACTTCATGTTTTTATTAACTATACAAGTATAATTCACATTTGTGCTTATAGTAAACATAGCGTTACCGCGTTTTATTGATGCTTTACGATTATTTTATTTAATTCATAAGTAACCAGCAGAGCTTAGATCCTCTTCGAGCGACCAAGAATGAAGAGGTATGCGCATGAAACGGATTCTTTCGGCCATTCTGGCGGGGACGGCGCTTTCGGCTCTGGCGTTGTGCCCCGCAATCGCGGCGGACCTTCCGTCGCAAGGATCGGCGCCCTTCTATCCGGCGCCGCCGCTCTTCACCTGGACCGGCTTTTATCTCGGCGGCAATGCCGGCATCGATTTCGGCCGGTTCTCCGAGGACGGCGGGACTTACTTCGGCAATGGCTTCGGCGGTCTTTACGGCATCACCGGCGGCTATAATTACCAATCCGGCCCGCTCGTCGCAGGCGTCGAAGCCGATCTCGATTTCGGCGGCGTCAGCGGCACCGGCTCTCCTTACACCAGCGTCTGGAGCTCGGGCAATGTCACTGGCGAAGGCAGTCTGCGCGGTCGCTTCGGCTATGCACTCGACCGGGCGCTGATCTATGTGACGGGCGGCTATACCGGCGCCATATTGAAAGGCAGCGTCACCGACTTCGCAGGAAGCCCCAGCATCTATGCGAGCCAATCGGCCTATCTGAACGGCTTCGCGCTCGGCGGCGGTTTGGAGTTCGCGGTCAGCAACCATATCTCGCTCAAGGCCGAGTATTTGTTCAACGACTATGGTTCGGCCAGCTATTTCGCCGGCACGCGCGACGCCTTGAGCTCCGGCGTCCGCTTTTCGACCCTTCGAGCCGGCATCAACTACCATTTCTGAGTCCGCCATCGCCGCGCATCACTTTAAAAAGAGGGCCTGAAACCATGCGGTTTCAGGCCGTCTCGTCATGCCACGAAGCGGGTCGCCGCGAAGGCTTGAACCTCGGCCTCGAAAGCATCGAGCCAGGCGACGAGGCTTTTGTGCGTCTCGCGCCATCGCCCGCCGAAACGCAAGTCGAGATAGCCGAGCGCGCAGGCGAGGCCGATATGGGCCACATCGCGCCGGCCGGTCGGTGGCGCAGCCTCGAAAGCGGCGAGCGCGCGGGCAATTTTCTCGGCCTGATAGGCCATCCATTTCGGCTCGCGCTGCTCGGGTGCGCGAAAAACATCCTCATAGCGCAGAAGAATGGCTGCATCGAGAATACCGTCGGTGAGCGCCGCTCTCGTCAATGTCGTAAAGCGCGCGCTGGGTTCGGCCGGGATCAGGACATCGCCGCCGGCGAGCCAATCGAAATATTCGACGATCACCCGGCTGTCATAGAGCACCGTGCCATCTTCGAGTATGAGCACGGGGATTTTGCCGAGCGGATTTTGCGACCGCAGTACATCCGTCGGATCACTCGTATCGGCGAGCACGACCTCGATCTTGTCTTTCAAGCCGGTCAAAGCGGCGGCGATCTTGACCTTGCGCCCAAAGGGCGAAGGCGGCGAGGAACGCAAAATCATCATCTTCTATAGGCCCCCGAGGCTCACAATGGGAACGCCGCCCGCTATACTGGGGTAGCATCGCCCGAGATTAACGACTGACGGCGCGATTGTCCTCCCTCGCCCCGATCAGAATCGGGCGATCGCACAGCCGCCGCGCCCCTCCTTGCCTAAAACCTCCGCAAGATAAGGCAAAATGAGCCGCGCCTGCCCTTCAAGCACATAGGGCGGGTTGATGATCACGAGGCCATTACCAGCAAGGGGGCGATCAGGGTCGACCTCGTCGGTCCAAAGCTCAAGCCGCAAAGCCTCTCTGACCCCGGCCTTGGCGATCACTTCACCGATATTCCGATAAAAGCGCGCGACAATGGCGCGGTCCTTGATCGGGAACCAGATCATATAAGTGCCGGTCGGCCATTTCCGCAGGGCGTTTTCGATCGCCTCGATGATATGAGCGAATTCACCTCTAAATTCGAAGGGCGGATCGACGAGGACGAGGCCGCGGCGCTCGACCGGCGGCACGAAGGCGCCAAGGCCGACAAAGCCGTCGATCTCGATGATTTTTGCGCGCTTGTCGCGGCCAAGATGCGCCTTGAGCGCAGCGGCAGCGTCGGGATGCGCCTCGCAAAAAATCATCCTGTCTTGTTTGCGCAGCAAAGCCGCGGCGAGTGCCGGCGAACCGGGATAGCGCCGGTTTTCTTCAGAAAGGCGCGGCGCGACGATCGCGAGATAAGGATCGAGCAGCCCCTGCAGCTCTGACGGCATCTCCGCGCTCATGAGGCGGCCGATGCCTTGGCGCCATTCCGCCGTCTTTTCAGCCGCGAGCCCGGTAAGATCGTAAAGACCCTCGCCGGCATGGGTGTCGATCACCCGAAAGGCCGCGGGCTTTTGCGCGAGATAGGTCAGGATGCGCGCCAGCACCACATGTTTGAACACATCGGCAAAATTTCCGGCGTGAAACGCGTGACGATAGTTCATTCACGATCTACTGCACCGGCGGCACCATAATCTCGTGCGCATAGCAGAAATGCCGGGCGACTTCCGGGCAAGCGACGAAATTGCGCAGATCCTTCGAAAAGCAGATCCGCACTTCGCGCAGCACATCCCTTGAGCATTCGACCGCGAGCATGCCCGGCCGCAGCCGCGGATTGGCGGCGATGAAGGCGCGCTGAATGTCGACCGGTGTCCAGGTCTGGGCCTGATGCGCATTGCGGAAAGTCGGCGGAATGGTGATCGCCTCGCGGGCCCGGCGCACATCGGCGAAATAATCCGTCGGGCTCTTGCCGGAACAGGTGCCGTGCCTGCGCCATTCATATCTGGCCAGCCCTTCGTCCGGGTAGAGCCCTTTCGTCTCCTGCAACGCGATGCGCGAGGGCGAACGGGCGGCAGGCCCGCAGTCGGAAGGATAGCCGTGGGTATATTGCGGCCAGAGCCCATGCACGACGAAGCCGAGATCGGCCCCGCTCGCACATTGCGCCCTGGCCTTTTCCGCGCCGCCCGTCGCGCAAAAGCCCGGCGACCAAGACAAAGACAGGACGTAGAAATCAAAATCGCCCGGTGCATTCGCCCCCCGCGGGCGGCCCATGTTCGCGATCGGGTCCGGCTTTTCGCCGACGGCCGGCTGAGGTGCGGGCTTTGCCGCGCTATCGCCATTTGCGGCAGGCGCAGCCGCCGGCGGCTTCTTGTCGGCGCAATGATCGAGGATGCAATCCGCGCCGGCCGCGCCTTGCGCCAGGGCGCCCTTCGGCGCAACGGCGAGGCCGAGCACGACAAACGCAGCAAACGCTGCGGCAAAGGAACTGGCCGCCAATCTCATGTCCCGCAATCTCCGGCTGTCGACGCCGAGCCGATTTGTCCAAATCGCGAAGCGATCCGCAATTAGGAGCGGCTCTCATGCGCATGTTCAGGGCTGCGCCACTTTGCAATTCGGCGCATAGGCATAATTGCGGTCGAGCCCCGCAACGCACCAGTCGACCCCGAATCCGAAGCCGATGATGCCCATATCTTCGACGATGGAATAAGAGGCCGTGCGCGCCGACTGATCGTTGAAATAGGCGCGGGCCGTGCAATAACGGCGCGGAATATAGTCGAGGCCATTGGTGCGCAGGCCGATCTCTCGCACCTCGTCGAAGCCGCGGATTTCGAGCCCCGATTTCCAGAACTCGCTTTCGCGATCATGAAAGCGCGATTGGATGCGCTCGAGGACATTCGGGTCGTCGCAGCTGGGCAGACGCCCCGAATAATAATCATAGCGATGCTCGGCCGGCACCAGCGGGCGCGCCTGCACTGCAATGGAGAGGCAGCTGGAAGCCGCGCCCATCACGCCGACGGCCAAAAGCGAAACGGCCCTACGAGCCAAGACGGCAGCGGCGTCATGAAATCTTCGCATGTCCTGCCTTTTCGAGTTAGCGGCCCCTCTGGCGCCCACCGACGATGCTTCGACGCGCGGAAAGCGTCAAGAGGCCGTGGCCGGGCCATCGTCAGCCAAATTGACCAATCGTCCCTCGGCCCTCGCCGGGCTGCACCTGCATGAGGGGCGGCGACCTCATCCTCCGTCTTTCCGGCACGGTGGTTGCTGCCTCGGGGCCGAGGCCCGTGGCGGCCGCTTGGACGTTTCCATTTGGGGCTCCGACCGTGTCTTTGTGGAACACCGCTTTGCCGCAATTCTTTGACGCCATCAATTTGTTTCATGACGAGACGGCCGCGGTGCGCAGCCTCGCGCCCGCGAGTTGGGCCACAGGAAAATCGCGGAAAAGGACGAAGCTGACCCACGGCGGCTTTTCCGTCTTCGCCGCGGCCGCGGATTTTCTCGCAATATTGGCGGGTCCGGGGATTGCCGAGGCTCTTCACAATCTCGCGCGCGGCGATTTTGGCCCGAACGTCGAGACCGATCTTCGGATGGGCGTTCTCGTCGGGCTGTTCTTCGTCGCAATGAGCGCGATGCGCAACGGCTATGGGATTGCGCATTATCTGAATGTCGGTCAGTTGCGCCGATCCTTCACGCCTTGGTGCACCGCCTTCGGCATGGCGCTGGTGATCGTTTTGTCGGTCAAAGCGCCCGCCGGCCATGTGCCTCTGCCGATCGTCACCTTGTTCGTCATCGGCTTCGCCGCTGTGGGCGCGGCGCGGCTTTGTCTGGCGCATGGCGTCCGCGCCCGCGCGGCGCAGGGCCGGGTCATGGCGAAGCGCATTTTCCTCATCGGCTTCGAAGCCGAGATCGAAGCCTTCACCAAGCGCTTCGAGGCGCATCGTTACGGCATGCACATCGTCGCCGCCGCTGTGCTGCGCGGCCAGGAGAGCTTGGCCGAGGATCTTGCTCTGGCACGCGCCTATGCGCGGGTTCTTGAGCCAGACGATGTCTTCATTCTCGTGCCCTGGTCGGACAAAGTGACGATCGAAGCCGCGATCAACGCCTTCTTGGCGATACCGGCGGCGATCCACGTCGGCCCGGAAAATGTCCTCGACCGCTTTGCGCATGCGCAGATTGCGAAAATCGGACCGATCTCCAGCCTCAATCTCGTGGGCCATCCGCTGTCACCATCGGCGCTCTTCATCAAACGGCTGTTCGATCTCGTCTGCGCTTCGCTGGGGCTCGTCATCCTCGCGCCGCTCTTCCTGATCGTCGCGGTGGCGATCAAACTCGACAGCCCGGGGCCCGTCATCTTCCGGCAGCATCGCTACGGCTTCAACCAGCAGCCCTTTCGGATCTTCAAATTTCGCTCGATGCACAGCTGCGAAGACAGTTCGAAGCTCGTGCAGATTATATCGAAAGACGACGCCAGGCTCACGCGCGTCGGCGCCTTCATGCGGCGGCACAATATCGATGAATTGCCGCAGCTCCTCAATGTGATCCGCGGCGACATGTCGCTCGTCGGACCGCGTCCCATGGCGGTCGTCCATGATCAGATGTTCGAACGCAGGATCGCGCTCTATGCGCGCCGCCATAATGTGACGCCGGGAATCACCGGCTGGGCGCAGATCAATGGCTGCCGCGGCGGGCTCTCCGAAGAAAAGATCCGCGCCCGCGTCGCGCACGATCTCTATTACATCGACCATTGGTCGCTGTCGTTCGACATCGAGATTTTGTGGCTCACGCTGACGTCGAAAGAAGCTTATCTCGACGCGTTTTAGCACTTGCCGGCAAACAGCTACGAGAGCCTCATCCAGCCGCTTTCTGATAATCCTTCACATCCGAAAATGTGACCTGCGGCCATTTCTCCAGCTCATAGCGCAGATCCCAGGCGGAGGCCGCGAGATAGACCGGCGCATGATCGAGATCGAGTGCCATGGAAGCCGGATGGGCGCGGGCGAATTTCTCGAGCTCCGAGGCATTTTCGGCTCCGACCCAACGCGCCAGCTCGAAGCGCGAACTCTCGAAAGAAACGTCGAGCCCATATTCGGCGGCAAGCCGCTCGGCGAGCACATCGAGCTGCAATGCGCCGACGACGCCGACCATGGCGCCAGAGCCATCGTTCGGCAAGAAGAGTTGCACGACCCCTTCTTCGGCCATCTGCTGCAGCGCTTCACGCAATTTCTTCGCCTTCATCGCATCGCCGATTTTTACGCGCCGAAGAATCTCCGGGGCGAAGCTCGGCACGCCGCGGAAGACGAGGTCCTCGCCTTCCGTCAGAGTGTCGCCGATCCGCAAAGTGCCGTGGTTGGGAATGCCGACGACATCGCCGGCAAAGGCTTCTTCCGCCAATTGGCGATCCTGGGCGAAGAAGAATTGCGGCGCATTGAGTGCGATGCTCTTTGCCGTGCGCACGAGCTTGACCTTCATGCCGCGCGTGAGCCTGCCCGAGCAGATGCGCAGGAAGGCGATGCGGTCGCGGTGATTGGGGTCCATATTCGCCTGGATCTTGAAGACGAAGCCGGTGAGCTTGCCCTCCTGCGCCTCGACCCTGCGCGAAGCCGCCTCGAGCCCATGCGGCGGCGGTGCGAATTCCCCTAATGCATCAATGAGATCGCGAACGCCGAAATTGCGCAAAGCACTGCCGAAAAACACCGGCGTCAGATGGCCCTCGAGAAAGGCCTGACGGTCGAAAGGCTTCAGCGCCTCGCGGGCAAGCTCGATCTGATCACATGTTTCCGCAAAGACGTCGGCCGGCAGCAGGCCTTTGATGAAAGGATCGTCAGGGCCCTTCACTTCGATCGGGGCGCTGTCGGCATCGACGCGGCGGACGAGATTGCGGCGCAGATCATAAGTGCCGGCGAAATCGCGGCCGCGGCCGAGCGGCCAAGTGACCGGGGCGACATCGAGCGCAAGGGTCTTTTCGATCTCGTCGAGGAGATCGAAAGGATCGCGCGTCTCGCGATCGAGCTTGTTGATGAAAGTGACGATCGGAATGTCGCGCAGCCGGCAGACCTCGAAGAGCTTTCTGGTGCGCGCCTCGATGCCCTTGGCCGCGTCGATCACCATGATCGCCGAATCGACCGCCGTCAGCGTGCGATAGGTGTCCTCCGAAAAGTCTTCGTGGCCGGGCGTATCGAGAAGATTATAGACGCAGCCGTCATATTCGAAGGTCATCACCGAAGTGACGACGGAAATGCCGCGCTCGCGTTCGATCCCCATCCAGTCGGAGCGGGTCTGGCGCCGATTGGCCTTGGCCCGCACTTCGCCGGCGAGCTGAATGGCGCCGCCGAAGAGCAGGAGCTTTTCGGTGAGCGTCGTCTTGCCCGCGTCGGGGTGGGAGATGATGGCGAAGGTGCGCCGCCGCGCGACCTGATCGGGAATCGTCATAGGGTGTTAGATAAGATGAGAAGAACAGATACGAAAGATGCCGCGCTCCTTCTCCCGCTTGCGGGAGAAGGTGCTGAGCGGAGCGAGGCGGATGAGGGATCTTTCAAAGCTGCACCGCCCTCATCCGACCCGGCCAATAGCCCGTCGCTTGCGACGGGCGTCGCAAGCGACGCCCTATGGCCGGGCCACCTTCTCCCGCAAGCGGGAGAAGGATAGGCGGCAAGCATTGTTGCGCAACGGTCACCCGAGGCGCCAATCACATCGCGCCCTGCGCGACCCGTGCCGCAAGCTTTTCCGCCGCCTCCTTGCGTTCGCTGTAGCGGCTCGTCAGATAAGCCGCCACGCCGCGTGTGAGAAGCGTGAATTTCATCAGCTCTTCCGTCACGTCCACGAGCCGGTCGTAATAGGGCGAGGGCTTCATCCGGCCCGTCTCGTCGAATTGCTCATAGGCCTTGGCGACCGAGGATTGATTGGGGATGGTGAGCATCCGCATCCACCGGCCGAGCACACGCATCTGATTGACGGCGTTGAAGGATTGCGAGCCGCCGCTGACCTGCATCACGGCCAGCGTCTTGCCCTGGGTGGGCCGCACCGCGCCGACCTCCAGCGGAATCCAATCGATCTGCGTCTTCAGGATGCCGGTCATGGCGCCATGGCGCTCCGGGCTCGACCAGACCTGGCCTTCCGACCAGATCGACAGCTCCCGCAATTCCTGAACCTTGGGATGGTCGGGGGCCGCATCGTCAGGCAGCGGCAGGCCGCTCGGATCGAAGAAACGGGTCTCGGCGCCAAAGCTTTCGAGGAGCCGCGCCGCCTCCTGCGCCAGAAAGCGGCTGTAGGAGCGTTCCCGCAGCGAGCCGTAGAGCAAGAGAATGCGCGGCTTATGCGCAACAAAAGGCGGCTGCAAGGCCGCCGCGTCCGGGATCTCGTATGCCCGCGGCTCGATATTGGGTAGATCGGCCGTCACTTTCTATTTTCCTTTTTCACGCCATTTTCCTTTTTCACGCCCGGGGCCCCCAATCCCGCCGAGTAAAAGCATGATCCGGCGGCCAGCGCATTTTCTCCCGCGAACATGCTGCATCGCAACGGACGCTTAACGTCGAGATGCAATCTACTCCGACGTCAACCTGCTCTTGGGATGGGCCGTACCTATCCTGAACAGCGTGATGCGCCCGCGGCGGACTTGCTTTTCCGCTGAGCGGACGGTCACGTTTTTATATGTCGATATTCCTCGACTAATCGGACCTATGTGCCAAGCAAGGAGTCGTCAATGGACAGTGAAATGGAAAAGGCAAAGCCTTTCAATGTTCTCTTTCTCTGCAGCAGCAATTCGGCGCGCTCGATCATGGCCGAAGCCATATTGAACTGGCATGGGCAAGGCCAATTCAGGGCCTTCAGCGCGGGCTCCCATCCCAAAGGTGAAGTCAATCCTTATGCGCTCATAGCCTTGCATAATGCGGGTTTTGCAAGGGATGGCCTTCGCTCGAAGAGCTGGGATGAGTTTACCGGTGCCGAGGCTCCAGAACTCGATTTTGTCTTCACGCTTTGCGAGAGCATCGTGGCCGAAACCTGTCCGCAATGGCCGGGCCGGCCGATGGAGGCGCATTGGGCCCTGCCCGATCCGGTCGTCGTCGAGGACAGCGAAGTGATGAAACATCTGGCCTTTGCCGATACGTTCCGCATGCTTAGCAATCGCATCGGCATTTTCACCGCTTTGCCTTTGAGCAGTCTCGATCGCCTGTCGCTTCAGAACCGCCTCGACGGGATCGGCGGCCGGATCATGCCAAAGTCAGCAGCGGCGGCGTGACGCGCTCTTCACGCATGATCACGACACGAATGATCGCCTCAAAGACGCTCTCAACAGAGTGAGGCGATCGCGCTTTTTGGCAATGTTGCACCCATCGCCAAGCGCCGCCATTCGGCAAGCTTCGCCGTCCGCACGGCTATGCGACATGGTCGCCTGATCCCCCTCGAAAGACGGCTGTTTCGCCTCGCTCAGCTGCGCAGAATACGCCAGTTCAGGCCTCCCCGCGCCTCTCCATGGTCGCGACGAGCTGTGGCCGCGCCGCGGCGATGATTCTCTGCTTGCAAAACCGGTCAAATCTCGATATTTCGATATCCATCGACTAATAGAAATTATGTCCAGATGGAGGCAGGTCAATGGACGCGGAAAAACCTTTCAACGTTCTCTTCCTCTGCACCGGCAATTCGGCCCGCTCGATCATGGCGGAAGCGATCCTCAACCGGCTGGGTCGTGGCCATTTTTGCGCCTTCAGCGCCGGTTCGCATCCGAAGGGCGAGATCAATCCCTATGCGATCGCAGCACTGCACAAGGCCGGCTTCTTGACCGATGGGCTGCGTTCGAAGAGCTGGGACGAGTTTGCCGGACCCGACGCGCCGCCGCTCGATTTCGTCTTCACTCTTTGCGACGACGCGGCGGGCGAAGCCTGCCCGCATTGGCCGGGCCAGCCGATGACCGCGCATTGGGGTCTGCCCGACCCGGCCGCCGCCGAAGGCAACGAAGCGGTGAAACATCTCGCCTTTGCCGATGCGTTCCGGATGCTCAACAACCGCATCGGCATTTTCACCGCTTTGCCTTTCCGCAGCCTCGACCGGCTCTCGTTGCAGAACCGCCTCGACGCGATCGGCAAGACCATGCCCAGCAAAGAGCCTGCGTGACGAGATCATGACCGCTCCCGAAAAATTCGAAGCGCCCGAAGCGATCGCGCTTTTGAGCGCGCTCGCGCAGCCGTCGCGACTCGAGATCTTTCGGCTTCTCGTGCGCTATCTTCCCTATGGCCTGCCGGCCGGCGATATCGCCCGGCTTCTCGCCATTCCTCACAATACGCTGTCGACGCATCTGGCTTTGCTCGAACAGGCGCAGCTCGTGCTGTCGCGCCGCGAGGGCCGTTCCATCATCTATGTTGCGCATCGCAATCGCGCGCTCGCGCTCACCGCCTTTCTGCTCGCCGACTGCTGCAGCCTCACGCGCGAGGCCTGCGAACTGACCGCCGCTACCGGCGCGACGCCGCCTTTTCCGGCCAAGCGTGAGGATCCGAGGTCCGATAGGACCATGAACGTGCTCGTTCTCTGCACCGGCAATTCGGCGCGCTCCATCCTTGCCGAGGCGCTGCTCGACAGGGAAGGCCAAGGGCGTATTCGCGCCTTCTCCGCCGGCAGCCGGCCCAAGGATGCGCCCAACCCCTATGCGCTCGCCCTTCTCAAAGAGCTCGGCTATGACACGGCCGCTTGCCGCTCGAAGAGTTTTAGCGAATTCACCGGCGCCGATGCGCCGCAGATGGATTTCATCATCACCGTCTGCGATGCCGCGGCGGGCAAATCCTGCCCGCATTGGCCGGGGCATCCGCTGGTCGCGCATTGGGGGATCGCCGATCCTGCGGCCGTCGAAGGCAGCGATGCCGAAAAGCGCGCGGCCTTCATGGAGACCTATCGCCGCCTCGCGGCCCGTGTCACCGCCTTCGTCAATCTCGATGTCGCGCAGCTCGATCTTGCGACCTTGAAGCGCAGGCTCGCCGCGATCGGCGGCATGGACGGCGCGACCGAAATGGCGCTGCTCCAGAGCCGCGCCGCCTGACGTATCCGCCCCCCGAATTCGTAAACCATCAGAGAGACCGGCATGTCCATTTTCGAACGCTATCTGACCCTTTGGGTCGCGCTCTGCATGGCCGCCGGCGTCGGCCTCGGCCGCCTGTTTCCGGCACCCTTCCATCTGATCGGCGCCACCGAGATCGCCAAGGTCAATCTGCCGATCGCGCTGCTGATCTGGTTCATGATCATTCCGATGCTCATGAAGATCGATTTCGCCGCGCTCGGCCGTGTGAAAGAGCATTGGCGCGGCATCGCCGTCACGCTCTTCGTCAATTGGGCCGTCAAGCCTTTCTCCATGGCGGCGCTCGCCTGGCTCTTCATCGGTCTTCTGTTCAGGCCATTTCTGCCGGCCGATCAGATCGCGAGCTATATTGCCGGCCTCATCCTTCTGGCGGCCGCACCCTGTACGGCCATGGTCTTCGTCTGGAGCAATCTTTCCGGCGGCGAGCCGCATTTCACCTTGAGCCAAGTCGCCTTGAACGACACGATCATGGTCTTCGCCTTCGCGCCGATCGTCGGCCTGCTGCTCGGCCTCTCCGCCATCACGGTGCCTTGGCAGACGCTCATTTTGTCGGTCTCGCTTTACATCGTCGTGCCGGTCGCTCTGGCGCAAATTTTCCGGGCACGGATCATAGCTCGCGGCGGCGACGCTGGCCTGCGCCATCTCCTGGCCCAATTGGCACCGCTGTCGCTCATGGCGCTTCTCGCCACTCTGGTGCTGCTCTTCGGCCTGCAAGGCGAGGCGATCATCGCGCATCCGGCCGTCATTGCTCTCTTGGCCGTGCCGATTCTCATCCAGGTCTATTTCAACGCCGGCCTCGCCTATCTCCTCAATCGCATTGCCGGCGAGGCGCATTGCGTCGCCGCGCCTTCGGCGCTCATCGGAGCGAGCAATTTCTTCGAGCTTGCCGTGGCGGCAGCGATCAGCCTGTTCGGCTTCCAATCGGGCGCCGCGCTGGCAACTGTGGTCGGCGTCCTGATCGAAGTGCCGGTGATGCTGTCGGTGGTCAGAATCGTGCAACTGACCAGGCCCTGGTATGAGGCCGGGAGAGCCAAAAGCGGCGCAGCAGCGCCGCTTTCCCCGCTTGCGGGAGAAGGCCGCGCCGAGCCTTTTTAGTTTATTCCGACAGGCTTATTACTCCGCCGCCGCGCGGCCTTCCACCGGGCCGTGCACTTGCGGCGGCGCCTGCTCGGCTTCCTTATGCCGCGCTTTGCTGTGATCGCGCGCCACGAAAGTATAGATCGCCGGCGTGACGAAGAGCGTGAACAGGGTGCCTATGCTCATGCCGAACGCGATCACTATGCCGATTGCGAAGCGGCTGCGGGCGCCGGCGCCTTCGGCCATGATCAGCGGGATCATGGCGACGACCATGGCCGCCGTCGTCATCAGGATGGGCCGCAGGCGGACGCCGGCCGCCTGCTCGATCGCCGCGCGCCGGCTGAGGCCTTCGCGCTCCTGCAGCTTATTGGCGAATTCGACCATCAGAATGCCATGCTTCGAAATCAGGCCGATCAGAGTGACGAGGCCGATCTCCGAATAGATGTTCATGCTCGCCGCGCCGACGAAGCCTAGGAGGTTCAACGGCAGCATCGCGCCGAACAGGGAGGTCGGCAAAGCGATGAGAATGATGAAAGGATCGCGGAAGCTTTCGAACTGCGCCGCCAGCACCAGAAAAATGACGATCAGCGCGAAGACGAAAGTGATGATCAGCGTATTGCCTTCCTGGACATACTGCCTGCTCTCGCCCTGATAATCCATCGTATAGCCCGCCGGCATCAGCTCCTGCGCTTTCTTTTGCAGGAAGGCGACACATTCGCCGATCGTGCGGCCCGGAAAAGGCACGCCCGAAAGCGTCGCCGAATTCAGCTGCTGGAAGGTCGGCAGGCTGTTCGGCTGCACGCTGGTCGTCACGGAAGCCACCGTCGAGAGCGGTACGAGATCGCCGCTGCCGGTGCGGACCTGATAGCGCGTCAGCCAATCGGCATTTTGGCGGAATTCGCGCGGCACTTGCGGGATGACCTCATAGCTGCGACCGTAGAGATTGAAACGGTTGACGTAATTGCCGCCGAGCAGCGTCGCGAGCGAGGAACCGATCGCCTGCATATTGATGCCGAGCCGATTGGCCTTGTCCGCATCGATGTTGAACTCGATCTGCGGCGTGTCGAATTTGAGATCCGTATCGGTAAAGATAAAGAGGCCGCTCGCTTTCGCCGCCTTGTCAAGTTCGGCCATCACATCGGCGAGCTGCCTGTAATCGCCGATCGTGCGCAGCACGAATTGCACTGGCGGGCCGCCGGTCGAGCCCGGCAAGGACGGCGGCGAAAAGCCGATGATCGTGCCGCCGGTGATCTGGGCGAGCTTCGGCTGCAAAGCTTGCAGAATCTGTTTCTGACTGCGCTTGCGCTCGTCCCAAGGTTTTAAAATCAATCCCGCCAAGCCTTGATGGACGCCCGCAGAACCGTTGATGACGAAGACATGATCCTTTTCGGGGATGGTGTCGCCCACCTTCGTGAACTGGGTGGTCATCTGCTCCATATAGTCGAGATTCGAATACTGCGGCGCCTTGATCAGCGCGAAAATCGCGCCTTGATCTTCTTCGGGTGCCAGCTCCTTCGGCGTCGAGGCGAACATGACCGCGGTGAGGCCCAGCACGCCGACGAGGATGAGAACGGTCACGGCGCGAAAGTTCAAGGTCTTGTGCAGCCGCCGCATATAGAGGCGGCGCAGACCATCGAACATGCGGTCCAGCAAAGCCGCAAAGCCACGGCCGTTCAGTTGCGGCGGCTTCAACAGGCGCGAACACATCATCGGCGACAAAGTCAGCGCGATGACGCCGGAGACAATAACGGAGCCGGCGAGGGTAAAGGCGAATTCGCGGAAGAGCGCGCCGGTGAGGCCGGAGACGAAGCCGATCGGCGCATAGACGGCGGCGAGCGTGATCGTCATCGAAACCACCGGCCCGGTGATCTCACGCGCGCCCTGCAAGGCCGCATCGAAGGCGGATGCGCCTTCTTCCATATGCCGGTGGATGTTTTCGACGACGACGATCGCGTCATCGACGACGAGACCGATGGCGAGCACGAAGGCGAGCAGGGTCAGGAGATTGAGCGAATAGCCGAGCGCCATCAGCAGGCTCATGACGCCGATGAGCGACAGTGGGATGGTGACGATCGGAATGATCGTCGAACGCAAATTGCCGAGGAAGAGGAAGATGACGACGATAACGATGATCGCCGCCTCGCCGAGCGTTTTGGCGACTTCGCGGATTGAGGCACGGATGAAGGCCGTCGCATCATAGGCGATCGCCGCATGGAGGCCGACCGGCAGCTGGCTCTGCAGCTCCGGGAACGCTTTCCGCACATTGCTGATGACTTCAAGCGGATTGGCCGTCGGCGTCGCATAGATGCCGATGAACACGGCCTTCAGCCCGTCGAAGGCGGAAGAAGAATCGACCAACTCAGGGCCGAGGTCGATTGTCGAGATATTGCCGAGGCGAATTAAGGTATCGCCGCTCTGTTTGACGATGAGCTGGCCAAAAGCCTTGGCGGAATCGAGTGAGGTCAGCGCATTTATGCTCGTCTGGGTATAATCGTTTTTGATCTGGCCGGCGGCGGAAGTGAAATTATTGGCGGCGAGCGCAAGGCTCACATCATTCGGCGTGACGCCGCGGGCCGCCATTTTGTTGGGATCGAGCCAGACGCGCATGGCAAAAGTCTGGCCGCCGAGGATCTGGGCATTGGCGACGCCGTCGATCGTCTGCAGTTTCGGCTGCACGACGCGGGTCAGATAGTCGGTGATCTGCGAGCCGGTCAGAACATCCGAATTGAAGGACATATAAAGGAGCGCGGTCGTATCACCCGTCTGCTTGACGACGACCGGATCGAGCGCCTCGCGCGGCAAAATATATTTGACCTGATTGACCTTGGCGAGGACGTCGCTCACCGCGCGATCTGGATTGGCGTTGAGCCGTAGATTGAGAATCACCGTCGAGGTGTTTTGCTGCGAATTGGTAACCAGCGTGTCGATGCCCTCGGCGCTGGCCACCGCCTGCGCGATCGGCGTCGTGATGAAGCCTTGGATGAGATCGGCATTGGCGCCGGGATAGAGCGTCGTGATGGTGATCGTCGTCGACGACAGCTCCGGATATTGCCGGATCTGCAGTTTGAATGCCGCTTGCGCGCCGACGAGCAGGATCAACAGGCTGACAACGCTCGCCAGAACCGGCCGCCGAATAAAAATGTCGGTGAAGGACATGAATTATTCCTTCGGCAGCACGGCTGGCGGCACGAGGCCCGCCTTGCGGTCAATGCGCACGCGCGCGCCCGACTGCAGCTTCAACTGGCCTTCGCTCACCACCAGCTCGCCCGCCTTCAGCCCGGAGAGAATTGCGACACGGTCATTGCGCGCATCGCCGGTGCGCACGAAGCGGCGATCAACCTTATACGGAATGTCGCCGATAATGGGGCGGGCCTGCGCGCCGCCGCCTTGCGGAGCTGCCGGCACAACGGCGAAGACGGCGTCGCCATAGAGCGAATAGGTGATCGCCGTGCGCGGCACGGTCACGACCGACAAGGGCTTGCCGGCGAGGACATCGACATTGGCGAACATGCCCGGCCGCAAGTCGCGGTCCTTGTTCGGAAAAATCGCCCGGATGAGCACGTTGCGGGTGCTCTGGTCGACCCGCGCGTCGATTGTCTGGACCTTGCCGCGAAAGATGCGCCCCGGGAAAGTGTCCACTCTCACCTCGACGGTCTGGCCGGGCTTCAATTCCGCGAGCGATTGTTCGGGCACCGGAAAATCGACGAAGATCGGATCGAGCTCCTGCAAGGTGATGAGACTTGTGCCCGGCGCGACATATTGGCCGAGATCGACCTTGCGGATGCCGAGCGTGCCGGCAAAGGGCGCGACGATCCGCTTTTGGGCGATCAAGGCGCGCACGCGCTGGACGGATGCCGCAGCGCTGTCGCGCGTCGCTTGGGCAGCATCGACATTGGCCTTGGTCGTATTGCCGCTCCGGGTGAGCTGACGCTGGCGATCGAGCGCTAGATCGGCGTTCTTCAGGGTCGCTTCATAGTTTGCGAGATCGGCCTGCTCGACCGAAGTGTCGATGTCGAAGAGTGGCGCGCTGGCGGCGACATCCTGGCCCGAATCGATGCGTATCGCGGTGATCACGCCGCCCACCTGCGGCGCCACATCGACGCCCTTGACGGCCCGGAAAGTGCCGATCGCCGGCACATGCGGGGCCCATGTTTCCGCCTTCGCTACGGTGACCGCAACGCTCGCCGGCGGCGGCGCCGCCTTGGCGATGAAACCCTTGATCAGTTCCGGCTTGAACACGAACTGAACATAAGCGAGCCCGCCGATGAGCCCGGCAAGGACCAGAAAGACAGAGATGAACAGGACGATGCGCTTCATGAATATGCGTTTCGCTGAGGAGCCAAAAGGGTCTTGCGGCACACCGGCCGCCGAGCGCGAGCCTTTAACCGGACCGGCGGGTACGGTAACAGACGGGGGCAGCCTTTGGCAATATGCTGCACCGCCGCGGCCATTGCACTGCGACGGGGTCTGCGATACGCGCGCGCCTTCCGGGCGGGCGCCGGCTGCCGCGCCTCCTAACCCGGTGGGGTCGGCGAGCTGATCCCGGCGTCCAGCCATTCGGTAACATAGCCCATGTTCGAAGCCCGAACCGCAATTGAGGCTTGCGCTTGTGCCCTGCGGGAATATCTTAAC
Source organism: uncultured Alphaproteobacteria bacterium (assembly GCA_963704745.1). Lineage (GTDB taxonomy): Bacteria > Pseudomonadota > Alphaproteobacteria > Rhizobiales > Beijerinckiaceae > Methylovirgula. The sequence continues at coordinate 2,885,975 of OY969936.1, forward strand.
CTTTGTTTGCCTATGATTCGCGCGTGAAACCGTCTCATAGGCCATTTACGGCCTGTCGGTCGAATCAGGCCTTGTTTCGGCGTCCCCGAGCACGGGTTGCCCCATTTGGGCAGCTGCCAAGCCAATAGCAGGCAGAGTGGGGCGCGCGCGCGTCAATTTTGCCGACGCAGCCGGGCGCCCGCGGCGAAGACAGGGTTGCAGGCGTTGCAGCCCCGGGCGTCGATCGGCAAAGCGAAAAGTCACAGGGAGGATGCGCGCAATCCGTCCGGACGAAGTCGTCCGGGCGCCGAGAACCTGTGTCCGATCAAAGCCAGCATAGGCCTTTGAGAAGGGCGAAATCCCTGGGGCATTCCGACCCATTTGCAGTTTGCACTGCATTTATTATGTGACAGTTCGGTTACAGAAGCGCGACAGACGCATAACTTCTGGCATGGGAGCTGCTTATTGCAATGCAACAATAGCAAGATCAGCATCATTGCTGGCATTTGGTAAAGCTAAACTAAATGAGAGAGCCACAATGACACCTTTCACGATTTTGATCCTCGTCTGTTCCATGGCGATCGATCATGCCGCCTGTCAGCGCGACACTGCGGTCGATGTGGTCCAGGGCCCGAAAGTCGCGAACGAGTTGCAGTGCGCCACCTACGCCCCCCAGATGACGCTCGCCGGCACGCCGCTCGCGCCTCGGCCGGGGCTCGAATATGTCAAGATCGTCTGCAACCACAACGCGGCGGGGAAAACGGCAGAGCTCGACTAGGGCTCCGGATCGCAGCTCCGGCGGCGTTCGGATTCCGGATCGCGAAAGCGCCGCAAGAGCACGAACAATATGGGGCGCCCGGCGACTTTCCCGGTCGCCTTTGGCGAGTGCCGCCATCCCTTTGCGATCGCCCGCAAGAGCTCCAAACGCGCCAGTTCTTCCACAGAAAGAATCGTGCGTCGCCTTCCGCATCGACGGAGCGAGGGACGACGGCCGCCTTCGTTGGGCGATCCCCCCTGAAAGCGGCACCAGCCTTTTCCTGGGGACCCACGTCATGGCCCTGCCGCTGCGGTAATTTCGCTCCCGAGGTTGCTCAACTTTTAGCCCAAATGCCCGCCTTCTCGCCTGTGATCGGCGCAGAGCGCTTCCCACTCCTGCGGCGATGCGGCCATCGGGCGCAATCAACAGGCGACTATGAACCGCCGAACGCGGCTCTGCCGCGGTGGGAGGGCGAAGCCATGCCAATCGCGGAGCGGTTTCAGGTTGCGTATCCACACGCAACCTGAAACCGCTCTCATTCAAGAACTTAGAGCATTTTCGGACGCAAAGCCGGTTGCCCCTTCTGCTGAAAATGCTCTAGGCGCGCCGATGGCGCGACACGCATCGGCCCGAACCCACGCGCCGCTTGCCCCGGGCTAATTCCGGGCGCATTGACTAGGAGTGGTCAAACTGCTCTACATCCGCACACTGGCATTGTTTGGCTAAAGGAAGGTGCGATATCGGATGTTCATGCTGACACCGCTGGAACGGGCTTGGCATTTTCGCGAACTGATCCGGGCCGTCGTGCGGCGCGAATTGACGGTGCGCTTCCGCGGTTCGATGCTCGGCTGGCTCTGGGCGATCTTCGGCCCGCTCATCATGCTCAGCGTCTATACGATCATCTTCTCGAATGCTGTGGGGGTTCCCGCCTCGGCCGCCGCGCACGGCGTCTTCAGCTACGCGCAGTCGATCTTCGCCGGCCTGATCCTCTTCAACCTCTTCAGCGAACTCGCCTATCGCGCCCCCATGCTGTTGCATGAACACACGACCTTCATCAAAAAATCGATCTTTCCGAGTGAGACGCTGGCCTGGACGGCGACCATCCGGGCCGTCGTCTATGCGGCGATCAGCTTCGCGGTCCTGCTCGTTTTCCAGCTGCTCCTGACGCATCGAATTCCGCCGACGTTTCTGCTCTTGCCTTTCGTCTTCATTCCGTTTTTTCTGTTGCTGCTCGGCATCACATGGTTCTTGATGGCGCTCGGTTCCTTCACCCGCGACGTCACCCATCTGATGGCCTCGATCATACCGGTGATGATGTTCGCGACGCCGATCTTCTATTCAATCAGCGATGTGCCGAAGCATCTGCAGCTTCTGTTCAAGCTCAATATCATCGGCGACTACATCCAGATGATGCGCGATCTCCTGCTGCTTGGTCGGCTGCCCGATCCCTTCGTCTACATAGGAAGTGTCCTTGCCTCGCTCCTCGTCTTCCAGCTTAGCTATCGCTTCTTCATGCAATACAGGTCGGTTTTCGTCGATGTCATCTGACGTTGTGATCAGCTGCAAGGGCATCGCCAAGGCGTTTCAGCTCTATCGGCACCGAAACGACCAGCTGAAGCAGATCCTCTTCGGCCGTTGGAAGCGGTTCTATCAGCAGCACTGGGTTTTGCGCGACATCAGTTTCGAGGTTCGCAGGGGCGAATGCTGCGGCATTATCGGCCGCAACGGCGCCGGCAAGACGACGCTTTTGCAAATGATCTGCGGCATCACCACGCCCACCCATGGCGAAGTCGCCGTCACCGGCGGCCGCATCGCGCCCATCCTCGCGCTCGGCGCCGGCTTTGACCAGGAGTTGACGGGCCGCGAGAATGCCATGATCGGCGGTGCCATCCTCGGCCTGCGCCGGGCCGAGATCGCGGCGCGGCTCGACTCGATCGAGGCTTTTGCCGACATCGGCGACTTCTTCCATCAGCCGATGAAAATGTATTCGAGCGGCATGACGTCGCGCTTGGCCTTTTCCGTCTGCGCCCATGTCGACGCCGATATTTTGATTGTCGATGAAGCGCTGTCCGTCGGCGATGCTGCTTTTGCTCAGAAAAGTCTCGAATATATTCGCAACTTCGCCCGGCGCGGGACTATCCTCATGGTTTCGCATTCGCCGGCAACGCTGGAAGCGTTCTGCGACCGCGTCATCTGGATCGAAGATGGCCTGATTCGCGCCCAAGGCAAGCCCACCGAGGTTCTCGCCAATTATCAACACACGCTCGGCACCACGGGCGACGAAATCGAACTCCTGCCCATTGACCCGCGGATCTGCGCATAATTTCGAGCCTGATCCCCGAACTGACCGCTCCGTCCGGCAGCCATGATATGTCGGATATCAAACCGCATTTCGCTGCTTGGGCGCGCGCGCGACGGCGAAATTCGCATGCTGCCTGTAAAGGAGAAAGAGGGCGGCGACGAATTCGGCGATGATGGCCAATGCGACGACGACGACGAGCCGCGGATCCTGCCGGACAAGGCTTTCCGAACCGATCAAAATCGCAATATGCACCAAGGGAACGGCAACCAGCGCCGCCAGCGCTGCGGCGCCGCGTCCGGTCGCGCTCGAGACCGTCAGAACGAGCCCGATCGCCAATAAAGTGTGAGTCAAGGACAGGATCGGGATCCCGATGCGCTTGCTTGCCTCGCTCATCCATTCCGAAAGGCGGAGCGGGTCGGCTTCAGCCGCTGGCAACGCCTCGAAGAACTTCGTCCAAGGCAGCTCGAAAACGCCCACCCAATTGCGCTTCGGCAACCCGCCCGTCCCCTGCATGTCGATCTGCAGCGCATATTGGTCGAAATTGGCCGTGCGCATATCGGTCGTTCCCGCCGGCTCGCTCTGAGAAGTGCCGTGGCTCATGATCAACAAGACACCATGCGCATTGCGGCGAAACTCCGCCTCCCGCGCCGAGATGATCTCCTCTTCATTTTTCTCGGCGGAAAACTGGTGGATGAATATGCCGCTGACGACATCCTTCGTTTTCCAGCGCTGAAAATAGAGGGTACGCGTGCCATGGTCGAAAGTGTAGAACTGCGCCGGCTCGAGCAAGCGATGATTGAGCGAATTGCGGATCACATAGATCACGTCATGCATTTGGCCGACATAAGCCGGCGCCACGAAGCAGGAAATCCAATAGCCGCAGACAACGGCGATCAACGCCACCAGCGCCGCCGGCAGGGAGATCGACCAGACCGACAAACGCAGGGAATAGAGAAGCGCGATCATGCCCTCGGACGCCATGTGCGAAAATTCGACCGCGACAGCGAGCCCCATGGCGAGAGGCAGGGCGATATAGGCGACTGCCGGAAATGTGCCGAGCAGGGCCGGCATGAACAGGCCGCTGCGGACGGCCGTCGCCGGCAGGTATTGAAAGAGCGACGTCATCACCACCGGCGCGCAAAGGCTCATTTCGATCAAGAGAACCAACAGGAAGAGCCGTTTGGCGAGATAGAAATAAAGCAACCGGGGCATTGCAATGTCCTGCAGTCAGCCGTGGCATGGTATTGGGATGGTCCGTATTCGATGCGCGGCGCGACCGGCCGGGGCAACAATTTTCATAAATCTCCCTGTGAACTTTTGATCGCTGCGTATCCCGCCGCCCAGTCGGCGGATCTTTCCCTGCGGAATTCGACTGCGCCGGATGCCGCAGCGTAATAGACGCTCACTGTGTGGTATTTATGCGCCAATTAGATGGCAGATGGCCCATGAATATGTGTTAGATGTTGAAAGTGTCGCACGGACTTGACAATCTTTGCATCATTTTCGATCGCAGAGATACCAATGGGCAAAACGGTCGGCGCAGGGACGGTGATCCGCTGGGCGCGTTCAGGCGCTCGTTCAATGGCCGAACCAAAGGCTACCAATTCAAGAGGTAGGCAATGAATATTTCGAGTCCGGCAGAGAGCCTCTCGAAGATAGGCACGAGCCTGCGCGACCGCGCTCTGCCGCCGAATTTTCACCTGCCTTTGGTCAGCGTCATCATCGTCAATTATAATTACGGCCGTTACCTCGAAGAGGCCGTCGAATCCGTATTCGCTCAGACCTATTCGAATCTCGAATGCTTTATCGTCGACAATGCCTCCACTGACGAGACGCCGGCCGCCCTTGCCGCAATCGGCGAGCATTATCCGCAAGTGACGATTGTAAAGCGCACCGCCAATGAGGGCCAGACGGCCGCCTCGCTGGACGGCTTCGCACGCTCCTCGGGACAATACGTAATCTTCCTCGACGCCGATGATATTTTGCTGCCGCTTTGCGTCGAGACCCATATTTACGTGCATCTCTCCTCGCGTGTGCATATCGGCTTCACCGCCGGCGACATGCTGCAGGCCCGCAATGGCGACATCGTCATCAGCACCGGCGAGGCGATGAACAGATATATCCGCAGCGGCCGCGGGCGGCGCCCGAATTTCTGGCGGCCCTATCGCGCGCAGCCTGGCTGGCCTCCCGCCCATATCGGCGAAAATCTGAGCGCCAAGGCCCTTTATGTGCCGCCGCTTTGCACGAGCTGGATCTGGACGCCGACCTCCGGCCTTTGTTACCGGCGGGATGCGATCGCGCTCTTCGCGGACAATGAGCATTTGCCGAAATTGTGGACCGCGATGGACATGTATTTCGCGCATGGGATTGGCGGCTGGTGCGGCAGCGCCCTCATCGACGAGCCGCTCTTCATCTATCGGCTGCACGGTTCGAATATTTTTTCACAAACCGCGCAGCTCAACCACACACTGAACTACCAGCAGGGCGGCTCAGGTGATTACAACGACGAGGCGAAAGCACTGATCGTCGATCAGCTCATCAGCCGCAGCGAAAGATTTTCGCAGAATCTTCTGTTCAAGCTGCACCTTATCGCGCTGCTTTTCGGCCTCAACGGCAAGGAGGCGGATCAGAATCTGCCGCGCTGGGCGAGGCGATCGCGCACGGCATATCGGCTCGTCGTGCATTACGATAGTTTCGTAGCCCAATTCGGTCGTCTGACGACGCGGCTCCTCATGCTGCTTTTCGGGGTTCCATTGCCGGTGATCTGGCGCTGCGGACGCGCCGGCGCCGAGTCGGCACGCGGCGCGTAAGGACCCGATGCAGCCGCTTGCGCAAGAGCCGTCCGAGATGCCCGGCTTCCTGCCGGAAGGCGGCAGAACCAAGCCATTAGCCGGAAAGCTTGTCGTCCTCATCCATCCGGCTTGGCATTCCTGCGGAAGTCACCAAGTTTTCGTCGGCCAGGCACAGGCCTATCGGGCGCTCGGAGCCAATGTCCACAGTCTCGCGGTCGCCGATTTTCCCGGCTGGGTTGCCGGTTCCAGGGCGCATCGCGCTTATCTCGCCGCGACACAAGATCTCGTTGCCGATGAACGCCATTATGCGGGAATGCCGCGACGCCGCATGGCGATGCCGCGCTTTCTCGGCGCCATACGAAAATGGCTGCACGGCAATGCCGCCGCCATGCTTTGCGCGACGGCGCGCAGCGCCGAGCTGCCCGCCGAAGTCCTTGGCCTAGCGCATATCGATCTTATTCACTGCAATCATTTCTTCTGCATGCCGGCGGCGCTCGCGCTCAGAGGCGAACGTGCCTGCCCCATCCTGCTCGACACTCATGATGTGCAGGCGAGACAATTTTCGCTACGCAACGAAGGCCGCTGGTGGCTGCCGCCGAAAGCAAGTCTCGAAGACATGCTGGCGCTCGAACTCGCGCAGATGCGAAAGGCCGATCTCCTAATCCATCTCAACGATGAGGAAATGCGAAGCTGGTGCGAGCTTTTGCCGGGCAAGCCGCATGCGCTCATCTATCCCGCCATCAAACCCATGCCGACCGGCCCCGGCGGTTCGGACATCATCATCGTCGGCAGCGCCAATTATCCGAATTATCTCAGCGTCGCTTGGTTTTTGAAGGAGGTTCGACCGCTCGCGCCGCATGTTGCGGTTCGCATCATCGGCAATATCGATCAGAGCTTCCGCGCCAAGGCGCCGGCGCTCTTTTCGCAACATGCCGAATTGTTCTGCGGCCGAATCGACGATCTCAACGCAGCCTACGCCCATGCCACAGCGATCCTGCTGCCCACGACATCCGGGCATGGCATCTCGGTCAAGACCATTGAAGCGCTTTCGAGCGGAGCGCCTTTGATCGCGACAAGGGAAGCCTTCCGCGGCATTGCGGCCGATCCCGCCTCGCTCGCCAATGTTACACTGGTTGCGGATGCAGCGGGATTTGCCGCGGCCCTGCGCCGTCTTGCCGAACTGCCGAAGCCCGCGCCGCAGGAGCGTCAGGCGAGCGATACCCGCCGCCTCTATGATCGCCTCTTTGCCTTCGACGCTTATGTGAGCGCGATCGCCGAGCATGTTCAGCCTCTCTTACCGATGCAAGAGCACTGAGCGGTCAGGCAAATTCCTTCATGCGCAGGGCGGCCTGGCGCGCCAATTTGTGCCAGAGACCGTCGAATATGCGCCCCCCGGGCAGACCGATGATGCCCGGCCAATGGCAGAAATAGATACTCTTGCCGCTCTTATCGAGCGGGCCGTCCGCCGCCAGCGTGACGCCTTCGGCCTTATAGTAGCTTTCGCCCGAAGCGCCCGGTATGCATTCAGGGAGCGCTCTGATCTTCAAGCCACGCCGATGCACGACGAAATTGGTGAGCGGTTGGGCAAAAAGCCCCCCACGCTGCCGCACGGCATGGAAAGTCTCCTCATCCTCCGCGATCACATCATAGAAATCCTGCAAGGACAGAATGTCCCGCGATGTCGCGAAGAAGCCATCGTTGAAGAGGAGCGCATCGCGCAAGAAATCATAGTGCACATGTTTCGAATTATAGACGTAATCATGGCACTGGCAGGCGACGATGAACTCGCTCTTGCCGGCCTCGAGCTTGCCGAATAGCTCCGAAAAATCCCGCAGCAGGATGATATCGACGTCAAGATAGATGACTTCATCAAGCGGCAATGCGAGAGCGAGAAACTTACGCAAGCGCCGGCGATGGCCGGGATTGAAGGGATAAAGGCGCCGCGCCAGCGCATCCAATTCGGCGCTGTCGACATCGACGATCTCGATGCCGAACACATCGGCGGCCTTGCGCGTGCGCGCCATATTGTCGTCGTAGGGAATGAGATAGAGCGGCGTCGCCGCATTGGTCGCCTGATAGCTCTCGAGGAATGGCAACAGCCAGTCAATGACGCGATCATTGGCTATGATGGCAATTCCATATTTCTTGGATGCCGTCGCTTTGTCCAGCATGAAGACCACAGTCTGCCCATTGAAACGATCTACCCAGAAAGCAGAGCTTCGGACAGGAATCAACCCCGCGGCCGTGCGGCACGCTGCCTGAACGCATGAGCCCGGGTGTCCGCCCCGGAAGCCTGCCGGCGACAGGCCCTCAGAGCGTTTTCTGATCGGATGGAATCATCCGATCGAAAAGAAAACGCTCAAAATCAATAAAGTGGAGCATGTTCTTATCGAAAAAGCCGCGCAACTTTTTCGCAACATGCTCCGCAATGAAAATCCCAGGCCCCGTGTCTCAGGATATAAAGATTTGCTTATGTCTTTATTGCACGACCGAAACCGCGCTGATATAGACGGCAAACTGCCTTCTATGAGCCTTGTTTTTCAGGAGCGCGCGCGGCTATGACCCAATCCTTCTCGGACTATGCCATTACCGACATCGGCTTGGCCTCCTGGGGCCGGAAGGAGATCGCGATCGCCGAGACGGAGATGCCTGGGCTGATGGCGACGCGCGCCGAATTCGGCCCGAAGCGGCCGCTGGCCGGGGCCCGGATCGCCGGCTCCCTGCATATGACGATCCAGACGGCCGTCCTCATCGAGACTCTCAAAGCCCTCGGCGCCGACATCAGATGGGCCTCCTGCAACATCTATTCGACCCAGGACCATGCCGCGGCGGCAATCGCGGAAGCCGGGATTCCGGTCTTCGCGCGCAAGGGCGAGAGCCTGTTCGATTATTGGGAATATACGCACAAGATCTTCGAATGGGGCGATGGCGGCACGCCCAACCTCGTGCTCGACGATGGCGGCGACGCCACGCTTTTGATCCATCTCGGCGTCCGCGCCGAAGCGGGCGACGCCGGTTTTCTCGACAAGGCCGGCAATGAGGAGGAGACTATCCTCTTTGCGGCGATCAAGCGCAGGCTCAAGGAAAATCCCGGCTGGTACGGACGCTGCGCCGCCGCGATCAAAGGCGTCAGCGAAGAGACGACGACCGGGGTGCATCGCCTTTATGCGATGCAGAAGGAGGGCAAGCTCCTTTGGCCGGCCATCAATGTCAATGATTCGGTCACCAAATCGAAATTCGACAATCTCTATGGCTGCCGCGAATCCCTCGTCGACGGCATCCGCCGCGGCACCGATGTGATGATGGCGGGCAAGGTCGCGATGGTCGCCGGCTTCGGCGATGTCGGCAAGGGCTCGGCCGCCTCGCTGCGCAATGCCGGCTGCCGGGTCATGGTGGCGGAAGTCGATCCGATCTGCGCCCTGCAGGCGGCGATGGAAGGCTATGAAGTCGTCACCATGGAGGAGGCCGCGCCCCGCGCCGACATCTTCGTCACCTGCACCGGCAATATCGACGTCATCACCGTGGATCACATGCGGGCGATGAGAGACCGCGCCATCGTCTGCAACATCGGCCATTTCGATTCCGAGATCCAGGTCGCGGCCTTGCGCAATTTCAAATGGTCCAATGTCAAGCCGCAAGTCGATGAAATCGAATTCCCCGACGGCAAGCGCATCATCCTTCTCTCCGAGGGCCGGCTCGTCAATCTCGGCAATGCGACGGGCCACCCCTCCTTCGTGATGTCGGCCTCCTTCACCAATCAGACGCTCGCCCAGATGGAATTATGGACCAAACAGGCTCATTACGAGCGCAAGGTCTATACTCTGCCCAAGCATCTCGACGAGAAGGTCGCCGCCCTGCATCTCGCCAAGGTCGGCGCCAAATTGACCAAGCTTTCGGAGGAGCAGGCCACCTATATCGGCGTGCCGCAGAGCGGCCCCTTCAAATCCGACCATTATCGCTATTGAGGCCATCGCTGTCGGCGCTTCGCGAGGCTTGCATGAAACCTGCGCCGAGATTCGCAGCCCGGCGTTAACCAATTTCTCAAAATTGTGCCTATGGCTTAATCTGGCTTGATTCGAGCCGGTGCGGGTCGTGTCTTGTCTGTCGAAAGGCCGATTCCTCCTTGGTCGGCATCGTGCTCTAGACCTTTCACGCGTTCGATTGCCACACTAAACAGGTGATTCGATGTGAACGGGGGCTCGTTCATCGCATCATCGAGCTGCGAGAGGGTGCAATGCGAGACGCAGCGCGGCAGCGCGGCGACGAGGCCTGCCGAGAACGTCGAAATCTTTTCGCATCGCTGGGTCATGCGGCGCGGCTCGCTGCCATTTTTTATCTCGCTACATCAATGACATCCGCATTTGGTCAGTCGGCGGACCCCATGGCCCTGATCGACAATCTGCGGCAAAGCCAGGACGTCATTGGTCTCTCCTTCATCATCGGCCTGGTTCTGTTTTCGACGATCACCGCTTTGCTGCATCTGCGCGAACGCCATCAATGGGCCAAGACGGAAGCGGCGTTTTCGATCGAACTCAATAATTTGAGCGCCAAAGTCGATCGCGCCGAAGTGTTTCTCGCCGCCGAGCCGCAGATCATCATCGCCTGGGACGGACCTGGCGGCGAAGCGGATATTGAAGGCGATCTCAGCCTCGTCACCGACGTCCCGATTTCTCGTCGCGTCCTCGGCTTCGGTTCCTGGCTCGCGCCCGATCGCGCCCAAAATCTCGACGCCTGCGTCGACCGTCTGCGGCAGAAAGGCGAAAGCTTCCATTTTGCTCTTGAAAGCCTTGGCGGCCGACGGCTCGAAATCGAGGGCCGAGCCGTCAGCGGCCGAGCGGTGATGCGTATCCGGGACGTGTCAGGCGATCGGCTCGAGGCCGTTCGGCTGCGCGAACGGCTGGTCTCCACCATCGCCGAGCTCGATGCGCTGCGGGCGATGCTCGATGCCATCGACGCCCCGGCCTGGCTGCGCGACCATGAGGACAGGCTCACTTGGGTCAATGCGGCCTATGTCCGCGCCGTGGAGGCGGCCGATCCGATCGATGCGATCCTGCATGGCACCGAGCTGCTCGAACGTTCGACGCGCGAGGCTTCGGCGCAGACGCGCAGCACGGGCGCGATCTGGCGCGGCCGCGCTGCGGCTGTCGCCGCCGGCCAAAGGCGCCTTCTCGACATTGTCGATGTGCCTGTCGGCATCGGTTCGGTCGGCGTCGCGACCGATGTCTCCGAATTCGAAGCGATGCGGGCCGACCTTAATCGGCAGATGCAGGCGCATGCCCGCACGCTCGATCTGCTTTCCACGGCGGTCGCCATGTTCGACCACCGCAAGCGCCTCGTCTTTCACAATGCCGCCTATCGCCAGCTCTGGTCGCTCGACCAGGCTTTCGTCGATCTCAATCCCACCGATTCGGAAATTCTCGACACGCTGCGGGTCCACGGCCTGTTGCCCGAACAGGCGGATTTCCGCGCCTGGAAGGACGCGCTGCACACCGCCTATCAGGCCCTCGAGACGCGCGAACAGGTCTGGCATCTGCCGGACGGCCGCACTTTGCGCGTCGTCATAACGCCCAATCCACAAGGCGGCGTCACCTATCTGTTCGATGATGTCACCGAGCGATTCCATCTGCAATCGCAGTTCAATGCCTTGAGCCGCGTGCAGAGCGAGACTCTCGACACGCTGAACGAGGGCGTCGCCGTCTTCGGCACGGATGGCAAGCTCAAATTCTTCAATCCCGCCTTCGCTTCGCTTCTGAATCTCGATGCCGGCGTGCTGAACGACAAGCCGCATATCGATCGCGTCGCGGCGCTCTGCACTCTGTTCCGCGAGGATGATGCCGGCTTCGACGAGATCAGAGGCGTCGTCACCGGCCTGCGCGACCGGAGAACCGGCTTCGAGCGCCGGATCGCCTGCCGCGACGGCACTGTGCTCGATTGCACCGCGCAGCCGCTGCCCGATGGCGCCACGCTGCTGACCTTCACCGATACGACGGCGAGCGTGAATGTCGAGCGTGCCCTAACCGAACGCAATCAGGCGCTGATCGAGGCAGAGAAGCTGCGCAACGACTTCGTCCATCATGTCTCTTACGAATTGCGGACGCCGTTGACCAATATCATCGGCTTCATCGGCCTTTTGAGCGACGGCTCGGCGGGACCGCTCAACGCGCGGCAGTGCGAATATGCCGGCTATGTCTCTCAGTCTTCGCGCGCACTGCTCGCCATCATCGACAATATTCTCGATCTGGCGTCCATTGACGCCGATGCTCTCGACCTGTCGCCCGAGACCGTCGACATTAGAGAAACGATGTATGCGGCGGCGGAAGGCGTGCAAGATCGCTTAGCCGAATCGACGATCCATCTGCAAGTGGTGGCCATGGACGATGTCGGCAGCTTTATCGCCGATGGCAAACGCATAAGGCAGGTGCTTTTCAATCTCTTGTCGAACGCCGTCAACTTTTCCGAGCCGGGACAGACGGTCACGCTTGCAGCCTTGCGGCGCGACGCTGAGATCATCTTCAAAGTCACCGACCAGGGCCGCGGCATTGCACCCGAAATCATCGAGCAGGTCTTCGAACGCTTCCGCACCCATACGAGCGGCGCCCGCCACCGCGGCGCCGGCCTCGGTCTCTCCATCGTAAGGTCGCTAGTCGAGCTGCATGGCGGGCGCGTCCTCATCGACACCGCGCCCGGCGAAGGAACCACCGTCACCTGCATTTTTCCGGCGCAGGGCGCGAAGGCCAAGAAGGCCAAGACCGCCTGAGCATCCTCGCCAGGGCGGGCATGTTTCCCATCCGGCCGGCGGCAGCTCTGCCAAACGGCATGGGCCGGCCCGCCCATGATTTCGCAATTCCGTCACTATGTCTTTGAACTCAAGTTTGTTTCGGCTAGAGCGTGGGCGTGAAAACGTGCTGGACTCTTAGGCGCGGAAAGGCTCTAGCCTTATCGACGAATTTTCGCCCATGCGAACAAGGGAAAGTCAGGAATGGCGGCTCCTGCGCCGCAAGCAGCGGCTCAGCCAGCCAAATGGCGGCTCGATCTCCCCGACGAGGCGGCGACCGTCGCCCTCGCAGCGGAAGTCGCCGGCTGGATCGGACCCGGCGATCTCGTGACCCTGTCCGGCGATCTCGGCGCCGGCAAGACGACATTCGCGCGGGCGCTCATCCGCGCGCTCATGCGCAACCCTGATCTCGAAGTGCCGAGCCCGGCCTTCACTTTGATGCAGATCTATGAAGGCGCCGGCTACCCGATCGTGCATGCCGATCTCTATCGGATCGCGCGCCCGGAGGAGCTCGCCGAGCTCGGCTGGGAAGAGGCGGCAGAAGGCGCGCTCGTCATCGTCGAATGGCCGGAACGCGCCGGCCCCTATTTGACCGCCGACCGGCTCGACATCGCCTTCCGCATCGATGCGGCGCGCGGTACCGATTATCGCGTCGCGGTCCTGACCGGCGCCGGCACTCTGGCGCCGCGGCTGAAGCGCGCTCATGCGATCAACGATCTCCTCGCCGGCACGGATTGGCGCGAGGCCGAGCGCATCCCCATGCAGGGCGATGCCTCGACGCGCGCCTATGAAAGATTGCGCAAGCCGGATGGCGATACGGCAATCCTCATGATCTCGCCGCCGCGCCAGGACGAGCCGGCGCTGCGCGCGGGCAGATCCTATAGCGCGCTGGCCCATCTCGCCGAGGACATCTCGGCCTTTGTCGCCATCGACAAAGGTCTGCGCGCCATCGGCCTGTCTGCGCCTAAGATTCTTGCGCTCGATCGCAAGAGCGACGTCGCCCTCCTCGAGGACTTCGGCAGCGAGGGCGTTGTCAATGAAAGGGGACTGATCCTCGAACGCTATGCCGAGGCCGTCGCCGCGCTCGCCCATCTGCACCAAGCTCCTCTGCCGGACAGCCTGCCCGTCGACGACGGGCTGACCTATCGCATCCCCGCCTATGACATGGAAGCTCTCGCCATCGAGGTGGAATTGCTGCTCGACTGGTATGCGCCGCATGTCGCGCATGCACGGCTGACCTCGGGCGCCAAAGCGACTTTCATCAATCTCTGGCGCCATGTTCTGCGCGACATCGTCGCCGCCGTCCCGACCTGGACCTTGCGCGATTATCATTCGCCGAATCTTCTGTGGCTGCCGCAGCGCTCGGGGTTCGCGCGGATCGGCGTGCTCGATTTTCAGGATTGTGTGCTCGGCCATCCCGCCTATGACGTCGTGTCGCTGTTGCAGGATGCTCGCGTCGATGTGCCGGACGAGACGGAATTGCGGCTGCTCGGCCATTATGCGCATTTGCGCCAGGCGGCCGGCGCGAGCTTCGACATGGCCGGCTTTGCCAGCGCCTATGCCGTTCTCGGCGCCCAAAGAGCGACCAAGATCCTCGGCATTTTCGCCCGCCTCGATAAGCGCGATGCGAAGCCGCATTATCTCGCGCATCTGCCCAGGATCGCCAAATATCTGGCGAAGGACCTCGCCCATCCTCTGTTGTCGGAGCTGCGCGGCTGGTATGAGACGCATCTGCCGTCCCTCTTGATGAGAGGCTCGGCGACAATTGTGCCGCCATGACCTCTTTTACGCCCGATAAAGCCATGGTCTTTGCGGCAGGCCTCGGGACGCGCATGCGCCCCATCACGGAGCAGATTCCAAAGCCGCTCGTCAAAGTCGCCGGCAAGCCGCTGATCGACCACATGCTCGACCGCTTTGCCGAAGCCGGCCTCGAAACCGCGGTCGTCAATGTCCATCATCACGCCGATCAGATCGAAGCGCATCTTTCGACACGGCAGGCGTTGAAGATCGTGATCTCCGACGAGCGGGCGAAATTGCTCGGTCAAGGCGGCGGCATCCGCAAGGCGCTGCCGTTCCTCGGCGATGCACCCTTCTTTCTCTGCAACACGGATTCCTTCTGGGTCGAGGGCCCACGCGCCAATCTGCCGCGCTTCGCCGCCGCCTGGGATCCCGACAAAATGGACATTCTGCTGCTCGTCGCGGCGACGGCGACGAGTGTCGGCGTCGATTGGCCCGGCGATTTCACCATGGATGCATTCGGCCGCCTGGAAAGGCGCGAGGAACGCAAGGTCGCGCCCTTCGTCTATGCGGGGGTCGGCATCATTAAGCCGGAACTCTTCAAGGATGCGACGGAAGACGTCTTCCGCCTCGCGCCTTATTTCGATGCCGCTGCGGCGGCAGGAAAACTGTTCGGCACGCGGCTCGATGGCCTCTGGTTCCATGTCGGCACGGTGCTGGCGATCGAAGAGGCCGAGCGGGTTTTTGCGCGCTCGATTCTTTAACGCGCGGCTACTTCGTCACGGCGTCGATCCAGGCGAGATAGGGCGCAAAACCCTGTTCGATCGGCAGCATGACGATTTCCGGCGTTTCATAGGCATGCGGGGAGAGAATGGCTCTTTCGGCCTCGGCATAATCGACCCGTTTGATCTTGCAGATGAGAAGGATTTCCGTGGCCTCTTCGATCTTGCCACCCCATTCATAAACGCTCTCGATCGGCAGCATCTGCACGCAGGCGGCAAGGCGCCGCTCGACGAGGGCGCGCGCCAGCGCCTTGGCCTGCTCGCGGTCGGCGCAGCTGGTCATCAGGACAGCATGGGTGGCCGCCATGAGCGCTCCTTGCCATATATCGCATTTGCCGCGGCACTAGCTTATATTGCAACCATGGTGACAGCGAGCCCTATGCAGCCGAAGGAGCGCAAACGCAAGGACGGCCCGGCCGCTCCGGCGGTCAAAGGCGCGCTCGCCGCGGCAGAAGACATCTGCCGCGAGCATGGCGTGAAGCTCACGGCGAGCCGGCGGCTAATCCTCGAAATCCTCGCCCGCGAGGGGCGTCCGCTCGGCGCCTATGACATGATCGAAAAAGTCGCGGCGGCGACGGGCAAGCGCCCGGCCCCGGTCTCGATCTATCGGGCGCTCGATTTCCTTCTCGAAAACAGCCTCATCCACAGGCTCGCCTCGCGCAACGCCTATCTCGCCTGCGGCCACGGCCATAGTCTGCAGGATCTCGTCGTCTTCCTCATCTGCGAAAGCTGCGGCCAAGTCATCGAGGCGACCTCCGATGCCTTGCGCCGCGACCTTGCCGCCATCGCCGCGACGACGCAATTCGTGCCGCACAGCCAGGTGATGGAAATCGCGGGGCGGTGTCGGAGCTGCGGCTTGGATGAGACGGCGGCGTAATGCCAATCTTAAGGGTGACTCCTGCCATGTCTCAAAGATGATGCTCACGGCACGTTGGACGTCATTGCGAGGAGCGGAGCGACGAAGCAATCCAGTCCTTTTAGTCCGTCTGGATTGCTTCGCTTCGCTCGCAATGACGGCGGCGGGCACAGGTTCTCATCAGAGACACCTGGTATAAATCCTCTCGATGCCTTGTGTTTGCGCCATAGAAGGCTCGGCCGGCACGCCGAATGCTTGGCTTCTCGCGGATAAGATTGAGCTTTCGCCCGCAGGCCCAAGATGGAAAAAAGGCGCAATTACCGCGACCCGAAAGAGACTCCCGAACCTTTTCACATCCCGCTCGACAAGGCGGATGAGTTCGAAACCCATCCGGGCGTGCTCGCCGCCATCAATGCCGTGGCGACCGAAAGCCGGCCGGCGATGGTCATTTGGAAGGCGCCGACCGGCACCGAAGCCGATCACATCCTGATGGCGCTCGAAGAATATATTTATCTCGGCGATTTCCCGGCGACGGCCGACAATTGCTATAGCTGGGGCCAGGATGAGGTGAGGCTGTAAATCGACTGAGTCATGGCAGGCTCTGGGATTTCCCCCCCAATATCGTAGGAGCGATCAAGTCCTTCGAAAGAGATTTCGTCTCAAATATTTTTACTGAGATGATCAAGAAAGCGCTTCAATCAAAGCATTCCTGAGTGGACGCAGTGCGTCGATATGCTTGTTAATTGTCTGTATTGCGTTTTCTATTTCTTCGTCTGAAATAGGCTCGTATCCGAAATCATGATCTTTATAGATTTGGCTACGAAATTGACCTTGTGTGTCAGGTTGATCTGCAGTCGTTTCGTGATACCAAGCGTCATGCAGAATCCGGTTTCGCTTGAGAGACGTAGCAAGTATAGGCTGGTCTAATTTTTTTATTTGGTCTGCGAGATTTTGTGGCATATTTCGGAGCTCGCATAATGCCTTAATGGCTCGGAAGCGGCCCGATGACCCCATAATCTGGCCAGTTATGCAGCTGATGGCCGGAGGCTCGCCCTTTGCCAAGTCCCAGATCATTTGGTCAAGTATATGCTCAAGTTCCGCCCAAAGAGCTGCGACCCGCCCGATTTTTTCGTAAAGTGGATGTTTGTCGGGAAGGGGTGCTCTTAAAGTCATAATGCCGCGCATCGTAGTCATTCCAAAAGATGCTCCAGATAAGGGCATTGATTTCGACGCATCCTCAGACATAACAACCTCATGTAAAAAAATAGCGCCCTCAACAAAATTGTTGGGGCGAAGGGTATCATTCTGATGGACGACGGCCAGCGCGACGCCTCATGAGCTGCGTCTCGTCGGCAAAGATTGGGTTGGTGAGATCGGTCATAGTGATCATAATTATCACCTCTTAAAAAGAACGTATCAGGAATACACAGTCATTTACGGATGCCTTGGAAAAAGGTGCGAAAGCGATTTTGTTCATCCGTCGCGACCAGAGCTCCCAGCATCGGACCGTTTACCGGAAAAGCCCCGCCCCTTCCCCGCCCCGCTTGACGCCGTCCGTGTTTTTGATCACCACAGGAAAACTCCCGTCATTATAAGGTCACGACGGCGGAGTTTTGCTTCCTCCCTCGGCCGCAGCACCAAATCTGAGAAGGCGCTCATGTCAGCATCCGCTCCCTGTATTTCGCTCGGGTCCGAGGCCATCGAGGCGGGGCCTTCGCCGCGCCGCGCCACGGTCGGCGTCCTCGTGGGGAGCGGGCCAGGCGCCGTCATGGTCGGGGGCAATGCCCCGATCGTCGTCCAATCCATGACCAATACCGATACCGCCGACGTTCAAGCAACGGTTGACCAGGTCGCGGCGCTGGCCCGCGCCGGCTCCGAGCTTGTGCGCATCACTGTCGACCGCGACGAGGCCGCCGCCGCCGTGCCGCGCATCCGCGAGAAGCTGGACAGACAAGGCTGCGACGTGCCGCTCATCGGCGACTTTCATTACATCGGCCATAAGCTCCTGGCCGAGCATCCGGCCTGCGCCGAGGCGCTCGCCAAATATAGGATCAATCCCGGCAATGTCGGCTTCAAGGACAAGAAGGACACGCAATTCTCGGCGATCGTCGAATGTGCGATCAAATATGGCAAGGCAGTGCGCATCGGCGCCAATTGGGGCTCGCTCGATCAAGAGCTGTTAACCTCGCTGATGGACCAGAATGCGCGCTCCAATGCGCCGCTCGAGGCCGCCGCCGTCATGCGCGAGGCCATGGTTCAGTCGGCGCTTCTCTCAGCGGCGCGGGCGGAAGAAATCGGGCTGAAGCGCGACCGCATCATCCTCTCGGCCAAGGTCTCGGCCGTGCAGCATCTGATCGCCGTCTATCGCATGCTGGCAAGGCGCAGCGATTATGCGCTGCATCTCGGCCTCACCGAGGCCGGCATGGGGACGAAGGGCATTGTCGCCTCTTCGGCCGCGCTCGGCATTCTGCTGCAAGAGGGCATCGGCGACACGATCCGCGTGTCGCTGACGCCGGAGCCCGGCGGCGATCGCACGCTCGAAGTCCAGGTCGGCCAGGAGATCCTGCAGACCATGGGCTTTCGCACTTTTGTGCCGCTTGTCGCCGCCTGCCCCGGCTGCGGCCGCACGACGTCCACCGTCTTCCAGGAATTGGCGCGCGACATCCAGAGCTATATCCGCGACGAGATGCCGATGTGGCGCGCCCGCTATCCGGGCGTCGAGACGCTGAATGTCGCGGTGATGGGCTGCATTGTGAACGGGCCGGGCGAATCGAAACATGCCGATATCGGCATTTCGCTGCCCGGCACGGGCGAGACGCCGGCTGCTCCCGTCTTCATCGACGGGCAGAAGGCCATGACCCTGCGCGGCGAAGGCATTGCGGCCGAATTCAAACTGATGGTGCAGGATTACATCGAGCGGCGGTTCGGCGGGGCGAAAAGCGCGGCGGAATAGGCCGGCCGCCTGATCGAGACTGCGGCGAGGCGCCATGATCAATTCATGCGAGGCCTCAGATCCGGCGATGCCGAGACACCTATGCGCGTCTCAGCTCTTGCGGGCGACGGCGAATCGCGCCGCCTCTTTCAGGATGGCGGCCGTCCGCCCTTGCGGAAAAAGATCGAGTGCGGCAATCGCTTCGGCCGCGAGCCGATCGCGGCGCTCGCGCGCTCCGGCGAGGCCGAGCGCGGCGACGAGCGTCGCCTTGTTGCGATGTGCATCCTTGCCGGCCCGCTTGCCGAGCGCCGCCTCATCCGCTTCGACGTCGAGAATGTCGTCCGCAACCTGGAAGGCGGCGCCGATCGCCTGGCCATAGCGCGACAGGGCGTCCTTCGCCACAGCATCCGCTTCACCGAAGATCGCGCCGGCGCTCACCGCATAATGCAGAAGCGCGCCGGTCTTCATCGATTGGAGCTTGATCACCGCCTCGGCGGTATGCGGCTCCGAAGAGGCCTCGGCTTCGAGATCGAGAACCTGGCCGCCGACCATGCCGCCGAGGCCGGCGGAGCGCGCCAAAGCGAGGACGAGCGCGGCGCGGATCGCAGGATCGGCATGGGTCGCAGGATCGGCCGTCACATCGAAGGCATAGGTCAGGAGGCCGTCGCCGACGAGGATGGCGGTCGCCTCGTCATAGGCCTTGTGCGTCGTCGGCCGGCCGCGGCGCAGATCGTCATTGTCGAGCGCCGGCAGATCGTCATGAACAAGCGAATAGCAATGGATCATTTCGAGCGCCGCGGCGGCGCGCAGCACGCCCTCGCCCTCGATCCCGAAGAGCCGCGCCGTCTCGATCATCAGAAACGGCCGCAGTCTCTTGCCGCCGCCGAGGCTCGCATAGCGCATCGCTTCGAGGAAGCGCGGCGGGCGATAGGTCTCGCCGGGCAAAGCGCCCGGCGCCAAGAGCCCGTCGAGCATGCGCTCGGTCGCGTCGGCGACGGCCGCGAGACGCGCGTAAAATTCCTCTGCCGCGGTGTCTGCCGCCATCCGTCCCGGTCCTTTCCCGCTCTAGATCACGATGGCTTTGGATTGAATCAATCCAAAGCCGTGATTGAGACATCGGATATATCCGATGTCTTCAGAAACGTGATCGATTCTAAAAGTTTAGAGCGGGATATGCAGATAAGCTTGCGCAATCTGCGTAAACTTGATTGCGCCGGAAAACCGGTTCCCACTTTTCCTCATCCCGCTCTGGTCCCGTTCCGCTTGCCTCATCAGGAAAGATCGGTCAAGGCTCGCGCATGGTTCGAAAGAGGGGCGGTTTCGGCGTGTTGGGCGTGATCGCGCGACGGCTCCTGCGCCTTCTTCTGCTGCTCGCCCTCATTCTCGCCGGCCTCATTGTCGCCTATCGCTTCGTCACCCCGGTTTCGACCCTCATGCTGGCGCGCATGATCCAGCATGAAAAGATCGACCGCATCTATGTGCCGCTCGATGGCATGTCGCCGCATCTGATCGCCGCCGTCATCGCCTCGGAAGATGCGCATTTCTGCCACAACCATGGCGTCGATTGGGGGGCGCTACGGGAAGTCATCGACGCAAGCGGCGAGGATGGTCCGTCGCGCGGCGCCTCGACCATCACCATGCAGGTCGCCAGGAATCTGTTCCTGTGGCAGTCCCCCTTCGCCTATCTCCGGAAGGCGCTCGAAATTCCTTTGGCCCTGATCATCGATTTTGCCTGGCCGAAACGGCGTATTCTCGAGATCTATCTCAATGTTGCCGAATGGGGCGATCACGGAATTTTCGGCGCCCAAGCCGCCTCCGAGATCTATTTCCACAAGAGCGTCGGCGACCTCAGCCCGCGCGAGGCGGCGCTGCTCGTCGGCGTCCTGCCCGATCCGCATGACCGCGACCCGCGACGGCCGAACCGCGCCCTCACGATCCACGCAAGGGTCCTCACGGCGCGCCTCCATTATGCAAGGCCGTCCCTCTCCTGCCTAAGGTAAGGGGTAGCCAGGCGCCGGTTTCCATAGTAAGAGCACAACTTCGATTTTCATGGCCTGGTGGCTTGCCGGGCCGAAGATGTATGCGCCAAGGCGCAGGAGCTTCTCATGGCCGTCCCGAAACGAAAAACCTCCCCGATGAAACGGGGGTTCCGCCGCTCGGCGGATGCGCTCGCCGCGCCGACTTATGTCGAGGACAAGGATTCCGGCGAGCTGCGCCGGCCGCATCACATCGATCTCAAAACCGGCATGTATCGCGGCCGGCAGGTGCTGAAGCCGAAGACCGAGCAGGAATAAGCGACTAGGCACGAACCCCCCTTCTCCCGCAAGCGGGAGAAGGAACTCGCCTCACACCATGACCTGGCCGCCATTGGCAGAGAGCGTCGAGCCGGTGATGAAGCCCGCCTCCTCGGCGACGAGGAAGACGACGCAACGGGCGATCTCTTCCGGCTCGCCGAGACGGCCGACCGGGATCTGCGGCAGGATTGCTTTCTCCAAAATCTCTTTCGGCACGGCCTTCACCATATCGGTGGCGATGTAGCCGGGGCAGATGGCATTGACGGTAATGCCCTTATTGGCATTTTCCTGCGCCAGCGACTTGGTGAAGCCGATATCGCCGGACTTCGAAGCCGAATAATTGGTCTGGCCCCGCTGCCCCTTCTGGCCGTTGATCGAGGAAATATTGACGATCCGGCCGAAGCCGCGCTCGCGCATGCCTTCGATCACCGGGCGCGTCATGTTGAAGAGCGAATTGAGATTGGTGTTGACGACCTCGTACCATTGCTCCGGCGTCATTTTATGGAACTGGACGTCGCGGGTGATGCCGGCATTGTTGACGAGAATGTCGACCGGACCGAGATCCGAAGCGACCTTGCCGAGCCCCTCGGCGCAAGCCGCGTAATTGCCGACATCCCATTTGTAGACGGGGATTCCCGTCTCGGCCTTGAATTTGGCCGCGGCCTCGTCATTGCCATGATAGACAGCCGCGACGTTGTGGCCGACCGCCGCCAAAGCCTTGCTTATGGCCGCGCCGATTCCGCGCGTCCCGCCGCTCACCACCGCCACCCGAGCCATGGCTTTCCTTCCCTCTTATATTTTGCCTTTGATTATTTCGCGGCGCAGTCTGCTCTCCTTCGGCAGGACTGCGCAATTCGGGTCATTCCCGGAGGCTCTAGAGCCGATCCCGATCACGTGGAATCGGCTCTTTGGCACATCGGATATATCCGATGTGCTTGAATTCCGATCCACGTGACGGGGCAAATCGGCTCTACATCAAAGAATTAGAGCATGTCCTTTATCGGAAAAGTCTGTCAACTTTTCCGGGACATGCTCTAGCGCTCGACCGTGAGCGCCATTCCCATGCCGCCGCCGATGCACAGCGTCGCGAGGCCCTTATGGACGCCGCGCCGCTGCATCTCGTAAAGCAAAGTCACGAGGATACGGGCGCCGGAGGCGCCGATCGGATGGCCGATGGCGATGGCGCCGCCATTGACGTTCACGATCGCGGGATCCCAGCCCATGTCCTTGTTCACCGCGACGGCCTGAGCGGCGAAGGCCTCATTGGCCTCGACCAGCTGCAGATCCTTGACCTTCCAGCCGGCTTTTTCGAGCGCCTTGCGGGTCGCCGGGATCGGCCCCGTGCCCATGATCGCGGGATCCACCCCGGCGGTCGCCCAGGACACAATCCGGGCAAGCGGGGTGAGGCCGCGGGCCGCGGCGTCCTCCGCGGTCATCAACACGAGCGCCGCGGCGCCGTCGTTGATTCCCGAGGCATTGCCGGCGGTGACCGTACCATCCTTGGAAAAGGCGGGCTTCAGCTTGGCGAGCGCGTCGAGCGTCGTGCCGATGCGGATATATTCATCGTTGTCGATGATGAGGTCACCCTTGCGGGTCGGCACGGTCACCGGCGTGATCTCATCGGCGAAGAGGCCGGCGTTTTGCGCCGCCTCGGCCTTGTTCTGGGAACCGAGCGCGAAGCGATCCTGCTCCTCACGGCTGATCTGCCATTTGGCGGCGACGTTTTCCGCCGTAACGCCCATGTGATAGCCGTGGAAGGCGTCGATCAGCCCGTCGCGCAGCATAATATCGACGAATTTGACGTCGCCCATTTTGATGCCGGCCCGCAGATGCGCCCCATGTGGCGCGAGCGACATGCTCTCCTGACCGCCGGAGACCATGATCTTGGCGTCGCCATTGGCGATCTGCTGCAGGCCGAGCGCGACCGCGCGCAGACCGGAGCCGCACACCTGGTTCAGGCTCCAGGCCGTCTTCTCCTGCGGGATGCCAGCCTTCATCGCCGCCTGGCGCGCCGGGTTCTGGCCCTCGCCGGCCGTCAGGATCTGTCCGAGGATGACTTCATCGACCTCGGCCGCCTCGACCTTCGCGCGCTGGAGCGCCGCCGTGATCGCCACCGCGCCGAGCTCATGCGCCGGCGTATTGGCGAAGGCTCCGTTGAACGAGCCGACAGGGGTGCGGGCTGCGCCCACGATGACGATATCGCGCGCCATGGAAAACTCCTCCTAGTCTGGACTGGTCGCTCTTCGATAGGCTTCGCGCCACCCGACCGCGTTGACCTCTCTCAAGCATTTCGGCCGGGCAATCGTCAAGCGCGGCCGGCCATTTGGCGGAGCCCCACGAATTTGGGTTTTCGCTTTTGGCCAAAGGCCTTATGCTTTAGGGGAAGGTGCCGCCTTCGAACGGACGCCGAAGTCTGCCCGAGCAGGCCAACCAAAAATAAGGGTGTTGATCGTCATGGCCAATGACAAGCAACCAATCACGATCAAGAAATACGCGAACCGGCGCCTCTACAATACCGGCACCAGCGCCTATGTGACGCTCGAAGACCTGGCCAACATGGTGAAAAAGGGCGAGGACTTCGTCGTTTATGACGCCAAGACCGGCGAGGAGATCACCCGCTCGGTCCTCACCCAGATCATCTTCGAGCAGGAGGGCAAGAACGGCCAGAGCTTGTTGCCGATCACCTTCCTGCGCCAGCTCATCCGCTTCTACGGCGACAGCATGCAGATGCTGGTGCCGAGCTATCTCGAATTCACCATCGACAAGCTCACCAAGGAGCAGCAGAAGTTCCGCGACCAGTTCGCCAGCGCTTTCGAGGCGGCTTCGCTCGGCGGCCCGACCCGGCAGATGTTCGGCTCGCTCGAAGAGCAGGCGCGCAAGAACATGGCGATGTTCAGCCAGGCGCTGTCGATGTTCTCGCCTTTTGCGCGAACCGCTGCCGCGCCGGGGAGCCCCGCTGAACCAGAGCCGAAATCCGACCTCGAGGAAATGAAGCGGCAGCTCGATGAATTGCGGAAGCGCCTCGAAGGGCTGACCCCCAAGGAGGAGGCGCCGCCCAAGGAGTAACGGCCGGGGTGGATGGCGCGAACATCGGCGCGCCTCCATCTCAAGAGCGCGTCAAGCCATCGCCGCGGGGCCGCTGGGCCTCACGCGCGGTTCTTGCGTTCGCGCAAGGCGGCGAAGACCTTTGCCGGATCGCCGCCGGAAAGGCCGACGCTCGCCTGAACCGCAGGATCGGACGCGCGCAGGAAAGGATTGGTCGCCAATTCGAGATCCATCCGCGTCGGCAGAGTGAAGCGGCCGGCGGCGCGCAGCGCCGCGACCTCGGCTTCCCGCTTCTTCAAATTCTCATTGGCGGGATCGACGCTCAGCGCGAAGCGCGCATTGGCGAGCGTATATTCATGCCCGCAATAGATTTGCGTATTGCCGGGCAAAGCAGCCAGCTTCATCAGCGAATGATAGAGCACCTCGGCCGGCGCCTCGAAGCCGCGGCCGCAGCCCATAGCGAATAAAGTATCGCCGGAAAACAACAGCCCGTCCTTTTCGAACCAATAGGCCACATGGCCAAGAGTATGGCCCGGCACTTCGATCACTCTGGCCTGATGGGTTCCGACGGAAACGATGTCGCCGTCCTTTACACTTTGATCAAGAGGACCGATTTGCGCCGCCTCCTTGGCCGGGCCGACGACACGGACGTCGGGAAAGGCGGCCTTGAGACCGGGAATGCCCTGGACATGATCGGCATGATGATGGGTCACGAGAATGTCGGTGAGGCGCCAGTTCTTTTCGGCGAGCGCTTTGAGGATCGGCGCGGCCTCCGGCGCATCGATCGAAGCCGTCGCGCCGGTCTCGGGCGCGTGGATCAGCACGCCGAAATTATCGGCAAGACAGAGAAACTGATGGATTTCGAGGCTCATGTCGCAGCCTTTCGAAGCGCGGCAGGGCAAAGTTTCAACCCGATCTCGCCCTGCTCTAACCAAGCGCCGGGCCAGGGTCAAACGCGCTCAAGGCGCTTTCGGACGAAGCGAAAATAAGTTCCGCAGCGCCAGAGAACATGCGAGGAAGACGGCATGCCGCTCGATATCGTCGATCTGCGCAGTTTCTATGACTCGGCTTTGGGCAAAGTCGCGAGCCGTTTCATCGGCCGGGCGATTCGCGCCCGCTTCAATTCGAGCATCGGCCAATCGATCATGGGAGTCGGCTATGCGACGCCCTATCTCGAAATGTTTCGCGGCGAAGCTTTGCGCGTGCTGGCCTTCATGCCGGCAGCGCAGGGCGTGGTGAACTGGCCGTCCTCCGGCCTTTCCGCCTCGGCTCTGGTCGAGCCGGTCATGATGCCGCTGCCCGACTCCTGCATCGACCGCATTCTCGTCGTGCATGCGCTCGAAACCGCCGAACATCCGCGCGAGCTGCTCGACGAGATCTGGCGGATTCTGACGCCCGGCGGCCGCATGATCGCGGTGGCGCCGCGCCGCGCCGGCCTCTGGGCTCGGTTCGACACGACGCCTTTCGGCTATGGCCAGCCCTATTCCCGCAGCCAATTGCGCGAATTGATGCGCGAGGCTCTGTTTTCGCCGACCTATTGGACCGAGGCGCTCTATATGCCGCCGTTCGAGCGGCGGATTTTTTTGCGCTCGGCATCGTTGTTCGAAAGCGTCGGCGCCAAGCTCGCGCTCCCCGGCGCCGGGGTCCTGATCGTCGAAGCGGAGAAGCAGCTTTATCGGCCGATTGGCGTGCGCCGCATGGTCCGGCACGCTCTGCCGCAATTGCAACAGGTGATCGGCGCCCGCCCGGCCGGCGTCGCGCCGCATTGAGGGGGGAGGTTCTTTGCTTACGTCGGAGACAGGATGTCGCGACGGCCTCTCGCAGCATCAGTGGCTTAGGGTTGTGCTGCGATTTGAGGTTCGGCTTTTGACCCTTTGCGGACTCTCCCCATTTTCCAGCGTCCTTTGCTGATCCAGCTGAAACTGATCGGGCTAAAACCTGTGGACACCGTCTAGCTGGACCCCAGCGCGGGTCCGAATCGAGCCATTTTGACTTCACAAATCACGCGAATCGGAACAAATATAGAACACTGGTCATTACCAGCCAAGGTATTGGAATCCGATGCAAAACAAATCACATGCCGTCATGGCCCAAAGGGCCGAGCTGAAAACTAGTCTTGACGATTTCCCGACCCCACCCTGGGCCACGCGTGCCTTGCTAGAGCATGCGGTGTCATCCAAGATGTCCTTGGGCTCAATGACGTGCCTTGAACCAGCCTGTGGCCGAGGACACATGTCGGTCGCGCTCGCAGAGTATTTTGGCGAGGTAGTTTCATATGACGTTTTTGCGTATGGCTTTGGCGGCGTGGCCGATTTTCTGAAGAGCAAACATGCTCAGGAATCGTTTGACTGGGTTATCACCAATCCTCCATTCAAACTGGGTGAGGAGTTCATAAAGCGATCTCTAAACATCGCTCGGCATGGCGTCGCAATGCTGGCGCGGACTGTGTTTATCGAAAGCGTCGGTCGTTATGAGAGATTGTTTAAACAGAACCCGCCTTCAGTATTCGCCCAATTTGTCGAGCGCGTCCCAATGGTGAAGGGGCGAATAGATAAGAGCGCTTCGACCGCAACCGGCTACGGATGGCTGGTTTGGGAAAAGGGTATTCCTGCTGGAACGCAGCTCGTCTGGATACCGCCGTGCCGAAAGCCTTTGGAGCGCGATGGGGACTATGAACAAGCACCGCGTTTCATCGAGCGCCGCAAGTCCGGTGCTATTGTTCCGATCCGTAAGCCCGAAACATTGGACCTTTTTTCCAAATAGGCGGCAATCTCCACAACGCGGTTCAGAAGCTACCAATCCTTCTTCGGCCTCACGCCAAATGCGCAACCTCATATTTTTTGTAACCGATGAGACTTGGCCTGAACACAACAGGGTTGGCGTTGCCGCAATCAATGACCCTGGCGGAGCAGAGGGCCCGCAGGCAAATTCGGGACGTCAGAAAGCAATAGCTGAAATAGCTGGAATAACTCCGGGCGACCAAATCTTTTTCCGACTAGGGAAATCGAAATCGGCAGAACATTCAACGCAGATAATTGGGCTGTTTAAGGCGACATCCGAGCCATACTTTGACGCGAGCCCTTTATTTCCGGGAGCGCAGAACGTAGATGCAAGGCGCCCACTCCGGGTCGAATATGAATGCGTGAAGAACTACGAGAACCCAGTCGATTTTGAACATCTTTGGCTGTCGAAAGAGCAAGGCAATCTTTGGACCGTGAGCAATCGAGAGGCGATGTGATGGGACGCCATGCGTGCGTATCCATCACGACAGAAGAGGCGGAGCTGATCATTCGTCTGCTTGAGGCAAACAATCCCGTCCTCGCACCACCAATCGACTACCACGCCAAACGTCTCGCTGTCGGCCTTAATCAAATCAACAAAACTGATCTGCCAATCGATCTGAGAGAGGACACTCCGGCACGACAGCCAACTCCGGGGCGTCTTCATTATGAAGCTTCACTGGAAACCATCCTTATGCAGGAACTTTCCCACGGACTGCACCGAGGCATATTCGGTGACTTTACAGAGGCATTGCCATTCGTTTCCACTGGCGCGCAAACAGAGCTTGATCTGCTACTCACCAAGTACCACGGCGGGAAATTGCTTTGGCACCAAGTTATTGAGTTAAAAGCTCACACCTTCTCAGAAGAAGAACTTCGCAAGGTGATTGATTATGAGAAGTGGATACTCAACACGCGCTGTGAAAACGTGTTGCAGGCTCACTCGGTGGGAATTGGATATGATTTTGCCGACGAGGTGGTTACCTTTGTGCAGAACAGAAAAAAGTATAAGGACAGACCCATTCGGTTAATCAAATATCGCTGCAACATTGCTGCGCGCCAACTAAGTTTAGAGCCGGTGGAGTAATCGGTATTGGTCTGCGTTTGCCCACCACATTCCTTTAGGCTTTTTGGGTGAGACGAAAGTTGCGCGGTTGGAACGAGGCGATATCCGGATTTCGATACGTTCGGTCCAGGCAATCCGTTGTCGCCTCTTGGCGCAAATCCGAAACTCAAATGAGACACAGCCCCGCCTCAGTCCGGGCTTGTCGGCCCCGTTCGTGCAGCCTATACCCCTGACCTCGCCTCGCGCCCCGCCTCCCCCAGGTCTGAATGCTCACCCTTCATCACCATCCTCTGTGTCCGCAATCGCGTTTCGTCCGGCTTTTTTTGGGGGAATATGGCATTGACCCTGAGCTGATCGAGGAACGGCCCTTTGAGCGCCGCCAAGACTTCTTGGCTCTCGATCCCGCCGGCGAGACGCCGGTTCTCATCGAAGAGAACGGCATGGTGGTGCCGGGCGCCACGATCATCGCCGAATATTTCGACGAGACGCGCGGCCTGGCGCTGGGCGGGCATCGGCTGCTGCCGGAGGACCCGGCCGGCCGGGTCGAAGTCCGCCGCCTCCTGCACTGGTTTACCCAGAAATTCTTTTCCGAAGTCTCATCCTGGCTGGTCACGGAGAAGGTCTATAAGCGCTTCATGACCCGCGAGCAGGGCGGCGGCGCGCCGGACATGGACCTGATCCGCGCGGCGCGCGCGAATATCCGCTATCATCTGCGCTATATCGGCTATCTGACGGCGCATCGGAAATGGCTTGCCGGCGACCGCCTGACTTATGCCGATCTCGCCGCCGCAGCGCATCTATCCGTGGCGGATTTTCTGGGCGACGTGCCATGGGACGAGGATCAAACGGCGAAGCTCTGGTACGCGCGGATGAAGTCGCGGCCGGCCTTCCGCACGCTTCTCGCCGACCGTCTGCCGGGCCTTTCGCCGACAGCGGCCTATGCGGATCTCGATTTCTGAACGCCGCGTCGCTGAAGGCCGCGCTCGCGGAGAAAGCGCAGGCGCTCGGCTTCGATCTCTGCCGCATCACCAAGCCCGATGCGATCCCGCAGGCGGCCGAAGGACTCGATGCCTGGCTCGCCGCTGGCTATGCCGGCGACATGGACTATATGGAGGCCACGAAAGCGCGCCGCGGCGCCCCGCTCAATCTCTGGCCGGAGGCGAAATCCATCATCATGCTTGGCATGAATTACGCGCCGGAGGCCGATCCGCTCGCGCTGCTGAAGGATCGAAGCGCGGCGAACATCTCCGTCTATGCGCGCCATCGCGACTATCATGATGTGATCAAGGGCAAGCTCAAAGAGCTTGCTTCTTGGCTCGTCGCGCAGGCGCCGGGATGCCAAGTGAAAGTCTTCGTCGATACGGCGCCGGTGATGGAAAAGCCGCTCGCCCAATCCGCCGGCCTCGGCTGGACCGGCAAGCACACCAATCTCGTGTCGCGCCGCTTCGGCTCCTGGCTCTTTCTCGGCGCGATTTTTACCGATCTCGCGCTCGAAGCTGATGAGGCCGAGACGGATCATTGCGGCTCCTGCCGCGCCTGTCTCGACATCTGTCCGACAAAGGCTTTTCCGGCGCCCTATCGCCTCGATGCAAGGCGCTGCATCTCCTATCTGACGATCGAGCACAAGGGCCATATTGCGCTGGAGTTCCGGCGGCCGATCGGCAACCGAATCTATGGCTGCGACGATTGCCTGGCAGCCTGTCCCTGGAACAAATTCGCGCAAGAAGCGCATGAAGCAAAGCTCCAGCCTCGCGCGGATCTTCTGGCGCCGAAGATCGCCGACTGGCTTAGCCTCGACGAAGCCGCGTTCCGCAAGCTCTTCTCCGGCAGTCCGGTGAAGCGGATCGGCTTTGCGCGTTTTCTCCGCAATCTGCTGATCGCCGCCGGCAATGCGCAGGACCCTGATCTTTTGCCCTTGATCGAGGCACATCTCGATGCAGACTCGCCGCTGGTGCGGGCCATGGCGGTCTGGGCTTTCGGGCGGCTTGCCCCGGAGGCCCGTCTGCATGATTTGGCGCGAGCGCGGCAGCAGAAGGAAATGGACCCTGCCGTTTCGGCGGAATGGGCGATGGCTCTTGCTGGGGAGGCGCAGCACAACTCATGAAGCTCTTCGCCTTCGGTCTCGGCTATTGCGCTTGTGATTTCATCGCCCGCCACGGCGCCGCGTTCGACACGATTTGGGGAACCGTGCGCGACGCCGAAAAGCTGCGGACAATGCCGGACGGCCATCGGGTCACGCGTTTCGTCTTCGATCACGATCATGAAGATCCTGAGATCGCAGCGGCGCTCGCCGAGGCCGATGTTCTGCTCGTCTGCGTGCCGCCCGGCGTCTCCGTCGATCCGGTTCTCGCGAAATTCGGCCGCAGGCTCGCAGCGCTGCCGCAAAAGCTCAAGATCATCTATCTGTCAACCATCGGCGTCTACGGCGACCGCAACGGCGAATGGGTCGACGAAGAGCGCGTGCCAATGCCGAAGAGCGACCGTTCGACGGCGAGATTGCACGCCGAAAAAGCCTGGATGGCGCTCGCCCGCGATCCGCGCAAGACCGTGCATATTCTGCGTCTCGCGGGCATCTATGGCCCCGGGCGCAATGCGCTCGAAGCCCTGCGGCGCGGCACCGCGCATCGCATCGCCAAGAAGGACCATGTGTTCAACCGCATCCATGTCGCAGACATCAGCGCCGCGATCGATGCGCTCTTGCGCTATGACGGCGGCAGCGAGATCTGGAATGTGAGCGATGACGAGCCGTCGCCGCCGCAGGATGTGGTGACCTATGCCGCAACGCTCATGGGCGTCGCGCCGCCGCCCGAAGTCGATATCGAACATGCGGCTTTAAGTCCGCTCGGCCGCACTTTTTATGCCGAGAACAAGCGCGCCGCAAACCGCAAGGTGAAGCAAAAGCTCGGACTCTCGCTCACCTATCCGACCTATCGCGAAGGCCTTGCGGCTCTGTGGGAGGCGGGTGAAGGGCGGGGATGAAATTCAGAGCTGCGACAGTTTCGGCCGGGCCATCTTCCGCGCATTGGCTGGCGGCGCCAGCCAGCCGCCGGCCGGTGCCGTCACTTCATTGGCGGCAGGGTCGGGTGTCTTGGGGCGGAACGCCGCGGCGGTGGCTTTTGCGGCGGCGAGATCGGCGGCGCTGAGCCTTGCGCCGACATCATCGCGTTTCTTGCCGGCATCCTCGTCGCCCTGCGCGGCAGCGACGGCAAACCATGCATAAGACAGGGCAAGGTTCTGCCGGACGCCGAGGCCGCGCGCGAGCAGGATCGCGACATTATATTGGCTGTCGTGGACGCCATATTCCGCCGCCTTGCGGAACCATTCTGCAGCGCTCGCATAGTCCGGCTTGCCGCTGTCGCCGCCTTCGGCGGTGAGCACGGCGAGATTGTGCATGGCGCGAACGTTGCCGCGCTCCGCGGCCTTGCGATACCAAGCCATGGCCCGATTGACGTCGCGCCGCACGCCAAGCCCTTTCTCATAGAAGGAGCCGAGCCGATATTGCGCCGCCGCGAGGCCCTGCGCCGCAGCCTTTTCATACCATTGCGCTGCAAGCTTGAGATCGCGTGGGCGTTCGCCGCCTGCCGCATAATCGGTCGCGAGCTCATATTGCGCCTGGGCCTTGCCGGCCTCTGCCAGGCTTTGCAGAACCGCCGGCGACGGCTGCTGCAATGGCTCCGCCGCCCACGGCCTTGCCCCGATGGAACCGGTGACGATCGGATCGCTGCCCGGGATCGCCGGCGATGCGGCTCCAGTCCTGCCCGTGGGCGAATGGGTCGCCGCAGGCGCGGTCAGAGCGGAGTTCGGCGTCACCGTGGGGGCAGGAGCAGGCGCCTTATGCGCCGGCAAAGCCCGGCCGGCGGGCGCCTCCTTGGCGCCATTGATCGAGAGGTCGAGCAAGGGCGAATGGCTGACGGTCTTGACGACGGCATAGGCGCCGACGGCGAGGAAAAGCGCGGCAACGGACAAAACGACCGGGCGCTTGTGGTGGACAATGAAATTGCGCGTCTGTTCGATGAGACCGGCGGAGCCGTCGCCGCTGGCGGCGGCGCTGCGGCTCTGAGGGCGGCCGATCGCGGCGGCGGATTCCATCTGCGCGGCCTGCGCCGCGCGGCGTGCCGCGGCAATGAAGCCGGCGCGTCCCGATGTGGCTTCGAACGAGTCAGGATGATCTAGGGCCGTCCCCTGCTTGCGATCGGGCGCCTCAGTGCCGGCCTGATCGCGGCGTCCCGGAAATCCCCGGCCGGGCTCGATGAGGAAATCTTCGAGCCTGTCGGCCTGCGGCTCGGATCTCGGCCTGTCGGCCGGCGCATGCGGGCGCGGCAGCCGACTCTCCGCCCGGCTCCCCGGCACGTCCTTCGACGCGACAAATGGCGGCGGTTCGCGGCCCTGCGACAACTCGCGGTTCGGCGCCGGCGCGAAATTCGGCGCCGGTCCCGAGGCGAGGAGTTCGGCCGGCCTTGGCACGCGCACATCGGCGATTTCGCTTTCCACCATCGCCAGCCGGTCGACGACCTTCTCCAGGGTTTCATGAACCGCATTCAAAGTGGCGAGCGTCCGGCGACCCGCCTCGTCCTGTATGGTGCGCAATTCGACGAGGTCGCGCGTCACATCGGGATGGTCGAAACCGGCAGGCGCCTTCGCAAGGGCCTCCTGCAGCACATTGCGCGCTGCCCTTTCAGCCGCCGTCGAAGAAATCTCCCGCGTCCTTTCGAGTTCGGCGAAGAGATCGCCGATCGATTGTTCGAGCGAGGTCAGGGACGGAAAGCCCACGTCCGCCCGATCCAATCGCGCGGCGAATTCGCTGACCTGCTGCTGCAAGGCCTCGATCGCACGGCCGTCGGCCTGCGGCTCGCGCGCTTGCTCGATGCGTTCGGCGAGGCCGCGCACGAGATTTTCGAGCGAATGCATGTCGAGCTGCGGCATGCCTTGGGCGATGCGCTCGGCGAGCTCGTGATGGACGTCATTGATGCGGTTCGCGAGCGCCGTATAGCGGCTCTCGTCACGCGCCTCGGCGATCGCTTCCTCGACCTTGGCGGTGATGGCGTCGAGCTGGCGCTCGATCTTGGCGAGCGGCGCGCGCCCCGGGCCGTCCGTCAGCGCGCGAAGCTCGTCGGCCACGGCTTGAAGATCGCCTTCCTCGCGCAACTCCGCAGTCGCGCGCAGGCGATCGAAGCGCTCGGTGAGCGCCTCCACCTGCCGCTCGATCTTCTCGACCGGCGCGGAATGCACCGAGCCCGCCGCCAGGAGATCGCGGATTTCCCGCGTCCGGTCGTCGATCATGCCCAAGGCCGAAGCATCGAACCCGAATTTGCCGAGATCATCGAGCTTGCTGCCGAGTTTCTGCACCTCGCCTTCGAGGCCGCGAATCGTCGTCCGCGGATCGACCTCGGCCACCGCATGGCGCAAATCGCCGACAAGCCTTTCGAGCGGACGCAGGACCGCTTCGCGAATGCCATCCGTGCGCGAGCTTTCGATCTGATGCGTCAGATTGCGGATGGCCGCTTCGATGGGCGCGATCGAGCCGCGCGAGGCGAGATCGCGCAAAGCGTCGGACATTGTAGCGATCTCGGCCCGCAATTTGTCGAGATTGCAGGCGGCCGGCGGCAGAGCATCGCGCTCGGCCTGTTCGCGCCGCATGTCTTCGACCTTGCCGGCGAGAGAGGCAATATCGCCGTGCAAGCTCGCCAGAGTGGCACCGCCGGCCTGGCTGAATGCTTCTGCCGCGCCTTGTTCCCGGCCGCCGCGTTGCGGACGCATGGGCGCGAAACCGAGGCTCGGAGCCGCATGATCCTCGGCCCGAGCCGCGCTCCCCGGCATCTCCAAAGCGCGCTGGCGATGCGCGATCTCGGCGATCGCAGCGCCGAGCGAAGGACGTTTGGCGGAACCGCCCTCCTGCGCCTGGCCATAGGGGGCCGATGTGGGCATGGCGGTCGAAGAGGCGAGCGAGGCGACGAGCGAATTCACCTTCGATTCGACCCGGTCGAGCTGATCGCCGTAATTTTGCGGCAGCGCGGCGGCGTGGGAAGGACCACGCACCGCCGATCGGGCGGCGGGCGCCGCCAAGGAATCGAGCCGCGCTTCGAGCTGCGCCAGGGCGCCTCTGATCGGCTGCATCGCGTCCTGCGGCGAGCGCTGCGACAGCTCGGCCTCCAAATGATCGAGCCGGCGCGCCAGCCTTTGGAAGTCGGCATGGTCCAGGCGCGCGGCCGCCCTTTCGAGCAGCGCGGCCTCATCTTCATAGGCCGTGGCGGGCTCGTTGCGACCTGCCTGCGGAGACCGCAGTGGCCAGGTGGCGGCGCCCGGCAAGCGTGGTTTTGCGCGCGGCGACCGCATGTCCGCATGGTCGCGTTCGGCCGCCGGCCGGCTCTCATCGGCAGCGGCGCGCCGCTCGCCGTTCCTGAGCCCGCGCGGGGCGAGACGGTCCAGCCGCGTGGCAATCGCATCGAGACGATCGTCCTCGCTCATAACGGCGGATTCCATGCCGGCCTCGGCGGCGTATTGCCCGATGGCCTGGGCGAGCCACTCGCTCAAGCTCATCCCTTCGCACCGCGCGGCTTCACGCGCCGCTTCGCGAACATCCATTCCACTCGCCCTGGCGCCCCAAGGAATCGGCTTGCGCATGTTCTCTCCGGCGGGAACTCGTAAATCCCGAGTTTGAACCCGAGTTCGTGCGAGGAACAGGGAAGCGCCGAATCAGGATCGGGACGCTCGATACCGCCTCTGTCCACGAATTTCGGGATCTGCGGTAAATACCGGGTTAACCCTGCTCGATTTTGGGACAGGCATAGAGTTTACTCAAAGTAGAGAGTGTTAATTGTACAATTTGTGGTTGCATTCAGTGGGAGAATGCCCTTACATTGATCGATATCGGTTCGTAGATCGATCAGAGGGGTTGGCAATGGAGACGAGCCCAAGTCAGTCGGCTGGCATTCAACGTGGTCGCGGCGGGGAAACCCAATCGCCGGCAGAGCGGCTTTTTTCTATCGGCGACGTCGCGCGTGAATTCGGCATCAGCCTTCGGGCATTGCGTTTTTACGAAGACCGCGGGCTGTTGCATCCGTGCCGGCGTGGCACGACAAGGCTTTATTCCGATCGCGACCGCTCGCATTTGCAGATGATTCTCAAGGGCAAGCAGCTCGGCTTCACCCTGGCCGAAATTCGCGAGATTCTCGCCGCGCGCGGCGATATGGATACGATGGAGGGTTGGGATCTGGAGCTCAATCTGCATCCGGATCAGAT
The DNA here is from genome assembly GCA_963704745.1 of uncultured Alphaproteobacteria bacterium. Lineage (GTDB taxonomy): Bacteria > Pseudomonadota > Alphaproteobacteria > Rhizobiales > Beijerinckiaceae > Methylovirgula. Next base: position 2,921,311 of record OY969936.1, read on the forward strand.
CACCGCCCAGATCCGCCATCTCGAGCGTCAGCGCGCCGATCTCGAAGCGGCGCTCAGCGAACTCCGAGAGGCCCATCAGCGCGCGCAGGACGCCGGCGAGCGGCTCACCGCCTGAAATTGCCCAGCACCAAAAATTCCCCCTATTCCCCAACCGCCACTCCCCCTCATTCGCCCGAATGAGGGGGTTTTCTCGCGCGCCATCCGCTCGAAGGCGAAGCCGCCCGGCACTCCCCTGTTTCGCGCAGGAGGCGTCACCCCTGAACGAGCGCTCGCTTTTGCGGAAGGCCTGGAGCATCCCGCCTTCGAGTGGAATCACTTGAGGGCGGACAAGATGCTCTAGATTCAAAAAAATAGAGCCAATGAGTAGAGCGGCAGGTCCGATCCCATCGGAGCCGCCGCTCTCGGCCGATGGCCAAGGCGGGCGAAACCTCTTATGAAGGACGGCGCCGGGGATGAGACAGGTCGCCTGAAGCCGCGAAGAATCGTTCATGACGAGGCACATAGAATATTATTTCAGTCTCATGAGCCCGTGGTCCTATCTGGGCCATGCCGATTTTGTCGCGGTCGCGGAGAAGCATGCGGCGGCCATACTCTACAGGCCCGTGCCGCTCGGCCGACTTTTTCCTGAAACCGGCGGCCTCCCGCTTGCCAAGCGCCATCCGGCCCGCCAGGCCTATCGCCTGGTTGAATTGCAGCGCTGGCGCGACAAGCGTCACCTCAAACTGCAGCTGCATCCGAAATTCTGGCCCTTCGACCCGAGCCTTGCCGATCGGATCGTCATTACTTTGGCGGCGCAGGGCGCGGTGGTCGAGGATTTTCTGCCGCAAGCCTTTGCGGCCGTCTTCGCCGGCGAGCAGAACCTGGCGGATGGAGCGGTTCTCGCCGCGCTGCTAGGACAAGCCGGCTTCGCCGCCGAAGCAATCATCGCGGCCGCCAAAAGCGAAGCGGCCGAGGCGGCCTATGACGCTAATCTTGCCGCGGCTATGGCTGCCGGCGTCTTCGGGGCGCCGAGCTATGTCTTGGACGGCGAGATCTTCTGGGGGCAGGATCGCGTCGCTTGTCTCGGCGAGGCACTCGCCAGTGGCCGCAAACCCTATACCGCGGATGTATAGATCGTTGCGCCGCGGCGCAGCACTCGTCGAGATCCTGCCGTGACCAATAATGCACCGCCGCCTGCCCCGCCGCAAAAAAGCCTCGGCGTCCTCCTCGTCAATCTCGGCACGCCGGAGGCGACCGATTATTGGTCGGTGCGCCGCTATCTCAAGGAGTTTCTGTCGGATCGGCGCGTCGTCGAAACGCCCCGCCTCCTGTGGTGGCCGATCCTCAACCTCATCATTCTGTCGGTGCGGCCGGCGCGTCGGGGCAAGGCCTATCAATCCATCTGGAACGCGGCGCGCAATGAAAGCCCGTTGAAGATGATCACCCGCTCACAGGCGGAAAAGCTCGCGGCCTGGATCGCGGCAGGTGGTCTCGCAGCCGGCCCGGCGAAAAGCCCGACACAAATCCATGTCGATTGGGCCATGCGTTACGGCAAGCCGTCGATCGCGGCCGGCATCGCCCATCTTGCTGCGACGGGCTGCGATCGCCTGCTCGTCCTGCCGCTTTATCCACAATATTCGGCGGCGACGACGGCGACGGTCGGCGATGCCGTCTTCGCGGTCTTGGCGCGGCGGCGCTTTCAGCCGGCGCTGCGCCTTGCCCCGCCCTATTATGACGCGCCGGCCTATATCGAGGCGCTGGCGGCGTCGCTGCGCCGATTTCTCCAAGGCCTCGCCTTCGCGCCCGATGTGATCCTCGTCTCCTTCCATGGAATTCCGCAGGCATATGCCGACAAGGGGGATCCTTATCCGCGCCATTGCGAGGCGACTTTCCGTCTCCTTGGAGAGGCCCTCGGCCGCGGCCCCGAGACCACGCGCATGAGCTATCAATCGCGTTTCGGGCGGGCCGAATGGCTGCAGCCCTATACGGATGCGACCGTGAAGGCCCTCGCCCGCCAGGGCGTGAAGAATCTCGTCGTCATCACGCCGGGTTTTGCCGCCGATTGTCTCGAGACATTGGAAGAGATCGGCATGGAGAACCGCCATTTCTTTCTCGAGAACGGCGGCGAGAATTTTGCCGTCGTGCCCTGTCTCAATGACAGCGAGGAGGGCATGAAGCTGATCCATGATCTCGTCGCGGAAAACCTCGCCGGCTGGGTGTGAAAGAATCTGAACTCAACCCCGAGGTCAGTATTGTCGCCACGCCAGGCTGCTCTTGTCGCGAATTCGATAGACTTTGCCTATAGGGATGTGCTCTAGAGCCGATCCCGATCATGTGGAATCGCCTCTTTGAGACATCGGATATATCCGATGTCTTGAATTACGATTCCACATGATCGGGACAAATCGGCTCTATTTCAAAGATCTGGAGCCGACCCGCACTCAGGAGAAACTCATGAAGATCACGGCGGTTTTGTTCGGTCTTTCTCTGTTCGGCATGTCCGGCGTGGCCATGCTCGCGGCATCAGCGGCCGAGGCGAAGCCGGGCGGCTGCCTGAAATATGGCGCCGCCGGGGCTGTTGCCGGTCATTATGTCAAAGATGCCAATGGCCACCGTCACGCGGTCAAGGGTGCGATCGCCGGTTGCATTGCCGGGATGGTCCGCCGGCACGAATATAATAAGCATCAAAAAGAGCTGAAGAAGCAAGAACAAGAGCAAAAGCCGATGGGCGATGATGCCGGCGGCGCCGGCGCACCGCATTGAACCCGGCTGCGGATAAGATGTTCTAGAGCATCGTGCGCAAAAGTGTGAGCGGTTTTGCGCTTGAACGATGCTCTAGTTTTACGAATGTAGAGCATCTTATCCGCCTTCAAGTGATTCCACTTGAAGGCGGGATGCTCTAGCCGCCGTGGCTGGCCAGCAGGTTCGGCAGCTTGCGTTCCCATTCATAGGCCTCGCGGACGATCTCCCGGAGGTCGTCGTGACGCGGCCGCCAGCCGAGCAGGCTGCGGATGCGCTCGGCGCCGGCGACCAGCATGGCCGGATCGCCGGGGCGCCGGCCGGCGAGCCGCACCGCGAAGTCGATGCCGCTGACCTCTTTCACCACATCGATGACTTCACGCACCGAATGGCCGTGGCCATAGCCGCAATTCAAGACGAGGCTTTTGCCGCCGGAGCGCAGATGCGCCAGCGCCAGGAGATGCGCGGCGATGAGATCGCTCACCTGGATATAGTCGCGGATGCAGGTGCCGTCGGGGGTGGGATAATCCGTGCCATAGACATCCATGCCGGGCCGCAGGCCGAGGGCGGCCTGAACGGCGACTTTGATCAGATGGGTGGCGTTCGGCGTCGATTGGCCGAGCCGGCCTGCCGGATCGGCGCCGGCGACATTGAAATAACGCAGCGCGACATAGGAAAATTCCTTTGCCTTGGCGACATCCTCCAGCATCCATTCGACCATCAGCTTGGAACGGCCGTAAGGATTGATCGGCCGCAGCGGCGCATCTTCGCCGATCGGATTGACGCCCGGCTCGCCATAGACGGCCGCCGTGGAGGAGAAGATGAAACGGCGGATCCCGGCATTGACCGCAGCCTCGATGAGGTTGCGCGCCTTCGCCGTATTGTTGAGATAGTAGAGCAGCGGATCGGCAACCGACTCCGGCACGACGATCTTGGCGGCGAAATGGGCTATGGCGTCGATGCTATGATGGCCGAAGATCGCTTCGAGCAGCGCGGGGTCGCCCATATCGCCGACGACGAGGGTCGCCGGCTTCGGGACCGCCCAGGAAAATCCGGTCGAGAGATCATCGAGAACGACGACCTCTTCCCCGGCATCGAGAAGCGCCAGAACCATATGGCCGCCGATATAGCCGGCACCCCCCGTCACCAGAATTGCCATGCGAGCCTGTCCCTCCCCTTATTTTGAGCCTGCCTTGGAGCATGTCCCGGAAAGGTTGACAGACTTTTCCGATATTTTAGACATCGGGTATACCCGATGTCTCATAACGGACATGCTGCAGATCTCTGAAATAGAACGCGACAGGGGGGCGGCGCCCTCGCGGCAAAAGTTGATCGGCTCTTCCGATCAGGGCATGCTGCGGCTCGAACGGCTTCGGCTCATGGGCGCCCATGTCTTCCTGCAGCCGCCTTCATCGCACGCGGGCTCTGGCGAAGCGAGCGCATATCCTCCGGCAGGAGCCGGTATCCACATCGCCTGAAAATCCTCTAAGATTGCGAGACGGTCGCCGGCAGCCAGCGAAAGTGCAACGCGCGTGAGGATGGCGATCGAGAGAACGCGCAGCAGAGACCTGTTATTTTGGAACCAAAAATGAGCAAACGCATTCGCAAAGCTGTTTTTCCTGTCGCCGGTCTTGGAACACGTTTTCTTCCCGCCACCAAATCTGTTCCCAAGGAGATGCTCACCGTGGTGGACCGCCCGGTCCTCCAGCACGTCGTCGAGGAGGCGCGCGAAGCCGGCATCGAACATTGCATCTTCGTCACCGGACGCAACAAGGCGGTCATCGAGGATTATTTCGATGCCGCCTATGAGCTGGAAGACATTTTGCTGAAGCGCGGCAAGACCAAGGAGTGGCAAGCCTTGATCGCCGAATTGCCGAAACCGGGCTCGATGAGCTTCACCCGCCAGCAATCGCCGCTCGGCCTCGGCCATGCCATCTGGTGCGCGCGCGACATCGTCGGCGACGAGCCCTTCGCCGTCGTCTTGCCCGACATGCTGACCATGGCCTCCGGCGCTTCGAACCGGCGTTGCCTCGCGCAATGCATCGAGGCCTACGAACAGCATGGCGGCAATGTCATCGCGGTCGAGGAAATGGCGCCGGAGGAGACGCATAAATATGGCGTCGTTTCGGTCGGCAAGAGCTTTGGCCCGGTCTTCGAGATCACCGGCATGGTCGAAAAGCCGAAGCAGGGCACGGCACCCTCCAATCTGATCATCTCCGGCCGCTATGTGCTTTCGCCCGAGATCTTCCAAATCCTCGAGAACGTCGAGAAGGGCTCGGGCGGCGAGATCCAGCTCACCGACGGCATGCGGGTGCTTGCCAAGACACAGGTGTTTCACGGCGTGCGCTTCGACGGCAAGACCTATGATTGCGGCTCGCGGCTCGGATTTCTCACCGCCAATGTGGCCTTTGCCGTCGCCAATCCGGAGATCGCGCCGGAATTTCGCGCCATGCTGCAGCATCTCATCGGCACGCTGTGAGGGCCGCGCGGGCCCGCCTCAGCGTTGCAGCTTCAGGCCGACGAGAAAGACATTGGCGGTATAATCGTCGCCTATGACATTGCTCCCCAGGCGCTCATGCGTGAAGCTGCCGCGAATGACGAGCGAACGAGTTAGACTATATTCGGCTCTGATCCCGCCCGAATAGAGCTGCTCGGTGATCGGCGCGCCCTGATATTGATTGACCTGAAAGCTCGCTGTGCCGGTCAAAATCAGATCACGCAGCAGCGCATGCGAGATCACCGCGGTCAAGCGATGGCTCACTGCGCCCGAAGCATATTCGACCGTCGTCTCGGAAAAATCCGTCGCCGCGGTCAAGGTCAGCTTCGTCAAAGGCGTCGCGCTATAGATGAGGCTGCCGTCGATGGTCGGCCCATTGAGATGCGGCAGGCGCGGATCGACATAGGTGCGATTGGCATAGCCGCCGGAAATTTCGCCGGTGAGCAGAGGCGTTAGCTCGAATTTGGTGCCGGCCTTGGCGGCGATGCCGGTCGAATTGCGGGCAAAGCCGTCGAGGTCGAGATATCCGTCGTAGCGGCGCTGGTCGCCGGTCAACTGGATGAAGGGGATCAGCCCCGGCGTCAGCTCATAGGATGCGCGCCCGCTGACGCCGTAAGTGTTGTAATTGTCGCGCGACAACAAGAGCTCGCTGTCGTCGGATTGCGTCGCATTGCCGAAGATGATGCGATCGAATGTGCCGCGCAGATCGAGCGTCAGCCGGTTGAACTGTTGGCTCGCGCCGACCGTCTGGCCGAAAGTCGCGATGAGCGGCCGGCTGGTGATGAAGACGCTGCCCGGAATCGCAATGAGCGGCGAGCCTGGCTGTTGTGTCGTCACGGCGAACCGGCTCTCCAGATTGATGTGAGTCGTTTTGGTCACATCGATGCGGCCGGTGAGCTTGCCGGTGGCCTCCGGCCGATCGGCGGCCGGAACCCGCAGATAATCATAATAGCCGCCGTTGAGTTCGCCGCTGAGACTATTCTCGGACCAGTCGGATTGCAGCCGCAGGCCTGTTTCGCCATGCACATAGGGCGACCCGACCACCTCTTCCGCCAGACGGTTCGGATTGCTGTCATAGCCCGTATCGACTTCCGCATAAGGAAACAGCCGCAGCGAGCCGACATCGATGCCGAGCGGGTCATAGGGATTTTCTTCGCGTTTCGGCTTCGGCGGATTGGGCAGGCTCGGGATCACCGCGACCGTCGGCGGCGGGTCGGCAGGCTCCGCAGGCTCGCTCTCCGGCGGCTGGCCGGCTTTTCGGCGCAGGGCCTTTTTGCGCATTTCTGGCGCGGTCTTATAGGCGGTGAGCGGCGGCAGCGGCGGAAAGCCCGGCCGCTGCGGCTTGTGCAGCACGGGCAGCTGATAAAGCTTCGGCTTTTTGGGCTTCGGCTTGCCGTAATTGATGACGTCGGAAGCCTCGCTCGGCGGCGCCGCGCCGGACGGCGCGGCCCCGGGGCCCGTGCCCACAGCTCCACTTGCGCCGTCGTTTGCGCCGTCGCTGTCAGCTCCGCTGGCCAGCGGCTCTGTCTGGCTTTGCGTCTCTATCAGCAGTGGCGGCTGATCGGTGCCGCGCAATCCCAATGCCTGAGTCTGCGTCGGGCTCTGCGCCCGCGCAGCAGCGCTCGCTGCGGCGAAGAGGATCGCCGCCGCCGACGTCACGATCATGAAGCGGTCTTTGGGAGAGACCGGCACACGCCCCTCGCTATCGCGCGAGGAGGATCCGCCGCGCTCACCGAGGGTTAGGCAAACATGGTTAACGCCCTCTTAGAGCCGATCCCGATCATGTGGAATCGGTTCGCGATCCAAACATGATCGGGACAAATCGGCTCTACATCAAAGAAGTAGAGCATGTCCGTTATGAGACATCGGGTATACCCGATGTCTAAAATATCGGAAAAGTCTGTCAACTTTTCCGGGACATGCTCTCGTGAAAGCAGGCAGCCGTGCCGAAACCGGACGGTGCCAAGCCGCTCACCCCGCGGCGCGTTTCGCCTGCGGCTCCAATGTCGGGTAATCCGTATAACCGTGCGCATCGCCGCCATAAAATGTCGTCTGGTCGAAGGGATTGAGCGGCGCATTTCGGCGCAATCTCTCGACGAGATCGGGATTGGAGATGAAGGACTTGCCGAAGGCGATGAGATCGGCGCGTTTTTCCGCCAAGGCTTCAATCGCAAGTTCGCGCGTGTAGCCGTTGTTGGCCATATAGGCGCCGGAAAAAGTCTTGCGCAGCGCGAGATAATCGAAAGGCGCATAATCGCGCGCCCCGCCCGTCGCGCCTTCGATGACATGGATATAGGCGATGCCGCGCGTGCGCAGAGCTGCCGCGAGATAGAGAAAGATCTTCGCCGGATCGCTGTCCGACACATCATTGGCCGGGCTCACCGGCGCAAGCCTGATGCCGACGCGGTTCCTGTCCCAGATGCGCAGAATGGCATCCGTCACTTCAAGTGCGAAACGGGCGCGGTTCTCGACCGGCCCGCCATAGGCGTCATTGCGCTTGTTGACGCCATCCTTCAAGAATTGATCGATGAGATAGCCGTTCGCGCCATGGATCTCGACGCCGTCGAAGCCGGCCTGTTTGGCGTTTTCGGCAGCCGCCGCATAATCGCGCACGATTCCGGCGATCTCCTCGATCGCAAGCGCCCGCGGCATGGAGACGTCCGCAAAGCCGCCTTCGATGAAGGTCTTTGTCTTCGCTTGGATCGCCGAAGAGGAGACCGGCGCAGCGCCGCCCGGCTGCAAAGAGACATGCGAGACGCGGCCGACATGCCAGAGCTGAATGAAGATTTTTCCACCCGCTTCATGAACGGCCTTGGTGACTTTTTGCCAGCCTTCGACCTGCGCGTCGGAATAGATCCCCGGCGTCCATATATAGCCCTGGCCCTGCTGCGAGATCTGCGTGGCTTCGCTGATGATGAGCCCGGCCGAGGCGCGCTGGCGATAATATTCGGCATTGAGATCATTCGGCGCGTCGGTGCCCTTGGTCGCGCGATTGCGCGTCAAGGGCGCCATGACGATCCGATTGTTCAATTCGAGATCGCCCAGGCGAAAGGGCGAGAAAAGGATGTTGGCATCGAGCGTCATCATTGATCCTCGATCATGAGAGACACAGGCCGACATGTGGGATGGCGGCAGGCGTTAGATAGGGAAGCGATCCGCGATTGTCAGGAATTGCGGGCGGGCCTCACCGGATCGTGAGACGACGGGGGCGGGGCGGCTGCATTGATATAGAGCAAGGCCGTGTCCCGGCCAGTCAAAAACGCTTCCTCAGTCTGTTGAAGAACTTATGCGTCACGCCCTCGTGCTTCGAGACGGCGCCATTCCAAGTCGCGCTTGCGTGACTTGGAACATTAAGTATGCCGATTTCGGGTAAACCCGAAATCGGCGGCGCCTCCTCAGCATGAGGGCTTCAATGAGCGAGCACTTGGCCCGCCCTCATCCTGAGGAGCTTGCGAAGCAAGAGTCTCGAAGGATTGAGGGCAGCCGACATCGTTTTTCGAAAGTCTCGCCTCAGCTCATATTCAGCGCCTGCATATAGAGATCGAGGATCGCCTCCATCTCCTTGCGTTCGGCATGATCCTGCTTGCGGATCTTGACGATCTGCCGCACCGCCTTTGTCTCGAAGCCGCGGCCCTTCAATTCCGCATAGACGTCGCGAACATCGTCGGCGATGGCCTTTTTCTCTTCTTCGAGCCGCTCGATGCGCTCGACGAATTGCTTCAATTCTTCGGCCGCGACGCCGGTTCCGGCGATGTCTGCGTCCATCTCTTGGTCCTTTGCTTCGGATTGCATCGCTGCGCGCAAAACGGCAGCAGGGGCGCCGGGGACGCATGCTCGCATCGCGCCGGCGCGTATCCGCCCCGATTGCGGCCTTGGGCCTCGAAGGTCAAGCGCCGGCCGCGTGAAATCCCCGCAATTCAGGCGCCATCCGCCCGGCTCGGCAAATTTTCGATTGCGTGCATTTCCGGCCGCGCGAGAATGGGCTTCACTCTATCGGCCAGAAGATCCGCAAAGGCGCGGGCCTTGTCCATGCTGTCGACGAGATCCTGCCGCGTCTCGATGAGCAGGCCGGCGAGGCCGCGCCGCGCGACCTGATCGTAGAGCGTGTCGCCGCGCAGCGCGCCGTCATAGGGCTCATTGTCGCCGACCAGAAAGCCCTCAGCGGCGAGCGCCGCGATCAGCGGCTGCGCCAGGCGCGCATCGCTGTCCCAGAGAATGCCCACCTGCCAGGGCCGCGGCACGCCGCGCCATAGCGGCGTGAACGTATGAATCGAGATGACGGCGGGAACCGGCCCCTGCGCCGACATGGCCGCAATCATCTCGCGGATCGCCTCGCGATAGGGCTGCCAATAGAGCCTGCGCCGGGCATCGATCTCGGCGCGATCGACGCGCGCATTGCCGGGAATGATTCGGCGATCCGACAGCCGCATCACCAAGGTCGGATCATCCTCGCCGCGATTGGCATCGATCAAGAGCCGCGAGAAGCGCGTCAACAAGGCGGGAGCTTCGAGCCGCACGGCGAGCCGGCGGGTGATGTCGGCCGCGCCTATATCGTAAGCAATGTGGGTCGCGAGATCCTCGCGCGACAATCCGAGCGTGGCATAGGCCGGCGGCAGCAGATTGGCGGCGTGATCGCAGAGGAGCAACACCCCGGCATCGGGCCGGCCGGTGAGGCTTTCCACCGCCGCGAAAGGCGTATCAGCCTCGGCGCTCGCCGCTTTGTCACAGCGTTTCGGATCGTCGAACATCGCGCAAGCTCCGCGCCGCCACATGCAGTCGATCGCAGCTGCCGGAAACCCGGCCGATTGCACCGATCGCCGCAGCGGGCCCCGAGCCCGCCATGGGGGCAATGCGCGCGGCTGCCAACGCATCCGCGAATTGGCGGGAAAGATCGAATTTCATGTGCTTATGCTCTTGCACGACAAGCACGATTCGGCCTTTATCCTGCCGTGATCCGCGGCGAAATTGCAAGCGACTCCCATCCGACTCGGGTGCGCGGTCGCAACAGCTTCGCGGCCTCTTCGAGCCGTGCGCTCGGGCCTGTCTCGCCGTCGTGGCGGGGCCTGTTTGCATGCCCAGAAAATGATTCGCGCATTCACGCCGTCACAGCTTCCGGCTCGTTGATCCCGACGATGAGATCCTTCGCCCTCGCCGCCTTCTTGTTTGCGTCCCTTACGGGTTCGGCAGCGGCCGATTTCCGGCTGTGCAACAATACCATGCATCGGGTGAGCGTCGCGATCTCCTATACCAATGGCGCGTCCTGGACCAGCGAAGGCTGGTGGAACCTCAAGGCGAACGGCTGCGAGACTCTGGTGCGCGGGCCTTTGACGGCGGAATTCTATTACGTCTATGCGATGGACGAACGCGGCGCGGAATGGAAGGGCAACACCTTCATGTGCACCCGCGATCATGAGTTCCGGATCACCGGACGGCAGGATTGTTTCGTCCGCGGCTTCGACCGCACCGGCTTTTTCGAGGTCGACACCGGCAAGGATGCGCGCAATTGGACCGTGCAATTGACCGCGCCCGATCCGCTCCATTCCGGGCCATAGAGCGGAATGTGGAAAAGCCCGCCTTCGGCCCTTCTTCGAATGCTTGCTTTTTTTGTAGCCTAGGCTACACTTTGTAGTGTAAACATAAGCCAGGCTCGGCGCCAAGGCGATTTGCGCACAAAAGCCCGTCCTGACGAGATCGCCGAAAGGCAAGTTGAATGACACATACGCGCAAGAATCGGTTTGAATGAGCTCTGGACGGCTTTGCGGCTGCGCGCGTTGCTCCATCAGCGAAATGCGTGCGGCCCGGCCCTTCTGCTAAGCCTAGCCAAACATCGCAGAAAGTATTTCCAGCCGATCATCCAGCTTGGTCGATGTTCGTGTATTGCGCGGCGATGACTGAGTTTAGAATTACTATAATTGCAAAAGATAATCGTTGACGTTTCCTTCGACGCCGCCCTACAAAACATCATAAATAAACGTATCGATTTGGCTACGGCGGAACCATTCAGAGCCGCGTTTGAGGGGGACGCGGCGATGCGATTTCGATTGCCCGCGCGCTGCTGACGAAGGCCTGCGCATCGCAAGTCCATTCTGCAGAACGTGAGGCGGTGAGGTCCAACGGGGATCAAATGTCGGACAAGTCGAGGCAGGGCGACGTGCAGCCCATCGCCAAGGGACCGCGAACGATCTTGAGCCGCGATCTCATGGGCAGCGACAAAGTGGTGATCATTCGCCATGAGCAGGAGGATTATCGGCTGCGGATCACCGCCGCAGGCAAGCTCATTCTGACGAAGTAAGAGCTATCTTAGGCGCGGAATGCGCGGCCGCGTCCACGAATGACAGGCGCATCTCATGTCGTTTCCAGCCAGCAACCATTGCCCTCGCGGCGTCGGCAGCCAGCCAACGAATCTAAAAGTCCGAGGGGGGCTGACAATGGGGCGTAAATTCAGAGTTTTGACGCAACGAAGGGCGCGCGGGTCTATCGCACCCGTCTCGGAGATGCCTGTCCGCACGATGCTGGGAGGCTGGCTTGGCCGGCTTGGCATCGCCGCTTCACTGTTCGGCATGTTCACTGTTGCCGGCGCCCATGCGCAAGATGCAAATCAACCGGCGCAAGCGCATTCTGGCTCGGAGGACGCAAAGTCCGACGTTCAAAAAAAGAGTAAGCCTGCACAAGTCGCGCAACCCGGTACGCAATGCACAAATCCCTCGACGCAAGCTACAAAATCCGCGAGCAAGCAAGATACAAGCACGCTGGTGCAAGATACGAGCACACCGGTGCCAGATACGAGCACGCTGGTGCAAGATACGAGCACACCGGTGCCAGACGCCAATTCTGATACAAAGGCTACGAGCCAACCGGTAGCAAACGCGACATCCGGCACATCAAGCACAACCGGGAAAGACCCGGACTTCTTCACAGGTCTGTTTGCACCGTCGCGCTCCTATTTGCTAAACGACATCTGGGGATTGCGCACGGCGATCGGCAATTATGGCCTGACCTTCAGTCTTCAAGACATCAACGAAGTATTCGGAAACGCAACGGGCGGCATCAGGCAAGGCGCCAGTTACGACGGCCTCACCACGATGACCCTCGGTCTCGACACGAAGAAGGCCTTCGGCTGGGAAGGAGGCACGGCCAATATCAGCGCCCTGCAGATCCGCGGCCGCAGTCTGACCAACAATCTCTTGAACCTTCAGACCTACAGCGGGATCTCGGCGCTGCCGGCCACGAGGCTTTGGGAGATGTGGTATCAGCAGGTCTTCTTCGACGGCAAAGCGGACGTAAAGATCGGGCAGCAGAGCCTCGACCAGGAGTTCATCGTCAGCCAAGGATCGAGTCTGTTCATCAACACCATGATGGGCTGGCCCATGTTGCCTTCGGCCGATATGTATGCCGGCGGTCCGGCCTATCCGCTTTCTTCGCTCGGGGTGCGCTTTCGCACAAACCCGGTGGGCCCGCTGACCATCCTTGCGGGCGTGTTTCAGGACAATCCGGCCGGCGGTCCCTTCGACGACGATTCTCAATTGCGCGGCAGTTCCGCCTGGGGCGGCAATTTCCTACATGTGGCATCGACCGGCGCGCTCTTCATCACCGAGGCGCAATATGCGATCAACCAGCCCTCGTCCGGCGACATAGACGGCGGCAAGCAGGCGACCGGTCTTCCCGGCACCTACAAAATCGGCGCCTGGTTTGACACCGCTTCCTTTCCCAATCCGCGTTACGACACGACCGGCCTTTCGCTTGCCAATCCGGCGAGCAACGGCGTGCCGCAGATGGAAGACACTAATTTCAGTATCTACGCGGTCGCGGATCAGATGATCTGGCGGCCGAGCGCCGATAGCACCCAATCCCTCAACGTCTTCACGCGCGTCATGGGAGCCCCCGACGATCGCAATCTGATCAGCTTGAGCGCCAACAGTGGCGTGACCCTCAAGGCGCCCTTCCAGGGCCGCGACAACGATACGGCCGGCTTGGGATTTGGCGTGGCGCGGGTGAGCAGCTTCGCCAGCGGTCTTGCTCAAGACCAGGGCCTATCCACCATTCCATCGGTCGAGACATTCATCGAGGCGACCTACCAATACCAGGTCGCGCCTTGGTGGCAAATTCAGCCCGACTTCCAATATGTCTTCCGTCCAGGCGGCGGCATTCCCAATCCCAACAACCCGACTACACGCGTGGGCGACGAGTCGATCTTCGGCTTGCGCAGCACCGTCACCTTCTGATTTCCGTGAACTGGAGGAGCTGACCATGTCACGCATTCATATGTTCGGATTAGCCGCGGCGGCGACTTCTTTGGCCCTTACGCTTGCCGCAATGCCTTTGGCACACGCCGAGGGGCTCCTTGGAACGCTTCATCGCCAAACGACCATTGCATCGACCGTCCCCGACAACGGCGATCAGAATCCCTATGCCGTCGTCGTCATCCCGATCTCACAAGGCAAGCTTCATAAGAACGACGTCCTCGTCGACAATTTCAACGACAAGAACAATTTACAGGGCCTCGGCTCGACGATCGTCTCCGTCGATCCCGCGACAAAAAAGATGAGCCTCTTCGCGGCGATCCCGCGGCATCTGGCGCAATGTCCCGGCGGCGTAGGCCTAACCACGGCGATGATCGTGCTGAAATCCGGCTGGGTGATCGTGGGCAGCCTGCCAAGCAATGATGGGACGACGGCAACCAAGGGCCGCGGCTGCCTTCTCGCGCTCAATTCACAGGGCAAGATTGTCAGCGCCATCTCCGGACCCAACATTAACGGACCGTGGGGCAATATGGCGGTCATCGACAATGGCGCGAGCGCGACGCTCTTCGTCAGCAACACCGGTTTCGGCGTCGGCGCCCCGGACGGCAGCCCGCCGGTTTTGAACAAGGCAACAGTGCTGCGGCTCGAACTGTCGATCCCGCCGGGCAAGCCGCCGAGCATCAGCAAAGAGACGGTGATCGCCAACGGATTTGGCGAGCAGGCCGACAAAGGAGTCTTCGTCATCGGGCCGACCGGGCTCGCCTTAGGCAAGAATGGGACGCTCTATGTCTCCGACGCGATTGGTAACCGGGTTGCCGCCATTCCGGATGCAGCGGAGCGCAAAGACAGCGCCGGAACTGGCCGGGAGGTGACAAAGGACGGGCTGCTGAAGCGCCCGCTCGCCATGATCATGGCCCCCAATGGGCATCTCATCATCACCAATGGCCTTAACGGCCAGGCAGTAGAAATCGATCCCACGACCGGCAAGCAGATCTACGCCCGCTGGATCGACCCCAACAAGGCGCAGACTCCGCCTGGCAGCGGCGATCTCTTCGGCATAGCGATGACGCCCCGCGGCAACGGGTTTTATTACGTGGAGGACGAGGCCAACACGCTCGTTCTTGCGCGATGACGGACAACCGGGGACGCTGCCCCATGAGCTCGCGCCGCGGCTTTCTCGCCGCGGCCGGCTGGCTCGCCGGCGCGCTGGGCGCCGGCGTGGGCATGAAGGGCGCTGAAGCAAAGGCGGCCGCCGAGCCGGCCGCTCCTTCGGCCGGACAGGGTTCCGCGGCAATGGCCACCGAGCCGTTCTGGGGCAAACACCAGAGCGGCATTCTGACACCCATGCAGTCGCACAGCTATTTCGCCGCCTTCGATCTCGTCACCGAGAAGCGCGGCGATGTGGAGGCGCTGCTGCGGTCCTGGACCGATGCCGCGGCGCGCATGACCAGAGGCGAAACGGCGGCACCGCTCGGCAAGGATCTTTCCGTTGCCGCTGGCAACTCGGGGGAGGCGCTCGATCTCGGCCCGGCGCGGCTCACCCTGACATTCGGCTTCGGCCCCGGCCTCTTCATCAAGGCCGGCAAGGACCGCTATGGCCTGGCGGCGCAGCGGCCGGCGGCGCTCGTCGAACTGCCCAGGTTCAACGGCGATCAGCTCGTGCCGGCCCATACGGGCGGCGATCTCTCCGTGCAGGCCTGCGCGAATGACCCGCAGGTCGCCTTCCACGCGGTTCGCCAGCTTGCCCGGCTCGCCTATGGCATGGCGGAGATCCGCTGGGCGCAGACAGGCTTCTCGGCGGAATCGACCGAGGGCGAGACGCCGCGCAATCTCATGGGCTTCAAGGACGGCACGCACGACCCGGTCGCGCCGCCGCCGCCGGGACATGCCAGCAACACGACGCGCCCCAGTCTTTCGCCGGAACAAGTTCTCTTCGTCGGCGATGAGGGGCCGGCTTGGATGCGCGGCGGCAGCTATCTCGTCGTGCGCCGCATCCGCATCTCGCTCGAACATTGGGACCGGACGGAGACCGATTTTCAGGAACAGGTGATCGGCCGCCACAAGCGTTCGGGCGCGCCTCTGGGCGGCCGTGACGAGTTCGAACCGCTGGATCTCCAGGCCACCGACAAGGACGGGAATTTCATCATCCCGGAAAATGCCCATGTGCGGATGGGCGCCGCCGCGAGCAATGCCGGCGCCGAGATCCTGCGGCGCAGCTATTCCTATAATGACGGCGTCACCTTCATTGCCGAGCGCTGGCCGCCCTGGCGGCAGGGCATGCTCTATGATGCCGGCCTGCTCTTCATCGCCTATCAGCGCGATCCGCGGACGGGCTTCATCAAAATCTACGACACAATGTCGAAACTCGACGCGCTCAACCAGTTCACGACCCATATCGGCAGCGGCCTTTTTGCCTGCCCCGGCGGGATCGAGACAGGCGCGTTCATCGGCGAGCGCCTGTTCCAGCGCGGCTGAAATGGCCTCGGGCTGTTGGTCCGAACGCCGTCCAGCTTGATTTTCGCCCATCAGGCATTTGCCGTCACAGAAATTCGCTATAAACCCGCCATGCAAACGGCGTGATTTTCGTCCCTTGTGCCCATCTCCATCCGCGGCGCATTGCCTTGAGATCCCGCACTGAAGAAAAGGAGATGCGGATGCGACGGCTCCGCCGCTGCAAGATCATCGCAACCTTGGGTCCCGCCTCGGCCGACGGCGCGGTCCTCGCCGAGCTGTTTCGCGCCGGCGTCGACGTCTTCCGAATCAATATGAGCCATGCGAGCCATGACGACATGCGCGAGAGGGTGCGTATGATCCGTGCGCTCGAGGCCGAATTCGGCCGGCCGATCGGCATATTGCTCGATCTTCAGGGACCAAAGCTCAGGGTCGGGACCTTCAAGGACGGCTCCGTTCAGCTGACCCGCGGCGCCCATTTCGTCTTGGATTCGGATCCGGCGCCGGGCGACAGCGGCCGGGTGCATCTGCCGCATCCCGAGATCCTGCGCGCGTTGCGGCCGGGCGATACGGTGCTGATCGATGATGGCAAGGTCCGTCTGCACATCATCGAGGCACATCCGCAAAAGGCGGTGGCAGTCGTCGATGTGGCGGGAACGATCTCCAACCGCAAGGGCGTGAGCCTGCCGGATACGGAGATCTCGGTCTCGTCCATGACCGAAAAGGACCGTGTTGATCTCGACGCCGGGCTGAATGAAGGCGTCGATTGGGTCGCCGTCTCTTTCGTCCAGCGGGCCGACGATGTCGCGGAGGTGAAAAAGCTCGTGCGCGGGCGTGCCTTCGTGATGGCCAAGATCGAGAAGCCGCAGGCGATCTCGCGGCTCGAAGAGATCATCGAGATTTCCGACGGGCTGATGGTGGCGCGCGGCGATCTCGGCGTCGAAATGCCGCTCGAAAAAGTTCCCGGCCTGCAAAAGCGCATGACCCGGATGTCGCGGCGGCTCGGCAAGCCCGTCGTCGTCGCGACACAGATGCTCGAATCGATGATCGCCCTGCCGGTCCCGACCCGCGCCGAAGTCTCCGATGTCGCAACCGCCGTATTCGAAGGCGCCGATGCGATCATGCTTTCGGCCGAAAGCGCGTCGGGCCGCTACCCGGTCGAAGCCGTGGCCATGATGAACAAGATCGCCGAGGAGGTGGAACAAGACCCCTATTATCGTTCGATCATCAATGCACAGCGCCCGGTGCCGGAAGCGACCGGCGCCGACGCCATCGCCTCCGCCGCGCGCGATGTCGCCGAAACGCTCGATCTCAAAGCCATCGTCGCCTGGACCTCCTCCGGCTCGACGGCTTTGCGCATTGCCAGAGAGCGGCCGGAATCGCCCATTCTCGCGCTGACGCCCAATCATGAAACGGCCTGCCGCCTCGCCATCGTCTGGGGGGTCCATGCCCTCGTGACCGAGGACGCGCATGATGTCGACGACATGGCGAATCGCGCCTGCGCCAATGCGCGGACCGAGGGCTTCGCCGCATCGGGGGAGCGGGTGATCATCGTTGCCGGCGTCCCCTTCGGAACGCCCGGCGCAACCAATATGGTCAGGATCGCCTATATCGACGGCGCAGAGTGAGCATGTCCTCCGATAACGGACATGCTCTAGATCTTTGAAATAGAGCCGATTTGTCCCGATCATGTGGATCGCGGGGCTCGCGGCGCGACGCCGGTGCGCGTCCCATGAGCTGGTATTATACCTATCGCTTCTTTCCGAAAGGCAGCAAGGGTCGGCTGAAGGCCTAAATATCGCGGCCTTCGACCTTGACGCTCAGCTTCTCGACAATGTCCTTGATCTGCGGCTGCTGCGGATCGAGGGCGAGCGATTTGCGGAATGCGCCGAGGGCCTCCTTGTCGAAGCCCTGCCTCTGCAACACCAATCCCATGGCGGCGAGCGCCGAAAAATGCCGCGGCTCGAGCTTCAGCACCTGCCGCATATCGGCCACGGCGCCGTCGAGATCGCCGCCGAGGAAGCGTGTGGTGGCGCGTTTGTCCCAGGCCTCGGCCCAATCCGGCTTCAGAGTCAGGATCTTGTCAAAGAGGGTGAGCGCCAGCGGCAAATGTCCCGCCTGCATCGCGGCGAGTGCCCGCGCCATCAAGAGATCGGCGGTCGCCGAATCGGAATGCAGCCAGACGCGTTCGATCGCCAGGGCGACGCCGCTCGCCGCATCGGCATCACTGGCCTTCTCCAGGCGCTGGAACAGCATGTCGAGCATCTCGCCGCGAATGACGGCATGAGTCTTCTGCGGCACCATGGCCCGCTTCAGCGCCTCGGCCTTCGCCGCCTTGGCACGCTGCTCGGGCGAAAGGCTCGGCTTCAATGCGCCGGAACGGCGGCGCTCGCCCTGCGGATCGTCAGGATCAAAAACGTGTCCGCCGGGCCCCGCTTGAATCGGCGGCATGCCGGGAAACTGCAGAATGGTTCCCGGCGGCTGGTCCGGCCGGCCATCCTCTTCGATCCAGCCGTCGCCGTCGCCGTCGCCATTGCCGAAGCCGCTCGTCGGCCCCGCGGCCAACGCCACGCCCGGGCCAAACAGCGCCGCCGGTCTCGGCGCCAGCAAAACGGCGGGACCGCATATCAACAGTGACAGGAAAATGCGCGACCGCATGATCTTTCGAACTCACCCGCCAAGGCCTTAACGCGCTCGCCGCATGCGTCCTGGCCGGCGCAGCGACGGGCAGAGAATTGAAAACCCTGCCTGGGCCGCGTGCAAGCGTAATCCAGGCGCAGCGTCAGCCTTGCCGCGCCTTATAGCGCTTTTGCACTTTATTGATGATGTAGACGCGGCCCTTGCGCCGGACCAGCTGATTGTTGCGGTGACGCGTGCGCAAGGATTTGAGCGAATTGCGAATTTTCATGGGCCGACCCTTTCACGAAGCTCGACCGGCCAGGTTTCATGACGAGCTCGGCCAGCACCTCGGGCGCTGCGCAAAGCATCGACCCGCCAGCCCAAAGGGCCGAGCCGGACCAGACGCTTCGGTACGCTCCGAGAGAGGGCGATATGCCCCATTTGCCACAAAGGATCAAGCCGAAACGCCTTGGCCCATCTTTGCCCCCAGCCGCTCTCGCTTGGCTTATTTTTTGCTTGCATTTCTTCAAGTCTTTCGCGGCGGTCCTCGCGGCCGCAGCCGAACGGCTTCTTCGGATGAGCCGCGCCGGCGGGGTTCGAACAAAGACGTTCGAGCGCTCCTCCCTCCGCTGGACAGCAAGCGACATCCCGGTCGCAGCACGTTCGGGCGGCTGTTTCAGGCCGCCCGAATGCCGGGGCTTCTCCGGACGCGTGGGGACAAAGGCGTCTTCGATCAACTCTTAGTCGCGGCACGAGATTTGCGCCGCGCAGCTGAAAACTCATGGCTTGGCGAAGCCGCACCGCCACACATGAGGCGTCATGCGCATCATGACGCAATTCAGGGGTCAAGAAATGAAGAACGAAGACATCGAGATCGTGAAGCGGACGCTGGCCCGCATCATTCCGCCGCGCCCGGAAGGGAATAGCGAATTGGTCCTGCAGCGCTATCAGAAGGCTCTCTCCGAAGCCAATAAAGCGCTCGGCGAACTGTTCTACGGGCGATTGTTCGAGATCGCCCCGGAAACCCGCGAGTTGTTCAAGGGCAGCATGGACGAGCAGTATCAGAAATTCGGCAACATGCTGGCTTTGCTGACGCGCAGCATGAACCGCCTGCACGACACCCTCAACACGATGCAGGAGCTCGGCTGCACGCATATGAAGGCTGGCGTCAAGATGACCGATTACCAGCCTTTCCTAGCGGCTCTGCTCTGGGCTCTGCGGCAAAAGCTCGGCGAAGAGGATTTCAACGAAAACGTCGCCAAGGCTTGGGTGGCCGTGCTGTCGCGCATCGCCGGCATCATGGTCAATGCCGCCTATCCGGAAGCGCGCGGCATTTCCCGCGACGCGCCGCCACCGGCGCCCGCGACCAATGAAGCTTGAGAAAGGATTGGTTGAATAGGCAGGATTGGGCATCGCCGAATAGGGCTCTGAACGGCGTCGGTGCACCCGGTCGGACGGACAGGGCCATGCGGCGCATTTGCGGTTCCTATGGCCGGCAAATTGGCCAGACCCGCAGCGGGGAAAATCGGAGCGCCGGCGTCAATGCCGGATGGCTCCGACGCGCTGATCCAATCGCGCGCAGCTGCGGCGCGGACAAAGGAGTCCGCCGCTATTGACGAGCGCTCATCTCTTGATGGCATCGGGCCAGCGCCGGCCGATCAGCGAGGACTGAATGAGCGGCGATTTCACGCTCGAACAGAAGCGATATCTCGAAGGCTTTGCGTCCGGCCTCAACATAGCGCGGGCCGGGCGCGGCGCCGCGGCCTTGCCTCCCCTGGGGGTCGCGGCGTCGCAGACAGCACCAGCTGCGCCCGCAAGCGGCCCGGACGCCGCGCATCTTGCCGCCATGGCGCGTTTCGAGGCGGCCGGACAAAAACTCTCCGATCCCGAAAAATGGAAGCGCGAACAGCATCCGTTCGATGCCTATGCCCGGCTCGAAGCGCAAGCTTCGCACGGTGAATTTCCGAAGCCGGCAGACAATTTCCGCTGGCGGTTCCTCGGCCTCTTCTTTGTCGCGCCGGCGCAGGACTCCTATATGTGCCGGCTGCGCATTCCCAACGGCATTCTCACCCATTGGCAATTCGCCGGCCTCGCCGATGTCGCCGATCTTTATGCCGGCGGCTATGCGCATGTCACGACGCGCGCCAATTTGCAGATCCGCGAGATCGCAGCGGCCAATGCGACGCGCGTGCTGGAGTCGATCCTCGATCTCGGCCTCTGCTCGCGCGGGGCAGGCGCCGACAATATCCGCAATGTCACCGGCGATGCGACGGCGGGCATCGACGGCCAAGAGCTGCTCGACACAAGGCCCTATGCGCGCGCCTGGCATTTCCATGTCCTCAATGATCGCTCGCTCACCGGCCTGCCGCGCAAATTCAATGTCGCCTTCGACGGCGGCGGCGCTGTTCCGACGCTCGAAGACACCAATGATATCGGCTTCCAGGCGGTGGACGTGCAAAACGGTGCAGCGGTTCCGCCGGGCCTTTATTTCCGTGTCGTTCTCGGCGGCATCACGGGCCATAAGGACTTCGCCCGCGACACTGGCGTCGTGATCAGACCGGAAGAGGCGGTGAACGTCGCTGATGCGATCGTGCGCGTCTTCATCGACCATGGTGATCGCACGAACCGCGCCAAGGCGCGCCTCAAATATGTTCTCGATGCTTGGGGCTTTGACAAATTCCTTGCCGCCGTCGAGACGAAGCTCGGGCACCCATTGCCGCGCGTCGAGGATAAATTCGTCGCGGCGCGCCCGATGCAGAGCCGGCAAGCGCATGTCGGCGTCCATCGTCAAAAGCAAGACGGCCTTTTCTATCTCGGCGTGGTTCTGCCGGTCGGCAGGATCACCACGGCGCAGATGCGCGAATTGGCCGCCATCGCCCGCACCGGCGGCGACGGCGACATCAGGCTCACCGTCTGGCAGAATCTGCTGATCTCCGGCATTGCCGAGGATCACCTGCAAGAGGCGCAAGAACGCATCGAAAAGATCGGCCTCGACTGGAAGGCATCGAGCATTCGCGCCGGCCTCGTCGCCTGCACCGGCTCGCGCGGCTGCAAATTCTCCGCCTCCGACACCAAGGGCCATGCGGAAGCCATCGCCGCCTGGTGCGAGAGCCGCATAAGGCTCGACCAGCCGATCAACATCCATCTCACCGGCTGTCATAATTCCTGCGCGCAGCATTATATCGGCGACATCGGCCTTCTCGGCGCACGCGTCGGCATCAATGAGGACGGCGATACGGTCGAGGGCTATCATGTCTTCGTCGGCGGCGGCATCGGCTGCGCCGCCGCGATCGGCCGCGAACTTTTCCGCGACATCAAAGCCGAGGCTGCGCCGCAGCTTGTCGAACGCCTGCTCGAGGCCTATCTCGCCCATCGCGCCGATCCGTCCGAAAGCTTCCATCGCTTCACCGCACGGCATGAGATCGCGACGCTTCAGAAATTCGTCGAGGAGATCGCGGCAAAAGAGATCGAGGCAGAGGAGATCAAAGCATGAGCTTTTCCGGCCCCCCTCCCGGAATGATCCCACTGTTACCGGAGAATGCGCCCTTCAGCCCGGAGCAGCGCGCCTGGTTGAACGGGTTTTTTGCCGGCCTCTTCGCGCCGACCGATCTTCAGTCAGCGGCTCTGCCGATTTCCGCCGATGCGGTTGCGGCTCTCGCCAAAGCGGCGCCTGCGCCGCAAGCGGAAGCCCAGGAGGCTGACGACGGCGCGCCTTGGCACGATCCCGCCATGGCTTTCGAGGACCGCATGAAGCGCGCCGAGGGCCGGCCGCTGCGGCGGCGTCTGATGGCCGCCATGGCGCAGCAGGACTGCGGCCAATGCGGCTATCTTTGCGAAAGTTACGCCGATGCGATCGCGAGCGGCGCCGAGACGCGCTTGAACCTTTGCGTGCCAGGCGAGAAAATCACCGCCCGGGCACTCAAAACGCTCGCCGAAGAAAAGCCGGCGCCGCCGCAAGCGCCCGTAGCGAAAGTTTCGGTGCCGGCGCAGGCAGCCGCTCCCAAATCTCTTGGTTATGCGCGGGAAACGCCGGTCGATGTCACTTTTCTGTCGCGCCGGAAACTCACCAAGGAAGGCTCGGAAAAAGCCGCCTATCATATCGAGTTCGATCTTGCGCAGAGCGGGCTCGATTATACCGTCGGCGACAGTTTCGGCATCTATCCGCAAAATGATCCGGCGCTCGTCGACGCGGTGCTTTCCGCCATCCATGCGCCGGCGGATTTCCCGATCATGGATCGGCCCTTGCGAGACGTGCTCTTGAGCGACGTTTCGCTCGGGCCGGCGCCCGACGCTTTGTTCGAACTCCTCTCCTATATCACCGGCGGCGAGCGGCGGCAGAAGGCAAAGCAGCTCGCCAAGGGCGAAGATCCCGATGGCGATGCAATGAGCCTCGACGTTCTCGCCGCATTCGAGAAATTTGCAGGCGTGCGTCCCGACCCCGAGGCGCTTGTCGAATGTCTCGATCCGCTGCAGCCGCGGCTCTATTCGATCTCGTCTTCGCCGAAGGCCGATCCTGGCCGCGTCAGCATCACCGTCGATCATCTGCGCTATTTCATCGGCGAGCGTCTGCGCCACGGCGTCGCCTCGTCTTTCCTTGCCGAGCGGCTGCAAGAGGGCACGAAAATCAAAGCCTATCTGCAGCGCGCGCATGATTTCGCTTTGCCGGCCTCGGGCGACACGCCGATCCTCATGATCGGGCCAGGCACCGGCGTCGCGCCCTTCCGCGCCTTTCTGCAAGAGCGCCAGGCGCAGGGCGCCAGGGGCGGCGCCTGGCTCTTCTATGGCCATCAGCACCAATCGACGGATTTCTTCTATGAAGACGAGATGGAAGCGTTTCTGAAAGAGACCGCGCTGAACCACCTGTCGCTCGCCTGGTCGCGCGATGGCGAGACAAAAGTCTATGTGCAGGACAGGCTGCGCGAGGCCGGCAAGATTGTGTGGGAATGGATCGCCCGCGGCGCCCATCTCTATGTCTGCGGCGATGCCTCGCGCATGGCCGGCGATGTCGAGAAAGCTTTCATCGACATTGTCGCCGAACATTCGCGCAGAGATGCAGAAGCCGCCCGGCTCTTCGTGCAGGAGATGAAGCGCGGCGGCAGCTATCAGACGGATGTGTATTGAGGCAGCTTATCCTTCCCCTGAAAGGGGAAGGTGGCAGCGGAGCGAAGCGACGCTGACGGATGGGGTCGCAGCATGTCACCCCACCCGGCCGCCAAGCCCGTCGCTTGCGACGGGCGTCGCAAGCGACGCCCTATGGCGGCCACCCTCCCCTGTTCAGGGGAGGGATCGCAGCTGAAAGCCGAGAGCAAATTTTCACAGCAAAAAAGCCACTCAGGCCTTCGCCGGCGCGGCCGGGGCCTTGTATTCGATGCCCTTGCTGGCGAGGAGGCCGGTCAGCTCGCCCGACTGGAACATTTCGCGGACGATGTCGCTGCCGCCGATGAACTCGCCTTTGACATAGAGCTGCGGGATCGTCGGCCAGTTGGAGAAGGTCTTGATGCCCTGGCGGATCTCGTCGCTCTCAAGGCAATTCACGTGCTCGTAATTGACGTCGAGATAGTGCAGGATCTGCACGAGCTGGCCGGAGAAGCCGCATTGCGGGAAATTCGGCGTGCCCTTCATGAAGAGCACGACATCATTCTTGTCGACGATGGACTGAAGGAGATCATTGATGCCTGACATGGCCGGGTCCTTTCGGATTTCTGACGGCTTCGGCGAGAAGCCCGGGGGATACGGATGTTCAGATTATTTCGGCGCGAAAGTCTGCAGCTGAAGCGCATGGAGGACGCCGCCCATGTGCTCGCCGAGCGCCTTGTAGACGAGCTGATGCTGCTGAAGCTTCGACTTGCCGGTGAACTCGGAAGAAATAACCACTGCGGCCCAGTGGTCCTTGTCGCCGACGAGATCGGTGCACTGGACCTTGGCGTCCGGAATACCGGCCTTGATGAGCCGCTCGATTTCTGATTGTTCCATAGGCATGGATTAAGATCCTCGTCTCTCTGGGCCGAAGTGCAAGCAAATTCTACGCCGTAGCTCCCGTCAGCCGTGTGCGCCGCGCATGAAATTGGGGAGCCATCGCTCGTGCCGCTGCTTCAGTTCGGCCATGAATATGGCGGTCTCACCCCGAATGGTCAACGCGTCTCCGCCAGTGGTGCCGATGATGAGGCAGGCGATCCCCTCGCCAAGCGCCGCAGCAGCGATGGCTTCGGCCTTCTCCGGCGCCGAAGTCAAGAGATAGCGGCTCTGATCCTCGCCGAAAAGGAAGCCGTGCAGCGGCAGCGCCGGTTCAATATTGACATTCGCACCGATAGCGCCGGCCAGCGCCATTTCGGCGAGCGCTACGGCGAGCCCGCCTTCGGCGAGATCATGCGCGGCAGTCACCGCCCGATTGCGGACAAGGCCGCGCACGAAAGCCCCGTTCTTTTTTTCCGCCGCCAGATCGACCGGCGGCGGGGCGCCGTCCTCGCGGCCGAAGATCTCGCGCAAATAGGCGGAGGCGCCAAGTGAGCCCTTGGTTTCGCCGATGAGCAAGATCGAATCGCCCGGCCGTTTGAAAGAGATCGTCTGGGTCCGGCTCGCGTCTTCCAGCAGCCCGACGCCGCCGATCGAAGGCGTCGGCGGGATCGCGCCGGCGGGACTTTCATTGTAGAGCGACACATTGCCGGAGACGATCGGGAAATCGAGCGCAAGGCAGGCGTCCCTTATGCCTTCGATCGCGGCGACCAGCTGGCCCATGATCTCCGGCTTTTCCGGATTGCCGAAATTGAGATTGTCGGTGACCGCCAAAGGCTCGGCGCCGACGACGCAGAGATTGCGCCAGGCTTCCGCAACCGCCTGCTTCGCCCCCTCATAAGGATCGGCGGCGCAATAGATCTCGTTGACGTCGACGGTCAGCGCCAAGCCCTTCGGCCCTTCACCGATCCGGATGACCGCGGCATCTCCTCCCGGCGGCTGCACCGTATTGCCGAGAATCAGATGGTCATATTGCTCATAGACCCAGCGTTTTGACGAGAGATTCGGACTGCCGATGAGCCGGAGTAGCGCCTCGGCATTGGAGACGGGCGCGACGACATCGCCGGCCATGATCGCCGGCGGCTTCAACGGCGGCACATGCAGCCGATCGTAAAGCGGCGCCTGATCGCCCAGCTCCTTGATCGGCAGATCGGCTTTGACCTCGCCATGATGTTTGACGACGAAACGCAAGGACTCCGTCGTCTTGCCGATGATCGCGAAATCGAGCCCCCATTTGCGGAAGATCGCTTCCGCCTCTTTTTCCTTCGCAGGCGTCAGCACCATCAGCATGCGCTCTTGGCTTTCGGAGAGCATCATCTCATAGGCTGTCATGCCCTCTTCGCGGCAGGGGACCTTGTCGAGATCGAGTTCGACGCCGAGATCGCCTTTGGCACCCATTTCGACGGCCGATGAGGTGAGGCCCGCCGCACCCATGTCCTGAATGGCGACGACGGCGCCGGTCTGCATCAGCTCCAGACAGGCCTCCAACAACAGCTTTTCGGAGAACGGATCGCCGACCTGGACGGTCGGACGTTTCTCCTGCGCATCGGCCTCGAAAGAAGCCGACGCCATGGTCGCGCCATGAATGCCGTCGCGGCCGGTCTTTGAGCCCAGATAGACGATCGGATTGCCGACGCCGGTCGCCTTGGCGTAAAAAATCTCGTCCTTCTTGGCGATGCCGACGGCCATGGCATTGACCAGAATATTGCCGTCATAGCCTTTGTGAAAATGGGTCGAGCCGCCGACGGTGGGCACGCCGAAACTATTGCCATAGCCGCCGATGCCGGCGACAACTCCGCCGACGAGATGGCGCGTCAAAGGATGTTCCGGCGATCCGAAGCGCAGAAGATCGAGACAGGCGACAGGCCGCGCGCCCATGGTGAAGACATCGCGCAAAATGCCGCCGACGCCGGTCGCCGCGCCCTGATAGGGCTCGATGTAAGACGGATGGTTGTGGCTCTCCATCTTAAAGACGCAGGCGAGCCCGTCGCCGATGTCGATGACGCCGGCATTCTCGCCGGGACCCTGGATGACCCAAGGCGCCTTGGTCGGCAATTTGCGCAGATGCAGCCGCGAGGATTTATAGGAACAATGCTCGTTCCACATCGCGGAAAATATGCCGAGCTCGGTGAAGGTCGGCATGCGCCCGATGAGTCTTAGCATGCGCTCATATTCGTCCGGCTTGAGCCCGTGCGCGGCGATGAGTTCGGGGGTGATGGCGGGGTCTGTTGTCATAAGCCAAATAGACGAGACAATGTTGAGGAACAGCGATCGGATCGCGATCCCTCCCCTGCGAAGGGGAGGGTGGTCGGCGAAGCCGACCGGGTGGGGTTTATTCTGAAATATAAGTTCAAAAGAACCCCATCCGTCAGCGTCGCTTCGCCATAGGGCGTTCCGAAGGAACGCCCGTCGCAAGCGACGCGCTATGGCTGCCACCTTCCCCTTTCAGGGGAAGGATACGCAAGCAGGAGAAGGATGCGCCCCCTACGCCATCGCCAAACTCTTGAACAGCCCGCGCCCATCGGTGCCGCCAACGAGCGGATCGATCAGATTTTCGGGATGCGGCATCAGGCCGAGCACATTGAATTTTTCCGAATAGATCCCGGCTATGTCGTTCACCGAGCCGTTCGGATTGGCCTCGCCACCGATCACGCCGTGATCGTCGCAATAGCGGAAGGCGACTCTCCCCTCGCCTTCGAGCCTGGCGAGCGTTTCTTGGTCGGCTTCATAATTGCCTTCGCCATGCGCAATCGCCACCTTGATGATTTGATGCTGCCGATAATGCGAGGTGAAAGCCGTATCCGTGCGCTCGACGCGCAAATGCTGCATGCGGCAGACGAAGCGCAGATCGCGGTTGCGCATCAAGACGCCGGGCAGAAGCCCGCTCTCGCAGAGAATCTGAAAGCCGTTGCAAATGCCGAGCACGAGTCCGCCCTCTTCGGCATGCGCGCGCACCGCGTCCATGATCGGCGCGCGGCCGGCGATCGCGCCGCAGCGCAGATAATCGCCATAGGAAAAGCCGCCCGGCAGCACGACGAGATCCGTGCCGGCGGGAAGCGCCTGATCCGCGTGCCAGACGAAGGCCGGCTTCGTGCCCGCCACCTCGGCAAGCGCGCGCGCGGCATCGCCGTCGCGATTCGAGCCTGGAAAGACGATGACGGCGGCGCGCAATTTATATTCCTCTGTCGTGCCTCCTTCTCCCGCTTGCGGGAGAAGGATTCGCTCCCCTCAATCAGGAAATTCGATCCGGTAATTCTCGATGACCATATTAGCGAGCAATTTTTCGCAGGCTTGTTTCAACACGGCTTCCGCCTTCACCCGATCCTCGATCGTAAGCTCGATTTCAAAGACTTTGCCCTGGCGGACGCTGTCGATGCCGAAGACATCGAGGCTCCTCAAGGCACCTTCGATGGCCTTGCCCTGCGGATCGAGAATGCCGGGCTTCAAAGTGACGATGACGCGCGCTTTCAAAGGCCTGCCTGTCCTGATCGATGCTAGAGCATCGTGCGCCAAAGTGTATGCGGTTTGGCGCTTGAACGATGCTCTACATTTTTGAATCTCGATCATCTTATCCGCTTTCAAGCGATTCCGCTCGAAAGGGGGACGATCGAGCGCCAGCGTTAGCGGCAACGGCTTCGCTATGCAATGCGCTTCATGCCGGAGAGAGGCCGGTATTCCGATAGATTTCCGCGAGCGGCACGACTACGCCCAGCGCCAGCAGGTCGAGCTGAGCGTCTAGCCGATCGAGCCGCCGCTCGGCAAAGCTGTTCATGCGATCATAGGCGAAGACTTCCACGGCATCCTGCGCGACGACGATATAATGCATGAGACTCGGAAGCTTCGCATAGGCTTGGCGCTTCCAGCGCAGATCGTGGTCCGCGGTCGAAGGCGACAGGATCTCGAAGGCGACGATCATGTCGTCGCATACAGCCCCGACGAGCTCGTCGAAGGGACGGATGAGAACATCTGGAATCGGAATATTGATCGGCGAAATGCGCACGCCCAGGCCCGGCAGGACTTCCCATGTCGGCCGCCGCTCATCCTCGATGCGAGCAAGAAATGTCAGAATGTTCCGGACGATGCGCTGATGCAAATGGCTCGCTGACGGACTCAAAACCGCCTCCCCCTCGATCAGCTCCCATTTTTCGTCATCCGGCCGCGTTTCCGTAAAGGCGAAAAATTCTTCCGCCGTCATCGGTTCGGCATTGCGAGTGGGAACGCCCATGAGTCCAACCCCATCACATTCGGGCGGAGGATAGCAGAGGCAGCGATCAAAGCAAAAACCCGCCCTTTCGGGCGGGTTTCGATGCCGTGGATCAGCGTCGCAAGCGCCGCTTACTGCTGGACCAGCTTCGGTCCCGGCGCGCGCGGCACTTCATTCTCTTGCAGAATGCCGAGGCGGCGCGCCACTTCCGTATAGGCTTCGACCAGCCCCCCCATGTCGCGGCGGAAGCGATCCTTGTCGAGCTTGTCGTTGGATTTGATGTCCCAGAGCCGGCAGGAGTCGGGTGAGATCTCGTCGGCGACGACGATCCGCATCATGTCGCCTTCCCACAGCCGGCCGCATTCTATCTTGAAATCGACGAGCCTGATGCCGACGCCGAGGAACAGTCCGGTCAGGAAATCATTGACGCGGATCGCCAGCGCCATGATGTCGTCGATCTCCTGCGGGCTCGCCCAGCCGAAGGCGGTGATGTGCTCCTCCGACACCATCGGATCGTTCAACTGATCGTTCTTGTAATAGAATTCGATGATCGAGCGGGGCAGTTGCGTGCCTTCCTCGAGACCGAGCCTTGTCGAGAGCGAGCCCGCCGCGACATTGCGGACGACGACTTCGAGCGGAATGATCTCCACTTCGCGGATCAATTGCTCGCGCATGTTGAGCCGGCGGATGAAGTGGGTCGGGACGCCGATGTCGTTCAGATTCTGGAAGATGAATTCGGAAATGCGGTTGTTGAGGACGCCTTTTCCGTCGATCACCTCGTGTTTCTTGGCGTTGAACGCCGTTGCATCGTCCTTGAAATGTTGAATGAGCGTGCCCGGTTCAGGCCCCTCATAGAGGACCTTGGCCTTGCCTTCGTAGATGCGCCGGCGGCGGTTCATGGGGATTAACCGTGGCTTGAGATGATCCATGGGTGGCCCTGGCTCCTTTGAGGGTGTCCCAGGCCCTGGTCTTCAATCGAATTCGCAAGGCTGGGCAGGCGAAGGGTTGCGCGTTGCGGCGCCGCGGGTCCGGAAGGGTCCTAGCTTTTTCCGGTCAGGGATACAAGCCGATACCGCACCCTAGCCCAAAGCGCGGAACCCGACAACGCAGCCAAAAGCCGTCATTCTCTGTCAATATTTACAAAGCCTTACACAAGCATGGCTCATCTTCGCCACGCCCTTTGCCCGCGCTTCGCAGCGACGGCGGCGAATCACGGCGGCTTTCGCCGGCCTTCCCGCGTCGAAACCAAGGGCGAGGCGAGGGTAGCCATGCGATCCTCGCCAGATATAGGGATCGTTCCGGCCGGCGGAAAGATCCGCCCCTCCACTTTCCCGATCGGAGCCCCTTTTCGCGCCCATTGCCGCCCTGCCGCCGGCAGCGGCACGGCTGGTGCGCCTGCCGCGCCGCTCGCGCTGAGCGGCCACGCCCAAGCTGTAGCGCGCCCCCAGCCCGTGGCCAAGAGGGGCCATTCGCGCTATTTGATTTGATGCCTATTGATTTGATGCAAGGCTTCTGACGCCCGCCGCAGGCAGACTGCTCGAGCTGCTAAAGGCGAAGCTTCAGATCCTTGTTGTCGAGCCGGAGCAGCCCGTTCATCCGGATCATTCGAAGCGATCTTGCGCAAACGGAATCCGCGCGAGTCGAAGGAGCGTTGCGATGACGACATTTGACCAGCGCGAGCAGGCCTTTGAGGCCAAGCTCGCGCATGACGAGGAACTCAAGTTCAAGGCCACCGTCCGCCGCAACAAATGGCTCGGCCAGTGGGCCGCAGAAAAACTCGGCAGGACCGGCGAAGCGGCGGAAGATTATGCCGCGGGCCTCATCGCCGCCGAACTCGAAGAAGAGGGCGGCGATGTGATCTTCAAAAAGATCCGCGCCGATTTCGATGCCGCGCGTGTCGATGTCTCGGACCATCAGATCCGCCGCGAGATGGAAGAACTCTACACCAGAGCGATGGAGGAGATCATGACCGTCGCCGCCGAGGCGAAGGAGTCTGGCCAAGGCCATTGATGGTCCTCCGGCGTCTTTACCCTCCCCCTTGTGGGGAGGGTCGGACCGCTTGAGCGGTCCGGGGTGGGGGTCAGCAAGTTTCGCGACAGTATCGACCCCCACCCCCAACCCCTCCCCGCAAGGGGGAGGGGAATCGTGGCGGGTGAGCTGAATGCCAGCGGGCCAAAGCGCAACCCTTCCTTCATTCCGCGGCGGCATAAACGTCTTATGAAGCCTGCGCGTCTCCCTTTGAATACATCGCTTTCAATCGCTCCCGCCGCCGCCGATCTCGCTGGGGCGGCGCAAGCCTGGCTGGCGCATCTTGCCGGCGAGCGCCGCTCTTCCGCCCATACGCTTACCGCCTATCACCGCGATCTTTGCCAGTTCCTGCATTTTCTCTGCGAATATTTCGGCGAGACCCCGAGCCTGTCACGCCTCCCCAGGCTCACCACGGCGGATCTGCGCAGCTTTCTCGCCGCAAGGCGCCATGACGGCACAGGCAGCCGCTCGCTCCTGCGGCAGCTCTCGGCCTTACGCTCCTTCGCCCGCTATTTGGAGCGCAATCACGGCTTGAAAATCACCGCTTTCGCCGGCCTGCGCAGCCCGAAACAGGCGCGGAGCCTGCCGAAAGCCCTGCCGGCATCGGCGGCGCGCGCGCTGATCGACCAAAATTCCCGCGCCGGCGAAGAGCGGCCGCAATGGGTGCTCGCCCGCGATGCCGCGGTGCTCTTCCTTCTCTATGGCGCCGGCCTGCGCATCTCCGAGGCCCTGTCGATCACGCGTGCGGAAGCCCCCATCGGCGGCCTCGATCAAATCACCATTCTCGGCAAAGGCGGCAAGCAAAGATCCGTGCCCGTCATCGCCCCGGTGCGCCACGCGATCGAATGCTATCTCGACCTCTGCCCCTATCCTCTGCCGCCGGACGGCCCGCTTTTCGTCGGCGCCAAAAGTGGACCTTTGTCGCCACGCATCATCCAACTCACTGTCGAGCGGCTGCGCGGCGCGCTCGGTCTGCCTGAGACCGCGACGCCGCACGCGCTTCGCCATTCCTTCGCGACGCATCTCTTGAGCCGCGGCGGCGATCTGCGCACGATCCAGGAGCTTTTGGGGCATGCGTCGCTCTCGACGACGCAGATCTATACGGCGATCGATACGAAGCGCCTCGCCGAGGCCTATTTT
Organism: uncultured Alphaproteobacteria bacterium; assembly: GCA_963704745.1. Taxonomy (GTDB): domain Bacteria; phylum Pseudomonadota; class Alphaproteobacteria; order Rhizobiales; family Beijerinckiaceae; genus Methylovirgula. Next base: position 2,953,220 of record OY969936.1, read on the forward strand.
TCCGCGCATCCGCGGGCGAGGTGAGGCGGCAGAGCGGCGGTCTCTTCATGCGTCTGCTCGGCCGGCTCTGAGGTCCGATCCTCGCTCGCCTCATAGAAGGCGAGACATTCCCGCTCCCGCCCGCGCACGACGCGAAAACCTTTGAGATGGCCGCGCGTCTCGGTGACGATGGTGCGCTGAGTCTCGCCGCCATGATCGGCCTGCGCATAGATCACGACCCAATCCTTGGTCTTGCCGAGATCATGCGCGCGCCCCGTGTTGGAATAGAGCGCGGTGAAATGCCATGGGCCGCGCTCAGCATGCATGATGGGGAGCCAGGCCTCGCCCGCCGGGTTGAAGCGCTTCGGCGCGATCATGGGCAGTTCGCCGGCCGCGGCCGCTTGGCGATAGGCGGCATCGATGTCGAGCAGCAGCTCGACGCTCGGCTCCTCGAAAGGCGCCCGCGGCGCCGGGCGCAGGCGCGAAAGCAGCGTCGCGAGCGAAGCGCGCAAAAGCGCGATCCGGCGCGGGCCGATCGTTCTGATATGCGGCGTCTTGGGATCATGCAGCGCGGCTTCGAGCTGTTCGAGCGTTTCGACATGAAGTTCGTCGTGCAAGAGCTTCGCGAGCTTCGGCCCGACGCCGGGAATGATGCGGAAGAGATCGCCGGGCTCGGCCGCACCACGCAGGCGCTGAAGATAGGTCCAGCGGCCAGAATGAATCATTTCGGCGAGGGCCGCGGCGATGCCGCGCCCGACGCCGGGGATCGCATCGAGCGCCGCGACCCCGCCCTCAGCCAGGATCTGATCGACGCCCTGGTCGAGGCCGGCGACGGTATCGGCGGCGCGGCGATAGGCGGCGATGCGAAACGGGCTGTCGCCCTGCCGCGCGAGCAGGCCCGCCGCCTCGCGGAGCTTGTTGGCGAGAGCAAGATTAATGTCCCGGATCGCACGGGCCGTCGTCTCGGTGGTCTTTTCGGGAGCGATGGCCGGCGCGCTCGGGCCCTGCCCCGCCGCGGAACCCGCCGCACCCGCTCGTGGCTGCCTGGCCATGCCGAATCACCTCGCCTTCAATCAGGCAGGATGGCGGCGGGGAATACGGACGCTTTGATGCAGATTAAGGGACAGCCGCCTTTCTAAGCGGCCCCCCTTGCGCCATAACCAGAAGTCACGTGGGATGGCACTGCATTCAAATCGGATGCTTCCCGATGAGAAAGCACTGGTTGTAATCCATATCAGCGCCGTTGAACGCGCCGCTCTGCGCAAGCTGAGAGAAGCGTTCGAGGTCGTGGCGGACCGCAAGACCGGCAAATCGCCGCCAAGAACCTGTAGGCCGTCTGACACGAAGGCGAGACCGCAGCGGCCGTCTCGTTTCCAGTTCGACCTGGCCGCAAAGGCAGCGGCTATCTGTAATAGCCGACGCCGCAACCCTGGCCGTCGATGCGCACCACATAGGATACCTTTGGGACGGGCTCGGTCGTTCCCGGCCTCGGGGCGTTGTATCCAACTGAGATAACACGCCCTTCCGGCGCGCTCTTAATGGCGTTGTAGACTCTTTGTCCGAACGGGTCTTGCTGGAACTTAAAGGCGCGGGAGTCCGTGCCTATCAGAGCCGGATTCTCTTGCGCTGTAAATTTGCCATCGGACATGTTGATGCAGAACACGTAAAGATCGCGGTAGTGAAACTGTTCGTTATTCTTGTCGTTGAATTCGGCGAGCGCGGTAGCTTGGTTGGCCTTGAGAGCCGTAATGGCGCGCTGGATCATGGCTCTCGCGCCCTGGTCCGTGCCAAAAGGTTGGGCGCTCGTCAATCCGGTGCTCCACAACAGTGTCAAAGCCGCTAATGCGGACGCAAACATGCTCCTGCTCATGACGCTCTACCTCCCAGCGGACGACCCTAAATAAGGCGTGGTTCTTTGCCCTCGCAGATCATAGGTGAAATCTCTGCCTTGGTCTATTCGGACAACCTACGATGCATTGGGCTGAGACGAATGTGCAAAGGCGGACCGGGCAGGATAACAAAAAGAAAAATTGCGCGTCCTATTCGGAGTGCCTGCAATGGGTCGATAGCTCACCGGTGCTGCACAGGCTTCTTTTGCTCGGGCGTGGGTTTGTTCCGCACTTCGTCGAGCCGGCCTTCTCGCCGGCGCGGGCGAGGCTATGCGGTTTCAGCCCCGATCATCCTTGCCCCTTCTGCATAGCCTTCCGCATCCCCTTCCCCTTCGGCGCCCGCGCGGACTCGCTCACGCAGCGTTGCAGGTCCAATAAATCGCGATGCAGCTGCTCCAGCGCGAAGCCGAGCGTAAAGACGCGTTCGACCTCTTGGGCATCGAGGCTGCGCGTAAAACCTTCCTTGCGCAGCGCCGCGAATTCGGCAGCATAGGCCGAAAAACCCGCGTCCACAGCTTCGAGCGCCGGCGGCGCGCGCCGCGAAACGAGCGCGGCGGCGCTTTCGCGCAGATATTCGCCCGTGCTCTCGCCGATGCGTTTGAGCAGCGGGGCAAGACGTTTTGCGAAAGGATCGGGCAGAGGTGCTGCGGCCGCACGCCCGATGATGACGAAATCGTGCCGCAGCCGCAGCAGCGTCCGCGACAGCGGCCCATGATCCGGCTCGGAGACAAGGTGAGCCACGCGCTCGCGCTCGACCTCGGCCGTGATCCCCTGGAAGCCGGCGACGGCGGCACCAAGCTCATCCTGGACGCGCCCCATCGCATCGACATCGAGTGCGCGCATAAAACCCGCCAAGAGCTCGGGCAGGACTTGCGCCAAGCGATCGAGGACATGGGCGGCGGCTTCGAGCGCCCGGCCATGCGCCATCTCGGGCAAGACCAGGAGCGACACGGCAATGGCGCTCACTCCGCCGAGCACCACTTCGATCACCCGATAGACGGCCGACTCGATCGGGCTTTGCCCAAACTGGCTCGACAGCAGCAGCACGATCACCGCCGTGAAGGGCGCGACGCGAAATTTTGGATTGAGCGCCGCCAACAGGGCGAGCGGACCTATGCTGAGAGCAAGAACCCCGGCCAGCGCGAGCGTCGTCTGATGCGGAACGAGCAGATCGATCGCGCTGGCGTAAATCGCTCCGCCGAGCGTGCCGACCACATATTCGGTGGTTGCCTGCAGAGATCCGCCGACGCTCATCTGGGTCACGACGACAGCAGTCAAGACGGCCCAGAGTCCGCGCAACGGAAAATGCCCGAATTGCGCAAGGCCGAAAGCCAACAGGCCGGCCAGCGTCAGCCGCAGGCAGAAGCGCAATTGCGCCTTGTGATCGCCAAGCCGAGCGCGAACAGAGCTCCAAGCGGTTGCGAGTGTCATGCTGAGTGTCCGTTAGAGCATGTCGCGGGCTCAATAGCCCACATATTGATGCACCGCGGTCTGCACCGCTTTCTTCTGCTCCGGCGTGAGCTTGTTCAAGACTTCGTCGAGCCAGGGGTCCTTCTCGCCGGCGGCTCCGGCGAGAAGATGCCATTTCATCGCCTCGACCAGATTCGTCTCTATGCCGCGGCCGGCGACGAGCAGGCGCGCCACGCGGTCCTGCGCGACCGGATTGTTGGCGGCCGCCGCCTTCAGGAAAAGCCTGGCCGCCGCCACCTCGTCCTTGTCGACGCCGATGCCGTTGAACAGCATGACCGCATATTCGACTTCGGCCGGAACATTGTTCTCCTTGGCGGCGCGCCCCATCCATAGCGCGGCAACTTTATCACTGCGCGTGACGCCGCGCCCGTTGCGGTAGAGGATCGCCAGCGCATAGGCTGCATCGGCAAAGCCGAGCACCGCCGCGCGGCCGAAATAGTCGGCGGCCTTGCCGAAATCCGGAACCGCGCCATTGTTGCGCAGCGCCATCATGCCGAGATTGTAGAGCGCCCCGGGATGATCCTTCGCCGCCGCCTTGCGGAAGAGCGCGGCGGCGCCGGCGAGATCCTTCTTGACTCCCTTGCCTTGCAATTTCGCCAGGCCGAGCGCGAAAATCGCCTCCACATCGCCTTCCGCCGCCGCGGCGGCATACCAGCGTGCCGCTTCGCTGTAATTCTCCGGCACCCCGAGCCCCTGATCATAAAGCTCGCCGATGAGCGTCATCGCCGCCGAATCATGCTTATTGGCGGCGAGCCGCTGCATCGTCTCGTGCAGCGCCGTCTCGTAATAGCCGCGTTGATAGGCGCCATAGGCGAGATCGACCTTGCTCCGATCCACATAGCTCTGACCCGCGCTCTGATCCGGCTGCGGCTTGGCGGCTTCGGGCGTGGGAAATGCCGGCTTCCAGGATGGCGGCGCGGGCAATTCGAGTGGCGGGGATTGATCGGCCGGGGCCGGCGTCGTCTGCGCCGCATCTGCCGCTACGCGGAAAATGATCAGCGGCAGAGACAGAAGAAGGCCATGGGCCATGCGCTGCCAAAAAGAGCGCTTCATGGGATCGGCTCGCGGGCCGCGGCGAGCGCGCGCATCGCAGCCTCCACGGCGGCCGCGGCGCCCCGTGGATCGTTCCAGACCGCATCGCCGAGCGCGATGAAATCGGCGCCCGCTTCGACGAGCGCGGCGATGTCGCCGAGGGCCGGCGCATAAGCGACGCAAGGCAAGGTGAAGATCTCCGCCCACCAGGCGGTGCGTTCGCCGATATCTGCCGGGTCCGGCTTTTCTTCGGGGCCGCCGAACATCACATAATCGGCGCCCGACTCGCCCGCGAGCATCGCTTCATGACGGCTGCCGAGGCCGCCGACGCCGACGATCCTGTCCGGCTTCATCGCCGCGAGCGCCGCCTCCAATGCCGGCCCCGTGCCGGTGACATGCACGCCATCGGCGTCGCAGCGCGCCGCGAGCGTCGGATCGGCGACGAGGACGGCGGCACCACGCTTCTGCGCGCGCGGCGCGAGGGCGGCGATGATCTTCTTGATCTCGCTCTGCGCGAGCGGCTCTGTCCGCAGAAAGACGCAGGCGATGTCGCCGGCCTCGAGCGCTGCTTCGAAGATGGCGGCAAAGCCGGCGGCCTCGGCGAGCGGCGGCGTGATCAGATAAAGGCGCGGCGCGGCCTCAGCCATGGGCGATTGCACATTGGTGGAAAGGAAAGACAACCGGCAGAGCTCGCCGAAAATTGGGGCAAAAGCGCGGTGGCTCTCAGGCGGCGGCCTCGAGCGGGGCCGACCATTGCCCAAGTGCGGCAAGCCCGTTCATCCGCGCCCGATGCGCGAAGGCTGCCTGTGCCGCCAGCCCATTCTCAGGCTTCCCACCCCAGGCTTTTTGCGCCGCCGCCTGCAAGGCGCGGCCATAGGAGAAAGTGACCGTCCAGGGCAAGGGCGCCAATTGGTTGATCGCATCGAGATGGGCGGTCGCCTCGACATCCGACTGGCCGCCGGACAGAAAAGCAATGCCGGGAACGGCCACCGGCACGCAATGTTTGAGAAGCCGCACGGTCACCGCGGCGACCTCCTCCCGGCGCGCTGGCTGCGCCGCCTTCTGGCCGGGGACGATCATGTTCGGCTTGAGCAGCATGCCTTCCAGAAAGACGCGCTGCTCATAAAGTTCGGCAAAGACGGTCTTCAGCACCGCTTCAGTGACCTCATAGCAGCGCGCCAGCGAATGGCCGCCGTCCATCAGCACTTCCGGCTCGACGATCGGGACCATAGTGGCCGCCTGGCAGAGCGCCGCATAGCGCGCCAGCGCATGCGCATTGGCATTGATTGCGGCGCGCGTCGGAATGTCCTCGCCAATGTGGATCACGGCCCGCCATTTGGCGAAGCGGGCGCCGAGCGCATAATAATCCGTGAGACGACCGGCGAGGCCGTCGAGCCCCTCGGTGATCGTCTCGCCGGGAAAGCTCGGCAGAGGCTTGGCGCCGAGATCGACCTTGATGCCGGGGATCGCGCCGGTGGCTTCGATCAATTGGACGAGCGGCGTCCCGTCGGCGCCGGTCTGGCGAATGGTTTCATCATAGAGAATGACGCCGGAGATATAATTGTCCATCGCCGGGCGGGTGCGAAACATCAGCTCGCGGTAATCGCGCCGCGACTCGGCGGTCGAGGCGATGCCGATCGCATCGAAGCGCTTGCTGATCGTGCCGGTGCTCTCATCGGCCGCCAACAGGCCCTTGCCCGCGGCGACCATCGCTCGCGCATTGCGTTCGAGCTGATCCTTGTTCACGCCCTCCTCCCTGCCTGTTCTTGGCTTCGGCATCTCGGTAGCGCGCATGACCCGTCGTTCGGATGGCGGGTGCCGATCATATTTGCCGGAAGTTGTTGCGCAAGGCCTCGACGCCCGGCAGGCGCTTGCCTTCGAGCCATTCGAGGAAGGCGCCGCCGGCCGTCGAGATATAGGTGAACTCCTTGGCGGCATCGGCCTTGTTCAGGGCCGCGATCGTGTCGCCGCCGCCGGCGATCGATTCGAGCTGGCCGGATTTGGTGAGCCGCGCGGCAGCCGTGGCGACCGCCACGGTCCCGGCGTCGAAGGGCGGGATTTCGAAGGCGCCGAAGGGACCGTTCCAGACGAGCGTGCGCGTGGTCTCGAGCAAGGCCTCGACCTTCGCCACCAATTCCGGGCCGATGTCCAGGATCATATCCTCGGGGCCGACATGATCGACATCGACGACGCGGCTCGGCGCATGCGCCGCGAATTTGGGCGCCACCACAACATCGACCGGCAGCACGACCTCGCAGTTCGCGCCCGCGGCATCGGCCATGATCTTCCGGGCGATGTCGGCGAATTCCATTTCGCAGAGCGATTTGCCGATTGCCTTGCCCATGGCGGCGAGGAAGGTATTGGCCATGCCGCCGCCGATGACGAGCCGATCGACCCGGCGCATTAGATTGCCGAGCAGTTCGAGCTTGGTCGAAACCTTGGCGCCGCCGACGATCGCCATCACCGGACGCACCGGACTGGTCAGAAGATTGGTCAGGATCTCGAGCTCGACCTGCATCGAGCGGCCGGCGAAGGAGGGCATCTTATGCGCGAGCCCTTCGGTCGAGGCATGCGCGCGATGCGCGGTCGAGAAGGAATCGTCCACATAGACATCGCCGAGCTTGGCGAGGGCTGCGACGAAGTCGGGATCGTTCTTCTCTTCGCCTTTGTGGAATCGGGTATTTTCGAGCAGCAGATAATCGCCGGCATGCATTGCGGCGACGGCCGCCTCGGCCGTCTCGCCGATGCAATCATCCGCGAAGGCGACCTTCTTGCCGAGCCGCTTTTCGAGTTCGGCGGCGACCGGCCGCAGCGAATATTTCTCGTCGCGTCCATTCTTCGGCCGGCCGAGATGCGACAGGATGATGACCTTGGCGCCCTTGCCCGCGATCTCGCGCAGATTGGGCAGGATCCGGTCGATGCGGGTCCCGTCGGCGACCTTCTCGTCGCCTTCCATCGGCACATTGAGGTCGACCCGGACGAGCACTCGCTTTCCGGTGAGTTGGGCATCGTCAAGGGTAGGAAAAGGAGCCAAAGGCGCAGATCTCGTCATGCCAGCTTCCCCATTGCGACGGCCGTATCGGCCATGCGGTTGGAAAACCCCCATTCATTGTCGTACCAGGAAACGACACGAACGAAAGTCCCGTCCATGACCCGCGTCTGATCCATATGGAAGATCGAGGAATGCGGGTCGTGATTGAAATCGATCGAGACATTCTTCTCTTCTGTGAAAGTGAGAATGCCTTTCAATTGCTGTTGTGCCGCCCGCTTGATGGCGTCTTCAATTTCGGCCGGCGTGGTCGCCCGCTTGGCGACGAATTTGAAATCGACGACCGAGACATTCGGCGTCGGGACGCGGATGGCGCAACCATCGAGTTTGCCATGCAATTCCGGCAGGACGAGCCCGACCGCCCTGGCGGCGCCGGTCGAAGTCGGGATCATCGAGAGCGCCGCGGCGCGGGCGCGATAAAGATCCTTGTGCACCGTATCGAGCGTCGGCTGGTCGCCGGTATATGAATGAATGGTCGTCATGAAGCCCATCTCGATGCCGATCGCATCGTGAAGGACCTTGGCGATGGGCGCCAGGCAATTGGTGGTGCAGGAAGCGTTCGACACCACGACATGATCGCGGCTCAGCTTCTCGTGATTGACGCCGAAGACGACCGTCAAATCAGCATTATCGGCGGGCGCCGAGATGAGCACGCGCTTGGCGCCGGCCTTGAGATGGGCGGAAGCCTTCTCCTTCGACGTGAAGATGCCCGTGCATTCGAGCGCGACATCGACCCCGAGCGCGCGATGCGGCAATTCGGCGGGATCGCGCAGCGCCGTCACTTTGATTGGCCCGCTGCCGACATCGATCGCGTCGCCTATGACCTTCACCTCGCGCGGAAACCGGCCATGCACCGAATCGAAGCGCAGGAGATGCGCATTGGTCTCGACTGGCGCCAGATCATTGATGGCGACGACGCGAATATCCTGACGTCCCGTTTCCACGATCGCGCGCAAAATATTGCGCCCGATGCGCCCGAATCCGTTGATCGCGACATTCACCACCATACGTCCTCCCTGGCCCGCCTATCGCCGAGCAAATCATGCGCCTCATCGGATCCCGCGCCTTAATCCGGATCAACCCGCATCCCTGTTTTTTGTTTCGGGATGCTGGAAATATTCTAGCTCTACGGCGTTTGAGAAGTGGATCTGGACGCAACCTCTGTCGCTGCGGCACTCGGTCTGGACGAAGGCGCACAATCCGACACGCCGAGCAGCGGAGGGCGCGCGACGCTGCTAATGCCCATGGCCGCGTTCAGTTCATTTCCGCCGAATTCGTGGTGATGATCAATTGCCCCGCGCAGCGCGCCTCGGTCCCGGCTCCTTCATCGCATCGCCCCCCTGTCTACCTCAGCAACGAGAAAGGCTCGCACGAGGCAGAGTACGTGCGTGCTGGCTCCGGATCGTGACCGGGGACGTCTCCATAAAGCCTCTGGCTTTCAGCAGCGCGCCCCGAGATCGCCCAAGGCCCAAGTTGCCCAAGGCCCAAGTTGCCCAAGGCCTAGGTCGCCCAAGCATGAGGATCACCGCTGCGCCAGCGATCCTTCGGGTCCCCTTTGTCTTGCATGAGATCAAATGATGCGCAAGACGTCCGCACCTTTTCCCATGCAGTTCCATGCTCGGCCAAAATGTCGCGGCGAAGATTTGAAGTTAAAATAACGGTATGCCAAGTGCAGCGTGCAAAATGCAACATACCAAGCCAGCAAAAATCCGTGCGAAGAGGAATGGATATCCCTCCTTTGTTGTGCATTGCAGCACGAAATTTCTCAGACCATGTATCGCCGATATTTGCCTCGCCCGAGTTACGATTCGCGATGTTTCGGCAATGATCTTCGCATCGGTCTTAGCCGAATTCGGCAAATAGCTGTTGTCCGGTTTCAATTCGACTGCGGGCCGGCGGGTTTGCCGAGTTGACGGGGGCGACAGACGAGCGCCTAATGCGTTCAATCCAGACCCAGCGTCGTATGAGCACTTACGCCCGACTTGAGTTCGCCTTCAAAAGCCTTTTGGCCGCGCTCGACCAGCTCGAAGCTGCTTGCGAGCGCCGCCTCAAGGCCGATGCGGAGCGCGGCAATCTCGAAGAAGAGCTTGCGGTGCTGCAGGACGACCGGACGCGGCTCGCCCTCGAACTCGACGACGCCCAGGCCCGGTCGAAATCGGTCGAGCTGGCCAATGGCGAGGTGGCACGCCGGCTCGCCAAAGCGAGTTCGTCCATCAGAGTGATCTTGGCGCAGACCTCGCGCGACCGTTGAGGCGCTGCTCGAGGGGGTGCAGGGTGGATGGATGGGCGGTAAGGAAAAGGGTGGTATGACGCATGTTGCGGTCACCATCGCCGGCCATGTCTATCGCATGGCCTGCGGCAAAGGCGAGGAAGCCCATCTCCAGGGGCTCGCGCGCCAGATCGACGAGCGCATTGAGACATTGAAAAGAAGCTTCGGCGAAATCGGTGATCAGCGGCTAGCGATCATGGCGGCCATCACCGTCGCCGATGAATTGGCGGAAGCCGATCGGCGCATCGCCGAACTCGAAGTCGAAGCCGTCAATCTCAAATCCGCTTCGGCAAATCTCGCGAGCCAGCAAGAGGAATGGGCCGATCGCCTTGCCGAGTCGCTCGGCGAAACCGCCGCGCGGATCGAACGCGTCGCGCAAGACCTCAACGGCGTCAGCCGGTGAGAGAGCGGTTTTTCGGATGATCCGTCTTGCGCCCGGCCCGGCGTCTTCGTTCCAAAAGCGTCTGATTACGTAGGTCGACGCAAAGAGCGGCGGAGATCAAAGCGCTGAATTGCAAATCGCTTCGACGCCGGTTTCCTGCAAGGACAGTAGACACAGGGCTAAGCCAGCGGATCGAGCCAATCCTCGCCGATGGCTTCTTCTGTCCGCTCAAACAAGCCGTCCTTCCCTGCAAAACAGGGAAGGACTATTCGTTCCGACCAGAGCCGCATGCTCGGTTACTTCGACTCGACCGTGTCCGGTCTTGTGAAAACATTCGACGAAAGTCGAAGTTTCGCGCTATCGAAGAGATGACCATGCAAAGTGCGGTTACGCCAAACTACGCGTCAGCTCTTCTTCGAAAACAGCCTGCACCAGCCATTCGGGCTGATCACGCCCTCGACCTGATGGCAGGCGTTCGGCGGCGCAAAGAAGCGGCAAAGGGCGCAGTGATTGGCGCCGTTCGGATGGTCCCGATAAGCGACAGCCGTTTTCGCAACCTTCGCCAAAGCATCGCGAACGCTGAGGCCGACAAACGGCACCGCCGCCGCGACGGCGAGCACCGTTTGCAGAAGACCGCGCCGCGTGTTCCCCGACTTTCCGCCGCATGCCCGCCCGTTCCCCGACTTTCCGTCACATGAATGCGTCATGATCACTCCTTTCCAAAGCGCTCTTGCGTTTCCTCCAAAGCGCCGTTGCGTTTCCGATTCGCAGCTGACCGACATGCGGCTTTTGCGTTTCGGCAAACCGCACTTTGATAATACATGCCATCAGCGATTGCCAGTTGCGTTTTAGCAACACACTAAAACTAAGTCTAAAAACGCCATTATGGTTTGCCAGTTGCAGGGCACCAATTTAAAGCTCAGCATTTACGAGCAATGCGGCGATCGATCGATTGCTGCATGGCGGCAAAGGCAGGCGAGACGCACGACCCGAGCCGTCTCGGCATTCGAGAGTAAGGGCAGAGGTTTCGCTGTCGGACGGCGGCACTTTCCAGCCCATTCCGCCGTCTATATTATTGGCATTGCGCGACTCGCCGCCGCTCTTCGGCTGCCCACCCTATGCCCGCCAGCACAGTCTTCACCATCGCGCCAGGAGCGCCTTTCCTGAAGACCTTCGTCGCCGCGCTCCTCGACGGGCGCGTCGTCGAAGGTTTTTCGCGCGCGCTGTCGCCGCTTTCCATGGCGGACGCGACGATCTATGTGCCGACGCGGCGCGCGGCGCGCAGCCTTGCCGATGAATTCGCGACCGCGCTCGATCGCCCGGCGACCCTGCTGCCGCGGATCCTGCCGCTCGGCGCGCTCGATGCGGCCGAGACCGCGCTCCTCTTCGAGGAGCCGGGCCTCGAAACACCTCTGGCCGAAGATCTGCCGCAGGCGGCGAGCGAGATCTGGCGGCGTATGCATCTCGCCCGCCTGATCTTCCAATGGGCGCAGGCCCTGCGCCATGCAATCGTGTCGATCGACCGCGACGGCACGAAAACCACTGATAAGCGCGAGCCCTGCCTTGTCGGCACCTCGCCGCTCGATGCCTTCGCGCTCGCCGGCGATCTCGCCGATCTCATCGACGAATTGATCATAGAGGATATCGCTTTTACGGAGCTCGATCCTCTGGTTCTGCCGGAATTCGACGCTTATTGGCGGATCACGCTCGATTTTCTGAATATAGCGATCGCCCATTGGCCACGGATTTTAGACGATCATCATCTCGTCGATGCGGCGCGCCGGCGCGTGCTTCTCGTCGAGAAGCAGATTACACGGATCGAAGCTGGATATATGGGCGGTCCCGTCATCGCCATCGGCTCGACCGGCACCAATCGCGCGACCGCGCGCTTGCTCGCCGCGATCGCCCGAGCGCCGCAAGGCGCCGTCGTTCTGCCCGGTCTCGATCGCGGGCTCGATGATGCGGCCTGGCGGCAGATCGGCATCGACCGGCACGAGGCGCAAGACCCCGCCTACGGCCATCCGCAGGCGGCGCTGCGCCGGCTCTTGGCCGTCCTCAAAGTCACGCGCGACAGCGTCATCGAGCTTGGCGCGCCGGAAGCCGGGCTCACAGCCCGCGCGTGCTTCGTCTCCGAGGCGCTGCGCCCGGCCGAGACGACGGAACATTGGCAAAGCTATCGCAGCGCGACCTCTGACACCGAAATCGAGGCGGCGCTCGCTGATGTCGCTTTCATCGAAGCCGGTGACGAGCGCGAGGAAGCGCTGGCGCTTGCCATCGGCCTGCGGCAAATCTTGGAGGAGCCGGGCCGCACGGCGGCGCTGGTGACCCCGGATCGCGCTCTCGCTCGCCGCGTCGCCGCCGAACTCACCCGCTTCGGCATTGAGGTCGAGGATTCGGCCGGCGAGCCTTTGAGCGCGAGCCCCCATGGCGTGCTCGCACGGCTCGTCGCGCTGTGCGCTGCGAGTAGCCTTGCCGCCGAAGATGTCGCAGCCCTTCTCGCCCATCCTCTGACGCATCTCGGGCTGGCGCGCGCCGAGATCGAAAGGCTCGCGCCGCTCTGCGAGATCGGCCTGCTGCGCCAAGAGCGCGCCTTCACGGCTTTCGCAAACCCGCGCGAGGCGATCGCCGCGGCACGGCACAAAGCTTCGGATCGTTTCGCGCATCCGGCCCAGAAGCGAATCAGCGATGCGGATTGGCAAAGGCTCGAAGATCTCCTCGCGCGACTCACACATGCGCTGGCGCCACTCGCTGCTTTGGCCGACCGACCGCATCAACTCGGCGCCTGGATCGCCGCGCATCGCAGCGCGCTCGATTGGGTGACGCAAAGCGGAGAGCCTGTGCTGCAGGGCGAAGATTACGAGGCCCTGCACGCGCTTTTCGACGAGCTTGCGCGCTGCACTCTGCCGGAACTCGCCTTCACGGCCGAAACCTATCTTCTCTTCTTCGCCGAGACGGCAGGCGCGACCGCGCTGCGCCGGCGAAAGCAAACCCATCCGCGTCTAAGAATCTTCGGCCTGCTCGAAGCCCGTCTCATGGAAGCCGATCTGATGCTGCTCGGCGGCCTCGATGAGACGATCTGGCCGCCGGAGACGCGCAGTGACGCCTTTCTGAACCGGCCGATGCGCGCGGCGCTGGGCCTCAGCCCGCCGGAGCGCAAGATCGGCCAGACCGCTCATGATTTTATGTCCGCCATGGGTGCTCAGCGCGTCATTCTGAGCCGCGCGCAAAAACGCGACGGCGCGCCGACGGTCGCCTCGCGCTTCGTGCAAAGGCTGGCGGCGGTCGGCGGCAGCACTTTCGAGGCCTGCCGCAAGCGCGGCGAGCTTTACCTCGATCTTGCCCGCGCTCTCGATCGGCCGCGCATAGTGGTTGCGGCGGGCAAGCGTCCGATGCCGCGGCCGCCGCTCGCTTTGCGTCCGACCCGCCTCAGCGTGACGCGGATCGAGACCTTGCGCCGTGACCCTTATGCCATCTATGCGGAATTCATTTTGGGTTTGATCGAACTTCCGTCTCTCGCCGCGACAGCGAGCCGCCGCATCATGGGCATGGCGATCCATGAGGTGCTTGCGCATTTCTGCGAGCGCTTTTCCAGCGGGCCCCTGCCCGAAGATGCCGGAGCGCATCTCTCGGCCATGCTGCGCGCGGCCTTCGCCGATGAGTTCAATGATCCCGAATTCTTGGCCTTCGCCTGGCCGCGCGTCCAAGGCGCCGCAGATTTCTATCTCGGTTTCGAAGCGCGGCGGCGCGATCGGCTCGCCAAGATCGACGTCGAGATCGACGGCGTGCTTCCCATTCGCCTCGCCGACGGCTCGAGCTTCATCCTGTCGGCCAAGGCCGATCGGCTCGAGCATCGCCACGACGGCACAGTGAGCTTGATCGATTACAAGACCGGCACGCCGCCGGGCCCGAATGAGGTTCTGGTCGGCTTTGCGCCGCAATTGACGCTCGAAGCTGCCATGGCGCGGCGCGGCGCCTTTGGTCTTGAACGAGGCACGGAGGTTGCGGAAGCGCTTTACGTCAAGCTCGGCGGCAAGGATGGCGGCGAAGAAAAGCCGCTGCGGTTCAAGAAGGGCGAGCAGATCAGCATCACCGAGCTCGCCGAACGCCATTTCGACGCCCTGATTGGCCTGCTCAACCAATTCCGCGATGAATCCACCGCCTATCCGCCGCGGCCCTTTCCGAAATTTTCGGCAAAGTACAACGCCTATGACCATCTCGCCCGCGTCAAGGAATGGTCGCTCGGCTTCGATGAAGGTAGCGGCGAATGAGCGCGCCGCGCAACATCCCGGCGCCGGTCCGCGCCCGCCAGCTCAGGGCCTCGAACCCGGAAAAATCCGTCTGGGTCTCCGCCAATGCCGGCTCCGGCAAGACGCATGTGCTCGCCCAGCGCGTTCTGCGCCATCTCCTCGCCGGTGTGCCGCCGGCCAAAATCCTCTGCCTCACTTTCACCAAGGCGGCGGCCGCCAATATGGCGGCGAAAGTCTTCGCGACTCTGTCGCAATGGACAAAGATCGATGATGCGGCGCTGGCTGCTTGGATCGAAGCGATCGGCGCCGGACCTCTCGATCCCGCTCGCCTAATTTTCGCGCGGCGTCTCTTCGCCCGCACGGTCGAGACGCCCGGTGGATTGAAGATCCATACGATCCATGCCTTTTGCGAAAGGCTTCTGCATCTCTTTCCCTTCGAAGCCAATGTGCCGGGGCGCTTCGAAGTGCTCGAAGATCTCGGCCAGGCCGAGCTTTTGAGCGCGGCGAAACGCGCGACGCTGGCGAGCGCCCAGAGTGATCGCGGCGAATTGGGCCTGGCCCTTGAGCGCCTCATCGCGGAGACTTCGCAAGCCGACTTCGACAGCCTCACCGCCGAAGCGATGAGCCATCGGGCTTTGTTTCAACAGACCATGCCGGAGCAAGCTGCGGCCTCTCTGCGACGCGTCCTCAATCTCGCGCCCAATGAGACAGTGGCGGTCATCGAGACAAAGATGATCGAGGAGGGCATTGCGCCAAACCGCTGGGGCGAATTTGCCGATTTTCTCGCGCAAGGATCAAAGACCGATTGCGAGAAGGCGGATCTCTTTCGCAAGGCCGAGAGTTTGAGGGCCGAGCGCAGCGTCTGCCTTGCCGCCTATCTCGAAATCTTCTTCACCGATGGCGGCGCAGGCAAGAAGCGAGAGAAGCTCGCTACCAAAACCCCTGCCGAAGCCCGCCCCGATCTCGTCGCCGAACTTTTTGCGGAACAGGCGCGGCTCGACGAACTTCGCGCGCGGCGCAAGACGGCCGCCTGCTTCGAGCGTTCCATTGCGCTCTTCACCGTCATCGGCGAGGTGCTTGCCCGCTACGAGGAGGCCAAGGCAGCGCGCGGCGTCCTTGATTTCGACGATCTCATCGCCCGCACGCTCGCTCTGGTGGAGCGTTCCGATGCGCGCTGGGTGCTGTTCAAGCTCGATTCCGGCATCGACCATATTCTCGTCGACGAGGCGCAGGATACGAGCGAAGCGCAATGGCGGATTCTCGAAGAATTGACCGGCGAATTCGCCGCCGGCTTGGGCAGCCGCAGCACCCGCCGCACCTTTTTCGCCGTCGGCGACGAGAAGCAATCGATCTTCTCCTTCCAGGGCGCCGCGCCGCAAAAATTTCATGAGATGCGCGGTCGCTTCGCGCAAAGATTCGGTGCGGACAGCGCCTTCGAGCATGTCGAGCTGAAGGACTCCTTCCGCTCAGTGCCGGCCGTGCTTACTATGGTCGACGAAATCTTTGCGAGGCCGGAGCATCAGAAAGGCCTCGTCACCGACGACATATGGATGGGGCATGAGCCGCTGAAGCGCGATCTGCCCGGCCTCGTCGAGATCTGGCCGGCGATCACTGTCGAGCCGCGCGAGGATCCACGCGATTGGCGCTTGCCGCTCGACATACTCGACGAGAGCGATCCCGCGAGCCGGCTCGCGCGGCGCGTTGCGCAGAAGATCGGAAGCCTGCTTGCCCCGGGCGCGGGCGAATATGTCTTCGACTCCGATCTCGGCCATTTCCGCCCGATCAGCGCCGGCGACATATTGATCCTGGTGCGCAGCCGCGGCCCGTTTTTCGAGGCCATCATCCGCGCCTTGAAGCAGCAGAAGGTTCCCGTGGCCGGCGCCGATCGGCTCCAGCTCATGGAGCATATTGCCGTGATGGATCTGATCGCCGCAGGACGCGCAGCGCTTCTGCCGCAGGACGATCTGACGCTTGCCGCCGTGTTGAAATCGCCGCTGATCGGGCTCGACGACGATGATCTCCTCAAACTCGCGCCGGGTCGGAAAACCTCGCTCTTCGAAGCGCTTGCGGATGCGCCGGAGGTAAAACATCAAGCGGCGTATGAAAGGCTCATCCGCTGGCGCGGCCGCGTGGCGCTCACTCCCTTCAGCTTTTATGCGCTTTTGTTGAGCGAAGACGGCGGCCGCCGCGCGATGGAAGCCCGGCTCGGCCCGGAGGCCTGCGACGCGCTCGACGAATTTCTGCGCCTCGCCTTGCGCGCCGAACGCGACGGAATCTTTTCGCTCGCGCGTTTTCTCGCCGATCTCGAAGCTGCCGACCTTTCGATCAAGCGCGACATGGAGACCTCGGGCGATTGCGTGCGTGTGATGACCGTCCATGCCGCCAAAGGGCTAGAGGCCAAGATCGTCTTTCTGCCCGATACCTGCGGCGTGCCGAGCCCGCAGCATGATCCGAAGATTTTTTGCCTTGCCGATCCCGCCGGCGGCCCGCTGCTTCCCGTCTGGTCTCCCCGCAAGGATCAGGACCCCGAGTCGATCGCTGCGGCGCGCGAATTGGCGCGCGCCGATGCCGAAGACGAGCATCGCCGTCTCCTCTATGTCGCGCTGACGCGGGCGGAGGAGCGGCTCTATATCGCCGGCTTTTATAATGCGCGCGAGCCCGGCGCGGTCGCCTGGAGCACGATGATCCGCGCCGGTTTGGGAGACGGATTCGAAGAAATCCCGGCCTTTTGGGACAATGCGGAAATGATCCTGCGGCGTGCAACGCCGGGCACGCTCGCGCCGGGCGCTGCCGATCGCCGCGAGAAGCCCGCGGCGCCGGAGCTGGAACTCCCCGATTTCCTGCTGCGCCCGGCAACGCCGGAGATGAGCCCGGCGCCGCCGCTCAAACCCGCGACGGCGCTGGCCGCCGCCGATATGATTCGCCAAGAGGGAACAGCAGTCGTCGAGCGCGCGGCGCTGGAGCGCGGGCGACTGATGCATGTGCTTTTGCAATATCTGCCGCAGGTCTCGCCCGCAAGCAGGAGGGCGGCGGCGCAGGCCTTTCTTTCCGCCCGCGCCGGACATCTTTCTTCCGACCACGCGCATTTGATCGAGGAAGCCCTGGGCGTGCTCGAAACCGAAGGTCTCGCCGAACTTTTCGGCCCGCGCGCGCGAGCCGAGGTCGCCACCGTCGGGCGGATCATGACGCCGAGCGGCGCGAGCCGGGAGGTCAGCGGCCAGATCGACCGGATCGTCGAGACGGAAAGAGAAGTGATCGTCGCCGATTACAAGACCGGAACGGTTCCTGAGGCCGGCGCGATTCCGCCGGCCTATGTAACCCAAATGGCGCTTTATCGCGCTGTCCTCGCCCCACTCTGGCCGGACAAACAGCTGCGCATGCTGTTAGTTTTTACCGCCGGCCCGAATGTGGTTGAGCTGGAGGCGGCGGCGCTCGATGCCGCGCTGCTCGCGCTCCGGTAGGAGCCCGCCATCTCGCCTTATCGGATCAGATCGATCTGATTCTCGCTCAGCGCGCGGATGAAGTCCGGCAGCGGGATGAAGACGAGGCTCAGCCGTTCGTCCGGCGGCGTGCGCGGATCGAGCTTCGAGGCGCCCATGCTGACGGTCTCAGCGGTCGGCTCGACCATGGCTGCCAAGTTCCCCTCTGCGTGACTGCAAGGGGACTGAGCACCTCGGCGATCCCGATCGGCAATGAGATCCTCGAGATCGCCTTCGACTTCATCGGCTCACTCCCGCTTGTCTGGCCGTGTTCAAAGGCAGGCTGAAATAATCTTCTCGCATATTCCGATGGTTGGTTGGGGAGATTGATATAGCGCAAGGCGCGCCGCGAGGCGCGCCCTATGGAGAAGCTGGAAGGTTTCACCTTCCGAAGATGGCACTTCACGTCGAACGAGTAGCCTCTCTTCGAGGCTCCCGTAGGCGGTATTGCTATGATTGAGTTGTGGTTGTGGCCAAATCCAATTGCGAACGTGTCATCGGACGCCACTCTGAAGAGGAGACCTCGTCATGGCTAAGCACATTGATAAGTTCGGTGAAGCTCTTCGTCTCAAAGTCACCAATATCGAAACCGGCCTGAAGAGCTTGAAATCCACGATCGACGCCAAGGCTCAGCACGCCGAACAGGACGTGCGCAGTCACCTCGACGCGGTGAACAAGCGGATCGCACAGGACCGCGCAAAGGTCACGGCCGCACAAGCCGAGGTGAAGAATTGGGCCGACGAGCAAAAGGCGGCCACGAGCGAGAAGATCGCCGAGTGGAAGACCAAGCGGGAAACGGCCAAGCTGCAACATCGGGCCGAAAGCACCGAGCGCTACGCCGACGCCGCGATCGTCCTTGCGGCAGCGGCATTGGATGAAGCCGAGCACGCGGTGCTGCAAGCCTGGGGCGCGCGGATAGATGCAAACGCCGCGCAAGCCAAATGACTGACAGCCACGCCTAGCGCATGGTTTGATGATGTACTTCTGCCCATGAAATGCGCACGAGAGACCAGCTTTCACTGCGCACCGAAATAGTCACCTGAGCGGCGGCGCAAAATGCCGCCGCTCCTGCATGCCAAGCGGCTTGCGTATATTCTCGTCGATTAATGCAGATGATTATTGGAGAAAGAAGATGACCTCGCTCAATCCAAGTCAAACCGACATGCAACGTGCCATCAAGGGCGCTCTGAAAGCCCACTGGCGGCTGCTGTTGTTCCAAGGCGTGATCATGATTATCCTTGGCGTCGCCGCCATCGGTTGGCCCGTGGCGGCGACCATCGCCGTCGCCTTCTATATTGGTTGGCTGTTTCTGATTGCCGGCATCGTCGGCCTCATCGTAATGTTTTCGGCTGAAAACGTCCCGGCCTTTCTGTGGAGCCTCCTCACCGCGGCTCTTTCGCTCGCCGTCGGTATCTTGTTGCTCTGGAAGCCTGTTGCAGGCGCAGTGTCGCTCACGCTCGTGTTGACCGCGTTTTTCATCGTAGAGGGCGTGTTCCAGACCGTGACGTCGATCGCCTATCGCGACGTGATCTCCAGCACATGGGGCTGGATGCTGGTGAGTGGACTGTCGGATCTGGCCTTGGCGGTGATTATCATTCTCGGTTGGCCAATGAGCGCCGCCTGGGTCCTGGGTCTTCTTGTCGGCATCAACTTGATCACCTCGGGTTGGGCCATCGTGATGATGGCGATTGCCGGGCGGGATGTCACCAAGACGCTGACCCAGTCTGCGGCGGCACGCCACTGATCATAGCGTGGACGTTCGCGCACTAGAGCATCGGACCCAAAAGTGTGAGCGGTACTGATCTCGGCTGTTGCCGAGATCAGCTTTTGAATGATCAAATCGGGCAAGCCGGATCTGATTTGATGATCCGATGCTCTACTTCTTTAAATCTAGAGCATCCCGCAAGAGCGAACTGCATCCGGCGCTTGTAGCAACCACGCTCTGGCTTCGAAAGGAACGAGAGACCTCAATGAGCAATTTGGTCGTTGTAATCTTTCCTGACGAGGCGAAGATCGCTCAAGCAACCCGAGCCCTCCGCGATATGCACGCGGAGGGCAGCATCAAGCTTTATGCTTCGGCCGTTATCGCAAGGGACTCGAGCGGAAAGCTGTCGGTGCAGGAGATCGCCAAAGAAGGACTTGGCGGCACAGCCGTCGGCGCTTTGCTCGGCGCGTTGGCTGGTTTGCCTGTTGGTCCGCTCGCGGTGACGATCGCGGCTACCGGCGGTGCAATTTTCGGCAATTCGGTCGATATCATCAATCAAAGTGACGACGCCGAGTTGATCGATAAGATCTCGCGCCAATTGGCGCCGGGCAAAGCCGCTGTGGTGGCCGATGTTGCCGAAGACGGGGTAGCGTCTTTCGAAGCACTGATGGAGTCGATCGGCGGGACCGTGGTCCGCGAGTAGCAGACAGACTGGCTCCCCTAAGCCGCGCGCTCTACGAGCGTCCGCTTAATTTAGATTGGCGTATATTTTTCGGGGAAAAGAAGACATGTTCCCACTCGGTGATGAATCGCGACGCCCCTTGCGCTTTCCCATCGCGACCGCGGGCATCATTGCGCTGAACGTCCTGGTTTTTATTCTCGAACTGAGCGGCGGTGAGGCATTTGTAACCCGATGGTCAGTTGTCCCTGCCGATATCGTTGCGGGCCGTCACTGGATCACCCTTCTGACGGCCCTGTTCATGCACGCGAGCTGGTCGCACATTCTCGGCAACATGATCTTTCTCTGGGCCTTCGGGCCGGAGATAGAAGACACAATGAATCCCGGGCGATACGTTGCGTTCTATCTTGCCGGCGGAGTGGTGTCGATGCTCGCGCAAGTGGCAGCCAATCCAGGATCGACAGTTCCCAATCTGGGTGCGAGCGGAGCGATCGCCGCCGTGATGGGGGCGTTTCTGGTCACCTATCCGCGCGATAAGATTCGTACGGTTTTGCTCCTTGGCTGGTTCGTCGACATCACGTTCATACCGGCGGCGCTCCTGATCGGAGTCTGGTTTCTCATCCAGCTTTTCAGTTTTGGCGTCGTCGCGAAAGTTCAATCGGGCGGCGTGGCCTATATGGCTCACATCGCTGGCATCATCTTTGGGGCCGTCACTGCACGTCTATTCGAGAAACCACGTCGGCTCGCCGAGCAACCGGACGAAGACTGATTATTCGGAGCTGCCACAATGAGTAACGCAGAACCAGGCCCGCAGGCCACAGCGTCGGGTGATACACGGCGCGTAAGCTTTTGGATGAGAGAACTGCCCTTTAGTTTGGCATTCATTCTGACGATTCTCGGCGTTGCCTATACGACTTTTACGAAACATCCCGTTATGGGTTATTGGGCGCTTCTTGCACCGTTCATCGGAGTGGTCTGTGTCAGCATAGGATGGCGGAGCGCGAGTGATTGGGACGCGCGCATGCGCTTGATCTGGACGCAGGTGCTGCATTGGGCCGCTTTTCTGGTCACAATGGGCCTGATGTTTTTGCCCGATGTTCAAAGGCTTCTCAACGCCAACGCGAGCGGACTCGCCGTCCTGACTTTGTTGGCGCTCGGCACCTTTACGGCAGGCGTGCATGCTCCTTCCTGGCAGGTCTGTCTTCTCGGGGTTGTCATGGCGCTCTGTGTACCGGCGATCGCGTGGATCGAGGAATCGGCGTTGATTTACGTACTGCTCACGGTAACGGCGCTCGCAATAGGCATCTTGTTCTGGTGGCATTCGCACGAGACACGCACGCGTAATGGCCATCAGCCGGCGAGCACCGGCTAGCATTTTCTTCGGCCAAGCCAGGCGAGCCAACCGCCCAAACTTGACGGGCCGCAGCGCACTACATACCTTTTGCGCGACTGGCGGGCCTGAGTCCCGCGCGTAAACCGCTTCGCGAGGGAAACATGGCTACCGTTAAAGTTACCGATGCCAATTTCAAAGCCGATGTGGTCGGCGCCCCGGGCCCCGTCGTGGTGGATTTCTGGGCCGAATGGTGCGGCCCCTGCAAGATGATCGGCCCGTCTCTCGAAGAGATCGCCGAGGAGCTTCAGGGCAAGGTGACGATCGCCAAGCTCAATGTGGATGAAAATCCCGGCGTCGCCGGCGCCTATGGCATCCGCTCCATTCCGACCCTGATGATCTTCAAGGGTGGCAAGATGGCTTCGTCCAAGGTCGGCGCCGCGCCCAAGGGCGAATTGAAGAAATGGATCACCGAATCGATCTGACGGCCCGCGCTTCGGGATCTTTCGCAAAGGGCCTCGGAAGAGGCCCTTTTTCTTTCCCTCTCCCCGCAAGCGGGGAGAGGGGCGCTAACGCCAAGGGGCCTACCGCACGCATGAGCTATCAAGTCAAAGAGATCTTCCGCACTTTGCAGGGCGAAGGCGCGCAGGCCGGCCGCGCCGCGGTCTTCTGCCGCTTTGCCGGCTGCAATCTCTGGTCGGGCCAAGAGGAAGACCGCGCGATCGCGCAATGCAATTTCTGCGACACGGATTTCATCGGCACGGATGGCGAAGGCGGCGGCAAGTTCGCCACGCCGCAGGCGCTCGCAGCCACCATCGCCCAGGCTTGGGGCGGCGCACCGCGCGACTACGCTTTCGTGGTCTTCACCGGCGGCGAACCTCTCCTGCAGCTCGATACGCCTTTGCTCGAGGCTTTGCACAAAGAGGGCTTCGCCTGTGCGGTCGAGACCAATGGCACGCTCCCCCTGCCGGAGGGCCTCGATTGGATCTGCGTCAGCCCCAAGGCCGGCACCAAGCTCGTGGCCCGCGCCGGCGATGAGCTGAAGCTCGTCTTCCCGCAAGAGGGGCTCGATCCCGCGAGCCTGGAGGCGCTCGCCTTCACCCATTTCTTCCTGCAACCGATGGACGGCCCGCATTTGGCCGAATATACCGCTGCGGCCGTCGCCTATTGTCAGGCACATCCGCGCTGGCGGCTCAGCCTGCAGACCCATAAGTTCATTGGTTTGCCATAGCCTCGGGCCAGCCGTGACGCTTTCCCTCCTGAAGATCGCGTAATGAAGATCACCCAAGCCTTCAGTTTCGAATCCGCGCATTTCCTGCCCAACGTGCCGCCAACGCATCGCTGCCATGCGATGCATGGCCATTCCTATCGCGTGGAGCTGAAGGTCGAAGGCCCGGTCGATCCCGTCACCGGCTTCGTCGTCGATTTCTTCACTATCGAACAGGCCTTCGGGCCTTTCCTCGGAAAACTCGATCATCATTGCCTGAATGAGATCCAGGGCCTCGAAAATCCGACGGCGGAAAACATCGCCGTCTGGATTTTTACGCGGGTGAAGAAGGTCCTGCCGCAGCTCTTCGGCGTCATCGTCTATGAGACGAAAGATTGCTACGCGGAATATTATGGGGAGTAATATTTGGCCCCTTATCTTGCGCCAAAGAATGGTGAGGCCATGTGCCTGGAAACAGCGCAAACAATGGACTTGATGTTTTGATGGCTGATCTGAAGCCTGACACTGCCGATCGGCCGCTTCTCCAGGGGCTCGCCAGCCTGCCGGTGTTTTTCGACCTCGCCGGCAAGCGCGCGATTTTGGCCGGCGGTTCGGCCCGCGCCGCCTGGAAGGCGGAGCTGCTGCAGGCGGCGGGCGCGCATGTCGACGTTTTTTGCGCCACGCCCGGCGCCGAGCTGGTCGCGCTCGCCGAAAGCTGCCCGGCAATTCGTCTCATGCGCCGGCACTGGCAGCCCGACGATTTCCACGGCGCGGTGCTCGCCATCGGCGATTTCCATGCAAAGCAGGAGGCGGCGGCTTTTCATGCCGCGGCGCGGCTCGCCCGCGTGCCGGCCAATCTGATCGACAGGCCGGAATTCTGCGATTTCCAGATCGGCACTATCGTCGACCGCTCGCCGCTCGTCATCGGCATTTCGACCAAAGGGGCGAGCCCCGTCTTTGCGCTTGCCTTGCGCGGCTGGCTCGAAGCGCTGCTGCCGCAGGCGGTCAAGCTCTGGGCCGGCGCGGCAGAGGCCTGGCGGGCCAAATTGAAGGCCCGCGGGCTTTCGGCCGAGGGCCAGCGGCATTTCTGGGAGTTTTTCGTCGGCAAGGCGCTCGGCGCGCGCGCCCCCGAGCCGGGGGATTTCGACACATTGCTCGCCGCCGCGCAAGCCGCCGAACCGAAGCAGCAGGGCGGTCGCGGCTGCGTCGCTCTCGTCGGCGCCGGCCCCGGCGATCCCGAACTCATCACCTTAAAAGCGCTGCGCGTGCTGCAGGCGGCCGATGTCGTCCTTTATGACGATCTCGTCGCGCCGGAAATCATCGGGATGGCGCGGCGCGAGGCGGCAAGGATCGCCGTCGGCAAGCGGGGTTATCGCGCCTCCTGCAAGCAGGACGACATCGTCGCGCGGCTTGTCGCGCTGGCGCAGGAGGGCAAGCGCATCGTCCGGCTGAAGGGCGGCGATCCTTGCGTCTTCGGCCGCGCCAATGAGGAGATCGCCGCTTTGACGGCCGCCGGCATTCCGGTCGAAGTGGTGCCCGGCATCACCGCAGCCTTGGGCGCTGCGGCCTCGCTAAAACTGTCGCTCACCGAACGCGAGCGGGCGAGGCGCGTCCAATTCATCACCGCCCATGCGCATGACGGAAGATTGCCGGACGATATCGACTGGAGCTCGGTCTGCGATCCGCGTGCCGCGACCGCCGTCTATATGGGGCTGCGCACTTTGGAGGCGCTCTCGCAGCGGCTCCTCGCCCAGGGCATCGATCCTTTCACGCCCGCCGTGCTCGTCGAACGCGCCACTTGTGCCGACGAGCGCCGTATCTTCGGAACGATCGCCGATCTTCCGGCCAAGGCGAGCGCCGCGGCGCCGAACGGCCCTTGCCTCGTCTTGATCGGCCGCGCTTTCGATCACGCCGCCGCGGATCGGACGGAAGGCGAAACGGCCGCGCGCAACAAGAGCGCTTGACTTCACCTTTTCGTGGTGCCGCCTGGCCGCAGACCGGCATGGACGCGGCAGTGCCCGGCCTATAGTGTGGCGCGCCCGCCGGCAGTTATCGGCTGGGGACGCATCTCATCATGCATATGAGCCATCTCCAATATCTGCCTCTGACGCTGCCTTTCTTCACGGCGCTGGTCTTTATCTTCCTCGTGCTTGTGGCGCTGATCGAGGTCGGCATTTTGCGCTATGCCTTCATGCGCATCGGCATCGGGCCGCGCGCGGCCATGCTCTTGCTGCTCGCCTGTCTTATTGGCAGCTACATCAATATTCCCATCGCCGAACTGCCGGCGCGGCAAGTTCTGTCCGGAGCGACGATCGCCTCTTTCGGCATGCGCTACACTGTGCCCATGGTCGTCGAATGGCCGGGCACGATCGTCGCCATCAATGTCGGCGGCGCGCTCATTCCCCTGTGCCTGTCGATCTATCTGCTCACCAGGAACAACATCTGGGGCCGCGGCATCATCGCGATCGCCTGCCTCGCGGTCGTCTGCCATCTGCTGGCCTATCCGGTGCCCGGCGTCGGGATCGCCGAGCCGATCTTCGCGCCGCCGCTGGCGGCCGCGATCATCGCGATGGTGATCTCGCGCGACTATGCCGCGCCGCTCGCCTATGTCGGCGGCAGCCTCGGCACGATGGTCGGCGCCGATCTCTTAAATCTCGGCAAGATTCAAGAGCTCGGCGCGCCGGTCGCTTCGATCGGCGGCGCCGGCACCTTCGACGGCATTTTTCTCACCGGCATATTGGCGGTGCTGCTCGCCGGCATTTCGCAAACGAAACTGCACCCGCGCGAAGCGCGTTGATAGTGTGCGGTGCGAGGACAAAAAGGGAATGGGTTTCAAAGAGAAATTCATGGTCGAGCCGGGCCAGAAGGTCAAATTGGCGGATATTGATCCTGCCGGGCACGGCTCTTACGCCTCAGAAGAGGCCGCCAATGCGGAACTCGCGCGCCATAAGGAAAAGATCAGCATTTTGCAGCGCCGGCTCGATGCCGATGGCACGCAGGCGCTGCTCATCGTGCTGCAAGGCATAGATAGTGCCGGCAAGGATGGCGCTATCTGGCATGTGATCAGCTCGATGGACCCGGACGGCGTCAACGTGACCGGCTTCAAAGAGCCGACTCCAGAGGAGCTGAAACATGATTTTCTCTGGCGCATCCATGCCCATGCGCCGGCCAAGGGCGAGGTCGCCATCTTCAATCGCTCGCATTACGAAGATGTGCTGGTCGCCCGCGTCCATAATCTCGTGCCGAAAAAATTATGGACGGAGCGTTACGACTTCATCAATGAATGGGAGCAGCTGATCCATACCGAAACCAACACCACCATCCTCAAATTCTTTCTCTATATTTCCAAGGACGAGCAGCTCCGCCGCTTCAAGAATCGGCTGGACGACCCCGAGCGGCAATGGAAGATCAGCGAGGCCGATTATAAGGAGCGCGACCATTGGGACGATTATATCGAAGCCTTCGAGGAGGTTTTCGCAAAATGCTCGAAAAGCCACGCTCCCTGGTTCATCATCCCGTCGAATTATAAATGGTTCCGCAATCTCGCCGTCGCGAAGATCATTGCCGACACGCTCGAAGACATGGCCCCGCACTATCCGCCGCCGCATGTCGATCTCGGCGAGATCCGCAGACTTTATCATGCCGCAGCGGAAGATTGCGGCGAGGCTCCCCGCGGGAACGGGGATACTGGAAAGAAAACCAGCAAGAAACATAAATAGCGCGCGAACCCGTCGTCGCGCCACATCGCAACGTCCAGGCTAGATCACCATGGCTTTGGATCGAATCGATCCAAAGCCATGGTTGAGACATCGGATATGTCCGATGTGCCAAAGAGGCGATTCCACATGATCGGGATCGGCTCTAGGAGATCTGCTGCCGAACGATCCAGATTTGGATCTGCATATTGGTCTTGACCGGATGCACCACGTCAGTCTCGGTCGGCGGCGAAATCAGCCAGCGGCTGTTCTGCGCTTCGATGACAGCCTCGCCACTCGGCCGCACCTCGACGACCATGCCCTCGAATTTTGTGCGTCGCGCCGTCACGTCGAAATTCAGCACGTCGAATTTCTTCATTTTCGGCGGCGGATCGGAGGCTTTCCCGTTACTGTCGAAAAAATCGAGCTCGAGACCCTTGCTGATCTTGGTCGCGGTGAAAAGGACATCCCATTTCGTCACGGTTTTGCCTCGTCAGAGCATGTCCCGGAAAAGTTGACGGACTTTTCCGATATTTTAGACATCGGATATACCCGATGTCTCATAACGGACATGCTCTACTTCTTTGATGCAGAGCCGATTTGTCCCGATCATGTGGATCGTAATCCAAGCACATCGGATATATCCGATGTGCCAATCGGATATATCCGATATGCCAAAGAGCCGATTCCACATGATCGGGATCGACTCTAGTGAAAAATGCTGCCGCTTCCCATGCATATTTCCCACCGAAATGAAAGCTCCCGAGGACGGGATGCAGCCAGGAAAGCAATGGCGCGCTGGAGCGCCCTTGGATTTGCCGCAGAGCGCAGGCATCAAGCCGCACGCGCTGCGTCGCTTGGCTCGAGCGCTCTGCACGAACTGAACAAATCGGCTCTCTCGCACAGATTTATGGCAAGGCCGCCGGGCCGCCCCGGCATCCCGCGCCCCGGAGGCCGGACCCGGGTTATCCGGCCGCAAAGGTTTTGACCCGCATGAGGCTCTATTCGCAAAATTCTTCGCCCTACTCCGCATCGGTGCGCATCGCGGCCTATGCCAAAGCGCTGGACATCGCGATCGTGACGCCGCCCGGCGGGCTGAAATCGGCGGAATATCATAAGATCAATCCGCTCGGGACGATTCCCTGCCTCATCCTCGACGATGGCACGGCCTTGCCCGAATCCTCCGCCATTATGGAATATTTTGAGGAAAGATTTCCCGTCCCGTCGCTGCTGCCGGTCGGCATCGAAGCGCGGGCGCATATCCGTATGCTCGCCCGGATCAGCGAATTGCAGATCATGGCCCAGACGATCGAGCTTGTGCCACTGATCAGTGCCGACCGGCGCGACGAGGCCGCCTCGGCCAATCGGCTGACCAGGATCGTCCGTGGCCTTGCCGCCTTGCAAAACAGTCTGAGCGGCGATGATTTCGCGGCGGGATGCGATTTGACGCTCGCCGACTGCCAGCTCGCCCCGGCGCTCTTCGGCGTGCCGCGCGCGGCGGGCGCCTTCATGGACCGCGATCTGATCAGCGCTTATCCGAAAGTCGCGCGCTATATTGAAACGAGCCGACGGCACCCTGCGGTGGAACGCGTGCTGAACGAGATGACGGGTGCGCTCGCCGGAGATGATCTGATAGGCGCTGACGGGCGATGAATGCAAATGTGCTTCAGGAGCAGGCGATGAGCTTCCCATCTTTGTCTTACCGGCGTGCCGCTCTTGCCGGATGCGGACCCGCTCTTGCCCTTTTGCTCGCAGTCGCGAGCCCCGCCCATGCCCAGCCGCAGCAACTTCCTTATGCGGCACACGGCGCCGTCGCCAGACGAATCGCGCCGTGCCATTCGCTGTCCGGTTGTGATCGCCGCGATTATGATTATTCAGGAACGCGCGGCCGCATGGGGCTCGGCGCCAATCCGGCCCATCCCGAAGGTCCGGGCAATGCGCCCGACTGAATTTTCTTCCTGCCGCACCCGGCCGGAAAGCAGGATCGGCGGATCGGCCGCGCGAAGCACTTTACGAATTCGCATTAACGGTTCCGTAACGTTTCGATCCGAAAGCGCATCGGCGATATCGCCGGACGTCTCTGCAATCTCCCCTGCGGCATCAGCCTTGCCACTCGCGTCGTGAATACCGGCTCGGCTGGTTCGAATTGACCGAGCTGTTTCACTCTGGGCCATCGCCGTGGCGTGGAAACAGAGACGAAGAGAATGGGCCGTGCTTCAACTGTCGTCGCGACATGATGAGCTGCAACCAGGCACTGCTGCGGGCGCGAGGCGCGCTGCAGAGCCGCTGACGGTCGAACTCTTGAGCCCGGAGGCCGCAGCAGCCCATGCCGCCGAATGGCGCGATCTGGCCGCAGATTGCCTCGAGCCGAATATTTTCTTCGAGCCAGGCTTTGCGCTGGCCGCGGCTCGCCATCTCGCAAAAGGCCGAGGGCCGCGCTTTCTCTTCGTCTGGAACGGCGCGCGCGAGGCCGATCGCAGACTGCTCGCGGTCTGCCCGCTCGCGCCGTCTGGCCGCTTGGCGCGCTTTCTGCCGGCGCGGATCTGGACCCATGAGCAGGCGCCGCTCGGCACGCCGCTCCTCGACCCAGCCCGCGGCGAGGAAGCGCTCGCCGCGCTCTTCGCCTATTGCCGGACGCATCTCCCGCATGTCGCGGGGCTGATCTTTCCCCTGCTCCCGCAGGCCGGACCCGTCGCGCGGCTGCTCACCGCAGCAGCCGCCGCCGAGGGGCGCGAGATCCAGATCTTTGCCGCGCATGAACGTGCGAGCCTCGGCGCTGGTCTGGAGCCGCGGCGCTATCTCGAGCAATCGATCGGCTCGGTCCGCCGCCGGAAGCTCAAACGAGCCCGCAAATTGCTCGAAGCGCGCGGCACGGTGACCTTTCGGGTCCTGCGCGAGCCAAGTGAAATCGGCGATGGAGCGGAAGCTTTTCTCGGCCTCGAAGCTAAAGGCTGGAAGGGCCGGCGCGGCACGGCCTTTCTGAAAACACCGGAACGCGCGGGTTTCGCCCGTGAACTCATCTCGAAGCTCGCTAACGAAAGCAAATATTTCATCGCAAGCCTCGATCTCAATGGCCAGCCTATCGCCATGGGGCTGGTGCTGGAAAGCGGCGATCGCGCTTATTGGTGGAAGGTCACCTATGATGAAGACTTCGCGACCTATTCGCCGGGTGTCCTCTTGACCTTAGAGCTGACGCGCGTCTTGCTCGACGACGCGAAGATCGCGCTCACCAATTCCTGCGCCAGCGCCGATCATCCGATGATTGATCGCATCTGGTCCGAGCGCATGGCGATTGCCGATCTTTTGATCGCCGTCGACGCCGACCGCCCGCAAGGATTCGCTTCACTCGCCAGGCGCGAACGCCTCCGCCGCGCTCTGCGCAGCCAGCTGAAGGCGATCGTCTTGCACCTGCGCCACTGGAAGCGCGCGCTCGGTCATGTCTAGCTTGGCCGCGCCGACCAACTGTCTCGAACGCTAGAGCCGGTCCCGGAAAAGTTGCTAGACTTTTCCGATGAAGGACATGCTCCAGATTTTTGAAATAGAGCCGATTTGTCCCGATCACGTGGATCGAGAGACGATTCCACGTGATCGGGATCGGCTCTAGAATTTGAGCATGCTCGCCTGTTTGACTTCCGGCAGCGATCTGATTTCGGCAAGCAATTTCTCGGGAATATTGCCGTCGACGGCGACGAGCGAGATGGCAGATCCGCCCTCACGGTCGCGGCCGAGCGCCAGAGTGGCTATATTGATCCCTGCATTGCCGAGCAGGCTCGCGAAGCGCCCGACGAAGCCCGGCCTATCCTCATTCGACACATAGATCATGGTCGGCGAAAATTCGGCATCGGTCTTGATGTCCTTGATGGAAACGATGCGCGGCTTGCCGTCATGGAAGACGGTTCCGGCGATCGAGCGTTGCTGGCCTTCGGTTTCCACGATGAGCGTAATCAGGGATTCATAATCGCCTTCGGCCGCTCTGGTCACTTCGTCGATCGCAATGCCGCGTTCCTTCGCGACAGAAGGCGCGGAAACGACGTTCACGTCGGGAAGCGCCGGCCGCAAGACGCCCGCGACCGCGGCCGCCGTCAAAGCCTTGGTCTTGAGATTGACGACCGCGCCTTCATAAATGATCGAGGCCTTCTTGATGTCCGCCGTCGTCAACTGCCCGGCGAAAGAGCCGAGACGTTCGGCCAAGGCGATAAAGGGCTTCAGCCTCGGCGCTTCCTCCGCCGTGATCGAAGGAAAATTGACCGCATTGGTGATCGCGCCGCGTGTCAAATAATCCGACATCTGTTCGGCGACCTGAAGCGCCACATTCTCTTGCGCCTCATTGGTCGATGCCCCGAGATGCGGCGTGCACACGACGTTCGGGTGGCCGAAAAGCCGGTTCTCGGTCGCCGGCTCGGTCACGAAGACATCGAAGGCAGCCCCCGCCACATGCCCGGCATCGAGCTGCAAGCGCAGAGCCTGCTCATCGACGAGACCGCCGCGCGCGCAATTGATGATGTGCACGCCTTTTTTCGTCTTGGCGAGATTATCCGCCGAAAGAATATTTTTCGTCTGCGCCGTCAAAGGCGTATGCAACGAGATGAAATCCGCCCGCGCGAGGAGATCGTCGAGCTCCACCTTTTCGACGCCGAGATCCAACGCCCGTTCAAGCGACAGAAACGGATCATAGGCGACGACATGCATGCGCAAGCCGATCGCCCGTTCGGCGACGATCGAACCGATATTGCCGCAGCCGATGATGCCGAGCACCTTTCCGGTGATCTCTATGCCCATGAATCGGTTCTTTTCCCATTTGCCCGCCTGCGTCGATGCATCGGCCGCAGGAATTTGCCGTGCGAGGGCGAACATCAAGGCGATCGCATGCTCCGCAGTGGTGATGGAATTGCCGAATGGCGTATTCATCACAATGACGCCTTTGGCGGTCGCGGCAGAAATATCGACATTATCGACGCCGATGCCGGCACGGCCGATGACCTTCAGATTGACGGCTTTGTCCAGGATCTTCGGCGTCACCTTGGTCGCCGAGCGAATGGCGAGCCCATCATAATGGCCGATGATCTCGGCGAGTCTGTCTTTGTCTTTGCCGAGATTGGGCTGAAAATCGACCTCGACGCCGCGCATTTTGAAGATGGCGAGCGCGGCGGGCGAAAGAGCATCGGAGATAAGGACGCGGGGAGCCATGGGCGTTCAGTCCCTTCGATTATTGAAGATTTTTATGCGGACCGGAGGTCCGCAGCCAACTTGCAATTCCCGTCGACGCAATCGACGCAGTTCACCAGGTGCCGGCTTCGAACCGCTACATCAGGCAGACCACCTGCGGCCTCACGCCGCCTTGGCGAGATCGGCCTTTGCCTTTTCAAAGGCGAAATCGAGCCATTTCGTCAGCGCTTCGACATCGGATTTTTCGATTGTCGCGCCACACCAGATGCGTAAGCCAGGCGGCGCGTCGCGATAGGAGCCGATATCATAGGCGACGCTTTCCTTCTCGAGAAAGCCCGCGATCGCTTTGGCGAAACCCGCCTGCGCATCCGGCGGCAAATGCGTGATCGCAGGATCGACCACCTTCAGACACACGCTCGTGTTGGACCGGAGCGCGACATCCTTGGCGAGGAAATCGACCCAATCCGTCTTGCCGACCCAATCCGCAAGCGCGCCCGCATTGGCGTCGGCGCGCGCGACAAGGCCATCGAGACCACCTGAAGATTTCGCCCATTGCAAAGCATCGAGATAATCCTCGACGCAGAGCATGGAGGGCGTGTTGATCGTTTCGCCTTCGAAAATCCCCTCGATCAGTCTGCCGCCCTTTGCCAGGCGGAAGATCTTCGGCAAAGGCCATGGCGGCGTATAGGATTGCAGCCGCTCCACCGCGCGCGGCCCGAGGACGAGCATGCCATGCGCCGCCTCGCCGCCCAAGACTTTCTGCCAGGAGAAGGTGACGACATCGAGTTTGTGCCAATCGAGCCGCTGCGCAAAGGCCGCCGATGTCGCATCGCAGATCGTCAGCCCCTTGCGGCCTGCGGCGATCCAATCGCCATTCGGGACGCGAACGCCGGAGGTCGTGCCGTTCCAAGTGAACACGACGTCATGATCGAAATTCACCGTTGCAAGATCGACGATCTCGCCATAATTGGCCTTCAGCGTGCGGGCATCCCGGATCTTGAGCTCCTTGACGACGTCGGTCACCCAACCTTCGCCGAAGGATTCCCAAGCCAGGACATCGACGCCGCGCGCCCCGAGCAGCGACCACAGCGCCGCCTCGACGGCGCCGGTGTCCGAGGCGGGCACAATGCCGATGCGATAATCTGCTGGAACTTGGAGGATCTCGCGGGTCAAATCGATCGCGAGCTTCAACTTGGCTTTCGGCGCCTTCGCACGATGCGAGCGGCCGAGCAAAGCATTTTGGAGGGATTGAAGAGTCCAGCCGGGATGTTTGCTGCACGGGCCGGATGAAAAATGAGGATTCGCCGGCCGAACGCCGGGCATCGTCTTCGTCATATGATCCATCCTTTCAGATGGGCGCCTCTCGTTGGGGAGAGGTGTCCCGTCGTCACGGATGAACCTTGAAGCGCTGGATGTCAAGACGCTCACTCGCGTCCTCGACTAGAGCATGTTCCGAAAAAGTTGTGCGACTTTTTCGATAAGAACATGCTCCACCTTATTGATTTTGAGCACGCTAGGCGGAAGTCTGATTAAGCGGCAGGATGTGCGTAGAATTGTCGCTTGCGCATGTGGTCGAGGATTTGAACGTCGCCTCATGACGTCTTGAAGGAGCCGCAGATATCTCATGACCCATGTCGCGACCTTCGTGTCGGAGTCTCAGCGGCCGGCGCTCACCGACGAGCTGCTGCGCCGCCTCGCGCAACATTTGCCGGCTGCGGAGCAGCCGCAATGGTTGGATGAAACGATCGCCGCCGATATTGGCTTTACGCCTTCGCCGACAAGTGACGATCATGCGATAGGCAAGAATTTGCGCGAAATTCTTGCCGGCTTGCCAATCGATTTTATGCTGCAGCCCCGCGCAACACGCCGGAAGAAGCTTTTCGTCGCCGACATGGATTCCACCATGATCGCCCAAGAATGCATCGATGAATTGGCCGATTTCGTCGGACTGAGAGCCCATGTTGCGGCGATCACCGAACGTGCCATGCATGGCGAGATCGCCTTCGAGCCGGCATTGCTCGAACGCGTCGCACTTCTTCGCGGCTTGAGCGCCAATGTGATCACGAAAATCATCGCCGAGCGCATCAGCTTGATGCCGGGCGCGCGTACCCTCGTTCAAACCATGCGCGCGCATGGGACCTATACGGTTCTCGTCTCCGGCGGCTTCACCTTGTTCACGCGCGAAATCGCCGCCATGATCGGCTTTCACACGCATCGAGCCAATGTGTTGATCATCGAAGACGGCAAATTGGCAGGACGCGTTAGGGAGCCTATTCTCGGAATGTCGGCCAAGCTCGACGCGCTCGAGCATTTCCGAACAATGCACGAAATCTCGGTGAGCGAAACGCTTGCCGTCGGCGACGGCGCCAATGATCTCGCCATGCTGAAGCAAGCCGGGCTCGGCGTCGCCTTTCATGCCAAGCCTGCCGTTGCTGCCGCCGCACGTGCGCGGATCGATCACTGCGACCTCACCGCGCTCCTTTACGCACAAGGCTACAGGCGCGCGGAATTTCGACACTGATCCGATGGGCAGGTGACAGCTTCCACGAAGGCAGAGCCGCGGCGATGGAAACGCGTGCGCGCGCCGCCTCGCTGAAGCCAATGGGTCCGACCGTATCGGCGTGCGCGCTCGCTTTTGGGATAATCCGATGCTCTACTTTTTTGGAATCTAGAGCATCTTATCCGCTTTCAAATGATCTCATTTGAAAGCGGGATGCTCGAGGCGATCGTGACCCGGTTTGGTGAGGCCGACGCGGGCGGCCAATTGCGCAAAGGAAAGCTGCTGCCCCTCGGCCGAGGCCTGAAGCGCAAGCCGCAAAAATCGTGTCGGAAAGCAGATCGCATCGACATTGGCACTGCGCAGTTCGGCCGGCCGCAGCGGGTCGTCCGCCAAAGCCGCCTCCACGCTGGTCAGCAATCTGTCGAGCTCGTCGTCACTCAAGAGCTGCTTTTCCCGCATCACGGCGATCAGCGCCGCCAGAGTGGCATAGACTCCGGCGAGCTGGAGATTGGCTGTGTTCATGATCCACCTTCGCGAAAGAGGACGCCTCTTCAACGGCGAAGGTGCCAACTCGTTCCGCAGCAGCTTCAAATATGAGGCGCGATCCAGCGAAGGGCGATTGCCGACATTTCTCGACACGCCCTTTGCCGCGAAGCTAGAGCCGATCCCGATCACGTGGAATCGGCCTCTTCGGCACATCGGATATATCCGACGTGCTTGAATTACGATCCATTGATCGGGAGAAATCGGCTCTACATCAAAGAAGTAGAGCATCGGACCCGAAAGTGGGAACCGGTTTTGAAACAAATCCGATGCTCAAACAAACGAGTAAAGCGCTCGCGGCACAGCACGCGCGTCGCTCGATCAAACCGGCCAGAAAGCTCGCAGCTCTTTCGGCGTGACCGCTTTCACATCTTCGAGTTCGGCGGCCGGCAAATACGCGGCCAGCAGAGCGAAGACGGCATGCGCCACCGCTTCGGCATCGATGCCTGGATCAT
The DNA here is from genome assembly GCA_963704745.1 of uncultured Alphaproteobacteria bacterium. Lineage (GTDB taxonomy): Bacteria > Pseudomonadota > Alphaproteobacteria > Rhizobiales > Beijerinckiaceae > Methylovirgula. The sequence goes on from OY969936.1 coordinate 2,988,296, forward strand.
AATGTACGCCTTCGCGAATCCGCTCGAGGACGGCTTCGCGGTCTTCGAAGCGCGGCTCCTTTTCCATATGCCAGCCCTCGTAATAGAGGCCGCGTAGCAGCGGTGTCAGCCAATTGCCGAGAAAAACCGCCTCCTTCGGCGGCAGGCTGTCGCGCAATGCATGCAGGCTCGCAATGAGCGCGAGATACGCCTTGTCGCGATCGTGCCAGCCGAGGCGCTGTGTGAGATCGTCGATCCAATCTGCCGCGGCCTGGGCGGCGCGATCGAGCGGGGGAAGTGCGGTCATCAGCAAAATCTCACCTTGCGCTGCAAGCCCTTGCTTCGGCCCCGGGCAGAGCGGCGACAACGATCCACCCGCTTGCGCCCGATCCGGGACCGTTCGAGATCATGACCGGCGGCTTCCGAAGTGCCTTGCGCCAGATCAAGCTTTGGATTTCGGCGGCAGCCGCGTGAAGTGAGCAGGTGGACAGCGCGCGAAAAATTGCCGGCCACGACTTGCAAGGCGACAGCCAATCTGGGATCAAGGCCAAGACCTGAGCTTAATGGAGCGGGCGATCGGTCGCTCCATTCCCCCTGCCAGGACCGCGGCGGCCGGCAATGAAAGAGACAATTTCGAGCAGGCTGGAACAGCGGTTGGGCCGGCTGCACGCCTGGCAGCGCCTGGGAATCGAAACGGATCACGAAGCTCAGATCTTTGGCCAGGGCATCAATTTCTTCCACATCGAGAATTGGTACTCGATTCGCTCGATCATTCGGACCGCACTCAAACTGGTCGGCTTGTATCGGCGCGGCTGCGAGAATGCGGCGCAGATCCAGATCAGACACAATGATTTTCGCATAAAACGGCTGCCCAGCCGCTTCGATGGCTTCACTCTGCTTCACATCAGCGATCTGCATGTGGACATGAACGAGGGCGCGATGCGACGGCTGACCGAGCTGCTTCCCGAAATCCATTATGATGTCTGCGTGCTCACGGGCGATTATCGGGGCGCGACTTTTGGGCCTATCGACGCCACGCTCGACGGCATGGCGCGGCTTTGCGCGCATATCAAAGGCCCCGTCTATGGCGTATTGGGCAATCACGACAGCATTCGCATGGTGCCCGGTCTCGAAGACATGGGCATCAGAATGCTGCTCAACGAATGCGAAGCGATTTCGCGCGGCGACCAGAAGATCTATTTGGCGGGCATAGACGATGCGCATTATTATCGCGTCGACAATATCGAAAAAGCCGCAGCCGATATCCGCGACGACGGCTTCTCCATCCTCCTGTCGCATACGCCCGAAATCTACCGCCAGGCGGCGCATGCGGGGTTCGATCTGCTGCTCGCCGGCCACACCCATGGCGGCCAGATCTGCCTGCCCGGCTCCATTCCGATCACCTTGGACTCGGTTCTGCCTCGGCATATGGGATCGGGAGCCTGGAACTATCACGACATGACAGGCTATACATCGGTCGGCGCGGGGTGCTCGATCGTGGCCGTTCGGATCAATTGTCCACCTGAAATTGCGCTGCATCATCTGCGCTGCGCCTAGTACCGGGAATCACAAATTCCCGGTACGTCGCATTTATCCGACGTATCCGCTTATCGCCCTTGAACCGCGGTCAGTGCCTGACTCGCGGTTCAATGACGGCGGATACTAGAGCATGATGCCTTCAAATCGCATCGGGCATCATGCTTTAGCTCCTTGAAAGCGCATCGTTTGTTGCGAAAAACCGGTGCCCACTTTTTCGCACGATGCTCTAATAGGGGCGGTCTCGAATATGCAGCTCGAAGAGCAGTTGCGAGAGTACGACGGCGCCGATGAAGAAGATCGCAGTGGCCGCGGCGATGTCCGAAGCCGTCAAGGACAGGGCCTGACGGCAGGCGAGCAGCGGGAAGAGCGATTCCGGAATTTGATCGAGGCCGGTCGCCCGGCTGCCCGGCGGCAAGCCGAGACGCCGTTTCAGGAAACTCGACAACAGATCCCCCACCATTGCGGTACTTGCCACCACGAGCCCGATGCTCGGCGCGAGGCCGAAGAGCGGCGCGCAGGCGGATGTCATCAGGAGGGATGCCACGATCCCGCGGATGGTCTTCGACGCGCCGAACAGCGGCTCGCCGTCGATGAATTTCACATTCCCGTCAAGCGGCAGCGCAAATCTGTCGCCGAACATCCATTTGGTGACGATCGGCGAGCCATTCGCGAGCGCGAGCAGAGCCAGGAGCTGCAAGACGACCCCATAATGCATGCTGCGCCACGCCTCTCGACAAACCGACGGCCGCCACGACAATCGCGCCGCGGCGGCTCTGTCCGCAACTGGCCGCACGCCCTGACAACCAAGGATCATAATTCGATCCCATCGCTTCCGCTCGCGGAAAGGCAGAGAGTTGGTGACAGCGCCATGCTTGCATGAATTCGGCCCTGCCCTATGGGTGGGCGAAGGTCCGGTGGTGTCGTTCTACGGCTTTCCCTATCCCACCCGCATGGCGGTGATTCTATTAGCCGACGGCAGCCTGTTCGTCTGGTCCCCGATTGCACTCACACCCGCCCTCAAATGCGAGGTCGATGGGCTGGGCCCGGTGCGCTGCCTCGTTTCCCCCAACCGGCTCCATCATCTTTTCCTCGGCGCCTGGCAGTCCGCCTATCCACAGGCGCGGCTTTACGCCTCGCCGGGCTTGCGGAAGAAGCGCAAGGACCTTTCCTTCGCTGCCGAGCTCGGCGACGCGCCGGAACTGGAATGGGCGGCGGATATCGATCAAGTTCCGGTGCATGGCAGCTTTCTGACCGAGGTGGTTTTCTTCCATTACGCCAGCCGCACGGTGATCTTCACCGATCTGCTTCAAAATTTTCCGCAAGACTGGTTCAGGGGCTGGCGCGGAGTTCTTGCCCGGCTCGACGGCATTGTCGCGCCCAATCCCGGCGCGCCGCGAGAATGGCGCGCCAGTTTCCTCGATCGCCACGCGGCGCGCGCTGCGCTGGAGAAAATTCTCGCTTGGCCGATCGAACGCGTGCTGATCGCGCATGGCGAGCCCGTACCGGCCAATGGCGCGGCCTTCGTGCGCCGGGCCTTCGCCTGGTTGCTTGGCCGCGACCGGCTCCCCCGGCCTGGCTCTTGAAGCCGCGAGAGCGCCCGAGTTGGCTGGTTTCAGCGGCGCTCCGGCCCGAGACTCGCAAAATTGTGGTTCGGCACAATAAGATATTATCCCGGCCCGGCCGCCCGCCTTGCATATCCCTGTTGCGCCAGATCAAACTGCTGCCGCCTGAGGGTGTCAGAGTTCGCGGCGAGAGGTAAGGTCGCGCCGGCGCTCAGCTCGCCTATCTTGCTCTTCCGTCTTTGCGAGGAGGCCTGACATTTTCACGCACCGTTTCAAGCTCTTCTCGCTCTTCGGCTTCGACGTGTGGATCGATGCCTCGTGGCTGTTGTTGGCCGCGCTCATCAGCTGGACCCTGGCCGAGGCGGTCTTTCCCCAGCTCACGCCGCACCTTACGCAGGCGACCTATTGGTGGATGGCGGTCGCCACCACCATCGGCCTCTTGTTCTCTATCGTCTTTCACGAGATGGCGCATTCCCTCGTCGCGCGTCGCTTCGGCATGCCGATCCGCGGCATCACCCTCTTCATATTCGGCGGTGTGGCCGAAATGGAGCAGGAGCCGCCGAGTGCGAAGAGCGAGTTCCTCATGGCGCTTGCCGGACCTGTGGCGAGCTTTCTGCTGAGCGCAGTTTTTTTTGCTCTTTTCAGCTTCGTGGGCGCTTCGGGGGGACCAGAAGCGGTCAAGGGCACGCTCTGGTATTTGGGCGCTCTCAACGGGATTCTCGCGCTGTTCAATCTCGTCCCGGCGTTTCCGCTCGACGGTGGCCGCATGCTGCGCGCGGCCTTATGGTTTTGGCGAGGCGATCTCACTTGGGCGACACGCATCGCTTCCGCCGGTGGGGATTTCTTCGGCATCGCGCTCATCGTGCTTGGCGTCATCAGCATCCTGACGGGCAATCTCGTCGGCGGCATCTGGCGCATCCTCATCGGCATGTTTCTGCGCGGCGCCGCCGGCGCGAGCTATCAGGAGGTCCTCACCCGCAAAGCGCTTGAAAGTCTGCCTGTTTCGCGCGTCATGACGCAACAGCCGATTGCCGTCTCGCCGCAGACATCGATCACGAGCTTGGTCGAAGATTTCATTTATCGCCATCATCACCGCACCTTCCCGGTCGCCTCGCAAGGAAATCTCATCGGTATGGTCGGGACGGAACAGGTGGCGGCCATCGATCGCGAGGCCTGGCCGATGACACCGGTCGGGCAGATCATGGTCCCCACGAACCGGGATGATGTCGTGAGCCCGGAAATGGATGCGCTTGCGGCGCTGGCGCAGATGCGGCGCAGCGGGCACAGTCGGCTTTACGTCGTCGAACAGGGGCGGCTCGTCGGCATCCTGTCGCTCCACGACGTGCTGGCGCTCTTGTCGGCGAAATTGGAACTCGAGCAGAAGCGGACCGGCGAGCCCGCGGCGCCGAGCCAAGCGCGCCGCCTGTGAGCGCCAAAGAAGCGCGCTTCTAATGAGAGCGCGCCTCTTCGACGGCCTTTGGTTCATGATGGCCCTATCGTCTTGACCCGAAGACTTCATTCGTGACCGTTGCGAGTCGCCTGCCCGCGCCCGACGCTGACATAGGTGAAGCCCTGGCGGCTGACCTCTTCCGGATCATAGATGTTGCGCAGATCGACCAGCACGGGGGCGGCCAAGAGGCCCTTTACCCGTTCGAGATCCAGCGCCCGGAAGGCATCCCATTCGGTGACGATGACGAGCGCCGCCGCGCCATCGCAGCAGGCATAGGGATCGCCGCGATAAGTGAGATTGTCGAGATAGAGCCGGGCCTGCTCCATGCCCTCCGGATCAAAGACATTCAGCTTCGCGCCGGCATCCTGCAGAGCGGTGACGATGGAAATCGCCGGCGAGTCGCGCATATCGTCGGTGTTGGGCTTGAAAGTGAGGCCGAGAAGAGCGATCGTCTTGCCGCGCACATTGCCGCCACAGGCGGCAAGAACCTTGCGCGCCATCGCCCGCTTACGCTGATCATTGACCGCCGCCACCGTCTCGACGATCCGGACCGGCGCGCCATGGTCCTGCGCCGTCTTGATCAGCGCCTGCGTGTCCTTCGGAAAGCAGGAGCCGCCATAGCCGGGGCCCGCATGCAGGAATTTCGCGCCGATCCGATTGTCGAGGCCGATGCCGCGGGCGATCTCCTGCACATCGGCGCCGACCTGCTCGCACAGATTGGCGATCTCGTTGATGAAGGTGATCTTGGTCGCGAGAAAGGCATTGGCCGCATATTTGGTGAGCTCGGAGGTGCGCCGGTTGGTGACGAGAATCGGTGCCTGGTTGAGATAGAGCGGCCGATAGATCTCACGCATCACCTGTTCGGCGCGATTGTCTTCGAGGCCGATGAGGATTCGGTCGGGCCTTTTGAAATCCGAGATCGCCGCGCCCTCGCGCAAGAATTCCGGGTTGGAAACGACCGCGAAATCAACCCCCGGCCGCGTCTCGCGGATGATGCGTTCCACCTCGTCGCCGGTACCGACCGGCACGGTGGATTTCGTCACAATAACGGTGAAGCCGTCGATCGCCGCGGCGATTTCGCGCGCCGCCTGATAGACATAGGAGAGATCGGCATGGCCGTCGCCGCGTCGCGACGGCGTGCCGACGGCGATGAAGACCGCCTCTGCCTCGCGCACGGCGGCGGTGAGATCGGTGGCGAAGGACAGGCGGTTCTGCCTGACATTGTTCATGACGAGTTCGGCGAGGCCTGGCTCAAAGATCGGCATTTTGCCATTGTTCAAGGCGTCGATCCTGCCGACATCCTTGTCGATACAGCACACCTTATGTCCGAAATCGGCAAAACAAGCTCCGGACACGAGACCGACATATCCAGAACCGACCATCGCAATGTGCATCTTGGATTCTCCGTTCCGCGAACGCCACGGACATTCGTCTTGTTGAAGCTTTGCCCGCCCTTGAGTCAACATCCGGCCAGTCGAGCGCCATTTTGTCCAAGCAATGGCGGGCGATGTGCGGCAGCGACAGTTCATGACCGCAAGGCGGGAATATTCAATGATCGGCAGCCCCTGCATTAAATGGCCCCTGCCCGACGGTGACCGGACCGGCAAGCCTGTCGCGCGGCACTTCCAAGCCTACTATTTCGAGACTGTTTAGATGACGGAAATATTACGTCCAGATCTGTGCATAGTTGGCGGGGGCCCCGGCGGGATCGCTGCGGCGCGCGCCGCCGCCGCTCTGGGAGCCAAGGTCGTTCTCGTCGAGAGACGGGCGCTCGGCGGTACCGAGCATCTGCGCCATGCATGGCAATTTCAGGCGCTCACCGCCGCGGCCGGGCGCGCCGCCGCCCTGCGCAGCGGTACGAAACTCGGCCTTGCCGAGAGCGAAACGCACTTTGATTTCAAGCACATGCGCCACGAAGGCGAGGCCGTCCTCGCCCGCTTCGCGCGCGAGGATGCGCCGGCTCGGCTTGCGGGTCTCAACATCAGGATTGTGCAAGCCGCGGGTATTTTCACGAGCCGATCACGGTTCGAAGCCGGCGAAACCGCCATTGACGCGTGGCGATTTCTTCTCGCCATCGGTTCCGTGCCCGCGGCGCCGCCGATTCCCGGGCTGGAGCTCGTTCGTCCGCTGACGGCGGACCGGATCGCCGAGCTCGCCACCCTGCCGAAACGGCTCGTCGTCATCGGCGCGAGCCCGGAGTGCCTGGTTCTGGCCCAGGCGTTCCTGCGCCTCGGCTCAAGGGTCGTCCTCCTTCAGTCGGGCCCCTTTCTGCCCGGCGAAGACCCTGAGCTGACCGCGCCGCTGGGCCGCACGGTGCGTCGGGAAGGCCTGGAAATAACGGAGAATGCCGAGATCCGAGGCATAGAGCTGCCGGGATCGGGAATCCAGGGATCGGGGCTGAAGCTCATTCTCGCCGATGGCACAGCCGTGGAAGCCTCGCATCTCATTCATGCGACCCATCGCATGCCGCTCGTCGAAGGATTGGGTCTCAAGGCCGCCCATGTCGCCTACGACAGGAACGGCATCAAGCTCAATGCCAATCGGCGCAGCAGCAATCGCAAGATCTATGCGATCAATGATGGTCTCGACAGCTTCCAGAGCATGACAGCGGCACGCCATGAGGCGGAATTCGTGGTCGAACGGCTCTTCGGCCAGCGCCGGCCGGCCGCGCTGCAGATCGCCCGCATCATCGCGACCGATCCGGAAATCGCCGTCATCGGTCTTTCCGAGGACAGCGCCCGGGCGAAGCACCATGCGATTCGCGTGTTGCGCGCCGGCTTTTGCGACGATCTGCGCGCCTGGACGGCCATTCAGCCGGGCAGCCAAGCCGTCTCCGGCCATGTCAAAATCATTACCGATTGGCATGGCCATCTGCTTGGCGCCGGCATCGTCGGACCGCAGGCGCGCGAGTTGATCGGCATCTTCGGCCTCGGCCTGGCGAAAGGCCTCAAGGCAGAAGATCTCGGCGCGCTCGCAGCCAGCGAACCGACATTGACGGAAGTTTGCCGCACCGCAGCGCTTGCGTCGGGGCCGCAAACCGGCAAGGGTGGGTGGGGATGGGGACAAATATTTTCGATCTGGCGCTCTCCGAGATAGGATGCCGCCATGCGCGATTGGGTCACAGTCGGACAAAAGACGGCGGATGGCAGCGGGCGGGAATCGCTGCGCGGGTGCGACCGCCGGGCGCTGCGCTTTGGCCTCGCAACCCGCGTCCTCATCCTTGTCGTCGCCTTCGTGATGGCGACGGAGATCACGGTCTATGTGCCGATCGTGGCGAATTACCGCGACAACTGGCTGCGTCGACGCCTCAGCGCCGCTTATACGGCGACGCTCGTTCTCGAGGCGGCGCCGCGCGCCATGGTTCCCGAGGCGCTGTCGCGGGAATTGCTCAAGAATGTCGGGGCGCGGATCATCGTGCTGAAAGCGCATGGAACAAGGCGGATTCTGGCGGCCGCGACATTGCCGCAGGAGGTCGACGAATTCTATGATCTGCGGCATTCCGGATTGCTGCAGGCGCTTGCCTCGACGTTCCGCACCTATACGGCGAAGATGGACCGCGTCGTCACGATATTGGGGAATGCGCCGACCCCCGGCGATGCGATCGAAGTGACGATGGACGAAGCGCCGCTCACAGCGGCCCTGCATCGCTTCGCCTCGCGCGTCTTGCTCGTCTCGCTCGCCATTTCGATGATCGTCGCCTGTTTGGCGGTCCTCTCGATCCATCTCATGGTGCTGCGCCCGGTGCGCCGGCTCACCACCAATCTGATCGAATTCGGCGCCGACCCCGAGAACGCCGCCAGAGTCATCGTCCCTTCCGGGCACCGGCATGAGATCGGCTGCGCCGAAGAGGCGCTGGCGAACATGCAGGACACTCTGGTGCGCGAGCTCAATCAAAAGAAACATCTCGCGGCTTTGGGCCTCGCCGTTGCGAAGATCAATCACGACATGCGCAACATGCTGGGCTCGGCGCAACTCCTCTCCGACCGCCTGGCCAATGTGACCGACCCTCTGGCGCAGCGGATCGCACCGAAGCTCGTCGCCACGCTCGATCGCGCCATCCGCTTCTGCCAAGCCACGCTCACTTATGGCCGCGCGGCGGATGAAGCGCCGAAGCCGCGGCGGATGGACCTGCGTCCAGTCGTCAGCGAGGCGGCCGATGCCGCCGCGCTCTGCGGCTCGGCGCGCGTCGAATTCGTCAATGATGTGGCTGACGGATTTGAAATCTACGCCGATCCCGAGCAGATGTTTCGGGTCGTTACCAATCTCATCCGCAATGGTTTTGAGGCCTTGGTTCGCGCCGGCCCCACGCCTGGACAGGTGGCGCGCGTGACCGCCAGTGCCCATTATGAAGGTGAGACGGCGGTGATCGAGGTCGCCGATACGGGTCCCGGCGTGCCGCCTATGGTGCGGGCCCAGCTTTTCACGCCCTTTTCGAATTCCTCGCGGCCGGGCGGCTCCGGGCTCGGCCTCGCCATCGCCGCCGACCTCGTCCGCGCGCATGGCGGCAGCATCGCGCTCATCAACGACGCGGAAGGCGCCGGCGCGACCTTTCGCGTGACCCTGCCGAGAGCACAATCCGGAAAAGCTGGCGGCTGACTTTTCGGACGAGATCATGGGTTGGGCAAGAACGCGAAGCGTGATCCCGATTCCCGCGGACGCCATCACGCTCGGAAGCCGTTTCGGTGTGAGCGGGCACACCCCGGGCCCCTTACGCGATAGCAGCACGGACTGCGCGTGCGCGCTCCGGTTCGCCCCGGTGCCCGAAAATGGCGCCGCGCAGCCGGCCGGCTTCTCTCCAGCCGAAAATCAGGCGGAAGCGGCGCCCGCCGAGCCTGGCGGGCAGCCGAGCGACGGGTCTTTGGCGCAGGCCTCAGCGACGAGCCCGGCGGTCGCCGTCTCGATGCGCTCTTCGAGGCGGCGCATGAACGCCTGCTTGCCGAATCCCGGCGCGATCGGAGCCAAGAACTCGATCACCACCGTGCCGGGATGGCGGCGGAATTGCCGGCGAGCCCAAAAGAGGCCGGAATTCAGTGCAACCGGCACGCAAACCACTCCCGTGTCGGCCTGAATACGGGCCACGCCGGCCTTGTAGCCGGGCGATGCGCCGACCGGCTTGCGGGTCCCTTCCGGAAAAACCACGAGCTGCCGATTTTGCGCGAAGGCATTGCGCGCGCCCTTGACGACCTGGGTCAAGGCGCTGCTGCGTTTGGCGCGGTCGATCGCGATCTGTTCCGTGCCGCGGAGATACCAGCCGAACAGCGGAATGAAGGTCAGCTCCTGTTTGACCACGAAAGTGAAATCGCGGATGACGGTAACCAACGCGAAGGTCTCGAGAAACGACTGATGTTTCGCGGCGATCAGCGCGGCCCCCTGCGGCAGATGTTCGAGGCCGCGGAACTCGACTTTCAGATGGCAGATGCGGTCGAGCAGAACGAGCGACAGACGCGCCCAGAGCCGCGTCCATTCTTGCGCCGCCTGCCGCTTCATCAAGAGGACCGGCAGGCCGATGATCATGAGCCCGATGAGGAGAGCATAGAAGCAGATGTTGAAGACGATCGATCGCAGGAGAATCATGTTTGGCTCATCCGCGGCCGAGGCCGGGCCGAGATTTGGAGGGAAATCTAGAATTGGAGGGAAACTTAGAACATGCCGGCATGAAGAGGAATTGACCTTTGTCGCCACTTAGGCGTCATGGCCGGATTCGCGCTCCCCGGTCGCTCTCACACCATCACGCAGGCGGCAATGATCGTGGCTCCGCCAAGCGCTTCGTTGTGGCACGCGCAGACGATCGTCGCGACCGGCTGGCCGCGATCGAAGAGGCGAATTGCGTCCTCGTCCTCGAACCGCACCTCGATCTCCGCCGGCTCGCGCGAAAGGCCGGTTCGCCGAGCCTTCAGATAGGCCTCCTTGACCGTCCAGATTTCGAGAAACGCCTTGTGGCGTGCCGCGTGGTCCAAGGGTGCGAGCCGTTCGGCTTCGGCCTTGTGCAGCATGGCTGTGGGCACCTCCTCGGGCAGACCTAAAATTTCAATGTCGATGCCGATCGGCCGCGGCGCGAGCGCAAAGGCGGCCAGAGCGCCGCAGCCGGAGATCGAAAGGAACAGCTCCGCATTGGGCGAGACCGGTTTCGGCGCCACGAGACGCGGCGCGCCGGAGCCATCCGCCGCAACGACCGCGGCTTCGGCCGCGCAGCCGAGCCTTCCGGCAAGAAGCCGGCGCAGCACTGCGCGTCGCGCCAGAAAGCGTTCTTTGGCGGCCCCACCATAGATGTCGGCGCGCAAAAAATCTTCCGCCGTCGGCGCGAGTTGCGTCAAAGGGCAGATCGCGGGATCGTCAAGATCCGCAAGGAACACCAAGCCATGCGGCGCTTTCGCCGCCGCGGAAAAGTCGCGGGTCCAAAAAATCGTCTCGCTCGAAAGAGGCATGGGCGACAATATAGCGCTCTTTCAATCAATGTCGCCCTGATCGAGATCGGCCTCGACGGTGCCTTCGCGCCGCAGCCGCGCGGCGCTCGCTTCCGCCGCGGCAATGAAAAAATCCATATCGCTGAGCCGCGTGCGATGATTGAGGATGGCGGCACGGATCACCGGCTTGCCGTCGAGAATCGTGATCGAGGGCGCGGCCAATCCCTGCTCATGCAGATCCATGACGATCGCCCGGTTGAGCACGCCCGCATTCTCGTCCTTGGCGCTGAAGCACACAATGTTGAGCTTTACCGGCGCGCAAAGCGCGAAGCCCGGCGAGGCCTCGATCAAAGCGGCCAGATGGCGGGCGATCCGGCATGTGGCGGCGATCGTTTCGCCGAGCCGCTCAGTGCCGAAGGCCTGAAACGTGAACCATGTCTTCAGCGCCCGAAAACCGCGCGACAGATCGGGCCCGAGATCACAGGGCCAGACCTCGCCGGCCGCAAGGCCGCGCGGCGCGCGAGAGAGATAGGCGCCGGAACTCATGAATGTGCGCCGATGCGCCTCCCCGTCGCGGCACAGGAAGAAGCCGGCGTCATAAGGCACATGCAGCCATTTGTGAAAATCGAGCGCGATGGAGGAGGCGCGCTTCATACCTTTCACTAAAGGCCGCAGCTCGGGCGCGAGCGCGCAGAGCGAACCGAAGGCCCCGTCGATGTGGAACCAGAGGCCTTCTTCGGCGCAGAGATCGGCCAATGCATCGAGATCGTCGAAGGCGCCGGCATTCACCGTGCCGGCCGTGCCAACGACGATCGCGGGCATGAGACCCTCGGCGCGGTCGTGCGCGATCGCGGCGCGCAGCGCCTCAATGGACAGGCCACCCTCCGCATCGACGGGAAGACGGTGAAGGAAGGAGGAGCCGATACCGGCGAGATCGAAAGCCTTGTCGATACAGCCGTGCGCCTCTCGGGACGCATAGCCGGTGAGCTGGCGGCCCATCGCGCGGAGGCCCTGGCTGCGCACCTTTTCGCCAAGCGCATCGGTGCGCGCGACGAGAACCGCGAGCAGATTGGCCATGGATGTGCCGGTGACGAAAATCCCCGACGCATCGCGCGGAAAGCCGAAGAGCTCGGCAAGCCAGAGCGTGATCTGCCGCTCGACATCGATGGCGATGTGATTGCGGCCGCCGCAATTCGCATCGAGCCCGGCGGCGAGCATCTCGGCGACCATGCCGATGGGCGTACCGGCGCCCTGTACCCAGCCCATGAAGAGCGGATGAATATTGCCGGCGCCATAGGGCAGAATCGATGTGGCGAATTCATCGATGAGGCCGGCGAAGTCGCGGCCCTCAAGCGGCAGCGGCGCCTGAAAGCGCGCTTTCACCTCATCGGGGATCGGCTGCCAGACTTTTTGCGCCCGCAAGCTGTGCAAATGGCCGATCATGAGATCGAGCGCGCGATGCGCCTCGCGGCTGAAAGCCTCCCAATCATCGGGATCGAGATCGGCGTCGCGCGGGTTTTGCGCATCGATGCGATCGGACGGAGCGCTCAACAGCTATGGCCCAGAGAGATGACGATAAGATCCGGCGGGGTCCGATGTTTTCCCATTTCTGTCAAGCGAATTCGCGAAGAGGGAGTGTCGCGGTTTGAATTTCACGGCAGTCTCGATGCTCCGAGCGGGTCAGCAACAAATGTTCGATCGGCTACCCTGAAACGCAAGCCGGAATTTGCTGTCAACGCCGGCGGCGTGTTTCCGCGAAGAGCATTAGAGCCGATCCCGATCGCGTGGAATCGCGATTCACGCACATCGGATATATCCGATGTGCCAAAGATGCGATCCACATAATCGGGACAAATCGGCTCTACATCAAAGAAGTAGAGCATGTCCCTTATCAAAAAAGTCCGACAACTTTTCCGGGACATGCCCACAATAAGCCTCACAGAGACAGCGGCAGCTCACCCTTGCTCGTTATGTCGGCCTTCGGGCGTTGTTCCGAAAGCGGGCGGCCCTCCACGATGTAATAAACTGTCTCGGCAATATTGGTGATATGGTCGCCTGCGCGCTCAAGGTTCTTTGCGCAAAAGAGCAAATGTGTGCAGAAGGTGATATTGGTAGGACTCTCCATCATATAGGTCAGGAGTTCCCGAAACAGGGACGCGTTGAGAGCATCGATCTCTTGATCCTTCCGCCATACATCGAGTGCGGCAGTGACATCATTATTTTCATAGCTCTGCATCACATGCGCCAATTGATCGAGCACGAGCTGCGCCATGTGATCGAAATGCAGCATAACTTCGTTGATACGCAAATCGTCGATCAGCAGCACGCGCTTTGCGATATTTTCGGCAAAATCGCCGATCCGCTCGAGGTCGTTCGAAATGCGCAAAGCCCCGACGATGTCACGAAGATCGACCGCCATGGGTTGCCGCCGAGCAATCGTGGAGATCGCTTCTTCCTCGACATCGCGCTGCAAGGCATCGACCTGTTCGTCCGAGGCGACAACCTGCCTCGCGATCGCAGTGTCGTGTTTACCCAGAGCCTCGATCGCAGCTTTGATCTGCTTGGCGTCAATTTCGCTCATGTCTTTGATTTTGCGAATGAGCTCACCAAGGTCCTTGTCGAATGCTCGGATCGTGTGATCAATCATGATGACCTCTATCGAACTTGCTTCGGAGAGAGCGGTGTGCCGCCTTGCTTCTAATTTACCGCAGTGTCGAAACGCCGTGCAGGAAACATTCTCGCCAATCCCCGCCACGTCCATTGATTTGAATCAATGAGCAGGAGGGGGGTCCGGTTGATTTTGCTCGCCGCTTTTGCGCTTAGCCGGATTGTCCCCATCTGTCTCAAGCAGCGTCCCAAGTTTTATATGACATCGCTGTTTTTCTTAGGCTCCTGTTTTCTTAAGGCTCCTGGCTCGATATTGACGAGCACCAGCGCTCGCAAATCCCTCCCACCATCAAGCGGTTAGGCGGCCATGAGTAACAAGCTCTCTGCGTCACGGGTAAGGCTGGAGCACGATCACACCAGAGAAGAGATCCAGAAGCGTCTCGCTCAAGACACACACGGCAACTATCTCCGGGATTGGATCTACGGTGGGATCGATGGAACGATCACGACCTTTGCGATCGTCGCCGGGGTCGTCGGTGCCGACCTGCCCGGAACCATCGTGCTGGTGCTCGGCCTGGCTAACCTCGTGGCCGACGGATTTGCGATGGGAGCGGGCAACTACAGCGCCACCAAGGCCGAGTTGGACGACTACGAACGCCTGCTCGCCATCGAGCGAAAACACATTGCATTGGAACCGAACGGCGAGCGCGAAGAGATCCGGCAGATCTTCGGCCGCAAGGGCTTCTCCGGCGCCGAGTTGGAGCGAATCATCGATGTCATCACATCCGACGAAGACCGCTGGGCAAAGACGATGGCCGTCGAAGAATATGGTCTATCTCCGGCCGTAAAATCGCCCATCCTGGCCGCGCTCAGCACCTGTGCCGCGTTCGTGCTGTGCGGATTGGTGCCGCTCGTCAGCTATCTCGTCGGCTACAGTCTTGCTTGGTGCGTGGTCGCGACGGGGCTCGTGTTCTTCGGCATCGGAGCGGCGAAGAGCCGATGGTCGCTGGCGGGCTGGGCGAAGTCAGGGTTGGAGACGTTGTTGATCGGGATGAGCGCGGCCGGACTCTCGTTCCTCATCGGCTTCGGGCTCAGGGCTTTCGTGAAGGTCCCGATTTGACGCAGTTCGAGATAGCGGAATCACAGGCCGATCGAATTGCTCCGAGGCCGGCGTTCCAGCCGGTCCGGAAATTCGGATAGCGGGCGGCGAATGGCCGGTTCGGGTCGATTGCGTTGAAAAACTCGGAAAATGGGGGGGCGATCGGACGGAGCGCTCAACGGCTATGGCCTGGAGAGGTGACGATAAGATGCGGCGGGGTCCGATGTTTTGCCGGGGCTGTCAAGGAAATTCGCAAAGAGGGAGTGTCTCTGTTTGAGTTTCTGGAAGGCGGAAAGCGGACGCTCGTGCCGGCGAGTCTAATGCGGGCCCCCCGCCATAAGCTGACGTTTTGCGCAGTAGTCGCTCCCCTGACTGCGAAGCTCAGAAGCTCCAGTTTTCCATCTGAATCACATCCAGAATGCGCATGCAGGTTATGCCCTGCTGGGCACAAACATAAGGAATTTTTGGACGCAGCTCGGACCCTCCGTCTTCTTGCGTTACGACAATGAGCATGGGATTGGCGCCCATCGCCTGCGCGATTACGAAGGGATCAGCCCCGGACTTACCTTTGCTGGTGTCAACTAGCCTAGGATATGCATGCATCAGCACGACAACAGCATCCTGAACCGGGCCATCGATCTCGCGGAAAAGCTCGTCCTTCCGGTCCTTGGCCCAGCTAGCTAGCTCGTCGTCCTTCTTCTTCAGCTCATTGTAGACTTCGATGCTGGAAAGCATCCGCCCTGCCGCTATGAGGCCGTCCAGCTGGTTCCATAAACTGCCGAAGTGCTTCGGCGGGTAGGCTCTGATCCAGGCGTGGATGAGCGCGCTCGTGTCGAAACAGTAGATATGCGCGGCAGTGGGCATTATCAGAAATACCCGATCTGTTGTTCAATATTCGGCACGTGCCGAACTTTCACGCCGAGATAGCCAGAGACATCCGAAAGCGTGAGGCGGTCCTGACGGAAGTTTTCCAGCACCAACCTGACAAATGGCCGGCCAAGGTCCCCAACCGTTTCCCGCGGAATGTTCCGCGCCATTTTCTTATCGGCGTTCTGCTCTCTCTCCCGCTCCTTCTGGACGCGGAATTCATCGTGATACTGTACGCGCTTACGCGCATAGAACGCTTCCGTCGTCCGGCCGACCGTGAGGAGCCTGCGGACAATCGACTCCCGACTGACTCCGAACGTGGCCGCGAGCGATTGGATGGCGTCGTCCGTCCATTCGTGCCTGCCCGGGCCGCGTTCAACGATAGCAGACTCTGCCAGGAAGAGATGTTTTGGCATGAGAGCGGCGGCCGCCACCGCATTGCAAAACACCTCAACCATTTCGTCTTGCGCCGGCCGAGCGGCGTCGACGTCGAGGTCGGAGACGCCGCTCTGGTGAAGCATGAGGTGCACCAACTCATGCATTAGGCTGAAAACGCGCCGGGCGAAGACATCTTTTCGGTTGATCACAATGACTGGTAAGGTCTTAGCCCAGTAGGCAAAGCCGGACGCTTCATCGGTTTCGACATGAGTGGCCTGGAATACCAGCACCCCGAACTGCTCAATCTTGTCGCGCCAGGCATGAAAGGCGATGCGTGGCTCCCGCCACCTCACCTGCAACTGATATGTGATTTCAAATCTGTCGCGGATTTGCTGCGCCACATGCTCTACATCCTCGTTCAGGGACGTCCGCAGCTCGAAGACCGGAGGCTTCTCTCCGACCTCCTCCAACATCTCAAGCGCCAAAAGTCGCCGTTGCTGCGCAGTGCGTACGTCCAGTGTGAGGCCAGGCGAGAACCTGCGCGGCCCAACGTCTGGAAGCCGGCGGAAGTCGTGCATGGGCTGGAACGCTAGCGGCGGCTCAGAGAGATAGAGAACGGCGAGAGGCCGCTTGTAGAGGTCGGCCAGCTTCCGCAGCTGGGGTATCGAGGGCTGGTCCTCGCCCTCTTCCCAGGCCTCGAGCTTTTCCCGATTGATGTCCAAAGCCTCTGCCGCGCCCGCAAGCTCAAAGCCTGCAGTCGTTCTGGCCCAGATCAACAGAGCTGGACTAATTGTGGCTTTGACCCGTTTGCTCATCGTTCTTCTGCGCCGCCTAATATTATCTACGGCCGGAAAGCGCGGCGCTAACCCCGACGGCCGAGACACACGCGAGCGGCCCCGGCCAAGCCCTAACCCACCGTGCACCCTAAAGCTGGCACCTTCCTGTCGCAAGGCGCTATGCCACGACGGGTTTCTTCTGCCCCAGAGCTCGGCTTCTCGGCGTGTCGTCAGCGAGAAGCTCCGCCCGAACCGACAGCAGACCTTCTGTGACTGTCCGGAGCGGGCCAACTTGCATCCTAGGACACTCACCGCTGGACGACCTCGATAGCCCGAGAGCGGAACTTTAGACCGAAACTCTCCCCGTAAAGAATGCCCGGCGCCCGTCAAGCCCCGGCGAGCCTGTCCCATTTCTCGAACAGAACATCGAGATCCTCGACGACGGGGGCGACGGCGGCTTCGATCTTCCGTCCCTCTATGATGCGCGCGGCAATGTCGAGCACCATGGGCATAGAGGGCGAGATGCTGAGCGCCGCCCGCTCGCCGATCGGCAAAGGCCGGCCGAGATGGCAGGCGCGTGCAAGTTTCGGGGCTCCAGCCGGCGCCTCTCGCGCCGCCAGCGCGGCATGGATCGCCTCGGCATCGCCGGCGGTCGCAATCGAGATGATCGTCTTGCTGCGGCTCGGCTCGGCGGGCAATTGGCGCAGATGCGGGCGCGCATTCACGCGGCGATGAACCGCCCCGGCGAACCAAGTCAGGATCTGCAGGCGCAAGACCTCGGGCAGGCCGAAATAGGGCTCGATCGCAGCGAGCGCCGCCTCCCAACGAAGGCCGAGACCGAGATTGAGCGAGAAATCGAGATCCGCCGCAAAGCTTTCGCGCAAAACTTCCGGCCAGTCGAAGCGCGCCGAATAGGCGCTGAGCCCAGCCGCTGCGCGCGCGCGGCCCCGCAGCCGCTCGATCGTTGACGGCGACAGGAGAAGCGCGCCGGCAAAAGGCGGTCCGCCGGCGAATTTCGAGCCGCTGATCATGACCATGAAGCCCGCCTCGAGATCGGCGTGCAGGCGTTCCGGCGGACAGCGCAGCTGGCAGGCATCGACGACGATCATGATGCGTCCGCGCGCCTGCGCGGCGAGCGCCCGCGCCGTCTCCCGTGTCACCCCCGAGACTCCGGTCTCCGACGCATCCAGCACATGCAAAAGAACGTCGCGACCGGCGGCAAGTTCCTGCGCCACGAGGCTCGCAGCCTCGCGATCGATCGCCGCCGGATCGCGCGGATAGCCGGCCGCGTCGCGAATGGCGATGCCGCGGACCTCGATCGGCCTGAGGTCGAAACCTTTGAGCGGAAGGCCGCGCGCGACCGGCCCCATAAGGCTCGAGGAATTCGAAAAATGCCGGCCGGCAGCCGCCATGCTCGCCCCGCTGCCGGTCTCTTCTGGTCCCATTACGATATTGGTGAGCGGACGGGACAGAATGGCCTGGGCGACGCTCAGGGCAATGAATTCAGCCTCCATCCCCGAGGCCGCGAGCACCGCCTCCGCCGCCGCAATGCCGAAGAGTTCGGTCAGTCGGCTGCGGAGCTGATCGAACCAGGATTTGATATCCAAGGCCTGCGCGCGCTCATTGCCGACGAGGCGGCCGAGCACGCTCGCCGCCGCGGCAAAACTCCGCGGATCGACGGCCGAGGCGGTGGAAGCGGAAAACCAGATCTCGTCTTCCGTCGGCACCCCTCTGGTTCCATAAATCGTCCGCCCGGTCAGCGGATCGGGGCGGATGCGTTCATCGCCGCCGGAATTGAGAAACATCGCCACGGTGGCAGCGGGGAGAGCGCCGCCCGAGGCAGGAAGAGGCCGGGACACAGGCGTCAAAGCCAAGGGCGTCAAAGCCAAGGCAGGAACGGCCAGGGCCGAAATCGGAGCCATTCGCAATCTCCCGCGAAGCGATTTGCGGAATTTTCTGCGAACAGGGTTAATGCCGCGTTGCGCCGGGCCGGCCGAAGCGCCCCCGAGGCCGATTTGGCAGCCTCGCGGAAACTTTATGTCGCGGGGCATGACTTTTCGCCGATTCCGCCCGACATCAGCAGGCAGTCGCGAACTTTGAGGAGAATTGAAAATGGAAGTCGGATTCTTGGGGCTTGGCGCCATGGGATCGGCCATGGCCCTGCAATTGATCAAGGCCGGCCATAAGGTTTTGGCCTGGAACCGCTCGCCGCAAAAGGTGAAAGACCTTGTCGCGCAAGGCGCCGTGGCGGCGGCGACGCCGCAGCAAGCTTTTCAGGCCGATGCAATCATCACCATGCTCGCCGATGACGATGCCATCGCGTCGGTGATATTGGCCGGCGGGCTTTTGGAGACGGCGCCGGCGCATGCGGTGCATGTCGTCATGGCGACGATTTCGGTCGGCTTCGCGAAGGAGCTCGAAAAGCTCCACGCTGCGCGCGGCCTTGCCTATGTCGCCGCCCCGGTGATGGGCCGGCCGGATGTCGCGGCCGCCGGTGAACTCAACATCCTCGCCGCCGGCAAGCCGGAAGATATTCAAAAGGTCCGGCCGCTGCTCGATGTGATCGGCAAGGCGACATGGGTCGTCGGCGAGGCGCCGCACAAGGCGAATGTGGTCAAGCTCGCCGTCAATTTTCTCCTCGCCACCGTCATCGAATCGATGTCGGAGGCCATCGCGCTCGCCAAGCGCAATGACATCGACGCGGGAAAGCTGGTCGAGATCCTGACCAATACTTTATTCTCCGCGCCCGCCTATAAGGTCTATGGCCCGGCGATCCTCGACGGAACATTCAAGCCGGGCTTCAAACTGCCGCTCGGCTTGAAAGATGTCCGGCTCGTGCTCGCAGCCGGCGAGCAGTCGGCCACGCCTCTGCCTTTCGCCAGCATATTGCGCGACAATTTCGTCGATGCGATCGCCCATGGCGACGCCGACAAGGATTGGGCGGCGATCTCGAAAGTCGCGCTGCGCCGGGCCGGGTTGATCGGCGAAGGGAAATAAAGCTGCGGCAGGCGATCGATCGCGCAACCACCGCTCAGCTCCAGCGTTATGGCTGATAAGCAAGAGGAGGGAAGAAGATGATCGAAGCGCTTGCCGGTTTTCCCGACAATATCGTTGCCTTCGTCTGCCATGGCGAGGTGACGAAGGCGGATTACGAGAGCGTGATCATCCCGGCGGTCGAGAGAGCCGCCAAAGTCCATGAAAACATTCGCTTCTATTATGAGATCGGCAAGGAATTCGCCGGCATCGAGCCCGCCGCCATGTGGGAGGATTTCAAGGTCGGCATGGCGCATCTCGCGCATTGGGAGCGCGTCGCCGTCGTGACCGATGTCGAGTGGATCAAATTGGGCGTCTGGGTCTTTCGCTTTATGATACCCGGAAAGCTGCGTGTGTTTTCGACCGGTGAGGCGGCCGAGGCGCGCGCCTGGATCGCCGAATAACCCCTCTTCCGGCATTGCGGGGAGAGGCTGGGTGAGGGGCGGAGGGATTGGCCGCGGAGCTAAATCGCGTAGCGTCCTATAAATATACCGGCCAATCGCCCGGCCCCTCACCCTACCTCTCCCCGCAATGCGGGGAAAGGGACGGCAAGCATCGCGGCGATCGCCTTAAATCTCTCTTCGAAAACATCCGCAACCAGGCCCGCACGCAGCCAGTTCGGCCGGGCCGGAAAGCGCCGCAGCAGCACCCCTTCGCGGCCGAAAGCTGCGAACAGTCTTTCGGCTTCTGCATGCGCGAAGAGACGAAAGAGCGGCGTGCTGCCCACCACTTCCGCCCCGCATTGCCGCAGGGCTTTTTCGATGATCGCCCCTCTGCGCGGCAGTCGCTGCGCTATCGAATTGAACCACGCATCGTCCGCAAGCGCCGCGCGGCCGATCTCGATCGCCGGGCCGGACACGGCCCAGGGGCCGAGCGATAGGCGCAGCCGCTCGGCGAGCGTCGCGCCGGTCACGGCAAAGCCGAGCCGCACGCCGGGCAGACCATAGGTCTTGCCGAAAGAGCGCAGGACGAGTGCGCCACGCTCAGGCAGGACCGGCACGAGACTTTGGCTCAGGGGCAGCAGGTCCATGAAGGCCTCGTCGATGACGAGAAGCCCGCCCTTGCACGCAAAATGATGAGCGAGCGCGGCCAAGTCTTCCGCCGGGACGAGCCTGCCATCGGGATTATTGGGATTGGCGATGATCGCGAGATCGCAGGCGCTCAATCCATCGAGATCTTCGACAACGCGAGCTGCAAGCCCCGCCGCGCGCCAGACCCGCTCATATTCGCCATAGGTGAAACCGAGAATACCGACGCTCCGAATACCGACGCTCTTCGCCTTATGAAGCTGTGGCAGGAGCTGAATGAGCGCCTGCGTGCCCGGCGCCGCGACGATTTTGGCTCCCGGCGGCGCCCCATAGCGGCGCGCGGCGGATGCCTCCAGCTCTTCCAGCCGTTCGGCAGCCGGCAGGCGCGTAAAAATCTCGAGCGGCAGAGCGGGAATGGGATAGGGCTCCGGATGGATGCCGGTCGAAAGATCGATCCAAGGCTCCGGGGCGCCCGGAAACAGGCGCCGCGCTGCGGCGAGATCGCCGCCGTGATAGAGGGTCGGCTCATCGCGAGTTCGCCAGCTCAAGGAGCGCGTCAATTCCTGGATCTTCCTCATGAGCGGGGCAGAAAACCTCTCTCTTGTCTGTGCGGCGCTGGCTGTCGAGGCCGCATTCGGCTATCCGCCAGCCCTCTACCGGCGGATCGGCCATCCTGTGACGTGGATCGGCGCATTGATCGCAGCCATGGACGCGCGAATCAATCTCGCAATGGATTCAGCGCGGCTTCGCCGGCTCAAAGGCGGCTTGAGCCTGGCGCTCTGGCTTGCCGTGACGGCGGCTGCCGCCGGAACGATCACTTGGATCTGCGGCGCTTCGCCCGTGCTCTTCATCATTCTCATCCTCCTCGCGGCAAGCCTGCCAGCGCAAAGAAGCCTTTATGAGCATGTCGCCGCCGTCGCGGATGCGCTCGAAAGCGAAGACCTCGAGGCCGGGCAAAAAACCGTCTCGCTGATCGTCGGCCGATGCGCCGAGGCGCTCGACGAAGCGGGCGTCGCCCGTGCCGCCATCGAAAGCCTCGCCGAAAATTTTTCCGACGGCATTGTCGCACCGGCCTTTTGGCTCGGTTTGGGGGGTCTCACCGGCGGGGCGTTGTATAAGACGATCAATACGGCCGACAGCATGATCGGCCATCGCAGCAAGCGCTATGAATTTTTCGGCTGGGCCTCGGCGCGGCTCGACGATCTCGTCAATCTGCCCGCCTCGCGGCTTGCGGCGCTGTTTCTGTCATTGGCGGCACTCCCTGAAGGCGTGGCGCCAGTGCACGCCGCCCTGCGCGCGATCATGCGCGATGCACGTCACCACCGTTCGCCCAATGCCGGCTGGCCGGAGGCGGCTATGGCCGGCGCGCTGGGCTTAAAACTCGCCGGACCCAGGCTTTATGACGAAGGGCTCGTCGAAGACACCTTCATGGGGGACGGGCGCCGTGAAGCGAATGCGAAAGACATAAGACGCGCGTTAAAGCTCATGCGTCGCGCTTGCCTCATTCAATTCGCAGTCCTCGCTAGTCTCGCTTTATGGTTCAGCCTGCGAGGCTGAGCAGAAGATCTAGATCGAGATGCGTTTCGAGATGGGCGGCCAAGGCATCGAGCACCGCTTCGATTCTTCCATCGTAGGAAAAATCGCCCGCTCGTCCACCGAGCTTTTCAAGCCAATGTCGGCGCTGCGCATCATCATTGAAGAAGCCATGCACATAAGTGCCGGCGATTCTCCCGTCCGCTGAGACGGCGCCGTCTTTCCGCCCATCCG
This sequence comes from uncultured Alphaproteobacteria bacterium, assembly GCA_963704745.1. Taxonomy (GTDB): domain Bacteria; phylum Pseudomonadota; class Alphaproteobacteria; order Rhizobiales; family Beijerinckiaceae; genus Methylovirgula. The sequence continues at coordinate 3,010,785 of OY969936.1, forward strand.
CAAAGATGAGTAAGGGCTTGGCACAATCGGGACCTTCGGTGCGGCCCATATGCATTTCGAAACCGGAGAAAGGCACCGGCGCTTCGGCCGAGTGGCCGCAGACATTGACCAGAATTTTCTCAGCCGCTATCACGGTCTCGACATCGAGCAGGCCGAGGCCGGGGACCGCGCAAGCCGGGCCTTCGATGCCTTGCGGGTCGGCAACCGTCTTCCCCAGCATTTGATAGCCGCCGCAGAGTCCGAAGACTCGGCCGCCGCGGCGCACATGCGCCTTGATGTCAATGTCCCAGCCGGTCTCAGTGAGCGCCTTGAGATCGGCGATGGTCGCTTTCGAGCCGGGCAGCAGCACGAGATCCGTCTCGGCAGGCAGTGGCATGCCCGGGCGCAGCAGCAAGAGCCGCACATCGGGCTCGGCGGCGAGCGGATCGAGATCGTCGAAATTGGCGATATGCGGCAGAACGGGCACCGCGATGGTGAGGCCGCCACCATTGGGAGCTGTCGGTCTTTCCAGTGCCATACTGTCTTCTGCCGGAAGCTGTCGGGCTTCGTGGAAATAGGGAACGATCCCTAAACCGTGCCATCCCGTGTGGCGCTCGATAGCCGCCATCCCTTCGGCGAAGAGGCTCTGATCGCCGCGAAACTTATTGACGATGAAGCCCTGCACCAGAGCGGCATCCTCGGGATCGAGCACGAGCTTCGTGCCGGCGAGCTGCGCGATCACCCCGCCGCGATCGATATCGCCGATGAGCACGACCGGACATTCGGCTTTTCGCGCAAATCCCATATTGGCGATGTCGTTGGCGCGCAGATTGATTTCAGATGCGCTGCCGGCGCCTTCGACGAGCATGAGATCGGCATTCGCAGATAGCTTGCGGAAGCTCTCCATCACGGCAGATAAAAGCTGCGGCTTCAAGCTCTGGAATTCGGCGGCGGGCGCCGTGCCGAAGACGCCGCCTGCGACGATGATCTGCGATCCCGTCTCGCTCTGTGGCTTCAGCAGCACCGGATTCATATGCACCGAAGGCGCTAATCCTGCGGCGCGGGCTTGCAAGGCTTGAGCCCGGCCGATCTCGCCGCCGTCTTCCGTCACCGCGGCATTGTTCGACATGTTCTGCGGCTTGAAAGGCGCGACTTTGAGACCGCGGCGGGTGTAGGCGCGGCAGAGACCGGCGACGAGCAGGGATTTGCCGACATCGGAACCCGTGCCCTGAAACATGAGTCTGCGCGCCATCAAAATTCAATGCCTTCTTGCGCCTTCACGCCGGCCGCGAAATGATGTTTCACCAAGCTCATTTCGGTGACGAGATCAGCGGCCTCGATCAATGCCTGCGGCGCATTGCGGCCGGTGACAACCACATGGAAGTCGGGCCGCCGGCCGCGCAACGCCGCGATGATTTGATCGACCGGCAGATAGTCGTAGCGCAGCGCGATATTGAGTTCGTCGAGAATAAGAAGGCGGATCGAGGGATCGTCCATCAGCGCTTGCGCCTTCTTCCAGGCCGCTTGCGCGGCGGCAATGTCGCGGGCGCGGTCCTGCGTCTCCCAGGTAAAGCCTTCGCCCATCGTGTGCCATGACACGAGGTCGGCGAAACGCTCTTCGAGCACAAGCCTTTCGCCGGTCCGCCAGGCGCCTTTGATGAATTGCACGACACCAACGCGCCAGCCATGACCGAGCGCGCGCAGGATAAGCCCGAAGGCCGCCGTCGATTTGCCCTTGCCCGGCCCGGTGTGGACGATCAGCAGGCCTTTCTCGATCGTTTTGCCCGCGACCTCTTTGTCCTGCACCTCTTTGCGCTTGCGCATTTTTTCTTTGTGCCGTTCGGCCTCATTGTTCATCAGATCATCCCCCGGCTCAATTGACGGCAAGAGAGCCGGCCGCTATGGGCAAAAGCTCGGATTCGCTCGAACAACCGGTCTGCTCATGTCAGAGAAATCTGCCACAGCCTTTTTCGATACGTGGCAAACCTACCGTAAGGTGGTGGCTGCCAATTACATGTATCACCTGGAAATCAAAGCCGACATCGAGCGGCTTTTGCATGCTCGATATGCCGGCCGGCGATTTTCCTTCCTCGATCTCGGCTGCGGCGACGCCGCAACCGTGGCGCCCCTCCTGGAGCACATGGCGGTCAAGAATTATAAGGGCGTCGATCTGTCAGAGGCAGCACTCGCCCTCGCCGCAGAAAATCTGCAAGCCCTGTCCTGCCCGGTGGAGTTGGCGCGCCTCGATATTCTCGCGGCACTGGAGGCTGATACCGGCCGCTACGACGTCGTTTATACCAGTTTCGCTCTACATCATTTGTCGACGGAGCAGAAGGCGGCGTTTTTCCACCTCGTGGCGCAGAGGCTGGAGAAGGACGGTCTATTGTTGCTGACCGACGTCGTGCGAGGAGACGACGAAAGCCTGCCCGTCTACCTGGGGCACTATTGCGATTGGATCCGCAAGGACTGGAGCAGTTTGGATGCGGAAGAAATAGCCTCTATCTGCGATCATGTCCAAAACAACGACCGGCCCGAAGCCTTCGCGAAATTGCAGGCCCTGGGTGAGGCGGCGGGGCTGGCGGAGGCTGCAGCCGTGGCGCGCTATCGCTGGCATTATGTTTTGTGGTTTCAGCGAGGCGCCGAAAAAGACTGACTTGCATCACGCTCAGGTTGGTCGAATCGCGTCAGGACGAAGGTCCCGGGGAACGCTTATCGAACCAGGCCTGTATCTCTTCCATCGAGACAAGCTCTTCGTCCGGCCCCTCGACGGCGGTCACTTCTATGCCTTCTTGCTGCGCCAATGTCCAAGCGTCCTCCAGGGCTTCGTCCTCGGTCGCCCATTCGCGCGACAGCATTTCGTGTTTCAAGGCGCAGTCGATATAGCGAACATGCCATCCCATCTTTGGTCTCCTTTTTCTTCCCTGACCTTTGGCCTCAAGGATGTGGCGAATGGTGCGAAAGACCGCTTGTAGACAGACATAGGCCTCTGCGCGCGTAATAGCGCAATCGAGACCCGGCCCAAAGTGTCGCTCACACTTCTTGAAGGGCCGCCAGGGGTCAGGAGCCGAGTTTCAAACCGGGACATTGTCCTTCACCAGAGATTTGACAAAAGAGCGGCGCGGCGCCTAACGTTGGGTTGACGGTCCTTCGGCGAAGCGCAAGCTTCCTCGAAGGTGAAAAGGGAATGCGGTGCGGGTGAAGACCTTACGCCGCGGCTGCCCCCGCAACTGTAAGCGGCGAGCGTTCATCCAAATCCACTGGGCTTTTAGCCTGGGAAGGCGGGTGAGACGCGTTGAACCGCAAGCCAGGAGACCTGCCGTCATCCATCGACCGTTTCGCATCGGGCGGGGTGTCCAGGTGCGAAGCTCGCGCTGCCGCTCGGGCATCTTCTCGCTTTCTCACCCTGCGGGCGCGACGGTTTTTCACCCCGACATATTGGCCAAAATATTGGCGAAGAGGGTGAGAAGCCGATGGCACTGCCCGACATCAGAAAAATTCCGGTCACCATCATCACCGGCTTTCTCGGCTCCGGCAAGACGAGTTTGATCCGCCATCTCTTGCAGACTGCCGGCGGACGCCGCCTCGCCCTCATGATCAATGAATTCGGCGATGTCGGCGTCGACGGCGAGATTTTGCGCAGCTGCGGCGATGCGAATTGTCCCGAAGAAAATATCGTCGAGCTGACCAACGGTTGCCTCTGCTGCACGGTCGCCGATGATTTCATCCCCGCGATGGAGAGCCTGCTCGCTCTGCCGAACCCGCCCGATCACATTGTGATCGAAACCTCCGGCCTCGCTTTGCCGAAACCTCTCGTCAAAGCCTTCGATTGGCCGAGCGTGCGGGCACGCCTTACCGTCGATGGCGTCATTGCCGTCGTCGATGCTGCGGCGCTCGCCGCCGGCCGTTTCGCCGATGATCCGGAAAAGCTCGCCGCCCAGCGCGCCGCCGATCCATCGCTCGATCATGACAATCCGCTCGAAGAAGTTTTTCAAGATCAGCTCTCCTGCGCCGACCTCGTGATTCTCAATAAAATCGATCTGCTTGACGACGGGGATCTGGCGCGCTTGCGCAGCGACATTGCCGCAAGCCTGCCGCGCGCGGTCAAGACCGTTGCGACGAGCGAAGGCCGCATCGATGCTTCCGTACTCCTCGGCCTTGCCGCGGCCGCGGAAGATGATCTCGAAGCCCGCCCTTCGCATCACGACGATGAGACGGATCACGAGCATGACGAATTCGAAAGTTTTGTGCTCGATGTGCCGGCCATCGATGATCCGGAGGTTTTCGTCGGCAAACTCGTCGCCCTCGCCGAGCAGCATGATGTTTTGCGCATGAAGGGTTTTTTGCCGGTCGTCGGCAGACCGATGCGGCTTCTGGTGCAGGGCGTCGGCGCGCGCTTTCGGCAGCAGTTCGACCGGCCCTGGCGGGCCGGCGAAGAGCGCATCGGAAGACTCGTCGTGATCGGCGAAGCGGGGCTCGATCGCGCCGCCATCGCCCGCGCAATCGCGTGACGCGCCATGCATCTGCTCCGCACCACGACCCGCCTGATCGATGAGAGCGCCAGCGCGGTCGACCTCGGCCAGACGGCGGCGGACTTCGTTTTCCTGTCCTTCTCCGACAGCGATCTCGGCGTGGCGGCGGCCGCGCTTGAAGATGATACGCGGCTTGGCGCGAGGCTCGCGCCGCTTGGCATGTTAAAGCATCCCTATTCGATCGATCTCTATGTCGAGAGGATCGCGGCCAAGGCGCGCTTCGTGCTGGTCCGGCTTCTGGGCGGGCTCGATTATTGGCGCTATGGCGCCGAGGAGCTTGCCGCAGCGGCGCGCAAACATGGTTTCGCGCTGGCGATCGTATCGGGCGATTCGCGCCACGATCCACGGCTCGATGAATTGTCGAGCCTGCCGGCCGATATTCTCGAACGGATCTGGGCGACATTCGAGGCGGGCGGAGAGGCCAATGTCCGGCGCCTTCTCGGCTGGATCGATGCGTATCTGCGCGACGAGGCCGTGCCCTTGCCTTTGCCTGCCGAAGTGCCCGCGGCAGGATTGTTTCCGGCCGGCTGCCGCGCCGGCTCCATGGAAGCGCGGCTCGCCGTCCTCATCTTTTACCGCGCCTATCTTTTGGCCGGCGACATTGCGCCGATCATCGCCTGCGCCGATACGCTCGCGCAAAAGGGTGCGCGGGTTCTGGCCGCCTATGTGACGAGCCTCAAGGATCGCGAAGCCGCGCAATGGCTCTCTGAATTTTTGGCGCGCGAGCGCCCGGATGTGATCCTCAATTCCACCGGTTTCGCCGCGCGGACCGAGGCCGACATAAGTCCGCTCGAAGCCGCCGATGCGCCGATCTTGCAATTGATCCATGCCGGCGGCAGCCGCGCCGCCTGGCAAAATGATCCGCGCGGCCTCGGCGCCGCCGATATAGCGATGAATGTGGTCCTGCCGGAGATCGACGGCCGCATCATCACGCGCCCCATTTCCTTCAAGGAGGAGACGGCGCGCAGCGAAGCGCTCGAATTCACCAGGCTCGTGCATCAGGCCGAGCCCACACGCATCGGCTTTGTCGCCGATCTCGCACTCGCCTGGGCAAGGCTGCGCCGCAAACCGCGGGCGACGCGCAAGCTCGCCTGCATTCTCTCTGACTATCCCGCGAAGGCCGGCCGGGCCGGCTATGCCGTCGGCCTCGATACGCCGGCAAGCCTTGCCGAGATCGCGGCGCTGCTGGGGCAAGAGGGCTATGCCGTCGAGCCCGTCGCCGATGCCAATGCGCTGATGCGCGAGCTCGCCGAGTCGGCGCCCAAAAAGTCTTGGCCGCTCGCGGATTATCTCCAAGCCTTGTCGACCCTTCCCGCAACGCTGCGCGAGGGAGTGACCGAAGCCTGGGGCCCGCCCGAAAATGATCCGCTCTGCGACGGCACGAACCTCCGCTTCCGCGCTCTGCGCCTCGGTGCGATGTTCGTCGCCATTCAGCCCGATCGCGCGCTCTCCGAGACGCGCAAGGCCTCCTATCACGATGCCAGCCTGCCGCCCTGCCATGGCTATATCGGTTTCTATCTCTGGCTGCGCCATGTGGAAGCGGTCGATGCGATCATTCAGCTCGGCACACATGGGACGCTCGAATGGCTGCCGGGCAAGGCGCTCGCTCTCTCGGAAGCTTGCGCGCCGGAAGCGCTGCTCGGCCCGACGCCTTTGATCTATCCTTTCATCGTCAACAATCCCGGCGAGGCGGCGCAGGCCAAGCGCCGCACAGCCGCCGTCATCATCAGCCATTTGACGCCGCCCCTCGGCAAGGTCGAGAGCCATGGCGAACTCGCCGCGTTCGAGGCTTTGTTCGATGAATATGCCGCGGCGCAGGAGATGGACCCCAAGCGCGCCGCCATGCTGAGCCAGATCATTTTGGAGCGCGCCACGGAGGCCGGCCTCACACAAGACTGCGGCGCCGCCGATCTTCCCCCGAGTGACGCGCTTGCCCGTCTCGATGGCTGGCTTTGCGACATCAAGGACATGCGCATCGCCGAGGGCCTCCATGTTTTTGGGCGCGCACCGCCCTCAGCCACGGCAATCGTCGCCGGGACCGAGGCCGGGCCGGAAGCCTTGGCGCGCCTCGACGCCTCGCCCCAGTGCGAGCGGCAGGCACTCATCGCCGCGCTCGACGGAAGATTCGTCGCGCCTGGCCCTGCCGGCGCACCGGCACGGGGCCGGCTCGATGTGCTGCCCACGGGCCGCAATCTCTTCACCATCGATCCGCGCGCGGTTCCGACCCGTACGGGTTTCGAGATCGGCCGCCGCGCGGCCGATGCCGTGCTCGCGCGTCATCTTCAGGATCATGGCGATTGGCCGCGCCGCATCGTGATCGATCTTTGGGGCTCGGCGACCATGCGCACCGGCGGCGAAGAGCTGGCGCAGATTTTCGCTTTTCTCGGCGCCGTGCCTTTGTGGGACAATGCCTCTGCGCGGGTAACCGGCTTCACCATCTTAGCCCCCGCCGCGTTCGATCATCCGCGCGTCGATGTGACCTTGCGGCTTTCCGGCCTCTTCCGCGATGTCTTTCCGAGCCAGATCGCGCTGATCGAGCAGATGATCGACACGATCGCCGGGCTCGATGAAGATGCAGAGACCAATCCGCTGGCGGCGGCTGGCGAAAATCCGATCCGCATTTTTGGCGCGGCGCCCGGCTCTTATGGCCTGCCGCTGGGGCGCATGCTCGCGGAAGATGCGCATGTCTCGCGCAAGGTTTTGGGCGAGGCCTATCTGGCGGCGAGCGGCCATGCCCAAGGCGCGACAGGTGACAGGACAGATGGCAAGGCCGAAGCGCTGTTTCGCGATCGCATCGCTTCCGCCGATGCCTTCATCCATATCCAGGATCTGCCCGGACAGGACATGCTTGATTCAAGCGTCCTCGCGGACCACGAGGCGGGCTTTGCCGCGGCGGCCGACATGCTCGGCGCGAAGCCCGCACTTTATCATCTCGACACGACGCGCACCGATGTGCCGACGGCGCGGACTTTTGCGGAAGAAATTGCGCGCGTGGTGCATGGGCGTGCCGCCAATCCGGCCTGGATCGAGGGGCAGATGCGGCATGGCTATCGCGGCGCCGCCGAAATTGCCGAGACGGTGGACAATCTCTATGCCTTTGCCGTCATGACCGATGTCGTGAGCGGAAAGCATTTCGACCTCGTCTTCGATGCGACGCTCGGCAATGACGCCGTGCTCGCCTTTCTTGAAGGCGCCAACCCGGAGGCCGCGCGGGCGATGGCGGCGCGGTTCAATGCTGCGCTCATGCGCGGCTTCTGGTCCAGCCGCCGCAATTCCGCGGCTATGCGCCTGTCGCGCCTGTTGGAGCCACCGGCATGAGTATCGCGCATCGCAAAGGCTGGTGTCCCGGCGCGCTGCGGCCGATGGAGTCTGGCGACGGGCTGATCGTGCGTCTGCGGATCATGGGCGGCGCGCTCCCTCCCGCCTTGGCGCGGGCGCTGGCGCAATGCGCGGATAATTATGGCAACGGCCTGATCGATCTTTCCGCGCGGGCCAATCTGCAGTTGCGTGGCGTGACGCAAGCGACTTTGCCGGAACTTCAAGCGCGGCTCGATGCGCTTGGCCTTCTCGACACAGATCCGGATGCGGAGGCGGTGCGCAATATTTTAGTGAGCCCGCTGGCGGGGCTCGATCCTTCTGCTCTGCTGGACATTAGCCCGCAGATCCACGCGCTCGATGAGAGATTGTGCAGCGACCACGGGTTTCACCTCCTTCCCGGAAAATTCCTCTTTCTGATCGATGATGGCGGACGCCTCCCTTTGGCGCCGGAGGCGGCCGACATCGCATTCATGGCACGGCCTGGAAATGCTGGTCCTTTCTTTGCCATTCATCTTGCCGGCGCGCTGGCAGGCCGTTGCGCCATCGACGAGATGCCCGAGATCGCCGCGCGATTGGCCTATGCCTTCCTGCAATTACGCGGCGAAGGCGAAACCACCATGCGCATGGCGGATCTCATCCGCCGCATCGGCGTCGAGATGATCGCGCGGGCGGCAAGTCTTGGCGAGACAAGTCTTCCAGACATGCCGAAAGGCATCGGCAATGCTCAGCGTCACGAACCGCGCCGGCTGGGCTTGATTCCGCTCGGTCGCTTTTTCGCGCTCGGCCTCGGCATAGCTTTCGGCCGGCTCAACGCCAAGGTTTTGCACATGCTTGCAGACGAGGCCGAAGCGGCCGGCGGCGCGCTGCGTCTTTCGCCGTGGCGCGCGATTTTCCTCGTCGCGGAACGGTTCGATCCAGAGGTCGCAGTGCGAATGCGTGGCGCTGGCTTCATCCTCGACGAAGATACGCCGATCCGCGCCGTCGCTGCCTGTCCGGGACAGCCGGCCTGTTTTCATGGCGCGAGCTCTTCGCAGGCCGATGCGGCGCATCTCGCGCCGCTGGCGCGCGGCCTCGCGGGAAGCGGCATCGCTCTCCATGTTTCAGCTTGCGCGAAAGGCTGCGCCCATCCGCGCCCGGCGCCGGTGACTCTCATCGGCCGCGAGAGCGCCTATGATCTCGTGCTCGATGGGCGCGCGGGCGATGCGCCTCTCCTTCGCGGCCTAGATCTGCCCGCTATTGAAACATTGCTGCAAAGATTCGCAGGGATCGCGCTTGGCGATCGCGCCGCGCTTGCCCATCAGTTCCTTTGCGAGGCAGAGCGATGAGCCGCTTCTCCTATCTCCGCGATGGCGCCGAAATCTATCGCCGCTCCTTTGCGATGATCCGTGCCGAGGCCGATCTCATCCGCTTTACGGAAGAAGAAGAGCCGATCGCAGTGCGCATCATCCATGCCTGCGGCCAAGTCGAGGCTGCGGCCGATCTCGCCTTTGCGCCCGGCGCGGTGAATGCGGCGCGCCAGGCGCTCGAAGCCGGCGCGCCCATTCTTTGCAATTCGCAAATGGTCGCTTCCGGCATAACCCGCGCGCGGCTTCCTGCCGACAATGAGGTGATCTGCACGCTTGCCGATCCGCGCGTGCCCGCGCTCGCCGCGCATCTCGGCAATACACGCTCGGCCGCGGCGCTCCAATTGTGGCACGACCGGATCGCCGGCAGCGTCGTCGCCATAGGCAATGCTCCGACGGCCTTGTTTCATCTGCTCGAATGCATGGATGCCGGCTGGCCGGCGCCCGCCGCAGTGATCGGCATGCCCGTCGGCTTCGTCGGCGCCGCCGAATCGAAAGAGGCGCTGACCGCCGATCGCCGCCTGCTCCATCTCGTGATGCGTGGGCGTCGCGGCGGCAGCGCCATCGCGGCCGCAACAGTGAATGCGCTGGCGAGCACCAATCTATGAAACGAGGAAGGCTGATCGGCGTCGGCCTCGGGCCGGGCGACCCCGAGCTTTTGACCGTGAAAGCGGTGAAGGCGATCGGCGCCGCGCCGGTCATCGCCTTTTTTGCGAAGAAAGGACGGCGCGGCAATGCAAGAGAAATTGCCGACCGCTGGATTGCCGCGGATCGCATCGAGCTGCCGCTCTATTATCCGATGACGACAGAGCTTGCCTTCGACGATCCGCTTTATATTGCGGGTCTGCGCTCTTTCTACGAGGCAGCGACCGACATGCTGGCAAACCATCTCGATGCCGGCCTGGATGTCGCACTTCTCGCCGAAGGCGACCCGCTTTTCTACAGCTCCTTCATGCATCTTTACGTGCGGCTGCGCGAGCGCTTCGCCACTGAAATCGTGCCTGGCGTCACCGGCATGGCGGGCTGCTGGAGTGTCGCCGGCCTCCCCATGGCCTGGGGCGATGATGTCTTGACCGTGCTGCCGGGGACGCTTTCGGAAGAAGAGCTTGTCCTTCGTCTCGTCAAGACGCAGGCGGCGGTGATCATGAAGCTCGGCGCCAATCTGCCAAAAGTGCGCAGGGCGATCATCCGTGCCAATCTTCTGGCGCGCGCCATCTATGTCGAGCGCGGCACGATGGCGGGCGAAACGGTCATCAAGCTCGCCGAGCGCGGCGATGGCGCGGCGCCCTATTTCTCGATGATCCTCATCCCGGGCAATGGAAGGCGCCCCTGATGACAGGCCGGCTCGACATCATCGGCCTCGGCCCCGGTCCGCGGCAATGGCTGACCTTGGAGACGCCGGAGATTCTCGCCCGCGCGACGGATCTTGTCGGCTATGGCCCCTATCTCGACCGCCTGCCCCCGCAAGCCGGGCAGAAGCGGCACGCCAGCGACAACAAACAAGAACTTGCGCGCGCCCGCCACGGGCTCGCGCTCGCCGCGGATGGCGCCCATGTCGTCATCGTCTCCGGCGGCGATCCGGGCGTCTTCGCCATGGCCACCGCCGTGTTCGAAGCGCTCGAAGCCGGCGAAGCGACATGGCGCGAGATCGAGATCGCGGTGCATCCAGGCATCTCAGCCATGCTCGCCGCCGCCGCCCGCCTCGGCGCGCCGCTCGGCCATGATTTCTGCGCCATCTCGCTTTCCGACAATCTCAAACCTTGGAGCGTGATCGAACAGCGCCTGCGCGCTGCTGCGATGGGGGATTTCGTGATGGCCCTTTACAATCCCGCTTCCAAGGCACGGCCACGCCTGATCCATGATGCCTTCTCTCTCCTGCGTGAACTCAAGCCCGCGGACACGATCATCGGATTTGCCCGCGCCATCGGACGGACGGACGAAAAACTCACGCTCACGAGTCTTGCCGAAGCCGATCCGGCGATCGCCGACATGAGCACCTTGGTGCTCGTCGGCTCGCATGCGACGCGAAGTTTTGAAGCTTGCGGCCGGCGCTGGATCTATACGCCACGCGGTTCGGGAGCATTTTGATGCGCGACATCGCGGATAAAGCTCAGCATCGTTTCGACGTCATGGAAGGTCGGTACTTCCGCCCGCGCGGGCGGGCGCATCAAAATGACGGGAATGCCGAGCTGCCGCGCCGCTTCGATCTTCGCGTAGGTCGCCATGCCGCCGCTGTTCTTGGTGACGAGAACATCGATCTTCTCTTCCTGCATCAGCCGCATTTCATCTTCGAGAAAGAAAGGCCCGCGCGCCAGGAGCAGGCGATAATCCGGCAGCTTTGGCAAAGGCTCCGGCGGATCGATGGTGCGGATGAGATAATGATGGAGCGGCGCAGCCTCGAAGGCCGGAAGCTGCAAGCGGCCGACGGTCAGGAACACGCGCCGCTTGATCTCGCCGAGCGCTTGGGCGATTGCTTCGGCATCTTCCACTTCGGTCCAGAGATCGCCTTCGCATTGCGTCCAAGGCGGGCGGGTGAGGAGAGCGAGCGGGATCGCGGTCTCGCGACAAGCGGCTTGCGCATGCGCCGACATTTGCTCGGCAAAAGGATGCGTCGCATCGATCACGAGATCGATCGATTCCGCTTTCAGATAAGAGATCAGGCCGGCCATGCCGCCGAAGCCGCCAATGCGGAAAGGTATGGCCGGCAAACTCGGGCTCTTGGTGCGCCCGGCCAGCGAAAGGGTCGGCGCGACGGCAGAATCGCCCGCGAGCTGCTCGGCCAAACTCCGCGCCTCCGTCGTCCCTCCCAAAATCAATATCCGCAATCGGCTCCGCATCGCTTTTATCTCATGAGGTGGAGGCCATGACGGCAGCCGCGCGCTGGCTCACGATCATCGGCATCGGCGAGGACGGGCGCGATGGGCTTTCTCCTGCCGCAGACCGCCTCATCGCGCAAGCGCGCTTCATCATCGGCGGCGCCCGCCATCTTTCTTTGCTTGGGAAGACCGAAGCCCTGACCATGGTCTGGCCGCAGCCTTTCGAAAATGGGATCAAAGAAATTCTGGCACGCCGCGGCACGCCGGTCTGCGTGCTCGCCTCCGGCGATCCTTTTCTTTACGGCGTCGGCTCTCTTCTCTCCGCCCATGTACCGCCGGAAGACATGATCTGCCTGCCGGCACGGTCGTCGCTCAGCCTTGCTGCGGCAAAGCTCGGCTGGGCTCTGCAGGATTGCGAGATCGTCTCGCTGCACGGCCGGTCTTTCGAGCGGATCATTCCGCATCTGCGGCCAAAAGCGAAACTGCTCATACTCTCCTGGGATGAGAAAACTCCGGAACGGCTCGCGCAGCTTTTGCGTGCGCGCCGGCTCGGGCATTCGCGTTTCATCATTCTCGAAGCTCTCGGTGGCCCGCGCGAAAAAATCTCCAAAATGCGCGCCGAGACTTTCGCAGCCGGTTCAATCGATCCGCTCAATCTCGTCGCGATCGAGATCGAGGCGGATAATGATGCCGATTACATCCCGCTGACGCCGGGCCTGCCCGACGATTGGTTCGAGAGCGACGGCCAGATCACCAAGCGCGAGATCCGCGCGCTCACTCTGTCGGCGCTCGCCCCTTGGCCCGGCGCGCTTCTCTGGGATATTGGCGCGGGCTCCGGCTCGGTCGGCATCGAATGGATGCTGGCGCATAAGCTCAATCGCGCTGTCGCCGTCGAGGTGCGCAAAGACCGCGCTGCGCGCATCGCCCGCAATGCCGCAGCGCTCGGCACCCCCGAACTTGCCATTTTGGTCGGCAAAGCGCCGGAAGTCTTTCATCAATTGCCGGAGCCCGATGCGATCTTCATCGGCGGCGGCGGCGCCGAAGTGATCGATGCGGCTTACAAGATCTTGTCGCCTGGTCGCATTCTGGTCGTCAATGCCGTGACGCTCGAAACCCAATCTTTCGTCACGGCGCGCCATGCGCAAAATGGCGGAAGGCTGATCATGATCGATATTGCCGAAGCCGATGCGCTCGGGTCCTTCCGCGCCTGGCAAAAGGCGCGGCCGATCGTTCAATGGGCGGTGCGCAAGACATGATCGCCATCGGCATCGGATGCCGCAGCGGCGCAAGCAAAGCGGCGATCCTGGACTTGATCGCCGAGGCACTGACGCGTTTACCCTCCCCCTTGTGGGGAGGGTCGGACCGCTTTAGCGGTCCGGGGTGGGGGTCATCACGTTTCGCGACAATGTCATCGACCCCCACCCCTAACCCCTCCCCACAAGGGGGAGGGGAATGCACGCAGCCTCCATCGTTGGTCATCGCTGAATCTCAGCAGGCGCTGGCAGAGGAAACGGTCATGCTCTTTACCTATGAAGGCAAGCGCGACGAAGCGGGCCTCGTCGCCGCCGCGGAAGACTTGAAAATGCCGCTTCATTTTCTGTCGCGCGACGCCTTGCAAGCCGTCGCCGACCATATTGCAACGCGTTCCGAAGCGGCCGAAAAAGCGCTCGGCATTGCCTCCATTGCGGAAGCCTCTGCGCTTGCCGGATGTGGCGGGAGCGGGCGTCTGCTCTTGCCGCGCATCACCGGTGATGGGGTGACCTGCGCGATTGCCAAAGGAGATGAGACATGACCGTGCATTTCATCGGCGCCGGGCCCGGCGCACCGGATCTCATCACTTTGCGCGGGCGCGATCTCATCGCCCGCTGCCCGGTCTGTCTCTATGCCGGCTCGCTGGTGCCGAAAGAGCTGCTCGCCTATTGCCCGCCCGATGCCCGCATCATCGACACCGCGCCTTTGGCGCTCGACGCGATCATCGCCGAATTTTTGCGCGCACATAAGGAAGGAAAGGATGTGGCGCGGCTCCATTCCGGCGATCTGAGCATATGGAGCGCTATGGGCGAACAATTGCGCGAACTCGATTCTCTCGGCATTTCTTATACGATCACGCCCGGGGTGCCGAGCTTCGCCGCCGCCGCCGCCGCGCTAAAGCGCGAACTGACTTTGCCGGAAGTGGCGCAATCGCTCGTCTTGACGCGCACCGGCGGGCGCGCTTCGTCAATGCCGCCGAAAGAAACACTCGCAAACTTCGCCGCCAGCGGCACAACACTGGCCATCCACCTGTCAATCCATGCGATCGAAAAAATAGTCGCCGAGCTTGTGTCGTTTTACGGCGCCGACTGCCCTGTTGCTGTCGTTTATCGCGCGTCCTGGCCGGATGAACAAATCATTGAGGCAACACTTGCAACCATTGCCCAGCAAGCCGCCGCGGCCGGGATGGAGCACACCGCCATCATTCTCATCGGCCCGGCGCTTGCGGCGCGCGATTTCCGGACGAGTGCGCTTTATGATGTCGCCTATCAGCGACGTTTTAGAGGAAGCGCTCAATGAAGCGTCCGGCAACCGGTCGTCGCAAGGATATGACCGTCGCGGTCGACGACCACGATTTCGAGAAAACTGGCACCATCCTCGACAGCTTTCGCGGCGGTGCGCCAGGCGGCTTCTGCGATCTCTGCGGCAAGATCAATGCCGGCGCCTGTGGCAAGCTCCAGCGCTTCGAGCCCGGTATTGGCGCTGCGGATACGTTCGGCGAGCGCCGCATCGCCGCCGGCGGCGAGCGCGCGCTCGGCGAGAAAGCCGAGATCGACCGCGCCGCGCCGCGCATGAAGATCGAGCATGCCTTGGCCGAGCTTCGTCATTTTCGCAAAGCCGCCGCCGATGGTGAGGGTCTCGACGCGATGCTGGCGCAGATATTTCAACAGGCCGCCGACGAAATCGCCCATGTCGATCAAAGCATCGTCGGGGAGATTGTGGAGGCGCTGGAGCGCGGCCTCGGAAACCGCGCCCGTCGCCCCGGCGATATGGGCAAAACCTTGGGCGCGGGCGACATCGACGCCGCGATGGATCGTATGGACCCAGGCGGCGCAGGAATAGGGCACGACAATGCCGGTCGTGCCGAGAATCGACAGGCCGCCGAGGATTCCGAGGCGCTGATTGAGCGTCTTTTGCGCCAGTTCTTCGCCGCCGGGAATCGAGATCTCGACGACCGCATCACCCGCGCATCCATAAAGGCGTGCGACCTCACCGATGTTCTCGATCATCATGGCGCGCGGCACGGGGTTGATGGCGGGCTCGCCCGGCGGCAAAGGCAGGCCCGGCTTGGTGATCGTGCCCACACCTGGCCCGGCGCGAAAGACCACGCCCGCCCCGCGCGGCGCCGGCCGTACCGTCGCGATGACGAGCGCGCCATGCGTCACGTCCGGATCGTCGCCGGCATCCTTGATCACCCCGGCGCAGGCGTAGCCTTCGCCCAGCTCGGCGCAGGCCAGCGCGAACTGCGCGCGGGCGCCGCCGGGCAGGACAATCTCCACCGGATCGGCGAATTGGCCGCTGATCAAGGCGCCGAAGGCGGCTCGCGTCGCCGCGGTGGCGCAGCTTCCCGTCGTCCAGCCATAGCGCAACGGCCTGTTGATCGGCTCCTGATCCATAGGGCCAGCGATAACGCCCGAAGCGCGGCAGGCAAACAGAGAAATCACGAATGAGCGGCCCGGCATCCGCCCCGCCCGGCCTTTTGATCGCCGCGCCGCGCTCCGGCAGCGGCAAGACGACGCTCAGCCTCGGCCTGTTGCGCGCCTTGCGCCAACGCGGCCTGCGCATCATGGCTGCGAAATGCGGCCCGGACTATATCGATCCGGCCTTTCATACTGCTGCGACCGGAAGGCCGGGTCTCAATCTCGACAGCTGGGCGATGGCGCCGGCGCTGTTGCAATCGCTCGCCGCCGCAGCGGCCGAAAACGCCGATCTCATCCTCTGCGAAGGGCTAATGGGGCTCTTCGACGGCGTCCCGGCGGAGCCCGGCCGCAGCGGCTCTTCCGCTGATATCGCGGCCGCTTTCGGGTGGCCTGTCATTCTCGTTCTCGATGTCAGCGGCCAGTCGCAATCGGCCGCCGCCATAGCGCTCGGCTGCGCTTGTTTCGATCCGCGCCTCACCATCGCCGGGGTCGTGCTGAACCGCATCGGCAGTCTACGGCATCAATTGCTGGCGAGGGAGGCCATCGAAGCGATCGGCCTGCCGGTTCTCGGCGCGCTGCGTCGCGCGCCGGAGATCGCTTTGCCGGAGCGCCATCTCGGCCTCGTGCAGGCCGCCGAAACTTCAGGGATCGAATTGATCCTCGACCGGCTCGCTGGCTTTGTCGAGACGCAGATCGATCTCGATCGCCTCCTCACCCTCGCGACGCCGACGCGCTTCGATGTCTTGCAGACCGCGCCGGCGGTAGAACCGCCAGGCCAGAAAATTGCGATCGCACGCGACGAAGCCTTCTCCTTCCTTTATCCGCATCTTCTCCAAGGCTGGCGCGCGGCCGGTGCGGAACTCAGCTTCTTTTCGCCGCTCGCCGATGAAGCGCCGCCGCCCGATTGCGACTTCTGCTGGCTGCCCGGCGGCTATCCTGAACTTCATGCCGGAAGAATTGCTGCGGCGACGCGTTTTCTCGAAGGGGTACGCAGCTTTGCAGCGCGCCGGCCCGTCCATGGCGAATGCGGCGGCTATATGGTGCTCGGCTGCAGCCTCGTCGATGCCGAAGGTCACCGCCATGAGATGGCAGGCCTCCTCGGCCTCACCACCTCTTTCGAGAAACGGCGGCTCACTCTGGGCTATCGCGAGGCCGAGCTGTTGGCCGACACCGCCTTGGGACCGTGCGGCGTAAAACTGCGGGGCCATGAATTCCATTATGCGACCGTCGTCGACAAAGGCGACGACGCGCCTTTGGCGATCCTTAACGACGCCTATGGTTCGACGCCCAGCCTCGCCGGCAGCATCCGGGAGCGTGTTTCAGGGAGTTTTTTCCATGTGATCGCGGCCGCGTCGAGCCTCTGAAGGGCGGCAGATTCACCCTTTGAAGCAGATCGCTGCTTTCGCGCTTCCGCCACAGCGAGATCTATTCTACAGCAATTTCCCAAACGGCCGAATTGGACCGAAGGGGACCAGATCGGTGGCACGCGGACCCGCTCCCAATGGGAGCCGGTTTTGACCCGCCACTTTGGAGCGCTTTCATGCAATCTCTCGAACCGAAAGCGCCCGCCGCGTGATTTTTTCCCTGGGGCATCTGCTGCGGCTCGCACGCGCAGGCTTCGTTCTCGCCCGCGCCGGCACCTTCAGCCACGTCGATCTCGCGAGCCTGCCGATCTCCGCCCATCTGCCTTTCGCTGTGGCGAAGCTCATTGCGCGGCGCCCAAAGGGTCCTCTCGCCGATGTCTTGCCCGAGGCGATCGCGCAACTCGGCCCCTCCTATGTGAAGCTCGGACAATTTCTCGCGACGCGGCCGGATGTGGTCGGCCCGGAGGTCGCGCAAAGGCTCGAACGTCTGCAAGACCGGATGGCGCCGTTTCCGCGCGAACAGGCGGTAAAGACCATCGAAGCCGCCTTCGGCCGAGGGATCGACCAGCTCTTCGTGGAATTCGGGGAGCCGGTCGCTGCGGCCTCCATCGCGCAGGTCCATAAGGCGCGCGTCCGCGATGGCAAGGGCGAACGCGACGTCGCCGTCAAAGTGCTGCGTCCCGGCATCGAGCGCCGCTTCCGGCGCGATCTGTCGGACATGTATTTCGCGGCGCATATCGCCGAACTCTGGTTTCCGGAGACGAAGCGGCTGAAGCCGGTCGAAGTCGTCGATACGCTCGCCCGCACGGTGAAGATCGAAATGGATTTTCGCCTCGAGGCCGCGGCAGCCTCGGAATTCGCCGAAAATACCAAAGGGGAAAGCGACTTCCGCGTGCCCGGCGTCGATTGGGACCGCACCGAGCGGGAAGTTTTGACGCTCGAATGGATCGACGGCATTGCGCTCTCCGATGTGCCGGCGCTCGCAGCCAAGGGTTATGATCTGCCGGCGCTCGCGCGCATCATCATTCAATCCTTTCTGCGCCATGCGATGCGCGACGGTTTCTTTCATGCCGACATGCATCAGGGCAATCTCTTCATCGATGATGAGGGCCGGCTCACCGCCGTCGATTTCGGCATCATGGGGCAGCTCGGCAGGATGGAACGCCGTTTCCTCGCCGAAGTGATCTTCGGCTTCATCACCCGCGATTACCGCCGCGTCGCGGAAGTGCATTTCGAGGCCGGCTATGTGCCGCGCCAGCATGCGGTCGAGGATTTCGCGAGAGCCTTGCGCGCCATCGGCGAACCGATCCATGCGCGGCCGGCCTATCAGATCTCGATGGCGAAGCTTCTCACACTTCTGTTCGAAGTCACGGCGCTCTTCGACATGAAGACGCGCACCGAGCTCGTGCTCTTGCAAAAAACCATGGTCGTCGTCGAAGGGGTCGGCCGCTCGCTCGATCCTAAACTCGACATGTGGGCGACGGCGGAACCGGTGGTGCGCTCTTGGATCGAGGAAAATCTCGGGCCGATTGGCCGGCTCGACGATGCGCGCCGGGCGGCCTTGTCGCTTGGCAAATTCGCCGCCGCGCTACCGGCCACGCTGCTGCGGGCCGAAAATAGCGTGACCGAGCTCGAAAGAATGGCGGAAGGCGGCTTCGAACTCTCTCAGGCAGCCATCGACAAGATCAGCGCGGCGCATGCGCGCGCCTTGCGCCTCGGCCATCTCGCGCTCTGGGTGATCGCGCTCACCTTGATCGGCTATTTTATCGTGCACTGAGCGCGAAAGGCGAGCGCGAGAGAGGCGGCCAAGCTCGCCCACGCCCTGCCCTATGCATCACGCTCACGGAGCGCGCGCGAATGTGATAAATCCTTACGGGCAAGAGCAGCATAGGATCGGGCATGGCGCTCGCGGGCAAACGCATTCTCATCATCATTGGCGGCGGCATTGCCGCCTATAAGGTGCTCGAGCTCGTCCGCCGGCTGCGCGAGCAGGGCGCAGAGCTGCGGGTCGTCATGACCGGGGCCGCCAAGAACTTCGTGACACCCCTCTCGGTGGCGAGCCTTGCCGGCACCAAAGTCTTCGACGATCTGTTTTCGCTGACCGATGAGACGGAGATCGGCCACATAGAATTGTCGCGCGTCGCCGATCTCCTCGTCGTGGCGCCGGCGACCGCCGATCTTCTCGCCAAAATGGCGCATGGGCTGGCCAATGATCTCGCCTCGACCCTTTTGCTTGCGACCGACAAGAAGATCCTGGCGGCGCCGGCGATGAATCTGCGCATGTGGCTGCATCCCGCCACGATTCGCAACATAGCGGTGTTGCGCCGCGACGGCGTGCTTTTCGTCGGCCCCGAGGAAGGCGACATGGCTTGCGGCGAATATGGTCCCGGCCGGATGAGCGAGCCGGCGACGATTTTGGCGGCGATCGAGCGCGCGCTGGACAGCGACACAGCCATTCCCCTGCCGCCGGCTCTGCGCCAGCCAAGAACGGCGAGGCCGCTCGCCGGACGCCGCGTCATCGTCACCTCCGGTCCTACGCATGAGCCGATCGATCCGGTCCGCTACATTGCCAATCGCTCCTCCGGCAAGCAGGGCCATGCGCTTGCCGCCGCGGCGGCCGAGGCGGGCGCCGAAGTCGTGCTTGTCAGCGGTCCCGTCGCCTTGCCCGATCCGCCGGGGGTCGAGACCCATCATGTCGAGACCGCGGCCGAAATGCTCGCCGCGGTTGAAGCGGCTCTGCCGGCCGATATGTTCATTGGGGCGGCGGCGGTGGCCGATTGGCGAGTAGCCGAAGCGGCGACGGACAAGATCAAGAAGACGGCTGGCGCAATGCCAATCCTCCCGCTCGTCGAAAATCCGGATATTCTGGCCTCGGTCGCCCGGCCTAGCGACAGGCGCCCGGGCCTCGTCGTCGGCTTTGCCGCGGAAACCGCCGATGTCCTCGACCATGCCCGCGCGAAACTGGCGCGTAAGGGATGCGACGTGATCATCGCCAATAATGTGAGTGCCGAAGCCAGTGTTATGGGAAGCGACGAAAACCAGGTGACGATCGTGACCGAGGCGGGAGTGGACGCCTTGCCGCGCCTGCCCAAATATGAGGTGGCGGAGCGGCTGGTCGCACGCTTTGCTGCGATGCTCGAAGCCAGGCGCAAGGACAGCTGCGATGGGTGAGAAGGCCGCCGCGGTAGCGATTGGAGTCCGCCGGCTGCCGCATGGCGCGGGCCTGCCGCTGCCCGCCTATCAGAGCGCCGGCGCGGCCGGCCTCGATCTCGTCGCTGCCGTGGCGGCCGACAGCAAGATCGTCATCGAGCCCGGCGCCCGCCATCTCGTGCCGACCGGGCTTGCCCTGCAACTGCCGGAAGGTTTCGAGGCACAAGTCAGGCCGCGCTCGGGGCTCGCTCTCGTGCATGGCGTCACCGTCCTCAATGCGCCGGGCACGATCGATTGCGACTACCGGGGTGAGATCAACGTCCTGCTCGCCAATTTCGGCAGCGAGCCCTTCGAAGTCAGCCGAGGCTTGCGAATTGCTCAATTGATCGTCGCACCCGTGGTCCACGCCACCTTGACCGTCGTGCAGGAACTCGACGGAACGCTGCGCGGCACCGGCGGATTTGGATCGACCGGAACCGTCTTTAGCCTGGAGAAGGACGGATGATTCTTCTCTCTCGCCGCAGCCTGCTCGCGCTTGCCGCCGTGGCCGATGTCGCGCTCCATGCGCGGCCGCAGCCGGTCGCGGCCAAGACGCTCGCCGGCCGCCTCAACCTGCCGCCCCGCCACCTCGAAACTTTGCTGCAGACACTGGTGCGCGCCAATATTCTGAAGGGCGTGCGCGGTCCCCGCGGCGGCTATGAGCTCGCGCGCGAGCGCCGCCGCATCAGCGCCGCGGAAGTCGTCCGCGCCGTGATGTCGGATACGGCCAATGAGCCCGAGCAAACGAAGGACAGCCGTTTCGTCGATTTGATCATCGGTCCGATCGTCGAGCGGGCGGCCCAGGCCTTTTTGACCGAGCTCGAGGCCGTGACCATCGACGACATCTGCCAGAGCGCCTGCGAGAAGAAGATTTTTTCCGAGGACAATCCGCGCGCCGATTTCACAATCTGAACGAGCTGTTTTTGCTTCGGCGCAAGTCTCAACGGCTGGAAAGGTAATTCACATCAAAAATCAGAGCTTTGAGACTTTCATCCTCGAAGCTTAGTTGACAAAAACACTAGAATAATATTGCATGGGAATAGGCTAATGCGCATGAGCCGTCTCGTTTGAACGTCGTCGGGCAGAGCGATTTGATCCGGCGTTTCCGGCCTATAGCGATGCGGTCATGAGCTCATCATGAACACTGTCGTCAGGAGGAGACATCATGGCGCAAGCAGCAATGAAAGAGGCCGAGAGCCTCGCCCCCGCCCATGTGCCGGGGCGCGGGCGCATCTATGATTCCATCACCGACACAATCGGCGACACGCCGCTCGTGCGGCTGAACAAGATCGCCAAGGAAAAAGGCGTCAAGGCCAATCTTCTCGCCAAGCTCGAATTCTTCAATCCGATCGCCAGCGTCAAGGACCGGATCGGCGTCAGTATGATCACCGCCATGGAGGCGGCCGGCCGGATTTCGCCCGAGAGAACCGTGCTGATCGAGCCGACCTCCGGCAATACCGGCATTGCGCTCGCCTTCGTCGCCGCGGCGCGCGGCTACAGGCTCATTCTCGTCATGCCGGAATCGATGTCGATCGAGCGGCGCAAAATGCTCGCCCTTCTCGGCGCGGAATTGGTTCTGACTCCTGCCCCGCAAGGCATGAAGGGCGCCATCGCCAAAGCCCAGGAGCTGGTCGAAACGACCCCCGGCGCGGTGATGCCGCAGCAATTCGAAAATCCGGCCAATCCGGACATTCACCGGCGCACGACGGCAGAGGAGATCTGGAACGACACCCATGGCGAGGTCGATGTCTTCGTCTCCGGCGTCGGCACCGGCGGGACCATCACCGGCGTCGCCGAGGTCCTGAAGCCGCGCCGTCCCAGCCTGCGGATCGTGGCGGTCGAGCCCGAAGATTCCCCCGTGCTCTCCGGCGGCCAGCCCGGACCGCACAAGATCCAGGGCATTGGCGCGGGCTTCGTGCCCGCGATCCTTGATCGCTCGCTGATCGACGAAGTGGTCACGGTTGGAAATCAGACGGCCTTCGACACCGCCCGTCTCGTTGCCAGGCTCGAAGGCATCCCGGTCGGCATTTCTTCGGGCGCGGCGGTTGCTGCTGCGGTCGAGGTGGGTCTGCGCCCGGAATTCGAAGGCAGGAACATCGTCATCATCATCCCCTCCTTCGCCGAACGCTATCTCTCGACTGCACTGTTCGAGGGGCTGTGAGCGCACGGCCGGCTTTTTCGCGACGCCTGCCCGCGTGACATTTTGGTGCGGTTTTCCCGCTTGATCAGGCGTGGCTTTGTCTGTACCGATCAGTACAAACATCTTCCGAGCCATAACTCAGCCTTGTTCAAGACCGGGAGCCTCCCATGCCCGACTTTCCCATGTCCGACATTCGCCCGCCTCTGCCGCCCTTCACGCTGGAGACCGCGATCGAAAAAGTCCGCCTTGCCGAAAATGCCTGGAATTCGCGCGATCCGGCGCGTGTCGCTTTGGCCTATACCCAGGAAAGTTCATGGCGCAATCGCGCCGAATTCCTCCAAGGCCGCGCCGCCATCGTCGAATTCCTCACCCGCAAATGGGCGAAGGAGCTCGATTATCGCCTCATCAAGGAACTCTGGGCCTTTCATCAAAACCGTATTGCTGTGCGCTTCCAATATGAATGGCACGATGATTCGAACAATTGGTTCCGCGCCTATGGCAATGAGCAATGGGAGTTCGATGAGACCGGCCTGATGCGGCGGCGCGAGGCGAGCATCAATGATGTTCCGATCAAAGAGGCGGAGCGCAAATTCTTCTGGCCGGCGGGACCGCGGCCAGAGGATGCGCCGGGCCTCACCGAGCTCGGTCTTTGACGAAAATGCCTCAGCGCGCCGATCGCAAAGAGATTTTGGCGGCGCTTGCCGAAGTCTTCCGCGAACATGGATTCGAGGGCGCGAGCCTTTCGCTCATCAGCGAAGCGACGGGGCTCGGCAAGGGCAGCCTCTATAATTATTTTCCTGGCGGAAAAGAGGAGATGGCCGCGACCGTCCTTGCCGAGATCGATCTCTGGTTCGAGACCCATATTTTCAAGCCGCTACGGGAGGAAAAGGAGCCGCAGCGCGCCATCGACCATATGCTGCAGGCGGTCGACGCTTATTTCCGCTCAGGGCGTCGCCTGTGTCTCGTCGGCGTTCTGGCGCTCGGCGACTCGCGCGACCATTTCGCGCAACAGGTCAGCGGCTATTTCAGCGCCTGGATGCTGGCGCTCGCCGCAGCGCTTACGCGCGCCGGACAGGACGGCGAGACGGCCAATGCTCTCGCCGAAGAAGCTGTCGCAGAGATTCAGGGAGCGCTCATTCTGGCGCGCGCCATGCCCGCGAGCGGTGCGTTTCAACGCGCTCTGGACCGCCTGAAGAGCCGATTGGCCGCCTCATGACATCACGTCGCCGAGGCGGAGAGCATATGCGGCGCCGGGGCGAGCTGCACCGCGCTGCCATTGTTGATTTGCATGATGGCGAGGCCGCGCTCGTTCAGCCCATTGGGCTTGAAGCGGAAGACGCCGTCGGCGCCGTTGAAGCCGGCATGATTGGTGAGAACGCTGTCGGCAAAGCGGTCGGGCCCCGGCCGGTGGGCGAGCGCGACGGCGAGCGAGACGGCGTCATAGCTGAGCGTCGCGATGCGCGTCGGGTCCGAGCCGAATTTGGCGCGGTAGCGCGCGGCAAAGGCATTGAAGCCGGTATTGTCCGGCGCCGCGAACCAAGCGCCCTGCAGCGCCGGCAATGAGAGCACACGCGCATCGTTCCACAGGCCGGTGCCCAGAATTTGCACTTTTTGCGAACTGATCCCATTGGCGGTGAGCGCCTGCGCCACCGCCGGCATGGCGCCCGCCTGATCGGAGACGAAGAGCGCATCGATCTGATTGCCGAGCGCGGCGACCTTGCGGACCGCGGCATCGATGGTTTGCGGCTGATAATGCTCGATCTCCATCACCCGGACGCCCCGCCGCGCCGTCTCCTGCTGAAACTCGGCCTCGGCAATGCGCCCGTAGTCATTGTCCGGGATGAGCGCGGCGAAGGATTTCTTGCCCTTCGACACGGCGAAATCGACGATGCGGTCGACGTAGGTCTCGGCGAGAAAGGAGAGCAGATAGAGGCGGGGCTGCGCCACCGAAGCATCGGTCGAAAAAGCGATCACCGGCTTGCTGGCGCCGCTGGCGATCTGGCCTACCGCGCGTACATTGGGCGAGAAGAGGGGACCGATGATCAAATCGGCGCCGTCGGAAACGGCGGCCTGGGCGGCCGCTGTCGCCCCTTCCGGCGTCGACTGATCGTCCTTGACGAGCAAAGTAATGTCGGTGTTGCCGGCCTCCGAGAGGGCGAGATCGGCGGCATTGCGTAAGGAGGTGCCGACGGTGCTCGGCGCCGCCCCCTGCGTCAAAGGCAGGATCAAGGCGACCTTCACGGGGCCCGAGCCCATCTGGCTGCTGCCCTGCGTTGCCGGCAGCGGCTGCGATTGGACCGGATCGACCGGCGCGGCCAACCCCAAATCATCGCTCGCAGCGCCCTTGCCAGCCGTGTTGAAGGAAGAGCCGCAGGCAGCCAGACTCAATGCCGCCGCAACCAGGGCGAGCCGCGCGGCGGCAGCACCAAATCCGCGCACTCCACCGCGGCGCACTCCAAAGCCGCGCAACGATAGCCGGGCGCGCCAGTTGGAAAACTCATTGGCCAAGGCGAGACTCCCTGCGGCCTGTCGCATCCGCCTGTCCCGATTGCGACACTTTTCGACAGGCTGGCGCCCGATCATGCAGCGAGTCTCGGAACCGCTGCATGAAACAGCAGCCTGAACTTTTCGGATCTTTGAGACATAATATCGCGCGGCGCGCAACGCAAAGTAAATAGATTCGGTCGTCGCGGCGGATGCTTTCCCACTTGCCGCCGAGGTCGATTTGTTCTATTTGGAGAACGATCGGACGATTTACAGAACGCTTCGTTCAATCACTGGCCAATCATAGGCATGAGGCGGGTCATGAACGAGGAGATGAAGGCGGACAGGGGCAAAAAGCCGCCGCCCGCACGCGATCCGACGGCGCCACGACCGACCCTTGGCGCGACCGCGAGCAGTTTCACGGCCTTCGGCCTGCGCGCCGAGGCCGAGCCGCTTTCGCCCGGCCTTCATGTCGTCGCAACGCCGATCGGCAATCTCGCCGATATTTCGCTGCGCGCTCTGGCGACGCTCGCTGCCGCCGATGCAGTCGTCGCGGAAGACACGCGGGTCACCAAAAAGCTGTTGGCGCATTATGGCATTGCGACGCCGCTCGTCGCCTATCACGAGCACAATGCCGCGGTGATGCGGCCGCATCTTCTCGCAAGGCTTGCGAGCGGCGCGACGCTGGCGCTCGTCTCCGATGCAGGCACGCCCTTGATCTCCGATCCGGGCTACAAGCTCGTTGCGGCGGCTGTGGCGGCCGATATTCCGCTGACCAGCGTGCCCGGCGCCTCGGCCGTGCTCGCGGCGCTCGTCGTCGCCGGCCTGCCGACGGATCGGTTCTTCTTCGAAGGCTTTCTGCCGCCGAAATCCGTCGGGCGCCGGCAGCGCATCGCCGAGCTTGCGTCGATTCCCGGCACGCTGGTCTTCTTCGAATCGCCGCATCGTGTGGCCGAGACGCTGGCCGATCTTCATGCCGTCCTCGGCCTGCGCGAGGCGGCGCTGGCGCGCGAACTGACCAAACATTTCGAGACGGTGCGCCGCGGCTCGCTCGCCGAACTCGCGACCGCGCTGGCGGAAGAGCCGCCGCCGAAGGGCGAAATCGTGCTTCTCGTTGCGCCGCCTTCGCAGGATGCGCTCGCGCCGACGGCGGAGGATCTCGATCAGAAGATCGGCAAGGCGCTAAAAACTTTGTCGGTCAAGGAGGCGGCGGCGGTCGTCGCGGCCGAGACCGGACAGCCGCGCCGAAAAGTCTATGCAAGAGCGATCGAAATTTCCGCGCGTACAAGATGACGACAGGCGGCGGCGACAGCGTGCGCTGGCTTCCGGCCGGCGCGCCGAAACCGTCGCCGCTCTCTTCCTGCGCATAAAAGGCTACCGCATTCTCGCCCGCCGCTATTGCATCTCTGGCGGCGAGATCGATCTCATCGCCCGCAAATTCAACTCGATCGTCTTCGTCGAGGTCAAAACGCGGCCCGATATGACCGAGGCGCTGACCGCGATCGACGCGACCAAGTGCCGGCGTATTTCCCGCGCGGGCGCGCATTGGCTCGTCGCCAATCCCTGGGCCGCGCGCCTCACTCTGCGCGGCGATGCCGTCTGCCTCGCGCCCTGGCGCTGGCCGCGCCATCTGATTGCTGCGCTGCCTTTGGATATCGGGTAAAATTCGCCCTCGCGACGGGACTTTCGTCACAATGGACCGGCTATATGAGCCCGCTTCGCCGCTTCACGTTCAATGCCGAAATTTTGCGCCGAAGCATTACGTAATGAAACCGATGGATTGAGATCCATTCTATGAGCAGATTTGACTATGAGCAGGTTTGAACGGGCTTTGCGCTCCCCTGCGCCGCCCGCCCAGATCGCCGATGCGGCGGTTGCCGCGCCCGGCATGGCGGCGGGCGGGCTTGGAATTGCCGCCGATCTCATCGCCGTGCTCGTCGCCGTCACCAATGGCGATCCGCGCGTGCTGACGCTGCAAGACGCCCGCGCGCTGCCTTCGGGACCTTTCGAACTGGAGCATCGCTCGCTGCAATCCGGGCTGCGCGCCTGGGTCGAGCGGCAGACCCATCATCCGCTCGGCTATGTCGAACAGCTCTACACATTTGCCGATCGCGATCGCGGCTTAGGGCCGGATCAGCGCGTCATTTCGATCAGCTATCTCGGCCTGACGCGGGAGGGCCCGGTCGCCGGCGATTATGAAGCCGGCTGGCGGAGCTGGTATGATTATCTGCCCTGGGAAGACCGGCGGATCGGCATTCCGCCGGTGATCGAAGCCGTGCTCGTGCCGCATTTGAACGCGTTTGCCGAGGCGGCGCCGGACATCGCAGTCAAGCACGACCGGCTGAACCGCATCGCCGTCACCTTCGGCCTCGACGGAAGGCCCTGGAACGAGGATCTCGTTCTCCAGCGCTATGAGCTTCTCTATGAGGCGGGCCTCATTCCGGAGGCACGGCGCAATCATCCGGAACTCGGCCCGGCGCCGGTCCCGGGCCAGAGCATGATCCTCGACCATCGCCGTATTCTCGCGACCGGCATTGCCCGCCTGCGGACCAAGATCAAATATCATCCGGTCGTCTTCGAATTGATGCCGGAGACCTTCACCCTTCTGCAATTGCAGCGCTGCGTCGAGGCGCTCGGCGGAAGGCTGCTGCATAAGCAGAATTTCCGCCGCCTCGTCGAGCAGCAGCAGCTCGTCGAGGAGACCGGCGAGCTGAGCCAGGACACCGGCGGCAGGCCGGCCAAACTGTTCCGCTTCCGCCGCGACATTCTGACCGAACGCGCCATCGTCGGAACGAAGCTCCCCATTTCACGGGCTTGACAAAACTTATACTCAACCCCAGCATATGGTCCAATAATGCTCACGGGGAGTATAACGCGATGGCCATGTCAGCTCTCTTGTCGCGCAGCGAGGGTCTTTCGCCTGGCCGGGAGGATCTTTTCGCCAAAGTCCGCCATGCGATCCCCGCGTTCGAATGGCCGGTCTTCGCCGCCGATATCGACGCGATCCTCACTCTGAAGCGCCAACGCAATGCGGTGATCCTGGCGCATAATTACCAGACGCCGGAGATCTTCCATTGCGTCGCCGATCTCGTCGGCGACTCTCTTGCGCTGGCGCGCGAGGCGACCAAAGTCGAGGCCGATGTCGTCGTGCTGGCCGGCGTCCATTTCATGGCGGAGACGGCGAAGCTGCTCAATCCGGAGAAGAAAGTCCTCATCCCGGATCGCGCCGCCGGCTGTTCGCTCGCCGAATCCATCACGCCAGAAGATGTGCGCGGCCTGCGCCGGCGCTATCCCGGCGTGCCGATCGTTACTTATGTGAACACTTCGGCCGCTGTGAAGGCCGAATCCGACATCTGCTGCACATCGGGCAATGCGCGCGCAATCGTTGAATCGCTCGGCGCGCCGCGGGTGATCATGATCCCCGACGAATATCTTGCGCAGAATATCGCCGCCGAGACCGGCGTCGAGATCATCACCTGGGCCGGCCATTGCGAAGTGCATGAACGATTTGAAGCGGCCGATGTCGCGGAATTGCGCGAAGCGCATCCAGGCGTCACCGTGCTGGCGCATCCGGAATGTCCGCCGGACGTCGTCGCGGCTTCGGATTTTTCCGGCTCGACGGCGGCGATCTCCGCCTATATCGGCCAGCGTCGGCCTGAGCGCCTTGCGCTCCTCACTGAATGCTCGATGAGCGACAATATCGCGATTCAATATCCGGAGCTCGAATTCATCCGCCCCTGCAATCTCTGCCCGCATATGAAGCGGATCACGCTGAAGAACATCCGCCGCTCGCTCGAAACCCTTCAGCACGAGGTGACGATCGATGCCGCGACGGCCCTGCGGGCGCGGCGCGCCGTCGAGCGCATGTTGGCCGTTTGAACTTGGCGATGTGAACATGGACATCAAGAGCATCGATGCGCGTCCGCTCGTCATCGGCAGCGGTCTGGCCGGGCTCATGACGGCGCTGCATCTCGCGCCGGAGCCGGTAGCCCTGCTCAGCAAGACGCCGCTCGGCGTCGAGACATCGAGCGCTCTGGCGCAAGGCGGGATCGCCGCCGCCGTCGGCGCCGATGACGATCCGGCGCTGCAGATTGCCGATACGCTCGCCGTCGGCGACGGGCTCTGTGATGAAGCTGCGGTTTCCCGCATCATCAGCTCCGGCGCCGCAGCGATCGAAGATCTTACCCGCTATGGCGTCCGTTTCGACCGTGGTCCCGACGGCAAGCTTCTGCTCGGCCTCGAGGCCGCGCATAGCCGCAAGCGGATCGTCCATGCCGGCGGCGATGCCTCGGGCCGCGAGATCATGCGCGCTCTGGTCGAAGCCGTGCGCGCGACGCCCTCGATCACCCTGATCGAGGGCTTGGCGGCACGGCGGCTGATCACCGAAGACGGCGCCGTGACAGGCGTCCTCGCCAATGGAGCTTGTGGGCCGGTGCTTCTGCCGACAAGCCGTGTGGTGATTGCAACCGGCGGCATCGGCGGTCTCTTCCAGCATGGCACGAATCCGGCCGGCTCCTTCGGTCAAGGCCTCGCGCTTGCGGCGCGCGCGGGCGCCGAACTCGCCGATCTCGAATTCATCCAGTTCCATCCGACCGCGCTCGATGCGGCGGGATTTCCCCTAAAACTCATCAGCGAGGCTGTGCGCGGCGAAGGCGCGGTGCTCATCGATGAAACAGGCACCCGCTTCATGGCGAAAGTGCCCGGCGCCGAACTCGCGCCACGCGATGTCGTGGCGCGCCGAGTCTGGCATCATATGCTGGAGGGCCATCGCATCTTTCTCGATGCAAGACAGCTGAAGGGCGTCGAGTTCCGTGTGCGTTTTCCGGCGATCACCGCGCTTTGCGCCGGCGCCGGCATCGATCCTTTGCGCGAGCCCATCCCGATCCGGCCGGCGGCGCATTATCATATGGGCGGCATCAAGGTCGATCTCGAAGGCAGGAGCTCAATCGAGGGCCTTTGGGCCTGCGGCGAAGCGGCCAGCACCGGGCTGCATGGCGCCAATCGGCTCGCCAGCAATTCGCTGCTCGAAGCTGCCGTCTGCGGAAAATTCGTCGCCGAAAGCATCAAGGGCACGCCGGCCGCCAGACGCTCGGTTCCGGCCGTCGATGTCATGCCGCCGCTGCGCAGCGATCCGGGTCCGGTGCGACCGATTCTCTCCCGTGCGGCAGGCGTGCTGCGCGATCGCGCGAGTCTCGAAGCCGCGGCGGCGGCACTTTATCCGCTCGTGATCGACAATGGTCCGGCGGCGGACGCCGCGCTCGTCGGCCTGATGATCATTGTCGCGGCGCTGCGGCGCGAGGAAAGCCGCGGCGCCCATGCGCGCAGCGATTTTCCGCAACATGATGCGGCCCGCACCTTTCGGCGCGAGATCGATCTTTCCGAATGCCTTGAGACGACAAGGGCGTTCGTCCCCGATCTCGTCGCGTGAATAGGTCAGCAATGGGTGGACCGCCTCTTCCTCGCATCATGCTGGAGCCTCTCGTCCGCAACGCTTTGCTCGAAGACCTGGGCCGGGCCGGCGACCTCACGAGTGATGCGATCGTGCCGACCGATGCGCGGGCGGAAACCGCGCTCGTCGCCCGCCAGGCGGGCGTCATTGCCGGCCTTGATCTCGCCCGCCTCGCCTTCGAATTGATCGATCCCGCAATCGCTTTCGTGGTCGCAAAGGCCGACGGCGCCGCAGTGGCGGCGGGCGATCTTGTGGCGACCGTCTCCGGTCCTGCTCGCGGCATTCTCACGGCCGAGCGTGTCGCGCTGAATTTTCTCGGTCATTTGAGCGGGATCGCGAGTGCCACCGCATCTATCGTCGCAGCGGTCGCAGGAACCAAGGCGCAGATCGTCTGCACGCGGAAAACGACGCCGGGGCTGCGCGCCATCGAAAAATATGCGGTGCGCATGGGCGGCGGCCATAATCATCGCTTCGGTCTCGACGATGCCGTGCTGATCAAAGACAATCATGTCGCCATCGCGGGCGGCGTGACCGAAGCTTTGAAGCGGGCGCGGAAAAATACCGGCCATCTCGTCAAGATCGAGATCGAAGTCGATTCGCTCGAACAGCTCGCCGAGGCGCTCGAATTCGGCGTCGACGCCGTGCTGCTCGACAATATGGGACCGCAGATGCTCGCCAAGGCGGTCGCCATGGTCGCCGGCCGGGCCATTACCGAGGCCTCGGGAAGGGTGACGCCTGAGACCGCCGCGGCGATCGCGGCGAGCGGCGTCGATCTGATCTCGATCGGCTGGCTGACGCATAGCGCCGCCGTGCTCGACATCGGCCTCGATTTCAAAGGCTGACGCACGCCATTTCGCCCGAAAAGCTCCACCGCGGCAATTTTTGGCTTGGCCGTTCCGAAAATTGACTTTTCAGCGCGTCTGCCTCTATAAGGCGCACAGTTTTCAGCCTGTGCCTCCCCGCTTTTCGTCGCGCCCCTTCCGGCATGGCCGGACGGCGGTTGTGGGTTTGGAGCATTTGGCGCGGCTTTCGACGAATTTCGAGACGGAGCAATAGAGTGAAGCGGACCTATCAACCGAGCAAGCTGGTGCGCAAGCGCCGGCACGGCTTTCGTGCCCGCATGGAGACGGTCGGCGGACGCAGGGTGATCGCGGCCCGCCGGGCACGTGGCCGCAAGCGGCTGTCGGCTTGAGCCTTCAAAAGCCGATTTCGGCCCATTTTTCCTGACACTCTTCGGACAGGTGCCTGTCGCGGGAACGGCCATGCGGGAGCCCCGGAATGCCGGCAGCGAAGAGGACACCCGGCCAAGCGCGTCTCCGCGCCCTCCGGCACGTCTGAAAAAGCGCGCGGATTTTTTGCAAGCGGCCAAGGGACAGCGGGCGCACGCCCGCTCTTTCAGCCTGCAGGCCGTCCGCCGCAAGAGCGAGCTCGAACCGGGGCCGCCACGCTTTGGCTTCACCGTCACGAAAAAGACCGGCGGGGCGGTGGTGCGCAACCGTATCCGCCGCCGGCTGAAAGAAGCGCTGCGCCTCACGCCGGACCTTTCGGCTCGCCCTGGCTATGATTATGTAATCCTCGGACGGCAAGCGGCTCTGCAACAAGAGTTTGCGGCGCTGCAAGAGGAACTCGCGCGCGCCATTGCCGAAGTTCACGCTACTGCCGGTGCGTCACGCGCAGCCAAAGCTCGACGCCCCTCGGTCTGCGCCGCCCCATCCAAATGAAGGACTAGGTTTTGCCGTCATGACGCAGGACAACAAAAATCTCTATCTTGCGATCGCTCTTTCGATCCTCGTCATCGTCGGCTGGAATTATTTCTACGGCGCGCCGCACTTCGAAAAGACGCGCCAGATGCAGGCGCAATTGCATGAACCCAGCGCGTCGCCGCAGTCACAAGCCGGTGCGCCTTCTATCGCGCCGGGACAAGCTCCAAGCCCGTCGCCGCAGAAGGCCACGGCCAATGAGGTGCCGGTTATCGAGTCGCGCGCCGCGGCGCTCGCCGCATCGCCGCGGATCAAGCTCGACACGGCGAGCCTTTCCGGATCGATCGATCTCAAAGGTGCGCGGATCGACGACGTGTCATTGAAAGACTATCACGAGACGACCGATCCGCACAGTCCGAACATCGTGCTGCTTCGGCCCGCAGGATCGCCGGACGCCTATTATGCCGAAGCCGGCTTCGTCGCCAAGCCCGGCGAACAGCTCGCCCTGCCCGGCCCCAACACGATCTGGCAGGCCGATCATGAGACTTTGACTGCGGCAACGCCGGTGACGCTGACCTATGACAATGGCCACGGGCTCGTCTTCCACCGCAAGATCTCGGTCGACAACCGCTATATGTTCACGATCAGCGACAGTGTCGAAAACAAGACCGGCGCGGCGGTGACGCTTTATCCCTACGCGCTCGTCTCGCGCCATGGCACGCCGCCCGTCTCGGGCTATTCGATTCTGCATGAAGGCATGATCGGCGTGATCGGCGGTTCGGGCGTCCAGGAGCCGACCTATAAGTCGATCGAGAAGGAGCCGAAGGAGACCAAGGAGCTCAACGGCACCGGCGGCTGGCTCGGCTTCACCGACAAATATTGGGCCGCAGTCATCATCCCCGATCAGCACATCTCCTTCGAGGGCACATTTTCGGCGCGCGGCACCGCGACCAAGATCTACCAGGCGGATTTCCTTGAAACCCAAGGCATGACGATCGCGCCGGGCGCGACGGACGAAGTCACCGCGCGCGTCTTTGCCGGCGCCAAGCAGATGCAGGCCCTCGATAGCTATAAGACCGATCTCGGCATCGAGAAATTCGACCTTCTGATCGACTGGGGCTGGTTCTATTTCATCACCAAGCCGATGTTCCAGCTGCTCGATATCATCTACAAATTCATCGGCAATTTCGGCGTGGCGATCCTGATCGTCACGGTTCTCATCAAGGCGGCCTTTTTCCCGCTCGCCAATCGCAGCTATCTCTCGATGGCCAAGATGAAGGCGGTGCAGCCGCAGATGACGGCCATTCGCGAGCGTTTCGCCGACGACAAGGTAAAGCAGCAGCAGGAGCTGATGGAGCTTTACAAAAGGGAGAAGATCAATCCGGTCGCCGGCTGTCTGCCGATGCTGATTCAGATCCCGGTCTTCTTCTCGCTCTACAAAGTGCTGTTCATCACGATCGAGATGCGCCATGCGCCCTTCTTCGGCTGGATCAAGGATCTGTCGGCGCCCGATCCGACCAATGTCTTCAATCTCCTCGGCCTCTTGCCCTATGATCCGACGACGCTGCCTTTGGTCGGGCATTGGCTTGGCATCGGCGTCTGGCCGCTGATCATGGGCGTCTCGATGTTCATCCAGATGAAGATGAATCCCGAGCCGCCGGATCCCGTGCAAAAGCAGATGTTCACCTGGATGCCGGTGATCTTCACCTTCATGCTCGGCACGTTCCCGTCCGGCCTCGTGATCTATTGGACATGGAACAATATCCTGTCCGTGTCACAGCAGGCGCTGATCATGCATCGGGCCGGGGTGAAGGTCGAATTGTGGGACAATATCACCAATATGTTCCGCAAGAAGGCGACGACGTGAGCAGGTAGCGCATCCCTTCTCTCGCTTGCGGGAGAAGGTGCCGAACGAAGTGAGGCGGATGAGGGTTCTTTCAACTGCACCGCCCCTCATCCGACCCGGCCAATAGCCCGTCGCTTGCGACGGGCGTCGCAAGCGACGCCCTATGGCCGGGCCACCTTCTCCCGCAAGCGAGAGAAGGAAATGCGCCACTCGGAGGACCATGAACGATCACGCCGCGGATTTAAGGGATACGCAGGATTTTCACGACGCCGGCAAAAAGCTCTTTGCCGGCGCCTGCGACTTCATCTGGGCGGCGACCGACATCGCGCAATTGCCGGCTGCGGAGGCGCCCGAGATCGCCTTCGCCGGGCGCTCCAATGTCGGCAAATCCTCGCTTCTCAACGCGCTCACCAATCGCAAATCGCTGGCGCGCACCTCCAACACGCCCGGCCGCACGCAGGCGCTCAATTTCTTCGCCTTGGGGCCGAGCGCCGCGGCGCCGAGACTGCGCCTCGTCGACATGCCGGGCTACGGCTACGCCGCCGCGGCCAAGGAGAAGATCGCCGCCTGGACGAGCGTCATGCAGGCCTATCTGCGCGGCCGCGCGAGCCTCCTGCGCGTCTTCGTCCTTGTCGACGGGCGGCATGGGCTGAAGCCGCAGGATCTCGAAATGCTCGATCTGCTCGACCGCGCCGCCGTCTCCTATCAGATGGTGCTCACCAAGGCCGACGCGGTAAAGAAAGGCGAAATGGCCGCCCGTCTCGCCGAGACGCAGAGGGCGCTGTCGCACCGTCCGGCGGCGTTTCCCGAGATCCTCTTCACCTCGTCGCATGAAGGCGAAGGGCTCGACGCGCTGCGCGCCGCCATCGCAAGGCTGTTGAGCGAACATGGCTCCTGAGCCCGCTTTGCGGGACGCCGCATTGAGCCCGTCACGTCGAACCGTTACAAATGATCAGCGCCGCCGGAATGAGAGAATGACCGAAGCGTTCGAAGTGAACCCGCAGGAACAAGCCGAAATTCTAATGCAGGCGCTGCCGCACATGCTGCGCTACGACGATGCGATCGTCGTCGTCAAATATGGCGGCCATGCGATGGGCGATGAATCGGTCGCCCGAAGTTTCGCCCGCGACATTGTTCTGCTCGAACAATCCGGCGTCAATCCCGTCGTCGTCCATGGCGGCGGGCCGCAGATCGGCGCCATGCTCGGCAAGCTCGGCATCAAATCCGAATTTGCCGGCGGTTTGCGCATCACCGATCGCGCCACCGTCGAGATCGTCGAAATGGTGCTGGCCGGCTCGATCAACAAGCAGATCGTCGGCTTGATCAATGCCGAAGGCGGCCGCGCGATCGGCCTCTGCGGCAAGGACGGCAATATGGTCATCGCCAATAAGATGGAGCCCGCCATCCGCGCCACTGCCGGTGGCGCGGAAGAAGAGGTCGACCTCGGCTTCGTCGGCGAGCCGGCAAAAGTCGATACGACGGTCCTCGATTCCGTGCTCCACCGCGAATTGATCCCGGTGCTGGCACCTGTCGCACAGGGCTTCGACGGCGAGACCTACAATATCAATGCCGACACTTTCGCCGGCGCCATCGCCGGCGCGCTCAAGGCCAAGCGCCTGCTCTTTCTCACCGATGTGCCGGGCGTGCTCGATGCCGCGGGCAATCTCATCAAGGAATTGCGCATGGACGATATTCGCGCCCTCGTCGCCGACGGCACCATCACCGGCGGCATGATCCCCAAGGTCGAGACCTGCATCTATGCGCTGGAGCAAGGCGTCGAAGGTGTCGTCATTCTCGACGGCAAGCTGCCCCATGCCGTGCTCATCGAACTCTTGACCGATCATGGTGCGGGAACGCTGATCACGAGGTGAGGTGAAACATTCACGGGTGAAACGCAAGGATACGATAGGCGAGGATTTTGCCGCTGCGCAGCCGGCTGGCGGCGGCCGGAAAGCTTCGGCCGCGCCCGAGCGCAAGGCTGCGCAGGAGGACCGCGACCTCGACCCATGCGGCCTGGCGCCGATCGATTTTCCGGCGTACCGGCCGGCGCATATCGATATGGCCCACGTCGATACTTGGGTCTTCGACCTCGACAACACGCTCTATCCGGCCGATTGCGATCTCTGGCCCAAGATCGACCAGCGCATCACCGCCTTTATGGTCCATCTCTTCGGCCTCGACGGCATGTCGTCGCGGGCGCTGCAGAAATATTATTATAAGCGCTATGGCACGACCTTGCGCGGCCTGATGGAAGATCATGCCGTCAGCGCCGAGGATTTCCTCGCCTTCGTGCATGACATCGACCGATCCTCGCTCCTGCCCAACCCTTCGCTCGCGGCCGCGATCGCCGCTTTGCCGGGCCGCAAACTCATTTTGACCAATGGCTCGCGCGATCATGCGATGCGAACCGCCGAAGCATTGGGGCTGGGCGATATGTTCGAAGATATTTTCGACATCGTCGCCGCCGAGCTCACCCCGAAGCCGGAGCTCGTCACTTATCAGCGCTTCTTCGATAGACATGGCGTCGATCCGAGAAGCGCGGCGATGTTCGAGGATATCGAGCGCAATCTCGTCATTCCGCATGAGCAGGGCATGACGACCGCGCTGGTCGTGCCGAAGCCGGGCCAGCGGGATCATCGCGAGCCGTTCGAGATCGCTGCGGACGAATCCTTGCCGCATGTGGATTTCGTGACCAGCGATCTCGAAGGATTTCTTCGCGATATTGCCACGCATGCCCGGGCTCCGTCAGGCAAGTCCGAATAGGCCTCATTGCTGGGCGTCCAATGCGCCGCGACGTTGCGAAATGATTCGACTCGCGCGCCTGAGCTTGGCTAAAATCGCGCCCGTGGAAAGGCCGAAAGCGCACGGCCATATCGTTCAGGACTGTCCCATGAAGCTTCGTTTCGCCGGCATGGCAGCCGCCTTTTTCGTCGTTGCGGTCAGCATCGCGCCTGTCATGGCCGAGGATATCGACTTTTCGCGGATCCGCTGCGGCGATTTCGTTTCGACCGACAAGGATGATGTCGTCTTGTTCCTGACTTGGCTCGAAGGCTATTTCACCTCGCGGAACGGGCCCCCGGTCATGTATGGCCAGAAAGCGAAAGACGACGCGCGGAACATTCGCGACTATTGCTTAAATCATAGCGAGTCGGATGTTTTCTCCGCCGCCAAGGCCGTCATACCCATGAAATAGCTGCCGCGGCCTTGCGCCGATACGTGACTTGCCAAGACGCTCGGCAAAACACTTGAGGCGACGACACGAGCCTCGTTCAAGCGCAAAACCGCTTACACTTTCGCACACGATGCTCTAGAACCGCGCCAGCCCAAGTCAGATCCGCGCAAGTGAGCTCCACCCAAGTGAGATCCGCCTCGCCGCAAGACGCGATGGCGCGGACGCGGCAACGATGATGCACCGGAGATATTGATGCAGGCCCAAGACCTCGATAAAATCATCGATGCGGCTTTCGAGGACCGCGCCAACATCACCAGCGCGACGACGGGCATGGTGCGCGAGTCGGTCGATCAGGCACTTGATCTGCTCGACAAGGGCAATCTGCGCATCGCCGAAAAGACGCCGGGCGCGAGCGGCCCGCAGGCGTGGCGCATCAATCAATGGCTCAAGAAGGCCGTGCTGCTGTCGTTTCGTCTCAACGATATGGACCTCATCTCCGGCGGCCCGGGCGGTGCCTTCTGGTGGGACAAAGTGCCTTCGAAGTTTTTGGGCTGGGACGCCGACGCGCATGCGGCGGCGGGATTCCGCTCCGTCCCCAACGCCGTCGTGCGCCGCTCGGCCTATATTGCGCCGGGCGTGATCCTGATGCCCTCCTTCGTCAATCTCGGCGCCTATGTCGATGAAGGCACGATGGTCGACACTTGGGCGACTGTCGGCTCCTGCGCGCAGATCGGGAAAAATGTGCATCTCTCCGGCGGTGTCGGCATCGGCGGCGTGCTCGAGCCCTTGCAGGCCAATCCGACCATCATCGAGGATGGCTGCTTCATCGGCGCGCGCTCGGAAGTCGTCGAAGGCGTCATCGTGGGCGAAGGCGCGGTGCTGGCGATGGGCACATTCATTTCCGCTTCGACCAAGATCATCGACCGCGCAACGGGCGCGATCCACATGGGCTATGTCCCGCCCTATTCCGTCGTCGTGCCAGGCGCGCTTCCCGGCAAGCCCTTGCCCGACGGCACGCCGGGCCCTTCGCTCTATTGTGCCGTCATCGTGAAAACGGTCGATGCACAGACCCGTAGCAAGACGGCCATCAATGAATTGCTGAGGGATTGATCGAGGCGCAGAAATCGCGCCTTCCGCTTGCGCCTCAGTCGGCCGGGGAAGCACTGAGCATTTTCCTATTCGCATCGATCCTATAGGATCGCGCCTTCTCGTTTTCCAATCGCGGTCGAAGCATGTCCCTCCTTTCCGCCAAGGCGCTCGATCTCTGCCGCGCGCTCATCCGCTGCCCCTCGGTCACACCCGAGGATGCAGGCTGCCTGCCTCTGCTCGAAGCGCTTCTGAAGGATCACGGATTTTCGACGCATCGCATGAAATTTTCGGCAAGCGGCCTGCCTTCGATCGACAATCTTTACGCGCGAATTGGGACGAAACCGCCTTATGTCATCTTTGCCGGCCATACGGATGTCGTGCCAGTCGGCGATCGGGCAGCCTGGCGCTTCGACCCCTTCTCGGCGGAGCTTTCCGAGAATATGGTCTGGGGCCGTGGCGCCAGCGACATGAAGGGCGCCATCGCCGCTTTCACGGCTGCCGCGCTCGGCTACATCGAGAAATATGGGACCGAGAAAGGCTCGATCGGCTTTCTCATCACTGGCGATGAGGAAGGCCCGGCCGTCAACGGCACCGCCAAGCTGCTCGCCTGGGCGCAGGAAAAGGGGGAGAAATTCGATCATTGCCTGTTGGGCGAGCCGACCAATCCCGAGGCGCTCGGCGACATGATCAAGATCGGCCGCCGCGGCTCGCTCAATGGCACGCTCATCGTCGACGGCAGGCAGGGCCATGTCGCCTATCCGCAGCAGGCCGATAATCCCATCCCGCATCTCTTGCGCTTGCTGCAGGCGCTGATCGCGCCGCGGCTCGATCAAGGCACGGCGCATTTCGATCCATCGAACCTCGAAATCGTGACGATCGATGTCGGCAATCCGGCCGTGAATGTCATCCCGGCCAAGGCGCAGGCACGCTTCAATGTGAGGTTCAACGATCTTTGGACGCCGCAGAGCCTTGCCGACGAGATCGAACGCCGCTGCGCCACTGTGGCCGGCGCCGCTCGTTACAAACTCGTCTTCGAGCCCTGCAATGCTCTCGCCTTCGTGACCGAACCGGATCGTTTCACCGATCTCGTCGCCGCCGCGATCGAAAGGCGCACCGGCCGCAAGCCGAAACTTTCGACCTCGGGCGGAACCTCGGATGCGCGTTTCATCCGCGCCTATTGTCCTGTCGTCGAATTCGGTCTCGTCGGCGCGACCATGCATATGGTCGACGAGCGCGTGGCGGTCGCCGATATCGCGACGCTGACCGCGATCTATGCGGATATTTTGGAGCGCTATTTTCGCGCAGCCGAAGCGTGAGGCTGGTCTCCCAGCTGTCATGGCCGGGACAAGCCCGGCCATGACGCGTGACCGATTCGCTTTTTCCTGCGTTTCACCCAAGGCGGCCGAATTGCGATGCAATCTAATGGCATCAGGCTCTAAAGCCTAAAATCCTCGCCGAGATAGAGGCGGCGGACGTCGGGATCGTTGATGATCTCGTCCGGCGTGCCTTCGGTGAGCAATTGGCCGGAGTGGAGGATATAGGCGCGGTCGACGAGGCCCAATGTCTCACGGACATTGTGATCGGTGATGAGCACGCCGATGCCGCGTTCCTTCAAATGATGCACGAGATCCTGAATGTCGGCGACGGCCAAGGGGTCGACGCCCGCAAAAGGCTCGTCGAGCAGCATGAAGCGGGGATGGCCGGCGAGCGCACGGGCGATCTCCAGACGCCGCCTTTCGCCGCCGGACAAGGCGACCGCCCTCGATTTCCGCAGCCGTGTGATGTTGAACTCGTCGAGCAGCGCTTCGAGCTCCTCCGCGCGCTTGCGCCGGTCGCGCTGGGTAATTTCCAGCACGGCGCGGATATTGTCCTCGACATTGAGGCCGCGGAAGATCGACGGCTCCTGCGGCAGATAGCCGACGCCGAGCCGCGCCCGCCGATACATGGGCAGGCTCGTCACATCGTAATCATCGAGCGTGATCGTCCCGCCGTCCGGTCTGACGAGGCCGGTGATCATGTAAAACAGAGTGGTCTTGCCGGCGCCATTGGGCCCGAGAAGGGCGATCGCCTCGCCGCGGCGGACCTTGAGGCTCACGTCGATGATGACCTGACGCCCCTTATAGGTCTTGCGGAGCTCGCGGGCGACGAGCCAGCCTTCGCCGCCCAACATGGTCCGTTCCAGGCCGGTTCGCGCAAGCGGCTCAGGTGCCGCGCGCGGCCTCGGACCGGTTGCGAGGCCGGCGTCTCGATCATTGCGGTGATCGCCGCGGCTATCCTCTTGCGGCCCGCCGAGATCGCGGGCGACCCAGACCTGCTCGATCTCGAACTCCGCCTCGTCTTCGGCGAGAAGCCAATCACTCTGACTTTGCGGCCTCTGCCTTTTCGCTTTCCGGCGGCCGGGAAAAAGCCCAAAGAGCCAGCCGAGCACACCGGCGCGGCGATCGGACGCGACAGATTTTACCACGGAGAAGTCGTCGGAATTGGCGTGCAAACGAATGCTCTCGAAATTCGGCGTCAGCGGGTCTGCGGATCGAGTTTACCGGCGGTCTTGCCTGATGTCTTCGACGCCTCGTCATCGTTGTTGTTCGGGATGAACATGCTCTGGACGTGGCCGGTCACAACAGCCTGACCGGTGGTGGCATCATAGACGAGATGATCGCCCTTGGTCACGTTCGGACCCTGGGTCAAAGTCACATTACCGCTGAGATATATCTTGTTTTCGGCTTTTTCATAAATCCCCAAATCGCCGGTGGCGATCTGGTCCTTGGAAATGATCGTCACGGTGCCGGGTGCCTCCATGCGGCTGACCTGGCTTTGCGAAGACGACGGCGGCCCCTTCGCCGCGCCGGGCGCCTTCGGGGTCAGAAAAACCACGAGC
The DNA here is from genome assembly GCA_963704745.1 of uncultured Alphaproteobacteria bacterium. Taxonomy (GTDB): domain Bacteria; phylum Pseudomonadota; class Alphaproteobacteria; order Rhizobiales; family Beijerinckiaceae; genus Methylovirgula. The sequence goes on from OY969936.1 coordinate 3,051,752, forward strand.
ATGGGCGTCTTGAGCGTCGTGTCGCCGCGCACCGCCACGACATTGCCGCGATAAATAAGCTTCTGTTCCTTATCGAAATAATCGAGCTTTGCGGCCTCGATGTCGATCGGGTCCTTGTTGTCGCTGCGAGCCGCCGTCGACTTGATGTGCACCGTCTTGGAGTGGGCAGCTTTGCTCGGCGCAGCTTCGGACCGCCCGCCACCGAAACAGAGGCAAACTGCCAGGCCGAAGACCACGAGAGCGGTTGGACGGGGCGCCCGGCGGGCGCTCCTGATGCGGCTCATTTGGACGCCTCGCCGGCGCCGCTGTCGCCCTCGCCGACCCTGATCGTCGAATCGAGCATCGATTTCACGCCGCCGTCGAACGAAATCTTATGGCCATTGTCCTCGATATCCATGCGATCGGCGGCAATCCGACCACCGTTCAGAAGCATGACGACTGGCTCCTCGGTGACGAGCGCACTCGATTTGATGTTCACCGTCGCACTTGGCATTTGCATGTCATAGCCGCTGTCGTTGATGATCCGGACATTCCCTTGAAGCCGAATGATGTCCTTGCTGCTGTCGTAAATCCCCGTCTGCGCTCTGATCTTCGAGGTGCTCGAATCATCCATGCCGATCTTGGCGTCAACATCGAAGAGCTTGATCACATCCGGCTTCAAAATATCTTGAACGCCGGAGACGCCCTTGAGCTCGAAGGGCTGACCATTGGGTCGCATACCGATCATTTTGGGCGCTGCCATGGTGACGAGGGAGCCTTGGAGCCCGACATGCCCGACCGAGATGGCGCCCGGCAGCCGTTTGAACGGATCGAATATCGCAATGATCGCGACCGAAATAATCGCAAAGCTGCAAATTGCGACAATAGCCAGCCGAACATGCCGCACCAGCAGCGAATGCAGCCGGGCGCGGCGGATCGCCCTGTGCGGTTCGACCGTCGTCGTCAGGTCGAGCCGCCGGCGGGAAGCTTCGGTGCCGCGCGTCAAATCGGTCATTCGCCCTGTCTTTAAAGCATGTTCCGGAAAAGTGGATACCACTCTGCCCCCATGGACACGCTCAAATCCTCTTGAATTGGAACCTCGTCCGATCGGCTCCCCCATCCGACCGGAAACAGCCGCGAGAAGGCCCGCACAAGGCCGGCCGCGCCGCGCCAAAGCTTTCTTGCGCAGAAGGCCGAGCCAGCGGCAGCTTTGGAACCCACTATATCATTCGTGCGAGAAAATGTCCGCGTCCTGCCAGCCCAGGAGGTCGAGCTTGGCGCGGGTCGGCAAAAACTCAAAACAGGCCGCGGCGAGATCGCTGCGGCCGTCGCGCATGAGCATGGCGTCGAGCCTGCCCCGCAAGGCATGCAAATGGAGCACGTCCGAGGCCGCATAGGCAATCTGCGCGTCGGACAAGGTCTCGGCCGCCCAATCGGAGGATTGCTGCTGCTTCGACAGCTCAATCCCGAGAAGCTCGCGGGTGAGATCCTTCAGCCCATGCCGGTCGGTATAGGTCCGCACCAGCTTCGAGGCGATCTTGGTGCAATAAAGCGGCGCCGCCATGATGCCGAAGGCGAGATAGAGCACCGCAATATCGAAGCGGGCGAAATGGAAGAGCTTCGTCACCTTGGGATCGGCGAGGAGCCGCTCGAGGTTGGGCGCATGTTTCTGCCCGGCGGCGATCTGCACCACATGCGCGCTGCCGTCGCCGCGCGACAATTGGACGACGCAGAGCCGGTCACGCCGCGGCACCAGGCCCAAGGTCTCCGTATCGACGGCGACGCTGTCGCCGAAGTCGATGCCCTCCGGCAGGTCCCCCTTGTGCAGGCCGATCGTCGGCGGGCTCATCGTCATCCTGGGCTACGCCTGGTGGTGCGGACAAAAGCGGAGCTCGCCCGGTAACACCCTGGAAGTGGCCGCGCAAGTCCAGCCGCAAGCGGCGCCGCACCGCTGCGCGGAAACCTCGCCGCGCTGTTCGAGGTCATCCACTAACCTGCGAGCTCAGAGGGGAGCCATGCAAGCCCGCCATTTCGGCGGGCTTTCCATCTTCAGGGATCGTTGCGGGAAATAATCGCTTTATGGTGCCCTGGAGAGGACTCGAACCTCCACGGCTTTCACCACTGGTACCTGAAACCAGCGCGTCTACCAATTCCGCCACCAGGGCACGGGCGGCCATCCATAGGGGCGCGTCCGGCCCTTTGTCAATCGGCTGCGGCCGGGATCGCGCGCGTCCTCGCCTCGGCGAGCCGAAACGGCCAGACTATCGTCGACCAGGATCGCCGGCGCGACTTTGCCGCTTCCGCCCGGCGTCGACATGCTCTAGAACGGCGACCGGCGAGCCGCCGGCCTTGCCGCTTTGAGCTTGGAAACGAGGATTCCCGTGACGCGCTCCGACCGTCTGGTCACCATTTTCGGCGGTTCCGGCTTTCTTGGACGGCATGTCGCGCATGCATTGGCGCAGCGCGGCTGGCGGATTCGCATTGCGGCTCGCCGCCCCGATCTCGCCTTTTATGTTCAGCCGTCCGGCCGCGTCGGCCAGATTCATGCGGTCCAGGCCAATCTCCGCTATCCCGATTCGCTCCTCCCCGCGCTCCAGCATGCCGATGCGGTCGTCAATCTCGTCGGCATCTTGCGCCAGCGCGGCGCGCAAAGTTTCGAGGCCGTGAATGATCGCGGCGCCCGTGCTGTCGCCGCGGCGGCGAAGGCAGCGGGGATCACGAATTTCGTCCATGTTTCGGCGCTCGGCGCCGATCCCGACTCGCCGTCGCTTTATGCGCGGAGCAAGGCCGCCGGCGAAGCTGCAGTGCGGGAAAATCTGCCGGAGGCGGTCATCCTGCGGCCATCGGTGGTCTTCGGGCCGGAGGATCAGTTTTTCAACCGTTTTGCCGCTATGGCGCGGCTCTTGCCGGCGCTGCCGCTGATCGGCGGCGGCAGGACGAAGCTGCAGCCCGTCTATGTCGGCGATGTCGCCGAGGCCATTGCCCGCGCATTGGACGGCCAGGCGCAGGCCGGCCATGTCTACGAGCTTGGCGGGCCGGAGGTGGCGAGCCTGCGCGAGATCCTCGCCTTCATCCTGCGGGTGACGGAGCGCCGCCAGCTGCTCCTGCCGATTCCCTTCGGCCTCGCGACGCTGATCGGCGGACTGACCGAAATCGCCATGAAGGCCTCGCTCGGCTTTTTCCCCGAGCTTCTGGCGCTCACCCGCGATGAAGTGGCGCTGTTGCGGCGCGACAATGTCGTGTCCGATCAGGCCACGGCGGAGCAGCGGACTTTGGCCGGGCTCGGGATCGTCCCCGAATCCTTCGAGGCCTTGGTCCCTGCCTATATCGCCCGCTATCGGAAGACTGGTCTCTTTACGGATCATCTGATGGCCTAGCGCCGATCCGCTCTCCGATCGCCAATGTGGCACTTGCGGCCTTCTCGGCTTATACCAATGGCTCCCTGCAGCCTCCTTGCAACGGCGCAGCTCAAGAGCGTGATTGCGTCAAGTTCCATCGCAGTCCCGCCCGAGCTCTTTGTATTGATGCATGATCTGATCCGAAAAATCTGCCATTTCACTGGATCATGCTGCAAAGCTCGAGCGCATGCCCGCTCGCTGGCACGAATGGGCCGCGGCTTCGCGCTCCGAATGGACGGTCGATGAAATTCACGCTTTCCTGGCTCAAGCAGCATCTCAAGACCGAGGCCGACCTCGATACCATCGTCGCGACGCTGACGAAGATCGGCCTCGAGGTCGAGCATGTCTATGATCCCGCGGCTTCTCTCAAGGATTTCATCATCGCCGCCGTCATCGAGGCAAAGCCGCATCCCAATGCCGATCGGCTGCGTGTCTGCCTTGTCGATATCGGCGCCGGCGCGCCCGTCCAAGTCGTCTGCGGGGCGCCCAATGCGCGCAAAGGCCTGAAATCGGTTTTCGCGGCGCCGGGCGCTTATATTCCGGCGAAAAAGATCACCCTCGGCAAGGGCGTGATTCGTGGGGTCGAATCCCTCGGCATGCTCTGTTCCGGCGCCGAACTCGAGATTTCCACCGATCACGACGGCATCATCGAGCTTTCCGAGGATGCGCCGGTCGGCATCGGCTTTGCGCAATGGGCGGGGCTCGACGACCCTGTCATCGACATCAATCTGACGCCCAATCGGCCCGACGCCGCGGGCGTTTTCGGCATCGCCCGCGATCTTGCCGCCGCCGGTCTCGGCCGCTTGATCACGGAGCCGATAGCGCCCGTGCCCGGCCAATTCCCCTGCCCGGTCGCCGTCACGCTCGATTTCACCGAAGCGGACGCCCATCTCGCGCCGGCTTTCGCTTTGCGCCTCGTGCGCGGCCTGCGCAACGGGCCGAGCCCCGAATGGCTTAGAAAGCGGCTCCTTTCCATCGGCCTGCGGCCGATCAACAGGCTCGTCGACATCACCAATTTCCTCGCCTTCGATCGCGCGAGGCCTTTGCACGTCTTCGACGCCGGCAAGATCGCCGGCAATCTTTCTGTCCGGCGGGCACGCGCGGGCGAGACATTGCAGGCGCTCGACGGGCGCATTTATCAGCTTGACGAAAACATCGTCGTCATCGCCGATGATGACGGGGTCGAATCGATTGCCGGGATCATGGGCGGCGAGGCGTCGGGCTGCGACGAGGCGACAACCGATGTGCTGATCGAATCGGCGCTTTGGGACCCGGCGAATATTGCGCGCAGCGGCCGTCAGCTCGGCATCGTCTCCGACGCTCGCTATCGTTTCGAACGCGGCGTCGACCCGGGCTTCTGTCTCCCTGGGCTCGATTATGCGACGCAGCTCGTCGTCGAATTATGCGGTGGCACGCCCTCCGACATCCTGCTGGCCGGCAAGATTCCGGAGGAGAGGGCAGGGTTTCTGTTCCCCTGGAGCGAGGTGCAGCGCTTGACGGGGCTCGCGCTTCCCACCTCCGACATGGCCGGCATTCTCGAGCGGCTCGGCTTCAGCCTGGGCATCATGCCGGGCAACAGCAATCTCGTAATGGTAAAGGCGCCGAGCTGGCGGCCGGACATCACCGGCAAGGCCGATATCGTCGAAGAGATCGTGCGCATCGCCGGGCTCGATCGGATCGCGGCGCAGCCGCTGCCGCGGGAGGAGACCGGCATCACCGCCCCAGTGCTGAGCCTGATGCAAAGGCGGACCCGTTCGGCAAGGCGGGCGCTCGCCGCCAATGGGCTCGTCGAGGCCATCACCTGGTCGTTTATCTCGCATGAACAGGCGGTCCTCTTCGGCGGCGGCACGCCGGAGCTGGCCCTCGTCAATCCGATCGCCGCCGATCTCTCCGATATGCGGCCCTCGCTTCTGCCGGGCCTCATCTCCGCGGCGAGGCGCAATGCCGATCGCGGCTTCGGCGATGTCGCCCTCTTCGAGGTCGGGCAAATCTTCAAGGGCGCCAATCCGGCCGACCAGAAGACCGCCGCCTCCGCCATCCGGCGCGCCACCGCACGGCTCGCCGGCCCCGGCCGGCATTGGGCGACAGGCAGCGCGAATGTCGACATCTATGATGCGAAGGCCGACGCCTTCGCGCTTCTGAACGCGCTCGGCGTGCCGCTCGGCAGCGTGCAGATTGCGGCCGCCGGCCCCGCCTGGTTTCATCCCGGCCGCTGCGGCTCTCTGCAATTCGGCCCCAAGACCATCATCGGCCATTTCGGCGAGATCGACCCGCGCGTGCTCGAGGCCCTCGATGTGGAAGGCCCGATCACCGGCTTCGAATTGCTGCTGGAGGACATACCGGCGCCGAAATCGAAGCCGACAAAGACCAAGCCGAAACTCGAGCTTTCGGAATTCATGCCGCTCGAGCGGGATTTCGCTTTTATCGTCGACCGCAGTGTGAAAGCGGCCGAGATTGTCAAGGCGGCGCAAGCGGCGGACAAAGTCCTCATCGCGCAGGTGAGGGTGTTCGACGTCTATGAGGGCAAAGGAATTCCGCAGGACAAGAAATCGATCGCCATCGCCGTCACTCTGCAGCCGCGCGAAAAGACTCTGACCGAAGCGGAGATTGACGCCACTGCCGGAAAGATCGTCGCGGAAGTCGCCAAGAAGACCGGCGCTCACCTGAGGGGATGAATTGTTGCGACATTTGCTGCCGATTCTGATCGTCACCGGCGCGACCCTCGCTGCGCAGCCGGGAAGCGCCACGGCGGGCTCGATCAAGGATTGTGAGAAAATCCAGGCGGCCGACGCCTATAACCAATGTCTTGCGGCCTTCGGGCCGGTGGCCCACGAACATGATCTCAAGCCCGTGCCGGTCGGCCTCGGCAGCGGCCGGCTTTATCACCTGCGTCGCTATCACCATTATTATCGAGCCCACTACCGGCACGGGCACGGCATAGCCGTTGGCCATCGCGACAGCCGCAAATCAATTCAGCTCAGCGTCGAACCGGGCGGCGCTGAGGATTGAGAAGGCGGGCTGAAACAGGTTCACAGGCCACGAACCTGATGGAAATGAATCCGCAGCGGCGCGGGTGAGGGGTTAGTCGCCCGCAGCTCTAAATACTCTTCGCAGCAATCGCCTCAGGCAGATGCCGGCAGGGCGCTCTTGGCCTTTTCGACAATGGCCTTGAAGGCCTCGGGCTGGTGGATCGCCAGATCCGACAGCACCTTACGGTCGATCTCGACGCCTGCCTTGTTGAGGCCGTCGATGAAGCGCGAATAGGTGAGGCCGCATTCCCGCACGGCGGCATTGAGCCTTTGAATCCACAACGCCCGGAACACCCGCTTCTTCACCTTGCGGTCGCGTGTCGCATATTGCATCGCGCGATCGACGGCGGCCTTGGCGGCGCGGATCGTATTCTTGCGGCGCCCGTAAAAGCCCTTGGCGGCTTTCAGGGTCTTCTTATGTTTGGCATGCGCGGTGACGCCGCGCTTGACGCGAGCCATTTGAGATCTCCGAATTTGACGACATCAGGACGGCGGTGAGGACTTTCACGCGTTCGGCAGAAAGTACTTCTTCACATTGTCGCCGTCGGTCTTGAACAGAACATTGGTGCCGCGCAGATTGCGGATCTGCTTGTTGGTCCGCTTGATCATGCCGTGCCGCTTGCCGCGCTGGGCATAGATCACTTTGCCGGTCGCCGTCAGCTTGAATCGCTTCTTGGCGCCGGATTTGGTCTTCAGTTTGGGCATTTGCTCGTCTCCGTGAGGGCGGCCACCGAGGCGCCGTCGCCAAATCCGCTACGGAATTGGGCCGGCCTTCGCATCGGATATCCGCCGTAATTTTTGAGCGGGAATCCTGCTCTCTCGGTCAGGACATCCGCTCCCGTTCGTTGCCGAACGAGCGAAAGAACCGCCACGGCAGCCCGTTCCGGCCGGGCGGTTCGAAGGGTCGGTTTATAAGCGCAAAGCCTCTGCCAAAGCAAGCGCGCCGCGGCGCGGGCCACGGCATTTCGGCGCCAATTATTTCGGCGCCAAGATCATCACCATCTGCCGCCCTTCCATCGAGGGCTCGATCTCGACCTTGGCAAGATTGCCGGTTTCGGCGCGAACACGCTCCAAAAGCCTGTAGCCGAGATCCTGATGGGCCATTTCGCGGCCACGGAATCGCAAGGTGACTTTGACCTTGTCGCCCTCCTCGAAGAAGCGGCGAACGGCCTTCATCTTGACGCCGTAATCATGCTCGTCGATGCCGGGGCGCAGCTTGATCTCCTTGATTTCCACGATCTTCTGCTTCTTGCGCGCCTCGGCCGCCTTCTTCTGCTCGAGAAAGCGGAATTTGCCGTAATCGAGAATTTTGCAGACGGGCGGCTCGGCGGTCGGAACGATCTCGACGAGGTCCAGCCCGGCTTCTTCGGCGACGTGCTGCGCATCCTGGATTGAAACGACCCCCCGGTTATGACCTTCGGCGTCGATGAGCTGAACTTCGCGAGCGCGGATTTCTCGATTGATACGAGGCCCTTCCTTCTGCGGGGCCTGAGTGCTTTTCATTGGACGGCGAATGGTGGGGTCTCCTTTTGTAAATGATCGAATCCGGCGCTCCCGACGCCCGCGTGCGCGCGTGTCCTGGGGCCCGCCGAACCCATGACGAGCATTGTTGCAATGCTGGGCGAAGTCAATGGAACGTTGGCGAGATCACTACTCTCGGCAAGCTCAGCCGTTCCTCGCTTCGCCTCGACCGGCCGAAACAGCGAGGTCTCGGCAGCCGCCGCCCGGCCTCGACCAAATCCATCCTTGCCAACCTCAAAATTGCCAATTCGATCACCGATTGCGAGCAAGATTCGCGCTAGAGCATCGGACCCAAAAGTGTGAGCGGTACTGATCTCGGCTGTTGCCGAGATCGGCTTTTGAATGATCAAATCGGACAGGCCCGATTTGATTTGATGATCCGATGCTCTACTTCTTTAAATCTAGAGCATCTTATCCGCTTTCAAATGAGTCTATTTGAAAGCGGATAAGATGCTCTAGGGGCTATCAGCCCCGCGGCGCGAGTAACGCCGCATAAGCGGCGAGAGTTTCGGCCTGCATGCGCTCCACCGAAAAGCGCCGCAGGACATGGGCGCGGGCGCGGGCCGAAAGGGCTTCACGCGCCGTCGCGCCAAGCGCCAAGGCCTCGATCATCGCCGCGGCCAACGCCTGCGCATCGCCGGGCGGAACCCGCCAGCCGGTACGTTCCCCGCCCTCGACCTCGGGCGGAGCGAGGACGATCTCGGGCAAGCCGCCGAGGTCGGTGACGACGACCGGCGTGCCCATGGCCTGCGCTTCCGCCGCGACCCGGCCGAAGGCCTCGGGCTCGGTCGAAGGGACGACCACCAGCGCCGCCGCGAGCAGCGCCGCCGGCATATCCGCACAATGGCCGGTCCGCCTGACGATGCCGGCGAGACCCGCCTTGCCGATGGCGGCGTCCAGATCCCTTAGATAGGAGCTGTGGCCTTGTTCGTCGCCGGCCAGAATGAATTTTGTGTCGGAAAGCCCGCCAGCCGTCAGACGCCGCGCCGCTTCAACCAGGATTTTGTGGCCTTTCCAGGGGCTGAGCCTTGCGGCGAGCAGGATGATCCGCTCGCCTGCAGCGACATGCCACGCCTCGCGCAGCGCCTGCACCCGGGCCGGATCGACGTCGCCGGGGCTGAACAGGCGGAAATCGATCCCGCGCTCGATGACCTTGATTCTCTGCGCGGCGAAGGGATAGAGCCGCGCGATCCGTTCGGCGATGAAGGCCGAATTGGCGATCACCGTGTCGCCTTTTGCCATGATCGAGTTATAGCGCAGCTTGAGCGCCGAACTTCCCGAATAGGCGCCGTGAAAAGTGGTGACGAAAGGCACCCGCCTTCGCCGCGTCGCGCCATAGGCGACCCAGGCGGGGGCGCGCGAGCGGGCATGAACCAGGGCGACGGATTCAGCTTCGATCAGCTCGGCGAGGCGCCGCTGGTTGATCAGCATGGCGAGCGGATTTTTGCTGCGGGCCGGAAACGGCAGCCAAACGCCGCCCTGGGCCTGCAACTCGCTCACCATGCGGCCGCCCTCGCTCGCAACGAGCGGCCGGGCGCCGACGGCGGCGAGCGCGGCGGCGACATCGATCACCGCCCGCTCGGCGCCGCCGCTGTTCAATTGCGGAATGATCTGGAGGATGGTGCGTCCCGCCAAAGGATGCTTGCCTTGGCGGCGCAATTCGGCCAAGGCGCTGCCGGAGCCTTGCCATGTCAGAGGCGGCAAGGATCGAGCCATTGGCGCAGCGAGCCCCGCCGGGCTCTCGATTGCGGATCACATCGTCCTGGGGCAGATCGTATTGGCTCAGATCGTATTGGGTCAGATCGTACTGGGTCAGATCGTCCTGGATAAGACATGGGATGAGAATAAGGGTGAAACAGAAGCCGCAGCAAATCGAGATCGCGCCGCAAGCGGCTCATCCACAATTCCTTACCTCGGGAGAAGGTGAGGCGCGCCGAAACATCGCTTTTTTTCGCCGGCCCGGCCACGGCCCGGCAAAAAAAAGCGATGTTTCGGCGCGCCCGGCTGTCGTCTGGCTTGGCGGCTTCATGTCCGACATGCAGTCCAGCAAGGCGACCTTCCTCGACCAATGGGCCGCTCGCCAGGGCCGCAGCTTTCTGCGCTTCGATTATTCCGGGCATGGACTGTCGGAGGGCCGCTTCGACGCCGGAACGATCGGTCGCTGGCTCGAGGACGCGCTTGCCGTCATTCGCGCGGCGAGCGCGGGCCCGCAGATCCTCGTCGGCTCCTCCATGGGCGGCTGGCTGGCGCTTCTCTGCGCCCGCGCCTTTGCGCAGACGGGCGAAACGGCGCGCCTGCACGGCCTCGTCCTCATCGCGCCGGCCGTCGATTTTACCGAAAAGCTCATTTTCGAACGGCTGCCGCCCGAGGCGCGACACCAATTGGACCGTGATGGCGTCTTCATGCGGACCTCGGCCTATGCCGCCGCGCCCTATCCCATCACCCGCGCGCTCCTCGAAGAGGGGCGGCGCCATCTCCTTTTCGGCGCCACGATCAGGACCCATTGCCCGGTCCATATTCTGCAGGGCATGCGGGACGAAGATGTCCCTTGGCAGCACGCCATGACGCTCGTCGAGCATCTCGCCGGCGATCCGGTGGTGTTGACCCTGATCAGGGACGGCGACCATCGCCTGTCGCGCGACGAGGATCTCGCCCGCTTGACCCAGGCGATCGAAGCCATGGGATGATGGCGCGGGATTTCACTCGCCCGCATCGAATTCGATGACGGCGGCAAATTCCTTTTGCGCGCCGGCCGGCGGCGGCGGGAAGGGCGCGGCGCGCTCGACCAGCGCCAGGCTTGCGACATCGAGTGTCGTGTCGCCGCTCAATTCGATCAGCGTCACATGCGTCACATGGCCCTCGTCGTCGAGCGCAAAGGCGATGATCGCCGAGCCATGGGCATGGCGCTTGCGCGCTTCTTCCGGGAATTTCTTGGCGAGCTCGAGCTTGCTGAAGACGAGGGTCTTGTAAGCCAAGACGAGATCGCCATCCTCGGTTGGCGAAGGCACGGCGACAGCTTGAAACGTCTCGGACATTGGCGGAAGCCGCGGCCCGATGGGTGGAAGGCCCGCCTGCTGGACGGGCGGCTTCTCCGCCTGTGTCATGGGCCTTTCCGGCATAGGTTGCAAAGTCGGCGGCAGGGTCGCGAGTTCAGGCAGCTTTGGCTGATCTGAGGCCTTCGGCGGCTGCGGCGGCTTGGCCGCGGCGGCGGGAGGTTTGGTCTCGGCAGGCTTTGTCTCGCCGGCGGGAGGCTTTTTCTCTTCAGCCGGCTTCGGCACGGTGGCAGGCTTCGTCTCGGCGACAGGTTTGGACGGAGCCGGCGGCTTTGGTGGCGCAGCCTTGGCCTTCACGGGAGGCTTCGGCTCCGGTTCAGCCGGCGGTTTCTTCTCCTGCTGCGGCGCGGGCTCCGGCTTCGGCTCGAGCTTCGCTTCTTGTTTCGGTTCGGGCTTCGCTTGCGTCTTTTCCTGCGCTTTGGCCTCGGACGGCGCTTGCGGCTTGGGTTGCGGCTTGGGTTGCGCCTTGGGTTGCGGCTTCGGCTCGGCCTTGGCTTCGGCCTTTGGGCCCGGGCTTCCGGCGGGCGTCTGCGCGCCTTTGGCCGGCGCGGCGGCTGCCGTCTTCGACTTGGCCGCTTGTTTCTTCTGATCGGGCGGCGGCTCGGTCACCAGTTCGACCGGAATTTCCTGCGTCTTTTGCGCCACAATGACGTGGCTCATGTCCAACCGATCGAGTCCGAGAAGCAGGCAAAGATGCGCGGCGAAGGCGCCGATCACGATTGCGGCGGAACGGGCGCGCTGTCTCGCATTCGCGGCCTGGCGGACCGTCGGAATCGAGAAACGTTCGCCCGAATCGACGCGCACAATCCCAATTTTAGGAGAAAGGGGGTCGGAGGCCATGGAGCGAACCGCGCAATCAACGTGTGAAATGATCCGAGGATGAACGCGACTCCATTCCCGACCGCCAAACAAGGCAAAATTTAGCGCACGAACCCCACAATGTCTTTCACCGCCGCCATTGTCTCGCGCGCGAGCTGGCGCGCCCGCCCCGCACCATGCGTCAGCACGCCGTCGATATGGCTCACATCTTCGGTCAGGCGCTTCATTTCGGTGCCGATCGGCACGAGTTTCGCCACGGCGAGATCGATCAGGGCGGATTTGAAGGTCGAGAAATTGCCGCCGCCGAAAATTTTCAGGACTTCGGCTTTCGATTGGCCGTTGAGGGCGGCGAAAATGCCGACGAGATTGTCGGCCTCCGGCCGCCTGCTCAAGCCTTCAACCTCGCTCGGCAAGGCATCGGGGTCCGTCCTGGCCTTGCGGATCTTCTGCGCAATCGTGTCGGCGTCGTCGGCGAGATTGATGCGCGAATTGTCGGAAGGGTCCGATTTCGACATTTTCTTGGTGCCGTCGCGGAAACTCATCACCCGCGTCGCGACGCCTTGAATCAAAGGCTCGGGCAATGGGAAAAACATTTCGCCATGCCCATGCGCCGCGATCGAGTCGGCGAAGTCGAGATTGAATTTCTGGGCAATGTCGCGCGAGAGTTCGAGATGCTGCTTTTGATCCTCGCCGACCGGCACATGCGTCGCCCGATAGAGCAGAATATCGGCCGCCATCAGACAAGGATAGGCGAAGAGTCCGACCGACGCATTCTCGCGATCCTTGCCGGCCTTCTCCTTGAACTGCGTCATGCGGTTCAACCAACCCATGCGCGCGACGCAATTGAAGATCCAGGCGAGCTCGGCATGTTCGGCCACCTGGCTTTGATTGAAGACGATGTGCTGGGCGGCATCTATCCCCGCCGCGAGAAAGGTCGCGGTCACCTCCCTGATGCTCGCCTTCAGCTGCTGCGGGTCTTGCGGAACCGTGATCGCATGGAGATCCACGACGCAGTAAAGGCAGTCGTGCGTTCGCTGCAATTCCACGAATTTGGTGATCGCGCCGAGATAATTGCCGAGGTGCAGATTGCCGGTCGGCTGCACGCCGGAAAAAACGCGGGGTTTGAATTCAGCCATAGACAGTAAAGCTCCGAGGATCGGGCGACCGCATGCCTTATGGCGCTGCCGCGCCGGCAAGGCAAGTTCTGCGTGGCGGACGACGGGTAACCGTCATGCGCGGACTTGATCCGCGCATCCAGGCGCCAAACGCGCCTGCTTGGCCATCGCCTCAGTCGACTCCGAATCCGGCGTTCCTGGATGCGCGGATCAAGTCCGCGCATGACGAGCCTCACAAAATAAATCGGCTGAGATCGGCGTTTCGCGCGAGATCGCCGACGTTTTTTTCGACGAATTCGCCGTCGATGGTGATCGCCTCGCCGAAGCGGTCGGGCGCGGTAAAACTGATCTCGTCGAGGACCCGCTCCATCACCGTCTGCAAGCGGCGCGCGCCGATGTTCTCGACGCTCGAATTCACCTGCACGGCGATCTTGGCGATGGCGCTCACCGCATCTTGCGTAAAGACGAGTTCGACGCCTTCGGTGCGCATCAAAGCCTCATATTGCTTGATGAGGCTTGCTTCCGTCTCGACGAGAATGCGGCGGAAATCCTCCTCGTTCAAGGAGGCGAGCTCGACGCGGATCGGCAGCCGGCCCTGCAGCTCGGGCAGAAGATCGGAGGGCTTGGCGACATGGAAGGCGCCTGACGCGATGAAGAGGACATGATCCGTCTTCACCGCGCCGTGTTTCGTCGAAACGGTCGTGCCTTCGATCAAAGGCAGAAGATCGCGCTGCACGCCCTCGCGCGACACCTCGCCGCCACTGCGCCCCTCGCGGCTGCAGATCTTGTCGATCTCGTCGAGAAACACGATGCCGTTGTTCTCGACTTCGTGAAGCGCCTGCTGAACGATCTGGTCCTGATCCATCAGCCTGTCGCTTTCCTCGGCGATCAGCGGCTCATAGGCATCCTTGACGAGGCTGCGGCGCATCTTCGTCGTCTTGCCCATGGATTTGCCGAAAATATCGCCGATCGAAATCGCCCCGATCGAAGCACCGGGAAAATTCGGCAATTCGAACATCGGTAGCGCATTCGAGGGCTGCGCAAGCTCGATCTCCACCTCTTTCTCCGCCAATTCGCCGTCGCGCAGCTTCTTGCGGAAGGCGTCGCGCGTCGATTGCGATGCATTGGCGCCGACGAGCGCATCGAGCAGCCTTTCCTCCGCCGCCAGCTGCGCCCGGGCCTGCAGCGCCTTGCGCTTGTCCTGCTTCACCATGCTGATCGCGATTTCGACGAGATCGCGGATGATCTGTTCGACATCGCGGCCGACATAGCCGACCTCGGTGAATTTGGTCGCTTCGACCTTGATGAAAGGCGCATTGGCGAGCTTGGCGAGGCGGCGGGAGATTTCGGTCTTGCCACAGCCGGTCGGGCCGATCATCAGAATATTTTTGGGCATCACCTCCTCGCGCATCGCACCTTCGAGACGCAGCCGCCGCCAGCGATTGCGCAAGGCGATCGCGACGGCGCGCTTGGCCTGTTTTTGTCCGACGATGAAGCGATCGAGCTCGGAGACTATCTCGCGGGGGGAGAAATCAGTCATGATGCCGAAGATGGGAATGAGGGAGGCGAAGGACCAGGGCCCTCGGCAAGAGTTCGAGAACCGCCTGGCGCAGCGGATGCCATAGAGCGCTGAGCAAAAGGATGAAGAGGCCCAGCGCCAGCAGGGTTGCCGCCGGCGTCTTGTCGGCGACGCCGGTCTTCTGGAGCAAAACGCCGAAGGCTATGCCTGCATAGGTCAGGCCGGAGACCAGCAAGGCGCGCCGGTCGATGATCAAAGACACCAAGCCGAGGCCGAGAAAAATAGCGAGGATCGCCACGGCCGAGTCAGTGTCGAGCGCGCCGCCGTCGTGTCGCAAGCCCGCGATGAGCGGATGGACGATGAGCGGCGCGGCCAGAAGATGCAGCCAGAAGGCGATGTCGGTGCGCCGCGTCACTCGCGGCAGATCCGACATGTCGAAACGCATGGCGAGGAGAAAGATGAGGATGCCTGAGACGAGCAGCAGGCCGTCGAAGCCGCGCCGGCTGATGTCCGGCATGATCCAATAGGCGAGGCCGATGACGCTCGCAACCAGCGCGGCAGCCATGGCGGCAATGGTGATCGGAACCCGGAACCGCGCATAATGCAGGCCGGTCAAGGCCGCGGTCGCAAGGCCCGCAAGCGCCATGCTCGTCGCATGAGCGAGCATCCAGCTTTGCCCGTCGAGCGGATGCCACCAATTGAGCGGCGCAGTCGGGTTGAGCGCGGCGACGAGCTGCGACGTTGCC
Organism: uncultured Alphaproteobacteria bacterium; assembly: GCA_963704745.1. GTDB lineage: Bacteria > Pseudomonadota > Alphaproteobacteria > Rhizobiales > Beijerinckiaceae > Methylovirgula. The sequence goes on from OY969936.1 coordinate 3,066,931, forward strand.
ATGAAGACGCTGGCCGCGAAGAGGCCGAGCAGAATGATGCTGGGCAAGGCCAGGCGATGCCGGCGGGTGAAGAACTCCGCAAGGAGCCAAGCGAGCGCCGCGAGCCCCGCCCACATGACGGTCGCCCCGGCGTAGGAATTGATGAGATAGGCGGAGGAGCTGAAGAAAAGCGCCAGGCCGAGGCTGACGAAAATGTCGGCGAAGCCGGAGACGAAGCGCAGCTTCTCATCGTCTTGCGTTTCGGTTTGCGCTTCGCCACTCGAGGCGCTCGCCACGGGCGGCCGGGGCCGCGGCGCATGGTCCTTCTCCAGCCCGCGCAAGGCCTCGGCTTGAGCGGCTGTGATCACGCCTTTGCCAATGGCCAGATCGAGAACCTCGTCGGAGATCATGGAATGCTTTCGATGACGAGGTTTCGATTGGTGTAGACGCAGATGTCGGCGGCGATTTCGAGCGCCCGGCGGGCGATCGCCTCCGCATCGAGATCGGTCGCAAGCAGCGCACGGGCCGCGGCCAGCGCATAATTGCCGCCCGAGCCGATGCCCATGACGCTGGCCTCGCCCGTCGTCTCCGGCTCGAGCACATCGCCATTGCCGGTGAGCACGAGGCCGGCATCCTTGTCGGCGACGAGCATCATCGCCTCGAGCCGGCGGAGAAACCGGTCCGTGCGCCAATCCTTGGCGAGTTCCACACAGGCGCGGACGAGCTGGCCCGGATATTGGTCGAGCTTGGCCTCGAGCCGCTCGAACAGAGTGAAGGCATCGGCGGTGGCCCCGGCAAAGCCGCCGATGACATCGCCCTTGCCCAGCCGCCGCACTTTTCTGGCATTGCCCTTGACGATCGTCTCCCCAATGCTCACCTGACCGTCGCCGCCGATCACGGTCCGGCCGCCCTTGCGGACCATGATGATCGTGGTCGCATGCCAGCTTGCGCCGCTTGTCGCGCGGCGCGGCGGATCATCGGACATGAAAGGCCTTTCGGGAAAGACTCGGCCAGGACTCGGTGAAGACCCGCCCAAGACTAAAGACGCCGAAAAAGATGGCGCCGGCAGGGCGCGATGCCCGACCGTCGCCGTTCATCTATTGGGGCAAAGCGCCCGACGCAAGGGCAACCCCGGGATACCGCCGAAGCAAAAGCCGCCGAACCTCCCTTCGTGAACCATAAACCGCGGCCGCGGCACGAAGAACGCCTCGCGAAACCGTGAAAAAGTTCCCCTGCGGGGCCAAATGCTCTAGTAGGGGCTATCTGCAGCACCCAACGAGCCGGAACGAAGATGCGCAAAGCCTTTGTCGCGCGCCAGACCAAGGAGACGAAGATCGAGGTCCGCGTCGACCTCGACGGCACCGGCTGTGCCCAAATTTCGACGGGCATCGGCTTTTTCGACCATATGCTGGAGCAGCTCGCCCGCCATTCCCTGATCGACATGGAGATCATGGCGAAAGGCGATCTCCATATCGATTCCCATCATACGGTCGAGGATACCGGCATTGCGCTCGGCCAGGCGCTGCGCCAGGCGCTCGGCGACATGGCCGGGATCACCCGCTTCGCCGATGCGCTAATTCCTATGGACGAAACGCTCACCCGCGTCGCGATCGACCTCTCCGGCCGGCCGTTTCTCGTGTTCAAGGCGCAATTCCCGCGGCAAAAAATCGGCGAGTTCGATACCGAACTCATACGCGAATTCTTCCAGGCCTTGACCGTTCATACGGGCATGAACCTCCATATCGAGACGCTTTATGGTGAGAATTCTCACCATATTTCAGAATCCTGCTTCAAGGCCGCCGCCCGGGCACTGCGCACGGCGATGACGATCGATCCAAGGCAGATGGGGGAGATTCCCTCGACGAAAGGGGCGCTGTGAGGCGCAACAGAGATGGCAACGGGCTATAGCCGATCCGCGATCCAGCACCCAAGCTTCTGAGACCTTTTCTAGCGGATGGACCCACGCATGTCCGTTTACACTGTCCAGGCGCCGACCGACTCGCTCGGCGAACTCGATCTCGAAAGATCTGTCCTTCTGCGTGAAGGCTTTTCTTGGCCGGCTTTTTTCTTTGGCCTGCTCTGGCTGCTTTGGCATGGGCTTTGGGGTACTGCGCTGCTCTGGCTCGCGGCGTCCAGCCTTCTGGCCTGGCTGGCCTTGTGGCACTTCGGGCTGGGCACGATTCTCCTGATCGGCCTCGCCCTGCGCATTTTGCTGGGGCTCGAGGCGAACGCTTTGGTGCGGCGCAAGCTCGCACGGCGGCGCTATCGGCTGATCGATGTCGTCGCCGCAGAGGCACCCGAAACCGCAGAGCGGCTGTTCTTCAACCGTGTCTCGCCGTCGCAAAGCGGCGCCGACGCGGCGCCGAAGGAGGCGGCGACGCCAGCGCCGAGCCCGGACACAGAAATCTTGGGCGTGTTTCCGCAGCCGGAGCACCGAAGTTGAGCACGGTCATCGTCGATTACGGCTCCGGCAATCTTCATTCCGCGCACAAGGCCTTCGAGCGCGCCGCGCGGGAAGCTGGCCTCGCCACACCGATCAGCGTCAGCAAAGACCCCGAAGCGGTGCGGCAGGCGGAGCGTATCGTGCTGCCGGGCGTTGGCGCCTTTGCCGATTGCCGGCGCGGCCTTGCCGCCGTCCCCGGCATGATGGACGCGCTCACCGAAGCCGTGCTCGACAAAGGCCGGCCTTTTCTCGGCATTTGCGTCGGCATGCAGCTCATGGCCGCGCGGGGTCTTGAGCATGAAGTAACCGAGGGTTTCGGCTGGATCTCGGGCGATGTGGCGGCGATCGCGCCCTCCGACAAAGCGCTGAAGATCCCGCATATGGGCTGGAACACGCTCGATGTTTTCCGTGCGCATCCCTTGCTCGCAGATATCCCGACGGGACCGCAGGGGCTGCATGCCTATTTCGTCCATTCCTATGCTTTTTCCGGCATCTCGGCCAAGGAACTCGTCGCCTCGACCGATTATGGCGGCGAGATCGTCGCCATCGTCGGCCGCGACAATATGGTCGGCACCCAGTTCCACCCGGAAAAGAGCCAAGCGATGGGGCTTGCATTGATCGGCAATTTTTTGCGGTGGCAGCCGTGATCCTTTTTCCTGCCATCGATCTCAAAGCGGGCGAATGCGTGCGCCTCGTCCAGGGCGACATGGCGAAGGCGACCGTCTTCAACGCGGACCCCGCTGCCCAGGCGGAGCTTTTCGCAAGGCAGGGGTTTTCCTATCTCCATGTCGTCGATCTCGACGGCGCCTTTGCCGGCAAGCCGATGAATGCGCAGGCCGTCGAGAAGATTCTGGCGCGCGTCAAAATGCGGGTGCAGCTCGGCGGCGGGATCAGGGATCTCGAGACCGTCGAGGCCTGGCTCGGCAAAGGGGTTGAACGCGTGATCCTCGGCACGGCGGCGGTGCGCGACCCTGATTTCGTGCGGGACGCCGCCCGCCGCCATCCCGGCCGGATCGCCGTCGGCATTGACGCAAAGGACGGCAAGGTCGCGGTCGAAGGCTGGGCGAAGACTGCCGAAATGACTGCGGTCGAGCTCGGGCGGCGCTTCGAGGATGCCGGCGTCGCCGCCCTCATCTATACGGACATTGCGCGCGACGGCGCCCTGCAAGGATTGAATATCGCAGCCACTCTGGCGCTCGCCGAAGCGGTGGCGATCCCGGTCATCGCCTCGGGCGGCTTGGCCTCGCTCGCCGATATCGAGAGACTGCTCGCGCCCGATTGCGCCAAGCTCGCCGGCGCGATCGCCGGGCGCGCGCTTTACGATGGGCGGCTCGACCCCGCAGCGGCGCTGGCGCTGTTGCGTGCAGCCGAGGAGAGATCGCTTGCTTAAATCCCGCCTCATCCCCTGTCTCGACGTCAAGGACGGCCGCGTCGTCAAAGGCGTCAATTTCGTCGATCTGCGCGATGCCGGCGATCCGGTCGCCTGCGCCACCGCCTATGACGCGGCGGGCGCCGACGAACTCTGCTTTCTCGACATTACCGCGAGCCATGAGAATCGCGGCATCCTCCTCGATGTCGTGCAGCGCACCGCGGAAGCCTGTTTCATGCCGCTCACCGTCGGCGGCGGCGTCCGTACGCTCGAGGATATCCGCAATCTGCTGCTCGCCGGCGCCGACAAGGTCTCGATCATGACCGCGGCGGTCGAAAATCGCGATTTCGTGCGCGAGGCCGCGGAAAAATTCGGCAATCAATGTATCGTCGTCGCGATCGACGCGAAGGAGACGGGGCCGGGCAAATGGGAGATCTTCACCCATGGCGGCCGCAAGCCCACGGGGCTCGATGCCGTCGCCTATGCGCGTGAGGTCACAGGCCTCGGCGCCGGCGAAATTCTCCTGACCTCGATGGACCGCGACGGCACGAAATCCGGCTTCGATCTGAAGCTCACCCGCGCCGTCGTCGATGCGGTCTCGGTGCCGGTCATAGCGTCGGGCGGCGTCGGCACGCTCGACCATCTGGTCGAAGGCTTGCGTGAGGGCGGCGCCAATGCCGTTCTCGCCGCATCGATCTTCCACTTCGGCGAATTTTCGATCGCCGAGGCGAAAGACTATATGGCACGCTGCGGTCTTGACATGCGGCTCGATCGCCGCGCTGCGGCGGCAGCCGCTTGAACGGGCAGGAAGGCCGGAGGGGGGGTTATGAGCGATTTCGGTCTGGCGGATCTCGCCGCCATCATCGCGGAGCGCGCCGGCGCCGATGCCGAAACCTCCTATACCAAATCGCTGCTCGACGCGGGGCCGGTACGCGCCGCCAAGAAAATGGGGGAAGAGGCGGTCGAGGTCGTGATCGCCGCGGTCGAAGGCGACAAGCACGCGCTCGTCTGCGAAAGCGCCGATCTCCTCTACCATCTCCTAGTCGTCCTGCAGGCGCGCGGCGTGCCGCTTTCGGATGTCTTGACAGAGCTCAAACGGCGCACCGCCCAGTCGGGCCATGGTGAAAAGCTGTCCCGGAAGGGCTGACCGCGCCCAGGGCAGGCCAAGAGTCGGAGCGCTCAAGAGTCGGAGCGCTATGGATTTGGAAAAACTCGCCTGCCATATTAAGCAAAGGCCCCGCGCGCAGCCGTAGAAATCCGAGGCAGGAAACTGAGAAAAATATGGACGAACGCGTCAAGGCCCCAGCGGTGCTCTCGCCCTATCATCACTTCACGCGAAGTGAATGGGCGGCTTTGCGCGCCGACACGCCGCTGACCTTGACCTTGGACGATCTCTCCAAGCTCAAATCGCTCGACGATCCGATCTCGCTCGAAGAGGTCATCGCCATTTATTTGCCGCTGTCGCGCCTTCTCGCGCTCTATGTCGCGGCGACGCAGGGCCTGTTTAAAGCGACGCAGCGCTTTCTCGGCGCCGAAGACGGCAAGATGCCCTATATCATCGGGGTCGCCGGCTCTGTGGCGGCGGGCAAATCCACCCTGGCGCGCGTCATGCGCGCGCTCCTGTCGCGCTGGCCGAACACGCCCAAGGTCGAGCTCGTGACGACGGACGGCTTTCTCTATCCCAATGGGGTGCTCGAAACCGAAGGGCTGATGGACAAGAAGGGCTTTCCGGAAAGCTATGACGGCGCGAGCCTCGTGCGCTTCCTCTCCGATGTGAAGGCCGGCACGCGCAATGTCCATGCGCCGGTCTATTCGCATCTCACCTATGATGTCGTGCCGGGGGAATATGTCACCATCGACCGGCCGGACATATTGATCGTCGAGGGCCTCAACGTACTGCTTCCGGGCCGGCCGCCGAAGGACGGGCGGGCGACGCCCTTCGTTTCCGACTTCTTCGATTTCTCGATCTATCTCCACGCCGATGACGACGAGCTGGAACGCTGGTACGTCGCCCGCTTCATGCGGCTGCGGCAGACGGCCTTCCGCGATCCGCGCTCTTATTTTCGCAAATTTGCCGATCTTCCCGATGCGGAAGCGGAATCCGTTGCGCGCGACATCTGGACCAAGATCAATCTGCGCAATCTGCACGACAACATTCTGCCGACGCGGGCCCGCGCCAGTCTCGTGCTCACCAAAGGCACGAGCCATGCGATCGAGGAAGTCGAGCTGCGCAAGCTGTGAGGCGGGCCTAGAGGGAACCACCGAAAGGGCAAGGGCAGCGGTTCGCCTGTCTTTCTACGCCTCTGACACCGCTGCGCATGTAAGCCGCCGCTTTGCGGAGGTCCTGGGTTCATCCAGCAATGTTTATGGCTCCCGTTTTTGCGGATAGGTGCCTATCCAGCTCGCTGTTCAACCCGTGAAGCAAACCTGTACCGTTTTGCTCGGAGGTGGCGCGCAAAACCGTGGAAGTGAACGACTCGACACGGCGGTGGACGTCCGTCACATACCTATCGCTGCCTGTTCCGTCGGATGACCGAATGCAGCATTTTCAAATTCATCTTCGGACTTCTTTAGAAATCTTTAACGACTGACGAAGACAATCATAGGTTGTATATGGACGGTTCGCCCTACTGACCTGCACGCTCGTCGCAGCGGCAGATCATGGCCGCAGCTCAGCCCCGCAACTCGTATTATCTCACCTTATATTGCGAGCGAGGAAGCCATGAACATCGCGAGCATCCAGCCTCTTGATGGCATGACCCATGTATCTTCGGCGCCGGCGTGTAGGAAATTTATAGTACTTGGTGGACCGGCCCCGGATATCTCGGGATTGAACTGGCTCAACTTGGAGGGCGCTGCCGGTTTGCACTGCGACGCAATCATTCTGCTCAAGCACATTGAACCTCACGAACTTGCCAAAGTTCTCGAGCAGGCGCCTGATCCAGCCGTGCCGATCGCCGATTTCTTCGGCAATCACCCGGTGCGTCGCGACTTCATCGGTTCGCTCTTAAATGATGACAGCGCTGCAGAGATCCATCATTCCTTAGGTCAAATTTGGCGTCGCCTTGCCGAGCTTCCATTTAGATCGAACCGAGAGGATCGTTGGGGACTGACGCTACTTCGTCTCGCCTATTCGCGCGACGCGCCGGCCCAAGCTGCCTTCAACCCAGGTTATCCGCTCACTGTGCAATATCCGCTTTTCGGCACGAGTGAGGCCACCCGACATCAACTGGAATCGCTGGCCAATCATGACTTGTTCAATCGACGCCATTTCACTCGCACACATGCTTGCAGCAAATGTGGCTCGGCGCGCCTGCATGTTTATGAGGCCTGTCCTGGATGCAACGGAGCCGACCTCGTCGACGAAGTGGTTGTCCATCATTATCGATGTGGCTGCCAAGAACCGGAATCCCGTTTCATTCAAGGCCCCCTGCTGGTCTGCCCAAAATGCCGTCGCGAGCTGCGCCATTTAGGCGTCGACTACGGCAAACCCGGCAAAATCGTCCTGTGTCGTACCTGCGGCGCGGTGAACTCCGAGCCACTCGTCCATTTCATTTGTTTGGACTGTTCCAGGGTGACGCCCGCCGATGCCATTCCCTCGACCGATTGGTACCACTACGATCTCACCGCGAAGGGCTTATCCACTCTTCACGAAGGACAACTTCCGCGCTTCGAATTGGCTTCCGCGCTCGAACGAAGCGCTCGCGCCTATTCTCCGCGCGAGTTCGGGCTGCTTGCCATGCAGGAAATGCGAGCCGCGCGGCAGTTTCAGCGGCCCTTCTCGGTTGCGCGGGTTTCATTTCCGAACATCGATGCGGTTCAACGCGATCTTGGACTGCAAGCCACAAATACCGCCATTCGCCAGGCCGCCGATGCCGTCGTGGGAGCGGTACGCGCAAGCGATTTCGTTGGCATCGGCGGCCCGATGTCCGTCGTCATCGGACTTCCGGGGATAGCGCGTACGGATGTTGGCCCGATCGAAGACCGGATTCGGAAGGCCATTTACGACACTGTCGTGGCCCCTCTCGAGCTCGCCGTAGAGGTTGCCGAAGGCGACGCGATCAATGCGATGCTAGCAAGAGGTTGACGGCGATGTCCGCGTTATCCTTTCTCCGGTCACTCGATACCGCGAGCTTGATACTCATTTTCTGGTACACGATCCTATTTGAAATTCCCCGCTACACGATCGGTGCGCTGGTTGTCCCCGCGACGAGGCTGTGGAAACACGCGAGACCTCCGATCAAGACCAACCTCAACTTGAGTGTGATCCTTGCCGGTCATAACGAGGCAAAGTCTCTACGCACCTGTATCGAGGCGTTGGCCGAGCAGACAATTCATTCCGAACTCGGCGGCATGGAAGTGATTGTTATCGACGACGGCTCGACGGATCACATGTTTGAAGTGGCAAAGGGCCTGCAGCGCGAGGGCAAGATTAATGAGGTGCTGCGGCTCGAGCAACGCGGCGGCAAGAGTGCCGCCGTCAATTTTGGCCTTTCCGTCTGCACCGGCGATGTCGTTGTGATTTCCGATATTGATACCACCTTCGATCGAGATGCATTTGCTGAACTGCTCAGCTATTTTGCCGACCCGCGCGTTGGCGCCGTCAGCGGCAATCTCGGCGTACGCAACACGTCCGCCAGCCTCATCACCCGTCACCAGACCATCGAATACGCGATCGGCATCTCGCTCGGTCGTAGTATCCAAGATGCGCTCGGCATTCTTTCGATCGTATCGGGTGCATTTGGCGCCTTCCGCCTTACAGCAGTCGAAGAAGTGGGAAAACAGGATGTCGAGGTGGGCGAGGATGCCGATCTTACGATGAAGCTCCGCCGGGCAGGTTGGCGTATCCGCTTTGCTCCCGATGCACATGCGCTGACAGACGTGCCAGAGACGGTTTCGGCACTCATTGCGCAACGGCTTCGCTGGGACCGTGGTCTCATCACCATCTGGCTGCGGAAGTTTCGCGACGTGTTCGATCCTCGACAGTCCACGTTTCGGTTCATTGACGTGGTGGCGCTTGTCGACGTGATCGGCTTTCAGATTCTGCTGGCGCTCGCGTTTCCGATCTATCTCGTCTGGCTCCATTACTACTTCGGCGGCTTAGCTGGAACCATCATCGAGGCGACTCTGATCGGTCTAATGGTCCTTAGCCTTTTGTCTTTTGTCTCCGCTGCCGCGATTGGGATCCGAATTCCTTTCCGGCTCATTCTTTACCTGCCGCTGTACATGATCTTGCAGATTTCCTTGATGCGTCTGGTCCGCATCATCGCCATTGGGCAAGAGCTCATCCTGCGCAGCTCTTATCGTGATCCCTATGTGCCGGCCCGCGTCATGAGCCAAGTGGAGATCGTGTGATGCGATTCTTGAAGCAGCGGCATGCCGCGCATGCTGTATACAATCAGCCACGCGCACACCGCTTGGCTGTGATTCGCTGGCTGTACATTTCGGGCATTTTCGCGTTGGGCATTTGGCTCGTCAATTTTTCCTTCGGCGGTCTGTTGTACCTGCAAAGCGATGGTCTAGTGCTTGGCGAGCCCGGGGCCGTTGCCGCCGAGTTCCCGGTCACGGTACGAGACGTCCTGGTACGAGAAGGCCAGATTGTCAAGAAAGGCCAGATTGCCGCGATTGTTTCCTCGCAGCAGGTGGCTGAAACGATTGCCCAACTCACCGCCGACCTCGCGGCGCGCCAAGTTCGACGGGGCGAACTGCGCGTCCGAAGCGAGGTGATCAATGGACTGCTCGCGCTCGCGCAGAACCGTCAAAAGGTTGCCTCCGGCGCACGAGAGAGGCTGGAGACGCTCTTGCCGCGCGGCGAACTCACGCTGAATGAGCAGACCGCCGCGCTCGACATGGAATTCCGTAGCTATCAAGATCTAGAGGCGCTGAGGGCAGAGAAACCGATCGTGGTGGACGAGCTCGGTACGCTAAGCGCCGCCTTGGCCGAAGCCGAAGGTGCGATAGCCGAACTTCGCAGGCTTTACGACAACGGTCGGCTCCGAGTTCCGATCGACGGGGTGATCAGCCATGTTATCGCCACCAAGGGCGCCGTCGTGCGTGCCGGTGAGCCACTCGTCGAGCTGTACGGTAGTCGCCGATTTGTCCTTGCCTATTTGCCATCCGGTGCGGCCTATAATGTTGCAGTTGGCGATGAGGTGCAAATCACAGCGGGATTTCAAACTAGCAGGGGCGTTATCACGCGCATCGAACCTTTTGCGGCCGCGCTGCCGCGGGAGTTCCAGCGCGCCTTTACACCTGTGGAGACCGAGCAGGTGATCCGTGTCGAGTTCGCGCCAGGCGCAGTTCCACCCCCGCTTTTCACCAAAGTGTCGCTGCATTCCTTTCAATCCGTGAGGCGCTCGATCGAGCGGATCTGGAGGGCGTGGTGGCCTTGGCCGTAGTGACTAGTTGGCTCATGCCATCGTCAAATGCCCCTCGCCAGCAGCATCATTGCCTCGCCAACATCAAAGCTCAAACCCATTCTCTGCCGCCAGCGCCTTGAGATCCAGATGCGGCCGCGCGCCATAATGCTGAATAATCTCGGCTGCCGCCAGCGCGCCGAGCCGCGCGCAATCCGGCAGATCCATGTCCTTGACGAGGCCGGTGAGAAAGCCTGCCGCGAAGAGATCGCCGGCGCCCGTCGTATCGATCACTTTCTCGACCGGAAAAGCATTCACCGCATGGGTCTCTTCCCGCGTGACGACGAGCGAGCCGCGCTCCGAGCGGGTGACGATTGCGAGGATATTTTCATTGCGCAACAGCGCCAGCGCCGTATCGAAATCCGCGGTCTGATAGAGCGCATGCAATTCGCGCTCATTGGCGAAGAGAATGTCGATCTTGCCGTCGCGGACGAGCCCTAAAAATTCATCGCGATAGCGGTCGACGCAAAAGGGATCCGACAGGCTCAAGGCGACGCGGCTTCCGGCGCCGCGCGCGATCTCGCTCGCCTTGAGAAAGGCCTGTTTCGCCTGCGGCGGATCCCAGAGATAGCCTTCGAGATAGACGATCTGGGCTTGCGCGATGAGCGACGGGTCCACGTCATCCGGGTGAAGCGTCTGGCAGGCGCCCAAAAACGTGTTCATCGTGCGCTGGCCGTCGGGCGTCACGTGCACGAGGCAACGGGCGCTCGCCGCGCCATCCTTGGCCGGCGCCGAGTTGAAAGCCACCTGCGCCGACCTGATGTCATGCGCGAAAATCTCGCCGAGCGGATCGGCCTTCACCTTGCCGATGAAAGCTGTGCGGCAGCCGAGCTGCGCGGCACCGATGATCGTATTGGCGGCCGAGCCGCCGGAGACGACCGTCGTCTGCCCCATGGCCGCATAGAGCCTTTCCGCGGTCGCCTCGTCGATCAGCTGCATCGTACCTTTGTGCAGACCATGGGCGACCAAAAAGTCGTCATTGCTCGGGGCGATCACATCGACGATCGCATTGCCGATGCCAAGAATATCGAAGCGGATCGCGGACATGGAGACTGAGCCGGAAGGCATGAGGAAGGGTCAGTGACCCTTTCGCATCGTGCTGCGGCGCGGTCAAGCTGCGCAGCGGGAGCTGGTGGCGCTCATCACGCCGCGAGATCGGCGACGACCGCATCGAGCAGCGGAAAGCCCTGCGGGCTCACGCGCAGACGGCCCTCCGGCGTCATTTCGACCATGCCTTCGGCGATGAGCGAGGCGATCCGCGCCGGATCGAGGCTGCGGCCGGCGACAGCCTCGAAGCGCGCCGGATCGATGCCTTCCGCAAGGCGCAGACCCATCAGGAGAAATTCATCGCCCTGCTCTTCACAAGAGAGCATTTCGTCTTCGACCAGCGCATGGCCGTCGGTCTCGACGACCGTCAGCCACATTTCGGGATGGCGTTCGGTTGCCTGCGCGCGCCGGCCTTTCGCATTCATGATGCGGCCATGCGCACCCGGGCCGACGCCGACATATTCGCCATAGCGCCAATAGATGAGATTATGCCGGCTCTCGGCATCCGACCGCGCGTGATTGGAAATCTCATAGGCCGGCAGCCCGGCGGCATTCATGATCTCCTGCGTCGCATCCCAGAAGTCGCGGCTCTGATCGGCATTGGGGAGCGCGAGCTTGCCGGCATCGGCGAGGCGCTCGAAGATCGTGTCCGGCTCGATCGTGAGCTGATAGAGCGACAGATGATCCCCCGCCCGGGCCAGCGCGGCGCGCAATTCCGTCTGCCAGGCCGCCACGCTCTGCTGCGGCCGGCCATAGATGAGATCGAAAGAATAGCGCGGAAAAATCCTGGCCGCGACATCGACGGCAGCGAGTGCCTCCGCCGCCGTATGAAGCCGCCCCAGCGATTTCAGATCGGCATCGTTCAAGGCCTGGACGCCGATCGAAACGCGATTGACACCGGCGCCGCGATAATCCCGAAACCGGCCGGCTTCGACGCTCGAAGGATTGGCTTCCAGCGTGACCTCGACATCCGGCTCGAGCGGCCAGAGGCCGCCGATCGCATCGAGAATGGCAGCGACGCTCGCAGCCTTCATCAAAGAAGGCGTGCCGCCCCCGAAAAACACGGAGCGGACCCGCCTGCCCTTGGTCAGCGCGGCGCGATGCGCCAGCTCCGCCTTGAAAGCGGCGATGAATCGCGTCTCGTCGATCGGCTCGGGCCGGACGTGGCTGTTGAAATCGCAATAGGGGCATTTCGACAGGCAGAACGGCCAATGCACATAAATGCCGAAGCCCGGATCCGACGCTGTGGGGATGCGATTCGCCATGCCGCCTTATGTCACGGCCCGGCCCGCCGGTCACTAGAGACGCGCCGGCTGCCCACATTTGCTTGCCGGAAGGGCGGGCGGCGCAGATGGCGAGGTCTTTGCTGCTCCTGCGGCTCCGATCGAGGGGACGAAAATCGCGAGCGATCCCGAAGCGCTCCCGCCGGAGGTTTTCCGCAAGCAGGACGAGACGCGGAACCATCTCTTCGCTTGTCGAGAGGCAGCGCTCGGGCCCTAAGCTCGCCTGCGGCAAAGTGCCTCAAAGGGCTCCGTGCGTCGCGATCATTGATTCAAGTCAAGGTCAAGAAATGGCCGAAAGGCGAAAAACGACGGCCTATCTTAAATTAACCGACCGCAAAACCCGAGTGAACGCCGCCGTCATGAATGCATGCGGCTGAGTTCGAGTTCGACAATCGGCGCGGCGGCCGAGTATGGCGCTATGCTTGCCCGGATTGCCTTAACCAATTGGAGACCGCCATGCTCAAGATCGCCGCTCTCATTTGGGCCTTTCTTGGACCGACACTCGCCGGCATGTTGATATTGGTCATCTGCATCGTGCCCGGCTTGCTCAACCAGGGCATGCGGCTGATCCCATATGCCGGCGTCCTCGGTCTCGTATTGGGGATCCCATTGGCGATCCTGATTGCCCGCAAGATCGAACATCACGCGCCGTCCCGCGCCTAGAGCATCGGACCCAAAAGTGGATACCGGTTTTGGGATAATCCGATGCTCTACTTTTTTAAATCTAGAGCATCTTATCCGCTTTCAAATGATTCCATTTGAAAGCGGGATGCTCTAGAGCCGATCCCGATCACGTGGAAACGCATTTTTGGCACATCGGATATATCCGATGTGCTTGAATTGATTCACGTGACGGGACAAGAGTTGTTCTCGATAAGACATCGGATATGTCCGATGTCTTAAATGTCGGAAACGTCTGGCAACTTTTCGAGGACATGCTCAAAGAGCCCGCATCCGACCGTTCGAATGAGGCAGGGGCGGGAAAGGCTTGCGAGGCCGCGACGCGCATTGGCGTCGCAGTCCTTGTCGAGAAGCGCCGCGCCTATCCCTTCATCGATCGCGTCTCGAACCCTCGCCTCACCATGACTACGCAGAAGCCGCCGCACGAGGCGGCGGCGGGAAGCCATTGCCCGCAACTAAACGATGGCAGGCGCTCGATAATGCAGCGCGTGGCAGGCTCGTCGCGCTCTATCTCGCCGAGGCGGGTTTATCGAAATCGAGATCCGCACGCTCATTGCGCCGGGGCGCGGCAGCGATCCGCTGTTTGCGGTGATCGGCCGGGCGCCGCACCCTGATGGCAAATGAATTGAAGGAGCCCCGCTTCCATGAGTTCGCCCCCGAAACTGGCCGATGTGATGATCGATCTCTGCGCCAAGGCCGGCCCGATGCAGACCATCGACCCCGCCGATGTCGCCAGAGCCTTTGCCGAAGTCGCCAATCGGCCGAGCGTGCCCTGGCAAGGCTATCTGCAAACCGTGCGCGACACGGCGGTCGCGCTCGCGCGCGAAGGCAGGATCGTCATCTATCGCAAGGGCGCGCCGGTCGATCCTGATACGTTTCGCGGCGTCTATCGGCTCGGGACCCCGAATATTTCGTGAGATCACGTTCGGAGAAACGATGGGAGAAGGGGCGCATCCGCTAGCGGACCCTCACAGCTTCTCGATCGCCTCTTTCAGCATCTTCTTGCAGCGGAGCAGCCGCTCATATTCGCTCTTGTCGATCTCGATCGTTTGCGGCGGCGCCGGCTTTTCGCCCGGCTGCGGATCGAGCGCGCGCGCCGCATCGAGCAGCGCCATTTCGAGCTGCGAGATCCGCTCCGTCGCGCGTTCGAGATAGGGAATTGGATTGGCGAGAACCTTGGCCTCGTGCTGCGCTTCGAGGCTGATCAGCTTGGTGAAGCGGCGCACCGTGTCGCGGTTCTTCTTGCCGAAATCATGTTCGATGATGGTCACGGCTCCTCCGCTCCATCCTGGTCGCACGGCAAGCCGAGCAGCGGACGGCCATCGGCTCCGCGCACGGCCGGGTCAAAAGACGATCGAGCTTGGCGCCAAAAGCCCGCTTCCGCAAGCCTCTTGATAAGGCACTTGGCGCTTAGAGCATCGTGCGCAAAAGTGTCTGCGGTTTTGCGCTTAAACGATGCTCTATTTTTTAAATCTAGAGCATCTTATCCGCCCTCAAGTGATTCCACTTGAAGGCGGGATGCTCTAGTGGCGCGCTCGTCACCTCGCATATTTTTCCGGATCGGCCGCCGGTGATCTCGCAGCAGGACATCGCCGAGCTGCGAAGGCTTTGGCAAAAGTAAAGCCCCGGCCCATGGCGAAGAGATCGTCCATGGTCCGGGGCAGGTTCGGTCGCCTTGAGTGGCGCCGAGTGGGAGGTTTTAGAATTTGGCGATGATGTCGCCGCCTATGGTGACGCCCGAACTCTTGGTTCCATAGTCAAACGGCGTCGTATTGTTCAAGGACGCATCGTAGCGAACTTCCGGCCTAAAGATGATGGCTTTGAGCAAGGGTATCGACTTCGGCAGCACCGGGGTGATGTTGAGGCCGCCCGTCAGCTCCAGATAGGTGGTTGGCGCGGGCGCGCCAAAGGACGTATTGTAATAGCCGTGCTCGGCATTGGCAGCGTCGAAAATGCCGGGATAGGCGGCAACGAAAGCGCCATTGGCGTCATTCCAGACTTCCGCACGGCCATTGATCTTCAGCCAATCGTTGATCGCGTAAGAGGCATATTGCGCGATGCCATAGCCGCTCACGCCGCCCGGCAGATATCCATCGTCATGGATGAAATTGATATCGGTCAGGAAGGTCAGCTTGTCGGTGGCCTTCCAAGTGATGTCAAAGTCATTGAGATAGCGGAGCGTAGTGTTGGGATCGCAGGCGCAAAGGCTGGCACCAAGGGGCGTATTCGGATTTTCGGGACCAATATTGGTGGTCGCCAGCAGGGTGAGATTGCCGTTGAGCAGATTGAGGCCGACGCCGCCTTCGAAGGCCGCCGCGTTATTGTTGTCGCCCGGGTCACCATAGGCCGGGCTGTTCCAGCCGACGCTCGAATTCTCGCCGGTGATGGCGCCGGCATAGATGTCGAGCAGAGGACTGACATGGCTGATCGTCATCACGCCGGTGTCTTTGAGCGGCGTGCCGAAATTGAAGATGTAGGAATGCGAGTAGAACAGATTGTCGGGCGCGTTGATGACTTCAATGCCCTCCAGACTGACGAACTGGCCGACCTTCACATCGATGCCGCCGCTGAAAACATAGGGCAGATGCACTTCGCCCCACGCCTCGACGACATCGAACTGATTGATATTGTCGATGCAATAGTCGCACTCGCCGAGAAAATGGGTGTAGCGCGCGTCCGAACCGTAGAGGAGCTGGACCTTGAAGCCGAAATCGACGGTCTTCGAATTCGGATCAATCGGCCGCTGCGCGATCAGCGACATCTGATTGAGCAGGGGCGTATTGGCCTTGTCGGTGGACAAACGGCCAAAGTTGATGTCGCCCGACCCCAGATCCGGGTTGAAGGTGATGCCGGCATCGATGTCGCCGTTGACGGTCAGCGTATCCCACCAGTTCGGCGCCGCCGCGCGAGCCGGAGGAGACTTCGTGTTCGTAAGGTCGTCGGCAAAGGCCGCGCCCGCTGCCGTGCACGCCAAAAGAAAGCCTGCAAGCAGAGCGGCGAGATAGCGCAATTTCATGAAAAGCCCCCCGGTATTTCCATACTTTCTCTGCCACGAAAATGCTCGCATCAGCACGGCGACGCAAGGCGATGTGCTCAGGAATTGCCTAATAAGGAGGCATATTTCGGCATTTTTAGACCGCTTTTGATTTGTCGTGACAAAATAGGCACATATTAGCCTTCGGAACTTGTCGGATTCTGTGCCATTCGCCTCGAGCATGAATGAACTTGAGCAACGGCGGCGGCTAAACAAAAATGCTCCGCGCGCCAGCAGCTCTTTATTTTTCCGGATCGGCCGCCGGTGATCTCGCAGCAGGAGATCGCCGAGCTGCGAAGGCTTTTGCAAAAATAAAGCCCCGGCCCCTGGACGAAGAGATCGTCCATGGTCCGGGGCAGGTTCGGTCGCCGTGAGTGGCGCCAAGTGGGAGCTTTTAGAATTTCAAGATGACGTCGCCGCCTATGGTGACGCCCGAACTCTTGGTGCCGTCATCGAAAGGTGTCGTATTGTTCAGAGAGGCATCGTAGCGCACCTCCGGCCTGAAGATGACCGACTTGAGATAAGGAACGTCCTTCGGCAGCGTCGGGGTGATGTTGAGGCCGGCCGTCAGCTCCATATAGGTGGTCGGCGCCTGGAAGATCGCAGTGTTTAGGTACCCGTGTTCAGTATCTACGAAATCGAAGTTGCCGGGATAGGCGCCGACGAATGCGCCCGTATCGTCGCGAAACACCTCCGCGCGTCCATTGATCTTCAGCCAATCGATCGGCGTCTGGTAAGAGGCATAGCCTGCGGCACCATAGGTTTCGTCCGCAATGGCATCGTCGCGGGTATAATTGCCGTCGAGGGTGAAGGTCAGCTTGTCGGTAGCTGTCCATGTCACGACGATGTCGTTATCATAGCGCATCCCGCTATTGCCGCAGTAGCCGCCGCATCCCGCATAAAACGCCGGCGTCTGACCGGCTCCATTTGGCTCCACGCCACCCTCATAATACGGATCTTGCGGCCCGATGTGAGTCGTCGCCAGAATGGTGACGGCGCCGTTGGGACCTAATTTGTTCAGTCCGATGCCGCCTTCGAAGTTCGGCGAAGTGTTGGTCTGGCCGTAAGGAAAGCCAATGCTCGTGTTCTCGCCGCTGACGACCGAGGCATAAAGGTCGATCGTGGGATTGACATGCGCGATCGCCAACACCCCGGTGTCTTGGAAGGGTTCGGCGTAATTGAAGATGTAGGAATGCGAATAGAAGAGGTTCTGGTCGGATTCGATCACCTCGGCGCCTTCCAGGGTCGGCCAAACACCCGCTTTCCAATCGATGCCGCCGCCGAAGATCCACGGCGTATGCGCTTGAGCGTAAGCTTCGACGACGGTGGCCTGATAGAGGCTGTTGATGCAGTATTCGCACATGCCGAGGACGTGCGTGAAACGGGCATCCGAACCATACATGACCTGGAACGCGAAACCGACGTCATAGACCGGCTTTGACGAATCAATCGGCCGCTGGACGGTCAGCAAGCCCTGATTGAAGACGGGTTCGTTCGCTTTGTCATCAAACAAACGGCCCCAGTTCAATCCGCTCGGCGGATTGTCGGGATTTCCCGTGATGCCGGCATCGACCTCGCCATTGACGGTCAGCGTACTCCACCAGGTCGGCGGCGCCGCGGGAGCCGGAGCCGACTTCGTATTTGCAAGGTCGTCGGCAAAGGCCGCGCCCGCTGCCGTGCACGCCAATAGAAAGCCAGCAAGCAGAGCGGCAAGATAGCGGAATTTCATGAAAAGCCCCCTCACTTCGACATTTTGTCTGCCACGAAAATGCTCGTATCAGCCGGCGAAGCAAGGCGATCTGCTTAGCAATTGCCTAATAACGAGGCATATTTCGCATATTTAGATCGGTTTTGATTTATCGTGACAAAATAGATACATATTGGTTTTGAGGCCTTGACCAGTTTTGCGTCACTACGTCGAGCATGAGCTTGGTCTGAGCGACGGCGCGGGTCGTTTGGGGCTAAGCGAAAAGGTTGCGCGCGCCGGCAGCTTTATCTTCGAGGAACGAAAGTCCGCCGCTTCAGTGCCGCCATCCCGCGGCATCGAAAGGACGCAAATGAGGTCGACAGATCCTCAATTCGGCGTGGCCCGATCGGCAGCACCGCAATTGAGAAGGCGCGACAGATGGGCCGGATGTTTGGCGCAAGTCTTTTCGATTTCGGACCCGCTTCAGGCGAAGGAAGGCGCCATAGGTGCCTCCATCGACGCATGAAACCGGGGCGTTCGGCTGCCGCCGAACATCCCGGCTTGTTTGCCGCCAGTTAGCCAGCGGGAAACGGGGGCGCGGCCGAAGGCGCGCCCCGTCCAGCGATGATTTTCCCAGCGCGGCTACTCGCCTTCCACGCCGATCGCGTAGGCGGTCTCGCCGTGGATCGCATCATCGCCCACTTTCAAGGTCGCTTCATCCATGCGCAGCGGCACGAACAGCCCGATGAGCTTGAGGATGATGAAGGTGGCGACGATGTTGTAGACGATGATGAATGCCGCAGCATAGAACTGAATCAGGAGCTGTTTGGGGTTGCCGTAGAGCAAGCCGGTCACGTTGACTCCGGGCGCGTCCTTTTCGGTGCCGATGTATTGCAGCATGTGAGGATTTGCCAATATGCCGGTGAGCAGACCGCCCATCAAACCGGCAACGCCATGGGTGGAGAATACGCTCAACGTATCATCCACCTTCGTCATGAACGGCAGCTTCTGGAACTTGTTCATGCTGAGCCAGGGAATGATGCCGGCGCAGACGCCGATGATCATCGCGCCCCAGCCGTTCACATAGCCGGCGGCGGGCGTGATGGCCACCAAGCCGGCGATCATGCCGTTGACCGCACCGACGACCGAGGGCTTGCCGTAGGCCCAGTAGTCCAGCAGCGTCCAAACCAGAAGCGCCACTGCGGTGCAGGCGTTGGTGTTGAGCACCGCTGCGCCAGCATCGGCATTGGCGAAATAGGGGTCGCCGCCGTTGAAGCCGTTCCACCCGAGCCAGAGAATGCCGGCACCCGCCAAGGTGATCAGCAGGCTGTTAGGTGGGAAATTGTCGCGATCGGCTTGTAGGCGTGGGCCGATCACCGCTGCGGCCACGAAGCCCGATGTGCCGGCGGCAAGATGGATAACGTAGCCGCCAGAAAAGTCTGCCGCGCCCAGGCCGGCAAGCCAGCCGCCGCCCCACACGGAAAACGCCCCCACCGTGTAGACAAAGGTCATCCACAACGGGCAGAAGATCATCCAGGCTTTGAAGTTCATCCGGCCGAGCACCGAGCCGGCCAAGATAATCACCGTGATCGCAGCGAACACGAACTGGAAGAATATCAGTGTCGCCATCGGGAAGGTCAGTGGCGGCATGCCCGCGGCCGCCGCTGGAACCGTCGCCTGCCCGAGCATGAACGCGGCCGATGTCGCCGGCATTGGCGTGCCTAGGAACCCCTGGCCCAGGACGGATAACCATTGCGTCCCGAACGCCATGTTGTAATCGAAAAGAATCCAGACGACGAGCACCGAGGCGAAGGCGTAGATCGACATGAAGGCCGAGTTGATGGCCCATTTCTTCTTGACGACGCCGCCATAAAGAATCGTCAGCCCGGGAATGCTTTGCAGGCCGACAAAAGTCGCGGCTGCCAATTGCCACGCGTTGTTTCCTGTATCTAGCCATTTAGGTGACGGTACAAGCACGGCTTAATCCCCCATATTAGCGTGGATAACTTCACCAAATGCAGTGTTCTGTAGTGCGATGTTATGTTGTGCGATTCATATGCCAACCACACAAGCGAGCGATCTCAAGGATCAACGCCGCGGGCATTTGAGCAAGATCCATGCAATCGGCATCGTCTCGCCCAACCACCGGTCGCTGATCCCCGCCGTCCAAAATGACCGGCTGGCTTATTTAAGCGCGAAGCTTGTTTCATGGGAACGATCAATAATTATGCACAATGATTATACTTTAGTCACCCAACGGCTCGCCGCCTTTGTCGGAGTGCCTGCCTTCTGTGTCTTCTTTGCAACCTCATAAGAATTGGCTATGGATCGCTGATGGCCATGCGAGTGCGACGATGTTCTTGAAAATTTTACCTGTGGCGCCGATCGCTGCACTGGCGATCGGCATCATTATTCCCGGCATCGGCAATGCGGCGCCGCCGAGCGGATCCACGATCAGCTGCACCAACCCGGCGAGCGGCGCGAGTTGGCAGATCAAGATCGACTATGCCAAGGGCACAGTGGATTCCAATCCGGCCCAGATCAAGGAGACGGAAATTTCCTGGCACGACGCCAAGGACGGCGGCAACTACACGCTTGAGCGCAGCTCCGGCAATCTCACGGTCACCGTCGCCTCGAGCACCGGCGGCTATTTCCTTTATGATCATTGCAGGCTGAAGAATTGAAGCCACGCGCCGGGCCGAAGGCTGCCTGGCGGAATCGGAGCCCCATGTGATTGAGGGTGTCGCCGGTCTCAAGGCAAGCGTCGGCTTCGCCTCGGAGACCGGGCCAAGAAAGCGCAACGAGGATTTCGTCGCCGCGGTTTTCGGCGCCGAGCTGGCCAAGCCGCGCTGGGAAGTGGTCGCGGCGATTGCCGACGGAATTGGCAGCACCAAGGGCGGTCGCGTGGCGGCCGAGACGGCGGTGCGCGGCTTTCTGGATGGATTTTGGGACCTGCCCGAGACCTTGGAAGTGCCACGCGCCGCGGCCAGGATCGTGAATGCGCTGAATGGCTGGATTCATTCCCAGGCTCGCCAGGACCCGCAGCTGGCGGGCATGGGATGCACTTTCACGGCGCTGGTGCTGCGCGGTCGCATCGCCCATCTGCTGCATGTCGGCGACACCCGCGCCTACCGGCTGAGCGGCGACCGCCTGACCTGCCTGACGACCGACCATCTGCGCGACGGCCCGCGCCGGTCGCGCCTTCTCACCCGCGCGCTCGGCATCGAGGCGGAGGTGCGCCTCGACTACACAACTCAGCCGGTCGCATTGCACGACCGCTTTTTGCTCTGCAGCGATGGCCTGCATGGCGTCCTGTCGAACGACAGCATCGCCGACATATTGCGCGAGCGATCGGCGCCCGAGGACACGGCCCATGCTCTGGTGGCGGCAGCGCTCGATGCCGGCAGCACCGACAATTGCACGGCCTTGGTGCTCGACGTGGTCGGCCTGCCGACCGCAAAATCGGCCGACATCGGCAGCGCCATCATGCAGCTGCCGCTCATCCCGGTGCCGCGCGGCGGCGAGACGATCGACGGTTTCGTGCTCAAAGTGCTGCTGTCGGAGGGCCGCTACAGCCGCCTGTTCGGTGCGGTGGACGAGGTCGAGGGCGGCGAGGTGGCGCTGAAGTTCCCCAAACCTCAGGTCGCCAGCGTGGCGACCTACCATGCCGCCTTCGTTCGCGAGGCGTGGGTTGGCGCACGCGTCAACAGCCCTTGGGTCGCCCACATTATCGAACTGCCGCCAGGACGGCAGACCTGCCTTTATACGGTCATGCCGCTTTACCAGGGCGAGCTTCTGGAGACGCGGCTGACGCGGCGGCCCTCGCTCGGCCTGGAGGAAGGCCGCAATATTGCGGTCAAGCTCGCCCGCGCGGCGGCCGCGCTGCACCGCGCCGGCATCATCCATCGCGACATCAAGCCCGACAATGTGATGCTCGAAAGCAATGGATCGCTGAAGCTGCTCGATCTCGGGGTGGTGCGCGTGCCCGGCCTCGAGGACTTTCCGGCCGAGGACGTTCCCGGCACCTACGCCTATATGGCGCCGGAAATGT
This sequence comes from uncultured Alphaproteobacteria bacterium, assembly GCA_963704745.1. GTDB lineage: Bacteria > Pseudomonadota > Alphaproteobacteria > Rhizobiales > Beijerinckiaceae > Methylovirgula. Next base: position 3,088,921 of record OY969936.1, read on the forward strand.
TCGCCGGCGAGGCCGGCAACGAGGCGACCGACATCTATTCCTTGGGCGTCACCATGTACCGCGCCTTCACCGGCGCGTTTCCCTACGGCAATCTCGACGCGGTGAGCCCGCCGCGCCTGGACCGGCCGAAGGAGCTTTGCGCTCTGCGCCCGGATCTGCCGGCCTGGCTCCAGGCCGCGCTCGGGCGCGCGATCGCAGTCGATCCCACTGAGCGTTTTCGCGACATGATCGAATTCGCGCTGGAGATGGAGGCGGGACCGGCCTGTGCGCCTTCTGCCGCTCCCAGGCCGCGGACGTTCTACGAACGCGCCCCGGTTCAATTTTGGCAAGGCGTGGCAGCGCTGCTGGGGCTGGCGCTCCTCCTGTCACTGTGGCTGCGGCATTAGGGCATCGGACCCAAAAGTGGCAACCGGTTTTGGGACAAATCCGATGCTCAAACAAATGAGTAAAGCGTGATTGCATCAGGCCGGACCACAATCATGTCCGGGTCGTCGTATTGAAAGATCGCGGCGGGCGTCTGACCCCGCCGCGATCGGCGATCGCAAGCCATCAATAATTATAGGCGCGCTCGCCGTGATCGGTGACATCGAGACCTTCGCGCTCGCCTTCCATCGTCGGACGCAGACCAATGAGCAGATCGACGAACTTATAGAGGATCGCCGAACCGATGCCGGAATAGAGGAGAGTCGCAAGCACCGCCTTGCCCTGCGCCAGCATTTGCGCGGCAAAATCATAGGCGCCGGCATTGCCGTGGGCGAAATTCGTATAGTCGGTGATGCCGACGCCGCCGAGCGCCGGATTGACCAGAATGCCGGTCATCAGCGCGCCGGTAATTCCGCCGATGCAATGGACGCCGAAGACATCGAGCGCATCGTCATAGCGAAACATGCTCTTGATCGTCGAGACGAAGAAGAAGCAGATCGGCGACACCATCAGGCCGAGGACGATCGACCCCATGGGACCGGCGAAGCCCGAGGCCGGCGTGACGGCGACAAGGCCGGCGACGGCGCCGGAGACCAGGCCGAGCAGCGACGGTTTGCCTTTGACCGCCCATTCGACGAACTGCCAGGACAGCGCCGCGGCGGCAGTCGCGACCATCGTGTTGACGAAGGCCAATGCCGTCGTGCCATTCGCTTCCAGATTCGAGCCCGCATTGAAGCCGAACCAGCCGACCCACAGCAGCGCGGCGCCGACCATGGTGAGCGTCAGCGAATGCGGCTTGAACGCCTCCTTGCCGTAGCCGAGGCGCGGCCCGAGAATCAGGGCACCCACCAGGCCGGCGATGCCGGAGTTGATATGGACGACGGTGCCGCCGGCAAAATCGAGCGCGCCCGCCTGACTGAGCCAGCCGGCGCCCGCATTGACCGCATCGAGTTTGGCTTGCGCTGCCGCCTTGGCCGCCGGCGTGGCCGCCGCCGCCAGGGCTTTCGCCGCCGCCGCAATATCGTCGGGCGCCGCCGCAGCCCACACCCAATGCGCGATCGGGAAATAGATCAGCGAGACCCAGAGGAAGATGAACAGCATGACCGCCGAGAATTTCATGCGTTCGGCAATGCCGCCGATGATCAGCGCCGGCGTGATCATCGCGAAGGTCATTTGGAACACCATATAGGCAAGCTCCGGAATGACGACGCCGTTGGAGAAGGTCGGCACATTGGCATCCGGGCCGACGCCCTTCAGGAAGATTTTGCCGAGGCCGCCGATAAAGGCCGCATACGGCCCGCTCGTATCGCCGAGCGCAATCGAATAGCCGTAAACGCACCATAAGATGCCGACCATGGATACGACGGCGAAGACCTGCGTGAAAATGGACAAGGCGTTCTTGGTGCGGGCAAGGCCGCCATAGAACAAGGCAAGGCCCGGGATCGACATCATCAGGACGAGGGCACTCGCAGTGAGCATCCAGGCCGTGTCGCCCTTGTTGGGCACAGGTGCGGCCGGCACATCGGCGAAGGCCGTGCTGCTCAGCAGGGCCACGCCGAGAAGCCCGAGACCGACGACAAGCGCCGTCCGGGGAAGCGAAACAAGCTTCATCTCATACTCCAAGGTGATGAGGGGATGGTGAGGTTTTCAGATCGCGTCCGCGTCACGCTCGCCGGTGCGGATGCGGAATGCTTGTTCGAGCGGGGTGACGAAGACCTTGCCATCGCCGATCTCGCCCGTGCGAGCGCCGGCCGAAATCGCTTCGACCACCCGTGCGACAAGATCGGCGGGCACAGCCACCTCGATCTTCAATTTCGGCAGGAACTGCACCGCATATTCGGCGCCGCGGTAAATCTCGACATGTCCCTTCTGTCGGCCGTAGCCCTTCACTTCACTCACCGTCATGCCATGGACGCCAGCCGCGGTGAGCGCCTCGCGCACCTCGTCGAGCTTGAACGGCTTGATGATCGCGATCACTATTTTCATGTCCTCCCCCTGCTTTGGCCCTGCAGTCAAAGATCGGAACCGCACACCGCCAGCCCCCGCGGATGGCCGTGCTCAAGTTCAAACGCCATGCCAACTGCCAAGGCAATAGCAAGTTATTGGTATCGAACGATTTCCCAGCCGCAAATTGCCGATAAACTCGCCATAATGCCCTTTATCTGCTCTGATTTGGGAAAGCCGGCTCTTTGCGCCTGCCGGTCTTCCCCGGATCGGCCCAGCGGCGCGCCAGAACCGCCGCAATTTGGCTCGCGCGCAAGCAAGGCTCACCTCTGCCCCGGCTTGGCGAATTGCGCGGCGAGAAGGTCGCTTTCCGTCTCCGCCGCTGCGGCGGGCGTGAAATCCATCTGATCGATCCGATCGCCGCGTTTGCCGATCTTCTCCGCCGAGGTGGCGATCGCGGCGACATCCTCGTCTGCCTGGCGGAAATGCGTCGCGAGCTTGGCCACGCGCTCGCGCAGCCGGCCGACATCGTCGACAAGGCGGCGCACTTCGATCTGGATCTCATGCGCCTGTTCGCGCACCCGCGCGTCGCGCACGATCGCCTGCATGACCTGCATCGCCATGACAAGCAGCGATGGCGAGACGATGATGATGCGGTTCTTATGGGCCTTTTGGATCACGTCTTCGAAATGTTCGGCGAGATCCGCATAAAGCGATTCAGACGGCACGAAGAGGATCGCGAGATCTTGCGTCTCGCCGGGCAGAAAATAGCGCTCGGCGATGTCGCGGATATGTTTGCCGACATCGGCGCGCACCCGCGCTTGCGCCTGCTTCTGCGCTTCCTCGCTCACCGCATCCTTCAAAGCCGTGAACGACTCGAGCGGGAATTTCGCATCGACGACCAGCAAGCGATCGTCGCCCGGCAGGCGAATGGCGCAATCCGGCCGATTGCGGTTCGACAAGGTCGGCTGGAATTCGTAAGCCGAGGCCGGCAACGCATCGCGGATGATGGCTTCCATCCTTCCCTGGCCGAAGGCGCCGCGCGCCTGCTTGTTGGCGAGGATGTCCTTGAGACCGATCACCTCCTCGGTGAGGCCGGTGAGCCTGGCCTGCGCCGCGTCGATCACCGCCAATCGCTCATTGAGCTTGGCGAGACTCTCGTTCGCGGTGCGGCTCTGATCTTCGAGACCGCGGCCGACGCGGGCGCCGACCGCATCGAGGCGCTCCGTCACGAGCCGGGCAAGATCGGAATGGCGGGCGCCGAGATAGTCGCCCATGCCGCGCATGCGACCGGTCAATTCGGCATGGGACTGCAGCAGCGCCGCCATCCGTTCGGCGAGTTCGGCTTGCCGCGCCTCGGCGGCCGCCGCATCCCGCCGCCGCGCCCACCCCGCGCGCCACGCGGCAAGGGTAATGGTCAGCAGCAGCAATAGGGCAAGGCCCAGAAGCCCGATCAGCAGATCGAAAGGGCTCACCGGAATGCCGGTGACGGTATGAAAGAAGCGCTCCATCCAAGACGCTTTAGCCGATTCGCGCGTCCTTCGGAACGAATAAAGAACGGTTTTCCATGGCTCTTCTCCCGCGGGTTCACGCTGGAGCATGGGACACAACGATCAGACCCGCCGGCGTGCGTTACCAAACGCTAACCACGCAGGACCTAAAGTCAGCACGCAGAACGATCGGGTCGGACGGCCATGGCTTCCAAATTCACTCTCGATGATCTTCGCGGCTTCTACGAGGTCGACGATGAATGTGTCGCCGCGCTCAGAGAACATAAGTATTTTCTCCTTGCGATCTTCGCCGAGACTCTCGACCCGCTCTATCGGCATATTCGGCGCTTTAGCGATGCGTCCTCCCTCTACCATCTCGACGAGACGCTCGTCGTTTCGAAGGAAAACCAGATTAGGCACTGGTCGCTCGTGTTCGATGGCCGGTTCGACGAGGAATACAAAGCCTCGGCCGCATCGATCTTCGAGATGCGCAGCCGCTTCGGTCTCGATGTGCAATTATATGTCGGCGGCTACAATTTCGTCGCCGGCCGCATCATCGAAGCGATCACCCTGCGCTTCCCGACCAAGGGTCTGCCATATTTCGCAAAACGGCGGCGCGCCAAGCTGCGGACGGCGGTTCTGCGCGCCGTGATGCTCGATATGGCCTATGCGATGGAGGTCTACCTCGATTCGGCCCGGCAGGAACGGCATCAGGCGTTCAACCATCTCGCGCTGTCCTTCGAAAAAGCCGTCGGCGGAATTGCCGGCGGCGTTCTGTCGACCGCCGAACATTTGCGTGCGACAGCCTCGAGCCTGACCCATTCGGCAGAAACCACCAATCTTCAGTCCATGGCTGCCGCCGCAGCCTCCAAGGAAGCGGCGACGAGCATCGAAGCGATCTCGACCGCCACCAACCATCTTTCGGAGGCCATCGGTGAGATCAGCGCGCAGGTTCATCAATCGAACCGGATCGCCGGCCAGGCCGCCGGAGAGGCAGATAGGACGCAAGCGGAAGTGCGCCGGCTTGCCGAGGTTGCCGAACGGATCGGCGGCATCGTCGAACTCATTCGCAACATCGCCGGCCAGACCAATATGCTCGCCCTCAATGCGACGATCGAGGCGGCGCGGGCCGGCCAAGCCGGGCGCGGCTTTGCGATCGTGGCGCAGGAAGTAAAAAGCCTCGCCGACGCAACGGCAAGGGCCACCGCTGAAATCGGTGCGCAAGTGGCCGCAATTCAGGAGGCGACACAGCATGTCGCCTCCTTCATCGCCTCGATTGCCGGCACGACAAGGCAGGTGAGCGCGATTGCCGTCTGTGTCGAGGGCGCCGTCACCGAACAAGCCTCGGTGACGCAGGAAATCGCCCGCCGGATCCACGAGGCCTCGCAGGGGACGAACGAGGTCACCTCGAACATTATCGGCGCGACGCAATCGGCCGGCAATTCGAGCCTTGCGGCGAAGGAGCTCTTGAAATCGGCAACCGATCTGACGAGCCAGGCCGGCGTCCTTTCCCAACATGTCGACGATTTTTTGCGCACGGTCCGCGCCGCCTGACGGCGCAAGGCTTGCACGGCGCAGAAGGCTGCGGTCGGTCCCGCTCCGGGAACCTGTCGCGAGGCGCTGAATTTGACCAATTCTAAGTTGATGCTTATGTCATAGGTCGAACATCTGCAACATGACGAGTGTGCCATAGAGAGCCATGAGCCTGCGACCCATCATCATTCTGCCGGACCGCCGGCTGCGCCGGAAGAGCGAACCCGTCGCCCGGATCGACAACGAAACCCTGGCGCTCATGGACGATATGCTCCAGACTATGTATGACGCGCCAGGCATCGGCTTGGCGGCGATCCAGATCGGCGTGCCCAAGCGCGTCCTGGTGGTCGACGTCGCCCATCGCGAGGACGAAACGGCCAAGCCCGACCCGATATGCGTCATCAATCCCGAGATCCTCTGGGCTTCGGAGGAGCAGTCTTCCTATGAGGAAGGCTGCCTGTCGATCCCGGAGATTCGCGAAGAAGTGGTCCGCCCTGCCAAGATCAAGTTCGGCTATTTGGACCGCCAGGGCAAGAGGCAGGAAATGGATGCCGAAGGGCTGCTCGCGACCTGCGTGCAGCATGAGATCGACCATCTGAACGGCGTTCTCTTCATCGATCACATTTCTCGTCTCAAGCGCGACCGGATCTTGAAGAAATTTTCGAAATCGGCGAAGCGCGTGAGCGAGCAGCACGCCGGCGCGACGGGGAATTAGGGCGACGGATGCTCGCGTCATGCGCGGGCTTGACCCGCGCATCCAGAAACGATGATCGTCGCCCGGAAGAGCGGTTTCAGGAGGCATCCGACCGCTGCACTGAGCTGTCTCGATGAGTGCTTGGATGCGCGGGTCAAGCCCGCGCATGACGTTGCCATCGAGCATGCGAGAACCATCAGGCATTTGAAGCGGGCCGCATCTCTTGCGCATCATCTTCATGGGGACGCCCGAATTTTCCGTGCCGGTGCTCGAAGAGATCATCGGCCAGGGCCATGAAGTCGCGGCCGTCTATACCCGCGCGCCAAAACCCGCCGGCCGGCGCGGCCTCGAAATGCTGCCATCGCCCGTCCACGCCGCCGCCGAGCGGCTCGGGCTTCGCGTGCTGACGCCGAAAAGCCTGAAGAGCGCGGAGGAAGCGGCGATCTTCGCCGGCTTTCAGGCCGATGTGGCCGTCGTCGTCGCCTATGGGCTCATTCTGCCGAAAGCCATTCTGGCGGCGCCGGCGCTGGGCTGCCTCAATCTCCACGCTTCGCTGCTGCCGCGCTGGCGCGGCGCGGCGCCGATCCAGCGCGCCATCATGGCAGGCGATCCCGAGACCGGCATCATGGTCATGCGGATGGAGGAAGGCCTCGACACGGGTCCTATTGCGCTTGTCGAAAAAGTCGCGATCGGCCCGGAGATGACCGCTGGCGAACTGGCTGATCGCCTGTCTCGTCTCGGCGCCGATCTGATGGCGCGCGCGCTCGCCGCGCTCTCCCGCGGCAGCCTCACCTTCACGCCGCAGACCGAAGACGGCGTCACCTATGCCCAGAAGATCGACAAGGCCGAGGCGCGGATCGACTGGTCGAAGAGCGCCGCGGAACTGCATAATCTCGTGCGCGGCCTCTCGCCCTTCCCCGGCGCTTTTTTCGAGGCCGATCTCGGCAAGGGTTTTGAGCGCATCAAAGTCTTGCGCAGCCATTCTGAGGAAGGCCGCGGCATCCCCGGTACGGTCGTGGACGATGCGCTCGGCGTCGTTTGCGGTGAGGGCGTGCTGCGCCTTCTCATCGTGCAAAGGGCCGGCAAGGCGCCGATGACTGCTCAGGAATTTTTGCGCGGGACGCGGGTTGCTGTGGGCACTTTTCTGGGCGGTCCGGCGGCGTGAGGCTCGGACGGCAAGTCACCCGCCCCCTTGTGGGGAGGGTCGGACCGCTTTAGCGGTCCGGGGCGGGGGTCATTAATTCAGCAATGATGCCGACCCCACCGCTGACCCCTCCCCACACCCAAGTCGGCTGTTGCCGACTTGGGCATTAAAATATCCAACTCGGACAGGTCCGAGTTGGATGAGGAGGGGAATGCGCCCGCCTTTCACGCAAAGTGCCCATAATGCCCCGCTACAAACTCACCATCGAATATGACGGCCGGCTGTTTGTCGGCTGGCAGAGGCAGGCGAATGGGCCCTCGATCCAAGAGGCGATCGAGACGGCCTTTGCCGGTTTCTGCGGCCATGCGGTGACGATCCGCGGCGCCGGGCGCACCGATGCCGGCGTCCATGCGCTGGGTCAGGTGGCGCATGCCGATCTCGAGCGCGAATGGGAGCCCTATCAGCTGCGTGAGGCGCTCAATGCGCATCTGCGGCCGAAGCCGATCGCCATCGTCCTGGTCGAGCCCGTCGGGGATACTTTCGATGCGCGCTTTTCGGCGCTCCGTCGGCATTATCTCTATAGGATCGTCAACCGCCGGGCGCCGCTGACGCTCGAAGACGGCCGCGCCTGGCTCGTCAAACGTCCGCTCGACGCCGGCGCCATGCATGAGGCGGCGCAGATCCTCATCGGACGGCATGATTTCTCGACCTTCCGCGCCGCCGAATGCCAGGCCACAAGCCCGATCCGCACGCTTGAGAAGCTCGATGTGGGCAAAGAGGGCGATGCGATCGAGATCCGCGCCAGCGCGCGCTCCTTCTTGCATCATCAGGTGCGCTCCATGGTCGGCTCGCTGGAACTGGTCGGGGCCGGCAAATGGCAGCCGCATGATCTCCGCGCCGCATTGGAGTCCTGCGACCGCGCCCGCTGCGGGATGGTCGCGCCGGCGGACGGGCTTTATTTCGTCGCGGTGGACTATGAGGAGGAAGCTCCTCAGGACATGGTCTGAGCCAATCTACGGTAAAATTCCGGACAGTGATCATGCGGCGGAAAAAATTTGAGCCTGGCGCTTTTTAAGGCAGCGACAAATGCATTGTTCATGCTATAAGCAAAAATCGGGCCGTTAAAGGCGGTTTCCAGTCGCTGGGGTCGCAGACAGTTGATTTCGTAATGGCGCTCACCACCAAGCTCATCATGCGCCAGGGCCAGGCCCTGGTGATGACGCCGCAGCTCCTGCAGGCGATCAAACTTCTCCAGTTCTCCAATCTGGAACTCGCCGCTTTCGTGCAGGAGGAGCTCGAGCGCAATCCGCTTCTCGAGCGGGCCGAGGACATGCCCGATCCGCATGAGGTGAACGGTAGTGCCGGGCAAGATGGCGCCGGGCCGGAGCGTATAGAGATTTCCGCCAGCACGGATTTCAACGACGCGAGCGATGTGGAATGGAGTGCCGAGTCATTCGCCACGGATCGCGGTGCGCTCGAAGCAAGCCTCGGCACGGAACTGTCGAACGCCTTCGACGATGATCGCGCGCCGACGCCCGGCGAGCCGCATGATTTCGTCGAAGGCTCGGGACTATCCGCCACCTCCTGGTCGGGCTCGCCGGGTTCTTCCGGCGGCGATGGCGAAGCGACCAATCTCGAAGCCTATGTCGCCGCCGAGATCGGCCTCAAGGATCATCTTTCCGCGCAATTGATGCTCGCGACCGCCGATGCGGTCGACCGCATCATCGGCCATGCATTGATCGATTCGATCGATGAGGCCGGCTATTTCACCGAGGATCTCGGCGAGGTTGCAGGCCGCCTCGCGGCGCCGCTCGACAGAGTGGAAAAAATTCTGGCCGCGATCCAGACCTTCGATCCCTGCGGCATCGGTGCCCGCAACCTGGCCGAATGCCTCGCCATTCAATTGCGCGAAAAAGACCGTTTCGATCCGGCCATGCAGGCGCTCGTCGGCCATCTGGAACTCGTCGCCAAACGCGATTTCTCCGGCCTGCGCAAGATCTGCGGTGTCGACGACGAGGACATCCTCGACATGATCGCCGAGCTCCGCCGGCTCGATCCCAAGCCCGGCCGCGCCTTCGGCGGCGCCGCGGTTCAGCCTGTGGTTCCCGATGTCATCATCTATCCCCTGCCCGACGGCACCTGGCATGTCGAATTGAACTCGGAGGTTCTGCCGCGCCTGCTCGTCAACCAGACCTATGCGACGAGGGTGACGCGCACCAAAGGCAATGACAGCGACAAGAGTTTTCTCTCGAACTGCCTGCAGACCGCCAATTGGCTGACGAAGAGCCTCGAACAGCGGGCGCGGACCATATTGAAAGTGTCGAGCGAGATCGTGCGCCAGCAGGATGGCTTCTTCGCGCATGGCGTCGAATATCTGCGCCCGCTCAATCTCAAGACCATCGCCGATGCGATCGGCATGCATGAATCGACCGTGTCGCGGGTGACGTCGAACAAATATATGGCGACCCCGCGCGGCCTCTTCGAATTGAAATATTTCTTCACGGCCTCGATCGCGTCGCACAACGGCGGCGATGCCCATTCGGCCGAAGCCGTGCGTTTTCGCATCAAGCAGATGATCGATCAGGAAGACCCCAGCGATATTCTGTCCGATGATGCGATCGTCGCGCGCCTCAAATCCTCCGACATCGACATTGCCCGCCGCACTGTCGCCAAATATCGCGAGAGCCTGCGCATTCCTTCCTCGGTCGAACGCCGCCGCATGAAGGCCATGCATTGAACTCTCATGAGGGAAGCATCATGTTACGCATGCGGCAGCCTGACATGATGTTACGCTGCCGCATGCGGCAGGCTCGGCAGCGGCCGAAAGCTCGAGCCGCAGCCAGCGTCGGCGCGAGCTTTTAATTTTTCCATTTAATCCGGAAATGGACGCACAGCCCTAGATTTGTGAAATGGCATGCCAGTATCGGAATTGGCGGGCCGGCACGATGCCTCGCGAGAATGCGGTGCAGGGGCGTAAAGCCGCCCATTGACTTCGCAGCAAGACGCTCCTAACCCTGAACCAAATGCCCGCTAAGCGGCAAAGAGTTGAGGGGCGACGTTGGTGGATGGGAGAGAGAGCCATGACGTTACGCGTCTCCGGCAAGAATCTCGATATCGGCGAGTCGCTTCGCACTTATGTCGGCACTCGCCTCGACGGTGTCGTTGCGAAATATTCCGCTGAACCGACGAGCGGGCATGTCACCATCGAACGCGAAGGCTCCGGCTTTCGGACAGATTGCACTCTGCATCTCGACTCCGGCATAATGCTGCAGGTCGAGGCGGAGGCGCAAGATGCTTATGCGAGCTTCAACAAGGCGGCGGATCGAATCGAAAATCGGTTGCGGCGCTCGAAGCGCCGCTCACGCGATCGCGCGAGCGGCACCGCCAATTCGCATCGGATGAGCGAGGACGAAGGCGGCGTCGCGATCGAGGCGGATTGGGCCGAGTCCGAGTTTGCGGGGGAAAGGAACCCTCTTGTCATTGCCGAGTCATTTGCGACCCTCAAGGAGATGTCCGTGTCCGGGGCCGTCAAGGAACTCGATGTCACCAATGTCCCGGTCGTCATCTTCAGGCATGCCGGCGACGGGCGCACGAACATCGTCTATCGCCGCGCGGACGGAAACATCGGCTGGATCAACACGGCATCTTCGGCCGAGAGTTCGGCTCTTTAGTCCAGGACTCGAGCGGAGCACGAGGCACACTAGCCAGGCTCGGCTTTCCCGCTTCAACTTTTCACGCGGCGCATCATGACCTTCCCGTCGAGCGTTCGAAAATTGGACCTCCTCCTCCCTATGCGGCTCACAGATCTTCTTCAACCCGAAGCGGTGTTGGCTTCGCTTCGCGTCAATTCCAAGAAGCAATTGTTGCAGGAGTTGAGCGACAAGGCGGCACATATCTCGCATTTGCCGGCGCGCCAGATTTTCGATGCTGTGCTGCAGCGCGAGCGGCTCGGCTCGACCGGAATCGGCAACGGTATCGCTATCCCGCATGCCAAGCTCGCGAAATGCCCGTCGATCATCGGGATTTTCGCGCGGCTCGAGAAGCCGGTCGATTTCGAGGCGATCGATGCGGCGCCAGTCGATCTCGTCTTTCTGCTGATTGCGCCGGAATCGGCCGGAGCCGACCATCTGAAAGCATTGGCGCGCATCGCCCGCGTTCTGCGCGATCCGGCGATCACTGCGAAAATGCGCGCCATCCAGGATCCCGCCGCACTTTATGCCGTGCTGACGCAGGAACCGACCTCGCACGCGGCTTGACAAACGGCAACGCTTGCGCCTTCCGCTTGGCCCGTGTCAGCATGTCGGTGCTTTTGGCATGCTGCAAATGGCGGAAACCCACGCTACATAAAGCGCCAAGCTACGAATGAGCTGGCCCGCACATGAGTTTCCAATTTTCTCCGCTCTTTCCCCTTGGTCCCGAGACGACGCCTTATCGCAAGCTGAGTGCAGCGGGCGTAAGGATCGAAAAATTCGGCGCCCGCGAGATGCTCGTCGTCGATGCCGAGGCGCTGCGGCTTTTGGCCGAGACGGCGATGATCGACATCAATCATCTCTTGCGGCCGAGCCATCTCGCCCAGCTCGCGGCAATCCTCGATGATCCCGAGGCGACCGAGAACGACAAATTCGTCGCCTATGATCTCTTGAAGAACGCCAATATAGCAGCCGGCGGCGTGCTGCCCATGTGCCAGGACACGGGCACCGCGATCGTCGTCGCCAAGAAGGGCCGGCTCGTCTTCACCGAGGCCGATGACGATGCCGCCCTCGCGCAAGGCATCAGAGATGCCTATGAGAAGAAGAATCTGCGCTATTCGCAGCTCGCGCCGCTCTCGATGTTCGAAGAGGTCAATACCAAGACCAATCTGCCGGCGCAGATCGAGATCTACAGCGAGGGCGAGGACGCCTATAAATTCCTGTTCATCGCCAAAGGCGGCGGCTCGGCCAACAAGACCTTTCTCTATCAGGCGACGCCTTCGCTTCTGACGCATGACCGGCTCGTCGATTTTCTCAAGGAGAAGATCCTCACGCTCGGCACCGCGGCCTGCCCGCCCTATCATCTCGCCATCGTCATCGGCGGCACTTCGGCGGAACTGACCTTGAAGACCGTCAAGCTCGCCTCGACCCGCTATTACGACGCTCTGCCGACGCAAGGCGGCGCCGATGCGCATGCCTTCCGCGATCTCGGCCTGGAGGCGGAAATCCACAAGCTCACGCAGGATCTCGGCGTCGGCGCGCAATTCGGCGGCAAATATTTCTGCCACGACGTGCGCGTCATCCGCCTGCCGCGGCATGGCGCCTCGCTGCCGATCGGGCTCGGCGTCTCCTGCTCGGCGGATCGCCAAGCGCTCGGCAAGATCACGAAAGACGGCGTCTTCCTCGAAGAGCTCGAACATGATCCGGCGAAATATCTCCCCGCTATCGACGAGGCTTCGCTCGAAGGCAGCGTCGTCAAGATCGATTTGTCGAAACCCATGCACGAGACGCTCGCAACCTTGTCGAACTATCCGATCAGGACGCGGCTTTCGCTCTCCGGCACGATGATTGTCGCGCGCGATATGGCGCATGCAAAGATCCGCGAAAGGCTCGAGCGCGGCGAGCCGATGCCGGACTATTTCAAGAACCATCCGATCTATTATGCCGGCCCGGCGAAGACGCCGGCGGGCTATGCGTCCGGCTCATTCGGCCCGACGACGGCGGGCCGCATGGACAGCTATGTCGAGCAGTTCCAGGCGGCCGGCGGCTCGCTGATCATGGTCGCCAAAGGCAATCGCTCGGCGCAAGTGCGGCGCGCCTGCGCCGAGCATCACGGCTTCTATCTCGGCTCGGTCGGCGGCCCGGGGGCGCGGCTGGCACAGGACTGCATCAAAAAGGTCGAGGTGCTCGAACATCCCGAACTCGGCATGGAGGCGATCTGGAAGATCGAGGTCGAGGATTTCCCGGCCTTCATCGTCATCGACGACAAGGGCAATGATTTCTTCAAGGAATTGAATTTGGGGTGAGTAGGTGACTCCCTCGTAGCGTCATGGCCGGGCTTGTCCCGGCCATCCACGCATTGCCCTTCAACTGTGAAACACTCTGAAGGCTAATTCCTGGATGGCCGGGTCAAGCCCGGCCATGACGCCAACCAATGGAATGTGCCTTTATCGTCACCGCATGATCTCGCGCATTTTCTTTGCCGCGGCGGCAGCCTCCGCATCGCCGGCCTCGCCCTTTTCTTCGAGCTCGGCGAAACGCTTCCAGCGCTTGGCATCCTTGTCGTAATGATAGACATCGTTCGGCGCATTTTCCCGCCGCGCCTGGCGAACCTGGTCGTCGACGAAGGATTCCCGCGCCCCGATGAATTTGCCATAGGCGCGGATGAAGGCATAATCTGTGGCCATTGTCGCCGTCCTTTCGAAACTCGCCGGATTCCATTTTTTTGATTTTATCTTTGCATGTCATCGAACTGAAACGCTTCCGCACCGGCCGGCTCAGGCGCTGTTAGGTGTCGGTCACATGATCGACATGCAGATTGAGTGCCTAGAGCCGAGAGCCAAGATTGACGCTTCCATGCAACCATGCTCTGGGATAGACGTTACAAGCGTGCAATTGCCGGGGAGCAGAAAAATGCGTTTCAAGATCTCGATGATAATGGGAACTGCGGTGGTCGCGGGATTGCTTGCTGCCGCCGGACCGGCGCAAGCGCAAAATCCTCTCGGCGAGGCGCTCGGCACGGCGGCGGGCATTGCGGAGGCGCCCTTCATGTGGGGTGGTCGCAACTATTGCTGGTATCCCGATGGCTGGCATGGTCCCGGCTGGTATTGGTGCGGCTATGCCTTTCGGCGCGGTTATGGCTGGGGCGGCGGCGAGGGTTGGCACCACTGGCATCATGGCGGGCACGGCGGACCGCATGGGCATGACCACCACGGCGACCATCACCACCATTAAAGACATCGGATATATCCGATGTCTCAATTAAGCATGCTCGCGTAAAGCAGATCCCGAGAGTTGCAGAACTTTCGGGATCGACGCTTTCGCTCAATAGACGTTTTCGCTCAATATTGGATATCCAAGATCTCGAGCGGCTCGACGCCTTTCGGCGTGCGGACCTCGACGACATCGCCCGCCTCGGCCTTCAACAGCGCCTTGGCGATGGGCGAGATCCAGCTGATCTCATTCATGTCGGAGCGGGCCTCGTCGATGCCGACGATCCGCACGCTCTTCTCTTCACCCCGCGCATTGAGATAAGTGACTCTGGCGCCGAAGAAGACGCGCGCCTTGTTCTTTTGCTTTTTCGGATCGACCGTCTCGGCGATCTCGATGCGCTTCATCAGAAAGCGCATCCGCCGGTCGATCTCGCGCAAGCGCTTCTTGCCATAGATGTAATCGCCATTTTCCGAGCGGTCGCCATTGCCGGCGGCCCAGGCGACGATCTCGACCACTTTCGGCCGCTCGATCTGCTGCAAGGCGCGAAACTCGTCGCGCAGCCGCTGCAGGCCCTCGGGCGTGATGTAGTTTTTGGTGCCCGCCGGCAGCGGCGGAGCTTCATCATCGAGATCGGCGTCGCTGACCGTCTCGGTTTCTTTGGTGAAAGCTTTGCTCATGGGCTTTATGTCGGCAAAATGCCCGGCCGTGACAAGATGCCGGCCGGTGCTTTACGCGCTCGGCGCCATGCCGCGCTTGAGCGCTGCCAATTGCGGCCCGAGTTTGTCCCAGGTCTCGAGATAGATGCCGATCTGGTCGAAGGCGGCGCCGTTCCATGCCGCGAGATAGGCGTGCGGATTGGGCTTCATCCGGCGCAGACCGGTCAGCGTGCGTTCCGCCTCGAGGCCGGCATCGGTCGCGAGATCGACCCAGTCCTGCAAAGAGAGGCCGGACCAGCCCTTGCGGCCGGTCATGGCGGCGACGGCCGGCAGCAGGCAGGCCTGGCGTAAAGCCGCCGGCGGCTGCATGCGCAGCGGAATTTCGGAGATTTCTATCGCCTCGTCGAACAGGCGGAACAAGGAATAGACCGCAAACCAGGCGAAATACCAGCTCGCGCTATGCGCTCCATCCACCGCGAGCCGGTGATCTTGAAGCAGGCCCTTGGAAAATTCGGCGAAGGGATTTTCCTTCTGGACGCGCTCGAACACTTTTTGGATGGCGAAACCATCGGCGTCGAATTCCAGAGCCTGCACCTCGGGAATTTCGAGCTTGTCGGCTTCTTCGTAAGGCAGTTCGCGGAAGGGGCGCGCGCCGGCGCGCTGCTGCAGCAAAGCGACATGGCCGTTGCGGATATGGCCGACCTCATGCATCAAGAGGAAATCCGCCGCGACATCGAACAGCGCACGCGCCAGGCGCGGGCGGATCGGATTGAAAACCTCCCCGGCATCGCCGAGCGGCAGCGTCTCGCGCAGAAAGAAGAGATCCCCTTTCGGCGGCGGCGCCATTCCGCCGAGCGTTTCCACATCGTCGATCCAGGGGAAAATCTGGCGATTGTCCATCATCGCATTGAAGAAGCTCCACAAGACGCGCAGCGGCGTCGTATAGAGGCAGATGATGTCCTTCGAAGTGCGATGGGCGAAGGCGTTGAAGGCGCGATGCTCGGCGAAACCGAAGGCGAGGGAATCGGGCGCCGCATAATCAGCCGAAACGCCGACGAGCCGCGCCCGTGCCGCATCGGTGAAGATTTGAAACAGATGGATGAAGCCGCCATGTTTCGGCGCCGGCACATCGTATCTTTTGAGGCCGAGACTCGTCAAAACCGCTTCGAATGCATCCTCGCTCATGACCGTTTTGCCCAACTTCCCGCATTTGTCGGCCTGAAAGGCGGCAAATGTCCCAACTCGCCCCATATAGGCTGCACGACGCCGCTTTGCAGCCCGTAACCTGTGCTGTCAGCACGGCGAAGCCCGTCGCGCGCCCCCACGGGCGGCATGGCTCGACATCGCCGCGGCTGCATGGCAAAAGCACGTCCTTCCTCGCGAGAATTGTGCCGCATGTCCGATCTCTCATCGCTTGAACAGGAAACACGCGCCGCGATCGAAGCTGCCGGCGACGAGGCGGCGCTCGAGGCCGTGCGGATCGCCGCTCTGGGCAAGAAGGGCACGATTTCGGCGCTTCTGTCCGGCCTCGGCAAGCTGCCGCCCGAGGCGCGCAAGGCGCAGGGCGCGGCGATCAATCAATTGAAGGATGAAGTGACGGCGGCGCTCGCCTCGCGCCGCGCGGCCCTGAGGGAGGCCGCGCTCGAAGCCCGCCTCGCCGCTGAAACCCTCGACGTCACACTGCCCGCCCGCGTCAGCCCGCTCGACCTCGGCCGCCTTCACCCGATCAGCCAGGTCACCGATGAGCTTGCGGCGATCTTCGCCGAAATGGGATTTTCGATCGCGGAAGGGCCGGATATCGAGACGGATGACTATAATTTCACCAAGCTCAATTTTCCACCCGATCATCCCGCCCGCGACATGCACGACACTTTTTTCCTAGGGCCCGAGGCGCGCGGCGAGAGGAAGCTGCTGCGCACCCATACGAGCCCGGTCCAGGTGCGGACCATGCTGGCGCAGAAGCCGCCGATCAGGGTCATCTGCCCCGGCCGCACCTATCGCTGCGACTCGGATCAGACGCACACGCCGATGTTCCATCAGGTGGAAGGGGTCGTCATCGACAAACAGGCCCATCTCGGCCATTTGAAGTGGATCTTGCAGGAATCCTGCAAGGCCTTCTTCGAAGTGGCGGAGGTGAAGATGCGGTTTCGTCCGAGCTTCTTCCCCTTCACCGAGCCGTCGATGGAAGTCGACATCCAATGTTCGCGCAAGGGCGGCGAGATCCGCTTCGGCGAAGGCGAGGATTGGCTCGAGATTCTCGGCTGCGGGATGGTGCATCCCAATGTCTTGAAGAATTGCGGGCTCGATCCTGATATCTATCAGGGCTTCGCCTGGGGCATCGGCATCGATCGGATCGCCATGCTGAAATATGGCATGCCGGATCTGCGCGCCTTTTTCGAGGCCGATGTCCGTTGGCTGACGCATTACGGGTTTCGGCCGCTCGACGTACCGACGCTGCTGGGAGGATTGTCGAGCTGAGCGTTGCCAGCGAGCATGCTGGCCTCAAAAATCGCTGGCGATCCCCTTCACTTCCCAATCGCCGTAGCGGACCGGATCGGGCCCATCGCGGCCGCCGATCTCCGGCGTGGCTGCGGCCTTCTCTTCCGTGCGACGCCGCCGCTCCGCCGCCTCGGCGAGCGCCCGCTTTGCCGCCGCAGAGAGCTCGCGCGCCGACGAAACCGGCGCTTTTGCAGGGTCCGCCGCATTTGGCCGCGCCTCGTCATCCTTCGGCATCTCGCCTCCATGCGATGTGTCGGTCCCTCGGCAGTGAACTGCAATCGGAGCGGCCGGTGGACAAAAACCTTCCGCGCGAGGCTGCCGCAATGTCCGGCGCATTTCCGCCGCATCGCAAAGTAATGATAAACTTGAACCGAATCAAAGAGAACCACCTAACCCGCCAGATCCGGGCTGACGAAGGACGGAAGAAGGACATGGCCAGCAGCGGCGGAGCTTTTGAATGATGAAGCCGCCGCGTGCCGCTGCCGCTGAAATCGCCCGACAGGAAACGATGGCGGTGCCTGGCCTCGCCACCCGAGTCGCCGCCGCGGCCATTTTGCGCGATGTGATCGCCAATGGCCATACGCTCGACGAGCTGTTTGCCGCCGGCCCCGGCTTGTCGCGCGTCGCCGGGCTCAATTCCCGCGACCTTGCCCTGACGCGCTCGATCGTCACCGCTGCGCTGCGCCGTCTCGGCACGATCCGGCATGCTTTGGCGGATTTGCTCGACCGCGGCCTGCCGCGCGCCGCGGCCCAGATTGAATGGTGCCTCACGGCCGCGGCGGCGCAGATCCTGTTTCTTGACGTGCCCGATCACGCCGCCGTCGATCTCGCCGTGCGGATGACGCGGCTCGATGCCAAGACTGCGCCTTACGCCGCCCTTGCCAATGGCGTCTTGCGTAATCTCGCGCGACGGCGCGACGCCTATCTGGCCGGCGCTTCGGCGCTCGATCAGGACACGCCGCCCTGGCTTGCTGCGCGCTGGCGCAAGACCTATGGCGAGGAGGGCGCGCGCGCCATCGCCGCCGCGCATCGCTTGGAGCCGACGCTCGACATCAGCGTCAAATCCGATCCGAACCTTTGGGCGACGCGGCTCGGCGCGACCATGCTGCCCACCGGCTCGCTGCGGCTTTCCACCCATCTGCCGATCCCTGAGCTTCCTGGCTATGAGGACGGCGCCTGGTGGGTTCAGGATGCTGCCGCGGCGCTGCCGGCGCGACTGATCGGCGTCGAACCCGGCATGAAGATCGCCGACCTTTGTTCGGCGCCGGGCGGCAAGGCGGCCCAGCTCGCCGCACGCGGTGCGCGCGTCACCGCGATCGACCGTTCGGCCGAGCGGCTCAAGCTTTTCAGCAGCAATTTCGACCGACTGCGGCTCGAAGCCGAGATCGCCGTCGCCGATGTCGTCACGCTCGGCGGACTGACCTTCGACGCCGTGCTTCTCGACGCACCCTGCTCCGCCACCGGCACGATTCGCCGCCATCCGGATGTCGCCTGGACGAAAAAGCCGGGCGACCTGACCAAACTCGCCGCCATGCAGGCCCGCATGCTCGACAAAGCCTTCGAGCTCGTTCGGCCCGGCGGCACAATCGTCTATTGCACCTGTTCCCTTGAACCCGAGGAAGGCGAACAGCAGATCGCTGCCCTGCTCCGCCGCAATCCCGACATTGTCCGCTCGCCCGTCAGGCCGGAAGAGGTCGGCGGTCTCGCCGAGCTCATCAATGCCAATGGCGAGGTGCGGACGCTTCCTTCTTTTCTTCCGGCCGAGGAGCCGCGGCTCGCCGGCCTCGATGGCTTTTTTATCGCGAGGCTCGTCCGGCACGAAAAGCGCGGTCGTTAGGACGAAGCCTCATTCGTCAGAGTGTCACGACAGCAACAGGAGCATGAGCTGAACCGTGCGCAAATAAAGGAAAGGCTGTGGCTGCTTGGCCGCCTTGTGGTCCGGGCAGGCCGATTTTTGCGCCGTATTCTTATTTGGCCCGCCTATCGCCTCGCCGTGATGAACGCCAAAGTACCGGACCGGCTCCTGCTCGCGCCGCAGGACATACGCACCGCCGATCCGAGTATCGCGGCGGACATCTATGCCGGCTATTTCGCTTTTGCGGGGAAGATCATCAATACGCATGGCCGCTTGCCCTTCGAAATCGACGCGCAAGAGCCGGAGTGGGAACGCTGCTTAAATGGCTTCGGTTGGCTGCCGCATTTGCGCGCCGCAGACAGCGCCCTTGCAAATGGCAACGCGCGCGGCCTCGTCGATGATTTTCTGAGCCATGCCGGCAAGCCGGACAAGAGCGTGGCATGGGAGCCGCAGGTCGTCACCCGCCGGCTCATCTCCTTTCTGGCGCAATCGCCGATGATCCTCGAAGGCGCGGACCTTGCCTTCTATCGCCGCTTCATGCGCGGCCTCATGCGCATGAAGCATTTCCTCGCGCATGAGCTCGCTGCCGGGCTTGCCGGCGAGGAACGGCTTTCTGCAGCCATAGCGCTCGCCGAATTCGGTCTTTGTGCGCATGGCACCGCGGCATTCAAGCGCAAGAGCACCAAATGTCTGGCCGAGGAGCTCGACCACCAGATCCTGCCGGACGGCGGCCATATCAGCCGCAATCCCGATGCGCTGATCTGCCTGCTGCTCGATCTTTTGCCGCTGCGCCAGGCCTATGCGGCGCAAGCCGTGCCGATACCGCCGCAATTATTGAATGCGATCGACCGCATGCTGCCGATGCTGCGGCTGTTGCACCATGGCGACGGCACGCTGGCGCTGTTCAACGGAATGGGCGTCACGGCCCCCGATCTCCTCGCCACCGTGCTCGCCTATGATGACGCGCGGGCGCAGGCTCTGACCAACGCACCCTACACCGGCTATCAGCGCATCGAGGCCGGGAGAAACGTGCTCATCATCGACGCCGGCCGCGCCCCGCCGCCGCAGTTCTCGACCCACGCCCACGCCGGCGCCCTGTCCTTCGAATTTTCCGTCGGCACGCAGAGGCTTGTCGTCAATTGCGGCGCCCCGGGCCCGCTTCGCCCAATGGCGCGCGCCTCCGCCCGCGTGACCGCCGCGCATTCGACCTTGGTCGTCGCCGACACGTCGTCCTGCCGGTTCGCCGGCCGGCACGGCCTGGAAAAATGGTTCGCGGACGAGATCCTCGCCGGTCCGACGCGGGTCGCCGTCGAGCGCCAGCAATTGCCGAGAAAAGTGCGACTGCGGCTCGCGCATGACGGCTATGCCAGCCGCTTCGGGCTGATCCACGAACGTCGCCTCACGCTCTCCGCCGATGGCCTGCGGCTCGATGGCGAGGACAGGCTGCGACCCGCCGTCCGCGGCGCCCGTCTCGCGGCGCGTCCTTATGCGGTGCGCTTCCACCTCCATCCGGCCGTTCGGCTGCAGAGCGTGCACGCCGGCCGCGCCGTGCTGCTCACTTTGCCCGACGCCAGCCGCTGGATCTTCGATACGCTGGACGCGCCGATCTCGATCGAGGAAAGCATCTTCTTTGCCGCAGCCGACGGCCCGCACGCCTGCGAGCAGATCGTCATCTATGGCGATACGGCGCAAAAAGCCCAGATCGCCTGGAGCTTTCGGCAGTTCGACGAAGAGGATTCCGCCGTCGCAGCAAGAAGCGAGACGACGGCCACGCCGCAAGGCTCCGAGCCGGCCTCACTCCCGAGCAAATAGCCGGGACAATCGGCCCGCTTCCTGCTGCTTGCCACCGCTTGATGCGCGCGTATAGGCTGCCCTAAGCGATTTTCCTCGCCGTTCCTCCTCTCGCGGCTCTTTGCTGCGGCGCGCTTTGGTGCATGTCCCGGAAAAGTTGACAGACTTTTCCGATATTTTAGACATCGGGTATACCCGATGTCTCATAACGGAGATGCTCTAACGCGGCGAGGGTCGCCGCGCTTGTGTCTTGCCAACGAGGTTCCAGGTGCCCGAGATCAAGGAAGTCAACGAAGCAAACCAGGACGATATGGGTCGGTTGCTCGGCTATTATGTCTATGGGGGCACGCAGATTTGGTTCGAAGACGGCAAGGTCCATCGTGCCGACGGACCGGCGGTGGTGTCGCCGGACGGGGTCGAGCGCTGGTATCTCCACGGCAATGAGATCACGGTCGATGTCAGAAGCTTCTTCGCCGCCAACAAATGGAATGTGAAGAAAGGCCTGAACACGCCGGAAAAGCTCGCGGCTTTTCAGGAGACCTTCGGCAAATAGAGCAGTGTTCCTTTTCCCGCCTTGCGGCACGGGCCGCTGACTTCAGGTGAGGCGGCCGCCGAACAGTCACCAGCGCATGAGCGCGCTGCCCCAGGCCATGCCGCCGCCGATCGCCATCATCGCGATCAAATCCCCCGGCTTCAATTGCCCGGCCCGATTGGCCTCGTCGAGCGAGATCGGCAGCGACGCGCTCGACGTATTGCCGTATCGTTCGATATTGAGCCAGCATTTCTCGAGCGGAATGCCGAGCCGGTCGACCACCGATTCGACGATCCGCACATTGGCCTGATGGGAGATGACATGATCTATGGCGCCGGGCTTCAAGCCGTGCGCAGCCAGTGCCTCGAGAATGGCCTCGGGAAGAACCCGAAGCGCGAATTTATAGATTTCCCGCCCGTTCATCGCGACTTTGTGCATCTTCTTGGCGATGACCTCTTCCGATTGCGGATATTTGCTGCCGCCGCCGGGGATCGACAGAATGTTGGCGGTCGCGCCGTCGGAATGAAGATGCGCCGACATCAAGCCGCGCCCAGGATCTGAACTCGGTCCGACGACGAAAGCGCCTGCCGCATCGCCGAAGAGCACGCAGCTGTTGCGGTCGCTCCAATCGACGACGCGGCTCAACAGCTCCGCGCCGATGACGAGCACGCGTTTGGCCTGGCCGGAGCGAATGAACTGATCGGCAATGCTGAGCCCGTAGAGCGATCCGGCGCAAGCCGCGGAAACGTCGAAAGCGAAGGCGCGCGTCGCGCCGAGTTTGGCCTGGACGAACACCGCGCAGGAGGGCATCGGCATGTCGGGCGAGATCGTGCCGACGATGATCATATCGAGCTCGGCCGGGTCCGTCTCGGCCATGGCCAGCGCCTTCTTGGCCGCCTCGACGGCCATATCGGACGTCGCTTCACCCTCCGCCGCGATGTGACGCTCTTTGATGCCCGTGCGCTCGACGATCCAGGCATCGGAAGTGTTGATGAGTTTTTCGAGGTCCTGATTGGTGAGAATGCGCGACGGGGCATAAGATCCCGTCCCCAATATTTGGGCTTGCGTCAACTTCATCACCTTTTCGAACACGTCCGGCTTATTGACGCGTCCTGTTCGTGGCGCTCGTTCGTCGCATGCCACACGCCGCGCCGGAGCTGTTCCGACGCCGCCGCATGCGACGGCCGCAGCCGAAGAATTGGATCAAAGACGAGGTGACAAGATATAAAGCTCGACAGTGTTCACAAGTCACGAATTGTGAATTCGCTCCAGCATCTCGTGATCCGCACTTGCTTCGGCGGCCCTGCGGCTGCCGCCGTTCGGCAGATCAACCGATGCGATCAAAGTGACTTGCGGGCGCAACCGCTGTCCGCCGATGCCTGCGCTGCGTCCAACTGATAGGACCGCTGCAATTCATGAATGGTCGCGCGCGCGGCGCGCAAGGCATCGTTGGCAACGCGCGGACGAAAGCCCGCCAAGGTCCAATTCGCACCGCCGGCACGCGGGTCGCGCGGCTGGATGAGAATTTCGTCGACCTGCTCGAAGCCTTCGCAGCTCTTCAACCTCTGCAAGCATATGTCGCGCAATTGCGCATGCGACCGGATTTCGCGCTGCATATCGTGCCCTCGATCTCTCATTGCGAAAAGCCGTCCCGACATGTGAGCCGCACAAATACATGCGGCTGCCGAAGCGAAGCCGCTCCGCCAGCCAGCCATTGGGCGGTCGTGTTGGCCATCGTCTCAGGCGAGCGCCGAATGACCTATCGCGACGGGGCCAATCGAAGCATCGCATTGGCGCGTGCCGGCGAAAATGCCGCGGCCGAAATCACGTCGACGCGGCCAAGGACATCTGATTAACGCCCAAGACATCAATCCGTTCCTTCGATTTTGCTTGACAAGGCCGGCCTGGCGCCATTGCCGCCCGAAGCTAGCTGCTTTTGCCGCGCGGCTCTAGATCAATGCATTAGAGCATGTCCTCAATGAGACATCGGATATATCCGATGTCTTAAATGTCGAAAAGTGTAGCAACCTTGCCGGGACATGCTCTCGAGCACGAAGATCCGATTCGCGGCTTTCTCATAGGGCGAGCGCCTGCGCACGGAAGGCGGGCAGCACTTGCGTCTTGCCGAGAATTTCGCTTTGAAGATGGCGCGATGACGCCCGAAGACATGCAAGCCCGCCTTCTCTACCGCGACGGTCTGATCTTGGTGATCGACAAGCCGGCCGGCATCGCCGTTCACAAAGGCCCGAAGGGCGGCGACAATCTCGAGGCGCATTTTTCCGCCTTGCGTTTCGGCCTGCCTAGGTCTCCGGCGCTCGCCCATAGGCTCGATCGCGAGACTTCCGGCTGCCTCGTCCTCGGCCGCCATCACAAGGCGCTCACTGCGCTCGGCCTGCTCTTCAAGCAAGGCAGGATCGGCAAGACCTATTGGGCCGTCGTCGAAGGAGGCCCGAAGGAGGAGGAGGGCCTGATCGATCTGCCGCTGGCACGACTCGATGCGACGCGCGGCTGGTGGATGAAGACCGATCCCTTGGGGCTGCCGGCGCAGACGCGTTGGAAAGTGCTCGGCCGGGACGAAGCTTTCAGCTTTCTCGCACTGACGCCCTTGACCGGCCGCACGCATCAATTGCGCGTCCATTGCGCGGCAAAAGGATTTCCGATTTTCGGCGACGCAATCTATGGAACGGCGCTGCGCGACGGCGAGCGGCTGCATCTCCATGCCCGCGCCATCGAGATCCCGCTTTATAAGAACAAAGAGCCGCTGAGGATCGAAGCGCCTCTGCCGGCGCATATGGAGGCAAAAGTCGCAAGCCTCACGGGCGGCGATCTCAGGTGAGACCACGTGCGCGCCGCAGCCGCGCGCGCAACAACGCGAGCCTGCGTCCGAACCCGCCATTGCCTTCGAATGCCGCCAGCATCTTGCGCAGCTGCTCTTTGAGCGGCGCGATCGCTTCCCTTATGCGCAGCTTATAGGGCTCGAGAACCTCATGCGCCCAGGCCCGCGCCCGCAGGACAAAGAGATAGAAGCGCTCGAACCAGCCCATGGAGAGCAGTTTCGCCCGTGTCATGTCGAACAAAAAGGCCATGACGCCGAGGCCAGCGACCTTTGCGACGACGAAAGCGAGAATGCCGAAAAGGATATGATGATGGCCGATGAGCCAGAGGCCGAGGATTTTGAACGGCTCGATGACGCCAAGCGGGACCATGAAGACCAGGAGCACGACCGGCGCCGGCAAGCGCTCGACCATGCGGGCGAGCGCCTGTTTGAAAGACTCGAAGGGGATCAGCGCGGCAAGCCGCGTCAGCGCGTCGCCGAGGACATCCCATAGCCAGGCCTCGAAGAGGAACAGAGCCGCGAAGACGAACCAGAAGGGCCGGACGACCTTTTGCAGGAGAGATCGGAGGAGCGGATGCGGCATGGGTGCTTTCAAAATCATCGGTCCCGATAAGATTGAGGGTCCAGATCCTATTCGCAAGATGCGGACGTAGATCATCTTGGACTAAATAGTCGAGCTAAAGCGGGATAAGGGAAAAATCGCTTCCCGCTTCTCCTCATCCCGCCTTATGCCTTCAGCCTATAGCCCGTCGCGAAAATCCGCCAGACGGTGACGAGGCAGAGCGACAGAAACAGAAATGTCGCGCCAAGGCTTAAGGCTACATTGACATCGGCGGTCCCGAAGAAACTCCAGCGAAAGCCGCTGATCAGATAGACCACGGGATTGAACAAGGTCACGCTGCGCCATATCGGTGGCAAAATGTTGATCGAATAGAAACTGCCGCCGAGAAAAGTCAAAGGCGTGATCAAGAGCAGCGGCACGACCTGCAGTTTTTCGAAACGATCCGCCCATATGCCGATGATGAAACCGAACAGGCTGAAGCTCACGGCGGTGAGCACAAGGAAGGCCAGCATGAAGATCGGATGCGCGATTTCGAGCGGCACGAAGAGGCGTGCGGTGGCCAGGATGATCAGGCCGAGGATGATCGATTTCGTCGCCGCCGCGCCGACATAGCCGATAAGAATTTCGAAGAATGACACCGGCGCGGAGAGAAGTTCGTAGATCGTGCCGGTGAATTTCGGAAAGAAAATGCCGAAAGACGCATTGGTGATGCTTTGCGTCAAGAGCATCAGCATGATCAGCCCGGGCACGATGAAGGCGCCATATTTCACGCCTTCGATTTCGCTGATGCGCGAGCCGATCGCGGCGCCAAAGACCACGAAATAGAGCGAGGTCGAGATCACCGGCGAGATGATGCTCTGCAAAAGCGTGCGGGCGGTACGCGCCATTTCGAAGATATAGATGGCGCGAATGGCGCGAAGATTCATTTTCTCTGCCTCACCAGCTGAATGAATATGTCTTCCAATCTGCTTTCGCGCGTCGTGATGTCGTCGAATTCGATTCCCGCGGCCGCAAGGTCGTCGAACAAGGCCGTCAAGGAGCGGCCGTTGTGCCCTGTGGTATAAGTGTAAGTGAGGCTGCCGCCATCCTCCGCGGCGACGAGACCATAGGCCGCGAGTCGCTCGGGCACGGTATCGAGCCTTTGGCGCAGCTGCAGGATCAGCTGCTTCTTGCCGAGCTTCTGCATGAGCAGGATCTTGTCCTCGACGAGAATCAATTCGCCCTTGTCGATGATGCCGACGCGATCGGCGATCGCTTCCGCCTCTTCGATATAATGCGTCGTGAGAATGATGGTGACGCCCGAGGCGCGCAGATCCGCCACGATCTGCCACATGTCCTTGCGCAATTCGATATCGACGCCGGCCGTCGGCTCGTCGAGGAAGAGAATGCGCGGCTCATGCGACAGCGCCTTGGCGATCATCAGGCGGCGTTTCATGCCGCCAGACAGCGTGCGGATCTCGCTGTCTCGCCTGTCCCAAAGCGTCAGATCGCGCAGGATTTTCTCGATGAGCTTGGGATTGTCTCGCTTGCCGAACAGCCGCCGGCTGAAAGTTACGGTCGCGAGGACCGATTCGAAATGATCGACCGTCAGCTCCTGCGGCACGAGGCCGATCAGCGATCGCGTATACCGATAATCTTTGATGATGTCATGCCCATCGACGCTGACGCTGCCTTGCGAGGCATTGACGATGCCGCAAATGATGCTGATCAGCGTCGTCTTTCCGGCGCCGTTCGGACCCAAGAGTGCGAGGATTTCGCCGGCGCGGATGTCGAGATTGACATTTTTCAGCGCGGAAAAACCGGAGGCATAGGTTTTCGCGAGATTGGCGACGGAGATGATCGGCTGCATGGCGCTCGTTATAGCCGATGGGGCGAACAGGTGAAGCGCCAAAACCTGTCCATCGCCGAAGCCATGTTTCGCGGCTTCCTGTTGGCTTTCAGGGCTGCTCGCGCGGCGGCAAGAGCGGATCGTCTGGCCTTGATTCGATCACTTTTGTAAAACGTCCCGCACCGAAAGCCGCCGCGGCCGCGAGAAAACCTTCCATCTTGCCTTCGAGTGCGGCCAAGCGTTTGTCCATCTCGACGAGATTGAGGGCCAATTGCTCCAGCTTCTTGCTCTGGTTGGTGATCCGCTCTTCGAGCAAGATGACTTTCTTGATCGCCTTCAAAGCGTCGCCAACCGCGCTCACGCGGGGGCTCGACTGAAATGGGCAAGCGCCGCGTCGAGCGCCGCATCTGTGCGGTCGAGCTGCGCTAGCGTCGTCGCATGAAGTTCGTCGAATCCATCCAAAAGGCTCCGTAGCTCGGTGGCGGCCTCTTGGTCGGCGGGGTCGTAATCGAGCGCGGCGCGGCGGACGAATTCGGCGGTGGACATCTTACCGGCCTTGGCGGCCTTTCGCTCGATCAACGCCTTATCCTTCGCGGCGATCGGAACAATCAACCTTTGTGTCGCCAAGCCCATTTTCGCTTCTTCCTTTATGGACATGATCATATACATATACATCTTGCCGGCGTGAGGTGCAATCGCGCTGCCGAGCTTGGTTGGCGCCGATAAACAGCCGCCTTCCTATTCACCTTTCTTTCCACCTGCCGCCCTGCTATTTGGCCGATATGACCACCCATAGACTCGAAAATATCCGCAATTTCTCGATCATCGCCCATATCGATCATGGCAAATCGACGCTTGCCGACCGGCTGATCCAGATGACCGGCGCCCTCGCCGAGCGCGAAATGGTGGAGCAGGTCCTCGATTCGATGGACATCGAACGCGAGCGCGGCATCACCATCAAAGCCCAGACGGTGCGGCTCGAATATAAAGCGCAGGACGGCAAGACCTATATTCTGAACCTCATGGACACGCCCGGCCATGTCGACTTCGCCTATGAGGTCTCGCGATCGCTCGCGGCCTGCGAGGGCTCGCTCCTCGTCGTCGATGCGAGCCAGGGGGTCGAGGCGCAGACGCTCGCCAATGTCTATCATGCGCTCGATGCCGGCCATGAAATCGTGCCCGTCCTCAATAAGATCGATCTGCCGGCGGCCGAACCCGAGCGCGTGAAGGAGCAGATCGAGGATGTGATCGGCCTCGATGCCTCCGATGCGGTGCTGATTTCCGCCAAGACGGGGCTCGGCGTCGATCAGGTGCTGGAGGCCATCGTCACGCGCCTGCCGCCGCCTAAGGGCGATGCGGCGGCACCCTTGAAGGCGCTGCTCGTCGATAGCTGGTATGACGCCTATCTCGGCGTCGTCGTTCTCGTGCGCGTCATCGACGGCACGCTGAAGAAGCATCAGAAGATCCTGATGATGGGGACGGACGCGCATTATGAGATCGACCGGATCGGCGTGTTCCGGCCGAAAATGCTGGATGCCGAGGCGCTCGGCCCCGGCGAAGTCGGCTTCATCACGGCGCAGATCAAGCAGGTCGCCGATACGCGCGTCGGCGATACGATCACCGAGGAGAAGCGGCCTTGCATCGAGGCTCTGCCCGGCTTCAAGCCGGCACAGCCGGTCGTCTTTTGCGGGCTGTTTCCGGTCGATGCCGCGCAGTTCGACGAGCTGCGCAGCGCCATGGCGAAGCTGCGGCTGAACGATGCGAGCTTTTCCTTCGAGATGGAAAGTTCTGCGGCGCTCGGCTTCGGCTTCCGCTGCGGCTTTCTCGGGCTTCTGCATCTCGAAATCATTCAGGAACGGCTTGAGCGCGAATTCAACCTCGATCTCATCGCGACGGCGCCTTCCGTCATCTACAAGATCCTCTTGCGCTCGGGCGAAGAGATTGAATTGCACAATCCCGTCGATATGCCGGACCCGACAAAGATCGATCTGATCAAGGAGCCCTGGATTCGCGCGACCATCCTGACGCCCGATGATTATCTCGGCGCGGTCCTAAAACTCTGCCAGGACCGGCGCGGCGTGCAGGTCGATCTCAATTATGTCGGCAAGCGCGCCATGGTGATCTATGATCTGCCGCTCAACGAAGTCGTGTTCGATTTCTACGACCGGCTGAAATCGATCTCGAAGGGCTATGCGAGCTTCGATTATCAGATCACCGATTATCGCGACGGCGATCTCGTGAAAATGTCGATCCTCGTCAATGCCGAGCCGGTCGATGCCTTATCGATGCTGGTGCATCGCGACCGCGCCGAGATGCGCGGCCGGGCCATGGTCGAAAAGCTAAAGGATCTGATCCCGCCGCATCTCTTCCAGATCCCGATCCAGGCGGCGATCGGCGGCAAGATCATCGCAAGAGAGACGGTGCGGGCGCTGCGCAAGGATGTGACGGCGAAATGCTATGGCGGCGACGCGACCCGCAAGCGCAAGCTCTTGGAAAAGCAAAAGGCGGGCAAGAAGCGCATGCGGCAGTTCGGCAAAGTGGAGATCCCGCAGGAGGCGTTCATCGCGGCTTTGAAGATGGATTCGTGAGGCGGACGCGTCAGCTCGTGCCTTTCCAGCCACAGACGAGCCGAAAGCGTTGTGACTTCGCCTGTCACATATTCTTCCCTTGTCCTTTTTCAGCTATCAATGAGGCGGGGATTGACGCGTTGCGCCGAAGGGCGAGGGGATATTCATAATGCGCTTGACCAAACTCTTTGCGGCTGCTGTCGCGGTTTTGTTCCTCACGGAGGCGGCGCTTGCCGCAGATCTTCCGTCGATCAAGGGACTGGCGCCCTTCGTGCCGCCGCCGCCGGCCTTCACCTGGACCGGGTTCTATGTCGGCGCCAATGCCGGTATCTCGGGCGGTCAGTTTACTGACGATTTTTACCTGTACGGCATTTACGATGAAACCAAGCGCGCAGATTCGATGGGTTTTTCCGGCGGCGGCCAGGCGGGCTTCAATTATCAGTTCTCG
Source organism: uncultured Alphaproteobacteria bacterium (assembly GCA_963704745.1). Lineage (GTDB taxonomy): Bacteria > Pseudomonadota > Alphaproteobacteria > Rhizobiales > Beijerinckiaceae > Methylovirgula. The sequence continues at coordinate 3,118,625 of OY969936.1, forward strand.
AATAATCTCGTCCTGGGCCTCGAGACGGATTTCCAAGGCTCGACGATCAAAGGGACATATTACGATTTTACCTATCCTGACGGGAGAATCAATCAAGCCGCGTCGCAAGTCGATTGGTGGGGCACGGCGCGGGCGCGCGTCGGCTATGCCTTCGGCAACATCCTGCCTTATGCGACCGGTGGTTTTGCTTATGGCCGTGTGACCAACAGCTGCGATGTGACGGCCACGCCTGCACCCACCTGTCAACCGGGCAACTATTCCTGGTCGAGCGTGCGGACGGGCTGGACGGCCGGCGCCGGTGTCGAATACGCCATTACCACGAACCTGACCTTCAAAACCGAATATCTCTATACGGATCTCGGCAGCTGGTATTCTCAGGATCCGCAGGATGCGATCTATCGTCCGGGTCTCTACCAGAATGTCAAAACGACCTTCCACACGGTCCGCGCCGGCCTGAACTGGAAGTTCGATTGGCTGGCGGCTCCGGCTCCGATCGTCACCAAATATTGAAGCCTATCGTAGAGGTTTTTCCTAAAGGTGAAGCCGGCGTCTGCCGGCTTCATTGCTTTTGCGCGCCGCGGTTGAAGCGTCATGCGGCCTTAGCGGCGCCGAAGATGCGCTTGAGGTCCGGCGTCATGCGGGTCCCCGGACTTGATCCGGGGATGATCCGCGCATCCAGGAACGCAGCGGTGGAGCAGGCAACAGCCTCGACGCACCGAAGGTCAATCGGTCAGGAAGCAATCTTCGTTAGCGCCTGGATGCGCGGATCATCCCCGGATCAAGTCCGGGGACCCGCATGACGCGCTAAGAGGCCAGCGAAGCTTACTGCCAAGTCAAAAGGCTTCGTCTATTTCGAAGCCGCTCCCGGCGCAGCCAGCCAGTCGAATTTGTAATTGATCGCGGCCCGCAAGACTTTTTCACTCAGATCCGTCTGGCGGTAGCTCGGGTTGACGGCAATCGCGGAATCGTCCGGCCCGAAGGATCTGCCCGGCCCGAGATCGGCATAAAGATATTCGCCCTTCAGGGTCCAATTATTGGTCAGCGCATATTCGAGACCGCCGCCGATCGCCAGGCCGGCCGCCGTCCGTGACGCGCTGCCGATCGAAAAATCCTGGCCGTCCGGCGAGAGGATCGTGTAGCCATTGTTGAAATTCCCCTGGGCGAGGGCAAGGCCGCCGGTGGCATAGACGAGCAGCCGGTCGACAGCGGTGCCGAACCGGCCGCGCATGGTCGACAGCCAATGCGAATTCACATCCGAGGTGAATGCAAGGCTCTCGGTGGCACGAGGCGGCCCGAAGACACCCGTTGTGGTGTCGAGACCGGTATAGGAGAGATCGCCTTCGATACCGAAAACAAGGTTCTGGATCTGATAATTGAAGCCGAGCTGGCCGCCGCCGAGAAAGCTGTGCGGCTGTCCGGCCGGAGCACTGCCCGCCGCTGTGACCACGCTGTTTGCGGCATCGAAGGCGGTCGCGAAAAGCCCGTCGGGAGCGGGCGGAGGCTTGTCGCCGGTCCAGCTATAGCCTGAACTCTCGCCACCATAGAATCCCGTCCAGGTGAACACCGGCGGCCCGTTGAGCGCCGGAATATCGGCGGCAAGCGCGCCGCCCGCCATTGCGGGAGCGAGGATCGCCGCTGCAAGAAATTTGCGCAAATGCACCCTGATCGTCCCTCGATGTCGATGTCCTTCGACGGCCGGCATCCTCGCACCGAACTTAAGCGTTTTTTTGCCCTTTCCCAGCATGTGCTGCCGAGCCGTATTACTTGCGGGCGTTGATCTCTCCGGCCAGAAATTCGGCCGCCCACATCCGGGCTTCGTCAGTGTCGCCCGCTGGCGCTACGAAACGCGCTCGGGATGAGCTAGACTGGCTACAGCGCTTATCGGAAGGGCCCCCCATGTACATTATCGCCCGCAATATCTCCGGCCCCCGCTTGCGATGCGAAGCCCTGATGGTCGACAAGAAGAGCTATACGCCTTGGCCGCCGCGGACCGAGGACGGTTGGCGTCGCGCCTATAAATTCCGCGACCGGCTGATGGCCGAGGTGGTGCGGCTCGAACTCGATCCCATGGGCGAGAATCTCAAAGTGATCGAGGCGGTCTATATTCCCTGATCGGGAGGCGTGCCGGCGGATGGCGGCTCGCCCGAGCGCCCTTCGCCCTCGGCAGCAAGCGCAAGCGCGAAACGGTCGGCGGCCGCGGCGATTTCTGCGGCACGCCGCTGCATCAGGGCGAGCATATCGGCATAGAGCCGGTCGGCGTCCTCGAGCGTGCGCTCGCCGAGCAGGAAACGGGCGAGCGCCGTCTCGTCCCGGCCGAGCGCGCGGGCGGTCTCCCGCTGCCAGTCGGAGCCGAAGAGAAGCCGCGCCGCGGCCTTGAAAAGCTCTTCTGCCGAAAGGCCCGAAAGCGCCGCCTCAGGCTCGGCCGCGGCGGGCTTGCGCGCCTCCATCTCCTCCGTCGCCTCGGCGAGCCGCAGCACCTCGGGCAGCACGCTGCGCAGCGTCTCGGCGCCGGTGATCGGCACGCTCCAGCAGCGCAGCTCGGGCCGCCATTCGAGCTTCGGGATCCAGCGCAGAAGCCGCAGCAATTGCTCGCTGAATCCGCATTTGATGAGGATCTGATCTGCATTCACCTGCAGATAGGGGCTCGCCGGCAAAGGATCTTCGGCAAGCTTGGCGCGGGCTTTCTCTTCTTTCGACATGGCTCGAACCGCGTGCAAAACGCCTGTCATTGTGGCACGGGACTGATGTTTGGCGGTAGGTCTTTCCTCGACGCAAGCCGACCGCCCTCACTCCGGCGTGAAATTCAGCGCTACGCCATTGATGCAATAGCGCTGATGGGTCGGCGCCGGGCCATCGGGAAAGACATGGCCGAGATGGCTGCCGCAGCGGGCGCAATGCACCTCGGTGCGGCGCATGCCATAGCTGCGATCCTCCGAGCTTTCGATCGCGCCTTCGACCGGATCGTTGAAGCTCGGCCAGCCGGTGCCGCTCTCGAATTTCGTCTTCGAAACGAAGAGCGGCTGGCCGCAGCCGGCGCAGAAAAAAGTGCCGGCGCGCTTCTCGTGATTGAGCGCGCAGCTGTGCGGGGCCTCTGTGCCATGCCCGCGCATGACCTCATATTGCTCGGGCGTCAAAAGCTTGCGCCATTCCGCCTCGGTATGCGCGACCGGAAACTGTTTGATGTCCATGTTCCGAGCCTCTCATTCCTGCGCGCAACGCCACGGTCTTCCGACCGAATCTCGGCTTTTGCAGCGCCGTGCAGTCTACCTCCAGGGCAATCCAAAAGCTCGACTGAACTGCCGTAACGTCATCCTTATTTGTCAATGGCTTGGCAACTTACCTCGGCGTCGCCGCCGGAAAATCGCATGATGCCGGCGTGTCATCCGGCATCAAAGGCCGGCCACCGACAAGGACCGCGAAGCGCTCGCCATCGCCACCGAACGCCTCCCATCGGCGAGGCGAGATAGCGCGGCGGGCGCCTACGCTCTACTCATTTGTTTGAGCACCGGATTTGTCCCAAAACCGGTTCCCACTTTTGGGTCCGATGTTTGAGCATCGGATTTGTCCCAAAACCGGTTCCCACTTTTGGGTCCGATGCCCTATCGGCTTTACGCAGCGAGCTTTCCGAATTATGTCACATATAATCGATTATTACGATCGACAGGATCGAACAATGGCCGTTGCGAGACTAAGAGATTCGGGGACCTCGCGCGAGCTTGAACGGATGATGGACAATGCCCGTCAAGCGAGCGATTTCCTCAAGGCGCTGTCGCATGAATCACGCCTGCTGATCCTCTGCCTGCTTGCGGAAGGCGAGAAATCCGTCGGCGAATTGGAGGCGTTCCTCGCGCAGCGGCAGTCGACCGTATCGCAGCAGCTGGCGCGGCTGCGGCTCGAAGGACTGGTGACGACCCGTCGCGAGGGCAAGACGATCTGTTACAGCCTCGCCAACGAGGATGTCTCGATGATGCTCGGCACGGTCTATAAAATCTTTTGCAACCGCAAGCGGATGCATCGGCGTTGAGCCTGTCGACGCATTGCGCTGCGCTGGCCGCTCACGCGCCCAGCAGATTGCGAAGACCGCGATAGACGACATAGCAGCCGACGGCCGCGACGATTACCGCAAAGATGAGCGAAAGCGCCCGTTTTTCCTTGGCAAGCCTGACCACCAGGCGGCCGCCGACGAGGCCGCCGACGACGCCGCCGGCGAGGAACAGGGCGGCCAGACGCCAATCGACGAGGCCGGAAAGGGCGTAATTGACGGCCGTCGTCGCCCCGAACACGGTCACCGAGACCAGCGACGAGCCGATGGCCATGATGAGCGGCATGCGCGTCGCGGCCAGAATGCCCGGCACGACGAGGAATCCGCCGCCAATGCCGAAGAACCCCGAAAGCGCGCCCACAACGAACCCGTAGCCGATCAGCGGCGGCACCAACCGCCATGCTGTTTCTCGACTCAGCCGAATGGCCGCGTCGCCTTCTCCCGACCGCTTCCGGAACATCTGCGCGGCAATCAGGATCATCACGACGCCAAAGAGGAGCAGCAGCTTCTGGCCGTCGAAATGCTTGCCGAGCGTCGATCCGAGGCTCGCGCCAATGACGCCGGAGCCGGCAAAGACAAGGGCGCAAGCCCATTTGACATTGCCGGCGCGCCAATGGCCGATCAGATTCACAAAGGCGCTGGCGGCGACGGCAAGAGCGCTCGTTCCGATAGCAATATGGGGCGATTTGACGCCGACGACATAGACGAGCAGCGGCGCCGCGAGCACGGAGCCGCCGCCGCCGATGAGACGCAGCACAAAGCCAACGAGCGATCCGCAGAGCAAGGCTAAGAGATCGCTCCAAGACGCCATCGAAAGCCCGTGCTGTGAACCCGGCGCAGAGCCGCTGGCGCGTGCTTATACAGGACACATCCAAATCTGGGAACTCACAACCCGGTTCTTCGCGCTGATCGCGCAGAGGCGTCGCCACGCAGCAGAGCAAGATCGGCGATGATTGGCTCAGATGATTGACTCACATGGCGGGTGGGGCACGCGCTGGCGTCTGCGATAGGCGCTCATGAAAAGGCTGGCAAATGGCTCTTCCGCGATCGGCTCGGAATCGAAAGCGATCGAGGTCGTAACGAGAGTTGGCGGCGCAGTTCGCAGCACCTGCGTCGCCTTGACATTTATGTATGCGAAGATATGAATGTGACGATTGATTCACGATTGATTTCGATTATGCACGGCCTTTGGAGACGACGTTCAACAGCATATGGGCCGGTTTGCAATCAAATGATTATGCCGAGAAATAATTGTCGGCGTGATTGCCATACGCGGATGACAGAGGCATGATGCTTCGAGATCGGCGTGGCCGCAGTGCGTGGAGCTCGAATGACTTAGAAAGCCGGCTGCTGTGGGGCGCGGCAAAACGGCAAGACAAGAAAAGACGCAAAGAGATAAAGACGCGAAGAATAATGTGACCGCGGCCAATTCGCAATGAAGGCGGCACCCGACGGCTCGCAAAAACGAGGGGGGCGGCGCGATGGAGGATCCAGCAGAGCTGGAAGCGTGGAAGCTGCGGCTCGCGGACAAAGGCGATATCCCCGCTGCGGTGGAACGCCTTCCGCTGTCGCAGCGAAGCCCGTTGAGCGCGCGCAAAGCGTACGCCGCCACGGCTGGCCGTCCACGCGAATCTTCTCCAGAGCATTCCCTCGACCTCTATTCAGCGGCGCGGCGCGAAACCCGCAGCAGCTCTATTGTCCCGGCTGAGCCATGACCGGCAGCCGCGCCAATCTCAACCAGGAGGACACGACCATGGCTGAACCGATCGATCGACGCAGGGCCATCATCAACACAGGACTGGCGGTTGCCGCGGGGGCGGCGACGCTCGCATCGCCCACGGCGCAGGCGGCGGCCGAGGCGAACATGCTGCCGCCGGGCGCACGGACGCTGCGCGAGTTGAGCGAGCGTCTCGCCAAGGCGCCGCGCCGGCGCGACTTCAAGACGGTGCCGATGATCCTCAACGATCCCGCGCAATGGGATCATGAGGCGTTGTCGGACGTCCTGGCCTATCGCGGCAATCCGAAACAGGTCTATGACAATACGGAGATCGCGGCAGCCTGGCTCAATGTGATGCGCAATGCGCTCAACGCGCAGATCTGGTCGTTCCACCATCCCGACTTTCTCGTCGCCTCGGGGACGCATGGGTCCGCCCATCTTGCTCTTTACGATGAGGCGATGTGGGACAAATATCAGCTCACGAAACTGGCGGGTCCGAAGTTCAAGACAAACACGCTGATCGTCGCGGCGAAGAGCGGCCCTGAAAAGGCGGCGAATTACGAGGATGCCGAAGGCCCGTACTCGCCGCACAACAACAGCATTCCGGCGCTGCAGCAGCGCGGCGCCGTGTTTCTGGCTTGCCACAATGCGATCTGGGAACAGTCGGAAAAGCTCATCGCGGCCGGCGTCAATCCCGACAAGCTCGCGCTCGACGCGCTGGCGGCGGAGCTGACCAACCATTTGATCCCGGGGGTCGTGCTGACGCCGGGCATCTCCGGGACACTGCCTGAATTGCAGCGTGTCGGTTTCTCCTACATCAAGTGAGGTCGAGCATGATCGGGCTGTTTCGCCGCGCGATGATGGGTCTTGCCGCTGCGCTGCTGTTCATGGTGCCGGCAGTAGCGCAGGGCGGCAAAGGAAAAGAGGGGATCTTCCCGCGCTGGCAAAGCGGCATCAACAATGATGTGGCGCGACATGGCCTCGAGTTCACCGTGCCGGAAGTCGACAACCTTCCGGATTTCCACGGCGATCCGTTCAACGCCCGGCTCGTGCTCTATGTCGGCGGCAACTATTTCTTCGCCATGGCGCCGCTGGTGGCCGAATTCGAACGCGAGCATGCGGACTACAAGGGCCGCCTCTATTGGGAGACGATCCCGCCCGGCCTGCTGGCCAAGCAGCTCAAGGCGGGCGGCACCATCACCGTCGGCAATATGACCTGGACGGCAAAGGCCGACGTCTATTTCGCCGGGCTTGCCAAAGTGAAGCAGCTGATCAACGATCAGCTGCTCGTTGGTCCTGCCGTGCCTTATGTGACGAACACGCTGACCATCATGGTGCCGAAGGGCAATCCCGCGCATGTCAGCGGCCTTGCCGATCTCGGCAAGCCCGGCGTGCGGCTGGTGATGCCAAATCCGGAGTTCGAAGGCATTGCCCGGCAGATCAAAGCCACGCTCGCCAAGGCCGGCGGCCAAGCGCTGGTGACCGCCGTCTATGACACAAAGGTCAAGGACGGCAGCACGATCCTGACGCATATCCATCACCGGCAGACGCCGCTGTTCCTGATGCAGGGCCGCGCCGATGCGGGTGTCACCTGGCAGTCGGAGGCCATGTTCCAGGAGCAGGTGGGACATCCGATAACCCATGTCGACATTCCCGATGCCGCCAACAGCACCGCGATCTATGCGGGAGCGGAAGTGAAGGGCGCGGCGCATCCGCAGGCGGCGAAAGCCTGGCTCGCCTTCATCCATTCGAAGCCGGCCCTTGCGATCTTCGAGCGTTACGGGTTCAAACCCTATATGCCGGCGAAGTGAGGCGTCGGCGCGAGATGAGTCCAAGGAGACAAGCATGACAACGCTGACCGCGGAAGGGATGACCAGAGGCGCCGAGACGGCCGCCATTGGCATGCGCGACTGGCGCACCGCCGCCATCGCCATGCTGTCGGTGCGTGTCATCCAAGGCTTCATCTATTGGGGCGGCGGCTCACGCCGCTTCATTTACGCGCCCTCCAAGCTCGATCCGACGCAACATCAATGGATGGCGAACAAATTCCAGACCGCCATGCCCGGTGCCCTGCTCGGCCTCGATCATGTCATTGCCTATATACTGCAGCATTTCTGGCTGCTCTATGCCGCGATGATCCTGTTCAGCGCCATCGAGCTGATTGCCGGTGTCGCGCTGATGGCCGGGCTGATGACGCGTCTCGCCGCGCTGGTGTCCGTAGGCCTCTCGATTGCGCTGATGCTGATGTTCGGCTGGCAGGGGGCAACCTGCATCGACGAATGGACGATGGCGGCCTGCAACCTCGCGATGGGCGCTTCGCTCATGCTGGCCGGCAGCGGCGCCTATTCGCTCGACAATGTACTGCTGCGCCGCAATCCGGCGCTGGTGGAGCGGGCCTGGTTCCGTTGGGCCGGCGGCAGTCTGAAACTGCCGATGAGCGATGCCGGATTCGGCACTCTCGGCCTTGCGGTGCTCGCCTTCGTCGTCGCCTTCGATGTCGGCACCTATAGCTACTTCCGCGGCTCGGTCGTCACACCGTTCCACTCCGGCCCGGTCAGCCCGAGCAAGCATCATTTCACGCTCTCCCACGTCGCGCTCATGAGCGATGGCGGCGTGCGCTTTCACATCTATCTCGACGGCGGCACGCCGGATACGCCGGCACATGTGATGAAGGCGGAACTGCTCGGCGCCGACGGCAAGCCGCTTGCGAGCTGGGACACCGAGGTGCTGACCAAATTGCCCGCCTCGGCCATTCACAATGATTTCGCCTACAACAAGTTCAAGGCCGGCCCATATGGTCTCGCGGCGGGAATGGGTGCCATGGCGACCGTGACGCTGCCGCCGGTCGCGGGTGCTCAGCTGGCTGCTGCCACCGCTCTGCGGCTGACCGATGTCGATGGCCGCAGCTTTACAGGCAAGCTGCGCGCGGCAGCGGGATCGTCCTGACAGCGAGAAGGTCTGCGCGCCGCTGCGCGCCACGCCACCGCTGCGGAAGCGGGCTTTCCAGCGGCGCCGTACAACGAGATTCGCGCCTCAAAGCAGGCCGGCATTTGCCGGCGCCTTGCGTGCCGCCAATGCTACGGCGATGAGCGCCGCGCCGCCGAACACCAGATCGATGCCGAGGAGGAGGCCGAGCGCCCAGACGAGCGTGCCCGGCAGACCGGAGATGATGATGCCGGCGAGGATCAGATCGATAATGCCATTGAGCATCATCCACTCCCATTTGCCCGACAGCTCGCGGCGGTGGGCCATGGCGAGGAAGATCGTGAAAATGCCGTCGACGATGAAGAAGGCGATCAGAACATAGGTGAGGGTGACGAGACCCGCGAGAGGATTCCACAGCAATAGGCCGCCAGCGACCAAGGCCGCGAGCGCCGAAAGCAGCGACCACACAAATCCCGGCGCCTGTCGCGCCCGGAATGTGGCGAGAAGGCCCAAGAAACCTGCGACGAGGAACAGCCACCCCAGGAAGACGGTGGCGGCAAGACCTGCAATGGGCGGAACGACGATCGCTCCAAGCCCGAGCAGGATCAAGATTATCCCTTCCGCCAGAAAGACCTTCCAATGATCGTGCATCGCTCGGGCGAGAGCAGCTGACACATTGGAATTGGCGGATCGCTGCAACATAGACATGGCGCGCCTTCCTTCGTTTCCTGACAACAGACGTGCTCACACGTCGAGATTGGCGACGTTCAGTGCATTGTCCATGATGAATTCGCGCCGCGGCTCGACGACATCGCCCATCAGCTTGACGAAAATATCGTCCGCCTCGTCGCCTTCCTTGATCTTGACCTGCAAGAGCGAGCGTGCATTGCGGTCGAGCGTCGTCTCCCAGAGCTGCTCGGGATTCATCTCGCCGAGGCCTTTGTAGCGCTGGATCTGGGTAATGCCCTTCTGCCCTGCCGCCATCACCGCATCGATGAGCTGCAACGGACCGAAGACCGGCTTTTCCTCGCCCTTGCGAATGAAGGTGGCAGGGCGTGCATAGATCTCGTGGAGCGCCTGCGCATGCTCGTTGAGGCGGCGCGCTTCGGCCGAGGCGAGCAGCGCCGCATCGAGCGTCGCAGCGTGACGCACGCCGCGCAATTGCCGCGTGAAGAGATAGCCGCCGGCGTCGACCTGGCCTTGCCAGCTGCGTTCCAATTCATCCGCCAGCCGATTGAGGCGTTCGGCGATCTCCTGCGCAAGCCGCTCCGCCTCTTCCTCCGCCGACGCCGAGATCGGGTGCAAAGCGCGGGCGATCGCCGCCTGCTCGACGATCGCGCGATCATAGCGCGTGTGAAGCCCGATGAGGATCTGCCTCGTGTTGCGGGCCTCTTCGACGATGGCGCGCAGATCCGCGGCGGCGCGTTCCTCGCCGCTCGCGAGCCGCAATACGGCGCCGTCGAGCCCATTGCCGATCAGATAGTCCTCTTTGGCTCGCTCATCCTTCAGATATTGCTCGGAATTGCCGCGCTTTACCTTATAGAGCGGCGGCTGCGCGATGAAGAGATAGCCGCGTTCGATCAATTCGCGCATCTGCCGGAAGAAGAAGGTCAAGAGCAGAGTGCGGATATGCGAGCCGTCGACATCCGCATCGGTCATGATGATGATCTTGTGATAGCGCAGCTTGTCGGGGTTGAAATCATCGCGGCCGATGCCGGTGCCGAGCGCGGTGATGAGCGTGCCGATCTCCTGGGAGGACAGCATTTTGTCGAAGCGCGCGCGCTCGACATTGAGGATTTTTCCGCGCAAGGGAAGGACCGCTTGATATTCGCGATTGCGGCCTTGCTTCGCCGAACCGCCGGCCGAATCGCCTTCGACGAGGAAGAGTTCGGCCTTGGCCGGATCGCGCTCCTGGCAGTCGGCGAGCTTGCCCGGCAGATTGGCGACGTCGAGCGCGCCTTTGCGGCGGGTGAGCTCGCGCGCCTTGCGCGCCGCCTCGCGCGCCTGGGCGGCTTCCACGACCTTGCCGACGATGACCTTGGCGTCCTGCGGATGTTCCTCGAACCAGCGGTCAAGCATTTCATTGACGAGGCCCTCGACCGCCGGCCGCACCTCGGAAGAAACGAGTTTGTCTTTCGTCTGCGACGAGAATTTCGGATCCGGCACTTTCACGGAGAGCACGCAAGTGAGCCCTTCGCGGCAATCGTCGCCGGTCAGATCCACCTTCTCGCGCTTGCTGAGGCCGGAGCGCTCGGCATAGCCCGTCACCTGCCGCGTCAGAGCGGCACGGAAGCCTGCGATATGCGTGCCGCCGTCGCGCTGCGGAATATTGTTGGTGAAGGCGGCGACGTGCTCATGATAGGAATCATTCCACCACAGCGCAACTTCGACGCTCACATGGTCGCGCTCGCCTTTCATGAGAATCGGCGCGGAGATCAGCGGCGTCTTGGCGCGATCGAGATAGCGCACGAAAGCCGCGAGACCGCCCTCGTAGAAAAGCTCCTCCTGCCTGATCTCGGCGCTGCGCGCATCGGTGAGCAGGATTTTGACGCCGGAGTTCAGAAAGGCCAGTTCGCGGAGCCGGTGCTCGATGGTCGCATAATCGAAATCAACTATGCCCTTGAACGTCTCGGGCGAGGGCATGAAGGTGACTTCGGTGCCGCGTTTCGGTTTGCCGTTTTCGATCGGCGCCGGGCCGACCACGCGCAAGGGCGCCACCGCATCGCCATGGGCGAAATCGATCTCATGCTCCTTGCCGTCGCGCCAGATCCGCAACTTCAGCCAGAGCGAGAGCGCATTGACGACGGAGACGCCGACGCCATGCAGACCGCCGGAAACCTTGTAGGAATTCTGATCGAATTTGCCGCCGGCATGGAGCTGCGTCATGATCACTTCGGCGGCCGACACGCCTTCTTCCGAATGGATGTCGGTCGGAATGCCGCGCCCGTCATCGGTGACGGTGACTGAGCCGTCGGGATGCAGGGTTACGGAGACCTTGGTCGCATAGCCCGCCAGCGCCTCGTCGATCGCATTGTCGACGACCTCATAGACCATATGGTGGAGACCAGAGCCGTCGTCCGTGTCGCCGATATACATGCCCGGCCGTTTGCGGACGGCATCGAGGCCGCGCAGGACTTTGATCGAATCTGCGCCATAGGCCATGTCCTCCGGCGGCATTGGATTTTCCAGCGGCTGGGGCATAGGAAGCGGAGTGGCGGAGGCGGGATCCGGCATGTGTTTTCGAACTTTCGTCAAGGTATTGCGGGGCGGAGCCGAGAACTCATTCGCCGTATTGATTATATAGTGCGAAACCCTGCCGAATGCATGGTTTCGCCACGCTTTTCCAGAGCTGCGAGGCGGCTTTTTTCGGCTTTGCGCAGCATCGCGCGGCATTCAGAGCATCGTGCGCAAAAGTGTATGCGGTTTTGCGCTTAAACGATGCTCTATTTTTTTAAATCTAGAGCATCTTATCCGCCCTCAAGTGGATTCCACTTGAAGGCGGGATGCTCTAGGGACAAGGCTTTGAACAGGCCGCATGCTGGCCGGCCGGACGGCCGTTTCGCCCTTGCCGATCGCGCCGCGCCCCATGTTTCACGATTTGCGCGGAGGCATGCGCGAAAGGCATGGGCGAAAAACATGGGCGCGCCCATCGGGGCGGATCTCCTGGCTTGAAACCTGCTTGCCAAAATAGCGCCTTTTCACGCAGAGGAAACCGACAATGGCTGACCAACCCATAGGCTATTTCATCGATTGGGATGGAAAATTGCGGCCGATCGATCAGCCGGGCAAGGGGATGCGCTGCGAAGTCGATTACAAGGCGAAATATGTCATGGTCTTCAACAAATATGACGGGCTCGACCATGAATCGACCTGGTATCCGGACGAGGCGGCGGTCGAAAAGGCCGGCATAAAGCCCATCCATGCCGATCTTGCCGCGCCGATCCGAATTTCCTCGATCGATTGAGCCTTCCAGCTGCGCCGCCCGCGCCCGGTCACGCTCGCGAACCGGCAAAAAAGCCCGGCCAAAAGGCCGGGCTGCGCTGCAGCAAAGCTGAAAAGCCCTTTACTTCGTCTTGCGCTCGGCGAAGTCGGCGTTCCAGCGGTAGCTCTGCTCATGCGAGATCTGCTCCGTGCCGATCCGCTTAAGCATCAGATCTGTCGGATTGACCGGCCGCACCCCATTGGGGATGCCGGGTTGGAGCCGGAACCGGGTGATCTTGACCGGCGCATCCTTGGAGCAGGAGACTTCGGCGAGCTTGATGTCGGAATTGCCGGGGCCGGCGGAGAAATCGCCGATTGTCGCGCCTTCCTTCGTGACGCGGGCGAAAAGCGGCGTGCCGACATCCTTGGCCGGCACCTTGGGCTCGACGAATTGCGGCTCGTCGCCGACAAAGGCCGGCGAAGCAAAAGTGAATTCCGCAAGAAAACCATTGCGGATGATCGGCTTGTCCGGAGTTTCCGGCTGCGGGCAGGAGTAAACGCGGACGGTCGCGCCCTCAAAGGCCGCCTTGATCGCGTCAGTATCGGAACCGGCAAAGGCCTCGGCTAATTGCATATCGGACTCCAGTCTATCGGGACAGGGGCATTGACCACACGCTGTCAACGCACCAACTTTTTTGTTGAAGTGAGCACGCTTTTGTTGAGCTGAGACACTCCCGCGCCATGGGGCCGCGACAGCCATCCCCGCGCGGCGAGCGCATCAAGCAGAACGCATCCGCTGCTAAGCAAATATCATACCGCCGCTGTCGAGCGCGATCTCGCACGATGGCTTTTTGAAACGGCGGCTGGAACGAATGAGATCGGGTTGAATTGCGACACGGGCCTTGTCGTTGTTTCGATCCATCCAAAAGCCTGGCGGCCCGTCATGATCATGTCTTAAAACAGCCCCTCCTTGGCGAGGCCGGCGGCGGCCATCGCCAGATGCACCTTGTTCTGGAAGGTCTGGTCGTCCCCCGTCACGAGCAGCGCGGCATTGGCGGCGATCGTCAGACAGAGGGATTCGACCCAGGGCGTTTCGCTCTTGGCGAAATCCGACAGCACATAATCATGCACCCGGTCCTTGTCGCCGGGATGGCCAATGCCGATCCGCACCCGACGATAGTCGTTGCCGATCGCCTCGCTGATCGAACGCAGGCCATTGTGGCCGGCATTGCCGCCGCCAAGTTTTACGCGAAGCTTGCCGGACGCGAGATCCAGCTCGTCGTGAAAGACGACGATGTTTTCCGGCGTGATCTTATAGAAGCGCGCCGCTTCTTGGACGGCGCGGCCGGATTCGTTCATATAGGTTTCGGGCTTCAGCAAAATCACCTTTTCGCCGGCGAGCGTCGCCTCGCTGGCGAGACCCTTGAAGCGGACCCGGAACGGCGGAAACCGCTGCTCGCGCGCCAGCGCGTCGACCACCATGAAGCCGATGTTGTGGCGGTTTCCGGCATAGGCACGGCCGGGATTGCCGAGGCCGACGAAGAGCTTCATGGCGAGAGAACCGCAACGTAAGGCGAAGACGCGCCCCCAAGGCGCAGCCGAAGACTGGAACAGTAGCTGGCAGATTTTGCGCCAGCCTTCGGCAGATGCGGTTTATTTCTTCGGTTTAGCCGCTGGCGCTGCGGGTTTTGCTGCCGCAGGTTTGGCACCCTTGGCCGCCGGCGCGGCGGCGGCGGCGGCAGGGGCAGCGGCGGCGGCCGGGGTCTCCGCCACGACGACCGGCGGCACCAGGGTCGCGATGGTAAAATCGCGATCGGTGATCGTCGGCTTGCAGCCGGGCGGCAGAGTGACGGCCGAAATATGCAGCGATTCGGCAATGTCGAGCGTGCTCAGATCGACGGTGATCGCATCCGGAATCGCCTCGGCCGGCACCCGCATTTCGACGACATGGCGCACCACATTCAGCGCGCCGCCCTTTTTGAGGCCGGGGCAAATGTCCTGATTGATGAAATGGACCGGCACCTCGACGCGCAGCGTCGCGCCCGGTTTCAGACGCAGGAAATCGACGTGCAGAGGCAGATCCTTTATCGGATCGAGCTGATAGTCGCGCGGGATCACGCGCTGCTTGCTGCCGGCGACATCGATCTCAAAGATCGTCGTCAGAAAATGCCCGGCATAGATCAGCCTGTCGACCTCGCGATAATCGAGCGCGATCGGCTCGGCGGGATCGCCGCCGCCATAGATGACGGCTGGTATGCGGCCTTCACGGCGAACGCTGCGGGCGGCCCCCTTGCCGATCCCACCGCGCACCGTGGCCGCCAGAGTTTTCACTTCGGCCATATCGGTGTCCTTCGATGCTTAAAGATGCGGCCTGCGCCTCCAGGGGTGTCGGAAACGGCCGCAGCGGGCCTTATAGGGGCTCGCGCCCGACAGCGCAATGGAATGCGCCGGCCGCCGCTAGAAAGCTCCGCATGAAAAAGAACGTCGCCGCAACAAAAGCAAGGCTCAAGACGCGTCGAAGGCTGGCCGGCATCAGGCCGTCAAAGGCACCGTCTGAGCGAAGCCCGCCTCTGTCAGCTTGACAAATTTCTCGCCCTTACCGATCTCGATCCATCCTTGCTCGACACCATATTGCAGCCCCGCAGCGAGATCATCGAGCTGCCAGCCATCCTGAGAGAAGGGCAATGTGAGGTTGTTCATCAGCACGGTTTGACCGGCGAGGCACCTCAATCGTATGAAGATCGTCAAAACATAGCGCGCGCTGTCTTCGGCGCTGTGAGCTTCAGTCATCGCAATTCTCCCATGATTCCCGAGCCGTGTTGCTCTTCCTCAGCCTGACGCAGGTCCCGACCCATTGCGGGATGAACCCGCCACCGGCGGCTTGGAATGTTCAGGAGCAAGCTTTGCGCCAATGTCCCCCTCGCGCCTCTCAGTGAGAAATATGCCCGGTCAGCCGGTGCCAGCCGGACTGGACAGCGGCGGAAAGATCTTTGAACCTGAGGTTCGCTTCGTCCCAATTGACGAGCGGACGCCCCTCGGCCGCAGGGCAGACCGCGTGGTGGCCGGCATCGGCGACATAGGCGATGCCGACAGTCAGAAAAAATCCGAGAATAATGCCGAAAATAACGCGCATCGCCGCCTCCGTCAGGTTTCACGCGATGCCGCGATCCTAGCACGGAAGCTGTGACGTTTCCGAGCGCGGCGGGGAGAAAGGGCAGAGGTGGCAGAGGCGCAAATCCCTCCCCTTCAGGGGAAGTATAAGATGCCATTCTGGCGCTCTTTTCACGTCCCTCTTGGCTTTGCCCGTGTCGTTGCCTGCGCCTGCTTCGGATCATCCGGCCAGACATGGCGCGGATAACGGCCCTTCATTTCCATCTTCACCGCAGCCCAGGAGCCGCGCCAAAAGCCCGGCAGATCTTTCGTGATCTGGATCGGCCGCTGCGCCGGCGACAGTAGCTCCAAAGTCAGCGCCACTTTGCCCTTGGCGATCGACGGATGCTCGGCGAGCCCATAGAGCTCCTGCACGCGCACGGACAAGAGCGGGCCGCCTTCGGCTCCATAATCGAGCGCGATGTTTGAGCCGGCCGGCGTCTCGAAATGGGTCGGCGCTTCGGCCTCGAGCCGGCGCTGCAATTCCCAAGGCAGCAGAGCCTTCAGCGCCGCGTCGAGATCTGCGGCGCTGATCTCGGCGAGACTCGTCTTGCCTTCGAGATATGGCGCGAGCCACTCCATGGCGCTCGCTTTCAAAACCTCATCCGAAAGATCGGGCCAGGCCGAGTCGCCTTCCGCCGCGCGCAGAAAGAGAATGCGGTCGCGCCATTGTTTGAGCGCTTTGGTCCAGGGCAGTTTCTCGAAACCATATTTCGCCACGCCTTCGGCGAGCGCAATCGCCGCCTCCGGGCCTTGCGGGGAGAGCTTCTGCTCGGCCAGCACCAGCGCGCCGAGCCGTCTCTGCTTGCGCGCCTGCAGGCTTGCGCGCGCTTCGTCGAAACTCAGCTCTTCCTTGGTGACGATCTTTGCGCCGGCGATTTCTTCGATCTCTTCGAGCGTCAGTGGGGCTGCAAGAAGGATGCGTGCCGCCGCGGCGCGGCCGGCGATCTCGCCAACCGCAAGGAATTGTTCTCGCGCCAAAGAGTCATGCGGCTCGACATGAGCGGCGCGGCCATTCGCCAGCAGAAATTCGCCGGCTTTGCCGCGCGCTTTGGCGATACGATCGGGGAAGGCCGCGGCGAGATGGCGCCCGCAATTTTCGACATCGCTCTTTCCCGCGCCAGGCTCGGCGCCGGCCTGTTTCAACAGGCTGCGGACGAGCCGGCGTGCGTCCTCGGCGCGCGGCGAACGATCCTTGCGGAAACGCTCGATCCGCAGAGAGAGATCGGCGCTGTCGCCGCCGAGCCCGCGCTCGGTCACGATCACGGCGATTTCAGCCGCGAGTTCCGCCTCGCCCAAGGCCCGCGCATCGACGATCATGCGCGCCAGCCGCGGCGGCAGAGCAAGGCTGCGGATCGCGCGTCCCTCATCGGTCAAGCCGCCATCGGCATCGAGCGCGCCGATCGCGCCGAGCAGGCTCTTCGCCTCGGCGAGCGCGACTTGCGGCGGAGGGTCCAGAAATCGAAGATCGCGCCCGGGCTCGCGTGCGCCCCAGGCGGTGCAATCGAGAAGAAAGCCGGACAGATCCGTGTTGAGGATTTCCGGCGGAGCGAAAGCCTCGAGCGCGCCGGTGGCTGCCTCTTCCCATAGGCGATAGCAAAGGCCAGGCTCCATGCGCCCGGCGCGGCCGCGGCGCTGATCGGCCGCCGCGCGGGAGACGCGCACGGTCTCAAGCCGCGTCAGGCCGCGGTCCGCCTCATAGCGCGGCACCCGGGCGAGGCCGGAATCGATGACGATGCGGACCCCTTCGATGGTCAGCGAGGTTTCGGCGATCGACGTGGCGAGCACGATCTTGCGGCGGCCCGCCGCGGCCGGGGCGAGGGCGCGGTCTTGCGCCGCCCGGTCGAGCCCCGAATAGAGCGGCGCGATCTCGATTGCCGGGTCATTGATCCTTTCGCCGAGCAACGCGGCGAGCCTTGTGATCTCGCCTTGGCCCGGCAGGAAGACGAGGAGTGAGCCGGGCTCGGCAGCCAGGGCTCGCATGATGGCGCGCGCGAGCGCCGCCTCAATCCGCTCCGCCGGATCGCGGCCGAGATGGATCGTCGCGACCGGAAAAATACGGCCTTGCGCCTCGATCCTCGGCACGCCCTCGCCGAGAAGCGTCGCGACGCTCGCCCCATCGAGGGTCGCCGACATGACGAGCAGGCGCAGATCCTCGCGCAGATGGGCCTGCGCATCGAGCGCCAGCGCGAGGCCGAAATCGGCATCGAGCGAACGCTCATGAAACTCGTCGAAGAGAACGGCGGCGATGCCGGAAAGCGCCGGATCATCGAGGATCATGCGGGCGAAAACGCCCTCGGTCACGACCTCGATGCGCGTCTTCGCCGAGACGCGCGACAGGAGCCGCATGCGCAGGCCCACGGTCTCGCCCAGCCTCTCGCCGAGCAAATTGGCCATCCGTTCCGCCGCAGCGCGCGCGGCGAGCCGCCGCGGTTCGAGCAGCACGATCTTAGCCCCGCGTGCCCAGGCCTCATCGAGAAGGGCGAGGGGGACCAAGGTCGTCTTGCCGGCGCCGGGCGGCGCCGTGAGAACGGCGCTTCGACCAGACGCGAGTGCCGCACGGATCTGCGGCAGGACCGCCTCGATCGGAAGCTTGGGGATAAAGCCGTGCATGGGGCTCACATGGCGAGTGATGCGAGGAGCGGCAAGCGCCCCCGCCGCCACTTCCGTGAAATCGTCCCGCATATATAGCCATGAGGAAACGGGATAGGGCCGAAGGCGAGCGCGAACCACCCTCTTTTTCCGGCGCTGAGAAAGCGCTATATGCGCGCGGCGCTGATGGAGATCAACAAAAAGCGATCCCGAGGAGCCCATCCTCGCTTCAATCCGGCATTCGGCGAGCAGATGCTTCCGGCGGTTTCGCCGGACGAATGACTTTTACCGCCTCTCATGAGATCGGCTCTTTGCATTGGCTCTCGGCATTCGCTCTGCGCCGCGGGAGCATCTTCCACAAAAGGATTTTGCGAATGGCGCTGACCGCGCAAGACAAAGCCTCTGCCGCACCGGCCGCGGGGGCGCCGCTCGGCTCGACCGAAAAGAAAGAGGGATTCGCCGCTTTGGCGCTCGGCTCGATCGGCGTCGTCTATGGCGATATCGGCACGAGCCCGCTTTATGCGCTGCGGGAATCGCTCATCCACTCGAAGGCCATCGGCATCACCGACCATCATGTGATCGGCACGGTCTCGCTCCTGATCTGGGCGCTGTTCTTCACCGTGACCGCGAAATATGTCCTCTTTCTGCTGCGGGCCGACAATAAGGGAGAGGGTGGCACGCTCTCCTTGATGGCGCTGGCGCAGAACGCGCTCGGCCGGCGCGCTGCGGTGGTCTTCTTTCTCGGCGTCGCCGGCGCCGCCTTGTTTTCCGGCGATGCGATCATCACGCCGGCGATCTCGGTCCTCTCCGCCTTGGAAGGGCTCGATGTCGCGACGCCGGTCTTCACCCCCTATGTTCTGCCGCTCACCGTCGCAATATTGGTCTCGGTCTTCTGGGTGCAGAGCCATGGAACGGGGCGGGTCGCGCGTTTCTTCGGTCCGATCATGGCGGTTTTCTTCATTGTGATCGGCGGGCTCGGCGCGATGCATATTCCCGATGCGCCGCGCATCCTCCTCGCCTTCAATCCGGTCGAAGGCATCAAATTTCTGTTCGGCCACGGCCTGCTCGGCTTCATCGTCCTCGGCTCCGTCTTCCTCGCCGTGACGGGGGCCGAAGCCCTCTATGCCGATATGGGCCATTTCGGCCGCCGGCCGATCCAATCGGCCTGGCTTTATTTCGTCCTGCCGGCGCTCGGCCTCAATTACCTCGGCCAGGGCGCTCTCGTTCTCGGCAATAAAGCGGCGATCGAGAATCCGTTCTTTCTCTTGGCGCCGTCCTGGGCGCTGCTGCCGCTCGTCCTGCTCGCGACGATCGCCACCGTCATCGCGAGCCAAGCGGTGATCACCGGCGCCTTCTCCCTCGTTCGCCAGGCGATCCAACTCGGCCTCGTGCCGCGCATGGAAATCCAACATAAATCGGAGACGCAGGAAGGCCAGATCTTCCTTCCGCATGTCAATCGGCTGCTGCTCGTCGGCGTGCTGCTGCTCGTCTTCATGTTCAGATCTTCGAGCGCGCTCGCCAACGCCTATGGCGTCGCGGTCACCGGCACCATGGTGGCGACGACGGCACTCGCCTTCATCGTCGTCTGGAAGAAATGGCTGTGGCCGCTCTGGGCCGCGGTGAGCTTCATTGCGGTCTTCCTTACGGTCGACTGTGCCTTCCTCGCCGCCAATCTCACGAAGGTCATCGAAGGCGGCTGGGTGCCGCTGCTGCTCGCCGCCTGCTCGATGATCATCATGTGGACCTTCGTGCGCGGCAATCAGCTGCTCGCGCAAAAGATCAAGCGCGATTCGATTCCATTGCGAGAGCTGATCGGCATGCTCGAAAAATCAAAGCCGAAACGCGTTCCCGGCACTGCGATCTTTCTGACCAATCAGCCGGAGGTCGCGCCCTCCGCGCTGATGCACAATCTGAAGCACAACAAGGTCCTGCACGAGCATGTCTGGATCATGTCGGTGCGCACCGAGAGCATGCCGCGCGTGCCGGTCGCCAACCGCTTTGAACTCGAGCAATTGTCGGACGGCTTCACACGCATCACTCTGCATTACGGCTATATGGAGAGCCCGCGCGTGCCGGCCGCGCTCGCCTTGTTGCGCAAATGCGGGCTCAAATTCGATATTATGACGACGTCCTTCTTCCTCGGCCGGCGCAACATCAAGACCTCGCCGACCTCGGGCATGCCGGCCTGGCAGGACAAGCTCTTCGTCAGCCTGATGAAACAGGCGACCAATGCGACGGAGTTCTTCGCCATTCCGTCAGACAGGGTCGTGGAATTGGGGGCGCAGGTGACGGTGTGAGCGAACGAGCCCGCCGCTCACCTTGCACCTGGCGACAAATTGAGATTGCGTCGGGCGCGAGCCAGGCTAAAGTTTATGATCAAAAACAAATTTAGCGGGAGGGCTTATGTCGGACGTGAGCTCAGCCGGAAGGCCCGCCATTTTGCCCCTGTCACAAGACGACCTGAGTGACGCACTCTGGGCCGGCTGGCGTGATTTCAAGGCGGCGCTTCCATACAGCGTGTTCTTCGGCGCGGTCTATACTCTGGGCGGCGCTCTCATGGCCACGCTTCTTTTTGCGACGCAGCTGCAGGTCGCCGTCTATCCGTTGGCGACCGGTTTTGCGCTCATCGCGCCGTTCGTCGCGGCCGGAACTTATGAAATCAGCCGGCGGCTGGAACGCGGTGAAAAGCTCTCCTGGTCGGCCATCCTGATCCTGCGGAACGGATCGCAGGAACTTGGCTGGATGGCCCTGGTGACTACTTTCGCTTTGGTCATATGGCTCGATGTCGCGCTCTTCCTTTACGTGATGTTTTTCGGGACGCACGTCTTGAGCCTCGAACAACTGATCACCGCAATGGCCACGACGCCGGCGGGTGCATTGTTTTTCGTGGTGGGCAACCTGGCAGGGGCGTGCATCGCCTTCGTCTTGTTCTCGCTCACGGCCGTGTCCTGCCCGATGTTGATCGACCGCGACGTCGACGCCATCACCGCGATGATCACGAGCATGCGGGCGGTCTGGATCAATGCGCGTCAGATGTTCGCTTGGGCGATATTGATCGGCTTTCTCCTCTCGGTCGCCACGATGGCTTTTTTTGTCGGCCTCGTCTTCGTGCTTCCGTTTCTTGGCCATACAACCTGGCATCTCTATCGCAAGCTCGTCGCCGCCCCCGGTCCTGCGGGGCCGCAGGTGCCTGAGACCGGCGCGCCGCAAGAATTGCATTATAGACCAGCGAACGTTCTGCAGCAGTTCCTCAACGAGACGGAGTGGAAGGATTAGATATTAAGCAAAATATACGAACGGATTGGCTGTTCTGGAGAGTCTGATTTGCGCCTCCGCCTTGCGCCAGAACGACCGGGAATTGACGGTGTTCACATTTCGGCGCGCCGTGTCGTGCGAAGCGCAATCGCCATTATAATCCTTTGCACTCTGATGACGGCAATCGACGGCCAAACGCCCGATTTAGCGCAGACGCGGACGGCACCTGTGCCGTGCATCCTCGGCGCGGCTTTGCTATGCTCGGCCTATGTCCAAGCGCCGCACCTTTGATCCTGTCCCGCCACCCAAAGACGGCGATGCGCCCGGCCGCGGCGAGCCACCGCCAGAGGAGGCGCACGCCAAAATCACCCCGATGATGGCGCAATATATCGAGATCAAATCGGTCAATCCGGATTGTCTCCTCTTCTACCGCATGGGCGATTTCTATGAGCTCTTCTTCGCCGATGCGGAGATTGCTTCGCGGGCGCTCGGCATAGTGCTCACCAAGCGCGGCAAGCATATGGGCCGCGACATTCCCATGTGCGGCGTGCCGATCGAACGCGCCGACGATTATCTGCAAAAGCTGATCGGGCTCGGCCATCGCGTCGCCGTCTGCGAGCAGATCGAAGATCCGGCGGAAGCGAAGAAACGCGGCGCGCAATCTGTCGTCAAGCGCGATGTCGTGCGCCTGGTGACGCCCGGCACGATCACCGAGGAACGGCTGCTCGATCCGGCGAAAGCCAATTGCCTTCTCGCCATCGCGCGGCAGCGGACATCCGATACGGCTTTCGCCTATGGGCTCGCCGCGGTCGATATTTCGACCGGCGCCTTTCAAGTGATCGAGGTCGTCCGATCCGCGCTCGGCGCCGAGATCGGCCGCATCGATCCGGCCGAGATCATCGCGCCGGAGGCGCTTTGCACGGATCCTTTCTTCGCGCAGCTGATCGCCGAGCTGCGCATTCCGGCAACGCCCATCGGCCGCGACATCGGCGACCAGACGAGCGCGGAGCGGCGTATTCGCGACTTCTTCAAGCTCGCGACGCTCGAAGGGCTCGGGACATTTTCGCGGGTTGAAATCGCCGCCGCGGCACTGGCGATCTTCTATATCGAGCGCACCCAGCTCGCCGCGCGCCCGGCGCTCGATCTGCCATCGCGCATTCGCAGCGATGCACGAATGGAGATCGATGCGGCGACGCGCGCCAATCTGGAATTGACGCGCACGCTTTCAGGCAATCGCGACGGATCGCTCATTGCCGCGATCGATCTCGCCATTACGCCGGCCGGCAGCCGGCTCTTGGCGGAGCGGCTCGCCGGGCCTTTGACGAGCCGCGCGGCGATCTTGCAGCGGCTCGATGCGGTGAGCTTTCTCGTCGAGGGCCGCAGCCTGCGCGCCGATCTGCGCAAGATCCTCAAATCGGCGCCCGATCTCGCCCGGCCTCTGTCGCGGCTCGCCTTGCAGAGAGGCGGGCCGCGCGATCTCGCCGCCTTGCGCGACGGGCTCGGCGCGGCCGCTGCGATCGCGCAGCGGCTCGCCGCCGTGCAAGATTGCCCCGAGGATCTTGCCGCGGCGCGGCAGGCGGCGGGCGGTGTCGATCCGGCGATCGCTGCGAGCCTCGCCCATGCGCTCGGGGAAGAGCTGCCGCTGAAGCGCGGCGACGGCAATTTTATCCGCGCGAATTATGATCCTGAGCTCGACGAGGCGCGCGCCTTGCGCGACGCGAGCCGTCGCGTCATCGCGCAATTGCAGGCGCGCTACTGCACGCTCACCGAAACGCGGCAATTGAAGCTCAAGCACAATAACTTTCTCGGCTTCTTCGTCGAAGTACCGCAGACGCAGGGCGAGAGACTGACAAAACCGCCCTTCAATGCCACTTTCGTGCATCGCCAGACCATGGCCGATGCGATGCGCTTCTCGACCGCCGAGCTGGCCGAACTCGAGACGAAAATCGCTTCCGCCGCGGACAGGGCTCTGGCGCGCGAACAGGCGATCTTCGATCAGGCAACCGCACGGATTTTCGCGGCGGAGGCCTCGATCAAAGCCGCGGCCGAGGCGCTTGCTGCCATCGATGTCGCCGCTGCCTTGGCGGAACTCGCCGAGAGCCGCGACTGGACGCGGCCGGCGGTCGACGACTCGCTCGCTTTCATCGTCGAAGGCGGCAGGCATCCGGTGGTCGAGGCGGCCTTGGCCGCCTCCGGCAAGCCCTTCGTCGCCAATGATTGCACGCTTTCGGCACCGGGCGATGACGGCGGGCTGATCGCCGTCGTCACCGGCCCGAACATGGCCGGCAAATCGACCTATCTGCGCCAGAACGCGTTGATCGCCATTCTCGCGCAGATGGGCTCGTTCGTGCCTGCGGCGCGCTGCGAGATCGGCATCGTCGACCGGCTGTTTTCGCGCGTCGGCGCGGCCGATGATCTCGCCCGCGGCCGCTCGACCTTCATGGTCGAGATGGTCGAGACGGCGGCGATCCTCAATCAGGCGAGCGAACGCTCGCTCGTGATCCTGGACGAGATCGGCCGCGGCACGGCGACCTTTGACGGGCTTTCCATCGCCTGGGCGGTGATGGAACATTTGCATGAGGTAAATCGCGCCCGCGCGCTCTTCGCGACCCATTTCCATGAATTGACGCAGCTCGCCAAAAGCCTGAAGCGCATCGTCAATCTCACCATGCGGGTGACCGATTGGCATGGCGATGTCGTCTTTCTGCATGAGATCGTGCAGGGTGCGGCGGACCGTTCCTATGGCATTCAAGTCGCCAAGCTCGCCGGCCTGCCTGCGGCCGTCACCGAGCGGGCCAAGCATCTTCTCGCCGAGCTCGAGGCAGGCGACAGGCGGACGCCGGTCGAAGAACTCGTCGCCGATCTGCCGCTTTTTTCCGCGCAGAAAGCGCCGCCCGCGCAAGCGCCTTCGCCTGCAAAAAGACTCGCGGCGGCGCTCGATGCGATCGATCCCGATGCATTGACCCCGCGGGAAGCGCTGGAGGCACTTTATCGATTGAAGGCTTTGCGGGAGAAGGGATAAAATCTTGTTGGCCGGCTTGGCAGATGTGCCGTGGCACATGCTCTGAATTTGGCTGGCAAAAGCGCCGGACTTGGCGGCGCCCTCATTATCTTGTTATCTTGTCATAAGGCACGACCCCGGCATTGCCATGACGGTTCGCCCATGAACATTCGCGCCGATTTCACGCAAAAGGAAGTCGTCCGCCCTGGCGAGGCGCTATGGGTGGCTTCGCCGCAGCAAGGCGTCGACAGGCTCATGCTCGACCGTATCGGCGAGGAGATCGCGCGCGCGACGAGCCTGGTGCGCTTCGCGCCCGGCAGTTGCTTTCCTTTGCATGAACATGGCGGCGGCGAAGAAATCTTCGTGCTCGAAGGCGTCCTTCAGGATGAGCATGGCATCTATCCTGCCGGCACCTATCTGCGTGATCCGATCGGCAGCTCGCATCGGCCGTTCACGAAAGAAGGCTGCCTGCTCTTCGTGAAACTCTGGCAATTCGCGCCGGACGACAAAGCGCGTGTAGTGATCGACACCAATGCCGGCCCCTGGCAGAGCAATGGCTGCGAAGGTGCGGCGCTAAAGCGGCTGCATGAGTTCGACGGCGAAAGCACCTTGCTCATGCGGTTTCCGCCTGGGGTGCAGATCGCGCACCATGTCCATGAGGTGGGCCAGGAACTGCTGATCCTCGACGGCATCTTCAGCGACGAGTCCGGCGATTATCCGAAAGGCACTTGGGTGCGCTTTCCAGCAGGCAGCGCCCATGCGCCATTTTCCGGGCCGGGCTGCACATTGCTCGCAAAGGCCGGCCATTTGCCGGCGAAAAAATCCTTGCACGCGCCAGCTGCCTAGGCCCGGCGCCCGCCGTTCCGAGTTTTCAGCGGAACTGTCCCGAAAACGTTTATTGGCGTCCGTCGCCAGCGGCCCATTTTGCCGCTGTGCTTCCTTGCGCTCGGTCGCAATGGCTATCCCGCAAATAGCCCTTTTTGGGACCCTTCAAGTGTACGATGCCTATGGTCGCGTCAGGCCTTGTCCCCTTCCAAATACTAAGGCAAGTGGTGGTAACTGTTGCGCATAAGATATTTCTGCGGTGCCGCCTGATGGCGCGTTCCATCCCCTGCTCAAACCACTACTCCTGCTTTCCGATAAGCATACGGGGTTGGATTTTTCCTTTGTCAAGCTATAGCCGCTTGCTATCGTGGCAGTCCTCAGCACATTTCTTGATAAGCGCGCGCCCGTGCTCGCTGAAAGGCCACGAAGATGGGTATGCCTGGGTACGTCTATGCTCTGATAAACCCCTCGATTCCCGGCCTGGTAAAGGTGGGCCGAACGGAAAGAGACCCTGAGAGTCGCGCGGCTGAACTTTCGGGAATGACAGGGGTGGCGACGCCTTTCATCGTAGTCTTTCACGAGTACTTTCAGGATTGCCACGCCGCCGAGGATTACGTCCACGCAATTCTGGAGCAGCAAGGGAAAAGGACCTCTAAAAACAGGGAGTTTTTCGAAGCGGATATCTGTGAAGTGATAAAGACGATCATGAAGGCATGCGATGAGATCGACTCAAGAAAGCCTAAGATATCGGATGAGCTTATTCCAGCGTCTATCGAGGGCGGGCTTTCGGAACTCAATCTGACTCGGACAAATCCAGCGAACGAACTGCTATATGAAGGAATTGAGCATCGTCACGGCCTAGGTGACTCTATCCAAGATTTTCAAGAAGCAATGCGCTGTTTCACCCAAGCGGCCAAACTCGGGTCATTGGATGCGCTGATATATCTCGGAGAGATGCATGAATGTGGGGACGGCGTCCGAAAGGATACTGACAAAGCCCTGGGCTTTTATAAAGAGGCTGTGCGCAAAGGGCACTTTGTCGGATTGGGCAGGATGGCGTGCCTGTTGGATCCCATCCACCGGCAGAATGCAGATAAACTGTGGGGGTTGTTTTTTTCAAAATGGGCCGAGGCCGACGAACAGGGGACACTTTACGCCTCTCATTGGCACACGCCCTTTTCAATTGCGTTCGAGTTTTTGGCGAGAGACGTCAATACTGCAGGTAGGTTCCGCTTTTCGGCGGATATGGCCATATGCGTCGAAATGGTTAGGGCGCATCGCGACAACATGCTGACGGTGGCTGATATTTGGCTCAGAAATCACCCTAAGAGGGGTTGGAGCACGTTCTTTCAGCAGACGGTTGCCAAATCCGTTTTCGATTTGCGACAACATATGTTTTACAAATCGCTTCGGGATTGGATTGTTGCGGCGTGAAGCCGCAAGGGCGATGCTTCGTCTTATGGAGCAGTACATATGTTACCGGGACACCGCCTACGCAGAGAACGGAATCATTGAAAGCCCGATGAGGCCCTCCACAGATTTCATTGCCAACATGGGCGTGGTTTCAAGCCTCGGGTGAACCGCCGAGAGCCATTCACGTGCCCTGTCGATGTTACCCCCATTGTGAATTAAGAGTTCTCTGTAGCCAATCTGAAAGGAAAGCAGCACGGCCGTACTGCGGACCATCGGGTTCTAGTGTTCGCACGCCTTTTGCCACCGCGTTCATATCATCCACTGTGATGCCGACTGCTTGAGAAAGGGTCTCAGGCTCAATTCCGAATGCGTTGGCAGTTGACATCAGCTCAGATAGCAATACCGTACCTCGACTCGGCTTCATCGGAGGTTCGCTCGCAGCAATTGGAACGATGTGCCCGATATCCGCCCCGATGCCCGCAAATAGAAGAAAACGGAGCCAATTCACGGTCTTGTGGAAATCCTCCAAGTCGAGCAGTGTGAAGCGCTCAACGGACTGCTGAAGCGATTTCGATTTCCGGTCGTAGCGGCTGCGCAGTCTAAGAAAGGTTCCCTCGTCGGAACTACTCCAGCACCCATGTATGAGCCCGTTTCGCTCTTCCCCGATCCTCAGGAGCCGCTCGACCAAGTTCTTGAACTCGACAACGCGTTCTGGCTCGGCCCCCCATTTTGCGTATAATTGATCCAGGTGAGAGCAGCAGGCTGAGAATGTGTATTCTCTCTCTGCCTGCGCCATGCCTTCGATGAATTGGACATCCTCCCCGCGAAGTCCGTCTCGAAGAGCTAGCTCACGGCTCAATTTCTCGATTGCCACCTTAACCAGATACTCGAGGCGCCCGAACTCCACCGCTATGCGGCCGATGATTTCGTACAAGGGGTGCTCCCGAGGTCCCGAAATCATAGAAAAATACGTCACTTGATCTTGGCCAATTGTGCCGGCAGTGGGGTCGAGTCGCATGATGCCTCACAGTGCTCCGGAATTGAGTTGTCCGAACAAGTGGGGAGCCTCCACCGTCCGTGGCCCTAGATCAAGGCTGGCCAGGCATATAGCCTCACTGTCAGCTCGCAGGCGGCCCGACTCAGTTTTCATTCTTCCCGTGATCGCCCGTCAGAGAGCCTGCCGGCTCAACTGTCCCGACAATGACCAACTTCGGGACAGTTTACCGCTCCTTCGTCCACGGTCGACGCGATGCGTGACGAATGTGCAGCACCCTGATCATGTCTTCGAAGACTCGATAGAAATTTTGTACGGATAGCGGATCAGCGGAATGACATGCATCCCCGGTCGCTCCATAACCCGTGCCGCGGCCTCGGGATGTTCGGATTCTACCGGCTCGTCGGTTCCATCGGATCTAGCCGGCGATCCGCAAATCCGGCGCCGCCGAATCGCGCCGCCGCAGATCGGCCTCGCGCGTGGCGATGTAATCGCGCGTCAACGGCACCGAATCGATCTTCTTTGCGAGCTGGATCTGGAACACCACCATGTCTTCGAAGCGGAAGGCGCATTCGGCCCCCGCGAGATAGAATTCCCACATCCGGCAGAAGCGATCGCCATAGATCGCCGCCGCCTCCGCCCGTCGCGCCAGAAAACGCTCGCGCCAAAGTTTGAGCGTCTCCGCATAATGGAGCCGCAGGATTTCGATGTCGGTGAGAAAAAGCCCGGCCCGCTCGATCGCCGGCATGATCTCCGACAGCGACGGAATGTAGCCGCCCGGAAAAATATATTTCGCCACCCAAGGATTGGTCGGCGCGGGAAGACCGTCGTGGCCGATCGTATGGATGAGCGCGACACCTTTGTCGTCGAGCATTTTCGCCACCTGGCGGAAGAAGGAATCGTAGAAGCCGAGCCCGACATGTTCGAACATGCCGACCGATACGATCCGGTCGAATCGCGCATTGATCTCGCGGTAATCCTCGAGGCGGAACTCGAGTTGGGCCGCTTGCCCGGCCTCGCTGGCGCGTTGCCGCGCGACGGCGAGCTGCTCGCTCGACAAGGTTATTCCGGTGACATGGGCGCCGCAGATCTCCGCGAGATAGCGGCCCATGCCGCCCCAGCCGCAGCCGATGTCGAGCACACGGTCGCCCGGCTCGACGAGCAGCTTCGCCGCTATGTGCCGTTTCTTGGCGAGCTGCGCCTCATCGAGGGTCGCCCCCTCGTGCTCGAAATAAGCGCAGGAATATTGCCGGTCTTCGTCGAGAAAGAGCCGATAGAGCCGGCCGTCGAGATCGTAATGATGCGCGGTGTTCCGACGCGCCTTCGCGACATGGTTGCGCTGCGTGAAACGGCGCAGCGCATGGCGGAGCTGTTCCGCCAGGCGGAGCCAGACAAAGCGTTTGAAGCGCCCGATATTGCGCGAGCCGATCGCAAGCACGTCATAGATCGTGCCGCGCGTCACCTCCACCCGGCCATCCATATAGAGCTCGCCGAAGCGCAGGTCCGGATCGAGCATCAAGGCCGTTTGCGCCGAAGCATCGCGAAAGCGGATTGCAGCTGTGGCCGGCGTCCCGTCGCCGACAGTGAAGCTCCGTCCCGACGCAGTTTCGACATCCAGAGAACCTTCCTTCACGAATGTCGAAAGAAAGGTGCGAAGGATCTTTTCCATCTCTCCCTCCAACTTTGCAGCGCAAACTCACCGGCTCGTGCATTTTTGTTCGACGGCAATCCCAAGTGCAAGTCCGGAATCTGTTAAGATTTTGCGCGGCGCCGCATTCGCCGATCGACACCCAGCGGCAAGCGAGGAAGTTGCGCAGGCGAGCGACCCTGCCTCATGAGGTTCATGGTGGCCGGGGCATGTGCTTCGTCGGAAAAGTCTGTCGACTTTTCCGATATTTTAGACATCGGGTATACCCGATGTCTCATGAAGGACATGCTCTAGAGCCGATCCCGATCATGTGGAATCGGCTCTTTGGCACATCGGATATATCCGATGTGCTTGGATTACGATCCACATGATCGGGACAAATCGGCTCTACATCAAAGAAGTAGAGCATGTGCGTTATCGGAAAAATCTGTCAACTTTTCCGGGACATGCTCTAGATGCCAAAATAGTCCCTGTACCAGGCAACAAAGGCCGGAACGCCGTCGCAGACGGCGGTCGCCGGACGATAGCCGGTCAACCGGAACAAGAGATCTGTATTGGCGAAGGTCACCGGCACATCGCCCTGCTGCATCTCCATATAGTTGCGCTGCGCCTTGCGGCCGAGCGAGGCTTCGATGGCGGCAACAAAGGCTTCGAGATCCACCGGGCTGCCGGCG
Source organism: uncultured Alphaproteobacteria bacterium (assembly GCA_963704745.1). Classification (GTDB taxonomy): domain Bacteria; phylum Pseudomonadota; class Alphaproteobacteria; order Rhizobiales; family Beijerinckiaceae; genus Methylovirgula. The sequence goes on from OY969936.1 coordinate 3,148,782, forward strand.
CCGATATTGACGACGCGCCAGGGTGCTTGCGGCGACAGGCTGTCGCCTTCGATCGGCGGTTGCCGGGCGTCAGGGGCCGGCGGAATGGCTTTGGCCAGCCTGATCATCGCCTCCACCAGATCGTCGACGAAAGTGAAGTCGCGCCGCATCTTCCCGTGATTGTAGAGATCGATCGGCCGGTCGGCGAGCATGGCGGAGACGAATTTGAAAAGCGCCATATCGGGCCGGCCCCAAGGGCCATAGACGGTGAAGAAGCGCAGCATGGTCACCGGAATTGCAAAGAGATGGCTATAGGCATGCGCCGTCTCCTCGTTCGCCTTTTTTGTCGCCGCGTAAAGCGTCAAAGGATGATCGGCGCGATCGGTCTCGAAAAAGGGGATCGACGCATTCGCGCCATAGACCGATGAGGTCGACGCCAAGAGCGCGTGCTGCGGCGGCTTGCCGCGCATGATTTCGAGCAGATTATAGGTGCCGACGACATTGGCATCGACATAGGCGCGCGGATTTTCGAGGCTGTAGCGCACGCCCGCCTGCGCCGCGAAATGATAGACGAGGTCGAACCCCTCCCCATAGACCTCGTTCAGCGCGGCGAAATCCTCGAGCAGAATTTCATGGTCGCGGAACGCCTTGTGGCGTTGCAGCTCGGCCTGGCGGGCGCGCTTCAGCGACAGATCATAATAGGGCGTGAACCCGTCCACGCCGACGACCTCCTCGCCGCGCTCGAGCAAGCGCCGAGCGAGATGGAAGCCGATGAATCCGGCCGTGCCGGTGACGAGAACGCGCATGAATATTCATCTCCCAAAAGGCGGCTCGCGGGGACGCGGCTTCGCCGGGGCAGCAGATTTGACATAGCGCAAAGACCCCGGCCGCCTGCGCGCCCTATATCGACATGCCGGTGCGATCGCAATTTGGCCGCGTCGCGGTGTTGCCGTTGGGAGTAGCGATCATGCAACGTTTCGGTAAAATCTTGGCAGCCATCCTGTTCGCGGGCGCCCTCGCCTATGGCAATGCTGCTATGGCCCAGGACCCACCTGGCGGCGGCGGTGGCGGTGGCGGCGGCGGCGGCGGTGGCGGCGGCGGCCATGGCGGCGGCGGCATGGGCGGCGGCGGCGGCATGGGCGGCGGCGGCGGAGGCGGAGGCCATGGCATGGGCGGCGGCGGCGGCCCTGGCATGGGCGGCGGCATGGGCGGCGGTCATGTGGGCGGCTTCGGCGGCGCCGGGATGGGCGCCGGCATGGGCGCCGGACGCGTTGGCGGCCCGAGCCCGTCTGTGACGGGCGCCGGCAGGATGGCCGTACCCAGCGCAGGGGGCAAGGCTTACACTTACGCCGGGCGGCGCCCGGGTGGCCGCTACCACTTTCGCCGCCGTTATGGCTATGGTTATTGGGGCTGGGGCTACCCTTGTGAGTACGGCTATGAGTGGTGGCCGGAGTGCAATTACTATCCTTACGAGTATTATCCTTATGAGGAGCAACCGACTGTCGGCCAATATTGCGTGACCCCCCAACGGACCTGTGTGCTTTCGAGCCCCGTCAATGTTGGCACGAGCTGCGCCTGTGAAAATCGCCAAGGGCGCGTTTATGGGCACGTCGAGCCCTGACCGCCGCGGGTCCAGCGCGACGCGCCACGGATCGCGTCCCGTCTGGGCGAGTGATGAGACCATCTGCCGCTCGCGGGACGCTTCTTAAACGGGCAAAAAGCGTATAGAAAAAGCGGCACCGCCTTGCAAAGATGCAGGTCGGCGCCGCGGACCAGATGCCGACCTATGGTTCCCTTCCACAGGCCCCTCCAGAAGGTCTTCTCCACACGGCCCCCATTGCATCGCAACGATCGCGATCAATGATCCTTGGCCTGATCGGGAATTTTTGCTAGCGCATCGTTCGCGCAGGGGAGGCGTGATGAATTATCGGGGGATTTTCGCAGAAGCCTTGGACCGCTTGCGGGCGGA